>CAVYRS010000005.1:0-1709456 GCA_963770995.1 uncultured Acidobacteriota bacterium | reverse complement strand
AAGCGGCGCACCGAGCTTAGGACCCGGTGCCGGTGAGGGGTTTGGAACTGGGCAAGGAGGCGGTGTAGGTCCGGCAAACTCTGAAAACGCCGGTTCCAATAGCTCGAGTTCCGGAACAAGCGGAGGCACGAAGGTTGATAGTAAGCCGGTCATCATAGACAAAGGCCCGCCATCAGCTTATACCGACGAAGCGCGGAAGAATCGGGTTCAAGGAATTGTGGCTCTAAGGATTGTGATCGATGAAACCGGCAATGTAACGAACATCAGGATTGTTCGAGGGCTACCCGACGGTCTCGATCAACAGGCGATGAGAAAGTGCGCAAGATGAAATTCCGACCGGCCATGAAAGACGGCGAGCCTGTCAGTTTTCCGATGCTGCTTGAAATAAATTTCAATCTTTACTAGGTAATTATGACACGAGTTCCACACTTGCTATAGCCGGTGGCAAATCCCAACAGTTTACGATTCTAAAGATCGACACGATATTCAACTTTTACAAACCGAAACCGCCGCTTTCGAAGTTTGTAGACAGTTTTTGGCTATACGAAGGCTACGAGCCGGAGCGCAAGACCGAACGCATTCTTCCGACCGGCACGCTCGAACTCGTAGTCAATCTCCGGCAAAACGAGCTGCGATTTTACGACGCCGAACGTCCTGAAAACTGCTCCCGCTTTTCCGGGGCCGTCGTTTCAGGTGCGTCTGGGCGCGGCTTCGCGCCCGCGGCAGAAGCCTTTATCATCGGGGTTCACTTCAAACCGGGCGGCGCTTTTCCGTTTCTCGGACTCCCGGCAGGCGATCTCGCCGACACTCACGTCGATCTGGAAACACTTTGGGGACCGTCGGCCGGTCGGCTGCGGGAGCGCCTTTGTGAGGCAAGAACTTCTGCCGAGCGGTTTCAGTTGCTCCAGGAGGCTCTGTTGAGTCGCTTGTGTCACGGCGTGGAACAGCATTACGCGGTTTCGGCGGCGCTGGAAATGTTCGGGAAGAATCAAGCCGGGCCGAGAGTCAGGGAGGCCGCAAAGTATCTTGGTCTAAGCCAGCGTCGGTTCATTCAGGTTTTCAAGGCGGAAGTGGGCATGACGCCGAAACTGTTCAGCCGGATTCAGCGGTTTCAGCAAACCCGGACTTTCATCCAACACAATCCCTCGATCAATTGGGCGGACCTTGCCGTTGATCTCGGATACTTCGATCAGTCCCATTTTATACGCGAATTTCTCGAGTTCTCGGGTCTTAGCCCGACCGATTACATAAATCGCCACAAACGCTTTATCGAACCCAACATACACGTCAAACGCTAACACCTTCCCCATTTTTAGGTCAGGTCAATTTTTTCCAATACGGAAGTCATCCGCTGTTGGATAATGGGCTATGGTCAAAACAAGATCTATGAAACGAACCTTCGCTCTTATTCTCGCCGCCCTGGCTGCAGCCGCCCTGTTCGGGGGGCTTGTGCATGCCGTGCTGGTGGCCGCGCACGTTTCCGAGCCAGCCGCCACCACGGTTTACGGCCTGACCCCCCGGCGACTCTGGGCCACCACGGCCGCTGTGCTGGCGCTGGTCGGCGTGGTCATCGGTGGGCTGGCTCTGCGCCGATCCGCCGGTCGTATCGGCACCGGTAACGGGACATTGGGGGCCATCGTGGCCCTGGTGGCGGGGCTGATCGCCGTGGTCAACGGCGGGCTGAATTTGGCCATCGCCAAAGGTGGTCCCGGCACCGGCAACGGAGTAGTCGGTGGCGCCGCGGCCCTGGTGCTGGGGCTGATCGCCATGGCCCTCGGTGGGCTGGCTCTGGCCCGCTCCCGCCGTTCCCGCAGCACCGCCTGACCCGGGACTGGTGCATTCACCAGGATACGAGGTTTCTCGATGCGGCCTCTATCCTCGCTGGATTTCGAGCGGAAAGACGGTATCCATCAGGGATGCCCCACCATCCACCGCAATGACCTGGCCAGTGATCCACTCAGCTTCTCTGAGCAAAGCATTACTACCGCATTTCCAACATCAGCTGGCGTAGTTAATCGCCCTGCCGGTGTCCATCCTCCTTCGTGCCACGCTCTGGCAAGAGACTGCACCTCTTCCGGCAAACTGTTTAATACGCTATCTTCAGTCAAGCCCGGACTGAGTGCATTGACAGTTATCCCACGTGTTGCAAGTGTTACTGCGAAGTAACGGCAGAGCGACTCCATAGCTGCCTTCGCGCACCCCATTGCAACCCAGTTCTGCCAGCTTCCGGTACGCGCACTTGGAGCATAGGTAATGCCGATGATTCTGCCTTCGCGACTCATCAGGCGTGCTGACTCCTGGATTCCAATCAAAAAGGACTTCGCCTGTGAATCCATGGCCATGTCCCACTGGTCCTGAGTAAGGCTCATAGGCGCCTGGTAAAAAGTTGGCAGTTCAGGACGCGCGTTGCTTACAAAGATATCGAGCTTGCCGAATTCAGCCTCAACTTCTTTGAACATTCGGCCGACATCCTCGGGCCGTGATACATCGGCCTGGATGACAAATCCGTCAGATCCGCACTCACGGATCTTTGCAAGCGTAGCGCTGACGGCGGCTTCATTCTGAAAGTAGTGAATGGCTACCTTAACCCCATTCTCCGCCAGCTTCAGGGCGATCCCTCTACCAATCCCTCGCGAACCTCCAGTGACGAGCGCGTGTTTGCCATTTAGTGACATAACGGACTCCTTTCTCTACTTGGGTTTACGAAAATCACCACTTCAAAACAACCTGAAGTAGTCCGGCTAGGGATTCAAGGCTGGACGCAATTGTATACCGTTCAAGCGAAGTCTCAAAGCATCCGTGCAGTGAAAGAGACGATCCTCGGCCTAAGTTGCCTCGAACGCTGGAAGAACCGCGGCGGTCGGTCCACATGCATTTTTTTGGAAAAGAGCCCTGGAGCTAAACCGGAACGAAGCGGACTCTCGACAAACCCACGCTGTCCTGCTACAGTCCTACTTCGGGTAAAGGTAACCTTAACTATTACTCGACAGGCTCAAGGCTGAGCAGATGGCAAAGTCCGGACCGGCAAAAAAGAAACCTTCCAACACTGCGGGTGGCCCGTGGCCGACAATCGGGGTAAGCGTCGTGATTTTCGCGCTGCGCCGGCAGGACGATTCGCACAATCTCGCCGTTCTGCTTGTCCGCAGAGAGTCGGCGCCGTTTGCCGGGCTGTGGGCGCTTCCAGGAGGGTGGGTTCATACGGGCGAGGCACTCGAGGAGTCGGCGCGACGTCACCTTCTGACAAAGACCGGCCTCCAGGCGGCATATCTGGAGCAACTCTATACATTCGGCAGACCGGACCGCGATCCTCGGGAACATCGAATCGCCGTCGCCTATTATGCCCTGGTCCCCGGCGAGCCGGTTGATCCGTCGACGGGTGAGCGCGAAGCGCGTTGGTTTTCGGTCGATCGATTGCCCAAAACGCTCGCCTTCGATAACCACGAGATTCTTCGATACGCGCTCTGGAGGTTGCGCAATAAGGTTAGCTACGCCGACGTAGCGTTCCAGCTCCTGCCGCGTAACTTTACGCTCTCCGAACTTCGCGAGGTCTATGAAGCGATCCTCGAACGCAAGCTCGATCCGACCAACTTTCGCCGCAAGGTCGAGGCAAGCGGGACGATCGTGCCAACCAGCAACCGGGTGGAAGGCGGGGCTCACCGGCCTCCTCGTCTATACCGCGCACAGCGCCGCAGCCTGCCTGAAACCGCGCCAATAAATTGAAACAAATGAGTTCATCCAACGCTCAAGTTACCGTTCGCATCATGTTAAGGTGGTTGGCACCTTAACTCGAAAGGGAGGAGGTCAACGATGACCAGTGTGAACACAACCTCAACGATCTGTGAAGCTTTGCAATCCAAAGCTCACCGCAGGAGCCCTGGAATTTCGATGCCCCGCTGCCGCCGCATTACGGCCCGGGATCGAGCCAGGATGACGTTATTCCTGCTAACGCGCCGGTGCAGCACGCGCTGCCGCCGTTCTACCGTGCACTCACCGAGGAACAACTGGCCGAGCGCATAGTGATCGCCAAGGAAAGGCTCGGCGAAAAGCTGGTGATCCTCGGTCACCATTACCAGCGCGACGAGATCATTCGTCACGCAGACCTCCGCGGCGACTCGTTCAAGTTATCGCAGCAGGCCGCCGCGCGCACCGAGCGCCGACTATATCGTCTTTTGCGGCGTGCACTTCATGGCCGAGAGCGCAGATGTGCTGGCTCAACCGCACCAGCAGGTGATCCTGCCCAACATGGCCGCCGGATGTTCGATGGCCGACATGGCGGACCCCGATGACGTGATTGACGCGTGGGAAGCGCTCGTCGAGCGTATTGGGGCCGGCGGCGGCAACACGCGCGCCGGTCATTCCGGTGACCTACATGAATTCGGCCGCCGCTCTGAAGGCGTTTTGCGGCGCGAACGGTGGAATCGTGTGCACTTCATCGAACGCCGAGCGGGTCCTTGCAGTGGGCCTTCGAGCGGGGCCGAGCGCGTGCTTTTCTTTCCAGATCAGCACCTCGGACGCAACACCGGCTACAAGCTGGGCGTCGCGCTCGATCAGATGGTAGTATGGGACCCGCTTCTGCCGCTCGGCGGAAACTCCGAAGAACGGCTGCGGGACTCGCGAATAATCCTATGGAAGGGACACTGCTCGGTTCACAAGCGATTCACAGTAGCGCAAATCGAGAAGGCGCGCCGCGATTATCCCGGCATCAACGTGATCGTCCATCCGGAGTGCGAACTTCCGGTGGTTCAGGCCGCCGATCTCGCCGGTTCGACCGAGTTCATACTGGCGCGCATCGCCGGCCGCGGAGCCGGGCACGCAATGGGCGGTCGGCACCGAATTCAGCATGGTGCACCGGCTGCGCGTCCGAGAATCCCGACAAGCTGATCTTTTGCCTCGATCCGGTTGTGTGTCCGTGCTCGACGATGTACCGGATTCATCCGGCCTATCTGGCGTGGGTGCTCGACAACCTGCTTGAAGGCCGGGTCGTGAATCGCATCCAGGTCGATCCGAGACGACCAAACGCTGGGCCAAGGTGGCGCTCGAACGCATGTTGGCGCTGCCTTAAGAAAGTTCGTAGTAGCATAGACTCTAGTCTGTGTGCGCCGGCGATTGCGGCATCTTGGACACAGACTAAAGTCTATGCTACGCTCCGGTAATAGCTATGTACGACTACATCATCATCGGAAGCGGAATAGCCGGGTTGTTCACGGCGCTGATGGCGTCACGACACGGCAAAGTTCATTGTCCTGACCAAGGCCGCGCTCGAAGAGAGCAACACCCGCTACGCTCAAGGCGGGATTGCCGCCGCGATGTCACCTGCCGACAGTCCTCGGCTGCACTACGAGGACACGATCGCCGCGGGCGCCGGCTTGTGTGACGAGTCCGCCGTCGAAGTCCTCACCCGCGAGGCGCCCGGTCGCATTCGCGATCTGCTCGCCCTCAACGTTCCGTTCGACCGGCACGGCAGCCGAGCTCGCTTTGGGGCTCGAAGGGGCGCACCGCGCTCGACGAGTCCTGCACGCGGGCGGAGACGCGACCGGATTCCATATCGAGCAGCAGCCTTTGTCGCGCGCTTCGAGACGCCGGTGTCGAAGTCATCGAGGGTTGCTTTGTCACCGAACATCGTCATGGAAAAAGGCCGAGCGGTCGGCGTGCAGGCACTGATTCGACTCGGCGTCCGAACTTCGCGAGCCGCGGTCAATTGGAGGCCGTCACATAGTTCTCGCTAGCGGCGGAGCCGGGCAGTTGTTTTCCCACACGACGAATCCGCTGGTGGCGACAGGCGACGGTCTCGCGCTTGCCGTACCGGGCCGGCGCGCGAGCTTGCCGACATCGAGTTCTATCAGTTTCATCCAACCGCGCTTGTCGATACCCGGGCTTGCCGAGCTTTCTCATCTCGGAAGCGGTGCGCGGCGAGGGAGCCTACCTGCGGAACGCCGACGGCGAAAGGTTCATGCTGCGAAGTCGATTCGCGAGCCGAGCTTGCGCCGCGAGATGTAGTGGCCAAAGCCATCTCAGCCGAGATGTTGCGCTCCGGCACCGAGGTGTTTCTCGACCTGAGCCATCTACCGTCCGACGACAGTCAGAAAGCCGTTTCCCGACGATCGATTCATACTGCGCAAACGCCGGACTCGACATAACCACTGATCCGCTGCCGGTAGCTCCGGCCGCGCACTACCTGATGGGCGGAGTGCAAACCAACCTTTGGGGCGAAACAAACGTGGCCGGGTCTGTACGCGTGCGGCGAAGTTGCGTGCACCGGAGTTCACGGAGCGAACCGGCTCGCCAGCAATTCGCTGTTGGAGGGTCTGGTCTTTGGCGCACGGATCGTCGAACGCACAACCCGCGAGGTCTCGCACGAGGCGCGAACAAACGCTGCGACATTTCGAATCACCGAGACTGAGCCCATAACCTCTCATCGAAAATGGGTCGATGCCTCATCGCGCGATGCGCTGCAGAAGCTGATGTGGGATAAAGTCGGTCTCACTCGCGACGAAGCCGGTCTTAGCGTGGCGCGATCTGAACTCGCGGCCTGGCAGAACGTTTCATCGAACCGCGCAGTCCCGGCGATCACGAACTGATGAACATGATTCTGATTGGCCGATTGATGGCAACATCGGCGCTCGAGCGACACGAGAGCCGCGGCGGTCACAGTCCCGGAGTGACTTCCGCGATGAAGACCCTCGATGGCAGCGACACATTGTTCTGTCAAAGCCGCGGCCTCACGAAGCGCGAAGGAGATCGGGTGAGCAAAGGCGATCTGAGACTATCCGACTACATAACCGAACAACGGTTGCGGCGGGTTGTGGAGATGGCCCTGGAGGAAGACCTCGGCCGGGGCGACGTGACCAGCGACCTCTCTCGTTCCGCCGGATGTCGCGCGAGGGCCGTGCTGCGCAGCCGCAGCGAGGGCGTGATTGCCGGGCTCGATGTTGCGGCGCGGTGTTTGCCATCGTGGATTCGCGGCGTAATTTTCCTGCTTCGATCAGAGACGGCGACGGTGCTAGCTTCCGGTCAGGAACTCGCGGAGATTTCGGGCGCCGCTCGCAGCCTGCTTCGCGCGGAAGAGTCGCGCTGAACTTCCTGCAACGATTGAGCGGGATCGCGACACTGACCTCTCGCTACGTGGACGCTGTGCGAGGCACTGCGAGCTCGCATCGTAGACACTCGCAAGACAACCCCCGGATTGCGGCCGCTCGAAAAATACGCCGTTCGTGCCGGTGGCGGCTTTAACCATCGGCGCGACTTGAGCGACGCGGTGATGATCAAAGACAACCATCTCGCAACGATCGCAGCCCGCGGGACTCTCGCTCGCAGACGCAGTCAGCAAGCTGCGGGAGTCATTGCCGCACACGCTCAAGATCGAGATAGAAGTTGACCGGCTCGATCAGATTCCGGAGGTGCTTGCCGCGGGCGCGGACATCATCCTGCTCGACAACATGACGACCGATGGACTTGAGACGTGCTGTGTGCGATGATCGACGGTCGAGCTTTGATTGAGGCTTCGGGAGGAGTGAATCTTGAGCACGGTCGCCGAAATCGCGGCGGCGGTGGTGAATGTGATCTCAGTTGGCGCGCTTACACATTCGGCGCCCGCGCTTGACATCGGATTGGATTTCGAGATCGAGAGCACTGCGGATCTATCATGCACCACGACTGTCCAGTCTGCGGATCTGGGCTCCCTCGTCGCTGCCGCAGACTATCATCTACGCTAATGTCTCCGCGCCTTCAAGATCGTCTGACCTAATTAACTTCAACCTTCTTCGTGATCTTCAGTCTGGCGACGTACCATTCGGCGACCTTCCTCACAGAATCATTGTCCGCAACTCGGAGCAGCGCCCTTACCGCCTTGCACGATTGACGGACATTGTTTGACTTGCTCCGCGGAGTAAATCAACGAGGGTCGATTGTCGATTGGCCGCCGAGATCCCGGACGGACCCGGAGGAGCAGCGACGGATCGGCCCGATGGCCGACGAACCAGGCGGCGGCGGGGGCGCGCCGGCACCTCAGGGATCGGCGGCGGCGGTGGCGGCCCGGATATGCCTTGCGGGTCCCACTCCAAACTCAAGAACGCCAGCAGAGCCGCAAGCGCAAAAATCATCACCGCCAGCATGCTCACCAGGATGATCACATTGCGCTTCTGTTTCTGTCTCAGATCGTTGGTTTGCTGCGCCGGTGGCATCTCAAACGGAGCCATGTACGCAGGGGTCGTAAAGACGACTCCAACGGGACTCGTCGGATTGTTAAGACCGGCGGTTCGTCGAATCGCTTCGTAGCCGCTTCCGATAACGGCGTCGGCTTTCCGCAAGCTCGGCAGAACTTGGACGTCTCCTCGAGGAGGCTCGTGCCGCAATTATCGCAATACACGGTTGCCATAACCCCTGACTACCTCTGATCTGTAGAGACTGGGAAACTGCTTGCTGCAGGTTCGCGACCTTTGGAAGATCGTGCATCACGATGTACGGCTCATTCGGATGATGCACTACATAATCCTGATGGTAACCTTCGGCCACATAAAACGGACTGCCAACCCCGACCGTCGTTACGATTGGACCCTCAAACACTTTCGCATTGTTGAGCTGCTCAATATAAGCCTGCGCGATGCGCTTCTGATCTTCGTCTAGAGCAGAAGATCGCCGACCTGTACTGGGTACCGTGATCCGGTCCCTGGCGATTAAGCTGTGTCGGGTCGTGAGCTACGGAAAAGAACACCTTCAGAAGCTGGCCGTACGAGATCTGCGACGGATCGTACTTGATCCGAACCGATTCGGCGTGTCCGGTCCGTCCGCCTGACACTACTTCATAGTTCGCGGTGCCTGCCGGGTCCGCCGGCATATCCGGACGCGGCGTCGATGACACCCTTGACGTGTTCGAACACCGCTTCGATGCCCCAGAAACAGCCTCCGGCAAGAACCGCAGTTTGCTCGCCCTTTGTCGCAGCGAGGGGTGCGTCAACGATCGGGTCCGGGATCGCCACAGTAGCGGTCACCACGTTGCAGCCGAGCGTAATAACGATCGGAACGAGTGCAAGAATTCTCAACCAACGACGGGTCATAATCTGCCTTTCAAGCCTTATCAAATTTGCTCAACGCCGGAAGTCATGTACCGTAGACTGTCCAGTCTGCGGCAGTCCGAATCGTCTAAATTCGGATGACCCGCAGACTGGACAGTCTACGGTACAGTTCGACAGCGCCGTTAGATCCTGAACACAGTCGACGAAGACGGTCTCCACACTCAGTAATAATCGGCTCCCCGATCGAGTTCGTCAACAGAACTACCAGCCTTCCAGCGTGTGGCTTGCGTTCCGCGTACCCAATGATAGAATCGCCTTCGAAACTCGAGAGACTAACCTTGGTCAATCGTCGGGCTCGTGCCCGGGCTTCATCGCGCGTTCGGTCTGAACAATCAGCGCGGCAGAAGACGCACTGACGGAGGGCACCAATGAAACGTACAAACTTCTACGCAAGCCTGGTGGTCGTCGGGCTGCTCGTAGTGACAGGTTTTGCGCAGCAACGACGGATGCAGCTTGAAGATCTCAGCCGCGTTGTTCGCGTCTCTGATCCACAGATCGCGCCTGACGGTAAGTCGATCGTCATTGTCGTAGCGCTCGCCAACTACGAAGAGAATCGCTATGACTCGGACCTCGTATTGGTAGACGTTGCGACTGGAAACCAACGCACGCTTACAAGCGAACGCCGGAGCGTCAGCCAGCCTCGGTTCTCTCCAGACGGCGACCGTCTCGCCTTCCTGTCAAACGTCGCGATCTCGACCGGACAACCGCCGCGCCCGCAGATCTTCGTTATGCCCATGGGCGGCGGTGACGTTCGTCGCATAACCAGCGCGCCAAAAGGCGTCCAGCAATTCTCCTGGTCGCCGGACGGACGCACTATTGCCTACGCGACAGAGGACGAACCCGAGAAGAAGAGCGGACCCGAGCGCTTCAACGACTCGTTTGAAGTGGGCAACGACGATTTCCTGATCCAGTCACAGGCGATGTCAACTCACGCGTGGCTGGTGCGCGCAGACGGAACCGAAACGCGGCGTCTCACTTCCGGTCCGTGGAGTCTTCCGATCAACCATCCGCCTGGACGCTCCGGCTTCTCCGCTCGGCTGGTCGCCCGACGGCAAGTCTATCGTCCTGGTCAGATTGGCAACGCCTCATTCGGGCGACTCTCGCGAAGCGACCGTTCAGGTAATTGACGTCGCGACTGGACGGATGCGCGGGTTGACCGGGCGCGACTCCCTCGAGGGTCAGCCTTCTTTTTCACCCGACGGGTCGCAGATTGTTTATTGGCAGCCGCGCAACGGTGATTCAGGCAAGGTGAACGAGATCCACATCGCACCGTCAACCGGAGGCGTCGGGTAAGAGTCTCACCCAGTGCTATAGATCGTCACATCGCCCGATCGATCTGGATGCCCGATGGGAAGTCGCTGCTGGTCGGCGCAAACGACGGCACGCGAGTATCGCTCTGGCTACAACCTGTTGAGGGCCCCGCGCGCAAACTCGATCTGGGGCGAATCAGTCCGTCCTCGTCGTTTTGGGTCGATGTCGCGGTGGGTAAAGACGGAGCGATTGCGTTTACCGCAACTGATCCGTTGAGGCCGGCTGAGCTTTACTTCATGTCGTCGGCAACTGCGCCTCCGAAGCGGCTCACGAACCTGAACAGCGAGATCGCCGGCAGAGCGCTCGGCCGAACCGAAGTAATAACGTGGCAATCAGATGGATTCACTCACAACGGGATCGTTACGTATCCACCTGAGTTCTCGAATAGTCAAAGGTACCCGCTGGTGCTGGTAATCCATGGGGGGCCGACGGCCGCATCGCTCGAAACATTCGCGGCAAATGCTCAGTTGATGGCTGCAAAAGGCTGGGTAGTTTTTCAACCGAATTATCGCGGCAGCGATCAAATCGGCAATGCTTATCAGACCGCAATTATCAACGATGCCGGCGCGGGGCCGGGCCGGGACGTGATGGCCGGAGTCGAAGCTCTGAAGCAACGCGGGTTTGTCGATGTCACTCGAATAGCGGTGTCTGGATGGTCATACGGCGGCTACATGACCACCTGGCTTCTCGGAAACTATCAGGGATGGCGGGTTGCGGTTGCGGGCGCTGCGGTCACCGACTGGCTGGACCAGTACAATCTTGGCGATGCAAACGTGCGACGAGGCGCAGCGTTCGGCGGCTCTCCCTGGACCGATCCAAAGCGGATGCAGTCTTACATCGAACAGTCGCCGATAACCTACGCGGCCAAAATCCGGACGCCCACATTGGTGATGACCAATACGCAAGACTACCGGGTCACGCCCACCCAGTCCTTCAAGCTGTACCACGCTCTCAAGGACAACGGCGTGCCTACGAAGTTCATTGCTTATCCGATCTACGGGCACAACGCGGGGGATCCGGTGCGACAGCGCGACGTGCAGCGGCGCTGGATTGAATGGATCGAGCATTATTTCCGTGAGCCGCCGCCTAGTGGGAAGTAGTCGTGTGAGGTTAGTTGGCTCGTGCCGGTTGGACTTTGACCTTGAATGTGATCACGCGTTCCACTTTTCCGCTGCAGGCTCTTACGGCAAGACTGACCGTGTATTTGCCTGCATCGCCGATCTGAGGAGTGACATACACCACGCCTAAGCCCTCAGAGTAACCGTTTGCTTTGTTCTCCCTTCGATAGACCTCTGAAACGTGAACAAAGGTCGGAGACGAGGAGAGCAACTCAAACTGAGCCTCGCTATCATCTTCAAGAAGGCAGGTCGCCGTCACAGCAACGACGAACGGCTCGCCTTCGCGAGTGACGAACAGGTTCCGGGCCGGGGTGAGGAAGGGCGGGGCGATGGAAGAGTATCCCTGCAGTTCATCGCCCGACGCGTGAGTTTGACTTTGTGCGGTTTGGTTACCGGCGGCAACACAACATCCGAACGCCAAAAAGACTATCAAGCCCATTTGCCTAAACATGCTGTCTCCTTGTTGATAATAAATATGTAGAATAGGCGAATCATTCCGGATCGTGTTCTCCCAAGTTTCTGGCTTATGGTTTCTGGTTTATGGTTTCTTGTTTCCACTCGATAATCCAAACCAGAACCAGCAACAAGAAACTAGAAACGAGAGCCTTCGGTCAGCATGCTAAACGAAAAGAGAATTGTCGTGGTAATGCCGGCGTACAACGCCGCCCTGACTCTGGAGCAGACGCATAGCGAGCTTCCGGCCGGTATAGTCGATGAAGTGATTCTGGTGGATGACGGCAGTTCGGATGACACGTTTGCGATTGCCAGCAGGATCGGCGTGACAGTCTTTCGCCACCCACAGAATTTCGGATACGGAAGGAACCAAAAGACCTGTTATCGCGAAGCGCTAAAACGAGGCGCGGATATCGTGATAATGCTGCACCCCGACTATCAGTACTCGCCGAAGCTCATCGTATCGCTTGCGGGAATGATCGCTTATGGCGAATTCGACATCGCACTTGGTTCGAGGATCCTCGGAGTTGGCGCGCTTCAGGGTGGGATGCCGGTTTACAAATACGCCGCAAACCGGCTGCTGACCGCAATTCAAAACCTGCTGCTCAACTACAAACTATCTGAGTACCACACCGGGTATCGGGCATTCGATCGACGGGTGCTGAATGAGCTTCCGCTGGAGGAGAACTCGGACGACTTTGTGTTTGACAACGAAATCCTGGCTCAAGCCGTCTACTTTCGCTACCGCATCGGAGAGGTTTCGTGTCCGACGAGGTATTTCGCCGAGGCGTCGTCAATCGGGTTCTCACGAAGCGTGGTCTACGGATTTGGAGTGCTTTGGACGTCACTCAAGTTTCGTTTTCAGCGAATGGGGATCGCAAGCTTCGCAATCTTCAATGACAAGGGCACCAGGCTTCTTCACGACATCCGCGACCCGGTGGGCGAGTAAGTCTTTCCCACCCGTTCACTTTCGAACGTACAGGCTTTTGTAACGCAACAGCTCCAAAGGTTGGTAGCTTTCGTCCACCCACCGCTCGAGCTCTTTTCTATGGTAAACCTTCCGAAGGCGGGTTATGGCGACGAACCTTGGAGCCTGAGCTTCCATTTCATCGACAAGCTCCGAAAAGCTCACCCCGCGTCTCGAGGTCACAAAATCATCTTTGCCCCAGTCGAAGTCAATATACGGGTTGATATTTGGCTTATTGAGCAGAACCAGGACTTCGACTGCCCCGTGCACGTAGAACTTATCGCCAGGTTCCAGCTGCTGCCTCAGTTGATTAAACGCCGCCTCCTGATCTTGAAGCTTCAGCCCGCTCAACGTGAACGTCGCCGCGCGGCCGATAACAACTGCAAATAGCACGACACATGCTCCAAGCCCCAAAACCGCGCCGGCCGCCGGGCGCGAAAGCTTCCATGACGGAACGATCCGATCTGCCATCCGCCTCACCATGACAAACAACCAGCCTGCGAAAATACCGGCGAACGGCAGGAGCGGAATCAGGTCCGGCGGACCCTGAAAGCTGATCAGCATGAATGCGCAGTAGATCAATGGAGGAAAAACGATCGCATCCCGGAACAGATCGGGTGATTCAAGCGCCGGGTTCCCCGTTACATGCTTCCGTGCCCGCTCGAACAAGAACCACAACAGGCCGAGACCACTCAACAGCACGATCAGAATCTCCCTGCCGAAAACCCGTCTGGACATCATCACTATGTGCTTGATTGCGTTGCCCAGGGTAGGGCCGGCCTCGGGCCCAAAGACCGAATAGTTGTATGTAATCGTCCAGGCCCACAAATCACCCAGAGCGCCCTGCGAATAGAAATATCCAAGAACGATCGCCAGCGGAATGATCGCCCCGGCCAGAACCTTCAAAGCTTTCAAGTCGCGCCAACTCGTGAAGTAGCGAGAAAAGATCAGCAAGGCGGTTCCCGTGAATAGCAAGCCCGGCTGCCAACACAAGCAGGAGAGCATAGAGAAGACACCCGCAGTCAACGGCCGGTCCCTGGCGATCATCAGCAACGCCAGCAATCCAAATATGATCATCGGTAGTTTAGGCTGAGTGCCGCCGATGAATGCTTTCGCAATTGGCTCGCGGAGCAATGGAATCAAGAAGGCGATGACCGAGGCCGCGCGGCTCTGCAAGTAAGTGTGTGCGACTACAAAAGTGACCGCGGAGAGAAGCCCAACCAGTATGACGTGCAACGCTCTTATAGAGAAAATGTCGCGAACGTCGAAGACCCTTCCGACTGCAATCGCCGCTGCGCTCAGATATTGAGAGCCCGGCGATTTGATATCGATCACGTCACGGTATGGCAGCTGGCCACGAAGAATAGACTGCGCTACATAATCGTAGATTGTCGGATCTCCGACCTCCGGGCGGGCGAATGGTTTGTAAAGAACCATCACCACTACGCCGATCAGAAAGGCCAGGAGCGCAAGTTTCCGAGCGTTGCAAAAAGTATCAAGGCCAGTGATCAGACTGTTCTTATTCAATTGGTAGCGCAAGTCTCGGTACACGCAAAGGGCAGCGAAGGTATGCCTTGTCCCCCGGGAACAGCCGAAGGATTCGTAACCACGATGTTCCCTGGCAGTCCATTACAAATTCCACCCTTGAGGGTCAGCCGCAGGAACGACCCGGGAAGGGTTGAATCCGGTTCCCGAGCCTTGACCTTCCGCGGTGTGATCGATCCGACCCGGACATCAGCATTCGGTTTGAGGTTTCTTCCAAAAACGTCGAGTATGAACGCGCCGGCGGCATTCCTATCGAGCTTGCATCCATTGACCAGTGCGATGTCGGGCGCGGTCCCGGTCCTGGAGGCGTGGTCGAGCTCGCGCACGTGAACGTCACCTGGATGCCTTGCTCGTTACCCAGCGGACATCCGGCTGGTGCTCCAGCCGGCAGTGTCGTCAGGTTTCGACTCGTTCCTCCTGTCCCTACCACAAACACCAGGAACGTCTTCCCTGCGTTCGCCGACCCGAAGTTCACTTCCACATCGATCAACTGGCACGTCAACGGCGTCACCACCCCACCCGTCGTCGGGTTCAATCCCAACGTGATCGTGTTCGCCGGATTGTTTCGCTCCTGGAAGATTACGCTCGTTACTCCTCCCACGATGTCCGTTCCTCCCGGCACGTCCAGCGTGAAGCAGAAGCACGCTCCCGATATCAACAGATCCTGCGTGACTGCGCAGTTCCCGTCCGAAGGCGTTACGCTGAATACCACCGGCGCTCTCGTACCCAAATTGATCGGGCACGTCGTCGTTCGCGTAAACGCTCCAAACTGGTTGTTGGCCCCAGCCGTGAACGTCGTCGTGACCGTCACCGTCGCCGGGCCTCCGCAACACGCATCCGCAAACCCTGTCCCTGGCCGACTCGCCAGTACCGGGATCGTTCCTCTCACCAGGTTGCAGTTCACCGGTGTCACGCTCGTCAACACGATCGTTGCTTCAGGTATCGTGTCTCCGTTCGTGTCGCACACCAGCGTCGCCGCTGTTGTCACCGTCTTTCCTGGCCTCTGCAGCGGGATTCCCGTCTCTGTCGTGAATCCCTGGCAGATGATCGTCGTCTCATTCGGGAAGAACCCGCATCCTACCAGGTTCAACTGCACCGCACACAACGCATTCACCAATCCCGTCGTGGTCGGTGTCGTTACAAACGGTCCCGGTCACCACTTGCTGGCACGTTGGATTCGCAGGCGGCGCGCATCCGATTCCGAACAGACATACTCGGCCTCGGTTCACATCCCTCTGCCTCAGGCTCGAGCACAGCGCCGTATCGTTCCCTTCAAACCTCAGATCGAAGTCTGCGAACGCAAACGTCACTTCTCCTCCTGACCCCGTGTTCGCCCTTCGTCCTTCGTTGAACAGCTCGAACAGCGTCGGCTCCGTCCCTTCTCCTATGCAGCAGTTCGCGCAGATGTTCGCCGTCTGCCCGATGGTATCCGACAACACCCCGAACGGATTCGCGTCTGCTGCCGCTGCCGCCTTCGACATGTTGATCTCGCACAATCCCGGCGGATTCAGCGGATCCAGGAATCCTATCGAGTACCCCGTCATCACCGGCTGAAGTCCGCATCCGATCCCCAGCAAATCCATTCGGCAGTAATCGAAGATCATTATCCCGCTCCCGCTCGGTCGCGGCGAGCATCCTACCAACACTCCTGTGTTCGGCTCTCGCGTGAACCTCAGGTCTGTCGGTCCCTCTGCCCAGTCGAACGACGACGCATTGTTCCCTATCGGATTCGACGACAGGAAGCCTCGTGAGTTGTTCTCGTCCGAGGACGTCGGCACTCCCGCAAATGCCGGGACTCGCCGTCGGCGGTATCACTGCTCCTGTACCGTCGTCAAACAACGTCACCGAAAACGTGTTCGATGCTCCTGCCAGTCCAGTCCTGCCGCTGTACAATCTTCTTCACCGAACTCCGGTACGTTGATCCATCTCACCTTGAACGCATTCACGTTCGCGAATCCCAATGCCTGCACCGGGAACGTACAAAGCTCTGCCGACCTCGAATTCGGATTTAGATCCGCCCAGGCCGGTGCGATCTTCGGCAGCCCCGATCTGAAATCTGGTACATTCGGGACAGTTGCTCGTGTCTCCTGCCCCGAATGTGATGTTTCCGTTCGAGTTCAAGAAGAACCCGTTCCACACGCAATTCGCGCGTTCCTCGGTCCTCCAAATACAAACTCGAACCCTCCTGAGAACGCTCCAGGTAATCGCCGGCGTGCCTGCCCCGTCGTTGTCGTCTCCTCGGTTCGGCACGTTCTGATCGTCTCCTCCTGCCACCTGATGGCCAGGATCCAGATCCTCGAACACTACCGCTCCCTCCGTCGTGGTCATCATCACCCTGCACTGGGAGTCGACACGTCCAAGCGTCACCCCTGGCCCAATCGCGTTCGGCGCCAACCGGTTCGTGTACCTCAAGAACCCATCCGCCAATCCTGCCAATCCGCCGGGGGTCAGCGTTACCTGATCCAACGGCGCCTGGTAGAAAATGTGATCAAACCGATCGCTGTCTCCGTCTCCTGCGTTACCTCCGCTTGCCGGCGGGTTCGGTAATATGTCTCCTCTCAGATCCACAAAGTCTGCTCGCCGATCCGCTGGACATCCATCTTCAAAGCACAGCACTTCTCCCAGCATCGGGCTCGGGTTCTTCCCGATCCCTGCCGGCGTCCCTCCAGATATCACAAACACCGTGTTCTGCTCGTTCACTGCCAGTCCAGAATGCGCGGTGTAGTCGATCTGCAGGTCTACTATTCTCAAAAGATTTGACGGGGTCCCCGGCACCACCGCCGTTCCACCAGCCGCCGGCGCCAGATTCGGTCCCGTTCCTTGTACGAAAATCCGGAAGTTGTTCACCCCAGGGCTTCTCGTTGTCCCGGCCTGCGCCACATCAGCTATGCCATCCGCCACCGGCAGGATCCCGCCAACATTGACGTTCACCGACCCTGTCGCTTGCCCCGAGCACACATCAAACAACCCCGAGCAATCTGCAAAGCTGATCACCATCGACGGCGTTCCCGCTGCTCCGAATGCGCGTCGGCGCCGGGAACAAACTCATTGTCAACTGTTCAAAGCTCGCGGGCCGTCTACAAACGACCGCGACACCGCCGCATACAGCACATTGCACCCGCCCGACGCGAGACTTACGATGTTGGCAAACGTGTTCGATATGCCGCCACCGTAGTTTGTGTTCCGTACGCCATTTGCCGTAAGCGGCTGTCCCGCACCGGTACCGATGCCATTCCACGAATTGAGAGTCGGCGGATCCGGGATCACGTTGATTGTCCGATTGATTCGCGGATTCCCCTGACCTGCCGTACAGCCAGCCACGGTTCGGCAAACCTCGGTCGCCTTGAAAATCGCTCCGCCAGTGAACTGAATCAGATCCAGCAGCTGATAGTACAAGCTGCCGTCGTCGTCTACTGCCACGCCCGCGATGTTCGCGAACCTGCTCTCAAGTATCTGCCGGGCACCTGCCGGAGTCGCCGCACCAGCGCCTACTCCATCCGTAAACGCGAATGCAAGGATTCTGGTGCGGAATACGTTACCCTGCCCGTTTGATTCGCATCCTTCCGAATCGAAAATCGACACATAGACTACTTCGCCTATCGTCCCGCACAGACCAAAGTCCCCCAGATCCGCCACCGGATTTACCGCTATCCCGGTAACCTGCACCTGATCGTCCGTGCATCCCGATGCCGCCAAGCGTGAATCCCCCGCTGGTGCCCGTGTTGTACAACGCCGGGATGTTCACCTGCCGCAACACGTCGATCGACGGCGCCGAACCTACGCTGAGTCCCGGGGTTCGTGTCTGTCCCTACCCACAGGTTCCCTACCGAGTCCCCGTAGTAGTACACGTTCTCCGCAAACCCGTTTGCAACCGTGTGCTCAGAGATCGCAGTCCGCGTTAGCGACTGATCGAGCTCCGCCTCGCTAAACGAAAAATCGTCTACCTTCTGCTCGCGGTCCGCTGCGCAATCTTCGCGCCCATCCCAGTCCGCTATCAGCGTTACTTCCGAAAACTGGTTGTCGCGACCGCCGATTGTCGTCAGCAGCGCCGCCGACAACGCGCTCCGCGCGTTCATCGTTAGCGGCTGTCCCGACTGGATTGACACATCGCCGCTTCCTGATCGCTTCCCACTCTTTAGCTTCTGCGCCAGCCTCGCGCTTGACTCTGCCGGATTCGCCACTCGCGTTATCCCCAGCGCCTTCAGCGTCTCCGCTGATATCCGACCTGCGGCCGCTTCTCCGCGGACGTCACTAGTCGACTCGCTCTGCCGGTCCTGCTGTTCTTGACCCATCAGAGGCGCGGGTCCGCTAGTCTCGGCTGCATTCTCAGCTGACGCTTTCGCCGCGGTTAAGCTCACTGCAGTAGCCACGTGCCCCGCCGCCTTTGCGCGCAAACCTATCAGCGGAACCGACAAGGCGACGAAGGCAGACGCAAACACTAATATGAGAACGCGGCGTTGTAGTTTTCGCATAATCCCTCCGGGGCGAGGCTCAGCCCCTCCTCAAGCCTACAATCCACAGGTTTCCGCCTATGGACGCCCCTCAAACGGTGCCTATGAGCTGACTTAAAGTCAGTGATTCCGGACCGATGGTGCTGTAGTTATTTCGAGACGGGGGAAAGAATGGTGCAACTCATATGCCTTGGTCCCGACGAAGTAGACGCAGTTCATTCGCTTCGCCTGCACAGGGGAATGTCCCCGTCTTCCAGAATTTAGTACCTGAACGGATTAGAGCGGTGTGACCCCGCATGTATACTAAGTTTTCCAGTAGATCGTCAATAAGTATCCAACTTATACTGAATACCCAATTTCCAGTGAAGCCGGATCTTCGAAACAGGCGGCGGCCGATCTGGCGATGTACGACGCCAAGGAAGCGGGCCGAGACCGGTTTGCAGTCTATCGGCCGACGTCCTGCGCGCATCCGCGGGCCTCGTCCCGACTGGCGGAGGCCGAGCGCATTCAGCGCGCGCTCACACATGATCAGCTCGAGCTCTACGGCCAGCCTATCGTCGACCTCGCGACCAACGAGATCTGCCAGTACGAGCTGCTCCTCCGGCTGCGCACCGACGACGGCCGGCTGCTGCAGCCCAACGCGTTTCTCTACGTCGCCGAACGGTTCGGCACCATTCTGGCGATTGACTGCTGGGTGGTGCGACAGGCGGTCGCCCTGATCGGCAGACAAGCCAGGGCCGGCCGCTCCGTGACCGTCAACGTGAACATTTCGGCAAAGTCCATCGGCAACGCTCAGCTGATTGCGGTCATCGATCGGGCGATCGCCGACGAGCACATCAACCCCGCGTGCCTGGTCTTCGAGCTGACCGAAACAGCCGCGATCGGCAACATCGATCAGGCGAAAACGTTCACGATGGAGCTGAAGAGCCGGGGCTGCCGCTTCGCGCTGGACGATTTCGGCTCCGGCTTCGGCTCGTTCTACTACCTGAAGCATCTCCCGTTCGACTATTTCAAGATCGATGGCGACTTCATTTGCGGCCTGGGGACCAACGCCGTCGACCAGCTCGTCGTCGACGCGATCGTCGGGATCGCCAGAGGCATGGGGAAGAAAACGGTCGCGGAGTTCGTCACCGACGAGGACATGATGCAGCGCCTGCGCGACAGCGGCATCGACTACGCTCAGGGGTTCCACATCGGCGTGCCCCGGCCCATCGTCGAGATCTTTGGTGAACCATGAGCGTGCTTACCCGTACTGCGCGCCTGCTCAATCCTCGCCGCGAGCCGAATCGCCAGCGTCCGATGAAGTGGGGTCTGTCGTTGCGGCTTCCGCGATGGCGCACGTTCGACGGCCGCCGCTCGCGCGTCGCAGCGACGTGGGCAACGAACAAGTAACTTGCGACTACTCTCGAGGTGCCATGAGCAACCAAGTCGGCATTTGGATCGACCACAAGAAGGCGGTCATCGTGTCCGCGTCAGCGGGTCGCGTCACGGCCACGACCCTGGAATCGGAGGTCGGACCGCACGCCCGTTATTCCGCTCGGGCAGGGTACCCGACCCCCGAGGGCCCGAAGGGCGGCGGAGGCGAGAAGAAATATGAAGAACGCTACGGCAACGATCTCGACCGGTACTATGACGAGGTCATCACACAGCTGGGTCAACCCGAGGCGCTGCTGATCTTCGGGCCGGGTGAGGCCAAGCTGCAATTCAAAGAGCGTCTCAGCCGCACGAAGGCGCTGTCCGAGCTCCCCGTCGAAATCGAGACCACCGACAAGCTGACCGATCCCCAGATCGTCGCGAAGGTGAAGGAGCACTACGGGATCGATCGCTGACGCAGAGAGAGACGCGGCTACGCGTCGACCGGACTGGGATCCGCCGGATCGAACCGCACGATCAGCACGGTGATGTTGTCGCGGCCGCCGGCGTCGTTCGCCTGCGCCACCAGTTTGGTACAGGCGGCCTCCGGATCCGGCTCCGCGCGAAGGATGGCCGCGATCGCCTCGTTCGGTCACCATCTCGGTCAATCCGTCCGAACACAGCAGCAGTCGATCGCCGGCATCGACCTTCAGCGCGTGCGCTTCGACGTTGACGCCCGCTTCGGTGCCGCCGACGACGTTCGTGATGACGTGGCGAAGGCGGTGCTGCGCGACCTGCTCGGGCTGAAGCGCTCCCCGGCGGACCATCTCCGCCATGAGCGTGTGGTCGTGCGTGACCTGGTGCAGCTCGTCGTCCCCGAACATGTACGCCCGGCTGTCCCCGACGTGGACGACACACAGCTGTGTGTCGAGCTGGAACGCCATCGTCACCGTCGTGCCCATGCCGCTCAACTCCGGATGCTCGGTCGACTTCCTCGAGGATGCGGGCGTCGGCCTCGCGGAGCGCCGTCTGGAACTGCGTGAGGACTCGCTGCGCGTCGGGTCCGTTCGAGTCGAAAGAACCACTTGAACGTATTGAGCGTGAACTGCTCGATCGCGACGACGGCAAGGGCACTGGCCTGTTCGCCGGCGCGGTGCCCGCCCATGCCGTCGGCGACGAGAAACAGATGTCCGCGTTCGTCCCCGAACTGCGCCTTCGGTTCCGGCAGGCTCGTCTGCCAGATGCGCATCGCCTTGGTGAGCTCGGCGCTCAGGAACTGATCCTCGTTGGACGGGCGCACGCGGCCCTTGTCGGTGACGCCGAAGGCCTTCACCGTCAGCGCGTGGTTGGCATGGCGCGTCACGGACTCGTCAGTCAGCAGCATGTGCGTCTCCTTCGTGTCAAGGTCCTGTTGGGCATTATTTCCTCGGCTCGAGCGTGGCCTTCGGAAGGATGACGGCGACCGCCACGCCGTCCCACGGCGCCTTCTCCGGGCTGCCGGGCGAGTCGGCGCTGAGCGGCATCGCGCCGGTTGCCTGCGGATCGAGATGAAATTTGGCGACCAGGTAGTCGCGGACGATCGACGCGCGCGCATGCGACCGCAGATATTGCTCGTCGCGCGTGCCCTGCTGCGCATAGCCCTCGACCATCACGATCCCCGACGCGAGGTGTTCCAGATAGGGCGCGATCGCCGAGTCGATCCCGGCTTTGCCCGGCTCGGTCAACCGCTCGTTCGCCGGATGATCCGGCTGGGGCTCGAACAGCACGTCGGCGCGCCGCCAGGCGCGGACCAGCCGGCGATCGCTGCCCTTGGTGAGGGCGCCCTTCCGATACTCCGCCGGCGACATCTGCGCGAGGTCGTAGTACCCGCGCCTCTTGAAGAAGCCGCGCAGCAGGAAGTTGTGCTTCATGGCGTCCATGTTCTCGGCCAGGCCCGCCATCGCCGAACGCGCATCGTCCATCGTCTGCGTGACGCTCGCGGTCATCCCCTGGACGGGACCGTCCTTCGACTGGAAGCCCTCGAGGGTCTTTTTCGCGTTTTCAATCACCTGCCTGCGCCCCGGTCGCGATCTCCTCGGTCTGCTTGGCAATCACGTTGACCCGGGCGTAGAGCTCGTCGTCGTTCACGAACTTGCCGAGGGAGCCCTTGCCGCTGCGGATACCCTCCACGATCTCTGCGGCGTCGTCGGTGATCGTCGCGCCGGACGCCGCCATTTGCGTCAGGTCGGCGCTGACGGCGGTGAGCAGCGCGTTCGCGTTGTCCACGGTGTCGGCGATGCCCACGACCGCGCGTTCCACGTCGCCCTTCATGGCGTCGATTGTGGTGTTCACCTTCGCGATCGTGTCGCTCATCTGCACCATGAGATCCGTGATTTCGAACGGTTCCCGTCCGGCAAGCGTCGCGTTCGGCTCGCACCGGCTTCGCGGCCTCGGTGCCCATACCGATGCCGAGGTAGCTCCCTCCGACGAGCCCTTCGGTTTCAATCGTGGCCAGCGAATCGGTGCGTACCAGTTGATGGAGGTCTCTCGGTGAGCTCGAGCTTCACCCTGAACTTTTCGTTCGGCGTCGCCGGCGGGAGGATCTGCGTGATCGATCCCGCCTTCGCGCCGGAGACGCGGACGATGCCACCCGGTTGGAGGCCGGTGATCTTCTTGAACTCGGTGTAGACGGTGAACTTCGTCGCGAACGCCATCTGGCGATCGCCGATCATGAACAGACCGACGGCAAACAGCGCGAGGCCGCCCAATACGAACACCCCGACCCCCGCCAGTCTCGCTGGTGTCGGCATTAGCCACCTCCCTGGGCGCGCATGAACGTCTGGACGAGCGGCTCGTCGCTGGCGTCGAGCGCCGCGAGCGTCCCGCTCGCGAGCATGCGCCCGTCCTGCAGCACGGCGAACGTGTCGCCGATGACGCGCGCGCTTGGAATGTTGTGGGTGACTACGACGAGCGTGGTGCCGCCCTCTTTCGTCTTCACCAGCAGGTCGTCGATCTCGCGGGCCGTGATCGGATCGAGGCCGGCGCTCGGTTCGTCCACCAGCAGGATCGCCGGGTCGAGCGCCATGGCGCGGGCCAGCCCCGCGCGCTTCTTCATGCCGCCCGAGAGGTCGCCCGGCATCTTGTCGTAATCGTCGTCGAGGCCGACCGTCGGCGAGCTTCTTGGCGGCGCGCTCGCGAATCTCGGCGCCGGACCAGTTGGTGTGGCGCCGCATGGGAAACGCCACGTTGTCGCCGACCGACATCGAGTCGAACAGCGCTGCACCCTGAAACAGGAAGCCCATGTGCTTCCGCACGTCGGCGAGCTCGCGGCCGGCGAGCGTCGCGATGTCCTGTTCCTCGACGAAGACCTTCCCGCTGTCGGGCTGTACCAGACCGACGATGTGTCGCAGGGTGACGCTCTTGCCGGTGCCGCTGCGTCCGAGCAGGCAGAACGCTCGACCCGCCGGAATCTCGAACGAAATGTCGTCCAGTACCTTCAGCGGCCCGAACGCCTTGGAGACGTGATCGAATCGCACGGCGTTCATCCCGACACCGCCGGATAGAAGAAGAAGATGATCTTCACGAGGATCACGTCGCTCAGAATCAGGAGCATCGATGCCATGACGACGCTGCGCGTCGACGCTTCGCCGACGCCTTCGGTGCCGCGGCTCGTCGTGAAGCCGAGATAACTGGCCACCACCGCAATCAGATACCCGAAGACGACGGTCTTCAGCGTCGCGGGGATGATGTCCGAGTAGGAGATGTAGCTGAAGGCGCGTTCGAAGTACAGCCGCCACGACATGCCGGACACCGCGGCCTCCGCGACCCAGCCGCCGAAGATGCCCGAGAAGTCCATCAGGATCGTCAGCAGCGGCATCGCGATCATCAGCGCGATGATGCGCGTCACCGCCAGGTACTTGAACGCGTCGACGGCGTTGGCTTCGAGCGCATCGATCTGCTCGCTCACTTTCATCGCGCCGATCTCGGCGCCGATGCCGGCGCCGACGCGTCCGGCCACGAGCAGCCCGGCGGTCAACGGCCCCGTTTCGCGGATGAGCGCGATCGCGAGGCCGGCCGGAATCAGCGCCTCGGCGCCGAAGCGCTCGAGCGAGGCGCGTGTGTGCATCGACAACACGATCCCGATCGCGAAGCCGGCCGTCAGAATCAGCGGTGCGGAGCGATAGCCGAACTGGTAGAGGTGCTTGAGGACTTCACGCGCCTCGTAGGGCGGACGCGCGGCTTCGACGACGGCGCGCGCGCCAAACGTGGCGACCGCGCCGACCGAAGCAAAGACGCCGAGAACGCCGGCGCCGACCCGGTCCACCACTGCCACGTGTTGCATCGGGATCGAGTGTGACGGCTTGGGAGTGTCGCGTCAGTTCAATCCAGCACATCCCGGCGTGAGCTCACGGCACCGCCGAGCTGGCGTAGGCATTGGCGTCTCTCCTTCCGCAGTACCGTTACTCAGGCCGCGCAGTGCGCGTTGACGATTTCGTCGCGCTTCCGCTTGAAGACGCGAACCCAATCGGCGATGGTGTCGTCGCGGAGCTGGGCCCGCGCCGCCTTGAACAGATCGCTGATCTGCCTATCAGTCAGCAGCAGTAGACGGCCTGCGAGGAACTGGCGGCCCGCCTCGCCAATCCGGGGATTCCCGAGGCTGCCTGTGAGAGACCTGGAGAGATCGCCGACACATGGCGCACCTTCCCGCCAGATGCGAGCGCCGGACCAATCGTCCAAATCCATGGCGCTGTTGTTGAGCGCGGAGGCCTTGCCGAACGTGACGCCAAGATCTTTCACGACGAGCCACGGGGTGGTGCACGTTTCATTGCCAGCGCGATCCCGTTTCACACCTTCGGGCGCGCAGACCAGTTGTTGCTGCTCCGGCTTGCTGTCCGAATGTTGAACGAACACCGCCAGCAGCTTCAGCGCGTCCAGTTGGGCGCGGGAGGCACCGCCGGCGCGAGGATTGACTGTGTCGAGCTCCGGCCACGCCCAGCCTTCAAAGCCGTCCGTTTCAATGGCCGCCCCCGGTAGCGACCGCTCGACCGCGGCCGGATCGAACACGAATTGGCCGACATGTGCAGGCTTCCCGCCGTGCCAATCCGCCTTGCTGGCGGCGAACGGATCAGTGGGACAGCCCTGGCAACTGACGCGGGTCGGATACATGCGGTCCGCCTTGAAGCCCAACGCCCAGAACAGGCGACTCGCCGCGATCTCCGCGTACACCTCGGTGTTCTTTTTTCCGTATTTCACTTTCACGATGTCGTCGGGCCGTACCTCGCAGCGGAACTTCGGCGTGTTCCCGGTCAATGGCTTGTCCGGAAACACGAATCGGCACGTCGTCAATTCGCCAACCCTCTCGGTGGACGGAAGTGGCGGCCCGGCCGCCAGATTGAGCGAGCGCGTGTCGATGGCTTGCCACACTCTGGCGCGTTGCAGGGTCGCCGCCCGCTCGCTGACGCTGATGTTTTTCAGCGTCCGCACGCCTTCAGGTACGCGCGTGCTTGGCTTGGGTCCAAACCGTCCGTGAGCGCAGGCCCCCGTGATCGCCGCGATGCCTACGATCGCCACCCATCTGTAACCAGTCATTGCCACCTCAAAATGAGTCTGCTTACACACTGGCAGGAATATGCGCGATCCGGCGACGGCCGTCTGTCCAATCGGGCACAGGCAATTGAGGGGCGTCCGCCGTACTGTGAACGGTGAGGGAGCATCACCATGTCGACCGACGCAGTCGAGCATCACCGGAAGGCGGCTGAGCATTTTGCGGCCGCCGCGAAGCACCATACCGACGCGGCCACCCATTACGGCGCCGGACGCCAGGACAAAGCGGCGCGCGAAGGATATCTGGCGCAGGGTCGCCTTCATCAGGCGACCACGCACGCGGCGAAGGCCGCCAAACTGCACGCCAAGCACTTGGGGGAGAAGTCGAAGTAGAGGTTACGGTTGCTTTTTCGATCGACGCGGCCGGAATTCCTTGAACACATCCACGGCGATTTTCGTGACGAGGCTCATGGCCGCGTCCTTCAGTCCGTCGCGCACGCCCAGTGGCGCCGGATACCACGTGGTCGCCGAGACGACGTGGCCGGTCAGGACGCCGGCGAGCGACGCCGCCGACGGCACCCGGGTGCCGTCACGTTTGCGAGCCATGAAGGGCGAGTCGACGGCGTGGCGAAGACGCCGCCCGAATCCCGTACACGCGCACTGATAGAACCCGGGATCCTGATGGAAGAAATGCGCGACCGCGTATTTTGCGCCGTCGCCGATCGCTGATTCCGCATACTCCGACACCCAGCGTCTCGCGTAGCCCCTGGTGTCCATACTCCACTCGGGTGGGCTGTGCTTCCATTGATCGAGGCCGCTGCCCAGCGTGGCGCTCAGCGCGCCGTCGAATCCGAGCGTCGACCAGACGTACTTGTGAAGCATCTGGTGATCGGTGGCGACGGGCTTTGTTTCAGGGATGGGCTTCACCTCAGGGACGGGCGGCTCCTGAGCGAAACACGGGACGGCGGTGCAGGCAACGACGACGAGAGCGAGCAGAGCTCTCCGGCCCATCGGCTTGATGATCACTTGGTGTCCTTCTTCTGTTCCCACTTCACGTTGATCGGCTGCGCCGACTTCAACGCCATCAACGCCTCCGAGGCCTTGTCCGTATGCGTGCCGAGCGCCAGCTTCACTTCGTAGCAGGTCTCCTCTTCGGACGTGCTCCGGAGCTCGTACGGAATCCGGCGGCGGCGCAGCACGCCTTCGATCGAGTCCTTCAGACTCGCCGAATCCTTGGCCGTGATCGTCAGGTCGAACAGGAGATAGGGTTCGGTTTCAATCGATTCGACGACGATCAGGACGGCCAGCACGAAGAAGGTCGCGAAGATCGCGAACAGGTAGAGTCCGACGCCGGACGCCAGCCCGATCGCCAGCGTCGACAGCATGACGCCGGCGTCCTTCGGATCCTTGATGTTTGCGCGATAGCGGATGAGTCCCGCGGCGCCGACGATGCCGAAGGCGCGAGCCAGGCTCGACCCGACCACCAGCATCACCATGGCGCCGACCAGCGCCAGCACAATCTGCGTCTGAATGACCGGCGCCTGCCGTATCGGCGTGCCGCGACGGCGTGGCCGGAAGGCGAGGATCGCGCTCAGCAGGGCGGCGGTGGGCAAGCGGACCACCGCGTTGTAGAGCGACTCGAACTGCGCGTCCCAGGTCGTGTCGAACAGTCCGTCCGCCGTAATGGTCAGCGCGGCGCCTGGCGCGGCAGCCGGCCCGGACGGCACCTGCGCGTGGCCGGCGATCGTCGGAACGATCGCCAACGCGACCAGGACCGCCGCGCACGCCGCTCGAATAGACGAAATCATCCGAGCCAGTGTGTGCGGATCCGGGCCTGCGTCGCTGTTCAATAGAGCGCACACGCCGAACGCACGCGCCAACCTAGGCCACTTGGGCGGCCTGCGCGTCCTGCACCGCTTCCTTGACGGCTTCCTTCACCGCCTTCTTGACCACCTTCTTCATCGTGTCCTTGACGTCCCTGTCGTTGAGCACGTCCTCGCCGGCCTTGGCCACCGCTTTCCTGACGGCTTTCTTCACGCTGACCGTCAGCGGATCGAGTTCCTTGGTGAACACCTGAACGGCCTTCTCGGTTTCCTTCGCGGTAACTGCGCGTTCCTCGGGTGAGTCATCGCGCGGCTCGTCCTGCAACGCCTCCTCCTTGAGAGACGCGGACTCCTTCTTGGAACTCGCGCCCGCCCAGTCGGATTCGAAAGTCTCGATCAGGGTGCGTACCGCCTTCGCATCCTGGACGATCAGGCCGACCTCGCGGCGTGAATCCAGTTCCAGGGTGCGCAGGCTCTGGCTGCCGATGAAGGCCTGACGCCGGTCGCGGATGATCGTGCGCGTGTGCAGCCGTCGGCCCAGCTTGTGTCCGTCAATCTGGCCGCGCTTGGCGACCGAGCCGATGACCTTGATCTCGACACCCGCCTTCGCCCGCGCCTGCAGGGTGCGAAGCATCTCCTTGTCCGAGATCTTCGGGTCGTAGATCAGTAACTCCTTTTTCGCCCCTTTCACGAACGCGTCGAGCGCCTGTCGGGAGTTCGTCGGGCTCACGACGAATGTGTCTGTCTTCGTCGCGTACTTCGAACGGGTGCAGTCGGCTCGAAACAGTCTGGTGGCTTCGCGAACCCACTGTGGGTTGGTCGTCACGATGCCGAAGCCCCGGCTGCGGTCGATGTCCAGACGCGTGAAGTTGAACGACAGCACGCACAGCACGCGGCGATCGATCAGGATGTATTTGCCGTGATAGCGGATCAGATCGTCAGATGTGCGCGCGACGATGATGCCGGCAGCGAGACAGCGCAGCTCCAGCCTGCGCAGGCCTTGCTCGCCGCCGCGGTTGGCGAACGCGATTAACGCAGTTACCTTGACGCCTCGTTCCGCCGCCGCCTTCAGGGCGGTCTCGATGTCTTTGCGATCGAAGCGGAAGATGGCTATTTCCACGCTGCGCTTCGCGCTTTTGATGAGCGCGAGCAGCGGGGCCACTCCATCGGCGGGCTCGATGATTAGTTTCAGCATGGGATCTCCGGTGAAGTGTGTCCGAGAGCGCATCCAAACCGGTGTTCAATATCGCGCACCTCCCTCGAGGCCATCCGGAGGACGATGGCCGCCGACCTTCCATCAGGAGTGAGCTGACGTGACGTGCCCAATCCAGTCGAGTGTTGTCGGCGTCTTCGTCGTGGCCAGCCTCGCCTGGCCAGCGGCCGGCTTCGCCCAGCCGCGAGCGACCCGCCAGGCCGCGGTGATGGCCGATTTCAGTGCACGGGTCAGTGCCTATGTCGACCTGACGAAGACAGCGACGCAGGGTCTGCCTCCGCTCAAACGGACAGACGATCCGGTGGAGATCGCCTCGCGGGAAGTCGGGTTCGGCGAGGCCATCCGAGCGGGACGGGCCGGCGCACGGCCCGGGGACATCTTGACGGATGAGACCGCTACAGTCTTCCGACGAATCGTCAAGGCCGACTTCCGGCGCCGCCCTCGGCACGGTCAGAAAGTGATGCGCGACGAGATTCCGCACTTCCGCCCGAAGGTCAATCAGACGTATCCGAGCGAGTGGCCGCTGGCAACGTTCCCGGCCACGCTGCTCGCCGCGCTGCCGCCCCTTCCGGACGGCCTCGAGTACCGCCTGCTGAGCGAAGCCCTCATTCTCCGCGACGTCAGGGCGAACATCATCGTCGACTTCATTCTCGACGTCTTCTAGGAGGCCCACGTGGCGAGATCGATTCGTCGAGGCTTGATTGCGTGTGCAGTCGTCGCGGGCGGCTGGTTGGCTGGTCCGGCGGCCCAGGAGCTGACGCTTCCGTTGAAGCCGGACTCCGTGCGTTTCGGTGTGATCGGAGACAGCGGCACCGGCGGATCCGCTCAGTACGAAGTCGGGCGGCAACTCGCGACCTATCACGAGAAGTTTCCCTTCACCTTCGTGATCATGATGGGGGACAACCTCTACGGCGGCGAACGTCCACAGGACTACGTGACGAAATTCGCAGCGCCGTACAAGTTCCTGCTCGATGCGAAAGTCCTCTTCTACGCCACCCTGGGCAACCACGACGATCCGAACCAGCGCTTCTACACGCCCTTCAACATGTCGGGCAAGCGGTACTACTCGTTCAAGAAGGGCAACGTGCGGTTTTTCTCCCTGGACAGCAACTACATGGATCCGCCGCAGCTCGCCTGGCTCGAGTCGGAGCTGAAGAACTCAGGATCGGATTGGAAAATTGCGTACTTTCATCATCCGCTCTACGCGTCCGGCATGCACGGATCGCAGACCGACTTGCGCGTGATGCTCGAGCCGCTGTTCGTGACCTACAGCGTCGACGCGGTGTTCAACGGGCACGAGCACTTCTACCAGCGAATCAAGCCGCAGAAGGGGATCCATTACTTCGTGTCGGGCGGCGCTGGACAGGTGCGCGCCGGCGATATCAAACCGTCCACCCTGACAGCCGCCGGCTTCGATACGGATCGATCGTTCATGCTCGTCGAAGTGGCGGAAAAGGAACTGTCGTTCCAGGCGATCAGCCGCACCGGCAAAACGGTTGACAAGGGCACCATCCCGATGCGGGAAGCCGTCCGGACGACTGCCGGCGCCGGCGTACCGCCGCCCCGGTAGCGACGCGCGTCACGTCTGTGTCGTTGTGAACATCGCGCTGCCCGCCGCCGACGTAAGGTACCGGTACAGGAGCATCAAACATATGAACACGAACGTACACGTGCCGGACGATCGACGCTACGGGTTCGGCATCGGACTGTTGGCCGGCACCTTCGTCGGCGCCGGCTTGATCATGTGGCTCGCGCCACGGATCGGTTCAGAGCTTCGCGAGCGCATGACCAGGTCGGCGAGGAATCTGGGCGACCTGGCGTCCGAACGGTATGAGCAGGCCACCGCACATGTCGGCGAGGCCGTCAACGAGCTCACCCGCAAGGGTCAGGATGTCCGTGACGATGTCGCGGACGCCGTCGTGCGCGGCGCCCGTGAAGTGGAGCGCTTTGCCACGGCAGCAAAGACCGACCGTGTCCGCGAGGACCGGCTATAACTGAGGTCGACTCTGCGCCGTCGCAGACGCGCGCCGTCCTGCGAATCCTGCTGATCATCGTCGGGGTCGCGCTCGCGCTCTGGGTGCTGCACCGACTGGCGTCGGTGATCCTCGTCTTGATCCTGGCCGCGCTGTTCGCGTACGTGATTGCCCCGCTCGTGCAGCTGGCCGAGCGCCCGATTCGGCTCGCCGGTCGGCCTCGTCGTCTGTCGCGATGGGCCGCCATCGCTCTCGTCTATGTCCTGATGGCCGGCAGCGTGTCGGGAGCGGCCGCGGTTCTCCTGCCGAGCGCGACCGAGCAGGTCGATGAGATCATCGCGCGCGCGCCGGCGTATGCGCAGTCGATCCTGGCGTGGGAGCACGGCTGGTCCAGGTATTACCAGCGCCTGCGGATCCCGATCGAAGTGCGGAAGCGTATCGATCACTCGGTGCTGACGGCGGACGACGCGCTGATCGAGTATGCGCGCGGATCGCTGATGGCGCTGGTCGGGACTCTTTCGTACGTGCCGTGGCTCATCCTGATCCCGATCTTCGCGTTCTTTCTCTTGAAGGACGCGGCCAGCGTCCGCCGCGCCGTCGTGAAGGCACTGCCGCACCACGGCCAGTTGCGCGGTCACCGCCTGTTCGAGGAGCTGCACGCTACGCTCGTGGCGTACATCCGCGCGCAGCTTCTGGCGTGCGTCGTGGTCGGCACCCTCTGCGGTGTGGGGTTCGCCGTGCTCGGGATTCCGTATGCGGTACTGCTCGGCGTACTGGCTGGTGTCCTGGAATTCATCCCGCTCGTCGGGCCGTTGCTGCTGGCGGCGATCGCCGCCATCGTCGGCGCGCTGCATGCCCCGATCCTGGCGCTCTGGGCAGTCGGGTTTCTCGGAGTTCTCCGGCTCATCGAAGACTACGTGATCTACCCGCGCCTCATTCGCCGCGGCATCCAACTACATCCGTTGGCGGTGATCGTCGCGATCCTGATTGGCGCGGAGCTCGGTGGCGTCGCGGGCATGTTCCTGGCGGTTCCCGCCGTGGCCGTCGGATCGGTCGCGTTCAGGCACTGGCTCGACTGGCGCGGCACGGAAGCCCTCAACGACGAGCCGGCGGGGTGATGCCCTCCCTCCGCGTCTGTTCTCTATGGCACAGCCTCATTCGTCGCACCTGCATATAGTCGTGGCCGGAGCGGAAATCATGCAAACGTTCGATCCGGTGTGTTTCGATGCGTTCGCGCGGCTGCTGGCGCAACCCGATCCAACGGACTTGCCTCGACGAGCCCATGTCTATCGCTGCGAGGGCGATCCAGATCGACGGACGACGCGCCTGCCGGGAATCCTGATGGCGTGGCTGCAGCGGCGGCATCTCGCGATTGACGTCGACGAACCGATCGTGTCGGCGACGCGGACGTCCACATATCGACCAGACCCGTGGGTACGGCAGGAGCGTCGGGTGAATCCGGGCCTGCGCGTGCTCCGTCCGACCGGCACCGGTTAACCGGGCCGTCCTCCCGCATCGGGATCTTCGCGCTGCCAATTTCAGAAGGAAGTGTCACATGAGAACAATTGTCATCGCCACGGCGATGAGCATCGGTGTGGTGTCGCTGGCGGCCATCGCGTCGGCCGACACCTTGATCTTGAGAGACGGATCGCACGTGTCGGGCAGAGTGGTGAGTGTCGCAGCGCGGACGATTACCTTCGAGGACTTGTCCGGTGTTTCGCGTCGCTACAACGCGAGCCTGGTCGATGCGCTCGAATTCACGCCGGTGATTCGACGAAATGCCGCCGTCGGCACGAGCGGCAGCACTCGTGCCGGGACAGCCGGAAGCCGCCGGATCGAGATGCTTCCGAGCGGAACCGAGTTGACCGTTCGCACGGCTGAAGCCATCGATTCGTCGACCGCGGTCGTGGATCAAACGTTCTCGGCCATCGTCGAGCGCGACATTCTCGGGGACTCCGACAGCGTGATCATCCCCGCAGGGTCGCATGCGGTGCTCGTCGTGCGCGAGATCTCTTCTGGTGGCGCCACGGGCAGCCCCGACATGGTGCTCGACATGCAATCGATGACGGTCAGCGGGCGGCGCTATCTCGTGAGCACCGCGGATCTGAAAAAAGACAGCGGCACGGGCATCGGCAAGAACAAGCGGACGGCTGAAACGGTCGGTGGCGGAGCCGCGCTCGGCACCATCATCGGCGCGATCGCGGGCGGCGCCAAGGGCGCGGCCATCGGTGTGCTGGTCGGCGCCGCGGGCGGTGCCGGAGTCGAAGTGCTGAACAAGGGGAAGGACGTGCGCGTGCCCGCGGAGACGCTCCTCAGCTTCAGGCTGGACAAGCCCGTCAGCCTGCAGGCCGAGCGGTAAACGGACATGACCATGAACATCGTGAAGCGCGTTTTAAAACTGGCGTGGGGTCCGCCTTTAGGCGGACCTGAGCGCGGCTGCCCGCCGTCGCCCAGGCTTTGGCGGGTCCGCCGTAGCTTGAGCGGAGGCGGAAGGCCGACCCCACGGTATTGAAAATTGTGGCCCTCATCCTCGTTGTCCTACTCTCGGTCGCCGCGCTCGGCGCGCAGACCGTCATCACGCCGCCGGACAACAAGTACACGCCGGCGCAGGACGTGGAGCTCGGACACACAGGCCGCCAGCGAGGTCGAACAGCAGCTTCCGATTCTCCGCGACGAAGAAGTGACGTCGGTGGTGGCGTCGATCGGCCGGCGGGTCGTCGACGCCATCCCGCAGGAGTTCCGGCATGCCGAGTTCCGCTACTCCTTCCAGGTGATCAACGTGCGCGAGATCAACGCGTTCGCACTCCCTGGCGGACCGATGTACTTCAATCGCGGGATGATCCAGGCGGCGCACACCGAAGGCGAAGTCGCCGGCGTGATGGCGCATGAACTGAGTCACGTCGTGCTGCGTCACGGCACGGCCCAGGCCACCAAGGCGACGAAATACGAGATCGGGACGCTGCTGGGTGCGATCGTCGGCTCCATCATCGGCGGCAACGTCGGCACCGCGGTGGCGCAGGGCACGCAGTTCGGGCTCGGCACGGCCTTCCTGCGATTCAGCCGTGAGTTCGAACGGGACGCCGATCTGCTCGGGTCGCACATCATGGCCGCTGCCGGGTACGACCCGCTCGAGATGGCCAGCATGTTCAAGACGATCGAGCAGCAGGGAGGCTCGGGCGGCCCGCAGTGGATGAGCGATCATCCCAACCCCGGCGATCGCTCCGAGTACATCACCCGCGAGGCGCGGGCGCTCCAGGTGCGCGACGTGACACGCGATACGCGCGCGTTCACACGCGCGCAAGCGCGGCTGCGCGGCATGGCGCCGGCGCCGACGACGAAAGACGCGACGCGCAACGCGACCGGCGGGCGCGGCGCCACGCCGCCCGCGTCTGAAGGACGCCGGGGAAGTCCGTCAGGGAACGTCGAATCACCCTCGTCGAGCTACACCTCGTACACCGAGGGCGACCTGTTCCGCGTCAGCGTCCCCTCGAATTGGCGCGAGCTGCCGGGCAGCAACGCCGTCACCTTCGCGCCCGACGGCGCCTACGGAAACACCGGCGAGCAAAGCAGCAGCTTCACCCACGGCATGGAGATCGGTGTCGCCCGGAACGAGACGCACGATTTGCGCACCTCGACCGACGAGCTCGTCTCCAGCTTCGCGCGCAGCAACCCGAATCTCAGTCGGCCGTCCTCGTACGTGCGAACGACAATCGGTGGCCGGCAGGGGCTCCGCACCGTCCTGTCGAACGGGTCGAATGCGGCCGGTCAGCAGGAACGCATCGCGGTTTTCACGATGCTGCTGGCCGACGGCAGCCTCTTCTACGCGCTCGGCGTCGCTCCAACCGACCGGTTCTCCGAATACGACGGAGTGTTCCGCAGAGTGATCGACTCGATCGAGATCATGCAATGACATGCATACAGGAGATAGAACGATGACGAGAATGATTCCGTGGCTCGCATCCGCCCTCGCGGTCGCGGGCATCGTGTCGGGGTGCGCCACCGAGGCCAAAACGCTCGATCCGAAGCAGATCGAGAACCAGTACGGCGTGTCCGGCGCGTACACCGGCAGCGTCCCCACGCCCGGCGGGCCGATGGAGGGCACCATCATCCCCATCACCCTGGCCGACGGCCGCACCGCCCAGTTGGTGATTCCGCAACGACAAGCCAGCGACGTCCAGTCGGTGTATCTGGTCGACGACGAGGGTCTGCATCCGGTCCAGCTCAAAGAAAACGCGACCCGGCAGGACGTGACGAGCGCACCGGCCATCGTCCAGCGGCGGTCAGAGACCGAGCGCGTGGCCAAGAAACGGTCGTGGGAGAAGGAAGCGCTGATTATCGGCGGCAGCGCTGGTGGCGGAGCCGCGATCGGGGCGATCGCGGGCGGCAAGAAAGGCGCCGGCATCGGCGCGGCAGCAGGTGGCGTCGGCGGCTTGATCTACGACGTCCTGACGCGGGACAAGAAATGAGTGACCCTCGGATTCTCTTTCTCGTTACTCGGTGAGGTGAACATATGACTCTTCTGATCATTCTCGCGGTGCTGATGTTGCTCGGCGTCATTCCGGTGTGGCCGCACAGTCGCAATTGGGGGTATGGCCCGAGCGGCGGCCTGGGCGTGATCCTGTTGATTGTCGTGATCCTGCTCCTCGCCGGTCGAATCTAGGCGTGTGTGAAGATCCGATCGGACAGGTCGCTATGGACCCGCGGCGTCATCGTGTTGCTGACGGGCGTGGCGCTCGTCGGTCTCGCGTCGGTAGGCGCCGCGGCATTCACAGCGAGTACGCTGTACTACATCTGCGTCGATCGCCAGAACCTGCCCGACCTCGGGCCCTTCACGCGATTTGAATTCCCCAGCATCGGTCGCGTCTCCGACACCAACGGGCAGCCGCTCATCGAGCTCGCGCGCGAGTACCGCCAGATCACCCCGTTCGCGGATATTCCACCGGTCGTACGAGAGGCGATTCTCGCCGTCGAGGACAAGCGCTTCTTCTCCCATGACGGCGTGGACTACTTCAGCATGCCGCGCGTGATCCTCAAGGTGAGAGTCGGCGCCTGGGGGACGCGGCTGGCCACGGGAGGCCGCCGCGACAACACGAGCGGCCGGGCGATCTTTCCGCAAGGCGGATCCTCGATCACCCAGCAGCTCGTGCGAGGCGTGTTTCTCCAGCGCCAGACATCGCAGGAAAACAGCTATCAGCTCCGGAACGTCGGCCTGCCGGCTCGCGCGCTGTCGGCGGTGATTGGCGCGCGAAACGTCAACATGGTGTTCCGGAAGCGCGAAGAGATCCGGCTCTCCCTGTGGATCGAGCAACGGATGCGCGAGACGTTCGGATCGAAACGTCGCGCGAAGGAAGAGATCCTCGCTCGCTACGCGAGCTTCGTGTACATGAGCAACGGGCAATACGGGTTTGCCAGGGCGGCGGAATACTACTTCGGCCGGACGCTCTCGACGTTTACAGCCCTTGATGCCGACAAAGCGGCGCTGCTGGCTGGCATCGCGAAGTCGCCCCGCGACTACGCGCCCTCTGCGATGGACAAGGCTTTTATCCTGCGGAGGCGCAACCAGACGCTGGTGCTCATGGCGGCGCGGGGTTTCCTGACGCAGGATCAGCTGACCGCGGCCACGCAGCGGCCCCTGACGGTCGTGGCGCACGACGCCTCGCCGGTCTTCCAATCCTCCGCGGTCATCGCCCATGTGCTCGCCGAGCTCACGGCCGGGCACCCCGACCTCGGTGTCGACGATCTCCTGCAGGGACGCATCCAGGTGGATTCGACGGTCGACGCTCGGTTGCAGCGAATCGCGACTGACGCGTTGCAGCACGGCCTCGAGCGCTACGAGCAGCGCCACCCCAGCGCGCGCGGGTTGATTCAAGGCTCGGTCGTCGTCCTGAAGAACGGCGACGGGAGTGTGCTGGCCGAAGTCGGGGGCCGCAACGTATATCGAGGGCGCGTCGCCGCGTATAGCGACTTCAACCGCGTCACTGAGTCGCTGCGGCAACCCGGGTCCGCCATGAAGCCGATCGTGTATCTGGCCGCGTTTCGCCATGGCGACTTCACGCTCGACACGCTCGTGCCCGACGAGCCCATCAGTGTGCCGATGGGTCACGCGAGCCCCCGGAAATGGATTTCGAACTACGACGGCCGCTTCAAGGGTCTGATCCCAATCCGGGAGGCGCTCGCGGAGTCGAGAAACGCGGTCGCGATCTGGCTCACCGCCCAGGTGGGGATCGACCGTGTCCTGCGGACGGCGCGCAGTCTCGGCGTCGAGACCCGGTTGCAGCGCTACGCGACAACCGCGTTGGGGGCATCGGAGGTCAGCCTCCTGGAACTGGCCACGGCCTATCGAACGATTGCGTCTGGAATTGTTGCGCGGCCGCACGTGATACGGCAGGTGGTCCGCGGATCGGGTGACGTGATTCCAGGGACGCCGCATGGCCGGGTCCGCGTCGCCATCGATGATGGCGCGCTCGCGCTCATCCAGGAAGGTCTGCGCGGTGTCGTTCGGATCCCCACGGGCACGGCGCACGCGTTGGACTCCCGCACGTTTCCCATCGCCGTGATGGGCAAGACAGGCACGACCAACGATTTCAAGGACGCTCTCTTCGTCGGCTCGACGTACGGCGCCGGCGGCATCACCGTCGCCGTTCGCATCGGGTTCGACGACAGCCGGTCACTCGGCTCGAAGGAAACGGGCGGCCGCGTGGCGCTGCCGGTGTTTCAGGAAGTGATGCTCCGGACATATGCCGACCGGATCGCCGGGCCGGCGCCGACGTTTCCGATTCGGATGGAACAACACATCACGCGTTACTTACAAGGCGATGATCCCGTACTTGTCGGTGTCGGCGCGTCGGGAGATCAACCGCAATGGCGAATGACCCAGTGAATCGCGCCGACTCGGGCGACCGGCTCGCACGGATCGAGCGCATGATCGATCAGTATCGCCGTGCGAAGAAGGGCCGGCTGCAACGGCGGGCGATCGCGCTGTGGCGAAAGTTCGAGGCCCGGCAGGCGCTCGCCCGATTCGAGCAACCACTCGAACGCATCCATTGATCGAGCCTTGAACGCGGTCAGCGAGGTGTACAAAACGGCACAGATCCGCCGCTCGCGGTTCCGCTAGTCTGCTCGACGACCGAGCTGGCCGGGGCGCCTGTTCATAGACGCTCGTCACGCCCGTCCCCGAGGATCGCCATGGTGAAATCAAGAACGACGACGCTCAAGCACCTGGCATCCCGCCTCACCGAGCAAACGCTGGAGGTGGCGGCCCTCCGCGCCGCGCTCGAGGTTCAGGCCAAGCGTATCGCCCACATGCAGGCGGAGCTGGATCTGTGGCCCCATTCCCCCGGATTGCGACAGGCTATCCGCGCCTTGTCGGCCGAACCGCCCTCCGGCAACGGCCACCATCGCAGCCACCGGTAACACCATGCGGGTACGGATGAAGGCGATCCGAATCGGCACCATCACATAGAGATCAGGCCGTACGCGATGGCCCCGGCAAGAGCAACCGCGGCCACAACGATTCCGAGCGCGATGAGCCGTTGGCTCATGACGGTGTCATGAGCGACCCCGCGCGCTATCCACGCGGTCCATCGGCGCTCGAAGTCCGCGTCCGGATTCTCGGCTAAGACTGGGGCGTAGTTCGTCGGCGCGGACGAGCGAAGCGTGATAATCGACATTCAAGCCCTCCTGACGTGGTGCTTTTGGTGAGGGCTGAAGGCCGGAGCGGCCGCACAGAGCTCAGAAAAGCTCAGATCACCTGTTACTGCCGCGCAGCAGCTGCTGTCTCGTGTTCCAACTCGGCCAAGCGTTTCAAGGCATTGGCCCGGAGCGCTGCCGCATCGCGGGCGATCGACGGCTCGGCGGCCCGTTCCAACCGAGGAACTCGCCGGTCGAGCGCCGCCACCAGTTCCTGCAGCTCGCGGACGAGTCGGATTGTTCTCACCGCCATTGGCGCCCCCCGTACTGTTGTTTCTGCGATCGTGAGACGTTCCACATTTCACCGCAGCTCGTGCATCGCCAGTAGCTGCTGGCGGTCGGAACCTTCTCGGTGGTCACGATCGAAGAAGACCTGCACTTGGGGCACAGCGTGGGCAGCGCGACGTCGGGTGGCTCCGACGCGGATGATCGACTTGACCAGGCAGAATTCCTCACCGGCCCTCCTCCAGGACGTGCTTTGGTGAGGGCTGGAGGCCAAGTTGGCCGCAGAGCTCAGGAAAGCGTAGTGATGAATCCAGTATACCCCTCGGCGCCGGGTCGTGCCGTTCATGGCCCCAACGGCGCGTGTTGCCGCAGACACGCACGCGGCGACGCCTTGACACGCCTTTCGCCGTCGACGACGCCTTCTGCAGGACGCGACCGGCTGCTGTATGTCTCTTGCCTGCAAGACGTTGTGAAGGTTCCCGTGTAGCGCCCCGACCACGGCAACGAGGTTGCCTCTTGCCGGCGCATGACCATCTCGCTTCGTTGTGCTGCCACTCTCGTTGCCGCCGTTCTCTCGTTCGCTCCACGCCTCGCCTTCGCGCAGGGTGATCGAGCGCCGGCCGACAGGACGCTCTCACCCTATTTTTTCGTGCAGAGCGACGATCCGGCGGTCGATCAGTTGCCGCTGAAGGACACTCGCGTCGACGTCGCCATCTCCGGCGTCATCGCCGACGTCACCGTGCGGCAGATCTACGAGAATCGCGGCCAGCGGGCGCTCCATGCCCGCTACGTGTTTCCCGCGTCGACGCGAGCGGCGGTCTACGGCATGACGATGACCGTCGGCGATTTGCGTATCGTCGCGAAGATCAAGGAGCGCGAACAGGCGAGGCAGGAATTCGAGTCGGCCAAGCGCGAAGGCAAGAGCGCCTCGCTGCTGGAAGAGAGCCGCCCCAACGTCTTCACGATGAACGTCGCCAACGTGCTGCCCGGCGACACGATCTCGGTCGAGCTCAAGTACACCGAACTGCTGGTGCCGACCGACGGGGTCTACGAGTTCATGTATCCGACGGTTGTCGGCCCGCGCTACTCGTCGACACGCCAGTCGGAGGCGTCCGAGGCCGACACGTTCGTGAAGACGCCGTACCAGCACGCCGGCGAAGCACCGAAGAGCGCGTTTCACCTGACAGGTCAGCTGTCCACGGGCGTGCCGATTCAAGACGTCGCATCGCCCTCGCACCAGATCGTCACTCGCCCGACTGGAACGGGTCGAGCCGACTTCGTCCTTCCTGACTCGGACCTGGCATCGAACAACCGCGACTTCATTCTTCGCTATCGCCTCGCGGGCGAGCAGATCACGTCCGGACTCCTGCTCTATCAGGGAACAGACGAGAACTTCTTCCTGCTCATGGCGCAGCCGCCAAAGGCTGTCGTGGCCGATCAGATTCCGCCGCGCGAATACATCTTCGTGCTCGACGTGTCGGGCTCGATGAACGGCTTTCCGTTGGACACCGCGAAGACGCTGATGCGCGATCTCATCAACGTGCTTCGTCCGACGGACACGTTCAATATCGTTGTCTTCGCCAGCGGATCGCAGACGTATGCACGCGCGTCCGTTCCGGCGACCGCTCGTAACCTCGAAACAGCGCTTGCAGTTCATCGGGCCGAAGCAGGGCAGCGGCGGCACCGAGCTGCTCGCGGCCATCAAGCAGGCGCTGGCGATTCCGCGCCAGGAGGGCGTGGCCCGGACAGTCGTGCTCCTGACCGATGGCTACATCGACGCCGAGAAGAGCGTGTTCGACTACATCCGCGATCATCTCGACCAGACGAACGTGTTCGCGTTCGGCATCGGGAGCAGCGTCAACCGGTACCTCATCGAAGGCGTGGCGCACGCCGGACAAGGCGAGCCGTTCGTCGTGATCGAACGAGCAGCGCTCAGCCGAGACCGCGGCGACGTTCCGCCGCTACATCGACTCGCCGGTGCTGACCGGCATCGACGTGACGTTCAACGGCTTCGACGCGTACGACGTCGAGCCGGCGAAGCGTTCCCGATCTCTTTGCCAGCCGGCCGGTCGTGGTCTTCGGCAAATGGCGCGGCAAGCCCGGCGGGAGCATCGAGATCTCGGGGACGACGGGACAGGCGCCGTACCGCAGCGCGATCGATGTCGGGCAGGCGGTGCCCGACGAGGCTCATCGTGCGCTTCGCCATCTCTGGGCGCGCACGCGCATCAGCACCCTCTCCGACTACGGCGTCGGCGACCCGGACGAGCAGCGTGTGGCGCACATCACGGAGCTCGGTCTGACGTATGGACTGCTCACGCGGTACACGTCCTTCGTTGCGGTGCACGAAATCATCCGCCGCACGGCCGGCGACGCCGCAGATGTGGATCAGCCGAGTCCGATGCCGCAAGGCGTGAGCGATCTCGCCGTCGGCGCGGAGCCTGAGCTGCTGTGGGTGGCCGCCGCGCTGCTTGCCGCGATCGCCGTGACGTCGCTCGTCCGGTCCGCGGCGCGGAAGGCCGGGAGCGTTGGCGTGACGACGGCCATCTCACCCTCCGCTCGTCGTGAGCCTCTCGACTCACCGCCATCCTGGCTTGTCGAAGGATGACGGCTCCCTCAGGGTGTACCTGTCGAAGGATCCGTGGTTCGACGCTCACCACGAGCGGGTCTCTGCCTGCTCCTCGGCGACGGTTGTTGCGCTCGTCATCTGGCGGATGAAGCGGTACTACGCCGACGCGCGGGTGGACGACCTGCGATGGATGCTGGACCCGACTACGCGACTCGTCACCGCGGTCACCGGCGTCACGTTCGAATGGACGCCCGGAGAAGGGTATCTCTCGCGTGAGCGACTCTTTCTGATCGCGAAAGTCTGCGCCGGCATCAACTTCATGATCGCGGCGTTTGGCATGGCGGTGTGGATGCTGCGCAGACGAGCCGCGTCAGGCGCGTCGGCAGCCGGCGTCCTCGTGCTCGCCGCCGCGGCCGCGTATTCGGCGGCGATCGTCGTGAACGCCGCGCGCATCACGTTCGCCGTGTGGATGGCGGCGCAGCCCGGGCAGGTGCTCTGGATGACGGCGGCGCAGGCGCACCGGGTGGAAGGCATCGCGTTCTACTTCGGCGGCCTGGTCGTCCTCTACGAGCTCGTGCAGCGGCTCGATCGACGGGTGGACCAGCAGCTGACGACGCCCTTGATGTGGTACTACGCGGTCACAATCGCCATCCCCCTCGCCAACGGTGCCGTCGGGAACAGTGCGGGCTTCATCGAGCATTCGCTGTTCGTCCTGCTGCTGCCGCTGTTGTTCGTTGCCCTCGCGACCGGCTCGGCGGCGATAATGTATGCTGTCCATCCGCGCCCGGAGAGATGCACATATCCAGAGCCGCCATCCTGTGCTTCGTCGCCGCCACCGGCGCTTCGTGCCGTACGGCTCAGGTGGGGACGGCACCACCACCTGCGCAGTCTCCGCCACCGATAGTCCAGCCCGGCGCCCCCGGTCAACCGAGCAAGGTCATCTCCGCTGAAAAAGCGTCCGACGTCTCGCAGGTCGAGTACATCGGCGCCGACATCAAGTTCATGCAGGGCATGATCGGGCACCATGCGCAGGCGCTCGAGATGGTCGCGCTGATTCCGACGCACACGACGCGCCAGGCGTTGCTCCTTCTCGGCCAGCGGATCGACATCTCGCAGGTCGACGAAATCAAGATGATGCAGGACTGGCTCCGCGTGCGCGGCCAGCAAGTGCCCGCCCTGAACGCGATGCACATGCACGGCGCGACGCTCATGCCGGGGATGCTCACCGCGGAGGAGATGGCCCGGCTCTCCCAGTCGAAGGGTGATGCATTCGATCGGCTTTTCCTCGAGGGGATGATCAAGCACCACGGGGGCGCGATTACGATGGTGCAGGAGCTGTTTGCCACGCCGGGCGCGGGGCAGGACGTGACAATTTTCTCGTTCGCGTCCGACGTGGACGCCGATCAGCGCATGGAAATTCAGCGTATGGGCACGTTGCTCGAGGTGCTCGTCAAGGAGATCAAGCGATGAGATTCGTGGTCGCCGGCTGTTTGTCGCTCAGCATCGCGGTCGGGCTCGGCGCGCAGGCGCAACAGCCGCCGCCGCGGCCGCCGGATCCGATTCCGCCCGCCAATCTCGAGCGCCCGAGTACGACCTCGGGCGATCCGCGGATCGGGCTGAAGGCGGGGTTGCACGACGCAGGCGAAGCCGCGAAAAATCTCGAACGCCTCGCCAGCCTCGGCAAGCCGGACGGCTTCTTCGATCCGAGAATGCCGGCTGGCCGGGTGAGCACACCCGAGCGTCCGCGTACGGCGGCCGAGACCCCGGCGCCGGCGGAGCCCACCGGCGAGCCCACCAACGACAATCCGGCGGCTCGTTTCGATCCCGCAATTGCCAACCGCCCGGACTTCACGAACTCCGACCTCGCGTTCAAAGGGCATCACGTGATCATGGGCAACTACCACGGGTTCAACACCTACGACGTGGAGCGCCCGAACCGGCCGAAGCTGCTGGCGTCGGTCGTGTGCCCAGGCGGGCAGGGCGACGTGTCGGTCCACGGGAATCTCCTGATCATGTCGGTGGAGCAGACGCGCGGCCGCCTCGACTGCGGGACCCAGGGCGTCCAGACGCCGGTCAGCAACGAACGCTTCAGGGGCGTGCGCATCTTCGACATCAGCGACGTGGCCAAGCCGAAACAGATCGCGGCCGTGCAGACGTGCCGCGGATCGCACACGCACACGATCGTGATGGATCCGAAAGATCCGGCGAACCTGTACATCTACGGGTCGGGCACGGGCGCCGTGCGATCCGGCGACGAGCTCTCGGGGTGTGTGGAACCGAAGGACGATCCGAACACGTCGCGCTACAGCATCGACGTCATCCAGGTGCCGCTGGCGGCGCCGCAGAACGCGAAGATCATCAGCCGCCCGCGCATCTTCTCCGACGCCAGCAGCGTCGCCGCGCTGTGGCGCGGAGGCGACCACGGCGAAGGCACGCAGCGCACGTCGGAGACGGATCGCTGCCACGACATCACCGTGTACCCGGAGATCGGCCTGGCCGCGGGCGCGTGCTCGGGCAACGGCATTCTGCTCGATATCAAAGATCCGAAGAACCCGGTGCGGCTCGACTACGTCGCCGACAAGGGCTTCGCCTTCTGGCATTCCGCGACGTTCAACAACGACGGCACGAAAGTGATCTTCACCGACGAGTGGGGCGGCGGCAGCCGCCCGCGGTGCCGCGCGACCGATCCGCTCTCGTGGGGCGCCGACGCCGTCTTCGACGTCGTCGATCGCAAGCTGAAGTTCGGCGGGTACTACAAGATCCCGGTGCCGCAAACCGATCAGGAGAACTGCGTCGCGCACAACGGTTCGCTGATCCCCGTACCCGGGCGCGACATCATGGTCCAGGCGTGGTACCAGGGCGGCCTCTCGGTGTTCGACTTCACCGATTCGACCAAGCCCGTCGAGATCGCCTTCTACGATCGCGGTCCGCTCGACGCGAAGAACCTGATCCTCGGCGGCTTCTGGTCCACCTACTGGTACAACGGCAACATCTACGGATCGGAAATCGCGCGCGGGATCGACGTGTTCAAGCTCAAGCCCAGCGAGTTCCTGACCCAGAACGAGATCGACGCCGCCACGCTCGTCCGCAGCGAGGAGTTGAATACCCAACAGCAGACGCGCATCACCTGGCCGGTGGCCTCGCCGGTGGCGCTCGCCTATGTGGATCAGCTGATGCGGAGCAAGAGCATCGACGCGGAGCGTGCGCGATCGGTGAAGACCGCGCTCGATCGCGTCGACAGCCTGCGCACCGGGAAGGAACGCAACGCCGCCGCGGCGCTCGATCAGCTCGATACGCTCGCCGCCCAGTTCGAGCGCGACGCAGCCGCCGCGAGCGGACGCGACGGGATGCGCATGCGCGCGCTCGCCGCGACGCTCAAGGGGCGGGCGCTGAAGCTGCGCTGACATGGCTGATGGCTGATGGCTGATGGCATACGGCATATGCCTGATGGGTCCACCATCGTCCGTGAGCCATTAGCCATTAGCCATCAGCCATTACTGGATCGTTATAGACCCCTTCAGCGCGTTGTTGTTCTCGTTGATGTGATCGTGGAAGCCGCAGCGGCGGGCGATGTTCAGGTTGCCGCTCTCTCGCTGCGCTCCGGGTTCGAGGCGGCCCACCGCATTCAGTTCCGTGCAGTCGGTGTGTTCGGGGTGCGGATCGGACGTCATCTCATGAGCGCGCGAGTCGTTGTTGATGAAGGTGACTCGCGTGCCGCGGGCGACGGTCATGCTCTGCGGACAGACCGCGTTGTTCACAAGCAGGAACGTCGTCGCGTTAGGCAGGGTCGAGCACGTCAGATTGGACGACGGCGCGTTGGAGCTCTTGCCGCACGCGACCGCGACGGCGACAGCCAGCAGCGATAGAAGACGGGTCACTCTCGGTAGGTTCATCGTCAGCCTGTTCGTTAGACCGCATGGTGTCCGGGAAAGTTACGCGCCGCCGTCAATCGAGGCGATATTTCGCCAGGTAGTACGACAGCGCGCGCTGGCTGATGCCCATCAGCTCGGCGGCGTCCTTCTTGACGCCGCCGGCGTTCTCGAGCGCGCGCCGGATCGTCTCGCGCTCGACCCACTCGATGTTCTGCCGCAGCTTCAGCGACGGCAGCCCGGTCGGCCTGCTGCGTCGCGCGCGCCGAGCACCGAGACGGCGCGCGCGGTGATCGACCGGTCCCGGCGACAGCACGACCGCGCGCTCGATCGTGTTCTCGAGCTCGCGCACGTTGCCCGGCCAGTCGTACTGCTGCAGCGCCGGCCAGGACGCCCTCGTCGATCCGTTCGACGCGCCGGCCGGTGCGCTGCGCGTGCTTCTGCACGAAGTGCTCGACCAGCGCCGGGATGTCGTCGCGCCGCTCGCGCAGCGGCGGAATCTCGATCGGGATCACGTTCAGCCGGTAGAACAGATCCTCCTGGAACTTGCCGTCGGCGACCATCTGGCGCAGATCGCGGTTGGTCGCGGCGATGACGCGCACGTCGATCTTCTCGGTCCGCTCCGAGCCGAGCGGCTCGACCTCGCGCTCCTGCAGCACGCGCAGCAGCTTCGACTGCAGCGTCGGGCTCATCGTGCCGATCTCGTCGAGGAAGATCGTGCCGCCGTCGGCGAGCGCGAACTTGCCCTTCTTGGTCGTCGTCGCGCCGGTGAAGGCGCCGCGGACGTGGCCGAACAGCTCCGACTCGAGCAGCGTCTCGGGAATCGCCGCGCAGTTGACCTTGATGAGCGGCATGTCGCGCTGCGCGCTGCGGTCGTGGATCGCGCGCGCGACCAGCTCCTTGCCGGTGCCGGTCTCGCCGGTGATGAGCACGGTGCTCTTGGTCTCGGCCACCAGCTCGGCGCGCCGGATCACTTCCTCCATCGCGCGGCTGCGGCCGATGATGCCGTAGTGATCGAACTGCTCGTCGCGCTCGCTGACCAGGTAGCGGTACTCGCGTGCGCAGCCGCTGGTGGTCGAGCGCCCGCCGCACGACGACCAGCAGCTCGTCGATCTCGAACGGCTTCTGCAGGTAGTCGAGCGCGCCGAGCTTCATCGCCTCGATGCGCGCTCTCGACCGTGGCGTGCGCCGTCATCATCAGGATCTGCGGCCGCTCGCCCTCCGGCGTCGGCCGCCACGAGCTCGCGGATCAGATCGAGCCCGCTCAGCTCCGGCATCATGTTGTCGACGACCAGCACGTCGAACGTCCGCTCGGCCGAGCAGCCGCTGCGCCTGGCGCGGGCTCGTCGTCTCGACGACGTCGTGGCCGGCGTCGCGCAGCGCGCGGCCGAGCGCCTTCAGGATCTTTTCCTCGTCGTCGACGAGCGAGAATGCGAGCCGCGGATGCGGTCATGAGCGATGCGGGCCTGCCCTGAGCGAGCCGCTCGGCCTTCGCCGCGCTCGCGTCCCGCGGCGAGTCGAAGGGACAGGTCGATCGATGGATCTCGGTGCCGCGGCCCGGGTCGCTCGACACGGCGATCGTGCCGCCGAGACCCTCGACGATGTTCTTGGCGATCGGCAGGCCGAGGCCGGTGCCGCCGCGCTTGGTCGTGAAGTACGGGTCGAAGACGTGCGGCAGGTCGGCCGGGCGATGCCGGCGCCCGGTCGGCGATGCACGATGCGCACGCGCTCGCCGTCGACGCGTCGATCGCGCTCGAGCCTGACCGCCTGCAGGCACGCGGCTCGACTCAGCAGGCGGACGACCGGCTTCGGCCGGGCCGCGCGTCCGTGCCGTTCACCGCGTGGCGCGCGTTGACGAGCAGGTTGACGAGCGCGATCCGCAGCCGCTCGGGGTCGGTCGTCATCGTCGGCAGCGCCGGGTCGAGATCGCAGCGCGATCGCCGGCGCCGGCGCCGGAGGCCATGCGCCGCGGCCGCCGACTCGCGGCACAGCGCGTTGAGGTCGACGGCGCGACAGCTCGAACCGGATCGGCCGCGCGAAGTCGAGCACCTCGTTGACGATCCGGTTGAGCCGCACGACCTCTTCGTCGATGTCGGCGATCGCCTCGCGCATCGCCGCCGGCGCCGCGTCCGGCTGCCGCAGCGTGTGCAGCGCCGCCTTGATGATCATCAGCGGGTTGCGGACCTCGTGCGCGATGACCGTCGACAGGCGGCCGAGCGACGTCAGCCGCTCCTTCTGCGACATCTCGCGCTGGAAGCGCGCGATCGAATCGGTCAGCGTGTTGAACGTCGTCGCCAGCAGCCGCGCGTCGTCGTCGTCCCAGCGGTTGCCGTGGCGCAGCGCGATCTTGCGCGTCAGGTCGCCGGTGGCGGCGACCTCGCGCATCACGTCGGTGATCGCGGCCAGCGGCTGCGCGATCGTGCGCGCGACCGCGAAGCTGAGGAGCGTCGCGAGCAGCACCGCGACGCACCGCCGTGACGAGCGAGGCCGGTGTGAATCGGCTGCGAGCGACTGCAGCTGCTCGGTGCGCGAGCGCAGGATCAGCGCCACCGGGCCGGAGCTCGCCGGCAGCCGCGTCGCCGTCCGGCGGCGAGCGGCCGCGGCAGCGCCTCGTACTCCTCGCCGCCGAGCTGCACGCCGCGAGATGCCGGTCGTGCGCAGCCGCTCGGCGAGCGCCGGATAGTGCTCGCGCGGCAGCGTCGCCGCCAGAATCTGCCCGTCCATGCCGAACGCGATGTCGCTGCCGGTGATCTGCTTCAGCTGCGCGGCCAGCGCGTTGTCGAGCAGGAAGCCGACGCTGAGCGTGCCGAGGATGTCGGGGCGCGTGAGGCCGACGTACACCGGCACCGTCACGAGCTGCAGGATGCCGTCGGGCTGCGGCAGCAGGCTGAGCGCTCTCGCGTCCGGCCAGCGCGTCGCGGACCGCCGGCTGGTTCGAGACGATCGCCGCGGTCGCGCGGCGACGCCGCCGACCGTGGCCAGCACGCCGCCGCGTCTTGTTGGTGACGAGCAGCAGGTTCGACTTCACCTGGTCCTGATAGCCGTTGGCGATGTCCTGCACCGTCGGCGGATCGTTGGTGTCGACCGCGGCCTTCAGCTGCGGCGCGTCGGCGATGAGCCGCGCCATCTGCGTGAAGGTCTCGGTGCGCGTCGTCCGCAGCTTGTCGACCAGCGCGCCGGTCGGCGACGATCTCGCGCTCGAGCGTCCGCTCGGCCTCCTCGGTCACGCGCACGTTGACCAGGTAGATGGCGACGGCGATGCAGAGCACCGCGAGCAGCGCGCTCGCCAGGAAGATCCGGCTCCGCAGCGACGACAGCAGCTCTCATCGCAGCGTGAAGTCCAGCTCGGCGATGCCGCCGTCGGGCACCGTGACCGGCTTCGGCTCCGACGAGGTGCCTTCGTTCCAGGCGATGACGCCGTAGGTGCCCGGCGGCACGTTCTCGATGCGATAGCGGCCCTCGCGCGTCGGTCATCGCGAAGAACGGATGGCTGAAGACGAGGATGAACGCGTTCATGTGCGAGTGGATGTCGCAGAACACGCGCACGATGCCGGGCCGATCGAAGCGGACCGGCCGCGAGCGGCCGGCGGCGTAGCGCCCGAGATCGAACGGCGCGGCCTTCGAGAGCGAAAACACGTTGTGGTAGAACTTGTCCGAGTTCGGGAAAGTCGACGGTCGTGCCGGTCGTGATCGCGAGCACGTGCGGCACGAACGTCTCGTTGCGCTGATCCATCACGGCGCGTCCGCCTTCGCTCGGTCTCGAACGCGCCGCGCGGCGCCGACTCGAGGTAGACGACCGAGCGCAGCACGATCGGCGATGTCGCGCGCCGCGGCGTGCCGAGGTCCGACGACGCCGGGGCGGCGCTCGACCGGCGGTGCGGCGCGGCGGAGCTCGACGCGGCCGCGAATCGAGCCGGGTCGCGCGGCACGCGGTCGGCGTCGACGCCAACGCGAAGGACACGACGGACACGAGGCGCGCCAGCGCCCGTCGCAGCCGATCCTGCCGCATCCTTGTGTCCTTGTCCATGCCTCGATCAGAACCAGAACACCAGCTGTGCCGCGGCCAGCGTCGCGCGGCGCGTCGAGGCGCCCGCCGTCGCGCGTGTTGTGTTGAACGGACATCTTCAGCAGCAGGTTGCGCTGGATCGAGTAGCCGCCGCCGACTTCGAGCCGCGTCACCGGCGCGTCCCACGGCGCCGTCGCCTGCGTTCCGACGAGATCGCTGAAGCCGAGGTGATCGCAGCGCGCCGCGGCGTAAAGGCCGGGCGTGAGCTTGTAGCGGCCTTCGACCGACGTCGACATCGCGCGGAGCGGCTCGTCAAGGAACGGCGGCGCCGCACGGCAGGCAGCCGCCACGCGCTGACGATCGATCTCGAACCGGACCAGATAGTAGCCGCGCGAGTACTCGACGTCGGCGCCCCACGCCGTCTGCGTGAAGTCGCCGGCGTGCCCGTCGCCGGCCGTGGCCACGCGCGCCGCGGCGTCGCTCGACGAACGGTCCGCGCGCGACCGACGTGCCGACGATCAGGCCGGTCGACGGGGCGCACCTCGACGCGTCCGGCCAGCTGCCGGCCGCTGTTGTCGTCGTGAAAAAGCGGGTTCGACAGGGTGCCGGTGGTCACCGACGCCGTCGCGTTGATCAGGCCGTTCGTCGCGCCGGCGTGCGCCTGCACGCCGGTGTCCCACCGGAACGCGCTGACCAGCGGCACGCCGCGATCGAGCGACTGGTTGCCAACCGAATAGCGCAGCAGCCAGCCGAGGCTGCGCTTGCGCAGCAGCTCGTCGGCGGTGGCCGGCAGCGCATCGGGCCGCAGCGACGTCAGGTACTGGTAGGCGAGCGGATAGCCGATGAGCGGGTTGTCGCTCGCGTAGGTCCGGCGCGCGAACGCGCCGAAGGTCGGCGGCACGCGGCCCGACCTGGATGTCGAAATCGCGCGTCCGTCCACGGCCGGATGCGCACGTACAGCGCGTAGGGCCGACCTCGCCGATGTTCTCCGTGCGCACCTCGCCGAGCACCGAGATGTGGTCGCCGGCCTTGACCGCGCCGGTGACGTCGATGCGGAGCATCCGGAGCGCCGAGTGGTCGTAGTCGGTGTAGTTGAAGAACCCCGGATCGCTGCCGCCGAACGAGGCCGACACGTCGCCGCCGACCGTCACGCGGCCGTCGGCGAACGCAATCGGCTCGGACGGCAGGCGCTGCGCGGCCGCGGACGGGACGCCCGCCAGGCATGCCACAAGAAGAGCCGGCGCTTGCCCTGATCATCCTCGCAGGTTCCTGAGATCCTGAGTATGATTAATAGAGATGGCGTATATCATTTGCGAGCCATGCATCGGAACGAAGGATACCGCGTGCGTGGACGTCTGTCCGGTCGACTGCATTCATCCGCGGAAGGACGAAGCGGCGTTCGCGGCGGCCGAGATGCTCTATATTCATCCCGACGAGTGCATCGACTGCGGCGCCTGCGTGCCGGCCTGCCCGGTCGAGGCCATTTTCTCGCTCGACGAAACGCCGCGGAAGTGGGAAGCCTTCATTGCAACCGGAACGTCCGGACTACTACGTGACCGAGCATCAGGGATCATCAATGGGTCTGATTGATCACCAGTTCGAAGACAACTTCATCACCACCAGCATCGATCGCGTGCTGAACTGGGCGCGCGAGTCGTCGATCTGGCCGATGGGCTTCGGCCTGGCGTGCTGCGCGATCGAGATGATGGCGGCGTCGGCGTCGCGCTACGACATCGCGCGCTTCGGCGCCGAAGTGTTCCGCGCCTCGCCGCGCCAGTCGGACCTGATGATCGTCGCCGGCACCGTGACCAAGAAGATGGCGCCGGTGCTGCGCCGCCTCTACGATCAGATGCCCGAGCCGAAATGGGTGATCTCGATGGGCAGCTGCTCGAACGCCGGCGGCCCGTTCCCGACCTACAGCGTGCTGCAGGGCGTGGACAAGGTCGTGCCGGTCGACGTGTACGTGTCCGGCTGCCCGCCGCGCCCCGAGGCGCTGCTCTACGGCCTGATGCGGCTGCAGGACAAGATTCGCAAGGAAGGCACCGTGCTTCGCAAGGAGCGCACGATCATGTCGGGCGACACCGAGCCGACGCTCGAACGGTGACGCGACGCCGAGACGAGCGCATCAACCCATGAACACCATCATCAAGTTCCTGAAAACCATCTTCCTCGTCGACCTGCTGAAGGGCCTGTGGCTGACGCTGAAGTACACGCCGCAGCCGGCGTTCACCTTTCAGTACCCGGCGGAGCGGCGGCCGACCGCGCCGCGGTTCCGCGGCGTGCTGCGCCTGCAGACCGAGCCCGGCACCGGCGCGCAGACCTGCATCGTCTGCGATCAGTGCGCCAAGGCGTGCCCCGACGATCTGATCGCGCTCGGCGGCCATCGCGAGCCGGGCCAGAAGATCAAGATCCTCGACTACTTCGACTTCAACCTGTCGCGGTGCAGCTTCTGCGGTCTGTGCGCCGAAGTCTGCCCGACCAAGCCGATCAAGGCCCTCATCATGAGCGAGGACTACGAACTGGGCAGCTACAGCCGCGACACGCAGATCCTGCGCGTCGACCAGATGTACGACGGGGTCGACAATCGAGCAATACACGCGCTGAAACATTTTTCGCTTCTCGAAAGACCCCTGCTGGGGTGCATCAGTCCAGCTGCCAGCGCCTGAGAGCCAGCCGCCCGGCCCGATTCTTGTAAGCGCGGCCGGGACTCGGGACGGGTATAGCCAGCGTTAGGCTCCCTGTGGCCTGGAGGGGTCATGCGTAGCGGCTACCGTGTCGTGTCGCGGTCGGCTATCGTCGCGGCTGCTTCGCTCGTTATTCGTGCCGACGTCACGCCGCCCTCCCAGGCGTCCGAAGTCCAGCTCCAACTCGGCGACATCCTGTTCTCCGAAGGCCGGTTCCTCGACTCGCTCGACGCGTATCGCAATGCGCTGAAGGTCGCGCCGCCCGACAGCGTCCGGCGGCCGCGGATGGGCGTCATCGCGTCGGCGCTTGCGCGTGGCGGAGTTCGACCTGGCGCGCGCACGAAGCCGAAAAGCTGTTTCGAGTCGGACCCGACCAGCCCCGGCAGCGATGACGCTCTACGGCGACGCGCTCTGGTCGTCGGGCCTGTTCCAGGAAGCCGAGCAGAAGTACAAGGACGCGCTGGCGGCGTCGCCGGATCTGGCGCGCGGCCATCACGGGATGGCGAAGGCGCTCGCGGCGCGCAGCCGGCTCGACGACGCGATGAACGAGGCGCAGGCGGCGCTGCGGCTGTCGCCGCGCGATCTGGAAATCCACCACACCGTCGGGCACGATCTACGAGCGGCAGCACAAGTACGAGGAAGCGGCCGGCGCCTACTCGAACTACGTCAACCTGCTGCCGAACAAGGACCACAGCGAGAAGGCCGACTGGTCGCGCGCCGAAATCCGCTTCCTGCGCTCGTTCGGCCAGCGCGTGCCGTTCGAGACCGATCCCGGCGCCGACGACACGGCTCTACACCGTCGACTTCCGGCTGGTGAACGACAAGGTCGTCGTGCGCGCGAAGGTCAACGACGCCGTCGGCGCAGGACTTCGTCGTCGACACCGGATCGGAGAACACCGTCATCACGCGTCCGACGGCGCAGCGGCTCGGCATCACGCCGGTCACCTACACGCTGAGCGCCGGCGTCGGCCGGGTCGGCCTGCGCGGGCTGCAGCTGGCGCGCATCGATTCGCTCGAGCTCGGATCGCTCAAGCTGCGCAACGTGCCGTGCCTGATCAAGAACCCGCCGCTGCGCGACATCCCGGTGAAGGAAACCGAGGGGCTGTCGCCGCTCGCGCTCGGCTACTCGATGGTCATCGACTACAAGACGCACAAGCTGACCTTCGGCAAGCACCTGCCCGAGGAGCCGAAGGACTTCGAGCTGCCGCTGCGCCTGCATCGCCTGGCCACGGTGCGCGGCACGGTCGACGGCAGCCACCAGGCGAACTTCGTCGTCGACACCGGCGGGGAAGTGATCTCGATCAGCCAGGCGACGGCGACGTCGCTGCAGCAAGCCCGAGACCGGCCGCCGGATCGCGCTGAAGGTCTACGGCACGTCCGGCTGGGATCCCGACGCGTTCCTGATGCCGGGCGTCGACCTGCTGTTCGACACGATCAGCTACAAGAACTTCCCGGTCGTCGTCCTGAACCTCGAACGCGCCGAGCGCGCTGCTCGGATTCCAGCTCGGTGGCATCGTCGGGCACAAGTTCCTGAGCAAGTACCGCGTCGGCATCGATCTGGAACGTTCGGTCCTTCGCCTGAAGAACGTCTCCGTACATGGCTGATGGCTAAAGGCTGATGGCATATGGATCATGGAACCATTAGCCATTAGCCATTAGCCATTAGCCATCGTCTTCCGCAGCAGCCGCGTCTCGCGTCGCGCCTTGCGCTTCTTCGCACACGCGGCGCTCGTCGTCGCGTCTCCACCAGCAACGGCGGCACGCTGAACCGTCGCGCCGTCGCGGTCGATCGCGACGAAGGTCAGAAACGCGCGGCTCGTCAGCTGGCGGCGTCCGGTCAGCGTCTCCTCCGAGAAGACATCCACCTGCACCTCGAGCGACGTCGTGAAGACGCAGGTCACGCGCGACTTCAGGATGATCAGGTCGCCGACCTTGATCGGAGTGGAGGAACTGCAGGTCGTCGACCGCCGCCGTGACCAGCAGCGTGCGGCGTGTGGCGATGGCAGGCGATGGCGCCGGCGATGTCGATCAGATGCATGACCGTGCCGCCGAGGATGAAGCCGAGCGGGTTCGCGTCGTTGGGCAGCACGACCTGCACCATCTCGGTGGCGGAATCGGCGGCGCGTTTCGGTGTCAGGTCCATAGCCATCAGCCCTTAGCCATCAGCCATCGTACACCGGTCCGCGCTTACTCGCCTGAGAGCGCGGCTCGGTTCGCCGAGTGTCTTCGCCACCTGTTTCAGCAGCCCGTCCATCGTCGCGTGGTGGCCGATGACGAAGCGCGACACGAAGCGGAAGATCGGGTTCGCGACCCAGCCGTCTTCGGTGATCGTGAGCGTCGAGCCCCCGACGGCGTCGGCGCGATCGCGATCGTCCAGGTGCCGCCGAACGTTCTTTTCCGTCTCCGTGACGCGCGTGACGAGCCGGCGCGGCGGATCGCGCTCGAGCACGTCGACCGGCACGTCCGAGGCCTCGGTCGCCTGCATGATGACGGGCCAGACCTCAGCCGGGCGCGCGCGTTGATGCGCAGTGTGCGGCTCGCCTTGTGGTTCCGCGGCAGCAGCGCGCCGATGGCGGCGACGATGGCGGTCAGCACGACCAGCCCGCCGACGACGAGCACGAGCCACTTCATGGATACCTCCGCGACGTTCGACGTTCGACGTTCGAGGTTCGAGGCTCCTTCGACGTTCGAGGTTCTGAACGGCGAACCATCGAACGACGAACCACGAACGGCGGCTCGCGAGCGTCATGTGCTTCGTCCGACGCCCGCGCCAGCAGGTCCGAGCCCTTCGAGCGCGGCCTCGCGGTCGGCGCGGGAGAGCTGCCCGAGCACCTGCTCGACGCGGACCGGATCGAGCACCGACTTCGCCTCGCGCACGCGCACGCCGGCCGCGGTGATGCGCAGCAGCACGCGCCGGCCGATCGCCCGGGTCGCGATCGCGGCGGACGTAGCCTGTGCGCTCCAGCCGATCGATGGCCAGCGACATCGTCGCCACGGTGACGCCCATGTGGCCGGCGAGGTCGGTCATCGACACCGGGTCGACCTCGTCGAGGTGGTCGAGGATGCTCGCCTGGTGCGCGCTGACGTCGTCGCCCGTTGCCGGGTCGCTGCACGTGCCGGGTGTGGCAGGCGAAGTAGATCCGCGGGTAGGCGTCGAGCAGCTGGCGGACGTGACGATCGCGTACTTTAATTTGCTTTGTCAAACCAAAATAATTGTACAAAAAAAAGCCGGGCTGGAGGTCGAGGCTGGTTCGGGACTAGACCGAACGCGACCGTCGCCGCGACGCTAACGCCGAGCCCCGAGCGTCGCTAGTCAGCTAGAAGTCGTAGCCGATCCAGACCGCGAAGCGCGGCTTGCGCAACTCGGTCGCCGCCGCTGATGCAGCTTGCCGCCGCTGCGTCGACGCTCGGTGCAGGCGAACACGACGTCCTCCCAGCCCTGGTTGAACAGCGTCCGCCACGACCAGTCGAAGTGGATCGGGAAGCCGAGCGCGAACGTCTCGAGGCCGAGGCCGTACGAGGCGCGGCCGTCCTGCAGCCGGAAGCCCGACACGCTCTGCCGTCGCGTAGTTCAGGACCGAGTGTCTGCTGGCCGGTCGCCGGGTTGGTGACGAACACGGGCTGGCCGTCAGCGCGTCCAGCTTGTAGCCGGTCGGCACCTGGCACGTCAGCGCCGGGTTGTTGTCGCGAACTTGAAGCTTGCGACGACTCGCCGGTGCACGGGTTCGCCGTCGGCTGGTTGTTGAACCAGCGCGCCGCCGATGCCGGCGAAGAACACGCCGCGGACGCCGCCGATGACGCCGATCGGCGTCAGCGCCGCCTCGATCAGCGGGAAGCGCAGCTCGGCGTTGGCGAACACGATGTTCTGTCCCGGCGAACTGCAGATAGTCGTAGCCGCGCAGCTCGGAGTTGCCGCCGAAGTACAGGAAGTCGGGGAAGTCGCCGGTGCTCTTGAAGCCGCGGATGCGCGTCGCGAGCAGGCCGGATGCCGCCGAGGCGCAGGTAGTGGCGCGCGTCGCCGTCGAAGGTCTGCCGCGACAGCAGGCCGCCGATCTTCGGCGAGACGTCGTAGGCCAGCCGCATCGTGCTGCCGGCGAGCGGACCGAATTCGCGGAAGATCGTCGTCTCCTGGACGAACGCCGCGCCGAGCGGCATCAGCGTGCCGTTGCGGAACACCGCCTGTGCCGTAGAGCGCCTGCTGGTAGTCCTGCGACTGCTGCCTGCAGCGTCGGGATCGTTGTACTGCTCGTCGAGCTGCACGCAGGCCGCCCGACACCTCGATGCGGCGGTAGCGGCTGAACGGGTAGATGCCGAACGCGCTGCCGCCGCGCACGGTCCGCGTCGCGATCGCATCGTCGCGGCTCGAGGAACGGCGCGAACGACGGGTCGTAGAAGTACGCCGCCCAGCTGCCCGTAGAAGAACTGCGTCTGCGAGTAGCCCTGCAGCGCGCACTGGAAGCGGCGCGACAGGTCGACGTAGGACAGCGACAGCGTGCGGTACTGCGAGATCGACGCGGCGAAGAAGTTGACCTGCTTGTCGCCGAGCACGTCGCCGAAGCTCACCTGCGTGCCGCCGAAGATGTCGCCGTTGTTGGTGACGCCGACGTTCACCGGCGGCCGCCCCTCGAGGAACATCTTCTCGAACGCGCCCTTCTTGCGCTGGTTCTCCTTCACCAGCGTGTGCTGCAGCGGCGCCTGGAAGTCGATGATCGGGCCGGGCGCGCCGAAGTCGGACGAGGCCGCGGTGTGCAGCGGCTCCTTCCGCTCGAGCGTGCGGATGCTGTACTCGTTCTTGAAGTAGCTGACGAACGCGATCCGGTTCGTCTTGCCCTCGTTCAGCACGATCGGCGACCAGTTGCCGCCGACCGCGTCGGTGTACTGCCGCAGCTCGCCGGTCTTCAGGTCGAGCGTCCAGATGTTGTAGATGTTGCCGTTGCGCGCGACCTCGGGCTCGAGCGGCACCGCCGGATCGGTGGCCGTCGACGCGAACACGATCGTGTGGTCGTCGATGAACTGCGCCGCCGGTCTCGTCCTGCGTGCCGAAGGTGATCTGCGTCTTCTTCTTGGTGTCGAGATCGAGCCGGAACAGCTTCTCGTTGCCGCTCACGCGCGCGGTGTAGATGATGAACTTGCCGTCGGGCGAGTAGCTCGGCGCGCGATCGCCGAACGGGTCGTCGGTCAGGTTGGTGACGACCTTCGTGTCGAGGTTGATCGTGAAGATGTCGCCGACGCGCGTTGCGCAGCGCGTCGAACGCGACCGTGTGGCCGTCGGGCGAGAAGGCCGGCGACTCCGGCTCGTCCACCGTCTTCATCGGGATGCGCTCTTCGATCTTCGCGCGTGAGCACGTTCTGGATGATCAGCGTGCGCTCCTTCTCGGTGCGCACGAAGTAGGCGAGCCGGTCGCCCTTGGGCGACCATGCCATCCACGGATTCGCCGCCTGGTCGACGCCCATCTGCACGAGGTGATCGAAGCCGAGGTCCTTGTCGAAGCCGCTCGTCAGGTTGCGGACGATCGATCCGTCCTTCGACGAGACCAGGATGATGTCGAGCTCCTGATCCTTGCGGTTGACGGTGACCACCGCGATCAGGTCGCCCGACGGCGACGGCGCGATCGACAGCGCCTCGGCGAACTTCGTCTTCTCCTTGTTCGGCGACAGGTCGCGGCCGTAGTCGGCCGGCCGCTCCTTGTCGCGGAACGGCTTGAAGCGGTCCTTCAGGTAGCGCTCGAAGTTCTGGTCGAACTCGTCCTTCTTCATCCGCAGCGCTTCTTCGTAGGCGTCCTCGCCGCCGCCGATGACGCTCTTGCGCAGCGAGAACAGGAACTGCCGGATGCCTTCCTTGCCGAACTTCGCCTCGATGAACTCGAACACCGCGTGGCCCAGGTTGTAGATCAGCCGCGACGGTCCGCCGCCGCCGCCGTAGCCTTCGAGCTCGGTCATCTTCGGGACGATGTCGGCGATCGCCGCGTCGCGGACCGCCATCAGGTCGAGCGGCTCCCACTGGCCGCGCTCGTAGTCCGACAGTCCCTCGTTCACCCACAGCGGCACGCTGCGGCGGATCAGCCCCTGCGGGATGATGTCGAACTCGAACTGGTGCGTCAGCTCGTGGACGATGAGGCCGTAGAGGCGGTCCGGCGGATCGTCAATCGGCAGCGACGATGCGCTTCTGGACCGGCTCGGCGAAGGCGCCGACGCCTTCCTGCGCCGCGCCGGGCGTCGATGTTCTCCTGCTCGAACTCGCTGTGGGTCTTGAACAGGATCAGCTGCACCTTGAACGACAGGTCGTGCTTCAGGTCGGCGCTGATCTGCTGGTAGGCGCTCTCGGCGTAGCCGGCGATCGCGCTCGAGGTGCGGCTCGAGCGCCGGGTAGTAGTAAATCTCGAAGTGGTCGGTCGTGTAGATGTGCCACTCGAACTTGTCGTAGTGGGGGTTGTTCTTGCCGAAGTACGGCACCATCGAGGTCTGAGCGGCGGCCGGGGCTCGCGTGGCCGCAGAGACCACGCGACGGCGGCCAAGGCCAGCGATCAGGCGAGTGGCAGCAGCACGCGGGTGCGCATAGGCGGTACCTCGAAAAGGCCACGAGCAGACGGGAACCTGACGGCGATCTTACTGTTGACGGGGACGCGCCTGCAAACGCTGTGCTCGGCCGTTGTTCCGCATGACGCCCGGCAGCGTCGCTGTCCTCTCGCTGGACGCGCCGGCCGACCTCTTTGAGCGACAGCGACTATACTGGGCTCAGCCGTCGCGCATGTCTGCGCTTCGTCCATGCTACGGCGGGACAGCGCCCGGGCTTGCCGACGCCGAAGCGCCCGCACGATGCGGTGCGCGCGAAGGCTGGAATAATTGATGGCCCGCCAGGGTTTACAGTCCGGTGTCGCCCGCCTTCGAGGCCGAGGCGCTGGCGTCGCTCGACAGCCTGTACCGGGCGGCGCTGCGGCTGACGCGCGTGCCGGCGGACGCCGAGGATCTGGTCCAGGAGACCTATCTGAAGGCGTTTCGGGCCGCCGATCGGTTCGAGCCGGGCACGAATCTGAGGGCCTGGCTGTTCACGATTCTCCACAACACCGCCCGGAACCGGGCGCGCGACCGGGCGCGCGACACGGTGGCGGTCGACAGCGAGATCGTCGATCGGGCCGCCGACGCGCCGCCGCCGGGCGGACTGTCGGCGGGCGGCCGAGACGCCCGAATCGCTGCTGATGCGCGACACGCTGGCGCCGGAGCTGCAGGCGGCCATCGACGCGCTGCCCGAGGCGTTTCGCCAGGCCGTGTGGTTACGTGACGTGGAAGAGTTTTCCTACGCCGAAATCGCCGAGATGCTGTCGATTCCGATCGGCACCGTCATGTCGCGCATCTCGCGCGGCCGGCACATGCTGTTCGACGCGATGCGCGAGTCAGCCGTCGAAACCCCGGTTCGCAGCCGTCAATGCAGCGTAACTGTCATGACTACCTGTCATACGATCGACGCCTCGTCACGCCGTTCGTCGACGGCGAGCTGCCCGACGCCGATCGCCGCGCGGTCGAGGATCACCTGCGCGTCTGCCCGCCGTGCCATTCGCGCGTCGTCGGCCGAGCGCGCGGTGCACGACGCTGATCCGGGCGCGCAAGCGCGGCGCTGCGACGCGCCGCGCGCGCCCGAGGCGCTGCGCGACGAAGTGCTGGCGAGCTGGCGCGCAGCGCCTGAAGCGGCCGCGCCACGCTCCGAACGTGGCGCGGGGCTTCAGCCGCCGCGACTGCGCCTGGCGCACGCGCCTCGCCCCGCTACGCGCTCGCGGCCTCGCTCGTCCTCGTCGTCGGCGGCGCGTTCGTCTATCAGGCGACCGACAAGTCGGCGCGCGTGCTGGCGGCCGAACTGACCGCCGATCACGTGAAGTGCTTCGCGATGAACCGCGCGCTCGGCACGCACCAGGCGCCGGCGGCGGTCGAGAGCTCGATGGCGTCGGGCTTCGGCTGGCGCATGCACCTGCCGGACGATCCGGCGCAGGCCGGACTCGAGCTGGTCGGCTCGCGTCCGTGCCTCTACGGCGAAGGCAAGATCGCGCACATCATGTACCGCCACGAGGGACAGCCCGGTGTCGCTGTTCATGCTGCCGAAGACGCGCGCGCACCGAGCAGCTCGTCGAAGTGCTCGGCCACGAGGCCAAGATCTGGTGCGTCGGCAACCGGACGTTCGTGCTCGTCGCGCGCGAGCCGCGCCCGACGTCGAGCGCATGGCGTCGTTCGTTCAGGCGTCGCTGCAGTAGAGTCGTCGGGACTAGGCGCTGGGGACTCGACGAATGAGACATGCGATGGGTGATTGCCGCCGGTAGCGCTGTCTGGCGTTGGCGCTGCTGACGCTGAACGTCGCGTCGGAGCCGCACTTCGATCGTGTCGACGCGGCCGCTGACGCGCCTCCCGGCCCGCCGGCGACCGGCGGCGTGCCCGGCGAACGCCAAGCCGGCGAACCTGAACTTCACGCTGAAGGACGTCGACGGCAAGGACGTGAAGCTCGCCGTCGCTCAAGGGCAAGGTCGTGCTGCTCGACTTCTGGGCGACGTGGTGCGGGCCCTGCAAGATCGAGATTCCCGTGGTTCATCGAGTTCCAGAACAAGTACGGCAAGGCCGGGCTGCAGGTGGTCGGCGTCTCGGTCGACGACACGCTCGGCCAAGCTCAAGCCGTACGTCGGCGCAGATGAAGATGAACTACCCGGTCCTGCAGGGGCTCGACCACGACGACGTGCAGGACGCGTACGGACCGATGTTCGGCATTCCGGTGACCGTCGCTGATCTCGCGCGACGGCAAGATGTGCGCCAAGCACGTCGGGCTGTCGTCGAAAGGACCGCTTCGAGGCCGAGATCAAGTCGCTGCTGTAGCGCCGCGTTGTAGTATGATCGGGGCGATGTTGAAGGGATTCACGCACGCGCGGCTCGCCTGCGGCTGCCGCATCGCGTTTCGCGAGGGCGTCGAGGGCAGTCCGGTCACGGTCGTCGTCGACGAGAAGTCGCCGGCGTGCACGCTGTCGCTGCACGTGCGCGATCTGCCGATGTTCGACTACCGCGAAGCGCTGCGTCCGTCGACGCGGCTCGGCCCGCCCGGAAGAAGAAGAGTTCGAAGAAGAAGGCTAGACAGTCAGTGCATCGGCGATCGACGATCCGGGGATCGACGGCGATCCCGTGATCGCAGATCGTCGACCTTGTTTTCCCTGTGACAATTCATGCAGACATCGCCTGGTCGCGGCGATCTGTCGCAGGCTGCGCATCGATCGCGACGCGCGCGCCGCGTCGGCGCTGGCTGCCGTGGGCGATCCTTGCGCTGCTCGTCGCGGCCGGCGTGGCCGTGTATCCGCGCGCGCGCGCCTACGTGGCCGAGCGGCGGGCGCCGGAAGTCGAGGTCGCGCGCGCGACGCAGGTCGTGCACGCGCCGGCGGCTCGACCGATCTGCCGGTGCTCGTCGCCACCGGCTACGTCGTCGCGCGCCACAGCAGCGACGTCGGCGTGAAGACCGGCGGCCGGCTCGCGCGGCTGAAGTTCGAGGAAGGCACGCGCGTCCGCAAGGGCGAGGTGATCGCCGAGATCGAGCACGCCGACATCGACGCGCAGCTCGAGGCGTCGCGCCGCGCGGTCGCCGAAGCCGAGGCGCAGCTGGTCGCAGGCGGTCGCGGCGCGCGACGAGGACGTCCGCACGCTCGAGCGCCAGCGCGCGCTGACGAAGGACGGCATCACGACCGACGCCGCGCTCACCGGCGCCGCAGGCGGCGGCCGCGGTGTCGGCGGCGCGCGTGAAGTCGGCGGAAGCGGCGATCGCGTCGGCGCGCGCGCGCGTCCGCGTCACCGAAGAAGCGCTCGAGAACACCAACGTCCGCGCGCCGTTCGACGGCGTCGTCATCAAGAAGCGCGCGGAGGTCGGCGAAACCGTGTCGCCGTTCGGCGTCGCAGGGACAGTCGTCGCGCGAAGGCGGCGCGATCGCGACGATCGCCGATCTCGGCGAGCTCGAAGTGCAGACCGAGGTCAGCGAGAACAGCGTCGCCAAGCTGACGCCGGCGATGCCGGCCGAGGTGAAGCTGCAGGCCTATCAGGATCAGGTCTACAAGGGCCGGCTGCGGCAGATCTTTCCGTCGGCCGATCGCGCCAAGGCGATCGTCGAAGTGCGCGTCACGATTCTCGACGCCGACGCGCACGTGAAGCCGGAGATGACCGCGAGCGTCACGTTCCAGGAGCACAAGCGCGCGGACGCGAGGCTCAGGCAGCAGGAATCCGGGCGCGGCCGCGCCGGCCGCGCCGGTCGTGCTGGTGCCGAAGCGCGCCGATCGCCGAGCAGAGCGGCCAGCACGTTCGTCTGGGTCGTCGACCGGCGGCAACGCGCCGCGCGGCGTCCGGTGACGCTCGGCGCCGAGCGGCTCGATCAGGTCGAAGTGCGCAGCGGCGTCGTCGCCGGGCGAGGCGGTGATCCTGAATCCGCCGGCCGGGCTTGACCGACCGCGGCGCTGGTCCGAGTCAAAGGGACGTAGACCGCATGGCGCTGATCGAGCTGCGCGACGTCACCAAGTCGTACCAGCCGCGACGCGATCGAGATCCCGGTGCTCGACCGCGTGTCGATCACGGTCGACGAAGGCGACTTCCTCGGGCTGATGGGACCGTCCGGTTCGGGCAAGTCGACGCTGCTGAACCTGCTCGCCGGCATCGATCGCCCGACGCGCGGCTCGGTCCGCATCGGCGACACCGAGATCAGCAGCCTGTCGGAGCGCGCGCTGGCGGCGTGGCGCGCGCGGCACATCGGCTTCATCTTTCAGCTCTACAACCTGATTCCGGTGCTGACCGCGTTCGAGAACGTCGAGCTGCCGCTGCTGCTGACGAACCTGTCGAAGAAGCAGCGCCGCGATCACGTCATGACCGCGCTCGACATCGTCGGCCTCGCCGACCGCGACGCAGCACTATCCGCGTCAGCTGTCGGGCGGACAGGAGCAGCGCGTCGCGATCGCGCGCGCGATCGTCACCGACCCGACGCTGCTGCTCGCCGACGAGCCGACCGGCGACCTCGACGCGAAGTCGGCCGGCGAAGTGCTGACGCTGCTGCAGCGGCTGAACCAGGAGTTCAAGAAGACGATCGTGATGGTGACGCACGATCCGCACGCCGCCGAGCGCGCGACGCACCTGCTGCACCTCGAAAAGGGCACGCTGGTCGAGCAGGTCGGTGCAGGCGGCTAGGAGGCGACGCATGAAATTCATCGGCCTCGTCCTCAAGAGCGCGCGCCGCAGCAAGCGGCGGACGGCGCTGACGATGATCAGCGTCGCGCTCGCGGTGTTCCTGTTCGTCGTCGCTGCGCGCCGTGCTCGACGGCTTCGACGCCGTGTCGGCGGCCAGCTCGTCGACGCGCCTCGTCACGATCCGCTCGACGTCGATGATCTTCAGCATGCCGACGTCAGCCACGCCGAGACGATCAAGAGCACGCCGGGCGTGCAGGACGTCACCTGGGCGAACTGGTTCGGCGGCATCTACAAGGATCCGAAGAATTTCTTCGGCCAGTTCGCCGATCGATCCCGAGAGCTACCTGCGGATGTATCCCGAGATCATCCTGATCGCCGGAGGAGCGCAAGGCGCTTCCTCGAGGATCGCACCGGCTGCATCGTCGGCGACGGCCTGGCGAAGAAATACGGCTTCAAGGTCGGCGACAAGCATCGACGCTGCAGGTCGGCATCCCGGTCTACGGATCGCAGGACTTCGACTTCACGATCCGCGGCATCTACAAGGCCGGCGGCGCCGCGGTCGACAACCAGTCGATGATGTTCCACTGGAAGTACGCCGACGAGCGCATCGACGCCGAAGGGGCAGATCGGCTGGTTCGTCGACGCAAGATCGCCAATCCCGATCGCGCGGCGCAGGTCGCGTCGGCGATCGACCAGAAGTTCGCGAACTCGCCGTACGAGACGAAGACCGAGACCGAGCAGGCGTTCTCGGCGTCGTTCGCCTCGATGCTCGGCAACCTGAACCTGCTGCTCGGCAGCGTCGCGCTCGCGGTCGTGCTCACGACGCTGTTCGTCGCCGGCAACACGATGGCGATGTCGGTGCGCGAGCGGACGACGGAAATCGCGGTGATGCGGACGCTCGGCTTCCCGGCGGCGACGATCTTCGTGCTGGTCGTCGGCGAAGGGCTGCTCGTCGTCGATCGTCGGCGGCGTCGATCGGCGCGGCGCTGGCGCGGCTGATCGTCAACGGCGAGTTGCTCGGCCTGGCCGGCGGCTTCATCCCGGCGTTCGGCGTCAACAACGGGAACGTCGTCGATCGGCCTCGGGCTGAGCGCGCTCATCGGCGTGCTGGCCGCGGTGCTGCCGGCGACGATGGCGTCGCGGCTGAAGATCGTGGACGCGCTGCGGCGCGTCGCGTGAAGCAGGGAGCGCTCGCGGATAGGTACAACGTATGGGTCTGATTGCCAGCTACAACCTGCGCTCGATGATCGTCCGCAAGGGCACCGCGGCGATGACCGCCATGGGCATCGCGATGGTCGTCGCCGTCTTCGTCATGACGATGGCGATCGCGCAGGGCTTCCACGGCGACGCTGGTCGCGAGCGGCTCGCCGAGAACGCGATCGTGCTGCGCAAGGGCGCGACGTCGGAGACCGTCAGCGCGCGTGCTGCGATCGCAGCTGCCGCTGATCGAGGCGATGCCGCAGGTGGCGCGCGGCGCCGACGGCCACGCCGCTCGCGTCGCCCGAGCTGGTCGTCATCATCGCGCTGCCGCGCGTCGTCCGACAACCAGCCGGCCAACGTGCCGGCTGCGCGGCGTCGGGCCGCTGGCCTTCGAGATCCGCGACACGCTGAAGTTCGTCGAAGGACGCCGCTTCACGCCGGGCACGCGCGAGATCAACGTCGGCAAGCAGGCGGTCGGCCGCTTCAAGGGGCTGACGCTCGGCAGCGACGTCAAGTTCGGCGGCGCGACCTGGAAGGTCGTCGGCGTCTTCACCGCCGACGATGCGTCGTTCGAGTCGGAGGTGTGGGGCGACGTCGATCTGATGATGCCGGCGTTCCAGCGCAACGGCTACCAGTCGGTGACCGTCGAAGCTGACCGATCCGTCGGCGTTCGAATCGTTCGCAGGCGGCGATCGCCGCCGATCCGCGCCTCGACCTCAAGCCGCAGCGCGAGCGCGACTACTACGAGGGGCAGTCCGAGACGACCGGCACGCTGATCCGCGTCTTCGCCACCTTCGTCACCGCGATCCTGTCGATCGGCGCGGTGTTCGGCGCGATGAACACGATGTACGCGGCCGTCGCCTACCGCACGCGCGAAATCGGCACGCTGCGCGCGCTCGGCTTCTCGCGGCTGCGCATCGTCACCGCGTTTCTGGCCGAGTCGATCGCGCTGGCGCTCGTCGGCGGCGTCATCGGCTGCCTGCTCGCGCTGCCGGTGCACGGGCTGTCGACCGGCGCGATGAACATGACCAGCTTCAGCGAACTGGCGTTCAAGTTCCGCATCACGCCGGGGCTGCTCGCCGGCGGTCTGATCTTTTCCGCGGTGATGGGGGCGGTCGGCGGCCTGCTCCCGGCGCTCCGCGCGGCCCGTATTCCTGTCGCCCGCGCGCTGCGAGAGATTTAACCGTGCTTCCGAACGTCGTTCAGATCACGCATCTTCTGGCTCGTTCAGGCGTCGGCGCTGCTCGTCTTCGCCGTCCCGTTCCGCTGGGCGTTCGTCGCGCTGTGGGCGGTGTCGCATTTCCTGCGCGCCGTCGGCCTGACGCTGATCTTCCATCGCTACCTCGCGCACCGCGCGTTCAAGATGAACCGCGTCGCGCGCTTCGTCTGGGCGTTCATCGGCACCGCGGCGATGCAGAAGGGGCCGCTCTGGTGGGCCGGCCATCACGTCAACCATCACAAGTTACGCCGATCGCGACGGCGATCCGCACAGCCCGATGGTCAGCGGCTTCTACTACGCGCACATCGGCTGGTTCCTGCAACGACACGAAGCACGATCGAGCTCGAAGCCGAGCAATCCCGGTGATCCGCGATTTCGCGCAAGGTGCCGGAGATCGCCTTGCTCGAGCGCTTCTTCTTCGTGCCGCCGCTGCGTGCTGGCGGTCGCGCTGTACCTCGCCGGCGGCATGCCGTGGCTCGTCTAGGGCTTCTGCCTGCCGACGATGACGCTGGCGCACGCGACCTTCGCGATCAACACCGTCAACCACATGTTCGGATCGCGCCGGTTCGAGACGCGTCGACGAGTCGCGCAACAACCCGTTCACCGCGTTCTTCGCCGTCGGCGAAGGCTGGCACAACAACCACCACCGCTATCAGCGCGCCGCGCGCAACGGCTTCTACTGGTGGGAGTTCGACCTCACCTGGTACGTGATCCGGGCGATGGCCGCCGTCGGCCTGGTGTGGGACATCCAGCCGGTGCCGGAGCGGATCTACGACGAAGCGCGGGCCGTGAAGGCGCACCGCGCCGCCGCGACCGTGCCGAGCGTCGTCGACGCGACCGGCGATCGCCGCTCGAGCTCGCCGAAGAGCCCGAATAAGACGAAACCGCGCGAGACCGCGGAGTTCGCTGAGAAAAGCCAATTCGATCTTCTCTGCGTGCTTTGCGCGACTCCGCGGTTCTCATTACCCGATCCGGATGTCCGCGACGAGCGGCAGATGATCCGACGCGACCAGCGAGAGTCGCGTGCGCGGCAGCTCGATGTCGACGATCTCGACCTTGCCGGCGTAGTAGATGTGATCGAGATGCAGGACCGGGAAGAGGCCCGGATAGGTCCGCTGCGTCCGCTTGCGCGGAGGATAATCCCGCAGATCGACGCTGTTCAGCTTCTCGCTCAGCAGCGACGTCGCCAGCCCGCGCATCCACTCGTTGAAATCGCCCAGCACCAGCTTCGGGCCCGCTGACGTGGCGGTCGCGAGACGATCGCCGCGAGCCGCTTCGCCTGATGGCGGCGCTCGAGGATGCGCGGTGCCGAGGTGGACGTTGTAGACGTGCAGCGTGCCGCCGTCGGCGGCGATGTCGACGCGCTGCATGCGGCGCGCCTCGCACGTCTTCCACGAGAGATCGTGCTCGAGGTGCTGGGTGATCGGCAGCCGGCTCAGCACGGCGTTGCCGAACTGATGGCCGCGCAGCTGCCGCGCCGGCGCCATCACCCAGCCCATGCCGAGCAGCGCGCCGAGCTCCTCGGCGTGGCCGCCGCCGTGCGGCCCGGCGCCGACCACTTCCTGCAGCGCGACGACGTCGGCGTCGATCGCGCGCAGCACGGCGGCGATCCGATCCGGGCGCGTGCGGCCGTCGAGGCCGCGGCAGCGATGGATGTTGTAGGTGGCGATGCGCAGCGTCGGGCGCGCGCCTGGAGTCACTACGCTATGATAGTCCGTGCGTCGACGAGCACGCCGGTCGCACGGTCGTCTCGCGTGCGTCGCGGCTGCTGCTGGCGCTCGCCGCGTCGGCGCGGCTGCGCGCGAGCAGCCGCCGGCGAGCCGCTGAAGCTCGACGGCAACATGCTGACGGTCGACAACCGGTCGACGAACGACTGGACGAACGTCGAGATCTGGCTGAACACGTACTACCGCGTCGCGACGCTCGTCGATTCCGGCCGGCGGCCGCTTGCAGGCGCCGCTCGACACGTTCGTCGCCGGCTTCGGCCAGCGGTTCGACTTCCGTCGCATGCAGATCACGGATCTGCGGCTGACGGCGAAGCTGCCCGATGGCAAGCCGCTCGAGGTGAAGAAGCGAGTTCGAGGTCGGCGGCCTCGAGGGCGCGCTTGGGAGGGAAACGCTGATGGCGCGGCTGAAATCGGAACTCGAAGTGGCCTGTCCCTGCTGTCAGACGATCCTCGTCATCGACACGAACCTCGGCCGTGTCGTCTCGCACAAGGAGCCCGAGCGCGGCAACAAGCCCGAGCTGAGCGACGCGCAGCGGATCCTCGCCGAGCGAAGCGGCGCGGCGCGAAGCGATCTTCCAGCAGTCGGTCGATTCGGAGAAGACGCGCGGCGACGCGCTGTCGAAGCGGTTCGACGAGGCGCTGCGTCAGGCGAAGGAAGAGCCGGTCACGAAGCCGATGCGCGATTTCGATCTCGACTAGTCGTCGTCATCCCGTCGGCGCCATCGGCGCTGCCACTCGTTCTCGCGCCACCATCGCTGCCCAGGTCGACCGCGAAGATGCCGACCAGCAGTGACGACGATGAAACGTGCTTCCACGAGGAAACCAGAATAGTCAAGGCTCACCCAATATCAACCGTCGTAGTCGAATTCCGGCGGCAGCGGCGTCCAGCGCTCCCGTCCGCTGTAGAAGACCGGCTTGCGGCCGGGAAACGCTGCGCGGAACGCGCGATACCGCGCGCGCAGCGCGTCGACGCGTCGGTCCGACGACGCGATGCGGCGGTGCGGGTAGTCGAGCAGCATGCGCTCGACCTTCCAGACGTTGCGTGTCCGCCAGCCGCCAGTCGTAGTCGCCCATCAGCGCCGCGATGTTCACGACGGCGTAGCCGGTGACGCGGCCGGTGAAGTCGATGTACGGATCGAAGTAGCTGAGCGCGAGCGCGCGCGGCGTCGCGAAGACCGGCTTGCGGCCGTGGAGACCCGGATCGCGCGAGCGCGCGATCGATCCCCAGCGTCCGTCGCTGCTGGTAGACGAAGATCACGTGGTCGAGCTCGTCGATCGACTCGAAGCTGAGGACGAGCGGCGGATAGCCGTGCGCTTCGAGGACGACGGCCGCGAAGAGCGCCGCCTCGAGGCAGTGCGCGCAGCCGTGCGCGGACGACGCCGCGAAAGCTGCGCAGCGTGGCGCGGCCGCCGCGGCTCCTGGTTGTAGGGCAGCGCGTTCAGGTACGCGCTGGACGGCGAGCGGCGTCCGCAGCCGCGCGATCAGCCGCCGCTCGCGCGGCGTGAACACGGCGTCGGGAGTCGTCGGCCGTCGCTCCGGTTCGCACGCTCCCGATCCACTGTCGCCGCTCAGTCGCGCCGGCAAGCGGCTTGCAGGTCCGCGAGCATCTGTTCGGGCGTCCACTCGTTGCCGGTGTAGACCTTCACCAGCTTGCCGTCGGCGTCGACGATCGCGGTCCGCAGGTTGTGCGTGATGTCGCGCGCGTCGTTGAGCGCGCGCGCGACCGACACGCCGAAGCGCGCGGCGAACTGATCGACCTCGTCGCGGTCGCCGGTCAGGAACGTCCAGCGCGTCGAGGTCGGCGTCCAGGCTTCTTGGCGTGCTTCTTCAGCACCGGCGGCGTGTCGGTCGACCGGATCGAAGCTGACGGTGACCAGGTCGCACGTCTTGCAGCGCCGGATCCGCCTTCAGCGGTCTTCTGCAGCGCCGCGAAATGCCGATCCATCAGCGGACAGAACGTCGGCAGCGGGCAGCTGCGTGTAGATGAACGTCATCGACGACCGGCGATGCCCTTGAAGGCGCTGAAGGTGCGCTTCTTGCCGTCCTGATCGACGAACGCGTCGTCGGGCACGGCCTCGCCCGGCTTCAGCAGCTCGAAGCCGGACGAGGCGGACGGCGTCGGCGCCTCGGCCGGCGGCTTCTCGAGCGGCGCCGTGCCGACCTTCTTGATGTCGGTCAGATACGCGCCGTTCGAGAACGACGACGAGCGTCGCGTTGATCAGATCGCCCGGCGCGAGGCCGTCGAGCGCCTTCGCGTCCCGCACCTCGTAGGGCATCGTCATCGCCGGCATGAAGCCCTTGATCTCTTCGTGCTTGACGGCGACCAGTTCTTGCGCGGCGGATCGAGCGACTGGACCTGGCCCTGCAGCGTGAAGCGTCCGCTGCGTCGGGCGCCTGCTGCACGCCGCGGCCGGCGAGCGCGAGGCACAGCGAGAAAACGATCGGAGCGCGCATGACATCTAGTTTACAGTCGACGTGGCGACTGGCGTCGTGCAGGATCGACGACGTGACGACGACGGCGACGACATGATCTGGATTGGCACCTCCGGCTACAACTATCCCGGAGTGGAAGGGCAGCTTCTATCCGGCGGATCTCGCCGGCGGCGAAGATGCTGCCGTACTACGCGGCGCGGTTTCCGACCGTCGAGATCAACTACACCTTCTACCGGATGCCGAACGAGAAGCTCGTGGCGGGCTGGGCGGCGCAGACGCCGTCGCCCTACAAGCTGACGCTGAAGGCGCCGCGCCGGATCACGCACGACAGCCGGCTGAAGAACTGCGGCGAGCTCGTCGAACGGCTTCTGCGAGGTGGCCGGCACGCTCGGCGACAAGCTCGGCGCGCTGCTGTTCCAGCTGCCGCCGAACCTGAAGAAGGATCTCGCGCTCTTCGACGCGTTTCTCGACGACGCTGCCGCCGAAGGTCTGCGCCGCGTTCGAGTTCCGCCACCCGTCGTGGCTCGACGACGAGATCTTCGGCGCGGCTCGCGGCGCGCAACCTCGCGCTGTGCGTCGCCGACAGCGAGAAGCTGTCGACGCCGGTGCGGGTGACCGCCGACTACGCCTACTTCCGCCTGCGCGACGAGGGCTACACGCCGGACGACATCAAGCGCTGGGCCGACACCATCGCGCGCGAGACGGCGTCGTGCCGCGACGTCTTCGTCTATTTCAAGCACGAAGAAGAAGGCAAGGGACCCGAGTTCGCGCGGCTGCTGATGGAGCGGCTCGGGCCGTTCTCACGTGGGCCATCCGACGCGCCAGAGCCGACATCCAAGTGAGAACGGCCCTCGGCGTCACTCGTAGCGAAGCGCCTCCGTCGGATTGATGCGCGAGGCGCGACGCGCGGGAATGTAGGCCGCGAACAGCGTGACGGCAAGGACCACCGGCGCGACCAGCACGAGCGCCATGATGTCCTGACGATCGTCGCCGCTCGGGAACGCCGCGTTCATGAGCTGCCCGGCGCCCACGCTCGCCACCAGTCCGACGACCAGACCCGCCAGCGTCAGCAGGAGCCCCTGGCGCAGCACCATGCTCAGCACCGTGGCGCGAGTCGCCCCGATCGCCATCCGGATCCCGATCTCCCGCGTTCGACGCGTGGCCGCATACGCCACCAGGCCGTACAGCCCGACGATGGACAGCGCCAATCCCATGATCCCCATCGCCCCGACGATGGTGATGAGCACTCGGAAAATGCTGACCGCCCGCATGCGGTAGAGCTCCTCCATCGTCCGCACGTTGTAGATCGGCATGTTGACGTCGAGCCCCCGCACGACCTCGCGGAGCGGGCCGGCAAGGGCTGCCGGATCGCCGGCCGACTGCGCCATCAGGAAAATGCGTTCGGGCTTCCGCTGACGATAGGGAAGGTAGACGAAATCCGACGGCGGCTCGGCGATGAAGATGTATTTCGTCGTCTTGACGACGCCGACGATCTCGACCCAGGTCTTGTTGGCGTCGGCCAAACGAAAACGTTTGCCGATCACATCCTGATTCGGCCAGTAGTGCTGCGCCAGATGCTGGTTCACCACGGCGACCCGGGGCGCGTCCGCATCGTCGTCGAGCCTGAAATTGCGTCCCTGGAGCAGGCCGATCGCCAGCGCGTCGAAGTAGTGTTCGTCCACGAACCCTGCCAGCACCGTCACGTTCTCTTTGCCCGCCGGGAACTGAAATCCTTCGGGCGCGATGGTCACCGTGCGTACAGAGTCGTTCGACATCGGGACGCCGCTCGTCAGCGTCGCGCGCGTGACGCCGGGCACCGCGCGCGCGCGTTCGGCGACCTGCTCGAAGAACTGCTGCGACTGCGTCTCGCTGTACCGGACCAGGCTGGTGTCGAAGTTCAGCATGAGCAGGTGGTCGGTTCGATAGCCGGGACCACCGGCCAATTGCGCGCCGAAGCCGCGATACATGAACATCGCCACGACGAGGAGGACGACCGAGACCGCCACCTGGCCTCCGACCAGCACGGCGCGTCCCCAGCGTCGGCGGCGGCCCGGCGTCACCGCGTCGCTCGCCTTCATGACGCCCATCAAGTCGGTCCGCGATGCCTGAATGGCCGGCACGATGCCAACGATCACGGCGCTCGCGACGGCCACGGCCAGGCCGAAGAGCAGGGCCCGCCGATCCATTTGAAAGGCGAGCGCGATCGGCAGATCGGTCGGAATTTCAATCTGCCTGAAGAGCATCATCCCGGCGTAGCCGATCCCGAGCCCCAGCAGGCCGCCGGCGACGGCGACGAGGAGGCTTTCGGTGATCAATTGACGGACGAGCCGTCCGCGGCCGGCGCCGATCGCCAGACGCAGCGCCATTTCGCGCGCGCGAACGGGCGCGCGGCTGGTCAGCAGACCGGCGACGTTTCCGCACGCGACCAGCAGCACCCCGATCGCAAGCGTCGAGAGCATCGCGATCAACATGGCATCCGGCGGGCTCGAGGCGATCCTCGCCTGGAGCTCGGTTCGCACCGAGAGGCCGCGATTCTTGTTCGTGTCCGGATAGGCGCGCTCGAGATCCGCCCCAATCGCCGTCAGTTCGGCCTGCGCTTCCGCCTGCGACACGCCGGCCTTGAGCCGGCCCTTGAGGGTGAGGTTGCGGGCATCGCGTGCCTCGAGTGAGGCCGTCCGCTTGTCGTTGATGACGCGCGGCGACATCAGCAGCGGTACGAAAAAGTCCGACCGCACGAACTGATTCATGCCGGTGAAGTTCGACGGCGCCACGCCGACCACGGTGCAATCCACGCCGTTGACGCGAACCGTCCGCCCAAGCACCTGCGGATCCGATCCGAAGTCCTGCTCCCACAACACGTGCCCGAGGATGACGACGGCGTCGCGGCCGGGGACCTGATCTTCCTCCGGCCTGAACGCGCGCCCAATCGTGGGCTCGACGCCCATCAGCGGAAAGAAATTCCCGCTGACGAGCATGCCCATCTTGAGTTTCGGTGTGTGTGTCGAATCGGCGGCGAAACCAGCCGTGATGCCGGTGAAGGCCGCCAGGCCCTCGAAGCTCTTGCTGCGATCGCGAATGTCGGCGTAGTCGCGGTACGACGACACGAGCGAGCTTGCGTTGAGCGCTTCGAGGGATGAGGTGGAACCGACAGTGAAGACGTCGCCCGGTCGGGCGACGGGCAGCGGCCGGAAGAGCAGCGCATCAGCAAAGCTGAAGATGGCAGAGTTCGCGCCGATGCCGATCGCGAGCGACAGGACGGCTACCGTCGTGAAGCCTGGGCTGGCCACCAGCATGCGGCAGCCATAACGGAGGTCCTGCCAGAAACGTTCGAGCGTCTGCATGGGGAGCCCCTCGACGCGATCATAGACGAACGATCACCTGATCTTGTTTCTGACACGTGACAGGCCACAAGTATCATTGCCGCATGGTTGAACCCTTCGTCGTCGCCCATTCGGCTGAAGGATCGGACGTCCTCTTTCGTCCAGGACTTGCTAACCGGCACGGACTCATCACCGGCGCGACCGGCACCGGCAAGACCGTTTCGCTGCAGGTGCTGGCGGATAACTTCTCCCGCCTGGGCGTGCCGGTGTTCCTCGCCGACGTGAAGGGCGACCTCACGGGACTTGCGGCGGCCGGCGCGATGACGCCGAAGTTGAGCGACCGGCTCAAAACCACCGGGAACGCCGAGCCGGCCTGGCGCGCGAACCCCGTGGTGTTCTGGGACGTGCTCGCCAAGCGCGGGCTGCCCGTGCGCGCCACGGTGTCCGACATGGGTCCGCTCCTGCTGGCCCGCCTGCTAGGGTTGAATGCGACGCAGCAGGGTGTGCTGACGATCGTCTTCAAAGTTGCGGACGACAACGGCCTGCTGCTGCTCGACCTGAAGGATCTGCGGGCGATGCTGCAATTCGTCGGCGACAACGCGTCGCAATTCCGCACGCAGTACGGCAACGTCTCGGCGGCGTCGATTGGCGCAATCCAGCGCGGGCTCCTCGAGATCGAGCAGCAGGGCGGCATCCAGTTTTTCGGCGAGCCGATGCTCGACGTCGACGATTTGCTGCAGACCGACACGCACGGCGGCGGGATGGTCAACATCCTCGTCGCCGATGAATTGGTTCGCTATCCGAAGCTGTACGCGACGTTCCTTCTGTGGATGCTGTCCGAGCTCTTCGAGCGGCTGCCGGAACTCGGCGATCCCGAGAAGCCGGTGCTCGTCTTCTTTTTCGACGAAGCGCATCTGCTGTTCTCGGATGCGCCCGGGGCGCTGGTCGAGAAGATCGAGCAGGTCGTGCGCCTGATTCGATCCAAAGGCGTCGGCGTCTATTTCGTGACGCAGAACCCCGCGGACATGCCGTCGATCGTGCTCGGACAGCTGGGCAATCGCATCCAGCACGCGCTGCGCGCCTTCACGCCGCGCGATCAGAAGGCGGTCAATGTCGCCGCCGAAACGCTCCGGCCGAATCCGAAGCTCGACACCGCGCGCGCGATCACCGAGCTGGCTGTCGGCGAGGCGTTGGTATCGGTCCTCGACGAAAAGGGCACGCCGACGATCACGGAGCGTGCGTGGATGGCGCCGCCGGCTTCGCAAATTGGTCCGATTCCCGACGCGGGTCGCGACGCGGTCCGGAAGAAGGCTTCAGCCGTTTACGGCCATTACGAGCAGACCGTCGATCGCGAGTCCGCCTACGAGAAGCTCCAGACGCGGACGGCCGAGAGGGCGGGAGGGGCTGGAGAGGCAGGAAGGGCAGGAGCGGCAGGTAGGGCTGGTGAGGCGGGTGCGTCCCTTCCGACGCCGCCCGCCTCCGGCGGCAGTATTACCGATGCGCTGTCGAACATCCTTCTTGGCAGCACCGGACCGCGCGGAGGGAAACGCGAAGGGATGCTCGAGGCGGCGGCGAAGAGCGCCGCGCGGTCGGTGGGTTCGAGCTTCGGCCGCGCGATCCTGCGCGGCACGCTCGGTGGAATTTTCGGGGGAGGATCGCGGCGGCGGTAAGCGCTCTCGTAGGGGCGGACCCGCGTGTCCGCCCCGGGCCGACACATGGGTCGGCCCCTACAGGGGCCTCTTGGTAAAAATCAAGATGTGCTGCCACGGCAGCGCGTCGTCCACCGCGGCCAGCGTGAATCCTTCGTGCTCGACTTCCAGCTTCGCTTCCGCGACGCTCATCTTGTGCTCGAACTTGATCGGAATCGAGGGATCTTCCTTCCGGTACTCCAGCAGGACCAGCCGCCCGCCCGGCTTCAGCGCGGCCCGCAGACCGCGGAGTATCGCCTGCGGCTGCGAGAGCTCGTGGTACACGTCCACCATCAGCTCGAGATCCACCGAAGCGGGCGGCAGTTTCGCATCGTCCACCGACCCTTGCACGAGCGTGACGTTGGTGATGCCCTGGGCGGTGAGCCGCCGGCCCAGGATATCGAGCATCTGCGGCTGGAGATCGGTTGCGAACACCTTGCCTGACGGCCCGACTCGTTGTGAGAGCTTGACGGTCCAGTAGCCCGACCCGGCGCCGACGTCGGCGACGCTCGAGCCTTTCGCAACGTTCAGAATATTGAGCGCGAGATCGGGGTCTTCTTCCTTGACCCGCTCGGGCCGCTCCAGCCACGCGGCCGCCTGATATCCCATCACCGGCGCGATGCGCCGGCCGCTGATGGGATGCGTCCCGGTTGTCTGGGCGGCAACCGCATACGCCAGCAACGATCCGAGCAGCAGCGTCAGAACCGAACGCCTGGCCAAGGTACCAATCTGCCACGAAGATACGAAAACACGAAACAAAACCGTACTGTCTTTTTCGTGCTTTCGTGATTTCGTGGCAGCGGTGTTTGGCACAGTTGCGTTCTAGAATAGCAACGAATGACCGAGACACAGACACTGACACCTTCTCGCCTCTGGAAGAGCCTGTCGATCGACCAGCGCCAGCGGGTGGCCCGCGCGTTCTGGTCGGATACCGAGGCGCTCGACGATCAGCTGCAGGCCGCGCTGCAGATCGCGCAGCAGAAGAAATTTCGGGCGAAAACCGTGGTCAACCTCGACGTGGACCGCAAGGCGCGTCACCTCGCTACGCTCGGGTCGGTGCCCGACTCCGTCGCCGCCCGCGCGCTCATCGTCTATCACCTCGCCGAGCAGCGGTCCATGATGGCCGCGTTCCTCGATGCCCTCGGGATCGCGCACGAGGAGGGCTTGATCAAGGAGGAGAACGTCAAGCCGGATGCCGAGAAGATTGGCCCGGCCGTTTCGCAACTCGGCCAGCAGTTTCCCGCCGAGGACGTACGGCTGTATTTGACGACGTTGCTCAGTCAGGATCCGGAAACCTGGGGCGCTCTGCAAGGCGTCATAGGGGATACGGCAGCGTCAGCCCCAGAATCGTAACGAGCAGCAGCACGACCGGGACCAGCGCAAGGAACACGACGAACGTGTAGCCCATCACGTCCCGCGCTGCGAGCTTGAACATCCCGAGAATCGGCAGCATCCAGAACGGCTGCACCAGATTCGCCAGCGCCTCGCCAAGATCGTAGGCCGCTACGACCCACCCGAGATGCGTCTTCAGGGTGTGCGCCGCCTCCATCACGTACGGCGCCTCGATGACCCACTTCGATCCGCCGGAGGGGACGAACACGCCGAGCACCGCCGAATAGATTGCGACGAGCGGCGGAAAGCTCGCGGGCGTGGAGATGCTGACGAACACGCCCGCCAGGCGCTCGTTCAAGTGCGTCGAGGTGATGATCCCGGCGATGCCCGCGTAGAAGGGAAATTGCAGGATGACGCCCCAGACTGCCGGCGTCGCGTCCTGTACGGCGCGCATCAGGCGAGCGGGCGTCTGGTGCAGCAGGAATCCGACGAGCAGGAACGCGAGGTTGAGGATGTTCAGATTGAACGCGTTGAGCGGTTCGGCGGCCTGCATGAAATAGCGCACGAGGTAGGTCCCGCCGATCGCGACAATCAGCCACATCAGCAGCCGAGAGTGTTCAAGCCATTGACCGGGCGCAAGCGTCGCATCATCGGGTTGCCACGAAAGCACGAAAGCACGAAAAAACCCCCGAGGGCTTCGTGTTTTCATGTTTTCGTGGCTGACACCGACATGCGTCGGCCCTAGATCGATCCCGAGATCCCGTGCCGTCTTTCCCTTGCCCAGGGGCGGTGTCGCGAGCCACATCACGAGCGTGACGACGATCATTTCCACGACGACCGACACGATCGACTGCCAGAGGAAAATCGTGTGCCGGAAGGAGATGATCCCGTCCGGCACGACGCCGCCGTGCGCGACGATGTCGCGGATTTGGGGTTGGAGGGCGCCCGGCGTCGCCATCTGCAGCGCGGCGGATCCGCTCAGGCCCTGTGCCCAGATGCTGCCGATGCCGAGGAAGCTCGCGGCCGCGAGCGCACGGTAGTCCACGCCCTCGACACGGCGTGCCACTTCGCGGGCGAGCACTGCGCTGAAGATCAGGCTGAAGCCCCAGTTCAGCCACGAGCTCGCGAGCGCGAAGAGCGTCACCATCGCCACGGCGCCACGCGGCGTCGTCGGCCAGCCGGCGATCACGCGAATCAGGCGGCCCATCGGCGGCGACGAGGCCAGCACGTGGCCGGTGATGATCACCAGCGCCATCTGCAGCGTGAACGGGATGAGCTCCCAGAAGCCGCGGCCCCACGCGTCGACGACTTGCGTCAGCGTCGACGGAGTGGCGCCGAGCGCAGCGGCGAACACGAGCACGGTGCCGGCGAGCGCGAAGATGAACGCGTCGGGAATCCACCGCTCGGTCCACGCGGTGAGCGCTAGCGCAAGGCGGGCAATCACAGGTGGTCTGCCCTCGCTGAGCGAGGACCAGATCGCGGAGCGCGGCGCCCGGATGGCAAGGCGCGACGACCGAGAACCGGGGCCCCCGCCGCGCGTAGTGTGCGCGGTGGGGTGGCAATACCGGGAGTATTTGAGGGAGGAGCAACGCCGCCAGCCCCGGGGCCCCCAACGCGGCGGCCGCGTTGGGGTGGAGGAGGGATGCCCCGCCCGCGAGGTGGTCCTTGATCAGCGAGGACAGGCCACAACGCGGGATACCTTACCATGGGCGCTGCGCGTGCCATTCATCGACGTCGCTGGTTCCCCGCTTGCCCCCGGCGTGTCGCCCGTTCGCCTTCACTACCGCGACGCCGGTGTGGGTCCACCAATCGTGTTCCTGCACAGCGGCTGGGGCTACGAGATCTATCCGTTCGATCGACAGCTTCCCGCGTTTGCGCCACGACACCGGATCGTCTGTCCCGACCGGTCGGGATACGGACGGTCCACGGCGATCGAGTCGCTGCCGCCGGACTTTCACCTGCGCGCGGCGGACGAGACGCGGACGCTGATTGACGCGCTCGGGCTCGAGCGGCCGATCGTGTGGGGACATAGCGACGGCGCGATCATCGCGTTGCTCCTCGCGCTCGGGACGTCACAGATCGTCGCTGGAGTGATTGCCGAGGCGACGCATTTCTACAAGCGCAAGCCACAATCCCGCGCGTTCTTCGAATCGATGCGCCACGACCCGCGATCGCTCGGAGACACGGTGACGACCGTGCTCACGGGCGACCATGGCGAGCGCTGGCCCGAGGTGATCGAGCGGCATTCCCGTGCCTGGCAGCACATCGCCGAGGAAGCCGCCTCAGACACCGAAGATTTCTATGGTGGGCGCCTGGGCGAGATTGCCGTTCCCGCACTTGTCCTCCACGGCGCGCGCGACCCGCGCACGGAGCCGGGCGAGCTTGATGCGATGAGATCTGCACTTGTAGGGGCCGACCCGCGTGTCGGCCCGGGGCGGACACCTGGGTCCGCCCCTACGATCGAAATCGCGATTCTGCCGGATGGCGGCCATAGTCCGCACAGCGAGGCTGCGACCGTGGGTGACGTCGGGCAGATCGCGCTCGCGTTCATCGACGGCGTTGGCCCATGAACCTCGAGTTCGATCGCGTCGTACGCGATTTCGCCACTCCGGACGGGCGCGTCTATCGCGCGCTCGATGAGGTTTCGTTCGCCGTGCCGTCCGGCGCGTTCGTTGCCATTGTCGGCCCGAGCGGCTGCGGGAAGTCCACGCTCTTGAACATCGCAGCCGGTCTCGTGCCGCAGACCGCGGGCCGCGTCCGCGTCGGCGATCGCGACCTCGAGGGCCTCAACCGCGCGGCCACCTACATGTTTCAGCAGGACGCGCTGCTGCCGTGGAAAACCGTGCGCGACAACGTGGCGCTGGGACTCTTGCTCGCCGGCGTCGCACGGGCCGAGGCGCTCGCCCGCGCTGACGGCTGGCTGTCGCGCGTGGGCCTGGCCGCCTTCGCCGAGCACTATCCCTCGCAGCTGAGCGGCGGCATGCGCAAGCGCGCCGCGATGGCGCAGAACTGGATCATCGATCGCGGGATCGTGCTGATGGACGAGCCGTTCAGCGCGCTCGACGTACACACTCGGCAGCGCATGGAAGGCGAGCTGCTCGCGTTGTGGGAGTCGTCGAAGAAGACCGTGGTCTTCGTCACCCACGATCTCGAGGAAGCCATCGCACTTGCCGACGAGGTCGTCGTGCTCTCCGCCGGACCGGCGAGCCGCGTCGTCGCGCGGCACGCGGTGACGCTCGACCGTCCTCGCGATCTGATGGAGCTGCGAACGGAGTCGGCGTTCGTCGACGTCTATCGCTCGATCTGGGCCGTGCTGCGCGAGGAAGTGATGCGGAGCCAGCATGTCTAGCCGCTCGATCCTCGGCGCGCGCATCCTCCTCGGCCTCGCGCTGATCGCGCTCTGGCAGGGTCTGGTCGCCGCCGGAGTGCTGGATCCGTTCTTCGTGAGCCGCCCGTCGGCCATCGCCCTGCGCATCGCCGACTGGATCGGCACCGGCATGCTGTGGGGCCATCTCTTCACGACCCTCGAAGAGTCGTTGCTGGGTTTGATCGTGGGCGCGGGTCTGGGCATTTCCGTTGGGTTCGGCTTTGCCCGCGCGCCCTTCGTCGCCGCCGTCTGCGATCCGTACATCAAGATGCTGAACGCGGTGCCGCGCGTGGTGCTGGCGCCGCTCTTCTTGCTGTGGCTCGGCCTCGGCATCTGGTCGAAAGTGGCACTCGCGGTCACGCTCGTCTTTTTCGTCATGTTCTTCAGCACCTACCAGGGCGTTCGCGACGCCGATCGCGTGCTGATCGACAACGTGCGGATGCTCGGCGCGACGGAGCGGCAGCTGGTCCGTCACGTGCTGGTGCCGAGCGCGCTCACGTGGATCTTTTCGAGCCTGCAGACCAGCCTCGGATTCGCGATGGTGGGCGCGGTTGTGGGAGAGTATCTGGGCGCGACGCGCGGACTCGGCTACGTCATCTCGCAGGCTGAGGGCACGTTCGACACGACCGGCGTGTTTGCCGGGATGACGGTGCTGGCGATCGTGGTCGTCATCGCCAGCGCCGGCGTGACGCGGCTGGAGCGATGGCTGTTGCGTTGGAAACAATGAAGTACTGGATCACCCTGGTCGTCGCGACGCTCGTATGCGCCTGCGGGGCTCGTGTCGAGAGCGGCACCGTCAACGTTCGTCTCGCGGTTGGCGGGCAGAGTCAGATGGTCTACCTGCCAACGACGCTGACGCAGGAGCTCGGGTTCTACGAAGAGGAAGGACTCGACGTCGAGCTCCAGGATCACGCGGGCGGCGCGAAAGCGCTCCAGGCCCTCGTCGGCGGCAGCGCCGACGTCGTCTCCGGCTTCTACGATCACACGATTCAGATGGCGGCCGAGGGTCGCGAGCTCGTGGCGTTCGTGACGATGCTGCGGTTTCCCGGGCTGGTGCTCGTCACGTCACCGCAGTCCGCGGCCACCGTGACGACGATCGCGGATTTGAAAGGGCGAATCGCCGGCGTCACCACGGCGGGGTCCTCGTCGCAGATGCTGCTGACGTATATGCTTCAGCGTCACGGCGTGCCGGTCGACTCGGTCGGCATCAGCGCGATTGGCAGCGCGGCCACGGCCATCGCCGCCCTCGAGCGCGGAACAGTGGACGCCGGGATGGTGGCCGAGCCGGCGTTCACGTTGATCACGACGCGAAACCCATCGGTCCGCGTGCTCGCGGACCTGCGCACCGCCGCTGGAGTGAAAGAGAACATCGGCGCCAGCGCGTATCCCGCGTCAGTGCTCTATGCGCCGCGCGACTGGGTGGAGGCGAACCGGAACACGGTCCATCGCCTGGCGCGCGCCATCACACGGACGCTGCGCTGGATGCATGCGCATACGCCCGAAGAGATAGCCAGCCGCGCACCCAAGTCGTTCCGCGGCGAGGACGAACAGCTGTACGTCGACGCGATCAGGAGCTCGATGCCGATGTTTTCACCGGACGGCGTGATGGACGCGGAAGGGGCCCAGGCGGTTCGCACCTTGCTCGAAGGATCGATGGAGAAGGTGCGCGGCGCTCGGATCGATCTCTCACACACGTATACGAACGAATTCATCGATGGACGCTAAACAACTGCTCTTCTTCGGGCTCGGGCTCTTTCTCATCTTCTACATCGTGGTCGTGACGCGCGGAGGCTTCGCGCAGCCGACGCCGTTCCAGACGGCGATTGGATTCGTCACGGCATTCTTCGACACGCTCGGCATCGGCTCGTTCGCGACGACGACCAGCGTGTACAAGCTGCGGAACATGGTGCCGGTGAAGCTGATCCCTGGCACGCTCAACGTGGGCCACACGCTGGCGACGATTGCGCAGGCGTTCATCTACACCAAGCTGGTACCGGTCGAGTCCACGACGCTGCTGCTGATGATCGTCGCGGCCTGTGCGGGCGCCTGGCTCGGCGTGGGCGTGGTCGTCCACTGGTCGCGGCGGAAGATTCAGATCGGCATGGGCATCGCGCTGCTTGGCGCCGCGACCATCTTTCTGATGCAGGCGCTCAATCTGGTGCCCGGCGGCGGCGACACGCTCGGGTTGAGCGGCGCCAGGCTCGGCATCGGGCTCGCCGGGAACTTCGTGCTGGGTGTCCTGATGATGCTCGGCATCGGGCTCTATGGCCCGTGCATGATTCTGGTCAGCCTTCTCGGCATGAACCCGACCGCAGCCTTTCCGATCATGATGGGATCGTGCGCCTTTCTGATGCCGGTCGCGAGCGCGCGCTTCGTGCGAACGCGGACCTATCACACGCAGGCGGCATGGGGCCTGATGCTCGGCGGCGTGCCGGCCGTCCTGATCGCGGCCTATCTCGTGGTATCGATGCCGATCGCCTACGTCCGCTGGCTGGTCATCGTCGTCGTCGTCTACACGTCGTTGAACATGCTGCTGACGGCGAAACGCGAGAGAGACATTGCAGAATCGTAGGATGGCAGGGAAATCCTGCAATGAAATCCTGCAATCCTGCCATTCTGCAATCCTGCAATTCTGATGCGTAAGCCCGTCATTCTGATCACCGGCGCCGAAGGCGAGATCGGCCACGGACTCGTCACGCGCCTGGCATCCAGCGGCTCGCCGATCATCACGCTCGACGTGAGCCAACTCGACGCCTCGCTGGCGCCGCTCGTCGCGCGCGAGTTCACCGGCTCGGTGACCGACACCAACGTCCTCGATCGCATCCTGGCGCAGTTCGAGGTCGACCGCGTGTTCCATCTGGCGGCGTTGCTCTCCACGCGCTCCGAGTACACGCCGGTGGCCGCGCATCACGTCAACGTCGAAGGGACGCTGAACCTGCTCGAGTTCGCGCAGCGCCAGGGGGAATCTCACGGCCGTCCCGTGACGTTCATCTATCCCTCGTCTATCGCGGCCTACGGCCTTCCGGATCTCGAGACCAAGCGCAAGGCGGGTCGGGTGCGGGAAGAGGACTACGCGCATCCGACGACGATGTACGGGTGCAACAAGCTGTATTGCGAACAGCTGGGCAGCTACTACGCGACGCACTACAAACAGCTGTCGAAGGATGCCATTCCTCGCGTGGACTTCCGGTGCGTGCGGTTCCCGGGTCTCATCTCGGCGGTCACGATTCCCGCCGGCGGAACGTCTGACTACGCGCCCGAGATGATTCACGCAGCCGCCAGGGGCGAGGCGTACGACTGTTTCGTGCGGCCGGACACGACGATTCCGTTCATGGCGATGCCCGACGGCATCGATGCCTTGCTCGCGCTCGCAGCGGCGCCTCGCGAGCGGCTGACGCGGATTGCCTACAACGTCACCGCGTTCAGTCCCTCCGCCGGCGAGATCCACGACGTGGTGATGGCGGCGTTTCCCCAGGCACGGATCGGGTACGACGTGGACGCCAAGCGCCAGGCGATCGTGGACTCCTGGCCAGCCGACGTGGACGATTCAGCCGCGCGGACGGATTGGGGATTCAGGCCCGCCTACGATTTCGACCGCGCGTTCCAGGAGTATCTGATCCCGACGATCCGGCAACGATATTCGTAGTCATGAAGGCTCGCTCGGCGGCAACGCTGACGCGCAATGACGCCGCCGAGTCTAGCTCCGCGCTACCGGCGGGCTCAATCGCTTTTTCAGGTCGTGCGACTGACGCCTGACGCCTGATGACTGTCGACTGTGGTCTGTCGACTGTACAGGCTAAGATTGTTCTCTCCATGAACTCCGTCACCGCTTTCGCGCCGGCGACCGTGTCGAATGTTGCGTGCGGGTTCGACGTGCTCGGCTTCGCGCTCGGGTCGCCGGGCGACGAGGTGACGGCGCGGTTCATCGACGGGCCGCCACTGGTTCGCATCGACGAGATCGTCGGCGACAACGGTCGCCTGCCGCGCGACGCGGCGAAGAACACCGCGGGCATCGCTGCCTGGGCGCTGTTGACCGCACTCGGCGACCGTAGGGGCGTGGCGCTGAACATTCGCAAGGGTCTGCCGCTGTCGAGCGGACTCGGCGGCAGCGCCGCCAGCGCCGTGGCCGCCGTTGTCGCGGTCGACGCGCTGCTCGGCGCGCGCGCCTCGCGCGAGCTGCTCCTCGCCTGCGCGTTCGAAGGCGAGCAGGTCGGCGCAGGCTCCGCGCACGGCGACAACATTGCGCCGTGTCTGCATGGCGGACTCGTCCTGGTCCGTCGCGCGAATCCGCCCGACATCGTTCGGCTGCCCGTCCCCGACGGCCTCGTCGCCGTCGTCGTCCATCCGGAGCTGGAGATCGAAACGGCGCACGCGCGGGCGATCCTCGGCGACTCCGTCCGCCTCGCGGACGCGATTCAGCAGTGGGCAAATCTCGGGGCGTTCGTCGATGCGCTCCACCGTTCCGATTTCGCGCTGCTCGCGCGATCGCTCGAAGATCGGATCGCAGAACCGAAGCGTGCTCCGCTCGTGCCCGGGTTCGGCGACATCAAGGACGCGGCGATGTCCGCGGGCGCGCTCGGATGCAGTCTGTCCGGATCCGGACCCTCGATGTTCGCGCTCTGCCGCGGCGACGGGCAGGCGCGGCTCGTGGCCGCCGCGATGACCACCGCGGTCATGGAAGCCGTCGGGACCGCTCCGCGAACCTACGTGTCGCCGATCGTCGCCGAAGGCGCGCGTATCGTTCGCGGTTCCGCGCTGAAAGCCGACAGCTGACAGCTGATGAACTTCGTAACGACGCGGTCCGGTCCCGCGGTTTCCTTCACGACGGCGCTGTTTGAAGGCCTCGCACCCGACGGCGGACTGTACGTGCCCGAGACGATCGAGCCGTGGGCCGACCATGAGTTGGCGAGGCTGCCGAACCGCACGCTCACCGAGATCGGACTTCGGGCGCTGCGGCCGTTCACCCGCGGCGACGTCGATGCGGCAACGCTCGAGGCAGTCGTCGTCGAAGCGCTCAACTTTCCGATCCCGCTGGTCGAAGTCGAGCCGGACGTCTACGCCCTCGAGCTCTGTCACGGCCCGACGCTGGCGTTCAAAGACGTCGGCGCGCGCGTGATGGCGCGGCTGATGGCGACGCTGCACGAAGGCGACGAGCCGTTGACCGTGCTCGTCGCGACCTCCGGCGACACGGGCAGCGCAGTCGCGCATGCCTTTCACCGCGTGCCCCACACGCGGGTCGTGATTCTCTATCCCGACGGCCGCGTCAGCCCCACCCAGGAAGCGCAGCTGACGATGTTCAATGGCTCGTGGACCAACGTGCGGGCGTACGCCGTGGCCGGCAGCTTTGACGACTGTCATCGCTTGACGCGCCAGGCGTTCGGCGACACGGAGCTGCGCCAGCGGATGCGTCTGACATCGGCGAACTCGGTGAACGTCGGGCGGCTGTTGCCGCAGATGGTCTACTACTTCCACGCCGCCGCACAGCTTCGATCGCAAGGTTTGGCGCAGAACTCTGCGATCGTCTTCAGCACCCCGAGCGGCAACTTCGGCAACCTCACGGCCGGGCTGATCGCCAAGCGATCGGGCCTGCCCCTGGAGCGGTTCATCGCGGCGACGAACGCGAACGACATCGTGCCGGCCTATCTCGCCACCGGCCGGTTCGAGCCGCGCGCATCGGTGCAGACGATTTCGAACGCGATGGACGTCGGTCACCCGAGCAACTTCGAGCGCATGGCGTGGCTCTACGAGGGCGACCGCGACGCGATGCGCCGTGACATCGAAGGCAGCCGTCACAGCGACGACGATGTACGGCAGACGATCCGGCAGGTGTACCAGACACGCGGATACCTTTTGGATCCGCACTCCGCGATCGCCTACCTCGGCCTCAAGAGGCAGGTAGGGCAGGTAGGGCGGGTTGGCGTGTTTCTCGCGACCGCGCATCCGGCGAAATTCGCGGAGATTGTCGAGCCGATCGTCGGTGCACCGGTGGAGAAGCCGACACCGCTCGCGACGGCGCTCGCGCGCCCAAGGCATATCATCCGCATCGACGCCTCGTTGGAGGCCGTGAAAGGCGCGCTGGGTGGGTGATCCGGGGCCGTTCCGCTACCGAGCCGACGTGCTCGCGGAGCTGATCCGGCACGGTGTGCGACCCACCGAGCGCACGCGCCCGGAGCTGGCGCACGAATTCGTCAGCGACCTGTATCGCTGGGAGCTGCGCGCCTTGCGCGATCGCCTGTTGAGGAAGGAGTTTCCGAAACTCGAGTACTTTGATCGTGTCGTTGAGGTTCGACATCGTTATCGCGTCATCGCCATGCGCCCTCGCGACTGGTTGAGCTGACGACAACCTCCGTCCCTCCAGGAACCTCCGTCCCCTGACAGCCATCTGAGGGGACGGAGGTTCCAGGAGGGACGGAGGTTGTATGCTCTCGCTGCTTCTCCATGACTGCCGACGACCTCCACCAGCCCGCGTCCGACGTTGCGCCGCAGGTGTACCACGAGCTGCGCCGGCTGGCCGCCGCGTACATGCGCCGCGAGCGCCCTGGACAAACACTGCAGGCGACGGCGCTGGTGCACGAAGCGTATATCCGGCTGGCGAATGCCGGGGCGCCGTGGACCGACAAGCGCCACTTCATCGGCATCGCCGCGCGGTCGATGCGGCAGATCCTCATCGAACGGGCGCGCGCGCGCGGCGCGCAGAAACGATGGGCAGGCCTCAATCGCGTGTCGCTGTCGGATTCGCTGGCGGTCGCCGCCGATCCGGAGAGCATGCTGCCGGCGCTGGACGAGGCGCTGACGCGGCTGGAGAAAATCGACCCCGAACAGGCCCGCATCGTCGAACTGCGGTTCTTCGCGGGATTCAGCATCGAGGAAGCGGCGGAGGCGATGGACATGTCGCCGGCCACGCTCAAGCGCCGGTGGAGCCTGGCGCGCGCGTGGCTGCATCGCGAGCTGAGCGAACCACGGGCATGACCCCCGAACAACAGCGGCGCGTCCGCGATCTCTTTGAGGCCGCCCTCGACCGCGAGGAACCCGACGTCCAGCGGTGGCTGGACCAGGCGGCCATCGACGATCGCGACGTACACGACGAGGTGCTGTCGCTGCTCGGTCACCATTCGCGTGCGGGCAAATTTCTGATCGAGTCCGTTGGCGAGGTGCTGCCCGAGCTGTTCGCGGACGAGGAGCCGTTCGCGCCGGGGACGACGATTGGCAGCTACACGATCGAGCGCGAGCTGGGGCGCGGGGGAATGGGCCGCGTGTATCTCGCCTTCGATTCGCGACTGGGCCGTCGCGTCGCGCTCAAGGCGTTGCCGCCGCATCTCGTGACCGATCCGCGTCAGCGCGAACGCTTGAAGCGCGAAGCGCGCGCGGCCGCGGGCCTGACGCACCCCGGCATCTGCACGGTGTACGCCCTCGAGGAGATCGACGGCTCCTTGTACATCGCGACCGAATTCGTCGACGGCCGGACTCTGCGCGAAGAGATCCGGTCGGGCCGGCGGCCCACGCCGCCTGAGATCCTGCAGACGGCGCGCGAGCTGAGCGCGGCGCTGGCCGCCGCGCATGCGGCTGGTGTCGTACACCGCGATTTGAAGCCCGAAAATGTCATGCGGACGGCCGACCGGCGGCTGAAGATTCTCGACTTTGGTTTGGCCTATGTCGACCATCCCGACCGCGCGACGGTTTCGTTCGTGTCGCAGACGGGGGCGGTGATGGGGACGCCGGCGTACATGGCGCCAGAGCAGATCAACGGCGAGCCGATCGACGCGCGCGCCGACATCTTCGCGTTTGGCGTGCTGATGTACCGAGTACTCGAGCGGCATCCATCCGTTCCAGGCGTCGAACCCGCTGGCCATCGTGGGGAGGGTGCTCAACAGCGAGGTGGCGCCCCTGTCGGCGAGCGGCGTGGACGCGGGACGTCTGCTTGACGAGGTCGTCGCCCGCTGTCTGCGAAAAGCTCCGGCGGATCGCTACGCGTCGGCCGAGGCGCTCGCCGACGCGCTCAGCCGCGACAGCAGCGCGCCGCCCGCGTTCACCCGGAATGCGTCGTGGTGGCGCATCCATCAGATCACGATCTTCGTCCTCTACGTCGCCGGCGTCGCCAATGCCTGGCGCATCAAAGCGTGGCTCGAGACGCCGGTGACCCTCGGACTGTTCCTGGCGCTTGGCGCGGTGTCGACAGTGGGCGGCGTGCTGCGGGGCCATCTCATGTTCACCGAGCGCGTCAATCGTCCCGGCTTCGCTCGGGAGCGCAAGCGGACGGCGCTCGCCTTGCGCACCTTCGATCTCCTCGTCGCGGTGCTGATGGTCGGCGACGGCATCGCGATCGCCGGCCGCAGCGCCCTGACGGCGGCGATCACGCTCAGCCTCGGTCTGGGCCTGGCCGCCGCAGCGCTCGTTCTTGAACCGTCCACGACTTCAGCTGCATTCGGTGATGACCATGCTCGCGATTGAGATTCGGGAACCTGGTGAACCTGACGTCCTCGTGGCGGTCGAGCGTCCGAAGCCGCAGCCGGCTGCGGGCGAAGTCCTGATCAAGGTGGCGGCCGCGGGCGTCAATCGTCCCGACGTGCTGCAGCGCCGCGGCCGCTATCCGCCGCCGCCGGGAGCCTCCGACATTCCGGGGCTCGAAATTGCCGGTACCGTTGACGGTGTCGGCGACGGCGTCACCGGGTGGTCCACCGGGAATCCGATCTGCGCGCTCGTCGCCGGTGGCGGATACGCCGAATACTGCGTGGCCCCGGCGCCGCAATGCCTGCCCGTGCCGCGCGGGCTCGACCTCGTGGCGGCGGCGGCAATCCCCGAAACGTTCTTCACGGTCTGGACGAACGTATTCGAACGTGGACGCCTCGAGTCGCGCGAGTCGATTCTCATCCACGGCGGATCGAGCGGCATCGGCACCACCGCCATCCAACTCGCGCGGGCCTTTGGCGCCCGGGTCTTCGCCACCGCGGGGTCGGCGGAGAAGTGCGCCGCCTGCGAGCGGATCGGCGCCGAGCGCTGCATCAACTACCGCGACACTGATTTCGTGGCCGCGATTCGCGATCTCACCGGTGGCGCCGGCGTCAACGTCGTCCTGGACATCATCGCCGGTTCGTACGTGCCGAGGAATCTCGACGTCCTCGCGCTCGAAGGCCGCCTGGTGCAAATCGGCGTGCTCGGCGGTCCGAAAACCGAAATCAACGTCAGCGTGATCATGCAGAAGCGATTGACGGTGACCGGATCAACGCTCCGCGCGCGGCCGATTGCCGACAAAGCCGCCATTGCTTCGGCCGTGCACGAAAACGTGTGGCCGCTGCTGGAATCCGGGGTCGTCAAGCCCATCGTGCACAGCACCTTCCCGATGCGCGACGCCGCGGCCGCGCACCGGCTCATGGAGTCGAGCGAGCACGTCGGCAAGATCGTACTGGTAACGTAGAAATCGGGTAATCGGGTAATCTGGTAATTGGGTAATCGATTGCCGAATTGACAGTCAATCACCCAATTCAATTACCCGATTACCCGATTATCCAATTACCCGATTTCGAGTCCGAGACACACCCCTATGGACAACATTACGAGCCTGCAGATTACGGATGGTGCGGTCGGCAGCGGCGCCGTCGCCACCTCTGGAAAAGAAGTGACCGTGCACTACACCGGCTGGCTCTACGACCCCAAAGCGGCCGACAAGCACGGCAAGAAATTCGACAGCTCCCGCGACCGCGGCGAGCCGTTTTCCTTTGCGCTCGGCGCTGGCCGCGTCATCCGCGGCTGGGACCAGGGTGTGGCCGGGATGAAGGTGGGCGGTAAGAGGACGCTCGTCATCCCGTCCGAGCTGGGCTACGGCTCGCGCGGCGCCGGCGGCTCGATCCCGCCGAACGCGACGCTCCTCTTCGACGTCGAGCTCCTGGCCGTCAAGTAACGAATCTCTACGTGCCACACCGCGTGCTCGGTCACCACTGACAGTTGGTCTCCCGAGCCTCGTTCATCGCGCTCAGGCACCGCAACTTCCGGTTGATCTGGATCGGTCTGCTCGTTTCGCTGACCGGATCGACGATGCAGAGCGCGGCGCTGCTGTGGCACGTCTCGCTGCTCGTGCCGCCCGAGCGGAAGGGCCTGGCGCTCGGCTTGGTCGGCGCGGTCAAGGTGCTCCCGATCATCGTGTTCTCGCTGATCAGCGGTGTCGTCGCCGACGCGCTGGACCGGCGCCGGCTGATGCTGGTCACGCAGATCCTGTCCACGATCGTGGCGTTCGTCCTCGCGGTGCTCGCGTTTCAAGGCGTGACGCACGTGTGGCCGATCTATCTGCTGGCCGCGCTCGGGTCGGCCGTGAGCGCGTTCGATCTGCCGGCGCGCCAGGCGCTGGTGCCGACGCTCGTGCCGCGCGAGCACCTGCCGAACGCGATCACCTTGAACACCATCATGTTCCAGGTGGCCGCCGTGCTCGGTCCATCGCTCGGCGGCATCGTGATCGCGGTCGCCGGGGTCGGCTGGGCCTACGTCGCCAATGCCATTTCGTTCCTGTTCGTCGCCGCCGCGCTGATCCTCATGACCGGTGTGAGCGGCCGCGCGCTGAAGGACGCCACCTCGTCTGCCACGTCGCGGGACGACGTGTCGCTGCACGCGGCGATCGAGGGCCTGCGTTTCGTCTTCACGTCGCCGCTCATTCGATCGACGATGCTGCTCGACTTCTTCGCGACGTTCTTCTCGTCCGCGACGGCGCTGCTGCCGATCTTCGCGCAGGACATCCTGCGCGTCGGCGCCGAAGGCTACGGCTGGCTGTACGCGGCGCCGGCGGCCGGCGCGCTGCTCATGAGCGCGCTGATGGTGCCGATGACCGAGCGCATCGACCGCCGTGGCGTCGACGCTGCTCTGGGCCGTCGTCGTCTTCGGCACTCGCCACCGTCTGCTTCGGCCTGTCGCGATCGTTCTGGCTCACGTTCGTCTGCCTCGGCGCTGACGGGCGCGGCCGACACCGTCAGCATGATCATCCGCAACATCGTCCGCCAGCTCGAGACGCCAGACCGCCTGCGCGGACGCATGACCGGCGTGAACATGGTGTTCTTCCTGGGCGGCCCGCAGCTCGGCGAGCTCGAGGCGGGCGCGGTGGCGAACTGGCTCGGGCGCGACGTTTTCGGTGATCAGCGGCGGGATCGGTTGTCTGCTGGCCACCGGGTGGCTCGCGGCCACGACGCCGGCGCTGCGGCACTATCGACGGGATTCGGGAGTCGGGATTCGGGATTCGGGGGGCGAAGTCCGGGATTCGGGACTCGGGACTCGGGAATCGGGATTGGGGATTCGGGATTCGCTTGCTCCCGATACGTCAAACCCGATCGCAGAAACTTCAGTCTCGCAGGCAAACAAGGTCGCGAAATCTTGAACGAAAAACCGCGTCAAGTTGGAAAACGGCGGTGTTTTCTCATCGGCACAATCGCTGCAGGCGCGACCCGCATGCCAGAAATCACAAGCTACCGGGATCTGCTCGTTTGGCAGAGAGCGATTGACTTGGTCGATCTTGTCTACGACATTACTGCCAGCTTTCCGAACTCAGAACGCTTTGGTCTGATTCAGCAGATGCGGAATGCGGCGGTGTCCATTCCATCGAATATCGCGGAAGGGTCGCGCCATCGAACGGCCGGCTACATCAGTCGCGTCATCATTGCGCTCGGTGAGCATGCCGAGCTCGAAACGCAGGTGATCATCTGCGAGCGACGAGGTTTCACGACTCGAGCAAACGTAAGCGATTTGAACCGGCTGTCAACTCGCACACGGGCTGCTCCGTTCACTCAGGGCAAGGCAGCAGTCTGAACGATCGCAGCGCCGCCGCGAATCCCGACTCCCGAAACCCGAATCCCGTTCTACTTCGCAGGCGTGAACTCGATGGTGATCTCTCGATCGAGGTTGATCTTCAGGCCTGCCGCGGTCCGCATGATCGCCATCACTTCTTCCTGAGTCTTCGCCCCGGTCAATCGAGGGACGAGCGTTTCATCCTTGAGGATCTCGTCGAGATCCACTTCCAGCAGTGTCACGCGCTGGCCGTCGCTGAACGGACTGCTCGTGCGCACGAGCGCACCCGCCGGCTCGACCGCCAGCAGGATCTTCGCCCCCTTGAGCAATGTCTTGAGCATCGCCAGCTGGCCGGACGCATTCAGCGTCCCGATCGAGCCAATCCAGTTCGGCTCGGGCACGTGGATGCGCAGCACCGCGGTGCCGCTCTCTTCGCGCGTGAGCGAAAAGGTCACCATTTCTCCGCTGTCGAGGCCGGGCGCGGAGGCGCCTTGTGGCGTCGCGGGCTGTGTCGAGATCTTCAGCTGATTGATGTCGATGAACGAATAGGAGGCTTCGCGCCCCTGACCGTTCGCCTCGACGATCGGTTCCGATGTGACGTAGGTCACGCCCTGGCCGATCACGCCCTGCCAAATCCCGCGCCTGCTGCTCTGAGAGCGGATCGAAGACGGTCTGTCCGCGCCCGCCCGTGAACGCGGCCAGCTGGCGGAGCTGCGCGAGCGCCGCCGGGGTGAAAACCATGCGGTGAGTAATCCAGCCGGCGCCGTCGCCGTAGATTTTGAGCACCGTCGTCATCTGAAAGCAGGCGGTGTTGGAGACGACGACGGCGAGAAGGAGCGCGAGTCCGGATCCACGGCATCCGAACACAATGACACAGAAGCCCGGGTCCGGATAGTGGCAGGCTCAGGACGAGCGGTGCAGGATTTCACTTGCTCCGCGACGTCCCGGCCATCGACCGCGCTGCCGCGTCGACGCGATCGGGGCGATGAAGCCGTCCACCGTGCCGAGGTCTTCTCCCGATCCGCTTTCGACCTTCATGGCGTCCAGCGTTATCGCGGAATCGTCGAGGTCTCCGGCATCCACATATCTCAGCCATGGAAGAGGGTGATCCATTTGTTTTGCCTCCAAATCCATTGGGAGGAGCAAGAACGGGACCCTGTTCGGTTCTGCACGAGTTGTCGTTATAGGAGCGCAGAGGAGAAGAAACTGTGCAGCGGCGGCCACGGCGCCGTCCGCTCCTGCGCTATGCTTTTTTCAATGGACGGATCCGCATCCGCCGACGCTCCGGCCGCACCTCTGCTGAGGGACCGCACCGACATCCCGGCGCGGTTCAAGTGGAACCTCACACACATCTTTGCCGGGTGGCCCGAGTGGGAGGCCGCGTATCGCGAGCTCGAGACGCGGATCGACGCTTACGCGACGCTGCAGGGCACGCTCTCGAAGAGCGCCGACGACCTCCTGGCGCCGATGCGGCTGTCCGACGAGATCGGGCAACTCACCTACAAGGTCTGGTACTTCGCCTCGCTGATGTACGACGAGGATCAGCGCGACAACGCGATCAACGCGAAGCGCCAGCAGGTCCAGATCCTCTTCGCGAAGGCCAGCCAGGCGAGCGCGTGGTTCAATCCTGAACTGCTCCGGATCCCGCTGACGCAGGTCCAGGCGTGGATGGAGGCGAACCCCCACCTGGCGGTGTATCGCTTTGCCATCGAGGATCTCTATCGCCAACAGGAACACGTGCTCGACGACAAAGGGGAACGCCTGTTGTCGCTGGCGCAGCCGGTTCGGCTCGGCGCCGGGTGACGCCTACGCGGCGCTGTCCACCGCCGACATCAAGCATCCGGCGATCACGCTCTCGACCGGACCGGAGATCACGCTCACCTACGGGCAATACCGCGCGATCCTGGCGACCAACCGCAATCAGGCCGACCGTGCGGCCGCGTTCGAGGCCTATCACCAGCTCTACGCCTCGAACCTCAACACCTACGCCGCGCTGTACAACGGCGTGCTCCAGCGCGACTGGTTCCACGCACAGTCGCGCGACTATGCGTCAACGCTCGACGCGGCGCTGCACGGCAACAACATCCCGACGGCGGTCGTCGAGAACCTGATCGCGACGACGAAGGCAGGTGTTGAGCCGCTGCGGCGCTATCACCGGCTGCGCAAGAAAGCGCTCGGCGTCCAGACCTATCACACCTACGACTCGACGATTCCGCTGGTCGAGTTCGATCGCAAGTATCCGTACGAGCAGGTCCTCGACTGGCTGCCTTCGTCGGTCGCGCCGCTCGGATCCGACTATCAGCGGCAGCTGCGCGACGTGCTGTTCGGCGACTGGATCGACGTCTACGAGAATCCCGGCAAGCGGAGCGGCGCGTATTCGGCGCCGGTGTACGGCGTGCACCCGTACATGCTGCTCAACTACAACGACACGCTCGACGCGGTGTTCACGCTCGCGCACGAGATGGGGCACTCGATGCACACGCTCCTCTCGAACGCGCACCAGCCGTTCGTGTACTCCGCCTACACGATTTTCGTGGCCGAAGTGCCGTCCACGCTCAGCGAGGCGCTGTTTCTGGACTACATGCTCGAGCGCGCGACCGATCCCCGCGAGCGCATCGTGCTCCTCCAGCACGCGATCGACGGCATCGTCGGGACGTTCTACACGCAGGTGCTGTTCGCGGACTACGAGCTGCAGGCGCACCGCCTCGTCGAATCGGGCCAGCCCTTGACGGCGGACACGCTCGCGCGACATCTACTGCGGCATCGCTGCGGCGAATTCTACGGCGACGTCTTCGACCGCGACGAGCTGGCACGCGTGACGTGGGCGCGGATCCCGCACTTCTACAGCACGCCGTACTACGTCTATCAGTACGCGACCTGCTTCGCGTCGAGCGCGCAGTTGTTGCGGCAGCTCACCACCGGGTCGCCGCAGGATCGCGCCGCCGCGATCGATCGCTATCTCACGCTCCTCAAGTCCGGCGGCAGCGACCATCCCGATGCCGCTGCTGCAGCGCGCCGGCGTCGACCTGAGCAAGCCCGAAGCTGTGCGGGCCGTCGTCGACCAGCTCGATGCGCTCGTGACGAAACTGGAATCGGCCATCGACAATCTGCGGTAACGACTCAGCCGCGCCGAGGCACAGCGCTTGCGTAAGCAGGTGCGCAACACCTCTGCCATTGGGAGCCCTGACATGGCCATCGGATCGCTGAAGGATCTCTACCTCGACGAGCTGAGCGATCTCTACGACGCGGAGCTGCAGATTGTCAGAACGCTTCCTGCGTCTGGCCGAAGCGGCGCACATCCAGAGCTTCGCAAGGTTCTGGCGCGGCACTCCGAGGAATCACGCCTCCACCTCGAGCGCCTCGACTTGATCTTCACGCACTGGGGCGCCCGGCGAGGAACCCATCCGTGCACCGGTCTGACGGGCATTGTTCAAGAAGCCGACGATCGCGTGCATGATGCGACGACAAACGACGCGCGGGACGCGACGATCATCGGGGCCGTGCAGCGCATCGAACACTACGAAATGGCCGCCTACGCAAGCGCGCGCACCTATGCCCGCCGGCTGAACCGGACCGACGAAGCGCGGCTGTTGCAGGAGACGCTCAACGAAGAGAGCCGAACCGATCGCCGGCTGGCCGCCCTCGCCGAAGCAGAGATTCCGGAGGAAGTCGGAGATCGGCGATCGCGTAACCGGGGACTACGTCGCGCCGTCGCCGATGTCGTGAGCGGCGCGGATTTCGAACGCCGCCCGCCGGCCGCTTTCGATCGCCCCGTTCATGTAGCCCTGCCACTTGAGGCTCGTGTGCTCGCCGGCGAAGAACAACCGCCCGCACGGCCGCGCCAGCCACGCCCGCAGCTCCGGATCGAATGACGGATCGAAGAACGCGTAGCCGCCGCGCGCAAACGGATCCTGCTCCCACACGATCTGCCGCGACGCCACGAGGTCGCTCTCCTGCGCGCCCAGCCAGTCGAGCGATTCGACCAGCCCGCGCGGTCCGACCTTTGCCGTGATCTCCTGCGTCGCGTCGCTGGCGCCGCCGCCGGCGAGCAGCGACAGAATCCCCGACCGTCCACGCTGCTCTTCGTTGCCATCCCACACCGCGCCCATCGGGCAGCGCGGATCCAAACGCGCGCAGGCGGCCAGGGCCGCGCCAGAAACGGCGATTGAACTGCAGCAGCGTCCGGGTGGCGCGGCCGTATTTCAGCCGCGCAATAGCCTCGTGCTGCTGGGCGGGCAGGGCCGGTGTCACGGGAATGCGACGAAGTATCGCCGCCGGCAGCGTGAGGATTGCGTAGTCGCACGTCGATTTGCGATACGTGGCGGCCCGTCTTGAGGCTGACACGAACTTTCCGGCCACGCTGCGACAGCGCAACGACCTCGCAATTCAGCTGCAGGCGCGCGCCCAGCGGCTCCGCCAGGGCGGTCGCGAGCCGCTGGTTGCCGCCCTCGACGCGATACATCTCGCCAGGGCCCGCCGTGTCGGCCGCGAATTGATCGACGAGGGCGATGAACGAGAGCTCCTCGGGATCGGCGAGGAAGAATCCGCGGAGTCCCGTCGCGGTGGTTCGCAGGTCCTCATCGGCCCGAGTTTCCGTCGAGCCACGACGCGACCGATCGGCGCGCCAGGTTTGCGGCAATCGGACTGTCCCAGCGCATTTCGGCGAGCCGATACGGCTCGCTCCAGGGATCGATCGCGGACGCCAGCCGGCTCCAGCCGCTCCTCGCCGTGGGGCGCACGATCGCCAGACGGCCCGATCGATTCGGTCGAACGTAACCCCATCCGTTGCGCAGAATGCGACGAGCTTCAGTCCAAGCTCTTCAGTGAGTGCGTGGACTTCGGTGTGCTGTCCGTCGATCAGATCGCCGCCGGCTTCCGCGTGTTGTCCATCCGCGAAGCCGTCGCGAATCGTCCACACGCGGCCGCCTACGCGGTCGCGCGCCTCGACGACGGTGATCGTTGCGCCCGCGGCGGTGAGCTCGCGCGCGGCGGCGAGCCCCGCCAGACCCGCGCCGGCGATCAACACGGAGACTCCGTCGAGCGACCGCTGCATCCTCCCACTTTACATGCGTTACACTCTCGCCATGATGCTCGCCTTCGCCCTCGCAGCCCTGACGTACGCACATCCGGAACAACTCGTCGACACCGAATGGCTGGCGGCGCACAGCGCCGACGCCAACGTGCGTGTGGTCGACATGCGGCAGTCGGGGTTCGATACGGGTCACGTGCCAGGCGCCGTCTATCTGTCGCCCGTGGCCATCCGTGATGCCAACGCGCCGCCAACGTTTCTGCCGACCGCGCAAGCGTTCGAGCAGATGATGGGCAAGCTCGGCATTTCGAACACGACACGCGTCGTCGTGTACGACGAGCGCGGCGGCATCTATGCGGCGCGCTTGTGGTGGATTCTCAACTACTACGGCCACTCGAACGTCGCGCTGGTGAACGGCGGCTGGGTGAAGTGGACGGCGGAGCGCCGCGCGACGACGACCGATGCGCCCGCGGTGGCCGCGGGCCGATTCACCGCGCGGGCGCAGCCGCGGTGGCTCGCGACGGCCAGCGACGTCGTCGCCGCGATCGACAAGCCTGGCATCTCGATTGTGGACGCCCGGACGACCGGGGAGATCGAAGGAAAGGATCTGCGCAACATCAAGCGTGGCGGATTCATTCCGTCCTCGACGCCGGTGTACTGGGAGGACCTGCTCGATCTGCCGCAGCGCACGTTCAAATCGGCGGACGAGCTGAAGCAGATCTACGAAGCACGCGGCATCGTGCCGTCGAAGGAAGTAATCGCCTACTGCCAGGTCGGCATGCGCGCGTCGGTCGATCTGTTCGCGCTGCATCTGATCGGGTACGACAAGCTCCGCAACTATCTTGGCAGTTGGGAAGAGTGGGGCAATCGTGACGACCTGCCGATTGCCACCAAGAAGTAGAGGGATACCATGCGTTTCACCGCCCTTGCGCTGAGCCTCTGGCTGATTGTCAGCACGACCTCTCCGTCTTGCAGCGACGTCCGACTCAGAATCCACCGGCATGTTGTCGATCGTGTCGGAGCCGGCGGGCGCCGTCGCCTACGTGGACGGCCGCGTGATCGGTCAGACGCCGATCGACGTACCCCGGCTGACGGCCGGCGACCATCGCGTGCGGCTGGTCAAAGACGGCTACCTCGAAAACGGGCGCGTTGTGACCGTCACCCGCGGCAAGACGCAGACGGTGCAGGTACGCATGACCGCGCATCCCGCCGCGGGCCGAGCGTCGACGGAGCAAGTGGTCGCCGGAGGTGGCGGCTCCAACAAGAAATGGATCTATATCGGCGCGGCCGGCGCCGCCGCGGCGGTGGCCGTCGTCGTTCTTGCGGGCGGGAATTCGGCACCGACGGTGGGCGACGTCAGGGCCTCGCCGAGCACCGGGCTGCAAGCCAGCACCAACATTCTCTTCAACGCACAGGCCACCGACAAAAACAACGATCCCGTCACGTTCACCTGGGATTTCGGCGATGGCGCCACGGGCACGGGCCCGGACACGTCGCACATATACGCCACGGCCGGAACGTTCACCGCGAAGGTGACGGCGAGCGACGGAAAAGCGTCGTCCAGCAGTCAGGCCACCGTGACCATCCGCAGCCTGGCCGGTACCTGGCGCTCCAACCCGGTCTCCTACACTCTGAATGGGGTGCCTCAGGGAACCATGCAGTGGGTGTTCACCGTGACGCAGGCGAGCGCCGTTCTGACGGGAACGCTCCAGGCGTCCGGCGCCGTACCTCAGCTCGCGTCGCCGGGAACGATCAACGGATTGGTGGCCACGAGCTCACCGGCGGTGACGCTCCAGGGGACCGTGCCGGCGTGGGCGCCGCCGACGTTCGGCCTCGATCCAAACACCGACGTCACTACGCTAACGGGACGGTGGGTCGATTCCACCGGCACGGTGTCGATTACGTTCACGCGGCAGTAGCTGCCAGGCTGCTGAAAAACGCAGCCTGAAGTCAGAAGTCTGAAGTCTGAAGTTTGAAGTCTGAAGCTGCGCGAATACTGGCCAACTTCTGCACTTCGTGCACTTCTTCCGGATTTCTGACTTCTGCCTTCTGACTTCAGGTTGCTGGCTTTTTCAGCAACCTGCCAGAGCTAGCGAATCCCGGCAGCCAGCGCGAACCGCTTGAAGAAGCTCGCGTTGTTCCATCTCGGCCGATCGGGCCGGTTGGCGATGCGGAGCGACGAGGTCGCGCACGACCGCGACATAGGTCCCGGCGGCCGACATGTCGATCGGCTGGCTCGAGATCGTCCGACGGCGCGTGATAGCGCTCGGCGGTCCATTTGGCGGCAATCGCGGCTTCGGGTGAATTGAGCTCGTAGCCGACCTTCATCGACAGCGACGGGATGCCCTGCTTGATGAAGCTGTACTGATCGCTGCGCACGAACCGGTTGCGCTGCGGCTCTGGATCGGTCTGAACGCCCACGCCGACCTGCGCCGCCGCGGCCTTGATGTCCTCGCCGAGCGTGGACTCGTCGAGGCCGAGGACCATCATCGTCTTCAGCGGAAAGAGCGGCAGGAACATGTCGGTATTGACGTTGGCGACGAGCGACGTGCGCGGGACCGTCGGGCGCGCAGCGAAATAGCGGGATCCGAGCAGCCCGTTTTCCTCGCCGGTCACCGCCAGAAACAGAATCGATCGCCCCGGCTTGACCGCCGCCTCACGGAGCGCGTTCGCGACCTCGATGATCGCGGCGATGCCGGAGGCATTGTCCATCGCGCCGTTGTAGACGCGGTCGCCGTTGATCGGCTCGCTGCCCACGCCCAGATGGTCGAGGTGCGCCGACAGGACGACGTATTCGTTGCGCCCGCGTGGATCGCTGCCGCGGAGAATCCCCGCGACGTTTTGCGATTCCGCGTCGACGCGCTCGACGCGCACCATGGCCTTCAACCGCGCGGGCAGCGCGAAGCTCGGCACCGGCTCGCCGGCGTCCGCGTGCGCCAGTATCTCCGCAAACGTATGGCCCGATCCGGCGAACAGCTTGTCGGCGTGCGCCGGGTTCATCGTCACCGCCAGCTGCTGACCGGGCGCGTCGTCGAGCGACATGTCGGCCAGCGCCATCGTCGGCTGGAGCCGCGCGAGCGTGGAGCGCGCCCACGGAACGTCCATGCTCTTCGGGTTCGCGATGCTGATCGTGCCGACGGCGCCAAACGACTTGTACATGCGCCAACGCTCGGCGGCGGAGCCGAAATGCGCCTGGAGTGGACCGGGCAGCGACTTCGGCGTGGCCGCGAGGTGGACGACGATCGCGCCTTTCAGATTGACGCCCGCGAAATCGTTGATGCTGCGCTCAGGAACGTTGAGCCCGTACCCGACGAACACGAGCGGCGCTTCGATCGAGGACACGGGGTCCACACGCAGGTTGATGTTCGCGTGCTCGCCGAGCGTGAGCGGCTCCGTTTTGCCGTCTCTGATGAGCGCCAGGCTCGACGAGGCCTCGACGATGCGCCGGCTCTTGAGCTGGATGGCCTGAAGGAAGCCGACGGTGCCCGCGGGCTCGAGGCCGGCCCGCTGGAACTGCGCGACGACGTAATCGGCGGCGCGCTTGTGGGCGAGGCTGCCGGTGACCCGGCCTTCCATGCTGTCGTTCGCCAGCGCCTGGACGTGCGCCCACCAGCGCTTGCTGGTGACTTCGTCCCCGCGGACGACAATCGAGGTTGCCGAGAGCACGAGCGCGACAAAGGTCACGTGGCGCATCACCTTGCCCCCTTGTTACACAGCATCTCTTGTATCCTTGAGCGTCGAGTGGCCGTCATCCTACCACGCAGAATCCGTCGTGCGGGCGTCCTGGCGATCTGCGCACTTGTGTGCGCGACCCTGGCTGCGCGCGCCCAGCCGGGTGCGTCATCCGGTGCCGCCGCCGTTGCGGAAACGGTCTTATGGGGCGTGGCGCTCGCGCCGCCCGAACGCACGCGCGATCTCCCTCGCGACGTTCAGCCGGGGCTCGCTGAGTTTCGCCAGCGCGAACAGAAGTTTCGCAGTGCGCTGAAGGCGCCGCCGGGCGCCACGGATGTCGAGCGGGCGCTCTTCGACCAGCGTGTGGCGATCGAGCGCGTGCTGTTCTGTCTGTACCCAAGGCGCGACATCGCACGCGTGGCGGCCGCGTATGCGTCCGACGCCGACGTCTCGACCGAGTGGGAAGGCCTGTCCGAGACGCCGCGTCATGAGGCGGCGTTCATCGACGAGCTGCTCCGCGATCTGCAGCAGAAGTGGCTGGCGCCGTATCTCCACCTGATCGCCGGGCATCGAAAGCTCTGCGCGAGTCGGATGGACGGCGCAGGGTCCGAAGCCGCTCGACGGAAATTGGGTGAGGAGGCGCGCCGCCAGATCGCACATGCGGGCCAGGGCGGTCAGGCGTTGATTCGCGTGGCGGCGGACCACCTGCTCAGCACGGACCGGTGCGTCGAGCGATAGCTCGCTACGGCGTGATCCTACTGCTGTTCGAGCGTGTATCCCTTGGCCTTGAGCATGGCGACCAGGCCGTCGGGTCCGACGAGATGCGCGGCGCCCACGAGCACCAGCGCGGGTGTCTTGCGGGCGAAGAGGGCTTCGATTTTCGGCAGCCAGTTCTTGTTCCGCTCGACGAGCAGGCGCTGATAGAGAAAGGGGTCGGCCTTGAGATCGGCCAGGACAATCCGCTCCACGCCGGCGGCGTCGCCTGTTTTCCATGCGTCCGTCAGCTTGGTGACGCTGGCCTTCTCGGTGTGCATCTCCTTGAGCGCTTCCGCGAGCAGCCGATCCTGCTGCTCGAACGTCATGTCGTCGAACCGCGAGATCTGGTAATCGACGGTCTCGAGACCTTGAACCTTCTTGCCGCCCTTGCGCGCCAGGTTGTAGAAGCGCATGTCGAGTCCGAGCTCGGGATCAAACCCGAGTTTGCGGAGCTCGAGACCCTCGAGCGTCAGCGCGATCATCCACGGCTTGAGCCGCTGCAGCGCTTCCATCGGCGCGCCGACGTCGGTCGCGGCCTTGTTCAGCAGCGCGAGCGTCGCGGGGGCGAGCACCTTGTCGAGCGTCGTCCCGGCCGGCAGCATGCCGCGCATGAGCGTGTTCATCTGGACTTCGGGGCCCAGCATCTCGGCGAGGTCGACTTCCTCGACGAGGAGATCGGATTCGGTGAACGCGCGGTCGAACGCGGGATGCAGTGGATACGCATCCGGCGACAGCATGTGAATCGACCCGGCGATGTACACGACCGATCCGCCTCGTGTCGCCTTCCAGACGAAGCTTGGCGTGGCAGCGGCGCCGAGCGGGGCGATCAGCGCGAGCGTCAGAATGACGAGCGCGATCGAACGAATCGGCGTGCCGTGGCGCGCACCAGTTCTCATGACGCTCAGTATATCGACATCGCCGCTTGAAAATCTGCGAAGGAGCGCTGGATGCGATGCTGGAACGCGGTGTTGAAGTCTTCGCCGCTTCCGAGATCGCGCAGCAGGTTCGCGACGGCGAGGCCGCCGGACTCGTCGAGCAGCCGGCGCGCGGCGCGGGCGCTGGTTAGGTACGCGCGCTGCGCGTCGGCGCCGCTCAACCGTCCGAAGCCGGACATGAGCGCGGCGAGCGGCACGGCGGCGCCCGCTCCGCCCGCGGTGTCGGCAACGCTGTTGGTTGTTTCAAGTGCCGTCGCCAACCCCTCGTTCAACCACGCCGGCACGCCGCGCGTGGCGAGCGTGCGGACGAGCGCGTGCGTGAACTCGTGGGCGAGCACGCGATCGAGCTCGCCTGACTGTTCCAGCGCGCCGCGCATGGGTACACGAATCGTGCCGTCGAACGCGCCGGCCGCCCAGACCGGCGATCGCGTGATGTCGCGAAACTGCTCGCTCGTGTAGAGCACGACCGGGATCGCCGTGCTCGGATAGCTGCCGAGGAGCTCGCCGATGCGCCAGTACGCGCGATCGAGCGCTTCGAGCGCCGCGTCGGCGAGCGCAGCTTCCGCGGGACCTTCGAACGACACGGTGAAGTGCGACCCGATCGCCTGCTGCATCCGATCGTGCAGGTCGGCTTCGCGCCGCCAGCGGTCGAGCGTCGCCCGCGCCTCCGCGTCGCCCGGTGCCTCGGCTACCACGGTCTCGTAGGTGCGCATCGCGCCGGCGTGGTCGCCCATGCGGTACAGAATCTGTCCGAGCTGGATGCGCGCAACGGTCAGCGTCCGGTCGAGCGCGATCGCGCGCTCGAGCGCGTCTTTCGCGTCGCCGTCGCGGCGCTCGAGCGCCGCCGCCAAGCCGGCGCCGAGATGGAGCCGCGCGTTCCTGGGATCCGCGGCGATTGCCTCGCGGAAGGTCGCTGCGGCCAGTCGCGCCTGGCCGCGGTTGAGCGCCTCGAAGCCCGCGCGCTCGAGCAGCGCCGTGCGCGGATCGATCTGCGCGCACGCCATCAGCGCCAGCGCGAGGATACCGGCCTTCCTTATCATTTCCTGTCTGCCTAATGGTATCCTTGCGCCCTTCATAATTGATGCCCCAGCCTGCCTCCGCCCTCATAGAAGATGGTGTCATCGACGTTTTGAAGAACGTCAGCCGCCGGCCCATTCAGCCGGCGCTCGAGCACGACCTCGTCGCGGATCTCGGGTTTGATTCGCTGCAGGTCCTCGAAGTCACCGCGGAGCTGGAAGACCGGTTCGCCATTTCGATTCCGTTGAACGATGTGCCCACCACACGGACGGTCGCGCAGGTCGTGGCGGAGGTCGCGCGCTTGGTCGGGGAACACCCTAGGAGCCGGTCCGAGTCATAGCATGGGTCGCGCGCATGGGGCTTGCGAGGCGAGATCGAGGCGCGAGGAGGAGGCGATGCCGGACATCGCCGACGACGAGCAACGATGAGCTCGCCCGCAACCCCCATGCGCCCTCCGGGTTCCGGCGGCGCGCCGGCATCTGCGGCGTTGCCGCTCCTCGACAATGTCCCGCATTGCCTGCGTCGCGGCGCCTTGCATCCGCCGGCGCGGCGCTCGGAACGCGACCCACGCTATGACTCGGACAGGCTCCTAGCCTGATGCCTGATCTGCGGACGCTGCCCGAGGCGCTTGCTGAAGCCGCAGCCGCCGCCGCCGGCTATTTCTTCGTGTCCAACGGGACGGAGGCGTTTCGCTCCTACGCCGAGATCGAGCGCGAGGCCCTGGGTGTGGCGCGCGCGCTCGCCGACGCCGGCCTGCGGCGGGGCGATCTGGTCGCGCTCGTGCTCAACGATGCCGACGCGTTCCTGACGACGCTCTTCGGCGCCTCGATCGCCGGGATGATTCCGGCGTCGTTGTATCCGCCGGCGTCGATGGCGGATCTCTCCCGTTATATCGATCTCACGTCCGCCACGCTGCGCCTGTCTCGGGCGCGTGCCATCGTCACGACACGCGAGCTGGCCGCGCAGTTCGACGCCGTCCGGACGGCGTTCCCGGATCTGGCGCTGGTGCTCACGCGCGAGGACCTTGCGGCCGCGCCGGCTGCGCCCGATCGGCTGCCCGGGCTCGACGACATCGCGCTGGTCCAGTTCACGTCGGGATCGACCTCGACGCCGAAAGGCGTCGTGCTCACCCATCGCAATCTGTCGGCGAACATCGATGCGATCAACGGCCCGGCCGGGCTCGCCACGACGGCCTCGGATATCGGCGTCAGCTGGCTGCCGCTCAATCACGACATGGGGCTCGTGGGCATGGCGCTGGGACCGTTGTACTCCGCGCGCCCCGCCGCGCTGCTGCCGCCGGCGATGTTCGTCAAGCGGCCGGTGGAGTGGTTGCGCGCGATGTCGCGCCATCGCGGGACGATCAGCTTCGCCCCGCATTTCGCCTACGACCTGTGCCTGCGCCGAGTCAAGGATCGCGATCTCGAGGGCCTCGATCTCTCGTGCTGGCGCGTCGCCGGGTGCGGCGCCGAGCCGATTCACCCGTCGACGCTCGAGGCGTTTGCGGCGAAATTCGCCCCGGTCGGGTTCCGCGACACGAGCTTCTTTCCCTGCTACGGCCTGGCGGAACACGTGCTGGCCGCGACGCTTCCGCCGCGCGATCGGCGGCTGCGCATCGGATTCCACCGATCGACGGAGGGCGACGCGACGGTGGCGCTCGTGGGCTGTGGAATGCCGCTGCCCGGTCATCGCGTGCGAATCGTCGACGACCGCGATCGGCCCGTCGCCGAACATCTCGTCGGCGAAATCGTGCTCGCCGGGCCGTCGGTGATGGCCGGCTATTACAACCAGGACACACTCACCGCCGAAACCGTCCGCGACGGTTGGCTGCATACGGGCGATTTGGGATATCTCTCCGGCGGCGAGCTGTTCATCTGCGGACGGGCGAAAGACATCATCATCGTCAACGGCCGGAAGTATCATCCGCAGGATCTTGAATGGGCCGTCGATGATCTCGCGGGCGTGCGTCGGGGACGAGCGGTGGCGTTCGGCGCCGTCGAGCACGGGCGTCCGGATCGTGTCGTGATGGTGGTCGAGCCCAGCGGTACCGTCGCGGTGGACGCGTTGATCGAGAGCATTCGGCGTCGGATCAGCGACGTTTTCGGTGTCTACGTGGACGAAGTGGCGGTGGTCCCGAGCGGCACGGTGGGCCGGACGACTAGCGGCAAGGTGCAGCGCGCAGCTACCAGGGTGCGCTTCGAGCGCGGTGAGTTCACCCTTCGACTCGCGACTGAGGGCTAGCAGGCTGCTAGCAGGCTGCTGAAAAACGCAGCCTGAAGTCAGAAGTCAGAAGTCAGAAGTTTGAAGTTTGAAGTTTGAAGTCAGTGCTGTCCAAATTAGCCGTGGACGCCGTTGAGCGCGCCGCGTTTCCCGCGGAAATCTCGCTGTCTGGAGTCTCGACGCAAACGACACCTCCCGATGCTGTCCGAATTAACTGAACGCGAGCGCACCTTGGACAGGGGCGGCGAGCGGCGGCGGACTCGTGAACGGGTCGTCGAGCCAGGTCCAGAGGTCGCGATAGACCAAGAGGTTCATCCGGAGCAGCGCGACCAGATTCGAGAGCGACCAGCCGAAGCGCGCTTTCAGCTGCAGGTACTTCAGCACGAGCAACGCGATGAGCGCCGTCCAGATTTGAATGTGCAAGGCGTTGGCGGACGTCCCGACAAACGTCTTCACGCGCAGGTTCTGCTTCAAGGCTTTGAAAAACAGTTCGATCTGCCACCGGTCCTTGTAGATCCGCGCCACGGTCGAGCCCCGAGCGTCAGGTGATTGGTCAGGAACTCGAGGCGCTCGCCCTCGGGCCGTGCGGACGACGACCCGCCGGAGCCGATCGGGATATTTCCGCCGCGTCACCGGGCCCCGGAACCGAATCCGATCGATCGCACACGATGCCGCCGGTGCTGCGGCGGCACGTGGCGCTCGACGACGGTGTAGTCGGCATTGCGCTTCAGGCGGGTCACGAAGAAGACCCGGCGGCCGTCAGGTCCGCGAACCACGCGAAGTCGATGTAGCCCTTGTCGAACGACCAGGATCGTCCCGGGCAGAAACGGTCTGCTCCCGGGCCATCGGCCCCTCGTGGTGCTTGCCGTCGGTGATGACCAGGAACGTCGGCAGGTACCCGTCGTGATCGAGCGTGAAATGCAGCTTCACCGCGCCTTTGGTGCGGCGAAACACCGCCCACGGAAACATCTCCGCGCACAGATCGATGACCGTCGCATCGAGACTGAGCAACTTGTTCTTGAATCGGAACGGTCTTCGAGCCCGGCGACCTCGCGACACCGCGCCAGGACCTGATAGAACACCGTTTGATAGAGCGGCCACGGCCGATGCGCATTGGCGTACGCGAGGGTCGATCGACGCGGCGCCGCCGCCCCGAGATGCGCCAGCTTGCCCTCGCAACTCGCCAAGCCGCCGCAGATCTCGCGCAGCGAATGCGCGCGCCCGAGTTGGGCGAACAGCATCGCCACGAATTGGTCCCAGCACGTAAAGCCGCGCGCATGCCGCTCCGCCTGGGTCGCCTGAACGGCGCCCTGAAACTCGGTGCGCGGAAATAAGCTGGAGCAACTGATTGAAGATGCTGCAGAATCTCGTCACAGGGGTTGGCCTCCACGGTGATGTGATGAAGTTTGGTAACTGCATCAGCATCATACGCGGCGCGCTCAACCCCTGTTTCGTGTACGGCTAATTTGGACAAGAGTGGTTTGAAGTTTGAAGTTTGAAGTCTGAAGGAGCACGAATACTGGCCAAATTCTGCGCTTCTGACTTCTGACTTCTGAACTCTGACTTCAAACTTCAGGTTGCTGGCTTTTCCAGCAACCTGCTAGAGCCACCCCGCTTCTCGATACCATTGAGCTGCCGAGCGAATGCCGTCCGGCAGCGACACGGCGGCTACGATCCCGAGGCGGGTGCGCAACGTGTCGACGCTGCACACGAACCCGTCCGAGACGAGTTCGGCGTAGCGCGATCGGTTGATCGTCATCGGCCGCCCGGTCAGCGAGCCGAGCATCTGACCAACGAACGATGCGGCGTAGACAAGCGGTCCCGGAATGGGCACGATCCGCGCGCGCGGATTCGTCGCCTGGCGGATCAACTCGAGCAGGTCGCGCGGATTGACCGGGCTCGGGTGCGCCACGAAGATCGTCTCGCCGTCGATCTCGCTGTCGATCGCAGCTGTGATGGTCCTGACGACATCGGTCACGTGGATGAACATGTATGCTGAGGAGACCCGCCCGGTCGCCGGCAGCACTCCCCGTGACGCATAGCGAAACAGCGGCAGCACACCACGATCGCGCGGTCCGTACACCACACCGGGTCGCAGGATCACCCAGCGCAGGCCGGGCGTCGCCGTCACCACGCGTTCGCCCGCGAGCTTGCTGCGGCCGTACGGCGTGATCGGCGCCGGCGGATCCGACTCGCGCCGCGGCGACGAGGCGGGCGCCGGACCGGCGGCGGCCAGGCTCGAGATGTGAATCAGTCGCGCGCCGGCCGCGGCGGCGGCCGCCGCGACCGCGCGTGTAACGTCCACGTTGGCGGTCACGAAATGATTGGGATCGACGGCCGACACCACACCCGCGAGATGCACGATCGCGTCGGCCCCGCGAAAGGCCTCGCCGAGCGCGGCCTCGCTGCACGGCGGCCGGACGCTCGCAGTCGTCACGGCATCCCCGCGTTCGCGGAGATGTTCCGTCACGTGGCCGCCGATGAATCCTCGCGCGCCTGTCACGACGATGTGGCGCGTCATGCCAAAGTGTGCGGCTATGGTAGCACCGCCTATAATCGCGAGCTTCGGTGATCACTGTCGTTCCCGTGCGCACGTCGGGCAACCGTCGCCGTTTCATCGACTTTCCCTATGTCCACTACCGCGCGGATCCACACTGGATTCCGCCGCTGCGAATCGGCGAACGGCAGCGGTTCGACCAACGCCATCCGTTTTACGAGCACGCGACGGTCGAATTGTTTCTTGCGCAGGACGGCGAACGCATCGTCGGGCGGATCGCCGCGATCGACGATCGACTGCACAACGAGACGCATCGCGACAATCTGGCGGCCTTCGGCTACTTCGAGACCGCGAGCCGGGAGGCTGCGGAGGCGCTGCTCGCGGCCGCTGAGGCATGGGCGCGGGCGCGCGGCCGCCGGCGGATCCGCGGACCGTTGAATCCTTCGCTCAACGACATGTGCGGGCTGCTGGTGGACGGATTCGACGAAGATCCGATGGTGATGATGCCCTACAACCCGCCCGAGTATTCCGTCTTTCTCGAGGGCGCGGGCTATCGAAAGACCAAGGATCTGCTCGCGTTCATCATGGACCTGCACCTGGCGATGAAAACGGAAACGATGACCAGGCTCGTCGGCCGCAGCCGGCGGCACGGTCTGGTCGTGCAGGCGATCCAGCCGTCGCGGATCGAGCGCGAACTGCACGGGTTTCTCGAGTTGTACGCGCGCGCCTGGCAGGACAACTGGGGATTCGTGGCGCCGACGGCGGCCGAGGCGCACCACATGGTCTCGGAGCTGAAATACATCATCGATCCCGATCTCGTCTTGCGCGCCGACGTGAACGGCCGCGCCGCGGGATTCATCGTCGCGGTGCCGGACCTGAATCAGGTGCTCAAGGGCACCGGCGGACGGGTGATTCCGAAAGGGCTCGCGCGGTTCCTCGTTCGACGACGAATCATCACGCAGGTGAGGACGCTGCTGTTCGGCGTGCTGCCCGAATTCCGGAGACTCATGATGGGGCCGGTGCTCGTCGCCGAACTGTTGCGGCGGAGCCAGGTGCGCTATCGGCGCGCCGAGCTGTCGTGGGTCCTCGAGGACAATGACGAAGTCGCGCACTACGCGGCAGCGGTCGGCGCGAAACGGTACAAGACGTACCGTCTCTTCGAGAAGGCGTTGGTCTAACGATACCGATACGGAGTGCCTACGCGGAGCGATGCCCCGCAGCCGCGGTGTCGCGCACGCGGGACAGGGCGGCAAACGCTTCGAGGGCCGCGTCCACGTCCCGTTCGGCATGGACGGCCGAGCAGCTCGCCCGGAGCATGCATTCGTCGCGGGGTGCGGCCGGGGGCAGCACGATGTTCACGTAGACGCCGCGCCCGAGCAGCTGCTGCCAGAACGCAATCGTGGTCGGTTCGTCGCCGATCAGGATCGGCACGATCGGCGATTCGCACGATCCGACCGAGTACCCGAGGGCCTGCAGGCCGGATCGGAACCGGCGCGTATTCGACCACAGGCGCTCGCGCAAGGAGGCGTCGCGCGTCATCACCCGCAGCGCCGCCCGAACGCCGGCCACGCTCGCTGGCGGCCCGGACGCCGTGAACAGGTAGGCGCGCGCGGAAAAGTGCAATCCCCTCAGCTCCTCGTGATCGGACACGCAGAAGCCGCCGATGCCGGCCAGCGCTTTCGAGAACGTACCGCCGATGAAATCGACGTCGGCCAGCACCCCCTGCGCCTCCGCCCACCCGCGCCCGCGATCCCCGTAGAGGCCGAACGAATGCGCCTCGTCGACCAGCAGATACGCGCCATACTGCCGGCACACCGCGACGATCTCGCGCAGCGGCGACACGTCGCCGCGAATCGAGTAGAGCCCTTCGACGACCACGAGGCGGTTCCGGCCGTCGGGCAGCCGGCGCAGCTTCTGCGCGAGATTGTCCGGCGCGTTGTGCCTGAACCAGACGACCTCGGCGCCGCTCAGGCGCGCGCCGTCGTAGATGCTCGCGTGGCTGTCGGCATCGATCAGCACGACGTCGCCCGGCCCGCAGAACCCGGCAATGATCGACAGGTTCGCCTGATGCCCCGTGGTGAAGATGATTCCGCGCCGCTTGCCGAACAGGCGCGCAAACTCCTCCTCCAGATCGCGGTGGAGGCGCAGCGTGCCGTTGGCGATGCGCGAGCCGGTGGTCGCGGTCCCGTACCGATCGATGGCGTCCTTCGCGGCGGCGGTGACCTCGGGATGCAGCGTCAGCCCAAAGTAGTTGTTGGAGCCGAACATCAACGTGCGCTGCCCGCCGATCGCCACCTCGCACGGTCCAAGGATGTCTTCGATGATGGTGTCGCCCGGCCATCCCGCCGCGCTGTCGAACAGCATCGCGCGCATCGCGAGCGTGCGAATCTTGTCGAGAAGGTCGGTCATTGTCGGTGTCGTGTCGGAAAGCGGCACAAGTGGCCCGGCGTTCGTCGACTCCGGAGTGCTCCGCGCTTGAGACGCGAGAGCCCATGATATAGCATGCGAACGCTGGCGAGGCCACGCGGGGGACTGATGGCGCAGGACGCGCTCGAGCAACAAGTCATCGAGATCATTGCAAAAAAAAAGAAGCTGGACCCCGCCGCGCTGACCGCGGATAGCACCTTCACCGAGCTGGGCATCGACTCGCTCGACGGGATGGATCTGCTATTCACGTTTGAAGATGCGTTCAACATCACGATTCCCGACAACGTCGCGCAGCAGATGAAGAGCGTCCGCGAGGTCACCGACAGCCTGCGGCGCGTGCTTGCCAGCAGCGGAGCCGAGACGGCCTGAGCCGCATGCGACGGGTGGCGATCACCGGCCTCGGTGTCGTGTCGGCGATCGGTGTGGGCGTGCCCGAGTTCTGGAGCGCCCTGTGCGCCGGGCGCAGCGGCGTTCGGCACGTGACGTCCTTCGACACGACCGGCCTGACGGTGCCCATCGCGGCCGAAGTCCCCTGCTTCGATCCGCTCCGGTATTTCTCCGACGATCGCGTCGGCCTGCTCGATCGCTTCAGCCAGTTCGCGCTGGTCGCGGCGGCGGAGTCGCGCGCGTTCGCCGGGCTGGAGTTGTCGGACGCCGACCGCAAACGGACCGGCGTCGCGCTCGGGACGGGAATGGGCGGGGCCGTGACCGAAGACGAGCAGTACCAGGCGGTGTACAAGCGCGCTTCGCCGCGCGTCCATCCGTTCACCATTCCCCGGCTCATGCACAACGCGGCGGCGGCCCAGCTGACGATGGAATTCGGCGTTCATGGTCCGTCTCTCTGCTTTTCGACTGCGTGCGCGGCGGCCTCGCATGCCATCGGCGAAGCCGGCGAGGTCATTCGCAGCGGCCGGGCCGACGTGATGATCGCGGGCGGGAGCGACGCGCCGCTGTGTTTCGGCGTGATGAAAGCCTGGGAGGCGATGCGCGTCCTGGCGCCGCCGGTCGACGGCGATCCGTCAGTCGCGTGCCGTCCCTTCAGCCGCGACCGGCAGGGCTTGGTGCTCGGCGAAGGCGCCGGGATCGTGATCCTCGAGGAATGGGAACGCGCGAAACGGCGAGGCGCACCCATTCTCGCGGAGCTCGCTGGATACGGCGCGACCGCTGACGCCAGCCACATCACTCAGCCGGGCGTGGACGCCCCGAGCGAGGCGATCGCCCTCGCGTTGCAGCAGGCCGGCGTCAGCGTCGACGCTGTTGAGTACGTCAACGCCCACGGCACTGCGACCCGGCTCAACGATTCCACTGAAACAGCGATCCTCAAGCGAGTCTTCGGCGCCCACGCCGCGCAGCTGGCGATCAGCTCCACGAAGTCGATGCATGGACACGCCATGGGAGCATCGGGCGCTCTGGAACTGATTGCGGCCGTCCTCGCCATCACCCACGGCGTGGTGCCGCCCACCGCCAATTACCGGGAGCCGGACCCGGAATGCGATCTCGACTACGTGCCGAATGAGGCACGCAACGTCCCGGTGCGCGTCGCGTTGTCGAACTCGTTTGCGTTTGGCGGTTTGAATGCCGCGCTGGTGGTCTGTCAGGCTTAGCAGTCCGCTAGCGTCGATCAGCGGACGATCCGGTCGAACAGCGTGATTCGCCGATCGCGGAGGAACAAGACGAGCAGCGCGGTCCAGGAGTAGTGCGCGCGCAGCCGATCGTAGAACTCCGGCGCGGCGGCGCGAATGCGCGGCAGCCGCGACCAGGGAATGCTCACCAGATCGTGGTGCTCGTTGTGGTAGCCGACGTTGAACGCGAGCTTGTTCAGCGGTCCGTAATACGAGTAGGTTTCCTGGCCCGGCGTGAACACGTAGTGCTCTTGGATCCATCGCGCGCCGAGCGGGTGCAGTCCGACCGCGAAGACCGCTGAGGCGGCGAGATATGCGAGCGGCTCCCAGCCGGCCAGCGCCACGAACATCGCCATCGCTCCGATCTGCACCAGCGCGTTGATCACGGTCCAGCGATCGAAAAACGGCACCTGCTTCAGCCGGCGCGGGCGGACCGTTCCGAGCACGAGCGAAAACAACGCCAGCCACAGCGTCTTCAACAGCGTCGAGCGGCCGACCACGCGCGACTCGGTTGGCCCCGCGAGGTCGGCGTCGAGATCGAGCTCCCCGATATGGCGATGGTGCAGCAGATGGTATTTGCAGAACGACATCGCGGCTGGAAACACCATCGGCAGATTGGCCGTCAGCGCGATCACGCGATTGCCGAGGCGCGACTGAAACACCAGGTTGTGGGCGCATTCGTGAATCAGGACCCACAGCGCGTGGTCGATCGTCGCGCCGAGGACGTACGCGGCCGGCGCCCAGACGTACCACGGCCGTCCGGCGACGATCAGCGCGATGCCGAACTGCGCGGCGACGAGGAACACGACCCAGATCGCGCTCGCCGGCAGCGGCCCCGCCAGCGCGCGCAGCTCGGGATGCGCCGCCAACACATCGCGTCCGCGGCTCGCGTGCGGGTCGGGATCCGTCACGCGAATGTAGTCGGCGTCCGCCACGGCGACATACGTTAGCACTACGGCGCTGGGGCCGTGATATCGTCCACACGCATGCCCGATTCGTCCCGATCGAACGCATCTCCGCGCGCGACGCTCGCGCGTTTGTTTGCCTCGCCGTCGCCGATCGTCCTCGCGGGCGCGCACGACGGGTTGACCGCTACGATCTCGTCGTCGAGTCGCCGACGCCGCGGCGGCACCATCGGTTTCTGGCCGACGCGCAGCCCGTCCGCGTGACTGAAGTCGGGTCCTTGATCGAGCCCGCCAGGGCCACGGCCGAGTTCATCGGCATGGCGAAGCTGTCGCCGCGAGGCTGCCAGATCCTCGGCGAAGTGTATCGGGAAGCTCCGGGAACGCGGTGAGCCGCTGCCGCTCAGTGCGCAGTGCCCGGTGCGCAGTGCCCAGTGCGCAGTGCCCGGTGCGCAGTGCCCGGTGCGCAGTGCCTGGTGCGCTGTGCCCAGTGCTCAGTGCACCGTGCGCAGTGCACCAAGCACTGCGCACCAAGCACCGCGCACCAAGCACCGTGCACTGAGCACCGAGCACTGAGCACCATGTCTTCCCAGCTGTTCCTCGATCTTCTCGAGCGTCACGGTTTCAACTTCTTCACCGGTGTTCCGTGCTCGCTGTTTGCCGGCGTGACGCGGATCCTCGACGGCGAGCCGCGCTACGCCTACGTCAGCGCGGTGCGCGAGGACTCGGCGATCGGCATTGCCGCGGGCGCGAGCCTCGGCGGCGCCCAGTCCGTGGTTCTGATGCAGAACAGCGGCCTCGGCGTCTGCGCGAACGCGCTGATGTCGCTCAATCAGATCTACGACATTCCGGCGCTGCTCGTCGTCAGCGGGCGCGGAGAGGACGGCCGCGACGCGCCGGAGCATCTCGGGATGGGCGCGGTGACGGAAGACTTCCTGCGGCTGATGCGCATTCCCTTTGCGAGGCTCGTGCCCGAGACGTGGCCCGCGACGTCGAGGCGTTGACGCGCGTCATGCGTGACACACGCAAGCCGGTCGCCTTCATCGTCGGCAAGGGACCGTTGCAATGACCCGCGCGGATGCCGTCGCTCGCGTGGCTCGCGCCCGGCCGGCCGGCTGTCTGACGGTGCTGTGCAACGGCATGATCGGCCGCGAGGCCTACGCGGCCGCCGATGATCCAGGCAGCTTCTACATGATCGGATCGATGGGGCTGGCCTCCTCGATTGGACTGGGGCTCGCGCTGGTGCAACCGTCGCGGACGATCGTCGTCTTCGACGGCGACGGCAACGTGCTGATGAATCTGGGGACGCTTGCCAGCGTGGCCGCCTCCGGCCGCGCGAATTTCTACCACGTCGTCTTCGACAACGCCGCCCACGGATCGACCGGCGATCAGCAGACCATTTCCGATCGGGTGCCGATCGAACGAGTGGCCGGGGCGGCCTGGTATCGTTCTGCGGTCCGCGTCGGGCGCGACACCGATCTCGACCCGGCCCTCGAGACGTTCTTTGCCGGCCCGGGACCCGCGATGCTGCTGATCGAGGTCGAGCGCGGCAACGTGCCCGGCATCACCCGCGTCGAGTTGTCGCCTACTGAGATCACCGCGCGGTTCCGCCGTGTCGCCGGCGTCTCGTAAAGACATGGTGCGCGACGCGATCATTCTGGCCGCGGGCATGGGCCTGCGGCTGCGATCGGTCGCCGACGATCGACCGAAAGGGCTGATCGAGATCGAGGGCGAGACGCTGGTGGGCCGCTCGGTGCGGCTGCTGCGCGGGGCGGGCATCGCGCGGATCACTCTTGTGGTCGGCCATCGCGCCGCCGACTACGAGCGATTTGCCGAGGGCCAGTCCGACATCGCACTTGCGGTGAACCCGGCGTTTGCGTCGACGGGCAGCATGGCCTCGCTGGCCGTCGGGCTCGGATGCGTCGACGGCCCGGTGCTCGCACTCGAAAGCGACATCGCCTACGAAGCGCGCGCGTTGCCGCAACTCCTCGCCGGTCCGCCCGATGCCACGCTGCTATCGGGCCCCACAGGCGCAGGCGACGAGGTGTGGGTCGACGCCGGCAGCGGCACGATCCGCGCGATGAGCAAGATCGCGGGAGACCTGACGACGATCACGGGCGAGTTCGTGGGCCTGACGCGCCTCTCGGCAGCCGCATGCGCGGCTATGCGCGATACGTTCACGGAGTTCGAGCGCGATCACGGTCACGGCCGGATGGACTATGAGACCGGCGCGCTCGTCGCGATCGCTCACCGATTTCCGATCGCGGCGGTGTTGATCCCCGATCTGTGCTGGGGTGAAGTCGACGACGACCGCCAGCTCGAACGCGTCACCCGTGAAGTGTGGCCTGCGGTCACGAAGGCTGCGGAGGGCACGGATCTCACCCGGAGACACGAAGTCACGAAGACGCACGGAGAAGACAGCGGTTCGACGGGTCGGCCGGCGTAGTCGGACCTTGGACTTTCTTCTTCGTGCGTCTCCGTTTCTCCGCGTCTCCGTGTGACAACCGTCCTCCGTCCCGCTCCGCTTTTCTCATTTCTCGAAGCGCGCCGGCGCCGGAAACATCCGATTCAGAAAGTCGCGAACGATCTTGACCGCGCGCGGGTTGGGGTCGTGCCCGTAGTTGTCGTTCATGCAGCAGAACCGCGGACGCTGCACGCGCACGCGCGCCAGGTTGACGCGCTGGTACAGCGGGACGTTGTTCAGCGGGTGATACGCCGCGTGGCGGAGCGACGTCGCCGCGTCCACCTCGACGCCGCTCCCTTCCTCGAGCAGAAAGTGCGGATACAGATGTTCGGGCGCGACATTGCCCGTGGCACGGAAGCGGCTGGTCGCCGTACGATCGAAAGCCTCGGGCCAGATGTCGATCATGCGGCGCCAGCTCTCGAGATCCACCGGGAGCGGCGCGTGGTTGACCGTCCGCCGGCGCTTGACGCCGTACCGCGCGTCGAGCAGGTGATTCGAGCAGGCCAGGGCCCGGTTCCACGGACTGAGCCGCCCATCGTCGCGACGGTGCGGCGCGACCGCGTGCCGCCGTTTCAGAAACACTCGCGGCCGGCCGCCGGCGTCGAACAGGTCGAGCACGTCGACGCTCGCTCCGAACAGGCAATCGTCCTCGACGTACACGAACCGGCGCGAGAGACCGGTGATGCGATGGAGGTGCGACACGATCGCGAACGAGTTGAAGGTCGGCAGCATGGCGGCGGGGATGAACTCGTCGTGATGGACGATCTGAACCGTGCGACCGTCGAGCCAGGACGGCATCTGCGGGCGCGCGGTGACGAGGAACACGCGTCGTGCCCAGGACACATGCCGTTCGAGCGAACGCAGGCTGAATTTGAGCAGATCGAGGTTGTCGCGGTATCGATTGGGATTGCGGTCGTGGCGGTCCGCCGCATACGTGGCGATCAACTCGCGATACCCCGGCCACTGATCGTCAACCCACGTGTACACGATGTCGATCGGCTCGGTGCTCACGCGCGCGAGGATGATATATCGCGCTGGACACCCGGTCCCCGGCCGACGAAAATAGAGGTTCCCTTCCGACGATAATCCCGTGATACGGATGTGTTTGACCCTCCGCCACCTGGCTCTTGCCGTCTGCGCGGCGGTAGCCTGCGTGGTCGCGGCCGTACCAGCCGCGGCCCAATCGCGACCCGCCGCGGCCAGCGGCGTCATCGACGGCGTCGTCACGACACAAGCCGGCTCGATTCGTCTCGGCGGCGCGCACATCGTGGTCCGCGACGCGGCGGATCGCGAGATCGCCACGCTTTTGAGCGAGGGCGACGGGCATTTTCGCATCGTGGCACTTCCACCGGGCGCCTACCGCGTTCTGGCCTCGCTCGAGGGGTTCGCACCGGGAGCGGTGCAGGTGGTGGTGGCGAGCGACAAGTCGGCTGAGGCGGCGCTCGATCTCCCAATCGCGACGATTTCGCAGATCGTGGAGGTTGTCGGGACGACCACGATCGTATCGAGCGAAGGAACGCTGTCTCCGGCCGACACGATCTCGGCCAGGGAGCGCGATCAGTTCACGCCGGGCGGCGGGCTGCAGGGTGCGCTGCGCATGCTGGCGAGCATCATCGTCGTGCCGGGCGGCGTCAGCATCAAAGGCGGCCGTCCGAGCCAGGCCAGCGTGCAACTGGGTCCGAACACGCTCGTCAACCCCGCGACCGGCCTGACCCACGTGTCCCTGCCCGACGATGCGATTGATTCGGTGTCGGTGCTGTCGAATCCCTATGCGGTCGAGTACGGCCGGTTCTCGTCGGGGCTGGTCGATCATCAACACGCGGCGCGCCGGCGACCAATGGAAGCTGCGCCTCAACAACCTCGATCCGACGTTCCGCACCAAGCGCGGCGGCTCGCCGTTCGACGTGAAAGGCATCGGCGTGTTCGGCCCGCGAATGGAAATCGGCGGGCCGATCGTGAGCCAGCGTCTGTTCGTGCACCAGACCGCGGAATATCGCTACGAGTCGAGCGACGTGGCCAGCCGGCCCGAGAGCGAGTTGCGGACGTCGCACAGCTTCAGCTCGTTCACGCGCGCCGACGCGAACCTCTCGCCGCGCCACTCGACGGTCGCGACGCTCGGGCTGTTCCCGCGCCGGTCGGGCCAGGACACGCTGGGCACCTTCACGCCGCCGGACGCGACCGTCGACATCCATGCGAACGCCGTCCAGGTCGGGCTGACGGAGCGCGCGTTGTGGACCGATGCGTTGTTCTCGGAAACCACGCTGCAGCTGTACTCCATCCGGACCGACGTGCTGCCCCAGGGCGCGGCGCTCGATGGAGCTGCGCCCGGAGACGACGAACGGCAACTTCTTCAATCGTCAACAGCGCCGTACCGGAGCGTTTCAACTCGTCGAGTCGCTGTCGGGCACGCGCAACATGCGCGGCGGCCTGCATCTGTTCAAGGTCGGCGTCGATCTGCTGCACAGCAACTTCGATGCAACCAGCGCCAGCAGACCCGTGGTCATCGAGCGTTCGAACGGATCGGTGGCGCGGCGTCTGGATTTTCCGATGCTGGCCTCGCAGTCGCTCGGGAGCACGGACCTCGCCCTGTTCGCGCAGGACCGTCTCCAGCCGAACACGCGCTGGTATCTCGAGTTCGGCGGGCGGCTCGATCGCGACGGCGTTGCCAGGCGCTTCAACGCGACGCCGCGCGTGGGCACAGCCATCCTGCTGAACGCGTCGGGCGCGATGGTGCTGCGCGGCGGCTACGGTCTCTTCTACGAACGCACGCCGCTGACGGCGGGCACGTTCGATCAATTCGAGGCGGCTCTCGACACTCGATTCGCCCCTGACGGCGACCGCTCTCGGCGCGCCAGTCCGCTTCGTCCATCGCACCGGCCCGCTCGAGACACCGCGCAGCCGGGCATGGGACGTCGGCTACGACTACCGGCTCAACCCGATGTGGGCGTTCCATCTCGGGACGATCGATCGACGCGGATCCCGCGAGCTGATCGTCGAGCCGCTGCGCACGGCGGATGCCGGGGAGTTGCGGCTGTCGAGCACGGGGCGATCGCGGTATCGCGAGCTCGAAGTCGGCGTCCACTTCACGCATACGCCCGCGGCGGACATCAACGTCACCTACGTTCGCTCGTCGGCGCGCGGCGACCTGAACGCGCTCGCGAACTACTTCGATGCGATTCTCTGGCCGGTGGTCGGGGCCAACGCGTTCGCGCCGCTCAACGCCGACGCGCCGCACCGGCTGTTCGCGCGCGGCCGGGTGATGCCGACGCCAACGTGGCTGTTTCTGGGCGTCCTCGATTGGCGCACCGGGTTGCCCTATTCACTCGTGAACGAGGCGCTCGACTTCGTCGGCGCGCGCAACTCCGCGCGTTTTCCGACCTACGCGCGGCTCGAGCTCGGCATCGAGCACCGCTTCAAGATCCTCAAGCACCAGCCGTGGATCGGCGTCCGCGCCTACAACGCGCTGAACGCGTTCCTGCCGACCGACGTCCAGGCCAACGTCGCATCGCCGGCCTTCGGGTCGTTCTACAACTCCGAGTACCGTCAGTTCCGGCTTCAGGTTCGGTTTGAGCGGTAGGACCCTTAGGACAGCCCTGATCCTGGCGCTGGCGATCCCAATCGCCGCGCCGGCCGCAGGTACCGTCGATCTCACTGCGCTCGAGCGCCGCGTGGCCAGCGACCCCGAGAGTCTGCAGATTGCCGCCGAGTACCGCCAGGCCGCGATCGGCGCCGCCGAATTCGACCGCTCGATCAAGTTTCTGGATAGCCTCGCGCGCCAGCGCGGCGGACCGAACGTGTTCATCAGCCTGGCCCTGGCGTACGTCGACAAGGTTCCGCCGTCGGGAGACATCCGCCGGCTCTATCTCGGCCGCGATGCGGGAAAGGCGTTGACCAAGGCGATCGACAAGCAGCCCTCGGTGCTTGCGTACTACCTGCGAGGCCTCATCAACCTGTTCTACAACCGCTTCATCTTCAACCGCGTGCCGCACGGCATTGCGGATCTGCAGAAGGCGCGGTCGATGGTCACGGCCGCCACGCCCGAGGGGCTCGTGAGACGCGTGTACGTCGCGCTCGGCGACGGACACGCCAAGCAGGACGAGCCTGCGAAGGCTCGCGAAGTGTGGTTGGCTGGGCTCGAACGCTTCCCGGCGGATTCGGATCTAAAAAAGCGGCTCGCCGCGCAGGGCCGCGAGCTCTACGACATCGTCACGGACACGCTGTACGCAGGGCGGCGCGTCGACACGACCCTGATCGGTCTGCTACCGGGTCCGTGACGCCGGCGCGATCAGGACGCCGCGATCAGACGTTTCGACACCCCTAGCGTCCGCGACGTGATGTGCCGGCCACGCCGCGGCGTGGCGCGCGATGAATCTGCGCAGGCTCCGGACCTGCCTCGCGAACAGCAGCACCTCGCCGAGGTTCATCTTGCTCTTGCCCGTCGACCGGCCGACGAAGCTGTACGGCACTTCGACGACCGTGCGCGGCATGGTGCGCACCAGCAGTTCGAGGCAAATCTTGAAGCCCTTGGCCTCGGTCTCTGCGGATCGCGCGCGATCCGCGTACAGCGCGAAGAAACCCGACATCGCGTCCTGGACGGGCGTCAGCTGTCCGGCGTAGCGGCACGCGGCGCGGGACATGAAGCGGCGCACCGGCACATCGTTGTTGGAACCGCCGCGCACGTACCGGCTCGCGATCACGAAATCTGCCTGCGTTTCGCGCAGAACGCCGATCAGCCGGGGCAGCAGCTGCGGCGGGTGACTCAAGTCGGCGTCCATGACGGCCACCACCCGGCCGCGCGCCACCTCGAAGCCCGCGATGACCGCGGTCCCGAGCCCCAGCTTGCCGGCGCGATGCACCACCCGCACCGATTGCCGGCGGGCGATCGCGTCCGCGCAGTCGCCCGTCCCGTCCGGCGAGTTGTCGTCGACGACGACGACTTCGAGGCCGCCGGTGAGTTCGGGCTCACGGGAACTCTGCCAGGCGTCGAAGATGCGCTCGATCAGTTCTTCGAGACGATCGCGTTCGTTGTAGGTGGGGACGACGACGGACGCGCCCACTTCCGGAGCGGACTGGTTCAGGAGGGTCCTCGCACTGCGCCCTCAATGTATCCGTCCGAGGGAAGGAGCGTCAACGTTCCCGGACGCGCAGGACGGCGCGATCGGCGGCTTTGTAGAGCGCGTAGCCCGCACGGACGAGCGGGTCGAGCGCGAGCGGGACCCAGGGCGAGACGCGCTCCCGCGTTGCCACCCAGCGCACCGGTCGGATCGAGCTGATGTCGATCTCGTCTTCAGCGAGCGTGATGGTCCGGTCGCGACCGGCGGCGGCGAGCAGGTTGCTCAGAATCGCCTGATCGTACCGGTGATTCGCGCGCGTGGCGCCTTCCGGGGCGATGCACTCGGAAATCAGCGCGAGCCTGCGCCACTCGCGGACGAGATCGCGGACGGCGGGTCGCAAGGCGTCGAATCCGAGCACGCCCGCCGACCGCACGCGCACCGACAGATGCTCGGGCGGCACGTGCATGAACCGGAGCGTCTGCTCGTGACACCAGCGCTCGATCGGCGATTGGCCGGCCAGGGCGAGCACACCGTCGTGCGCGATCTGCGCGAACACGCCGTCGAGCGGTGTGCGGATCACGCAGGCGCTGTCGAGCCAGAGGACGAGCCCGCCACGCGTCCGAAGCGTGTCGTCGATGGCGATCGGCTTCCACGCGCACACCTCGAGTCGACGCGCATGGGCAGGAAGGTCATCGAACGTGAAACGCTCGACCTGTGCCCAGGGAAAGCGCGCGCCGAGGCGCTCGCGATCCCCGTTCGTCAGTCCGAGATCGAAGGCGACGACATGGCATGCAGACGGCACCGCATGCCGTTCGGCGCTGAGCAGAAGCTGCGCGAGCGTCCGCGCGTAGCGATGATCCGCGGCGGTGACGATCGTCCGGCCGGCAGGATCGAGTGACACCGTGCGCTATTCTACCGTCCCGATGTTGCACGACCCGGCCGTCCGCGTGGCGGTTGCGCTGCCGGCCGGCGAGCCCGTCGCATGGCACCGCGCCGTCGTCGATGCCCTTCGCGCCGAGGACGGCGTCGCGATTCTCGATCGCGTGACGAACGATGCGGAGCTGGTGATCGATTTGAGCGGCGCCGTCGCCGCGAGCGATCGCGCGCTGGGCGTGTGGCGGTACGGATTCGGCGACGGTGCAGCGGTGGCCGATGGCGCGCCTGGGACGTGGGTGCGTTTGTATCGGCTGACACCTGATCCCGATCGCGCCGTCATGTTGCACGAAGGCTGGTATCGGGCGCGCTCGCGCGAGGGATGGGGAACCTGGTCGGTCGGCGATCGTGTTGCACCGTGGTGCGCGCGGGCGTTGAGGCAGATTCGTCTCGGGGATTCGTCGATTCTGAATCGCTCGATCGAGTCAACCGCCGGGTGCCGGGAGACCGAGCCGCTCGATCGCGATCGGCACCTCGGGCGCGCCGGCGCCGGGTTCATCGACACCGGGCGCAGTTGGCTGAGGCGCCAGCGCTGGACGATTGGAATCGTGCCGATCGGCGTCGACGAGATCCTGCGGCGCGGTGGTTTGCCGGAACCGGCGTGGATCGCGGGACAGCCGCCGGATCGCTTCTACGCCGATCCGTTCCTGCTCGACGTCTCCGGGGAGCACGTGCGCCTGCTCGTCGAGGAGTATCGCTATCCGACGCGAACCAAGCAGTTGGTCGAGATCGAGATCACGCGGTCAGGTCGCGTCGTTGGCGCGCATGTTCAACGCGGACTCCCGCAGGCCGCCTCGTATCCGTTCCTCCACTGGATTGGCGCGGACCTCTATTGCATTCCCGAGGCCTTTGGCGCGGCACGGGCGTCCGCCTTCAAGCGGCGTGCGGCGAACGAGTGGTCATTGGAGCGGACGCTGCTGAGCGGCATCCGAGCCGTGGATTCAACGCTTCTGCGGCACGAGGGTCGATGGTGGCTCTTCTGCACGAAGCAAGGGGATGAAGATCAGACGGAGCTGCATCTCTTCGCCGCGCCGGAATGGAGCGGACCGTGGACGCCGCATCCGCTCAACCCGGTGAAGTCGGATACGCGATCGAGCCGGCCGGCCGGCGCGTGCTCCACAGTCGACGGAGTCGTGTATCGTCCCGCCCAGAACTGCGCGCGTCGCTATGGCGCAGGCATCACCATCAACAGGATTGAGGAGTTGTCGCTCCACGCGTTTCGCGAGGTGCCGGTCCTCTCTCTCCAGCCGGCATCATCGTCGCCCTGGCCCGACGGCATGCACACGATCAACAGCCTCGGCGGCGTGACCGTCGTCGATGGGTTGCGTGTGGAGCGGCGCTGGGGTCCGGCGGCTCTACACCCCGGTGTCTGACATCTACGCTGCGACGAGCTGGGTCTCGACGAGCTGGCGGTACAGATCGCAGGTCTGCAACAGAACCTGATGTGTGCCGACGGCGACGATACGGCCGGCGTCGAGGACCACCACGCGGTCGACGTTCACGACCGTGGATAGCCGGTGCGCGACGATGACGGTAGTGGGGCGGTAGTCGAGCCGCCGCACCGCCTGCTGTACCAGCGACTCGCTTTCGGCGTCCAGCGCACTGGTCGCTTCGTCCAGCAGCAGAATCGGCGGACGCCGCACGATGGCGCGCGCGATCGCGATCCGCTGCCGCTGACCGCCCGAGAGCTGGACGCCGCGATCGCCGACCGCCGTAGCGTAGCCGTCCGGCAGCGCAGCGATGAAGCCGTCCGCCTGTGCGATCGCCGCAGCGGTTCGCACGTCCGCGTCACCGGCGTCCGGCTTGCCGTAGCGCACGTTCTCCGCAATGGACCGCGAGAACAGCACCGGCTCCTGCAGCACCATCCCCATCTGACTGCGCAACCACGACGGATCGATCTGCCGGATGTCGCGGCCATCCAGGAGCACGCGGCCGCGCGTTGGATCGTAGAAACGCATCAGCAGGTTGAGCAGCGTCGTCTTGCCCGAGCCGGAGCGGCCGACGAACGCGATCATTTCGCCGGTCTCGATCGCGAGATCCACTCCCGCGAGCGCGTCGACTTCCGGCCGCGTCGGGTACTTGAAGTGGATGCCCTCGAAGGTCAGTCTCCCGGCCACGCGCGCCGGCCGCTCGCCGCCGTGGAGGGCCAGCGACGGTTGCCGATCGAGGAGCTCGAAAATCCACTCGGTGGCGCCGAGCCCGCGCAACCCATCGGCCCAGAACGTGGACGCGTTGCGATAGCCGCGCGCGACCAGGAACGCGTACAGGATGAACGAGATCAGGGCCCCCGACGTGAGCCGGCCATCGACGATCATCAGGCCGCCGACCCAGAGCGCGATGAGTGCCGCCGACTCCGCAATCATGAAATTCAGCCCGGTCAGCGCCGCCGCCGCGAGGATGCGGCGTCGCACCGCCTCGACGTACTTGGCCAGTTGTCCCTGATGGCGTGCAACTTCGGCCGGCTCCTGCGAGAACGCGCGCACGGTCCGGATGCCGGCGAGGCACTCTTCGGCGATCGCGCCAGTCTCGCTGCTGGCCTGCTGAGCGGCCGCCGAAAAACGCCTGACGCGATTGCCGAGCGCGCTGGCGGCGACCACCATTGCCGGCACCGCAATAAAGACCAGCAGCGACAGCAACGGCGACGTGTAGAAGAGCAGCGCCGTTCCGCCAATCGCCCAGAGCGCGAAGCGAAGCCCGTCCGACAACTCGTCGCCGAGCACGCGCTGCAGATTTGGGATGTCGGTCCACAGCCGCGCCGACAGCTCGCCGGTCGTGCGCCGGTCGAAGAAGCTGATGTCCTGCCGCAGCAGATGTTCGAACGTTTTGTGGCGGAGGTCGGCGCACAGCCGCTCGGCGCCGAGATTGAACAGGTAGTCGCGGCCCAGCGTGGCGACCCCTTCGGCGACGAGCAGTCCCAGCATCACGAACGCGAGGGTCGTAATGCGCTCCGGCTGGCCGCCGCCGATCCCTTCGTCGATCGTCAGCCGGATCGCGTACGGATATCCGAGCGCCGAGATCATGCTGATGACGACGAACACGAGGCCTGGCGCGAAAGTGCCTCGCTGCGAGCGCATCAGTTTCAGCAGCATTCGGAGATGCGGGATCGTGCGGCTCATCGACGCCTCAGCATAACAGGCTGCTAGAATCCGCCGCGATGGTTCTGGTTGCAGGCGCAGCCGTCATCGTCGTGGTGGCGGCCGGTCTGTTCGTGTTCGAGCGCTTCGCCGGCGAGCAGCCGCTCGTGGATCTCTTCTACGACCTGTGGCTGCGACGCCAGGATCTCGACGCGCTCGATCGCGCGTGCGCGGAAAACCCGCGTGTCGCCGACGTGGTCGTCACGCTGACGACGCTGCCGAGCCGAATCGATCGAATCGAGCCGACGCTGAAGAGCCTGCTGCGTCAGACAATCAGACCGAGAGCGATCCGCTTGAACGTGCCGGCGACCAGCCGGCGCGAGGGCAGCGCGTACCGCGTGCCGGAGCGGCTGCGCCGCCTGCGCTCGATCGCCATCGTACGCGTCGACGATTACGGACCGGCAACCAAGCTCATTCCCGCACTGCAGGATTCGCCCCCCGATCAGCGTCTGCTGGTCGTCGATGACGACCGCATCTATCAGCCGTACCTGATCGAGCAGTTGATGCGGATCGCCGGTGACCATCCGGAAGTCGCGATTGCCTCGAGCGGATGGGACGCGCCCGCGGATCTGACCGACCGTCCGACGACGCTGATGGCGACGCTGCGCGGCCGGGCCCCGGCGCCGCTCAAATGCACGCGCGTGCGCGACGTCCGCGCGGTGGACATCATGCAGGGGCTGGCGGGATACCTCGTCAAACCGTCGTTCTTCGACCTGCACGCGATTGCAGACTACACCGGCGCCCCCGACGCCGCGTTCTTCGTCGACGACGTGTGGATCAGCGGCCACTGCCGCGTCCCGAAGGTCGTCGCCGCCGGCCGGCGCACGAATTTCGTGTCGCTCTTCGACGCGCGCTTCTTCAAGCGATCGAGCGTCGCGCTCGTCAACCGGGGCAGGGGGACGCCGGACAGCCGCAACAACACGATCATGCTGCGGCACTTTGCCGATCGCTGGCGGCGGTCCATGCCGCAGGCTGCTGTGACTCGCTCGTCCTGAGCTTCGACTCAACGCTCATCCTGAGCCTGTCGAAGGATGAGCTCGGTGCCGGCTCGTGGTTCGACAGGCTCACCACGAGCGTGTGAGAGCGCTGCCGAGCAGTGCGGGGTTCCAGACGCGGTTGTGCTCGATCAGGTACGACCAGTCGTTTACCCACGCGGTGATTTGGGCGGCGCTCGGCAGATCCGGCGCCTCGCCGCGCGATCCCGTCGGAAACGACGGACGCACCTGGCCGGCGTTCGGCAGTCGCGCGTCCACGAACACCGAGTAGCCGCCGCGATCGAAGCGCAGTCCGCCGGGACGAACCGCCATCGCCCACGGCGGTGCGCGCCGCGCCGGCCCCAGCAGATTCGACCCCACCGCCGCCGTCGGCCGATCGTCGCCGAGCAGCGCCAGGATCGTCGGCAGCATGTCGACGTGGCTCGCGGGATCGGCAATGCGGCGCGGCGGCCCAATCAGATTCGCCGGTCCATTGATGATCGCCGCCGTCCACGCGTTGTCGTTTTCTGGCAGCCCCGACGTCTTTCGCAGGTTCGTATAGAACGCGTGGTCGCCGACGACGATCGTCAGCGTCCGATCGCGGCGCGGCCGCGCAGCGAGCGCGTCGAGCAGGGTCCCGAGCTGCGCATCGGCATAGCCCAGCACCTGCCGATAGCGTGCGCTCAACCCTTCGCTGGCCGGCCGTTCCGCCCCGCCGGCATCCGCGGGCAGGCGAAACGGGTAATGCGAGCTGCTGGTCGAGACGAATGCGAAGAACGGCTTCGCCGAGCCGCGGTCGTGCCGCTCGATCTCGGCAATCGCGCGCGACACGATCTGGCGGTCGGTCGCCGGCTCCCCGGCGGCGACGAGATCGCGCACGGCGCGGTACCGGTGCGAGAACCAGCGATCCTCTTTGTCGACATGCGGATCCGCGCCAACGTAGACGGTGTCGTAGCCGAGCGACCCGAGGCGCTCGGGCAGGCTGTCGAAGTGTGTGTTCGAGAAGTCGGTGATGATTTCCTTCCGTCGATGCGGCCACGCCGATGCGTGAAATGAGACGACCGAGGGCGCGGTAGGAAACGCGTTCGACAGATATGACGTGAAGACGACGCTCCGCGCCGCAAGCGCGTCGAGCTCGGGCGTCATCGAGCCGGCGCGGCCGGTGATGAACGACAACTCCTCGGCGCGCAGGCTCTCCACCATGATGACGATGATGTCGAGCGGCGCCTGGCGGTGGGGCGCGACGGCCGGCGCATGGACCAGTGGGTACTCGTCACTGATCCACCGCGCCGACGGCGGCAGCCCGACGAGCGCCCGCAGCGCCGCGATTGCCGCCGGCTCGGATTCGTGGAGGCGCGTGGCGTCCAGGCCCAGCCACTCGCGCGCGAAGGCCATCTCGATCGGTGGCGGGGGTGTTCCCGGAACGGTGCCGACGAGCGCGGCGATGCCGGCGCCGGCCGCGGCCACGAGCCCTGATGTCGTGACACGCGCCGCGGGCCTTGAACGATCCGCATCCTCACGCACGATCGTGACCATCCACGCGATGATGCCGAGGAACACCAGCAGCCCGGGCGCGACGATTTCCCAGTTGGCCCGCAGCGGTTCAAGGAACTCGTTCGAGGTCACGACACGCACGCCGCGGTAGGTACGGAAGACGGTAGGCGTCAGCGGCGCCCCGGTGATGGACGCAACCGTGAGATCGGCCTGTCCGGCGATCATCAGCACCGCGATCGCCGCGCCCGCCGCGATGAGCGTCACACGGCGCGCGGCGATCAGCCTCGCGCACACCATGAGCGCGCCGGTCACGGCGACGATGACCGACAGGTGTGCCAGCGCGGCGCCGGCGAACATCGTCATCCGGACGGCCATCGCCGCGTCGGGCTGCACCAGGTAGCGGTGGATCAACCCGGCCAGACGAACGGCCGCCAGCACGAGGCCGAGCCGCACGATCGGATGAAGACGACGACCGGGCACGAGGGCGCCATTCTAGTAGCTATCAGCCGTCAGCTGTCAGCCATCAGCTTCAGCCCGAAGAGCCGAGCTGAGAGCTGAGAGAGGTATGATGCCGAACCGTGGACCTGCTCCGCGGGATCGGCGGCGCGTTCGCGCACGCGAGTCCGGGGCTGGTGCTGCTGGCCGCGGCGCTGAACCTGGCTGGCCTGGTCGTGACCGGCGCGCGCTGGCGGGCGGTCGTCGTGGCGCTCGGCGGCCGCGTCTCGCTCTGGCGCGCCACACTCATCAACCTCGCCGGCATCTTCGTCCGCAACGTGACGCCCACGACGGGACTGGGCGGCGATGCGGCGCGCATCGCCCTCCTGCGCGCGGAAGGCATGCCGCTGTCGAACGCCACTGCCTCGTTCGTCTACGTTCGCGCGGCCGAAGTGCCGCCGCTGGCGATCATCGTCCTCGCCGCCGCCCCGGTGCTGGGCAGCGCGATCGCAAGTTCGTCGCGACCCATCGTGCTGGCGGCTGCCGCCTTGGCGATCGCCGCCGCCGGCCTCTGGTTCGCGCGTGGCCGGACGCGGGCCGGCCTGGCCCACCTTCGCGAATGGCACGCGCGCGTCCGCATCGCGCCGCGCGTCTGGGCGGCGGCCATCGCCTACGCTGCCCTGGCGCAACTCGAGACCCTGATCCGGCAGATGGCCGTCGCCGGCGCGTTCGGGTTCACGCTGTCGTTCCAGCAGTCGGCTACCGTCACCGCGCTCAGTGTTGCGGGTGGACTCGTGCCGACCGTCGGCAGCGTTGGCACGATCGACGGCGGCATCTTCGCGGCGCTCGTCCTCTGCGGCGCGCCGCCCGATGTCGCGATCGCGATTACCGTCGCCGAGCGAGCGATCTGGTACGGGCTGAGCACCGGCCTCGGCGCCGCCGCCCTCGCCGGGCTCGGCGGCCGCGCCGATCCTGCGATGGGCCGCAGACGATCGTGTCGACGCCGCCGTCGCCCGCTGATCCATGAAATGGGAACGGCCTTCGGGCGCGCTCGAGGGTCCGGGTCCGCTCGTCCGCACCACCGTCGGCCGGAACGCGCTCGTCGAGTCGCTGCGCGCCCATCCGCCGCGCCGCATCCTGGTCATCATCCGCGGCTTCGTCGGCGACGCTGTGATGACGACCGGCGCCGTGCATTCGGTGATCGCGCGGTTCCCCGGCGCCCACATCACGCTCGAGACGACCGACGCGAGCGATGGGCGTCTTCGACAATTTTCCAGGCATCCACGCGCGCCGCGTGCGATTCGATCGATTCGAGAAGCTGACGTCGGTGATGTGGCTGCGGACGGCGCCTCGATTCGATCTCGCGATCATGTTGGACAATTCAAAGCGCAGAGCGAAGGTCGCGCGATTGGGGCGGCATCCGCCGCGTCGTGGGCGTGCGCGACGCCGACGACGAGAGCTGGTTGATGGCGTCGGTGCGCTGGGAGGAGAGCGGCCACGATCTGTTCGACGCGCTCCGCGGCGTGCTCGCGCTGCTCGACGCCGGCGTGGACATCCGTCCGCGACTCTACCCGGATGACAGTGCGCGCGGGGCGGCGGCGCGTCTGTTGGCGACGATGACCGGTCGCTCGACGATCGGACTGTTCCTCGACGCCGGACGCGAGGCCAAGCGCTGGCCGATCGAACGTTTTCTCGAGCTGGCCGCCCGGCTGGAGCGTGCCGGCATCCCGGTTGTCGCGGTCGCGGGGCTCGGCGGCGAGGCGCTGCTCGAGCCATTCAAGGCGCGCCGCACGCCGACACTCGAAATCCTGCGGCACCCGCTCGCGCTCGGCGAGCTCATTCGAGGGTTCGGCGTCCTCGTCACGAACGACAGCGGACCTGCGCACCTGGCCGATGCGGTCGGCACGCCCGCGGTGGTCATCTATGGCCCGACGCCTCCGGCGCGGTTTGCCCCGTACGGCGATGGCCATTGGCTCGTGCACGGCGGCTTCGCCTGCGATTTCTACACACAGCGGTGTGCCGGCGCAGCAGACGTCGGGGTCTGCGACAAGCGCTGCATGAACGCGATCACGGTCGATGAGGTGTTCGAGGCGACGATGGCGCTTGTCAAGACCTCACTGTCAGAGTCCTCGGCACGCGACGGTCAGTGCGTGGTCAGCAGACCGCTGTAGATGTCTTCGAGCCTCGCGGCGATCGCGCGCCAGTCGAACTGCGCCGCGTGCGCCGTGCCACGCGCGCCCAGTGAACGCCGCTGCTCATCGTCGTTCAGCAACGCAGTCATCGCTTCCGCGAGCGCGCCGGCGTCTCCCGGCGGAACGAGCCGTGCGCTGGCGGTGTCGCCAACCAGACCGGCGTAGCCGTCGATGTGGCTCGCGACGACCGCTGTGCCGCACGCCATCGCTTCGAGGAGCACCAGGCCGAAGCTCTCGCCGCCAAGAGCAGGGGAGCACACGAGATCGCTCGCCTGCAGGTACGCGGGCAACTCGGCGCCGTCGATCCGGCCGGCAAACGTTGCCTCGACGCCGACGTCGCGCGCCAGCGCTTCGAGCGACGCGCGATCCGGGCCGTCGCCGACGATCGTCAGCCGCGTGGACGGCGCCCGGTCCTGCACGGCGCGCATGGCGCGAATGAGGTGGGCGACGCCCTTCCGCGGCTCGAGCCGCCCGACAAAGAGGACGTGACGCCGATCGCGCGCGAATGCCGGCGGCCGCGGACGCGGCGCGCGGAATCGATCGATGTCGATCCCGTTCGGGATGATTTCGTACGGCCCTGGGAAGTGTGCCGCCACCGTGCTTCGAGCGACATCCGACACCGCGATGCGATAGGCGACCCGTCGGATCAATCGCTTCAGCACGGGACGGCCGGCTGCGTACAGACGATGACCCTGCTCGCGGTGCACGTGAAACGTGCCGACGACCGGCGCCCGCGCCTGACGAAGGACGAGCCACGGTACGAGCGGGGTCAGCGGCTCGTGCACGTGGACGATGTCGAAGGACGCGGTGTCGAAGAGCTCGGCGACGCGGCGTGCGGCCAGTGGATTCAGGCCGAGGCCTGATTCAGTGCCGCCCAACGTGATGCGCTGACTGCCGCCGAGCGCGATCTCGCCATCCGCGAGGGGCGCTGACGCGGGACCGAGCACGGCGACCGTGTGACCGCGCGCACGGAGCGCCTGAGCTTGCGCCCGGATGTGCGTGCCGATCCCGCCGTCGCGCGACAAATCGTACGGCGCGACCAGGGCGATGCGCAGCGGCAACGTCATCGCGCGGCGCCCCGGCGCAGGAACTCGATGACCTCATCGTCCGACGTCTGATCGAACCGCTCGTACCACAGTCCGACGGCCTGGAATGGTTCGGGCGTCGTGACGCACACGACTTCGTCGGCGACTCCGGCGAGGCGCCGGCACGTATCGGGCGCGCCGACCGGTACGGCGACAACCACGCGCGCCGGCGGCGATTGGCGCACTGCGAGAATGGCCGCCTCCATCGTCGCGCCCGTGGCCAGGCCATCGTCCACGAGAATCACCGTGCGGCCGGCGCGCGCCGGCGGCGGCCGATCGCCGCGATACATGCGGTCGCGCCGATCGAGCTCGATGCGTTCGCGTGCAGTGGCTTCTTCCACTTCGGCGGGCGAGATGTCGAGCTGCGAGATGATCTCGTTGCTGAGCACGCGAACGCCGCCGCTCGCGATCGCGCCCATTGCCAGCTCGGCGTGACCTGGAACGCCCAGCTTACGGACCAGAAAAACGTCGAGCGGCACGCGAAGAGCGGTCGCGACTTCGAAGGCGACCGGCACGCCGCCGCGCGGCAGCGCCAGCACCATCACATCGTCGCGATCCGCGTACGCGGTCAGCAACGTCGCGAGCTGTCGTCCGGCGTCAACGCGATCGCGGAAACGCATAGTGACATTTCAGACTTCAGATAACTTCAGATTTCGGATTTCAGATTGAATTCGGATTAGGCGAGTTCAGATGCTCGCGACCAGCGCTCAGTAATCTGAATTCGATGATTCTGAAATCAATCTGAACTCTGAAGTCTGAATTCTGAACTTATACAATCTTCTCCATAATCACCACGTCCACCCATTTACCGTCGAGCTGTCCCTGCTCGCGGTAAATCCCGACGCGCGAGAACCCGGCGCTCTTGTACAGGCCGACACCGGCGTCGTTCGACGCCAGCGCGGTGAGCACCAGCTTGTGGTAGCCCGTCGTGCGCGCCAGGTCGATGAGTCGATCCAGGAGCTGGCGGCCGATGCCTTGTCCCCGAGACTGCCGCTCGACGTAGACCGAGAAGTCGGCGACGAAGTCGTACGCCTGTCGCGGGTTGAATTGATTGAGGCTGCCCCAGCCGACGACCGATCCCCCGGCGTCGGCGACGATCACCGGGTGACGGGGGCCCCGCTCGGCCAGCCAGCGCCGGACGCCGTCGGGGGATCGGACGGTGGTGTCGAGCGTGGCAATCCGATCCTCGATGCCCTGGTTGTGAATGGCGCAGATGGCATCGGCGTCGACGGTGGAGGCCGGCCGGATCGTGGCGGTCATTATCCCTCTGCCCAGGAGCGTGCGGGAGAAACCTGAACACGCTCCTAGTAGGCCGGCTTCGCCGGCAAAAGACCAATGTTTTGAAGCATGCGCGCGCAGCGCGCCTCCTACGAGCCCGTTTTTTTGTATTCACTCGGACGGGCTCGTAGGCACTACAGCGGTTATAAAATGGGTTGCCCTAGGAGCGTGTCTGAAACCGGCACGCTCCTAGTAGGCCGCCGTCGGCGGCAAAAGCCAATGATCTCCGAAAATGCGCGCGCAGCGCGCCTACTAGGAGGCCGTTCGGTCATTACTCGAACGGGCTCCTAGTCAGGCAAGAAAGGACAACACCGTGAGATTCTCACGCTTCATCATCGCCGCCCTATTCGCGGCGTCGGTGACCGAGCTCCACGCCCAAGCACCCAAGTCCGACGAGCTCGGCACCATCAAGTTCCCGACATCGGCCAAGCCCGCCGCGCAACCGCACTTCTTGACGGGCGTGAAGGCGCTCTACAACTTCGAATTCGACACCGCGGCTGTGGCGTTCCGGCGAGGCGCAGAAGGCCGATCCGGCGTTCGCGCTCGGCTACTGGGGCGAGGCGATGAGCTTCAACCACCCGCTGTGGGCGCAGCAGGATCTCGCGGCCGCGCGGAAAGTGATGGAGCGGCTCGCGCCGACCGCGGCGGAGCGCGCGGCGAAGGCGCCGGCCGGCAAGGAGCGTGAGCTCATCGAAGCCGCAGGAAGTGTTGTTCGGCGCCGGCGACAAGCTCGCGCGCGACATCGCCTACTCGCAGGCGCTCGAGCGTCTCCACGTGAAATACCCGGCCGACGACGAAATCGCCATCATGTACGCGCTGGCGCTGCTCGGCACGGCCCGACCCGGCGTGAACAGCACGCGCACGTCGATGCAGGCCGCTGCGATTGCGCAGGACCGTCTTCCAGCGCAACCCGCAGCATCCGGGCGCGGCGCACTTCATCATCCATTCGTTCGACGATCCCGATCACGCCATCCTCGCGCTGCCGGCCGCGCGCGCCTACTCGAAGATCGCGCCCTCGGCGGCGCACGCGCTGCACATGCCGTCGCACATCTTCGTGCAGCTCGGGCTGTGGGACGACGTGATCGCGTCGAACATCGTGGCCTACAAGGCGGCCGACGAGCTCGCCACGCAAGATGAGCCTGCCGCGCGGACGCGAGGATTTCCACACGCTGTCGTGGCTGCAGTACGGCTACCTGCAGGCAGGAAAGTTCGACGAGGCGGCCAAGGCGCTGGCGACGGCGAAGGCGGTCGTGGACAAGGACCCGAGCCCGGGCGTCGGCGACGGCTACGCGTCGATGAAGGCGCGGCAGATCGTCGAGACCGAGAAGTGGGAAAAGCTGCGCGCTGCCGACCGGCGCCGTGCGTGACGGCGGCGCGCCGGGCTACGACGGCAACGCGGCCTACGTGTTCGCCGCCGGGCGTGAGCGCCGCCAACCTCGGCGACCTCGACGGCGGCCAACATCGCGCTCGAGAAGCTGAAGGCGATGCGGACGCAGGCCGAGTCGGGATCGAACGCCTATCGCGCGAAGCCGTTCGCGATCATGGAAAAGGAAGTCGCCGGCCGGTCATCGCGTAGCGCAGACAAGGACGCGGCGGCTGCCGAGCAGCTGATCAAGGAAGCCGACGGCGATCGAGCTGACGCTCGACGCGCCGTCGGGTCCGGCCGAGCCGATCAAGCCGTCGTTCGAGCTGTACGGCGAGTTGCTGCTGCGAGCTCGAATCGGCCGGCCGAAGCGGCCGCGCAGTTCCAGCAGGCGCTGACGCGGATGCCGAATCGCCGCGCCGCGCTCGAGGGTCTGAAGCGCGCGACGGCGGCGAAGACGACGACCGCCGCCCAGGGTCGGTAGCAGGTTTGTGGAATGTGGCGCAGCGCTTTAGTGCTGCGGACCGCGGCGGTTCGCAGGGCTAAAGCCCTGCGCCACTTTGTTATGAGCAGGAGAGCGACCGTGACAAAGACATCGAGACTCTCGCTCGCGGCGGTGTGCGCGATCGCGATCGCCCTCGGCGGCGCTGCGCTGCGCGCGCAGGAAACGCGGTCGACGACGCTGCTCACCACCGAGCACTAGCTCGACTGGGAGCGCGTCAACGACGCGCAGATCTCGCCCGACGGCGCGCGCATCGTCTACACCCGGCAGACCGTCAACAAGCTCGAAGACAAGTGGGAATCGTCGCTGTGGATCGTGAACGCCGACGGGTCGCAGCACCGCTTCCTGGTCAAAGGGTCGGGCGCGCGCTGGTCGCCTGACGGGAAGCGGCTGCTGTACGTCGCCGAGGGCGAGCCGAAGGGGTCGCAGATCTTCGTCCGCTGGGTCGACGTCGACGGTCCGGCCACGCAGGTCACGCACGTCGCTCGAAGCGCCGCGCAACGCGAAATGGTCGCCCGACGGCAAGTCGATCGCCTTCTCGATGTTCGCCGCGGAACAGGAGAAGTGGACGATCAGCATGCCGGCCGAGCCGAAGGGCGCGAAGTGGACGCCGGCGCCGCGCGTCGTCGGCAGCTGCACTACCGGCAGGATCAGGTCGGCTTCCTCGAAGACGGGTTCACGCATCTGTTCGTCGTCCCGGCCGAGGGCGGCACGCCGCGCGATCTGACGCCGGGCAAGTGGAGCGTCGGCGCCGGCGAGCTGCGCGGCGGCGCGTCGATCGACTGGACGCCCGACAGCAAGGCGATCGTCGTCGACGGCATCCGCACCGGCGACGCCGACATGATGTACCAGGAGTCGCAGCTCTACGTCGTCGACGTCACGAGCGGCGCGATTCGCGATCTGGTCGCCAAGCCGGGCGTCGTGGGGCGGCCGGTCGGTCTCGCCGGACGGCAAGCTGGTGGCGTTCAGCGGCTACGAGCCGATCGGGCCGCACGCACACGGTCAGCGATCTGTACGTGGTCGGCGATCGGCGGCAGCGACATGCGGAAGATCAGCGGCGACTTCGACCGCGATCCGATCAACATCCGCTGGGCGCCGGACGGCAGCGGCGTCTACTTCGACGCCGACGAGCAGCGGCGCGCGCAACGTGCAGTTCGCGTCGGTCGTCGGCGGCGTCAAGCCGGTGACGAGCGGCCGGCACATGCTCACGTTCGACTCGGTCTCGAAGAACCTCATGGCCGCCGGCATCGTCGGCCGATCTCGACCATCCGCAGGACGTGGCGATCGTACAATCTCAAGCAGCCGGGACAGATTCGAAAGCTCACCGACGTCAACGGCGACGTGCTGCAGGGCAAGCAGCTCGCGAAGATCGACGAGATCACCTACACGTCCACCGGCAACGCCAAGGTGCAGGGCTGGATCGTGAAGCCGCCGTCGTTCGACGCGTCGAAGAAGTATCCGCTCATCCTCGAGATCCACGGCGGCCCGTTCGCGAACTACAACGTCGGCTTCAACTACATGTTCCAGAACTTCGCCGCCAACGGCTTCGTCGTGCTCGTACACGAATCCGCGCGGCAGCACCGGCTACGGCAGCGAGTTCATCAACGGCATCGATCACAACTATCCGGGTCCCGACTACGACGACCTGATGGCGGGCGTCGACGCGGTCGTCGGCAGGGGCTACGTCGACACGTCGCGGATGTACGTGTCGGGCTGCAGCGGCGGCGGCGTCCTTTCGAGCTGGGTGATCGGCCACACCGATCGCTTCGCCGCGGCGGCGGTGCGCTGTCCGGTGATCGACTGGATCAGCATGGCCGGCCAGACCGACATTCCGCTCTTCACCTACAGCTTCTTCAAGAAGCCGTTCTGGGAAGATCCGACCGACTGGCTCGCGCACTCGTCGCTGATGACGGTCGGCAAGGTGACGACGCCGACGCTGCTGATGACCGGCGTGCTCGATCGGCGGACGCCGATGCCGCAGACCGAGGAGTACTACGCGGCGCTCAAGGTGAAGGGCGTGCCGGTGAAGCTGCTCCAGTTCAACGAGGAGTACCACGGCACCGGCTCGAAGCCGTCGAACTACATCCGCACGCAGCTCTACATGATGAGCTGGTTCAACAAGTACACACGCCAGGCCGGCGGCCGGATCACGACGAGCGATCAACCGTAAGCATCTTTGCGGGTTGTGGCTCAGGGCTTTAGCCCTGCGTTCGCAGCCCTAAAGGGCTGCGCCACACACTACACGGGGAAAACCATGCGACGCGTACTCCTTTCGTTGATTGTGTGTGTGGCCGTCGGGACCGGCCTCGTCGCGCAGCAGCCTGCGCCAGGTCCCGTAACGGCCATCCGCGCCGGCCGATTGCTCGATCCGGAGGCGGGCCGGATCCTCACCAATCAGGTCATCCTCGTCGAGGGCACGCGCATTCGCGAGGTGGGTCCGAACGTCGCGATTCCCGCCGGCGCGCAGACGATCGATCTCTCGGCGATGACCGTGTTGCCCGGCCTCGTGGAGGCGCACAACCATCTGGCGCTCACCTACAAGCCCGAGCCCGAGAGCAACATCTATTACTACACCTACGTCGCCGAATCGACGGCGCTCCGCGCCATTCAGGCCGCGTCGAACGGAATCCAGATGCTCGCGGCGGGCTTCACGATCGTTCGCGACATGGGGAACAACGCCCTCTATGCCGACACCGCGCTGCGGCAGGCGATCGAGCAGGGGTGGATTCCTGGTCCGACGATCATCAACTCCGGCATCATCATCGGCGGCATGGGCGGCCAGTTCTTCCCGACGCCCGAAATGTTCAAGGACCACAACATCGTCTATCCGGAGTATCTCGACGCGGACACGCCCGACGAGATCGTGAAAGCGGTGCGGCAGAACGTGCTCTTCGGCGCGAGGGTGATCAAGATCTGCGTCGACTGCAAGCCGTACGGGTACACCACAGATGAAATCCGTCTCTTCATCCGCGAGGCGGCGAAGGTTGGGATGAAGGTCGAAGGCCATGTGCAGACGCCGCGCGGCGCGGACAGCGCGATTGAAGCGGGCATCTGGTCGATCGCGCATTCCGGAGCGCTGGACGAAGCGCGGCACAAGCTGATGGCGCAGAAGGGCATCTGGCGCGCCGGTACCGAGACGCCGACCGGCATCGCCGGCCATCCCGTCTCCGAGCAGGCGTATCAGCGAACGCTGGCGGGACTGAAGAACGCCTACGACAACAAGGTGCCGCTGACGTTCTCGACCGACGCGGACTACTACGTCGCCGGCAAGACCCGCGGCGAACTGTGCCTCGAGTTCCTGAAGACGTGGAAGGATGCCGGCATTCCGAACGCCGACATCCTGCGCGCCATGACGATCAACGGCTACAAGGTGAGCGAAACGGAAAAGACCCGCGGGCCGATCAAGGCCGGCTATTTCGCCGATCTGATCGCGGTGCCCGGCAATCCCCTCGACGATGTGGATGCGCTCAAGAACGTGCGGTTCGTGATGAAGGACGGGCAGGTGTTCAAGCGCGACGGCGTGATGACGCCGGCGGCGTTCTTCCACGGCGGCCCTGTCAATGGATGGAGAATTCGGTGAAACTGGCAAGTCAGAAGTCAGAAGTCAGAAGTCAGAAGTACGAAGTCAGAAGATAGGAGACCTTGAGATGAATGCGCGAGTGTTTGCGGCGATCAACGAACAAATCAATTCCGAGTTCCAGGCCTCGTACATCTATCTGGCGATGGCGGGGTTCTGCGACCGGCAGAAGTTTCTCGGCGCGGCGACGTGGCTGCGGATGCAGAGCGACGAAGAACGGCAGCACGGCATGAAGCTGTTCGATTTCGTGCTCGCGCGCGACGGGGCGGTCGAGCTCAAGGCCATCGCGCAGCCGTCGACGACGTTCGAGTCGCTGCCGGCGGTCTTCGAGCAAACACTCGTGCACGAGCAGGCAGTGACGGCGCAGATCAACGCGCTCTATGAGCTCTGTTTCACGGAGAAGGCGTTCGCGGAGATGACCGAGCTGCACTGGTTCCTCACGGAGCAGGTCGAGGAGGAAAAGACGGCGCGCGAGATCGTCGCGAAGTTCCGCCTGGTCAAGGGCGACCCCGCCGCGATCCTCGACATGGACCGTGATCTCGGCGCCCGCGCCGCCGCCAGAGCCGCGGCCACGACCCAGTGAACATCCTCGACCTGCACGATGCCAGCGTCGTCCTCGGCGAGACGCGCGTCCTCGACTCGCTGACGCTGTCGATTCGCGCCGGCGAGCACACCGCGATCCTCGGGCCGAACGGCGCCGGCAAATCCACGCTGATGAAGCTGCTGACGCTGCAGCTCTATCCGCTGGCTTCGGCGAACGGCGTGCCGCCGATTCGCGTGTTTGACCAGGATCGCTGGAACGTGTTCGAGCTCCGGTCGCAGCTCGGCATCGTGTCGGCCGACCTGCACGACCGGCTCGTGCACGGCAACGTGGCGGGACGGATGACGGGCCGTGATGCCGTCCTGTCGGGATTCTTCGCGAGCCAGGGACTCTTCGCGAACCATCGCGTCACCGGCGCGATGCGGGAGGCGGCGTCGGCGGCGCTCGAGCTGATGGGCGCCGCGCACCTCGCCGACGCCACGCTCGATGCGGTGTCCACGGGCGAAGCGCGGCGCGTGCTGATCGCGCGCGCGCTCGTGCACGAGCCGAAGGCGCTCGTCCTCGACGAGCCGACCCGCGGGCTCGATCTCGTTGCGCGGCACCAGTTCATGGAGCGGGTCCGCGACATCGCGCGGCGTGGCGTGACGATTCTCCTCGTCACGCATCATGTGGACGAGATCATCCCCGAGATCGATCGCGTGATTCTGCTGCGGCGCGGGCGCGTGGCGTTCGACGGCTCGAAGAATGACGTGCTGACGGCGCAGCGGCTCGGCGACGTCTTCGAGTCAGGCGTCACCGTCGATGAATCCGACGGCTACTATCACGTGCGCGCCGCCAGAGATCCCCGTCGTCTATAATCGACGCCGTCCTTCCATGCCGCTCCAGGCCGGTGTCCGCTTGGGCCCGTACGAAATCGTGTCCGCCCTTGGCTCGGGCGGAATGGGAGAGGTCTACAAGGCGCGCGACGCGCGGCTCGAACGCACGGTCGCAATCAAGATCCTTCCCGACTGGCTGGCATCGGATCCGCAGTCTCGCGAGCGGTTCGATCGCGAGGCGAAGATCATTTCGCAGCTCGATCACCCACACATTTGCGCCGTATACGACGTCGGGGAACAGGCACTTTCTCCATCAGCGCCGCCCGTCCGTTACCTCGTGATGCAATACCTCGAGGGTGAGACGCTGGCGGGCCGACTCGAACACGGCACCTTGCCGGTGCCCGAGGCGGTGAAAGTCGCGATCGAAATCGGTTCCGCGCTCGATGCCGCGCACCGCGCGGGAATCGTCCACCGCGACCTGAAACCGGGCAACATCATGGTGACGAAGGGCGTTGCCAAGCTGCTCGATTTCGGCCTGGCGAAAACACGGCCGGTCGTCTCGGCGGCAAGCGGTTCCATGCTGCCGACCACGCCGGCCAACATCACGGCCCAGGGGGCGATACTCGGGACCTTCCAGTACATGGCGCCGGAGCAGCTCGAAGGCGCAGACGCCGATGCGAGAACCGACCTTTTCGCGTTTGGCGCCGTGCTCTACGAGATGGTGACCGGGCGCAAGGCATTCGAAGGCAAGAGTCACGCGAGCCTGATTGCCGCGATCATGTCCACGCCACCGCGCGCGATGGCGGTGGAGCATCCAGCCGTCCCGCCGCTCGTCGACCGGATCGTCGAGCGCTGTTTGGCGAAGGATCCCGACGCGCGATGGCAGTCGGCGGCCGACTTGACGTTCGCGCTGCAGTCGTTGAGCGGACGGCCTCAGACCACCGCGACGGCGCCCGCAGCCGTGGGTCGTTCCTGGTGGCTCGCCGCCCTCGCTGCGCTGTTCGCCGCGACGACCGTCGCGCTCGGGATTGCCGCGTGGCGTCGTCCGTCGGCGCCAGCCGCGGTAACGCAGTTTGTCGAGACGCCGCCGGCAGGGTACCGGTTCGTCAACGGTCCCGGCTTCATGAGGCTCTCGCCGGATGGCCGTCGCCTCGCCTACTTCACCGGAGGGGGCGGCGGCCATAACCAGCTGTGGCTGCGATCGCTGGATTCGGCGGTGGCGCAGCGAGTGCCTAGAGAGCTGAGCACATAAAGTCACGCGGCCTCAGGGAGCCGGGCAATCCGCTGGAGATTCGCGACGACGGCAATGCGTCGGACATCGAGTGTGTTCTTACGGATGCCTTTATAACGCGCCTTCGGTCCTTGCAGGTGCTCGACGCGGGCGAGTGAGTGTTCGATGGTCGTCCGCTGACGAAGGTGAGTCCGGCCGTCCGGTTGCTGCTGGTGCGCACGGAGCGATTGGAGCAGCGCTTCCTGCGGGTGAATCGCGATGGAGCGTCCGCCGCGAGCGGTCGAGCAGTCCGCGCGGAGTGCGCAGGGATGGCAGACCGCAGCCGGGAAGTGAACGGTCGCGGCACCGGGGACGATCGCGGCGGTCTGATGCGCGGGACACGTGACGCGCGCCTCGGCGAGGTCGATCGCAAACGCCGACTTCGGAAAGCGGCCCCGATTGGTACTCGTCCACGCTTTGGCGCGAATCGCGACGCCGCGCGCGTGCAGGGGGCCAATGGCGGGACTGCCCAGATAGCCGCGATCGATCAGCAATTCGGCGAGCGGTCCGTACCGGGCGAGGTCTGGCGTCAGCAACGCCAGCGCCTCGTGCTCCGGTTCGTTGGCGGGTCGGACAATCGCGCCGACAATCACATCGGCGTCCACCAGTTTGATGACGTGGCGCTTGTACCCGGTGAAGAGCCGCGTCCGCGTCTTGCGGCCATGACGCATTTCGGGATCGCCCAGCGACGGCATGCGCTCGGCGGCGACGCCGCGCCGAATGCGACGGTGCCCCGTCGTCGGATCGGGTTCCAGATCTTGCGTCAAGACCCGCCGCAGTGCCGCTAATGCGGTCTGGACGGGCGGCGCGTCGGCGACCGGGACCTGCCGCGTCACCCACTGCTCCAAGCGGTCGACCTCGCTCAACAATCGGGCGAGCGCCTCGGCTTGCGCGGCGGGATCGCTCCAGTCGATGTCCAGCGCCGCCTTGAGGCTCCTGGTACCCAGCAACGTGACCCCGGCGTCGCGGAGCACTTGGTCACGGGAGATCTGCAGCGTCTTGGCAGCGCAGGTCGCGACCGTCCGCAAGGCGCGGCCGATCAGATTCCAGGTGTCTTCGACCCGACCGGCGCCGATGAGGGGGGAGGAATCGAGCGCGGCCCGCAACGCTTGCCAGCCGAATCGACCCGTCTGCTTCGCTAACGCCACCGTCCGATCCAGCAGCTTCTGATCGAGATCATTCGCAATCATCCGCGCCCGGAATTTCACCAGCGCGCCTTGGGAGAACGGCGCGGCGCTGGCCCCGAGACACCCGAGGGCCAACTGCCACCGCTGGTCGACCTGCGCCGTGACGACGGCCTCGGCATCGCCAACTTGATCGTAGGCCTGCAGCAACGTCACCATCGCCAGGAGCGCCGGCGGCAACGGGGCCACCCCGCGCGGCTGATAGGCGGCGGCCAACTCCGCCTCGAACGCCTCATCGAAGAGCTCCGCGCGGATCTCACGCAAGAACACGTAGAACTTGCCAATGCGGTGGAGTTTGTCTGCCACCTGCTGCTCGGCGGCGCTCATTTTCGTCGGGACCTGCCAGCGAATCGGTGTGGGCATGCGCCCATCAGATCACAAGCCGATCGCCGTGTCGATCCCCCCGCGGCCGCGCACCGCAATTTACGTGATCAGCTCTCTAGCGTCGAAGGGGGACTGCAACCAGTCTGGTCGCCAGAGGGGCGGCGGATTGTCTTCACGACGAATGCCAACCAGTTGAAGATCGTGGACCTCGCGGGCGGACCGATCCGTACCCTCGCGGAAACCCACGGGAACAACCGCGCCGCCTGGGGGCGCGACGCACACCATCCTGTTCGGCGGCCTCGATGGTCCGCTCTATCGGATACCTGCGGCCGGCGGGCAGCCGCAGCGAGTGACCGAACTCGATAAAACGCAAAGCGAGATTGGGCATTCGTGGCCCGAGTTTCTGCCCGATGGCCGCCGGTTTGTTTTTCTTGCCCGTTCATCGAAGGCGGACATGAGCGGCCTGTATCTGGCATCGCTCGACTCACCGACTCGGACGCGGCTCAATGACGCGTTCTCGAGCGTCGAGTATGCGTCCGCGCATCTGTTCTACCACCGCGACGGCACGCTGTACGCGCAGCGGTTCGACGAGAGTGCCGGCCGGTTGGTCGGTGATCCCTTCGTCATTCAGGACAATATCGACTACAACTCGAGCCAGGGCCGCGGCGCGTTTTCGGTGTCACCGACTGGAACCCTGGCGTTCCGCACGTCCGCGAATCGTTCCGTGGTGCCGCTGACATGGTTCGATCGCAATGGCGCCGTGATCGGCCGAGTGGCGGAGGCGGCGGTTGGCGGATCGTGGCGACTGTCGCCAGACGACAGCCAGCTCGCGCTGTCGCAGATTGAAAGCGAGAAAGCCAACCCGCTGCCGAGCCGCAACTCGACCGACGTGTGGCAAATCGATATGGCCCGAGGCGTTCCGTCTCGTGTCACGTTCGACGCCGGGCGGCAGCGAAACAATTTTCCGATCTGGTCTCCCGATGGCCGCTGGATCGTGTACTCGTCGGACCGGAAGGGAAAGCTGGATCTGTATCGTCGCGCCGCTGGCGGTGGGGGAAACGAGGAGTTGCTGAGCGAGTCGCCGAACTCCAAGACGTCGACCGACTGGTCGCCAGACGGGAAGCTGATTCTGTTCAACGACACGGTGACAGGCGGCGAAGATGTCAGCATCCTGGCGCTGCCGCTCGAGAGCCGGACGCCGTTCCCCGTCGTCCAGTCGAGATTTCGCAATCGCAACGGTGCGTTCGCCCCCGACGGCCGGTGGTTCGTCTACGAGTCCAATGAATCAGGCAAGGATCAGATCTATGTGCAGCCTTTTCCGCCGACCGGGCGAAAATGGCGCCTGTCGACCACCGACGGCAGCAGCCCGCGCTGGAGCCGAACTGGGCACGAAATCTTCTATGTCCAGGCCGACAACCGATTGATGGTCGTCGCCGTGACCGTGTCCGCTGGCGAGTTCCAGACGAGCCTGCCGCGTGAACTGTTCCGCCCGCCGTTTCCCAGCGTCGCGCGGTTTTTCGACGTCTCGCGAGACGGCCAGCGGTTCTTGCTAGTGGCGCAGAACGACGAGGCCGCAGACCAGCCGATCACGGTGGTGATGAACTGGTCATCCTCGCTCAAGAAGTAGCCGGAGCGCGATCGCCGGCGCCGAGCGCCCGCCGCATTTCCGACGCCACCCAGCGCGCTTCGTCGGCGCTGCGCAACATTGGTGAGATGCTCGGATTGATCAGTTTGGCTTCGTCCGCCTGGCCGAGATACAGATAGCGATCCATCTGCAGAATCCGCGTCCGATCCGTTCGCGGATACGTCCGCGCGAACGGACTGAGTCCGCGCTTCACGCGGATCTCGTCGACGCCGATGACCACGCGGCGGACGTAGGTGATCCAATAGAGCGCGAAGAATCCGCCGCCGACGGCGCAGACGCCGAGCGCGATTGTCGCTCCCGAACGGAACGCGGCCACGCCTTCCGGGTTCAACACGCCGGACGGGTCGATGAACGTCAGCGTCCGGTCGGGGTCGATGAGCGTGCCGATGGCGATGACCGCCACCGCCGCGAACGCGGCGCTGAAGGCCATGCACATGAGCGCCCACCACGCCAGCCGGTAGCGGACGACCGTTGAATCGGCCCGCGTGTCGATGCGGGCGCGCGTGCGTTTCGGCCGCTCGACCGGGGCGCCGTCCGTGTCGACATAGAGCCCGCCGGTGACCTGTTTCATCAACGACGCGGCCGTGAGGTTGCCGCCGGCGAGCGCGCCGAACTTGTTCTCCGTCGGCGCTTCCTCGAGCAGCCGCGCGTCGACGTCCTTCGTCCAGATGCGGGTGTTCAGATCGAGCTCTCGCACGACCAGTTCGCCCAACCGGAAGTGCCCGGCCATCTCGGCGAGCGCCGCAAACGACGTCGTGTCCTTGATCGACGGCTCGAACAGCGCCCGGCCGTACTCGATGGCCACGAACGCCAGGTTGTCGACAAAGGCGAGGCAAACCTGGCGGCCGGTCGATTGATGGATCGCCAGAATGCGTTCCATGAGCACCGGCGTGAGGATGTAGCGCGCTTCGACCGGATTGGTGGAGAAGACCTCGAACGCCGATTCGAACGCGACGTTCTCGAGCGTGACGCGGTCCATGCCGGTTCGCGAGCCCATGCTCATGTTGCCGACGCGCTGCGGTTGCACGACGGTGTGGCCGCGGACCGTCTTGTTGAAATCGAAGCGTAAGAACAACCCGTGGAACACGGTGACGCGGCGGCTGTTCTTGCCGCCCGTCGAATAGTGCCGGTCCATCTCGCAGGCTTCGAACGGCGTGTCGCCGATGCGGCCGCGGACCAGATCGTCGCCGGTGATGTCGCCCTGCGTCGAGAACAGTCCGCTCCGCTCGAACGCCGCCGGCTGGATGTGGTTGTTGGGAGCGTAGGTCGCGCCGGGGCTGACGGCGCGGAAGATCTCCGCGACGACGTCGCGTTTGAAGCGGGCGCGATAATTCACGTACGCCGTGAACCCCGGGATCGCGTACTTGAATCCCGCGACGAGGACGCCGGCGAACACCAGGACGAACGTGATCAGCCTCAGCAGCGGCTGGAGGGCCTGTGGCAGGATCAGCGCCAGCAGGTCGGTGCCGTACAACGCGGTGAGTCCGGGGATGCCGACGAGCAGCAGGCTTCGCACGATCGCCTGCCGCAGCGCCAGCCGATCGCGCTCGAGCTCGGCGAGCCGCGGCGCCAGCACACTGTCGTAGAGCCGGCGCAGATCCTCAGTGCTGGGCGATGCAGTCATGCGCGCTCACGTCGCGCCCAGCGCGACGTTGACCGACTCGCGATCCGCGGCCGGCGCTTCGAACAGCGATCGACGGCTGAACCCCATGACGCCCGCGGCCACGTTCGCGGGAAACGACTCGACGTGGGTGTTGTACTCGGTGACGGCGGCGTTGTAGGTGCGCCGCGCGGCCGCGAGCTGCGCCTCGACTTCGTTCAGCGTCCGCTGCAGCATGACGACGGCGTTCGACGCCTTGAGATCGGGATACCGCTCGGCGACGACGAACACGCGCGAGAGCAGTCCGCCCATCTGTGCGTCGAGCGCCACGCGGGCGGCGGTGTCCACGCCGGGCGCGGTCGCCTGGGCCCGCAGCCGCGTCAGCTCCTCGAGGACGCCGCGCTCGTGCTGCAGGTAGCCGCGCGCCGCATCCACGACGCGCGGCACGAGATCGCAGCGGAGTTTCAGCTGAACATCGATGGTCGAAAAGGCGTTGTCGGCGGCGTTGCGTCGCGCCACGAGTCCGTTGTACAGGCGCACGACGACGACCAGAACGAGGAGAGAGATGCCGGCGATCGCAGCCAACCAAACGATACCCATTCCGCCTCCGCCGCTGCGCGGCTTCCGCCTTCGCGCGCCGCGCTATGGCGGACAAGTCGGCGTGACAGCCTTCGCCTGCTCGCCAAGCCGAAGCTCGCGGTGATTCTAGCCGACCGCGAGCGAAGGCTGGATGAACTACAATGCCAACAGCACGGCGGCGTGGCGCTGCCGTTTTCGATGCCCGGCACAGCGACCGGGGGGAATCCAGCATGCTCAGCATCCTCACGTCCGCGTCCGCTTCAACTCGACTCTCCGCCGCCCGGCAATTCGTCCTCAACGCATCGTCTTCGACTGAAACGCTCGTGGTCTCCGCGTCGCGCGGAGCGGCGGACGACTTCGCGCGCGATCTTGCGCGCGCCCGCGGGGCGACATTCGGTCTGTACCGTTTCAGCCTGACCCAACTTGCGGCGCGCCTGGCGGCGCCGCTGCTCGCGCGCGATCGCTGTCGCGCCGACCACCGCGCTTGGCGTGCAGGCGGTCGCGGCGCGAGCGCTGTTCGACGCGACCGCCGACGGCAGCCTGACGTATTTCGCGCCGGTCGCGTCCATGCCAGGATTTCCGCGCGCCCTCGCGCGCACGCTCGAGGAACTGGCGCTCGCCGGCGTGTCGGCTGCGACGCTCCGTCCGCTCACGCCGGTTGGCCGCGATCTCGCCGGTCTCTACGAACGGTTCGAGGAGCAGTTCGAGTCGGCGTCCGGCGTCGATCGCGCCGTGTTTCTCCGAACCGCGACGCGCGCGGCTGCCGACGGTGCGAACGCGCTGACGCGGTGCCGGCTGCTGCTGCTCGACGTCGCCGTGACGAACGATGCGGAACGGGAGCTCATTGCGGCGCTGGTGAGCGCGGCGCCCGAGGCCCTGGCGACGATCCCCGAGGGCGACGCGCGGACCGTTGCGGCGTTCGACAGTCCTCATGGGGTCCGCCTTCAGGCGGACCAGGTCCGGCTAAAGCCGGACCCCACGTACGGAGAGAGATCCGCCGGCCTCGATCGCGTTCGCCAGTATCTCTTCGCCCCCGGCGCTCCGCCGCCCGGGCGATCCCGTCGACGAGGTCGAACTGTTCTCCGCGCCTGGCGAAGGCCGCGAAGCCGTCGAGATCGCGCGGCGGATTCTGCGCGAAGCGCGCCGCGGCGTGCCGTTCGATCGCATGGCGATCGTGCTGCGGTCGCCGCAGCAGTACGTCGGGCTGCTGGAACACGCGCTCGAACGCGCCGGCGTGCCGGCGTATTTCGAACGCGGCACCCGGCGCCCGCATCCCGCCGGACGCGCGTTCCTCGCGATGCTGGCGTGCGCGCTCGACAACCTCTCGGCGCGCCGGTTTGCCGAATACCTCTCGCTCGGACAGGTGCCGGATGCGCCCGTGTCGCCATCCGAGCGCCAGCGCGCCAACGTCGGAGCGACGAAGTCTTCGGCGCGCTCGGCGATCGCGCCGTCGAGCGCACGACGAACGAACAGAATGGCGACGCGAACGAACAGAGCGACAACCCGAACGAACACAAGCGCGCGTCGAACGAACACGATCGCCGCCGAACGACGAACGTCACCGAGCATTTCGCTCACCGTGGAAGTGGGAACGCCTCCTCGCCGAATCGCGCGTCGTCGCGAGCGGGGATCGGTGGGAACGGCGTCTCGAACGGGCTGGTCCACGAGTGCGAGCTGCAGCGGCGCGAGCTCGCGCGCACCGAGCCGGATTCGCCGCGGATCGATCACTTGCAGCGCAAGATCGACGACGTCCGTCAGCTCGCGGCGTTCGCGCTGCCGATCATGCGGGCGCTGGCCGAGTGGCCGGTGCAGGCGACGTGGGCCGAGTGGCTCGATCGCTTCGAGCGCGCTGGCGCCTCGCGTGCTGCGGCGGCCCGATCGCGTGCTGCGCGTCCTCGCCGATCTGCGCCCGATGGGCGCGATCGGTCCGGTCACGCTGGACGAAGCGGCGCGCGTGCTGGCCGATCGGCTGGCCAGCATCGAGGCCGATCCGCCGCCGCGGCGCTACGGCCGCGTCCTCGTCGCCAGTCCCGCGCAGCTGCGCGGGCGCATCGTTCGACGTCGTCTTCATCCCGGCGCTGGCCGAGCGGCATGTTTCCGCAGAAGCCGCGCGAGGATCCGCTGCTGCTCGACGAGGCGCGCGCGCGCTCTGGACGCCGGTTTGCTGTTGCAGCCCGAGCGCGCCGAGATCGAGAAGCTGCAGCTGCGGCTGGCGGTCGGCGCGGCGGAATCGCGGCTCTACGTCTCGTTTCCGACGGTGGAGATCGGTGAGGGCCGCCCGCGCGTGCCGTCGCTGTACGCGCTCGAAGTCTGGCGCGCGATGACCGGCCGCGTGCCGAGCGCCGACGAGCTGCAGCAGGCGGCGGCGCGTGCGTCGCAGGCGACGCTGGCGTGGCCGGCGCCGGCGGACCGTCGCGAGGCGATCGACGCGCTCGAGCACGATCTCGCCACGCTGCGCGCTCTCGTCGGCGAGCCGGACCACCGCGCGCGCGGCCGCGCGCAGTACATCCTGCAGCTGAACGACTGCCTGCAGCGATCGGTGCGCGAGCGCTTCATGCGCGGCAAGGAAGCCGTGGTCGCACTGGGACGGCATCGTCGTCGCGACCGAACGCGTCAAGCCGATTCTCGCCGCGCACCGGCTTGGCGCGCGCCGCTACTCGCTGTCGGCGCTCCAGAAGTATTCGCCGTGTGCCCGTATCAGTTTCTGCTCAGCGCGATTCTACCGGATGCGGCCGGCCGACGATCTCGAGCCGCTGCAGCGCATGGATCCGCTGACGCGCGGCAGCCTGTTCCACGCGATGCAGACGGCGTTCTACCGGCGGCTGCAGCGCGAAGGTGCGCTGCCGGTGACACCCGAGGGCCGCGACGCGCGCGCTCGCCGTGCTCGACGAGGTCGTGAAGGAGGTTGCCGATCGCGAATACGAGGAGCTGTCGCCCGGCGATCGATCGCGTCTGGCACGACGAGATTGCCGTCATCCGGCGCGACCTGCGGCTGTGGGTGGACGAAATCGCGCGCGCCGGCGGCGAATGGATCCCGACGCGGTTCGAGTGGGCGTTCGGCTACTCGGACGGCGGAGCGCTGGCCGTGGGCCGCGATCCGACGAGCCGTGCCGGAGCCGGTCGTGCATCGACGGCCGATTCCACCTCCACGGCTCGATCGATCTGGTCGAGGAGCGCGCGGGCACCGGCGAGCTGCGCGTGACCGATCACAAGACGGGGAAGTACCGCGGCAAGGACCACATGATCGTCGACGGCGGCGAGGCGCTGCAGCCGGTGCTGTACTCGCTCGCGCTCGAGCAGGCGACTGGGCCGTCCGGTCGTCGAAGGCCGCCTCTACTACGCGACGACCGCCGGCGGGTATCGCGACGTCGCGCATTCCGCTGACGCCGCAGGCGCGCCGGCTCGGGCGTCGAGGTGCTCGAGATCATCGACCGCGCGATCGAGACCGGCTTCCTCGGCGCCGGCGCCGTCCGAACGAAGGCCTGCACGTGGTGCGACTTCGGGTCCGTGTGCGGACCGACCGCCGAGCGTCGCATCCAACCGTCAAGGCGCAGGAGCCGCTGGCCGATCTCCTCGAGCTGCGGAGGAAGCCATGACGCCCGGCGTGCCGAGGTCCGACGATACCGATCGCCAGCTCATCCGCGAAGGGCTCGACGACACGGTCATCGTCGAGGCCGCGGCCGGCACGGGGAAGACGACCGAGCTGGTGCGGCGGATTCTGAACGTGCTGGCGACGCGGCCGCGCGCGCATCGAGCAGATCGTCGCCGTCACGTTCACCGAGAAGGCGGCGGGCGAGCTGAAGCTGCGGATCCGGAAGGAGCTCGAAAGCCTGCGGCAGCGATCGCGTCGACGCGCGCGTGCAGCCGAACCTCACCGACGCGATCCAGCGCCTCGAGGAAGCGCACGTCAGCACGATCCACGGCTTCTGCGCGGATCTGCTGCGCGAGCGCCCGGTCGAGGCCGGCGTCGATCCGCTGTTCGAGGTGCTCACCGAGCCGCGCGCCGAACGGGTGTTCGACGAGGCGTTTCGCGGCTGGCTGCACGAGCAGCTCGAGCAGCCGCCCGAGGGCGTCCGGCGCGCGCTGCGGCGCAGCGTCTGGTCGCGCGACGGCCGCGACAACGACGATGGGCCGATCGATCGGATTCGGCGCGCCGGTCGCGAGCTGGCCGAGTGGCGCGACTTTCGCCGGCGCGTGGCGGCGCGAGCCCGTTCGATCGCGACGGCGAGCTCGATCGTCGTGCTCGCGCGTGTCCACGAAGTGGCGGCGCTGACTGCCGTCGCCGACGTCGACGCGCGACTCCGCTGTTTCTCGACACCGCGCCGATCCGCGAGCTGAGCCACGACGTCGAGACCGCGGCGCGCTTCGAGGCGGCCGATCCCGACGGGTGGGAGGCGCGCGTCGATCGATCTCGCGCAGAACAAGAACGTCCGGCGCGCCCGCCGCGGCCGCGAGCGTGCCTACGGACGCGACGTCACGCGCGACGAGGTCTGGGCCGCGTACGAGACGCTGATGAACGAGCTCGATGCGTTTCAGCGCGCGGCCGACTGCCGATCTGGCGGCGCTGCTGCGCGAGGAGCTTCGCGACGTCGTCGACCGGCTACGAGGCGCTGAAGCAGCGCGCCGGCGCGCTCGATTTCGTCGACCTGCTGCTGCGCGCGCGCGATCTGCTCGTCCGTGCACCCGTCGCGTCCGCGAGGCGTTTCAGTCGCGCTTCACGCATCTCTTCGTCGACGAGTTCCAGGACACCGATCCGCTGCAGGCCGAGATTCTGCTGCTGCTCGCCGCCGACGATCCGGCCGAGCGCGACTGGCGGCGCGTCACGCCCGTACCCGGCAAGCTGTTCATCGTCGGCGATCCGAAGCAGGCGATCTATCGCTTCCGGCGCGCCGACGTCGAAACGTATCGGGAAGTCTGCGAGCTGCTCGAGGCGCGCGGCGCGCGGCGCGCGTTCCTGCACACGAGCTTCCGCGCGACGCCGGCGATCCAGCGCGCCGTGAACGCGGCGTTCGCGCCGCTGATGACCGGCGATCGCGCCACGCTGCAGGCGCGAGTACGTCCGCTCTGCTCGCCGTACCGCGCCGATCGGCCGGACAGCCGGCGGTCGTCGTGCTGCCGGTGCCCGAGCCGTACGGGCAGCGGCGCGTCGCCGGCTACGCGATCGAGAAATCGCTGCCGGACGCCGTCGGCGCGTTCGTGCACTGGCTGCGTGACCGAGAGCGGCTGGACGGTCACCGAACGCACGGCGCGCGACGAGCTGCCGATGCCGGTGCCGATCGAGCCGCGGCACGTCTGCATCCTGTTCCGGCGCTTCCTGCACTTCGGCGCAGGACGTGACGCGGCCGTACGTCGACGCGCTCGAAGCGCGCGGCGTCCCGCACCTGCTCGTCGGCGGCAAGTCGTTCCACGACCGCGAGGAGGTGGAAACGATTCGCGCGGCGCTCGCCGCCATCGAGTGGCCCGACGACGAGCTGTCGGTGTTCGCGACGCTGCGCGGCGCGCTCTTCGCGATCGACGACGAGACGCTGCTCGAGTACCGCCACCATCATCAGGCCGTTCCATCCGTTCCGGGTGCCCGACGAGCGTGCCGCCGGAGCTGGCAGCCGGTGGCCGACGCGCTGCGATCTGCTGCGGCGCCTGCACAGCGGCCGCAACTATCGTCCGGTCGCCGACACGATCACGCAGCTGCTGAACGCGACACGCGCGCACGTCGGCTTCGTGCTGCGCCCGGCGGGCGAGCAGGCGCTCGCCAACGTGCTGCACGTCGCCGAGCTCGCGCGGCAGTACGAGGTCGAATGGCGGCATGTCGTTCCGCGGGTTCGTCGAGGAGCTGCGCGAGCAGGCCGACGGCGGGCAGGCGGCCGAGGCGCCGATTCTCGAAGAGGGCAGCGACGGCGTGCGCCTGATGACCGTGCACAAGGCGAAGGGGCTCGAGTTCCCGGTCGTCATCCTCGCGGACATGACGGCGAAGCTGCGGAGCGACCGCGCCGATCGGCTGATCGATCGCGCCAGCAACGCGTGCTATCTCCGGCTCGGGCCGATGGACGCCGATCGAGCTGGCGCGCAACGAGGCGCGTCGAAATCGCCCGCGACGAAGCGGAAGGCGTCCGCGTCGCCTACGTCGCGGCGACGCGCGCGCGCGATCTGCTCGTCGTGCCGGCGGTCGGCGACGTCGAGTGGGACGGCGGCTGGACGGGTCCGCTGAACGCGCGCGATCTATCCGCCGCCGGCGAGCGGCGCAGCGCGGCGGCGGCGCCGGGCTGTCCGGCGTTCAAGAAGGACTCGGTCTGGCGGCGGCCCGACAACGATCCGTCGACGCCGATCACCGTGTGCCCCGGTCAGCACACGTTTCCGACGGAGCCGATGGGCCGTACTCGGTGGTGTGGTGGGATCCGCATGCGCTCGACCTCGGCGTCGAGCCGTCGCTCGGCATCCGGCGCGAGGCGCTGATCGTGAAGGACGTGCCGGAGCAGTGTCGTCGCCGAAGGGCTTCGCGAATACGGCGACTGGCGCGACGCGCGCGAAGCGGCGATCGCCCGCGGATCGACGCCGTCGCTCACGGTGCGCACGGCGACGGAGTGGGCGGCAGGGGGCGGGGAGATTTCAGATTTCAGAGTTCAGAGTTCAGAGTTATTTCAGATTTCGGATTTGCGGAATGCGACCCAGGGTGGGTTGTTCGACGAGCCGCCGCGCGTGGAGAGCGGTCGCGCCGCGCCTGCATTGCAGATCGAAGTCCTGGACCTGCGACGAAAAGGCCCCGATCCCGTGCCGGGCGGGACGCGATTCGGCGATCTCGTGCACGCGCTGCTCGCCGCGGTTCCCTTCGACGCCGACCGATCCGCGGTCGAGGACCTGTCCGCCGTGCACGGCCGGATCGTGTTGGCCACCGAGGAGGAGATCGCCGCGGCGTCGGCCGCGGTGGATCGCGTGTTGACGCATCCGGTGATGCAGCGCGCGCGCGCCGCCGATGCCCGCGGGGTCTGTCGCCGCGAGGCGCCGGTCACCTGCGCGGTCGGACAAGGCGATCTCGTCGAAGGCGTCGTCGATCTGGCCTTCGAGGAACACGGCGAGTGGACGGTGGTGGACTACAAGACCGATCGTGAGATCGCGGCGATTGGCGTGGAACGCTACGAGCGCCAGGTCGCGCTGTACGCGCACGCGATTGCGGAGGCGACGGGAAAACCAGCCCGTGGCGTACTGGTTCGCCTCTAGACGATTTGCCACGAAAACACGAAAGCACGAAGAAGACATTGGGCAAGAAACGGCATGACGCCGCGTTCTGGCCCTGCGATATGATGCGGTCGTTAGGCAGCCGCTTCTACAGGTAGCAAGCCGATTCGGTCACAGCCCAATCACTTCCCTGGTACGGCACGGCCTCGCCGCGCACGAACCTGTCGGCGACATCCTGATGTCGCGCATTTCCACGCTCGACGACCACGTCATTGACAACCGTCGGGAACCGCGGATCCCGAATCAGCGAGAGCAGAAAGGCATGGATGGCGGTGTTCCGGTGGGCGTCGGGAATGCCAACGATGTGACGTGTTTTGAAGGCCCCCAGAATACCGGTAATGGGTTCACTCGCCTTGAGCTGCAACTGTGCGATGCCACGAATCGCAAGCGGCACTAGAAGCAGCATCATGAGCGCGATCGGCGAAGGAAGTCGCGATCTCATATGAATCTCCAGGCTCTCTAGTCGTCAGCCTCGGGCCGAGCTCGTCTATTGTCTGCCGAACGAATCGTCGCTGATCGGCATGTTGGGTGCCGTGCAAGTTCAGGTCGGCAGCCAGCTCTGGGGCAACCATGCTTCGTTCGGCGCATGGCGAGCAACGGCCGAAAGTGACCGCCCGTAAGACACGAAGAAGACTCAAACGGTTTCGTGCTTTCGTGGTTTCGTGGCTGCCCTGATCTCGGGTACCTCCATCATTCTCGTCTGCTCTGGTGGGTTTTCGATCGCGTCCACGATCGCGGCGACCATCTGCGGCAGCGTCACCAGCCCCAATCGCCGCGCGCTGTCTCGCGTCGCTGGCAGACGCTCCATCAGCCAATACATCGGCAGCAGCACGGACGGCCATCGGTGTCCAGGCCCCAGCACGTACCACGGGCGCAGGATCGAATGGCGCAAACGGGATGCACTCAGTGTCTCCTCGGCCTGACGCCTGGTCGCCTGGTACGCCTGCATCACCGGCGCGGGCTGCGCGACGCTGACGTACACGAAATGCGCCACGTCCGCGGACCGCGCCGCCGCGATCGACTCGCGCGCGGATCGCAGATCGATATCGAGAAACTGTGGCGCCTTGGCCGGCGACGGCCGCGGCACCCCGACGAGCTGCAGGAACGTGTCGCCGGGCGCGATCGCTTTGACGAACGTCCACCGATCGAACGGATCGCCGACGACGATCTCGCAGCCGCGCGGCACTTTCGCCTCCGACCCCTCCCGCGCGAGAGCCACCACACGGTGACCGCGTTCGAGCAGAAGCGGGATCACGTGCCGGCCGAGATATCCCGTCGCGCCGGCGATGAAGACACGTTGAGTCATGGCTGATGGCTCATGGCTAGCGTTGTCAGATCTACGGAGGCGCGGTAGAGGTTGGATTGGAATGCCGTTTGCGTGCCGAACCCGGGAACTCTGAAGCTAGCGCGCCAGCAGCTTGGCACCGTGGCACTGTGGCACCGTGGCACCTGGCACCGTAGCACCACATGCGCATTGCGATCATCGCTCCGCCTTTTATCCCTGTGCCGCCAGTCGCTTACGGCGGAACCGAGCTGTTCGTCGCGCACCTCGCCGAAGGCCTGCAGGCGCGCGGCCATGACGTTGTTGTGTACGCCAACGGCGACTCTCGTGTCGGCTGCCAAGTCAGATGGCGATACCGCCGAGCCGACTGGCCCATCACCCATCCTCTCGCGGCCCAGCTCAAGAACTGCGATCACTCGGCCTGGGCCGTGCACGATGCGTCGCTCGACGCGGATCTGCTGCACATCAACGACGCCATCGCCGTGCCGTTCACGATGTTCGTGGGTCAGCCGGTCGTCGCCACACTTCACCATCCCCATGAACCGGTGCTGTCGGGCCTCTACGAAAAATTTCCCGGCATTCAGTACGTCGCGATCAGCGCGGCGCAGGCGCGCCGCGAGCCGATGCCGCAGCTGCACGTCGTCCATCACGGCATCGAGATCGCGAACTATCGAGCCGGCGAGCAGAAGGATGATTACGTGCTGTTTCTGGGCCGGATGGCGCCATGCAAGGGCGCGCACCACGCGATCGAAGCCGCGCGGCGCGCCGGCGTCCATTTGAAACTTGCCGGCGAGATTCAACCGGTCTTCCAAACCTACTGGAACGAGGTGGTCGAGCCGCTTCTGGGGCCTGACGCCGAGTACGTCGGCGAAGCGGATCTGGATCGAAAGAACGAGCTCCTCTCTCGCGCGCGCGCCCTCTTGTTTCCGATCGAGTGGCAGGAGCCGTTCGGCCTGGCCATGATCGAGGCGATGGCGTGCGGCACGCCGGTGCTCGCCTTTGCCGGCGGCTCGGTCGAAGAGATCGTCCGTGACGGCGTGAACGGATGGATCTGCCGCGACGTCGCCGAGATGGCCGAGCGCATCGTCTCGCCGGGCATCGCCGCCGAATCCTGCCGCGCCTATGTCGCACAGCATTTTTCGTGCGATCGGATGATCGATCGGTATCTCGAGGTGTACGACCACGCGCTGGGAGTGGCCACCGTCGGCGCGGCCCGGCGCCATGTGGTTGCGCACGGCGTCGAAGGGCCCCGCGGCTGATGGACGATGTCATTCAGGTCCAGGATCAGTTCTACATCCTGGCCACGGCATCGCGTGCCGGACAACGAACCGCCGTGCTGCAGCACGGCGACACGTTCGCCGTGTTCGATCTGCACGGCGACATCGGCGTGTTCGGCACGGGTGAACAGGGTCTCTACCACGAGGGAACGCGCTACCTGTCGCGTTTTCGTCTGCGGCTGAACGGTCTGCGGCCTCTCTTGCTCAGCGCGCGCGTCAAGGACGACAACGAGCTGTTCGGCGCCGATCTCACCAACCCCGACCTGCCGCTCGGCGCGCCAGGCCTCATGCTCTCACGCGACATCGTCCACGTCTTCCGGGCGCGCTTTCTGTGGAACGGCACCTGTCATGAGCGCGTGCGCGTGTGGAACTACGGGCGGTCAGCGGTGCACATCACGCTCACCTTCGACCTGGAAGCGGACTTCGCCGACATCTTCGAGGTCCGTGGGACGCGACGGGAGCGCCGCGGCGAGCGCCTCGATCCGGTCGCCACCGATCGCGAGATGCGCTTTCGCTACCGGGGGCTCGACGGCGAAGAGCGATGGACGGCGATCGAGTGGAGCGATCCGCCGGCGGCGACGTCCGGAGGGTTGGCGCGGTTCGAGTACGACCTGCCGCCGCGAACGCCGGCCGCCGTGTCGCTGGCGATCCGCTGCGAGCGCGAGCATCGTGCGGTGGCGCCGCTGGCGTTCTCGCCCGCGATGAACGCCGCCGCCGCCGCGCTCGATCGCGCGCGCGGCGATTACGCAACCGTCGAAACATCGAGCGAACGCTTCAATCAGTGGGTGCGCCGCTCGGCCGCCGATCTGCGGATGCTCGCCAGCGCCACGCCGCACGGCGAGTATCCGTACGCCGGCGTGCCCTGGTTCAGCACGCCCTTCGGACGCGACGGCGTCATCACCGCCCTGCAGACGCTCTGGGTGAACCCGAAGCTGGCGCGCGGCGTGATCGCCTATCTGGCCGCCATGCAGGCCGATACGGTCGACGCGGCGCACGACGCCGAGCCCGGCAAGATCCTGCACGAAACGCGCAGCAGCGAGATGGCGCGCCTCGGCGAGGTGCCGTTCGGCTGCTACTACGGCAGCGTCGACGCCACGCCGCTATTCGTTCTCCTCGCCGGCGCGTACTTCGAACGGACCGGCGACCGTGCCTTTCTCTCGTCGACGTGGCCGCACGTCGAGCGGGCGTTGCAGTGGATCGATCGCTACGGCGATCGCGACGGCGACGGCTTCGTCGAGTACGCACGCCGATCGCCCACCGGCCTCGTGCAGCAGGGCTGGAAGGATTCGCAGGACTCGATCTTCCATGCCGACGGGTCGCTGGCCGAGGGACCGATTGCGTTGTGCGAGGTGCAGGCCTACGTGTACGACGCGCGCTTGCGCGCCGCGGCGATGGCCGAGGCGCTGGCCGACGCTGCGCGCGCGGATCAATTGCGCCATCAGGCCGAGCAGTTACGCGCAGCATTCGAAGAGGCGTTCTGGTGTGACGAGCATCAGACATACGCGATCGCACTCGACGGCCGGAAGGGCCGCTGTTGCGTCCGTTCGTCGAATGCGGGGCATTGCCTCTTCGGCGGGATCGCGTCGCCGGATCGGGCGCGCGCCGTCGCCGAAGGCCTCGTCGGTCCCGAAATGTTCTCGGGCTGGGGCATTCGCACGCTCGCCCCCACCGAAGTGCGCTACAACCCGATGTCGTACCACAACGGTTCGGTGTGGCCCCACGACAACGGCGTCATCGCCGCCGGGTTTTCCCGGTATCACATCGACGAGCTCATCGCCGCGCCGTTCGAGGCCCTCTTCGATGCCAGTGCGACGATGGATGGGCATCGGCTGCCGGAGCTGTTCTGTGGATTTCACCGGCGGCCCGGCGAAGGCCCCACGCTCTATCCCGTGGCCTGTTCGCCGCAGGCGTGGGCGTCCGGCGTCGTGTTTCACTTGATCCAGTCGTGTCTGCGGCTGTCCGTGGACACCGAGCGCCGCCGGCTGACGATCGATCGCGCGCTCCTGCCGCCGTTTCTCTCCTATCTCCGCCTCCTCGACCTGGTGCTGCCGTTCGGACGCGTCGATCTGCTGTTCGAGCAGCAAACGCTCGACGTCAGCGTCACCGTCCTGCGCAAGCACGGCGACTTCGACGTCAGGGTGATCAAATAGAGGCGCCGCTTCTGATACGTTGAAGGGCTGTGCAGGCGCGCTCCGGCTGGCATGCCTACCTGTTCGCCGCGATCGCCGTCGTCGCCGCCGTCGCCGCGCGGCTGATCCTGCATGCGTGGGTGTCCGACGCCCTGCCGTTTGTCCCGTTCTTCGTCGCGGTCGTCGCCACGTCCGCCTTCGGCGGCTTCGGTGCCGGCGTCCTCGCGGCGGTCCTGTCAACGGTTGCCGCGTACTGGGTGGTTCCGGCGGAGTGGCTGACGATCGGCACCGCATCCGGCCAGGGCGCGCTGCTGCGATTCCTTGGGGTCGTCGTGGTGATCGCGTGGCTGAACGATCGGCTCATCCGCGCGCGGACCGTGCAAAAGGCGTCAGCGGCACGCATTGCCGCCCAGGAAGAGTCGCTGCGCGACGCCGAGCTGGTTCAGCGGCGGCTGGCTGCCATCGTCGAATCGAGCGACGACTCCATCCTCGGGCTCGACGTTACCGGCGTCATCACGTCGTGGAACCGGGGCGCCGAGCTTCTGTACGGGTACGCGTCGCAGGAAGCCGTGGGGCAGCCGGTCACGCTGGTGATCCCGCTGGACCATCGAGCCGAAGAGGAGCGCACGCTCGCGCGCGTGATGTCCGGCGAACGGGTGGAGCACTTCGAAACCAGTCGCGTGCGCAAGGATGGATCGCGAGTGGACGTGTCGATCACGATGTCGCCGATCAAGGATCCGTCGGGTCGCATCGTCGGCGCATCGAAGATCGCTCGCGACGTTACCGACCGTCGCCGCGCGCTGGCCGAAGCGGTGGCCGCGCGCGATCGCCTCGCGTTCCTGGCCGAGATCAGCGCGCTGCTGACCTCGTCGCTCGATTACCAGGAGACGCTCGATCGCGCCGTGCATCTGGCGCTGCCGCGGCTGGGTGACTACTGCAACGTACTGGTCGTGGACGAGCACGGCCATCTGCGACACGTGGCGTGGGGACACGTCAATCGCGAGAAGGAGCCTGCCGTCCGCGAGCTGGTGCGCCGGGTCGTGGAAGCTCCCGACGAGCCAGCCGCCTCCGCTCGCAACGAATCGCGGCGAGCCTCGGCGAGCCCCGCCGAAGCGCCCTCAGCGCGAAGGCGGGTGCCGACGTTTGCCGACGTCGTCATGAAGACCGGCAAGCCCGTCGTCGGGAGCCACGACGCAGTTGCTGCCGCGATGGCGAACGTACCGCAGGACATCGAGTCCGAGCTGCTGGTGTTGGGTGACACGCTTCGGCCGTACGCGTACGTCGGCGTGCCTCTGCTGTCGCGCGGGCGTCCGATTGGCGTGATGTCGTTCGGCACGAGCGAGCAGGAGTCGCGCCGCGAGTACAGCGAAACCGACGTCGCGCTCGTCGAGGAGTTCGCGCGGCGCGTGTCCACCGCGATCGAAAATGCGCGGCTGTTCCGGCAGGCCGACGAATTGAACCGGCTGAAGGACGAGTTTCTGGCGACGCTGTCGCACGAACTGCGCACGCCGCTCTCGGCCATCCTCGGCTGGGCCCGCATGCTCGCCGCCAGACAACTCGACGAAGCTCGCGCGGCGCACGCGATCGAGGCCATCGAGCGCAACGCGCAGGCGCAGGCGCAACTGGTGGACGACATCATCGACGTGGCGCGCGGCATGGCGGGCAATCTGCGGCTCGTCGTGAAGCCAGTCGATCTCGTCGGTGTGGCGCACCGCGCGGTCGAGGCCATCACTCCGGCGGCTGCGGCAAAGCGGCTCGAGGTCAGCGTCTCGGCCACCGGTGCGATCGCTGTGGCGGGCGATGCCGGCCGGCTCCAGCAGGTGGTCTGGAACCTGTTGTCGAACGCGGTGAAGTTCACGAACGCAGGCGGCCGGGTGGCGATTGCCGTCACTGCCGTGGATTCGTACGCCCATCTGTCGGTCACGGACACGGGAATCGGCATCTCTCCAGCATTTCTTCCGTTCGTGTTCGACAAGTTCCGGCAGGCCGACGGGTCCTATACGCGCCAGCACCGCGGGCTCGGCCTGGGACTCGCGATTGCGCGGCACTTGACCGAGCTCCACGGCGGGTCGATCGAAGCGCGAAGCGAGGGCGAGGGCCGCGGCGCCACGTTCATCGTGCGGCTGCCGCTTGCGATCGCCGCGCAACCCGCCGGCGCTCCGTCGCCAGCTCATCCAAGGAGCACCAGTTAGAATCGCTCAGACATTCAACCCGGCTGCAGCAGGCGGTGTGAAGCGTGTAGAGCTCCGAGAGCCGCAAAATCGTCGTACGTGGGGTCCGGCTTTAGCCGGACCTCCACTGACGATGGCGTTCGCTGTAGGTCCGCCTAAAGGCGAACCCCACGTACGACACCGATCCAAAAACGCCATAGAGCTGCGGTTCGCCCTCCCTACGAGGAGGTTTGTCCAAGCAGCGCCAGCAGCGACAACGGATCGACGCGCGCACCGTTCGCTCTGACTGCCCAGTGCAGATGCGGTCCCGTCACGCGGCCGGTCGCGCCGACCTCGCCGACGACTTGACCTGCCGTGACGCGGTCGCCTTCCTGTACCGCGAACGCGGACAGATGCGCCAGCGTCGAAAACAGGCCGAGTCCGTGATCGATGACGACGGTATTCCCCGAAAAGTACAAGTCACGGGCGATGACGATGCGGCCGGCATTGGGGGCGCGAATGGGGGCGCCTGCCTGGCTCATGAAGTCCGCGCCGTTGTGCTGGTTGAGGGGCGTGCCGTTGAAGATGCTGCGTGTGCCGAACGCGCTGTTTGCGGGGTCCGGCACGGGACGCACGAACGCGCTCGTCCATTGGCGCGTGGCGCTCGAATCGCGGAGGACTTCGTTCAGCAGCGCCGATTCGCGATTGATTCGTTCGCGCGCCGATGCGGGCGGCGTCACGAAATCAGGATTGACGGTGAGGCGGCGCGTGGGAAACTTCCGCGGCCTGACGACGAGCGTGTAGACGGCATTGTCGCGCCGCTCGTCCGCGTCCACGCGGATTCGGTAGGTGCCCGGCGGCGTGGCGAGGTCGATGCCAATCAGCGCGCGCCAGCGCCGCTCGCCGATTGAAAACGGCGTGATGTCGTGATCGAACGCGCGCACGCGAACCGTCGCGCCGGCCGGCGCCACGATCGTCAAGACCACGAGCTCTCCGGGCCGGAGCGATCGCGATTCCGTGGAAAGGCTCAGCGCTGCCGTAAGCAGAAGGGGTCCCAGCATGCTTTCAGCTGTGAACTGTCAACTGTGACCTGTCAACTGGCAATTGCAGGCTTCAGTCTCTCGTCGCGACGTATCCATTCCGCGCGCGCACGCGATAGTCGGTGCCGGCCACTTTGACGCGGATGCTGTGGTACGCGCCATCCGCGCCTTTCGGGGAGGTGTACCCGATCAAGTACTGATTGTTGAGCTCGTCGGCGATGCGTGCCGTCGCGTCGGCGAGCTCCGCCGCGTTGTGGACCACTTCGGTGCGGCCGCCGCTCTGGCTGGTGATGTCGCGAAGCGCGTCCGCGTTGACGCGCGCGTTGATCGCTTTCGGGTCGGCGGAGTCGATGGCGATGGCGTAGACGAACGCATCGCTCTTGAGGAGCGCCGAGCGGACGTCGCGCAGCGTGGCGTTGCTCGCCGTGTCTGCGCCGTCCGAGATGATCAGCAATGCGGCGCGGTCGCGCGTGCGGCGTTCGAGCACCGGCAGCGCCTCGAAAATCGAGTCGTAGATGGCCGTGCCGCCGTTGGGCCGCAGGCCGTCGAGGGCGCGTTGAATCTCTTCGCGCACCCGCGTCCACGGCGTGAGGCCGCGCGGCCGATGATTGAACGCGATCAGGAAGAATTCGTCGGCCGGATCGAGCAAGTCGAACAGGAAGCGATCGACGGCCGCGCGCGCGTCCTGGATGCGCTTGCCGAACATGCTGTCGCTGATGTCGAGCAGGACGCCGAGTCCGACCGAGACGCGCTCGTGGGAGAACTGGGTGATCGTCTGGAGCTGGCCGTCCTCGTACACCTCGAACGCCTCGCGCGCGACGTCCGGGACCAGGCGTCCGTCCTTGTCGGTGACGGTTGCGGCGATGCTCGTGAGCTCGATGCCGGAGCGGAAGAGCCGGTTATCGCGGAGTGCCTGGTCGGCGTGCGCCAGCAGGCTCGCGAAAGTCAGCGCAACGACGGCGGTCAGGAACCCACGCGCGTGCACGAACCCATGCTATCACCTCGGTACCGCGTGCTCGCCCACGACCACCGACCATTCGTGGACGCGCCAGGCCGTGATCAGGCCGTTCGTGACGTACGGATCGGCGTGCACGAACCGCTCGACCTCGCTCGCCTCGTTCGCCCGGAAGATCAGCAGCGCGCCGGATGGCTTGAGTGCCCCCGCCAGAAGGAGCCGGCCTTCGGCGTAGGCGGCATCGATCTGGGCGAGATGCGCCTGGCGATGCGGCTGCCGCCGCTCGACGAAGTTGTCCACGGTGTCGTAAAAGAGGGCAAAGTACCGCATGATTCAGATCTGCCACGAAAACACGAAAACACGAAGCAAAACCTGTCAGGTTTCGTGGTGATTTCGTGGCAGACCGGTACGGCGGGAGGTTTTGATGATTGCACGGATGTGGAGCGGCGTGACGCGCGTGGGTTCGATGGATGCGTATCTGGTCCATCTGCGCGACACGATATTTCCGGCGCTCCAGGATCTGCCGGGACATCGCGGCGCCTACGCCCTGCAGCGCACCTCCGACGATCGGACGATCGTTACCGTCATCACCTTGTGGGACTCGATCGACGCGATCGCACGATTCGCGGGCGCTGATGTCGACGCCGCCGTGGTGCCGCCCGAGGCCCAGCTGCTGCTGGCGTCCTGGGACGCTCGCGCTGTGCATTGGGAGGTCGTGTTTGACAATGCCGGCCCGTTGAGTGCTAAATAGGTGGTAAATAGCTCATACATGAACCGTGTCCGCTGTAGCGCGTGCTCGTGTTGCCTGGCCGGAGTGCCCTCCGGCCTGCCTCGCGCCAGAGTCCACCGGTTCACGTCTCCCTAGCACTCGAGACGACCAGGTTTTCTCAGCCGATTGCAGGCCCGGAAGGCGTAAACGCTTTCCGGGCCTTTTTTTCGTACGGCGAATGTAGTGTCCGGCTTTGGCCGGACCTTTCCAGGAGAGGTTGATGACCACGAAATCCGCTGCGCTCGCCGGCGTCGTGCTCGCTCTTGCCGGGCTGATCGCCACACCGTCACCTGCTGCCGCGCAGCCGCTCGCCGGCATCTGGGACGCGACCGTCGTCGTCAACAAGCTCGACATCCCGTTCCGCTTCGAGATTGCCGGTGACGGCGCCGCGATCAAGGGGTCGTTTTTCAACGGCGACGAAAAGGTGACGTCTACCAGCGGCACCTTTGAGAACGGCACGCTGACCCTGTCGTTCGATGAATATGGAACGCAGCTCATCGCGGCGCTGAAGGACGGCCGGCTCGAGGGCGAGTACAACCGCGGCACGCGCGGTGCGGCGTATCCGTTTCAGGCGAAGAAATTTTCGCCCGTGGTCGTCGGCGACACGGCCATCCCGTCGATTGCCGGCCTGTGGAACATCCAGGTGAAGAGCTCGAAGGGTGAAGCGGCGTGGCAGTTGATCGTCCGCCAGTCAGGCGCCGAAGTGTCGGCGGCAATTCTGCGCGTCGACGGCGACACGGGCGCGCTCACGGGTTCCTACCGCGACGGGAAGTTCGTGCTCAGTCATTTCTCCGGCGCGCGGCCGGCGCTGCTCGAGCTGACGCCTGGTGCCGACGGCACGCTCGCCGTCGTGCAAGGCCGCGACGCGCCGCTGACGGCGTACAAGTCCGACCTCGCGCGCGCGAAGGGGTTGCCGGAGCCGAGCGATCCGTCACGGTTCACGAGCGTGAAGGATCCGACCGAGCCGCTGCGTTTCAGCTTTCCTGATCTCGCCGGCAAGATCGTATCGAACACCGACGAGAAGTTCCGCGGCAAAGTCGTGATCGTCAACATCGGCGGAAGCTGGTGCCCCAACTGCCATGACGAAGCGCCGTTCCTGTCGGACCTCTATCGCAAGTACCGCGGGCAGGGGCTCGAGGTCGTGCTGCTCACGTTCGAGGAAGCCGAGCAGATGAAGAACCCTGCGCGCGTGCGCGCGTTCATCAAGAAGTACGGCATCGAGTACACCGTGCTCGTGCCGGGCGAGCCGCGGGAGCTGGCCGACAAGATGCCGCAGGGGGTGAACCTCAACTCGTTCCCGACCTCGTTCATCCTCGGACGCGACGGCCGCGTCCGCAGCGTGCATGCGGGGTTCCCCGGCAAGGCGAGCGGGGAGTTCCATACGCAGGTCAAAGCCGAAGTGACGTCGACGGTTGAACGGCTGCTCGCCGAGCGCCCGCAGTCGTCGTCTCGATAGCTCGAGACGAATGGATCCAGCCGCGCACATCGGCGCGGTCGAGCTGACGATCTCGGACCTCGAGCGGTCGGTCAGGTTCTATCAGTCGCATCTCGGTTTCGTCGTCCATCGGCGCGAGGACCGCGTCGCCTGGCTGGGCGCCGGCGGCGCGGATCTCCTGGTCTTGTCGCAAAGCGAGACGGCGCCGCGTGTGCGAGGGACCACCGGCCTCTATCACTTCGCCATCTTGACCCCGTCGCGCGCCGATCTCGGGCGGGCGCTGCGGCGGCTCGTCGAAACCAACACCGTCCTTCAGGGCGCCGCCGATCACGGTGTCAGCGAGGCGCTCTATCTTCCCGATCCGGATGGCAACGGCATCGAGGTCTATCGCGACCGGCCGCGCAACCAGTGGCCGTTCGTCGGCTTGCCCGCCGGAGCCTTGGCGAAGGAGGGCGATCGCTTGCGCATGGGTGCGGATCCGCTCGATCTCGACGCGCTGCTCGCCGAGCCGGGCGGCGACAACGGCGCCGGCCTCGCGCCCGGGACGGTCATCGGGCACGTGCACCTGCACGTCTCGGGTCTGGACGAAGCGGAGCGGTTCTACGTCGGCGTGCTGGGATTCGATCTGATGCAGCGCTACGGGTCGGGCGCGCTGTTCGTCTCGGCCGGCGGCTACCATCATCACATCGGACTCAACACCTGGGCCGGCGTGGGCGCACCGCCGCCGCCAGCGGGCGCGATCGGCTTGAAGTTCTTCGAGGTGGCGCTTCCCAATGCTGCGGCGGTAGCCGCCGTGGCCGATCGGCTTGCCTCCGCCGGAGTTTCGTTCGACCGGAACGGGGAGGCGGTCTTTACGCGCGATCCCTCGGGTAATGCCGTGAAATTCCAGCCACCGCCAACCCTATAGAGCCCGTTTACTTAGCTGATACAATCTGCAATCCATGAGCTTGCAGATTGTGCCCTGGGGATCGCGGATTCGAACCGTTTTCATTGTTATCCTGGTCGGTATCGGCCTCTCGGTCGCGCACGCGCAGCCGCCGGCTCAACCGCCGGCGCAGCCCCCCGCCCAGCCACCGGCGACGACTCCCCCGCAGCCACCACCCGCGACGACTACCGAACCCGCAACGACGACGGACGAGGACAAAGGCGAGGTGTTCGTGGGCGCGGGCGACATCGCGAATTGCGAGGTGGCCGGAGGCGGCGGCGCGAGGGCGACGGCCCGGCTCCTCGACGATATTCCTGGCACGGTGTTCACGACGGGCGATCACGCCTATCAGACCGGATCGTCCAAAGAGTTCAAGGACTGCTACGAGCCGACGTGGGGCCGGCACAAGGCGAGAACGCGCCCGACCGTCGGCAACCACGACCTCATCACCGAGAAAGGGAAGCCGTACTACGACTACTTCGGTGAGAATGCCGGGTCGCCCGGGAAGGGTTACTACAGCTACGAGCTCGGCGCGTGGCACATCATCGCGCTCAACAGCGCCATGCCCGCGCGCAAGGGCAGCGAGCAGATGAAGTGGCTGATGGACGATCTGGCCGCGCACAAGACTGAGTGCACGCTGGCGTACTGGCACATCGCGCGTTACAGCTCCGGCGCGCACGGCAGCGATACGCTGATGGCTGACGTCTGGAAGACATTGTACGAGGCCGGCACGGATGTCGTGCTGGCCAGCCACGATCACGACTACGAACGTTTCGCGCCGCAGGACGACCGGGGCAAGCCGGATCCCAACGGCATCCGCAGTTTCGTGATCGGGACCGGCGGTGGCGGCGTCTACGAGTTCAAGACCAAGGCGCCGAATAGCGAAGTGCGCGACAACAGCACGTACGGCGTGTTGAAGATGACCTTGAAGAAAGGGAAGTACGACTGGCAGTTCATCCCGATGGCTGGCAAGACGTTCCGCGACTCGGGCACCGGAACATGCAGTCCGCTCAAGTAAGACGAGCCCCGCTCGCCGCCGCCATCGCCGCGTTCTTCGTTGCCATCCTTGGTGCGCAACCTCCAACCTACGATCTGCTGATTCGGAACGCCCGGATCGTCGACGGCACGGGCAGTCCGTGGTATCGCGGCGACATTGCCGTGCGCGGCGACGCCATCGCGCGCATCGCGCCGCGGATCGAGGCGCGCCGCCACGCGCACCATCGACGCAGGCGGACAAGTCGTCGCGCCGGGGTTCATCGACATCCATACGCACGCGCGGCGCGGCATCATCGACGTGCCCACGGCCGACAACTACGTTCGGCAGGGTGTGACGACGCTGATCGAGGGCCCGGATGGATCGTCGCCGCTGCCGATCAAGCCGTTCCTCGACCGGCTCGTGGCGCTGCGCATCACGCCGAACTTCGGCGACGTTCGTCGGACAGGGCACGATCCGCGATCAGGTGATCGGCCCGGTCAATCGAAAGGCGACGCCGGACGAGATCGAGAAGATGCGCGGGCTGGTGCGGCAGGGCATGCTGGACGGCGCGTTCGGGTTGAGCTCGGGTCTCTTCTACGTGCCCGGCACGTTCACGCCCACCGCCGAAGTCATCGAGCTGGCGAAGGTCGCCGGATCGATGGGCGGCATCTACATCTCGCACATGCGCGACGAGGCGTCGCGGCGTTCTCGACAGCGTCCGCGAGACGATCGAGATCGGCGAGAAGGGCGGGCTGCCGACGCAGGTCACGCATCACAAGATCATCGGCAAGGCGAACTGGGGCAAGAGCGTCGACACGCTGCAGCTTGATCGACGAGGCGCGCGCGCGCGGCGTCGACGCGACGATCGATCAGTATCCCTACACCGCGTCGTCGACGAGCATTCAGGCGGCGCTGATGCCGGCGTGGGCGCTCGAAGGCGGACGCGAGGCGGTGCTCAAGCGGCTGCAGACGCGCGTCGATGCGCATCGGAGCTGCGCAAGGAAACCGCGCGCCTCATCCTCGAGGAGCGCGGCGGCGGCGATCCGCAGAACGTGCAGCTCGCGCGGTGCGAGTGGGATCCGTCGCTCGCCGGCAAGCGTCTGGGCGACGTCACGAAGGGCCGCGGCCTCGAGCCGACGATCGAGAACGCCGCCGAGACCGCGCTGTGGATCGTCGAGCAGGGTGGCTGCTCCGGCATCTTCCACGCGATCAACGAAGAGGATCTGCAGCGCATCCTGCGGCATCCGGCGACGATGATCGGATCGGACGGGGAGATTCCGATCTTCGGCGTCGCCAACCCGCATCCGCGCAGCTACGGCACGTTCGTGCGCGTGCTCGGGCGCTACGTGCGCGAGCTCAAGGTCATCACGCTCGAAGACGCGGTGCGGAAGATGTCGGCGTTTCCGGCGCAGCGCATCGGCCTCGCCGATCGCGGCGTGCTGCGCGAGGGGATGAAGGCGGACATCGCGATCTTCGATCCGGACACGGTGCGCGACCTGGCGACGTTCGAGCGGCCGCATCAGTACGCGGAAGGCGTGACTCATGTGATCGTCAACGGGCAGGTGGCGTTCGAGGGTGGGAAGATGACGGCGGCGCGCCCCGGCCGCGTGCTGTACGGGCCATCCACCAAGCCGTAGCTATTCCTTGTCGTGCTTGTTCCGGTACTCTTCCTCGGCGATGTAGGAATCCTTCCGCTTGGCGATCTGCCGCTTGCGCGAATCCCTGGCCGCGGCCTGACGCAGATCCGCCGTATCCACGGCGAACGTCGATAACAGCCGCTCGAGATCCCCGCCGCCGCACGACGGGCAAGCGGGCGGCCCGGCGTCCTGCGGCCGCACCAGCGCCTCGAACTCGTGCTGGCAGTTTCTGCACACGAAGTCGTACAGCGGCATGGACAAAGCATAACGGGGTCTGACCCCATGACGGGGTCTGACCCCGCCTCGCGGCGCAGCCCGGGGCAGAACGTCTCTGGGGTCAGACCCCCATGACAAGTGGTGACATATTGAGAAAACAAAGTGCCTCGGGACGCCAGGCAAACCCCTATACTTTCCAGACAACTGCAATTGCGGCCGATAGATCGGGGTGGAGAGGCGATGAAACAGCTGGCGTACGCAGTTTCTGCGATCGTGGTCTGCAGTGCCGCTCTCGTAGCGAGTGGCGGACAGACCGCGACCAGCAAACCCGCCGCCCGGCCGATTCCGAAACCGGTGGCCGCGCACGACGCGACGAAACGCGGCACGACCGCCATCGACGCCCAGAATCGTCTTGTCGCGCAATATTGCGCGACCTGCCATAGCGAAAAAGGCCGCGCCGGCGAACTGTCGCTGGCCGGGTTCGACGCCGCCAAAGTCACCACGCACGCCGACGTCGCCGAGAAGATGATCCGCAAGCTGCGCGCGGGCATGATGCCGCCGCCCGGCGCGCGGCGCCCGGACGCCGCCACGCTCAGCGCCTTCGTCGACGCGCTCGAAACGAAGCTCGACGCTGCGGCCGCGCGCTCGACCCGAATCCGGGCTGGCGCCCGTTCCAGCGCCTGAACCGCGCCGAGTACGCGCGCGCGGTCCGCGACCTGCTCGGCATCGACGTCGACGTCAACGCCTTCCTGCCGCCCGACACGATCAGCGGCGGCTTCGACAACATCTCCGACGTGCAGAGCTTCTCGCCGACGCTGATGGAAGGGCTACCTGCGCGCGGCGAGCCAGATCAGCCGCCTCGCCGTCGGCGATCGCAACGCGACCGCCACGTCGGTCACCTACAAGATCGGCCGCACGGCGTCGCAGATGCGCCAGGTCGAGGGCGCGCCGATGGGCACGCGCGGCGGCATCTCGGTCGTCCACGTCTTTCCGGCCGACGGCGACTACGTCGTCAAGCTGTCGATGCACAACGAGCCGCTCGGCGGCATCTACGGCCGCTACTCGATGCTGACGATGAACATCACCGAGCAGATCGAGGTGTCGGTGAACGGCGAGCGCGTGGCGCTGCTCGATCTGAACCCGCGCATGAGCGAAACCGATCAGCCAGAACGGCCAGAACGGCCTCGAGATCAAGACGCCGCCGATTCGCATCAGCGCCGGCCCGCAGCGCATCTCGGCGGCGTTCATCCAGCGGCTCGACGGACCGGTGGACGATTTGATCGCGCCGCTCGAGAACACGCTGGCCGACGTGAACATCAGCTTCGGTGTCACCGCGCTGCCGCACATGCGCGACATGACGATCCTCGGTCCGTCGCAGGTGACCGGCGTCTCGGAAACCGTGAGCCGGCGGAAGATCTTCACCTGCCGGCCGACGAGCGCGAAAGAAGAAGAGACCTGCGCGGCCGAGATCCTCAAGAAGCTGACGACCCAGGCGTACCGCGGCATGGCGAGCGCCGACGATGTGCAGGACGCGCTGTCAGTTCTACGAGCAGGGGCGCAAGAAGGGCGATTTCGAGAACGGCGTCCGCATGGCGCTGCAGTCGATCCTGGTCAGCCCGCGATTCCTGTTCCGGCTCGAGCAGGCGCCGACGCCAGGCAGGCGCGCTGTGACGAAGGCGGCGAACGCGTATCGCATCAGCGATCACGGACCTCGCGTCGCGCCTGTCGTTCTTCCTCTGGGACTCGGTGCCCGACGCCGAGCTGATCAAGGCCGCGAGTCAGGGCTCGCTGCGCACGGCGGCCGGACTCGAGAAGCAGGTGCGGCGGCATGCTCGCCGATCCGCGCTCCGAATCGCTGTCGACGCGATTCGCCGCGCAGTGGCTGCGGCTGCAGGACCTCGAGCAGATCTTCCCGGACTACCTGCTGTATCCGCAGTACGACGACACGCTGGCGCGTGCGATGAGCCGCGAAACCGAGCTGTTCTTCGACAGCATCGTGCGCGAAGATCGCAGCGTGCTCGACCTGCTGACCGCCGACTACACGCTTCGTCAACGAGCGGCTCGCGAAGCACTACGGCATCGCCGAACGTGACGGGCAACGCCTTCCGCCGCGTGCAGCTGCCGGAGTATCGCCGCGGGCTGCTCGGGCAGGGCAGCATCCTGACGCTGACGTCGGTCGCCGATCGCACGTCGCCGGTGCTGCGCGGCAAGTGGGTGATGGAAGTGCTGCTCGGGACGCCGCCGCCGCCGCCGCCGCCGAACGTGCCGGCGCTCGACGACTCGGTGAAGGCCGAATGCGGGCGGCAAGCTGCTCACCACGCGCGAGCGGATGGAAGAGCACCGCAAGAACCCGACGTGCAACAGCTGCCATCGCGTCATCGATCCGCTGGGCCTCGCGCTCGAGAACTTCGACGTCGACCGGCGCGTGGCGGATCAAGGACAACGAAGTCGCCGATCGACTCGGTCGGCGATCTCTACGACGGCACCAAGATGAACGGTCCGGACGGGCCTGCGGCAGGCGCTGATGAAGCACTCCGGACATGGTGCTGCGCAGCTTCACCGAGAACCTGATGACCTACGCGATCGGACGGCGGGTCGAGTACCCGGACATGCCGGCCGTGCGCGCCATCGTCCGCGACGCCGCGAAGAACGACAACCGCCTCTCGTCGTTCGTGCTCGGCGTCGTCAACAGCGGCGCCTTCCGGATGGCGAAGGCGCCGACACCCGAGCTGAAGCAGCTGACGGCCGACGACAGTGTCACGCTAAAGGAGACGAGATGATGTTCATCACCAAGAAGCAGCTGTCGCGCCGGACCGTGCTCAAGGGCATGGGCGTGACGCTGGCGCTGCCGTTTCTCGAAGCGATGGTGCCGGCGCGCGCGCGTCCGGCGCCGCCGGCGAACAAGAAGATCCGGCTCGTCGCGCATCGAGATGGTGCACGGGTCGGCGGGCAGCACGGAGATCGGCATCAAGAAGAACCTGTGGGCGCCGGCGGGCGTCGGATCGCGAGTTCGATCTGGCGCCGACGAGCCTGAGCTCGCTCGAGCCGTTCAAGGACTACCTGACGATCGTCAGCAACACCGACGTGCGGAACGCCGAAGCGTTCACCGCGCCGGAGATCGGCGGCGATCACTTCCGGTCGAGCGCGGTGTTCCTGACGCAGGTGCATCCGAAGCAGACGCAGGGATCCGACGTGCACGTCGGGACCTCGCTCGATCAGATCTACGCGCAGACGTTCGGTCAGGACACGCCGATTCCGTCGATGCAGCTGTGCATCGAGAACGTCGATCAGGCCGGCGGCTGCTCCTACGGCTACTCGTGCACCTACACCGACTCGATCAGCTGGGCGGCGCCGATGCAGCCGCTGCCGATGATGCGCGATCCGCGCGTCGGTGTTCGATCAGTTGTTCGGCGTCGGCGCGACGCCGCAGGAGCGCGGCCGAGCGCCGCGTCGGAGGACCGCAGCATCCTCGACTGGCTCGGCACGGCCGATCGGCGCGGCTGCAAGAAGGAGCTCGGCGCGACCGATCGCGCGCGCCTCGGCGACTACCTCGACGACGTGCGCGAGATCGAGCGGCGCATTCAGAAGGTCGAGGCGCACAACACGCAGCGGCGAGCCGCGCGAGCTGCCCGAAGCGCCGATCGGCGTGCCCGATTCGTTCTCCGAGCACGTCAAGCTGATGTTCGACCTGCAGGCGCTCGCGTTCGCGTCGGACATCACGCGCGTGTTCGCGTTCAAGCTCGGGCGCGACGCGTCGAACCGCATGTATCCGGAGAGCGGCTTCAAGGGCGCGTTCCACTCCTCGTCGCATCACGGCGAGCGCGAGGATCGCATCATCGACTTCGCAGAAGATCAACACCTACCACGTCAGCATGGTGCCGTATTTCGCTCGAGAAGCTGAAGAACACGCCGGACGGCGACGGCAACCTGCTCGACAACTCGCTGATCATCTACGGCTCGCCGATGGGCGACTCGAACCTGCACAACCACAAGCGGTGTCCGCTGTTCCTCGTCGGCGAGCCGGCGGCGGCTGAAGGGTGGTCTGCACCTGCGGGCGGCTGACGGCACGCCGATGGCGAACGTGATGCTGAGCGTGCTCCACGCGCTCGGCATGCGACACGACGCAGTTCGGCGACAGCACGGCGCGCATTCGATCTGAACGCGGTGGCGGCGTCGCCGACGTTGTAGCGAAGGGTAGTTAGTCGGACCTGAGATCAGTATGTGCGGTCCGCCTTCAGGCGGACCATGCGGGCGGCACGCGGTAGGTCCGGCTGAAGCCGGGCCCCACGCCTGCGAGACGAGCGTGATCGGAGAACTCGATGGTTCGACGCGCTTTCGGATTCGGTCTCGGCGCTTGCGGTTGTCGCTCTGTCTGGCGCTGGTGATGGCGGCGGCGGCCGGCTCGCCGGCGCTCGCCGATGCCGCCATGCGCGGCGACAAGGACACCGTGCGGTCGCTGCTCAAGCAGGCCGTCGACGTCAACGAGCCGCAGGGCGACGGCATGACCGCGCTGCACTGGGCCGCGATGAAGAACGACGCCGACCTCGTCCAGATGCTGCTCTACGCGGGCGCGAACGTGAAAGCCGACGACACGCATTGGCAGCTACACGCCGCTGGTCCTGGCGGCGCGCGAAGGCTTCGCGGTGGTGATGGAGCCGCTGCTCAAGGCCGGCGCCGACGTCGAACGCGAAGACGGCGAACGGCACGACGGCGCTGATGCTGGCCGCGCAGTCGGGCAACACCGAGGCGGTCAGCGCGGCTGCTCGACGCCGGCGCCGACGTCAGCGTCGAAAGAACCGGTGCGTGGACTGACGGCGGTGATGTTTGCCGCCGCGTCGGACCGAGCGCCGGTGGTCGAGCTGCTCGCCAAGCGCGGCGCCGATCTGCAAGGCGACGTCGAGCGTGATCGATCTCAACTCCGCGAGCCGAAGCAATCCGGCATTCGCAGGCGTGCTGTTCGGCAATCCGCGCCGCCGCCAGCGGCAGGCCCTTCGACGGCTCAGGGCAGGCCGGCCGCGCGCCCGCTGGCGGACGAGGCCTTCGACAAGCTCAGGGCAGGGAGGGCGAGAAGTCCCGGCAGTGCCGCTGGCGCAGCAGAACCGCTTCGATCCGCGCGCCCAGGGGAAGGCCGGCATCGATCGTCAGTATCAGCTCAACGAGTTGATCTTCGCGCAAGGCGGCCTCGCGCCGATCCATCTCGCCGCACGTCAGGGCTATGCGGCCACCGTTGCACGCGCTGCTCGACGCCGGCGCGGACGTCAACCAGCTCACCGCCGGCGACCAGCTCGAGCCCGCTGCTGATTGCGACGATCAACGGGCACTTCGACGTCGCGAAGTCGCTGCTCGATCGCGGCGCCGATCCGAACCTCGCCGCCGAAAACGGCGCGACGCCGCTCTACGGCGCGCTCAACTGCGAATGGGCGCCGAAGTCGCTGTATCCGCAGCCGCGCGCTCACCTGAATCAGACGATCAGCTATCTCGATCTGGTCACCGCGCTCCTCGACAAAGGCGCCGATCCGAACGCGCGGCTGAGGAAGAAGGTCTGGTACTCGGGCTACAGCTTCGATCTCTCGGGCGTGGACGAAATCGGCGCGCACGCCGTTCTGGCGCGCGGCCTACGCCAGCGACGTCGAGGCGATGAAGCTGCTCGTCGCGCGCGGCGCCGACCCGAACATCCCGACGATGAAGCCGGCCGGACGGCCGCGCACCGCCGATGTCGAGCGCGACGTGCAGGATGTGTCGAAGGCGCCGCCGGTTCCCATCGGCGGCCCCGGCGTGCCGCCGCTCGTCGCCGCGGCGGGATCCGGCTACGGCGAAGGCTTCGCCGCGAACTCGCACCGCTTCGCGCCGACCGGGATGATGGCCGCCGTCAAATACCTGGTCGAGGAACTCCACGCCGACGTCAACGCCGCCGATCACGAAGGCAACACGGCGCTCCACAACGCCGCCGCCCGCGGCGACGTCGAGATGATTCAGTATCTCGTCGCGAAGGGCGCGAACGTGAAGGCCGTCAACCGCGAAGGCAAGACGACCGCCGACATGGCCAACGGTCCGGTGCAGCGCATCCAGCCGTGGCCCGAAGCGCTCGCGCTGCTGGAAAAGCTCGGCGCGAAGAACAACCACAAGTGCGTCTCCTGTTAGGAAGGTAGAAGTGAGAACTTGGAAGGAAGAAGGACACAGTTTCGTAGTCCTTCTGACTTCTGACTTCTGACTTCTGACTTCTCACTTCTCACTTTCGAAATGCGCTCGGCCGTTGACCGTTTTGTGGCCTGCAGAAACGTAATCGCGCGAATCGTCTAATCGTCGCGCGCTCGTCCGCGTGGTACGGGCATTGCGGAGCACGACCGCGTGTCCCGCCGGACGCTCGCGTCGATCGCGCTTGCTGGTCTCGTGCTGGCGCAGGCAGGGGCGCAGCCGCCGGCCGCGCCTCCCGATCGCGGTCCGGTGGTCGTGCCGGCCGTGCGACACGACCTGTCGGCGCCGCTGCGATCACTGCCGACGATCGCCGTGGCGGCGCCAACCACGCGCGTGCACCGCCAAATCAAAGAACCGGGACCCATGCGCGTCGGCCGTGGACCGAGCGGCCAGCGTCTCGACACCGTCGTGCAGGACTTTCCGACCACGACGGCCATCCCGCTTCCATCCTTCACGTTCGAGGGCGTCGGCAACGTGAACGGCGTGCTGCCGCCGGACACCAACGGTGACGTCGGTCCCAACCACTACGTCCAGTGGGTGAATCTCTCGTTCGCGATCTGGAGCAAGGGATCCGCCGAGGAGCCGCCCACCCTGCTGTACGGACCCGCACCGGGCAGCGCGCTGTGGCAGGGGTTCGGCGGACCCTGCGAGTCCACGAACAACGGCGACCCGATCGTGATGTACGACCACCTTGCCGACCGCTGGTTCATGAGCCAGTTGGCGATACCGAACATCTTCTTTGGATACCTGTTCGGTCCGTTCTACCAGTGCATCGCCGTGTCGGCGACGCCGGATCCGGCCGGCGCGTACCTACCGGTATCAGTTCGTCTTCAACAAGCTGAACGACTACCCGAAATTCGGGTTGTGGCCCGACGGGTACTACATGGCGATCAACCAGTTCCAGGCCCTGTCACTGCAATACGCCGGACAGGGCGTCGTCGCCTTCGACCGCAACCGGATGCTGAATGGTCAGCCGGCATCGATGGTGTACTTCGATCTCGCCTCGACGGACATCACGCTCGGCGGCATGCTGCCCAGCCATCTCGCCGGGCCCGCGCCCCCGTCCGGCTCGCCCAACTATTTCGTGCAGATGGACGACGATGCGTGGGGCTACTCGCCGGATCAGCTGCAGCTCTGGCAATTTCACGTGAACTGGGCGCAGCCGGCGGCGTCCAGCTTCACGCGCGCGGCCTCGCTGCCGGCCGCGCCGTTCGATTCGGACCTGTGCGCATACGCCGAGAACTGCATTCCCCAGCCCGCCACGACGGTGAAGGTCGGCGCGCTGGCCGATCGCCTGATGTACCGGCTGCAGTATCACAACTTCGGCGCGCACGAATCGCTCGTCGTCAACCAGACGGTGGATGTCGACGGCAACGATCACGCGGGCATTCGCTGGTACGAGATCCGGTCGCCGCGAACCGCGCCGGTGATCTACCAGCAGGGCACCTACGCACCCGATCCGGATCACCGCTGGATGGGGAGCGTCGCGATGGATCGCATCGGCAACATCGCGCTGGGCTACAGCGTCTCCGGTCCGGCGACGTCGCCATCGATCCGGTACACCGGCCGACTGGCCGACGATCCGCCGGGTCAGATGACACAAGGCGAAGCCGACATCATCGTCGGCTCGGGATCCCAGACGCATTCTTCCGGACGCTGGGGCGACTACAGCCTGCTCGCGGTCGACCCGGTCGATCAATGCACCTTCTGGTACACGCAGCAGTACTACGCCGCCACGAGCGAAGCCGGGTGGCAGACACGGGTCGGATCGTTTGCGTTTCCCTCGTGCGCGGCCACGGCGGACATGCCTCGCGTGACGATTGCCGCGACGACCAGCCCGGCGCGGGAGGCCGGCCAGGTACTCGGACGCTTCACCGTGACGCGAACCGGCGACCTGACGTCGCCCGTCGACGTGCACTATGAGATTTCCGGGACGGCCGTGCCCGAGACCGACTACGTCCCGCTGACCGATACCGTCACGATCGGCGCGGGCGCGTCGAGCGCGACGATCGACGTCACGCCAATCGACGACCTGCTCGTCGAACCGGACGAATCTGTGACGCTCGCGCTCGGGTGGGACGCCGCGTACATTGTCGGGACGCCGGGCGGTGCGAGCGTCTCGATCGTCAGCGACGACGTGCCGCCGGATCTGATCGTGTCGGCTGTGTCGGTGCCAGCCGTCAGCGGCGCCGGAGCGCCGATCACCGTGAACGAGACGACGAAGAATCAGGGCGGCGGTCCGTCAGATGCTTCGACGACGGCGTTCTATTTGTCGGTCAACACCGTGTTCGATGCGACAGACACTCCGCTCGGCACGCGGGGCGTCGGCGTCCTCGATCCCGGCGGCATCAGCGGCGCGATGACGCCGTTGACGGTTCCCACGAACCTGGCTGCCGGCACCTACTATGTGATTGCCAGAGCGGACGCCGTGAGCGCCATCGTCGAAACCCTCGAGAACAACAACACGCGGGCGAGCGGTCCAATGCGCGTCGGTCCCGATCTGACGGTGACGAGTATCAGCGTCCCATCGATTGCCGGCGATGGCGAAACCTTCAGCATGTCGGATATGACGTCCAACACAGGCGGCGGGAACGCGGGACCCTCTCGGACGGCGCTGTTCCTGTCGACCAACCCGGGCCTCGACGCGCTCGACCAGTTGATCGGCGAGCGGGACATCGGGCCGCTCGACGCGGGCGCGTTCAGCTCCGCGACGACGCCAGCCGTCATTCCGCCGGGAACGGCCGGAGGCCTCTACTACGTGCTGGCGCGTGCCGATCAGAACAACAGCGTGATCGAGAGCCAGGAGACCAACAACGTGCGCGCCAGCGCCGCGATCAAGGTCGGACCCGACCTCGTCGTGTCGAACCTGAGCGTGCCGGCGGCTGCGGGAGCGGGCGGAACGGTTACGGTCAACGACACGACGAAGAACCAGGGCGCCGGGAGCCCCACTGGTTCGTCTACGACAGCGTTCTATTTGTCCACGAACACCGCGTTCGACGCGGCCGACAAGTCGATCGGCAGCCGGCCGGTCGGCTCGCTCGGACCGGGTCAGACCCAGATGCTGCCCAGCACGTTGCAGATTCCCGTCGACACGCTGACGGGCTCGTATTTCGTCCTCGCGAGGGCGGATGCCAACGGTCAGGTCGTCGAGAGCCTGGAAACCAACAACCTGACATTCGCGCTGATCAAGATCGGACCGGATCTGACCGAGACGGCGCTCAGCGTGTCAGGGACGGCGGTTGCGGGTGGTTCGGTCAACGTCACCGAAACCACGAAGAACGCTGGCGGCGGTGCCGCGGGCGCATCGACGACGCGGTTCTATCTGTCGAGCAATGGAGTGTTCGACGCCACTGACGTGCTCATCTGCAGCCGCGACGTCGGTCCGCTCGACGCAGGCGGAACGAGTCCGGCGACGATACCGTGCACGATTCCGGCGGGCACCGCGCCCGGGAACATGTTCCTGATCGCCGTCGCGGATGGAACGAGCGCGGTCATCGAGACAACCGAGACCAACAACACGCGGACGGTGTCGATCCGAATCAACTGAAAACGCAGGGCTAAAGCCCTGCGAGCGGGTTACTGCTGTTTCGACTTCTTTGCCTCGTCCGCTTCCTTCAGCCGGATGCCGCGCAGGATGTTCTCGAGCGCGTAGTTGCCCTCGTGGCAGGCGTATTCGTAGATCTGCTCGTCCGTCCGCGGCCATGTGTATTCCGCGGTCCATGGCCGGGTCCAGGTCGACGGATCCTCGATGGTGAACTGATAGCGCAGCGTGTTCGCGTCGGCGCGGGTGAAGCGCTCGATCACGCGGAGGTCTTCGCTCGCGCCGCGGAAGCGCGTCTGCTCGGTGAAGTTCGTCGTCTCCACGACGAGCGTGTCGCCCTCCCAGCGGCCGATCGAATCGCCCAGCCATTTGCGCATCGTCTTCGGGAGGTGCGTGCCGCCGATGCGGATGACCCGCGCGTCGTGCACCATCTCGGTGAGGATCATCACCGTGTCGCGCGTCTGCACGATCTGGTGGAGGTTGTTGTAGAAATAGGTCGGCAGAATCGGCGGCCCCGATGTCGATCCGAAGCCGATGAGGCAGCGCTCGCCGAGCGGACGCTGCTCGGGGTCGTCGTAGGCGTTAGGCCCTTCGAAGCCGGGGTCGTCTTCGCGGCTCGTCTGGTCGGACGTCGTCGCCAGCCGGCGCGCGGCGTTGCGTTTCTGCGCCTCCGCGGTGAGCGCCGGGACGCGGCCGTCCGGCGGATCGATCAGCAGCGAGGCGCGCTTTTGGCCGTCGACGACGGTGTACTGCGAGCCCGGATCGAGCCAGAAATTGTTGTAGCCGCCGACGTTCCCGTACGGACCGGGTGAGCCGTCGCCGCCTTTGGGCGGCGCGGCGCGGTTGGCGTCGATCGGCGCATCGGCCTTCGCGCTCCGGTCCGCGACCTGCCCCTCGAGTTTCTTCGCTTCTTCATTGGTCAGCACCAGCGGCGACCCTTGCCGCCGTTCGACCGGCGTCAGCGTGGCCAGGTCGTAGGTGCCCTGCAGATCGGGTCGACCATCGGGCAGACGCGGCACCGCCCGCGACGCGGCCGCCTTCGCCGGCGCCGGTGCTTGCGCCGCAAGGGACGCCGACACCACCCCTATCGCTGCAGCGATGGTGAGACCCGCGAGGAAGGTTGAGATGTGTGCGCGCATCGAATGCCTCCGAGATCGTGCGATTTTACTCCCGTCCGCCATTCGCGGGCGGTGGAGCGGTCAGCAGCCTGTTCAACGCGGCGGCGAGCCGCAGGCCGGCCATGGCGAGGCGGCGCTCGACCACCGGGATCTGCGCCCGGTAGTACGCCTCGTCGATGTTCGTGCCGGAAGCCACGAGCGCGACCTTGGCCAGCCGAAACGACTCCTCGGCCCACTGCGCGGGTGTGCCTGGCGTCCGCGCCTCGGTCTCCAACCGGTTGCCGGCGATCTGTTGTTCGAGGGCGGCAAGATAGGCCGACTCGTCGAGATTGCGGTGCGCGATCAACCGGCTGTCCCAGATCGCATGCAGGTTGCAGGGGACCGGCCGCGCCGGATCATTTCCGCAATTGCTGACGCCGAACGCCTGGACGATGACGTCGTTGCCGCCCCGGCCGACGCCGAGCGCGTGAAAGGGCTGATGGAGATCGCCCACGAAATGCACGAGGAACTTGAGAGCCGTCGCCCGGTCGGCGCGATCGAGCGAGAGGTCGGCCAGGCGCTCTTCATGGTAGAGAATGCGATCGACCGCGCAGTCGCGCCAGCGATCGTTGCGCGCGCCGGCTGCCACTCCCGGTTGCCGCGGGCAATCGCGATCCCGATCGTAGGCCGTCGCGGTCGGCGGGATGTTCAAGTAATGCCAGAAGGACGTCTGCACGTGGCCGTCCACCTGTCGATCGGCCCACGACGAGATGTCGGCGAGGCTCTGCTTGTCGAGGAGCCATGCGACGTTCTGCCGGGCAACCGGAGTGAGCCGCTTCGCGGCGACCAACCCGGTGAGGCGATGCCCGAGCCCGCCCCACGTGTGGACCGCGGACGAGGAGGCGAGCGCCGCGACGACGACCGCGGCCAGAAGAGCGCGCACTACGGCATCTTCTCGTAGGTTGCGAACGTGACGTTGGTCGTCTTGCCCTCGGGATTCATCCGCATGTAGATGATGCCGAGCGTCGTGCCGTCCGGCGAGAGCACGTTGGTCAGCACCTGCGAGATCTTGCCGTCCTTCTTGTAGATGATTTCGTTGATCCGGTCGTTGATGATCCGCACGGATCCCGTGTCTGTTCCGGCGTTGCCGGTCACGGGTTCGTCTTTGCCGTCGAAGTTGGTCAGGTAGTACCACTGCGACTTGACGCCTTCCCGGTTGACCGCGTCGATCGTGATCTTCATCCCCTTGGGCCCGGACGGCTCGTAGGTCATCACGTTGCTGGACGGCGGCGGGGCGTCCGACTTGAGCTTCCACCTGCCGAACCGGGGATTGGGGGCCTGCGCCGACACGACGACGGCGAACGTGGCCACGCTGGCGGCGAGCAGCACGGCACTGCAGAATCGCAGGATGGCAGAATTGCTGGATTTGAATTGCATCATGGCGCAATTGTATTGCAGTCCTGCAATCCTGCGATTCTGCAATTCTGCAATGACTACATCTGGCCGCAGCGGTGCTGAACGATCTGATCGCGCTTCTGCTTGAAGGCGCTGACCCACTCGTCGGGGGTGGCGAATCCCGACGCGATGTCCTTTGGATTCTTCAGACGCAGGGTGATGCGCGCGGCTTCGAACAGATCGTGAAGCTGGGTGTCGGAGAGCTGGACAAGAAGGTCGGCCAGGAAACGGCGGCCGTCCTCGCTGATCGGCGGGTTGTCCAGTGTCCCCGTCGCCGATTTCGGGAGGTTCCCGACGCACGAGTTCGCGTCCTGCCAGACCGGCGCCTGCGACCAGGCCGCGAGGTTTGCGCTGCCCGGCGCGTTCACGTTGAACTTGTTCGCGCGGCCGAACGTGACGCCGAGGTCGTTGATGTACATGAACGGCCGCGCGCACGGCATCGGCCCTTTGTTGACATGTTTCGCCGGTGCGTCAGACGAGTCGGCGAGACACACGAGCCGCTGTTGATCGGGCTTGCTGTCGGTGTGCTGGATGAACACCGCCAGCAGTTTGAACGCATCGCGCTCCGCGCGGGTGGCGCCTCCCGCGTTCTCGTCGATCGCATCGAGCTCTTTCCACGACCAGCTCTCGTCAGGCTGAAACGCTTCCCCCGGCATTTTCCGTTCGACCGCGGTGGGATCGAAGACGCTTTCGGTCGAGCTGCGAATCACGCCGTTGAACAACGTCGGGCAGTTGCGACAGACGACGCGAACGGAATACATGTGGTCGGCGCCGAAGCCGAGCGCCCACAGCAGCCGCGACGCCATCACCTCGGCATACACCTCGCCGTTGTCGCCGCCGAACTTGACCTTGAGCTGCGGGTTCTTGTCGTTCGAGCACGCGAACTTCGGCGTCTTGCCGCCGAGTCTCGCGTCCGGGATGTAGGTGCAACCGACGGTTTCGCCGAACTCGAACGCCTGCGGGCCACCAGGGCCGGCCTTCAGATCCATCGCCGGGACATCCGTGGGCTGCCACACCTTCGCGCGCGCGATGACCGAGGCGCGGTAGTCGGAGCGCGACGATTCGCCTGGAGCTGCAGTCGGCGATGCCAATGGCAGCCCCGAACCGCGTGTCGGATGCGGCAGGAAGCTCGCAATCGTCAACCCGGCAATGGCGACGTAGACACGACTCATCTGAGCTCAAGGCTGGCAAGAACCGTTCCGGTGGTGGAATGTGGCCGGGAGTTTGCTCATGGATGTCATCTCAGGAGGCACGATGGCTGTTGTGCTGCAACGCAACCTCGGGATGCTCATCCTTGCGCTCTTTCTGATCCTGTACGGGCTCGCCGGCATGGTCGCGCTTGGGCTGCCGCCGATGCTGATGGCCGTGCTGGCGCTGATGGCCGGCATTCTGATTCTGGTCGGGCGGTAGGGTAGGGTCCGCCTAAGGCGGACCCCACGTACTCATATAGACCCCACGCACGCAAACAGACCCCACGTACCCATACAGTACGTGGGTCCGGCTTTAGCCGGACCTTCACGTCGGTTTTTGAAACCGATTGACCGCCGACAGTCACGTGTGTCACATTACTAGTGTGACACTGTTCCGGTTCACGCTTCGGCCCGGGCTCTCCATCTTCGACCAGGTCGTGTTCGCCGCGACCAAGGCGTTCGTCAGCGGCGAGTTTCAGCCCGGCCAGTCCTTTCCCTCGGTGCGCGCGCTCGCGTCCGAGCTGAAGATCCATCCCAACACGGCGCACAAAGTCGTTCAGCATCTGATTCAGGAGCGCTGGCTCGAGGTGCAGCCCGGCATCGGGACGGTCGTGGCCGCCCGGCCGGCGGCCCGCGCCGGCGATCGCCAGCGGCTGCTGCAGCACGAAGTGGAGCAGTTGGTCGTCGAAGCCCTGCGGGTTGGTGTCGAGCTCGGGGCCATCGTGGACGCCATCGAGACGCAGTGGGCCCGGCTCGCCGGCAATCCGCGATCCGCAGGACGGGAGGTCAGTCGCAAGTGATAGTCGAGGTCCACGATCTGTGGAAGCAGTACGGCCGGTTCGACGCGCTGAAAGAACTCGAGTTCTGCGTTGCCGAAGGCAGCGCGTTCGCCCTCGTCGGTCCCAACGGCGCCGGCAAGACGACGACGATCAAGGTGCTCGTCAACCTGCTGCAGCCGTCGCGTGGGCGCGCGGCTATTCTCGGCGTCGACTCCCGTGCCATCTCGCCTCGCGAGCTGGCGAGCGTCGGCTACGTCTCCGAAAACCAGGAACTGCCTGGCGGCCTGAGCGTCGAGCAGTATCTCGCGTACCTGCGGCCGTTCTATCCAACCTGGGATCGCGCGCTCGAGACGACGATGCTCCGCGATATGCAGCTGCCGCTGTCGCGCAAGATTCGGGATTTGTCGCACGGGATGCGGCTCAAGATGGCGCTCGTGTGTGCGCTTCCGTTCCGGCCCCGCCTCCTGATTCTGGACGAGCCCTTCGCGGGTCTCGATCCACTCGTGCGCGACGAGCTGATTGGGGGGCTGCTTCCTCAGGCGGGCGAGCTGACGATTCTGATCTCGTCGCACGAGCTCGGCGAGATCGAAGGCATCGCGACCGACGTCGGGTTCCTGCACGCCGGCCGGATGCTGTTCCAGGAGCCGATGACGCAGCTGACCGAGCGGTGCCGAGAGGTCTACGTGACGCTCGACGCTGCCGCTCGGGTGCCGAGTCCGTTGCCGCCGCACTGGCTCGAGGCGCGCGCGGAAGGCAACGTCCTGATGTTTGTCGATACGCAGTTCTCGGACGACACGCTCGGGCAGCTCGTTCGGACGGTGTGCGAGGGTGTTCGCCACATCGACGCGAAGCCGATGACCCTTCGATCCATTTTCACGACCATGGCGCCCGCGGCGCGCGACGGAGTGTTGTCGTAATGGTGTGGCACATTTTCAAGAAGGACTGTCTGCTGCTGTGGCCGCTGGTCGCCGCGCTGGCAGTGCTGCAAGGCGTGTTTGCCGTGGCCCGGTTCAAGGCGGGTCAACTTCCGAACGCGTTGCCGAGCGTTCCCGTTGCGCTCCTCATACTTCTCGCCACCGCGATCGTGATCGTGCTGGTCGTGCATCAGGATCCGATTCCGGGCACACGTCAGGACTGGCTGGTGCGGCCGATTGCGCGGCGCGATCTCTTCCTCGCCAAGCTCCTCTTCGTCGTCCTGCTGGTGCAGGGGCCGTGGTTCGTGACCGACCTCCTGCAGGGACTCGCGAACGGTTTTCCGCTCGGTCAGTCCGCCGCTGCGGCCGGCGCGTGCGCGTTCTGGGTGCTGCTGACTGTCACCATGCCGGTGCTGGCGTTCGCCGCGCTCACGAGCAGCATGGCGGAAACGGTCGTCGCCGTTCTCGGTGTGCTGGCGCTGCTGATCGTCCCGGCGCTCATCGGCGCGACCGCTCCGACCGCGCTGACCGGGTTCGCGTGGGTGCCGTCTCTCGTGCGGGAGGCCTTGCTGCTTGGTGCTGCCGCAGGTGTCCTGATCCTGCAATACCGCTGGCGGCGGACGTGGGCCGCGCGGGCACTATTTGTCGGCGCGCTGGTCGTTGGCATCCTCGTCAGGTTTCTGCCGTGGCAAACGGCCGTTCGCCTCGATCAGGTACTGACGGCTAGCGCGGGAGACGAGCGAGGCATCGCGATCGCGTTTGCGCCAGGCGACGGGCGATTCCGACTCGCCGCCGGCCAGAATCTGGACGACATTCTGGAGAAGCCGGAATTCGGCGCGGTCGATGTCGCCGCGGAAAATCAGCGCCGCCGCGCAGAGGGCGCGCGCACGGTGTTCCTCCCGGTGCATGTGTCCGGCGTGGCCGCGGACACGAGGCTGCTGGCCGATCGCTCGGACGTGACGCTGATCGATCGCGATGGACGTACCGTGCACCAGGGCGTCGGCAACGACCTGGAGCTCCGGGGAACCAGCGCCAACGCTCTCGTGCATCACGGCATTCGAGTCCCTGGAGCGATTTACAACCGCGTCAAGGCCGAGCCGATCGACGTGCATATCGACTACACCTTCACGCTGTTCCGCGCCGCCGCGTCGTACGCCATTCCTGCCCGGGATGGCGATCAGCGGATGCCCGGCATCGGCTGGTGCACCACGATCGTCAACGACGCCGGGACGCGAGTGTTCTTTCGCTGTCTGCAGCCCGGCGAGCGGCCGCCGTGTCTCGACCTGGTGCTCGAGCATGCCCCGACCGGACAACGAAATCCTGAAGTGTCGATGTGTGCGCCCGACTACTCGCCGTATCCCGGACACGTCCTGCCGGACGCGCGTCAGCCGGTTCGTCGGCTCATTGCCGTTCTACGATCCCGCCGGCTCGATCCGCTACCCGGTTGGCGGACCGCAACTCGCCGAAGCGCGCGTCGTCGTCACCGATTTCCGGCCCGCGGCGCACTTCGGCAAACGCGTGGTGATCTCAAGCGTCCGTCTTCAGGATTGGGAGCCGCAGGCTCCGTAGCTACCTGGTCGGGAGTTTCGACTGCACTTCCTCGAACCAGTTCTCGACGACGACTACGCGGGACTGACTCTGGGTTGAGTCCGCGCCCGAACCGGGTGCGAGCATGAGGAACCGCTTCCCGTCCGCCGTGACATCGTATTGCGGGCGAGGCGAGCCGGTTGGTGCGACGTAGTAGGGTCCCTGGAAAAGCTGCACCGGTGTCCCGACCGTCAGCGCCGGCTCGGTCGTGACCGAGACCGCGAACATCCGCTCGCCGGTCAAGCTCCGATAGAACAGTTCGCCGTTTCTGGCCCAGATCGGTTCTCGCCCGCCGCCGACAGAGACCGTCACCTGTCCACCGGGTCCCGGATAGGGCCGGATGTAGATTTCCCGCTGACCGGTTTCATTCGAGAGGTAGGAGACGAAGCGCCCGTCGCGCGGAGAAATTCGCACCCTCTGCATTTGAGTCCGCCTCGATGAATACCTGAGGCTTCGCATCCGTCCGATCCATCGCCAGCATGAGAATGGGTGGGGGTTGTTCCAGACGATGGAGATGAAAGGTGAGCGTCCGCGCGTCCGGCGACCACGAATCGACGTGCACCTGCCCGCCGAGGTTGGTCAGTTGCCGTGGTTGGCCGCTCCCGTCGGAGGCCGTGACCCACGCTTCCAGGTTTCCGCCCTTGCGCGGACGAATAGGCCACCTGCGACCCTGCCGGGTGCCACACACCCATCAGGCTCGTCCCGTCTCTCGTGACACGGCTGCTGCGCCCGGAGGCCAGGTCGTAAATCCAGATGTCCCCGTCGCGAGTCACCAGCGCACGTTCGCCGTCGGGAGACAGGCGCAGGTCCTCGTACGCCCCTGCGGGGATTGACGCGATCGGTTCAGCACCGCCGCTGCGATTGACCCACACGACCGAGCGCAACGTCGAACTCCCAGGGACGTAGATCAGCGTTCCCTGATCGGATACCGCGTAATTCGACGCAACGGCACTCACGCCCAACGTCCGCTGAACGCCCTGAAAGAGCGGCACCGCGCCACCGATGACGGTCAGGCTCTTCGCGTCGAACACGGTCCCGAAGACACCGTCCCGCAGCGCGTAGATGACATGACCCGTTGGGAGGTATCGAGCATCGCTGCCGCCCTCGACGACAACCGTTCGCTTGCCCGAGGACAACGACTGCACGACGACCTGCGCCAGATCCCAGCGGTTCGGTCCCTGATCTTCTGGTCACGCTGAACAACACCGACCCGCCGTCGGGCAGCAGCTGCGGGCCGTACATTTGCTCGCCGTCGCGCGGCCCGAATGATGAGTTCCGGTGCGCCTCCGTTCGCAGACACGCGCATGATGCCCGTTCGCTGTCCGAACAGAATCGTGTCGTCGCGGGTCCAGCTCGCGCCGAAGGGCAGCGTCGCTGCGCACACTGTGATCGCCGCGCCGCCGCTGACAGCGATCTTTTTCAGCTGTCCGGCCACGCCAAAATAGCCGACCCAATGGCCATCGGGCGACAGGAAAGGACTGCCCAGACGACACTTCGTCGGTCCCCGGAATGTGGCGCGCGTCCAGCTCTCCCATCGAGCGCAGATGCAGACCCTGCCTCGTCTGGTAGACGAAGGAACGACCGTCAGGGGAGATCGCAATGCCGGGCCGTTGCAACGCTTCTGATAGTTGGCCTTCGGGGAGCTCATAGGTGAACTTCGTGACAGATCTCGGCTCGGCCGATGGCCAGAGGCTCCACGCAGCAAGCGTCGTGAGGACAGCCGCGACGATGGCCGTCACGCCAAGCGGAAGCGCGCGTCGCCATAGAGGCTGCGCGGCCAGCACCGGCTGCGGCGCGTGAGACGCTGCGCTGTCAAACGCGCCCTCCAACGCCAGCGACACGTCGCCGATGTCGCGCATCCGTTCCTTGCGGTCTCTGCGCAGGCAGCGCTTGATGCAAGCGGCGACGGCAGGCGAGAGTTCCACCGGCAGCAACGTCCAGTCGGGCTCTCTCGCCAGCACCGACGCCAGCACCTCCGAGACGTCATCACCGGCAAAGGCCCGTTTCCCGGTCAGCATCTCGTAGAACACGGCGCCGAACGCCCAGATGTCCGTTCGTTTGTCCACCGTTTTGCCCCGCGCCTGCTCGGGACTCATGTACGCGGCCGTGCCGAGCAGCACGCCCATCCCCGTCAGCATCGCGGGTGACGTCAGCGTCGGCGACTGCGTCAGGCTCGAGGAGATCGCGCACGCCGGCTCCAGCGCCTTCGCGAGACCGAAATCGAGCACCTTCACCGTGCCATCGGGACGCACCTTGACGTTGGCGGGCTTGAGATCGCGGTGCACGATGCCCTGCTCGTGCGCGGCCTCCAGCGCTTCCGCCATCTGCCTGGCAATCGACAAGGCTTCGGCAACGGGAACTGGTCCCTGCGCGATGCGATCGGCAAGCGTCGGCCCTTCGACGAGTTCCATCACGAGCGCCGGTGTTTTCCCAGTCCGCTCGAGACCGTAAATCGCTGCGATGTGCGGATGATTCAACGAGGCGAGGACTTCGGCTTCCCGCTGAAACCGGGCGAGACGCTCCGCATCTGACGCCAGTGCCTCGGGCAGCACTTTGATGGCCACGGCCCGTTTCAGGCTCGTATCGGTTGCGCGGTAGACTTCGCCCATGCCGCCCGCGCCAAGCTGGCCAGTGATTTCATAAGTGCCGAAACGCGTGCCAGGAGCCAGTGCCATTCTTGCCAGCCGTCTAGAAGAGCGCGTTGGCGACTTCCTGCGCGCCGATGACGAGGAACATCGCGAGGATCGCCACGAGCACGACGTTCGTGGTCCAGTGATTCCTCGGAATGGACGCCTTCCACTCCACGCGGTTGTTGAGATAGAGCAGCGTCGCGGCGAGAAACGGGATGAACAGGCTGCCGACGATCGTGTAGGCGACGATGATGAAGAGGGGACGACCGACAAACGCAAATGGGAGCGGGGCAAGCGTGATGAAGACCAGTGCCGCGCGATAGGGAATGCTCGTCACCTTCGTCAAGGCACGCCGCTCCTCGATCGACACGCGTTTGACGATGCCGTAGTAGTCGGCATAGATGTACGGCACGCTCTGCCAGACACCCAGCAGCGACGCGAATACTGCCGCCCAGAACCCAACCGAGTACGCGTAGACGCCGAACGCGCCCAGCAGCGTGCCCAGCGTGGCCGCCATCTTCGGCACGGCCTGCGCATCCGTAATCGTGATGCCCGGTTTGAAGAACGCCTCGTTGGCGATCACCATGATCGACATGCCGAAGAGCGCCGTGAAGACGTACCCGATGCCGATGTCCCCGCGGACATAGCCGAGCTGCCGGGCGCCGCTGATCCCTTCCTCACGCATCCAGTAGTTGTAGGACAGGATCGTGATGGAGCCGCCGATGCCGCCGATCAGGGAGAGCACGTAACTGCCGCTGCCGGCGGGGATCGTCGGCACGAGCAGGCCGCGAAGCGCGAGGCCCGGCCCGTCGAGCGTCATCAGCGCGCAGAAGAGGATGCTGAACCCCATCACGCCGATGAGCGTCTTCATCAGCCGCTCGAACCAGGCGTAGCCGCCGACGAGGACGAACGCGAACCCGATGAGGCTGTGCGCAACGGCGCCCCAGCGTTGTGAAATCGCGCCGCCGGTCAGGTTGGCGATGCCGAGGCCGGTCGCGTTGGTCAGCGCCGCGGTGACTGCCACGGTCCAGAAGATCAAGTAGGCCGCAAAGTAGACCTTGACCCAGCCGGGCAGGTGCTCGACCCATCCTTCCAGCGCGGTCGTGCCCGTGGCCAACTGCCAGCGCGCGATCCCCTCGTTGAGGACGAACTTGAGGAACGCCCCGAGGAGGATGGCCCACAGCAGCACGAGCCCGTATCGCGCGCCGCCGACGGTCGCCGACACGACGTCGCCCGAACCGATGCCGGTTGCGGCGACGATGAGCCCGGGACCGGCGAGTTTGAGGAAGCTCGTGGAGCGTGCGTCCACAACCGCCGCTGGTTGGCCTGGCAAGCAGGGCAGAGAGTATCACTGTAGCGAAGCTTCGCCCTCAACCGCCGAATGACGGACGTGGCGGGCCAGCGAATCTTCGCTACTAGTTGCGCGGCCGCAGCGCGGCCGCGCCTAAGACAGCTCCTAAGGCGCTGTAACAGAAAAACTTGCTTCACCCGTTAGGGTTCCGGCCTTAGGAGATGTCTGGGCCGCTTACAATGCGGTCGCCGTGTCGTCATCATGAGCCTCGCCGTCCTCTCCGTCGCCGCCCTCGCCCTCGCCATCGTCGTCAGCTGCGTCACGACGCTCAATGTGGGCGTCCTCGCCGTGGCGCTGGCGTGGATCATCGGCGTCTACGCGGGCGGCATGCCGGTGGCCACGGTGATGAGCGGCTTTCCGAGCCAGCTGTTCCTGACGCTGACCGGCATGACGCTGCTGTTCTCGCTGGCGCAGTGCAACGGCACGCTCGATCGTCTGGCGCACCATGCGGTTCGCGTCTGCCGGGGGAATCGGGGTGTGATCCCGATCATGTTCTTCGTTCTCGCGGCTGCGCTCGCGTCGATGGGGCCGGGCAACATCGCCACGGCGGCGATCCTCGCGCCGATGGCGATGGCGACGGCCGACCGCATCCGCATCCCGCTTTTTCTGATGGCAATCATGGTCGGCAACGGCGCCAACTCGGGCTCGCTGTCGCCGTTTGCGCCGACCGGCATCATCGTGAACAGCCTGATGGCCCGCAATGGCCTAGCCGGCCTCGAAGTGCCGACCTATCTCTACAACCTCGGCGCCCACGCCACGGTCGCCTTCGCCGGCTATTTCCTGTTCGGCGGGCTGAAGCTGTTTGCCTCGACAGAGGTTCTGTCTGCCGAAGCCGACGGTCCGCCGGCGAGCGACATCGCGTTCGACCGCCGCCATTGGTTGACGCTCGCCGTGATCGGCTCGCTCATCCTGAGCGTCATCGTCTTCGAGGTCAACGTCGGCATGGGTGCGTTTCTCGCTTCGGTCGTGCTGGTGCTCTTGAAGGCGGCGGACGATGGAGAGGCGATCAAGCGGATGCCGTGGCGGGTGATCGTGATGGTCTGCGGCGTGACAGTGCTGATTGCGTTGCTGGAGAAGGCGCAGGGGATCGATCTGCTCGTGTCGCTGGTCGCGAGAATCGCCACCAAAGACACCGTGACCGCAGTGGTCGCCCTGCTAACGGGTATCATCTCCGTCTACAGCAGCACCTCAGGGGTTGTGCTGCCGGCATTTCTCCCGATGGTGCCGGGCCTCGCGCAGCAGCTTGGGCGGTGCGGATCCTGTGGCGATCGCGTCGTCGATGAACGTCGGCGGACATCTCGTGGACGTCTCGCCGCTCTCGACCATTGGCGCGTTGTGCCTGGCGGGGACGCACGGCGAGCAGACCCGCGACCTCTTCAACAAGCTCCTGGCGTGGGGCCTCTCGATGGCGGTCGTCGGCGCGATCTTCTGCTACGCGGTGTTCTGAAGCTCCGGCTCGTGGGTCCGTGTCCGGAGCGGTTCGCTGCGAAGCATCAGATGGAGGAAGACCGCGGCGGTCATGATCACCGCGCTCCAGAAGAAGATCCGTTCGAGCCCGTGCGACAGCGATGTGCGGACCGCGCCGAACAGCATGTTCAGCATCGCCGGTCCGTTCGGCACCTGCGCGAAGCCGGCCTCGATCTGCGGTCGCATCTGCATCAGCAGCAGCGGGTTCGAGAAGTAGGTCAGCAGGCGCGGCGGAAGCTGCGCGGGAACCGCGCGCGCGAATTCCTCGTGGTACTGCGTGAGCATCAGCGATCCGAACGCGGCGACGCCGACCGTGCTGCCGATGGATCGAAAGAAGATCGTCGACGAGGTGGCCGCGCCCATCTGGCTCCGCGGCGCCACATTCTGCACGGCCACGGTGTAGACCGGCTGAACGAAACCCATTCCGAGTCCCGCGACGATCATCCCCACCGCCACATAGGTCCTCGTCGTCTCGGGATCCATGCGGGCGAAGAGCATCATGCCGGCGGCGAGCAACGCCGACCCGATGATCGCGATGTTCTTGTACCGGCCGGTCCGCGAGACGGCTTGTCCGCTCACGAAGCTGCCGAGGACCGCGCCCATCATGAGCGGCGTCAGGAGGTTGCCCGACCGCGTGGCCGAGATGCCCATCACGCCCTGCATGAACAGCGGCAGGTAGATGATGACGCCGAACATGCCGGCGCCAAGCACGAACACGCACACCGAGCAAATGCGGATCACGGGATTGGTGAACAGCTGCAGTGGAATCATCGGCTCCGCTGTTCGCAACTCGACCCAGATGAACACGGCGAGCATCACCGTCGCCACAACGAGCAGCGACACGACACGCGTCGAACCCCACCCGTGCTCGGGCACCCAGGTCAGCGCGAGCAGCAGCGGCACGACGCAGCCAGTGAGCGTCGCAAAACCCGTCCAGTCGATGCGCCGCGCGGCCGCCCACGGTTTCATGTGCGGGAACTCGAGGTAAATCGCCGTGACCGCGATGGCGCCGACCGGAAGATTCACCCAAAAGCACGCACGCCACGACCACTGATCGGTGAGCCATCCGCCGAGCGTCGGTCCGAAGATCGACGCCACGCCCCACACCGCGGAGAACAGGCCGACGTACTTTCCTCGCTCGGTCGGCGAGAAGATGTCGCCGACGATCGTGAAGAGCAGTCCCATCACCATGCCGGCGCCGACTCCCTGCAAGCTGCGGAACAGAATCAGCTGATTCATCCCGTCGATCGGAATGAAGGTGAGTTGGCCGGCCAGGCCGCACAACGCCGACGTCACGACGAACAGGATCGCGCCGAGGAGGAAGAACGGCTTGCGGCCGTAGATGTCGGAGAGGCTCGCGAAGATCGGAACCGACAGCGTCGACGTCAACAGGTACGCCGTGGCGACCCATGGGTAGCGATCGAAGCCCGAAAGGGAAGCGATGATCATCGGCTCCGCCGTGCCGACGATCGTCTGGTCGATCGCGGCGAGCAGGGCGGCGAGTGACAGACCAATGAGCGTGCCTACGAGTTGCGGCTTCGTGAGCCGCACCAGGCCGGCGGTGGCGTAGCGGATCTCGCCACGAGGCGACGAATCGGACATCTGCTCAATATAGCGGACAGGCGTCAGGTCCGCCTAAAGGCGGACCCCACGTACGGACGGGGTCCGGCTTCGGCCGAACGTGCAGCAGCCTATTCGTGACGAAATCCGTACGTGGGGTCCGGCTTCAGCCGGACCTACAGCAGACTATTCGTGACGAAGCGCGATCATCGGATCGAGCGCGGCCGCGCGGCGGGCGGGCAGATAGCAGGCGAGTCCTGATGTCAACAACAACACCAACACCCCGCCGCCGATCGACAGAGGATCGGCTGGTGTGATTCCGAAGAGCAGGCTGCGAAGGATCCAGGCGATCGTGATGGTTGCCGCCAGTCCGGCGCCGAGGCCCACGAGAACCGGCCGCATCCCGTGCGCGAACACCCAGCGCATCACATCGATCCGCAGCGCGCCGAGCGCCATCCGCAGGCCGATGTCGCGGGTACGGCACGCTACGACGTAGCTGACCACGCCGTACAGGCCGACGGCACTGAGAATCAGCGCGACGACGGCGAACAACGACGTCAGCACGAGCTGAAAGCGCCGCTGCGCCACGGTGGACGAGACGATCTCGCGCATTGTCCGGATAGCGGAGATCGGCAGATTCGGATCCATCGAGCGGATCTCCGCGCGGACCGCCGGCGCGATCGCAGCCGGATCCTGCGCGCTCTTCACGACCAGCGTCATCGGTCCGCTGGCCCATTGCCCATGCGGCCGATAGATTGTCGGCAGCGGCTCGCGATCGACGCCGCCCCCTCGCGCATCTTCCACGACGCCGACGATGGTCATGAGCGGCGCCCTCGAGTCGTGGCGGATGCGCCGGCCGACGACGGCCGGAAGCAGTTCCTGTGGCCAGAGACGACGGGCAAGCGCCTCGCTGATCACCGCGGCCAGGTCTCGCTCGTCGTCTGCAAGCAGGCGTCCGGCCCGGAGCGCCGTTCCGCTGGCTGCGAAATATCCGGCGGTCACGCTTCGAATCATCGCCACCGGCCTGGCCAGCATGACGCGCTGCATGCTGGTGTCGGACTCGTACAAGACTGTGCGGCTCGCCCCGGTCGATGCCGCAACGGCCGGCAGGTCGCTGACCGTGCCTGCGGCCTGGACGCCGGGAAGCCCGCGAACGCGATCCACGAGGGTGCGATAGAACGCGACGCGGCCCGATGCAGCCGCATAGCGTTCGCCGAAGAGCGAGAGGTCCACGGCCATCACGCGCTCAACCTGGTAGCCGCGATCGGCGCCCATGACGTTGACGAAACTGTGGAGGAGCAGGCCGGAGGAAGCGAGCAGCGCCGTGCCGAGTGCCATCTCGACGCCGACCAGCATCTGCCGTGCGCGGGCCCCGCCACCGCCGCCAAACGTCGTCCGCGCGCTTTCACGCAGGTCGGTGCCGCCGCTCTTACGTTGTGCCTGCCACGCGGGAAAGATCCCGCAGACCACTCCCGTCAACAGGCCCGCCGTCGTCGCGAACGCTAGCACTGGCAGGTTCAGCCGGGCGTCCGCCAGCAATCGCACATCGTCGGGCGCGTAGGACGCCAGCGCGCCCGCGCCGTAGCGCGCGATCAGCGCGCCGAGTCCACTCCCCACGAGCGAAATCAACAGCGTTTCAGTCAGCGTGTGACTCAGAATCCGCGCCCGCCCGGCGCCGAGGGCGATCCGCGTCGCGAATTCTCCGGCGCGGCTCGCCATCCTCGCGAGGAACAGATTCACCATGTTCGTGCACGCGATCATCAGAAGCAGCGCAGATGCCGCGAAAACGAGGAGAAGCCGGAGCCTGATTTTTCCGGAAAAGATCTCGCGAACCGGCACGAGATCGATGAGCGCTTCCGCTTTGACGTCGGGCATCTGCGCGTGGACCATGTCGTTCAGCACGCCGGCAAGCTCGCGGCTGGCGCGGTCGCGGCTGGTTCCCATCGGAATCCGGACGAGAATGCCGTGATCCCAGCTTTCGTTCTTCATCTCTCCGACGGTCGGAGCGATGGGCTTCCAGATGTCGATTCGCTGCGCGAAGGGAAGAAGCGGATGCAGGAGCGTTCCGGTCGGCATGAGCAGCGACGGTGACGCGATGCCGATGACCACATGATCCTCGCCGTTGACGACGATCTTCCTGCCGATCACACCGGCATCCGAGCCATAACGTCGCCGCCACAGCGCGTCGCTGATGACGACGACGCGTTCGCGCCCCGGCTGTTCTTCGTCCGCGGCGAACTCGCGGCCTCGCGCGATCGGCACGCCGAGAAACGAGAAGAAGTTGGCGGACACGCGAGCGCCGCCGAGACGCTCCGGTTCGCCATCGCTCGTGACGTTGCACTCCCACGGCCTCAGGGCGCTGATCCCCCCGAACACAGTGCCGGCTTTGTTCCATTGCAAGTACGCCTGCACGGTGACCGGCAGGCTCGCGAATTGATCGCGCCGCTCCGGAATGACCACTTCCACGCTGTAGATTTCGTCAGGCTGGGAATAGGGCAGCGGCCTCAGCAGCACTGAGTGGACGACGCTGAAGATGGCCGTGTTTGCGCCGATGCCGAGCGCGAGCGTGAGCACGGCGACGCCGGCGAATCCCGGGCTTCGCACGAGCATTCGCGCCGCATGCCGCGTGTCGTGCCCGAGTTGCTCCAGCCGCGGCCATCCCCACGTGGCGGATGTGTCTTCAGCGATCAGCGCAAGGTTGCCAAGCTCGCGTCGAGCCGCGGCGCGAGCCTGCTCGGTCGTCAATCCAGCCGCGGTTCGCTCGTCGGCTTCCTCGGTCAAATGGAACTCGAGCTCGTCGCGGAGGTCGGCCTCCTTGCGGCGCCGATCGGCCAGCCACCGCAGCTTGCGCAGAAAACGCGTCATCCCGGTTCCTGATCCGCAGGTTTCAGCACGAGGCCCATCGCGCGCGCGAAGGTGTCCCACTTGGTCCGCTCCGCCGACAGCTGTTTCCGGCCGGCGGCGGTCAGGCGGTAGTACTTGGCTCGTTTGCCCTTCTCCGACAGCTGCCACGACGCGGCGATCCATCCCTGCGCTTCGAGACGATGCAGGGCCGGATAGAGCGACCCGGTTTCGATTTGGAGCAGCTCTTCAGAGGTCTGCTTGATGTGCTTCGCGATGGCGTGGCCGTGGGTCGGTCCGAACAACAGCGTGCGGAGAATGAGCAAGTCGAGCGTCCCTTGCAGGAGATCGACGCGAGAACGGTCGCGGGAGTTCATTGTGTAGACAGCCTACTCTATATTGTGTAGGATGTCTACCGGAGACCATCAGTCGCGGTGCTGGTTGAGGAATGCGACGAGCGGCGCGGCGGACGGTCTGACGCTCGTGGCGTGATTCGCGCCCGGCAGGTCGACCACTTCGAGCCCGCGCACCACGGTTTTCAATCGCTTCACGCCGTCGACGTTGGGAGCGTCCTGGTCACCGACGATCGCCAGTACGGGGACTTGCGTCGCTCGAAGGCTCTCCGCCGGCACATCGAACAACGCGGCCATGGCCCGCGCGCACGCCGAGAGCGCCAGATGATCGTTTCGCGCAAACAGCGACTCGTTCATCGCCGCAATCTCGGCCTCGGTGGGCCCGTTTTGCCCGCCCGAGTTGACCCTGCCAATGAGCGCGCTGGCGTCCCGCTTCGCGAAGCCGTCGGCGAGCGCCGTCATCAGCGATGAGATCGTGCCCAGGTCTCCACCTTCCCACCCGGCGCCGAGCATGGTCACCGTTTTCACCCGCGCCGGGTGTTTCACGAGGAGCTGGCTCGCGATCGCCCCGCCCATCGAGTAGCCGACGATGTGCGCGCGATCGATGCGCAGGTGATCGAGCAGGCGAAGCACGTCCTGCACCATTTCCAGGCCGTACTGGCTCGCTTCGTGCGGCTTGCTGCTCTGACCGTGACCGCGGCAGTCCATCGCGATCACGCGATAGCCGGCGGTTTCGAGCGCGGCCATCACGCCGGGCGCTTCCCAGTGCCGCGCGTACGAGCCGGTGAACCCGTGCAGCAGCACGACCGGCGCACCGCGTCCCTTGTCGACGAATTGAATCTGAACGCCGTTGGAATCGAAGGACTGCGTTGCCGGTTGCTGGGCGATCGCCGGCGCGGTGACGAGGAGGCACACGATGAGGCTGAGACTGCGCATCATCATGATCGGCAGTTTACACCTCTCTCGCGATCGAGGCTGTTAACGTGGCGAACACTCCCCAGCGTGTCTCGACGATTGTGTCGCGAGCGGGTACTGCGCGAGCGTGGAGTAATTCGTCAAATCGTACACGCCGTACACGACCAGACCGGGAAGTGCGCCGTACTTCGCGGGGTGGCGATTGCGCTGATGATGGGCATCTGGGCCGTCCGTCTCACGGTCTTCCTGGTCGTTGACCGTGTGCTGGGAAGGGCCCAGAGGCCGGCCATCACGACAGCGGCTACAATCCAGCCGACGAGCGCGAGCGTAGGTACGGACACGGCCTGTGTATCCTAAATGAAGCAGATTGCCATCGTCGGCGCGGGAATCTCTGGGCTTGCGGCGGCGTACCTTCCTGATCAAGCGGCGGCGCACTGGTCTCGAATACAGCTCGGCGACAAGCTCGGGACGAGCGGGTATGGAACCATTACACTCGCGGTAGACGATGTGGCTGCTTGCGGCACTGGCCGCCGTCGGCGACACCGCGGGTGCCGAGATCGATCGGCGGATCGTGCGGCGTATGGCCGGCGGTGATCATGTCGCGCTCGGCGAGCTCTACGACCGCCACGCGCGCCTCCTCTTTTCGCTCGCGCTCCGCATCGTCCGCGAGCGCGGCGACGCGGAAGACGTGCTGCAGGAGGCGTTCTCGCAGGTGTGGCGGCAGGCGAAGCGCTTCGAGGCCGCGCGCGGCACGGTGGTGGGATGGCTCGTGACGGTCACCAGGAGCCGTGCGCTCGACCGCCTGCGGCAACGCCGCGCCAGGCCTGAAGCGGTCGCAGACTTCGAGCGGCTGGCGGCGGCGCTGCCCGAATCCGGCGCGGGCGCTCGACCTGCATCTGGCCACGTCCGAAGAGGCCGAGCGCGTCCGCCAGGCGCTGGCCGCGCTGCCAGATGACCAGCGCGTGCCGCTCGAACTGGCGTACTACGAGGGACTGTCGCAGACGGAGATTGCGGAAAAGCTGCAGACGCCGCTGGGGACAATCAAGACGCGGACGCGACAAGCGCTGCGCCGGCTGCGCGACGCGCTCGAAGGCGGAGTGAGATGAGCGACGTGTTCGACCACGCCGCGCTGCGAGAGCTCGTGCCGCTCTACGCGATCGGCGCGCTCAGCGGACCGGAGCGGGACGCGGTCGAGTCGCACTTGGAGACGTGCGCCGAATGCGCGACGGAACTTCGAGCGTTCGCGCCGGTCGGCGTGGCGCTCGCGCAGATCACGCCGCAAGTCGAGCCGCCGGCGGCGCTGCGAACGGCGATCCTCGCCGCGACCCGGCCGGCTGAGGCACCGGCACGGACGCCGATGTCGATAGCTCCCTGGCTCGCTGCTGCGGCGATGTTCGTGCTCACGGCCGGGATGGCGGTCTACGTCGCCACGCTGCAGCGGCGGATTCAGGCGCTCGAAGGCGAGCTGCGCGCCGCGCTGGTGCGCGTCGAAGACGGGGAGCGCCGCGTCAATGTGGCTATGCAGGCGGCGGCTGCGGCCGAAACGCCGCTCGCCGTGTTGACCGCGCCCGACGTGCGGCGGATCGATCTGGCCGGCCAGGCGGCGGCGCCCACGGCGTCGGCGCGGGCGTTCTGGAGCCGGAGCCGCGGTCTGGTCATCACCGCCGCGAACCTGCCGCCGTTGCCGGCCGGCCGCATCTACCAGTTGTGGTTCGTCACGCGGCCGGCGCCGGTCAGCGCTGGTCTCCTGACGCCCGACGATCGCGGCAGCCTGACGACCACGCTGCCCATGCCGTCGGACGTCCCGGATCCCACTGCGCTCGCCGTGACGATCGAGCCGGCCGGCGGTGTTCCCGCGCCAACCGGCGCGATGTATCTCGTCGGCGCCGCGCAGTGAGATAGCGAAAAAGTCAGAAGTCAGAAGTCAGAAGTACGAGGTCAGAAGTCTTTTGACTTCAGACTTCAGACTTCAGACTTGTGGATCTACTCTGTCCGCAGCGCCTGAATCGGATTGACGCGCGTCGCGCGCACGGCGGGAACGCTCACGGCCGCCAGCGCGATCAGCACAAGCGCCGCGGCAGAAGCAAGAAGCACTCTCGGATCGAATTGCGAAACGCCGAACAGGTACGGCGACGCCAACCGTCCCGCGACCATCGCCATCACGGTTCCGGTCATTGCGCCGGCGATCACCAGCGCCGCGGCTTCGCGGACCACGCACCACAGCACGGCGCGGCCACTGGATCCGAGCGCCAGCCGAATGCCGATCTCGCGCTGCCGCCGCGACACCGAATAGGCGAGGAGGCCGTACAGCCCCACGCCCGCCAGCAGCAGCGCCAGGAGTCCGAACGTCACGGAGATGTTCGCCACCATCCGTTCACGCGCCAGCGAATCCTCGACCCGATCTTCGAGCGTCCTGATGTTGAAAATTGGGAAGCCCTTGTCGACGGCGTCGAACTCGCGACGCACACCGGCCGCGACCGACGCGACATCGGCGTCGGCTGCGCGTACGTGCAGGGTCGGCATGTAGGGTGTTGTCTGGACCAGCGGGATCCACGCGGCGGGCCCCGGCCTCTCATGCAAGTCGTAGTAGTGCGTGTTCGCCACAACGCCCACAACCGTGAAGGTGCGCTTCTCCGGATCGGCGGGCACGCGCAGCGTCCGGCCGAGCGGCGGCGCGCCTCGGAACAGCGCCAGTGCCAGCGCCTCGTTGATCACGGCGACGGGTGGGGCGATGCGCGTGTCGCCAGGCCCGAAGTCGCGGCCGGCGACAAGCGACAGACCGATTGTCTCGAAGAACCGCGGCGTCACCATATCGAGCGAGCCGCTTATCGCCGACGCCTCCTGCGACTCGTAGCTGACCGAGGTCGTACGGCTGCCGAGCGGGCCGTTCTCGGCAAGCGCGGCGGATCGAATGCCGGGCACGTCGGTCATGCGCCGATGCAGTTCCACGACGAGCTGACGCATGCGATCGGCGTCGTAGATCTCGCGCTGCGGCTTCATCGTGAACAGCAGCACGCGATCGGTCGGCACGCGGAAATCGAGCGGCCGCAGGTTCGAGACCGTGCGGATGAACCAGCCGGCCACGATCAGCAGCACGAGCGAGATCGCGACCTGCGCGACAACCAGCGCGCGGCGGGTTCGCGTGCCGCTCGCGGCGCCGGATGAATCCGCTTTCAATCCGATTGTCAGATCGCGGCGTGTGGCGTGCAGGGCCGGTACCAGCCCGAACACGATGCCGGTGACGAGCGACAGCGCCGCGGTGAATGCCAGCACGCGCCGATCGGGGCGCAGGTCGATGACCACGCTGATGTGGCCCTGTGGCAGGAACCACGTGAGCGCATCGGCGACCCAGAACGCGACGCCGACGCCCGCCAGGCCGCCGATACCCGCGAGCAGCACGCTCTCCGTGAGCAGTTGCCGAATGAGGCGCGTCCGCCCCGCGCCGATCGACGCCCGAAGCGCCAGCTCCCGGTGACGGGCGATGCCGCGCGCGAGCAGCATGCTGGCGACGTTCGCGCAGGCGATGACCAGCACCAGCGCGACCAGAGACATGAGGACGAACATCGGCGACTGGAACGGCGCCATGTCGCCGATCACCCCTGCCTCCGCTGCGATGAGGCGAGCATGGCGAAATTGCCCACGACGCGCCGGCGCGGCGGTCGCTCGCAGCCATGCCTGCAGCTGCGCGTCGGCGGCCGCTTCCGCCTGCGCGGTGGTCATCGACGGTTTGACCCGCGCGGTGACCGCGATGCGGCGAGTCGGCATGCCGCTGACCTGCTCGATCTGGCCCAGTGTCTGGCCGAACGGCAGAATTGGGATGCGCAGCTCCGGATCGAATCCGCGCGACAGATCGAAAAACGATTCAGGCGAGACGCCGACGATGGTGAACGGGTAGGTGTTGAGATGGATCGTGCGGCCGACGACGGTGGGATCGCCGCCGAAGCGCTGCTGCCAGAAGCGATACGACAGGACCGCTTCCGCCGTCCACTGGCCGTTCTCTACATCCGCGGAGAAGCCACGCCCGAGGGCCGGACGAAGGCCGAGCGTGGTGAAGAAATTCGGCGACACGACGCCGCCGACGATCCGCTCGGCGCGATCGTCGTAGGTGAAGCTCAGGCCGTCGCCGGAGGTGAGAATCACGTCGGCGAAGATGCCGGCGCGCCGGATCTGTTCGGCGAACTCGATCGGGACGGACTGCGTGTCCTCGACCGCTTCACGCGTGAGCGACAGGCGGACGAGACTGGCCGGGTCGGCCACCGGGAGCGGCTTCCACAGGATCGCGTCGAGGGCCGCGAACATCGCGCTGCTGGCGCCGATGCCAAGCGCGAGTGACGTCACGGCCGTAAACGTGAATGCCGGGCTGCGGCGGAACGCGCGAAGCGCGTAGCGGAGGTCCGCCCGCAAATCCTCGAGCCATCGGAACCGCCACGCCTCCTGTGACGACTCACGCGCTCTGAACTGCGATCCGAACTCGCGACGGGCCTGCGCCAGCGCGTCCTCGCGCGACTGGCCCGGATTCGACGAGCTCGTCGGCGCGGGCCTCGATGTGGAAGGCTATTTCCGTCTCGAGCTCTCGATCGAACTGCGATCGGCGTCTGAAATGGGTGAGTCGGCGGAAGAGCTGTTGCCAGGTACTCACGATGCGTTCCTCAGACCGTGCGCATGACCGCCTGCACGGCGCGCATGATCTGCGCGAACTTCTCGGATTCCACGTCGAGCTGCTTGCGGCCGCCGGGCGTCAGACGGTAGAAGCGCGCCTTCCGGTTGTTCTCGGAGATGCCCCATTCGGCCTTGAGCCAGCCCTTGACGAGCATGCGGTTGAGGGCGGGGTAGAGCGACCCGTCTTCGATGACCAGCCGGTGCTCGGACGCTTCCTTGATGCGCTTGGCAATCGCGTAGCCGTGCAGCGGCCCGCCGCGCAGCGACTTCAGAATCATCATGTAGAGCGTGCCGGGCAGCAGGTCGGGATTCAAGAGTTCAGGCATCTCTTCCTTGTCCAGACTAGGTATAGCCCGGACAGGGGTTGGTGTCAAGTCGATGTCTAGTAGTTGTCAACAGTCGATGTCTAGTAGTTTGATGTCTAGTAGTTTTGGGGGTTAGAAAGTTTCATGTTTGTCGATATCCTTCTGGTTTCGATATGGATGCTCTTAGTGTTTTGGATATGGCGGTGACGGGCGATTGAGGAAGAGGCCCGGCCGATGAACAGAGACGGACATCTTCAGACAGCGGAGACCGTTTCCTCGGGCTCCGTGCCCGCTGTCCCTGAAACGGCGCGGCATCGAGTGTTACTCGTCGAGGATCATGCGGCCCTGGCGGAGGCAACCGCGGAGTTCATGGGACTCCACGGTCTGGAGGTCCGCGTCGCATCGTGCGGCCGCGATGCCTTGAAGATAGCCGAGGAATTCAATCCCGTCCTCGTCCTGTGCGACCTGTCGTTGCCGGACATGGCCGGTCTCGATGTCGCGCTAGCGCTGCGCGCGAAGCGCCGCGAAAACGACGTTCTGATTGTGATGCTCACGGCGATGGGCGCGGACGAACTGCGCGGGCTCGAACTCCTTCCGAATACCAGCGGAGTGAACCTGTTTCTGTCCAAACCGCTGACGAATGAATCCCTCATCGATCTCCTTTCAAGACTCGACGTCTTGCTGCGCTCGGCGCGACCCGCAGTCTGCTGGTCGTGAGAACGTTCAATCCTCCGATCTAAAATACACTGAGGGCCGCTCATGACCAGCCGCTCTTCCGGAGGCAGGAAAGGACCACCTCCGGGCAAGCTCAAGAGCAAGACAACATCGCCGCCCGCTCGCGGTACGGCATCCGAGATCGCCAAGAAGGCCCTGGCAGCGCCCTCCTCTCTGTTCCCCGTTGTCGGCATCGGCGCCTCGGCTGGCGGCCTGGCGGCGGTGACCGAACTGCTCAAGGAACTTCCGCCCGGAATTCGAAGCGCCGTCGTCGTCATTCAACATCTGGATCCCGAGCATGGGAGCCTCACGGCCGGGATTCTTTCGAGGATAAGCCGTCTCCCGGTGACGGAGGCCGGAGACGGGATGCCGATCGAGCCTGGTCACGTGTATGTCATTCCGCCCAATAGCACCCTGCGCCTCGAGCGTGGACTCCTGACACTCTCGCCGCGCGCCAAAGGCCGGCAGCACCTGCCAATCGATCTGTTCTTCGAGTCGATTGCTGAACCGCTGCAAGGCCTGGCGATCGGGGTGGTGCTATCGGGAATTGCATCGGACGGTACGAAAGGTGTGCAGGCAATCAAAGCCGCAGGAGGCTTCACGTTTGCGCAGGATCCGAGCTCCGCGCAGTACGACGGCATGCCCCGCAGCGCGATCTCATCGGGCGCAGTAGACAAGGTCGATAGACCGGCAAACATTGCGAAAGAAATCTCGGACATGGTGCAGTGGTCTTCCGTGCATCCTGTCGGTTCACGGACGCCGAAGCCGATGCCTCCGCCATTGAAGCCGGATGGGGCTCTTCGAAAGATCTTCACGTCGATTCGAAAGGCGACCGGCGTCGACTTTGCGCTTTACAAGCACACCACGATTCGGCGCCGCATTGGCCGGCGCTTGTCCCTGCTCAAGATTGAAAATCTGGCGGCCTACGCCAACTACCTCGAAGCCCATCCGGAAGAAGTCAAGGCTCTCTTCGGTGACATTCTGATTCACGTGACCGGGTTCTTTCGGGATCCCGAGGCTCACGAGGCGCTGAAAACCCGGATCCTTCCGAAGTACATGGAGACATTCGCTGCGGGCGTGCCTTTCCGGGTCTGGGTGCCGGGATGCTCCTCCGGCGAGGAAGCGTATTCCATCGCGATCGTGTTGTTCGAGTTCCTGGACACCGCCAAAGTTCGGCCGGCGCTTCAGATGTTTGCGTCGGATATCAGCGAGGCGAGCCTGCAGAAAGCCCGCGCCGCGGTTTACCCGGAGAGCATCGCCAAGGACGTCTCCAAAGAACGGCTCAAGCGGTTCTTCGAGAAAGTGGAGGGCGGGTATCGTGTCGCCAAATGGATTCGCGATACGTGTCTTTTTTCGAGGCACGACCTGACCGCCGATCCGCCGTTTGCGAAAATCGACCTGATCGCATGCCGGAACGTCCTCATTTACTTCGGACCAGAGCTACAGAAGCGCGTCGTCCCGATCCTTCACTACGCGCTGAAGCCGGGCGGGATCTTCTGGCTGGGCCGCTCCGAAACCATCATCGAATTCTCAAGTCTCTTCGCGGTGCAGGACAGGGCGAACAAGTTCTATTTCAAGAAGAACGTCACGGCCGCGCTCAAATTGCGATTTCCAGTCCGAGGACAACGCCCGACTTTCCTTCAATGCCGGGCACGACGATCGACTCGTCGGCGACTCTCCAGGAGGTGCTTCGCGAGTCGGATCGGCTGGCCGTTCGGGAATATGCCCCTTCAGCCGTTGTCATCGATGATGCGATGGAGATTCTGAACGTCCACGGGCGGCTGGCGCCCTACCTGGAACTGGCTCCCGGACGCGCGACGCTGAACGTGCTGAAGCTTGCCCACCCTGAAATCGTGTCGGACCTTCGAGATCTCATCAATTCAGTTCGCAAAGAGAACGCTCCGGCGAAGAAGACCGGGCTCACGCTGAAGAAAAACGGCGAGCGAATGACTTTTGGCATCCGAGTCGTTCCGCTTCATCCTGCCCCGCAGCTCAAAGATCGCTACTTTTCGATCTTCTTCGAGGAAGCCGCTGCCTTGACGGCGCCCCGGATGTCGCGATCCATGGCGGAGCGGGGGCCAATGACGAGGGCCGAGCGACCGATCGGGGATCGGCACTCCGACGATTCACTCATCGAGCAGTATCAGGCCACTCAGGAAGAGCTCACTGCATCCAATGAGGAGCTTCAGTCCACGAATGAGGAACTGCAAAGCACCAACGAGGAGTTGGAGACCGCCAAGGAAGAACTGCAGTCCGCCAACGAGGAACTGACGACGATCAACGACGAGTTGCAGGCCAGAAACGTCGAGATGGGTCAGCTCACCAACGATCTGACGAATCTACTGGCGAGTCTGGATACCCCCATCGTGATGGTCGGCGCCGATGCAAGGATCCGGCGTTTCACGCCAAAAGCCGGCGGACTTGCTCAGCCTGATCCCCAGCGATGTCGGACGTCCCATCGGCGACATCAGGCCCGGCTTTCAGGCGCCCGACCTGGACGGCATGGTCGATGAAGTCATGGCGAGCCTGACGATCAAGGAAGTGGAGACGCAGGACAAGCACGGCGCTTGGTACCGTCTCCAGGTCAGACCGTACCGGACTGCCGATAATCGAATCGATGGCGCTGTCATCGCCTTGAGCGATATCACGGCTCTCAAGCGAGCGGCCGAGGTGCTGACCATCGCTCGCGATGACGCCAGGAACATCATCGAGACGATGCCGAATCCCATCCTGGTGATCGCGTCGGACTTGCGCATTCAAGTGGCCAATCGTTCGTATTGCCGCCTGTTTCAGGTCGAGCCCTCCGAAACTGAAGGAAGACTTCTGTCAGAATTGTCCGATGGCTCTTGGAACATCCCCTCATTACTGGAAAAGCTGGAGACCGTTCTCCGTACGGGAATCGCGTTCCTTGATTTTGAGATTGAGCAGGATTTCCCCCGAACTGGGCGCAAGTCCATGGTCTTGCATGCGACGGCGACTCGCCTGGCCGGAGCCGGGACCAACACGGCACTCCTGGCGATTGAAGACTTTACGGCAAGAAAGCGGATTGCCGATCAACTTCGCCACACCGAAGAAAGATACCGTCATCTTCTGGAAAACGCCCACGATGGCATCGTCATTCTCGATCAGAAGGGCGACATTGAATTCGCCAATCGCCGTCTCGAAGAGATGTTTGGTTACTCTCCTGGTGAATTGAACAACAAGCCCTACGAACTCCTGATACCCGCCGAATATACCGAGGCGCACCGGGTACATCATGAGAGTTTCATGCGCAACCCCGAAGCCCGTGACATGGGCAGGGACATCGATCTGTTCGGCAAGCGCAAGGACGGAACCGTCATCCCGCTGGAGATCTCGCTCAGCCCCGGCCACGTGGATTCCCACGTGGTTGTCACGGCTCTGATCCGCGACATTTCAGCGCGAAAGAAAATAGAGGCAGAACGGCAGGCTCTTCTGGCTCGCGAGACAGCGGCGCGGCGCGATGCAGAGATGGCCAATCAAGTCAAAGACGAGTTTCTGGCCACGCTTTCCCATGAGCTGCGCACTCCCCTGACCACCATCCTGAGTTGGGCGCAGATTCTGCAGTTGAAGAGCCCCGATGCGGAACAAACGAGGAAGGCCGTTGGCATCATCGAAAAGAGCGCCAAGGATCAGGGCCAGCTCATCGAAGACCTCCTCGATGTCTCACGTATTCAGGCGGGAAGGGTTCGTCTGGAGCTTCGCGACATCGAACCAATCGAGTGTGTCGCCGCCGCAATCGATTCGGTCCGCCACCTCGCGGACGACAAGTCCATTACCATCCACACTGAATTCGATCCTTCACCCTGTCGGATCGTCGCCGATTCCGACCGACTGCAGCAGGTGTTCCGGAATCTCCTCACGAATGCCGTCAAGTTCACGCCTCCCGGAGGCACGATCACGGTGCGGTCGAGGCAGCTGAAGGATCCCGGGCGGCTTGAAATTCAGGTGCAGGACACGGGAAAAGGGATCAGGCCCGAGTTTCTGCCATATGTGTTCAAACGCTTCAGCCAGGAAGACGCTTCTACGAAGCGAGCCTTCGGCGGCCTGGGCCTGGGCCTGTCGATCGTGCGGAATCTGGTCGACATGCACGGCGGAACGGTGACCGCTGACAGTCCCGGTGAAGGAAAAGGCGCCGTCTTCACCGTCACATTATCGTGCGCGAGTGCAGGCCTGCGGCAGGTTGTCGCGCCTTCCGGAGATCATCAGAGCATCGCCCAAGGAACTGAAGAACCGGCCGGACTCAACGGGCTTCGAGTGCTGATCATCGACGACCAGGAGGAGGCGCAAGAGGCGCTGTCGACCCTGCTGGAGTCCCTTGGGGCTCAGGCTCAATCCGCCGGAAGCGCCCGAGAGGGTCTCGCGGCTCTCGCCAGCTACCATCCCGATGTCGTGCTCTGCGACGTGGCGATGCCCGGGGAGGATGGATTCAGTGTGATTCGCAAGGTCCGAGCGCTCGAGCCCGGTCAAGGCGGGAAGGTGCCGGTGGCGGCCCTGACTGCTTATGCTGATAAAGAGACTGTTCAGCGATGCCTCGACGCAGGGTTCGACGCGCATCTGGCAAAGCCGATGGATATCGCGGATCTCGCCCGGCTCATCGCACAACTCGGCGGACGTCCGAAACCAGCGCTATAAGGTCCCGTCAACGGCAGCAGCCCGCGAAGACGTAGGGACAAGGGTCGGTGTCAAGGCAGCGAGCGAATGAACGCGTCGACCGCGTCCCAATAGCGCCGCTCGTCGGTCGGCTTGACGTCGTTGTGATCACCTCCCGGGATCGCGACGAATGTCTTCACGCCCTTCAGGCGTTCGAAGAGCGCACGACCCAGCGCGAACGGGATCACCTGGTCCGCATCGCCGTGGATCACGAGCGCCGGCGCCTGCACCCGATCGAGCCACTCGGCGGTCGCGAATCGATAGGTGGAAAACACCGACAGCAGCGCCAGTAGCGGCGAGGTTCGGACGACCGCGCGCGCATCCGGAAAACCGGCTTCGAGGACGATCCCGTCCGGCGGTTTCCGGCTCGCCGCGTACGCGGCGATGGCCGTGCCCAGCGAGCGGCCCCAGTACACAATCGGCCTGCCCTGAGCGGAGTCGAAGGGCCTACTCTGAGCAGAGTCGAAGGGCCGCGATCCTCCCAGCATGGTCGAGACGTGGTCGAGGATCGCGTCGGCGTCGCGATAGACACCGCTCTCGGTCGGCCGCCCGGTGCTGACGCCGTATCCGCGATAGTCGAACGCCAGCACGTCGAAGCCGTGACGCGACAAATCTGCAAGGATGGGCGGCCCAGATCGAGAGGTTTCCGCCGTTCCCGTGAAAGTAGACGACGAGCGCGCGCGGGTTCGGCGCATGGAGGAGCCAGGCGCGCAGTTGTTCACCGTCTTGTGTCGGGATCGTCGTCGCCGTGAATCGAACGCCGAACTCCGCGGGCGTCGTCGTCTCACCCGCCGACGGGAAGAAGGCGATTCGCGGCTCGAGCACGCGCACCAGCACCAGCAGGCCGAGGCCGACGACGAGCAGCGTGACGATGAGCCGCAGCATGTCCGCCCTACCAGAGTGTCCGCTCGGCGAACGCGCGTTCGAGCGCGGCGGTCACGCGCTCCTTCGAGAATTCACGCTCGCGGCACAGGAAATCGACCACCGCGGCGAAGTCGGGCTCGCCGAACGTCACGTCGTAGTCGTCGGTGGTCGTGGGCTTCAGATAGATCTGGCGGATGTCGTCGACGTCTCCGATAGCGTGCCGGATCGTGTCCGGCATGAGGTCGATCGTGCCGTGCTCCTGCACGAGCTTCAGGGCCTTCTTCGGCCCGATGCCTTTGATGCCGTCGTTGAAATCCGTGCCGACGAGGATGCCGAGATCGATCAGCTGCGCGCGCGTGATGTGCAGGGCCTGCAGCATCGCCTCGAGATCGATCAGCTCCGGCTCGATCGGCCGGAACGTGCCGCGCGACGGCAGGAACTCCTTGCCGGAGATCGTGATGAATCGAACGAGGCGCGGGGCACCGAAGAGGAGCGAGTCGTAGTCCTTGCTGCCGGCGGCCCACACCGTTCCCGATGCCGCCATGTGTGCGCCTTGCGCTTCTGCTTCCGATGGCGCCTGCACGGTGGGGATGCCCATCAGCCTGAGCAACTCGCGCGCCTCGCCAATCATCTCCTTGGTCAGCCTCGACGTCATCGTCGCCTTCGAGTAGGCGGTCGCGAGGTCGCCGGCGCGCAGTGCTTCGTCGCGCTGCTCTTCGTACCGCTCGCGGACGGCTCGCCGCCGTGCGATTTCCGCGGCCTTGCGCTCGGGCGGCTTCCCGTCGAACACGAACACGAGCTTCAGTCCGTAGTCGGCGACGAGGCGCGTGACGCGGTAGAAGAGACCGGAGAGGTGCGAGGTGATCCGTCCTCTGGAGTCGCGAAGAGGCGTGCCGTCGCGCAGACGAATCAGCGCGAGGAACTGGTACAGCTCCGCGGGACCGTCGACGGCCAGCAGGCGGCCGCGCAGCACCTCAAGGGGCAGCGGTTCCTTGACGATGACCGCGGTAAGAAGGACGCCCATGACAGCCCGTTTCCACCCGTGAGGGTATCACCTAGGAGGGGGCGGTCCGGGTCAGGGACGCAGCCAACCAGGCCTCCAAAACATTTCTCAGTGCACTCGGCCCAGAAAACGGCTTTAGGCAAACCACGGGAGGTTCCGTCAAAACTGATAGCATGGCGGCGCACAACGTCATCGTGATGCGGCGCGGCTGAACCAAGGCGACGCGCCGCCCAGAATCCAGACCGAAGGTCTCGTATCGCCAATCGTCCTTTGCGTACTTTGAACTGCTGGGTTCCGATGACAGAACGCAACGACTGCAGCGATCGCCCACTGTGTTCCTCGCGACGCGAGGCCATTCGCCAACTTCTCTGTCTCGCGGGTGCCGCATTCGCCGCGCCGGGTCAACTGGACGCTCAGGTCCAACGAACAACCGCACGAGTGGATCTGCATCATCACTTTTTTCCGCCGACACCACTGCTTAAGAAATTCATGGCAGATGCCCCGGCGCCGGGGCCGATCTTCGGTTACACACCCGAGCGGTCGCTGGAGGCCATGGATCGAGCAGGTGTTGCCAGGGCCATGCTTTCCTGTCCGGTCCCGTTCGGCGATGACCCGGCAGCGGTCCGAACCGAGGCCCGCGTGTTCTGCCGGGAGGCGAACGAATTCGGAGCGAAGTTAGTCGCTGATCACAAGGGTCGCTTCGGTTTGTTGGCTGCCTTGCCGATGATCGACGTCGACGGCTCTCTCCGGGAACTCGAATATGTCTTCGACACGCTTGGAGCACACGGGGTGGGGCTCATGACGAGCTATGGGCGTCAATGGCTCGGAGACGACGGGTTCGATCCGGTGTTCGCCGAGCTCAATCGGCGCAGAGCAGTCGTGTATTCGCATCCCGTTGATGCGCCGTGCTGTCACAATCTGTTGCCGAGGACCGGACCCCAGGTCGTCGAGTACAACACCGATACGAGTCGCGCCATTTGGAATCTCATCAACGACGGCACAGATCCCGCCACGGGGCTCCCGATTTCGGCCGGCGATGTCGCCTCTACCACGCCGAGCAAGGCGACGACGTACAGCAACATCAATTTCGTCTGGTCGCATGGTGGCGGCAGTCTTCTTGGCCTCGTGGGCCGATTCCTTGGCAGAGGAGCTCGCGCCGAGAGTCTCGGACGAACTTCACCGTCAAACTCTCGGCTGCATCACCTCCGACGTTTCTACTACGACACGGCCGGCACAACGAGCCCCATCCAGATGCAGGGCTTGAAGTCTTTAGTGGGGATATCGCAGATTGTCTTCGGGTCTGATTTTCCTTTTGGGCCAATCACGAACACAGTGGAAGGCCTACAGAATGCTGGTCTGAGTGCCGAGGAACTGCGAGCGATCGAGCAAGAGAATCCAACGAGAGCGCTGTTGCGAAAGGCTTAGCCAGGCGAGAAACGGCCGAAGCGAACGGCGATGATTCTGGAGCATCGCCAACGCGAAGCCGCGTTCATCACGCCCACGATTCCCCTCGGTTGTTAAGAACGTTAAAGAACGTTAAGTACGTAAAATCTCAGGCCTACTCTGACTCGCGGCATCCGGAGCGCGACACAATCATAGGTCCAAGGAGCGTTTCAATGCCGTCCATCAGTGTTGTTTGCGTGATGTCGATCGCCGTGTTGGTTCTCCAAAGCGACGCCGGGCTGCGCGCCGACGTCGAAAAGCTGAACGCGGGAATGGTCGCCGCGTTCAAGCGCGATCCCGAGACCGTCGCTTCGTTCTATACGGACACCGCGCTGATGGTCGGAGGCGGGCAGCGCACCGAAGGTCGAACGGCGATCGAGCAGGTCCTGGAAAGGCGCGTCGATGTTCAGCGACTGGACGCTCGAGGTGCTCCACGTCGGCGGCACGGCCGAGGCGCCCTGGCAGTACGGGCGGTCCCGCATCATCGGGCAAAGCGGCCAGGTGATGGAAACGTACTTCCTCGGCCTGCTCCGGCGCACGGCATCCGGCGACCTGCGGTTCCACGTCGATGCGTACTCGCGCGACCGGAAAACGGTCGGCGCAGACGAAGCGGCGCGTGTCACCAAGGCGTGGCTGCAGAGCACGCATGGAGACGAGGCTGCGATGAAGCGAGTCCTCGCCAATCCGCTGGGCTTGCTGTCGGCGCCCGCGTCCTATTGACTTTCTATAGCTCGCCGGATACCGTGTTATAGAAAGTCTAGAGGAGAGCCTCTAAGGAGAACCGCCCTGGAACCTCGAACCGATCTGCTGCGCGGGACCCTCGACCTGCTGATTCTTCGCAGCCTGATGGCAAACCCGCTGCACGGACTCGGCATTGCCCGCCGCATCGGCCAGATCACGCACGGCTCGTTCGATGTGAAGCCGGGCTCGCTGTTTCCGGCGCTCTATCGCCTCGAAGAACGCGGCCTCGTCAGCGCGGAGTGGGGCGAGTCCGACACGCGCCGCCGCGCAAAGTTCTATCGCTTGACGCGCCTTGGCAGGCGACAGCTCCAGGTGGAAGAGGCGAACTGGCGTCGCGTGGCGCTCGCGATGACCCACGCGCTCGGGTCCACGCCGTGAACAATCGACGCTCGTTCGTCCGCTGGGTGCCTGCGCTCGTGCGCAACATCCTGCACGCACGCGCCAAAGACGACGATCTTCAAGACGATGTGGACGCGTACGTGGAGTTGCTGGCGGACGAGAAGATCGCGGCCGGCATGGCGCCCGAGGCCGCGCGTCGAGCGGCGAAGCTGGAATTCGACGGCGTCGAGTCGGTGAAGGAGCAGACGAGAGACGTACGGGCGGGGGCTCAGCTCGCGCAGTTCGTCCAGGACGCCGGCTACGCGATTCGCATCGCCCGGCGCGATCTGAGCTTCACCGCGGTGGCGGTGCTGACGCTCGCGCTCGGCATCGGCGCCAGCACCGCCATCTTCAGCCTCGTCTACGCCGTGTTGCTGACGCCGTTGCCCTATAGAGATGCGGACCGTCTCGTCCTGATCTGGGAGCGCCACCCATCGGTCGGCAAGGATCGCGATCCTGTCGCGCCGCTCAACTATCGGGACTGGAGTCTGCAGCAGACGACGCTCGAAAGCCTTGGCGCCTATCGCTTCGGCGGATTTGCGCTGAGCGGAGTCGAGCCTCCTGAACAGGTGGTCTCGCTGTCGATGTCGAGCAGCGCGTTTCGGGTTCTGGATGTTCCGGCGCAGCTGGGGAGGATCGTCACAGAAGAGGACGAGCGGCGACGGGAGCGCGTCGTCGTGCTCGGACACGAACTGTGGCAGCGCCGGTTTGGCGGCGACCGGACGCTGGTCGGTCGCACCATCACGTTGAACGGGGCCGGCTACACGGTGGTTGGCGTGATGCCGGCGCGTTTCGCGTTTCCGGATGGAAATCCGGTGGATCTGTACGTGCCGCTCGTGTTCGTGGAGCAGGATCTCAACGGACGCCGATTGCACACGCTGTCGGTGATTGGCCGCCTCAAGAGCGGGGTCAGCGTCGAGGACGCGTCGGCGGACATCGGCCGGATCGCCCGCACGATTGCGGCGCAGGAACCCCCGAGCAATCCGGACGTCACCGTCGTCGGCGCTCACAGCGTGCTCGTCGAGGACGTTCGGCTGGGCCTGATGATGCTTCTCGGAACCGTCGGCTTCGTACTGCTGATCGCCTGCGGCAACATCGCGAACCTGCTGCTGGTCCGCGCTGCGTCACGGCGGCGTGAGATGGCGATTCGATCGGCGCTCGGCGCGACGCGACGGCGGCTGCTGCGCCAGCTCCTGACGGAGAGCATGCTGCTCGCGGTGCTCGGCGGACTGGCCGGCGTATGCGTCGCATGGGGGTTGCTGACGGTGTTCACGCGAGTTCACCCACCGGAATTGGCGCGGTTGGATCACGTCCGCATCGACCCGATCGTGCTCGTGTTCGCCATCGGTGTCGCCGTGATCACGGGTGTGGTGTTCGGCATCGCGCCGGCGCTGCGAGTGTCCAGGTCGAGCGTGACCGACGACGCCAAGACGGTCGGGTACCGCACGACGGCGGCGTTTCGGAAGAGCGGGGGCCGCGCTGCTTTCCTCGTGGCCGAGCTCGCACTCTCGCTGATGCTCCTGGCCGGCGCGGGCCTGATGATTCGCAGTCTCGTCAAAGTGCAGGCGCTCGATCTCGGGTTCAGGACGGCTGGCGTTCTGACGGCGAACCTGTTCCTGCCGGCCTCGAAGTATCCGGTCGACGCGAGTCAGTTTCGGGCGTCCGTGCCGGCCGCAAGCCCCGCGTCAGACTCGAAGGCTTCGGTGTTCTTCGCGCAGCTGGAAGAACGACTGAAGGCGCTGCCCGGCGTGGAATCCGTTGGCGCGGTATCGTCGCTGCCGCTGAATCCGGTAGGCACCGATTTCGATCTAGCTGTTGTTGTGCGCGGGCGGCCGCGGGCGCGCGCCGGCGAAGAGCCTCAGGCCGACTTTCGACTCGCGACGACCGGCTATTTCCGCACGATGGGCATCCCACTCGTTCAGGGCCGGGAATTCACGGAGTTCGATGGCGTGAACAGCGCGTTGGTCGTCATCATCAACGACACCTTGGCGCGCCAGATCTTCCCTGGCGAAGATCCGTTGGGGCATCAGCTCATGCTGTACGGCCGGCCCCGACAGATTGTCGGCGTGGTCGGGTCGGTCAGGCACCGCGGGTTCAGTCGGGCGGCACGACCGGAAATGATCCTGCCGTACCGGCAATTTCAGTTCGGCGGGATGACGCTGGTGGTGCGGGGCGGGTTGGAGGCAAAACAACTCGAGCGGACCGTGCACGCGCTGGACCCGGACCAACCGGTCTCCGACATCCGCACGATGGAGGCGCTGCAATCCGACTCCGTGGCGCAACCGCGCTTCACGACGCTGCTGCTCGCCGGGTTCGCCGGTCTCGCGCTGACACTGGCCCTCGTCGGCGTCTACGGCGTCATGTCGTACGCGGTCAGCCAACGCATGCGCGAGATCGCCGTGCGCATGGCGCTGGGAGCCCACCGGCGCGAAGTCGTGTGGCTGATCGTGCGCCAGGGGATGTCGCTGGCATTCGTCGGCGTGCTGATTGGCCTGGCCGGCGCGGCCGCGGGCACGCGGGTCATGGCAGGTCTGCTGTTCAACGTGACCGCGACCGATCCCGCAACCTTCCTCGCAGCCGCGGCGAGTCTCGTCGTCGCGTCGTTCGGGGCGTGCTACCTCCCGGCGCGACGTGCGGCCCGCGTCGCGCCTGTGACGATCCTCAAGTCCGAATAAGGTCGCCTTCGCTGCTTCCGCAGCTTCGGCGTGATTCCTGGCTATTTCACCTTCGCCAACTTCGCGTCGCTGATGATCTGGACGTCCATTACCCGCCAGACGCCGGCCTCGCGCATCCACACCAAGGAGACCCACGAGACGTGTTGTTGGACCTGTCCGTCCACGGTAGCCTGATCGGTCATTCGGCCGCTGAGGATCGCCGCTTCGCCGACGAACTGGGTGGTGACTCGATCGAGCGTCCGCCGGACGTTGAGGTCAGGCGGAAAGCGGTCCGTTTCCGGTCGATCGTCAGAAATCTTCAGATCCGGCTTCGCAAGCGAGGCCATCAACCCGGCATCAGCGCGGTAGTAACCATCCAGCCATCGCTGCGCCGCCGTCGTCACCTCTGAACTGGTTAACCCGCCCGGATCACTAGGTGCGGTGGGTCGATTTGCCTCTCGCCCGGCAGGTTCTGCGGTGAGCGCTGCCATCGGCCCTCGTGGCCCGCTGGCTCCAACCGCTGCAGTCTGCTGCGGCGGCCGGACGGCGCTGGCTCCTGCGGTCCCGATTCCAGTCCCTTGATTCACCGGTGGGGGCGGTGCCGCTGTGTTCGCCGCCGCAGAAGGCTTTTCGCCGACCGCGAAGCGACGCGTGGCTACTTCGCCGTCGCGCCCGAGAGCCCGCGACTCGCTGCCGGCGATCGACACGAACACGGCGCCCGCATTTCCGACACGGAGCGATACGTCGCGTTTCGGCTCGATCGTGCGGATCTCGCCAGCTCGAAACAGCCGGCCAGGCTCGCTGCGGCCGTCTACCGTCGTATGGATCCACACGGTGGCGCGCGTTTCGACGCGCAGCGACCACCGTCGCGCAGGCACCGGAGAATTTCCCGCCGGCTTGTCCAGCGCTTTCACACTCGAAAGCGCACTCGCGGTCGACGGGACCGCGGTCTGCACAACGGTTGGAGTCGCTGCGCTGCGTGGTGCGGGTTTAAGGCTCTTCCAGCCCGTGGCGGCCGCGAGTGCAATGCCGATCGTCGCGAGGCCGCCGATTGCCGCGGTCCACATCGGTCCTCGTTTCTGTGGCGGATCGATGAGCTGGCGAAGGATCGGCTCTGGTCTGATGCGCGGCGACGCGACGGCAGGTGGCTCCGGTCTAATGCGCGGCAATTCGACGGCAGGTGGCTCTGGTCTGATGCGCGGCAATTCTACGGCGGGTACTATGAGCAGCGGCACGGGGTCTGCCGGCGGTGCAGGCTCCGTCCGTACACCCGCGTGGTGCGATTTGACGGCGGTCACGTTGCCGCCGCTCAGGGCGTGCGCGTCCTGACGCAGGCTCTCCAATTCGGGACGCGTCTCGTCGAGAAGCCGATGCACGCTCTGCCGGATTTCGATGAGCCGTTCTCGCGTCGCTGCGCTCTCACTGACGTGCGGCTCTGACGCTGTCGCCGGATCGGCAGTGACGCCACGTTCCGAGGGAAACGAATCCAGGGGCGGGTGGGTTGGTGCTCCGCCTATCGCCTCAGCCTGGACGGACAGCTCTGTCAGTCGGCGTCGGGTGTTGACGACAATCGCGGCGATGTCACTCCGCGCGGCGGTGAGCAGGTGCGTCGCCTGCTCGTTGATCGCCGCGAGCCCATTGTGGCGCAGACGGGCGAGCTCCTGCGCGTTGGAGCGGACGACTTCCTCTCGCCTTCTGACCTCCTCAACGAGATCGCGCACGCTTGCTTCGGTCGACGAGTTATCCGCCGGGCCAACGTCGATCATCACCGACTCCGATCCTCGAACGGGCGCGCGCCCGATGGCCGTCTTGTACGTCTGTGGGTGGCCAATTGTGCACGCACAGCGGCCCGAAAGTCGAGTTCCGGTGAATTGGGCTCCGACGTAGCCGTGACTCCCCACTAATAGAGAGCCGGACGACGGGATCCTTCTTCGGTCACGGTGATGCTTCGATTCCCGATCGTGATGGACGCAGACCGGAGTGCGGTCGTCGGGTTGGCGGCGACGGTGAAGCCGACACTGCCATTGCCGTTGCCCCCGCTGCCCGGCGTCAGCCAGGCTGCGCTGCTGTGTGGCGTCCACGCACAGCCCTCCGGTGCGGTCACGTTGACGCTGCCGCTGCCGCCTGAGAAGGGAAACGTCTGGCTGGCCGGGGAGATCGAGATGATGCACGCGTCGTCGGCAACCGTGAGCGATGCAGCGTTCGACACCGGCGCCCCTGCGCCGTTCTGGACCACCACAGTGTAGATCCCGGCCTTCATCGGATTCGCAGGAGCGACCAGCCAGGTCGCGGTCTTCGTCGTCAACATGTTGTTCGGCACAGTGCATGGGGAACATTCGGGACCATTGATCAGCAGCTGGACCGTCGAAGTATTGAAACCGCTCCCGGCAGTCGTGAGTGTTCCCGGCCGATTGGCCCGCAGCGGGCTCGGCGAGGTGGTCAGGGTGGTGATTACGGGAATGCTTCCGATGGTGAACGACAGATTGTTCGAGACTGGTCCGCCCACGCCGTTCTGGGCGGACACGGTGTACGTTCCCGCCGCGGTCGGATTGACCGGAGCGACCAGCTGCGTCGCCGTCTTCGTCGTCAACAGGCTGTTCGGGATCGTGCATGGCGTACACCCGGGACCATTGAGAAGGAGCTGGACCGTCGACGCACTGAAATTGCTCCCGGCAATCGTGATCGTCCCCGGCTGACCGAGCGTGAGCGGGCTGGGCGATGTGGTCAGCGCGGTCATCACAGGCGGAGCCACGCCCGCCTGCGTCACGGCGAGGCTTTTGCCAGCGATGTTGATGGTGGCCGAACGGCTCGACGCCGTATTGGGAGCGACGGCGAAAGAGACGCTCCCGCTTCCGGTCCCGCCAAGCGCCGCGAGACTGACCCACGCCGCGGCGCTGCCGGCCGACCAAACGCAACCCGTTCCGGTCGTCACGTCGAGGATTCCCGATCCGCCCGCCGCCGTGAAGGCCAGACTACTTGCGGCCACCGCGTAGGTGCACGGGCCGCTGAATATGAAGGGGTTCGACAAGTTGCTCGACGAGCTGCCGGTTGGACCGACGACCCTGACCTGGGCTTGGTGGGTGACAAGCGGCAGCGGAGGTATCGTCAAGACGGCCTGGAGAGAGATGCGGATCTTCCCGTCCGACTGCGGCGTGGGCTTGCCGAGGGGGACGATCTGGTACGGGATGCCGGCCGCCATGACGACCAACTCGTAGTACTCGACGATCGGCTCACCATTCGCGTCGACGGCCCCGTGATCCGGCGACGGATCGAATTCGACGGTTTGTGGATCCGTTACGGTCTGCGCGAAGGCACGCCCCGGCGAACAGGCCAACATGCAGCAGAATGCCATGACGAGAGGATGGACAGACACGCGCACGAGTCACACCTCCGTAAAGCGCCGGACTTGCGGCGTTTGCCGTCCGGTGCACGCGTTTCGAGTTGGCCTGTTTTGCCGATTGGCTTGGCGACACTGGCAAACGCAGTGCCCGGGCCGTCGGCATCAAGGCGCGCCGAAATCGGTGGAAAACGGAGCGATCCGCGTACGACGGCTACCTGCGAACGTGAACGTGACGCACTCTTGTGAAGTCAGGCGATACACTCGAGGTGAACTCGCTAGTCTCAGCCCGCGGGAAATCGTGTGTCGCTGCCCGATCGGCCGCGCGTATTCGTCCGCGTGTAATACGCAACGATGAACAGCGTGGACACGAGCGCGAACCGCGCGTCCACGCCAAATGCCGTGTTCGAGCCGGCGCCGCCGCGGGCACGCGCGTCATAGCGGGTCTCTTGTTCGACGTCGCAGCTACCGACCCCGCGACCTTCCCCGCCGCTGCGGCAAGTCTCGTCGTCGCCTCGTTCGGCGCCTGCTACCTGCCGGCGAGACGAGCGGCCCTCGTCGCGCCTGTGACGATCCTCAAAGCCGAGTAACGTGCCAGGGCTGCCTCGTGTGGCTCGCAGCGCGGAAATCGATGGAGAAATCGCCTGCGGCTGAGGCAGCTCGAAGGCTGCGAGCTGCACGTAGCTCAGGTCCGGCGCTCAATCCCGACGAGCCATGGCTGCAGCAATGCGATATCATTGGCGAACTTTTCGCTGGAGCACGCTCGGGATCTCCTGCTGCTCGAACACGCCGATGAATTCAGGTGTTGCAGCCGGAGGGCCGACTCAGCGTCTAGCGGGCGCCCCACGTCCGACCTGACGCGATGTTTCTTCATGTACATGCCGCTTCGAAGCCTTCGCAGGACGTCAGGAGCCGCTAGCGGGACCCGGGCGAGCGGAAGCAGCTAGTTGAGCGTCAAGGCAAACTTTGAAGTTGACGATCGCGCCGGCGCAATCGGTACCGAAGCCTGCTCGCCCTCTGCAACGAGGGCTGTCATTGGTTGATCTGCGAAACCCGCACGGGAACAATCAAACTGTACCTGACCGGCATCGCCTCTTTCATGGCCGGCCGAAAACGTACCGACTTGACGGCGGACAGCGCGTTGATCAGGACCAACGATTCGCCGATTGAATGCGGCGGAGTCACCGCCTTGACGGAATGCACCGTGCCGTCCTTTCCGACGACGACGGCGATGGTCAGCACCTCGCTGCGAATCCCAGGCGTCTCTGTCAGACAGAATTCCAGACAGAATTCCAGGTAACTGCGGGTACATCAGCGAAGGCGGCGTCACATCGCGGCTGTCGCGGTCATAGATCGGTTCGACGATCGACGACGGCTCCTCCTTCCTGGTACTTGAATCGACAGGGCCGCGTTCGATACTGGATGGGATCGGCGCTGCGGGCGGAGTGTCCTCTATGGCGGCTGCCGGAATGCCAACATCAATATCGGACACAACGTCGGACACGACAGGAGGTACATCCGGCACATCGGCCGCCCTCGCGTCTGTACGCACAGCGCCGCTCCGGAACGGTCGCTGTTTTACCGGACGGCCACCGTTGGACACCGCCGGCGTCACGCTTCGCTCCGGCACGATCGCGGGCACTGATGGAGCGGCTGCGGCACGTGGCTGCGATGTCGCGGGTTCGCGGAGTTCCGCCGAAGGTGGAAGCGTCTCTTTCTGATGCGACGTGTCGGGCTGTTGCGTCGCGGCTGCGACGCCAGGCTCGGGATGAGACGCCTGGTTCCAAATCATCCAGCCGCCGACTCCAACCGCTGACACCACGACGGCACACATCGCCACGACGCGGCCAGCTTTGCCCGACAGCAGCCGAGCTGCCCGTTCCTGCGCCGCCAGAGCTATCGCCGGGATGTTCGGACGCTGAATCGAGCGGTTCGTCAGTATCGGCAGCGGTGTCGATTTGGTGATGGTCGTTCCCCGCGAAGTGTTTGTCGTCGCGCGTTCGAACAACCCCCCAATCACTTCGCGGTGGTTCCGGAACTCGAAGGCGGTCAACGCCTGTGACAACGCTTCGAGCGATTCGTACTGAGGAGGAGATGTCGTGGCCCTGGGCGCGACCCTGACGCTGATTGACAGCGGATCCGCCGCCGACAGCATGTCCGACAGCGTCGCGCCGACGCACTGGATCGCTTCCGACATCGTGCGCGGCTCATCGTCGCTGACGAAAACCTGGCCGGTCGCATCGATGAACACCGCGTCCGACGTCGCCAGGGAAAGTTCGATGTTGGAACGCATCTGATCGAAGGCCGTTTGGGGAAGCAGTTGCGTCGCCGAGAACACATTGCACAAAGATTGCGCGATTGCGACCGCCTCGTCCCACTCGAAGGCCACCCCGGCCCGCTGCACGTCGCGAAGCGACATTGAGAGCATTTCGGACGGTCCCGCGCGGGTCGGGTCCTCTGGCTCGCGAGGCGTCGGCTGGACGGAGGTTACCGTCTCCGACGGGAAGGAATGGAGCGCGCTCCCTGAGGCGTCGAGCCACACGACGCGAGATGCGTCTGCCTCGTTCGCGAACGTGTCGAGTTCTCCTGCCTGGCCGACGGGGACGTCGTCCGGTTCCGGAGGAGAAAGCGAGGTGTGCACCGGGCTATTCTAGGTACGGCGGCAGCCAGACCTAAAGAAAAATGACTAACCTCTGCCGTATTCGAGTGTTGCGCTGTCGCAAATGATCCAGGAAATTTTGGAGCCGGCGTCCGGGCTTGAACCGGAGACCTGCTGATTACGAATCAGCCGCTCTACCAACTGAGCTACGCCGGCCAGGCGGGCAAACGAGAATAGTACCACGCTCGAGCACGAGCGGTTGGTATAATTACATATCTGAACTATATGCTCGCCGCCAACCGTGTCGGGTTGTTCGCTGTGTTGCACGCCTCGAACGCTCTCGAGGGTCGCGTCGAAGCGCGGCTCGGTGAGGTGGGGCTCTCGCTTGCGAAGCTCGCGGCGCTTCGGCGGCTCGCTGAAGCCGGCGGCTCCCTCCCGCTCGGGCAGCTCGCGGATCGGCTCTCGTGCGTGAAGTCGAATGTCACGCAACTCGTCGATCGACTCGAAGCCGACGGCCTCGTCAGCCGCACCTCCGACACGGCCGATCGGCGATCGCGTCTGGCCGTGCTCACGGACGCGGGGCGCACGGCGCATGCGCGCGGATTGGAAATCTTCGAAGTCGCTGAGCGGGAACTGTTCGGCATGCTGACAGACTCCGAAGGGGATCAGTTGCACGCGCTGCTCGCAAAAATCACCCCTGCGACGTCCTCCTGAAGGCGGACCTCTCGTACCGAACACGGACGCCACCTACCGGCCACCACGCTCGGCTGAAGCCTCGCGCTCCATCTGACAAAGCTTGCCCCGCCGAAGCTCGCGTGCGTCCATTGAGCGAAGGCGGGTTGCCACGGCGCAAGCCGTGGGATACGATTGCCGTTTAGGCATTCTCCAGGAAAGCGGACTGTGGACTCCACTGTCGGCGCCGCCGCCGACCTCGTCGTTCGCGGCGCGCGCACGCATAATCTCAAGAACATCGACGTCACGCTTCCGGTCGGCAAGCTGATCATCGTGACCGGCGTGAGCGGATCGGGGAAGTCGTCGCTTGCCTTCGACACGATCTACGCCGAAGGCCAGCGCCGCTACGTCGAGTCGCTGTCGGCCTACGCGCGGCAGTTCCTCGAACGGATGGAGAAGCCTGATGTCGATCGCATCGACGGCATCTCGCCTGCCATCGCCATCCGCCAGAAAAACAGCATCAGAAATCCCCGTTCGACCGTCGGCACGACAACCGAAATCCACGACTACATGCGGCTGCTGTACGCGCGCGTCGGTCGCACCTACTGCCGCAATTGCGGACGCGAAGTCGTGCGCGAAACGGCCGAGGTCGTCGCGCGTCAGCTGGGTGAGCTGCCATCTGGCACGCGTCTCCTTCTCGGTTTTGACCTGCCGATCGTCGAAGCGCCAGCCACCAACGTCGTCGAAGTGGATGAACTTGCCGAGATCCCGGACGATGTAGGGGCCGACCCGCGTGTCGGCCCCGAGGGAAACGGCGTCGCAGGCGGGGCGGACACACGGGTCCGCTCCTACACGTCCTCTACCACGAGCGCGGCGGCAATCGCCACGGCTGTCGCGGCCCTCCGCAAGAAAGGGTTCGCCCGCCTCCTGGTCGGCGATCGTGCCGTCGCCTTCGATGATGTCGATCTGGCGGCGCTGCGCGATCGATCGCTGCTGCGGGTCGTCGTCGATCGCGTGCAGGTGGCCGGCGAGGATATCCGTCAACGGCTGACGGACTCGATCGAGACGGCCTATCTTGAAGGCGGCGGGGCTGCGTGGGCCAAGGAACAGTCGACGGTCGACAGTCAACAGTCGACAACTGAGCATCTGTTCTCTGAACGCTTCGATTGCCGGCAGTGCGGCCTCACCTACGAGGATCCGCAGCCGCGGCTGTTTTCGTTCAATAACCCGTTCGGTGCCTGCCCGACGTGTCATGGGTTTGGCAACATCATCGAGCTCGACATGGATCTCGTGGTGCCCGATCCCTCCAAGTCGATTCAGCAGGGCGCCATCGAACCGTGGAGCAAGCCGCACTATCGCGCGCAGCTTGCCGAACTGAAGCGCGCGGCCAAGAAGGGCCGGGTTCGGTTGGATGTTCCATGGTCCGAGCTCACGGACGAGGAAAAGCGGTTCGTGGTCGAAGGCGGCGACCCTTCGACGAGCTCAGGTCGTCCCGAGCGGCGTCGAGGGACGACGAATACGAGGGCGTGCGCGGCTTCTTCCGGTGGCTCGAGCGCAAGAAATACAAGGTCCACGTCCGCGTGTTCCTCAGCCGCTACCGCGGCTACCTCACGTGCCCGGATTGCGGCGGCGCGCGCCTGCGGCGCGAAGCCAGGGACGTGCGCGTGTCGGGACGGACCATCGATCGCGTGTCGGCCCTGACGGTGCGCGAAGCGCAGACCTTCTTTTCAACCCTGGAGCTCAGCGCGAAGGAAGAAACGATCGCGGAAAAAGTGCTGAAGGAAATCCGGCGCCGCTTGTCGTTTCTGAGCGACGTCGGCCTGGACTATCTCACGCTCGATCGGCTGTCGTCGACGCTTGTCCGGCGGGGAAGCGCAGCGCATCAACCTCGCGACGTCGCTCGGCGCCGCGCTCGTCGGCACGCTCTACGTCCTGGATGAGCCGTCGATCGGCCTGCATCCCCGGGACAATCTCCGGCTGATTGCAATCCTGCGGCAGCTGCGCGATCAGGGGAATACCGTGCTCGTCGTCGAACACGACGCCGACATGATCAAGGTTGCGGACCACGTGGTCGACCTCGGACTCGGCGCCGGCGAGCAGGGCGGACGCGTCGTGTTCTCGGGCGACTACGACAGCCTGGTGCTGGAGCCGCGGTCGCTGACGTCGAAATATCTGCGCGGCGAGCTCGCGATTCCAGTGCCGACGACGCGACGCCGCGGGACGGGCCAGAAGATCCGTCTGAACGGCGCCACGGAACACAACCTGAAGGATCTCGAGATCGCCCTGCCGCTGAACACGCTGACGTGCGTGACCGGCGTGAGCGGGTCCGGCAAGTCCACGCTCGTGCACGACGTGCTCTACGCGGCGATCAAGCGATCGAAGGGCGGGTGGGACAAGCGCGTCGGGACGTTCCGCGCGCTGCAGGGTGCCGAGTACGTCACCGATGCGGTGCTCGTCGATCAAACACCGATCGGCCGAACGCCCCGCTCCAATCCGGTGACGTATCTCAAGGCGTTCGATCCGATCCGGGAACTGTTCGCGGCCACCAAGGACGCGCGCTCGCGCGGCCTGACGGCCAGTCATTTCTCCTTCAACGTGCCCGGCGGGCGCTGCGAGGCGTGCCAGGGCGAAGGCGAAGTGCGCGTCGAGATGCAATTCCTCGCCGACGTGTTCGTGCCATGCGATCAATGCGACGGCAAGCGTTTCAAGCCGCAGGTGCTCGAGGTGAAGTACCGCGGCCGCTCGATTCACCAGGTGCTCGATCTCACGGTCCGCGAGGCGCTGACCTTCTTCAGCAGCTCGCCGAAAGTGCTCCGGCGGCTGCAGGTGCTCGACGAGATCGGCCTCGGCTACCTGCGACTCGGCCAGCCGGCGACGACGCTGTCGGGTGGAGAGGCGCAGCGAATCAAGATTGCGGCGCACCTGTCGTCGCACAGCGGCGAGCGCCTGCTCTACATCCTCGACGAGCCGACCACCGGCCTCCATTTCGACGACATCGCGAAGCTCCTCGCCGCGTTCAGGAAACTGCTCGAAGCGGGACATTCGCTGCTCGTCATCGAGCACAACCTCGACGTCATCAAGACCGCGGACTACATCATCGACCTTGGTCCCGAAGGCGGCGAAGACGGCGGGTCGATCGTCGCGCTCGGGACGCCGGAACAAGTCGCGCAGGTCGAAGGCTCGTACACCGGGCGATACTTGCAGCCCGTCCTCGCCGGCGGCCGCTCGCACGCGTATGCCGCGGGCCGGTAGACTTCGGCGCGCCTTCTACGATCGGCCCACACTCGACGTCGCACGCGACCTGCTGGGGAAGGTCCTCGTCCACGTCCGGCGCGGCGTACGCACGAGCGGCGCGATCGTTGAGGTCGAGGCCTACATCGGCGAATCCGATCCCGCCTGCCACGCCGCGCCCGGTCCGACGCGGCGCAACGAGCCGATGTACGGCGAGCCCGGGCATGCGTACGTCTACCTGAACTACGGCATTCATTGCCTCGTCAACGTCGTGACGGAAGGGCATGGCTCGCCGGCCGCGATCCTGCTGCGCGCGATCGATCCGCTCGACGGTGTCGACATCATGCGTCGACGGCGGCGACGCACGATGAAGGGGAGGCGGACCGCAAACGGCAAGGCCATCGCTCAGCACGATCTCGCCCGAGGCCCCGGGAACTTGACGATGGCCATGGGCATCACGCTGAGGGAGAACCGGATCGATCTCTGCGGCGATCGCCTCTACATCGAGGATCGCGGCATCGTCGCGGGCCAGTTGTCGTGGGGGACGCGGATCGGGATTCGGGTTGGGACCGAACATCCGTGGCGCGCGTGGATTACGGCGCACCCGGCGGTGTCGCGAGACGGCACGGGGGTCTGACCCCGCGGTTCGAAACGCCCGGGCTACGGCGCCAGCGGGGGTCTGACCCCGGCGTTCGAAACGCCCGGGCTTTAGCGCCCGGTGGGGTCAGACCCGATGGAGCTGGGGCTCCAAGGGGTCTGACCCCCAGGGCACCGCACGGGCTCAGCCCTCCCGCAGCGCGGTCAGCGGCGAGCGCGTCAGCGCTTGCCCGACTGGAATGAGCGTCGCGACCAGCGCGAGGCCCAGCACGAGCACGATCGTCATCAGATAGGACGCCGGATCCAGCGGCGCGACGCCGAAGAGCAGCGAGGTCATGGAGCGCGCGAGCCACGCGGCCAACAGCGCGCCTGCGGCGATGCCGACCGCCGCGCGAACGACCGTCTGGCGCAGCATCATCCAGGTCACGGTCGAAGGGCCGGCGCCGAGCGCCATGCGCAGCCCAATCTCCTTGCGCTTGCGGCCGACCTCGCCGGCGATGACGCCGAACACCCCGACGCCGCCGAGCACCAGGGCGATCGCCGCGAAGGCCGAAAGCACGAACGTCGTGAAGCGCTCCCGCGCGACCGCGACGTCGACCGACCGCGCCATTCGCTCGACCTGAAAGAGCGGCACGCCCGGCGCGAGCGCCGCCACGGCGGCACGAAGCGACGGCACGATAGCGAGCGGATCGCCCGACGAGCGGACGATGACATCGCGGGTGCCGCCGGGGAATCGCGCGCTCGAGAGATACGCGGCGGCGCGGAACGGAGTCCTCGCATCCACGTAGTGCACGTCTCCCACCACGCCGATGACGCGCCCGGTGAGGCCCTTGTACAGTTCGAGATGCAAGTCGCGCCCGATGGCCGATTCATTCGGCCAGAACGTGCGAGCCAGACTCTCACTCACCACAACCGTGATGGGACGATCCGGGTGGTCGCCGGTGGCGAACGTCGCTCCGGCCAGGACCGGGATCCGCAGCGTCTCGAACAGCGTCGCGTTTGCGTAGCGGATATCGGCGACGACTTCGTTCAAGGCCGTGTCGCGGGGACGGCCAGGATCGCTCACGAGCGTCGCCGTTCCCGGGGCGCTCAACGGCCGCGTGCTGATGATGCCCGCCGACTCGACGCCTGGCGTCCCGCGCAGGCGTGCGAGGAGCTCGTCGAAGACGGCCGTGGCCGCCCGACCGTCGGCCGCGGGCTCTGCCAGCGTCAGGCGCGCCGCGACCACACCGTCGGCGTCGAAGCCCATGTTCACACTGCGCAGGCCGACGACGCTCCGGGCCATGAGCGTCGCCATGATCCCGAGCGTCAGCGCCACCGCGATCTCGAACATCACCAGGCCGCCGCCGGCGCGGCGCTCCGCAATGCCGCAGGCCGTGGCGTCTTCAACCAGGCGAATGGCTCCGGCGCGCCTCGGTGCAGACGCGATCGCGCTGAACACGACGATCGCGATGAGCACGAAAGCGATCGTCACCAGCAGCGTTGGCGCGTCGATCTGAATCGACGGAAGGCGAGGCAGCGTGGGAGGAGCGAGTGCCGTCAGTAATCCGACGCTCTGCGGAATGGCGGCCAGGCCGACCGCCGCGCCGGCGAGGCCGAGCAGCACATGCTGCGTGAAGAGCTGACGAAACAACCGCGCCTGCGTGGCACCGAACGAACGGCGGATCGCCAGTTCCCGGCTGCGGCGGCGCGTTGCCGTCGCTGTCAGCGTCGCGACATTGGCGACGGCGATGAGAAACAACAGGCCGACCGCGGCCAGCAACGTCCGCAGCGCGGTGCTCACGTCGCCGGTGATTTGGACCGCGAGCGGAACGATCGATACGTTCCATCCGCGATTGCCCGCGACCTCGCTCGCCAGCCGATCGCCGAGCGCGGTCATCTCCGCACGGGCGCGCTCGAGGGCGACGTCCTGTCGGAGCCGCGCGACGACCAACAAGAAACGGCCCCAGCTGCGGTTTTCGGCCGTCGCCTCGAACGGGAACCAGAGCTCCTGCGTGCCGAGCCAGGAGAAGCGCGGCGGCTCGAACCCTTCGGGCATGACACCGACGATGGTGAACGACCCGTCCGCGGACGGCATCGTTCGACCGATGACTCCTGGATCGCTGTTGAATCGCCGCTTCCAGAAGTCGTGACTGAGGATCGCCACGGTGGCGCCCGTCGCGCGTTCGTCGGCGGTCTCGAAGTCGCGTCCGAGCATGGGCAAGACGCCCAGCAGTCGAAAATACCCTGGCGATACCTCCGCACCCATCACGCGCTCGGGCAGATCGCCTTGCGACAACGTGACCGGACGCGGCACGAGCCCGGCCATGCCCGCGAACGACGTGCTCGCCCGGCGCCATGCCTCGAAGTTGGCGATCGAGACGACATTGCGATTCAGGTTGCGCGGGATGTTGCGTTCCCAGACGGCAACGAGCCGATCGGGATCGGCGTAGGGGAGCGGCCGCAGGAGCACGCCGTACACGACCGCGAAGATTGCGCCGGCGGCGGCGATGCCAAGCGCGAAGGTGACGATCACGGCTGCCGTCTGTCCGGGATTCTTGCGGAGCACTCGAACCGCATGGCGCGTGTCCGCCACGAGATCCTCGATCGGACGCAGACCGCGCGCGTCGCGCGCGTCTTCCTTGACGCGCTCGACGCCGCCGAAGTCGCGCAGGGCGGCACGCCTGGCCGCCTCGAACGACTCGCCGGCGCCGACGCGCTCCGCGATCTCGCACTCGATGTGATGCCGCATCTCGTCGTCCATCGCGCGCTCGACCGAACTGAGGGTCGACAGCCGATAGAGACGACGGATCCAGGTGCGGAGCGCGTCGATGACGGCCGTCATGTGTCCACGACCTGGGTAATGGCCGCCGAGAACAGCCGCCAGCTGTTGATTTCCTGCGAGAGTTGCCGGCGTCCCGCGGCCGTCAGGCGATAGATCCGGATGCGCCGTCCCTCGTCCGACAGGGCGGCGCGCGCTGCAATCCACCCGCGATCCTCGAGACGGTACAGCGCGGGGTAGAGCGAGCCCTGATTGACCGTGAGCACCTCGCTCGACATCTGCTGGATGCGGCGCGAAATAGCCCAGCCATGGAGCGGTGCGGCCTGCAGGCTCTTCAGGATGAGCAGGTCGAGCGTGCCCTGGAGCAGATCCGGTTGCGGTGCCAGCATACCTTGACGTTCGACAATAGCCTGCCGGATCGATTGTCGAATGTCAAGGTATGAGGCTACGCGGTCGTTCGTGGTTCGTTAGCGCGTCGAGAGCCAGCCGGCCACGGCCGTGGCCTGCTTGTCGCGGATGGCGATGCAGTTGTCGATGCGTTCGACGGTCTGATCGAGCGTGCGTGCCGCGCCCGGGAGCGGGTGCGCGCCGAAGAACGCCTTGATGTCGTCGCGCGGCTGCGCGTCGCAGAACGCATTCAAGGCGCCGACCAGGGTGGTGTCGCCGCCGAAGATCGCGATCTTCGGCTGGAGCGCCGCCCAATTGGTCTTGATGAATGCCCACGTGCGCTCGCGGGCCGTGGGGTTGGCGAGAAAGCGCGCGAGCTGGAGCGACGCGTCCTGCGTCCGGATCTGCGGCGTCAGCATCATCTGCAGGCCGCGGTCGATGAGCGCGGGATCGCGGAACCTGGCCAGCGCCGAAAGCGCCCGGTACCGCTCCTCGGGATCGGACGCGCGCTCCGCCGCCGCGGCGAGGGCGTCGAAGAGTGTTCGGTCGCCGTGCCCAGCGGCCACGGTCGTCAGCGCCGCCGCGAGCGAGGGATCGAGCGGTGAGCCAGACTGAAGCGATCGATCGAGCGCGGTTCTGGCCTTGGCGATCACTTCCGGATCGTTGCCGGTGGTCCCGAGCGCGCCGAGCACGGTGGCTCGCAGTGCGCGCCGATCGTCGCCGTCCGACGCCGCCGATGCGAAGCCGACCTCATCGAGCGTCGGACGCAGGAGCGACCTGACGAACGCTTCGAGCTTGGGCGCGAGCTCAGATCTTGTCAGGTATTCCTGGATGAAGCGGAGGCGGTCGGTGATGTCGGTGACGATCAGGCTCGCGCGCTCGCGGCCGAACGCTGTCACGAGCGTCAGGTACTCGGCGACGCTGTGGCGGCCAGCGCGCACCAGCGCCCACTCGTCGTTGATGAGCAATAGCCGCTCGGGTGCCGTGAGCGTGCCTTCGACGTGCGGCGCCATCGCGCGCAGCATCGCCGGCGTGTACGCGGTGCGGTAGTAGCCGCGCGCGCCGGCATTCGCGAAGAACCACGAGGCGCAGCCGTTGGCGACGGGCAGTGTCTGGCGCGGTTCGGTCAGCAGTTGACACGATCCAAATGCGGTCTCGCCGGTCACACACACGGGAATCTGCCAGCGTCCGGCCGCGGTCTTGCCGTCGAGCGAAAACCGGCTTTGCGTGAACGTCGCGCGCGTTTCGGTCTTGCCGGCGTTGCAGGCCAGGTCTTCCACTTCGAGCAGCGGCACGCCCGGTTGATTCACGAAGGTCGGCAGGATGCGCTCAACGGGCTTGCCGGAGGTGGCGGAGATCGCCTTCCAGAAATCCTCCGACGTGGCGTTCTTGTAGGCGTGCGCCTGCAGGTACGCGTTGATGCCGTTCCTGAACGTATCCGCGCCGACGTAGTGCTCCACCATCCGCAGCACGGCGCCGCCTTTCTCGTAGGCGATCGGGTCGAACGCTTCGTCGATCTCGGCGGGCGTGCTGACATCGGAGTGAATCGGACGGGTCGCGGCCAGGGAATCGACGCCGAACGCGCGCTGCGTCTCGGCGCTCTCGTCGACCGGAACGTTCCAGTCGGGATGCGCCGCTTCGAGCGGCTTGCTCGCCATCCACGTGGCAAACCCTTCGTTCAGCCACAAGTCGTCCCACCACTGCATCGTCACCAGATCGCCAAACCACTGGTGAGCCATTTCGTGCGCGAGGACGGAGGCGATGGTCTTGCGCGTATCGATAGATGCCGACTTCGAGTCCGCCAGCAGATCGGCCTCGCGATAGAAGATCGCGGCCGTGTTTTCCATCGCGCCGGCGGCGAAATCCGGGACGGCGACGACGTCGAGCTTGCCGAAGGGGTATTTGATGCCGAAGTAGCGGTTGTAGAAGCGCAGGATCTGCTGGGCGTAGTCCAACGCGATGCGGCCGAGGTCCTTCTTGTCGGGCGTGGCGCAGATGCGGATCGGCACCCCTTCGGCGGCGGCTTCGAGACACTGGAAATCGCCGACCGCCATCGCCACGAGATAGGTGGACATGCGCGGCGTTGTCGCGAACGTCAGCGTATGCCGCGCGGCCGACGGTCCTGGCTTGTCGGAGAGGAGCTTTCCGTTCGAGATGGCCGAGTCACCGCGATCGATCGTCAGCGTGACAGCGAATGTCGCCTTGAACGCCGGCTCGTCGAAGCTCGGGAACGCGCGCCGCGCGTCAGTGGCCTCGAGCTGTGTGACGGCGTACGAGCGATTGCGGCCCTTGCTCAGATAAAAGCCGCGCAGCTTGTCGTTGAGGATGCCCGTGTAGCGGATATGGATCTCTGTGGTGCCGCGCGCAATCGGCTTTGGAACGGTCAGTGTCGCCGTCTGATTGGCCTCGTCCAGCGTCACGGTGGCGCGCTGGGCGTCGGCGCCGGTGCCAATCGTGACCTCGTGAAAGTCGATCTCGACGGCGTGGAGCACGACGCGTGTCGTCGGTTCGGTCGTTCGCACCCGAATCGTTTCGGTTCCCTCGAAGCGGCCACGCGCCAGGTCCACGACGAATGCCAGGTCGTAGTGGTCCGGCAGCACGATCGTTGGAAGTCGTTGCGCTGAAACAGAAAGGGGGGCGAGCGCGAGTATGGCAATGAGGACGCCGAGCAGTCTCCGCATGCCCCAGTCTATCGAACAACTTGACGAGAGGCCCAGGACAGCAGTAAAAAGAGACCAACGTGATCGGTTTGATGACCTGCGTGTGTACCTGCGGTTGTTGCGTGGGCTCCAAGCGAGCCCCTGCGCCAACGGTTCAGTCTGCATGCGCGTCGACGATCACACCGTGATCTAGTCCACCAGCGACGAAGACCCAAGGCCCGGGAGCTCACAAGCTTCCGGGCCTTTTTGTTTTTCGGAGTGCGAGGGCTGTAACCGAGCGATGACTGAACTCTTGCCGCTGTTTCTGAACCTGAACGGACGACAGGTGGTGCTCGTCGGCGGGGGACGTGTCGCCGCGGCGAAGCTGCAGCAATTGGTGGCCGTCGGGGCGCGCGTCCGCGTGATCGCACCCGAGATCTCCATGGCGATCACCGAAGGCCGGCATCCGAACGTCGATTTGTTCCAGCGTGCCTTCGTGCCCGACGACCTCGACGATGTCTGGCTGGTTGTGGCAGCGGCGACTCCGGCGGTGAATGCCGAGGTGGCGGCGGCCGCCGAAACCCGGCGCCTGTTCGTCAACGCCGTCGACGATCCGGCCAATGCCAGCGCCTTCCTGAGCGGCGTCGTCCGACGCGACGGCGTGACGATCGCGATCTCCACGAACGGCGACGCGCCTGCGCTGACGGCACTCGTACGGGAAGCCGTGGACGCCTTGCTGCCGAGCGACCTTGCCGCCTGGATGGACGTTGCGCGCACCGCCCGGATCGAGTGGCGGCGCGACGCGCTGGCGATGGAGCAGCGAAAGCCCAGGCTGCTACGGGCGCTGAACGCGCGGTACGAGCCTTCAGGTGAGCGAATTCCCTGGCTGAATCCCCCGGAGGACTCCTGGCCATGAACGGACATGTCTCGCTGGTCGGCGCCGGACCGGGCGATCCCGGCCTGCTGACGCGGCTCGCGATCGCGCGGCTCCGGCGCGCAGATCTGGTGCTGTACGACGCGCTCGTCGACGACCGCGTGTTGCGCTACGCGCGGAAGGCGCAGCGGTTCTTCGTCGGCAAGCGCGCGGGCCGCCACGCGCTCGCGCAATCCGCGATCGAGACGTTGATGATCAAAGCCGCGCGGCGAGGCCGGCGCGTTGTACGGCTCAAGGGTGGTGACCCGTTCGTGTTCGGCCGCGGTGGTGAAGAAGCGATCGCGCTCCAGCGGGCGGGGATTCCCTACGACGTCGTACCCGGAGTAACCAGCGCCGTCGCGGCGCCGGCTGCGGCCGGTATTCCGGTGACGCACCGTGGCCTCGCGTCGGGATTCGTCGTCGTCGCGGGGCACGACGAGGCGGCGTTTGCGTCGGCGATCGAGCCGTTGGCGCCCAACGGTCTCACGCTCGTCGTGCTGATGGGGTTGGCGCGATCGATGTCGCTGGCCGCGCAGCTGATCGATCGCGGCTGGTCGCGCGGCACGCCGGCAGCCGTCATCGTGGACGCGTGGACACCCGATCAACAGGCGTGGCGCGGCACGCTCGATCAGCTCGCCGCCGATGCGATTGCAATCGATCGAGCGGGCGCGGGAACGATTGTCGTAGGTGAAGTGGTCCGCCTTGGAACAGTCTCCGCTCGTCCTGAGCTTGTCGCGTCACCGCTCATCCTGAGCTTGTCGAAGGATGAGCTCGCCCTTCGACAAGCTCAGGGCGAGCGACTTGAAGGATTCACCACGAGCGAGTCTGTGGAGAGGGGACGTCATGTCAGTCGTAGATGACCCGAAAACGTTCGGCCGTGCGCGGCTCTCGTTCGCGAACGAGGCCGACATCGACGAGTTCGTGTCCACGCTCGAGCGCTACGAGCGGGGCGAGCTGACGCCGGATCAATGGCGGCAGTTCCGGCTCATCCGCGGCACCTACGGGCAACGGCAGGCCGAGGATGCGCAGATGCTGCGCGTGAAGATCCCGCAGGGCATCCTGACCAGCGATCAGCTCGAGGCGCTGGCGGACGTCGGGGACCGGTACTCGCGCGGGTTCGGCCACATCACGACGCGGCAGAACGTGCAGTTTCACTTCGTCAAACTCCACGACGTCGAACCGGCCATGCGGCGGCTCGGGGAGGCTGGGCTGACGACGCGCGAGGCGTGCGGCAGCTCGGTGCGCAACATCACGGCGTGCCCGTATGCCGGCGTGGCCGCCGACGAGCGATTCGACGTGACGCCGTATGCTGAAGCCCTCACGCGGTACCTGCTGCGGCATCCGCTCAGCTCGACGCTTCCGCGCAAGTTCAAGATTGCGTTCGAAGGGTGCGGTGCCGATCACGTGATGATCGGCATCAACGACCTCGGATTTCGCGCGGTCGTGGGCGCGCAAGGGACGCGCGGGTTCCGCGTCACCGCCGGCGGCGGCACGTCGATCATGGTGACGTCGGCCGGGCTGCTGCACGAATTCCTGCCGACCTCCGAGATTCTGCGCGTCGCCGAAGCGGTGCTTCGAGTGTTCGCACGGCTCGGGGACTACAAGCACAAACAACGGAACCGGATGAAGTTCCTGATCCGGTCGCTCGGCTGGACGCGGTGGCGCGAAGAGTACGACCGCGAGCTGGCCGCGTGCCGGCTGCGCGGCGCGGCACCGACGCTGGACCTCGATCCGCCTGCCAGCGAAACGAAGCCCGATTGGGTGCCGGATTCGTCGCCGTCGCCGAGCTCGATCACCGCCCGCGTGAGCGCCGCTCGCCTCACGGGTCCCGGCCTGACGCCGATCGTGGTGCCAGTGCTGCACGCCGGCGACGACGTGTATGCGCGCTGGCGCGCAACCAACGTCCGGCCGCAAAAGCAGTTCGGGTACGTCATGGCTGTGGCGACGGTCCCGCTTGGCGACGTGACGAGCGAGCAGTTCCGGGTGATCGGCGAGCTGGCGCGGGCCTTCGGCGACGGCACGATCCGCGTGACGCCGGATCAGGATCTGCTGTTTCGCTGGGTCAATGCGAGCGACGTCCGCCAGCTGTACCACCGCCTCGCGGCGGCCGGGCTCGGTCTCGCCGAGGCGGGAACGATCGCCGACGTCGCGAGCTGCCCGGGCGCCGAAACGTGCCGTCTCGCGGTCACGCAGTCGCGTGGTCTGGGCCGGCTGCTCGAAGAGCACCTCCGCGCGCGCCCGGATCTGATCGAGCAGGCTGACGGCGCGCGCATCAAGATCAGCGGCTGCCCCAACGGCTGCGGGCAGCACCACGTCGCCACCATCGGCTTCCAGGGCAGTATCCGGCGGGTGGGGCAGCGCGTCCTGCCGCAGTACTTCGTGATGGTCGGCGGCGGCGCGACCGACAACGGCGCCGCGTTCGCCCGGTGCGCCGGCAAGATCCCGGCGCGCAGGATTCCCGACGCGGTCGAGCGGCTGATTGATATCTACGCGCGCGATCGCCAGCCGGGCGAACCGGCGGCCACGTTCTTCCAGCGTGTCGACCTGGAGTCTGTCCGCCTGGAGCTCGCGGATCTGCAACACGTCGAGCCGGACGATCTCCTGCCCACCGACTTCATCGATCTCGGCGAAGTCGCCGAGTTCGCGCCGGAGGTGATGGACGGCGAATGCTCGGTCTGACGGTAATCGGGTAATTGGGTAATCGGGTAATTGAATTGCGGGATTGGCAGGCGATCGACCAATCAATTACCCGATTACCAGATTATCCAATTACCAAATCTACGTATGCGCATAGGTCGATTTGCATTCGGTCCGTGACCCTGCTATAGTCCGGCCTCGACAACCGAATACGTTCTTTATCCAGAGTGGCTGAGGGACAGGCCCTGCGACGCCACGGCAACCACGCGACGGCAACGGTCGCGGTTAGGTGCCAATTCCTGCCCGGTCGGATCGCGAATCGGGTGTTTGGATAATTTGGTAATCGAGTAATTGCAATTACCAGATTTCCCGATTACCCAATTACCCGATCCCTGGGAAAGATGAGGTAGGTTGAGTCTCGCTTCGTCACTTCACGCAGTTTCCACTACATCACGCTGTAACGTCGGCATTCTCGGATTCGGGACGGTCGGGTCCGCGGTCGCGCGCCGGCTCACGGGACATGACGCCGTTCGCGGACTCACGTTGACGCACGTCTGCGATCGCCGCGCCATCCAAAAGCGCGGGAGCCTCCCGGACGATCCCGCCATCACCTGGACGACAGGCCTCGACGATCTCCTCCGCAGCGACGTCGACGTCATCGTCGAAACCATCGGGGGGATCGAGCCGGCGGCCGGATGGATCCGCGATGCGCTCCTGGCCGGCAAGTCCGTCGTCACGGCGAACAAGCAGGTCATCGCGCGGGAAGGGCAGCCGCTGTTCGTGCTTGCCGCGCGCCAGGGCCGCCAGTTGCGATTCGAGGCGGCGGTCGGCGGCGCGATGCCGATCGTGCGCGCAATCGGCGACGGTCTCGCGGGCGATCGGTTGCGCCGGGTGGTCGCGATCCTGAACGGCACGACCAACGCCGTGCTCTCGAGGATGGAGGCCACGGGTTGCTCGCTCGACGCGGCCCTCGCCAACGCGCGCGAGCGCGGATACGCGGAGGCCGATCCCTCACTCGACCTGGACGGTGGCGACGCGGCCGCCAAACTGGCCATTCTTTGCGCGCTGGCGTTCGGGCTGCGTGTCGATGCGTCGCGCATCGAGACGCGATCGGCCGCGGCGATCACACCGGTCGACTTCGAGGGTGCGCGGCGGCACGGCGGGACGATCCGCCAGATCGCCCACGCCGACTACGACCACGAGCGGTCGTCGCTCACCGCCTGGGTCGCCCCGGTCGTCGTGCCGCGCGGTTCCGTCTTCGCGCGAACGACCGGCGCGCAGAATGCGGCGATCATCAGCGGCGTGCACGCGGGCGATATCGCGATCAGCGGCGCGGGCGCCGGCGGCGACGCCACGGCCGTCGCGGTGATCAGCGACCTCCTCGCCATCGCGCGCGATCGCGCGGCGGTGGTGCCGGCGCCAGCATTGTCGATGCCTCGCGCGATCGTCGGGCTCGGCGCACTTCGACCTGACATTGCTGGCCGCAGATTCTCTGATCTTCGCGATCTTCCAGCACTATTTGCCGAAGCGGAGGCTGTGTGAGCGCGCTCCTTGGCCTGCAATGTCATCTCTGCAAGACGAAGTTTCCGGCCGAAGCGCTGTACGTGTGCGACAAATGCCTCGGTCCCCTGGAGCCGTACTACGACTACGGCGCGATCCGGCTGACGCGCGACGAGATCGAGAAGCGGCCGAAAAATCTCTGGCGCTACCGTGAGCTGCTGCCGATCGCCGATCGCCCGCGCACCGGCTTCAACTCCGGCTTCACGCCGCTCGTCCGCTGCGATCGCCTGGCGGAGCGGCTCGGCGTCAGCGAGCTGTACATCAAGGACGACTCGGTCAACCATCCGACGCTCTCGTACAAGGATCGCGTCGTGTCGGTCGCGGCCACGCGCGCAGTCGAGTTGGGATTCCCGGTTCTCGCATGCGCGTCCACCGGCAACCTCGCCAACAGCGTCGCGGCCCACGCGGCGCGGCTCGGCATCGAATGCTGTGTCTTCATTCCCGACAATCTCGAGGCCGGCAAGCTCCTCGGATCGGCCATCTTCAACCCGACGATCCTCGCGATCGCCGGCAACTACGACGATGTGAACCGGCTGTGCACGCAGGTGGCGGATCGCTACGGCTGGGGATTCGTGAACATCAACCTGCGCTCGTACTACGCGGAGGGTGCCAAGACGCTCGGCTTCGAGATCGCGGAGCAGCTCGGCTGGCGCTATCCGCGGCATCTGATTTCGCCCGTCGCCGGCGGCACCCTGCTGCCGCGCATCGTTCGCGGGCTGCGTGAACTGCGCGAGATCGGGCTCGTGGACGGCGACCTGCCGCGCGTGTACGCGGCCCAGGCGGCCGGCTGCGCGCCGGTGGTTCGCGCGCTCGAACAAGGCCTCGAGCATCCGGAGCCAGTGCGTCCCGACACGATCGCGAAGTCGATCGCCATCGGGAATCCGGCCGACGGCTACCAGGTGCTGCAGGCGGTCCGGGCGACGGGCGGCACGGGCGCGGCGGTCACCGACGATCAGATCATCGACGCGATCCGGCTCCTCGCGGAAACGGAAGGCATCTTCACCGAGCCGGCGGGCGGCACCACGGTGGCCGCCACCATCGACCTGATCCGCCGCGGCGTCATTCCGCGCGACGAGTCGATCGTTGTGTGCGTGACGGGGAATGGCTACAAGACCGCGGAAGTCGTGAGCAACCGGTTGGCTCAACCAGTTCGACTGACCCGGGCGTTCAAAGAGTTTGAGGCGTGGTACGAGTCGCGACAAGCGATCGCGTGACAGAGACGTTCGAGGTTCGACGTTCGGCCCTCTTCGCTACCGTTCGTCGAACGACGAACGACGAACGACGACGCGACGAACGGACCGAACGATGAGCGAAGCGGACCGAACGACGAACGTTACCGTCGCTGACGAGCGCTCGAGACGATCGGAAGCTTGAGGTCGATCGGGCGGCCTTCGCGGAGAACGCGGACGGTGCTGGTCGAGCCGATTTTCGCGTCTGAGATCAGACGAGCGAACTGCGCCGGATCGTCTACGGTCTGGCCGTTGAATCCGACAATCACGTCGCCGGCCTGCAATCCCGCCCGATAGGCCTCCGACGTCCGGCCCAACGCGAAGACGAGCGCGCCGTGGGTGTTCGGCGCACCGAGCTCCGCCGCGTACTCCGGCGTCAGGCGCTCGATCCGCACGGTACCGATCGATCCGCGCCGGACTTCGCCGTACTTCATCAGGTCGTCGACGACATGTCGCGCGAGGTTGCTCGGGACGGCGAACCCGATGCCTTGGTAGCCGCCGCTCTCGCTGTAGATGCCGGTGTTGATGCCGACGAGCTCGCCGCGCGTGTTGACGAGCGCGCCGCCCGAATTGCCCGGATTGATCGCCGCGTCGGTCTGGATGAAGTCCTCGTACTGCGCGAAGCCCATGTTGGCGCGGCCGATGGCGCTCACGATGCCGGCGGTGACCGTCTGACTCAGCTGAAACGGGCTCCCGATCGCGAGCACCCATTCGCCGACTTTCAGCTGCGACGAGTCGCCCCACGGCACGACCGGCAGACCGGTCACGCCGATCTTCAACAGCGCGATGTCGGTCATCGGATCGACGCCGATCACCCGGCCTTTGACTTCACGCTTGTCCGGCAGCGCAATCGTGATCTCGGTGACGCGCCGCACGTCCTCGCCGACGACGTGATTGTTGGTGACCACGTAGCCGTCGCCCGAAATGATGACGCCGGAGCCGAGGCTCAGCGATCGCCGATCGCGCCCGCCGAAGAGATCCTCGTCGCCGAAGAAGTAGCGGAAGAAGGGATCGTTGCTGAGCGGCGAGTTGCGCGTGCGCACGACCTGGAGCGACGAGATGTTCGCGACGCCTCTCACCGCCTGGCCGGCGACCCGCGTGAAGTCCGGGCCCGTGCCGAGGGCGATCTGCGGCGCCGGTGCGGCCGGACGCTGCTCGACGCCGGCGGTCGCCGCAGCTGCCGGTGCGGGCGCCGACAGCGGGGCGTCCACGCGCGCAACCTCCGCGGCTGTCCTCGCGCGGCCGGTGACGGCGAGGCCAGCGACAAACCCGGCGGCCACGAGCACGAGCGACAGCGTGAGGCGGCGACCCATGCGTCAGGTGACGGAGACGCGTCGGCCCGCGCGCGCGTTCAGCTTGGGCATGGTCACGGTGAGGATGCCGTCCTTGAGGTCGGCGGCGACCGCGTCCACGTCTATCGGCTCGGGCAGCATGAAGGCGCGCGAAAAACGGCCGTGCCCGCGTTCGACGCGATGGTACTGCTCGCACGGGATCGGACGACCCGGCGCCGCCGCTCGCTCGCCCCGAATCACGACGCGGTTTTCTTCCGCGTGCAGATCGATCTGGTTGCGCGCGAGACCGGGGAGCTCCGCGCTCAGGACGAACGCGGTGGGCGTTTCATACAGATCGACCGGAGGAGTCCATCCTGGTGCGTCGGTACCGACGAGATGACCGATCTGTTCCTGGAGCGCGATCAGATCTCGGAGAGGATCCCACCGTGCGAAGGCCACGTTTTTGATCGTAGCACGAGCCGTGGTTGCCCGGCTCGTGAGCCGCGGAGCCGGGCAACCCCGGCAACTACTCACGAGGCGAAGCCTCGTGAGTGTGGTACGATTTCACGGATATACAAGCAGACGATGGCTTCATCTATACAAGCGACTCGCATCCGGAAGGGGATGCTCATCAAGGTCGGCAACGACCTCTTCCGTATCCTCGATCTCCATCACCTTACGCCCGGCAACAAGCGCGCGCACATCCAGGTGCGCATGCGCAACATCCGGACGCTGACCCTGAACGACCACAAGTTCCGGGCCGAGGAAGACGTCGAGCGCGCGACGCTCGACGAGCGCGAGATGCAGTATCTCTACAACGACGGGGACCACTTCTATTTCATGGACACGTCGACCTACGAGCAGATTCAGATTTCCGCCGAGGCGCTCGGAGATTCGAAGGACTATCTGATTGCCGATTCGGTGATTCGCGTGGAGTTCTACGAGGCTGAGCCGGTGGGGATTGAGCTGCCTGTGACCGTCGATCTGGTGGTGAAGGAAACCGTGCCGGGCATCAAGGGCGCGACGGCCAGCGCACAGGTCAAACCGGCGACGCTCGAAACGGGCCTGGTCATCCAGGTCCCGCCCTTCGTCAACGAAGGCGACAAGGTTCGCGTCAACACCGAAACCGGCGAGTACCAGTCGCGCGTGTAGTCGGCCGGCGCTCGCCGATCGCCGCTCCGTTCCCGCACGAACTGCCTCCCTCCCGCGAGCCCGGGCTCCAAGTGTCTTAGAGGACCAAAAGCGGCCATTCTGGCAGGAAGAAATGCCGTCGCGTTGCGCCAATTCTTCAGCTCGCCCGCTCGAAATTCTGGCCAATCTGCAGGGCTGACGATCGAACATCGAGCCTCCAGCGTGGTATCATGCGAGGCGTATTTCTCCAGGCCCATCAATGACTTGCCCCCGGTGCGGTCATCAGATGCCCGCAGCATCGAGCCGCTGCTCGCGCTGCGCCGTGCCGCTCGAACCTGCGGTCGCGACGGGTGTGCTCACGCCTCCGCCGAGCGACAACGCGCAGACGCAGTTCGTCGATCCGCGGGCGAAAACCGCGCGCGGGAATCAGGCTGTCCCGCCGGATGTGCTCACGCCCGTCCCCGACGACGCGGACCAGACGCGATTCATCGATCCACTCACACCGACCGCCGTCGCCCTGCCGCACACCGGCGATGCGTCCACGCAGTTCGTCGATCCGCGTTCGCCCACGGCGCTCGGGCAGCGAGACGCAGGCGAGGATTCCCCTACGGCGTTCGTTGGCGCGTCGACGATCGGCCGCGCCGCCAGGGCCACTTCATCTCCGGTCAACGGCCCGCTCCAGCCTGGTCAGGCCTTTGGCTCGCGGTATCAGATCATCCGCACGCTGGGCGTCGGCGGGATGGGGGCGGTGTACGAAGCCTACGACGCGGAGCTCGGCGTCACCGTCGCATTGAAGGTGATCCGTCCCGACGTGATGGAAGATCCCATCGCGGCAGCCGAGATCGAGCGTCGGTTCAAGCGCGAGCTGCTGCTGGCCCGCCAGGTGACCCACAAGAACGTCGTCCGGATTCACGACCTCGGCGACCTCGACGGCCTCAAGTTCATCACGATGTCCTACGTGGACGGCGCCGACTTGGCGACCATCCTGAAGCGAGATGGCAAGCTGCCGGTGTCGCGCGTACTGCGCATCGCGCGGTCGGTCGCGTCAGGCCTGGTCGAAGCCCACAAACAAGGCGTCGTGCACCGCGACCTGAAGCCCGCCAACATCATGATCACCGCCGAAGACGACGAGGCGATGATCATGGATTTCGGCATCGCGCGGTCGACCGGCGGATCGACCGCGCGCACCGGACAGACGGCGGTGGGCGCGGTTCCGGGCCCGGGCACCATCGTGCGGAATCTCGGCCGCGGCACCCTGTCACCTTCCTCGGAAACCGTGTTTGGCGCGGTGCTCGGCACGGTCGAGTACATGGCGCCCGAGCAGGCGCAGGGGCGTCCGGTCGATCAGCGCGCCGACGTGTACGCGTTCGGCCTGATTCTGTACGACCTGCTCACCGGCGAGCCGCGCTCCGCCAAGGCGCTGAGCCCGATCCTCGAGCTCCAGGGGCGGATGCAGAAGGCGCCGCCGCCGATTCAAACGCTCGAGCCGGAGGTGCCCGAACCGTTCGCCGAGATCATCGCGCGCTGCCTCGAGCCCGATCCGGACAAGCGTTTCCAGACGAGCGAAGACGTGTCGGCGGCGCTGGCGTTGCTCGACGACAACGGCGTGCCGATTCCGATTCCGCCGCGGTTCGGCAAGCGGGTCATAGCTGCGGCTGCCGTCGCGGTCATCGCGCTGGTGACCGGTACGTGGTGGTTCACGCGCACGCCGCCGCCGCCCAAGCAGCACGATCCCGTGGCCGTGGTCATCGCCGACTTTCAGAACGAAACGGGCGATCCGACGTTCGACCACACACTGGAGCAGACGCTGCGCCGCGGGCTCGAGGGCGCTGGCTTCATCACCGCCTACGACAAGACCAGGATTCGCCCCGCGCTGGGGCTCCCGGCGCCAGACACACTCGACGAGGTCTCGGCGCGCGAGATCGCCGTCAAGGCAGGGCTCGGCGTGGTGTTGTCGGGCTCGATTCGGAGCCGCGGGACTGGCTACGAGATTTCGGTGAAGGCCAGCCAGACCGCGACCGGAGAGGCGATCGCGACCGAGCAGGGACGCGCCTCGAGCAAGGCAGAAGTTCTCACCGCGGCGGCGAGCCTGGCGGCCAACGTGCGACAGGCGCTCGGCGACCAGACATCGGGGTCGGCGCAGTTGCTCGGCATGAAGGGCCTGTCCACCGGGTCGCTGGAGGCCGTCAGCCACTACGCGAGCGCGGTCGACGCGCAGGCGAAGGGCAATTACGAAGCGGCGCGCGCGAGCTTCCAGAAGGCGACTGCGATCGATCCGCAGTTCGGACTCGCGTACCAGGGCCTCGCCGCCGCCTCGAGGAGTCTCGGCCAGCTGGAGGATTCCGGGAAGTACGCAAGCGAAGCGCTGCGCTATCTGGACGGCATGACCGAGCGCGAGCGGTTTGCGACGCGCGGCAACTACTACCGGATGACCGGCGACTTCCCGCAGTGCGTGAAGGAATACGGCGAGCTGATCGCGCGCTACGCGGCGGACACGGTGGCGCTCAACAACCTGGGTGTCTGCCGCGCCAAGATGCGGGACATGCCAGGGGCCGTGGACGCGCTGCGCAAGGCGGTGCAGATTCTGCCGAACCGCGTCACGTACCGGGCCAACCTCGCCCTGTTCGCCGTCTATGCCGGCGACTTCGCCGCCGCCGAACAAGAGGTGCAGGCGCTGCCCAATCCGGATTCGCACGGCATCGCCGCGCTCGCCTTGAGCCAGGTGGGCCAGGGCCGGCTGGCAGAAGCCGCCGACACCTACAAGAAGCTGGCGACGATGGACGCGTGGGGCGCGTCATTCTCGGCGTCGGGGCTGGGCGACCTCGCGCTGTACGAAGGGCGCCTGTCCGACGCCGTGCGGATTCTCGAGGAGGGCGCTGCGGCCGACCTCTCGCGGAAGAACACGGACGGCGCCGCTGTCAAGTACGCCGCGCTCGCATATGCGCACGTCGTACGGCGTCAAATGCGCGAGGCGGTCGCCGCTGCCGACAAGGCGCTCGGGCACAGCAAGGCCGTGTCCATCCGCTTCCTCGCCGCGCGCATATTCGTCGAGGCCGACGCGCTTCCGAAGGCCAGGGCGCTGGCCGGCGAGCTCTCGGCGGAGCTGGCGGCGGAGCCGCAGGCCTACGGGAAGATCGTCGAAGGGGAGATCGCCTTGAAGAAGGGCGACGCCCGCGGCGCCATCAAGATCCTGACCGAGGCCAACGGCGTGATCGACACGTGGCTCGGTCATTTCGATCTCGGGCGCGCGTACCTCGCGGTCAACGCGTTCCCGCAGGCTGATTCGGAATTCGATCGCTGCATCGAGCGCCGCGGCGAAGCGCTGTCGCTGCTGGACGAGGATCCCACCTACGGCTATGTGCCGCCCGCCTACTATTTCCTCGGCCGCGCGCGTGAAGGATTGAAGTCCGCCGGGTTCGCCGAGTCGTACCGCGAATACCTCAAGATTCGCGGCCAGTCGAGCGAAGACCCCCTGCTCCCCGAAGTCCGGAAGCGCGCCGGATCCAGCTAAGTTACCTCGTCGGCGCGAGGCGTCTCAGCTCTTCGTGCCAGTCGAGCACGAGCGTGAGTTGCCGACAGGACCTGCGCCTCTCGGCCGCAGCGCGCGAGGCGTTCAGGATCACCGGCGAGCGATGCCGGCAGGACCTTGATCGCTACGTCGCGATGTAGCTTCGTGTCCCTGGCCGAAGCGGACGGAGGCCACGGCCTTCACCCGTGCGCGTCGCTTCGCGACGCCCGTCGAACCTCGGCTCCGTGTGCCTTCGTGCCTTCGTGTGAAACCGTGAGCTCCGACACCTCTGCGCGCTCGGGTCGGCGCGACTGAACTGGAACTTGCTCTAGTGGCAGAGACTCGCGGCCGGCAAAGGAGAAGTGGCTCGCGCGCGGATCGCGTTTTGGAGTTTTGTTACGCGCACTAAGAAGAAAGGGCAGGGCGAGATCGCTCGCCCTGCCCTGTGCCCGTCCGGGCAGTCCTTACCTCACTTGACCACCGTGATACTGACCGTCACCACTGCGGAGTCGGGACTGCTCATCGACGTCGTCGAATCGCCGGGCCACTTCCCGCCGTTGACCCTGTATTGGAAGCTGTCCGGCCCGGCGTAGTTTTTCTTCGGCGTATAGCTGAACGACTGGCCGTTCGGGCTGACGGTCACCGTGCCTTTCGCCGGTGTAAGGCCGACGGTGACGAGCACGCCGCACATGGCCGAGGGGTTGGCGAGCGCCGCGCCGCAGATGCGCTTCGACGTCGCCCGACTATCCGGATCCGGATCGTTGGCGAACAGACTCGCCACCGGTGGGACCGTCGTCGGGATGACGAGCGTGGAAGGCACACTCGAATTCACGACGTAGCCGGAGTCGGCCACGGCCGCCGGCGGGTTGTTGACCGTCGTCAGCGTGACCTTGTTCGAGTCGCCGCTGAACTCGTTCGGCGTTTCATCGTCGTACTCGGCGGTCACCGAGAATTTGAGCGACAAATTGTTCGGATACTCCTCGGTGTCCACCAGCCAGGTGTTGGTGGTCGGCGAACTCTGCACCTCCACTTTCGTGGAGCTGGTACCGACTCGGCGCGACACGTGAAACGCGAACAGCTGACCGGAGGCCGTCTCGTTCCACGTCGTGTAGATGCGGTGATACAGCGGGTCGCCCGCGGTCGGTTGCGTGGCGTACACCGTGCCCGAATTGTCTTTCCAGGAGCCCACGCAGGCATTTGGTCCGCTGCCGCCCAGCACGCAGGCCGTGAACCCATGCGGAGCGACGCGCCCGATCTTGTGGGCCGTCTTCGCATCCAGTTCTTGGCCTTCGAACGTGGAGCCTTCGAACGTCGAGCCTTCGAACGTCGAACCCTCGAACGTCGAGCCTTCGAACGTCGAGCCTTCGAACGTCGACCCTTCGAACGTCGACCCTTCGAACGTTGACCCTTCGAACGTCGAGCCCTCGAACGTGGACCCCTCGAACGTGGACCCTTCGAACGTCGAGCCTTCGAACGTCGAGCCTTCGAACGTCGACCCCGACGGCGCATAAATCGAGAACCGCGCCGAGCCTCGACCGGCGCCGATCTGGTTCAGGCGGAGGTTGCTCCAGTCGTCATAGCCGAACATCGCACCGCTGATGATCGGTACGCCGCCGGTGAAGGTCTTCTCGTTGTAGAACGTGCCGTCGAAGTTCGCGTTCTGCGTGGCATTTGAATCCGTCAAGTCTCCGTCGCCATTCCAGTCGATGGAGGATGCCGTGGTCTCGGCCTCGGCGCGGGCCATCGCGGCCGGGATGGCGCTGGGGTTGAATTTGCCGCTGCAGAACTTCGTCGCCTGCGAGAGGACGTCATTGGTCGCGAGCACGCTCGGAAACGGCACGAACCACGCCTGACGGTATAGCGGCGTCGTCGGCCCGGTCGGACCGTCGTCGAGATCGGTTTCGTTTACTTTCGGCAGCGCGGGCGGCGCCGGGAACGGTGCGGACCCGTGCGGCGTGCTGGAGTAATCCAGATGCAAGCTGCCGTCGTCCTTGTAGAGCCCGTGTACCTGAAACAGGTAGCTCATGGAGCTCAAGTAGTTCGGCTTGCAGTTCGGTTCGAAGTAGTTCGCTGTGTTGAGCTTCTTGCTGCCCGGTATCAACGGCAGCCCGCCGTGCCACAGATCCAGGTTGTGACCGAGCTCGTGCAGCGTCGTCGAGGCCTGCACGTACGGCGTCCCGACGAAGTCTTCCCACAGACCGAGCGTGATCATCAGGTTGCCGCCCGGCAGGTCGGCGGTGCCTGAAATGCTCTTGGGCACGTGGAAGTCGGGATTGACCACGAGCGGGGTCGCCACCGTTCCGACGCACAGGCCGTTGGCGTCGTATTCGGCGGGAATCGGCGGAGTCCCGGGCTTGAGGCACGGGAACGGCGACACCGGCCGCGCGCGGGCGTGCGCGTAGAGCGCGTAGTGGAACAGGCTGCTGCGGATGCGATCGAAGCGCCGGCGATCGCAGGCGAGGCCGTCGATGGTTCCGTGTGGATTCGCCTGGCAATACGTCTGCTGCGCCGTGGTCAGATTGAACACCCCGCGATCCTGTCCCTCGGAGCCAACCGGCGCATCCCGGTACTCCTGGAAGCCCCACTTCCACGCGACGGTTCCCGGATGATTCGGGAACTGGCACTTCACGGTCGCCGTCGGCACACACGGCCGCTCGAGGATCTGCTCCCCGCCGCGGGCGCCAAGTGCAACGAGATATGCGTCCGCGTCATGCCCGTACGTCGCGCCGTAGGCCGTCGTGTCGCCGACGTCGAAATGCGGCGTGATGCCGTGGGCGACGTACACGTCGCCCACGGACTTCAGGACATCATCCGCCGGCATGTGATCGTGTTCGTCGTACGGCGTGGGAACGGTCGCGTTCTCGGTCTTCATCGCGTTCACTTCGATGAAGAGGTCTTTGTGATTGTTCAACGAGCTGGCGCCCATGCCATTGAGATCCGGGAGCTGCTCGCCGCTGGGATTCAGCAACCCCCCAGGCGCGTCCTCGAGACCATCCGGCAGCCCGTCGTTGTCGGCGTCCAGCACCTGGGTGCTGAACACGATGGCCGCCAGCGCTTTGCAGTCCTTCGGATTGAGGTTCTGCGTCAGCGTCGTCGATACCGTTTCGCCATACGCCGTTCCCGTGGTGGCGCCCGACATGCCCGTCAACGGGATCAACGTGTTCGCCCACGAGCGATCGGACGAGGGACTGGTCTGCGGAAACGGATCGGCGATGCCGACCGGGACGCCGTTGAACGAGAGCGCTTCCGTCTGGTTGTTGGCGCCGCTGCCGCCGACGTAGGTCAACCGGGCGGCGTTGCCGGCGTGCTTGTAGAACCCGCTGATCGTCTGCGAGATGGCCGCACCTGCCGATGGCGTGAACACTCCGTCGTAGAGCACCACTTTTCTCAACGGATCGGTGGGCACGCGATAGATCACCAGCAGCGTGGCGCCGGCGCTCTGGAGCGCCTGGTCGCCATGGCTTTCGCGGAGGGTCACGGTGTGGAGCGGATACGGATTTCCCTGGGTGTCGAGATGGCCCGTGGGCCCGAGGTCCGAGTCGTTCACGAGGCGCTTGCCGGTCCACTGGTTGTCCTTGTCGAACAGCTTCGGCAGCAGGTGCAGCACGTCGGCGCGCACCATCGTCAACATCGACCCCGAACCGCCGGCGGCGCCCCAGCACTGCGAGAGGTTGTTGCCGCCGAGCGACGTCGTCGAGAATTTCCTGACGCCGACGAGTTTCGTCGGGTCGGAGACGAGCGTCGAGCCTCGGAACTTGGCGCCAGCGAGCGGGTCCATGTTGGCCGGATGAACCACTTCGAAATAGAGGAGCGCCGCCTGGACGTCCGCGTTCGGCGGGACGCCTGAGATGTGAAGCGTGCCGGTCGCCAACCCGTTTGCATCGGGTGGATTTTGCTGCGGGGTCAAGTCCACGCCGCCGGCGATGTAGTCGCCGGTGACGAGGTATCCCGTCGAATACGGCAGCGCGTTGGGCGCCTGCGCGTGTCCGCCTGTCCGCGCCAGAGCGAGCGCCAGCCCGAGCGCGAACACCGCCGCGCGTTTCCTCAACCCTCCGCGCGTGAGCGGTCCGGTTGTTTTATATGCTTGTGGTGTCTGCATCGACAAGTCTCCTTCATGACAACGAGGGCCGGGCGAACTGGACGCCATGCGTTCACGAACGCCTGTCGTGCCGAACACCACTACTAACGATCAAAACTTCCGATTCGAACGCTCAACTGGCCGAAAAGTTAGCGAGGCAGGACAGATTATTGGCCGGTTGCTCATCAGTGACAAGCTGTTCCCGCGCGGAAATCCCGGCGGATCTGAAATAAAGGCATTTAGAGTCTTTTAGTATACTATAAAGCCCTGCAATAGCTAGACACTGCGGACAATTTCCCTAAGCAACCTCATCACGGGTGGATTGAGGTCATCACCGGCAGCATGTTCAGCGGCAAGAGCGGGGGCTGATTCGCCGCCGCCGCCGGCCCAGACTCAACGCGATCCCACAGCCGATTCCGAGTTCGACCGCTGCATCAAACGCCGGGGCCGAGGCGCTCTCGCTACTGGATGAAGACCCGACGTACGGCTATCTACCGCCTGTGTACTACTACCTCGGCCGCGCTCGGGAGGATTGAAAACCGCGGGGTTGGCCGATTCCTACCGCGAATATCTCAAGATCCGCGGCCAGTCGATGGAAGATCCCCTCCTGCCGGAACTCCGCCGCCACGCCGGCAACTGATCGAAGGTCAACCACGCGCTGCACTGAAGAAACGAACAGGGCGAGTTGCCTCGCCCTGCTCCCCTATGGTTCTGCAATTGACGTTCATTACCGTGCGAACCTGGACGGCCGGCTGGCGGCGTCGAAATACAGACGCAACCCGACCGCATTGTTGTGTCCGGGGGGACTCGGACACTTCGTGCCGTCCGGATTCGTCCCGATCCGCGTCAGCACTCGCAGCGACAGGGTTTCGCCCACGAACTGTACGGCTGTGAAAGGAGCAAAGGCGACCGTTACTTCCTTCGCAAGGTTTTCATTCCGCGTCACACCGGTGACGCACCGTGTGAGGCCCGATGCCACAAGCAACGGACCCTTGTAGACTTCGGCGCTCACGTCGAACTGCGTGCCTTGATCGTCGCTGTTCTTGAGGCCTACCCAGGCATGCAAATCACCCAGGCTGTTCAAGGTGAAACTCTGGGGCGTCGCCGTCCAAGTACCGATCACCTTCCACGCATTGCCGCCGGCGAAGTTCACGGCCAGGGAGTCCTTGAACTTGGGAGTACTCGCCGTGGGAGGGCTGCTGTTCAGGAACAGCGTGGGTGGATTGGCATTCGGGCCTGTACCGTGGAGGTAGACGTTGGCGGAGGCGGCCGCCGTGACCGTAATTGTCACCGTCGCCGTGTTCGAATCTTCGCTGCACCGCAACTGAGGGGGCGAACCCAGAGCGCACGCGTCGAACGCCTTGTAGGTGAATGTGGCCGTTCCGCTGAAGCCTGGGTTGGGCACGTATGTGAACGACCCATTTGCGTTCAGAGTCAACGTGCCGGCCGAGGGTGGTGTGATAGCAGTGTCAAGGGCCGCCCTCAACGATGTCGCAGGGCTATCAGTGTCCGTGTCGTTCGCAAGCACACCGGAGGCTGCTGCGACCGTCAGCGTAGTGCCCTGGTTCACGCTGTAGGCGCTGTCATGGTTCGCGACCGGCGGGTCGTTGACGGCGCCGGGCGGTGATGGCGGTGCTGTGATCGAGAACCGCCTGGACTCGCCGCTGAATTCGTGCGGCGTCGCGTCGTCGAACTCCGCTGTCGCGAAGTATGTGAATTCGACGCCGTCCGGGAGCTCTTCGGGGTCGACGAGGGTCAAATTGGTGGTCGGCGAACCCTGGACCTCCACTTTGGTGGTCTCGTCATTCCCGGTGATGCGATAGACGTGATAGCCGAACACATGACCAAACGTCGGTGCCTTCCAACTCACTTCAACCCTGTGATAGAGCGGGGTGAACTCGGCCGCGGATGTGCAGCCTGGTGTCCCGATGACACACGCCTTGAGCTGGCGCGGGGGTGTCCTTCCCATACTCCTCGCCAACTCGAAGTCCATCTCCTGGCCCTCAAAGGTGGAGCCCTCGAAGGTCGAGCCCTCGAACGTCGAGCCCTCGAACGTCGACCCTTCGAACGTCGACCCTTCGAACGTCGACCCTTCGAACGTCGAGCCCTCGAACGTCGACCCTTCGAACGTCGACCCTTCGAACGTCGACCCTTCGAACGTCGACCCTTCGAACGTCGAGCCCTCGAACGTGGAGCCTTCGAACGTCGAGCCTTGGTACTCTGAGAGTCTTCCCGTACCTCGCCCGGCGCTGATCTGATTCAGCCGGATAGCGGCCCAGTCGTTGAAGCCGAACAGCGCGCTGGTGACGATCTGGGCGCCGCCCGTGAGTCCGTTGAAGAACGTGGCGTCGAAGTTCACGTTCTGCGGGCCGGCTGAATTGGTCAAGCCGTCCCCGTTCCAATCGATCGACTCCGCGACGCTTGCGGCCTCGGCGCGCGCCATCGGCGAGGGCGGCGACGCGGGATTGAATTTCGAGCCGCAGAACTTCGTCGCTGCCGAGAGTAGGCGGCTGGTCGCGAGCGCGCTGCCGGCAGGGACGAACCAGGCGGGGCGGTAGAGCGGCGTCGTCGGCCCGAGCGGCCCGTCTTCCAGCGAGGTCTCGTTGATGCTGGGCGGGCTGCCGGCGCCCTGCGGCGCACTGGCGTAGTCCATGTGCTGACTGTCGTCGTCGAGGAAGAGCCCATGCACCTGGAAGAGGTAGCTCATGGAGCTCGGATAATTCGGTTTGCAGTTGGGTTCGAAATAGGTCGCGCTCGAAAGCGCCGGGTTCACGGCTTTCCGTCCCCAAATCGCGGGCAGACCGCCATGCCAGAGATCCAGGTTGTGACCGAGCTCATGCAGCGTCGTCGACGCCTGAACGAACGGCGTGCCGACGAAGTTGTCCCAGAGGCCGAGCGAGATCATCAGGTTGCCGCCCGGCAGATCTCCACTCCCCGATACGCTCTTGGGCACGTGGAACTCCGGGTTGATCGCCACGGAGCAGGCGCCGTTGACGAATTCGGCGAGATTCCCGTTTGAATCGAGACATGGAAATGGGGACTTCGGCTTCGCGCGTGCGTGCGCGTACAGGGCATAGTGGAAGAAGCTTCGGCGGTTGCGATCGAATCGCCTCCGGCCGCACGCAATGCCATCGATGGTCCCGGTTGGATTTGCCTGGCAATAGTCCTGCTGCGCCGACGTGAGCTCCGCACCGTTCGGGCCGACCGGCGCGTCCCGATGCTGCTGCAGTCCGAATTTCCAGGAGACCGTTCCCGGATAGTCTGGGAACTGACAATCCACAGTCGGACTGGGAACGCACGCCCTTTCCCGAACGAGCTCGCCGCCCCGGGCGCCGGCTCCCACGAGGTACGAATCGGCGTCAAGTGACGCGTAGTCGCCGCCAAGGGCGTGGTAACTGGCGATATCGCCGACGTCGAAATGCGGCGTGATCCCGTTGGCGGCATATACGTCGCCCACCATCTTCAGGACCTCGGGCGTCGGCAGGTGATTGTGGCCATCGAGGTCTGTCGCCGAAAAAATGCTGCTGGGAGGAGGGTTGATGGGAGCAGCCGCCGATCCATACGTCGTCCCAGGGTCTGCCTGCATCGCATTGACTTCGACGAAGAGGTCCTTGTGCGACGAGTGCGCGCCCGTCGCGTTCAAATTCGGGAGAGGCTCGCCGTTCGGATTCAAGAGCCCTCCGGGGGCATCCTCCAGACCGTCCGGCAGGCCGTCGCCGTCAGCGTCCAGGACGCTCGTGCTGAAAACAATCGCTCCCAACGCCTTGCAGTCCTTCGGATTCTCGTTCTGAAAGAGAGTCGTCTTGACGGTTTCGCCGAACTCGAGGCTGCTGGTCGTTCCCGACATCGACACGCTGAATGTGGGATTGGCCCACGATCGGTCAGAAACCGGGCTGGTCTGCGGAAATGGGTCGCCCTCGTTGATCTGCGAACCGTTGAACTTCACTTTTTCCGATTGGTTCCCGGCGCCGTCACCGCTCCTACCGCTGCCGGCAATGTACGTCAGGCGGCCGGAATTGCCGGCGCGCTTATAAAACCCCCTGATCGTCTGCGAGATCAGTGGATCGTCGTCGTCACCCCCGACTGGGGGAGTGTAGACGCCGTCGTACAGGACGACTTTCCGCAACGGATCGTCCGGATTCCGATAGATGACCACCAAGGTGGCGCCGGCGCTCTGAATAACCTGGCTGGCGGTGGGTTGCCTCAGCGTCACCGTGTGCGGCGGGTAAGGAATCCCCTGGAAGTCGAGATTGCTCGTGAGGTCTGCATCGTTGACGAGCCGCCTTCCGGTCCACACGCCGTTGACGTCGAATTGCTTTGGCAGCAGGTGGAGAACGTCTGCGCGAGCCATCGTCAGTTGTGACCCTGACCCGCGCGCAGCTCCCCAGCAAACCGAGGAATTGTTTCCACCCAGGTTGCCGGTCGTGCTCGTATGGATTCCCGTCGGCACGAGGGTCGCGCCGCGGAACTTGACGCCTGCTGTCGGATCAACGCCGGCCCCGGAGATCGCCTCGTAGTACAGGAACGCCGCGACGATATCGGCGTTCGCGGGGACTCCGCTTACGCTAATTGTGCCGGTCGCCAGGCCATTCACGGGTGGGTTTTGCAGGGGAGTCAGGTCGACGCCGGCGGCAATGTAGTTTCCGGTGATGAGATAGCCCGTGGAGTAGGGCAAGGCATCCGACGGAGGAGGATTGGTAGCGTAGCCTACGGTCTGGGCGCACAGCACAGCGACCACGAGCGCGAGCATCGCCGCGCGTTTCCTCAGCCCTCCGCGCGTGACCGGTCCGGTTGGTTTATGTGCTTGTGGAGTCTTCATCGACGAGTCTCCTTCATGACAACGAGGCCGGGCAAACCGGGACGCCATGCGTTCACGAACGCCTGTCGTGCCAAACACCACTACTAACGATCACTAACGATCAAAACTTCCGATTCGAACGCTCATCTGGCCGAAAAGTTAGCGAGCAGGACAGATTATTGGCCGGTTGCTCATCAGTGGCAAGCTGATCCCGCGCGGAGACCTTGGCGGATGGGTAATAAAGTCCTTTAGAGTCTTATATTGTTCTGTTAAACAGGCCCTACAATAGCCAGAGAATGGAAATTGTCCGCAAGGAACCTCATCACGGGTGGATTGAGGTCATCACCGGCAGCATGTTCAGCGGCAAGAGCGAAGAGCTCATCCGCCGCTTGCGCCGTGCCCAAATCGCGAAACAGAAGGTCCAGATTTTCAAACCCGTGATCGACAGCCGCTACAGCGAAGACCACATCGTCTCGCACAGCGACATGCGGATTGCGTCGCAGAACGTCCGCACCTCCGACGACATCGTCACGCAGGTCGCCGGCGACACCGAAGTCGTGGGGATCGACGAGGGGCAGTTCTTCGATGCGAACCTGCCGGCGGCGTGCAACACGCTCGCTGACCGCGGCAAGCGTGTGATCGTGGCGGGGCTGGACCAGGACTACCTGGGCCGTCCTTTCGAGCCGATGCCGCAGTTGCTGGCGATTGCCGAATACATCACCAAGACGCTGGCGATTTGTGTGGTGTGCGGCGACCCGGCCAACCACACGCAGCGGCTGGTGGCCAGTAAGGATCGCGTGCTCGTCGGCGCGACCGGCCTGTACGAAGCCCGCTGCCGCCACTGCTTCGACCCTCATCTCGCGACGGCTGAGAAGGTGTAACGGTATTCAACCGACGTGGGGTCCGCCTTTAGGCGGACCTTGAGGTCCGGCTGAAGCCGGACCCCACGTCCCGTTGTGCCACGATCTGGTCCGGTTGAAGCCGGACCCCACAGGTTTTGAAAACGGTCGTCGTAAGATCGATCCGTGGACCGGCTGCTGACCGGCACGCTGTACGTGCTCGGCGCGGGGTTTCTCGTCGCCAATATCCGGCTCGCGTACGAGTACGTCACCTACCTGCGGCGCCGCCGGACTGCCCTCCTGATCTGGGCGGCGCCAAAGCCGCCGCAGTACATGTTCATGCTCGTGCTGGGTGTGGCGCTGGGTGTGCTGGTGTTCGTCAAGCTGTTTCTGATCCGCCGGCAGGCCTTCGGCGAAACGATGATGTTCGCCTACTACGCGTATCTCTTCCCGATGAGCCGGACCATCCGGCGCGGCTTCTACGCGGATGGCATCTGGGCCGACAACGCGTTCATTCCCTACAATGAAGTTGGCGGCATCAGCTGGCGGGAAAGCGAGGATCAGGTCACGTTGGTCGTCATTTCGCGGCTCAAGAATCTCGCCCGGCGGCTGATCGTCCCCGGCGACAAGTACGGTGCCGCCCGCCGGCTCTTGCGGGACAAGATTGGCGAGCACGCCATCCACTTCGGGGGGACCGGGCTGGATTTAGGGGACCATGACGAAAGAGACGAGGCGTAGTGGCAGTCAACAGTCCACGGTCACCAGTTAACAGTAGTTCACAGTTCTGCCGATAAGACTGTCGACCGTCGACTAGGATCACCGCTATGGCAGCCAGAGCGACTTGGAAAGGGTTCCTGAAAGTGAGCCTGGTGAACATCCCCATCAAGGTGTTCCCGGCCACGGAATCGGGCGGCACTATATCTTTCAATCAATTGCACGGCGAGTGTCAGACGCGGATCCAGCAGAAGCGCTGGTGCCCGCACTGCGATCGCGAGGTGCCGAACTCGGAAATCGTCAAGGGCTACGAGTTCGAGAAGGGGCGCTACGTCGTCCTGTCGGAGGACGACTTCGACAAGGTCCGGCCCGAGTCGACGCGCGTCATCGACCTCGTGCAGTTCGCCGACGACTCGGCGATCGATCCCATGTACGTCGATCGCACGTACTATCTCGCGCCGGACGGCGGCATGGCGTCCGAGGCGTTCGCGGTGATGCGCGACGGGATGCGCGGGAAGGTCGGCGTCGGCAAGCTCGCGCTCTACGGACGCGAGTACCTGGTCGCCGTCCGCCCGCACGAGCGCGGCATCGTGATGCACACGCTTCACCACGCTGCAGAAATCCGCAGCATCGATGTGGTCGAAGAGCTGAGCTCCGTGCCCGAGAAGGTCAAGCCGGAAGAGATCAAGCTGGCGAAGCAGGTGATCGAAACGTTCGAGGCGCCGCTGAACCTGGCCGACTACAAGGACGAATACCGCGAAGGTCTGCAGAAGATCATCGACGCGAAGGTCGCCGGCGAGGAGATCGTCGCGCCGGCCGCCGAGGCGCCGCCGAAGGTCGTCAACCTGATGGAGGCGCTGAAGAAGAGCCTCGACGCGGTGAGCACGACGAAGAAGAAACCGGCAAAGGCTCAGGTCAGCGCGCCTGCGGCAAAACGCAAGCGCGCGTAAAAGTCAAAAGTCAGAAGTCAGAAGCCAGAAGGCAATGCGTTCTGACTTCTGACTTTTGACTTCTGACTTATTTCGTTCTCAGCTTCGAGTTTGCCGCCGCGTATGCCGGCGTCGCGTGGCTCATCGCGGGTCGCACGGCGTACGTCACGGGACGGTCGATAGACGCCACCGCTTTCAGCCGCCGGAGCGCCCGCGGGATCCCTGGGTCGCGCTCCGTCGCGGTGCGCAGCGGCGTCAACAGAAAGAACGTCGACGTGGCGGAGTCTTCGTAGAGCTGCCACCCCACCGCCCGTCCCGATCGCGCCGCCTCCACGAATGCGCCTTCCTGTCCCGCCCGTACGTGAAACACGGTCACCCGCAAGGCGCCCATGGTGGCGAAGTCGATATCGCTTCGGCGGTAGACGAATTCGTCGCGGCGCGTCGTCAGCATGGTAACGGGCGGGCCGGCGGCGAAAGTGTTCAGCCGTTCCTGCAACCGCACCAGCTCGCGGTGCTGCGGCACCATGTTGCGATAGGTCTCGGCGGCGCGCGCGGCATCGCTCTCGGCGTCGTAGACGTTCAAATACAGGATCGCCCTCGGATTGCTCGGCGCCTGGAGGCACACCCAGTAGACAGGGATCCTGGCGCGACGGTAGCCGCGGGCAATCGCCTCCTCGAGCTCTTCATACGCGGGTGCCCCGCCCCGTTTCAGGGTCTGGCGGACGACGTTGAGGATCTTCGGCGGCGCGACCGGTCGGCGCGGCGGCGCGGCAGCGATGGCCTGACCCACGAGCATGACGAACACCACGGCCGCGCAGGCAGGTCTGAAGGATGATGCCCGAAGACCGATGCCGCGAAAGCAGGCAGGCATCGGCCAGAGGCGGTCAGAAGCGGTCGGCGATCAGTCCGATGAGTCCCGGTCCGCTGGCGGTCGGATCGCCGAGCCAGTCGGGCGGTGTCAGCCACACGAACGCGAGGATGGCGATGACCCAGAGGTCGTACGGCAGGGTGGCGCGCTCGTCGGTCCAGAAGAACGCGCGGTTGAACACGCCGGCCGCGCCGACGCGCGAGGGCATCGGCAGCCGGTTGAGCGCCAGGTAGGTGTAGTAGATGCGATTGGCGACGGCGAGAATCGACAGCGTGAAGATGACCCACAGCACGGCGGCCATGCGATTGGTGGCGGCGCCGATCATGAACAGGACGATCCGCTCGGGGCGCTCCATGAACCCGACCTTGCAGCGCTCGACGAGCGATTCGGCGCGCGCCCGCGCGTAGCTCGTCATGATCGAGAAGATCAGCGTCAGGGCCGCGATCATCACGTAGTCGCTGCGGCCAAGCTTCGAGTACAGGAAGATCAGTCCCGTCGCCAGCGCCAAATCGGAGAATCGGTCCAGCGTCGAGTCCCAGAACGCGCCGAACTCCGACTGCAGCTGGAGCTTGTGCGCCACCTTGCCATCGATGAAGTCGAAGATATTCGCGACGAGCATGATGACGAAGGCGAGCATGAACCGGCCGAACCCGAGGGCCCAGGCCGCGCCGACGTTGATGATGACCCCGATGAGCGTGAGCACGTTGGGGTGAATCCGCAGCGCCACGCAGCCGGCGATGATGGCGCGCAGCGGGAACATGCAGATGGCGCCGATGGCGCCGGTAAAGGTCATGCGCGGCCGCGATTCGCGGGGCGTCCGCCCGTTGAGCGTTGCGGATCTCACCGACACGCTGGCGGGACTCGTGGAAAGGGGCGGCGTATAATGAAGGGTTCAGACACTGAGAAAAAACGCGTCATAGTACCGTATGGGCATCCACGAACTCAAGGAGCAGATTGCCCGGCTGCCGGAGCAACCCGGCGTCTATCTCTACTTCAACGCCGCCGGCGACACGATTTACGTCGGAAAGGCGCGGGCGCTGCGCGATCGCGTCCGTAACTATCTTGGCGCCTACGGCGGCGATCCGAAGACCGACGCGCTCCTCGACGAGGTGGCGGGGCTCGACGTCATCGTCACCGACTCGGTCGTGGAGGCGCTCGCCCTCGAAAACAACCTGATCAAGCAGCGGACGCCGAAATACAACATCCTGCTCCGCGACGACAAGAACTATCCCTACCTGCAGCTGACGACCAACGAGGCGTTTCCGCGCGTGCTGGTGGCGCGGCGCGTCGAGCGCGATGGCAGCTTCTATGCGGGTCCGCTTCTGCCTGCGCATTTTGCGCGCAAGACGATGTCGCTCACGCACCGGCTGTTCGGCATCCGGTCGTGCAATGAAGTGATTACCGGGAAGCGCGGCCGCCCCTGCCTCGAGTACGACATCAAGCGATGCATCGCGCCGTGCGTGGACACGATTTGCGCGCCGGAGGAGTACGGCCGCGCGGTGGACATGACGCGGCTGTTTCTGGAAGGCAAGAACGACGAGCTCGTCAGGACGCTGCGGACCCGGATGGTCGGCGCAGCCGATGGCGAGCGGTTCGAGGAGGCGGCCCAGCTGCGCGACGCGATGCGAACCGTGCAGGCGCTTCACGATCGCCAGCAGAAGATGGCCACGGCCACGCTCGGCCATCGCGATGTGTTCGGGTTGAAGCTCGGTCCGGCCGGCGTCGTGATTCAAGTGTTCGAAGTGCGTCGCGGCCGCGTCGTCGAACGGATTGAGCTCGGGACGGAGGACCCGCCTCCGCTCGCCGGCAACACGAGCGAGCTTCGGCGGGGCCAGGGGCGCGAGGACGGGAGCCGATCGTTTGCGATCTCCGATGAAGCCGAAGTGCTGGCGGCGGCGATCCAGCAGTTTTACGAGCTGCGCGGCGCGCCGCCGGAGGTCCACGTCCCGGCCGAGCCGAACGAGCGCGACGCGCTCGAGGCCTGGCTCTCGGAGCGCGCGGGCCGGCACGTCCGCATTCTCGTGCCGCAGCGCGGCGAGACGCGCGGCTTCGTGGAGCTCGCCAACCGCAACGCGGCGCTGGCGTACCAGACGCGCTTCAACCAGACGAAGGCCGCCCAATACGACGCGCTGGAGACGCTGCAGCACGCATTGTCGCTGCCGGCGCTGCCGCGGCGCATCGAGTGCTTCGACATCTCGACGATTCAAGGCAGTGAAACCGTCGCGTCGATGGTGGTCTGCGAGGATGGCCGGATGCGTCGCGCGGAGTACCGCAAGTTCCGCGTGCGCTGGGATTCGGGAGTCGGGGTTCGGAGATTCGAAAAGACGGCCCCGCGAATCCCGAATCCAGAACGAATCCCGAATCCCGAGTCACGAATCCCGTCACCAAGACGACTTCGCCGCGATGCATGAAGTCGTGCTGCGTCGATACCGCAAGCTGCTCGAGCTGGGTGGACCATTCCCGGATCTCGTGCTGATCGACGGCGGCAAGGGCCAGCTGGGTGCGGCCTATACGGCGCTCGAATCGCTCGGGCTCGCGAACCTCGTCGCGGTTGGCATCGCGAAGAAAGAAGAGCTGCTGTACACGCGCGACCGCGAGGATCCGATCGCCCTCGCCACCACCGATCCCGCGCTGCTGCTCGTGCAGCGCATCCGCGATGAAGCGCATCGCTTCGCGGTGACGTTCCACCGTCGCGCGCGCACGATGCGCGATCTGCGATCGGAGCTCGATCACGTGCCGGGCATCGGCCCGCGCCGCCGCCGCACGCTGCTGACGACATTCGGCAGTCTCGCCGGCGTGCGTCGCGCCACGCGCGAAGAGCTTGCCGCCGTCGTCGGCGCGAAAGTCGCGGACGCTGTCCTTGCGTTTTTCGCAGGCCAGCCGTAACCTTTGAACGCGAAGACCGCCAAGACCGCAAAGAACATCCAGTACAGTTTTCCTTAGCGGCCTTCGTGGTCTTGGCGTTCTAACGTGATCTCCTTGTGAATATCGACGTCGCTCAGGTCTTCATCGCGTTCATCGTCCTGCTGTTTTCGCTGACGGTCCACGAAATGGCCCATGCCTGGACCGCGGATCGGCTCGGGGATCCGACCGCGCGGCAGCTCGGACGCGTGTCGCTCAATCCGATGGTCCACGCCGACCTGATCGGAACGATCATTTTTCCGCTCGTGGCGCTCACCACCAACCTGCCGATCATCGGCTGGGCGAAACCGGTGCCGGTCAACACGCGCCGGCTCGGACATCCGCGGCGCGATTACGTGCTGGTCGCGGCCGCCGGTCCGGCCAGCAACCTCATGATGGCCGTCGGCTCGGCGGCGCTGCTCGCCGCGATGCACGCGGGAGATCTGGTCAGCCCCCAGACGATTGGTGAAGCCAACGTGTCGGCGCCCATTGCCGCGTTTCTCGGTAAGGCGATGTTCGTCAATGTGCTGCTCGCGGTGTTCAACATGATTCCGATTCCGCCCCTCGACGGCGGCAACGTGCTCGCCGGGCTGCTGCCGTACCGCCTAGCCATTACGTTCAATCAAGTACGTCCGTACGGGTTCCTGCTTCTGTACGCCCTGATTCTCACGCGAGGCTTCGAGTACCTCGTGTTGGTCCCGTCCTACGCAATCCTGTCCTGGCTGACGATCCAGTGACGACCCCATCTCCCTCGACACGCCGGGCCCGCGTCGTGTCCGGCATGCGGCCCACGGGACGGCTGCACCTCGGGCACCTCGTCGGGGCGCTGGGCAACTGGGTGCCGCTGCAGGACCGCTACGACTGCTTCTATTTCGTCGCCGACTGGCACGCGCTGACGAGCGATTTCGCCGATACGAGTCAGCTCACCTCGTACACCTACGAAAACGTCGCCGACTGGATCGGCGCGGGGCTCGACCCGGAGAAGAGCACGTTCTTCGTGCAGTCGCTGGTCCCCGAACACGCCGAGCTTTTCGTGCTGCTCACGATGGTCACGCCGGTGCCGTGGCTCGAGCGCGTGCCGACCTACAAGGAGCAGCAGGAGAGTCTGAAGGACCGCGACCTGTCGTCGATCGGATTTCTCGCCTATCCGCTGCTGCAGACCGCGGACGTCGCGATGTACGATGCGGAGTTCGTCCCCGTCGGCGAGGATCAGCTCGCGCACCTCGAGCTGGCGCGCGAGGTCGTCCGCCGCTTCAACAACGTGTTCGGTGGCGGCGCGGAGGTGCTGACCGAGCCGAAGGCGTTGCTCACGAAGTTCGGCCGATTGCCCGGGCTCGACGGCGACAAGAAGATGAGCAAGAGCGTGGGCAACACCATCCATCTCTCGGACGATGCGGAGGCGGTGCACAAGAAGGTGATGACGATGTACACGGATCCGAAGCGGGTGCGGGCCGACATCCCCGGCACGGTCGAGGGAAATCCAGTGTTCACGTATCACGACGCGTTCAATCCCGACACAGCCGAGGTCGACGACCTGAAAGCGCGCTATCGAGCCGGCAAAGTGGGCGACGTCGAGGTGAAGAAGAAGCTCGCGAATGCGCTGAACGCGCGCCTCGATCCGATCCGCGAACGGCGCGCCGCGGTCCTGGCGAAGCCCGATCGCCTGCGCGAGATTCTGTTCGAAGGCTCGAAGCGGGCGCGCACGGCCGCCGCCATCACCATGGAGCGCGTCCGGGACGCGGTGAAGATTTCCTACAGATGACCGAATCGCGTACCGATTTCGAATCGATTCCCGACGCGTTCCCAGTCAAGCTGGCTCAGTTCGAGGGGCCCCTCGATCTGCTCCTTCACCTCATCAAGAAAAACGAGCTGAACATCCACGACATCCCCATCGCGACGATCACCACGCAGTATCTTGCGGCGATCGCGCTGATGGAGGAGCTCGATCTCGACGTCGCCGGCGAGTTCCTGGTGATGGCGGCTACGCTGATTCACATCAAGTCGAAGCTGCTGCTGCCGCGGCCGGAGACAGCCGCGGGCGTCGAGGAGGAGCAAGAGGATCCGCGGGATGCCCTGGTGCGGCGGCTGCTCGAACATCAGAAATTCAAGGCGGCGGCGGGTCTCCTGCACGAGCGCGAGCAGTGGCGCGCGGCGCAGTGGCAGCGCCCCGACGAGCGCATCGCCGAGATCACCGGCGACGGGATCGAGCCCGAGATCGAGGTCGATCTCTTTACGCTGCTCTCCGCGTTTCAGGCGGTCGTCGAGCGCGCGAAACACCGGCCGAAGGTGTTGCTGCCGCCGGAGCAGATCTCGATGGAGACGCGCATCGACCAGCTGCTCGCGCGGCTGTCCGAAACTCAGGCGTGCGGATTCGACGATCTGTTCGCCGACACCCACGATCGCGCCGGACTCATCGTCACGTTCCTCGCGCTGCTCGAGATGATTCGGTTGAAGCTCGTGCGCGTGTTCCAATCGGGCAGCTTCGGCCCGATCCGCGTTTACAAACGCGCGCGTCCGGCGGACGCGCCGCATCCGATCGGCGATCCGGAGAGCCATCGTGAATGAACAGAACGGGCAAGAGGGGCAGGTAGGGCTGGCAGGGCAGGTGGGGCAGGTGAGTGAAGACGAGGTGCTGGCGCCGCGAGCGGCTGCCGAATTGAAGGCGATTCTCGAGGCGTTGATCTTCGCGTCACCCGAACCGCTCACCCCGAAGGCGATCTACAAGCTGCTCGACAACGAGCCGAAAGAAGACGTGCAAGCGGCGCTGGCGGCGCTGCGGCAGGAATACGAGGGCCGCGGCGGGCTGCAACTGGTGGAGATTGCGGGCGGCTATCAGATCGTCACGCGCCCCGACCTGCACGACTGGGTGCGCCGGCTGTTTCATGAGCGCACGACGCAGAAGTTGACCGTGCAGTCGCTCGAGTCGCTCGCCGTCATTGCGTACCGGCAGCCGGTCACTGCCGCGGAGATTTCCGAGATTCGAGGCGTTGACTCGGGCGGCGTCCTCAACACGTTGCTCGAACGCCACCTGATCAAAATCGCCGGCCGCAAACAGGTTGTCGGCCGCCCGTTCCTGTACGCGACCACGAAGGAGTTCCTGATCCGATTCGGGTTGAACGACCTGGCGGATCTGCCGAAGGTCGAAGACATGGCCGAGGCCCTCGGCCTCGACGCGCCGATCCTCATCGAGCGGCAACCTTCAGAGGAGATGTTGCCGCTCGAGGAAGTTAGAACTGTAGGATGTGGACAGGCTGAGTGCTTAGAAGGACTGAGCGAGTGAGGTCGCAGCCTTCTACCTTCTCAGTTCTACTCTCACTTCTCGACTCCGCTCGCAGTTTTTCGACCTCGGCGGCGGAGAGCTCCCGCCAGTGCCCGGTCTTCAACCGCGCATCGCGGATGGGCCCGATCGCGATGCGCTTCAACTGCCTCACCGGGTGTCCGATCGCGTCGCACATCTTCCGCACCTGCCGGTTCCGTCCTTCGCGAACCGTGATCGTCAGCAGCGCGTGGTCGGCGTCGCGCCGCGCGCCCCGCTGCAAAACGACTTGGGCGGGTCCAGTCCGGCGGCCGTCGATCGTGACGCCGCGGGCGAGGCGATCGAGGTCACGGTCGTCGGGCATTCCGAGCACGCGCGCCTCGTACACGCGCGCGACGCCGTGCCGCGGGTGGGTGAGGTGGGCGGCCAGATCGCCGTCGTTGGTCAACAGCAGCAGGCCTTCCGAATCGAAATCGAGCCGGCCCACCGGATAGACGTACTCGCGCACGCCCGGCAGGAGATCGATCACCGTCGGGCGCCGCTGCGGATCCGACCGGGTCGTCACATAGCCGCGCGGCTTGTTCAACAGGATGTATCGATGATGCACGACGACCTTGATGCGGCGGCCGTCCACCCGAATGTCGTCGCGCGAAGGGTCCGCCTTCGACCCCAGCTCGCGCACGGTGGCGCCATTGACCGTGACGCGGCCTTCGAGCATCAACTGCTCGGAGGCGCGCCGCGATGCGACGCCGGCCTGCGAGAGAATTTTCTGCAGGCGCTCCATCGTTCAGCTTCAGAGTACAACCACGATGACACGAGACACGAAGCAGATCGATCATCGAGTTTCGGTTCACTGCGGCGAGTTCCGTGATTCGACATTTGTGTCTTCGTGTCTTCGTGGTTGCATGATCTGACTCAGCGTGACAGCAGATCACCCCAGAAGCTCGCCAGCTTCATCACGTCGTTCACGCGAACGGGCTGGTCGGCTTCCGCGTGGGAGATCAGCCCGCTCAGGAGCAGGCGCACCGGCGCATGCGGACGGAGCTCGTCGGCGAGATATTCCGACTCGATCGAGGGAATGACGTTGTCGTCGACGCCGTGCAGGAGGAACGCCGGCACCGACGGCTTCGGCGATCGCGACGGCGAGAGCGCCGGATTGTTGGCGAACGTGCCGATCAGCGGCAGCAGCCGCGCGCCAAGATGCACGACATCGCGGTCGTTGACGTAGCGCAGCAGCGTCGCCGATGGCTCGCGCATTGTTTTCGCCGTTTGCTTGAGCGCTTCGAATTCCTTGGCGGCGCGCTCCTTGTCGACATTCGTGTCGAGCGCCGAGGCGTTGAGGTAACGACGCACCGCCGCCCGCAGCGGCTCGACCTGGCCCGGCGGCACCAGGCGATCGGCCAGGCCGAGGAGCATCACCGCCACGCCGTAGTCGTGCGGCGGGCGGACGAACTGCTCGTTCGGGCCCAGCCCGACCCGGCCGGATGGCATCGGTTCGATGCCCGTGCACAGATAGCGGAGCACGCGGGGCAGGTCGGCGTGCCCGCCGAACGAAAACACGTACGCCACGCGATCCTTCAGCGAAGGGCGGCCGGCCGCCACGATGGACAGGCCGCCGCTGAAGCTGATGCCCATCATGCCGATGCGCTGGTCGGCGGCCAACCCGGATTCGGAGGCGAGCCACACGGCCGCGCGCTCGATGGCGTCGGTGATCTCGGGCGAGATCTGGAAGCGCGAGAGGTCGGGAATGTCGGGCGTCACCACGACGACGCCGCTGGCCGCGAGCTCGCGCGCCAGACGCACCAGGCGCGGCTCGTCGATGCCGGCCACGTGCAAGCCTGAGACGACGAGCGCGACGCGCTGGACCTTGCCGGACGGCTGGTAGACGCGCGCGCGCAGCGATCCGCGCGCCGTCGGGATCGCAATCTCGCGGTCCTGCGCCGGCCGCGTGTCGAAATTGGCCAGGCGCCGCGCCGTGCCCTGGAGCTCCGCGACGCGGATCACGAACGACAGGCCGTGGGCGTACGGCGCAGTGATCAGCGCCGCGCCCGCCAACGTGACGGCGACGGCCAAGAGCGAGACGCCGCGACGAATGGTCACGCGGCGCATGTTACATTGCAGAATGGCAGGATTGCAGGATTGCAGGATTGAATTGTTCAATTGCAATTCTGCCATCCTGCAATCCTCAGTTCCTGCAATTCCATGCGCAAGCTGACCATCGCGATCGACGGCCCCTCCGGAGCGGGGAAAGGGACAGTTGCGCGTGCGATTGCGCGCGCGCTCGGCTATCGCCACGTCGACAGCGGCGCGATGTATCGCGCGGTCGGCTGGAAAGCGCTCGATTCGGGCGTCGGGCTCGATGACGAACCGGCGCTCGCCGCGCTCGCGGCGCGCTCGCGCATTGTCGTCACCGATGCTGGCGTCGCGATAGACGAAGCCGACGTCACGCGCGAGATCCGGACGCCGCCGATCGATCGGGCCGCCGCAGCAGTTGCGCGTCTACCGAAAGTTCGCGCCGTCCTCGTCGAGCGGCAGCGTGCGCTCGGCGCCGGCGGCGGGATCGTCATGGAAGGCCGCGACATCGGCACAGTGGTGTTTCCCGAGGCCGACGTGAAGATATACCTCGACGCGTCGCCCGAAGAGCGGGCGCGGCGCCGCGCGCACGATCCGGCGCATGCCGGGATGCCGGCCGCCGTGTCCGACGTCGCGAAGCTGATGACCGAGCGTGATCGCAGCGACGCGACGCGAACCGCCTCGCCGCTCTACGCCGCCCCCGACGCGCACGTCGTCGATACGACCGGCAAGAGTGTAGAGGACGTCGTGGAGAGGTGATGTCGGTGGTGAAACTCGTCATGTCTGATGTCTGAAGGCTGATGGCTAAGGTTGATGGTCAGCCATCTTCCAAATGCCATTCAGACTTCAGACTTTAGCTTGTCGCCGACTCTACTTCCGGTCTTTATAGTCCTCGGAGGAGGCGGGGTCCATCTCCCACCGGTGCTTGTCGCGCTCGATGATCTTGTCGGATCCCTTCAGCTCCTCGGCGTCGTCGTACTGCACGCCCAGCGCTTTGCCGATGTCTTCGACGACGTCCTGATCGGGGCTCGGGTTGTCGCCGCCGGGGGCCTCGTCACCGGTGAAGTAGGCGTCTTCGACGTCCACGTCGAGGTCGCCGCCGGCGATGTCGGATGACATCCCCGCCAGATTCTGACGGGTTTCTTCGAGTTCCGCGCGCCCCGTCCTGGCCGCCGAGGCGTGGCGGTCCATGTTCAACGACGAAGGAGGCGTCTGAACCGTTTCATCGAGGGTGCGCCGGACGCGATCCAGACGAGGCGTCTTCTTGGGAGTGCTGGGTCCGCGCCGCGGGGCGGCGGCGGCAGGTTTTGCGGCGCGTCGAGGCGCGGCACTTTTGGCCGCGCGGCGCGCCGGCGCCTTTTTGGAGGTCCTGGCCTTGCGAGGTGTGGAGGTTCTCGCCCCGCGCACGCGAAGTGAGCGCTTCGTTGGGCGTTTGGCCGAACGCTTGGGCGACCGGCGGCCGGTTGTCGCTCGAGTCGGTTTCTTGCGCCGTTTGCCCTTCGGTTTGGCCATGACTCGTCCTTTCCGAACCTTGACAGTTTGTCGATAAGTGTCGTACGCTCTGTTGCTTATCGGAATTCAGCAATCCCTCGCGTAGTACCCGGCTCGCGCCCGGTACGCTCGCAGAGTCCGATACAGGAGGACGCGCAAGGCATGGCGAACGTAGACGACGAGAACACTCCCGGTCCAGCGAGCGGCGGCGGCGTCGCGACAACGGAACGCCCGGAGCGCGGCGAACGTACCGATCGCGGCGTGCTGAAAGCACTGCCGCGAGACGAAGACGAGCAGATCGACCCGGCCGAATACGCCCGTCTGCTGGACGTCTACGATAACAGCTTCCGGAACATCGCGGAAGGCGAGGTCGTCAAGGGCACGGTGCTCAAGGTGACCCCGTCGGAAGTCGTCGTCGATGTCGGTTACAAGTCGGAAGGCATCATCGCCATCGACGAGTTCCTCGACGAGAACGGCGAAGTGACCGTGCAGCCCGGCGACATCGTCGACGTGCTGCTCGAGCGCACCGAAGATCGCGACGGCTACGTCGTCCTCTCGCGCGAAAAAGCCGAGAAGATGAAGATTTGGGACGAGGTCGAGAAGGCCTATGCCGAGCGCAAGGTCGTCATCGGCCGCGTCATCGAGCGGATCAAGGGCGGGCTGGCGGTGGACATCGGCGTCCGCGCATTCCTGCCGGGATCCCAGATCGATGTGCGTCCCGTCCGCAACCTCGACGCACTGCGCGGGCAAGAGCTGCGCATGCGCGTGATCAAGGTCAACAAGAAGCGCGGCAACATCGTGCTGTCGCGCAAGGCGCTGCTCGAAGAAGAGAACGCCGAGAAGAAGAAGCACACGCTCGAGACGCTCGCCGAAGGCAAGGTCCTCAAGGGTGTGGTCAAGAACATCACCGATTACGGCGCGTTCATCGACCTGGGCGGCATCGACGGTCTGCTGCACATCACCGACATGTCGTGGGGACGCGTGGGCCATCCGTCCGAGCTGTTCAAGGTGAACGACGAGATCGACGTGATCGTGCTGAAGTACGACGCGGCGACCGAGCGCGTCTCGCTCGGCCACAAACAGCTGATCACCGACCCGTGGGCGAACGTCATGGATCGCTACCCGGTCGGCGCGCGGATGTCCGGCAAGGTCGTGAGCCTCACCGACTACGGCGCGTTCGTCGAGCTCGAAGCGGGCGTCGAAGGGCTGATCCACGTCAGCGAGATGTCGTGGAGCAAGCGGGTCAAGCATCCGTCGAAGATTCTCAACGTCGGCGACTCGGTGGACGCGATGGTCCTCGGCGTCGATCCGACGGCGCGGCGCATCTCGCTCGGCCTGAAGCAGGTCGAGAGCAACCCGTGGCACGACCTGGCGGACAAGTACCCGGTCGGCGCGAAGATCAACGGCAAGGTGCGCAACCTGACCGAGTTCGGCGCGTTCGTCGAGGTCGAGGAAGAAATCGACGGCTTGATTCACATCTCCGACATGTCGTGGAGCAAGCGGATCAAGCACCCCTCGGAAGTCCTCAAGAAGGGCGACGTCGTCGAGGCGATGGTGCTCAACATCGACGCCGAGAACCAGCGGCTGTCGCTGGGCTTGAAGCAGCTGGCCACCGACATCTGGGACGACTTCTTCTCGCGTCACCACGTCGGTGACACCATCGAGGGCAAGGTCGTGCGGATGACGAACTTCGGCGCCTTCGTCGAGCTGGATGAAGGCATCGAGGGCCTGATTCACGTGTCGGAGTTCGACGACACCCCGCGCGCCGGCAAAGACGGGAAGATCGAGCTCACCGTCGGCGAGAGCTACCCGATGAAGATCATCAAGCTCGCGCCGGCCGAGCGGAAGATCGGGCTGTCGATTCGCGCGCTCAAATCCGACGAGTTCCGCGCCGACTGGGAGTCGTACCAGGAGGGCGCTGGCGACGGGACTGCGACGCTCGGGGACCATTTCAGAAATCGGTGACATGGCTGATGGCTGATGGCTGAGGGCAAATGGTTCAGGGATGCCATCCCTCCGTGCCTTTAGCTATCAGCCATAGCCATGACAGGGTTCACATGACCAATGGCAGTATGACGAAGGCGGAGCTGGTCGAGGAAGTTTCGCGCGTGTCGGACCTGACGAAGAAGCACTCCGAGGTCATCGTCGACACCGTGTTCCGGAGCATCATCGAAGCGCTGCACCGCGGCGAGAAGATCGAGCTGCGGGGCTTCGGGAGTTTCCGCCTGCGCAAGCGCGAGCCGCGGAAGGGCCGCAACCCGAAGACCGGCGACAAGGTGGACGTGCCGCCGAAGAAGGTGCCGTACTTCAAGCCGGGCAAAGAGCTGAAGGAACTGATCAACAAGGAAGCGCCGCCGTCCGTGGCGGGCGCGCCGACCGGCGACGCCTCGCTGCCTCCCGACGCCCTGGCGGTCTGATCGCAGTCGTTCGAGGTTCGTCGTTCGGCGTTCGCCGTTCGAACCACGAACCACGAACCACGAACGATATGGAACGTCTGTGGTCTCCCTGGCGACTGACCTATGTGACCGGCGCGAGCAGCGGCGACCCGGCCTGCGTTTTCTGCGAGGCCCTCAAAACCCAACAACACGATCTCGTCCTGACGCGTGGCCGGCTGTGCTACGCGATTCTGAATCTCTATCCCTATAACAGCGGGCACCTGATGGTGGCGTTGAACCGGCACGTCGGAACGCTCGCCGCCACCACGCGCGATGAGCAGGACGAGCTGATGCGCCTGACGAGGCGCGCCGAGATGGCGCTCACCGAGGCCTACACGCCGCAGGGCATCAATATCGGGGTCAACATCGGCCGCCCGGCCGGCGCCGGCGTGCTCGATCACCTGCACGTGCATCTGGTGCCGCGCTGGAACGGCGACACCAATTTCATGACGGTGGTCGGCGACACGCGCGTGCTGCCGGAGGAGCTGTCGCAGACGGCGGCTCGCCTTCGGCCGATCTTTGAAAGGCTCGCCGCGAACGAGCGTTAAATTTCAGATTCACGAAGCCACGAAGTCACGAAGAGAATTCGATTTACACTTCGTGGTGACAAATCGTGAATATCTGAATCTGAAATCTGAAGTCTGAAATACCATGAACTTCGATCTCACTCCCGACCAGCGCGCGTTCCAGGAAACGATCCAGCAGTTCGCGCGCGAGATTGTGGCGCCGCGGGCCGCGGCGATCGACAAGTCCGGCGAGTTTCCTACCGACGTGATGCACGCGGCGGCCGGGCACGGGTTGCTCGGCGTCACCATTCCGACGGCGTGGGGCGGCGCGGGTCGAGACTATGTCAGCTACGCGCTCGCGATCGAAGCGATCGCCAAGGCCAGCGCCACCGTGGCTGTGTCGCTCTCGGTGACGAACTCGCTCGTCGCCGAGTTGATCGCGCATGCCGGGCGCGATCAGCAGCGCGAGCGCTGGCTGCGGCTGCTCGCCACCGGCGAGGCGATCGGTGCGTTCGCCCTCTCTGAGCCGGACGCCGGAACCGACGCGGCGAATCAGAAGACCACCGCCGTGCAATCGGGCGACGGCTACCGGATTCGCGGCCGCAAAGTGTGGGTCGCCAACGCCGAGGAAGCGACCGTCGCGATTGTGTTCGCGTGCACGCGGCCCGGGCTCCGCGGGCAGGGCATCACGGCGTTTCTCGTGCCGATGAACACGGCCGGCATCACGCGGACGGCGCGCGCCGATTCCCTGGGAGTCCGGGGTCTGGGTTGCATGGATCTCGATCTCGACATCGCCGTCGGCGACGACCAGGTGCTCGGCCGCGTCGACCAAGGATTCCGGCTCGCGATGTGGGCGCTGCAGGGCGGACGCGTCGCGATCGCCGCGCAGGCGCTGGGCATCGGCGACGCGGCGCTCGACGAGGCCATCGCCTACGCGAAGTCGCGGCAGCAGTTCGGTCAGCCGATCGGCAACTACGAAGCGATCCAGTGGATGCTCGCCGACATGGCCACCGAACTGGCGGCTGCGAGAATGCTGACGCTGAAAGCCGCCGCGGCCAAGGATCGCCAGGAGACGAGCACGTACGAGGCGTCGATGGCGAAGCTCGCGGCGTCCGAGGCGGCGCACAAGGCCGCCGACAAGGCGATGCAGGTCCTGGCGTCAGCGGGGTATCGCCGCGGATCGGTCGTCGAGCGGCTCTTCCGTGACGTACGCGCCACGGAAATCTATCAGGGGACGTCCGAAGCCCAGCGGATGATCATCGCCGCGAACATCCTCGCGAACGTCTGACGTACAATTTCCTCGGACTTGGACGCCGATGAGCCTCGTTCCCGGCAGCAGGCTCGGGTCGTACGAAATCCTTGCTCCTCTTGGTGCGGGGGGCATGGGCGAGGTTTATCGAGCCCACGATCCGACGCTCGGCCGCGATGTGGCAATCAAGATTCTCCCCGACACATGGCTTGCGGATCCGGACCGTCTCGCGCGGTTCGATCGCGAAGCACGCATCCTGGCGTCGCTCAATCATCCGCATATTGGCGCCATATACGGCGTGGACGTCGCCTCCGGCGTGCGCGCGCTCGTGCTGGAACTGGTCGAAGGGCTCACACTGGAGGACTACCTCAAGCAGCGGGGGACCGTCAGGGAGGCGAGGCTTGGAGTGCGGGAGGCATTGGGCATCGCGCGGCAGGTCGCCGATGCACTCGAAACGGCGCATGACAAAGGCATCGTGCACCGCGACCTGAAGCCAGCCAACATCAAGATCACGCCCGAAGGCATCGTCAAAGTTCTGGACTTCGGACTCTCGATGCACGCGCGAGAGCGGGCGGCATCTGACTCCGGACAATTCGGAACGGACACGCGCCTCCAAACCGTCTCGATAGGTAGCACCCGCGACGGCGTGATTCTCGGGACGGCGGCGTATATGAGTCCCGAACAGGCCCGAGGTCAAGTCGTCGACAAGCGAACCGACATCTGGGCTTTCGGCTGTTTGCTCTACGAGATGCTGACGGGTCGCTCGCCGTTTCCCGGCAAGACGATTGCGGATACGGTCGCAGCCGTGCTCGAGCGCGAACCCAATTGGGACGCGCTGCCAGCCGAGTCCCCCTCGTCGTACGACGACTGGTCGAGCGTTGTCTCGTCAAAGAGCCCAAGCAGCGTTTGCGCGACATCGGCGACGCGCGTCTCGAAATCGAGACGGCGCTCTCTCGTCCAGTCAACGCTCCTGCCGAGCGATCGGCGAGTCGGACAGGTTGGACGACGACACGCGGGATCTCGGCGCTGCTGGTCACCGCGGCTTCGACCGGGTTGCTGGTATGGAGCTTCACGGCGCCGCGATCGTTGGCGCCCAGCCCCCAATCCGTCGCGCGTCTCGTCATCGTGCCCCCACCAGGCGAGCCTCTTTCGATCGATACGATCGCCGTTGCGCTTTCGCCCGACGGGCGCCGCGTCGCCTACGTCGCCGGTCGAAGTGGCCGTCGGAAAATCTACGTTCGTGATATCGACCAGTTCAATAGCACCGCGGTACCGGGAACCGATGGCGCCAGCAGCCCCTTCTTCTCGCCGGACGGCCAGTGGGTCGGCTTCGTCGCTGGTGGAAAGCTGAGGAAAGTGACGCTCGCCGGAGGGACACCGCAGACCATTGCCGAGGCAACGCAGACGGCGAACTCATTCGCCGTGGGCAGTTGGGAAAGCGACGACACAATTTTCTTTACACCCACGGTTGGCGCTGGCATCTGGCGGGTATCCGGCGCCGGTGGCGCCGCGAAGGCCGTTACAACCTTGACGCAGGCTGAAACCAATCACCGCTGGCCGCAGCTCTTGCCTGGAGGACGAACGCTGTTGTTCACGGCGGGTACGGCCGCCGACTCGCAGTCGTACATCCAGACGCTCGAAACGGGTGAGCGGCAGCCTTTGGTCAAAGGCTTCGGGACTCGATATCTGCCGACGGGACACCTTGCATACGTCCAGGCCCGCACGCTGATGGCCGTGCCGTTCGACCTCGCACAGTTGAAGGTGACTGGCGCACCGATTGCCGTCCTGTCGGGAGTCATGCAGGTGTCTCGGCTCCGCAGCGGAACGACCACGAGTCTCGTACCGCAAGTGAGCTTTTCCACCGCTGGGACCCTGGCGTACGTCCCGGCCAACCCGCACCCGAGGCAGAGCGCACTGATGTGGGTGAATCGCGATGGCGTCGAACAACCCACGGGCGCGGCGGCCGGGGCGTATTACCAACCGCGCCTATCGCCCGACGGTCGGCGTGTCGCCGTCACGGTCGGCGCGGAAGACCATGACGACGTGTGGCTGTACGATCTCGCACGTGAAACGTGGAACCGCTTCACGTCGGAAGGAAACAGCGGGTTTCCGCTCTGGACGCCCGATGGGCGTCGACTTACGTACGTGTCCGACAAAGCCGGCCGCGAGAACATCTACTGGAAGCCTCTGGATGGCAGCGGACCTGAAGAGCGGCTGCTTGCGAGCGAGCGATCCAGTTTCCCATTTTCCTGGACGCGGAATGGTGAGTTGGCATTTGTTGTCTCGCACCCGAGTACTTTGCAGGACCTCTGGCTGTTTCGTCTCGATCAGAAGGACAAGCCAACCGTCTTCCTCGGAACTCCGTTTGGCGAGGGCGGTCCTGCGTTTTCGCCAGACGGTCGCTGGCTCGCGTACGTGTCGAGCGAGTCCGGTCGCAACGAGATTTTCATCCGGCCCGTTCCCGGTCCTGGCGAAAAGATCCCCGTTTCGACCGAAGGCGGCAACGAGCCAGTCTGGTCACCGAACGGGCGAGAGCTGTTCTATCGAAATGGCGACGCCATGATGACCGTCAGCGTGACCGGTGGCCCGACGCTGAACGTGGGAAAGCCGCAGCGGCTGTTTGAAAAACCCTACGAACAGACCCTCGCCCTATGGGCAAACTATGACGTCACTCCTGACGGCCAGCGGTTCCTGATGTTGAAGACGCTCGATCAAGAAGGGCCTCCGGCCCAGGTCAACGTTGTCCTCAACTGGTTCGAGGAGCTGAAGCGCCTTGCAGCGACGGGCGCTCGCGAGTGACACCGAAGGCGCTCTTCGGACAAGCGCCGCCGATGCCGACGCCCAAGAGCGTCAATCCGTGCGTGGTCGCCTCGCAGCGGATGATCATCGCCGCGAACATCCTGGCCAGCGCATAGCGGCACGCGGTCGACGCGTCACTTCCGGCGCTGCGCGTCCAGCCGGGCTCGTACGCGAGTAATGGACTGCTTCGCGTCGTTAAGTGCCGCTTCGGCGGCCTCGACTCTTCGGCGTGTGACGAGCCCGCTCTGGAGGGCCTCATTGAGACGCGCGACGTCGGCCTCGAGAAGTTGACGCGCGCGTTCGTACTCGGTCAGCGCCCGGGCCAGTTCCCCTGATTGTTCCAGCTGTCTGGCCGCTTCCAGGCTCTTCGCAGACGAGGAACCGGCGGCGTTCGGCGCCGGGGCGGTCGCGGCGGGCGGTGGTGGCGCCGCGGCTGACGGTGGCGCTGCGGCGGGCGGTGTCGGCGGTGCGGCGGACGGCGGTGCCGCAGCGGGCGGTGGCGGTGGCGCGACCGATGGTGGCGCTGCAGCGGGCAGTGGTGGTGGCGCGGCCGACGGTGGCGCCGCAACGGGCGGTGGCGGCGGTGGGGCGGACGGCGGCGGTGCGGCGACGGGCGGTGCGCCAGGTGATGGTGTTGCGGCGGGAGGAGACGGTGATGCGCCGATGGTCACCGGTGGCGGGGCGGGGCGGGGAACCGCGCCCGTTGTTACCGGTGGCCGCGCGGCGGCGACCGGCGGCCGCGGCGGTGTCGCAGGCTCGGGCGCGGGCGACGCAGGAGATGGCGTCGGACTGATGGTGGTCGGAGCGCTCGCCATCGGCGGACTCTCCACGATCGGTTCAGTGACGCTCCTTCTCATGGCCGGCCACGTGATGACTACGACGCCGGCAATCACGACCGCCGCTACGGCGCCGCCGAGCGCCGTGATCCGCGCGGAGAGCGACCTCTTTTGCGCGGCCGATGGCGTGGCGGCCGGCGCGAGCACCGGCGGTGGCATCGCGAGTGGTGTCGGTGCGGGCGGTATCGGCGCGGGCGGTGTCGGTACGGGTGGCACCTTGGCGCGTGCTGCCGGTGCGGCCGCAGCCGGCGTGGGGCGCGCCATTGTGGGCGGTGCCGGCGCGGCCTGCGGTGGCTGCGGCTGCGGCGGCGCCGCAACGCTCAATGGCGGCGGTGAGTATGCCACCGGCGACGGCATCGCCACGATCGTCGCCGCCGCCGTCAGTTCCTGTTGCGCTGGTGCAGGTGCTGGCGGTTCCGCGAGAGCGGCCGCGAGCTCCGGCGTAATCTTGATGCGCACGGTGTCTGCCGTCGCGCTTGTGCCGCGCGCGGCCGGCTTCGGCGTCGGCGCGCGGCGCGCGAACGTCCCGAGCACCACGTTGGCAACGTTTGGCATCGCCTCGGCGACGTGCGTGCTGACCGCCTCGGCCTCCACCGCGACGGCTCCGAGAAACAACGAGTCGAGCGCGTAGACCTCGACGTTCACGCGACAGTATCCGGCGCGCTGCGATGTCAGCAGAAACGTCATGCGCTTCGAGTAGTCGTTGACGGGCACTTCGATCACGCGCTCGGCGTCGCCGTCAATCGCGAAGTCGGCGGCGACGATCCGGATGCGCACGCGAGCCGGCAGCAGCCGTCCGGTCACATCGACGATGTGCTTCACGTGCAGCGGCTCGGATTGCTGCTCGACGTGTTCGGGACGTCGCGCCGTCGGCCAGTCCTCGATCCCGAGCCGCGGTGAATCCGCGAAGCGGACCTGGACGATCAGATCCGTCTGCCGCCCGACCTCGACCTGGGTGGGCAGCGCGGCGTCGACGCGCCGTTCGGCGGTCGTCGGCTCGGCACGGGGCACCTCCGGCGCGCCCAGCGCAGACAGCGCGGCGTGCATCTCGGCTGCCGACGCAAACCGATCGTTGGGGGCGAGCTGCAAGGCCTTGGTGAGCGCGGCGCTGAGGACCGGGCCAACAGCCGGATAGATCTCATCGGCTGGAACGAGCGGATCCGGCATGCCGCTCTTGACGGCCAGCGACCGGTGCAGTGCGCTCGCTGGTTGCACGCCGGTTGCGAGGTGATAGAGCGTTGCCCCCAGCGCAAACAGATCGCTGCGCTCGTCTGTCCCTTGCTTGTCGATCTGCTCGGGCGGCGCGTACTGCAGCGTGAAGCCGTAGATGCTGTTGGACCCGGATGAGTCCGTCTCGTCGTCGTTGAGACGTCCTTTCGCGAGCCCGAAATCCAGCAGGACCACGTCGCCGGTCGGCGTCCGCCTGACATTGGCCGGTTTGATGTCGCGATGGACGATCGGCGGCTCGTGCGAGTGGATGTACGCGAGACCAGCGAGGATGGTGCAGGCCCAGGCGATGACCTCGTCGCGGTCGACCGGTTGCTGCAGTCTCTCGAGATGATGCGCGAGGTCTTCACCCTCGATGTATTGCATGACGAGGAACGCATCCGCCGCCGCCAGGAAGTAATCGATGACGACCGGCAGCGCCGGATGGCGAAGACCGGCAAGCAGTTGCGCCTCGCGCTCGAACGCACGGTCGGCCTCGGCTCCCGCCAGCTCGAGCTGCTTCACGGCAACGGTGTTACGGAGGCGCGTGTCGACGGCTTCGTAGACGGCGCCCATCCCGCCCCTGCCGATGCGGCGCAGCACGCGGTAGCGATCGTGAAGGTGTGTCCCCGTTTGCAGCAACGGCGTATGATAGCCGCGAAAAGTGAGGTTCTGATGAAGAAGCTCAATCGTCGCGATTTCGTGCGGACCACGACCGCCGCCGGCGTCGCCGCCGCCGCGGCCGCAACCAAGCCATTGTTCGGTCAGCCTTCGACTGGCTCAGGCCAGGGGCCGGTCATGATGACGCCCAAAAGCGTCAAGCCCTGCGTCGTCGCCTCCGGCAACGGCAACCGATCGAAGGACGCCGACGGCGTGACCTGCGTCGCCAAGGCGTTCAAGATGATGACCGAGGGCGCCGACGTGCTCGATGCGCTCGTCGCCGGCGTCGCTATTGTCGAGCTCGATCCCAATCAGACCGGCGTCGGCTGGAGCGGGCTGCCGAACGCCGACGGCGTGGTGCAGCTCGATGCCTGCTGCATGCACGGCCCGAAGAAGCGCGCCGGCGGCGTGGCGGCGATCGAAGGCGTCCGCGCGCCGGCCAAGGTGGCGCAGCTCGTCGCCAACGAGACGGATCATCACCTGCTGGTCGGCAAGGGCGCCCAGGACTTCGCACGCGCGATGGGCATCAAGATCGAGCCCGGGTTGATCAACGACGTCGCGCGCCAGCGCTGGCTCGAATGGAAGCGCCGCACCGATCCGCTGCACTACCTCGATCCCAAGAGCCGTGCGCAGGCGTGGTACGACGCCGGCCTGCAGATGGTGCGCGAAGGGTTGATTTCCGCCGAAACGTATTGGGGCACGATCAACTGCGATGGTGTGAACGCGAAGGGCGAAGTATGCGGCGTCACCACGACCAGTGGCCTGGCGTGGAAGATCCCGGGCCGCGCGGGCGACTCGCCGATCCTCGGGGCCGGCCTCTACGTCGACGGCGAGGTTGGCGCCGCCGGATCGACCGGGCGCGGCGAGGCCAATCTCTACAACCTCTCGTCGTTCCTCATCGTCGAGGAAATGCGCCGCGGCGCGCATCCCAAGGACGCCGCGATGGCGGCCCTCAAGCGCGTCGCCAAGAACACGATTGAAAAGCGATTGCTGAATAGCAAGGGTCAGCCGAATTTCGGCCTGAGCTTCTACTGCTTGAACGCCAAGGGCGAGTACGCGGGCGTGGCGATGTATGAATCGAGCTACGCCGTCTGCACCGAGAACGGTCCGCAAACGCTGCAGACCGACGCGTTGTACCCCGGCCGTGCCACTGACGCGTAGGTGAATCGAGTAATCGAGTAATCGGGTAATCGGGGAATCTGATAATCGATTGAAATCGATTGCTCAATTGACACAATCAATTATTCGATTACCCGATTTCCCGATTACCCGATGTGAGGCCTTTTCATGAAAAAGCTGAATCGCCGCGATTTCGTTCGAACGACGACCGCCGCTGGTGTGGCGGCTGCAGCAGCGTCGAAACCGCTGTTCGGTCAAGCCCCTTCGACAGGCTCAGGGCAGGGCCCGACGATGATGACGCCGAAGAGCGTCAAGCCGGTCGTCGTGGCCGCATCGAACGGCAACCGGTCGAAGAACGAGAAGGGCCAGACGTGCGTCGCCAAGGCGTTCGAGATGATCACGGGCGGGGCCGACGTGCTCGACGCGCTGGTTGCCGGCGTCGCCATCGTCGAGCTCGATCCGGAAGATTCGAGCGTCGGCTACGGCGGCATCCCGAACGCGAACGGCGTCGTGCAGCTCGATTCGTGCTGCATGCACGGGCCGAAGAAGCGCGCCGGCGGCGTCGCCGCACTAGAGGGCGTGCGGACGCCGGCGAAGGTAGCGCAGCTGGTTGCCGACCAGACCGACCATCATCTGCTCGTCGGCAAGGGCGCGCAGGATTTCGCGCGGCTCATGGGCTTCACGATCGAGGACGACCTCAACACCGAGAAGTCGCGCAAATCGTGGCTCGAGTGGAAGCGAAAAACCGATCCGCTGCACTACCTGCCGACGAAAGAGCGCGACGAAGCCTTCCACCGCGTCGGGATGGAAATGATCGCCGAAGGCTGGATCGAGGCCGAGCACTACTACGGCACGATCAACTGCGACGGCATCAACGCGAAGGGTGAGATCTGCGGCGTGACGACGACGAGCGGGTTGTCGTTCAAGATCCCGGGCCGTGCGGGCGACTCGCCGATTCTCGGCGCTGGTTTGTACGTGGACGGCGACGTCGGCGCGGCCGGATCGACGGGCCGCGGCGAAGCCAACTTGTACAACCTCTGCTCGTACCTGATCGTCGAGGAGATGCGCCGGGGCGCGCATCCGAAAGACGCGGCGCTCACGGCGCTCAAACGCGTTGCGAAGAACACTATCGAGAAACGCCTGCTCAATTCCAGGGGTCAGCCGAATTTCGGTCTGAGCTTCTACGTCCTGAACAAGAAAGGCGAATACGCGGGCGTGGCGATGTACCAGTCGACCTACTCGGTGTGCACGGAGAACGGTCCGCAGTCCCTGCAGACCGACGCGCTGTTCGAGGGGAAGGCCACCGACTGAGCATGAGCGCTCCTCGCCGCGCATTTCTACAACTTCTCGCATTTGGAAGCGGCGCGCTGGCTGCGTGCCGCGCGAAAGCGCCCGCGCCGCTTCCCAGTTTCCTCGGCGCTCCGGTGAGTCCGTACGGCGAGCGCTCGCCGTACGTGCGTGCCGTGCGCCAGAGTCTCGACACCAGAACCCCGGAACAGGCGGTGAGTCTCACGCCGCTGGCCGACACCTACGGCATCATCACGCCCTCGTCGCTGCATTTCGAACGGCATCATTCCGGCGTACCGAAGATCGACCCGGCCCAGCATCGGTTGATGATCCACGGCATGGTGGACCGGCCGCTCGTCTTCACGATGGCGGAATTGCAGCGGCTGCCGTCGATCTCGCGCATCTATTTCCTCGAGTGCTCGGGTAACAGCAATGGCGGCTGGCAGCCGGCGCCGCGGCCGACGGTGCAGGGCACGCACGGTATGACGAGCTGCAGCGAATGGACCGGCGTCAAGCTGTCGCTGCTGCTCGAGGAAGTCGGCGTTCAGGCCGCAGCGTCGTGGATCGTGGCCGAAGGCGCCGATTCCGCGAAGATGACGCGCAGCATCCCGCTTGCCAAGGCGATGGAGGATGCGCTTGTGGCGTACGCGCAGAACGGCGAGCCGCTGCGGCCCGAACAGGGCTTCCCGCTGCGTCTGTTCCTGCCAGGCTGGGAAGGCAACGCCAACGTCAAGTGGCTGCGGCGGCTGAAGGTGGTCGACCAGCCGTACATGACGCGGGAGGAAACGTCGAAGTACACGGACCTGCTGCCCGACGGTCGCGCCCGCCAGTTCACGCTCGTGATGGATGCGAAATCCGTGATCACGCATCCGTCCGGAGGGCAGCGGCTGGCCGGCGCGGGGTTTCACCAAATCAGCGGCATCGCCTGGTCAGGTCGCGGCCGAGTCGCGCGCGTCGAGGTCTCCACCGATGGAGGAGCGGCGTGGAAGGACGCGGCGCTCCAGGAGCCCGGTACTGCCGCTCGCTCACACAAGATTCCGGTTCGACTGGCACTGGGACGGAGCGGACGCCATCGTCGCGTCGCGAGTGACGGACGAGACCGGGTACGTGCAGCCGATGCGCGGGGAGCTCGTCGCGGTGCGCGGTGTGAATTCCTACTATCACAACAACATGATTCAGGCGTGGAAGGTGAAAGCTGACGGCACGGTGGAATATGCGGTCGTCTAGATCAGCCACGAAAGCACGAAAACACGAAAAAGAGAACAGAATGGTTTCGTGCTTTCGTGTTTTCGTGGCGTTTATGATTCTTGCGATATGTGCCCAGTTGACCATCGCGGCGCAATCATCACGCTACAACGTCGGCCGCCCGCCGACGCCCGACGAAATCAAAGCGTGGGACATCGCGATCGGCCCGGACGGGAAAGAGTTGCCGCCCGGGCGCGGCACGGTGCCGCGTGGAAAGGTCGTCTACGTCGAACAGTGCGCCCGCTGCCACGGCGCGACCGCCACGGAAGGGCCCGAGTCGCCGCTCGTCGGAGGGCGCGGCACGCTGGCGACCGCCAAACCCCTCAAGACTGTCGGCAGCTACTGGCCGTACGCCACCACGCTGTTCGATTACATCAACCGCGCGATGCCGTTCGATCGGCCGACTGTGCTGAGCGCCGACGACGTGTACGCGGTGACGGGGTATCTGCTGAACCTGAACGGCATCATCACCGAGCAGGACGTGATGGACGCCAAGACGCTGACGGCCGTTCGCATGCCGAACCGCGACGGCTTCGTGCCAGACCCTCGTCCCGACGTCGGCGCCCGCAAAACCAAGGGCGGAACCTAGAACCGCGAACGTCGAACGTCGAACGTCGAACGTTGCCATCCTTACTACATCTGTAGTAGATCTAAGGTCCACCGTAGGAGGACCGTGGGTCCCAGACTGACGAGGCTCGAGCTGCGGATCATGGATGCGCTGTGGACGTCCGGCGCGTCCTCCGTGCGCGAGATCCAGGAAGCGCTTCCCGAAAAAGACCGGCCGGCGTACACGACTGTCCAGACGATGGTGTACCGGCTGGAAACCAAAAAGGCCGTGCGGCGCGTCAAAAAGGTCGGCAACGCGCTCATCTTCGAGGCGCAGATCTCGCGGGACAGCGCGCAGCGCCGGCTGATCGACGAGTTGCTGAGCATCTTCGGCGGACGGACACAGCCCGTGATGGCCCACTTGATCGACGCCGGCAAGCTGACGCTCAAGGACGTGCAGGAAGCGGAGCGCACGCTGCGGAAGCTCTCCGCCTCCGCTAAAGCTACGGCGGACAAGGAGCGCCGCTGACGATGACGCTGCTCGCTGCGATCGGCGCGCATCTCTGGCAATCGACGCTGTTCGCCTTGGTCATCGGGTTGGCGACGCTGATGCTCAGAAGGAACCATGCCGCGATCCGCCACACGCTATGGCTTGCAGCGTCGGTGAAGTTTCTAGTGCCGTTCGCCGTGCTGATGGCGCTCGGCGCCGAATTCGGTCCCCGGCTGCCGGCCCCCATCCGAGTGACCGAGACAATCGTGGTCATCAACGGCGGCGGCGGTGCGTTGGGGCCGCCGTTTCCTCTCGAGGTCGCGCGCGTCACTGCTCCTTTGTTCACGCTGCCTTCGCCCTGGATCCTGGGGTGCGTGTGGCTGTGCGGCGTGCTAGCAGTGGTGGCGGTGTGGTGGCTGCGGTGGCGGCGCGTTGCGGCGATCGCGCGTGAGGCGACGGCCGTGACGGCTGGTCGCGAACTCGATGCGCTCCGGCGGCTCGAAACGTCACTCGCCGTTGCCACGCCGATCCGGCTGGTCGAGTCCGGCGCCTCGCTCGAACCCGGCATCTTCGGGTTCATCCGGCCGATTCTCGTCTGGCCGCGTGCGATTGGTAATCGGCTGGACGAACAACAGCTCGTCACGATTCTCGCGCACGAGATCTCGCACGTGCGGCGGCACGACAACTTCACAGCCGCCGTCCACATGGTGGTGCAAGCGCTGTTCTGGTTCCACCCGCTGGTGTGGTGGATCGGCGCGCGGCTCGTGGACGAGCGCGAGCGCGCGTGCGACGAAGCGGTCGTGCGGCTGGGCCACGAGCCGCGCGTGTACGCCGAAACGATCCTGACCGCGTGCCGCATTTTCCTCGAGTCACCCCTGCCGTGCGTCGCGGGCGTGACGGGGTCGAATCTGCGGACGCGCATCGAGCGCATCATGCGGGGCGGCGCGCTGGAAGCGCTCACGCCGATGAAGACGGTCCTCGTGGCCGGGCTGCCGATTGCGGCGATCGTTGCGCCGATCGTCGTCGGCATCCTCGACGCCCCGCGCGTGCGCGCGGCGTCGTTTTCCAGGATGCTCGAGCAGGAAGCGGTGGCGGAGTTCGAGGTCGCTTCCGTGAAGCCGAACAAGATGGGCGCGGCGAAAGTCAGCATTCAGACGCTGCCTGGCGGGCGGTTCACGGCCGAGAACGTCACGCTGCGGGGGTTGATCCTCTTCGCGTACCGCCTCCAACCACTGCAACTCACCGGCGGGCCGGCCTGGCTCGATTCCGACCGGTTCGACATCGTCGCCAAGTCGGGCACGGACGATCCAGGGAATCTGTTCGATGCCGAAAGGCGCGGGGAAGTCAGTCGGCCGCAGGTGATGCTGCGCGCGCTCCTCAAGGAGCGTTTCGCCCTCGACGTCCATACGGTCACGCGGGAGTTGCCCACTTACGCGCTCGTCCGCGCTCGATCCGACGGGACGCTCGGATCCGACATCCGTCCCTCCGCGCTGGATTGCAGTGTGCCGCCGCGTGGAGGTGTGCCGCCCGCTGGAAGCATCTCGTGCGGCATCCGGATTGGCGGCGGGCCGGGCACGATGGTCGCTGGCGGCGCCTCGATGGCACAACTCGCCAAAACGCTGACGACGTGGGTCGGGCGAATCGTGTTCGATCGCACGGGGTTGGACGGCGCGTTCGATTTCACCTTGAAATGGACGCCCGATCAGATGCCGCAGGGATTCGACAAGAAGATCGCCGCCGGGGGTCTGGCACCCGCCGATCCGGATGGCCCGTCGATTTTCACGGCGCTGCAGGAGCAATTGGGACTCAAACTGGATTCGCAGAAGGGCCCGGTCGACGTGATGATCGTCGACCGCGCCGAACATCCGAAAGAGAATTGAGATATGACGAACAAGGCCTCACGCCTGCGTTTCGCACTGGTGACGGTGGCGCTTCTGAGCGCGCCGGTGCTGGCGATCACGAACCAGAGTGCGCCGGGCGCGACTCAACCGCCTCCGCAGTTCGAAGTCGCCTCGATCAAGCCGAACAAATCCGGCGACGGACGCGTGATGCTGAGCGTTCAACCAGGCGGCCGATTCACGGCCACCAACGTGACGCTTCGCATGATGATCCGCAACGCGTATCAGCTGCAGGAGTTCCAGATCACCGGCGGGCCGAGCTGGATCTCCGACGATCGATTCGACATCGTGGCGAAGGCCGAAACCGGCGACACGATGGGCGATCCGTTTCGAGCGGAGCAGAACGGTCAACCGAGCCGCGGCCAGCTGATGATTCGGGCACTGCTCGCCGAACGCTTCAAGCTCGTCGTGCACAACGAAGACAAAGAGATGCCGATCTACGCGCTCGTCCTGGCGCGGAGCGACGGCAGGCTCGGTCCGCAGCTCAAACAATCCGAAGTCGATTGCGTGGCGCTGATGGCGGCCGGGCGGGGACGCGGCCGGGGGCCGATGCCGCCGCCTCCGGGTCCGCCAGCGGCGGGCGCTCCGCCGCAGTGCGGCATCCGGATCGGGCCGGGCAACATGGCGGTCGGCGGGTCGCCGATAACGCAAGTCGCGAACAGCCTCTCGATGTTCGCCGGCCGCATCGTCATCGACAAGACCGGGCTTGCGGGCAACTACGACTTCACGCTCATGTGGACGCCGGATCAGGTGGCGAATCGTCCCCCAGGCGCGCCTGGACCCGACGCCCCGCCGGTCGATCCCAACGGCCCGTCGCTGTTCACTGCGGTGCAGGAGCAGTTGGGTCTCAAGCTCGATTCGCAGCGCGGCCCGGTCGCGATGCTCGTGATCGATCGTGCGGAACGGCCAACAGAAAACTAACGCCTCTGCGATTCGCGGCAGCCGGCGGTTGCCACGAAAGCACGAAAGCACGAAACGTATGAAGGTTTTTCGTGTTTTCGTGTTTTCGTGGCTGTGCCTTGTGTCGGTCGGGCGGGTCGCTGCGGGTGCCGATCAGTATGGTCGCGTCACGTTTTCCGATCAGCCCGTACCGGGCGCGACGCTGACCGCCACGCGCGGCGATCTCGCACACGTCACGGTGACCGACGGGCAGGGCGTGTTTCGTTTCGCCGATCTGACCGACGGCCCGTGGACGCTGCAGATTGAGATGCTTGGCTTCTCGACGCTGCGTGAGGAGGTCGTCGTCTCGCCCGCCGCGCCACCACTCACGTTTGTGCTGAAACTGCTGCCGTTCGACACCATCGTCTCGAACGGTGCGCAGCGTGCTGAAGCGGCCGCGTCGGCGGCGCCTGCACGGCCGCGTCCACAGCTGGCGGCCGCAGCGCCAGGCGGATTCCAGCGGGCCAACGTCAACGTTCCGTCAGCCGCTGGAGACGCCGCGGTCGTGGCCGGATCCGGCGGCGACGGGGATCGCTCGAACGATGCCGCGGAGGGATTCCTGATCAACGGCAGCGTCAACAACGGCGCGGCGTCCCCGTTCGCGCAGCTGGCGGCGTTCGGGAACAACCGGCGCAACGCACGGTCGTTGTACAACGGCGGCCTCGGCGTGCTCCTGGGGAATTCGAAATGGGCCGCGTCGCCGTACTCGTTCACCGATCGGCCGTCGCCCAAGCCGAGCTACAACGACACGCAAATCGTCGGGTCGTTCGCCGGCCCGGTGAAGATCCCCGGGCTCCGGAACCGCGCCACTCTGTTCGCCGGGTATCAACACACCGACGATCACAACGCGACGACGCAGTCGGTGTTGATGCCGACGGCAGCGGAGCGCCGTGGCGACTTCTCGGGGAGTCTGGATGGGTTCGGCCGTCCCGTGCGGCTCATCGACCCGGCAACAGGTGCGCCGTTCGCCGGTAACGTGATCCCGCAGGCGCGTATCAGTCCGCAGGCCGCGTCCCTGCTGCGCCTGTACCCGGCGACGAACGTCGATGGCGGCCCTTCGACTTCGCTCAGGGCGAGCGGCGCGAACTACGAGACGCCGGTCCTGGCGGCGACGCGTCAGGACGCGTTGCAACTCCGGTTCATGGAGACGCTGAACCTCAGGAACCAACTCACCGGCAACGTCTCGCTCCAGCGAACCACGACCGACACCGCGAATGTGTTCGGCTTCGTCGACGCCGGTACCGTGTCAGGCATCGATGTCCCGATCACCTTCTACCATCGATTCTCGCAGTTTCTCTCGATGCGACTGAGGTACCAGCACACGAGGCTGGCGACCGACGTGACGCCGTACTTCGCCAACCGCGAGAACGTCGCCGGCGACGCCGGCATCGGCGGCATCAACCAGGATCCGGTCAACTGGGGTCCGCCGACCTTGACCTTCGCGAGCGGCATCGCCGGCTTGTCGAGCGCGCAGTTCGCTTCGAATCGCGATCTGACGCACGGCGTCGGCGGCGAGAGCATCTGGAGCCGCGGACGTCACACGATCACGGCCGGCGGCGACACGCGCGTCCGGCGCCTGGACATCGTGTCGCAGCAAAATGCCCGCGGCGCGTTCACGTTCACCGGCGCCGCGACCGGATCGGATGTGGCGGACTTTCTGCTCGGCCTGCCGCGCGCGAGCGCGATCGCCTTCGGCAACGCCGACAAGTTCCTGAGCGCGACCAGCGCGGACGCCTACGTGACCGACGACTGGCGTGTGAATCCCACTCTCACGGCCAACATTGGTTTGCGCTGGGAGTACGAATCACCGTTCAGCGAGCGGTTCGCCCGTCTCGTGAATCTGGATATCGCACCGGGGTTCACGTCAGCGCGACCAGTTATCGGCAATGGTTCTCTCCGCGCGGATGTGCGGGGATTTCAACCACGAATCGGCGTCGCCTGGCGGCCCGTCGCGGGATCGTCGCTCGTCATCCGCGGCGGCTACGGCATCTATCGGAACTCGTCGGTCTATCAGGCGCTGACGCTGTTGCTCGCGCAGCAGCCGCCGCTGTCGACGACGGTCAGCGCCGAGAGCAGCGTGGCGCATCCGCTCACGCTCGCCAATGGATTCGTCGGTTCCACGACCGGCACGCCGAATACGTTCGCGGTCGACCCCGATTTCCGCGTCGGCTACGCGCACAACTGGCAACTGCTGGCGCAGCGCGATCTGCCCGCGTCGCTGACGATCACCGCCACCTATCTCGGCACGAAAAGCAGTCATCTGATGCAGGAACTGTTACCGAACACCTATCCGATCGGCGCCGTCAATCCGTGCCCCGCGTGTCCGGCCGGCTTCGTCTATCTGACTTCGAACGGAAGCTCGACGCGGCATGCGGGCCAGGTCCTGCTACGGCGCCGGCTGCGCAATGGCCTGACGGCGTCGGCGCAGTACACGCTGGCGAAAGCCACCGACGATGCGGCCGCGGCGTTCGCCGGGGTCAGCCTGAACGGCGTCGCGATCGCGCAGGATTGGCTCGACCTCGGCGCCGAACGTGCGGCGTCGAATTTCGATCAGCGTCATCTCCTGACCGCGCAGCTTCAGATCACGTCGGGTGTCGGGATTGGCGGCGGGGCGCTGGCGACGGGAGTACGGGGCTCGCTGCTCAAGGGATGGACGGTGACGAGTCAGCTGAACGCGGGCAGCGGCCTGCCGCTGACGCCCAGCGTCCTGACGTCGGTGCCGGGCACAGGCGTCGTCGGCTCCGTGCGCGCGGATTACCTGCCGGCCGCGGATGCGACGGTGGTGCCAGGCGCGTACGCCAATCCAGCAGCGTTCGCGGCGCCGGCCGCCGGCCGCTGGGGGAACGCGGGACGGAACTCGATTCGAGGGCCGGCGCAGTTCTCAATGAACGCCAGCCTGGGTCGATCGTTTCTATGGGGCGATCGCTTCACGCTCGATTGGCGGTTCGACGCCACCAACGTGCTCAATCGCGTCACCTTTTCGAACGTGAACACTATCGTCGGGAGCCCGCAGTTCGGCCTGCCGATCCAGGCCAACACCATGCGGAAGCTGCAGAGCAGCCTGCGATGGCGATTCTGAAGAACGCAAAGTCCGCGAAGGCCGCAAAGAAAGCGTTTATCTTTGCGAGCTTTGCGGCCTTGGCGTTCCTTGATCCGGCGATGGCGCAGCAGCCGACGTTTCGCAGCGCCGCCCGGCTGACCATCGTCGACGTCACCGTCACGGACAAGGAAGGACGTCCGATCGAGGGGCTCACGGCGAGCGACTTTGCAATCACCGAAGACGGCGTGCCGCAGACGATCAGCCAGGTCGCCTTTCAGCGCGTGGACTCCGCGGACGCCGCGGCCTTGCCGCCGCTGCCGCCGACGCCACCGCGAAGCCAGTCGCCGGTCGCGCCCACAGTGCAGCCGCAGATCTCCTCGTCGCCCACCGGCGAGATTCGATACCGGAATCGCCGGCTGCTCGTCCTCTACTTCGATCTGTCGGCGATGCCGCCGCCCGACCAGGCGCGCGCGTACGCCGCGGCTCGCAAGTTCATCGGCGAGCAGATCACCGCTCAGGATCTTGTAGCGGTGATGACGTTCCAGGGTGGCGCGGTACGGGTGAAGCAGGACTTCATCAGCGACCGCGCGGCGCTCCAGGAGGTCATCGAGACGCTGATCTACGGCGAGAAGAGGGACGCCGGCGACATGCCGGATCAGACGACGGATGTCGGCACGGCATTCGGGCAGGACGATGCGGAGTTCAACATCCTGAACACGGATCGCCAGCTGTCGGCGCTGCAGACGGCGGCCACGATGCTGCGGAATCTGCCTGAGGAAAAGTCGCTCGTCTACTTTGCGAGCGGCCTGCGCCTGAATGGCGTGGACAACCAGGCGCAGTTGCGCGCGACCATCAACGCGGCCATCCGCGCGAACATGGCGATCTTTCCGATCGACGCGCGCGGGCTGGTGGCGATGGCGCCGCTCGGGGATGCCACGCAGCCGTCGCCGACCGGTCTCGGGTTGCTGACCGGGCAGACCGCGCAGAACGTGATGAGCAACTTCCAGCGGTCGCAGGACACGCTCTACAGCCTGGCCAAGGACACCGGCGGCAAACCGCTGTTCGACAACAACGATCTGTCGCTCGGGATCGTGCAGGCCGCGTCGGCGATTCGCAGCTACTACATCATCGGTTTCACCAGCTCGCACACCGCCCAGGACGGCCGTTTTCATCGGATCAAAGTGTCGCTGACGCGCGACCTCGCCGCCGACCTCGCGTATCGCCAGGGGTACTTCGCGGACAAGACGTTCGCGAAGTTCACGTCGGCCGACAAGGAGCGCCAGCTCGAGGACGCGCTGATGCTCGAGAATCCGGTCACCGACATCAACCTGGCGATGGAAGTGAACTACTTCCAGTTGAATCGCGCCGAGTATTTCGTGCCGGTGTCGGTCAAGATTCCCGGCAGCGAGCTCGCGCTCGCGCGGCGGCGCGGGGCGGCCCGGACGCTCATCGATTTCATCGGCGAGGTGAAGGACGACTACGGCATTACGATCCAGAACGTCCGCGACAAGCTCGACGTCAAGTTGAGCGACCAGACCGCGGCCGAACTGGCCAAGCGTCCGGTTCAGTACGAGACCGGCTTCACGCTGTTGCCCGGGAAATACGTGATCAAGGTCCTGGCGCGCGACGCCGAAACGGGGCGCATCGGCACGTATCAGGCCGCGTTCACGATTCCGAATCTGAACCGCGAGCTGACTCGCGTGCCGATCAGCTCAGTCGTGCTGAGCAGTCAGCGTCTGGCGCTCGGCGAGGCGATCTACTCGGTCAAGAAAGGTGCGGAACATGAAAATCCGCTCGTGTTCGAAGGGCAGAAGCTGTTGCCAAGCGTGACGCGCGTGTTCGGCCGAAACCGCGAGCTGTTCGTCTTCCTCGAGGCCTACCAGCGAGCCGAGGCGTCCGCGCACCCCGTCGTCGCGTTCGTCACGCTGTATCGCGGCGAGACGAAGGCGCTCGAAACGGCGCCGCTGGCGGTGACGGTCGATCCCGATGCGCGATCGAAGGGCGTGCCGCTGCGATTCAGCGTGCCGCTCGAGCAGGTACCAGCGGGCCGATACGACTGTCAGGTGACGGTGCTCTTGCCCGGAGCCAACAAGGCGACGTTCTGGCGGGCGCCAATCGTCGTCGTGCCGTGAGATTTCAGATTTCAGATTTCAGACTATTTCAGACTTCAGATTTATTTCAGATTTTAGGAATTTCGGATTTGGGCAGCGAATTGACCAATCCTAAAATCATAAATAAATCTGAATTCTGAAATCTGAACTCTGAAATCTGAAGTGTCGCTATCCCAGTATCTGCTTCGCGATCGTCTGGAGCTGCAGGTTGGACGTGCCTTCGTAGATCTGTCCGATCTTCGCGTCGCGATACAACTTCTCGACCGGATAGTCCTTCACGAAGCCGTAGCCGCCGAACAGATTCACCGCCAGTGACGTGACGCGCTCGGCGACCTCCGACGAGAAGATCTTGCACATCGCCGCTTCGGTCAGAAACGGCAGCCGCGCGTCGCGCAGGCGCGCGGCGTTGTAGACGAGCAGCCGCGCGGCGGCGATCTCGGTGGCGGCGCGCGCGATCTGGTGCTGCACGGCCTGGAACTCGGCGATGGGCTTGCCGAACTGCCGGCGTTCCTTGGTATAGCCGATCGCGTGCGCGAGGGCGGCGTCCGCCAGCCCGATCATCTGCGCACCGATGCCGATGCGCCCTTCGTTCAGCGTCTCGATGGCGACCTTGTAGCCCTTGCCGACCTCGCCGAGCACGTTGGCACGCGAGACCCGGCAGTCGTCGAAGATCAGCTCGCACGTGCTGCTGGCGCGGATGCCCAGCTTGTCTTCCTTCTTTCCGATCGCGAACCCATCACTGCCCCGGTCCACGACGAACGCGGTGATGCCGCGATAGCCCGCGTCCGGACTCACGGTCGCGAACACGATGAACACGTCCGCTTCGTTGGCGTTTGTAATCCAGACTTTGCGGCCGCGCAACACCCAGTCGCCATCGCGCTCGGCCGCCCGCGTTGTCATCGCGAACGCGTCGCTGCCCGAGCCGGCCTCCGACAGGGCGTAGGCGCTGACCGCCTTCGAGGCGAGGCGTGGCAGATAGCGGTGCTTGAGATCATCATGGCCCCAGCGCAGCAGCGCGTTGATCACCAGCGTGTTCTGCACGTCGACGAGCACGGCGATCGACGGATCGACCCGCGACAACGCTTCAACCGCGAGCACCGCGTGGAAGAACGTGGCGCCGGCGCCGCCGTACGCTTCCGGAACCTCGATGCCCATCACGCCGAGATCGAACAGCTTGTCCACGAGCGCACGAGGAATTTTCGCGTGCTCGTCCATCTCGCGAACGAGCGGCCGGATCTCGCGATCCGCAAATTCGTAGACGCTGTCACGGAAGAGCGCTTCGTCTTCGCCCAAGCTCGTGAGTGCGCGCACAGCCACATCGGTGTCTTGAGTTGTCACGACGGAAATGTTAGCACTCGCAGATGTACGAGGGGTCCGCCTTCGGGCGGACCCGCACCGGTCCGGCTAAAGCCGGACGCCACGTACGATGGCGACGCGCTAAGATAGGTGAATGGCCAGATCGTGGAGGCCGATAGCGGCCGGGGTAGCGACACTCGCCCTTCTCAGCATCAGCGGCCGCGCACAACAGCCAGCCGCGCAGCCGCCGCCGGCGCAGCAATCGCCGGCGCAGCAACCGCTGCCGCCGCAACCACCGCCGCCACCCGATCAACCGCAGCCGCCGCCGGTCTTCCGTACCGGCATCAACTTCGTCCGCGTCGACGTGATCGTCACCGACAACAAGAGCGGCGCGCAGATCGCGGATCTGAAAGACTCCGATTTCGAAGTCATCGAGGACGGCAAGCCGCAGAAAATCGAATCCTTCCGGTTCATCAAGCTCGACGGCGGCGTGTCGGCGGCGATCAAGGAGCCGCCGCGCGAAATCCGCACCGACTACGACGAAGAAATGGAGGCCGCGCGCGAAGACGTGCGGCTGTTCGCGATCTTCCTCGACGACTATCACGTGCGCCGCGGCACCAGTATGGCGGTGCGCAACCAGCTCGCGCAGTTCGTCGATACGCAGCTCGGGCCGTCGGACATGGTCGGCGTGATGTATCCGCTCGAATCGACGTCGTCCGTGCGCATGACGCGCAACCATTCGGCGGTCGTCCGCGGCCTGCAGCAGTTCACCGGCCGGAAGTACGAGTACGAGCCGAAGAATCAGTTCGAACAGAACTACGCGCACTACCCGACTGAAGTCGTCGAGCGCCTTCGCAACCAGGTGTCGTTGTCCGCGCTCCGCTCCCTCGTCGTGCACATGGGGTCCCTCAAAGAGGGACGCAAGGCGCTGATTCTGGTGAGCGAAGGCTATTCGAACCTGCCGCCGCCGCAGATGCGCAATGCCAACGCGCAGCTCCCGGGCCTTGGCAACCCCAACGCCTACAACCCGGATGCGGGCGTGAACGATCTGAACGAGGACCGCGCCCAGTGGGCGGCCGGCCTCGACATGGACTCCGATCTCCGCGAGGTGTACGACAACGCCAACCGGAACAACGTGGCGATCTACGCCGTCGATCCGCGCGGCCTGCCTGGGTTCGAGTTCGACATCAACGAAGGCGTCGGCATGCGCACCGACAGCAAGTACCTCACCTCGACGATGGATACGTTGCGGACGCTGGCGGAGCAGACCGACGGCAGAGCGATCGTCAATCGCAACGACATTGCGGTGGGGATGAAGCAGATCACGCGCGACTCGAGCGCCTACTACCTGATCGGCTACAACTCGTCGCAGGCACCGTCCGACGGCAAGTTCCACGAGATCAAAGTGCGCGTGAAGCGGCCCGGCATCCAGGTGCGCGCCCGCAAGGGCTACTGGGCGCTGACGGCGGAGCAGACGGCGCGCGCGCTGGCGCCGCCGAAACCGGCCGTGCCCAAGCCGGTCGAAGCTGCCATAACCGCCGCGGTGAGCCGCCCGAGCAAGGCGAGCGTCGTGCGGACATGGATTGGGAACTCACGCGGCGAGAACGGCAAGACGCGCGTGACCTTCGTCTGGGAACCGATCGTCAGACCACCAGGCGATCGTGTGGCGAGCGAAGAGCCGGCGCGTGTGTCGTTGATGGCGGTGGGGCCGGATGGCTCGCCATATTTCCGCGGCAAGATCGAAGGAGCCGCGCCGCCGGCGACCAACGGCGCATCCGCGGCCGGATCAACCGGGGCCGCTTCGGCGTCCCAAGCGTCCGCGAGCGGCGCGGCGGTGAAAGGGCCGTCGCGCGTCACGTTCGACGCCGCGCCCGGCAAGATGCAGCTGCGCGTGTCGGTCGAAGGCGCCGGGTCGCAGGTGCTCGACACCGAGGTCCGCGAAATTGCCGTCCCCGACCTGACCGGCGCCGAGACCATCCTCGGCACGCCGGAGATCTTCCGCGCGCGCACGGTTCGCGAGCTGCAGCAGATCAAAGCGCAAGCCGACCCGATCCCGCTCGCCGGGCGAGAGTTCAGTCGAACGGATCGGCTGGTGGTGCGCATTCCCGCGTACGGTCCGGCCGGCGCACCGACGTTGAGCGTCCACCTGCTGAATCGGTCCGGCTCGAAGATGTCGGACTTGACGGCGGTCGCGGCGCCGGCGCCGAACGTGCAGCAGTTCGAGCTGGCGCTGGCCGCACTGCCGCCCGGCGAGTACGTCATCGAAATCAAAGCCAGCGACGCGAACGCGTCGGAGCTGGTCGCCTTCCGCGTCGTGGGCTGAGACACCGTTGCAGCGAATCCCAGAGAGTCCCGCTCGTCCTGAGCCCTTCGACCCGCCGCTCATCCTGAGCCTGTCGAAGGATGAGCGTCTCGCTCAGGACAGGCCTGGCGCGGGACGAGCTCGTGGTTCGACAAGCTCACCACGAGCGGTGTAAGACACGCATGCGCGGCTCACTGTCGGCTCTCCTGCTCATCGTGTTGTCGGCTGCCCTCGGCGCTCAGCCGCCACCCGCCGGTCACCTCGTTCATCTCGACGTCTTCGCCACCGACGCGCGCGGCCGTACGGTCGACGATTTGAAGCTGGCCGACTTCGACCTGCGCGAAGACGGGACGTCACAGCCGCTCGAAGCGGTCCGATTCGTGCGCGACGCCGAATCGCCGGACGCCGCGCCGGCGCCGATTCAGTCCGTCGAGGACGAACGCGCGGCGGCGGCCGGCGGCGCGCGGTTGTTCGCGATCTTCCTCGACGAGTACCACGTGAGCGCCGGCGCCAGCACCGATCGCGCGCGCGAGGCGCTGCTGCGGTTCGTCGATCGCGTTCTCGCGCCGCGCGATCTGGTGGTGGTCATGAAGCCGCTCGATTCCATCTTCGCGATCCGGCTCACCAGCAATCGCGAGGCGGTTCGCGAGTCGGTGCGCAGTTTCGCCGGGCGCAAAGGCGAGTACGAGGCGCGCAACGCCTACGAGCGCAACTTCATCGCCGGCACACCCGCGCGAATCGAAGCGGTGCGCAATCAGGTGGCGTGGTCGGCGATCAACGCACTCGCTGTCCACATGGGCGGCCTCGCCGCCGTGCGGAAATCCTTGATCGTCATCGGCGAGACGCTCGGAAGCCCGGAACGGCGCCGCGGCCAGGAGTTCCTGGCGACGCGCGACACGGTGATTCGCTCCGCCAACCGGGCCAACGTCGCGGTCTACGCGCTCGATCCGAGTGAGGCCGCTGCCGCAGACGCTGACGCCAATCCGCTCCGCGTGATTGCCGCTGAAACCGACGGCGCGGTCATTACCGGCGATCTGGACGCCGGGCTCGATCGCGTCGCCGCGGACTCGCGACGCTACTACCTGCTGACCTACCGCTCGGCGCGCCCCGACGATGGCCGGTTCCGCGAAGTGCAGGTGCAGGCCAAACGGCCCGGCGTCAGCCTCCGCGCGAGAAAAGGGTATGTTGCTCCGTCGCCCGACGACACGCTGCGCGCCACGCTGCTCGCGCGCGCCAACAATCCCAAGCCGCCGGCGCCGCTCGAGCCGGCACCGCACGTCAGCACGCTCATCCGGCCGTGGTTTGGCGTCTCGCGCGGGCCGACGGGCAAGTCGCGCGTGACGTTCGTATGGGAACCGGCCGGACGAGTGCCTGGCGATCGCGGCCCCGCGAAGAATCCAGCGCGGCTCCAGTTCACCGCGCGGACGGTTGACGGTACTGTGCTGTTCGATGGACCGGTGGTCGCCACCGGGCCGGCCACGATCGAGGAACCCGGCGTCACGCCCGCGCGCGCCGTCTTCGACGTGCCTCCCGGGCGGCTGCGACTGCGCATGTCGATTCAGGACGTGACGTCGAAAGTCCTCGATGTGGACGTGCGCGATGTCTCGATCCGCGAGCTGAAGGGGGACGTGGCGATCGGCGCGATGGAAGTGTTGCGCGCGAGAAACGCGCGCGAGTTCCGCACGCTCGCGACCGACAACGCCGTGCCCGTCGCCGCGCGTGAGTTCAGCCGGACGGAGCGGCTGTTGATTCGCTTTCCTGCGTACGCGCCGGCCGGGACGCCGCCGACCGTGTCTGCCAGGCTGTTGAGTCGATCGAGTCAGGCGATGCGTGATCTGACAGTGACGCCGGCCGGCGACGAAGGGGAGTACGCCATCGATCTGTCGCTGGCTGGTCTCGCTGTCGGCGAGTACTTCGTCGAAGTCCAGGCAGCCACGCCGGCCGGCGAGGCGAAGGATCGCGTCGGTTTCCGAGTCACACCGTAATTACAGACTCGACCATGATCGCCATCTCGCGACGCGGCGCCCTCGCATTCGTGCTCGTTGCGATCGTCGGCGTGACCACGGCCGGCCGCGCGCAGACGCCGACCGATCTGTCCGCGCTGGCGTTTCTCCTCGGGGATTGGGATGCGGTCGGCTTGCCGCCTGGAGAAAGCGGGGCGTTCAATTTTTCGCCCGCCGTGCAGGACCGCATCATCGTGCGAACGAATTACGCGAAGTATCCGCCACGGGACGGCCGTCCGGCGACCCGCCACGACGATCTGATGGTCATCTTCGTGGAAGACAACGCGATCAAGGCCGATTACTTCGACAGCGAGAAACGCGTCATTCACTACGTCGTCCAGACGCGGGGGCCGCGCGACGTGGTGTTCCTCAGCGAGCCCAAGGAAGCGGAGCCGCGCTATCGGCTCGCCTACAGCCTGGGCGCCGACGGATTGCTGAAGGGCACGTTCGAGATGGCCGCGTCCGGCTCGGCGGACGATTTCAAGCCTCTGGTTACGTGGTCGGCGCGCAAGTTGAAGTAGCGCTGGGGCATGGACTAGGCTAGTCGCTTAACTCCGAGGAGGATGTATGGCGCTCAAAATTGGCGATGTCGCTCCGGACTTCGAAGCGGATACCACTGAAGGTCACCTTCGTTTTCACGAATGGCTTGGCGATTCGTGGGGCGTGCTGGTCTCGCATCCGAAGGACTTCACGCCGGTCTGCACGACCGAGCTGGGCTACATGGCGAAGCTCAAGCCGGAGTTCGACAAGCGGAACGCGAAGGTCATCGGCATCAGCGTCGACGCCGTCGACACCCACAAGAAGTGGTCGAACGACATCAAGGAGACGCAGGGCTACGCGCCGAACTACCCGATGATCGGCGATCCGACGCTGTCGATCTCGAAACTCTACGGCATGCTCCCTGCAGACGCCGGTGAAACGTGCGATGGACGCACCGCGGCCGACAACCAGACCGTCCGCAACGTCTTCATCGTCGGACCCGACAAGAAGATCAAGCTCCTCATCGTCTACCCGATGACGACGGGCCGCAATTTCGACGAGGTGCTGCGCGTCATCGATTCGCTGCAGCTCACGGCGAAGCACAAGGTGGCGACGCCGGTGAACTGGAAGCAGGGCGACGACGTGATCATCGCCGGCTCGGTGTCCGACGACGACGCCAAGAAGACGTACCCGCAGGGCTGGAATGCCCCGCGTCCGTACATCCGTATCGTGCCCCAGCCGCGCGGCTAGTTTCGCGCCGAACGCTACCAGCCCAGTCTGACCTGGAACTGCAGGGACCTGGCGAATCCGCCGGTTCCCTGCACTTGCCCGAAATTCGACGTCCCGAAGGTGCTGACCGGTCCGAGCAGCAGCGGGTTGTCCAACAGGTTCAGCAAGTCGGCGCGCACCGTGATCGTCTTCCCGCCAAGCCGCTGCATTTTCTGAATGTTGAGATCGATTTCCATCTGTCCGTAAGTCCGGACGTTCGGATCGGTCCGCGGCGCGTTTCCGAACGTGAACGCCGGCGCGTTCGTCCACGCAGCCGGATTGAACCGGCGGATGCACGCGCACGCCGCGTCGTAGTTGTCATCGGCGCTGCCGGGGTTCACGGGATCCACGCCGGGCACGACGTTGGGCCGCTGTGTACGACCGCACGAACTGCGGGTCGCCGGTCTGAATCACGTTCGGTGTGGAGATCGCCAGATAGAAGGCGTTCCGTCCGAAGATCGGGAGGTTTTCGAGCATCTTCGAATCGAGGGAGGCGGCCACGGCCGGGTTCGAGCTTTCGATGAGCGGAGATTCGCCGGTCACCGTAATCTGCTCCTCGACGGCGCCGACCTGCAGGGTGAAGTCCTCGACGATGAACTGCTGCGTGCCGACGCGCAGCCCCTTGCGCTCCTCCGTCTTGAATCCGGCAATCGAGACCTTCAGCGTGTAGGTCGCGGGCAGGACGTTGGCGAACGCGAACTCACCCACGTCGTTGGTGACGGCCGTGCGTGTGGCGTTCGTTTGTTCGTCCACCAGGATGATTTCCGCTCCGGGGATGACGCCCTGCGGATCGCGGACCTGCCCGCGAATGCCGCCTTGGTACGTCTGTCCCACGGCCGAGGTGGCGCACACCAATACCAGGATCCCGCACCAAAGCGCGATGGGTCGACCCCTATGTGCCTCCCGCTGATGTCAGACGCCTGCGATTCGGACGAACGCGATGCGGACGAACGTGAGAACGAAGGACACAACGACTAGGAAACGTGCCGGGACGCGACGATCGGGGACTGGCGGCCTTCTGGGCGCGCCGATACCGAATGTCAATCGCGATCGCGCACGTTGGCATTGACTGTCGCGGGGCCGAGGTTTAGGGTGTAAGCAATCACGTCGCCTTGTTCTCAGTTTCTTGCGCGGGTTGACAGAAAGAAGAGAGGGCCTATGAGACACGCTCACACAGGAATGTCGCGTCGGGGCTTCATCGGCGGAACCATGACAGCGGCCATCGGCGGCCTGACAGTCGGTGCGGGCGAGGCCAGGCTGCGGGCGTTCGGTGGCCAGGCGCTGACGCCGGCGCTGTCGCTCGACGCGCTCAAGCCGGCGGGACCGCTCGACGAAGCGTACTGGTGGAAGGTTCGCAGCCAGTTCAACGTCGTCGACGGCCTGACCTACATGAACAACGGCACGCTCGGGCCGATGCCGCGCGTGGTCTTCGACGCCAACAATCGGTACCTGCGCGAGCTCATGGAGGACCCGACCAACGGCGGCCGTGCGGAGGAGGTCGACAAAGTCCGCGAAAAGGTCGCGCAGTTCGTGGGTGTCACGGCGGACGAGATCGCGCTGACACGCAGCACGACCGAAGGCATGAACATCTTCGCACACGGCTTCGACTGGAAGGCGGGTGACGAGGTCCTCTACTGCACCCACGAACACGGCGGCGGCACCGGCGTGCACCGGAACCTCGAAAAACGGGTCGGCATCAAGATCGTCACCATCCCCCTGCCGTCTCCGCCCGAGAGCGCCGATCAGATCATCAGCCTGTACGAAAAAGCGATCACCCCGCGGACCAAGGTCATCATGGTCAGTCACATCACCTACGTGACCGGCCTCGTCACCCCGATCAAAGAGCTCGCGGATCTGGCGCATCGCCGCGGACTGCTCATTTCCGTCGACGGCGCGCATCCGCTCGGCATGATGGATCTGGATCTCAAGGCGACCGGGGTGGACCATTACGCCGCCGCCGGCCAGAAGTGGCTGCTGTGCGGGACCGGGACCGGTGTCTGCTACGTGAAGCGGGAGGTGCAGGATCGCATTTGGGAGCTGATGGGGCCGCCCGGCGATCCCAAGCGCGGCGCCCGCAAGTACGAGGCCTTCGGCCAGCGCGACGTGCCCAGTGTCCTCGGGATGGGAGCGGCGATCGATCTGCAGAACGCCATCGGAAAGAAGAACATCGAGGCGCGCGCTCGCGCGCTCAGCACCCGGCTGCGGACCGGTCTGAAGGACATCCCCGGAGTGAAGCTGTGGACGTCGAACAATCCGGCCCTCGCCGCCGGGCTCACGTTGTTCTCGGTGCGCGACATTCCGATGGCGAACGTGGTGAAAGCCGTGATGAGCCGCGATCGGGTGCACATCCGGACGATGGGCACCGGCAACTTGAACGGATGCCGGGCGGCGACGCATCTGTACAACATGCCGGAGGAAGTGGATCGGCTGATCAACAGCGTCAAGTACGTCGCGGAGAACTCGACGAAGTTCATGTCGACGGCGGGGTGAACATTTCAGATTTCAGAGCGCAGATTTCAGATTGATTTTGGATTGGTTGATTCCGCAACTCTGAAATCGATCTGAACTCTGAAATCTGAATTCTGAAATCGTCACGTTCTTGTCACGACCCGCCACGCGAGCACGACGGACGTCAGCGACAGCGCGATGCCGGCCATCATCAGCGCGATCACGACGACGTCCCAGGCGGGGCGGTGGTTGTAGAGCCACGGGAAATCCAGTGAATGGAGCCCGTGATACAGCCACCGCGCCGTCCATCCCTTCGCGCTATAGCTGCCAACCACACGCGCCGTTTTGGGATCGATGTAGTACCGCGTGCTCTCGGCGTCGTGCACCTGCGCCACGATGACCGGGAGCGGGCGCTCCCGCCGTCGATCGAGGTAATAGCGATCGTATTGATCGATGACTCTGTAGGCCGCGCCGCCCTTCGCCCGCGTCGCGGCAGCGACGGCGTCGGTGATGCGCTGGTGATCGAACCCTGCTCGCGGCTCTCCGTCCATTGACACGACGCGCGTATCGCCCCCGGCCAGCGTGGCGAGATAGACAGGCTCGCCCGCGAACGACGCGAACTCGAGCTCCCTGACGTCGAGATCCCGAAGCTGTTCCAGCGCCGTTCGCGGATGCTTGCCCGCGAACCCGGTCAGCGGCACGTTCGAGGTCAACAGCCGAGGGGTTTCGGGCCGCGGCGGATCCCCGAACGGGTCCATGGACAACATGCCGCTGAAGGCCCACGTCGCCGCCGTGACGCCGAAGATGAGGCCAAGCACCGCGTGCCACAGTTTCTGCCCGCGGTAGGGCAGGCTCGCCGGCGAACCGGCGACGCGATAGCGCCGCGCCGGCGAATACATCCACACGCCGATCACGATGCCGAGGATGGCGGAGACAGTGCCTATCCCCGACGTCCAGATCACGACGCGGCTCCACGCCTGCTGGCGCACGCGCAGCGGAGTGAAGTACAGCCAATGGGGAATCGGTCCGACGTAGGCGCCGATGCGGGACCGCGTGGTCGTGTACTGCACGACCTCGCCGGACGTCTGCGCCACGTACACCTGATCGCCGTTCGGCCACGAATACTTCCAGAGCGGGCGCAGCGATCGAAGCGGACCCTGGACGGTCCACTGATCGGCGTCCGTCATCGCGTCGATGCGAGCGTTGACGGCCGGCTGCCGGGTCCACTTCGATGCGATGCGGTCTACCGTCTCGCGTGAAACCGCCGGCGGTGCGTCCCCGGTGTCGGCGTAGACGAGTTTCTCGTCGCGTCCCATCCTGAAGCGGTACACCGGTCGGCCATCAAACGAGTTGAGCCGCGTGCTGCCGAGTGACTGCGAAGCGCCTAGCCTCGCGTACGCCTCCGCGGGAGATACCATGATCGCGACCGGTGCAAGCGCTGGCGATCGCTCCAGGCGATCGGCTGGCGTCACGCCAGGAAAATCCCAATACATCATGCCGATGCCGGATGCGAACCAGAGCAGGAAGAGCAGGCAGAGCGCCACGCCCAACCAACGATGCACGAGGATCAGGGATCGCTTGAGGTCCATTTGGCGCCGGTCAACGTATGATAAGTGGAATGTCGGCGCTGCCCCGGCTCGCCGTCGCTCCACTGCTCGCGGCTCTCGTCGCCAGCCCCGTGGTCCTCGACGCGTGCCTCTTCATGTGTCACGGATGGGCAGACATCGCGGCGGCGGCCAGCGAACCCTCGTGCCATCACGTTGAGGAAAGCGCCGATGTTCGCGTCGAGGCGCCCGCGTCGGCGTGCGGCCACGACCACGGTCCGTCACCATCGACGATGACGGCGCAACCGCGGGACGCGGACGGGCGCTGTGAGTTGGGACTCGAGGTTTGGGATTCGTCCGACGTTCAACGCTCCATGACCTTGGAATCTCGAATCAAGAATCACACCGGCCCGGACGCACGTTCGTGTCGCGGCGCGCTTCCACCTCTGCGCGTGTAGTTCCGTCCCTCCCGGGCGCGAACACCTAGCCCAAAATTCCTCGTTCTGGATCCCTGGATCCGCGGAGGGCGTCGTGTTTCGACGTGTCGTGTGTCTCGTTCTCTACTTCGTGTGCGCCGGCGTTCGTTCGGCTCGGGCGCAGGAGTCGCCGTCCGGCTGGCAGTTCATGCAGGACGGTGTGGTCTTCGCCGTAGTTCAACCACCAGGGCGGCCCGCGTGGTGGCGACGAGTTCGCGTCGCCCAACTGGTGGATGGGCATGCCGAACCGGGAGGTCGGATCCTCGGCAGCTCACGTTCAACGTCATGTTCAGCCTCGATCCGGTCACGTCGGGCCGGAGCGGCTACGCGGAGATCTTCCAGGTCGGCGAAGCGCTCGACGGCCGTCCGCTCGTCGATCGTCAGCATCCACACGATTTCGTTCATGCAGCTTGCGCGCGTCTGGCGCTCGCCGATCACCGAGCACGACGGGCTTCACGCTCGCGGGCGGACCGGCCGGCGAACCGGCGCTCGGCCCCGTGGCGTTCATGCATCGGGCGTCGGCGTGCGGAGTATCCGTTCGCGACGCTGTCACACCACACGTTCGATTCGACGCACATCGCGTTCGGCGTCGTGCTCGGCGGCCGTCGACCACGGGCCGTGGACGCTCGAAGGATCGATCTTCAACGGCCGCGAACCGGACGAGCACCGCTGGGACTTCGATTTCGGCGCGCTCGACTCGGTGTCGGCGCGCGTCTGGTATCGGCCGACCGACCGCCTGGGAGTTCCAGGCGTCGATCGGCCGCCTCGTCGATCCCGAGGAGCTCGAACCGGGGATCGTTCGACGCGCAACGGCATCTGCGTCCTGGCTGAGGCAGGCCGACGAGGATTACCGCGCGATCACGATCGGTTACGGCGTCAACGTCACGGAGCACGGCGACCGGCACGCCTTCTTTGCAGAAGGCACTCGGCATGTAGGCGCCAACTCGTTGTTCTTCCGCGTGGAAGCGCTGCAGGTCGAAACCGAGCGTGCTCCTGGCGAGTGCGAATCGACCGGCTCACGATGAAGAAAACCGTAAAGACACTGTCGGTGTCCTGACCATCGGCGGCGTCCGAGACGTCATCAGACGGGGCGGATTCGAAGGCGGCTTTGGCGCCGCCGCGTCGTTCTACTGCGGTGCCACGAGGCGCTGCAGCTCAGTCACGGCCTGCGACCCGTTTCGTTCCAGGTGTTCTTCCGGCTGCGACCGCCGACGGGAGGCAGCGGGGCGCATGTGGAACATGCGCATGTCCCAGCCGATGGTGGGGCATACTATGAATCATCAGATGCCTCACTGAACTCTTATGAGGGCGTTGATCAGATTACTCGTCGTCGTGCTCGCGCTCATCGGCGCGAGCACGTTGGCCGCCGGCGCATGGTTCATGCGTGGCGGCATCAACTCGAAGCAGCAGCCGGGTGCAGTCGAGACGGCGGTGGCGCGCCGCCTTCGGGCGGCCGCGATCCCGGCGAGCGCGCGACGCGAGACGAACCCGGTGCGGATGACCCCCGAAGTGCACGAAGCCGGCATGGCGCATTTCGCGGACCACTGCGCCTCGTGCCATGGCAACGACGGCGGCGCCGACACCGCGATGGCGCGCGGTCTCTATCCCAAGGTGCCCGACATGCGTCTGGCGGAGACGCAGGGGCTGTCGGACGGCGAGCTGTTCTACATCATCGAAAACGGCGTGCGCTTGACCGGCATGCCTGCCTGGGGCACCGGAACGCCCGAGGGCGTCGAAGCGAGCTGGGCATTGGTGCACTTCATCCGTCATCTGCCGAAGATCACCGAAGCGGATGTCGAGAAGATGAAGGCGATGAATCCGAAGAGTGCCGGCGAGTGGCGCGAAGAAGAAGAGGCGCGGCGCTTTCTCGAGGGCGGAAGCGAGCCCGAACCGAAGCAGCCCGCGTCACCTCACAAACACGGAGGCTAGCAGCAATGAAACGGATCGTTCTCGCAGTCGCGTTGATATGCGCCATGGCGCCGTTCGTCTCGGCGCACGAAGGCCACGATCACAAGATCATGGGCACGATCGCGGCGATTCACGACAACAGCGTCGAAGTGAAGGCCACCGACGGCAAGATGTCGACGGTGTCGCTGAACGACAAGACCAAGATCCTGCGCGGGACGACGGCGATGAAGCTTGCCGATCTCAAGGCAGGCGATCGCGTGGTCGTCACGGCAACCGGCGGCGGGAAGGATCCGTTCGTCGCGAAGCAAATCCGGCTTGGCGGCGCGACGACAGCAAAAACCACGACGAAAACGGCGGCTTCGAAGAAGTAGGTCCGGCTGAAGCCGGACCCCACGTACTGCAGCGCGGTACCACGTTCCTTCAGTACGTGGGGTCCGCCTTTAGGCGGACCTAGCGCGTGCGCGAAGCGGTCAGACGGGCCGTCGCGGTCCGGACGCGGGATCCGAAGGCTTCCGGGTCGGTCCACGCGAACACGAGCTCGTCTCCCCGTCGGGCCATGCGCGGATAGCCGCTCGAGCGCTTCGCGCTGATGGCGGCGACGCTCGTTGATTCCGCGCGTTGCCCCGATCGATCCACGCGTCTGATCCGGAACTCCGATCGCTGATCGGCGCTTTCTATCCACGACACGATCGCCGTCCCGTCGGGAAGAAGCTCCACGTCCACTCGTCCAAGCGCACTCACATCGTCCACACGCACCGGCGCGGCGAACGTGCGTCCCGCGTCGGAGGAGAAGGCGACGAAGACGTGTCCCTGGTCTTCGGCGACGGTAAACCAGGCGATCGCCACGTCGCGGCCGCTCGCGCTGAGCGCCGGCCCGTTGACCGGGCAGGCGTTGATCTGCCAGTTGTCGCGGTGGACCGCGGCCGGTTCGCTCCAGCGGCCGTCGACCAGTCGCGACACGTAGATATCGCGGATCTCGTCCTGTGATCGGTCGCGGTAGGCGACGATCGGACCCTCCGACGTCACCGCGGCCGCCGTTGGGCAGCACTCGCACACACGATCATCGAGCACGGTTTCCGAGACCTGAGCGCCCTGAGGGTTGAACACCGCGGCGCGCAGGCCCATCGAGCCGGAGGGTTCCTCGTCGGGTTTCTCTGCCTTCATCGCGCGGCCATCGAGCCAGATGAGGCCGAGCCCCGCGCCGGGGGCCTGAAACAGCGAGGCAAACCCGTGTTCTGTCGGCGTGCCGTCGTGGTGCGGCGACGTCGCCTGCGTCCACGTTTGGCCTTCGTCCTTCGAAAGCGCCAGGCGCACGTCGTACGCGTACGGAGTGGAAGCGCTCTCTTTGAGCCAGTGCGCCGCGAGCGATCCGTCGGCGAGTCGCACGACGGACGGCACGTCGGCCCAGTTCACGAACCAGTCGCGGCCCGCTGCCACCTTTTTCGCCTCCGACCATCCGGTCGGCGTGCGCTCGGCGAACTTGAGCGTGGCGTCGGCGTTGATGATCTCAATCCAGCTGAGGAGCATCTTGTCGCCAAGCACGCTCAGTTGAGGCTGCGCGCTGCCGGCCTCCGCGGCGGGGGCGTCGAGGGGCTGGACTGCGGCCGCGTGCCACACCACCGGAGAGGTCATGGTCCGCGCCGCGATGACCGCGGCGACGAGGCCGGCCGCCGCGATGATCAGAAGGCTCACTCGTTTCACGCAAGGATGATAGCGCGCACCGGGCGGGGACGGAGGTTGGTCGGGGGACGGAGGTTGGTCGGGGGACGGAGGTTGGCGGCGGGACGGAGGTTGGCGGGGGGACGGAGGTTGGATCAGATCGGGGACGCGCTGACCTGGCACGAGGGCAGCCCGGCCGTATCGCACCGAGCCAACTGCTTGTATTCATTGAAGAAATATGGCTGACACGGATGGCACCGCCCTTGGAATGTCCAGGGGCAGCGGAGGTGCAGACCATGAAGGCGTTTCTCGCAAGCATCCTGACCGTTCTGACGATGGGCGTTCTCGCCATCGCCTACGGCGTGCTCAGCCCGCGCATGGCGACGGTTGATGCGTACTCGTCCGCGCGCCCGATGCTCGCGAGCGAACGTATCGGCATCGCCGATGACGGGACTGTGCTCTACAACTACCCGAACAACGGCATGGCGCGCTATGCATCGTCGAATGCCCTGGTTCGGCCGGCCACCTACGAAACGTATGCGCCCGCGCCCCGGCGCGTGACGACGACGCGTCGTGCGGTGTCGAGCTCATCGGTGGAGCGCGCACGCGGCCGCGACTGGAAGAAGACGGCGTTGGTGATCGGCGGCACGACCGCGACCGGCGCCGGCCTTGGCGCCATCTTCGGCGGCAAGAAGGGCGCGCTCATCGGCGCGGCAATCGGCGGCGGCGCAAGCACGATTTACGAAGCTCGCAAGCGGTAACTGACGCTCGACATGGCTGATGGCTGATGGCTGAATGGCTAAGCACTGGGGTTAACCCGCCTGTTTTAGCCATCGGCCATTGGCCTTTAGCCATCCATTAGCCATCAGCCATGGCGGTTGCTACAATATCCGCGTGAAACCTCTTTTCATTCTTCTCTTTTCTACGACCGTTCTCGCCCAAACCGCCGCGCCCAGCCTCCAGTTTCGAGGGGAGCAGCGCGGATCCAAGCACGCGGCGATCGTGGCCGCACCGGCGGAGGTCGGGGCGCCCGGCGGCAAGGTGTCGCTGATTCTCGACGTGACGCCGAAGCCCGGCATCCACGTCTATGCGCCCGGAACGAAGGACTACATTCCGATCAGCATAAAGATCGACCCGGCGGCCGGGATCAAGGCGGGCAAGCTGACGTATCCGAAGTCCGAGATGATGACCTTCGGCGACGAGAAGGTCCCGGTGTTTCAGAAGCCGTTCCGTCTGACGCAGGAAGTTACGCTGGACAAGGCCGCCGTTGCTGGTGGAACCGTGAGCGGGACCGTGCATCTGCAGGCGTGCGACGACCGCGTCTGCTTCCCGCCCGAGAACGTTCCAGTTAAATGGAACGTAACAGCGAAGTAACCAGCGGATAGCCCCAGACCACGCCCAACACGATCGACACGCACCCGACGACGAGGGACACGCCACGCGCGACGGCGCGATAGCGTCCGACCCGCGCGAGCGGCCAGCCGAGCAGGCCCGATAGTGCGGCCATGCCGAGCGTCGATCCCAATCCGAACACCAGCATGTAGGTGAGCTGCGCCGCCGTGGTCGGCAGCGTGGTCAGGACGAGCGCGGTCAATGCGCCGCTGCCCGCGAGTCCGTGCACGGCGCCGACGAGGAGCGGACGGCGCGCGAGCGTCCAGGTGCCAACGTGAATGTGGGCGGGAGCGCCGCGGTGTACGTGGACGATCGGACCGTGGTGGTGTTCGTGAACCGCGCCGGCAGGTCCCTGTCGCGCCGCGAGGTAGATGGCGCGCAGGCCGAGCCCGATGAGCATGACCGCCACCGCGAGCTCGAATATCGTCGACACGGCCGGCGGCATCTGGGTGCGCAGCACGACCAGCGCCGCGCCGACGAGGACGAGCGTCAGCGTGTGGCCGGCGCCCCAGCACGCGCCAAGCCAGGCGGCTTTGTAGCCGTCGCGTTCCTGCGCCACGAGCGTGGTGACCGCGGCCAGATGATCCGGCTCGAGCGCGTGCCGCATGCCGAGCAGCGATCCAAGTCCGGTGCTGGTAAGGAGTTCGAGGACGGGCATCAGCGTCGTTCGTATTGTATCCTTCTACGAGCCCGTTCGAGAGAAGACTGACCGGGCTCGTAGTAGGCGCGCTGCGCGCGCACGTTCAACGCGAACGCTGTTGCCGGCGAAGCCGGCCTGGTAACGAAGCGAGTCACCGCACGCGTTACTTGAAGCGTTTACAGCGAGCTTCGTTACTATGACCGAACGTTCGAGCATTGTGGCCGTCACGGCGCGCGAGATCGTCGACTCGCGCGGGAATCCCACCGTCGAAGCGGATGTGCGTCTCGCCGACGGATCGATCGGCCGCGCGGCCGTACCGTCGGGTGCGTCGACGGGCACGCGCGAAGCGCTCGAGCTGCGCGACGGCGACCTGCATCGCTACGGCGGCAAGGGCGTGCGCAAAGCGGTCGGCAACGTGATTGGCCCGCTGGCCGATGCGATCCAGGGGATCGACGCGACCGATCAACGCGCCGTCGATCGGGCGCTCATCGCCGCGGATGGCACCCCGGACAAGTCACGTCTGGGCGCCAACGCGCTGCTCGGCGCGTCGATGGCCGCGGCGCGCGCGGCGGCGATAACGAGAAAGCTGCCGCTCTACCGGCACCTGGCGACCGGCCCGATCGATACGCTGCCCGTGCCTCTCACCAACGTGATCAACGGGGGCGCGCACGCGGCCAATGCGCTCGACTTCCAGGAATTCATGCTGGTCCCGGTGGGATCGTCGACGTTCGCCGATGCCGTGCGCTCGCTGGCGGAGATCTTTCACGTGCTGCGCCGCATTCTCAAAGATGCCGGACACGTCACCTCGGTCGGCGACGAGGGCGGGTACGCCCCCAACGTGAAGGAGCCCCAGGAAGCGCTGCAGCTCATGGTGCAGGCCATTGAGCAGGCCGGCTACAAGCCGGGTCGCGACATCTCGCTGGCGCTGGATTGCGCGTGCAGCGAGCTGTACAAGGGCGGCGAGTACCGATTTCCGAAAAGCGGGTTGAAGTCGTTAACGACCGCCGAGATGATCGACCTGCTCGAACAGCTCACCAACACATTCCCCATCGTCTCCATCGAGGACGGCCTCGCCGAAGACGACTGGGACGGGTGGCGCACGCTTACCGAGCGTCTCGGCAGCCGGATCATGATCGTCGGAGACGACATCTTCGTCACGAACCCGGCGATCATCCGGAAGGCGATCGACACGCACGTCGGGAACGCGGTGCTCATCAAGCTCAATCAGATCGGCACGGTTTCGGAAACGCTCGACGCGATTGCGACGTCGCACCGGGCCGGGTACCTGACGGCGATCTCGCATCGTTCCGGCGAGACGGAAGACACGTTCATTGCGGACTTGGCCGTGGCCACCGGCGCCGGGTATATCAAGACTGGTTCGATGGCGCGATCCGAGCGCGTCGCGAAATACAACCAGCTGCTGCGCATCGAAGAGGAACTGGGGTCGGCGGCCGTCTTTGGCGGCCACGCGCGCGGCGTCACGCGTCAGCGGACGTGATGTCCCCCCTCAACCGATTCAGCTCGCGGATCACGCAGCCCAAATCGCAGGGCGCCTCGCAGGCGATGCTCTACGCCACCGGGATGACCGACGCGGACATGGACAAGCCGCAGGTCGGCATCGCGAGCGTCTGGTACGAAGGCAACCCGTGCAACATGCACCTGCTGCGATCTCGCCGAACGCGTGAAGGAGGGCGTGGCGGCCGCGGGCATGGTGGGCATGCGGTTCAACACGATCGGCGTCAGCGACGGCATCTCGATGGGCACCGACGGGATGAGCTTCTCGCTGCAGTCGCGCGACCTTATCGCCGATTCGATCGAGACCGTGATGGCCGGCCAGTGGTACGACGCGAACGTATCGATCCCCGGATGCGACAAGAACATGCCGGGCTGCCTGATCGCGATGGGCCGCCTCAATCGGCCGTCGCTGATGGTGTACGGCGGCACGATTCGCGCCGGCCGCGGCGACGAACAATCAGAAGCTCGACGTGATCTCGGCGTTTCAGAGCTACGGCCAGTTTCTCGCCGGCGCGATCGACGAGCGGCAGCGCAAGGAGATCGTGCGCCACGCGTGCCCGGGCGCGGGCGCCTGCGGCGGCATGTACACCGCGAACACGATGGCCTCGGCGATTGAAGCGCTCGGCATGGCCCTGCCGTACAGCTCGTCGACGCCGGCGGAAGATCCGCAAGAAGCTCGAAGAGTGCCGACAGGCTGGCGCTGCCGTCCGCCGGCTGCTCGAGCTCGATCTCAAGCCGCGCGACATCATGACGCGCGAGGCGTTCGAGAACGCCATGGTCCTGGTCACCGTGCTTGGTGGCTCCACCAACGCGGTTCTCCATCTGATTGCAATCGCGCGCTCGGTCGGCGTCTCGCTGACGCTCGACGATTTTCAGACGCGTCAGCGATCGGGTGCCGCTGCTGGCCGACTTCAAGCCGAGCGGCTCGTTCGTCATGGAAGATCTGCACGCGGTCGGCGGCATTCCGGCGCGTGATCAAGATGTTGCTGCGAAGCCGGGTTGCGTGAACGGCGCGTGCCGGACCGTCACCGGCAAGACGCTCGCGGAGAACGTCAGGGATCTGCCCGGGCTCACGTCCGGCCAGCCGATCGTCCGGCCGCTCTCGAATCCGATCAAGGCCACGGGTCACATCCAGATCCTGCGCGGCAACCTGGCGCCGGAGGGCGCGGTCGCGAAGATTACCGGCAAAGAGGGTCTGCGCTTTTCGGGACCTGCGCGCGTGTACGACTCCGAAGAGGACATGCTGCACGGGCTCGAGCGGAAGGAGATCGCGAAGGGCGACGTGATCGTCATCCGCTACGAAGGGCCCAAGGGCGGACCGGGAATGCCCGAGATGCTGACGCCGACCTCCGCGATCATGGGCGCCGGCCTCGGCAAGGACGTCGCCCTGGTCACCGACGGCCGCTTCTCCGGCGGCTCGCACGGCTTCCTCGTCGGGCACATCACGCCGGAGGCGCAGGAAGGCGGGCCGATCGCGTTCGTGCGCAGCGGCGACCGCATCACGATCGACGCGGAGACGAACACGCTGACCGTGGACGTCTCGGCCGCCGAGCTGTCGACGCGGCGTGCGGGTTGGACGATGCCGCCTTACAAGGCGGAGCGGGGCACGCTGGCGAAGTACATCCGCCTGGTGCGCAGCGCGAGCGAAGGCTGCGTCACCGACGAGCCCCTGTGACGAAGCGACCGCTTGTCTCTGCGATGGCGATCTGTGCGGTCGCGGCGCTGTGGCAAGTCCGAAGTCTGAAGTCTGAAGTCAGAGGACTTCGTACTTCTGACTTCGTACTTCAGACTTCCAGTAGGCCTCGGCTCGTAGTGCTGATCGTCGTCGATCAGATGCGCGCCGACTACTTCCAGACCTACGCCGGCCGGTTCACCGGCGGCTTCAAGCGGCTGTGGGACGCGGGCGCTGTCTTCACGCAGGCGCGGTACACCTATTCCAGCACGAAGACTGCGGAGGCCCATGCCCTGATGCTGTCCGGCTGGTCGCCATCCGGCTCCGGCATCATCGGCGATCGCTGGCTCGATCGCCGGACGGGCGCGATGCTCACGGCGGCCGTGTCCCGCGACCACAAGCTGATCGGGAGCGACGGTGACGGCGCGTCGCCGGAGCAGCTCGAAGTGCACACGGTCGGCGACGCGCTGAAGCGCGCGCACCCGCGGTCGATGGTGCTCACGGCATCATGGAAGCGCTATACCTCGGTGTTCAACGGCGGCCACCATCCCGACGGGGCGTACTGGATGGACGAAACGACCGGCCGTTTCGTGACCAGCGACTACTACGCCGACTCGTATCCGGCGTGGGCGGCGCCGTTCACGCGCGAGGATTTGACGCTGCCGTTCTTCGGCACGACCTGGCAGACACATACGCTCGGGACCGGCGCCGCGCCGGACGAGGCGTATCGCATCCGCGTGCGGTACACGCCGCACTCCAATGCGGTCCTGCTCGCGTTCGCCAAGGCCCTCGTGCAGGGGAGCGGCGTCGGCGCGGACGACGAACCGGATCTCGTCGCGATCAGCTTCTCGGGCGTCGACTACGTCGGACACGACTACGGTCCGGAGTCGCCCGAGTTCGACGAGACGCTCCTGAAGATGGATCGGGACCTGGGCGAGCTGCTGCGCACGCTGGACGCGAAGGTCGGCGCCGGCAACTATGCGGTCGCGTTCACCGCGGATCACGGCGCCGCGCTCATGCCGGAAAAACAGAAGGCTCGCGGCATCGACGCAGGCCGGCTGATTGCCGCCACGTTCCGGTCCGCCGTCGAAAAGGCCGTGACCGAGAAGCTCGGCATCAGCGGCGGGGTCATCGCCGCCTACGATCCGCCAGAGCTGTATCTCTACTACCAGAACGCAGCGCGGCACGGCGTGTCGCGGCAGGCGCTGGATCGGGCCGTGGTCGATGCGGCGCAGGCGCAGCCCGGCATCGCGCGTGCCTATACGGTCGACGACATCGCGACGGTGGTGGGTTCGAACGATCCGCTGCTCGAAGCGGTCGCCGACGGGTATTATGCGGACCGCAGCGGCGACATCCACGTGCTGGTGAAGCCGAACTACATCTTCTGGAGCGGCGGCGGCACGACCCACGGGACGCCGTACGACTACGATGCGCACGTGCCGCTGATTTTCATGGGCGCCGGCGTGAAGCCGGGGCGCAACACGGAGCGAGTCCGCATGAACGAGCTTGCCCCGACGGTCGGCCGGCTGCTCGGCGTCGCGTTCAAAGGTGATCAGAAAGGCCGCGTGTTGACCGAGGCGTTACGTTAAGCTGACTGCTCTCAGCCGAGGTGCCGCATGCGAAAGATGGCCGTCGCGATCGCGCTCCTGCTGGCCACTCAGGTCGTCCCCTCCGGTCAGTCGGGTAAGAAAGCCTGGACCCCTCCGAGGACCCCGGACGGCCATCCCGATCTGCAAGGGATCTGGGATTATCGCAGCGCAACACCTCTGCAGCGTCCGCCGCAGTTCGCCGGCAAAGAGTTCATGACCGCCGAGGAGGCCGCCGACTACGAACGGCGCGCCGCGGAGCGGGAAGACGGTCGGCCGCCGGACGATCCGCGCACCGAGCAGTCGGTGCATCCAGCCTGGTGGCTCGACTACGGCAAAACGGTCGTCAAGACCAGACGCACATCGCTCATTGTCGATCCACCCGATGGCCGCATCCCGCCGCTGACCCCCGAGGCGCAGAAGCGGGCCGCCGCGCGCCGCGCCGAAGCCGCGACGCACGGCCCATCGGACTCCTACGAAAACAGAGGTCTCTTCGAACGCTGCATCACGCGTGGCGTGCCCGAAGGCATCCTGCCGGGGCCGTACAACAACAACCTGCAGATCCTCCAGATGCCAGGGTATGTCGTGTTGTTCACGGAGATGATCCACGATGCCCGCATCGTGCCGATGGACGGCCGGCCGCGCAACCCGTCGAACGTCCGCCGGTGGATGGGCGACCCGCGCGGCCATTGGGACGGCGACACGCTGGTCGTGGACACGGTGAATTCCTCCGACAAGATCAGCTTTCGCGGATCGACCGACAAGCTCCACCTGATCGAGCGGTTCACGCGGCTCGATGCCGACACGCTCGAGTACCGGTTCACCGTCGAGGATCCCGACACGTGGACCCGGCCCTGGACCGTCGCCTACCCGATGGTGCGGACCACGGAGAAGATCTACGAATACGCGTGCCACGAAGGGAATTACGGCCTCCGGAATATCCTGTCGAACGCGCGCTGGGAAGAAGCTGAAACGGCGAAAAAGAAACAGTAAGGGAGATTTCAGAGTTCAGATTTCAGAGTTCAGATTTATTTCAGATTTGCGGACTGAAATCCCCTAATCGGCAATCAATCTGAAATCTGAACTCTGAAATCTGAACTCTCACGATCCAGCGTTCCCCATCACATACCGCGCAATCTGCTCGTGCGTGGCGAACCACACGCCCGGCTTCGACTTCATGTGCACGATCAGTTTCTCGAGCGCCGCGACGCGCGATCGGTGCCCCATGATGTGCGGGTGCATCGTCAGGATGTAGAGGCCGTTCTCCTCGTACGCGACGTCGAACTCCGACTGGAATATCGCCAGCACCGCATCCGGACTCGGCAGGCCGCCGTTGGCCGCCGCGCCGAAGTAGGGGAAGTCGTCCACGATCCGCTCGATCGGCAGTTCGACGACGCCGGTCGGCTTCTTGTCCATCAGGATCTCGTACGCATCGTCGCTGGCCATCAGGCTGCTGTCGTACAAGAACCCGGCCGCCTTGATCTGCACCATCGTGTACTGGCTGAAATGCCATGATGGTGCGCGGTAACCGACCGGTTTCTTGCCGATGGCTTTCGTCAACGTCTCGATCGCGCGCGTGAGCATGTCCTGCTCGGCGGCCGCGTCGTTCAGCGACGGCAGGTGCTCGTGAATCCACCCGTGAACGCCGATCTCGTGGCGTCCGCTCGCGAGGATCGTCGGGATCATCTGCGGGTGCAGCAGATGGCTGACCGCCGGAATGAAAAAGGACGCGGGCAGTTGATGCTTGTCGAGGAGCCTGAGAATCCGCGGCAGGCCGTCGATCGCGCCGTACTCGCCGCGCGAGATCGACTCGGAGATCAGATCGCCCGTCGCCAGGCTGGCGCTGGCGTTGTCCACGTCGAAGCTGAGCCCGACCGCGACGCGCGCGCCGTTGGGCCACGCCGCCGGCTTGAGCCGTTTGCCGGCGCTGACGTGAAACATCTGCGCTTCGATCTGCGACATCGGTAGACGAACGCCGGGTTGGGGACGCGACTGCGCCAGCAGCCCCACGGATAGCATCATGACGGCGATGGCCACGAAAGCACGAAAGCACGACAAACGTCTTGTACGAAACGGCGTTGTTTCGCGTTTTCGTGTTTTCGTGGCTAAGCATGCCATGTCGGTCTGCATACTACGCCTCCCGCACTCCGTGATTCTTCACCAGGAAGTACGCCGCGACCCCGACGAGCAGCGCGCCGTTGATGCCAATCACCATCGGCGCGCCGATGAACGTGGCAAAGTATCCGCTGACCAGGCTGCCGAGCGGCATGCCGCCGCGGAACGCCAGCATGTAGATGCTCATCACCCGCCCGCGCATCTCGTTGGGCGCGATCAGCTGCACCAGCGACGTGACCGTGGAAAACACGATCATGAGCGCCGCGCCGGTGAAAAACAGCAGGATGTCGCTGAGCCACAACAGCCGTGAGCTGGCGAAGGCGATGATCAGCACACCGTAGACCGCCTGCACCAGCAGCGCGGTCAGCCCCATCCGCTTGAACTTGCCGAGCCAGGCGACGACGAGCGCCCCGACGATGGAGCCGGCGCCCGAGAACGCCATGCAGATGGCTGAATGTTTCGGCGCCCTCGTGAAAGATCGTCTTGGCGAAGATCGGCAGGAACGTCAGCACCGCGAATCCGAGGAATGTCGTCGCCGCCGCGAGCACGATGAGCGCCATCAGGCTGCTGTGATGCCGGACGTACGAGAGCCCGCTCTGCAGCTCGTGCCGCACGCTCTTGGGCGCGGCCGGCGGAATGTGCTTCACGTGCAGCATCATCAGCGTGTTGATCACGATCACGAACGACAGCGAATTGAGCAGGAAGCACGCGTTCATCGCCTGCGACTCGTTGTAGCCGTACTGACGGAACACGCCCAGCGTGGCGGCGAAGAGCAGCGGGCCCAGCACGCGCGCGACGTTGAACTGGATCGAGTTCAGCGCCACCGCGTTCGGCAGATCCTTCTTGTCGACGAGCGACGGGATGAGCGATTGATACGCGGGCCCGCCGAACGACTGCGCAATTCCGGTGACGAACGAGAGCAGGAGGATGTGCCACACCTGCACCACCTGGAGGTACATCAGGATCGCCAGCACCCCGGAGGTCGACATCTGCAGGTACTGCGATGCCATGAGGGTCCGCCGCCGGTCGTAGCGATCGGCGAAGACGCCGCCAATCAGCGAGAACAGGATGATCGGCAGCTGCTGCAGGAAGGCGTCGAGGCCGAGGAAGAAGGCCGAATTGGTCAGCGAGACGACGAGCCAGTTCTGCGCGACGATCTGCATCCACGTGCCGATGCTCGAGGTGCAGGCGCCGAACCACTGCACGCGGAAGTCGCGGTAGGTGAACGCCGCGAGCATGCGGCGCATGGTCCGGGCGCCAATCGACGGGGATGGCGCCGGCGCGGGCGAAGCGTCGGTCTCGGTAACGGCTGGAGCCGGCGACGCTGTGGCAGGTTCGGCCAAAGGCTACGAGGATGAGTGCTAAACGGATGATGGGCAGGCCTTTACAGCCTGCCGCCTTTGAGGCGTCATCTTACCTTGATTCGGCATCGGTGGTGCGCTATAGTTCGCCTATAAGGCGAATAAAAAGCGAAACATGCCTCTCGCACGCGCCGAACTCGAATCGCTGCTCCGCACCCGCAAGCTCGATCGCACGCTCACGACGACGCTTCCGCCTGCTGACGAAACGACCGTCGCCTCCACCGGCATTGGTGCGTTAGACGCATTGGTGGGCGGCGGGTTGCCGCGCGGGCAGATCTCCGAGATCGTCGGTCCACGGTCGTCGGGCCGGACGAGCATCACCCTGCAGCTGCTCGCGGCGGCCACCGCCCGCGGCGAGCTCGTGGCGCTCGTCGATGCGCTCGACATGCTGGACGTCGACTCGGCCGCGGCCGCCGGGATCGATCTCGAGCGGTTGCTCTGGGTGCGCGGCCACGTCGTCTCGAATCCGGGGATGTGCCGCGACATGAACCAGCGTGCCCTCGAGCAGACGATGCGCGCGCTCGCGCTCATCCTGCAAGCCGGCAACTTCGGCCTGATCGTCTTCGACGCCGCCGAAGCGCCGCCCGACGCCCTGCGGCGGCTGCCGTTTACGACGTGGCTGCGCCTGCAGCGCATGGTCGAAGGCAGCCAGACGACGTGCGTGCTCGTCGGGTCGGAGACCATGGCGCGGAGCTCTGCGGGGCTGACGCTCAGAACAGGGATTCGGGATTGGGGATTAGGGATTCGTTTCGAACAGCGATTGTTCGAAGGACTGAATATTCAGACGCGCGTCGTCCGAGCGCGGGCGCGAGCAAACGAGGAGGCAACCGTGACGCTCGTCACGGCCGCGACCAACTGTGCCTGATCGTTCCACTCCCAAATCCCCACTCCCGAATCCCGAGTCCCGACTCCCGAATCCCGATCTTTACGCGGTCCTCTACCGGCCACCGCAAGCCGACGCACCCGCGGTGTCGATGACGGCGATTGCCGGAGATTTTTCGCCGCGCTACGAACGGCACGGCGACGATCTGGTGTCGATCGACGTCAGCGGCCTGCAGCGGATGCTAAAAGTGAAGGAAGGCTGCCCCGTGCGAACCATCGGCGGGGAACTCGCGCGCGACGCCGCGTCGCGCGGCGTGCGCGTCCACGTCGCGGTCGCCGGCACGCGCATGGCGGCCGTGGTGATCGCGCTGGCCACGCCGGGCGTCACCGTCGTGTCGCCGGGTGAGGAGGCGGCAGCGCTGGCGCCGATTCCAATCGGGATTCTCGAGAAAATTTGCGGCGATCAGACACATCGTGCTCGTCCTTCGACAGGCTCAGGACGAGCGGAGACGGCGAACACCCACTCGCTCATGGTGAGCTTGTCGAACCATGAGCACTCTGCGGCCTTTGCGGTCTTCGCGTTCAAACGTTGGGGGCTCACGACCCTGGGCGAATTGGCTGCCCTTCCAGCTGCCGATCTCGTCGCCCGCCTCGGCCCGCCGGCGCGCCTGTGGCAGGCGATCGCCCGCGGCGAGGACGTGCGCCCGCTCGTGCCGACGCTGGCCGAAGAGCGATTCGACTCGACGATTGAGCTCGAGTGGCCGATCGAAGGGCTCGAGCCACTGTCGTTCGTCCTGACGCGGCTCATCGAGCCGTTGTCGACGCGCCTCGAGCGGCGGGATCGCGGCGCCGCCGTGCTGCACGTCCTCCTCGGTCTGGTCAACAGAGACTGTCACGCACGGCGGCTCGAGCTGCCGACGCCGATGCGCGACGTGCGCACGCTGCGGACGCTCGCGCTGCTGGATCTCGAGGCGCATCCGCCGCCGGCCGCGATCGATCGCGTGACGATCGTAATCGACCCGACGCCCGGCCGCGTGCTGCAGCACACGCTGTTCACGCGCGCGCATCCCACGCCCGAGCAGCTGTCGACGCTCGTCGCGCGGCTCGGTGCCTTGATGGGACAGGACCGCTTCGGCGCGCCCGCCATGGTCGATTCGTACCGGCCCGGCGCGTTCGCGATGGTACCGCTGCGCGGCGACATTGCTGGATTGCAGAATGGCAGGATTGCTGAATTACCAATTGTGCAATTTCAATCCTGCCATCCTGCAATCCCGCAATCCTGCAATGCCATCGTCAGCGCCTTGCGCCGCTGTCGCCACCCGGTGCCCGCGCGCGTCGCCGTCGTGGACGACCGGCCGGTGCGCGTGACGACGGATCGGCGGGGCTTTACTGGTGGGACCGTCGTGCATTGCGCCGGACCGTGGCGGAGCTCGGGCGAGTGGTGGAAATCTGAAACTTGCAAGTCAGAGGTACGAAGTCAGAAGTCAGAGACTTCAGACTTCAGACTTCAGACTTCAGACTTGCCATGGAACAGAGATGAATGGGATGTGTCCCTGAACGACGGCGGTGTCTATCGCATCTTTCGGAATCGAGAAAACGATGCGTGGTTCATCGATGCCATCGTCGACTAAACGCCACTACGGAGGCTACGGTCGCGTATTCGTGAAAAACGGAGGGCACTGGTCTGTTGTGGATCAAAGCCGTGGCTTCCGTTTGTTTCTGTGTCCTCTGTGGTAGGGCATTTTCGCTGTGCCGTCGCCGTACGTCGAGCTCCACACCGCATCCGCCTTCAGCTTTCTCCAAGGCGCCTCACTCCCCGAAGCGCTCGTCGATCGCGCCGCTGACCTCGGCTACGCCGCCATCGCGCTGCTCGACCGCGACGGTGTCTACGGCGCGCCGCGGTTTCACAAGGCGGCAACCGCCGCCGGACTCCGCCCGATTATTGGGGCAGAGCTGACGATCGCGGCAAGTCAGAGGTCAGAAGTCAGAAGTCAGAAGCCGGAATCACGTCAGGCTTCAGACTTCGGACTTCGTACTTCTGACTTCAGACTTCAGACTTCTGACTTTCTCCTCCCCGTCCTCTGCGAAAGTCAGGACGGGTACAGGAACCTCTGCCGGCTGATCACGCGGATGAAGCTGCGCGCGCCGAAAGGAGAAGGCGCGCTGACGCTCGAGGAGCTCGACGGCTGCACGCGCGGGCTCGTCGTGCTCGCGGGGCGCGCCGCGCTCGACGGGCGGCGCCACGGCGTGGGCGGGCTGCTCGATCGCCTCGTCGGCATCTTCGGCCGCGGCAACGTCTATCTCGAGCTGCAGCGCCATCTCCGCCGCGATGAAGAAGCCGACACCGCCGCGCTCGTCGCGCTCGCCGCCGCGTTCCGCGTGCCGACCATCGTCACCAACGGCGTCCGCTTCGCGACGCCGCCCGAGCGGCCGCTGTTCGACGTCCTCACGTGCATCCACCATCACACGACGCTGGCCGCGGCCGGCCGGCGGCTCGCGCCGAACGCCGAGCGGTTTCTGAAATCGCCCCAGGACATGGCGGCGTTGTTTCGCGATCAGCCCGAGGCGCTCGCCCGCACGCGCGAGCTGGGCGATCGGCTGCAGTACACGATGGCCGATTTGGGCTATCGCTTTCCCGACTATCCGGTGCCCGCGGGGGAGACGCAGGTGTCGTTCCTGCGCAAGATCACCGAGGTCGGCGCGCGCGAACGCTACGGCACCACGACGGGGCGATCGCCAACCGGCTCCGCGCCCTCGTACGAGCGGGCGCGCACGCAGATCGCGCGCGAGCTCGATCTCATCGAGAAACTGGAGCTCGCCGGCTACTTTCTCATCGTGTGGGACATCGTCAATTTCTGCCGCCAGCACGACATCCTCGTGCAGGGGCGCGGGTCGGCGGCCAACAGCGCCGTCTGCTACAGCCTGGGGATCACCGCGGTCGATCCGGTTGGCATGGAGCTGCTGTTCGAGCGCTTTCTGTCGGAGGAGCGCGGCGAGTGGCCCGATATCGATCTCGACCTGCCGAGCGGCGACCGCCGCGAACAGGTGATTCAGCACGTCTACGAGAAATACGGACGGTTGGGCGCGGCGATGACGGCGAACGTCATCACGTATCGCGGCCGGAGCGCGGCGCGCGAGGTCGGCAAGGTGCTCGGCTTCGATCTCGCGCAGATCGATCGGCTCGCGAAGATCATGAATCAGTTCGAGTTCTCGGATCCGGCCGACACGCTGCCGCGCCAGTTGTCGGCGGTCGGGCTCGATCTCAATTCCGATCGCGTCCGGCTGTTCGCGCGGCTGTGGCGCGAGATGCTCGATTTGCCGCGCCATCTCGGCCAGCATTCCGGCGGCATGGTGATCTGTCAGGGGCACCTCGACGCCGTCGTGCCGCTCGAAAACGCCAGCATGCCCGATCGCGTCGTCGTGCAGTGGGACAAGGACGACTGCGCCGACATGGGCATCGTCAAGGTCGATCTGCTCGGGCTGGGCATGATGGCGGCGATTCAGGATGCGCTTGCGCTGGTGAACGGTGAAAAGTCAGAAGTGCGAAGTCAGAAGTCAGAAAATGCCTCTGACTTCAGACTTCAGACTTCTGACTTGCACTGTCGTCCCATCCTCGACCTGGCGCACCTGCCGCAGAACGATCCCGACGTCTACAAAATGCTGTGCGAGGCCGACACCATTGGCCTGTTCCAGGTGGAGTCGCGCGCGCAGATGGCGACGCTGCCGCGTCTCAAGCCGGCCTGCTTCTACGATCTGGTGGTCGAGGTGGCGATCATCCGGCCGGGACCGATCGTCGGGCAGATGGTGCATCCGTACCTGAACCGGCGCGCGGGGCGGGAGCCGGTGCAGTACCCGCATCCCTCGCTCGAGCCGATTCTGGCGCGGACGCTCGGCGTGCCGCTGTTTCAGGAACAGCTGCTGCGGATGGCGATGGTCGCCGCGGGGTTCACCGGCGGGCAGGCCGAGGAGCTGCGGCGCGCGTTCGGGTTCAAGCGGTCCGAGCGGCGGATGAAAACGATCGAAGTGCAGCTGCGCGAGGGCATGGCGCGGCAGGGGATTTCCGGCGCGGCCGCCGATCAGATTGTGACCTCGATTACGTCGTTCGCGCTGTACGGGTTTCCCGAGTCGCACGCGGCGAGCTTCGCGCTGCTCGCCTACGCGAGCGCGTACCTCAAGGCGCACTACCCGGCGGCGTTCTATACGGCGCTCCTCAACAACCAGCCGATGGGGTTCTATCACCCCTCGACGCTCGTGAAGGACGCGCAGCGGCGCGGTGTCCGGTTCCATCCGATCGACGTGCAGATCTCGGATTGGGGCTGCACCGTCGAGCAGGACGGCGCGATTCGCCTCGGCTTGCGGTACGTGAGCGGACTCCGCGAGCAAATCGGCCGCGCGATCGAGGCGGCTCGCGATCGCAGCCAGCCTTCGCGGCCTTCGGCCGCTTCGGCTTGGCAAGCCGCGAAGGCTGTCTCGCCGAAGCTTGGGCATTCCACAAGCGAAGGCGGACCTGCGATCTGCCCCAAATGCGGCTGCGACGACTCTTCGATGCTCGAGAGAACCGATCGCGGCTCGTTCTGCAACGTCTGCTCGCACGAGTGGAGCACGCCGGCCGGACGATTCGCGTCGCTGGACGAGCTCGTCGCGCGCACCAGCCTGCGTCGCGACGAAGTCGTCACCCTCGCCGACATCGGGGCGCTCAACGCATTCGGGTACGACCGGCGATCGGCGCTGTGGCAGGCCGAGCGGGCGGTGCGGCCCAGTGGGGAGTTGTTCGAAGAAAGCTCTGCAGCCGTAGGGGCCGACCCATGTGTCGGCCCCGGGACGGACACGTGGGTCCGCCCCTACGAGAATGGTGAAGCTAATCCCGAATCCCCAATCCCGAATCCATTCCCGCTCAAACCCATGACCGAGGCCGAGCGTTTGGTCGCCGACTACGCCGGCATGGGTCTGAGCATCGGCCGCCACCCGATGGCGCTGCGCCGCGGCGAGCTGGCGATGCGCGGCATTCTGCGCGCGTGCGATCTCCAGGCGGCGCGGCAAGGTCGGCGCGTCCGCGTGGCCGGCATGGTCATCACGCGGCAGCGTCCGGGCACGGCGAAAGGCTTCGTGTTTCTCACGCTCGAGGACGAAACCGGCATTGCCAACATCATCGTGCGGCCGGATCTGTTCGCGCGCGAGCGACTGGTGATCGTCGAAGAGCCGTTTCTGATCGTGGACGGGGTGCTGCAGAGCCAGGAGGGCGTGACGTCAGTGCGCGCCGAAGACGTGAGAGGGATGCGCGGCGTCGACGTCGATTTCGACGCGCACGACTTCTACTGACGCTCGTCATGGCTGATGGCTGATGGCTGATCGCTAAACATTGGGGTTAACCCTTACGTTTAGCCATTAGCCATTAGCCATTCAGCCATCCTTACGCGCTCGACGCGGCGTTCAAACCGGCGCGCAGCGCTCGACGAACTTCCTCGACCAGCGCGGTCATCGACACGTGGCCATCGGGCAGCGGCAGGATCGGCAGCGGGGCGTCGTTGCGGCCCGCCGGCAGCGCGCGGCGCAGTTCGTCGAGGTGTTCCTTCGTGACGAGCACGAGGTCTGGCTTCAACCCCTCCAGCGCGTGCTTCACTTTCTCCAGCGAGTCGAACGGTGCGACCGCAAAGTGCAGCTTGGCGAGAATCGCCTCACATGCGTCGCGGCCGCTCGGCCGCGGATCCACGACGAACACCAGCGGCGTGTACCCCTGGACGTCGCTCGTGCGGCGCCCGCCGCGCGAGAAGCGTCGGCGATCCGGTCCGCGGCGTTTGTCGTTCGACCCAGCCATCGCGTGGCGGCTATTTTACGTCACCTGAAAGGCAGCGAATCGAGCCGAGAGTTCTTCATCCGCCGCAGATGACGCAATATGACCGTAGCGTCCTTTGTGTCTGCCGCCGTTATTCGATGGTGACAGCTGTAACCGGCCCGTGGACGTCGATGTCGCGCTCCAACCGCCGGCCCGCCGCATACACGCTCAGCCTCCACGCACCTGCTGGCACGGCGTCGAACGCGAAGCGGCCGTCCGCCTCGGCGAGCATCGCAAACGGCGTCGTGGTCGAGAAGACCGTCGCCGACATCGACGGATGAATGTCGCACCCGACGTGGTAGAACCCGTCGCGCGTGAACGCGTAGTTGTACGACCCGCCGGTTGGAATCGCGACGTTGAAGGCCGGCTCGCGCGTTTCGTCGTGGTTCACGTGAACGTTGTGCAGCGTATCGTCGCTGTTTCGAAATTCGGCTGGTTGTCCGGTCCGGACCAGCAGCACGTCCGGGCCGAACGCTTGTCCGACCTGATCCATCACCGGCTTGCCGTCTTGCGGCGGAAACTCGCGCTTCGTCCGAGGTTCGAGCACGACGACGACGGCCGCACCGCCACCGGGCGCGGGAACCGTGCCCTCGACCCGGCCCGGCGAATCACTCGCCGCAGCGGGTTGGGACGCCTGCGGCAGAGGAACCGTTGTGGCGGCTGGAGCATCTGACTGCGTGGAGCAGCCGGCCAACAGCAGCGCGCACACAAGACAGAAAGTGGCGCAGCCTGGGGCTGCGATGTCGATCGCAGGGCTAAAGCCCTGCGTCACAACGGACGACCGCATCTCTGAATTGTACTCGGGGCATACAATCGACGGACGGAGCGATGTCGAAGTGGACCGTTCGCACGCACGAAATCGGCGCGAGGCTGGACAAGTACCTGGCCGCGTCCGAGCGGCTGGGCTCACGAGCCCGGGCGCTCGCGGCACTCGAGCGCGGCAAGATTTTCCTCAACGAGCGCGAGGCCACGCCGGCTGAAGCCGGTGCGCGGTTGGCCGCCGGCGATGTCGTCCGCGTGTGGATGGATCGGCCTGGCAGCGCGAAGCGGCGGATGGCGCTCGGCGACGAGCGCGACCTGCCCATCGTGTACGAGGACGAGCACCTGCTCGTGCTCGACAAGCCGGCCGGGGTGCTGGCAGTGCCGCTCCCGCCGCATCGCCGGGAGAGCGCGCGGTCGGTTTTCGACGATCTCAAGAGCTACCTGGATCGTCGCCGGCGTGGACGCCCACGAGTCGTCCACCGCATCGACCGCGACACCTCGGGCCTCGTCGTCTTCGCGGCGACGGCCGCCGCTCAGGCTCGCTTGAAACAGCAGTTTGCGCGCCGGGTCCCGGAGCGCGTCTATCTGGCTGTCGTCCACGGTCACCCGTCGCCGGCCGAGGGTGTGTGGCGCGATCACCTGGTCTGGGACACGCGGTCGCTCATGCAGAAGCCGGCCGACGCCCGCGATCCGCGCGCCAAGGAAGCCGTCTGCCGCTACCGCATCGTCGAACGCCTGGCTGGCGCGTCGCTGATCGAGGTCACGCTGGTGACCGGACGACAGAATCAGATCCGCATCCAGGCGATGTTGCACGGCCATCCGCTGGCCGGCGAGCAGCGATACACCGCCCCGTCGGACTCGGGCCATGGGCAGCCCGCACGGCGAGCGATTGCGTTCCCCAGGCAGGCGCTGCATGCGCACCGTCTGACGTTTCCGCATCCGGTCGACGATCGCCCGGTGCGCGTCGAAGCGCCGCTGCCCGCAGATCTCGTCGAGCTCATCGGCCGTTTGCGACGTGGACGCTGATCGCCGAGGCGAGCCCGTGCTCGTCGTTGCTGCCGGTCACGTAGTACCCGCGCGACTTGAGCGCCTCCACCGCGTTGCCCATGACGACGGCGAGGCCGGCGAAGTCGAGCATCTCGACGTCGTTCAGGTTGTCGCCGACGGCCATGACGTGATCACGCGTGACGCCGCGCGTCGCGGCCCAGCGGGCGAGCGTCGCGCCTTTGGAGCAGCCGGCGCCATTGACGTCGACGAGCGCGAAGTCGCGCGCTTCGTATTCGGTGATGGCCACCGTGAACTGGTCCGCCGCCGGCAGCGCGCGCAGCGCGTCGACCAGCGCCCGCATGTGCGCCACGCCGCCGTTGAACATCACCTGGATCGGATCCTCGGTGAGCATCTCGGCCAGCGGCGCAGCCGCCGCCGTGATGAACGCCTTGTTCTTTTCGTAGTAGCCCCGCCGATTCGGGTGCGACCAGTCCATCCGCTCGAAGACGATCTGCCGCTCGTGCGGCCGATCGAACACCAGGGCGACGCTGTCTTCGTACCGCGCGCGTCGCCGCCAACACCTGCCGCGCCGCGTCGCAAGAGAGCACGTGCCGCAGCGACGTCGCGCCTGATGTGTCCTTCACCACGGCGCCGTTGTTGACGATGAGCGTCAGCGGAATCGGCAGCAGACCGGCGATCGGCCGCGTGAAGTGAAAGCTCCGTCCGGTCACCAGGGCCACCTCGACGCCGTTCGCCGAGACGTCCACGAGCGCGTCACGATGCGCGTCGGGTAGCCGGCCGCGGCTGTCGAGCAGCGTCCCGTCGATGTCCACAGCCAGTAGCCGGATCATGGGCGGGTGGGCCGAAAGGGCAGGAAGGGCAGGAAACGCAGGAGGGCCTTCACGGGTAAATGCGACCCATGCGGGTAACTGATACCCAGTACCAAAGAGTTACGGAGCCAAAAGCCAGAGGAATCCGCTCGAATCTCACACCGAGTCGTTGGCTCGGTCGTTGATGACGCAATGCCGCATGATTAACCTGCGACATCATTCATTCGGTCAATCCGCATCTCGAACGCGATCACCACTGCGACAGTAGCCATCGTCTGCGTGACAGCGTATTTGGTCTTCGTGTCAGGGTTTTCCCTTCCTGCCTTTTCCGGCCCTCCCGCCTTTCCAGCCCTTCCCGCCCCTCCTGCCCAGTGCGACCGGCGACTCAAAACTCGAGGAGCAGTCCGACAGAAGGAATCCGCGGGACCATGGGCTCGTACAGGCCGGTGGCTTCGAACGTGCGCCGATTGACCGACGGCAGCGCGTACCGCACGTTTTCGCGGCCGAGCACGTTGATGCCTTCCAGGAACAGGGTCAGGCGCTTCCGGTCCCAGGTGAACGTCCGGTTCGCGCGGACGTCGAGGCGCGCGTACGCGGGGACGCTGACGGTGTTGCGCTCGGTACCGAGGAAGTACGCGCCGTCACGTGCGGTCCAATAGCCGGTCGTTGGAAAATTGCTGCCGGCGCGGAACCGGCCGCTGAGGCTGAGGCGATCGCTGACGCGGTAGGTGCCGTACAGGTTCACCGTGTGGCGCTGCTCGAAGTCTCCCTGGAAGAGTTCGCCGGTCGTGTGGTCGCGATAGGTTGCGACGCCGAACGCGTACGACGCCCAGCCGGCGAAGCCGTTCGCCGCCTGTCGTTGCACGAGCCATTCGACGCCGCGCGCGCGGCCGTCGAGCGCGTTCACGTAGCGAGTCAGCAGCGATCCCGTGACGAAGGCGCCGTTGACGATGCGTGATTCCGACAGCGGCAGGCGGAGGAGGTCGCGGTCTTCGCGGTTGTAGACGGTCATCTGCCACCGGCCCGCGGATCCGAAGCGCCCCTCGATCCCCACGTCGGTGTGATACGCGCGCTCGGCGCGCAGGTCGCGTGTGCCTCGCGATCCGAGGACTTCCGCGAACCCTGGCTCCTGCCGATGCACGCCGGCGGCCGCTCGCAGCGTCAAGGTCCGCGACAGCGGCAGCAGCGCCTGCACCCACGGCGAGGCCGCCGTCCGATCGACCAGCGAGAATCGGTCGACCCGCACGCCGGGCGTCACCGACCACGAGCCGGAGGATCGAGAACCGGTCACGCGCGCCTGCCCGTAGGCCGAGAGCGCAAGCGCGCGGCTGTCGAAGGCCTCGCGAAGCTGAAAGCGTCCACCCGACAGCCGCTGTTCGCGCCCGACGCCGGAGGACCATCGAGTCTCGCCGCCGCCTTCGAGGAGCAGGGTGGAGCGCGGCGCAGACGAGAGGTCGGCGCGATACACGACGTCGCGCGAGTCGCCGGAATCGAGATCGACGCTGTCGCGGCTGACGTTCTTGAAGGTGTTCTGAATCACCGCCACGCGCTGGCTCACCGTGAACGTCGGCGACGCCAGATAGCGCCAGGTCGTCACCGCCATCGCCGACTGGTTGTCCGCGTCGCGCAAGCTGCCGGCGCCGATCAGCGAGGGTTCGCGCCGCAGCCGCGACGAGCCGCCGGTCATCGCGAACTGCACCTGATGCCTCGGCGTCACGTCGTAGGCGAGCTTTGCCTGCGCGTCGGTGAAGCCGAAGCTCAGGTTGTTCTGCGGGTACAGGCGCGACACTACGAGATCGAGGTAACTCTGGCGCACAGAAAAGAGCCACGAGCCCTTCTTCGACGAGCCGAGCGGACCCTCGACGACGCCGGACGTGTCCACCGCGCTGACCGATAGATGGCTTTGGACGCGATCGCGCGACCCGTCGCGCATGCGGAAGTCGATCTCGGCGCCGGTGCGGTTGCCGTGGCGCTGCGGATACGCGCCGTTCAGCAGCGTCACTTCGTCGAGCACGTCGCCGTTCACCATGGCGACCGATCCGCCATCGTGGACCCGCTGCACGGTGTGGAGCAGGAACGGTGTCGCGATGCCTTCGAACGTGAACGTCATCTGCTGGATGCCGGCGCCCCGGACCGCGAACTCGCTGCGGAAATCGTCGCCGGCGGCCACCGACGGAAGCGCCTGCACGGCGCGCAGCGGATCGTTCGTGAGCACGCCTCGAAGCTGCAGCAGTTCGCGGCTTCCGAGCGTTTGCTCGGCAGGGACGGCGGGCTCGCGCCGCGTCATCGGCAGTCGCGCGCTGACGTCGACGGTTTCCGCGTACGTGCCCGTGCCCTCGGTCAGCGCGATGGTGATCTCGGCGACGCTCCCGGCGGCGACCGCGATCGCCCGCTTCACGAGAATAAAATCCACCGCCGACACATACAGTTCCTGATCGCCGGCGGGGACATCCTTGAACTCGAACCGCCCTTCATCGTCAGTCACGACGGCGTGGCCGGACGACCGCAGGCGGACGGATACGTCGCTGATCGCCGCGCCGCCCGCGGTGTCGACAACGGTGCCGCGAATGGTGCCGGTTTCCGCGGCGGCGGCTGCCGATGCAGTGCCGGCGCAGAGCCAGATTGCGAAGGCGGCTCGCGCCACCCTGACTGCAAGGTTGTTATTGGGCAGGCACAGAAGTATACGCAAGAACGGCGACTTTCCACCCCGACAGTTCGCGCACAAGTGTGAACTGATCGACGCCGTGGGAAACCGCGCGGCTGTCGCGAAGAATTTGGAAGTCGGCGCGCACGTATGCGAGCTGATTGCTGTCGATCGTGACGTGCACATTCGTAATCGGCTCGCGGAATGTGCTCGGATTTGCGTTCCGGAGTCCAGCCAGCCACTCCTCGGCGGTCTGGTAGCTGTTCACCCACTGGCCATCTCGCTGCCGGGTCACGACCACCAGGCCCTTCGCTGCAAAATCCTTTTCCACAAGATCGTACTGGCGATCGCCCAAATGAAGAAGAAACGCCTCGACGGCGTCTACGACCGCTTTCTCCTCTGCGCTGCGCGGCGACCGACCAGCCCCACCCGCCTTCGCGCTTTGCGCTTCCGCCTGCGCGCGAGGCGCTACGGCGGACAGGTCGGCGGGCAAGCCTGCCCCGGCTGCCGCCTTCGCAGGCCTGGTCCGGTCGACGACGACGGCGCCGCCCTTCATCACCCAGCGGACGCCGTTGATCACGACGTTCACGTCGGCGAGCGGATCGCCCTCGACCGCGACCAGATCCGCGAAGAATCCGGGCGCGATCGCGCCAAGGCTCTTCTCCATCCCCAGGAGCGCCGCCGGAGTGGTCGTCGCCGCCGCGAGGGCCTGCGCCGGGCTCATCCCCGCTTTGACGAACCAGCCCAACTCGCGCGTGTTCTGCCCGAACATCGTGTACACCGCGTCCGAGCCCATTGCGATTTTCACGCCCGCTTTTGCGGCGCGGCGTACGGACTCGAGGTTTTTCTCGATGTAGGCCTTGAGCGGCGGAATCGCTTCGGGCGCGAAGCCGAACTGGTCCTTCGCGTCGACGTAGTAGCGGTTGTGGTCGACGGTCGGCACCCAGACGGTGCCGCGCGTGACCATCTCGGCGATCGTCGCATCATCGAGATCGATGCCGTGCTCGATCGAGTCGGCGCCGGCGCGCACCGCGTCCTTGACGCCGGATGGTCCGTAGGAGTGAATCGCCACGCGGCGATTCTTCGCGTGCGCCGCGTCCACGACCGCTTTCATTTCGTCGAAGGTGACGGTCTGCGTGGTGTCGACGCTCTGATAGCTACCGCGCGATCCGAAGACCTTGACCCAATCCGATCCCGTCGCGATGCGCGCCTCCGCCATTTGGCGGAACTGGTCGGGATTGGGCGGCCCGCCGCCGCGTCCGGCCGACAGGCCCTGTCCGGCGACGAACATCCGCGGACCGACCATCTTGCCCATGTTGATCAAATCGCGCATCGCGTAGTCGACTTCGTTGCCGGCGCCGAGATCGCGAATCGTCGTCACGCCGGTCTCGAGCGTGCGCAGCGCGTTCTCCGCCGCAAGCACGGTCCTCACGCCTGCGGGCCGGCGCGGCTGGCCGAGCGGACGCGTGCCTGGCGTGCGGTCCCAGAAGTACGTCATGTGGGTGTGGACGTCGATCAGACCCGGGATCAGCGTGAAACGGCTCAAGTCGATCACTTCGGCACCCGCCGGAGGCGCGGCGGTGGAGACCGAAATGATCCGATCGTTCTCGACCACGATCACCGCGTTGACGATCACGCGGCCGGCGGGATCGATCACCTTGCCGGCCTTGATGGCTTTGGTCGCGGCGACACTCGGCGCCGCGAGCGCGAGCAGCGCGAGTGCGAGCGCCGCGGGTGTTCTGCAGTTCATGACGCGTACCTCGCCCTGGCTTCCTCGAATTGATCCGCGATCTCGCGCGCCAGCGTGTCCGGCGCGATCACGCGCGCAAACGGCCCGAAGCTGAGAATCCAGCTCTGGAGCGCGCGATCCAGACAGACGTCGAGCGTCAACCGCACGCCGCCCGCGCCGTCGTCGTGGACGTGCTGGGAGGGATGCCATTGACGCGCCCGCACGTAGTCGGTGACGGCCGGCTGGAACTCGATCTCGACGCGCACCGGCGGGCCCGAGTGCACGCCGAGCGAGTGGGGGAAGGCGTCGTTGGGCAGTTCCTCGATCGGCGTGAAGCGTTCCTCGAGCAGCGACAGATCCTCGATGCGTTCCACGGCGAACGTGCGCACCTCGCCGTACTCGGGCACGTACGCCAGCAAATACAAGCCGGCCTGCGCGTAGGCGAGCCGGTAGGGATGAATCAGATAGGTCTTCGTGCGGTCGCTCGACTTCGAAAAGTACGTCAGCTTCGCCTGACGCTGGTGAACCGTTGCTTCGAGTGCGCGAGCGATGATCGGCTGCTGGCGCGGGTCCACCTTCCGGCGCATCGGGTCGGCCTTGGTGGCGATGACGCGCGGCAGCTGATCCAGAAACGCGCGCATGTGCGGTGTCAGCGCCGACCCCAGCTTTTCGAATGCACTTTCGAGGTCGTCGCGAAATGGCGTGCCAGAGAGAGACTCGAGCAGCGTCCGGCTGAAATAGAGCGCGCACAGCTCCGACACCGTCAGTCCTGCCGCGAGTCCCTTGAACGCCGGGCCGTTCAGATGCCAGCGCGTCCGGCCGTCGTCATGCGTCCGATCGTCGTACAGCGGAAAGCCGGCTTCTTCCAGGGCTTGCAGGTCGCGCCGGATGGTCCGCGTCGTGACGGCGCAGAGCGTGGCCAGGTCGTCGATCGTCACGCCCGATCCGCGCGCTTGTTCGACCTCCCGAAGAATCGTCCATTGCCGGATGACCTCGGCGTTCCGCGGCACGAAGCGATTCTATCAGCGTCGCTGGCCCGTCATTCCGTGCGAAGCGCCTTGAGCGGGTCGACGCGGGTGGCCCGCCACGCGGGCACGACGCCTCCAAGCACGGCCAGCACGGCGAGCAGGGCTGCCGATCCGGCGAAGGAGATCGCGTCGGTCGGACGCACTTCGTACAGCAACCCGGTCATGACGCGCGTCACGGCGAGCGCGCCGGCCGTCCCGATTGCGCCGCCAATCGCCATCAAAATCAGTGCGCGACGTAGAACCACCCACAGGACCGACGATCGGCTGGCGCCGAGCGCCATGCGAACGCCGATTTCGTGCGTTTGCTGACCCACCGCGTGGGCCAGCACGCCGTAGATGCCAATGCCGGCGAGCGCGAGCGCAACGATGGCGAACGCGCCCACGACGTTTGTGCTGAATCGCTGCGGCTTGACGGAGTCGGCAACGACCGTCACGACCGGCGCCGCGTCGGACAGCGGCAGCTCGGGATCCAGTCGTTGAATGGCGGCGCGAAGCGCCGGCACAATCGCGGCCGGGTCGCGATTGGAGCGCACGAGGAGGTTCACGGTGCGGTAGAACCAGCTGAAACGCGCCGCATCGGGCTGCTGGAAGACGGGCTCGTAAGTCTGCGCAATCGGTTCGGTGCCGAGAGCGCTCTGATTCACATCGCCGACGACGCCGACCACCGTCATCCACGGCGCTGGGCTCTGCTCGATGCCCCACTTGATCTGGCGTCCGATTGGATCCTGATCGGGCCAGAGCTTGCGGGCCAGCATCTCGCTGAGAATCACCACGCGCCCGCCAGTTCGGCCGTCACCGTCGGTGAAAAAGCGCCCGCGCTTCAACGGAATGCCGAGTGCCTCGAAATAGCTTCCTGCCGCCCACGTGGCCGCAATGCTGCGACTCATGGACGGGGTGACGACGGCCGTGGAATCTGGCGTGAAGACGCGCCGTTCGAGCACCTGAAGAGGACGATCCGTGGTGGTCGCGGCGGCGGTCACGCCGGGAATCGCGCGCGCAGCATCGACGGCTGACTGATAGAACGCCTTGATATCGGGACCGGCCGCATAGCGTCCCGCGGGCAGCCGGACCGACGCGGTGACCACGTGCTCCGCCTGGAACCCGGGGTGCGTGGCTGACAGACGGACGAAGCTCCGCGTGAGGAGCCCCGCGCCGACCGACAGCATCAACGCCAGCGCGAACTGGCCGACGACGATCGCACCGAGGAGCCGCTGGCGCCCGTGGCCGGGCGTCGCCGAGTGGCTTCCTTCTTTCAGCGCGTCGAACGTCGAGCCGAGCGCCGCGCGCAGCGCCGGGATGACGCCGAAGAGCAGGGGCGTGGCCAGCGCGAGGGCAGCGGCAAACGTCACGACGCGGCCATCGAATCCGATCGCTTCGGCGCGCGGCATCGCATCGCCCGCGAGCCCGAGCAAGGCCTGCATCGTCGCGCGTGCAAGCAGCACGGCGACAATCCCTCCGAGCGCTGCCAGCACGAACCCTTCGGTGAGCAACTGGCGTACGACGTGCGCTGGCGTCGCGCCCACCGCCGCGCGGACGGCCAGCTCGCGCTGCCGCGATCCGGTTCTCGTCAGCATCAGATTGGCGACGTCGGCACAGCCGATCAGGAGGACGAGCCCGACGGCGCCCATGAGGAACAGAATCATCCGGCGGCTTTCGCCGACGATCTCGTCGAGAAACGGCCGCATCGGAAGGGATAGCGTCGACGACATGCCACGAAGTACCGGGGGATACCTCTCCGACAACGCCGGCACCAGCGATGCGAGCTCGTCGCGGGCCTGTTCGACCGACACACCCGGGTTGAGGCGGGCGACGACGGTGTTGTTGTACATGCTGCCGAACGCCTGGCGCTCGAACGGCGTGAACGCGATCGGCATGTACACGGCCGCCGGCTCGCCGTTGTTGTACGCGCCGCGCGGCGGGAACTCGAAGCGTTCGCCCATCAGCCGACCACGGTGTAGGGCTGACGGTCGAGCGTAATCGTGCGTCCGATCGCGCCGGGATCCCGCCCGAACAGGCGCGTCCAGAGTCCGTAGGTGAGCACGACCACTTTTGCGCTCGCGCGGTCATCGTCCGCGGTCAGCCCGCGGCCGAGCACCGGGGACACGCCCAGCACGTCGAGAAACCCTGGCGACACGTAGGTGCCGGTCACGCGCTGCGACTCGGCGACGCCCGACAGCTCGAGCTTCGTGTTGCGATAGGCGAACATCCCGCTGTACGAGCGCGCCGCATCGCGAACGATTTCGAAGTCGGGCGCGGAAAAGTCGAACTTGTCGACCGGCGCACCAGGAATCTTTTCGAAGATCGCCACCAGCCGATCGGGGTCGTGAAACGGCAGCGCGCGAAGCAGCACGCCGTTGACGATGGTGAAGACGGCGGTGTTGGCGCCGATGCCGACGGCGAGCGCGATCACCGCGACGGCGGTGAAGCCGGGGCTGCGGCGGAGGTTGCGCAATGCGTAGCGCACGTCGCGCGCGCAGCAGATCGAAGTGTTCCCGCGGCGCGGTCGTGGCGATGCCGCGCAGAGTGTCCCACCACAGTGCCAGGAGCGCCATTGGACCTCCATGGATGGCGTCGCGATGCTGATCGCGGAAGACGTCGGTCATTTCGTCGCCGAAGTCGCCGCGAAAGTGCGAGGGGAAGAGTTTCAGGAGGCGGCGAAAGAACTGTTCTGCCTTCATGGCCGGCTACACCCGTTTGAAGAGCATCTTGCGGCGGGCGATCGCGAGGGTGTGCTCGAGGCGTCCGGCTTCGGCGCGCGCGACGTCGCGGCCGAACGGCGTGAGATCGTACGAGCGCCGGCGCGCGGCGTCCGCGCCGCGCGTGGTGCCTTCGCGAATCAAACCCTCCGCCAGCAGCCGCTTGATGATGCCGTAAAGCGTGCCGGTGCTCAGCCGCACGGCGCCGTCGGTGAGGCGCTCGACTTCTTTCATGATGGCGTAGCCGTGCGTCTGGCCGTCGGCGAGCGCGACGAGGACATGGAACATGGCTGGTGTGAGCGGCAGGAGACTGGTCGGGTCGCGTCTGGTCATTATGACGTCTCACGATATGTCGCGAGACGCCATAGAGTCAAGGCGTGCGGCGGATTCGGCGGATAATGTCGCGATCATGCAGGCGCCGCAGGAGGGTCCGGTGTACGCGAAGCTCGCTGAGCTCGGCATCACGTACACGCGCCACGAGCATCCGCCGGTCGCGACCGTTGACGAGGCCGAACAGCACTGGGCCGGCATCGACGCCACGCACTGCAAGAATCTGTTTCTGAGGAATCAGAAGGGGAACCGGCACTACCTGGTCATCCTTCTGCATTCGAAGAAAGCGGATCTGCGCGTCGTCGCCGATCAGATCGGCGACGGGAAACTGAGCTTCGCGTCGCCGGATCGGCTGATGACGCATCTCGGGCTGACGCCGGGATCGGTGTCACCGTTCGGCCTGATCAACGATCGCGAGCACCTCGTCCGCGTCGTCCTGGACCGCGATCTGAAGGCGGCGGCGCGGGTGTCGTTCCACCCCAACATCAACACGGCGACGCTGACCATCGCCGTACCCGACTTCGCCCGGTTCCTGTCAGCTTGCGGGAATCCCGTGCAATACGTGGGGGTCTGACCCCGGCCCCGGGGACCGGGGGTCTGACCCCAGTTTGAGGGTTTTGGCGGCGCTGGCGCTGATTTGAGCCGCATTTCCTAAGAAAACCGCCGATCGGGGTCTGACCCCACGTCGTGACCTTATCTGTCACACCCCTCGCCTACACTCGGGGCCATGGCGGACGAAACGACCCAAGCTGTTGCACACGAGTGGGTTAGCTTTCCGGGCGGGGAGCTCGAGGGCCGGCGACCGCGGGTCCGGTGCGCCGCATGCCGCGCGCGACGCCGAACCGACGCGACCCTCTGCTTCCAGTGCTATCGGGCGGAACTGGATCGTGAGCGCGCGCTCCGCGCGGCGGGGACGCTCGACACGGCGTCGGAGGCGCGCCTCCAGCAGCAGCTGCCGTTCGAGCCGATCAACGAGGGCCGTCTGGCGATGCTCAAAGTTGAGCGCGCGGAAGCGCGCGGCTCGCTCGTTTACGGCGCCGACCGTTTCGCCGATCGCCGGCGCCGCGCGCAAGTGGCGGCGCGTCGCGCGCTGCAGTCGATCATCGCCGCGCGTCCCTCTCGCGCATCCGCCGCGTACGACCGCACGATCGCGGCGGCGCTGCATGCCGCGGAACTGCAGCTGCCCGACTCGTGGCTGCCGTTCGTCTCTGCTCGTTAGCGCGCTTGTACTGAGATAGACACACATGCGACACTAGAGATGTCCTTGAATATTTCGGTTGTGCTTCTGCTCACGCTGGGCCTGGCGATCGGCGCCGCGCTTGGCTGGCTGGCAGCGCGCCCGGCGTTCGCCCGCCTTCAATCCAAGCTCGAGCGCGATCGCGCCGTCCACGCCGAGCGGTTGAAAGCGTACGAGGACGCCGAGCGCACCTTCCGCGAAACGTTCCAGGCGCTCAGCGCTGACGCGCTGCAGACCAACAACCAGGCGTTCCTCGCCCTCGCTGAAACGCGTCTGCGCGAGGCGCGGACGGAAGCCGCCGCCGACATCGATACCCGCAAGAAAGCCATCGAGGATCTCCTCTCGCCGATGGCGAAAACGCTCGAGCAGGTGGACCACGGGTTGCGCGATGCGGAGCGCCGCCGCATCGAAGGCGGAGCAGTGCTACTGCAGAAGATTGCGGCGCTCGACCACGCGGGCCAGGGCCTGCGCGACGAAACCCGCCGGCTCACCGACGCCCTCAAGAAGCCCGGCGTCCGCGGCCGCTGGGGGGAACTGCAGTTGAAGCGGGTCGTCGAGCTCGCCGGCATGGTGGAGCACTGCGACTTCGACGAACAGCACACCGTCCTGGACGAGGACCGGCGCATGCGGCCGGACGTGATCGTGCGCCTGCCCGGCGGCAAGCACGTCGTGATCGACGCCAAAGTGCCCCTCGACGCCTATCTCCGCGCTCTCGAGGCGCCCGACGAAACCGCGCGCCGCTCACTCCTCGCCGACCATGCGCGGCAGGTGCGGATGCATCTCACGCAACTCGCCGCGAAGGACTACTCGACCTACATCCAGCCCAGTCCCGATTTCGTCATCATGTTCCTGCCCGGCGAGATGTTCTTCAGCGCGGCCCTGGAGCAGGACCCCGCGCTCATCGAATTCGGAGTCGACAAGCGCGTCATCCCCGCGAGCCCGACGACGCTCATTGCGTTGCTCCGCGCGGTCGCGTACGGCTGGCAGCAGGAAGCGGTGGCCCGCGATGCTCGGCAGATCGCCGACGTCGGGCGTAAACTGTACGAGGCTGTCGGCGCGCTGGCAGGGCACTTCGACAAGCTCGGCACGCGTCTGCGAGGGAGCATCGAAGCCTACAACGACGCGGTCGGTTCCCTCGAGGGGAACGTCCTCGTCAAAGCCCGGAAGTTCAAAGAGCTTCAGGCGGCCAACGGCAATGGCGAGATCGCGCCCATGCCGCCCATCGATCGCGTGCCACGGATGCTGCAGGCGCCCGAATTGACCGGCGGCCTGCCGTTTCACGATGCCGAGGAAGAAGAAGAAGCCGAAGAAACCGAACGCGTCTGACCACCACCACGTCTACGTGGTGTTCCTCCGCAACCCGAAGGGGGACGGCAAAGCCGGCTATTACGTCGGCATGACCGGCTTGTCTCCCGAGCGCCGTTTTCAAAATCACAAACAAGGTCTCAAAGCCGCGCGCATCGTCAAGCGCTGCGGCGAACGGCTGGTGCCGCGCCTCTACGCGCACCTCAATCCGATGCCGTATGCCAAGGCGGTCGACATGGAGGTCGCGCTGGCGGATAGCCTCCGCAAACGCGGCTTTCTGGTCTACGGCGGCCATTGATGCCGCGCCCTGAGCCCGTCGAAGGGCAGCTCCCGCTCCCGCTGGCGCCCGAAGTCCGGCTGAAGCCGGACGCTACGTACGTCGGCGGCCTGGTGTTCGTGCGTCATCCGAAAGCGCGGCGGTACGTCATCCGCGTGATCGAGGACGGCACCGTGCGAGTGACGCTGCCGCGCTGGGGATCGAAGCGCGAGGCCGCGCAATTCGTGGCGCGGGAACGTCAATGGATTGAAAAAGAACAGCGGCGCGTGCACGCCTTGAGTCTCAGCGCTGCCGGCCGGACCAGCGAGATCGATCGCAACACCCTCGACCGCGCCAAGCGCGAATTGCCGATCCGGTTGCGCGAACTGGCCGCGCAGCACGGCCTCGTGGTCTCGCGCATCAGCGTCAGGAATCAACAGTGGCGGTGGGGATCGTGTTCACCGAGCGGCCACATCTGCCTGAACTGGCGCCTCGTAGACATGCCCGAGACCATTCGCGATTACGTGATGATCCACGAACTGATGCACCTGAGGCGGCTGGACCACTCGCCGCGCTTTTGGAAGCTCGTTGCCGCGCTGTGTCCCGACTATCAGGCCGCGCGAAAGTGGCTCAGGACTTATCGCCGCGCCTGAAGACGCGCCTCATGTCGATGCCAAGCTCGGGGTTTTTCACCCGGCCGCGGATGTGGATCGGAATCACGCTGCCGCCGCCGCGCCGGTTGAACAGCGGATCGACAACCTTCAGCAATACCGATTTGACTCCCGTCTGTGTTTGCGACACCTTCGCGTCCATCAGCAGCCGCCCCTGAAAGTCGAGCGTTTCCGGTTTCAGCGCATAGCGGCCCGCAAGCTGTACCTGCGCGCCCGGAACCGCGAACGTAAGCGACGGCAGCACCAAACGTCCGTCACCGAGCCGGAAGCGTCCCTGGAAATCTGACGCCACGCGATCAGCGGGTTGATCGGCTCGCCCTCTGCCCCGCCGGCTCAACTCGTTGATTTTTGCCTGCACGTCGAAGCTCGTGAACCGCACGCGCGCCACGGAGAACTCCCCGTCGAGGCGCAGTTTGTCCACGACGTCGGCATCGCCGGGCGGTAGCACGAATTTGGTTTTGAGTTTCAGCGCGCCACGCATCGGCGGATCGCCTTTGACCGCCATCCGCATCACGTCCTCGATCCGCGCGCGATCCATGGCGATGTCGAGCGTCACGACGCGGCCCCGGACGCCCGGCGGCGCGTCAACGACGCTGCCCATGGCCGACAGCGACGACTCGATGAACGTCGCGTCGATCCGCTCGAGGATCGTGTCTCCGTTCGTGCCGTCCACGATGGTGTGGTACTTCGCGAGGAGCGGAAACGGTTGCCCGCTCAGCCTGAGGGCGAAGTCCGGCGTCTCCGTCTCGCCCGTGACATCGATGCGATCGAGCGTGCCGCCGAAGGACCCGCGCGCCGACAGCGTTCCGGAAATTCCGCGGAAGACGCTGAGATCCGCGCGTGCGAACGTGAAGGTGCCGGCGATCGCGGTGTCGCCGGGTTCGTCAGGCACCCACGGTCCAAAGGTGCCAGTGGTGTCGATCTCGCCGGTCGGAATGGCGTTGGTGAGCGCCGCGCGAAACGGCATCGCATGGCCCGAACCCACGCGGTGGAGCCGCAGCGAGTGAATCGCCCAGACTCGCGGCGCCTTGTTCTTGTTTCGTGGAATCGTGAGCACGCGGGCGCCATCGGCGTCCAGGGTCTCGATGACGACGCCTTCTTCGAGAGGCGGCGTCGCGGGCGCGTCTGGGGAACGCGCCCGGATCGATGCCGCGCCGGCAGCCGCGTCGTCATCGGGAGGAATCGCGATCTCGAGCCCCTCCACCGTGACGTGCTGGACGCGCTTGCGAACCAGTCCAGCCAGCCGCGCGTCCACCGTGAACTGCTTGATCGAGATGAGCGGGAGGGCGTCGCCGCGTCCGCGGCGGCGGAGCGTCAGATCCGATCCGGACGCACGCACGGTGGGGAACACGCGCCAATGCAGATCGCCGATGGACACGTCAGCGTCGAGACGCGACGACAGCGTGTCGATCATCCGATGCCGGAGCGCGTCCGACGTCAACGGCACTGCCGCGACGACGGCCACGACGGCGACGACCAGAAATCCCAGCAAGCCGATGATCGACCAGAGCCACAGCTTGCGTCGCATGATGATGGCTGAGCTGAGCATGATCCGTGCCGTCAGTGTACTCGGCCGCCCTGATGGTCAGCACAGGACTGGCAGATACCCTCGTCCTGGAGCCACTCCGGCGCCGTACGCTGCCCGCAGAACCGGCATGTTTGAAACGACGACAGGCGGGCTTCACGGGCGCCCTTGATGAGCGCTGAAACGGCCGCCAGCAGTGCGTTTTCCGGCAGCCTCCGCCATTTTACGATCCCGACGCGGCGCGGTCTCGCCACGAAGGTGAACGGCGTTTCCCACACGCCGGCAAATTCCGAGACGACGACGCTCGTGTGCGTCAGCAGGGCGACGACGGCAGGCGGGTCGCCGCCGGTGAACTGAATCGAGTTGTCGACCAGCGACTGCTGATCCACAGGCGCCGGAAGCTGTGACGCGAGGAAGGCGATGAGCTGCTCGAATCGCTCGGGAACGTCCATGGCTGATGCTACGAGATTTGAAGCCTTCCGTTGCGGACCCAGACAGTCGTGCCAATCGTAACGGTCAGATCCGTGAAGAAATTCCAGCGGACGTACCCTCCGGTCACGAGACCGCCCAGCTCGGAATTGTCGCCGAGCGACAGGCGCACCACGCCCGCGCCGTAACCGTAATACGGAATCCACGGTTCACGCGCGGGGACGGCGAGGAGCGGATTGAAGCCCAGTGCGAACTCGCGGAACGCGCGCCCCACCGCGCACCGGCCGGGCGCCGCTGCGGTCCCGCCGCCTGCGTTGCTCATCTCCGCTTCTGCCGCCTCTTTGCCGCTGCGCGCCGCCACGTCGACGACGCATCCGCGGGAGAAGCGCAGGGTGAGGCCATCAACCGGACGTCCGTCCCACTGCGAGGGCGGAAACGCGATGACGCCCTCGACGGTCTCTTCGAGCGGTGCCAGGCGGATCGCGCCGGCGGGCAGCTCGATCTCTTTGTCGATCAGGACCCGCCCCTGAGCGGACCGCGCCGACGAAGCGTCGCCATCCTGCACGTTCACCGGCCGGTCGCCGGCTCGGAAGCGGAGGTCCGTGCCGCTCGCCGACGTGACGTGCACGTCCGCGGTTTTGAGCGCGTCCGCGAACTTCCGCTCGATCTGCCCGAGGGCCTGGTAATTCGTGTCGAGGAGCGCGCGCTGATACAGCGCGTCGATCGCGAAGCGCGGTGGTAGCGGTTGACCGGCGATCGGATAGGCGCTGCCGTTTTCGACCCAATGGAAATGAATCGTGCGGCGGCCGCGGCGGTCGGCGAGATCGTCTTTCAGCCAATCCTGCATCGCCAGGTAGGCCGGATGTGCCGTGGTTGCGCCAGGCATCATGATGGCCGCGTCCACATCGCGGAACATCGCCTTGTAAAGGGCGCGCGATTCGCGGCTGCCTTTCTGCAGGACGGCAGCATCGAACGACTCCGGCAGCGGCTCGCGCAGGACCTCCACGACGCCGAGGTCGATGCCGCCGGCGCGGACCACTTCGTACCGGACGTGCGGCATCAGATCGTCGAACAGGCCCGGATGGGCAATCGACAGGACGCGCTCTCCGGGTTTGAGCGCGAGCTGCTGGACGAGACGCCTGGCGATGGCGGAGTGGTCGAGCGTCAGCCGGGGTTGAGCGGTGCCGCCGGCACCCAGCGCGAGAACGACAACCGCTGTCAGCGCATATCGCATGACGCGTCGGATTTTACCTGAGGACAGCTGAGCGGCGATGGGCCGCGGAATTGGGCGCAATCTGGCGGCTGTGCGTGGCAAAGGATGTGCACCAGGGGTCGATTGTGACTCAGGCGCGAATCCTCGTTGCTGCCGTGGCGCTGATGGCCGTACAAGCGTGCGCGTCGTTGCCGCCGCAGATCGGCCGCCTCGTGCAGCCTGTGCGCTTCGACGCGGACCGCAGCGAAGTGCGGTTCGTCGGACCGCGAGCGGGCGACCCGCTCGGCGCCGCGGCAGTCCGGTTGTGGACGAGGGTCACCAATCCGAACCCGTTCGGCCTCACGCTGAGCACGCTGCGGGCGTCGCTGTTACTGGAGGACACGCGGGCGGCGACGGGTGATTTTCCGCTTGGGCTTCCGCTCGAGGCACGCCAGGAGACGGTCATCCCGTTGGATTTGACGATCAGCCTTGCCGACGTACCGGCGCTCGCGAACCTGTTTCGCCGCTCATCGTCTTCGCCGCTGCGCTACAGCGTCGAGGGGACGTTCGGCGTCGAAGTCGGTCGCCTCGGATCGCCGACCTTCGGCCCGATGACACTGTTCTCAGGGGACCTTCGTCCCTAGCGTGCTTTTCACTCGAAGCACCCTAAGGTGCTTGTCTGCTCAAAGCACGGTAGCGTGCTTTATCCGAGAAGCACTCTAGGGTGCTGTTTGGTTCTCGCCTCGGCGAATCTTTTCGATTTTGGAGTCGCGTTCCGACGCGAAGCGCTCGCGGTCGCGACGGTACTGCGCGTCGAGGGTCGCGCGTGCTTCCGGATCCAGGGTTGAGCGGAGCGCCGACTGGTGCAGCACGTCCCGCTCGGCCATCTTCGCCTCGTAGAAGTTCCGGACCTCGGCGATGGCCGCCTTCTGGGCGTCCGTGACCGGCTTCGACTCGATGCCGGCATCGGCATCCTTCTGGCGCAGACGCTCCATAGCCAGCTCGAACGCTGACTTCATCGGTTTGTCGTCAAGCATGGTGTCAACGAGCCGCAGCTAATGGCACGCCGGGTGCCGGCACTCGCAGCGAAGCTCGATTTGCTGTCCTTTCTCCTTGCAGTATTCACTGCAGTACCTCCCGTGGGGTCCGTTTTTTTCGACCTGGCATTCGCACGCCGGATGAGCGCACTTCTCTTGGGCCGCCATCGCGGTACCTCCCCGGAGTCATCATACGCCTCGACAGGCCGCCGCGCCCACGTGCGGGGGTCTCCTGAGCTGCTCGCACCGCCGGTTTCACATTCGGGGATAGGAGGTCGTCATGACCCATATCCGTGAACACCGAAGCGTCCTGGCTCGCGTCGAAAAGGACCTGCTCATCCGTATCGCGACTCACTTGCCGGCATCCGTCAATTCCGATCACCTGACCGTACTCGCGTTCGTGGCCATGATCATGGCCGGCGCGTCGTTTGCGGCCATCCACGCGGTGTGGTGGAGCGCCGGCGCCGTCATCCTGGCTCTGGCCGTGAACTGGTTCGGCGACAGCCTGGACGGCACCGTCGCCCGCGTCAGGAATCAACAGCGGCCACGGTACGGCTACTACGTGGACCATGTCGTGGACCTGGCCGGCATGGCAGCGCTCGTGTCCGGGATGGGCGGTTCGGGAGTGATGACGCCCGTCGTGGCTGTCGCGCTTCTCGCGGCATACGCGCTGGTCTCCGCCGAGAGTTACCTCGCCACCCACAGTCTTGGCGTGTTCCGCATCTCGTTCGCTGGAATCGGGCCCACGGAGCTCCGCATCATCCTGGCGGTTGGCGCGGTCTTCGTCGCCGTCGATCCGTGGGCGACGGTCGCCGGGCAGCGGCTCTTCCTGCTTGATGTGGGAGGTGTCGTGGCGACGGCCGGCCTGCTGTCGGCGTTCGTCGCGTCGTCTGTCAGGAACGCCCGCGCGCTCTACCTTGCCGAACCCCTGCCGCTGCACACCGAGCAGGAGCGTGCGGCATGAAGGGCCGATCCAACTCCGTCTTCGCGGTCTTTGCGGTCTTTGCGGTCCTGACACCGCCGGGTGTGGCAAGCGCGGCACCCGAGCGAGCGACGGTCGATGCCTGGCAGCGCTACGCCGCTGGAGTGGAAGGTCAGCTCGTTCGGACCCGCGACGCGGCACGAACGATCTCGCGCGATGGGTTGTCGGCGAACGGCGAGAGCGTGGCCGTGCCCTCGGGGACGATCAGTCATTGGCACGGCGCCGTGTTCCTTCGCGGTATCACGCTCGATCGCCTGCTCAACGGCCTCATGAATCCCGGGACACCCCCACCGCAGGCCGACGTTGTGGCGTCGCGCGTGCTGGCGCGCGGCGACAAGACCCTGCGCGTCTACATCCGCCTCGTCCGCCACGCAATCGTGACAGCCACGTATGACACCGAGCACGACATGACATTCACACGACATTCGCCGACGCTGGCGACGGCCCGCAGTGTCGCCACGCGCATCGAAGAAGTCGGCGGCGGCGATCGCGGCTTCCTCTGGCGGCTGCACTCGTATTGGCGGTACGAACAAAAGCCGGATGGCGTCCTGGTTGAGCTCGAGTCGCTGACGCTCAGCCGCAGTGTCCCGGCCATCGTGCGCCCGGTCGCGATGCCGCTCGTCAACAAGGTCGCCCGCGAGTCGATGACGCGAACCCTCGACGCGTTGAAGCAGTTCTTCGAGCGATCCTCCTGAAGGTCCGCCTAAAGGCGGACCCCACGTACTTATCCCCAGTTCGTCCCGCGTTAGCCGGAGTGCTGCCGTACGTGGGGTCCGGCTTTAGCCGGACCTACACCGCGGGTAAAATGCGCCAATGCGAGTCGTCAATCGCACCGCGGTCACGCTGGTCGGCGCCAAGCCGTTCATCGACTGGACGCTCAGCACCGACGCCGACGTGAACCGGGGCGCCGTCACCGTTGCACGCGCGAAAACGTTCGGCTCCGCGTTTCTGCTGCCCGAGCTCGAGCTCGAAGAAGATGTGCAGGAATGGGTGGAAGAAAACGCGTCGTGGCTGTTCGAATTCCAGCTGGCGTCGTGGACCGAGGACGAAGCGACCTGGCCGGCGACGCGAGATTTGAAGACCTTCCGCGACTGGTTCCGCATCGATGTCCACAACGTCGTCGTCGACGTCGCAGACGATGACATCGAGGGTGAAGAACTGTGATGCTGCTGCACCTCGTGTGCTTCAAGTACAAGCCGGACGTGGACGCCGAGACGCGGCGGCAGCACCGCGAGCGCCTGGCCGCGCTCAGGAACATAGACGGGATTGCCGACCTGAAGGTTGGCGCCGATCTCGTCGGATCGGCGCGATCGTACGACACTGGATTGGCAATTACCTTCACCGATCGTGCCGCGCTTGACGCCTATCAGAAGAACGAACGGCACGTGCCGGTCGCGCAGTTCGGCGTCAGCATCAGCGACCATATCGTCGCCGTCGATTTCGAAACCGACTGATTCCCGCCTCGCAGCTGTTCGAATTCGGACGCGAACGCTGTCCATCGTTCGCGATACCGAACATCAAACTTTCGATGATGACATCCGTCTATAGAAGGCACGATGTCGATCACCGCGATCGTCGCCGCCGCCCTCGCCGCCGCTGTCGCGCCGCCCGCTCCCGCCGCTCCCGCCGTATCGCGCATTCCACCAATCGTTGTCGATCTCGCCACGGTGACGAGTGTGTCGTCGTCGATCGTCTCGTACGCGATTGAAGAAACGCAGGCGCTCTTCCGCGCCGCCGGAATCGGATTCATCTGGCGGCGCAACGAGCGCTCGCTCGGCGCGCTGCGGGTCGTGATTACGACTGAGCCCGGTCCGATTCGCGACGGCAGCACGCCGCTCGGATGGGTCCTGTTCGAAAACGGCGAGCCGTCGCGCGAGATTCACTTGTCGTACGACAACGCGCTGCGGTTCTTGGAGCTGTCCCAGGAAGTCGTCGGCATCGTGCGTCACAAGACGATCGCGGAGCGCGAACGGCTATTGGGACGTGCGATGGGTCGAGCGCTCGCGCATGAGCTCGGTCACTACCTGCTCGCGACCAAGCAGCACACGGCAAAGGGACTCCTCAAAGGCTCCCGGACCGCGCAAGAGTTTTTCTCGACGGATCGTTCGGCATTTTCGATGGATCCGGCCGAGCGGCAATTGATTGCCGCTCGAGTCCGCAAGGAGTTCGACCTCGCCCGCCGAGACAACTGAGCCTCGCACCGCTCGGGTCCGCCTCTAGCTCCGGGCCCCCGAACCGCGATACCATCGCGCAGTTCGGCGTCCTTCTTTTCGCGAGGTTCCTATGCTCCAAGGAAAGTCTGTCCTGAAGACCTGCGCCAGCCTGGGCGCCGCGGCGATCGTGCTGTTCGCCACGGCCGCGCCGCAAGCGCAGCAGCGGGCGGCGGCTCCGTCCCGCGTGACGTCGCCGACCGATCAGTTCGGGCAGAACATCGGCGACGACTACTTCCTGGTCAACTACACGCAGTACCTCGAGTACCTGAAGAAGCTGGACGCGCAGTCCGAGCGCATGATGGTCGTGGACATCGGCAAGACGGAAGAGGGCCGGGCCGAGGTCACCGCGATCATCACCTCGCCGGAGAACCATCGAAAGCTGCCGCTCATCAAGGAAGCGAACCGCAAGCTGGCGCTCGCCGACGGGCTCACCGACGAGCAGGCGCGACAGCTCGCGCGCGACGGCAAGACGGTCGTCTGGATCGACGGCGGCCTGCACGCCACCGAGGTGCTCGGCGCGCAGCAGCTGATCGAAACGATCTATCGGCTCAACACGAAAACCGATCCGGAAACGCTGCGGATCCTGAACGACGACGATCATCCTGTGCACGCTGGTCAACCCGGACGGCATGGAGCTCGTGTCGAACTGGTACATGCGCGAGTCGGACGAGAAGAAGCGCTCGACCGGCGGCATTCCGCGGCTGTATCAGAAATACATCGGCCACGACGACAACCGCGACTTCTACATGATGAACATGTCGGAGAGCGTCAACGCGAACCGGATGATGTATCGCGAGTGGTTCCCGGTCATCATGTACAACCATCACCAGACCGGGCCGGCCGGCGCGGTGCTGTTCGCGCCGCCGTTCCGCGATCCGTTCAACTACAACTTCGATCCGCTCGTCGTGCTCGGCATCGACATGGTGGGCGCGGCGATCCACACGCGGCTGGCGGCCGAAGGAAAGCCCGGCGCCGTGATGCGGTCGGCGACGAACTACTCGACGTGGTTCAACGGCGGCATCCGGACGACGTCGTACTTCCACAATCAGATCGGCATCCTGACCGAAACGATCGGCAACCCGACGCCGGTCGAGATCCCGTTCGTCCTCGACATGCAGCTGCCGCGCGCCGACGTGCCGAATCCGATTCACGCCGCGCACGTGGCATTTCCGGCAGGCGATCGAGTACTCGGTGACGAACAACTACGCGATTCTCGACATCGCGTCGAAGCGCAACGAAGACTTCCTCTTCAACATGTACAAGATGGCGAAGAACGCCATCGACAAGGGCAACCGCGACAACTGGACGATTCATCCCAAGCGCATCGAAGCGGCGCGGGCGGCGATCGACGCGGCGCAGGGGCGCACCGCCGGCGGCGAGAACATCGGGCCGCGAGCGGCGCTCGGCGGACGGGGCGGCGGTGGCGGCGGCCGCGGCGGCGCGCCGATCGCGGTCTACAACAACGTGCTGCGCGATCCGAAGATGCGCGATCCGCGCGGCTTCATCCTGCCGTCCGATCAGCCGGATTTCCCGACTGCGACGAAGTTCGTCAACATGCTCATCAAGGGCGGCGTCGTCGTGCATCGCGCGACCGCGCCGTTCACGGTGGCGGGCAAGCAGTATCCGGCAGGCTCGTACGTCGTCAAGGCGGCGCAGCCGTTCCGCGCGCACCTGATGGACATGTTCGAGCCGCAGGATCATCCCGACGACATCCCGTATCCGGGCGGTCCGCCGCGGCCGCCGTACGACGTCACCGGCTACAACATCGCGTACTCGATGGGCATCAAGTTCGATCGCATTCTCGACGGCTTCGACGGTCCGTTCGAGAAGATTCCGGATCTCGATGGCTGCGCCGGCCGGGCAAAGTCGACCCAGGCGCCGCAACGGCGGCGGCTATCTGCTCAGTCATCAGGTGAACGACGCGTTCGTCGCGGTGAATCGGCTGCTGAAGGCGAACGAAGAGGTCTACTGGCTGAAGTCGCCGCGACCACGGCGAACGGCAGGCACATATCCGGTTGGCACGATGTACATCCCGGCGAAGGCGTCGACGCTGCCGATTCTGCAGAAGCTGGCGGCCGACAAGGGCCTCAGCTTCGACGCGGTGGCGTCGAAGCCGGCCGGCGACTCGATGAAGCTGAAGCCGGTCCGCATCGGGCTGTGGGATCAGTACGGCGGGTCGATGCCGTCTGGCTGGACGCGCTGGATCTTCGAGCAGTACGAGTTCCCGTTCGAGGTCGTCTTTCCGCAGACGCTCGACGCCGGCAACCTGAACGCGAAGTTCGACGTGCTCGTGTTCGTGGACGGCGGCATCCCCGCCGCGGACGGCGGCGGCGGTGGCGGCGGCGGTGGATTCGGCGGCGTCAGCCGGCGGCAGAGAGCATCCCGACGGAATTCCGCGGCTGGCTCGGTCGCGTCACGGTCGCGAAGACGGTGCCGGAGTTGAAGAAGTTCGTCGAGAACGGCGGGACGATCCTCACGATCGGATCGTCCACGTCGCTCGGCTACCACCTCGGCCTGCCGATTCGCGACGCGCTCGTCGAGACGGTCAACGGCGGCGTCGAGCGGTCGCTGCCGCGCGAGAAGTTCTACGTTCCCGGCTCGATTCTCGAGGCGCGCATCGACAACACGCATCCGCTCGCGTACGGGATGGAAGAGCGCGCGATGGTGTTCTACGACGAGAGCCCGGCGTTCCGGCTGCAGCCGGAGGCGGCGCTCAAGGGCGTGAAGCCGATCGCGTGGTACGACAACGCGACGCCGCTGCGCAGCGGCTGGGCGTGGGGTCAGCAGTACCTCGATCAGGCGGTCTCGATCGTCGAAGCGCCGGTCGGCAAGGGCCACGTCGTGCTGTTCGGCAACGAGATCGCCTGGCGCGCGCAGCCGCACGGCACGTTCAAGCTGCTGTTCAACGGCATCTACTACGGTGCGGCCATGTCGAACGGACCGGCCGTCCGGACGACGGAGGCGGCGCAACGGTAGACGGATCGTGACGTTCGAGGTTCGTCGTTCGCGGGGCTTCGGTGATCGTTCGTCGTTCTACGGCAGCGCGGTCGCCTGAACGGCGAACCACGAACGACGAACCACGAACGACGAGCGGCAAGAGGGCGGAGAGATCATGACCGTGAAGAGACCCATGCTGTCGGCGGTATTCATCCTGTCGCTCGTGGTGGCTGTCGGTGCGCAGCGCGGGCGCGGCAACGCGCCGCCGCAGCCGACGGCGCCGACCCCGCCCGGCCCGCCGCACGTCGAAGCGCTGAAGAAAGAGGTCGCAGCCGACGTCGAGTCGATGCGCGTGATGACGCAGCAGATGGTCGACCAGGTCTTCAGCTACGGCGAGCTCGGCTTTCAGGAGTTCGAGACGTCGAAGTACCTGACCGGCATCCTCGAGAAGAACGGCTTCAAGATCGAGCGCGGCTACGCCGGCATCCCGACGGCGTGGATGGCGACGTGGGGATCGGGCAAGCCGGTCATCGCGATCGGCTCCGACATCGACTGCATTCCGCAGGCCTCGCAGAAGCCCGGCGTCGCGTATCACGATCCGCTGATCGACGGCGCGCCGGGCCACGGCGAGGGACACAACTCCGGCGTGCCGCTCAACATCACGGCGGTGCTCGCCGTGAAGAAGATCATGGAGCGCGAGAAGCTGCCGGGCACGATCAAGCTCTGGCCCGGCGTCGCCGAGGAGCTCGTCGGCGCCAAGGCCTACTTCATCCGCGCCGGGCTCTTCCGCGACGTCGACATCTCGCTCTTCGCGCACGTCGGCACCAACCTCGGCGTCAGCTGGGGCGGCGGCTTCGGCACCGGCCTCGTGTCGGTCGAGTACACGTTCAAGGGCGAGAGCGCGCACGCGGCGGCGGCAGCCGTGGCGCGGGCGGTCGGCGCTCGACGCCGTCGAGCTGATGGACGTCGGCTGGAACTTCCGGCGCGAGCATCTGCGGCTGCAGCAGCGCTCGCACTACGTGATCACCAACGGCGGCGATCAGCCGAACGTCGTCCCGCCGAACGCGAGCGTCTGGTACTACTTCCGCGAGACCGACTACGAGCACATCAAGGAGATGCGCGAGATCGGCGACACGATGGCCAAGGCCGCGGCGATGATGACGAACACCGAGGTGACGCTCGCGCATCCTCGGGTCGGCGTGGCCGCAGCACATGAACAAGACGATCGCCGAAACGATGTACGCGAACATCAAGACGGTCGGCCTGCCGACGTGGGACGAGGCCGACCTCGACGCTGGCGAAGGGCCTTCAGAAGGAACTGAAGCAGCCGCAGATCGGGCTCGCGACGCAAGATCGGCCCGCTGCGCGGCGGCCTCGATCCCGAGCAGAACATGGGCGGACCGCTCCGACGACATCGGCGACGTGTCGTGGAACGTGCCGACGGCGACGCTCAGCTATCCGGCGAACATTCCCGAACCTGCCGGGCCACAACTGGGCCAACGCCATCGCGATGGCGACGCCGATCGCGCACAAGGGCGTCGACCGCCGGCGCGAAGGTGCAGGCGATGACGATCATCGACATGCTGATGCGGCCGGAGCTCGTGCAGCAGGCGTGGGACTACTTCCGCAACGTCCAGACGAAGGATCAGAAATACGTGCCGTTCATCGGCGACAAGGACCAGCCGGCGATCTGGCTGAACGCGAAGATCCTCGACAGTATCGCGCCGGAGATGAAGAAGCAGTACTACGACCCGACGAAGTACAAGACCTACCTCGAACAGTTGGGCATCAAGTATCCGACCGTGCGCTAGAACAAAGGCAACTACGAAAACACGAAAACACGAAGAAGGCCTGGTACAAAAGGATCTTCGTGGCTTCGTGTCTTCGTGGTTGCGTTTGCTCTACTGCCGCGATCTGACGCGCTGATCGACGAAGTCCACGATCTGATTCTCCGCCCAGTAGCCGTCGTCGTGCGCCGAGCCGCGGGCCGACGAAGCCGCAGTGGCCGCCGTGCGCGCTGATCGCGCAGATCGATGTGCGGGTTGCCGGTGACCTTCGGATCGTGGAACGGCTGCGACGGGCACGAACGGATCGTCCTCGGCGGTGATGATCGAGCGCCGGCACGCGGACGCGATCGATCGACGCGCATCGCGCTGGCGCGATGGTAGTAGTCCTCGGCGTTGCGGAAGCCGAAGTACGGCGCCGTGTAGGTCTCGTCGAACTCGCGGACGGTCTTGATCGCGTTCAGCGTCGACAGGTCGAACACGCCCGGGTGGCAGCTGATCCTTGCGCCGCATGCGCCGCTTCAGGTCGCGCACGAAATTCCACTGATACAGCACGTTCTCCCGGCCGCTCGAGCGCGCGCGTGCACTCGCTGATCTCGATGATCGGCGACACCGCGGCGACGCCGACGAGCGCCGCCGGCGCGTGCGCGCCGTACTCGCCGGCCAGCTTCAGCGCGAGGTTGCCGCCGAGCGAGTAGCCGGCGACGCCGATCGCGCGGCAGGCCGTCGACGTGCGTCAGCTCGTGCGACGACGTGCGCGGCGTCGGCGGTCAGGCCGGAATGAAACAGTCCGTCGGCCAGGTGCTCGGTGTCGCCGCAGTTGCGCTGGTTCAGCCGCACGACGTTCATGCCGCGCGCGAACGCCTTCGCGGCGAGGCCGCGCATGTAGTGCGCGTCGCTCGATCCGTTCAGGCCGTGCAGCGCGATCAGCGTCGGCGTGCTCCCACGGCCGCGCCTGCCAGTGACAATCGGCGACAACACGCGTGCGTCGCGCGCGACGTCGAAGTAGCGGCGCGTCGGCGCCGGCAGCCGGGGAAAGTAGCGCGGGTTCCCCCAGCTGTACAGCGTCATCCAGTGACCATTGTGGAGGGATGCGCGCGGCTCGAAACGGTCCATCGATCTCAGATCGATATCGGCATGACATGCGCTACAATCGCCCGCATCCTCTGGAGGTCTTCATGCGTACGTCTCGCGACTGCTGATGATCGGCGTCGCTGATCGTCGTCACCGTCTCGCTGACCGCGCCGCGCAGCAGCCGACGCCGCGCCCGCGCCGCGCCGCGCCGCCGAATCCGAAGCTCGATCAGTACAAGCGCGACGTCGGCCTCGAAGTCGACGCGATGGGCGAGAACATCCAGAAGATGAACGACATGGTGTTCAGCTTCGCCGAGCCCGGCTTCCAGGAGTTCGAGACCTCGAAGTACCTGACCGACATCCTCAAGCAGAACGGCTTCACGATTCAGGAGGGCATCGCCGGCATTCCGACGGCGTGGATGGCGACGCTGGGGCACGCGGCAAGCCGGTGATCGCGCTCGGCTCCGACATCGACGACATCCCGCAGGCGTCGCAGAAGCCGGGCGTCGCCTGGCACGAGCCGATCATCGAAGGCGCGCCCGGGCCACGGCGAAGGACACAACTCCGGCATGCCGCTGCAGATCGCCGCCGCGCTCGCGGTCAAGAAGATCATGGAGCAGCAGCACCTGCAGGGCACGCTGAAGCTCTGGCCCGGCGTCGCCGAGGAACTGCTCGGCACCAAGGCCTACTACGTCCGCGCCGGCGTCGTTCAAGGACGTCGACATCTGCATCTTCGCGCACGTCGGCGCGCAACATGAGCGTCAGCTGGGGCGACAGCGACGAGCAACGGCCTGGTGTCGGTCGAGTACAACTTCAAGGGCGAGAGCGCGCACGCCGCCGGCGCGCCGTGGCGCGGCCGCTCGGCGCTCGACGCCGTCGAGCTGATGGACATCGGCTGGAACTTCCGCCGCGAGCACCTGCGCATCCAGCAGCGCTCGCACTACGTCATCCCCAACGGCGGCGATCAGCCCAACGTCGTCCCGCCGAACGCCTCGGTCTGGTACTACTTCCGCGAGACCAGCTACGAGGAGATCAAGAAGCTGTGGGACATCGGCAACAAGATGGCGAAGGCCGCCACGATGATGACCGACACCGAGGTACACGATGAAGCGTGCTCGGCTCGGCGTGGCCGGGGCACTTCAACAAGACCGTCGCCGAGACGATGCACGCGAACATCGAGAAGGTCGGGCTGCCGACGTGGAGCGAGGCGGACCAGGCGCTGGCCAAGGCGGTGCAGCGCGAGATGAAGGTGCCGGAGACCGGCCTCGCGACCAAGATCAACCCGCTGCGCGGCCGCGAGGTGATCCCCGACGAGGAAAAGCGCGGCGGCGGCTCGGACGACATCGGCGACATCTCCTGGAACGTGCCGACGGTGACGATCAGCTATCCGGCGAACATCCAGGCCGGGCCCGGGCCACAACTGGGCGAACGCGATCTCGATGGCGACGCCGATCGCGCACAAGGGCGTGCAGTACGGCGCGAAAGTCGTCGCGCTGACGGTGATCGATCTGCTGACGCGGCCCGAGCTCGTCACGCAGGCGTGGGACTACTTCAACAACGTGCAGACGAAGAACCAGAAGTACATGCCGCTCCTCCGCCCCGAGGACAAGCCGGCGATCTGGCTGAACAAGGAGCGGATGGAGAAGTACCGGCCGGAGATGAAGAAGTACTACTACGACCCGACGAAGTACAAGAACTACCTCGAACAGCTCGGCATCAAGTATCCGACGACGGAAAAGCCGGCGCAGCCGACAGAGCAGTAGGGGCTAGGGAATCGGGAGTGCGGATTGGGGAATCAGGAGAATGCTGATGCGCGTCGTGAAGTGGTCGGCGGCTGCCGCGGCCTTTGTCGTCACGCGTGTCGCTTGAACGCGGCGCAGGCGCCGCAAGCCGCCGGCCGCGGCTGCCGCCAATCCGCAGCTCGATCAGTACAAGCGGAACGTCGGCCTGGAAGTCGACGCGATGGGCGAGAACATCCAGAAGATGAACGACACGGTGTTCAGCTTCGCGCGAGCTCGGCTTCCAGGAGTTCGAGACGTCGAAGTACCTGACCGGCATCCTCGAAGCAGAACGGCTTCACGATCGCAGCGACGGCGTCGCCGGCATTCCGACGGCGTGGACGGCGCGCTGGGGATCGGGCAAGCCGGTGATCGCGCTCGGCTCCGACGTCGACTGCATCCCGCAGGCGTCGCAGAAGCCCGGCGTCGCGTACCACGATCCGATCATCGAAGGCGCGCCGGGCCACGGCGAGGGACACAACTCGGGCATGCCGCTGCAGATCGCCGCGGCGCTCGCCGTGAAGAAGGTGATGGAGCAGCAGCATCTGCAGGGCACGCTGATGCTGTGGCCCGGCGTCGCCGAAGAACTGGTCGGCACCAAGGCGTACTACGTGCGCGCCGGCGTGTTCAAGGACGTCGACATCTCGATCTTCGCGCACGTCGGCGACAACCTCGGCGTCAGCTGGGGCGACGGCAACCAGAACGGCCTGGTGTCGGTCGAGTACAACGTTCAAGGGCGAGAGCGCGCACGCGGCCGGCGCGCCGTGGCGCGGCCGCTCGGCGCTCGACGCGGTCGAGCTGATGGACATCGGCTGGAACTTCCGCCGCGAGCACCTGCGCATCCAGCAGCGCTCGCACTACGTCATCACCAACGGCGGCGATCAGCCGAACGTCGTGCCGCCGAACGCGTCGGTCTGGTACTACTTCCGCGAGACCAGCTACGAGGAAATCAAGAAGCTGTGGGACATCGGCGACAAGATGGCGAAGGCCGCGGCGATGATGACCGACACCGAGGTGACGAGCACGCGTGCTCGGCTCGGCCTGGCCCGGCCACTTCAACAAGACGATCGCCGAGACGATGTACGCCAACATCGAGAAGGTCGGGCTGCCGCAGTGGACCGAGGCGGATCAGACGCTCGCCAAGGCGCTGCAGCACGAGCTGAAGGTGCCCGGAGGTCGGGCATGGCGACGAAGCTCCAGCCGCTGCGCGGCCGCGAGGTGATTCCCGACGAGGAAAAGCGCGGCGGCGGGTCGGACGACATCGGCGACATCTCGTGGAACGTGCCGACCGTGACGCTGCGCTACCCGTCGAACATGGCGGCCGGGCCCGGGCCACAACTGGGCGAACGCCATCTCGATGGCGACGCCGATCGCGCACAAGGGCATCCAGGCCGGCGCGAAGGTCGTCGCGCTGACGGTGATCGACTTCCTGATGAAGCCGGAGCTCGCCACGCAGGCGTGGGACTACTTCAAGAACGTGCAGACCAAGACGACGAAGTACACGCCGCTGATCCGGCCGGAGGACAAGCCGGCGATCTGGCTGAACGAGCAGATCATGGCGAAATACCGGCCGGAGATGAAGAAGTACTACTACGATCCGACGAAGTACAAGACCTACCTGGAGCAGCTCGGGATCAAGTACCCGATCGTCCGGACGACTCGATCACAGCCGGCAGGTAGGGCAGGTAGGGCAGGTAGGGCAGGTAAGGCAGGTAAGGCCGGTGTGCTGACGCAGGGCTAAAAGCCCTGCGCCACACTCTCGGATCACGCAACGGCGGGGCGGCCGATCGTCATCGGCTTCACCAGCAGCAGCCCGGCGAGGAAGCCGCCGACGTGCGCGAGGTAGGCAACGCCGCCGGTGTCGGCGGTCTGCGCCATTGATCCCATCCCGCTGATCAGCTGAATCACAATCCAGAAGCCCAGTACGACGATGGCTGGCACTGACACGATGCCGCCGCGCGTGAGGACGCGGACGCGATTGCGCGGGAACAGCACGAGATATCCGCCCAGGATGCCGCTGATCGCGCCCGAGGCGCCGACCGTCGGCACCGACGACCCGCCGCTGAAGACGATGTGAGCGATCGCGGCGGCGATACCGCAGACGAGATAGAAGGTGAGGAACCTCGCGTGCCCCATCACCTTCTCCAGGTTGTCACCGAAGATCCACAAGTACAGCATGTTGCCGCCCAGGTGCATCCAGCCGCCGTGCAGGAACATCGACGTGAGAAGCGTGGACCAGAACGGCAGGGGAATGGTTGGCGCGATGTCGTGACCGGTTGTGTACTCACGTGGCACGACGCCCCACGCCGTAATGAACGATTGCAGCGCGCCCTCGGACGGTTGGCTCAGCTCGAGCAGGAACGCGAGCACGTTCAGCACGATGAGGCCGATTGTGACGAGCTTCGGCGGTCCGCCTGCAACCTGATCGTCGCCCACTGGAAACACTCTGGCACCTCCGTCCCTGCACTACGGGGACGGAGGTGCGATGAGCAACCTGCGTGCCCGATATCGGTTACACTTGGGGCTCAACCGTAAGGAGTTTCCAATGCGATACGTGCGTGTGAGCGCCTGGATTCTCACGATCCTCGGTGCGGCGGGTGCGGCGCAGGCCGCGGACAACCCGACCTTCACGAAAGACGTGGCGCCGATCCTCTACAAGAGCTGCGTCGAGTGCCACCGGCCGACGATGTTCGCGCCGATGTCGCTGATGACGTTCGACGACGCGCGGCCGTGGGCGCGCGTCGATCAAGCAGCGCGTCGTCGTCGCGCGCGATGCCGCCGTGGGGCGCCGACCCGGCGCACGGGACGTTCAAGAACGACCCGCGCCTGACGCGAGAAGGAAATCGAGACCATCGTCGGCGTGGGTCGATGCCGGCGCGCCGAAGGGCGACGACAAGGATCTGCCGGCGGCGCCGCAGTTCGTCGACGGCTGGACGATCGGCAAGCCCGACGCGATCTTCACGATGGACGAGGAGTTCACGATTCCGGCGAGCGGCGACGATCCCGTACAAGTACTTCCGCGTCGCCGACGCGACCTGACCGAAGACAAGTGGATTCAGGCGATCGAGATCAAGCCGGGCGCGCGCGCGCAGGTGCATCACGTGATCGCGTTCACGCAGCCGGCCGGCAGCGCGCTCGAAGCCGGGCGGCGAGCTCGGGCCGACCAACATCGGCGGCGTGACGCCGAACAAGCCGGGACTCGTGTTCGAGCCGGGCGTCGCGCGCCTGCTGCGCGGCAACTCGGACATCGTGCATGCAGATTCACTACACGACCAACGGCACCGAGGCGCAAGGATCGCACGACGGTCGGCGTCATCTACGCGAAGCAGCCGCCGACGAAGATGGCGGCCGGCGGCATGGCGATCAACCCGCGCTTCGTGATTCCGGCCAACGACGGCAACGCCGAAGTGACGCGCGACGCACGATGCTGCAGCGCGACACGGTGCATCACGGCGCTGACGCCGCACATGCACGTGCGCGGCAAGGACATGACCTACATCGCGCACTATCCGGACGGCACGACGGAGACGCTGCTGTCGGTGCCGAAGTACGACTTCAACTGGCAGATCACCTACGAGCTGGCGAAGCCGAAGATGCTGCCGAAGGGCACGAAGCTCGAAGTGATCGCGCACTACGACAACTCGACCGAACAACAAGTTCAATCCGGATCCGACGAAGGACGTGCGGTGGGGCGATCAGACGTGGGAAGAGATGATGATCGGCTTCTACTCGACCGTCGTCGAGCCGCCGGCTGCAGCCTCGGCGCACGCCGCAGCCGTAGACGGCTGCTAGGCAGGTAGGGAGTCGAGCTGGTGAGTGTCGTCCGGACACGCCAGTCTGACCCGCTCCACTTCTGACTTCCACCTTCTACATCGTCGGCTGCGGCTTGCAGCCGTCGACGAACGTCTTCTTGATCGACGCCGGCTTCTCGATCGACCTGAAGAACGCTCTCGAGGTAGTCCTTCATCTCGCCTCTGCGCGAGCTCGATCGAGATCCGTGCATCGAGTCGATCAGCGCGAGCATGTCGGTCGCGCTTGGCGCGGAACGCGCGCCGCGACGGCGTCGAACTCGTCGGTGCGTCCGGCACGGTCCGCGGTAGAGCCGATCGACGACGCTGCGGAGGCCGAGGCGCCGGTCGGGCGTCGCGTACGGCGCGTGCACCAGCCCGGACAGATCGAAGTCGTACGGGACCGCGATAGCAGCGTGCGCGTCCGGCTTCTGGACGATGCGGACGTTGTGCAGCGCCCAGATCGAGAAGTCGGTGTTGCCGATCATGTACTCGAACAGCATCATCGCGCGTCAGCGTCTGGTCGTCGAGATCCTTGAACACGATGCGCGGCAGCTCGACGATGCGGCCGTCGGCGCGGCGGGCGACGTCGTTCTCGTGCTCGATGAACAGCGCGTAGCGGGCGGCGACTCTTCTTCTTCGACTTCTCGTCGATGTAGGTCGCGCGCGCCAGCCGCGCGCGGAACGACAGCGGCGTCACCAGGTTGAACAGCGGGTAGGTGCAGGTACTCGCGCAGCGTGATCTGCTCGTACTCCTTCGAGTCCTCGCAGCCGGTGCCGAGCTTCAGCGTCGTCTGGCCGTCGAACGGCGTGCCGGCGATGCCGTCCTTCGGGAACTCGACGCGCAGCGGGACGAAGCTGCAGTTGCGCGCCATCCGGCGGAAGTGGCCGCGCGCGCTCAGCTTGACCGGGATGTCGCGTGGCGCGCCGTCGGCGCCAGCCACGGTGAGGACGCCGGGATAGCGCGTCGTGCTCTTCGGGGTTGCGATCCTTGTTGATCGCGTTGAAGTCGGCGGTCAGCGTGAACTCGAGCGGCTCGGTGCGCTGGAACAGCGGCCGCGCCTCGCGCCTCGGTCGCCGCGCCTTGAGACGCGTCGGCTCCGGCCACGGCTCGGCGAGCTTGAGCAGCGGGTTCTTCTTGCCGGCGGCGCCGGCGGGCACGGAGCTTTGGGCGCTGGCAGACGCCGGCGCCGGCAGCGAACGCAACCGCGATGGCGCAGACGAAGAAGACGGCGCGGCATGGCTAGCTCATGCTGAGTCTGGATTGTATACTCACGAGTCCTTCGTCCGCCGACGGTCCGTAGATCGCCGGGACCGGCACGTCGTTCAGCCGGAGGTAGACGCTCAACTGACCGCGGTGGTGGATGATGTGGTGCAGCACGAAGCTGCGGAACGCGGCGACGCGCGGCACCGAGAACATCTGCTGGCCGCCGCGTTTGAGGGTCCACGGCGCGTTGTACTCGCCGTCGGTCTTGTCCATGCCATGCGCGCGTCCGTGCCCGTGTCTCGTCGAACGACGCCAGAATCTCGGCGCGGGACGTCAGCTCGGCGCCGGCTCGGCGGCGCCTCCGCCAGGTCGAAGGACGGATCGTTCGAGGATGGTGCGCGCCCCAACTCGGGATGCGGCTCACGTGCGTCGCGAGCCCGCCGAGCGACATCGACTTGTCGTGCGGCTTCCACGACAGCTTGTCGTCGGGCAGGCGCTCGAGCAGCCGGCGCGTCGTGCCCATCTCGTGATCGTAGTCCGCGAGCAGTGCGTCCTTGATCGCCATGCGCGATAGTTTACTCAAGACGCCGCACGACTCGGAGGTTCGTGAGAACACAGAGACGAAGTCAGCCACAGAGACACAGAGACACAGAGCAAAGTCTGATCTTCTCTGTGTCTCAGTGTCTCTGTGGCTCGTGTTGCTCTGTGTCCTCTGCCCACTCGGTGTCTCCATCGCGTCTGCCGCCGCGCCGCGCCGCCTCCGCCGCCGCTCGTCGCGCAGGTCTCCGGCACGATCGAAGTCGTCTGGCCTCGCCGCGCCGGTGCGCATCGTCCGCGACACGTGGGGTGTTCCGCACATCTACGCGCAGAACGAGGACGATCTGTTCTTCGCGCAGGGGTTCGTGCAGGCGCAGGACCGGCTGTTCCAGATGGATCTCTGGCGGCGATCGGCGCAGGGGCGCCTGTCGCGAGGTCCTCGGCCCGAATTTCATCGAGCGCGACGCGATGACGCGCCGCATGCAGTACCGCGGCGACCGGAACGTCGAGTGGGCGAGCTACGGTCCGGACGCGCACGCGATCGCCAGCGGCCTTCGTGCGCGGCGTCAACGCCTGGGTCGGCGCTCGCGCGCGATCGGCCGCCGGAGGAGTTCGTCGCTCGCCGGCTGGAAACCGGAGGACTGGTCGCCGGACGATCTGCTGAATCGCACGGACGCGTTCATCGTCGAGCGGCGACGCGCTCGACGAGGTGCGCCGCGGGAACCTGAGCGATGTGATCGCGGAAGCGATCGGCCGCGTGGGCGCGCCGCCATTCTTCGCGGGGCTGGCCGCCGAGGTCCGTTCGTCTGATGTGGCGCAGGGCTTCAGCCCTGCGGAACAGGTCCGGCTAAAGCCGGACCCCACGTACGTATCGGCGCTGTCGTCGACCCGCGTCGCGACGACGCGCGAAGGGATGTTGGTCTTATCTGAAGCACACCGTGCCCTGACCGCTCCGTCTCCGCGATACCTCGTCCACCTGAAAGCCCCTGGCTGGAACGTCATTGGCGCCACAGCGCCGTGGCTCCCTGGCGTCGCACTCGGCCACAACGAGCGCATCGCGTGGGGCATGTCGCCGATCGCCGTCGACACGCAGGACGTGGAAGAAGGCGGGATGGGCGGGACGGGCAGGATCGAGAGGCCCGTCGTCAGCGACGCGATCGTGGTGAAGGGACGCCGGGACCCATTCGTCTTCGAGACGGAGATCACGCCGCACGGTTTCGTGGTTGCTGCGGACCGCGAACGCGGCCGCGTGTTCACCCTTCGATGGAGCGGCGCCGAAGCGGGCGCGGCGGCGGAGCTCGGCGCGCTCGTGCTCGATCGGGCGCGGTCGTGGGCGGAATTCCGTACCGCGCTCGCACGCTGGCGGATGCCGGCGCGACGAGTCGTCTACGCCGACGTTGACGGCAACGTTGGCTTTCAGGACGCCGCGCTCGTACCCCGGAGGCGTGGAGCCGAATGGGTGGGATGGGTCGCCCTCGACGAGTTGCCGCATGCGTTCAATGCGCCGGCCCCGCCGAGCGGCGGCGTTCGGACGTCACGCGAGGAGGATCCCGTCCGGAGTCGGGCCGTATTCGCTCACGTCCTTGGCATCACTGAGGCGGCGCGGGGCCTGTTGAACGTGGGGCCCGTCGATCGCCCCGCAGATGACAGCCCCGTCCGGCTCTCCTTCGACGCGCGACGCTGGGATGCCTCGCGCGCAATCAACGCGCCCGGCCAGTCGGGATCGCCGGCGAGCCCTCACTATTCCGACCTCGCGGCTCAATGGGCGGCCGGCGACTCTTTTCCGCTGGCATTCAGCGATGACGCGGTGGCCGCGAACGCGCGCGACACACTGAGGCTTGTGCCGAAGTCCACCCGTTCTCCGTAGCATAGGACGCAACGTTCGACGTTCGACGTTCGACGTTCGTCGTTCGTCGTGCGGCGTTCACGTTCGGGGTCCGTCGTGCGAGGTTCAATCGTTCGAGCTTCGACGTTCGTCGTTCGAGCACAATGACTGCGGGACTGCGAACGGCGGACGCAGAACGATGCACGACATACCTCGAACCGCGAACCGCGAACCTCGAACCCGAACGCAGAACCAAGAACCTCGAACGACGAACGTCGCATCAATTCGTATCGCGCGCGCGATAGACCTCGCCCATGCCCCCGGCGCCAAGGGCCGACACGATCTGGTACTGCGCAAAGCGAGCGCCGAGCCGGACGGGCATCTGTCTTGGAGTTGCGCGGATTATAGCCGACGGGGGGTGCCGCGAGCTCGCGGCAGACTTACATGATGTCGTCGACGCGGGGTACGGGCGCGACCGAGATCGTCCGCACCGGGCTCGTGACGATCACGCCTCGGCCGACTGCGAACTCGATGCGGAAGCCGAGGTGCACGCTGCGCATCTTCAGGAAGCTGCCGCCGAGCGTGCTGCCGGCAAGGCGCACGCTCGTGAACTCGGGAAAGAACTCTCCGCCGCGGACGAGCACTTCACCCGTCGTCGGTGACACCATCACGATGTCGTAAGTGCTGTGCTGCGTGAGCACCGTCAGCCGGTCGAGCGCCGACAGCTGATCGATGTGCAGCCCGTTGTCCCAGGAGTGGCTGTTCCAGGTGCTGAGCACGGCTGCGGCTGGAACCGCCGTGGTCTGGTTCTGAGCGTCCGGGTGTGCCTTTTGGACGGAGGTTGTATTCATCGGCTGCGGGTAGCTACGACAACCCTTCCTATTGTGGCAGACTCTGCAACAAATCTGCCAGAGGAATCGTTCAGCTTTATACCTACTTTACACGGTGACAGTGATAACAGCCAAGCGAGCGGCGGGAGCGATTGTATTCGTAGGTTCGCGTGAAATCGTACGCCGGACGATGGAGCAGCCGGGCCATCCCGGGCATGACGATTTCCCGCATGTACGCGGCCTTCGCCTGCTTGTCCGACTCGGCGAGGTAGCCGTAGATCGCATTGCGCATCTGCGCGTCGATGTTCGCTGTTGTAGATCTCCCAGCCGCGATCCCGCACGTCGGGCTGCGGCAGCGCCGCGACACCGCGGCATCTGCCAGCCGCGCGCGTCGGCGCTGCGCGCCGTGGCACGTCTCGCAGGTGACGCGATCGGCGCCGCCCTTGAGACGGCCGAGCGTCACGCGCGCCCACGGCATGACCTCCGTCTTCCATGAAGCGCGACGATGTCCTGCGGCTCTGGCTGCGCTTCTCCCCGTTGGGCGCCATCGCATCGTCGGCCGCGTAGGCGATCGGCGCGGCTCTTGCCCGTGCAGGCCGACGACGACTGCGACGATGGCGATCAGGACGCGATGAAGCCGGCCGAGCGCATCACGGAGGAGCCACGCCGGCGGCCGCGGCTCCCAGGCGAGCGCGGCGCGGACGGCGTCGGCGCTCGCGCGGCGCGTGGGGATCGCCGGCGAGCAGCTCGAGCAGCGCCGCCAGCTGCGCGCCGCGGCGGACGCGGACGAGCAGCGATCGGCGGCGGCGCCCGCCGGCGCGGATGCACGACGATGCGTCGAGGTGCCGAGCACGCGATCGAGCGGCGATTCGGTCCGGTGCACCTCGCCGATGTCGTGCAGCACGAGCTCGTCGAGCTCTGGGCGCCGAAGCCTCGGCGTGGCGGCCGGCACCGGCGACGCGAATCAGCCGGAAATCGGTGAGCAGGTACCGCTCGCCGGCGAAGCCGGCGCGAGAGCCGCCAGCGGACGGCTGCTCCAGAGCAGCCGTTCCCACGGCAGCGGAACCTGTCGGCGTCACGGACCGTTTACGATCGGCTTCCGGAAGTTGACCTTCGGCACCTGCTTGGCTTCGGCGGCGCCTGGAAGAACGGATATTCCTTGAAGCCGAACATCTTCGCCGTCAGGTTCGACGGGAACTGGCCGCCGCGACGTGTTGTACTCCTGCACCTTCTCGTTGTAGCGCATGCGCTCGACCGCGATGCGGTTCTCGGTGCCGGCGAGCTCGTCCATCAGCCGGTTGAACTGCTCGTTCGACTTGCAGCTGCGGATAGTTCTCGACGACGGCGAGCAGCCGGCCGAGCGCGGACGTCTGCTGGTTCGCCGCCGCGATCGTTTCCTCCGGCGACTTCGCCGCGAGCAGCCGCGAGCGCGCGTCGGCGATGTCCTTGTAGACGCCCTCTTCGTGCTGCGCGAAGCCTTTGATCGTCTCGACGAGATTCGGGATCAGGTCGTTGCGCCGCTGCAGCTGGTTCTCGACCTGCGCCCACTGCGCCTTGATCGCCTCTTCCTGGCTGACGAACGTGTTGTACGAGCAGCCGGTCAGCGGCAGTCGTCGCCACGGCCAGCGACCAGCCATCTGCATCAGAGTTCTTCGCGTGTCATCGTCATATGAGGCATTCTACCAACTGGAGCCGCCGCCGCCGCCGCCGCTGCTGCCGCCGCCGAATCCGCCGAACCCGCCGCCGAAGCCGCCGACCACCGCCGCCGCCGCCGCCGAACCCGCCACCGCCGAAGCCGCCGCCAAATCCGCCGCCGAACGGACCGACGCCGCTCGACCAGCCTCCGCCGCCGCCCCAGAAGCGGCTGCGCCGCGCCGCCGCCGCCGCCGCCGAGCGGCTGATGATCAGATATGACGATGAAGATGACGATCGGATGAGCCATCCGCGGGATCGGCGGTGCCGTCCGCGTCGCGAGCTCGTGCCGCGGCAGCGCGCACGCCCTCGAGCGTGACGCCGCGGCCCTGCGCGATGCGGCCGATGATGCGCTCGGTGCCGGCGAGCAGCCCGGCGCCGTAGCGGCCCTGCTGCGGAACTGCGGCGTCATCACCTCGCGGCTCGTCTCGCCGGAGAAGCCGTCGGTGATCCACTGCTCGAGGTCGTAGCCGACCTCGACCTGCACGCGCCGCTCCTTGAGCGCGAGCAGGATCAGCAGGCCGTTGTCCTTGCCCTTCTGGCCGATGCCGCGGCCGTGGTTCTCGAACAGCTTGACGGCGTATTCGCTTGATGTCGCCGTACGGCTCGATCGTCGGCACCGTCGCGACCACGACGACGTCGCCGGTCGCCGCCTGGAGCGCGCGGATCATGCGGTCCATCGCGCGCGCGCTCGTCGGCGTCGATGACGTTCGCGAAATCGTTGACCGGCGCGGTCAGCTCGGGCAGGGGATCCGCGGCGCGAGCTGGCGACGGCGCGAGAGTGAGCGCACGCAGCGCGACAACGAGCAGATGCGGCGCAGGCCTGATGGCTGCGATCGCTGATGCGCCATGAGTCGATGCGCCACATCGAGATAGCTTCACCGCACGCGCTCCAGCCGTCGACGTAGCGTCGACGAGCCGCTCGACCGCGTCGAGGTACGGCGGGAAGAGGCGCTCGGCCTCGGCGGACGAGATGTCGTGCGCGCCGGCGAGTCTCGATGACTTCGCGCCGACCGCGCCGGTCGGCGTTCCGAGCGTGCGCTCGACGTGCCGTGCCGCCGACGCGGCGTCGTCGGTCGTCGTGGCCCTCGAGCCGCGCGATGCTGGTGACGAGCGCGGCGAAGGCGCGGCGCCGACCGGACGATCAGCACGGCGAGCGCGTCGGCGCGGCCGCGCGTTTCGAGAAAGCCTTCGCGCAGGTGGAGCAGATGGCTGCGCGCCTGCACTTCGCACGCGCGGCGCAGGTCGGCCGGATCGACCGCGAGCGACGTCGAACGGGTTCGCTGCCGGCGACGACCGACGTGGTCGGCGAGGATCGCGCCGAACTCGAGCGGGAATGCGTCGAGCGACGCTCGAACTCGTGCGCGGCGATGAGCAGCGGCGTCGCCAGCCCGGCGTCGTGCCACGCGTCGACGCGGACCGCGCACGCGCGCAGATCGTGCGGCGCGTCATCGAATCGACGATCGGCGAGCGTGTGCGTCGGCGGCGCGTCGTGGCCGTGCCCGGCGGCCTGCGTGCTGTGCCCTGCCACGTGTGCGTGTCCGGCAGCGTGCGTTCGCTGTCCGTAGACGACGAGCGACTGCAGCCGGCTGCCGAAGATCGTCGCGGAGCTCGCGCTCCAGCGTCGTGAACAGCGTCGGAGGAATGCTCATGGACGTCATCATGTCAGCGTACGGTCTACAATGACGCGCGATGCGTCTGCGCCAGCTGAACGTCGGCTGCTTCGGCGGCGGCACCGGACTGCCGAGCCTGCTCGGCGGCCTGAAGCACAACCCGTGGCTGCACCTCAACGCCGTCGTCACGATGTTCGACAGCGGCGGCAGCTCCGGCCAGCTGCGCGACGAGCTCGGCGTCCTGCCGCCGGGCGACATCCTGAAATGCGCGCTGGCGCTGGCGCGCAACGCCGCGCGAGGCGCGCCGCGTGCTGCTCGCGCGGCTGCCGACGCTCGAGCACGCGCGGCTCGGCGGCCATACCGGCGGCAACCTGCTGCTGTCGATGATGCAGCGCTACAGCGGCGACTTTCTCGACGCGATCGACGGGCTGCGCGCGCTGCTCGGCTGCCGCGGCCGCGTCTGGCCGGTCAGCGTGCAGCAGGCGTCGGTCTGCGCCGAGTACGGCGACGGCTCGGCGACGCGCGGCGAGGTCGAGGTCGACGCCGGGCAGACGTCCGGCCGGTTCGTGCGCCGGATCTGGCTCGAGCCGCCGGTGTCGATTCATCCGGCGGTGGCGAAGGCGATCGCCGAGTTCGACGCCGTCATCATCGGTCCCGGCAGCTTCTACACCAGCCTGATGCCGATCTTCCTCGTGCGCGGCGTGGCCGAGGCGCTGGCGAGATGAAAGGGCCGATCATCCTCATCGCCAACCTGCTGACCGAAGGACGCGGCATGCTCGGCTTCACCGCCGCCGACGCGGTCGCGCGGATCGAAGAAGCCACCGGCCGCAAGGTCGACGTCGTCATCACCAACATGAAGTGGCCGTCGCCGCAGGTGCTCGGCCGCTACGCGCAGGAGCACAAGGAGCCGCTCGCGCCCGGGCAACGCTGCCGGAGCACTGCGAGCTGGTCGGCGGAGAATTCTGGACCGGCGAGATCGCCCGGCACGATCGCCTGCGGCTCGCGTACGCGGTCTGGAGCGTGCTGTCGCAGCGCCTGCTCGCGGACGACTAAGAAGGAACCGCGGAGACCGCAAAGATCGCAGAGCGCAGAGATCGTGTTCGTCTGGCGGTCTTGGCGATCTCTGCGGTGTTCTCTTAACGTTTGATCAGATCGGTCACGCGTGTAACAGCCGGCCGCCGCGCATCACGCGCTTCACGTCGCGCGTGTTGCGGATGTCCGTCAGCGGATCGCCGCCGAGGAACGTCAGATCGGCCAGCTTGCCCGGTTCGATCGTCCCGAGCTCGTCGTCGAGGCCGAGCGCCTGCGCCGCGTTGACCGTCGCCGTCTGCAGCGCCTGGAACGGCGTCAGCCCGGCGTGCACGTAGGACTCGAGCTCGACGTGCAGTCCCAGCCCGTACGGCACGATCGGCGAGTCGGTGCCGGCGAGGATCGTCCCGCCGCCGGCGGCGATCGCCTTCAGCGTCGCTTCGTACGGCTTGATGCGCGCGATCGAGCGCGGGATCGCGGTCGCGCCGCCGCCAGGTCGGTCAGCTGCGCCACCACCGGCAGCGGAAACAGCGCCAGCCGCGGATCGAACAGCAGCGTCTTGTCGCCCGCTTCGCGCGCCGCGAAACGCGCCCATGATGCCGATCGTCGGCGTCAGCGTCACGCCCGACTTCGCGATCAGATCGATGACGTCCTGGTAGGCGCGGCCGGTCGCGCTCAGCTTCGGCGAGTAGCCGCGCCGGCTGGTGCCGCGCAGATGCTCGACGCCGTCGACGCCGAACGCGACCGCCGGGATAGAGCTCGTGCGAGGTCACCGGCCTGTCCTGCGCGTGCGCGTAGTCGACGATGCGCTTCTGCAGCCGATCGGGCAGCCGCACGTAGGTCTTGAAGAAGTCGACGCCGAGCGTCGACGCGCGATCGAGCTCGCGATCGAGCTGCTCGTCCGATCGTGACCGACACGCCGCCCGGGTAGTAGACGCGCGCGCCGTCGAACGGATCGCCGGCGAGGAACACGCGCGGCCCGGGCCGCCGTCCGGCGTCGAACGCCTCGCGCTGCTCGAGCCCGGCGTACGGGTTGATCGACGGGATCCGCAGGCTCGTGATGCCGTACGCCAGCCACACGCGGCCGAAGTTCGCCGCCGTACCCGTCGTCGAGATGCGCGTGCATCTCGATCAGGCCGGGCATCACGATACTCGTTCGACGCGTCGACGACCGCGCCGGTGTGCAGCTCGTCGCGATGCGCCTCGATGCTGCGGATGATGCCGCGCTCGATCACGATGTCCGACTCGCCGCGCATCGCTTCGAGCGTCGCCGTCGAACACGTGGCCGGCGTGGACGACGATGCGCTCGGGCGTTGCGCGCGTTGCGCCAGGTCGAGATCGAGCGCGATCGGATCGGGCAGGCTGCCGTCGGCGAGGACGCGGCGCAGACCTCGCGGCGTCTGATAGACGATGTGCTGCGAATCGCCTTCCCAGCTCGGCGACTCGGGTTGATCGTCGGCGATCGCGTGCGGGCGGCCCGGTGGCGCCGCCGCGCTCGTCGACCGGCGACGACCCACAGCGTGCCTTCGCTGACGAACGCCATGCGGAAGCCGTCGGGCGACCAGACGGGCCCGTGTCCTGACGATTGCCGGCGGAGTGCTCCGGGAAGAGCACCGACGACGAGATCGCCGCTGCTGTTCGACGGAGTACAGCAGCAGCTGGTTGAGCCCCTCGCGATAGCGGTTCGAGTACGGGAAGCAGCGCGCCGACCGCGATCGACTCGCTGTCGGCCGACCACGTCGGCCGTCCCAGCTCGCCGAGCGCGGCCGGCCGGTGACGACGCAGCGCGTGCGATCGCGCTGGCAGATCGACCGTCGCGCAGCGCGCGGTGATCGATCAGGAACGCGATGTGGTTGCCGTCGGGCGACCATGCCGGGCCCGAGACGCGCGCCGCGCTCCTCGGTCAGCTGCGCGTCGCTGTTGTCGCGCAGATCGCGGATCCAGAGATCCATGTGGCCGCCGCGATCGCTCGCGAACGCGATCTGCGTGCTGTCGGGCGACCACGCCGGATCGATCTCCATCGCCGCATCGTTGGTCAGCTGCACCGGCGTGCCGCCGACCGGCAGCAGCCACAGATCGCCCATCGCGTGAACGCGATCGCGCGGCCGTCCGGCGAGACGACCGGGCTGACGATGCCGGTCGAGCGCGCTGCGGCTCGGCCGGCTCGAGCGCGCGATGCGCGATCGTGTAGGTGCTGCGCTGCAGCGACACCTTCGCGCGTGAACGGCACGATCGCGACCGTCGACGTCCGCCGAGTCGAGCGCCGCTTGATGTGGCCGATCGGCCGTGTAGAGGAACTCGCGTGCGCGAGATCCACTGCGGCTTGAACGGGAAGACGTCCTCGTTCGGCGGCCGACTCAGCCGGCCGGCCGTTCACGCGCGAGCGCGTCCGCCGGCGACGTACGCGAGGTCGGTGCCGTTCGGGCTCCACGCCGCGCGCCGGCGGCATGCCGTTCTGCGTCGCGTCGGTGACGAGCAGGCGCTCGCGCCCGTCCGCGTCGACGGCCCAGAGCCCGGCGACGCGCCGGCTGCGCGGGTCGCTGCGCTGGCCGCGCATCCGTCGGCGAGACGAACGTGATCTCGTCGATCGTTGCGGCGACCAGGTCGGCATCCAGCCGTCGCGCTTGCTGATCTGCCGGACCTCGCCGGTGCGCGACCGCGACTTCCCAGATGGTGGTGATGCCGCCGTAGCGATCCGACGAGAACGCGATGCGCGATCCGTCGTGCGACCAGGCCGGCTCGCGATCGTCGAACGCGCCGCTCGTGATCGCCTTCGCGTCGCCGCCGTCGCGCGGGATCACGTAGATGTGCCAGGCGCCGTCGTCGTAGCCCTGGAAGGCGATCGACTGGCTGTCGGGCGACCAGGTCGGCTGGCGCGCCTCGAGCAGCTCGGGCGTGATCCGCTTCGCCTCGCCGCCGTCGGAACGGCAGGATCCAGAGCGCCGCCGAGCAGATCGATCGCGATCGACCGGCGGTCGGGCGACGCGGCCGCCGCCATCGACGTGCCTTCGGTGAGCGTGAGAGTCGATCTGCGCGTGTGGTCGGGACGTTCTGCGCGCGGCGCGACGACGAGGGCGCCCAGCGCGGCGAGCAGGACAAGACGATCGAACGCAGAGCCCGCTGAGCACGCGGAGCTATTTCTTTCTGGCGCGTTTTCTCGCGGTGCTTCTGCGTTGTTCCTTGGACGCTCGCGGCCGTTCGCGGCCTTGTCGCGGCGCTGCGTGCCTTTGTGCCCGCTGCGCGCGCGCGGCTCTTCAGCTTCGCGGCGCGCTCGATGATCTGCGCGAGCATCGCGCCGGTGTCGCCGCCCTTCGCCGGCCGGTTCGATCTGCCAGATCGCGGGCGTGTCCTCGCGCGAGGATGTCCTCGAAGTCGCCGTCGCTCTTCACGCTGCGCGGCGCGAACTCGGTGATGTCGACGTCGCCCGCCCAGTCGTCGCGGTGCTTGATCAGCAGCCAGCTGCGATCGCCGCCGCCGCGCGCGCCCGGAGTAGCGGCCGCTCGTGCGCACCAGCACCCACGATCCCTTCAGCTTGTAGCCGTTCAGCGTGAACTTCAGATCGCCCTTCTTCAGCGCGGCGTCCACATCGTCCGGTTCGCGGCGTCCAGGTGCCGCGATCCCAGAGCATGACGATGCCGGCGCCGTAGCCTTCGGGGATGACGCCTTCGAACTCGCCGTAGTCGAACGGATGATCCTCGACGTTCATCGCGAGTCGCTTCGTCTTCGGATCGAGCGACGGCCCCTTCGGCACGGCCCAGGACAGCAGCACGCCGTTGTGCTCGAGGCGGAAGTCGTAGTGCAGGTGGCTGGCGAGATGCTTCTGGACGCAGAAGAACAGCTCGCGCCCGCTTCGGCCGCGACCTTGCCTTCGGGCTCGGGCGTCTTCTTGAAGTCGCGCTTGCGTTTGTATTCTTCGAGGGCCATGACTAGTTCACGTCGCCCATCAGGCGCTTGATCGGCGGCGTCAGCGCGAACATGACGAGGCCGGCGCCGATGCCGACGGCGGCGATCGCGCCGAACAGCGTGCGGCAGCGGCATCGATCCGTAGAGCGACGCGAGCCGGCCGCCGATGAAGTTGCCGACCGAGATCGCCGAGAAACCACACGCCCATCATCAGGCCGACGACGCGCGCCGGCGCCAGCTTGGTCATCGCGCTCAAGCCGACCGGGCTCAGCGACAGCTCGCCGAACGTGTGCAGGAGATAGGTGACGACCAGCCACCACGGCGACGACCTTCACGCCGTTCGCCGCCAGGTTGCGCGGCGACGACCAGGATGGCGAAGCCGGCGCCGACGAAGAGCAGGCCGAGCGCCGAACTTCGCCGGGCTCGACGGCTCGCGCCTGCCGAGGCGCATCCACAGCCAGGCGAAGACCGGCGCGAACGTGATGATGAACAGCGGCTGCAGCGACTGGAAGTAGCTGCTCGGAAACGTCCAGCCGAACACCTCGGTGCGCGTGGCGCGATCGCCGAACAGGTTCAGCGTCGAGCCCGCCTGCTCGAACTCCGACCAGAAGATCGCCGACGCGACGAACAGCGCGCCGATCGCGTAGAGCCGGCGCCGCTCGGCGGGCGTCCAGTCGCCGCCGAAAAACAGCCAGCCGAAGAACACGATCGACGATGCACCAGCAGGACGTAGCCGGCGGCATCGGCGATCTGCGTCGGCGGTGATCGGCAGCGCGCCGGTGTACATGCCCGACGCGATCAGGCCACGACCGCGACCAGCGACGACGCCGCCGACCAGTCGCGCGCGCGTGCCGCAGCGCGAGCGGCCGCGGCGGGCGATGCCGCCGGCGCGGGGTGCAGGCCGGCGTCGCCGAGATACTTGCGCGCCGAGCAGGTACTGCACGAGGCCGAGCACCATGCCGACGCCGGCGGCGGCGAACCCGATGTGCCAGTTGACGCGCTGGCCGAGATAGCCGCAGACCAGCGGCGCGATGAACGCGCCGAGGTTGATCCCCATGTAGAAGATCGAGAAGCCGGCGTCGCGGCGCGTTGTCGTTCGGCCCGTACAGCGCGCCGACGATGACGCTGACGTTGCCCTTCAGGAGGCCGGTGCCGAGGACGATCAGCGTGAGGCCGAGGTAGAAGCGTCGCCAGCGACGGGAACGCCATGCTGAAGTGGCCGCAGGCGATGAGGATGCCGCCGTAGAGCACGGCGCGGCGCTGGCCGATCAGCCGATCGGCGATCCAGCCGCCCGGCAGGCTGGTCATGTAGACCATCGACGTGTACGAGCCCGTAGACCGCGCCGGCGACGCCGGTGTCGAAGCCGAGCCCGCCGGCGGCGACCGGCGCGGTCATGAAGAGGATGAGCAGCGCGCGCATGCCGTAGTAGCTGAAGCGCTCCCACATCTCGGTGAAGAACAGCGTCGACAGCCCGCGCGGGTGACCGAAGAACGCAGCGATCGTCGGACGGGCGACGCGGCCGCGAGCGGCAACAGGCATGATGCACGAAGAATACAATGATTGTCAGTCGATCGATGCGCAGCGCGCTCCTCGATCAGCACGTACGAGATGGGACGCCAGCCGTTCGGGCTGGCGTCGGCCGCGGCCTGGCTGCGCGCGGCCGGGTGGGACGGTCGACGTGCGTCGACGCGGCGAAGGAGAAGCTGCGGCGCGAGCGCGTCTGCAGCGGCCGACCTCGATCGCGTTTCACCTGCCGATGCACACGGCGACGCGGCTGGCGGCCCGGTCATCGCGGCGGCGCGGCGGGTGAACCCGCGGCGCGCATCTGCGCGTTCGGGCTGTACGCGCCGCTCAACGCCGAGTGGCTGCGCTCGCTCGGCGTCGACGCGATCTTCGGCGGCGAGTTCGAGGAGGAGCTGGCGGCCTGGGCGGCGCAGCCGCGCAACCTGCGAGCACGCTCAGGATGAGCGCAGAGTCGAAGAGCGTGTGACGACCGGACCGCCGTCATCGCTCGCGGTGAGCTTGTCGAACCACGAGCGCCAGCTGCCGCGGATTCACTTCCTCGTCCCCGATCGCACGGGCCTGCCGCCGCTGGCTCGCATACGCGACGCTGCAGATGCCCGACGGCGCGCGCCGCACTGGTCGGCTACACCGAAGCGAGCCGCGGCTGCCGGCATCTGTGCCGGCACTGTCCGGTCGTGCCGGTCTACAACGGGCAGTTCCGCGTCGTGCAGCCCGACGTCGTGCTCGCCGACATCGCCGCGCAGGTCGCGGCCGGCGCGCGGCACATCACCTTCGGCGATCCCGACTTCTTCAACGGTCCCGACGCACGCGATGCGCATCGTCGACGCGCTGCACGCGGCGCATCCGCCGGTCAGCTACGACGTGACGATCAAGGTCGAGCACCTGCTGCAGCATCGCGATCTGCTGCCGCGGCTCGCCGCGACCGGCTGCGTGTTCGTGACGAGCGCGGTCGAATCGGTCGACGATCGCGTGCTGCGCGCTGCTCGACAAGGGGCACACGCGCGCCGACTTCGTCGAGGCCGTCGCGCTCTGCCGCGAGCGCGGGCGTGACGCTGGTGCCGACCTTCGTCGCGTTTCATCCGTGGCTGACGCTCGACGACTACTGCGATCTGCTCGACACGATCGACGCGCTCGATCTGGTCGATCACGTGGCGCCGATTCAGCTCGCGATCCGGCTGCTGGTTCCGGAAGGATCGCGGCTGCTGGAGCTCGACGAGATGCGGCGCGCACGTCGGCGCGTTCGATCCCGCCGACGCTCGACCTACCGCTGGACGCATCCCGATCCGCGCGTCGACGAGCTCCAGCGCGAGGTGATGGCGCTCGTCGGCGCCGAGCTGACGGCGGATCGCCGGCGGCTGTTCGACGAGGTCAGCGCCGCTCGCGCACGAGCGCGCCGGCGCTGCCAGTCGCGCCGACAACCGGCCCGCGAGCGCGTGCGACCGTGCCGTATCTGAACGAACCCTGGTACTGTTGAGCGGAGCCCAATGCAGAGCAGGTTGCTCTGGTGTGAAGGCATCATGGCTGATGGCTGATGGCTGATGGCTTATCGGTAATGGACACGTGTCATCAACGAATCATGCTCACCATGAGACATCAACCGTCAGCCATTTAGCCGTTAGCCATCAGCCATGTCGCGCGTGCTTCTGTTTGCGACGACGACCGGATATCAGACGCGCGCGTTCGGCGAAGCGGCCGAGCGGCTTGGGGTCGAGCTCGTCTTCGCGACCGATCGCTGTCACCTGATCGAGGATCCGTGGCGGACGAGGCGATTCCGATCCGGTTCTACGACGAAGACGCGTCGGTCGCCGCGATCGTCGAGGCTGCGGCGGACCGTCCGATCGACGGCCTGCTCGCGGTCGGCGATCGGCCGACGGTCATCGCCGCGCGCGTGGCGCAGGCGCTCGGGCTGCCCTGGCATCCGCCCGAAGGCGCGGCCGTCGCGCGCCACAAGCAGCTGCACGCGCGAGCGCCTGCGCGACGCGGGCCTGCCGGTGCCGTGGTTTCGACCATTTGCCATCGACGATGAGCCATCGGCCATCAGCCATCAGCCATTGACGTATCCCTGCGTCGTCAAGCCGGTGGCGCTGTCGGGCAGCCGCGGCGTCATGCGCGCCGACGATCCGGCGGCGTTCGCGGCGGCGTTCGAGCGGCTGCGCGCGCTGCTGCGGTCGCCGGAGGTGCGCGCCGAGCGGAACGAGGCGCACGACGACGGCGCTCGTCGAAGGCTTCATCCCCGGACGCGAGTACGCGCTCGAAGGGCTGATGCACCACGGCGCGCTGCACGTGCTCGCGATCTTCGACAAGCCCGATCCGCTCGACGGTCCGTTCTTCGAGGAGACGATCTACGTCACGCCGTCGGCGGCGCCGGCCGACGATGCAGGCGCGCGATCGTCGACGCCGTCGACCGCGCGCGGCGCAGGCGATCGGGCTTGCGCCACGGTCCGATTCACGCCGAGTGCCGCGTGAACGCCGAGCGGCGTGTTCGTGCTCGAAGTCGCCGCGCGGCCGATCGGCGGCCTCTGCGCGCGCGCGCTGCGCTTCCGGTCTCAATCCGCAGTCCGCAGTCCGCAATCCGCAATCTCGCTCGAGGAGCTGCTGCTGCGGCACGCGCTCGGCGAAGATCCCGGCGGCGTGGCGGCGCGAGGCGCCGCGCGTCCGGCGTCATGATGATTCCGATTCCGCGGCGCGGCGTCTTCGCGCGGCGTCGACGGCGTCGACGAGCGCGCGCGGCGTCGCCGGCGTCGACGACGATCCAGCATCACCGCGAAGCCGGATCAGCTGCTGGTGCCGCTGCCGGAAGGCGCGCAGCTATCTCGGCTTCATCTTCGCGCGCGCGCCGATCGCGCCGGCGACGTCGAGCGCGCGCTGCGCGCCGCGCACGCGCGGCTCGCGTTCGCGATCGATCCCGAATTGCCGGTGCTCGCGCGCCGCGTAAATACACTACAATCCTGGCACATGGCTGATTCCTGCGGACACTCCGCCGGCGCCGGACGCCGTCGGCAACAAGAGCGGCCGCAAGGTCATGTGCGTGAAGTTCCAGAAGGAGCTGCCCGGCCTCGACGCGCCGCCGTGGCCCGGCGAGCTCGGTCAGCGCATCTACGACAACGTCTCGGAGGACGCCTGGAAGCTCTGGGAAGAGCGCATGAAGATGATCCTCAACGAGTACCGCCTGATGCCCTGGCAGAAGGAAGCGCAGGACCTGGTCGCCAAGCACATGGAAGACTTCTTCTTCGGCGAAGGCGCCGCGCTGCCGCCCGGCTACGTGCCGCAACAGACCGAAGTAGCCTCGCGATGCGACGCGCGAGGCATCGCCACCGCGTCTGCTGGTACAGCCGGCGGACCGCCGCACATCCCAGACGACCTCGGGTTTCACACCATCGAGGACGGCCAGTTGCTGTTCTGCGCGCACCCGATGTGGTTCCCGGTCGTCGGCTACCAGTTCGACGTCCGCAACTGCGGCAGTTGCGACTATTTCAAGCCGGTTCCGCCTGCGCGCTTCCGCGCTTCGGCGTACAAGCCTCAGTTAAAAAGCGGGGGCATTGCCAAGCCGTAGCTCCGCCGGAGGTCGAGCGACGGATGGAGTCATTCGCTACTGCTCGCCAGCCCTTCTGTAGCAAACCGCTGCAACCGGGTACCCATGGATCTGTAAGGTACCCCGTCAAATCCTGTGAGTGCAGGTACTAGGATGACCGCGCCGGATGGACGCCGGCTCAGACTTGAGACCGACGGCTCCGCGCGCGTGCAGGATCCTCCGCACAGCACGGACCATGAACGGTCCGTACGTAGTTCGTAGTCCGCGCTAACCAGACAGACGGAGGGCCAGCGGTGACTACAGGAGAACGCAAAGAACGTCGAGGATTCGCGTCGATGTCGCCCGAGAAGCAGCGCGAGATCGCCAGCAAGGGCGGCCGCGCCGCGCACGAAAAGGGCACGGCGCACGAGTGGACGGCCGACGAAGCGCGCAACGCCGGCCGCAAGGGCGGACAGGTCAGCCGCGGCGGACGCGGCCGTCTGATCGTTGCGTCCGACAGCCGGCGCCGCCGGCCGGCACCGGTACGACCTGACGGTCACTGGCGGACAATCGTGCGGAATGACCGGTTCGATCGAGCGACTCGACGACTTTGGAGGCGACAAACAATGGCAAGACGCGTAGCCGTGGCCTGTGTGCTGGCGCTCGCCGTGGCGGCGAGCGCGCGCGCACAGTCCGGGTCTTCAGGGACATCCACGGGGCAGAGTACCACCGCCACCCAGACACCGTCCTCGTCGACCGCGACGAGGAGACGCGACCGGCGACGACGACGTTCTTCGGCGACACTGGGCTGTGGTTTGTGCCGACCGCCGAGGTCCTCGCGCAACGGCAAGTGGTCGGCGAGCGGCTACCGCCGCGGCACCAACTGCATCCAGGGCTACACGAACGTCGCCGACTTCGCCGGCACGTTCGCCGTACGGCGTCAGGGACCGCGCCGAGATCTTCGGGTCGTTCCTCGTCGACACGCGCATCGACCGCGACGTGCGGCCGATCTTCGTCAACGATCCGGCCTTCGGCGGCTTCATCGATCGCTATCCGCGGGTCAATCAGGACTGGACCGGCGACAACGTCGGCGACTTCTACGTCGGCGCGAAGGATCAACCTCTGGTCCGAGTACCGCCAGAAGCCGGCGGCGCTCGCGCGTGCGCGGCATGGTCAAGCTGCCGACCGGCGACGACGACGCCGGCGTCAGCACCGGCAAGGCCGACTTCTCGATCGACGTCATCGTCAGCAAGGAAGCGGCGAAGGTCGTCGAAGTCGTCGGGCTACGGCGGCTACGAGTGGCGCGGCAGCCCGGACGGCTTCGACATGCCGGGCGGCGCGTTCCGCTGGGGCGCCGGCGTCGGCGTTCCCGTCGCGCAACTTCCTGCGCGTCATCGGCGAGTTGAACGGCTATCGTGCCGTCCGAGCGACGCCGCGACGACGACCGCGCGCGCTCGTCGGCATCGACGGCAGCCGTCGCCGCTGATCGTCGAACACGCGAGAACATCACGCGCGCGACGCTCGGGCTCACCGGGCAGGCGAAGAAGGGCTTCTTCTTCGGCGCCGGCGTCAGCTGGAACGTGCCGACGCAGGCGCGCGACCTGCGCGTTCGCCGAGGACGCCGACGACGTCGTCGGCGACTACTACGACTGGCAGGTCCGGATCGGCTATCACCCGGGCGTGCGCGTCTACGTCGCCGCCGCCGCCGCCGCCGCCACCGCCGCCGCCGCCGCCGCCGCCGGCGCCGGTGCACAACCTGACGGTGAAGGCGGAGTGCGATCCGTGCACGGTGGAAGTCGGGCAAGACGCTCGACGGTGACGGCGACCGCGCAGGACTCGATCAGCTGCGCGGTGACGTATCGCTGGACGGCGCCGAGCGGCACGCTGGCGCAGCCGGCGGAGCGGTCGACGCTCTGGACGGCGCCGCAGCAGGAAGGCACCGTGCCGGTGACGGTGACCGTGACCTGCCCGACCGACAACAAGACGGCGTCGGACACGGTCAACATCCAGGTGACGCGGCCGCCGGTGCGGCACCTACACGTTCGAAGACGTGTACTTCGACTTCGACCGCTACTCGCTGCGGCCGGAAGCGACGCGCGTGCTCGACGAAGCGGTCGACGGCGCTGCGCGGAGAACGCGACGCTGCGGGTGGAGATCGAAGGCCACACCTGCAACATCGGCACGGCCGAATACAACCTGGCGCTCGGCGATCGGCGCGCGAACGCGGTGAGGGACTACCTCGTCAGCCGCGGCGTCACCGCCGATCGGCTGCGCACGGTCAGCTACGGCGAGGAGCGGCCGAAGTACGACAACGCCGCGAAGAAACGCGTCGGCTGAACCGGCGCGCCGCGCTGGTCGTGAATCTGCGGTAGCCGAAGGGCTAGGGCTAGGGGCTGAGGCTGACTGCGGCTCAGCCCCTGGCCCCAGCCCTCAGCCCTACGAGTCCTGCATGCGTTTCATCCACCTCTACCTGATCGGCTACTTCGTCCTCGTGGTCGGCGCCGGCCTGGCGCTCTGGCAGGCCGGCGTCCTTGCTCGCGTCGAGTCGGCCCTGTGGATCGCGATCGGCGCCATCATCGCCGTCGGCCTCGGCATCATGCTCGCGCGTGACGGCCGGCAAACCCGCCGTTACACGCGAATAGGCGTCGCTCGAGACAGGCGCGCGTTCGGCTTGCCAAGCGCGTCGTTCGTGTCCAACCGCGAACGAGCGAAGGCTGGCACGCGTTGTGGTTCTAGTAGTGCCAGCGATGCGTGCTCTCGCGTGTCCGTTGTCGTCCTCGCCGTCCTGGCGATCCTCGCCGCGGCGTGCAAGGAAGAAGGCACGATCAAGGTCCACAGCCTCACGTTCAAGGGCGTCAAGGCGGTCGACGAGAGCCGCCTGAAGAACGCGCTCGCGACGCGCCAGAGCTCGAAGATGCCGTGGGGCAAGAAGCGCTTCTTCGACCGCTCGCGGTTCGACGCCGACCTCAAGCGCATCCAGGCGTTCTACGCCGACCGCGGCTATCCCGACGCGCGCGTCACCGGCTTCGACGTCAAGCTCAACGACAAGCAGGACGCGGTCGATCGTCACGGTCACGATCGCCGAAGGCGAGCCGGTCGCGCGTCGCGGCGATCGACTTCGTCGGCTTCGACGTCATCCCGCCGGAGCACCTCGACGACGCTGAAGAAGCGCGTGCCGCTCAAGGTCGGCGCAGCCGCGCGACCGCCAGCTCGTCGTGACGACGCACGAGATGGCGGTCAACGAGCTGCGCGATCACGGCTATCCCTACGCGCAAGGTCGCGACCGAGCGAAGACGATCGGACGCGACGGCAAGCAGGCGACGCTGACGTTCACGGCCGAGCCGGGCAAGCTCGCGCACTTCGGGCCGGTCGAGATCGTCGGCAACAAGAGCGTCGGCGACCACGTCATCCGCCGCGAGCTGACGTTCAAGCCGGGCGATCTCTATCGGCGCAGCGTGGTGCAGGACTCGCAGCGGCGGCTGTACGGGATGGAGCTGTTTCAGTTCGCCAACGTCGAGCCGCTGAACCCGGAGCAGCAGCCCGACGAGGTGCCGACGCGCGTCACCGTCGCCGAGGGCAAGCATCAGCGCGTGAACTTCGGCGTCGGCTACGGCACCGAGGAGAAGGCGCGCGTCGACGCCGAGTACCACCATGTGAACTTCCTCGGCGGCGCGCGATCGGCCGGCGCGCACGTCGCGCTGGTCGTCGCTCGATCGCGGCGTGCGGCTCGACTTCAACCAGCCGTACTTCTTCCGCCCGCACTTCTCGCTCGGCGCCGAAGGCGCAGCAGTGGTACACGTTCACGCCGGCCTACCACTCGACGGTCACCGGCGGCAAGGCTGACGCTGACGCACCGCGACGAGCGAGCGCACGTCGTGGGCGGTGTCGATCACGAGCGAGCGCGACAGCAGCACGATCGCGCCGGACGTCGCTCAACGATCCGACGCTTCGCAACGACCTGATCGCGCTCGGCCTCGATCCGACGACCGGCGAGCAGAACGGCACGCTGAACGCGCTCGGCTTCGACTTCCAGCACTCGACCGCCGACAACCTGCTGAACGCGCACCGCGGCTATCAGATCGCGTTTCACGCCGAGGAGGCGGGCCGCCTCGCTGCCCGGCACCTTCAACTACTACGCGGCGATCGGCCGACGCCCGGCACTACCTGCCGATCGGCGAACGGCGTCGTGCTCGCCAGCCGCGCTGCAGATCGGCAACATCCGACCGGTCGGCGACGATCCGGCGAACGTGCCGTTCTCGAAGAAGTACTTCCTCGGCGGCGCGACGAGCATCCGCGGCTGGGGCCGCTACGAGGTCAGCCCGCTCGCCGTCGGGCCTGCCGATCGGCGGCAACAGCATGTTCGCGTTCAGCGAGGAGCTGCGCGCGGCGCTGCGCGGCAAGCTCGGCGGCGTGCTGTTCCTCGACGCCGGCAACGTCTGGGCGCGAGTCGTGGCGGCTTCGACCTCGACGATCTGCGCTACGCGGTCGGCCCGGGGCTCCGCTACCAGACGCCGGTCGGCCCGATCCGCTTCGACTTCGGCTATCAGCTGAATCCGATTCCCGGGCCTGCTCGTGAACGGCGAGCCGCAGACGCGGCCGCTGGCGCATTCACTTCAGCATCGGGCAGGCGTTTTGAAGGGCAGGGGTCCAGGTCACGGTCGAGGCGACTGCATGCGCATCGTCAGACGGCTGACTCACGTGCTGATCATCGTGCTGACGCTCGTCGTCGGCGCGACGGCGGCGGCGGTCATCGTGTCGCAGACCGCGTGGTTCAAGAACTGGCTGCGCGGCTACATCGTGCGCGAGGCGCAGCAGTACCTGAACGGCACGCTGTCGATCGAGCGGCTCGGCGGCAACCTGTTCTTCGGCGTCGAGATGGAGAACATCGGCGTGTCGATGGACGGCAGCCAGGTCGTGGCGGTCAAGGATCTCGGGCTCGACTACAACGTCTTCGAGCTGCATCACCAAGGGGCTGTCGGTCGACAACATCCGCCTCGACAAGCCGGTGATCTACCTGCGGCGCGAAGGCGACACCTGGTCGCTCAGCCGGCTCGTCAAGAAGCAGGAGGACGGAAGCCGATCGCGCGGGGCCCGAGCAGCCGATCGCGATCGACGCCATCGGCATCAGCGACGGATCGGTCGTCGATCGACGAGCCGGTCGGCACGTCGCGGCGTCGAGGTGCCGAAGCGGTTCGATCATCTCGATGCGAAGCTGTCGTTCAAGTACGAGCCGGTCCGCTACTCGATCGAGATCACGCATGTGTCGTTCCGCGGATCGGAGCCGGCGCTCGCGCTGAACGCGCTGTCGGGCGGCGTCGCGGTGAAGGACGACACGTGTTCGTCGAGAAGCTGGCGCTGCGGACGGCGGAGACGTCGCTGTCGGTCGACGGCGCGGTTCAGCACTACCTCACCAAGCCGGTCTTCAACCTGCAGCATCAGCTCGGACAAGCTGTCGCTGCCGGAGATCGCGCGCGCTCGTGCCGGCGCTCGCCGGCGTGCGGCTGCAGCCGGCGTTCGAGCGTGAAGGTCGACGGGCCGCTCGATCGGCTCGGCGTCGAGATGAACGTGCGGTCGTCGGCGGGCCGGCTGACGCGGCAAGGTCGTCGCCGATCGTCGTGGCGCCCGGCCAGTCGGTCGCAGGGCGATCGTCTCGGTGCGTCATCTGGACCTGGCGCCGCTGCTGAACGATCCGCGGCAGAAGAGCGACATCACCGCGGACGCGCGCGTCGATCTGCACGGCGCGGCGCTCTCGAACGTGCAGTGCGCTGCGCGGGACCGTCGCCGTCGACGCGCCGCGGATCGTCGCGGCCGGGCTACAGTCGCCGGGCGATCCAGCGGCGATGCGCGGATCGACGGCCGGCGGGTCGTGCTCGACGGCAGCGCGGCGGCGTACGGCGCGGCGGCGACGGTCGCACGGCCGTGTCACGCTGCCCGACGGAGCGACAGGACGAGCCGTCGCCTTCGATCTGCGCGGCCGGCGCGCAGCACGTCGATCTGCGCCGGCTGCCGCGCAGCGCTGGACGTGCCGCCGGCCGCCACCGACGTCAACGCCGACTACCACGTCGTCGGAACGGTCGGTCGCGGCTCGAGCCGGCCAACGTGCGATCTGCGATTCGACGCCGTCGACGATCGCCGGCGCGCGGATCGCGGCGGGCAGCACGGCTGGCTGTCACGGTCGGACGGGCGCGACATCGCGTATCGAGCCGATGCGACGGTCGCCGATCTCGATCTGCAGCGCGTCGGCGGGGAGTTCGGCGTCGCCGGCGCTCGCCGCCGACCGCTACAAGAGCGCGATCAACGGCCACGTCGTCGGCGAGCGGCCGCGGCGACGACGGCCGAGACGATGGACGTGACCGCGAGCGGCACGCTGACCGATTCGTCGATCTTCGGCGGCACGATTCCGCAGCTCGACGTTCGACGCGGCGGTGGCGCGCGACACGGCGCACGTGAAGGCGGCCGGCGGGTTCGCGGACTTCGATCCCGGCGGTCGCTGAGCGGCAAGCCCGAGCTGAAAGGGCCGCGTCGCCGGCACGCTCGACGTCGACGCGACGGTTGCGCACATGTCTCGAGCGGCGTGACGCCCGACAGCGTCGCAGGCGGACGGCACGGTGACGCTGCAGCCGTCGACGATCGGCGGGCTCGACGATCGCGCGCGCGACGGTCGACGGCAGCTATCGCGACTCGGCCGGCGACATCCGCACGCTCGAGGTCGCCGGCCGCGACCTCAACGTGCAGGCGAGCGGCACGCTGGCGCTGAACGAGACCGGGCAGTCGAACCTGACGGTCCACGCCGACACGCCGAGCCTCGAGGACGATCGGCAAGCTGTTCGAAGCAGCCGCTCGGCGGCATCGGCAAGGTCGACGCGACGGTCACCGGCAACCGGCGCGAGCTGCAGGCGACCGGGCAGCTCGTCGGCGACGGCGTCAAGTACGGCGACAACGGCGCGCTGACCGTCTCGAGCGACTTCACGGCGCAGCGTTCCGGATCTCGACTGTGGCCGACGCGGCACGTCGTCGCCGACACGCACGCCACCTTCGTGTCCGTCGGCGGGCCAGAACATCAACGAGCTCGACGCGAAGACGACCTACGAGCAGAAGCAGCTCGACTTCGACGCGACGGCGAAGCAGCCGCAGCGGTCGCTCGGCGCCGCCGGCTCGCTGCTGCTGCATCCGGATCATCAGGAAGTTCACCTGCAGAGGCTCGGCCTCGAGACGCAGGGCCAGATCGTGGCAGCTGGCGCCGGGCTCGGCAGCCGACGATCAAGTACGGCGCACGATGCCGTGACGGTGTCCGATCTGACGCTGGTCAACGGCGATCAGCCGATCGCGGCCGACGGCACGTTCGGCCGGCCGGGCGACGCGCTGAAGGTGACGCTGACCAACGTCGATCTCGCGAACGTCGACGCGCTGCTGCTGCGGCCGCCGCAGTTGACCGGGCGCGCTCAACGCGATCGCGGCGACGCGTCGACGCGGCACGACCAAGGACGCGCCGGACGGTCGAAGCGGCCGAGTTCACGCGATTCGACACAGGGCGGCTTCCGGCAGTTCCGCTACGACGTCGTTCGGCGGCACCGTGAACTACGCGGGCACCGGGCTGACCGTCGACACGAGGCTGCAGCAGAACCCGACGACGTGGATCACCGCGAAGGGGTACGTGCCGGCGGCGCTCTTCAAGGCCGCGTCATCGGCGGAGCGCGAGCGCGGCGCACGGCGCGACGGTCGCGCCGGCCGATCGCATCGATCTGCACGTCGACAGCAGGCCGATCGATCTCGGCCTCGTGCAGGGCTTCACGACCGCGCTGACCAACGTCACCGGCACGGTGCAGGCGAAGATCGACGTCACCGGCTCGGCCGCCGATCCGCATCCGACCGGCGTCGTCACGCATCGACAAGGCGGCGTTCACGGTCGAGCCGACCGGCGTCAGCTACACCAACCTCGAGGGCAAGATCGACCTGCAGCCGGACAGGGTGCACATCGACGCACATCACGGTGCTCGACAACCACCAGAGCCCGCTGTCGATCACCGGCGACCTGGCGGTCCACGAGCGGCAGGTCGGCGGCGTCGAGATCTACGTGCACGCGCGACGACTTCAAGGTGATCGACAACAAGATGGGCAACGTCCGGGTCAACAGCGACCTGGAGATCGCCGGCGAGCTGCGCGCGCCGCGCGTCGAGGGCGACCTCGGCGTCACGACCGGCCACGATCAATCTCGATCCAGATCCTCGCGCTGGTCGGCGACTCCGCCGTACGCGACCGAGCCAGACCGAGTATCGTGACGCACGGCCGAATGACGCGCGCCGGCGCAGCCGGCCGTCGCGCAGTCGCCGTTCGACGCGCTGGCGATGGACGTCCGCCTCACGGTGCCGGACGATCTGGTCGTCAAGGCGAGCGAGCTGCAGGACGCCGGGCGCGCCGATCGGCCTCGGCGCGCTGAACGTCACGCTCGGCGGCGATCTGCGCGCGACCAAGGAGCCGGGCGGCCGATCTCGCGCTCGTCGGCGCCGTCAACACCGTGCGCGGCACCTACGACTTCCAGGGCCGCCGGTTCGAGATCCTGCGCGACGGCACGTCCGGTTCGACGGCGAGCCGTTGAACGAGCTGGATCCGACTGCTCGACATCCGCGACGCGCCGGGTCATTCAGGGCGTCGAGGCGCGCGTCAACGTCCGCGGCACGCTGAAGCAGCCGGAGATCGTCCTGTCGAGCACGCCGCCGCTCGAGCAGGCCGACATCCTGTCGCTCATCGTCTTCAACCAGCCGATCAACTCGCTCGGCGAAGGGCAGCAGATCTCGCTGGCGCAGCGCGCGCAGCAGCTGGCGACCGGCGCGCTCGCCGGCGCAGCTGGCGCAGTCGATCGGCAACGCGCTCGGACCTCGACACGTTCGAGATCAACACTGGCGCCGGAGGCCGGCGGCGCGGACCGCAGGTCACGGTCGGCCAGCAGCTGGGCCAGAACCTCTACGTGAAGGTGCGAGCAGGGGATCGGCGACGCAGAGCCAGACGAACTTCATCCTCGAGTACGAGCTCACGAGGTGGCTGCGCCTGCGAGACCAACGTCGCTGCAGGGCTCGAGCACGCAGCAGCAGCTGTTCCAGCGCGTGCAGGGCAGCGGCGTCGATCTGCTGTTCTTCTTCAGCTACTGATCACTGCTCGATGTAGGTGGCGGACCCACGTGTCCGCCTCGAGCCGACACATCGGGTCGGCCCCTACGGCGGCAATATGTCACGCGGTCGCGAGCGACGCGACCTGCACGCGCGCGTCGTTGAAGCAGGCGCCGCCGCCGAGATCGGTCAGCGTGTCGGGCACGAGCGCCGTGCCGGTGACGCTGTTGCGCGTGCTGCGGCGCCAGATGCCCTTTCGGCAGGCTGACGGTGCCCGGCCGGATCGCCGGCGCGACGCGTCAGCGGGCAGTGCACCTCGCCGAGCTCGTTGAAGATGCGCACGAGATCGCTCGTCCGCCAGCCCGCGCGCCTCCGCATCGTCGGGATGCATCAGTCAGCTTGACGTCGGGCCGCGGCAGCTCGCCGAGCGTCGAGCTGATCGTCCGATCGCTCGCCGGCGAGATCAGCGTCAAGCGGATAGCGCTCGGTCGCCGGATCCGGCTGGAAGCGATACAGGCCGAGCGGCGCCGTCGCGTCGAGCGCCGCGGGAAAGAGATTCACCTTCCGGTCCGGCGTGTTCGGGAACACGTCCACGAACTGCACCGGCGCGTGACCGAAGGGCGGCGCCGGCATCGCGCCGTCGCGCAAGGTCCGCGCCGATCGTCGCCGGCAGCCGATCGAGCACGTGCACCATCAGGTCGAGCTCGCCGGTCGGCTCGTCGTCCGCCGAGCAGGCCGAGCCGCGTGCACAGCTCGCCGAACACGTCGGCGTTCGATCGCGCTTCGCCGACGGCGTCGATGACCGGACGGCCGAGGTCGAGGTTGATCGGGCCGTAGCCCTTCGCGAAATCGTAGCCTTCGAGGAACGTCGTCGCCGGCAGGACGACGTCGGCGTACAGCGCCGTGTCGGTCATCACCTGCTCGAAGACGACGGTGAAGAGATCCTCGCGCTCGAGGCCGCGCAGGATGCGGCGCTGATCGGGAACGGTCGCCGCCGGATTGCAGTTGTAGACGAACAGCACGTTGACCGGCGGATCGTCGTACTCGGTGAGCGCGCGGCCGAGATGGTTCATGTTGACGAGGCGCGTGTCGCGGCTCGGGCGCGTCGATCCAGGTGCGGTCGATGTTCCACGACGCGGAGTTGCTCATCGAGTAGCCGCCGCCGCGCACGCCGAACTTGCCGCCGACCGCCGGCAGCGCCAGCACCGCCATCGCGGCGTTGCCGCCGTTGCGGTTGCGCTCGAGTCCCCAGCCGCAGCGGATGAGCGCGGGCGAGCTCGTCGGCGTACAGCTCCGCGACGCGCTTCGAGCGCCGCCGCGTCGACGCCGGCGACGTCGGCCGCCCGCTCGAACGTCCACGGCTCGGCGCGCTCGCGCAGCCGGTCGGCGCCGGGCGTGTGCTCGCGCAGGAACGCCTCGTCGGCGTGGCCGTTCGCGAACAGATAGCGGTGGATCGCGAGCGCGACGGCGACGTCGGTGCCGGGCTTGACCGCGAGGTGGATGTCGGCCGCTGCGCGCGAGCGGCGTCGTTCGCGGATCGATGACGACGAGCTTGGCGCCGCGCTTCTGCGCCTCGCGCACGTACGGGATGAGGTGGATGCCGGACGCCGACGGGTTCACGCCCCACAGGATGATCAGCTTCGCCTCCGGATAGTCCTGGTAGGTGACCGACGGCATCTTGCCGTAGAGCGCCATGTTGGCCGCGCCGGTCGGCGCCGCGCACACCGTGCGCGCGAGCCGCGACGTGCCGAAGCGCCGCCACAGCTGCGCGTCGAGGTTGTCCTGCGTCAGCAGGCCGTTCGAGCCGCCGTAGGAGTAGGGCAGGATCGACGCGCCGCCGTGCGTCGGCCTTCGCCTGCTCGAATCGCGACGCGACGAGCTCGAGCGCCTCGTCCCACGTGCACGCGCTTGAACTTGCCGTCGCCCTTGCGGCCGTTGCGGACCGCCGGATAGAGCAGGCGATCCGGACCGTAGACGCGCTCGCCGAACTTGCGGACCTTCGCGCAGATGTAGCCGTCGGTGACCGGATTCTTGTGCGAGCCGTCGATCGTCGACGACCTTGCCGCTGCTGGACGGTGACGGCGAGGCTGCAGGCGTCGGGACAGTCGAGCGGACACGCGGTCTCGACGACGGAGGACGGGCCGCCGAGCGTCGGTTCGCGACGTACATCGACGATTGCAGAGTATTGGCGAGTTGATGACATTGGTGACCTGACGAATAATTCTGGTATCAGTCAACGCTCGCCAACTCCCCACGTCGTCATCGTCGGCGGTGGATTCGGCGGGCTCGACGCGGCGCGCGCGCTCGCGCGGCGCGGCCGTGCGCGTCACGCTGCTCGATCGCCACAACTACCATCTCTTTCAGCCGCTGCTCTATCAGGTGGCGACCGCGTCGCTGTCGCCGGGCGACGTCGCGTCGCCGATCCGCTGGATTCTGCGCCAGCAGAAGAACGTCGCAGGTGCTGCTCGCCGACGCGCGCGCGATCGATGCCGCCGAAGCGCCGCGTGCTGATCGATCCCGGTCGGGCGATGCATCGCGGCCCCAATCGCCTACGACTACCTGATCGTCGCGACCGGCGCGGCGCACGCGTACTTCGGTCATCCCGAATGGGCGGCAGCGCGCGCCGGGCCTGAAGACGCTCGACGATGCGCTCGAGATGCGGCGGCGGGTGCTGCTGGCGTTCGAAGCGGCCGAGCGCGAGACCGATCGCCGACAAGCAGCGGCGGCTGCTGACGTTCGTCATCGTCGGCGGCGGGCCGACCGGCGTCGAGCTGGCCGGCGCGCTCGCCGAGATCGCGCGGCAGTCGCTGCGGCAGGATTTCCGCCGCATCCGTCCCGAGTCGGCGCGCATCGTGCTGCTCGAAGGCGGCCCGATCGTGCTGGCGCCGTTTCCCGAGCCGCTGCGCGCCGCGGCGCGGCGAGTCGCTCGAGCGGCTCGGCGTCGAGGTGCGCACCGGGTCGCGTCGTCGATCGGCATCGATGCCGACGGCGTGACGCGTGCCGGCGTCCGGTACGGATCGGCGCCGGCGAAGCGCATCGCCGGCGCAGACCGTGCTGTGGGCGGCCGGCGTCGCGGCGTCGCCGCTCGCGCAGTCGCTCGGCGTGCCGCTCGATCGCGCCGGCCGCGTGACGCCGGAGCCGACGCTGGCGCTTGCCGGCGCATCCCGAGATCTTCGTCGTCGGCGACATCTGCGCGTTCACGCAGGACGGCAAGCCGCTGCCCGGCGTCGCGCAGGTGGCGATGCAGCAGGGCGCGCACGCCGGCAGCAACGTCCTGCGCGCGATCGCGGGCGAGCCGCTCGAGCCGTTCCGCTACCGAACTACGGCAACATGGCGACGATCGGCCGCGGCGTCGGCGGTCGGCGACGTCTTCGGCCGTGAAGATCTCCGGGTTTCTTCGCCTGGCTGTTCTGGATCTTCCTGCACATCTTCTGGCTGATCGGCTTCCGCAACCGCTTCGTCGTGATGACCGAGTGGGCGTGGGCGTACCTCACGCTCCAGCGCCGCGTGCGGCTGATTACCGGCGAGAAGCTATGGCCTGGCAACGATCGTTGACGCGCCGCCGACCTCGATAGTACGTGGGGTCCGGCTTTAGCCGGACCTTCAGCCGCGCCAGGCGGCGAGCTCTGCCGCCGTGGCGTTGAAGTGTCGGTAGCGCGTAATCTGGCCGCGATCGTTGAACGTCCAGTAGTGGACCGCGTGGTTTTTCAACGCGCGTCCGGTCTTGCGCACCGTACTCTCGATGCGAAGGTACACGGCGACGAACGATCCGGAGGCGGCCATCGATTGAACGTCGAACACCGTGATGTCGAGCTGTTCGCCGACAGCCTTGAAGAAGCCCGGCAGGTTGTTCTTGTCGCTGAAGTTGCCGTTCCAGGGGCACTCGCGCGACTCGACTCGATCGTTGTTCCAGTCCACGTCGTCGGACACGAGAGCCTGAATCCCGGGCACGTCGCCTTTCTGAAACGCGTCATACACGGCCTTGACCGTCTGTTCGTTGTTCATGCCGGGATATACGGCGGGGCCCTCAGGTCGGATTGATGGCTGAACTATGATTCGGGTCAATGAACCGCGAAACTGCCTTCGAGATGGCCGTCTCCAGCGTCCGCTTCGGCGCCGGCGTCACGCGCGAGGTCGGCATGGACCTGGCCGATCTGGGCGCGCGCCGCGTGCTGCGTCGTCACCGATCCGATGCTCGCGCGACTGGCGCCCGTGCAGCTGGTGCTCGAGTCGCTCGAGCAGAACGGGGCTGGCGTGCGCGCTCTACGACCGCGTGCGCGTCGAGCCGACCGACGAGTCGTTTCTCGACGCGATCGCGTTCGCGAAGGCGCGACCGCTACGACGCGTTCGTCGCCGTCGGCGGCGGCTCGGCGATCGACACCGCGAAGGCCGTCAATCTCTACACGACCTATCCGCCCGCCGATTTTCTCGACTACGTCAACCCGCCGATCGGCAAGGGCCTGCCGGTGCCGGGTCCGCTGAAGCCGCTGATCGCGATTCCGACGACGGCCGGGACCGGCAGCGAAACGACCGGCGTCACCATCTTCGACTACAGCGGCTGCACGCGAAGACCGGCATCGCCAACCGGCGGCTCAAGCCGACGCTCGGCCTGCTCGATCCGGACAACACGCGCACGCATGCCGCCGCAGGTCGCCGCCTCGACCGGGCTCGACATCCTGAGCCACGCCGTCGAGTCGTTCACCGCGATGCCGTTCACCGATCGGCCGCGGCCCGATCGCCCGGCGCTGCGGCCGGCCTATCAGGGCTCGAATCCGATCAGCGACGTCTGGTCGCTGCAGGCGCTGCGCATGGTCGCGCAGTACCTCGTGCGCGCGGTCGACGATCCCGGCAGACGACGAGGCGCGCGCGAACATGCTGCTGGCGGCGTCGTACGCCGGCGTCGGATTCGGCAACGCGGGCGTGCACCTGCCGCACGGCATGTCGTATCCGGTGTCGGGCCACGTGAAGAGCTATCGCGCGCCGGGCTACGCCGCCGATCATCCGCTGGTGCCGCACGGCATGTCGGTGATCCTGAATGCGCCGGCGGTGTTCCGGTTCACCGCGTCGGCGAACCCGCGATCGTCATCTGCAGGCGGCCGAGGCGCTGGGCGCCGATGTCGTCGCGCGCGCGTCGAGAGGACGCGGGCAAGATCCTCGCCGATCGGATCACCTGGTTCATGCAGCGGCTGCACATGCCGAACGGCCTGCGCGGCGATCGGCTACTCCTCGTCCGACATTCCCGCGCTCGTCGAGGGGACGCTGCCGCAGCATCGCGTGACGAAGCTGTCGCCGCGGCCGGCGGGGCCCGAAGAGCTGGCGCGCTGTTCGAGGACGCGATGGTGGCGTGGTGAGAGCAAGCCACGAAAGCACGAAAGCACGAAAAGGAACATGACAAGGTTTCGTGTTTTCGTGCTTTCGTGGCAGATCCAGAGGTGGGTACGTGGTCTCTAGCTCATTCGCCGCAGAAATCGAGCGTCTCGTCGGGCGCGAGAAGATCCTTCACGATCCAAACGAGCTGATCGCCTACGAGTCCGACGGGCTGGCCAAGCTGCGTTCCCGGCCGGGGCTCGTCGTCTTTCCCGAGAGCGCGTCCGACGTGCAAGCGGTTGTGCGTTGCTGTCATCGGGCCGGCGTGCCTTTCGTCGCGCGCGGATCCGGGACCGGGTTGTCGGGCGGGGCCCTGCCGCATCCCGACGGCGTGTTGATGGTGCTCACGCGGCTGAATCACATTCTCGACGTCGACATTCCGAACCAGCGCATCACGGTGGAGCCGGGCGTCATCAACCTGGAAGTCACGCGGCACGTCGCGCCGCACGGGTTCTACTACGCGCCGGATCCGTCGAGTCAGTTGATCTGTTCCATCGGCGGCAACATCGCCGAGAACTCGGGCGGCGCGCACTGCCTCAAGTACGGGTTCACGGTGCACCACGTGATGGCGGTGGAGATGGTCCTTCCCAACGGCGACCTCGTCCGTCTCGGCAGCGCCGCGGTCGATGCGCCCGGCCTGGATCTCGTCGGCGTCATCGTCGGATCCGAGGGCACGCTCGGCGTGGTGACCAAGGCGACGCTCCGGCTGCTGCGCGCGCCCGAAGCCGTGCGCACGCTGCTCGCGGCGTTCCCATCGACCGAAGCCGCAGGCAACGCCGTGTCGGAGATCATCGGCGCGGGCATCATTCCAGCGGCGGTCGAGATGATGGATCGGCTCACGGTCGAAGCGGCGGAAGCGGCCGTGCATCCGGGCTTTCCGCGCGCAGAAGCGGTGCTGATCGTCGAGCTGGATGGAGCGTCGGCTGAAGTGTCCGAACTGTTCCAGCGGGTCGAGTCGGTGTGCCGGCACGCCGGCGCGGCCGACGTCCAGATTGCGAAGAGCGGCGACGAACGCGCGCGGTTCTGGAAGGGCCGGAAAGCCGCGTTTGCGGCGATGGGCCGCGTCTCGCCGAACTACTACGTGCAGGACGGCGTCATCCCGCGCACGAAGCTGCCTGATGTGCTGCGCCGGATTCGCGATCTCGAGCTGCGGTCTGGGTTGCGCATCGGCAACGTCTTCCACGCCGGCGACGGCAACCTGCATCCGCTCGTGTGCTACGACGCCGGCGTGCCGGGACAGAGCGCGCTGGCGGAGGAAGTCGCGTCGGAGATCCTGACGTACTGCGTGGAAGCCGGCGGGTCGATCACGGGTGAGCACGGCGTCGGCGTCGACAAGTCGCATCAGATGCCGAAGATGTTTGCGCCTGCCGATCTCGACACGATGCAGCTGCTGCGGTGCGGATTCGATCCGTCGGGCATCTGCAACCCCACGAAGGTATTTCCCACGCCGCGCCTCTGCGGCGAAGTCCCGGGACCGTACCGCCAGCATCCCGCCGAGCGCGCGGGTCTGGCTGAACGGTTCTGATGATATGGCTCGAGAGATCGCTCGTGGTGAGCTTGTCGAACCACGAGCTCGCCCTTCGACAGGCTCAGGACGAGCGTGAATCAGCTGCAGCCTGAGTCCGTCGAGGACGTCGCTCAGATCCTCGCGCGTGCCAATCGCGAACGGCTCCGTGTGCTGACCCGCGGCGCCGGCACGAAAACCGGTTGGGGCGCTGAACCGGAAGCCGACATCGTGCTATCGACCGCGAAGCTGACGGCCGTTCTTGCCCATCGGCACGGCGACCTCACCGCGACGGTGCAGGCCGGGGCGAGCCTCGCCGGCGTCAACCGCGCGCTCGCGGAACGCGGTCAATGGATTCCGCTCGATCCGCCCTGGGCCGACCGCGCGACCATCGGCGGCCTGGTTGCGACGAACGATTCTGGTCCGCGCCGCCATCGCTACGGCGCTCCGCGCGACCTGATCATCGGCATCGACTTCGTGCGCGCCGACGGCGTCGCCGCGAAGGCGGGCGGGATCGTGGTCAAGAACGTCGCGGGCTACGACATCGCGCGTCTGCTGACGGGTTCGTTCGGCAGCCTGGCGGTCATCGTCGGGGCGACGTTCAAGCTGTTTCCGCTGCCGCCCGCGTCGCGCACCGTAGTTGTCGATCTCATGACCTCTTCGCGTAGAGGCGGACCCGTGTGTCCGCCTGGGGCCGACCCTTCGACGCTCGTCCTGAGCTTGTCGAAGGACGAGCTCAGGGCAGGCACACGGGTCGGCCCCTACGATGCGTTCGTTTCCCAACTGCGTGCGAGTCAACTGACGCCGACTGCGATCGAGGTGCAAGACCCGCCGCTGCGAATCCTGGTGCGGTTTGAAACGATCGAGGTCGCGGCCGAACAGCAGGCCGCGAGCGTGGTGCAACTGGCCACAACCGCGGGCGCCAATGCGTTGGTCTTGCAAGGAGACGAGGAAGCGGCTGTGTGGGCGGATCACGCCCGGAGACCGTGGGACGGCGACGGCGCCGTGATCAAAATCACACTGGTGCCGACTGAAGTCGCGCCAACGATCATGTGGCTCGCCGGCGCCACGGGCGATGCCGGTTACGAAGTCATCGGGCGGGCGGGTGCAGGCGTGCTGCTGGCGCGCGTCGGCGGTGACGTCGAGACTCAGGTGCGCGTGCTCGCAGGACTGCGCGAGCGGCTCCAGCCACCGGCGGGGAGCGCGGTGCTCGTCCGGGGATCCGACGAGCTCAAATCACGCGTGGACATCTGGGGCCCCCTCGGCGACGGGCTGGCTGTGATGCGCGCGATCAAGCGCCAGTTCGACCCGAACGGGATTCTGAATCCGGGACGCGGGCCAGGCGGTCTCTGAAAACGCCCAACCACGGAGGCCACTGAGTCCGTCCGCTCTTAAACGGAGGGACACGGAAATCTTTGTACAGCGGCCGTGACCTCAGTTTGTGCCAGTGACCTCTGTGGTAGAGCCTTTGAGTCCTCTGATCGACGCATCGAGCACTTCCACGAGATGCATCGCCGGCATGGAGCGTCCACACGCTTCGAGACCCGACGCAATCTGCATGAGACAGCCCGGGTTGCTGGATACGACCGCGTCCGCCGATGTCGTCAACACGTGCCCGACCTTGCGGTCGCGAAGCGTCGCCGCAGTCTCGGGCTCGAGCATGTTGTAGATGCCGGCCGACCCGCAGCAGATATCCGACTCCGGGATCTCACACAGGTCGAGCCCGGGAATCGTCCGCAGCACGTCCCTCGGGGCCTGACTGATTTTCTGCGCATGCTGGAGATGGCAGGCGCCGTGATACGCGACGCGCATCGCGATCGGATGCCGTGTCGCCTGCGGGCCGAGGTCCGCCAATAGCTCCGAGACGTCGACGCATTTCGCCGCGAAGGCGCGAGCGCGGTCGGCGTACGCGGGGTCGTCGCGCAGTAACTCACCGTAACTCTTCATCGCGGATCCGCAGCCGGCCGCGTTGATCGCGATGCAGTCCACACCGCCGCTCTCGAACGCGTCGATGAGCCGGCGTGCCGCTGCGGCCGCCTCCGCTTCGCGCCCGGCGTGCAGCATCAGCGCACCGCAACAGCCCTGGCCGCTCGGAATCTGCACGTCGCACCCGTCCGCCGCCAACACGCGCGCGGTAGCGTCGTTCACGTGAGGAAAGAAGGCGCGTTGCACGCAGCCGAGCAGCAGACCGACACGACGGCGGACCGTGCCCTGCGCCGGCACGTGCGTTGGCGAACGGTGACGCAGGGCTGCCGGTGAAAGCTTGGGAAGCAGCCGCTCCATTGCGGCGAGACGCGCGGGAAGGATTCGCAGCAAGCCGCTGGCATGGACCAGCGCTCGCAGCCCGAGCGCCTGATACAGCCACAGCACCCAGCCCACTGCCCGAAGCCTCGACGGGTACGGAAACAGCGCGAAGATCATCCCGCGGAACGCACGGTCCGCGAACGATCGGTGGACGTGCCGCTCTACCTGAGGCCGCGTCGCTTCGATCAGGCGGTCGTACTGAACGCCAGATGGACAGGCGGTGAGACACGCCATGCATCCGAGGCACGTGTCGAAGTGACGCTGATATCGTTCGCTCCACGCTGCGCGCCCTTCGAGCCCTGCGCGCATCAGATAGATGCGGCCCCGTGGAGAGTCCGCCTCCGCGCCCCACAACACGTAGGTCGGACACGCCGGCAAGCAGAATCCGCAATGCACGCAGTCGTCGACGAGCTCGCGGGAAGGCGGATGCGTCGAGTCGAAGATCGAGGCCGTGTTCGAGTCGCTCACTGGGCGCCAATCGTATCGCAGCCTCGGGTCCCAGCTCGTGCCGCGTCCATCGAGCAGGAGAGAGCCTCCTGTAGGACGGGTCGCATATAATTCGCAAGCTCAACAGCACATGCCATTGACAACGGGCACCCGGCTTGGTCCGTACGAGATTCAGGCGCCGCTCGGCGCAGGCGGAATGGGAGAGGTGTACCGCGCCCGCGACACGCGACTCGGCCGCGACGTCGCGATCAAGATCCTGCCGGAGGCGTTTGCGACCGACGCCGAGCGCATCGCGCGATTCGAGCGCGAAGCGCAGGTGCTCGCCTCGCTGAACCATCCGCACATTGCCGCGATCTACGGGTTGGAGGGGCAGGAAGGGCAGGAAGGGTCCGGATTCCGGGCCCTCGTGCTCGAGTTCGTCGACGGCCCCACGCTCGCCGATCGGATCGCAGAAGGTCCGCTCCCGCTCGACGAATCGATTGCCGTCGCGAAGCAGATAGTGGACGCGCTCGAAGCCGCGCACGAGCAGGGCATCGTCCATCGCGACCTGAAGCCGGCCAATATCAAGGTCCGGCACGATGGCACGGTCAAGGTTCTCGACTTCGGTCTTGCCAAGGCGCTGGAGCCGCCGGCGGCGTCGGGCCTGGGCCGTGCGAGCGTGTCGATGTCGCCGACGCTCACCGCGGCGACGCAGGTCGGAATTGAACTTCTTCGACGAGCTGAAACGCCTCGCTCCCTCGAAGCGTTGACGTCGCAGTTCCCGCCAAGCACGCCTCTCGGCACCACGCAGTTTCTGAAACATTTCCAGTCGCTCTCAATCAGATTCCCAATGATCGCGCACGGCACGTCCTTCGCATAGACGATGGTAGAATGGCCGGCGTGAAGGCTTTGGTTCCACGCGTCAGCTACGCGGACATGGAGCGATGGCCCGAAGACGGCCGCCGGTACGAACTGTACGACGGCGAGGTTTTCGAGATTCCGTCACCGCTTCCAATCCACCAGATCGTGCTGGGCCGTCTGCACATTGCCTTGGCCGGCTATGTGCAATCGCACGGCGGCATTGTCCTCGTCGCGCCGCTCGACATCGTGCTGACCGACTTTGACGTCGTGCAGCCCGACCTGTTGCTGTTTACGCGCGAACGACAGCATCTGGTGAACCCGCGCAAGGTGACGCGACATGCACCAGACCTGGCGATCGAGATTCTGTCGCCGAGCACGTCGGCCAACGATCGCGGACGGAAGCTGCGCCTGCTGGCTCGCCATCACGTGCGCGAGTACTGGCTCGTAAATCCCGATGCGCCCTCAATTGAAGTCTTTGGCTTGAGCGGCGACAGGCTCGTGCATGCGAGCACCGCCCGAGTGACGGAAGGCCTCCAGTCCCCATTGCTTCCGGAGCTCGTGCTCGGTCCCGCCGATCTCGTCCCGGAATCGCATCACTAAACATCCAGTCAACGCCGATCCGGCGTGACCACGCGTCCGCCGAGCTTGCCGGTGCAGCGTCTCGCCGTCCTTCTCGATCGATGCCGTTCACCAGGACGTACTCCATGCCCTTCCGACAGCTGGTGCGGCTCGAGGTAGGTCGCCGCGTCGCGCACCTTCGCGGGATCGAAGATCAGGATGTCGGCCCAGGCGCCTGGGCGCAGCGTCCCGCGATCCTTCAGGCCGAACACCGACGCCGGCAGGCTGGTCATCGAGCGGATCGCGAACGGCAGATCGATCGTGCCGCGCTCGTTCACGTACAGGCGGATCTTGCGCGCGAACGCGCCGTTGCCGCGCGGGTGCGGCTTGCCCTGGCCGAACGGCACGAGATCGCCGTCGGTGCACGTCATCGTGAACGTCTGCCGCATGATCAGCTCGATGTCGCGTCTCGGTCATGTTGAACGACACGAGGCTCGCGTCCCCCTTCACCAGCAGATCCATTGCCGTCTCGTCCGGCGGCTTGCCGATCGCCTTCGCCACCTGCGCGAGCGTCTGACCCTCGATCGCCGGGTTCGGCGCGTAGCGCGAGATCACGAGCTTGTCCGGGCCGCCGCGCCGCTCGAAGTTGCGGCGGATGTCGGCGGCGAGCCGATCGTGCTCCGGCCCCTGAATCCGCTTCGAGCAGCTCCGCTCGGCCGCCGACTTCGGCCCAGCGCGGGATCAGCGCGCCGACGATGCCGGTGCCGCTCGCGTCGTACGGATACTGGTCGGCGTACACCTCGACGCCGCGATCGCGCGCCTGCGTGATCCGCTCCACCAGCGCCATCGACAGTCCCCAGCTCGCCGGGCCGAGCGCCTTCATGTGCGCGACGATGCCGGGGAGGTGTCCTTCCTCCGCGATGCGAATCACTTCCTGCACGGCGCCGACGACGCCGATGTTGTAGTCGGCCTCGTCGCGGATGTGGCTCTCGTAGACGCCGCCCATCTCGCCGACGACCTTCGCGAGCGCGATCACTTCTTCGGTCTTCGCGTAGCTGCCTGGCGCGTAGTACAGGCCGGACGACAGGCCGATGCCGCCGGCTTCCATGCCGTTGCTGCGCCATCGTCGATCATGCGCGTCGAGCTCGGCCGCCGTCGGCGCGCGATCGGCCATGCCGACGACCTCGCGCCGGATCGCGCCGTGCGGCACGTACAGCGCGACGTTGACGCCGACGCCGCGCTGCTCGAAGCCGGCGCGCTGCGTGCGCAGATCGGTCGTGCCGCCGCCGTCGGGATTCAGCGCACCGTCGTGATGCCCTGCGCGAGCAGCTGGCGCGCCTCCTTGAGGGCGCCGTCGAGGCCCTGCGAGGCGTGCGAGTGCACGTCGATGAAGCCGGGCGAGACCGTCGTGCCCGCGCGCATCGATGACGCGGGCGGCGGGCGCGTTGCCGAGGCGTCCCATGTCGACGATGCGGCCGCCGCGGATGCCGATGTCGGTCGCGAACCACGGGTTGCCGCTGCCGTCGAGCACGCGGCCGTTGCGGATCAGAACGTCGTAACGCGCCGGCTGAGGTTGGCTGAAAGGCGAGTGCCGAGCACGATAGCGAAAACGAGCAGCGCATGAGGCGGCGAAGCACGGCGCCATGTTACGACGGTTCGACAAGCTCACCGCAGGCGGCAACGCTTTTGCTGTATCCGGAGCTTCTGGCTCGGACGACCTGCGCTCGCGTGGCGGCGCCTGGACGATAACGAGCGGCAGAAGCACCGAGTGCTCCGCCACGTGCGATCCAGAGTGCAGAAGACGGCGATTTGCCGCCGACCGAGTCGGCGAAGGTCGCGGGGCTTCGGTACGTCACCGATCGACAGCCTGGTATCCGTCGCCTCGGACGGCCCAAGCGCTTCCGTTACGTGGACCGAAGGGCCGCGTGATCGCACGCGCGCCGAGCTGATGAGCGCATCAAGGCGCTCGTCATCCCGCCGGCCTGGACCGACGTCTGGATCTGCCCGGATCCGCGCGGGCATCTGCAGGCGACCGGCCGCGACGCGCGCGGCCGCAAACAGTACCGCTATCACCCGCGCTGGCGCCAGGTGCGCGACGAGGTGAAGTACGGACGGCTTGGTCGGCGTTTGCCGAGGCGCTGCCGCGGATCCGCCGGCGCACCGCCGCCGACTTCGCAAGGCGCGGGCTTCCGCGCGACAAGGTGCTCGCGGCGGTCGTGCAGCTCCTCGAGAAGACGCTGATCCGCGTCGGCAACGAGGAATACGCGCGCGCCAACGGGTCGGTCGGCCTGACGACGATGCGCGATCGCCACGCGAGCGATCTGCGGCGCGGCGGTGCGCTTCGAGTTCCGCGGCAAGAGCGGCATCGAGCACGCCATCGACCTGCACGACGCGCGGCTGGCGCGAATCGTCAAGGCCTGCCGCGATCTGCCCGGGTACGAGCTGTTCCAGTACGTCGACGACCGAACGGCGCAGCGGCAGACGATCGGCTCCGACGACGTGAACGCGTACCTGCGCGAGGTCAGCGGCGACGATTTCACCGCCAAGGACTTTCGCACCTGGGCCGGCACGGTGCTGGCGGCGCAGGCGCTGGCGCGGATCGCGCCGGCTTCACGATCGCATCGCCGAGGCGAAGCGGAACATCGTGCCGGGCGATCGAGTCGGTCGCCGAACCGTCTGGGCAACACCAAGGCCGGTCTGCCGCAAGTGCTACATCCATCCGGCGATTCTCGACGCCTACATGGACGGCGTGACCGATCGGAGCGCCGCGATCCGAGCGCCGCGGCCTGCTGCGCGCGGCTATGCGCTGAGCGACGAGGAGTCGCGGTCGTCGGCCTCATCGAGCGTCATCTCAAACAGACGAAAACCGCCGCTGACCCGCTATAATCGCAGCGCGATGGCCTCGCGTGCGCGCAAGTCGGTCGGCCGCAACGTCCTTCGCAAGGAAGGCGTCGACGAAGGTCACCGGCGCGGCGCGCTACATCGACGACCTCACGTTTCCGGACCTGCTGCACGCGCGCACGATCCGCTCGACGATTCCCGCCGGCGAGATCGTCGACGATCCGCTTCAACTTCGACACGGCCGGTTTCACCATCGTCGACTCACGCGACATCCCTGGCCGCAACGTCGTCGCGCTGATCGACGACGATCAGCCGTGTCTGGCCGAGCGCGCGATCCGGCATGTCGCCGAGCCGATCCTGCTGCTCGCGCACGAGGATCGCGAGACGCTGCTCGCGGCCGACGTCCAGATCGACTACCGCGCGACGACGCCGCATCTACGATCGCGGAGGCGTCGCCGACCGTGTTCAAGACGATCGCGATCGAGAAGGGCAGCGTCGACGAGGGCTTCGCGCTCGCCGATCGCGATCGTCGAAGGCGAGTACCGGATGCGGGCATCAGGAGCAGCTCTACATCGAGCCGAACGGCGTCATCGCCGTGCCGGTGGCCGACGGCGACGATCACGGTGTACGGATCGATGCAGTGTCCGTACTACGTGCACCGCGCGCTGACGGTGCTGCTCGGCCTGCCCGGCGACAAGGTGCGCGTGGTCCAGACGGAGACCGGCGGCGGCTTCGGCGGCAAGGAAGAATACCCGTCGATGATTGCCGGCCATGCGGCGCTGCTCGCGCGGAAGGCCGGCCGGCCGGTGAAGCTGATCTACGACCGCGTCGAGGACATGGTCGCGACGACGAAGCGGCATCCGGCGATCATCCGGCACGGACCGGCGTCACGCGCGACGGCCGGCTCACCGCGATCGACATCGACGCGGTGTTCGACGGCGGCGCCTACGCGACGCTGAGCGCCGTCGTGCTGTCGCGCGGCGTGATCCACGCGAGCGGTCCGTATCGCTGCGATCACATCCGCATCCGCGGCCGCGCGACGATGACCAACACGCCGCCCAACGGCGCGTTCCGCGGCTTCGGCGCGCCGCAGACGCAGTTCGCGGCCGAAGTGCACATGGATCGGATCGCCGAGCAGCTCGGCCTCGATCCGGTGCGCGCTGCGCGAGATCAACGCGCTGCGGCCGGGCGACACGACGGCGACCGGTCAGCGGCTCGGCAAGGACTGCAGCGCGCTGCCGGTGCTGCGCGAGGCGGTGAAGCGGACCGATTTCAAGCGCAGGCGGCAAGCGTCGTCGACAGCGTAGCGCGAAAGCTTCAGCCGAACGATCCGTGCGCGGCATCGGTCTCTCGCTCTTCTTCCACGGCTCCGGCTTCACCGGCGGCGGCGAGGTCAAGCTGGCGTCGAAGGCGTCGCTGGCGCTGACCGAGCGCGGCGCGCGCATCCTCGTCGCGAGCACCGAGATCGGCCAGGGCACGCGGACGATGCACGCGCAGATCGTCGCCGACACGCTCGGCCTGCCGTACGACTGCATCGAGGTCAACGCCGCCGACACCGGCGAGGTGCCCGACAGCGGGCCGACGGTCGCGTCGCGCACGTGCATGGTCGTCGGCCGCATCCTGCAGCGCTGCGCCGAGGAGATGCGCGAGCGGCTCGGCCGCGCTGACGCCGCGCGAGTATCTGCGGCAGCACGGTCCGCTCGTCGATCACGAAGGAGTACGAGCGGCCCGGCGAGATGGCGTGGGACGACAACAGCTATCGCGGCGACGCCTACGGCAGCTACGGCTGGGCCTGCGACGTCGTCGAAGCTCGAGGTCGATCGCGACACCTGGGAGGTGAAGCCGATCGCGTTCACGACCGTCCACGAGATCGGCAAGGCGATTCATCCGATGCTCGCCGCCGGGCAGATCGAAGGCGGCAGCGCGCAGGGGCTCGGCTACGCGCTGCTCGAGGAGGTCGTGATGCGCGACGGCCGCATGGCCAACGCGTCAGCTGACCAACTACATCATCCCGACGACGCTCGACTACGCCGCCGATGGAGGTCGTCGATGCTCGAGAATCCGTACGAGCACGGTCCGTTCGGCGCGAAGGGCGTCGGCGAGATGCCGATCGACGGCCCGGCGCCGGCGGTCATCAACGCGCTGCGGCACGCCGGGCTTCGATCTGCGCGAGATTCCGGCGACGCCGGAGCGGATCATGGCCGCGCCGGTCGCCGGTCAGACACAAAGGACACGAAGGACACGAAGGCAAAGGCAGTCGTCGACGTTGACCTCTGTGTCCTTGTGTCCTTCGTGTTGAACGGCACGGCGCAGCGAAGCTCGCTGTCCATCCGATGAAGCGTCTGCTCGACGTGCTGCGCGAGGACTGCGCGCTGACCGGCACGAAGGAAGGCTGCGGCGAAGGCGAGTGCGGCGCGTGCACGGTGCTGGTCGACGGCGTGCCGGTCAACTCGTGCCTCGTGCCCGCGTCGCGCAGGCGGCACGGCGCGCGCGTGACGACGATCGAAGGGCTGAGCGGGCGTCATCCGCTGCAGCGCGCGTTCGTCGAGCACGGCGGCGCGCAGTGCGGCATCTGCACGCCGGGGATGATCATGGCGGCGGTCGCGCTCGGCCGGAAGCCCGTCGCTCGACGAGATGCGCGCCGGCCTGGCGGGCAATCTGTGCCGCTGCACGGGCTACTCGGCGATCTATCGATCGATTCGGCGGGCCTGAATGCGACGAACTGCGAAGAACGCCACGAAACGCACGAAACCACGAAAGCGTTCTGTAACGGAGGCGTTTTTCTCGTGTTTTCGTGCTCTCGTGGCCGATTGGGCTGATGATGCAGTCTGTCGATTATCGCACCGCCCGCTGCTCGAGCCGAAGTCGCTCGCCGACGCGCTGAAGATGCTGCGCGACGAGGGGCCGCTCGTGCCGATGGCGGGGTGCACGGACCTGTACGTCTCGCTCAACTTCGGCACGCTGAAGGACACGCGGTTCCTGAATCTGTGGCGGCTCGACGCGCTGCGGACGATCGAGGTGCGCGGCGGCGTGCTGTCGATCGGCGCGCTGGCGACGTACACCGATCTCATCCGCTCGCCGCTCGTCCGCCGGCGCCTGCCGATGCTGGTCGCGGCGGCGCGCGAGGTCGGCGGCGTGCAGATTCAGAATCGCGGCACGCTCGGCGGCAACGTCGCCAACGCGTCGCCGGCCGGCGACACGCTGCCGGTGCTGGCCGCCGCCGACGCGATCGTCGTGCTGCAGAGCGCCGGCGGCACGCGCCGCGTGCCGTTCACCGCGTTCTACACCGGCTACCGGCAGACGGTGCGCCGCGCCGGACGAGCTGATCGTCGGCGTTCGAGATTCCCGCCGATCCGCGGCCGGCAGTGGTTCCGCAAGGTCGGCACGCGCGCGGCGCAGGCGATCTCGAAGGTCGTCATGGCCGGCGTCGTCCATCCGGGCGCCACCGCGCGTCGCGCTCGGCAGCGTGGCGCCGACCGTCGTGCGCGCTGCGCGCGCACCGAGGCGGCGCTCGCGGCCGGCGCGTCGCTCGACGACGCGCAGCGCATGCTCGTCGACGAGATCGCGCCGATCGACGACATCCGCTCGACGGCCGAGTATCGCCGGCGTGTCGCGGCCAATCTGCTCGCGCGGTTTTGGACCGACGCGCCAGCGCAGGTAGAATAGATCGCCGCCCCCGTCATCGACCTTCCTCGAATGAGAGCCGCCGTCGTCGCGCTCGGAGATCTGGGACGCAGCGCCCGCATGCGGTACCACGCGCACGCGCTGGCCGCGCAACGGCGTCGACGTCGATCTCGTCGGCTTCGAAGGCACGCCGCTGCCGCAGCGCGATCACCGACGAGCCGCGGATCACGCGTCCACCGCCTGCAGATCCCGCGACGCTGCGCATGCGCGGCGGCCTGACGCGGATCGACCTACGCCGTCGCCGGCCTGTTCGACGCGGCGCGCATCGAGCTTCCGGCTGTGGCGCATGCTGCGGCAGCTGCCCCGGCCGGATCTGGTGCTCGTGCAGAACCCGCCGGCGTTTCCGACGCTCGCTGGTCGCCTGGTTCTCGCTGCGGCGCGCGCGGCGTGCGGTTCGTCATCGACTGGCACAACCTCGGCTACACGCTGCTGCAGCTGCGGCTGGGCCGCTGGCATCCGGCGGTGCGGCTGGCGCGCTGGTTCGAGCGCCGCGACGCGCGGCGCGTCGACGCCAACCTGTGCGTGTCGCGCGGGCTCGCCGCGTTTCTCGAGAGCCGCTTCGGCGTGAAGCAGGCGCACGTGCTCTACGACCGGCCGGCGTCGGCGTTCGTGCCGATCGAGCGCGCCGAGCGCGAACGGTTCCGCCAGGCGCTGTTCGCGCGGCTCGGCATCCGCGGCGAGCACCGTCGGCTTCATCGTCTGTCCGACGAGCTGGACCGAGGACGAGGACTTCGACGTCGTCATCGACGCGGTGATGCGGCTCGAGGAGCGCATTCGCGGCTGGGAAGCGGCGCAGCCGCGCGCGGCGGTTTCCCGATCTCGTGATTCTGGTGACCGGCGACGGCGCGCGGCGCGCCGAGTTCGAGCGGCGGTTCGCCGGCCTGCCGGCGCGGCGCATCCAGCTGCGCGCGCGCTGGCTCGAGCCCGAGGACTACCCGCGCGTCGTCGGCAGCGCCGATCTCGGCCTGTGCCTGCATCGCTCCTCGTCGGGCCTCGACATCCCGATGAAGATCGCGGATCTGTTCGGCGCCGGCGTGCCGGTCTGCGCGCTCGACTACGGCGCGTGCCTCGCCGAGCGCGTGCGCCACGGCGACAACGGCCTGCTGTTCTCGAACGGCGCGCCAGCTCGCCGACGTCCTGTTCGATCTGTTCGAGACGTTTCCGGCGGATCAGAAGGCGCTCGATCGCCTGCGCACCGGCGCGCGCAAGCTCGGCGCGGCCGACGTGGGAAGAAGGCTGGGCGCGCGAAGCCAAGCCGGTGCTGCTGCCGCGGCGCCTGAGGCCGCTAGCTCGCGAGCGTCAGTGTCGCCGGCGCATGGTCGGCTCAGACCGCCTATAATGGCTTTTCCCGAGGAGCTACCGATGCCGACGTCGCCGAACGTCCCGACGTTCAGACCCTCGACAACTTCATCGGCGGCCGCTGGGTGGAGGCCCAGCGCCACCGAGTTCTTCGACGTCCACAACCCCGCCGTCGGCGACGTCATCGGCCGCACGCCGCTCTCGACCGCCGCCGACGTCGACGCCGCGGTGCAGGCGGCGACGCAGGCGTTTCCGGCCTGGCGCGACACGCCGGTGAACGCGCGCGCGCAGGTGCTCTACAAGTTCAAGGCGCTGCTCGAGCAGCACTTCGAGGAGCTCGCGCGCACCGTGACGACCGAGCACGGCAAGACGCTCGACGAAGCGCGCGGCAGCGTGCGCCGCGGCATCGAGTGCGTCGAGGTGGCCTGCGGCGCGCCGTCGCTGATGCAGGGCTGCGGCGCTCGAGGACATCGCGCACGGCATCGACTGCCACGTCGTGCGCCAGCCGCTCGGCGTCGTGCGCCGCGATCGCGCCGTTCAACTTCCCGGCGATGGTGCCGATGTGGTTCCTGCCGTTCGCGATCGCCACCGGCAACACGTTCGTGCTGAAGCCGTCGGAGCAGGTGCCGCTGTCGCAGCGGATGATGGTGGACCTGCTGCAGCAGTGCGACCTGCCGCCCGGCGTCGTCAACCTCGTCAACGGCGGCCGCGACGTCGTCAACGCGATCTGCGATCATCCCGGGCATTCGCGCGGTGTCGTTCGTCGGCTCGACGCCGGTCGCGCGGCACGTCTACCAGCGCGCCACGCACGCCGGCAAGCGCGTGCAGGCGCTCGGCGGCGCGAAGAACTTCGTCGTCGTCATGCCCGACGCCGATCTCGACCGCGTCGATGGGCGTCATCACCGAGTCGTTCTACGGCTGCGCCGGCGAGCGCTGCCTGGCCGGCAGCATGCTGGTGCCGGTCGGCGACGCGCACGCGCGAGGCGCGCGACCGCATGGTCGGCGCCGGCCAAGGCGCTGAAGGTCGGCGACGGCACGGAGCCCGGCGTCACGATGGGGCCGGTGATCAGCGCCGGCGCACCGCGACGCGCGTGCTCGGCTACATCGAGAAGGGCGTCGCCGAGGGCGCGCAGCTGCTCGTCGACGGCCGCGCAGACGCGCGTCGAGGATCGGCCGAACGGCTACTTCGTCGGGCCGACGGTGTTCGACGAGGTGTCGCCGCGGATGGCGATCGGCCGCGAGGAGATCTTCGGGCCGGTGGCGTCGATCTGCCCGGTGCAAGACGCTCGACGAGGCGATCGCGCTGATGCAGGCGCATCCCGAACGCCAACGCGACCTCGATCTTCACGTCGAGCGGCAAGGCGGCGCGCGAGTTCGCCAAGCACGCGACCGCGTCGATGGTCGGCGTCAACATCGGCGTCGCGGCGCCGATGGCCTATTTCCCGTTCGGCGGCGCGAAGGACAGCTTCTTCGGCGACCTCAAGGCGCACGGCCGCGACGGCATCGAGTTCTACACGGACAAGAAGGTCACGATCTCGCAGGTGGTTCTGAGCAGCTGTCCTGAGCTTGCGAAGGCATGAGTGCAGATGGACAGGTAGATCTGAGCGAGGTCTTCGCAAGCTCTGGACGATCGAGTCTGAAGTCTCAGCAGAGACAGCGATGCGCACACTGATCAAGAACGGCACGATCGTCACCGCGATCGATCAGTACAAGGGCGACGTGCTGGTCGAGGACGAGAAGATCGCCGTCATCGGCACGGCGCTCGACATGCAGGCCGACAAGGTGATCGACGCCGACCGGCAAGTACGTGCTGCCGGGCGGCATCGACGTCCACACGCACCTCGACATGCCGTTTGGCGGCACGACCTCGGCCGACGACTTCGAGACCGGCACGCGCGCCGCGGCGTTCGGCGGCACGACGTCGATCGTCGACTTCGCGATCCAGTACCGCGGCCAGACGCTGCACCACGCGCTGGGAAACGTGGACGAAGAAGGCCGAAGGCAAGGCGGTCGATCGACTACGGCTTCCACATGATCATCACCGAGCTGAACGATCAGGTGGAAGGCGAGATGGACGCGCTCGTCCGGCAGGGCATCACCTCGTTCAAGCTGTTCATGGCCTATCCCGGCGTCTTCATGCTCGACGATGCGAGCATTTTCAAGGCGCTGCTGCGGACCGGGAAGAACGGCGGCACGATCTGCATGCACGCCGAGAACGGCGGCGTCATCGACGTGCTCGTGCAGCGCGCGCTCGCCGAGGGGAAGACGGCGCCGAAGTATCACGCGCTGACGCGGCCGGCGCGCGCCGAGGCGGAAGCGACGCACCGCGCGATCGCGCTCGCCGAGATCGCCGACGTCCCGATCTACATCGTCCACCTGTCGGCGGCCGAGGCGCTCGAGATGGTGACCGAGGCGCGCGACCGCGGCCTGCCGGCGTTCGCCGAAACCTGCCCGCAGTACCTGTTCCTCTCGTACGACAACTACGAGGAGCCCGACTTCGACGGCGCCAAGTACGTGATGAGCCCGCCGCTGCGCGAGAAGGCGAAGCAGGATCAGCTGTGGCGCGGCCTCGCGTTCAACGATCTGCAGTGCATCTCGACCGACCATTGTCCGTTCTGCATGAAGGAGCAGAAGGAGCTCGGCCGGAACGACTTCTCGAAGATCCCGAACGGCGCGCCCGGCATCGAGACGCGCATGAGCCTGGTCTACGACGGCGGCGTGCGCGCCGGGCCGGATCTCGCTCAACCGCTTCGTCGAGCTGACGTCGACGTCGCCGGCGAAGATCTTCGGCCTGTTCCCGCGCAAGGGCACGATCGCCCCGGGCTCCGACGCCGACATCGTCGTCTTCGATCCGAACCGCACGATCACGCTGTCGGCGAAGACGCTGCACATGAACGTCGACTACAACCCGTACGAAGGGCCGTCAGGTGACCGGCGCGACCGACACCGTGCTGTCGCGCGGCCGGCTGGTGATCGAGGACGGCAAGTTCGTCGGGCGCGCGGGCGCGGGATCGTTCCTGAAGCGGGCGACCCGCTAGATGACGCTTCCGACGCGGCCGCAGATCGGCCCGCTATCCTGGCATGCGCGTCTCGTGCGAACCGGTGCTGGTCGTCCGCAGCCGCCGCGTCGTCCTGCCCGAGGGCGAGCGGCCGGCCGCGCTGCACATCGAGGACGGCGTCATCGCGCGCATCGCCGACTACGACGAGCGATGACCCGACCGGCGCGAAGCTGTTCGACGTCGGCGACCTGGTCGTCTCGCCGGGCCTCGTCGACACGCACGTCCACATCAACGAGCCGGGCCGCACCGAGTGGGAAGGCTTCGACACGGCGACGCGCGCGGCGGCGGCCGGCGGCGTCACGACGATCGTCGACATGCCGCTCAACAGCATGCCGGCGACGACGACCGTCGCGGCGCTGCGAGGCGAAGCGGGCGGCGGCGCGCGGCGCAGTGTCACGTCGACGTCGGGTTCTGGGGCGGCGTCGTGCCGGGCAACGCCGGCGAGCTCGACGCGCTGGTCGACGCCGGCGTCCGCGGCTTCAAGTGTTTTCTGGTGCCGTCGGGCGTCGACGAGTTTCCGGCGGTCGGCGAAGACGGATCTGCGGCGGGCGCTGCCGATCCTCGCGCGCCGGCGGCGTGCCGCTGCTGGTGCACGCGGAATCGTCGCGGATCGCCTGCAGGCCGTCGGCCCGATCCGATCGCCGCAGATCCGCATCCGACGTATACGCGACGTATCTCGGCGACGCGGCCGCCGGAGGCGGAAGCTCGAGGCGATCCGGCTGATGATTCGGCTCGCCGAGGAGTTCGGCGCGCGTACGCACATCGTCCACGTGTCGTCGGCGGAAGGCGTCGCGGCGATCGCCGCGCGCCAAGGCGGCGCGGCGTGCCGATCACGGCGCGAAACGTGCCCGCACTACCTGACGTTCGCCGCCGAAGAGATTCCCGACGGCGCGACCGAGTTCAAGTGCGCGCCGCCGATTCGCGACGCGCGCATCGCGAGGCGCTGTGGGAGCGGACTCGCGCAGCGGCGTGCTCGATCTCGATCGCGACCGATCACTCGCCGGCGCCGCCGGCGCTGAAGAGTCGCCGGGCGATTTCATGCGCGCGTGGGGCGGCATCGCGTCGCTCGAGCTGTCGCTGGCGGCGATCTGGACCAAGCGCGATCGCAAGCTATCCGCGAGCGAGGATTCGCGCTGAAGGTGCCGTGCTGCCGAAGCTGCTCTTGGCGCGCTGGATGAGCGCGGCGCCGGCGGCGCTCGCCGGCCTCGGCGAGCGAAAGGGCGCATCGCGCCCGGGCTTCGACGCCGATCTCGTCGTCTGGGATCCGGACGCGGAGTTCGTCGTCGATCCGTCGCGGCTGCAGCAGCGGCACAAGCTGACGCCGTACGCCGGCCGGCGCGCTGCGCGGCACGTGTGGTCACGACGTTCGTGCGCGGCGAGCGCGTGTGGGACACGAACCGGCTCGACGCGCGCCTACGGCGGGCCGACTGCTATGAGCGCATCGTTTCTCGATCTCGTCGATCTCGCGTCCGAGCGGCTCGGCGGCGCGGTCGTCGCGGCCAACGACGAGTTCTTCGCGCCGAAGGAGAACCTGATCAAGGCCGGCCGCGCCGGTCTGGCGCGAGGGCGAGTACACCGAGCGCGGCAAGTGGATGGACGGCTGGGAGACGCGCCGCCGCCGCGACGGGCCCGGCGCGCACGACTGGTGCATCATCCGGCTCGGCGCGCCGCGGCGTCGTCCGCGGCGTCGACGTCGACACCGCGTATCTTCAAGGGCAACTATCCCGGAGGCGTGCGCGATCGACGTGCTGCGATCTCGCCGGGCATGCCGACGCCCGACGGCGCTGCGGCGCGCGGCGTGGCGCGAGGTCCTGCCGCGCACGCCGCTCGACGGCGACGCGCACAACCTCGTTCGCGATCGACGAGCGCGCCGGCGGCGACGCACCTGCGGCTGCGCATCTTCCCGACGGCGGCGTGGCGCGGCTGCGCGTCCACGGCGAGGTCGTCGCCGACTGGGAGCGGCTGCGCGCGCCGGGGCGACGTCGATCTCGCCGCCGCCGAGCACGGCGGCCTCGTCGTCGCGTGCAGCGACATGTTCTTCGGATCGCGGCACAACCTGATCATGCCCGGCGACGCGACGCACATGGGCGACGGCTGGGAGACGAAGCGGCGCCGCGGCCCCGGCCACGACTGGACGATCGTCCGGCTCGGCGCCGCCGGGCACGATCCGGCGCGTCGAGGTCGACACGCGGCACTTCAAGGGCAACGCGCCGGGCGCGTGCAGCCTCGAGGCGGTGCGGCTCGACGACGGCGACCGATCGAGAGCGCTGGCGTGGCGCGAGCTGCTGCCGCGGACGCCGCTGCAGCCGCACGCGCGCCATGCGTTCGAGGACGAGCTGCGCGCGATTGGCGACGTCACGCACGTGCGGTTCAACATTTTTCCGGACGGCGGCGTCGGCGCGGCTGCGGCTGTTCGGGACGGCCGCGATAGAGCCGTGACCGCGATGAATCGCCGGTTCATGCGCGCTCGAGGAACTGAACGCGCTCGGCGAACGACGGCGGCGACGCGCGAGCTGCTGCGGTGCTGCGGCTCGTCGCGCTGGGCGCGGCAGATGGCGGCGGCGCGGCCGTTCGCCAGCGTCGACGCGATGGCCGCCGCGGCCGACGCGATCTGGGTCGGCGCTCGATCGGCCGGACTGGCTCGAAGCGTTCGCGGCGCATCCGCAGGATTGGCGGCGGGCAACGGCGGCAGTGCGGGCGGATCGGGCCGGACGGTCGGCCTGGTCGGCGCAGGAGCAGGCGGGCGTCGCGGCGGCCGCCGGACGTGACGCGCGCGCGGCTGGCGGAGGCCAACCGCGACTACGAGGCGCGCTTCGGCTACATTTTCATCGTCTGCGCGACCGGCAAGATCGGCCGACGAGATGCTGGACCTGCTCGAGCGCCGGTTGCGGCAACGATCCGGACGACGAGCTGCGCGATCGCCGCGGACGAGCAGCGGAAGATCACGCGGCTGCGGCTGGCGAAGCTGCTCGACAGGAGCCGGACACACGCATGATTACGACACACGTGCTCGACATCGCGCGCGGCGACCCGGCGGCCGGCGTCACCGTCATCCTCGAGATGCGGCAGGCCAGCGAGTGGACGCCGATCGGCCGCGGCACCACCGACGAGAACGGGCGCGTGACCACGCTGACCGAACGGGCCGGTCGTCGCCGGGCACCTATCGGCTGACGTTCGACATCGGCGCCTACCATCGCGAGCAGGGGCTCGCGCGTCCGTTCTTTCCCGAGGTGAAGATCACCTTCAACGTCGCGCGATCCGGACGAGCACTTCCACGTGCCGCTGCTGCTCAGCCCGTTCGGCTACACGACGTACCGGGGTATCGCTGATGGAGCACTGACCGTGGACACCGTGTCTACGTGTCGAAGTGGTGACCGATGTCCGACCTGACCTGGAACCGCTACGGCAAGTCGCGCATCCGGCTCGTCAAGGTGCGGCGGGCGTCGCGAGCGCCGCACGAGCATCGTCGATCTGACGATCGACGTCCAGCTCGAGGGCGCGTTCGAGCCGGTCTACGTCGACGGCGACAACGCGCCGTGCCTCGCGACCGACACGATGAAGAACACCGTCTACGCGCTGGCGCGGCAGGATCCGATCGAGCATGTCGAGGCGTTCGCGGCGCGGCTCGCGGATCATTTCGTCGGCCAAGCCGGCCGTCGTCGCGCGTCCGCATCAGCGCCGTCGAGCAGCCGTGGGATCGGCTGTCCGTCGGCGGGCGGCCGCATCCGCACGCGTTCGTGCAGGCCGGGCGGCGAGCAGTGGACCGCGGTCGTCACGCGCGACGCGCAGCGGCAGCGAGCGTCGTCTCCGGGCTGACGAACCTCGTCGTGCTGAAGACGACCGACTCGGCGTTCTGCGGGTTTCCGCGCGACGAGTACACGACGCTGCCCGACACCGAGGATCGCATCCTGGCGACGTCGATCACGGCGTCGTGGACGTACCGGCCGGCGACGACCGACTTCGCGGCGCGCGACGCGGATCCGCGCGCGCGCTCGTCGAGACGTTCGCCGCGCACGAGAGCCGCTCGGTGCAGCACACGCTCTACGCGATGGGCGAGGCGGCGCTGGCGGCGTGCGCCGACGTCACGCGAGATCACGCTGACGCTGCCGAACCGGCACCATCTGCTCGTCGATCTGACGCCGTTCGGCCTCGACAACCCGAACGAGATCTTCGTCGCGACCGACCAGCCGTTCGGGTTGATCGAAGCGACGATACGAGCGGTCGCACGGCTGAAGCCGTCGCGCTACGATGCACGGTACGAGGCCGTCGGGAACGGCTTCAGCCGAGCCGAGGAGACACCATGGCCGCCGACCTGTCGACGACGTTCACCGGCGTGCGATTTCAGAATCCGTTCCTGCTGTCGTCGGCGCCGCCGACCGAGTCCGAGTCGAACATCCTGCGCGCGTTCGAGGCCGGCTGGGGCGGCGTCGTGACGAAGACCATCGGGCTGCACCCGGTCGTCAACGTCGCTCGGGCCGAAGACGAAGTTCCTGCGCGCCGACGCCGATTCGGCGCACCTGTCGATGAAGAAGCGTCCCGGCGCCGCGCTGCACTCGTCGTGGAACTGGGAGCTCATCTCCGACAAGACGCTCGACTGGTGGGTGCCGCGGCTCGGCCGGATCAAGCAGGCGTTTCCCGATCACGTGCTCGTGGCGTCGATCATGGCCGGCTCGGGCAACGACACCGAGCTGCGGCACTGGCAGGAGCTGGCGCGTGGCGTGCCAGGAGCAGGGCTGCGACGCGCTCGAGCTGAACCTGTCGTGCCCGCACATGGATCGCCCCGACATGGGCTCGAACGTCGGCAAGGACAAGGAGCTGGTGTCGATCGTCACCAAGGTCGTGAAGGAAGTCGCGAAGATTCCGGTCTGGGCCAAGCTCACGCCGTCGACCACCGACATCGTCGTCGAGGCGCGCGGCGCGTTCCTCGGCGGCGCCGACGCGATCGTCTCGTCGAACACGTTCACGTCGCTGCCGCTCATCGACGCGGAGACGCTCGACTTCGAGGTCCACGTCGACGGCCTCGTCTCGACCGGCGGCCTCGGCGGCCCGGCGATCCTGCCGCTGTCGCTGGCGAAGATGTCGCAGCTCACGCAGGCGTTTCCCGACAAGAGCTTCTCCGGCATCGGCGGCATCTCGACGTTCGAGCACGCGCTGAACTACTTCCTGCTCGGCTGCGGCACGGTGCAGGTCTGCACCGCGGCGATGCTCGATCACGCGATCGGCCCGAACGTCATCAAGGAGCTGAACGACGGGCTCGACGCGCTTTCTCGAGAAGCACGCCGACAAGGGCTGGACAGCGCGTCGACGACTTCGTCGGCCTGCGCCGCGACCGCGTCGTCGCGCAGTCGAAGATCCGCCGGCCGGACGAGAAGGACTACCGCGGCGGCTACGACGCCGAAGGCTACGCCGAGCCACTGAGGAAGTAGGCAGTCAAGCGCTAGATCTGCCCGATTCACGCCTGCTTCGCGTCTTGATTGCAGGATCTTCACGAACGATCGGCTCGCGCAGCTCCTCGAGCGTGAGGCCGCTCTTCTCGACCGCTTCCTCCTCGGTGATCGCGCCGCAGTTCATCGCGCGCAGGAAATAGTTCAACAGTCCCTGTCCGGTCGCGGCATCGTCGAACACGTCGCCGACGAGCGTCGCCTGCGCCGCCTTCTGGACGAAGTTGCTGCAGCCGCTCCGACGCCGCGTCGAGCCCTTCGAGGAAGAACGCGTAGACCGCCGCGTAGCGCGACGGCAGCTGCGCCGGGTGCAGGTCCCAGCCCTGATAGAAGCCGGTGACGAGCGAGTGGCGGACGTGCTCGGCGTGCAGACGCCACGCGCGGTGGACGACCTCGCGCGATCCGATCGGCATGATGTTGGTCGCGCCGTCCGACAGCCAGATGCCGGTGCCGGCGAGCGCGACCTGCATCACGTGCTTCGCGAAGTCGCACGCCGGATGCAGCATGTGCTGGTGCGCCGCGGTGATGCCGCAGGCGGCGGTGTAGTCGTAGGTGCCGAAATGCGCGGCGACGATGCGGCCGCCGCCTTCGGCGATGAGGCGCGGCAGCGCGACGCTGCCGTCGGCGGCGAAGATCGACTGCGTCGTCTCGATCATCAGCTCGAACCGCAGCGTGCCGGCCGGCATGCTCGCGCCAGTACTCGAACGCGTCGCACGCCGACGCGAGCGCCGCGACCTGCTCGGGCGAGGTGATCTTCGGCAGCGTGACGACGAAATTCGGCGGCAGCGCGCCGTCGCTGCGCTCGAGCAGCGTCGTCAGAAACAGATCGAACGTGCGCAGGCTGCGGCGCTTCAGCTCCTCGTTCAGCGGCTTGATGCGGATGCCGATCGACGGCGGCAGCGTGCCGTCGCGCAAGTCCGCTGCGCCACTTCGTCGGCCGCGGCCTGCGCGTGGCCGTCCTCTTCGTCGATCCGGCCGGTTGCCGAAGCCGTCCTCGAAGTCGATCCGGAAATCCTCGACCGGCTCGCGCGTCAGCTTGTCGACGACGCGCGGGTAGATGCGGTCGGCGAGGCCGGGGTCGAGTCCGAGCGCGCGGCGAGGGTCGGCCGCGTCGGGCGCGTGCTCCTGCAGCGTCCGCAGCGCGACGGCGCCCAGCTTCGGCGCCGCGTCGGCCTTGAACAGGTGCGCGCCGCCGTAGACCGTGTGCACCGGCTGGCGCGGCGGGCGAGTCGCCGGGAAACTGCTCGGCGACGCGCGACGTTGCGCCTTGTCGAGCGCGTCGAGAATTGATGTCAGCGCGTTGTCCGGAATCGTCGTCTCGGCCATGACGCGGGAAGTATAGTCGCAGCCATGAGGCGCCCTCTCACGACCGCGTCGGCCGCCGCGTGCTGTGTGCTGGTTGCAACTGCGACCCGCGGACAGCGAACCGATCCGCGGTTCGACGCGCTCGTGTCGCTCGCCGAGGGCAAGATGGCCGAGTACCGGGTCCCGGGCGTCACCCTCGGCATCGTCGAGAACGGCTCGGTGACGATCCGGGGACTCGGCGTCACGAGCGTCGAGGATCCGCTGCCCGTCACCGCGCACACGGTGTTTCCGATCGCGTCCATCTCGAAGACGTTCGCCGCGACGGCGATCATGCGGCTCGTCGAGCAGGGGAAGATGGATTTGCGCGCGCCCGTGCGCACCTACCTCCCGGACTTTCGCGTGCAGGACGAGTCCGTCAGCCGCAGCGTGACGATCTGGAACCTCCTGACGCACACCAGCGGGTGGGAGGGACAGATTGCCGGCCCCGACCGCGGCGAGGATACGCTGCGGAACTTCGTCTCGACGCTCGGCGATCTCATGCAGCTCGCGCCGCCTGGCGCGGCCTGGAGCTACAACAACGCGGGCTTCAGCGTGGCCGGACGGGTGATCGAACGCGTGACGGGCTCATCGATCAACAGGGCGATCCGCGATCTCGTGTTCACGCCGCTCGGGTTGACACACGCCGGCACGACGGCCGGCGAGTTCATCAGCCAGCGATTTGCGCTCGGCCACGGCGTTCGCGGCGAGAGTCCGCCGGCGCTGCAGCGCCCGTTCTCGCCCTCGACGAGCGTCACGGCGGGCGGCGTCGGCGTGTGCATGGCGGATCTACTGGCCTACGCGCAGTTTCACCTTGGCGACGGCACCAGCCCTGCCGGCGATCGGCTGCTGACGCGCGCGACGCTCGAGCTGATGCGGACGCCGCAGGTCCGGAAACAGGGCAACGACGACGACATCGGCATCGCGTGGCATCTGCGGACGGTGGGCTCCGTGCGCACGGCGGCCCACGGGGGCACGCTCGGCGGACACATCCTCCTGCTCGAGCTCGTGCCCGAGCGCAATCTGGCGATTGGGATTCTGACGAACGCCAACAGCGGCTGGCGTCTGGTGCAGGACGTGGAGCGGGCGGCGCTCAAATCGTACGCAGGCGCGAGCTACGCGATGAACCAGGCGATCGCGCATCGTGGTCTCGTTGAAACGCTGCCCGCGGTGGAGCCGCTGGCCGCGCAGCCGGACCCTGCGCCGTACATCGGCCGCTACATTCGCCCGATCAATGCGGTCGCCGTTCGCGCGGAGAACAAGCGGCTGCTGGTGCAGGTCCAGCCCAACAGCGGGACGCCGCAGACCGAGATGCCGATCGCGTTCTACGGTCCCGACCGAGCGGTCGTGCTCGACGGTACCGACAAGGGTCAGTCGATCGAGTTCGTGCGCGACGCGGCCGGCCGCGTCAACTGGATCCGCGTGACCGGCCGTATCGCCATGCGCGCCGCTGATCGCCAGTAACTACTGAATCACGACGTAGCGCCAGAGCCTCGCGGTCTCCTTGGCGCCGACATACTTCGCGATCTCCTTCTCGAACTGCGCCTGTGTCTTCCACGGGCGGTATTCCTTGAACTCGTGCACCATCTTCTGGCCGGCGCCCGGAATGCTCAGGATGTCCTCGTCGGTCGCGGTGTTGAGGTTGATCGGGATGAACACGAACTGCTTCAGGCGATCGGTTTCTTCCTTGCCGACGTACTTGCCAATCTCCTTGTCGAACTGCGCCCACGTCTTCCACGGCCGGTACTCGTCGAATTCGTGCGCCATCTTCGTGGCGATGCCGGGGATGAGCAGGATCTCTTCGCGGGTGGCCTTGTTCAGATTGACGTGCACGAACGCTTTCCGATAGAAGTCGGCGGCCTGCTGGGGCGTCAGCTTCTGAGCGAGCAGGAAGGTGTTCAGCTCGGTCACGCTCATGAACGGCCGCTTCTCCACGATCGCTTTCGCGAGCGCCGGCGTCATGTGCGGCAGCGCCTGCAGCTGCTGTTCGGACGCGGTGTTTGGATCCAGGAGGCCTTTGCCCACTTGAGCGTTGAGCGCGGCTGCGAAGACCGCGATCAGCAGTCCGGCCGACACGACGATGTGCTTGAAGACAGTCATTGACTTTCACTCCATGAAAGATGACGCAGCAGGATGACGGTACGCATAGACGAGCCCCAGTAAACCCATTTGCAGCATGATCCCGGGCGCGAGCGGCGGCGGCGCCTGCGCGCGGAACGCCTTCTGCACGACGCTCCATGTGGACTGCGCGGGATCCATTTCCCACTGGAACTCCGCGGCGCCCTGCACGTGCAAGCCGATGCCCACGAGCCCCGCCACCACGAACGCACCCATCAGCAGCCGAATCGCGCGAACGGTTGCCGGTTGCGGGCGCGCGATGTGCCAGACCAAGAGTAGCAGCGTCAGCGCGATGAGGGCCAGCGGGATGATCTGCAGCGTGTCCTCGTAATGGTTCAGCAGCACGAGCTCGATCAGCGAGCCGACCAGCTGGAGCACGATCAGCCCGAGCAGCCACGACCGAACGCGGGCGAGTGTCGGCATCGAACGCTGTTCCTGCCACCATCTTATCCGGGTGCGGTATGCGGTGGCCGATGTAGGTCCGCCTAAAGGCGGACCCCACGTACATCGATCTGAAAAACTACGAGTCGAAGCGATAGGTGACGGGCGGCTTCTTCTTCCGGAACTGCGCCTGCGTGCCGACTTCCGGACGCATGAGCAGCGACTTATCCGGATGCGTGTATCCTGCCGCCGCCTTACCGGTGACACGCTTCGCGCGTGCCTTGTTTTTCGCGTTCGCCATTTGGCGGCCCGATTCTAACAGCGGAATCGATGTTTTTGGTCGGCCCTGCCGTTGGCCTACACTTACGATGTGACCAACGAGCGCCGGCTCGCCGACGGCCGCGTCGAGCTGGTCGACACGCGCCGGGTCGAGGCGAGCCCGCTCTACAACCACGACCTCGCGCCGGTGCCGCTCTGCGCGGCGCACCTGGACCACCTACAACTACGCCGCGCTGTGGGTCAGCATGGCGCACTGCATTCCCGACCTACATGCTGGCGTCGGGGCTGATGGCGTCGGGCATGAACTGGTCGCAGGCGCTCGTCACGATTCTGCTCGGCAACACGATCGTCCTCATTCCGATCCTGCTCAACTCGCACCCGGGCACGAAGTACGGCATCCCGTTTCCCGGTGTTCGCGCGCGCCGCGTACGGCACGCTCGGCTCGAACGTGCCGGCGCTGATGCGCGCGCTCGTCGCCTGCGGCTGGTTCGGCATTCAGGCCTGGATCGGCGGCGAAGCGCTGCACACGTTGTTCAAGACGATCGATCCCGGGCTGGCCGACGCTGCTCGGCGCCGGCGTTCGGCGGCCACACGACGACCGAGTGGCTGTCGTTCCTGCTGTTCTGGGGCCTGAACATCTTCATCATCTATCGCGGCATGGATCTGCTGCGCGCAGGTCGAGAACTGGGCCGCGCCGTTCGTGCTGGTCATGACCGGCGCGCTGCTGTGGTGGGCGGTCGTCGAAGGCCAACGGGCTCGGCCCGCTGCTCGCGCAGCCCGGCAAGTTCCACACCTTCGGCGAGTTCTGCCGGTGTTCGTGCCGTCGCTGACCGCGATGATCGGCTTCTGGGCGACGCTCTCGCTCAACATGCCCGACTTCACCCGCTTCGGCCGCAGCCAGCGCGAGCAGATCATCGGCCAGGTCGTGGCGCTGCCGACGACGATGTCGCTGTTTGCGGCGATGGGCGTGATGATCACCAGCGCGACGGCGATCATCTACGGCGAATCGATCTGGGATCCGGTGCAGCTCGTCGGCAGTTCAGCTCGCCGGTCGTCGTCGCGATCTCGATGTTCACCGTCGTCGTCGCCACGATCGCCGTCAACATCGCCGCCAACGTCGTCTCGCCGGCCAACGACTTCGCGAACGCGTTTCCGCGATTCATCAGCTTCAAGACCGGCGGTCTGATCACCGGGATCCTCGGCATCGCGATTCAGCCGTGGAAGCTGCTCGCCGATCCGTCGGGCTACATCTTCACGTGGCTGCTCGGCTACTCGGGCGGCCTGGGATCGATTGCCGGCGTGCTGATCGCGGACTACTGGATCGTGCGGCGGCGCGAGCTGCGCCTCGAGGATCTCTATCTCGCCGACGGCGTGTATCGCGGCTGGAACTGGCGCGCGATTGCGCGCGACGGCGCTCGGCTGCGCGCTGGCGTGGGGCGGCCTCGTCGTTCCGGCGCTGAAGCCGCTCTACGACTACGCCTGGTTCGTCGGCTTCTTCGCCGCCGGCGCGGCGCATGTTGCGTTGGCACCACGCTCGACGGCCTATCATACGGAACACGCAAAATTCGCGGAGCAATCAAAATCATGAAGATCAGATCATTACTGTTGGCGTTCGCCATTGCCGCAGGCGGCGCGGCGCTGCTCGCAGACGAGGGGATGTGGCGGATCGATCAGCTGCCTCTCGAGCTCGTGGCCAGCAAGTACGGCGTGAAGTTGACGCCCCAGGATCTCGACCGGCTGCGCTACGCGCCCGTTCGCCTGCTGTCCGGCGGAGGCGGCGGCACCGGCACATTCGCGTCGGCCAACGGGCTCATCCTCACGAATCATCACGTCGCGCTCGATTGCATTCGCACGTCGACGCTGGCCGAGCAGAGCAAGGCGACTGCCGACAACCTGATCGAAACGGGGTTCACCGCGAAATCGCAGGCCGACGAGCTGCCGTGCAAGCGCTTCAAGGCGGAGATCGAGCGCAGCGCGAAGCGACGTGACGGCCGAAGTAAACGCCGGCGTCAAACCCGGCATGACCATCGCCGAAATCCAGCGCGTGCGCCAGGCGGCGCGGTCCGATCTGGAACGCGCCTGCACCGCCGAAAAGGGCGACCGCTATTCATGCTCGGTGGTCGATTTCAACAGCGGCGCCCAGGTGCTGCTCATCGTCTACGAGGAGTTCAAGGACATCCGGCTCGTCTACGCGCCGGAGAAGCAACTGGGCTACTTCGGCGGCGACGAGATGAATTTCCGCTTCCCGCGCTACGTCTCGGACATTTCCATCCTGCGCGCGTATCAGGGGACCGACGGCAGCCACGGCGAGTACGACGCGAAGCACGTCCCGGTCAAACCCGATCACTTTCTCCACGTGACGATGGCCGGCGTCAAGGACGGCGACTTCACGCTCGTCTCCGGCAATCCGGGCAACACCAACCGGTATCGCGAGAGCTACTCGGCGGAATACAACCTGCGGAAGGGCATCCCGATCCAGATCGAAGATCTCGAGACGCAGCTCGGGTTGCTGCGAAAGTACGCGGCGATGAAGCCCGAGTATCAAGTCATTCTGCAAAGTCAGATCTTTGGTCTCGCCAACACGTTGAAGTATCAGAAGGATGTCCTTGCTGCGCTCAAGACCACCAACGTCGTCGACGAGCGTCAACGGCGCGAGCGCGAGCTCATGGCGTTTCTGAACTCTCGCCCGGAGCTGAAAACGGAGTTCGGCGGCGTCCTCGACGCGCAGGCCGCCGTCTACAAGAACGACGTCGAGGCCAACGCCGACCTCGACGCGGCGATCAGCTGGCTGTCGCGATCGGATGCCGTCGGCTACGCCGTGGGACTCTACGAGTTCGCGATCGAGCGTGCGAAGACCTCGGACCGCGACCGCGAGCCGCAGTATCAGGAGCGGAACTGGCCGAACGTGAAGGCCGGACTGCTGAACGACGACCCGAGCATCAAGGCGCTCGACGAAGAAGTGCTGGCGACGGGATTCGAGAAGGCGCATGGCCCTCGATACGGCGCATCGCATCGCCGCGGTTCAGCGGATCGCGGATCGTCTCGGCGCGGGCGCGACGCCGACGGCGATGGCGCGCGCGGTGCTGGCCGGGTCGGACATCACGTCGGTTGAGACGCGAAAGCGCCTCGTCGAAGCCAATCCCGATGCGTTTGCCGCTTCCAACGATCCCGCGATCGTCTTCGCGCGCGATCTCCTGCCGTCGCTCAAGGATCAGCGTCAGCGCACGCGCATCCTCAACGAGAAGCTGCTGCGCAATCGGTCCGGGTTTGCGCGCGGTCTCGCCGCCTGGAAGGGCGCGACGATGTACCCGGACGCGAACTTCACGCTCCGCGTCACCTACGGTCATGTGGCGGGTTACGTGAGCCGCGGCAAGACGGTGCCCTTCACGACCAAGCTGGGCGACATGTTCACGCTGGCGCGCACGCGTGGCAACAAAGGCGAGTTCGAACTGCCGCCCACGCTCCAGGCCTGGCGCACGAAGATGGGCGCCGCGGCGTTCCGAACGAAATACGCGAGCCTGCCGGTCAACTTCGTCACGACCAACGACATCACCGGCGGCAACTCGGGCAGTTCCACCTTGAACCGATCGCTCGAGATCGTCGGCTTGATTTTCGACGGCAACGAGGAGGCGATGGCGGGCGACTGGACGTACAGCGAAACGGCGGGCCGCGCGCTCAGCACCGACATCCGTTTCGCCCTGACGATCGCGCGCGAGGTCCACGGCGCGGGCTGGGTCGTGGATGAGCTGCTGAAACGCTGAACGCACGCCACAACGTAGGGGCGGATCCGCGTGTCCGCCCGGCCGACACATGGGTCGGCCGCTACGCAAAGCACGTCTGAACTGTTGAGCTAGCCTCCGCTGCAGACAGCGCGCCCGTCGTCCGATAAGATGTCGAGCTTCCCCAGTCGACATGCGCAAGTTTTTCCGCGTGCCGCGGTCCCTCTCGCTGACGGTTCAGCTGGCACTGACGCTCGTCGGCCTCGTTGTCTTCTCGACAACGGTGCTGATGTTCGTGGCCTACGACTCGTCACGCACGCATCTCGAGACCGAAGCCCGCGCCACGGCCCGGCGCATTGCGCAACAACACGAGGCCAGCATCGCCCGTCAGATCGAGCTTCGGCACGAGCGCGCGCAGGGGTTTCTGACCAGCGTCGAGGCGCTCTGTGGCGAAAGGACCGCCGCGGGCACGCTCGCGTTCGAGCTCGAGTGTCTCGGGCGCGGTCTCGAAGTGTTTGCCGCCAGTCAGCAGGCGCGCGGCGCCCGGTTCGAGCGATCCGGACGTCGTCTCGTGCAAGTAGGGGAGCCGCCGTCCACTGACCTGGTCCTGCCCGCGCCGTTCGCCCGCCTGATTCGGCGCGGCGACACGTTCGACTACGGGATCAGGGCCGAGCGCGGCCGCAGCTCGATCGTCATTCAGTTCTCTTCGGATGATCTGTTGGCGCTGTTCATCGACCGCTCAGGGTTGGGCCAGCGTGGTGAAGTGTTCCTCGCCGACGCCGGCGGCGTGTTTCTGACCGCGCCCCGCTACGCTCCCGAGGTGACGCCGCGCACGGCGGCCGCTTTCGAACCCATTGGCGCGTGCAGGGCGGGAGTGTCGGACGCCGTCGAGCTCGACTATCGCGGCGTTCAAACAATTCACGGGCTCCGTCCGGTGAGCCTGCTCCTCGAGCCCACGTGCGTCGATGCCCACCTGTCGTACGCCGAGGCGTTGGCGCCGGCCGACCGTCTGTGGAACGACCTGATGGCGCGCGGCGCGATCCTCTCGATCTTCGGCGCGCTGCTCTCGATGATCGCCTCGCAATGGATTGCGCTGCCCGTCCGCCGGCTCGCCAACGCCGCTCGGGCCGTGCAGGGCGGCTTCTTCAATCGGCCGATTCCCATCGGCGGACCGTCGGAAATTCGCGCGCTGGGCCACCGGTTCTCGCGGATGGCGCGCTCGGTCGCCGATCTCGTGACGCGCGAGCAGACGGCGCGTCACGACGCCGAGGTCGCCAATCGGATGAAGGACGACTTCCTCGCGACGGTCTCGCACGAGCTCCGCACGCCGCTGACCGCCATTCTGGGATGGGCCCAGCTGCTTCGCATCGGCCGTCTCGATTCGGCTGGAAAGGAGCGTGCGCTTGAGGCCATCGAGCGCGGCGCGCAGGCGCAGAGCCAGCTGATCGAGGACCTGCTGGATGTCAGCAGCATCGTTGCGGGCCGGCTGCTGATCGCACGTCGCGTGGTGGGGTGCATTGAGCCGGTGCACGCGGCGCTCGAGGCCGTTCGGCTGCAGGCCGAGCACAAAGGCGTGGAAGTCCGCAGTTACCTCGAAGCGACCGATGCGATGGTCAACGGCGACCCGCACCGGCTCCAGCAGATCGTGTCGAACCTGCTCACCAACGGGATCAAGTTCACGCCGACGGGGGGCACGATCACGCTGCGGCTGCACCGGGATGATCGGCACGCCTACTTGAGCGTGTCGGACACCGGCATCGGCATGGCGCCCGGGTTTCTGCCACATGCGTTCGATCGATTCCGGCAGGCCGGCAATGCCACCGACAGCCGCAAGGGCCTCGGGCTCGGGCTCGCGATCGTGCGTGAGCTCGTGACGCAGCACGGCGGCGAGATCGAAGCATTCAGCGAGGGCATCGGCCTCGGCGCCACGTTCAGAGTCACGCTGCCGCTCACTGACGGCCATCCGGTGGTGCCGGCCCTGGCGCCGCAGGCGGCGCTCACGTCCTCGATGCCGCGCCTCGACTCGGTGGGCGTCCTGCTGGTCGACGACGATGCGGAGACGCGGGAGATGGTGCGGACCGTGCTCGAGGCCGCCGGCGCACGGGTCGAGGCGGCCGCGTCTGCCGACGAAGCGCGTGCCGTGATGTCCGGATGGTCGCCCGGCGTCGTCATCTCCGACCTCGCGATGCCCGACGAAACCGGCTATGCGTTCATGCAGAAGCTGCGCACGTCGAACAATCACGTGCCGGCGATTGCGCTCACGGCCTACGCACGACGCGGCGACGCCGAGGAGGCGCTGGCTGCTGGTTTCCAGGCGTACCTCGCGAAGCCGGTCCAGCCCGCGGACCTGCTCCAGGCAGTTGCCTCGCTGGCCGAAAGCGCCGCGATCGTCTGATCCGTCGTCCGCCAGCCCGAAGCCGTGCGGCGGCATCGAGCGTGGCGACTCCTACAGGACGCGGTGACGACCGCGTCGACGAAGCGCGCTTCGTTGAATCCACCTTCGCGCGCCTGGATCGACCACTGCCGGATGACGTGGATGTACGCCGTTGCGATCGCCCTCGTGCGCGTCCGCGACCCGCGGCTTGGTCGCGCAGCCCTCCCGAGGACAGTGGGCTAAAATCAGCGCATGGCTGCTCCGAGAACGGGTCTCCCTTTCCTCCTCAGCTGCGCCGCAGGTGCTGCGTTGAATGTTGCTTCGGCTGGCGGAAGTCCGCAGCGCAGTGGAGAGACTCGAACTGTGACTTTTACAGGGACTTGTGACGCCTCCGGTGCCGTCACGCTGGGCACCCAGCAGTTTGTGGTCGCAGATGATGAGGACAATGTCTTGCGGATCTACGACGCAGAAACCGGCGGAGCGCCGCTTCATGCGTCCGACGTGTCGCCGATGCTTCCGCTTCGGAAGGTTCAAGACAACGCCGGAAAGAAGCAGCAGCCAGCACCCAAAAAAAGTCCCGAGTCCGACCTGGAGGCTGCGACGCGCTTTGGCAATAATGCGTATTGGCTGGCGTCGCACGCGCTCGCTGGCAAGCTGGCTTGGGAGTGCGTTCCTTGTCCTGGTGGAGGGGCCGCTACTTGATTGCGGCCGGTCACTATTCCGATCAAGGCAGCGGACGTCTGTTCTGGTGGGACGGCAAGGCGGACTCGGCTCAGCAGGTTCCCGTCGATCTCCTTGATTTCAACGTGGAAGCCCTCTTCACTCCCGAGGACCGGGACGACATTCTGTTGTTGAGTGACGATGGTAACCGCCAGGTGGATGGCGTTCCTTGTAAAGAGCTCAAGAATGCGAGGACGAAGCGCTTTCGAGGGCTGTGGATCCGCCCGCCCGAAGTGACCGCTGATATGGCTCGTTGACCGGCTCCCGCGCAATCGCCTAGGATGTCGGCAGGCAAATCCTCAGAGATCGATCGACACAAGCCGCGCGCGCCGCGGCTTTTTCATTTTGCGCGGAGGTCTGTGCCATGGCATCCGGCGAAGGCTACCTGCTGACCGACGACGGCGTGCGGCTCTTCTTCCGGACGCTGGGGAGCGGTGCGCGGACGGTCGTCATCCCCAACGGGATGTACATCGTCGACGCGTTCGAGTACCTGGCACACACACGCACGCTCATCGTCTACGACGTGCGCAATCGCGGACAGTCCGAAACGGTGACCGATCGCGCGAAACTCGCGCGGGGCATCGAACAGGACGTGGACGACCTCGACGCCGTGCGGCGCCATTTCGGCCTCGATCGCATCGATCTGCTGGGTCACTCCTACATCGGGCTGATGGTCGCGCTGTATGCAATGCGTTATGCAGCGCACGTCGAGCGCGTCGTCCAGATCGGCCCGATTCAGGCCGACTCGTTGAAGCAGTACCCCGCGCATCTGGCCAATAACGACGGCACGCTCGCCGATGTGATGGCCAGGGTGGCGCAAGTACAGAAGGAGCCGCGCCCGGCGGATCCCGAGGCCGCGTGCCGCCAGTTCTGGGATGTGCTGAAACCGATCTTCGTGACCCACTCGCACGATGCGGACCGAATCGATTGGGGACGGTGTCACCTCGAGAACGAGCGGAACTTCATGCGGTATTGGGTGGGCGACATTCTGCCGTCGATTCGAGGCCTTGGGCTCAGGCCGGCCGATTTTGCCAAGGCGCGGGTGCCGGTGCTGACGATCCACGGCACCAAGGATCGCAGCGCGCCGTACGGAGCGGGCCGCGACTGGGCCGCGCTGCTGCCGCAGGCGCGGCTGCTGACGGTTCACAATGCCTCGCACGCGCCATGGATCGAGGAGCCGACCGTCGTGTTCGACTCCGTCAAGGTGTTTCTCGACGGGAAGTGGCCGCCTGCCGCCCAGCCGTCGTTCGCCGTCTGACGCCAACAGTTGAGCGCCGCCTCCAAAGGCGCGACAATTGCATTGAGGTCTTCCGATATGGCGAGTGGTCTCAGACGCTGGCTGTCGTTTCCCGCGCTCGTGCGATCGGTGTACTCGAATGCCCGGCTCGCAACTCGTCTGCTACGTGAGCCGCGCGTGCCCGGGCTGTTGAAAGCGCTGCCGATCGTCGGCCTGGCCTACGTGATCTCGCCCATCGATTTCATACCGGACGTGATCCCGCTCCTCGGACAGCTTGACGACCTCGGCCTGATCCTGCTGGCGATCGAAGCGTTCAGGCGGCTCTCGCCCCAACATGTTGTCGCGCATCACGAGGCGGCCATCGCGCAGGGCCGCCGCTACGAGCCGATGGCGACGCCGCCAAAGCCCGGCGAGTATATCGACGCCGAGTTCCGACGACAGTAGTGTCCTGTGTAGCGCGGCCCTTTCAGGAGCGCGGACGGGCGGAAAGCCCCGCGCTGCACGTGTCTTGTTCTACCGTCTCAAAGTGAACCCGGTCAGGACGCTGACGCGGGTTCCCGATTTCGTCGGCACGACGGCGAAGTTCATCGGCACGTTCAGCACCCCGGCTCGAAACGTGACGCCCGCCGAGACGACGAGCGCCGCGCCGGCGGGCGTCAGGTTGGGACCGATGCCGAACTCCGCGCCTTCCTTCGTCCGCAACCCCACGAGCCAGCTGATGCTTGGGATCACGACGCCTTGATCGAGCCCGCCGACGAGCGCCACCCATTCGTTGAGCGCTGTGACGCCGCCCGCCTTGCTGTAGAACTGCTTCTCGAATTGCCATCCGAACTGCGAGATGGTCGATCCGATGGCGATGTCCCGTTCCGCCAGCTTCTCGACGACGCCGTCGCTCAGCATCGTGACGCCGAAGCGGGGGCCTGACAACTCGAGCGACTGGGCTACTCCGGGCGCGGTCGATCCCGACTGCGCGTACCCAGGTGCGGCACACGCGACGAACGTCACGGCAAGAGCCGTTCTCACCCTCTCAAGCACTGTCTTTCGCATCGCCAACCTCCTGTCGACTACGGTAGCGACCGCCGAGCAGAGAGTCCTGACGGAAGGGCTGAAATGTTCTGATTTCACTTAGGGGCGGACCCGCGTGTCCGCCCTGGGGCCGACACATGGGTCGGCCCCTACGGAGGTGTGAGCGAGCCGCCTTCAGGCGGCGCGTGCGCGGAGGGCGGCCAGCACCTTTGACCAGGTGTCAACGGCGGTGTGGACGCGGAGGAGTGGCTCGATGGGAATGAGCCAGCCTGCTGACGGAACTGTCGCCCCGGCCAGCGCGGTCTCGAGGAAGTGGGCGGCGCTGCGGGCGTGTGAAGAGGATTCGAGGAGCATCGATGCGGCTCGAGCGAGGGCTCCATCCATTGCGCGCGGATCGTCGTTGGCTGGAGCGTCGATGGCTACAGAATCGGCGGCGGGCCGAGTCGTCTTCCGGACTGCCGCCAGCCCGACGTGCGCCATCGGGTGGATCGCCACGCGTTCAAGGGCGCGCGCGAAGGCCGACTGGGCCTCGTCCGAGCGGCCCTGCAACAGCGCCACGGCGCCGATCGCGTACCAGGTGTTCGCGCAACACTCACGGGCGTACAGCTGACCGCTCGCTTCCGTCGCGAGCTCACATTCAAAATCCGCGAGCGCCTTCGCTTCCTCGCCGCGCGCGAGGTAGATCAGTCCGCGCAGCCAGTGAAGCGCGACCGCCGAGAACCGTGCTGGCCTGGCCGCATCTGCGTTCTGTGCGGCGATGCCCGCATCGAGCTCGCGCTCTGCTTCCGACAAGCTGCGGCGGGCCACGTGCACCGTGGCGGCGAGCCAATGCGCGATCGGGAATCCAGGCAGCAGGAGGAGCGCTCGATCGGCGGCGCGCAGCCGCTCCTCGCCCCACGCGGTGTAGGCCAGCCGCACGTGGTGCCGCCAGTTGTCCGGCTCCAGCGTAACCGCGCGCCGCGCCGCGGCCAATGCGTCGTCGTGGCGGCCGATGCGATCCAGCACGAAGCCAAGGGTCGCCCACGCCTCGCCGTACTGCGCGTCCAGCCGGCAGGCTTCCCGGGCGTGGTGTGCGGCTTTCTCGAGCGCGGCGCGATCGGGGTTCTGGTCCGCGCGCGTCATCTCGAACTGCATGCCATAGGCGTTGGCCAGGCCGACGTGCACGGGCGCCTGGTCGCCGACGCGGCGCAGCACATCCTCGAAGACATCGCGCGCGTGCGCGATCCGATCGCGCTCGAGGCTCTCGAGGGCGGCGCGTCCTTCGATCCAGGCGCGGTGCGGCGCCAGCAGTGCGTCGAGCGACGCGTCGGTCTCGCGCGACACCAGGCGGGTCACGGGCGCGGTGAAGCGATACCCGCGTCGCGCTTCGGTGGTGATGTACTCGCCGGGCCGGCGCGAGCCCAGCGTGCGGCGCAATCCGGAGATCGCCTGTTCGAGGCTGTTGTCGGTGACGGCGACGTCGCGCCAGCCGACGTGGATCAGCTGATCCTTGGTGAGAATCTCGCCGGCCTTCGACACAAGCGCCGTCAGCAGGTCGAGTTGGCGCGGATTGACCGCGACGGGTTCGCCCGCTTTGAGAAGGTGTTTCGAGGTGACGTCGAGTTGGAAGGGACCGAACCCGAAACGGTCACCGTGCGGCACTGGCGGATTGTATCGAACGCGGCGGCGCGGGTGCACGTCTAAGGGCCCTATGGTGCAATTCCCGCCATGAACGATCGCCGACACCTGATGGTCGTGCCCGCGTTGCTGGTGCTGTTCCAGTCCTGTTTCTACGCGGTTACGGCGGGTTTCCGCGACGAGTTCTACTACTTTGCGTGCGCCCGTCATCTGGCGTTCGGCTACGTCGATCATCCGGCGCTCTCGATCGTGCCGCTCTCGAGCACATCAGCAACGTCGACGCCGACGGCGTCGCCCTGGCCGGTATCCAGGCGTTGTATCGCGTTGTTCAAGAGCAACAGGAACAGATCCGACAATTGCAGGCCGAGGTCGAGAGCCTGAAGACGCGCCTCGGCGCGGAGGCCAAACCGGATCAGAGATAGCACGCGGCGGTACGGATATTTGCCTGAGACGCGCATCGAGGATGTTGAGCAGGCACGCGCCGTCGAAGGCGAGCATGACGTGCCCAACCAGATCGCGCGCCCTGAGATCGTGAGCCATCACAGGCGCGCGCTCAGGCGCGCGTAGCCGGAGCGGCTCACCGGGAGGCGGCGGCCGTCGGTCGAGAATCGCGAACCGGTTCTCGCGTTCGTCCAGCTCGACGCGCGCCAGCCGGTCGAGATTCAGCAGGAACGATCGGTGGATGCGGACGAACTTCGCCGGATCGAGCGTCGCTTCCGCCTCCGCGAGCGTCTGCTCCTTCAGATACTCCTTGCCCTCGGATCGGAAACGCGACGTAGTCGTCCTGCGCCTGGACGTAGTCGATCTTGTCGATCGGGAGCACGTGGACGCGCGGACCGTCGCGCACGAGCACGCGTCCGGCACGGCCTGGCAGCGGGCCGGGCCGCGGTGGCGAGCGTCCTGCACCGGCATGCGGCTCGCCTCGGCCGCAGCCGCTCGCGCGCGCGCGTCGAGCGCCTCGCCCAGCCGCTCGGCGACTGAACGGCTTCAGCAGGTAGTCGACCGCGTGCACGTCGAACGCCCGCAGCGCGTACTGGTCGTAGGCCGTGACGAACACGACCGCCACGTCGCGGCCGACCAGTTCGAGCACCTCGAAGCCGTCGAGCTTCGGCATCTGGACGTCGAGAAACAGCAAGTCGGGATGCAGCTCGGAGACGGCCTTGACTGCCTCGAACCCGTTGGCGCACTCGGCCACGACCTCGACGTCGGGATTGGCGTCAGGTATTCGCGCAGGACGGCACGCGCCAGCGCCTCGTCGTCCACGATGGCGACGCGGAGCCGTAGCAGGGCCGTGTCAGTCATCGGTGGAACAGGGCATGGTCAGCTCGACACGGAAGCGGCCCTCGTCCGTGCGTGTCTCGAGGCGCGCATCGGCGCCGAACATCGTCGTGCAGCCGCTGGCGAACGTTGTCGAGCCCGACGCCGCGACGGGCTCGCGGCCGGCGCGTCGGTGTCGCGCGGGTTCTCGATGGCGATCGACAGCTGATCCTGCCGGCGCGAGACGTCCAGCCGGATCACGCCGCCGTCGAGCAGGCCGGCGATGCCGTGCGTGACCGCGTTCTCGACCAGCGGCTGCAGGACGAGCGGCGGCACGCGGCACTGCGCGGCGGCCGTCGTCGATGTGCCGCTCGACCTGCAGGCGGTCGCCGAACCGCACCTGTTCGATGCCGAGAAAGCGATCGGCCAACGCGAGCTCGTCAGCCAGCGGAATCCGATCGCGCGTGCTGACGCGCAGCGTGTCGCGCAGAAAGTCGGCCGAGCAGCAGGCACATCCGCCGCGCGCCCGCCGGATCGACCGTCGTCAGCGCGCTGATCGAGTTGAGGCTGTTGTACAGAAAGTGCGGATCGAGCTGCGCCCGCAGCGCTCGCAGCTCCGCGTCGCGCGTGAGCACCTCGAGCTCGAGCTGACGCCGCTCGGCCTGGCGCGCGAGCCTCGAACGCCAGCAGCAGCGTAGTGGACCGTCAGCGCGAGCAGGAACAGCAGCACGCCCGACGGCGAAGAGCAGCGGCTCATGCCGGCCGTACTGATCGATCGTGGGGCCGGCGGACGTCGAGGAGGCCAGCGCCGACATCCACGCCCGCGCCAGACCGATCCACAGGCCGCTTGCGATGACGGCCGCCATCGCCGACGAGCGCCAGCACGCGCACTGCGCTGCTCGTCGTCAGCGGCGTGGCCCGCGCAGACGTACCAGGCCGAGAGGCAGACGAACGCGTAGACGAGACAGATCGGCAGCAGCAGCAGCAGCGCCGCGACCCATGGCGTCTCCTGCCGCGTGAGCACCGCGCCCAGCAGCAGCGCGACCACGAGCCAGGCCGTGAGGTACGCCGCCAGCCGTTCAGCTCTGGCGAGAATCGGGTGCATCTGCGCTTTCTGTCTCCCGAGCCCTAGAGTGCTTTACGCGACAAGCACCCTAGAGTGCTTTTGAGGAACGAGCACCCTAGAGTGCTCTCAGTGAAAAGAACTTAGGGGTTAATTCTTGATTTCCACGCCACCCATCATCACGAAGCCGCGAATGCGCAGCCGCGGGGCCGACGGATCGGTCGGATGGCGCGTCTTGTCCTCGTATCCTCCCATGAACGGGACCACGTCGACGATCACGTTCCAGGTCTCCGGCACTTTGATTTCAAAGCCGCCCATGATCGTCGTGACATCGATGACGGCTTCGGCTCCCGGCGCCACCGTGGCTTCGCGCAGATCGATCTTGCCGCCGCCCATGAACGCCGTCACGTCCGCGCCCTGAAACATCGTGGACGTCACCCGCCGGTCCACGGCGCCGAGAATGGCAATCGCCGATGGCCGATCGGAGGGATCGCCGGGCTTCACTTCCTTGCGATTGAACGATTGATAGACGACATACATGCCGACGCCCACGAGGATCAGCGGCCAGAAGCGGAGCCCGTTCGACAGCAGGTTCAGCCGTTCGCCCAGCAGCAGGGCGCCGAGCACCAGCCAGATCGAGCCGGCGACCATGCGGCCAATCGATTGCGCCTGCAGAATCTGTGCGGCGCCAACCAGCACCAGCACCGCCGGCCAATAGCGCAGCACCTGGCGGGCAGGAACGATGTGCAGGTTGTCGAGCGTGAAGAGGATGCCGAGTCCGGCCAGCACGAGCCCCGCAATGAGCTGGCCGGTGATACGGACCCGGGTGTTCGTCAGGTGATTCATGATCTATTTCCCTGCGACACGTTGGGCGGCGTGCGCCTGACGATCGCTTTCCACATGGTATGAACGCCGATGGCGACGAGGAGCAGCGGCCAGCTGTCGCGGGCGCGCAGCACCGTCAATTCGTTGAGCAGCAGCCACACGCCGATGAAGATCAGCCAGCCGCCATCGCGCGATCCGTCTGGCTTCGGCGTAGAGAATCGAGCCAGGCCGGCGCCGATGATCAGGAACGGCCATAGGCTCCACGACGGCCGCCATCCGAACATCCCCGTTTGATCGATGAGCAGGATGACGCCGAGCCCGACGATCATCAGACCGATTAAGACGCCGGCCCACCCCGGGTTCGGTCGATCGTGATAGGTCGTAGTCATGGACATGGTTCTCACAGATAGCGGACGACGGCCGTCAGCATGGAGAAGAGCGCGCCGGCGATGGCCTGCACGAGGGGAGTCCAATCGCGCGCGTTGACCGCGTTCGCCACGGTCAGCGGCTGGGTCAGCAGCAGCCAGATCGTCATGGCCGCCACGCCTGACGTCGCCATCCCCAGCACTCCGGCCGTGGTCAGCACGATTTCTTGTGTGCGTTTCATAGGCTGCCTTCTGCTCGTCTGTCCGAATTGACAATACGGCGGCGGCTCGGGGTGGGGTGAGGCCATTCGGCGAACGGCGGGTAGACCCCGGCGAACGGCGGCGGGGCGGGGACGGAGGTTCGAGGCCCAGGGGACGGAGGTTTCCGCCGGTGGGGACGGAGGTTCGAGGCGGTGGGGACGGAGGTTTGGGGCGGAGGGACGGAGGTGTAGTCGGCTATTCAGGTTCGGCGCCCGCGACCTCCGAGGCGCGTGGGCCGTGGGACGGCCCGGCGCTCGACGGCAGCGGCAGCGCCAGCGCCGCAGCCAGCAGCGGCATCACCGCCATCGTCATCAGCGCCTGCTCGATCCCGATGCGGTCGGCCAGCATCCCCACGAACGGCACGCTGATGCCGGCCGTGCCCCACCCGAACCCCATCATCAGCGATGACACCGTGGCGGCGCTGATTGGCGCCAGCGTTTGTCCGAACGTGACGTTGACCGGCAGCGTGGACTGCAGAAGAAATCCCCCGAGCGAGACGATGACGACGAACGTCCAGCCGGTGAAGTTCGGCGCCACGGCGAGAAACGGCACCGCCGCGATGAGCGTCCCGATGATCATGCGGCGCGCGCCCCAGGTGTCGGCGAGCGATCCGCCGATGAAGCCACCGAGACTCGTGGCGAACAGGTAGATCGCCACCGCGGCCCCGGCCGCGCCGACCGAGGTTCCCCGGCGCGTCAGCATGACCGGCATGAACGTCGCGAAGCTCAACGACGCCAGCGTGCGCAGGACCACGATGAGGTACAGCAGCGTCAGCACTGTCGCGTACAGGCCGCAGCGCGGCGAGCCCGCCACGCTGGTGCCGCCCGTGCGGCAGTTCGATGTCCGGCACGTTTCTCAAGACCAGCGCGAGCAGCGCGAGGCCGGGGATCATGAGCAGAGGGGTCCAGATCAACCCGTATCGCCCGGCGAAGGGCGCGAACATGAGCGGTCCGAGCGAGAACCCGATCGACCCCGCCGTGATGTGGAACGCCATCGCCGACGCCTTCTTCCGATCGTCGGAGATGCGATGGACCGTTGCGGCGGCCGGTGGGTGGAACGCCGCGCCGCCAAGCCCGCCAAGGATCAGCACGGCTGCGAGCATCCAGACGTTCGTCGTGAGACCAATCAGGCTCAAGATCACGACGGCGCACACAGGGCCGACCAGGATCAGCATCCGCGGCCGCCAGCGGTCGGCGACGTGGCCGAAGCCCAGTTGCGCGACCGAATTGGCCATCTGAAAACACATTTGCAGCACGCCGGCAGCAGCCAGGGACAGGTCGAGGCGCGGAATCAGCAGCGGCAGGAGCGGCGCGTAGATGTTGCCGTAGCCGTCGACGAGAAAGTGGGTGCTTGCAAGCAGGAGCACCGTGGGGTGCAAACCGAGGATCCGGCGCTTCATTGAGGGACGCGGGACGTGGAGTGGAGAATCAGGGATTGGCTTTTTTGACGGGACCGAGGTACGTGTCCAGCCAGCAGTTCGCCGGCTTGATGTCGCGATGGACGATGCCGGACCCGTGGGCGCGCGACAGCGCCTGCGCGACCTGAATGGCGATGTCGAGCGCTTCCTCCACCGCCAGCTGGCCGCGCTCGATGCGATGCTTCAGCGTCTCGCCTTCGTAGTACGCCATCGTCAGGAACAGTTCCCGATCGGGCGTCTCGTCGATCTCGTGAATGGTGCAGATGTTCGGGTGGTCGAGCGCTGACGCCGCCTGCGCTTCGTGAATGAAGCGCTCCTTGGCTTCCGGATCCTTGGTCAGAGCGGCGGACAGAAACTTCAGCGCGACGAACCGATGGAGCCGCAGATCGGTCGCCTTGTAGACGACGCCCATCCCACCGCCGCCCAGGCGCTCGGTGATCTGGTAATGGGAAACAGTTCGGCCGACGAAGTCGGTTTCGTCCATAACAGAGCGAGGCGTCGGGCAAGCTTAACGCCGGGTTGGGCTGTTTTCAATGACGCGCTTGGCGAGCAACTACGCTATTCTTCGCCAACGATGGTGACCGGGTAGTTGGATCTCCGCCAGCTCGAAATCCTGCAAGCCATCGCCGAAACCGGATCGTTCACGGCCTGCGGCAGAAAGCTCCACGTCTCGCAGTCGGCGATCAGCCGTCAGATCCTGCTGCTCGAAGAAGAGCTCGGCGAGCCGCTGTTTCTCCGCGTCGGACGCCGCGTGCGGATGACGCCGGCCGCCGAGAGCCTCGTCAAACTCGGTCAACGGGTGTTCCAGGACGTCCACGACACCGTCGGGGCGATCACCGATCGCACGAGCGACCTCAAAGGCACGCTGCGCCTCTCCGGCGGGATGACGGTGTGCCTGTACGTCTTTCCGCCGCTCTTGAAGCACCTGCGCCGCGTCCATCCTCGTCTTGACGTGCGGCTCACGGTCGCGACCGCCGGCCGGTCGGTGGAGGAAATCCGCGGCGGCCGCGTGGACGCCGGGCTCCTGACCTTGCCGGTCGAGGAATCGGACCTGGTGACCGTGCCGGTGCTCCGCGAAGAGCTCCTGCTGGTCACGACGCCGACGCATCCGCTGGCGCGGCGGCGGCGGGTGGCGGCCCGCGATCTGGCGGGGCAACCTTTCATCCTCTTCGAGGCCGGCTCGGGCACGCGGAAGGTGATCGACCACTTCTTCGCGACCGAAAACATCGAGCCGACAATCGTGATGGACACGGAAAACGTGGAGATCATCAAGGCGATGGTCAAAACCGGCCTGGGCATCGGCATCGTGCCTTACCAGTCGGTCGCGCGCGAGGTGAGGGCGGGACAGTTTTTCTGCTCCCGGATCGAAGAGCACGAGCTGGTGCGGGAAACCGGGTGGGTCTATCCGCGCGCCAACCGCGTGCCGCGGATGATCGACGAGCTGCTGGCGGCGTTCACCGCGGTGCGCGACCGTCTGCGCCTGGCGCCGCCGCCGGCGCGGCGCCGAACCATCACGAAATGAGATGAGTCCTATCAGATCATTCTATTTTTCGAGTACGTCGCGCGCGTGTACTCTGAGGGGTGATGGGCACTGAACGCGATCGCGTCATCTCGATCACGCTCTCCGAAGCCGAATGGCAGGCGTTTGTCGCGCGTCATCCGCAGCCGGTGACCTGGCTGCGCGACCGGATCCGCGACGAAGTCCGCGTCCCCGACGACGAGCGCGGCAAGTCAGCGGCCTGATATGGAACGACCTGTCAAGTCAGCTTTATTTTCGAACAAAATCGAAAGCAGCATCGAAGGCGGTCGAGGCGGCTATCGCGACGGTTGATCACTCTGATATTCGCGGGTCGGTACCGCATAATCGTGATCCGTCGGGAGCTACCTCGGACTAACAGCGCGGGTTCGGCCCGAAGGCCTACCGCATAGGCCGCTCGAGGGTTCTCCTTTCCGTGTGCCCCTCGGCCGCCATCGTTGCTGCTTTCTTCGTTGTCCTCTTCCTCTTCCGTGATCTGCTACGCCGCGATCGATGACGACGTCGTCCGCTGTTCGCGCTCCACGGTGATCCCGATCGCCCAGATGAAGCCCAAGAGCTCACGCCCCACTGCCGTCACTACGTGCTGCTGACATTTGCCGCGGCCCAGCAGCTTGCGATAACGCGCGTGCAGTCGGAGCTGCGCCTTCCAGCCGATGGCCTTGACCTCCTCACTGAGAGTGGCTTGGCGTTTCCGCAGCGTGCCGCCGACGGCCGGCCGATGTCGATAGGCCCAGGCTGCTTCGATGGCGATGCGCCTCAGGTGAGCGTTCCCGGTCTTGGTAATCCCGCCCCGTCGGGTCCGTGTGCCGCTTGAGTCCTCGCGCGCGCCCATCCCGCTATAGCCCATCAACTGCGGGGCCCGCGTGAAGCGAGAGAGCTCGCCGACTTCCGCCACGATCGTCACGGCTGAGACCAGCGCGATCCCGCGCAGCGCCTGAAGGCCGGCGATCACACCGCGCATACCCGCCGGGGCCGTTTTCACGGCCTCATCGATCGCGCGCTCGAGCCGTTCGATACGCCCGACCGCGTGATCGACCTCATGCAGGTAGTCCAGCCGCGTCGCCTCCTGCGCCGGGTGCTCGAACTGGACCTGGCGGATCCACGTGAGGTGTTGTTGCGTCCACGCCGTCATCCGCGTCGCGGGGCGGCGCCCGTGACGGAGCAAGAATTTGCCGAGCCGATGGCGCGCGCGCAACTGATCCTTCTTCGCCGCCTCGCGGGCGCGCACCAGATCCCGCAACGCTTCATGCGCGGCATCCGGCACCCACACCGCCGTCAAGTCGCCGGCGCGATAGCTCCGCGCCAGCTTCTCCGCATCACGACGGTCGGTCTTGACGCGATCGCCGGCTTTCGTCGGGACCAGCGACGGCGCGACCACCTCACAGCGTACCCCCAGCCCGGTGAGCTGCCAGTAGATCACATACCCGGTCGGCCCTGCCTCGTAGCACACCCGCAGCGAGCTCACCGGCCCCAGCTTCTTCACCAACTTCCGGATCGACTCCGGACGGTTCGCAATCATCCCGAGCGATCGAACCTCGCCGCCCGGCTCGGCGACGGCAACCGCGATGGTGTCCGCGTGGACATCCAGGCCGATAAATCGTACCTTCTTCATGACCGGCTCCTTTCGCATGTGGCTCTGCGTTGGGGTCTCCAACTCGCAGCGTAACCCACGATGCTGCGACTCGGAGCCGGTCGTTCCATTGTGACTAGCAAAGGCTGCGAGCGGGCTCGCTTGCCAGCACCGCCCGCGGCGCAATGATCTGTGGGCGCCCGCGTGGCAGAATAACCTCGAAAACCGTACGACCGGCCTGTGACCTCCAACCGCGCACTGGTGACCTGTGTGATGGCGATTGCCTTTCTGGCGATCCTCCGCGCGCAACCTGCCAAGTCTGCGCTCGCCGGCACCTGGACGCTCAACGCCGATCTCACCGACAAAGCCGCCGAGCCGGGCGAGAAGGACGACGACGATCGCGCCGGAGGACCGCGTGGCGGCGGCGGACGAGCGGGCGTTGGGAGGGGTCGCGCCGGCGGCATGGGTCGCAGGGGCGATCCGCAAGCAGCCGCACGTCTGCGCGACGCGATGCGGGAGCTCACCAACCCGGCCGACCGCTTGACCATCGTCGAGACCGAATCGATGGTCATCATCACGTCGTCCGAGGGGCACACGATGCGTCTGGCGCCCGGCGGCTCGAAGGTGAAGGACGAGCACACGAACGTCGAACGCCGGACGAGGTGGGAGAGCGGCAAACTGGTGAGTGAGATCAGCGGTCTGGGTCCCGGCAAGATGACGCAAACATTTGCCCTCGACGCGGATGGGCGTCATCTGCGGATTACCCTGCTGATGGAAGGCGGGCGAGACACGCAACCGCGAACCGTCACGCACGTCTACGACGCGAACTTACGATAATCGCGGACCTACTGAGCGGAGCTATTCGCCGTCGATCTCTTCGTCGGTGGTTGGCTTGCTCGTGGCGACGTCGTCCATCTCCGGCAGCGGCTCGTCGATCGCATCGACGTCGTCCAGGCTGAACGAGCGGCCGGTTTGCTTCATGGGAATCGGCCCGCGCGGCTTGTCGGCATCCTTCTTCTTGCCCTTCGCGCCGCCGCGTTGAGGCTTCGCGTCGGGACCGAAGTTCCGGCTGCGGCCGGCCGGTCCGCCGGCAGCGGGACCCGAATCGAATTGCCGCGGCCCTCCGAACGAACCTGACGGGCGCGGCGGGAAGCCGCCGCCGCCGGGACGTGGACCTGAAAATCCGCCCGGACGCGGACTCGAGAATCCGCCGGGCCGCGGCCCGCCGGGTCCGCGATCTTCGCGCGCGCGCGCTTCGCTCACCGCGAGCGGCCGGCCGTTGAACACCTGTCCGTGAAACCGCTGAATCGCCTGCTCGGCGTGCGCGCGATCGATGAACTCGATGAACGCAAACCCGCGAGGACGGCCGGTCTCGCGATCGACCGGCAGCACCACTTGTGATGGCGGCGCGATGTCACCGAAGTAGGTACGAAGATCCGCCTCGGTCGTGCTGTACGCGAGGTTACCAACGAACAAACGGACGGCCAATCAACTGTCTCCTAGTTGGAAGAAGGCGCGGACGGCGCTGGCGGAAGGTCACACACACACACTAGCAGCCGAAGTCAGGCAGAAACCTTACCCGAAGTGAGGTCATCCTGCAAGCAGGAGCTGTAGTACGGCAATCGGAGGACGCATGAATCGTCGGCGTGCGAGCGCGGTGCGGGGTCGGCGCTCATGTGTTTCGTCGGTGTGACGTCGGCCGTCAGCGTGATGGGTGCCGGCGGCCTGTCCTCGATCAAGACGCAGGACATCCGCGAGCGGCTCTCGTATATCGCATCTGATGAGCTTCAGGGCCGGGCCGTTTACACAGCTGGTCTGGGCTGGCAGCCGCGTACATCGAGGAGCACCTCGTGGGGCCTCAAACCCGCCGGCGACCGCGCCTTTCTTCAGACCGTCAAGGTACTGGGCGTGAAATCGACGAGCCATGCGTCGGTGACGGTCGACGTCGACGGCGAGACGCGCACGTTCGCGGAGCTACCGAGCAACTGGGCGCCGCGGCGGCAATTGGACAGACGGGTGGGGCTGGCGGGCAGGTGGGGCAGGTAGGGCCGGCGGGGCAGGTGCCGGTGGCGGACGAGGTGCGCCGTTGCCCGCGCCTGATTTCACGACGGGACTGCATCCCGACTACCACGCCAACACCGACGACGTGTCGAAGATCGAGTTCGACGAGCTGGCGCGCATCACGCAGCTCGTGTACAAAACGGGCGTACGCGTCGCGAATCTCGATCACGCGCCGGCACGCGATAACAAGGGGCCGCGCGCGGGGAGACTCACGCAGTAAGTAGACGTTCGAGGTTCGTCGTTCGTCTTGCTTCGCGCGATCGTTCGACGTTCGAGAACCACGAACCACGAACGACGAACGACGAACCACGGACGACGAACCCCGAACGTCGCTATTTCTTCAAGCCCCGTAGCGCGAGCGCGCCGAGGAACGGACCGGGTGCGAGGCACAGGAAGACCCACTGCCATCCGATTGCCTGCGCGGCGATAGGCAGCGCGCGGATCGAGACCATCGTGAGCAGAAAGCCGACGCACGTCTGGATGGTGAGCGCCGTGCCGACGTGGTCGCGCGGACTGTACTGCGCGACGAGCGCCGACAGCTGCGCGGAATCGGCGACCACGGCGACGCCCCACACGATCGCGAACAGCAGGAGGACAGCAAGGGGCGCGCGGTAGAAGAAACCGGCCGCCGCGCAGCAGGCGCCGCTGACCACCATCGCCCACGCCGCGATGCGCGCCTGGCCGATGCGATCGGCGAACGCCCCCGCGGCCGCCGATCCGATGGCGCCGCTGGCGATGGTGACGAATGCGACGATCGATCCCAGCACGGACACGCCGGCGGTTCCGCTGCCGGCTGCCGATGCCGCTGACGCGAACGCGGCGATCCACGTCCACACGGCGTACAGCTCCCACATGTGACCCAGGTAGCCGAGCGTCGCCAACCGCGTCTGCCGTTCGGCGAACACGCGCGCCACCGCGCCGGGATCGAAGGCGGCGCCGCTGGCGACGTACGGCCCATCGCCGACGCAGACCCGAATGATCCCGCCGCCGCCGATGGCCAGCGCCGACGCGATCAGCATCAGCGTGCGCCATGGGACGCTCGCGGACGCCGACGCGAGGAGATGCGGAAACGCCGAGCCGATCGTCAGCGCGCCGATGAGGACGCCGAGCGCCATCCCGCGCGGTTCGTTGAACCATCCCGCCGCCACTTTCATCCCCGGCGGATACACCCAGGCCAGCGCCGCGCCGGTGATCACTCGGAGCGCGATCAGCGTCCGGACCCCCGGCGCGGCGACCAGCGCGGCGTTGGCGAGCGCGCCGATCAGGCATCCCACGCTGAAGAGCCGCCGCGCGCTGAGCACGTCGGGCAGGTTCAGCAGTGCTGAGATCAGCGTACCGATGACGAAGCCGCCCTGAACGGCCATCGTCAACCACGCGGTTTCGCCGGCTGTGAGGTGAAACTCGGCGACGATCGGCGCGTTGGCGGCCGTCGCGGAGAACCAGAGCGTCATCCCGAGGAACATGGCCAACGAGAGCCAGGCCAGTTGCGATCGCGGCGACGTCATCTCTAGTGTCGCGTCTCAGAAGTGCGTTTGCATTCGGCCGGCGATGCATCCCGCGGGACGGCGTTGCTAGTCGGTCGCATATTCCCGATATTTTCCCTCCTCGCGCCTTCCCCCGCGGGCGCCTCGCCGCCCTTGTGCGACAACGCACTTCTGAGACGCGACACTGACGCGAGTATAATCCCCGCCATTGTGAGTGCTTCGCTGCTCGACGAGACGCTGACGGCATGGGCCTACACGCGGGCGGGTGTGATCGCGGAGGTGCGCAATCTGCCGGAATCAGCGCTGGGGTTTACGCCGGATCGGTTGCCGCGAACGGCGCGCGACCTCACGCAGCACATCATCGAATCGGGTCTGCTGATGTCCGGCGAACTGTCGCGTCCCGACGGCGACTTCCTGCGGATGCCGTACAAGGACCTGATGAAGGAGCATGCGCCAGGCGTCGTTCACCGCTATCGTACCAAGGCCGCGCTCCTCGCCGCGCTCAAGCGCACGCACGCCGACGGCGCGAAGCGCATTCGAGCGCTCGGCGAAATTGGCATGTTGCAGCACATTCGCCAGTTCAACGGCGAGCCGGCGACGCGCATCTCGTGGATGCACCACGGCATCGCGCACGAGGAATACCACCGCGGGCAGATCGCGCTCTACGCGCGCTTCGTCGGCCGGGTGCCGGCGCTGACGAAAATGATTCAGGGAGCGTGAGTCAGTCGAGGTACTTCACGAACACCACTTCGTTCTGTTTTTCGTTGTAGATCAGCTCGTCGACCTTCGCGCGCACCATCAGGATCCCGAAGCCGCCAGGCCGCAATCCCTTGCTCTCGCGAACCTCCATGTGCTCGATCGGGTTGTCGGGGTGGCTGATGGCCGCGTGCTCCAGGTTTTCCATCGAAAAACCCGGCCCGGGATCCGTGATGCGATAGAGCAGCATCCGTTTCGCACGCACGTACGAGATCTTGACGGTTCGCTTGGGATCGAGCTTGCCGCCCCATTCGACCGCGTTCATCAGCAGCTCACGAAACGCATAGCCGACCGACTCGCGCACGTCTTCGGGCAAGCCGGTGTCGAGCTGCGCCATGACGCCGTGGATCCGATCGGCGGCTTCGCGCGTGCAGGGCACGACGAGCTCCACCCAGTCCGGCCGCGCCGACACGACCTCGATCGGCGGCTCCGGCGCGCTCTTGAGCACATCCCGCACGAGCTCCACGAGCGCGGCGGGTTCGACCGGCTTGTGCACGAAGGTGTGCGCGTGCCGGCGGATCGCCTTGAGCACCGTGGCGGGCGCATCGTCCGACGTCATGACGACGACGCGGGGCCGGGTGCGGAGCTTCTTCATCCGGTCGAGCATCGCGAGCCCGTCCATGCGCGGCATCCAGACGTCGAGCAGCACGAGATCGTATTTCTTGCCGCGCAAGCGCGTGAGCGCTTCGACGCCGTCCTTGGCGACGCGTACGTCATAGCCGGCCTTGAGGAGCGTGGCCCGCGTCAGGTGTCGCGTCGTCCGGTCGTCGTCGACGACGAGGATGCTGGCTGTACGAGGAGCGGTCGCCATCAGGTTTCGGTCCCTTTCACTTCTTCCTTTTCGCTCTCAGCTTTCGTTCCAGCCGCGACATCTCCGTCGTAAGAGCCGCGATGAGCGCGTCGGCGTTGCTGTCGTCGCCCGCGCGAGCGGCCGCCTCGATTTTCGCCGCCGCCTGGTGCGCGGGTGTCGCGCCGATGGCCATCAGCGCTCCCCTCAGGGCATGCGCGGCCTGGCCGAGCGACTCGGCATCGCGCATGGCCCGCGCGCGCGTGATCCGGCGCATCAGCCCCGGCGCATCCGCCCGGAAAATCGTGATCAGCTCACGCGCAAGTTTCCGATCCCCGCCGACGCGTAGGGTGAGCCGGTCGATGTCGAACGGATCGGCAGGGCTGGAGGGGCTGGACAGGCGGGATGGGCTGGATGGGACGGCGGCCGCGGCCTTTCCTGCCCGCCCTGCCTGTCCTGCAAGCTGTTCGACTGCCTCGACCAGATCGGCGGGCCGGACCGGTTTCGTCAGGTAACTATCCATGCCGGCCGCGAGACACCGTTCGCGGTCGCCGCTCATCGCGTGCGCGGTGAGCGCAACGATCGGCACATGTGTTCCGGCAAGGCGCTCGCGCTGCCGGATCGTCACCGTGGCCGCCAGGCCGTCGATGTCCGGCATCTGTACGTCCATCAGGACGACGTCGAACGGACGCTTCGCATTCTCGACTTTCTCGATCGCCACCCGTCCGTTGGCCGCGGTCTCGACCTGGTGGCCGCGCTTCTCGAGCGTCCGTACCGCGAGCGCGCGATTGACCGCGTTGTCCTCCGCGACGAGGATGCGCAGACGCCGGCGCGCCTTCTGGGCCTTGGGAACAGTCCGTGTTCTCGCGGTCAGCGCGATCCGTTCGCCGATGACCGACACGATCGCGTCCAGGAGGTCGGACTGCTTGATTGGCTTGGTTACGTGCAGCGCGACGCCGAGGCGGCGGCACCGCGCGACATCGTCCGGACGCGCGGCCGACGTGAGCATGACGATCGGCGTCGACTTGAACCGCCGGTCGGCTTTCATGCGCTTGACGAGCGCGAATCCGTCGGTCCGCGGCATCTGACCGTCGATGATGGCGAGCGCAAAGGGCCGGGCCGCGTCATGCGCCGCCGCGAGCGCCGCCAAGGCGGCGTCGGCGTCGGCCACGACGGTCGGCTGCATCCGCCAATTGAGCAGCACCTCCTCGAGGATCCGCCGGTTGGTCGCGTTGTCGTCGACGGCCAGCACCGGCAGCGACTGCAGATCGGGCGCTTCCGGCCGCACCGTATCGGTTTGCTGGCGATCGAAGCGCGCCGTGAAATGGAACGTGCTCCCGGCGCCGAGCTCGCTCTCGAGCCACATCGTGCCGCCCATCAACGACACGAGCTCGGACGCGATCGCGAGACCCAGGCCGGTGCCGCCGTAGGTGCGCGTCGTGGACGAATCCGCCTGCGAGAACGCGTCGAAGATGACCGCCCGCTTGTCCTCGGGTATGCCGACGCCGGTGTCGACCACGGCGAAATGCAGCGCCACCGCGTTCTGATCCAGCGAGCCGACGTACACCTTCACCACGACCTCGCCGCGCTCGGTGAACTTGATGGCGTTCCCGACCAGGTTCATGAGCACTTGCTTGAGCCGTCCCGGATCGCCGACCAGGTGATCGGGCACATCGGATCGCACGTGGCACGCGAGCTCAAGGCCCTTCTGTTGAGCCCGATAGGCGAGCGTCTTCATCAGCTCTTCGACGGTGTCGCGCAGCGGAAATGCAATCTGTTCGAGCTGCAGCTTGCGCGCCTCGATTTTCGAGAAGTCCAGGATGTCGTTCACGACGGCGAGCAGGGCCTGGGCCCCCTGAGCGATGGTCCCGACGTACTCGCGCTGTTCGACGGTGAGCTTCGTATCGAGCGCGAGCTCCGACATGCCGATGATGGCCGTCATCGGCGTGCGGATCTCGTGGCTCATGTTCGCGAGGAAATCGGCCTTGGCCTGCGTCGCCGCTTCCGCTTTGGCTTTGGCCGCGCCCAGCTCGCGCACCAACTGCGACAGCTGGTTGGCGTGCTGGGCTTCGGCGTCGCGCGCCTGATCCAGTTCGCGCGCGTAGGTTTCGAGTTGCTCGTCGGCAATCTTCTTGTCGGTCACGTCCCGGGCCACCGCGTAAATCAGCTCGTCCTCGAGCAGCGGCACAGCGGTCCACGACAGCCAGCGATACGACCCGTCGCGGCAGCGATAGCGGTTCAGGAAATGGATCGCATGCCCCCCGGCGTTCACTTTGGCGCTCTCGCGCAGCGTGGCCTCGCGATCGTCCGGGTGGACGAACTCGATGAACGGCTTGGCGCGCAGCTCTTCCGGAGTGTGTCCGAGCGTCCGCGACCACGACGGATTCAGCCGCTTGAAATAACCGTTGAAGCCCACCAGACAGAGCAGATCGAGCGACAGCGCGAAAAACTGGTCGAGCTCTTCTTCGGCGCGGCGTCGCTCGATGAACTGGCCGATCTGGCTGCCGATCGTGTCGAGCATCGCGAAGAGCTCGGGGTCCGGTTCGCGGATTTCGGGGCTGAAGAACTCCATGACGCCGAGCACTTCTTGGCCGAGAACGATCGGGAACCCGAACGCGGAGTGGAGTCCGAGCTGCGACGCCGCCGCCGCGCGTGGAAAGTTCGTGTCGTGCAGCACGTCGGGGATGAACGACGGCCGGCCGGAGGACCACACCCGGCCCGGCAGCCCGACGCCGGACGGGAAGGCCGACGATCGGGTCTGGGCTTCGAACGCCGTCACCTCGGTGCCCGACGTGGGCCAGACCGTCACGCAGCGAAGGACGGCGGCCTGGGTGTCCACCCGCCAGAGGGCGCCATGCTCCCAGCCGAGCGTGGTGCAGATGGCTTCGAGAATGCGCGGCGTCGCTTCGACCAGCCGCGCCGATTCGGCAAGCACGCGCGCGGTTGCGTATTCGGCGGCAACCAGCTTGTTCAAGCCGGGGACTGACCCGCTGTTCGAGGTGGCGGGCATGCGAGGTTCGAATCGCTATCTTAGGTCAGGACGGGTATAGGATTTCAGGGCCATGTCGATTTCGAAGCTCAGCGTACGTCTGCTGTTCGCCGGGGTGTGCGCGCTGGTCCTCGCGACGCCGGTCATCCATAGTCAGAGCGCTCGTCCCGCGGCGCCGGCCGCAGGCGCCTTGTCGAATTTCGACGTGATGGAGAAGTCGATCCCCGACCTGCAGCAGGCCATGCAGTCGGGGGCCGTGACCTCCCGGCAGCTGACGGCGATCTTTCTGGCTCGGATCCGGGCTTACGACAAGGCCGGACCGCGGCTGAATGCCATGATTGCCGTCAACCCACGCGCGCTGGAAGCCGCCGGTGCCCTCGATCGGGAGCGGGCGGCCGGGCGCATGCGCGGGCCCTTGCACGGCGTTCCAATCCTGATCAAAGACAATTTCGAGACGGCTGACATGCCGACCACCGCCGGATCGATTGCGCTGGCGCGACTCGAGACCGGGCGCGACGGCTTTCAGGTGAAGAAGCTCCGCGACGCGGGTGCGGTGATCGTCGGCAAGACGAACCTCCACGAGCTCGCGTCGGGGATTACGACCATCAGCTCGCTCGGCGGCCAGACACTGAACCCGTACGACCTCGACCGGACGCCCGGCGGATCGAGCGGCGGCACCGGCGCGGCCGTCGCCGCGAATTTCGGCGCCGCCGGCATGGGCAGCGACACGTGCGGATCCATCCGCATTCCGGCGGCGAACAATAACCTCTTCGGGCTGCGCGGGACGCACGGGCTCTCCAGCCGCGCGGGCATCGTGCCGCTCTCGCACACGCAGGACATCGGCGGACCGCTGGCGCGGAGCGTCACCGATTTGGCGCTGATGCTCGATGCCACGGTCGGCGCCGACCCGGCCGACGAGATTACGGCGCGCAGCAGCGGCCACCTGCCGCGTAGTTATCGCGACGGCCTCAGCCCTGACGGGTTGAAAGACGTCCGGCTCGGCGTGCTGAAACAGCTGTTCGGATCCGCGCCGGAAGACGAGGAGGTCGGACGGATCGCTCGAGCGTCCGTGGAGGCGATGAAGAAGGCGGGCGCGGACATCACCGAGATCACGATCCCTGGCCTCGAAGAGCAGCTCCTCGGCAGCAGCGTCATCAACGCGGAATTCAAGTTCGATTTGCTCGACTATCTGGCCGGTGTTGCCAATCCGCCTGTGCGTTCGCTCGGCGAGATTCTCGACAGCGGCCGCTACCATGCGGCGCTCGACGTCCAGTTCAGAACGCGCAACCGGCCCGACAAGCGGGACACCGAGGAGTATCGACGCGCGCTCGTCAAGCGAACGGCTGTGCGTCAGCTCGTGCTTGCCGCGCTCGACGAATATCAAGTACAGGCGTTGGTATATCCGACGCTTCGCCGGCTCCCGGCGACGATTGGCGAGGCGCAGCGCGGCTCGAACTGTCAGCTCAGTCCGAGCACGGGGTTGCCGGCGGTCGCGGTGCCGGCGGGACTTTCGGACGGCGGCGTGCCGGTGGGCGTCGAGCTGCTCGGCGGCGAGTGGTCCGAGCCGGCGCTCTTGAAAATGGCGTATGCGTACGAGCAGGCCGCGCGTCCTCGCCGCCCGCCGTTCAGCACGCCGGCGCTGGTCAACGGCGCCGCGCCGCCGCCGGTGAAGTTTCAGGTGACCGCCGGTACAGCGGTGATCAGGTTTACGTACGACGTGACGACCTCACGCCTCGAGTACGTACTGCCGGCGGACTCAGGAACAGCTGCCTTAGCGCTTCATCGCTTGGCCGAGCCGCCTTCGCCGCGAAGTGGCTTCGGCGAGCCGCGCCGAAGCTCGCCCGAATCGCAGGCGAGCGGAGGCGGGAACGAGAATGGGCCGGTCATCGCGCGGTTGTTCGGCGCGGCTGGCGCGATGTCGGAGGTGCGCTTGTCCGCCGCCGATCGCGATGCGCTGGAGCAAGGACGTCTCTACCTCGAAGTGGCAACAGGCTCCGGATCCGTGGCCCGCTCCCACGTGCGTCTGAGGTGAGGTATGACCAGTGATGAAACGCGACTGTTCATCAAACGGTACGTGGACCTCTGGCAGCGCGAAGACATTCGCGGTCTCGTGGCCTGCTACGCCGAGAACGCGCATATCGACAGCCCGATGTTCCACGCCATCGACGGCCGGGAAAGCGTCGAGAAGTCGTTCACCGATCTGTTTCACGGATTCGCCGATTCGAAGATCCGCGTCGACGACATCATCATCGACAACGAAGCCGGCAACAAATGCGTCATCTTGTGGACGGCCCACGGGACCCATCGAGGGATGCTATTCGGGATGCCTGGCACGGGCCGGCGCGTGGAGGTATCTGGCGCGTTCGTCATGAGGTTTGAGAACGGCCTCATCGTGTCGGAGCGGCGCTTGTATGATTTCGTCGGCATGCTGCTTCAGCTCGGCGTCTTGAAAGCCAAGGCCGTGTGACGCTCCCGGCTGGCGAACGGCTCGGGCTGTGGCGACATCAACGCGCATCGCGTCGATAAGGCCGGCCGCGTTTTTGCGCCATAATGACTCCGAACTGCGCAGGAGTCGCTATGTCTGACCAGAAGCTCGTCGGCCAGGACTACACAACGCCCGATCTGGTAGCCAAAGTCACCGGGCGCGCCAAGTACGCCGAGGACTATCGCGCCGACGGCATGCTCTTCGCCAAGCTGCTGCTCAGCCCGATGCCGCACTGCCGCGTGCGCAGCATCGATACGCGCGCCGCGCTGGCCTTGCCGGGCGTGAAGGCGATCATCACCGCGGACGATCTGCCCGACCTTCGCGGCGCGGAGCGCGCGCTCACCAAGGAACCCTTCTATCAGGGCGAACCGATTCTGGCCGTCGCCGCCGTCGACGAAGAAACCGGGGCCGAAGCCATCGAAAGAATCGTGATCGATCTCGAGCCGCTGCCCTTCGTCGTCGATCCCGTGGAGAGCCTGCGCCCGAACGGCGCCAACGCGCGGCTCGAGGGGAACGTGTGGGTGACGCCCCCGCCGGCGCCTCCGGCGGCAGGGCGCGGGGAGGCCGCCGGAAGAGGCCCTTCGACAAGCTCAGGGCGAGCGGGAGGCGCCGGCGCGCCGCAGCAGAACCGTCCGAAGGTCGAGACGCTGAAATGGACCGACGCGGATTTCGCGACCGCGCCCGAGGGCGCGCTTCCGATGGGCAAGGTGCCCGATGAATGGTCGTACGGCGATCTCGACGCGGGGTTCAAGAACGCCGCGGTGATCGTCGACGAAACGTTCGTCGTGCAGTCCACCGGCCATCAGCCGATGGAAACCCGCAGCGCGATGGCCTACTGGCAGAACGGCAAGGTGTTCCTGCACGGGTCCACGCAGAGCGTTATCCGGACCGTCGATCCGATCGCGAACTGGCTCGGCATCGATCCCGCGAACGTCGTCGTCATCAGCGAGTACTGCGGCGGCGGCTTCGGCAGCAAAGGCGCGGGAGCGATTTCGATGGCGATTCCCGCGATGCTGTCGAAGAAGACCGGGGTGCCGGTGATGATGCGGATCAGCCGCGAGGAAGAGCTGTACATCGGCCGCGCGCGCACGGGGATGGTCGGCCGCGCGCGAGCCGGATTCGCCAAGGACGGCCGCATCACCGCGCTCGATCTCTTCATCGTCGAGGACAACGGCGCGTACGGGCCGATGGGCGACTACCGATCGGCGGGGAATGCGGCTTCGCTCATCTGGCAGCCGCTCGCGATGCGGTGGCGCGGCGTCGCGGTGTTGACCAACACCCCGCCGCGATCGCAGCAGCGATCGCCGGGGCCGATGCAGGCGAACGCGATCATGGAACCGGTGGTCACGAAGGCGGCCAAGAAGCTCGGGCTCGATCAGGTTGCGATTCGGCGCATCAACTCGCCGGAGGGCAAAGCGCTGTACGGCGCGCCGCGCGCGAACGGCGGGCGGCCGCACATTACCGCCGCGTTCGTGAAGGAGGCGCTCGATCGCGGCGCCGAACTGTTCAAGTGGGACGAGCGGAAATCACGATCCGGCAAACGGCAGGGATCCAAGGTCCGCGGCATCGGCGTCGCGGTTGGACCGCACGGCGCCGGCTCGATTGGCTTCGACGGTCTCATGACGATTCGGCCCGACGGCATCTTGTACGTGCAGTCCGGCGTCGGGAACCTCGGCACCCACTCGTGCATCGACCTGGCGCGGGTCGCCGCCGACGTGCTGGCCATGCCGTGGGAGAAGGTGGTCGTCAACTGGGGCAGCACCGCGAAGAACGTTCCGTGGTCCGCGATGTCCGTCGGCAGCCAGACGACGCATGCGATGACGAGGGCGAATCTGGCAGGAGCCACCGACGCGCGGTTGAAGCTTCAGGAATTGGCCGCGAAGGATCTCGGCGGCGCTCCGCAGGACTACGTGCTGGGCAACGAGCGCGTGTATCGGCGCGACCACCCCGCTCGCGGGATGACGTACGCGCAGGCAGCGGCGCGCGCAATAGAACTAGGCGGCAGGTTCGACGGCCACGAACTGCCGGCCGACATCCATGCGGTCACCAGGAAATCGGCGTCAGCGCTCGCCGGGCTCGGCCTGATGGGCGTGGCGAAGGACACCTACCCGCGCGACGGCGACACCTACGCGTTCGTGGCGGGCTTCGCCGAAGTCGAAGTGGATGTGGAAACGGGCGAAACGCGGCTGGTGGACTACCTCGCCGTCGCCGATGTCGGCACCGTGGTCAACCCGCGGAGCCTGCACGGCCAGATCCTCGGCGGCATCAATCTCGGCATCGGTCACGCGCTCCAGCAGAAGTTCGCGTACGACCAGCAGTACGGCGTCGCCCTCGCGAAGCGTTTCTATCAGAACAAGCCGCTGACGATCCTCGACATCCCGGCGGTCATGCACACGGAGGCGCTCGGCATCCCCGACCCCGAAACCCCGGTCGGCGCGCGCGGCGTCGGCGAGCCGCCGGTCGGCGCCGGCTACGGATCGGTGATGAACGCGATCGCGGACGCGGTCGGGGAGGACGTGTTCCGTCGCGCGCCGGTCACGGCCGACATCGTGCTGATGTCGCTCGAACACGGCAGACGGATGCACTCTCCGCTCGCCTCGCATATCTAGCTCGCGGATGGCTGATGGCTGATCGCTAATGGCTGACCCGGCGCGCATCGACCATCAACCATCAACCATTAGCCGTCAGCCATTAGCCATCAGCCATGACGCGTCCTCTTCTCATCATCTTCCTCACGATCTTCGTCAACCTCGTGGGCTTCGGGATCATCATCCCGCTGCTGCCGTTCTACGCCGAGACGTTCGGCGCCTCGCCGCTCGTCATCGGCCTGCTGTTCGCCGTGTTTTCGGTCTGTCAGCTGATCGCCGCGCCGGCGCTCGGCGAGCTCTCGGATCGGTACGGCCGCCGCCCCGTCCTCGTCTTCAGCCTGGCGGGCACCGTCGTCAGCTTCGTGATGCTGGCGCTCGCGCACAGCGTCGTCATGCTGTTCGCGGCGCGGGTCGTGGACGGTTTGTCGGGCGGCAACGTGTCGACGGCGCGCGCGTATATCGCGGACATCACCGAGCCGCAGGATCGCGCGCGGGCGTATGGCTTCATCGGCGCCGCGTTCGGCCTGGGCTTCATCCTCGGGCCGGCGCTTGGCGCCGTGCTGTCGCACGTCAGCTACACCGCGCCGATCTGGGCGGCGGCGGCGCTGACGCTCGTGGCGACGGGGATGGCGTGGCTATGGCTGCCGGAGACCGTGCATCGCTCGCGGGCGGGCACCGGCAATCCCTTTCGCTTCCTGCCGTCGCTGTTGGGGCGCCCAGTCGTGCGCCGGGCTCTGACGATTGATTTTCTGTACTGGCTGTCGTTCGCCGTGTTTCAGACGACGTTCGCGCTGTTCGCGGCGCGGCGGTTCGGGTTCGATGCGCCCAGAACCGGCTATTTTCTGGCGGCGTTCGGCGTCCTGGGCGCGGTCATCCAGGGCGGGCTCATCCGGCCGGTCGTGCGCCGGATCGGCGATCGCACGACGTTTCTGCTCGGCCTCGGCTTCGGTGTGGTGGGGCTTGTCGCCTGCACGGCGGCGCATTCCGTGGCCGCGTTCGCGATCGCGCTCGTGCCGCTGGCGGTCGGCATCGGGTTCGGCCATCCGACCGTGACCAGCCTCGTCAGCTTGATCGCCAACGCCGACGAACAAGGCCGCGTGCAAGGCGCGGCCAGCGCGGTCGAGAGTCTGGGACGCGCGATCGGGCCGATTTGGGGAAATGCGTCGCTGGAGGGCCTCGGCGACTCCACACCGTACTTGTCGGCGGCGGCGATTCTCGGGATCACGCTGCTGCTGGCCGTCGGCCTTCCGATCGGCGAGCGGCGCGACCGGGCGTCAGCCGCGCCCTAATGCGGGCGCACGATGCCGAGGAGGCTGCGCAGCCCGTTCAACGACTGGATCATCGTGGTAATCAGGCTCGCATTCCCGCCGTCGCGTGGAAAAATCTGTCCGACTGAGAGTTCGAGCCGACTCACGAGTTCTTCGGCCTTCTGTCGCTCCTGATCGGTCACGTCGTCTCCTCCGAGCGTCTGACAGGTGTCAGGCACCTGTCTCAAGAAGATACACCATTGTCACCCGCGCACTGCGCACCCCAAGACGCCGCCCAAAAAAGGTATGGAACAAATTCGCGAAATGGGTACAATTCGCCGCGTCAGAGCCGTTCCCGCAGTGAGAGATCCGACCACCGGGTTGGGTACGTCGCGCGCGAACGGCCTGCGCGCCGTAGCCGCGAGCAAAGGGAGCGTTTGGCGTAGGCGGGGCTTCAGCGATAGGACGTACTCAGGCGGCGGGCGACACGGCCACGCAAATCGCGTTCGGACTCCGCACCGGCGATGCCCATGCCGCTGTCGATGAGGCCGTCGATCAGCGCGCGAATGATTTCTGCGCGATTCAGCAGCTTCCCGGTTTTGCCGCGGTTGGCCGACGCGAGGCGGTCGAGTTGTGTGACCTGCCGGTCGAAGAGAACCACGGACACCTTCGACCACGACTCGTGATGGACGGGCGGGCGGCCGGGGCCCGGTTTCGAGCGGCGCGCAGTCGTGGAGCGTAAATGCCCTCGGGGGGCCCGCTTGAGCGGCACAGTGATAGTCCGGTGGGGCGGAAGTATACCGGTTCATTGTTGATAGCACAAACACAGCTGTAGCGAAATTCCGTCTGCTTCGCCGATGTCCAAACGCGCATCACCTCAACGCCGTCGCATCGGCCGGCCGCCGGCCGGCGCGCGCGCGGGCGAGCGTGTCAAGGACTACCCGCAGTTGAGCGTCCGCGTGCCGGGCGACGTCAAGGCCAAGCTCCAGGCGCTCAGTCTGGTCGCCTCGCGGCCGCAGTGGCGCATCATCACCGAAGCCATCGACTGTTTCCTGCGCGATCGATCCGAGGCCGAGCGGCAGAAGGTGAACGAGCTGGCGAAGCGGTCCCGCGGAAAGACCAGGCGTTCGCGGCATCGGTGACCCGCAATCCACGCACTTAGCGGATAATTCGCGCATGCCACCACTCGACGGCGTGCGCGTGATCGATCTCACGCGCGTGGTCGCCGGACCCTTCTGCACCATGATGCTCGGCGACATGGGCGCCGAAGTCCTCAAGATCGAAGAGCCGCAGCACGGCGACGATTCCCGCGGGTGGGGACCGTTTGTCGACGGTTGGGGCAGTTTCTTCCTCGCGCTGAACCGCAGCAAGAAGAGCGTGGCGCTGGATCTCAAGAGCGAGCGCGGCGCCGAGGCGCTGCGGCGGCTCATCGCGACGGCTGACGTGCTGATCGAAAACTTCCGCCCCGGCAGCCTGCGCGAACTGGGCTTTGGCTACGAGCAGGTGGCGGCGCTGAACCCGAGGCTCGTCTACTGTTCGATCGCCGGCTACGGCCAGACCGGCCCGCACGCGCATCTGCCCGGCTACGACGCCGTCATCCAGGGCGAGGCCGGAATCATGGACATGACCGGCTTCCCCGATGGCGCGCCGACGCGCGTGGGCGTCGCGATCACCGATTACCTCGCCGGGTTGTATGCGGTGCAGGGCATCCTCCTCGCCATCATCGATCGTGAACGCAGCGGACGTGGACAGCTGGTGGACATCGCGCTGTTCGACGCGATGCTGTCGGTGATGCGGCTGCCGCTGTCGTTCCTGCTCGCTACCGGCGCCGATCCATTGCGCGTCGGCAACGATCACCTGTCGATCGCGCCCTACGAGCCGCTGCGCGCGAAGGACGGACTGCTGATCGTCGCGGTCGCCAACCCGCGGTTGTGGGTCCGCTTCTGCGACGCCATCGAGCGCCCGGATCTCCGGGCCGATCCACGCTTCGCGACGAACACGGATCGGGTGGCGCATCGCGACGCGCTCAAGCAGGAGCTCGAAACGCAGTTGCAGCGCTTCACGGTCGACGAGCTGACGGCGAGGCTCCAGGCGGCCGATGTGCCGTGCGGCCGCGTGCGCTCGATGCGCGAGGCGATCGAGCATCCGCAGGTCGAGGCGCGGGATCTGCTGCTGACGCAGGTTCACGCGGCGATCGGTCGCGTGCAGACGCTGGCGCCCGTGGTCAAGCTCTCGCGGACGCCGGCTGCGGTCCGTTTACCGCCGCCCGGGTTGGGCGAACACACCGACGAGATGCTGGCTGCCGTCGGGATGACTGAAGGATGACTGATGACGCGCATCTTTGATCCGGGTCTTCTGAAAGGCCGCGTGGCGCTGATTACCGGCGGCGGGACCGGCATCTGCCGCGGCATCGCGCTCGCGTTTGCACAGCATGGATGCGATGTCGCCATCACCAGCCGCAAGGCGGAGCACCTCGAAGCCACAGTCGAGGAACTGCGCGGCATCGGCGTGCGGGCGCTCGGCCGCGCGGGCGACGTGCGGGATCCGGCGGCCGTCGCCGCGGTCGTCAGCGCCGTCGTCAGCGATCTGGGAAGGCTCGACATCCTGATCAACGGCGCGGCCGGGAATTTCGTGTGCCTCGCCGAAAACCTGTCGCCCAACGGCTTCGGCACGGTCGTGGATATCGATCTGAAGGGCACTTTCAACGTGTCGCGCGCGGCGCTGCCGCACCTCAAGGAGCGCGGCGGCAGTGTGATCAACATCAGCGCGACGCTGCCGTATCTCGGCACGATGGGGCAGTCGCACGCGGCGGCGGCGAAGGCTGGGATCGATTCGTTGACGCGCACGCTGGCGGTCGAGTGGGGGCGGTACAGCATTCGTGTAAACGGCATCGCGCCCGGTCCGATCGACGGCACCGAAGGCGTGCGTCGCCTGACCAGCGAAGCGTCGCGCGAGCACGCCGTGCGCAGCTGTCCGCTCGGCAGGCTGGGAACCACCGACGACATCGCGCTGGCGTCGCTGTTTCTGTGTTCCGACGCCGCCTCGTACGTCAACGGCGTGACGCTGGTCGTCGACGGAGGCCTCTGGCTGCGATCGGCGCGGATTCTCGGCGAGTCATGACGCGTGCCCTGGTCCCGGCATGGGCCGCGGGCGTCTGCCAGGGAGTCCACGCCGTCGGCTGTCGCGACGTCGCGTATGTGCCGGACAACCCGCTGTCGCACGTCCTGCGCATGTTCGAAGAGCAGTACGGCGACGTGCGCCTCTGTCTCTCCACGCGAGAAGAAGAGGCATTCGGCATCGCGGCGGGTTTGTATCTGGGCGGCCGCCGGCCCGCGGTCCTGTTGCAGTCGAGCGGTCTGGGCAACTCGCTGAACGCGCTCACCTCGTTGCTCATCCCGTATCGGATTCCCGTGCTGATGATCGTGAGCATGCGCGGCGACGAGGGCGAGTGGAACGCGGCGCAGATGCCCATGGGCCGAGCGGTCCGCGCGATCCTCGAGTCCATCGGGATCGCGCACGTGACGGTCGAGTCAGGCGACGCAGCGAGCGAGACCGTCCGGCGCGCCGGGATGCAGGTGTTCGAGACCCGCGTCAGCTGCGCGTGTCTGCTGCCGAAACTGCTGACGGCGACTGGGGGTCTGACCCCAGTCTCGAAAATCCCCGGGCAAGAGGAATCGGTGGGGTCAGACCCCGGAAGGGCCCGGAAGGGTCTGACCCCAGTCTCGAAAATCCCCGGGCTAGAGGAATCGATGGGGTCAGACCCCGCATGACGCGGCTTGAAGCGACACAGATCGTCGTGGCACATGCGGGTGCGGGGGCAATAATTGCCAGCCTGGGACACCCGGCGTACGATCTTTTTGCCGCCGGCGATCGGCCGCGCAATTTCTACACGTGGGGCAGCATGGGCCTCGCGTCATCGGTCGGCCTCGGCCTGGCGCTCGCGCGGCCGGACGTTCGCGTCTTCGTGCTCGACGGCGACGGCTCGCTGCTCATGAATCTCGGCTCGCTGGCCACGATCGGATTGCTCCAGCTCGCCAACTACGTGCTCATCGTGATGGACAACGAGCAGTTCGCGACCACCGGCGGCCAGGCGACGGCAACTGCGGCCGGCGCTGACCTCGAAGCGGCCGCCCGCGCGATGCGCGTCGCAGAGGCGGCGACTGTGCGATCGCCCGACGAACTCGCGCGCGCGCTCGACCGGCAGGCCCAGGGCGCGATGGTCATCGTGGCCAAAGTCACCGAGTCGCCGCCGACGGCGAAACCGCCAAACGACTGCGCGGCGATGACCCGTCGGTTCATCGCCGCCCTGGGGCAGGACGAGCCATGACGCTGACCGATTTCGTGGTTCGCGCGTCGCCTCCATCGGACGCACGCGCTGCGGCGGCGCGCGCCGTCCTCGACACGGTTGGCGTGACCCTGGCCGGTGCGTCCGAACCGGCGGCCCGCATCGTGCGCCAGGTCGCGACGCCGGATGCAACAGGCCCATGCGTCGTGATCGGCACGTGCGCTCGCGGAACCGCGATCGCCGCCGCTCTGGCAAACGGCGCGGCCGCTCACGCGCTCGACTTCGACGACATGTGCTTCGTCTCGCTCGCGCATCCCAGCGCGCCGCTCGTCGCCGCGGCGCTGGCGATCGCCGAAGTGGCTGACGCCTCCGGCCGCTCGCTCCTCGACGCGTACATCGTCGGCTTCGAGATCGAGGGACGCCTCGGACGCACGATGAACCCGCGCCACTACGCGCGAGGCTGGCATTGCACGTCGACGCTGGGGACGATCGGCGCCACTGCCGCGGCGTCGCGCCTGCTCGGTCTCGACGAAGACGCCACCGGCCGCGCGCTGGCGATCGCGGCATCCGAGGCGTCCGGTCTGAAAGCCAACTTCGGCACGATGGTGAAGCCGCTGCATGCGGGGCTGGCGGCGCGCAACGCCGTGCTGGCCGCGCGCCTGGCGCAAGAAGGGATGTCGGCAAGCCTCGACGCACTCACCGGCGATCAGGGATGGCTGATGGCGATGAGCAGCGAGCACGATCGCCGCGCGCTGGACGAAGCCCTGGCCGATCTCGGCGATCGCTGGGAGATCCTCGACACCGGCATCACGGTGAAGCTCTATCCCTCGTGTGCGGCGACGCATCCCACACTCGATGTGTTACTCGACCTGGCGCGCGCCGAGCGGTTCACCGCGGCCGACGTTCGGTCCATCGAGATCGGCGTGGATCCAATCACTCCGACGGTGCTGATTCACGAGCGGCCGGCAACCGGACTGCAGGCAAAGTTCAGCATGCCGTACTGCGTCGCCGCCGCGGTTGTGCGAGGCCGCGTCGGCATCGACACGTTCGAGGATGACGCCGTCGGCGATCCCGACATCGAGGCGGTGCGCGCTCGTGTGACGATGCACGTCGATCCCTCGCTCGATGCCACGGCGCCGCCGCTGACGCAGGCCCGCGTGCACATCGTCCTTCGCGACGGCCGCGAGTTGACGCGCATGGCGCATGGCGCGCGCGGCTATCCGGAACGGCCGGCAGGCGCGGACGAACTTGCTACCAAGTTCCTGTCGTGCGCCGCCCGCGCACTCTCGGAATCATCCGCGCGGCAAGCCCTGGCAGCGCTGCAGGCGCTCGACGAAGCGCCGAGCGTTCGCCCGGCGCTCAACCTCGTTGCGACGCAGAGTCAGAAAACGGAGGACGTATGACGTGGCGCCACGCGTTCAGTGCGGGCTTCGCCGGCGCAATCATCGCGATGTTGCTGGTTCCGGCTGCTGCGCAAAACGGCTCGCAGTTCCGGGACTGGAATCCTTCCGTGCTCGCGGATTCGACGGTGGTCAAACCGCGGGCGGCCTGCGCCACGCTGCTCGCGCTCACGGGCTACGAGTTCTCGATCAGCACGGCGACGACGGTGCCCGCGACCAGTGACGCGCCTGATTACTGCCGTGTCTCCGGTCTCATCCAGCCGGAGATTCGATTCGAGGTCAGCCTGCCCACGATGTGGAACGGCCGCCTCTATATGTTCGGCAACGGTGGATATGCCGGCGAGGCGCTGGACAGCCGCGGCCGAGTGGCGACCGCGCTCCGGGCGGTCGCCCGTGGATTCGCGGTGGCTCAAACGAACACTGGCCATGAGGGAGCCGTGGAACCCCTCGGCACATTCGCGAGCAGCCCGCAGAAATTTGTCGACTATGCCTACCGAGCCGTGCACGTGACGGCACTGACGGCGAAGAAGATTGTCGCGGCCTACTATGACGGCGCGCTGCGACGCTCCTATTTCGACGGCTGCTCGACCGGCGGACGTCAGGGGCTGATCTCCGCCCAGCGTTTTCCCGAGGACTTCGACGGCATCGTCGTCGGCGCGCCGGTGCTCGATTTCTCGGGGACGATGATCAGCTACGGGCGGATCCAAGCGGCCCTGAAGGAAGCGCCGATCGCGGTCGCGAAACTGAAGCCGCTCGCCGACGCGGTGTACCAGAAATGTGATGCGTCCGACGGGGTTCGCGATGGTCTAGTCGACGATCCCCGGCGCTGTGTGTTCAACCCGGCAACCGATCTGCCGCGTTGCGCGGGCGATGCGGACGGTGCGGCCTGTTTCACGTCTGGACAGATTCGATCCTTGGAGACGATCTACGGCAGCGCGAAACGAAACGGCGCAGAGTTCTTCCCCGGCTGGCCGATCGGCGCCGAAATCGCCGGCGCCGGGCCGGCCGGTGCCGGTGCCAGTGGCTGGATTCCATTTATGGTCGTTCCGACTGGACCGCCGGTCGGCTTCAATTTTGGCGACACTTTTTTCAAGAACATGGCCTTCGGCCGGGCCAACCCGTCGTACGACTGGCTCTCGTTCGACCTCGAAAAGGATCTCGACAAACTGCAGTCGGCACGCTCCGCGCTCGACGCAACCGATCCCGACCTCTCGCGATTCAAGGCCCGCGGCGGGAAAATCGTGAGCTACTTCGGCTGGGCCGACGGCGCGCTGAATCCGATGATGGGCGTCAACTACTACGAGAGCGTCCGACAGAAGTTTGGGCCGGAGACGCAAGATTTCTATCGGATGTTCATGGTGCCCGGCATGTTCCATTGCAGCGGCGGCGTCGGCGTCGGCACGTTCGATGCGTTCACGCCGCTCGTCAACTGGGTCGAGAAGGGAGCAGCGCCGGCGTCGATCCTCGGGTCGCGCCTCGTTGACAGCAAACCGGTGCGGACCCGACCACTCTGTCCCTATCCCGAGGTGGCCAAATACAACGGCTCAGGCAGCGTGGACGACGCTTCGAGCTTCAGTTGTAGTCGCTGACTCGAATTTGCTCCTGGTGAGCTTGTCGACCACGAGCTCGTCCTTCGACCTTCGGCGGGCTCAGGGGACGTCCCGAGCGAAGTCGAGGGACGACAAGCTCAGGACGAGCGGTAAAAGGGGCTGAGCGCGCGGTCAGATCATTCCTTCGCTGCGCCACGACGCAATCGTCGCGCGGTCGATGCCGATCTCCGTCAGGATGGCGTCGGTGTGTGCGCCAAGCGAGGGCACGTCGCCCAGGCGCGGCTCGACGCCGTCGATCTGGACCGGCGGGAGCAGCGCACGCAGCGTCCCGGCCGGGGAACCGATGTCCTGCCACCGGTTCCGCTCGGACAGCTGTGGATGGTCGATGAATCCCTGAACCGAATTCATGCGCGCGTTGGCAATGCCGGCGCGGTCGAGTCGCTGGATCACGTCGGCGGCCGGCAGATGCGCGAACGCGGCATGGATGGCGTCGTGGAGCGCGGTCCGATGACGCACGCGTGCGGAGTTGCTGCTGAAGCGCGTGTCGCCGGTCAACTCGGGCCGGTCAAGCACATCGGCGCAGAATCGAGCCCACTCGCGCTCGTTCTGAATGGCGAGGTAGACCACGCTGTCGCCCGTGTGAAACGGGCCGTACGGCGCGATCGACGCATGGTGAGCCCCGCTGGGCGGCGGCGCCGATCCACTGTAGGCCGTGTAGTAGGCCGCGAACCCCATCCACTCAGCGAGTGAGTCAAACAACGACGCGTCGACGATCGTCCCCTGGCCCGATGTCGATCGCATGAAGAGCGCCGTCAGGACCCCTGAGTAGGCGTACATGCCGGCGGCGATGTCGGCGACCGAGATGCCCACCTTTGCGGGCACGCCTGGCGTGCCGGTGATGGACAGCAGGCCGACTTCGCTCTGGACCAGGAGGTCGTACGCTTTCTTCTCCGCGTACGGCCCGGCCGATCCGTAGCCCGACACATTGCACACGATCAAGCGCGGATGTTTCGCGCGGAGATCCTGCGACCGCGCGCCCAACCGATCGACGGCACCAGGCGCGAGGTTCTGGATGAACACGTCGGCGCGGTCGAGCAGCCGGGCCAGGACCTCGCGGCCCGCGGGACGCTTCAGATCCAGCGTCAGCGACTCCTTCGATCGATTGAGCCAGACGAAATAGCTCGACAACCCCTTGACCGTCGTGTCGTAGCCGCGCGCGAAATCTCCGCCGTCGGGCCGCTCGATTTTGATCACCCGCGCGCCGAGATCGGCGAGCTGCCGCGTCGCGAACGGCGCCGCGACCGCCTGCTCGAGCGCGACGACGGTGATGTGTTCAAGTGGCAGCATGGAATTGTTCGTACGTGGGGTCCGGCTTTAGCCGGACCAAGCGGGCTCGGCAGATGTAGGTCCGCCTGAAGGCGGACCCCACGTTGCCAATCGGACCATCAATACGACCTCGGCAGCCCGAGCACGTGTTCCGCGACGTAGGCGAGGATCAGGTTGGTCGAGATCGGGGCTACCTGGAAGAGCCGCGTCTCGCGGAACTTGCGCTCGATGTCGTAGTCCTCGGCGAAGCCGAATCCGCCGTGCGTCTGGAGCGCGACGTTGGCCGCTTCCCACGACGCGTCCGCGCCGAGGAGCTTCGCCATGTTCGCTTCGGCCCCGCACGGCTCGCCGCGATCGAAGCGCTCGGCCGCGCGAAAGCGCATCAGGTCCGCGGCCTCGACGTTCACGTGCGCGCGCGCGATCGGGAACTGCACGCCCTGGTTCTGGCCGATCGGCCGGTTGAACACGACGCGGCTCGACGCGTACTTCGTCGCACGCTCGACGAACCATCGGCCGTCGCCGATGCACTCCGCGGCAATGAGAATTCGTTCCGCATTGAGCCCGTCGATCAGGTAGCGGAATCCCTGTCCCTCCGTGCCCACCAGCGCATCAGCGGGTATTTCGAGATCGTCGAAGAACAGCTCGGTCGTCGCGTGATTCATCATCGTGCGAATGGGCCGGATCGTGAGGCCGTGGCCGACCGCCGCGCGAAGGTCCACGAGAAACACCGACAACCCTTCGGTGCGCTTCTTGACCTGTTCGATCGGTGTCGTGCGCGCGACCAGGAGCAGCAGGTCCGAGTGTTCAGCGCGAGAGATCCATACCTTCTGCCCGCGTACGACGTAGCGGTCGCCGGACCGTCGCGCGGTCGTTTTCATCTGGGTGGTGTCGGATCCGGTCGTCGGCTCGGTGACGCCGAACGCCTGCAGCCGGAGCTCGCCGCGGGCGATCCCGGGCAAAATCGCGCGCTTCTGGTCGGCGGACCCGTGGCGCAGCAGCGTGCCCATCGTGTACATCTGCGCATGACAGGCGCCTGCGTTGCCGCCGCTGCGATTGATTTCCTCGAGGATGATCGACGCTTCGGTGACTCCGAGTCCCGCCCCGCCGTATTCCTCGGGAATGAGCGCCGCGAGATAGCCCGCCTCGGTCAGCGCCTTGACGAACGCGTCGGGATACGCGCGCGCGCCATCCAGCTCGCGCCAGTAGCTGTCGGGAAACGCTTTGCACAGATCGCGAACGGCGGACCGTAAATCCAGATGGAGTTCGGCGCTCGGCACGGGGCGATCATAGACCACGTCGAGAACGCAAAGCTCGCCAAGACCGCAAAGGACATATGATCGTCGCGGTCTCAGCGTCCTTTTCGTTCATGACCACCGTCTCGGATCTCATCGTCGCACGCCTGCGCGATGCGGGCGTCGTCACGCTCTTCGGCATGCCTGGCGGCGGCAGCAATCTGGATCTCATCGACGCGGCCGGGCGCGCCGGCTTGCCGTTCGTGCTGACGGCCACCGAAACCGGCGCCGCGATCGCGGCGCTCGCGCAGGCGGAGATCACGGGCCGGCCCGGCGCCTGCCTGACGACGCTGGGGCCGGGCGTGACGTCGGTGGTGAACGGCATCGCATGCGCGTCGCTCGATCGTGCGCCGCTGCTGGTGTTCACGGATTGCTATCCGTCGAGCGCGGCGGCCTATGCGCATCAGCGTCTCGATCATCGAGCGCTGCTCGCACCGGTGACGAAATGGTCGGCGACGCTGTCCGCGGAAAACGCGGACGCTGTGCTGGCCGAGGCCATCGAACAGGCGATGACGGGGCCGCCAGGGCCCGTGCACATCGATGTGCCGTCGGACGTTGGTGGCGCACGCCGCGCGGCCCTTTCAGGGCCGCGAGATTCCCAGCCCGCGACCGCGGCGCTCCACCCCACCGCGCACAGTCCGCGCGGTGGGGACCCCGGCCTGAAAGGGCCGCGCTACGACAGATCTGACTGCTTTCCGTCGCCCACTCCTCCTGATCGGCCTTGGCGCGCGGACGCCGGACGCCGTCGCCGCCATCCGTGCGTTCTGCGGAACGCATCAGGTTCCGGCGATGGTCACATACAAGGCGAAGGGTGTGATGCCGGACGAGGATCCACACTTTGCCGGCGTGCTCACGAACGCCGCCATCGAGCAGCCGATCCTTGCGCAGGCCGATCTCTTCATCGGCGTGGGGCTCGATCCCGTCGAACTGCTGCCGCGCCCGTGGACGCATCGGCAACCTGTGGTGTCCATCGGCCCGTGGCGCGTCGACGACCAGCATGTGCCGTTTGCGGCGCAGCACGTCGGCGACATCGCCGCCGGCCTTGCGTTTGGTGAGCGAGGAACTCACGCAACGACGAGTGGGACCTCGCGGCGCTGCGCCAAGAGGTCGCATCGCACCACGCGCGGCTGGATGCCGCTGGAGGCCGTCTCACCCCCGCAGGCATCGTCCGGACTGCCGCGAAGGCCGCGCGCGGAGCCCGCCTCACTCTCGACGCGGGCGCACACATGCTTCCCGCGGCCATGCTGTGGCCGGTCGGGGAGCCGAACGGCATGCTCGTCTCGAACGGCTTGTCGACGATGGGCTTCGCGCTGCCGGCGGCGATCGGTTCGGCGCTGGTCGATCGGGACGAGCCCGTTGTCGCGCTGACGGGCGACGGCGGCTTGTTGATCTGCGCGGGCGAGCTTCTGACGGCGGCGCGCGAACGCCTGCGCGTGGTGACCGTGGTGTTCAATGACGCATCGCTCAGCCTGATCGCCGTCAAACAGCAACAACGCAAGCTGGCGCCGGCAGGCGTATCGCTCGGCGATGTCGCGTGGTGCGCGCTGGCGGAGAGCCTCGGCGTCCCGGCGCACTTCGCGGCAACCGAAGCCGAGCTCGACGCTGCACTGCGCGAGGCGCTGGCGCGAAGTGGGCCGAGTCTGATCGAAGCGCGTGTCGACCCGCCGGACTATGCGGACGTGCTCCGAGCCATTCGAGGTAACGGATAAAATACGTCTCATGAAACACATTCTTCGCTTCCTCGGCGTTGTCGCGTGCGCCCTCCTTCTACCAATCACTGCGAGCATGCAATCGTCACCGCGGCTGCTCGTGCTCAACAAGGAAGATGCCACGCTGGCGTTCGTGAATGCCGCGTCGGGGCAGATCCTCGGGAAGGTGCCGACCGGCGAAGGGCCGCACGAGCTCGTCGTCTCCACCGACGGAAAGATCGCGTTCGCGAGCAACTACGGCACAGGTCCGGCGCCGGGTCACACGATCTCGATGATCGATATCGCGACGCAAAAAGAACTGCGCCGCATCGACGTCGCGCCGCTGAGCCGCCCGCATGGCCTCGCGTTCGCCGCCGGCAAGCTGTATTTCAGCGCGGAAGGGAACCGGAAGATCGCGCGCTACGATCCGGCCGCCAACAAAGTCGACTGGGAGTTCGAAACGGGGCAGAACGGGACGCACATGGTGCTGCCGACCAAGGACGCCCGAACGATCTTCACGTCGAACATCGGATCGGACAGCGTGTCAGCGGTGCAGCAGGGCGCCGACGGCTCGTGGACGCAGACGATCATCGCCGTCGGCAAAGGACCGGAAGGGATCGACTTCTCGCCGAACGGCCGCGAGGTGTGGAGCGCGCACTCACGCGACGGTGGCGTGTCGATCATCGATGTGGCGACTCGCAAGGTCGTGCAGACGATCGCGCTCGGCACCAAACGATCGAACCGGATCAAGCTCACCCCGGACGCCAAGTTCGCGCTGGTCTCGGATCTCGAAGCGGGCGAGCTCGTCGTCGTGGACGCGGCCGCGCGCAAGGAGGTCAAGCGCCTGCCGCTCGGCCGAATGCCGGAAGGTATTCTCATCCCCAACAACACCGAAGCGTTCGTCGCAGTCAACGGCGACAACAACGTCGCGGTGATCGACATGAAGACCTGGACCGTCGCTCGCCGCATCTCCGCGGGCACCGGCCCGGACGGTCTGGCGTGGGTGCCATAGAGACATGTTCACATGATCTCGTAGGGGCGGACCCGCGTGTCCGCCCCTACGACCCAGAAGGGCAACCCGTTTGGGTGATGTTCGGTCGTTGAACGACTTCTACGATCGATCCCATGGCCCTCCAGCCCGACCGGCTCGAGCACGACGACGAGCTGCTCGATGCCTACTCCCGCACGGTCATCGATGCGGTAGACGCAGTCGGACCCGCCGTCGTCAAGATCGACGCCGACCGCGGCGCCGGATCGGGCGTCGTGGTCGCTCCTGACGGCCTCGTCCTCACCAACAGCCACGTCGTCCATCGCGCCGCCCGCACGACGGTGACGCTGCCCGACGGCCGATCGCGGCGAGGCGACGTCGTCGGCGACGATCCCGACACGGACCTGGCGGTCCTGCGCATGGCTGTGCACGACGGCGAATCGCGTGCCGTGGGCGCGATTTGGCGATTCGCGGACGCTGCGCGTCGGGCAGATCGCAATCGCGATCGGAAATCCGTTCGGATTTCATCACTCGGTGACGGCCGGCGTCGTGAGCGCGTTGGGCAGGTCGCTGCGCGCGCGATCGGGCAGGCTGATGGACGACGTCATCCAGACGGACGCCGCGCTCAACCCAGGCAACTCAGGCGGACCGCTGGTGACGACGCGCGGGGAAGTCATCGGCATCAACACCGCGATGATTCTGCCGGCGCAGGGCCTGTGCTTCGCGATTGCGAGCAACACCGCGAGGTTCGTCGCCGGGCGGCTGATCCGTGACGGCAAGATTCGGCGCAGCTACATTGGTGTGGCAGGGCAGAACGTGCCGGTGCCGCGAGCCATCGCCCGAGCCAATCAGCTGGCGGTTTCGTCGGCGGTGCTGGTGGCGTCAGTCGAAGCGAATAGTCCGGCGGCCGGCGCGGGGCTGCGCGAAGGTGACTTGATTTTGGGATTTGCCGGCCAGCCGATCACCGGTATCGACGACCTGCATCGGCGGCTGACCGACGATCACATCGGGACGCCGGTGCCGCTGATGGTGTTGCGCGGCGCCGAGCGGCGCTACGTGACTGTATTGCCGACGGAGAGACCGTAGGTCCGGCTAAAGCCGGACCCCACGTACTGCAGGTACGCGGTCCCGGCGGAGAGACGGTAGGTCCGGCTAAGGTCCGGCTAAAGCCGACCCATGTACCACGTACTCCGGTTGCGCGGTGTTCTTGCGAGACAGTACGTGGGGTCCGCCTTTAGGCGGACCTACAACGTGATCAGCCCCCGCCGCACTGCTCGCCGCACCGCATCGGTCCGATTCGCGGCGCCGAGTTTGCCCGAAATCGACGCGAGGTGGAACTTCACGGTCTGATCGCTGATCCCCAGCCGCGCGGCGATCGCCTTGTTCGGCAGTCCCTCCGCCAGCAGTTCGACCACCTGTACTTCTCTCGGCGTCAGCGGCTCGTTGAGCGCTTCATCGCCCTCGTCGAGGTCGCGGCCGTGGCTGGCGATCAGAATGGCATCCGCATCGATGTCGGACGCCCGCGCCGCCGGCAGCGTGGCAAACTCGCCGGCCACCTCCATCGTGCCGTCGATTTGCGTTCTGAGGGCGGCGCGTTCATCGGCCGATCCCACTACCAGCACGCGCATTCACAGCACCGCTAAACCTGTGGCGTCCGGCTTTAGCCGGACCTCAGGTCCGCCTGAAGGCGGACCCCACGTACGTATGAGATGTCTCACTGAGTCGGCCGTTCGCCCACCGTCACGGTCAAATCCGACACCGCGCCGCCGCGCATCACGCGCAGACGCACGTCGCGGCCCACGCGATCGCCGACGAGGAGATCCAGCAAATCCTCTGGCGACCCGATGGCGTTGCCGTCGAAGTCGAGCAGCAGATCGCCGACGAGCACGCCCGCGGTTGCTGCCGGACTCCCGCTCGTCACGCCGACGACGAGCAGCGCTTCCTCGCGTTCGTCGCCGCCTCGCTGGTTGGCGGGCAGCGCGACCGGCTGACCGGCGATCCCGAGGTAGCCGCGCTTCAACCGGCCGTGCGCGATGACGGTGCCGGCCGTCTTCCACGCGATCGCCGCCGGGATCACCACGCCCAGGCCACGAATCGACGCGGCCGTCGCGACGCCGACGAGCGCGCCCTCGGTGTTGAGGAACGCGCCGCCCGCGAACCCATCATGCATCGGAGCGGACGTGCGAATCACTTCGTCGATCGCACGGCGCCGCCCCGTCGGGAGCGGTCCGCCGATCACCGACACGAGTCCCGCGCTCGCGGTGACCGCGTTGCTCCACGATCGCGCCACGGCAACCGCCAGATTCCCGACGCGGGCCGGAGTTGCCGACGGGGCGAACGGCTTGGCGCCGAGGCCCGGCACGCGCAGTGCGGCAAGGCCTGTCGTCGGGTCCCATCCGGCCAGTTCGGCGTCCAGCGCGGTGCCATCGTCGCGCCGGACGCGGATGCCGTCCTCGCGGCCGAGGGCCCGGGCGGTTGTGAGCACGACGTCCTCAGCGTACACGAGTCCGCTGGCGGGCCGGCGCCGGCCTTGAACCTGAACGACCGACGGCGCCGCCGCCGCGACGATGTCGGCGAGTTGATTCGAGAAGTTGGAAAGTTCGGTTGTCATGCGGAAATCGTGACAGATGCCGCGGCCGGCCGGATCACCCAAAAGGGCAGCGCAGGTATCATGACGTAGCCGGGCGAGATGACGCCACCTTCACGTAGACACGCTCGTGGTGAGCTTGTCCGAACCACGGACACAAACGGAGATCGCAGTTGATCCTTGATTCTGTACAGCATGAACGTGTCCTCGATTCGTGTCGGTGGCCTCAGGGTGAAGCGGAGCCGGGTCGAACGATAGGCTCAGGACCGCCACGCGAGGTGGATTGATGCTTCGCACTGCCGGACTCATTGCGGCTGTTCTCGCGCTGGCGGGCCAGCAAGCGCCGGCCGCACCTGATCTCATCCTCGTCAACGGTCACGTGATCACGGTCGATGCGGCGTTCTCGATCGCGGAGGCGATCGCGATCGCCGACGGCAAGTTCACGGCGATCGGCACGAACGCCGCGATTCGAAGAACCGCTGGACCGAACACCACCGTGATCGATCTGCGCGGGCGAACGGTGATCCCCGGGCTCGCCGACGATCATCTGCACGACGCCGGCGGCGGTCCTGGGGTCGATTTGTCGCGCGCCCGATCGCTTGCCGACGTGCTCGCCGCCGTCCGCGCGCGCGTGGCACAAGGCCAGCCCGGCGACGTCATCGTCAGCAACAGCGACTGGCACGAGGCCCAGCTCAAAGAAGTTCGGTTGCCGTACCGCAAGGACCTCGACACGGTCGCGCCCGACAATCCGGTCGTCCTCGTCCGCGGCGGCCACGAGTACATCCTCAATTCCGCGGCGCTGCGGAAGTGGAACATCACGAAGGAAACGCCGCAGCTTCCCGGCGGCCGCATTACGCGCGACGGCGACGGCGAGCTGAACGGCGAACTGGTCGATCGCGCGAAGTCGCTCGTGCAGCTTCCGCCGGCTCCGCGGCAGACGATCGAATCGCTGATCGAGCAGCATCGAAAACTGAACGCCGCCGGCTTGACGAGCATTCGCTATCCCGGCGCGTCGATCGAGCAGTATCGCCTGCTGCAAGAGATGGAGCGCCGGAAGCTCCTGACGATTCGGGTGAGTCAACTCATGCGTGTTGGCGCAGACGATGCCGCGAAAATGCGCGCGGCCGTGGCGGCGCTGAACGTCAAGCCCGACGAAGGCAACGAGTGGGTCCGCGTCGGCGGCATGAAGCTCGGCGTCGACGGTGGATTCGAGGGCGGCTGGATGCGCGAGCCGTACACCGAACCGTGGGGTGAGCGTGGCACGTTCACCGGCGTCAACACGATGAAGCAGGCGCCGTACACCGATGTCGTGAAGGAGCTGAATCGCCTCGGCTGGCGCGTGGCCACACACGCGGTTGGCGACGCAGCCATCGACGAAGTGCTCGCGGCATACGAAGCCGCGAACGCCGAGCGATCGATTGTGGGCCGGCGGTGGACGATCGAACACGGATTCATCCCGAAGCCGGATCAGTTTCCGCGGATGAAAGCGCTCGATCTGGTGATCTCAGCGCAGAATCACCTCTACCTTGCAGGGCCAAGCCTCGTCGCGTATTGGGGCCCGACCCGAGCGGCATGGACGACGCCCGTCCGCGCCTATCTCGACCGTGGCTTCGTCGTCGCGGGTGGAACCGACTCGGCCGTCGTGCCGTACCCGCCGTTGTGGGTCATCTACCATTTCGTGACGCGCGACACGATCAGCGGCGGCATCCTCGGCGCGGATCAGAAGATCACGCGAGCCGAGGCGCTGCGAGTCGAAACCATCAACAACGCTTTCCTTACGTTCGAGGAGCGGCTCAAGGGATCGATCGAGCCAGGCAAACTCGCCGACCTGGTCGTCCTCCCGGAAGACATCCTGACCTGTCCCGAGAAACACATCGAGCAGATGCAGATCGTGATGACGATGGTGGGCGGCAAGGTCGTTTATGGCAGGCCACCGTCGTAAACGAGGACACTTCGCGTAAAGCCTTACGTTCCGGGTAACGCAACAATCGCCACTTACGCTTAGTCATCAACACTTTAGGTGCTGGTCTTGACCTTGCTCATGGAGGCCCCTTGTGATTCGACGCTCGTCTGCCTCGACAATACTCGTTCTCGTGATCGCGTTAGCCGCGTCTGCTCGCGTGGCGCGCGCGCAACCGCCCGCAACAACGACCCCACCGCCGACCGACTCGCCGCCAGTCGTGCTGACAGCGCAGACGCCGTCCACCGATGACGACCCGGCGGCCTTGGACCCGCTTGAACCGGACTTCTCCATCGTCAACCTTCCGACGACGCTGCGGCTGCCGGTACGCGGGTGGGACTTTCATCTGACGCATCGGTTCAATCTGAATCTGATCTGCTCCGAGCTAGAAGACGACTGCTTCACGAATCGGTTGTCGAACCTGTTCGGCCTCGACAACGGCGCGAACATCGGCCTCGAGTTCCGGTTTGGCGTGATGCGCCGTCTGCAGGCGATCGTCGTCCGAACCAGCCTGAGCCAGATCATCCAGATGTCGCTGCAGTACGACGCCTGGCATCAGAACGGGAGCCGGCCGGTGTCGATTTCCGGTATCGCCTCAATCGAGGGCGACAGCAACTTCGGCGCGAGCACACCAGAGGGTCAAGATACGCATTACTCGCCTGCGCTCGGCCTGGTCGTGTCGCGGAAAATCGCGAATCGGCTGGCCGTATACCTGGAACCGTTCTGGGTGCACAACACCGCCGCCGAAGGACTCGCCACGCGGGACACTGGATACCTCGGTGTGGGCGGCCGGCTGCGTCTGAGCTCGACGGTGAACCTCGTCGGCGAGGTCGCGCCGCGCATCGGGGGTTTTGTGCCCCGGGATCCCCAATTCGGATTCGCCATCGAAAAACGTGCCGGCGGGCACGTGTTCTCGCTCACGTTCACGAACAGTCCGGGCACGACGTTCAGGCAGATCGCGTCGGGCGGCAATCCGGACACGCTCAACCTAGGGTTCAATCTGTCGCGGAAGTTCTACTGAGAAGGAGGAGTGCCACGATGAAACGTTTCGCAGTTCTTGCAGCCATTCTCGCCATCGGTTCTGTCGCGTGCGGCAAATCGTCCACCGAGCCGTCGACGCCGGTCAATCCAGTATTCACGGCCGCGCTGTCGCCGGCGAACGAAGTGCCGCCCATCGCCAACGCCGAGTCGACGGGCAGCGGCACGGCCACGATCACGTTCAATGTCACCAGGGACGCCGCCGGCAACATCACCAGTGGCACGATCACGTTCCAGGCCAACCTCACCGGTTTCCCGGCGGGCACGCCGTTCAACATCGCGCACATCCACACGGGGGCCGCCGGCGCGAACGGAGCGGTCCTCGTCAACACCTCTCTGGCCGCGGGCGAGGTCGTCGCGAACGCGTCGGGGGCCGCGACGATCAATAAGTCGGGGATTGCCGCCGATCCGGCGATCCTGCAGAACATCCTCAACAACCCGGCGGGCTTCTACTTCAACGTGCACTCGACGCTGAATCCGGGCGGCGTCGCCCGCGGTCAGCTCGTCAAGACAGCGGGGTAGGACAGGTCAGATTTCAGAGTTCAGATTTCAGAGTTCAGATTGAGTTCAGATTTTTAAAATCTGAACTCTGAACTCTGAAATAATTTGGCGCGTATGAAGTACGCGCTGCCGTTTGCGCTCGCCATCACCGTTACGGTTGTCGGGCAGCAGCGGCCGGAGGCGCCACGCGCGCTGACGGCCGCCGACTACGCCCGCGCCGAGCGGTTCATGACCTACAACACGACGCCGCTGGTCCTGCGCAGCGGCGTCCGTGCCACCTGGCTGCCGGACGATCGGTTCTGGTATCGCGTCACCACGGAGCGCGGCAGCGAAGCCGTGCTCGTCGATTCCAGGAACGCGACCCGATCCGAGTGCACCTTGCCGGCCTGCCGCGAACGGGCAGACGGCGGCCGGGGAGGCCGCCCTTCGACAAGCTCAGGGCAGGCGGGATCGCCGCGCCTCGATGTGCCCTCGCCCGACGGCAAGCGCACCGCCTTCATCCGCGACTGGAACCTGTGGGTTCGCGACGTCGCCAGCGGGAAGGAAACGGCGCTGACGAAAGACGGCGTCAAGGACTTCGGCTACGCCACCGACAACGCCGGCTGGACGCGCAGCGAACGTCCGATCCTCGTGTGGTCTCCGGACTCCAGGAAGATCGCCACGTTTCAGCAGGATCAGCGCAACGTCGGCGAGATGTATCTCGTGGACACGAAGGTCGGCCACCCGACCTTGCAGGCCTGGAAATATCCGCTGCCCGGCGACGCCGTCGTCACGATGATCCACCGCGTCGTCATCGACGTGGACTCAGGACGCACCGTCCGCTTCAAGATGGGCGCGGACCAGCACCGGTCGACGCTATGCGACGACCTGGCGTGCCGCGGGGAATGGGGCGATGTGCAGTGGAGTCCTGATGGATCCACGGTGGCGTTCGTCTCCACGTCGCGCGATCACCGGCAGGAGCAACTCCGCGTAGCGGATGCCGCCACCGGCAACATCCGCGAGGTGATGGAAGAGAAGGCTCGAGACGTTTTTCGAGTCGGGTAACGGCCGCGTCAACTGGCGCTACCTGCCGGCCTCGAACGAAATCATCTGGTTCTCGGAGCGGGACAACTGGGGGCATCTCTATCTGCACGATCTGCAGAGCGGCCGCGAAAAGCGTCAAATCACGACCGGCGAGGGCAACGTCACGCAATTGCTCCGCGTCGACGAGAAGAACCGGATGCTGTATTTCGTCGGCGTCGGGATGGAGAAAGGCCGCGATCCGTACTTCCGGCATCTGTATCGCATCGGCATGGACGGCAGCAGCCCGAAGCTGCTGACGCCGGCGGACGCGGACCACGACGTCACGCTGTCGCCGTCGGGCCGCTACTTCGTCGACAGCTACTCGAAGCCCGACGTCGCCGCCGATCGCGGAGCTGCGCGACGCTGATGGCGCGCTGCTCCTGACGCTCGAGAAAGCCGACATCTCGCGGCTCCTCGCCACCGGCTGGAAGCCGCCCACGCCGATCACCGTGAAGGCGCGCGACGGTGTCACCGATCTCTACGGCCTGATGTACAAGCCGACCGACTCTCGATCCGGCGAAGAAGTATCCGATCATCAACCACATCTATCCCGGTCCGCAGACCGGGAGCGTGGGCGGCGCGGACGTTTTCGCCGGCGCGCGGCGACGCGCAGGCGCTGGCCGAGCTCGGATTCGTCGTCGTGGAGATCGACGGAATGGGCACGCCGTGGCGCTCGAAGAAGTTTCACGAGGCGTACTACGGCAACATGGGCGACAACACGCTGGCCGATCAGGTGACCGGGATGAAGCAGCTGGCGGCGACGTATCCGTGGATCGACATCGACCGCGCCGGCATCTACGGCCACTCGGGCGGCGGCTACGCCACGGCGGACGCGATGTTCCGCTATCCGGATTTCTTCAAGGTCGGCATGTCGGAGGCCGGCAACCACGACAACCGCGTCTACGAGGACGACTGGGCCGAGAAGTGGCAGGGTCTGCTCAAGACGCAACGCGGACGGCACGACGAACTACGACAACCAGGCCAATCAGCTGGTCGCGAAGAACCTGAAAGGGAAGCTGCTGCTCGCGCACGGCACGATGGACACGAACGTGCCGCCGAACAACACGCTGCTCGTCGTGAACGAGCTGATCAAGGCGAACAAGGACTTCGATCTGATCATGCTTCCCAACCGCGGCCATGGATTCGGCAACGAGCCGTACATGGTCCGCCGGCGCTGGGACTATTTCGTGAAGCACCTGCTCGGCGCCGAGCCGCCGAAGGAGTACGAGATGCGCCAGCCTCCGGAAACGCGGACGCCGCAGTAGCAAGGAACCCGCTCACCACGAGCGTGAATGTCATGCTCATAGCCCAACCGCCCCGGAACTTCACGCACGGCGAGATCCTGCGCTGGCGCACGGTCGGCGGCCTGTGCTCGCTGAGGTGCAGGTACGCGCCCGGGCAGCGCGTCCATCGGCACGTCCATCCGCACGCCCGCTTCGTGCTGGTGCTGGCAGGCGGCATCACCGAGATTCGCGGCGACGAGACGCAGACCGCACGGTCCGTCGACGCTGCTGTTCCGGCGCGCTCGACGAGCCGCACGCCTACATCGTGTCGCGCGGCCGGCGCCGACCTGCCTGATCGTGGACGTCGACGAAGGGTGGCTGGCGCGCGCGCGGCTGCACGCGCCGGTGCTGGCGCAGTCCGCGGCGTTCCGCGGCGGCTTCGTCCTGCACCTCGCGCATCGGCTGCACGGCGAGTTCCGGCTGCGCGACGAGGTCTCGCGCCTGGTGATCGAGAGCATCACGCTCGGCGTGCTGGCCGAAGCGTCGCGCCGGCGGCGCGACGCGCAGCGAGCGGCCGGCGCCCGGCGTGGCTCGCAGCAGGCGCGCGCGCTGGTCGACGCGCACTTCGCCGGAGCCGCTGCCGCTGGTCGACGTGGCCGCGGCGTGTCGGCGTCCACCCGGTGCACCTCGCGCGCACGTTCCGCCGCGTCTACCAGATCACGTTCGCCGGCTACGTCCGGCACGTGCGGCATCGAGTTCGCGCGGCGGGAGCTGGCGGTGTCCGGCGCGAGCGCTCGGCGACATCGCCGCCGCGGCCGGCTTCTGCGATCAGAGCCATTTCTCCCGCCTGCTTCAAGCGCTACACCGGTCTGACGCCCGCCGAATACCGTCTCGCGCTCCAGCACGCGCTAAGCCCGTCCCATCACGTTGATCGTGCGTGCAAGACGCAGTCTGTCTGGAGAGACGACTGTCGGCAAGGTCCGGCTAGAGCGGCATGGTCGCTAGCCGACCCCACGAAGAGAGACAGGATCGGCCCCCACGAGGAGACGACGGCAAGTACGTGGGCCGCCTTCGGCGGACTCATCGCAATGGCCTGTTTCCAAGAAATCGCTCGCCGACCTGCAGGCCGAAGCCGACCGGGGGCTGCTGCGGCGATCGCTCGGACCGTGGAACCTGACCGCGCTGGGCATCGGCTCGATCATCGGGACCGGCATCTTCGTGCTCACCGGCACCGCGGCGTCGCAGAACGCCGGGCCGGCGCTCGTGCTCTCGATGATCATCTCGGCGGTCGGCTGCGCGTTCTCCGGCCTGTGCTACGCCGAGTTCGCGGCGATGGTGCCGGTGGCCGGCAGCGCGTACACCTACGCCTACGCGACGATCGGCGAGTTCGTCGCGTGGATCATCGGCTGGGACCTGATCCTCGAGTACGCGCTCAGCGTGGCGACCGTCGCGGTCGGCTGGTCCGGCTACTTCGTGAGCCTCGCGCGCGACCTCGGCATCGCCATCCCGCCGTCGCTCGCGGATCCGCCGCCCGAGGGCTGTTCAACCTGCCGGCTGCGGTCGATCGTGCTCGTGGTCGCCGGCGCTGCTGGTGATCGGCATCAAGCAGTCGGCCGACACCAACACGGCTGCTCGTGGCGATCAAGACGCTGGTGCTCGTGGTGTTCGTCGTGGCCGGGGCGTCGTACGTGAACCGCGCGAACCTGACGCCGTTCATTCCGCCCAACACCGGGACGTTCGGGCAGTTCGGCTGGAGCGGCGTGCTGCGCGGCGCCGGCGTCATGTTCTTCGCCTACATCGGCTTCGACGCGGTCTCGACCGCCGCGCAGGAGGCGAAGCAACCCGTCGCGCGACATGCCGATCGGCATCCTCGGTTCGCTGGCGATCTGCACGGTCATCTACATGGTCGGTGGCGATCGTGCTGCTCGGCATCGTGCCGTATCAACAGCTGAACGTCGCCGATCCGCTCGCGGTCGGCATCGACGCGACCGGCACTCACCTGGCTCAGTCCCGTCATCAAGGTCGCCGCGCTGTTCGGGCTGTTCAGCACGATGCTCGTGCAGCTGCTCGGCCAGACGCGCATCTTCTACTCGATGAGCCGCGACGGCCTCCTGCCGCGGGTCTTTCGCGACGCGTTCACCCGCGGTTCCGCACGCCGCACGTGAGCACGATGCTGACCGGCGGCGATCATCGCGCTTGCTCGCGGGCCTGACGCCGATCGGCGTCCTCGGCCAGCTCGTGAGCATCGGCACGCTGCTCGCGTTCGTGCTCGTCTGCATCGGCGTCATCATCCTGCGGCGACGGCGCCGGACGTGCCGCGGCCGTTTCGGACGCCGGGCGTGCCCGCGCGTGCCCATCGCCGGCGCGATCATCTGCCTGGCGCAGATGGTGGGGCTGCCGCTGGCGACGTGGGAACGGCTCATGATCTGGCTGGCCCTTGGACTCGTGGCCTACGCGGTCTACGGAAGCCGGCACGCCGCGCGGCGGCGACTAACAGAAATCGACAGTCGGGCGCCGGTCGTGTAATCGGCCGGAGTGAGCCGGACGCTCCAACCCCCCTCAAGTCACGCGGAATCAGCTTGTTGGCGCCGATCCGCATTTTCGACACCGACGGCACGCTTCGCGCATCGCGGCCCCCAGAGGTTCCACATGGATTCAGCGCTCGCGTCTCACATTGCGCCATCGGTCCCGATCGTCTTCCAGGATGCGCTCGGCGAACGCCGCCGTCTGGACGGCAATGGCGCCGATCCGGTCGAAGTGCTCTGTCTGCGCAGCGAGCTGACCGCGATTCCGTCCTTCGAATTCGCGCTGCGCGAGCGCGCCGGCCGCCTGACGGCGTTCCGGCATGCCAACTACAGCCGCGTGCGCGGCGTCGATCGGCTGAACGATCCGGCGGCGACGCTGGCGATCGTCTCCGATCACACGCGCGGCCTGCGGCTGTCGGCGCTGTTGTCCGAAGCCGGCCCGCGGCCGATCACCATCGACATCACGGTGGCACTGCATTTTGTCCGGCAGCTCGTCTCGGCGGTCGCGATGCTGCACGAAAGCGCGCGCGACATCGCGCACGGCGCGATCGGTCCCGAGCGCATCGTCATCACGCCGAACGCCCGCATCGTCGTCGTCGAATACGTGCTTGGCGCCGCGCTCGAGCAGCTGCGCTTCTCGCGCGAGCGGTACTGGCGGGAGCTGCGCATTGCGCTGCCGTCGGCCCCGGGGTTGCCGCGGTTCGATCATCGGGCCGACGTCACGCAGATCGGCGTCGTCGCGCTGTCGCTGATCCTTGGACGCATGCTCCACGAAGACGAATACATCACCAACGCCGCGGATGTGGTGGCGACGGCGAAGGCGATTGCGCCGAAGGGCGGCTCGGAGCACTCGGAGCAGCTGCCTGCCGGACTGCGCACCTGGCTGTCGCGAGCGCTCCAGCTCGACGCACGCCACTCGTTCGCGTCGGCGCCCGAGGCGCGCGCGGAGCTCGACAAAGTGTTGGCTGGAGAGCCGACCGTAGCGGCGATGTCGGTGGCCGTGGCTGCACCGGCCGCGCCCGAGCAGGATGGCGGCGCCAAGGAGATCAGCGCCAAACCGACCGAAGAGGCGTCAGTCCCCGAAGCGGCCGCGACCGTATTCGGATCCCTCCCGATGCCGCTCCGGGAACCACGCGCCGAACTCGAGCTGCGGCCGTCAAATGTCCGCGAGCCGATCCCGGACTTCATTGCCGGCGACGTTCGCGAACTCGGGCATCGCGCCGCGCAGGCCTCGCGGCCGAAGACGTTCAAGCTGTCGATGGTGTCGGGTCGAAACCGCATGCTGATCGCGGCGACGCTCGGCGGCATCGCCGTCCTGACCGCAGGCGTGTACGGCGCTCGCCGCGCCTTCGTCGCGCCCGTCGGGGCGGTGGCTGCGGCAACCGGCACGCTCAGCGTGACGACGAATCCCAGCGGCGCCGAGGTGCGGGTCGACGGTCAGAAGGCGGGCGTGACGCCGCTGACACTGGAGTTGAAACCCGGTCCGCACAACGTTGAACTTCGCGGGGGCGGCGAGCCGCGCACGCTGCCGATCACGATCACTGCAGGAACGCAGATCACCCAGTACATCGAGCTGCCGCGAACCGCGCCGGCGTCGGTCGGTCAACTGCACGTGCGGACGGAGCCGGCTGGTGCGCCGGTGTCCGTGGACGGCGTCCCGCGCGGCCGATCCCCGGTGCTCGTTGAAGGTCTGCGCCCCGGCGACCACACCGTGGTCCTCGAGAGCGAGTTCGGCGCAGTCAGACACACCGTCACCGTCGCCGCGGCCACCACGGCGTCGCTGGTCGTGCCGCTGACGCCGGCCGATGGCGCGCTGGTGTCCGGCTGGCTGTCGGTGTCGGCGCCGGTTGACGTGCAGATTTTCGAGAACAAGCGGCTGCTCGGCACGAGCCAGAGCGACCGCATCATGGTCTCCGCCGGACGGCACGAGATCGACATCGTCAACGAGGTGCTCGGGTATCGCACGACGAGGACGGTGCAGGTGCCGGCCGGGCGAGTGATGTCGATCAAGGTGGAGTGGCCGCGCGGCACGATTGCCATCAACGCCGTGCCGTGGGCCGAGGTCTGGGTCGACGGCGATCGCGTCGGCGAAACGCCGATCGGAAACCACTCGCTGCCGATCGGTCCCCACGAGATCATCTTCCGCCATCCGGAGCTCGGCGAACGGCGCTATGCCGCGACCGTGACGATGAGCGCACCGGCACGCGTGAGCGTTGACCTGCGCAAGAAACCCTGAGGTCGAACATGATTGCTGTACTTGCTCTCGCACTGACGCTGACCACCGCCGACCAGGATGCCTTGAACGCCGCGCGCGACCTGTACGCGTCGGCGGCCTACGAGGACGCACTCGCGGTGCTGAACCGGATGCCTGAGGCGACCACCCGTACGCCGGACGAGGCGCGCACGCTCTCGCAGTACCGCGCCTTCTGCCTTCTGGCGCTGGGGAGAACCGCCGAGGCCGAGCGCGCGATCGAAACGCTGATTACGCGCGACCCGACGTATCAGCCGCCGGCAAGCGACATGTCGCCGCGCGTGCGGACGGCGTTCATCGAAGTGCGGCGGCGCGTGTTGCCGTCGATCATTCAGCAGACCTACGCGCAGGCGAAAAGCGCGTTCGATCGCAAGGAGTTCGAGATCGCCGCCGCGGGTTTCGGTCACGTCCTGGAAGTGATGAGCGATCCCGAGCTCGCCGCGCTCTACGGTCAGCCGCCGCTGGCCGACCTGCGCACGCTGGCGGGTGGCTTTCGCGACCTCGCGGTGACCGCCGCCGCGCCGCCGCCGCTGCCGGTTGCTGCTCCGCCGGTTGCCGCCGCGCCGGTCGTGCCGTCGATTCCGAGGCCGCCGAAGATCTACACGTCGGCCGATGCCGAAGTGGTACCTCCACAAGTCATGCGCCAGGAGCTGCCCAGCTATTCGGGTCCGATGTTGTTGGTGAAGCAGGGGGCGATCGAGGTCACCATCGACGAGATGGGCATGGTGGAGCAGGTCAGAATGCGCCAGTCGGTCACGCCGCCCTACGACGCGCAGGCGGTCAAAGCGGCCCAGAGCTGGCGCTACATGCCGGCGACCGTAGAGGGTAAGCCGGTCAAGTACCGCAAGGTCGTCCAGGTCACCATCAAACCCAGGTCCTAGCCAGTCCCAGCCCAGCAGGTGTCTGACACGTGTCAGACACCTGACAATTGGAGACAAGTTTCTCGGGCCGCTCGCCCGTTTGTGCACCTTTTTGGTGTCTCCCGCAGTCTAAAATGGAAAGGGAGATTTCCTGATGGCCAAACGACCTACGTCAGGCATCGTCTGCCCGCGGTGTGGCGTGCCCAGTGCACGCGTGATCGGCCGGTCGGAAGCGTTGCCTGTCCTGTATCTGCGCTGCGACGACTGCGGACGAACGTCGATTTCGCCGGAATAACCGGCTCTACCTACCAACAAAGCCGCTGAGGACGGCCGGCATCTGCCGGCCGGTGAGGGTGGTCGCGACTTCCGCCGCAACGGGGGCCGCGACGCCGTCCACTTGCGTCAGCGGATGCATGAAGTCGCCTTCGAGGGCCGCCAGCGGCACGCCATTCCGGTAGGCGACGCGGTTGGTGGCGACCGCCCGGACCCGGTCTCCCGTGGTCACGATGCCGGCGAGGTTCAGCGGATCGGCGGCGCTGATGGCGATGACGCGGTCGTCGGGCGCCGTTCGCCTGATTTCCCGCAGCGTTTCAACTGCCTCTGGCAGTGCAAATTGCTCCCCGGACATGCCAGCGACGAAACGTCCGCCCCGGATTTCGCCGCGCGCCTCGAGGCGCCGGAAGATGCGCGTCAGTTCACGCCAGGGCGATCCGTTGGGTTCACGCGCGAGCAGCTTCCGAAACACCACACCGTAGCGGAGGAGCAGCGCGCGCGCCTGCGCCTCAACCGCTGATTCGTGCGCCGCCCCATCATGATCCTCAGCGCTGTGGATCAGCGACCACCGGCCGGCCACGTTCGAGCGGCCCGCGGGTTCCACGCGGCGGCCGCCCGCCGCCCTCACAATCGATCGAAGGCCGCCGAAGCCGTCGGACGCCACCAGTCCGGCGGCCACCAACTCGCCCAGGGCCTCACGAATAGCGGCCGGCGCGACGCCCACCGCCCCAGCGAGGTCGTGCGCGAACGAGGCACCGCGCGCGCGCAGGACATCGAGCACTCGCCGGCTGTCCTCGCTGATGTCCGGGTGGGGACCGTCTGACGGCCGCAGAATGACCCAACGGTCGGCGTGTTCGCGCAGGAACAGAGCGATCGGTGTCGCGCCAATCAGCTGTGTCAGATCGCCGCCCGGTGCACTCAGCCGCGCCCAGGCGACCTCACCGGTGAGGCACAGGTGATCCAGCATCGACGGCTCGTAGCCGTCGATCCGTGCCGGCAAGACGGCGCGTTCCCACGCGTCGGCGGCAAGCTCGTATCCGTCGAGCTGCGAGATCACGGCGCGAAGGCCGTCAACACCGGTCAAGCGCGCGGACGCCGTCACGTGCTGCCAGGCGAAGAGGAATCGCATGAAATCGGCCGGCGCGACCGGTTCGATCTCGGCTCTCAGGCGATTGAGCGTGTACCGGTGAATGCGGGCGAGCAGCCGGCGATCGCACCACTCCACCGCTGCGATCGCGTCGTTCGCCGTTCGCCGTTCGTCGTTCGGCGTTCGCGTAAACGTGCCGCGCAGGACCACGCCTTCCGTTTCGAGAGTAACGAGCCCGTCCTCGACGTCCGTCGCAGCTATGGCCAGATCTTGCGCCAGCGCGTCAGCAGTCGTCGGTCCGACGCTGGAGAGTCGACCGCGAAGGATCTCGACGATCGCGTCCTCACGCGTCCAGGTACGGGCAGCGCGGGATGCGGGTGGCTCGATCGGCGGATCAACGGCGAGATCGGAATGAATGGCGCGGAGCTCGGGCAGCCGCTCGGCCGCGACGGCGTAGGGGCCGACCCATGTGTCGGCCCGAGGTTCGCCGGAACGGGGCGGACACGTGGGTCCGCCCCTACGAAGGTCCATCCATGCCGCACGTCGCGCGGCGGCGAGCTGCTCGAACAGTGCCGGTTCGATCGTGGCGGCTTCGTCGTGCGTCAAGAACCCCGCCGTCACGAGCGCGTCATGCAGTTCGTCGGCGTCCCGCGGATCCGGACGTGCTTCGTCGCGCACCCGGGCGATTGCGGCGGCGTCCAGCGCTCCCAGTTCCGAGGCCGATCCCGGTTCCGTCGCGCGGCGCGTGTAGACCGCCTGCGTTCGCCGCTCCTCGAGCGGCGCATCGTCGAGATACGCATAGGGCCGCGCGTTGAGGATCTCGTGCGAGAGCGGCGACGGCTCGGTCGTGTCGCGCGCCACGAGGTGGAGGTCCCCGCCGATGGATCCGGTCGAGCACGGCGGACAACCCGTCGAAGTCCATCGCTTCGTGCAGGCAGTCGCGCACCGTCTGGGTGACGAGCGGATGGTCCGGGATCTGCCGATCGCCCGGAATGTTCTCGAGGCACGCCGCGGCGTCCGGGAAAACAGCCGCCATCAAATCGTCGGCCAGCATCCGCTGGAGCTGCGGCGGAACCTTGCGGCCGTTGCGATTGCGCGGCACGGCCAGCGCGATCGTGGTGTTCCACCGCCACCGCGTCTGGAAGACCGGCGCGTCGAGGAATGCCTGGATCAGCACATCTCGAGCTGTAGCCGAATGCAGGTAGCGGAACACATCCGACAGCGGAAACGAATGCTGCGGCCCGAGCGAGAGCAGCAGCGCGTCCTCGTTCGCGGCGGCTTGCAGCTCGAAATTGAACTGACGGCAGAACCGCTTGCGCAGCGCGAGTCCCCAGGCCTTGTTGATGCGGCTGCCGAAGGGCGCGTGCAGCACGAGCTGCATGCCGCCGGACTCGTCGAAAAACCGCTCGAGGATGAGCGTGTCCTGCGTCGGCAGCGCGCCGAGCGCCTGGTACCCGGCGGCGAGGTACGCGATCGCTTGCTCGGCGGCAGCAGTAGAAACGCCCGTTTCGTCGACGAACCACTCAACAAGAGTCGCCATCATCGATCCGCTCGTGGTGAGCTTGTCGAACCGCGAGTCTCGGCTCGTCCTTCGACAGGCTCAGGACGAGCGATGTCAGACCGATCAGCCGCTAGGCGCGCTTCCACCTCCGCGCGCAGATCGCTGACCGCGCGCGACAGCTCGTCGCTCCGCGCGGGCGCCTCGCCCAGCCAGAACGGCAACGTCGGCGGCGCGCCCTTCGCGTCGGCGACGCGCACGACGCCGGCGCCGACCTGCAGCACGCGCCACGACGCGTTGCCGAGCTGAAACACGTCGCCCGCGGTGCTCTCGATGGCGAAGTCCTCGTTCAGCGTTCCGACAAGGAGATCCTCCGGGTCGAGAACGACGCGGTAGTCCGCGACTTCCGGAATCGCGCCGCCCGACTGAATCGCGTGCAGCCTTGCGCCCCGCCGGCCGCGGACGCGGGCGTTGACCTCGTCGCGATGGACCAGTGCGGCTCTGCGTCCCCGCTTCGTGGCGAACCCCTCGGCCACCATGGCGACGACCGCGTCGAAGCTGGATCGCGGCAGATCCCGATACGGCCACGCACGGCGCACGAGCGCGAAGAGGTCGTCCTCGGCGTAATCGCCGCACGCCGACTCGGCAACCACCTGCTGCGCCAGCACGTCGAGCGGGGCATCGTGCGTCACGATGCGATCGAGCTCGCCGCGGCGGACCGACCGGAGCAGCGCGGCGCATTCGACCAGATCGTCGCGCGATGCCGGAAACAGGCGACCTTTCGGCATGCCGGCGATCGTGTGGCCGGACCGGCCGACGCGCTGCAGGAGCGTGGCGATGCGATGCGGCGACCCGATCTGACACACGAGATCGACCGATCCGATGTCGATGCCGAGCTCGAGCGATGCCGTGGCCACCAGCGCTTTCAGCGCTCCGGCCTTGAGGCGCGTCTCGGCGTCGAGACGTTTCTCCTTCGACAGACTGCCGTGGTGTGCAGTGACGGCGTCGATCGCCGATGCGCTCGCTCAGGTGGCGCGCGACGCGCTCGGCCATTCGGCGCGTGTTCACGAACACGAGCGTGGTCCGATGCTCGCCAATCAGCGTCGTGAGTCTGGCGTAGTACTCTTCCCACACCTCGTGCGACATCACCGCTTCGAGCGGCGAGTCCGGCACCTCGAGTCCGACGTCCATCTGACGCCGATGCCCTTCGTCGATGATCGGCGCAGTCGCGGCGCCGGATCGTGATTGCCGACGAGGAACCGGGCCACTTCGTCGATCGGTTTCTGGGTAGCCGACAGTCCAATCCGCAGCGGCGCCTGAGCGGTGACCTGCTGCAGCCGTTCGAGCGAGAGAGCGAGGTGGGCGCCGCGGCGAGTGCCGATCACCGCGTGAATCTCGTCGACGATCACCGTGCGCGCGGATCGCAGCATCTCGCGGCTGCGTTCGGCGGTCAGCAGCAGATACAGCGACTCCGGCGTCGTCACCAGGATGTGCGGCGGCTTGCGGAGCATCGCGGCGCGCTCGGCTTGCGGCGTGTCGCCGGTGCGCACCGCCGCTGTGATGCGCGGCGGCTCGATCCCCATCTCTTCGGCGATGCGGCGAATGCCCGCTGCGCGGCTCGGCCAGATTCTTGTGGATGTCGGCGCTCAGCGCCTTGAGCGGCGACACGTAGACGACGCGAACCTCGTCGGGCAGCGGCTGCCGCAGCCCTTCCTGCACGAGCTCGTCGAGCGCCGTCAGAAACGCTGCGAGCGTCTTTCCGGAGCCGGTCGGTGCGGCAATGAGCGTGTGACGCCGGCTCGGCAAGCGCCGCCCATCCAGCCGCTTGCGCAGCCGTGGGCGCGCCCAGAGTCTCCGAGAACCAGCGTGCGACGATGGGATGGAAGGAGGACAGCGGCATGGACCCTGAGGACGGTTCTAGGATAGCAGTGCAGAGCTGGCTAGAAGGACAGAAGGACCTGGGATCCGAAGATCCCCGTGCTGCACTAATTCCTTGTCCGTAATTCTGAATCCTTGATGTTACCGCGCGCCGGCGTCGTGCGCGTCGACTGCCGACGAGGGCAGCGAGAAGGCGATGTACTCGCCGGAGTAGTTGCCGCCGCTGACCGCGACGACGATGTACTGCTTGCCGTCGACCATGTAGGTCATCGGCGATCCGCTCTGCTGCGCCGGCATGAAGATCGCGCCGACTTCCTTGCCGTTCTGCTTGTCGTACGCGCGCAGCATCGCGCCGCGCGGATGATCCGGCGTCGTCGTGACCTGCGGATCGCCGGCGATGACGAGCGTCTTGGTCACCACCACGCCGACGTTGCCCTGCTGACCCGTCTTCGGGACGTTCGACGCCGCGCAGCGCCGGGTGATTGCGCACGCGTCGGGCGTGTCGCCGTGCGGCACCGACCACATCAGTTCGCCGTGATCGAGATTGATGGCGACCATCTGGCCGTACGGCGGTTTCACGATGTTGAGCCCCTGAACGGTCGCGCCGAAGCCGCCGCCGCCGCCGCCGCCGCGGCCTCCTCCCGCCGCTGCGGGCGCTGTGCCGCTGGGCGCCGCCGGTGGCAGGCGTGGGCGGCGGTGCGGGTGGCGCTGCAGGCGGCGTCCGGCGCGGGGCGTCCGCGTACTCCGCCGTCGCCCGCCGCCGCCAGCACGCGGAACTGCTGCCCGGCCGTGCCCATCACGTAGTCGAGATCGGAGAACTCCTTCGGAGGCTTCACCAGGCCGAGCGGGGCGATGCACGAGTTGCAGGCATGCGAGAAGAACGTGTGCATCTCGGGGTCGTACGCCGAGCCTGGCCAGTTCACACCGCCGCTCAGCGTGCCCGATGTCAGCGCCGCCAGCGGGCCGTCAACCTTGCTCACGAGCGGCGGGAGATACACCGGTCCCAGCCGGTATCGCTTCGCCACTTCGAGACCCTGCGCCTTGAGTTCCGGCGTGAAGTCGATCAGATCAGACTCGACGACGCCGTTGCGCGAATAGGCCGGCGGCTTGGTCGGGAACGGCTGCGTCGGGCTCGTTTTCTCGCCGGGCACGTCGGTCTGCGGCACCGGGCGCTCTTCGATCGGCCACACGGGTTTGCCGGTGATGCGATCGAAGACGAACAGGAAACCCTGCTTGGTCGCCTGCGCGACCGCCTTGATCGGCTTGCCGTCGACGACGATGTCGGCCAGGAGCGGCGCCGCCGGCATGTCGAGGTCCCAGATCGCGTGATGCACGATCTGGAAATGCCACTTGCGCTGGCCGGTCTTCAGATCGAGGCAGACGATGCTGTCGCCGTACAGATTGTCGCCGGGACGGTGACCGCCGTAGAGGTCCGATGTCGGATCTTCGACCGGCAGATAGACGAGTCCCGCTTCCTCGTCGACGGTGATCTGCGACCAGACGCCGGTATTGCCGTTGATCGCCCACGATTCCTTCTCCCATGTCTCGTTCCCGAACTCGCCGGGCTTGCGGGATCAGGTTGAAGGTCCACAACAGCTTGCCCGTCTTCACATCCCACGCTCGGACGAGGCCCTTCGTGTTGTTGTGCGTCTTTGCCGTGAGCCCCTCGCGCATCGACGATCCGACGATGATCGCGTCCTCCGGGTCACGGTCGGCGTCGAGTGAAGGCCGATTTCGCCGGTTTCGAGATCGATCTGCTGACCCTTGCCGAAGACGGCGCCGACTTTCATGTCGACGATGCCATTGGTGCCGAAGCCCGGGATTGGCTGGCCGGTCTTCGCGTTGAGCGACACAAGACGATAGCCGGGCGTCACGTATATGACGCGGTCGTCACCCCTCCCGTCGGTCCAGTAGGACAGGCCGCGTCCGGACAGCTGACGCGGAGCATGCATCCGCGCGTGTGCCCTCACGAAGAGAGTGGACCCATATCAGCTCGCCGGATCTTGGCATCGAGCGCGACGACCGATCGGCGCGTGCCGCCGGTCGCGTAAATCACGCCCTTGACCATCAGCGGTGTGCCTTCGAGTTTGAACTCCGGGCGCGTGCCGAGATTGTCGGTCTTGAAGCGCCATGCGACTTCGAGCTGTTTGAAATTGTTGGCGTTGATCTGATCGAGCGGCGAATAGCGCGAGCCGCGCACATCGGCTGTGTAGTACGGCCACTCGCCATTTTTCGTGGACGGGAAGCCAGGCGCCTCCACCCCACCGCGCCCAGTCGGCGCGGTGGGGACCCCGGCCTGACCCGACGGTCCGGCCACCCACAGTCCCACCGCGCCGGCGCAGAGCGCCGCCAGCCCCATTCGTTTCACTGTTCGCGTCATCTATCTCCCTTTCACATTACGCGTAGGGGCGGACCCGCGAGTCCGCCCGGGCCGACCCTTCGACGCTCGTCCTGAGCTTGTCGAAGGACGAGCTCAGGGCAAGCACATGGGTCGACCCCTACAAGGCCATGAATTTGGGTCCAATTATATCGACGACAGCCGACTTGGGATGAAAATGCTCGCTCACCTGCCGTACAGTTCCCGGACAGCTGCGAGATCGTTCGGTGAGAGACCTGCGGCGGCGGGCGACCCGATGTCGGCGGCCGTTCTCAGCCGCTGTCGGTACGCCGCGAAATATCGCTCCCCATCGTCGGGGCGGCGAAAGCTGTACATGATGTCGGCGAAGCTGTCGGTGTGCCGCAGGCCGAGCGCGTGTCCGAGCTCGTGCAGCGCGGTGAGGTAGAGCACGATGCGCTGCGTCACCGGGTCGTCGCCACCCGTGTCGGTGGCGATGACGACGTCGGCGCTGACGATGGCGCCCGTCGCATCGACCTGCGGACGCGCTTCGCCGAACAGCCCGCGACTGCTGGCGAAACGCACGCGAACCACGGCATCGTTCGGGCCGACGGCACGCTTCAGCACGACGCTCTTTCCGAGCGCCGACGCCCAGGTGGCGACAGCTCGCTCGACGAGCGCCGACGCGCCCGCGGGCGCGTTCGCCTGATCGATCCACACGAGGATCGTCGCTCCGGTCGCCCAGCGCACCGGTGGCTGTGCGGTGCCGGCCACCGCGACCACCGAAAGAAACGCCGTAAACAACGCAGTTGCCTTCATTTCTGGCGTGTAGATGACAGCCTAGCGCGTCATCGTCGGCCGGCGTGCAAGAAATTCCGGCTGGATCGTTCTCCTCCCAGAGGAGGCCCGGACGATGGCCGATCCACGGACCTATCAGATTGCCGTTCTCGGCTCGCTGCTCGTGTATGGGATGGGGTGGCTCGGTTTCGACATCACCCTGGACCGGGTCGTTCTGCTGCTGTCTACGGTGATCTGTACGCAGGCGCTCTGCGATTACCTGTCAGCAAGCCGCTCGGTCAACCTCAAGAGCGCCTTGATATCGGGACTCTCCCTATGCCTGCTGTGCCGCACCAATCACCCTGAGCTCGCATTTGCGGCCGCGGTCATCACGATCGCGAGCAAGTTCCTGATCCGCTTTCGCGGCAAGCACATCTTCAATCCGACCAACGGCGGCCTGATCGCGATGCTCCTGTTGACCGATCAGGTGTGGGTGTCGCCGGGCCAGTGGGGCACCGTGGCGGTGTTCGCCTTCCTCATGGCCTGCTGCGGCGCCCTCGTCGTCAACCGCGCCGCGCGCAGCGACGTGACCTACGCGTTCATCGGCTTCTACGCCGCGCTCTTATTCGGCCGGTCGATCTACCTCGGCGAGCCGCTCACGATTCCGCTGCATCGGCTCGAAAGCGGCGCGCTGCTGTTGTTCACCTTCTTCATGATTTCCGATCCGAAGACGACGCCCGACTCGCGCGCGGGGCGCGTGCTGTTCGCCGCGCTCGTCGCCTTCGGCGCGTGGTACGTGCAGTTCCGCCTGTTCAGGACCAACGGTCTGTTGTGGTCGCTGGCGTTGTGGTCGATGGTAGTGCCGCTCATCGATCGCGTGCTTCCTGGTCGTCGCTATCACTGGACGGGCACCCGTCCAGCCAATCCTGCCTTTCCCGCGTTTCCAGTCCTTGAAAGGAGCAGTGTATGAAGCGTTTCGCGTGTTGCGCGGTGTTCGCGTCGGTTGTTGCGTGGTCGGCGCCGACGGTTCTGGGCTTCTGCGGTTTCTACATCTCGAAAGCCGACACGAAGCTGTTCAACAAGGCCTCGCAGGTCGTCCTCGTCCGCGACGGCGATCGGACGGTGATGACGATGGTGAACGACTACAAGGGCGACTTGAAGGAGTTCGCGGTCGTGATTCCCGTGCCGACGTTCCTCAAGCGTGAGCAGATTCACGTGGGCGAGAAGAAATACGTCGATCATCTCGACGCGTATTCGGCGCCGCGCCTGGTCGAGTACCACGATCCGGATCCGTGCCGCATGACCATGCGCGAGGGGCGGTTCCCCGCGGCTCTGGCGGCGCGGAGCGCGGTGGCCCAGGACGCCGTCGGCCGGGCGAAAAGCCTTGGTGTGACCATCGACGCGCAGTACACCGTCGGCGAGTACGACATTCTGATCCTGTCGGCGCAGCAGAGCACCGGGCTGGAAACGTGGCTCCGCGAGAACGGCTACAAGATTCCCGCCGGGGCTTCGTCCGTGATCGCGAGCTATCTGCGCCAGAACATGCGCTTCTTCGTCGCCAAGGTGAACCTGACCGAGCAGGCCAAGCTTGGCTTCTCGAATCTGCGTCCTCTGCAAGTGGCCTACGAATCGCCGAAGTTCATGCTGCCGATCCGTCTCGGCATGGTCAACGCGGACGGCGCGCAGGAACTGTTCGTCTACGCGTTGACGCGGAAGGGACGCGTGGAAACGACGAACTACCGGACGGTGAAGCTGCCGTCGGACATGGACCTGCCGGTCTACTTGAAGGAGCAAGGCGAGTTCGCCAAGTTCTACAAGGCGATGTTCACGCGCCAGGTCGAGCAGGAAGGTCCGCGGCCCGTGTTCCTCGAGTATGCGTGGGACATGAAATGGTGCGACCCGTGTGCCGCCGACCCGCTGTCGAACGAGGAACTGCGGCAGCTGGGCGTGTTCTGGTCCGAGGGCGCGGGCAACATGCCCTTCGGCTCGGCTCAGGGCGGGCCGCCCGACGTGTTCCTGACGCGCCTGCACGTCCGCTACGACAAGGCGCACTTTCCCGAAGACCTGGTGTTTCAAGAGACTGCCGATCGCGCCAACTTTCAGGGCCGGTACGTGCTTCGTCATCCGTTTCTAGGCGCCGACACGTGTCCCGCCGCCGCCACCTACATGCGCGCGCTCAACGACCGCCGGGAGCAGGAAGCGCAACGTTTGGCGGCGCTGACGGGCTGGGATGTGGCCGAGATCCGGAAGAAGAACGGCGTCGGCGCGGGCGCCGCGCCTCAGCCTGCCGCCTGGTGGGATAGGCTGTGGCGGAAGTAAGTCAGAAGTCAGAAGTCAGAAGTCAGAAGTAAGGGAGCGATAATCGGGTATGGGTGCGCGGGCCTGACGTGGAGTCGCAACACGCTGCCGACGTCGAGCTCGCGCGCTTGTGCGAACGCGGAGATGAGCCGGCCTGGGACCGCTTCGTGCGCGACTACCGCCCCATTCTGTACCGCGCGGCGCATGCGCTCGACCCGAGCGGCGGCGCACGCGAGATTGCCGATTCGCTGTATGCGGAGCTGTACGGCGTTCGCAGCGGCACGGCCGAGCCGCGGTCGCTGTTCCGGTACTACCAGGGACGGAGCAGCCTCGCCACGTGGCTTCGCGCCGTCCTGGCGCAGCGCTTCGTCGATCAGGTGCGCGCGCGACGCCGGCTGGAGCCGCTGCCGGACGAAGAGTCGCACTCCGGATCGGTGGGGCAGCCGGCGCATCCGATGGCCGCACACGATCCGCCAGAGGTGGAGCGTCCCCGCTATCTGGCGCTCGTGCGCGATGCCCTGGGCCGCGCGATCGGGAAACTCAGCGCTCGCGATCGTCTGCGCCTGGGCTGCTACTACCTGCAGGAGCTGACGCTCGCCGAAACCGGGCGCGTGACGACGGAGCACGAAGCGACCGTGTCGCGCCAGCTCGCACGATCGAGACGGGTGCTCCGCGAGTCGGTTGAACAGGATCTGCGCGACGTCGCGGGCATGAGCGAGGTGGAAATCGCCGAGTGCTTCGCGTCGGTGGCCGCCGATCCGGGCCCGCTCGATCTCACGCATGTGTTCGGCGCGGTCGCCGATCGCAAGGAACCGGCGGCCGGCCGTTCAGGATGACGAGGTGCACGTGAACAAAGAGAAGAGCGAACGCGATTCGTCGCTCGAGCGCCTGCTGCGCGACACGCTTCAGTCCCGTGTGTCAGACACCTCTGACACCGTGACCGAAGAGTGCCTGGACGCCGACACACTGGCGGCCTGGGCCGAGCAGACGCTTGGCGCTCGTGAGCGCTCGGTGGCCGAAGCCCACGCGGCCGACTGCGCGCGATGCCAGGCGATGCTGGCGGCGATGATTCGCACGGCGCCGCCGGTGGTCGACGCGCCATGGTGGCGCGTTCACATGATGGCGTGGATGGTTCCGATGAGCGCCGCCGCCGCGGCGCTCATCGTCTGGCTGGCGCTGCCGATGCGTTCGGCGATCGCGCCGCCGCGTGCCAATGCCACGCAGGCTGCCCAGGATCAGCCGTCAGCCGCTCCGCAGTTGTCAGCGCGCGCCGACACGCCGGCGATGGCGCTGACGGCCCCGCCAGCCGCCGTCGAGGCTCCGCAGAAAAAGGAAGCAGACGAGGGTCAGGTAAAGAAAGACGCGGTGCGCGACATGCGCGGGAGAACCGCGTCTCTCGACCAGTCGGTGCGGCAGCGCGCGGAATTCCGTCGCGCCGACGCGCCCACGCCCGAGGAGAAGCAGGCGACCTCCGCGCTCGCCAAGACCGAGCCGGCGCCCGCACAACCTGGTGCGAATGCAATTGCGGAGGCTCGCGCGAAGGCGATGGTGGACGCCACTGCTGCTGCCCAGCCGCCGCCTCCGACAGCGCCCGCGAGTCCACCCGCGCCTGCGCCAGCCGCTGCGGCGGCCGCGCAGGAGCGCCCGTCGGTAGCGATCCCCGCGCGGCGACTGCCCCCCGGCTTGCGACGGACCAACTCGCGGCGCGCCAGGTCGCGGCCGCATCGGCTTCGCCAATCGTGTCGCCGAACCCGTTGAACCGGTGGCGTCTCGTGCCCGGCGGCGCGGTGCAGCGGTCAACCGACGGCGGATCGACGTGGCAGACGCAGCAAACCGGTGTCACGGGAACGCTGACGGCGGGCGCATCGCCGTCGCCGCTGGTCTGCTGGGTCGTCGGTCCGCGAGGCCGTGTGTTGCTCTCGACTGACGGCACAACGTGGAAGCAGGTGCCGGTGTCCGAGCCGATCGATCTCGTGTCGGTCACGGCGACGGACGACAAGACCGCCACAGTGACCGCGTCCGACGGACGCACGTTCGCAACCGCCGACGGCGGCGCGACCTGGAGGCTGAGGTAACGGAGTTCGCGGAGGGAACAGATCTCACACGAAGGAACGAAGCAACGAAGGCGCACGGAGTAGACACTGATTCGACGGGTCGAACGGCGCAGCGTCACGCTGTCTCTCTCCGTGTTCTTCCGTGACTTCGTGTCTTCGTGTGAAACCGTGTCCTCTGCCAGCTCCGCCTCTTTACGCCACGCCCTCGGCCGGCGCGCCGGCATGTCGCTGCAGCCGCAGTTCCAGATGCCGGCGGACGTCCGGCCATTCGGTCGCGAGAATGCTGTACATCACGGTGTCGCGGACGGAGCCGTCGCGCCGCATCCCAAAGTGCCGAATCACGCCGTCCTTCTTGGCCCCCAGCGCCTCGATGGCACGCTGCGAGCGGAAGTTGAACGTGTCGGTTCGAAGCCCGACCACCTTGCAGCCGAGTGCGTCGAAGGCGTGTGCGAGCAGGAGCAGCTTGCACGTCGTATTCACGTGCGTGCGCTGGTGGCTCTGCGCGTACCACGTGTAGCCGATCTCGACGCGATCCATCTCGCGAAGGACGTCGTGATAGCGCGTCGATCCGATGATCGCGCCGCTCGCGATGTCGCGCACTACCCACGGCAGCATGTGACCGTCGCGCTGCCCCTGTAGCGCATCGGCGACATACTTCGGCATGCCGTCCGGCGTCGGGACGGCCGTGAACCACAGGTCCCACAGATTGCCGTCGGACGCCGCGACGCCGAGCGCGGCGGCATGCTCCTCACCGAGCGGCTCCAAACGAATGTCGCGTCCCTCGAGCACGGCTGGCTGGATGGTGATCATGGCCTCACCCTACCGGCAAAGTGGCTTCATGAACAAGACACGAGTGGTTCACGTGACGCCGTCGCAGCAGTTCCCGACCGGTGTCTCGATGTCTCTGGCAAGGCGGCTGGAGCTCATCGAGTGGGCCCGCTGGCACGCAGCCGTCGTGCTCGAAGACCTTTTCCAACGTGATGTTTCGCGGTCTGCGGATCGGGTATCTGGTCGTGCCGGTTGAACTGATTGAACCGTTCGCGACCGCAAAATGTATGACCGACCGCCACACCACGCTCGTTGACTGGCGACGCCGGCGCCCGACGAGTTCATTCTCGGTTTCTCCGCGATTGGCGAGCGGACGATCCGCGAAGCCGTCAAGCGGCTTGCCGTTCGCGGGTAGCCGGGACTGGGCTACACTGCACCCCTTTCAGGGAGAATCGATGGACGCGAAACGGCCGGCGATCATCTCGCTGCTCGCGGTGCTCCAATTCATCGGCGGCGCGTTCTGGATGCTCGGCGCTATCGTCGCATTGGTCAGGGCCGTCATCGGATCTGGTGAGCCTCAGGCCGATGCGATCATGCTGGTGCTCGCGGTTGTGTGCGGAGTCATTGGAGGCCTGCAGCTCGCCTGCGGCGCCGGTTTATGGCAACTGAAACCGATTGGCCGCACCCTGCAGATCGTGTTCGCGTGGATTGGGCTGCTCGGCATTCCGGTGGGGACGGTGATTTCCATTCTGATCCTCATCTATCTCAACAAGCCGGGCATCAAGGTGCTGTTCTCGGGCAGGCCGACCTCGGAGTGGACGCAGGAAGAATTCGCGCAGGTTGCCGCGTTGCCCCAGACGTCGGTTGCGGTCGTGGTCATCCTGGCGCTGGTTCTCGGCGTCGGGGGTGTCATGGTGCTGGGCATCGTTGCCGCGATCGCCGTGCCCGGGCTGCTCAGGGCGCGCATCTCTGGAAACGAGGCGGCGGCGATTGGATCGCTGCGTGCGATCATCAGCGCCGAGGTGAGCTACGCGTCTTCATGTGCGGCCGGCGGCTACGCGGTGACGCTCGAAGATCTCGCCAGACCGCCGCGCGGGACGGCCGAGGGATTCATCAGCACCGACCTCGGCATCAACGGTGTCGAAAAGGCCGGTTACCGGATCGCCATCACTCGCGATGCCGCGCCAGGCGTCATCGACGTCGGGACGGCGGCCGCAACGTGCAACGGAGCGACCGTCACGCCCGCCAGCTCGTACTTCGCGAGCGCGGAACCGGTCACGCCAGGCGGGACCGGCACACGGTACTTCGCTACGGATGGGCGAGGCATCCTCGTGTCCAGTCCGGAACCGATCACCAATCCGATCGTCGTCTCTTCGACCATTGTGCCGCTCCAATGAGTCACGCCTGATCCGTAATGGTCACGTCATGAGAAGCTGGAGTCATGGCGACGCCAAAAACCGGAACGCGAACGTCTCTCTCTGATCAAGCGACTATCGCGGCAGCGCGCACGTCATCGTCGTGAGCGTTCCGGGCCGACCCTTTTTTCCACCCTCGCCCACAAGATAGATCGTGCCTGAGGGACCGAACGTAATGGCTTCGCCTTGCGGCTCGTGCGCGTCGGTCACGGCGACGCGGATCGGGTTGCCAAGGTGGCCCGCCACCACGTCTTTCGTCCGGAAGAACAACACCGCGTCGCGCGATCGAATCGCGACCCACTCCCGGTCCGCGGAGAGCGCAGCACCGGTCGCTGGCCCGACACGCGGTTCGTCCTCTTTGCCGGCGCGCGATCCATTGTTTGCGCTGTTCGTCACGCTGGCGACCTTTTCGAGCTTCGACGTGCGGCCTGGTGTGAAGGACGACGGCGAGCGATAGATCGAGGTGGATCGATCCTTCGTCACGACGAACACGCGTCCTTCTGCGTCGACGAAGAAGCTTTCCGCATTGTGTGAGCCGTCCGGATATGCCGCGTGGAACGCCTCCGCGGGCGCGGTTGTGCCGGCGCCCGGCGCCGGCTCCGGAACGCGATAGATCGTGATCCGGGATCGCCTGCCGCCGTTGTCTCCGATATCGGCGATGTAAAGACAGCGCCCTTGTGGACACGGCGCTGCGGCGAGATCTTCCCAGTCTTCGACGGCTGCCCCGGCAACTCGGACGCGGTCAGCGATGCGACCATCCAGGTCGACACCGTACACGATCGGCTGGCCAGAATCATTGATGACCCAGAGGCGTTCGGTCGATCCGCCGCCGGGCGCAACGCCGCTGGCCTCCGGTATGCCGGTGAGCGCCACGAGGGGCCCGTGAACCTGACACGCCACTGGTGCTTCTCGCACGGATGACGTCGCAAACGTCGAGATCTGGGTGGCCAGACCAACTGCGGACACGGCGGTTTTCATCATGTTTGGGTGGCGGTGCAAGGCTCTCGCCCACCGTGGCAGCCTTAGGGCCTTACGCTCGAGCGGCCGGTCGAAACCGCAGGGCTGTGTGGGCGCCCTGGTGAGCAACTGGGGTCTGGACGAGGGTGCGGCTGACTGACCGAGGCGCTCGGCTGCAGCCTCACGCTCCATCCAGCAACGCTTGCCTCTCGCCAACGCTCACGCTTCACGTTTGCGAGCGGTGACGAGCAAGTACTCGATACGGGATCCGCACCCCGCCGTCCGCCGCGCCGCGATTCCAACGCTCGATGAACTGAAGAAACGCCGCGTCGAGCTCCGCGCTTCGACCGTCCTGATCGCGCAAGCTGGCGTAGATCGCGACCATCGGTCCGAAGGTGTGCCTGAACAACTCGAAGTAGTCGAATGCGCTCGCCGCCGTTTCAGAGTACCTGGCGCCGGGTCATGCTCAGCGACTGAACCCTGTCGCCAAACAGATTGCGCACGTGCTCCTCGGTTCCCCACAAGAGGGGCGAACGCGCCCCTGCCGGCGCCGGCGGAGCGTACTCTGACAGGACGCGAAAGAAATCGCCGCCTGCACCATCGGCCGTGAAATTCATCATGCCAATCACACCGCCGGGACGGCAGACGCGCAGGATCTCGCGTGCCGTCGTCTCGTGGTCCGGAGCGAAGATCGCGCCGAAGCACGAGGTGACGACGTCGAACTCTCCATCTTCGAAGGGCAGGTCCTGCGCATCGCCTTCGACCCATTCGACATCGACGCCCGCCGCACCGGCGGCGCGCCGGCCAGGCTCGAAGTTCTCGGGCGTCACATCCGACGCGACGACACGCGCGCCCGCTTGCGCCGCGCGGATGGCGATGTTGCCGGTGCCGGCAGCCACGTCGAGCACCCGCTGGCCGGAAGAGATGCCACACGCCGTGACCAACACCGGGCCAAGCTCCCAGACGGTCGCGGTCGCAAAGCGGTGATAGTCGCCCAATGCCCACATCATCCGTGCGGACGCAGTTGCGGTACCCATGTGAGTCCTCCCGTGTCCTGGCGAGCAGGTAAGACGAATGTAAGATCGCGCCGTGGCCAAACGCCATGACGGATCGTCCGAGTTGTCTGCCCGTCCATCCAGGAGACGCGCCCGGCGGACCGATTCGCACGCTGGCGGGCCGAATCCTCCGCCCGCAGCGGCTGAATACGGCAGCGTTGATGTCTTGTCCGATGTCCTGCGGACCGTGAGGCTCACGGGCGCGTTGTTTTTTCCCATGGAGGTGTCCTCCCCATGGGTGGACGAGGTCCCGGCCGCGCCGGAGTTTGCGTCCATCGTGCTGCCAGGTTCCCAACACGTCGTCTCGTATCACATCGTCAGAGAGGGCGGATGCTGGGCCTCGCTCCGCGGCGACGCGCCAGTTCGGCTGGAGGCCGGCGACGTCCTCGTCGTTCCGCATGGCGACGCCTACACGATGGCCAGTGCACCCGGCTTGCGATCGAGCGCGACGCGCGATGAAGTGCTGGGGTTCTTCCGGCTCATGGCGACCGGGACCGCTCCCATCAGCGTGACCGAAGGCGGAGGCGGCGCAGAACGAGCTCATGTGATCTGCGGATTTCTCGGATGCGACGTGCGTCCGTTCAATCCAGTACTCGAGGCGCTCCCGCGCGTTCTCTACTTACGACGCAAGACGGAGACAAGGGCGAACGATCGACTCTCGCAGTTGGTCGAGCTCGCACTTGCGGAGTCTCAGGAGCGGCAGTCAGGCACTCGATGCGTGCTGCTGCACCTCAGTGAGCTTCTCTTCGTCGAGGTCGTCAGGCGCTATCTGGAATCGCTCACGAGCGAGCACACCGGATGGCTGGCGGGGCTGCGCGACCCGATTGCCGGACACGCATTGGCGCTGCTGCACGACCGACCCACTGATGCGTGGTCGCTGGAACGGCTCGCCACAGAGATCGGCGTGTCCCGATCGTCGCTCGCCGAACGGTTCAGTGAGCTCATCGGGCAACCGCCGATGAGATACCTCACGCGGTGGCGCATCCAGCTTGCGTGCCGGTTGCTTGGTGAGGACACGGCTAAAGTGTCGGCCGTCGCGCTCGACGTGGGGTACCACTCAGAGGCGGCGTTCAGCCGCGCGTTCAAGGCCGTCGTGGGGACGTCACCGGCCAGTTGGCGGCGGCGACGGCACACTCGACAACGATAGGAGACTGTCGCCAGGCAAAGATTGCTATCAACACCCCGGCCGGCGGTGATATGGCAGCGCCATATCATGGCGCACGGCCGGGCGTGGCCGCTCGACAATCGACCGAAGCGACGATCTACGACAGCGGCTTCGGCTGGTAGCTGAGGTCCGGCATGTACCGCAGAATCGTCCGCTCGATGTGCTCGACATGTGGCGTGATCTTGGCCGCCATCGCTGCTCGTTCAGCGGGGTTGAGGAGGCGCACCTGCGCCGGCCCCCGGTCGATATCGGCGAAGCTGTTCAAGTACGTCACTTCGTGATACTCGTTCGCGTTGCCGCCGAACACCGTGCGAAAGACGGCAAAGCCGGGCGCGTTGTCCTTTTTCATCAGCGGGAGAAGGTCGTCCTTGATGTACGCCTCGTATTGCTGCTGGTGCCCGCTGACGATCGTCACGTCGGTTAGGATTGCCGCGACGAACTTCGCGTTCGGCGCCGGAAGTATGGTCAGCTCGGCGCGATCCTGCATGGCAAACGTCCGGCGGCTGAGCGTGATCGCTGCGAGTTTGTTCTGGTAGGCGCGACCGGGACCATCCCCGAGAACGCGAAGTGCCATCGGCGGCATGTCGTATGTCGCGAACTTGTCGATCGGGGTTACGACGGCGTACGTGTTGCCGTCCCCGAACGGCGCGCCCGACTGCCACGTGCCGCGCGACGTGATGCCGCCTTTCTGCTGCATTGGGATGGTCTGAGACTTCTGAATCTCGGTCCATTCCGCAGCATGGTCGGGCTTCACCGCCGTAATGGTGACCGAGTACCAATTCCGCTGTGCGGCTGCTGCCGGCGCCTGCGTCGCACGGCCACCACCTTGCGCCAAGAGCGCCGTCGCACCACACACGACCGCCGCAAACATCGCAAACGCGATACGCTTCATCTGTCCTCTTTTCTGATATTTACCGCCGACTTGATGAGCTTACAGCCTATCACGAATCAGCTCGAAGAGCGCGATGAACTCAAGAAGGCGAATCGTAGTCGGCGTCCCGGTGCGCGACGATTATTGTGGAGATCTCAGTCCGCTCGACTGGCCGGCAGGTGCGTCCTCCACCATGCGCGCGCGATCATCCGTCCATCGCTCCGGCATCGGCAGATCCTCGAGTGCCCGAAGCAGATGACGCGCCGACCGCGGGCGATTCGCGCGGTCCTTGGAGAGGCACGAAAGGATAAGCAGGCGCCGAATACCGAGAGCGGCCTCACCATCGTGGTGCGAACGGCGCTCGATACCGGTGCTGCCGCGGGAGAACTCCGCGAGGCCGTTGCGGCGATCGATCGGGCGATCCCCGTGGACCGGATCCAGATGATGGCGCAGCTGGTATCGGGATCGGTGGCGCAGCCGCGGTTCCGCACGGTGATCCTGGCGGCGTTCTCGATACTGGCGCTGGTAATGGCCTCGATAGGAATCTACGGGGTGATGAACTATCTGGTGATTCAGCGGACGCGCGAGTTCGGCATCCGAATGAGCATGGGAGCGACTCGAGCTGACGTGTTGCGGCTGGTGCTGGGCCGGGCCGCGGCGCTGATCGGCGCGGGCACGTTTTTGGGGCTCGCGGGGTCTTTGGGATTGGTACGACTGATCGCGACGCTCCTTTTTGGAACGGCTCCACTGGAATCCGCTGGCGTTCACGGCGGCGCCGATCCTGCTCGCAGGTGTGGCTTTGGCCGCAAGTTATCTTCCGGCGTGGCGGGCGACCCGGGTGGATCCCATGGTCGCTTTGCGATGCGAGTGACGAAGCCGCCGGAGTGATACTGGCTATCGTCCCGGGGTCCTCCGATCGTTCACTTGATTTCGAACAGATACACGCGCGACGCGCGGCCGGCGCCTTCGTCGGCGTGCGCCGTCCCTTGAGCGATCCACGTCGCGCGCGGGCTCGGACTGTCGATGACGACGACGACCGTGTCGTGGAGGTGAGTGTGTCGCGACGACGTGATCGGCCCGATGTGCTCCCACACGGTGACGCGATCGTTGTCGAGCTTCTGTGTGGCGCCGGCGCCGGAGAACGCGGGCGCGTCTTTCGACGCCGTGGCCGTGCCGTAGGGCTCCTGCTTTTTCATCTCGACGAAAATCGAGCGGAGCGGCGCGTCGCTCGTGCCCTCTTCGATGTGCGTCACGTCCTTGCGCTGAAACGAAATATCCCAGGCCTTCGTCGAGACGGGACGCTTCGCGCCTTCGGGCGAGATGATCATCCGGTCGCCCGGCTCGTAATACACGCCAACCAGATCGTAGATGTGCCGGTGCAGCGGCGACGGCTGGCCTTTCAGCCAGGCGATGTTCCATACCTGTACGCGATCGTTGTCGAGGATCTTCGTGGTTCCGGCGCGCGGATAGGCCGGGGGCAGCGTTGGCAACGGCGCCGGCGACTGCGCCAGCAGCCACAAGATGGTCGCGACGATGACGCGCATGTTCGGCCTCCCTCGCGCTGGCTATCGTACTCGCACTGGCGTCGTATTATGCGTCGTCGGAGGAGCTTTCGTCAGGACCAGAACGGTGATTCCTTCTGTTACCGGCCAGGCACAGCTAATGATGCTTGCGACCGCTGGGGGGGAACAAATTTCTTGTACCGTGTGTGTGCAAAGAGAATCGCCACAATCGCTGCGAGAATCGCGACGGCCGCGTAGATTGCGAGTTGGCGACTCCAATGGCGTGGCTCCCTCGCCGGACGACCCTCGGCCCTCGAGGTGACCGCTTCGATGAACCGATAGCCCTTTCTCGGCACGGTCGCTATGTACCGAGGAGTCGGGCCCTTGTCGCCAAGAACTCCGCGAAGGCGGCTGACGACTACGTCAAGACTGTGACCAAAGTTTACGTTTCGATCGGGCCACAATCTGTGCTCGATCTCGTCACGAGTGATCAACTCGCCGGGCCGCTCAATCAGCAGAGAGAGCAAGTCGACGGCCTGTCCGTTGAGCGTGACGGGCTGGCCTGCGCACCTGAGGCGCTTCCGCCGGTCGTCAAACTCAAAATCTCCGAAGATCCTCAGCATCGGCAATCCTTCCGACGCAAGCCGCACCTGTCAGATTCTAAGGGAATGATGGTCTGAGAGGACGAATTTGAGAGTTTATGAGTTGCCAGCCGCGCCGGAAGGATGGTCCGATGCCGTGTTCAGCAAATAAAGCCGAACGCGACCTGGCTCGGAGAATACCAATGACAAGGCTTCCTCGCGTCGCGATGTGGGCATTGGCCATCTTCTTGGCTGTGGCATTTGTCCTGGTAGGCATCTCGAAGCTGACAGGCCCTTCGGCAGCGCGATGGAATGAGCGGTTCGTGAGCTGGGGCTATCCGGCGAGCGTTGGATATGTCGTCGGCACTCTTGAAATTCTCGGTGGCCTCGGCCTGTTGATCGCGAAGTCGCGACGAGGCGCGGCCGCAACGCTGATCGCCCTCATGATCGGCGCGCTGTTCACGCATCTCCTCGACGGCGAATTCCTGCGCATCATTCCGCCGCTCATTCTTGGTGCGATGGCCGTTCTCGTCTACTCCTGGCGCCCTCGACCCCTGGAGAAGAGAGGCCGAACCGCGGCTGACGTTCCCTCATGAGTCGCCAAACAAGGCGCACGTAGTGAGCGAGGCTGCTCGGTCGATGGAAGAACTGCGACGGCAGGCCGCGCGGTAGAGGATCCGACCGATAGCGCGTGGAATGCTGAGGAAAATCTGGTGCCGGAGGAGGGAATCGAACTCTATAAACGCGCTTTTCTAAAGTGGTGATGGCGCGCGACTTCTGGCCACAAGAGTTTGATTCCCGACCGGTTACCGATTTTCTCTCGTTCTCTGCCGTCGGCTGGAGTCGACTGATTTCCACCGGCGTCGTGGAGACATTTTGGAAACGCTCAATGACGAGCGCGTCGACGCCCGCTTTTGCCGGTGCGCTTAGTCCGACTCGTTGGCACTGATGCGCTGGCGGTTTGCTCTGCTCGCCCGAGAATGGCACTGCCCGGACGGCGGGCCGGGACGCCATGCAGCATGCCCTCCGCGCTGATGTCTTCGTCGATGTCGGGCCAGTGAACGCCGTGACCCTCGCCGATAAGCTGCCAGTTCGCACGCTGACGCGGAGTCGCGTCGGACAGCCGCCACGACCACGCTAGTGGCACGCTTATCACGCGGCCATCGACGAGGTGCGCGGTAATCGTCTCATCGGTCACGTCGACGCGCGAAATCCGAGATTCAACGGCGACCGCAGTGCTCATGCCATGCCTCGAGGATCGCCAGCTCGTGTTCCACGATCAGGCGACGAATGTCGTTCAACTCTCGCGCGCTGAACCCAGAATTCCACGCGAACTCCACTGACGCCAGCCAAAACTTCGCGTGCTGGCGATCGCGCCGCACGTGGACATGCACGGGCTCGTTGCAGTCGAAGCTGTAAAAGAAGAACCAATACGGTCCGGGAATTCCCGGAATCCTCGGCACCCAGCTTCGCTCCCACGGTCATGATACGGCCGTCTGGCCGATTGGACAGACCAATTCATGCTCGCCAGGTGACAGGGTTCGTCGACATCAGCCTCTCGAACGATTTCGATGAGCTCGACGGCCACTTCGGCGACAAGTTCTCCCTCAGGCACGAGTTCACGAGCGGGCCGGTCATTTTTGGGCGCCCGTTTGCCGCGTCATCCGTTTCCGATGACGGGCCTTGGCGGCCGGCCGTTGCGTTGTCTTCCGTAAGCGTTTTGGCCGCAGCGACACCGTCTTGACTCCGCTCGCCCCCTCTTCCCGCACAAAGGCGGCGACGATCGCGGCGAGGTCGTTGCCGTGTTCCCGCGCGATCGCCGCGCGGCTCCGTCGCACTTCTTCGACGATGGGATCTCGTCGCATACGGCTACGCCTCCATCAGTTCCTCAGGCGTGCAGATGGGGGGTGGCTACATTCCGCCCTTCCGGCACGCCTCTTCGATCTTGCCACGGATAGCGAGATGTTTGAGGTCCACGTGAGCAGGCAGTCCATTCCGTTGACCGCCGCGACAGCGATATGCACCTCATCGACCCGTGCCTTTTCGGGCAGCGTGCGAGTTCGGAGCAGGTTGTTGGCGAAGGCCGCCACTCCTCGAGCCACGGTCAGAACCGGAATGCCGGCCCATGCCTCCAGTCGTCGGGCGGCGGCCTCGACATCGCCACGGCCGGCTTCGGCGAGAACAGGGCGCGACACGAACAGGTCGAAGCGCTCCCGACGCCTCCACCATTGTCGCGTGACTTCCTGATGCGCCAACTGAATCACGTCGGCGGTTGGAGAGCTGAGAGCCTTGCCGCGGCCTCAGCCTTTCTTCAAGAAGCGCCTGAAAACCGGCGGAGAGCTGTTCTCGCTGTCTTCAGCACGTTTGAACTTGAGGCCGGCGATGGATCTGCCGCGCAGTACCTTGACCGTGAGATCTGGACATCCTCGTCGGGTACACTTTCATCGTGAGCAACCCAATGTCCGCGCAACTGTCACTCTTCGAGTCTCAAGACGTGTTCTCGCAGTTGAAGGTCCAGGAACACGAGCTGCACGGTTGGTACTGCATGAGCTTCCTTTCGTTCAACCCGCGGACCGTGCAGGCATTCGAGCCGTGGATGAAGCGGGAAGCGGTCTTCGTTCGCGACCTGATGCGGACCGAGCTGTCGCTGAACACCGTACGGGCGATGCTCGCGAAGCTTGACCGCCCGTATGCGTACCGCCACGGAGACATCTTCTTCGACTTCGCCCTGCAGCAGTGGCGGCGACGGTACGACCCTGAGGATGTTGCGATTTACCTATCTGCGAACCCGAGCATCACAGAAGACGCCGTCGCTCATCTGATTCGACTGCTGGCTCGATTCGGGTGCAGGCAGGAACTCGCGCGAATCCACGGGCTTCTCCTCGAAATGCTGGCGCATGGAGAACCGGACACGTCCGGGTGAGCTTCAAGCCACAGCCGAATATCTGGTGGAGAGCGCCGGCTTGTCCCTTGACGGCCGGAGGACACGCGTTTTGTCTTGCCGGTAACGTCGCTCACAATTCTATTAACAGGTACGGCGCACGTCGGCGACTTCTCCGCCGCGATGCGGGAACGGGCTGCCAACCGGTGAGCTACGGACGCCGCAATGGTCCGAGGGCACGGCCGAACACTCCGTCATGCTCGCGTCGAAGGCGAAGGATCTCGAGGATCGGATCGTGCCCATCGAGCCCGCGCTGCCTGGTTTCCTTGATTGCTTTTGATTTCGCTTCTGCTTCGGTCATCGAGCTTCACTTTCTGAGTAAAGGCCCAACGTCAGCAATGAGCCGCGGCGCGGCCGGCAGCTCACGCGCCGACGGCTCCATCGGGTGTTAGGCGCTCAAATCCAGCATCGAGAAAATCGCGACGGCCAGCCCATGACGTCACTGAGCGTGGTGGCAATCACTTCCGCCGAGGAGGATTGAAGCGTCCACCTGCATCGGACGACCCCATCATCGCGTACTTGGCGCCGTCGTTCGTTCGAACGCGAACACCATTGCTCAACCACAGGTGCGCGAGCAGTTTCGCATTGCCGAGGAGCGCCCGCTTGAAAGCACGAACTGCGAAATGGTTCGCGAGTGAATTACCCAGCCAGGCTGCAACGCCGCTTCCAGCCACAACGCTTAGTTCGCGCTGGCCAGTTCCGAGTCCGACTGCAAGCATGATGACCCCGACGGCGAGCGCCAGGCCGCTGACTGAACCGGTACGACGACGGAGCGGGTAACCAAGATTGTAGAAGAGCACAGCGACGGGTACACCCAGCAAAGAGACCCAACTCTTGGTCATGACCGTGTACGCCAGGACGAGGCCAGGAATCCACAGCCAAGCGCCGATCCCGATCGCGACGAGCACGGCGACGGCACTCCCGCTTGCCATTGCCCATGAGACCGCCTGCAAATATTGCACATCGATTGACGCCTCCTGGCGCCGACATGCGTTTTGCAAGTCGACAGCGCTCTGAAACGGGCAATTGGGCAATTCGCCTGGAATGGAATTAGTCACTCCAAAATCACCGTCGCCTAGGCTGCGCGTCCAGAGGGACAACGGTCGCTCACTTGGTGAAGCCGCTGTCAAACCGCCGGCGAAAGCGCTGACGGAGTTGCGCATTGACTGGGTTGAGCAGTTCACGCCGGAGCTGTTCGAGATGCGCCTTCAACACTCTGGGCAGCCGCTCCGGACTGAATGCAATAGAGTCAGTTTTCGTATCGCGGGCGATCGCGTAGCCGTTGGGGGGTTGGCCGAGCCCAATCCCAGGCCGAGTCCGACCTTCATGATACAAGCCACATCGCGCTCCCTCATAGAGTCGCTTTGCCACGCGCGAAGTCATTTGTGAACTCTCGATCAGCCCTGGCACCGCTCGAAGTCCCATCTCGAACGTCTTGGCCGATGATTCGCGCCGTGTCCGTTCGAGTGAACCGACCAACTCGATGTAGCTGAGGCAGATGTGAAGCACGGCGAAGCCGGAATGGCGGATACAAGTCACGTCGTGCCCACCGTGCCCGGGTTTGAAGTCGCCGAAAGTGGTGCCTCCATTGGCGAGAAGGTCTGCCACGTGCAATTGCCATCCGAGGGTCTGCTCGTAGAAGACATCGACCTTCTGCTCGAAGGTGAGCGGCGACGTGAAATCGGTATGCTCGTGCTTCCAGCTGATCCACATGACCGTGAGTCCGCCTAGACGGTCGCGCTCACCCGCGGCCGCACTCGTTCTTGACGATGCGGCCGTCGGGTGCAGCGCGATGATAGATGTTAGCCGGCGGATTGAACGGAATCGGCCAACTCACTCCAGAACGTCAATACAGCGCCGCTGTAGCGCTCGAAGTCAACACGGTCGAGATACAGGTCTTCGCCGACGAGCGGGCTCCGCACTTGTGATTCAAGAAGCCAGGTCGGTGCCGGTAGGTGCTTGATGGCTGGGTGCTGAAACAGATCCGGCCGGATCTTGCCAAGCTTCCGAGCCGCGTCACCCTCACCATGTTTGGCAACGTTGGCCACGCACCGAAGCTCGGTCAAGATCTGCCACGACCGAAGCTCGCGAGGCCGAACTCCGATGGCCTCAATCGCCTCGCACGGCGTTTCGGCATCGAAACGCACGGGATGGAACCTCGTGAGAAAGCCGTGAATCCGAGCAAACTGCTGCTCGACGAGATGATGGAGGCCGAGGGTGAAGAGACCAAGCAGCAAGTGCCTAAGGGCCAGGGCGTCATTGAAGTATCGCTCAGCGGCCAAGGCGGCTCGTGCCCCAGTGCCCTGCTCGGGGCCGTCGAACGACTCCAGCCCTTGAAACTCTGCGTGAGCCCGCTCGAGCGCGTCCGCCTTGCCCTGGAGATCATCGAGCGGAGGCAGCGCTCTGTCCAACACGTACTCGTTGTAGAGCCTCACTTCGCCGGGGAACGCCGTCCGCAAGTAGTACTCGATCATCCGTCGACTCTCTTCTGTCAACGACGACGCATCACCTGCGGCGCCTCAGGATTTCTCAGGCGCCGACGGGTGCATGCGAATGTTAGGCCTCGTCTCTTGCCTGGCCTTCTACGCCCAAGCTGTCCAGAGCTGCCCAGAGCGCGCCGCATGGGCCGCCTTCTCCTGGCCAAAATGGCGGCCCCGAATGCCTCTTCAGGTGATGAGCGACCGAGGACACCAGATAGTACGGGTCGGTACGAAGGTCGAGCGCCTGAATGTTCGAGTAAGGCTTTGGTAGTGTCTCCCTTGTCAGACCACCATAGCAGACCGGCAAGATTGGCTTTCCAGACAACCAAGCGGCTCCTGCTTCGAAGTTGACCCACGGTCGATCGACGGAGGCAGAACTCAGAAGAAGTACAACTACCTGCGCGGATTCGAGTTCAGACCGAATTCTGTCCAGCCATATGTCTCCTGCGAAGACCTGCCACTGATCTGACGACAAAAACACATCTCGAGTGCCCAGTTGCGTTGTCAGCAACCCTTGGACGGCCTCGGCGACCTTCTGTTCTTCGTGAATAAAGCTGATGAAAACGTGAGCCATCTCGGAATCATCCTACCAAGCGATACCAAAACGCCGCCGCGATAATCCCATAGACGCCGCACTCGATTAACAAGAGAGTCATCTGAGCGAACTTCCAAACGTCCGGTCGAAGAACCGTTGCCGCACATCGAAATGCCAGTGCGACGACGTCATAGACCGCAAATACTGCGAACTGCACGAACGTAATCCAGCCCAAGGCCAATCCCAGAAACCCAATTCTGCCAATCAGGGCATAACAAACGAGCGCCTGAGGCATGAAGAACTTCGCGCTCTTCCAGTCGCGTCGAAACTGCAACGTTGTGAGATCTCGCTCGGAGAGCCTCGACAACTCCGCCTGCGACCAAGGTCTGTCTAGATCGTGCTGCGTTGTTTGCATTCGTTGATCGACCTTGCGATCGTGGCAACGAGACGCCTACGAGCATTAGCCCGAACTTGCTATTCCGATACGCAAGCGGCCGCTGCAGTGTATCGCGGTGCCCGACACCGTTCAATTCGTTCCATAGCTGCCCACTGATTGCGGTTGCCGATTCGATCGCGACATGGGTCGGAGAGATATGCAGATCACGTAAGCAGGCCGGCGGTAAGTGCTTTTGATGTCCCGGGCGGAGTCGACGTCAAGGCCGCAGCCCGCAGGGGCCGCGCCAAGCGCGGCGCCTTGACGCCGACGAGCCCAGGACTACGCTGTGTTGCCGCCGGCGGCGAGCAGCTACCTGGCAGTGTCAGCCTCCCTCAGATTGGCCGGGGCCGAGAATCTGTGCAAACGCGCCTTGCGGGTTTTGCGCCACTGGCGTATGAGTAGGCGAAGCAGCTCGGTCGGCTGCGGTTCGACGTTCGTTGGTGTCGAACGGGTTCGCGTTCGCGCGGCCAAGCGCCCGCGACCACCAACCTGTCCACGACCGCTCGGCGAAACGGCGCCGTTCCAAGAACCGCGTCGTCGCGCCCGATACTTCACGCGAACATCCGCGTGAGTCCATATTTGTCATTTGTCCGATTCCGAAGATGTTGGCTTCGGATCGGTGAATCCGAAACGCCGCAGTCGGATGGAGGCGATCCGGCATGCTCGACGATGCCCGTTGGGGAGACGATCCTCGCGACCGGGACACTGACGCGCGCGACCGTGACCGCGAGCCGGTCGATCCGCGCGACGTGTTCTCGCACGACCTCGATCTGCCGCAAGGTCTTGAACGCGAAATCGTCCGCGATCGCGACGATGAGTACGAGCTCCGAGGCTCCGAGTCGCGCACGCTCAGCACCGTCGGCGCGTTTCGAGTGGTGTCGGATCGAGATCTCTCCGATCATGACGGCCGCCCGTGTGATCCACGTCGAGGCGATCTTCGCCATCTTCGGGAAGAGGGCCTGGTCCGCACGATCCCGCTCGAAGGCCAGCGCGACTTTGCGGTTGTGCTGACGGACCGCGGGCGCGAGCTGCTGGAAGCGCGCCGCCGCGACAAGGACGACAGCCGGGATCGGCGCCAGGAATTCTACGCTGACCTCAAGAAGCCGCGCGAGGTCGAGCACGACATCCAGGTCTACCGCGCGTACGAACGCGAAGCAGAGCGCCTCCAGGACCGTGGCGCACGCATCGAGCGCGTCGTCCTCGACTACGAATTGAAGCGCGACTACCAGCGGTTTCTGCAGGAGCGCAATCGCGGCCGGTCAGACAGCGACGGCCGCCCTGACCGGGACCAGTCGGAAATCGAAGATTGGGCACGCGACCGCGATCTGCCGTACTTCGACGGGCACGTGCACTTCCCGGACGTCCGCATCGAATACCGCGATCAGGACGGCCGGCTGGATCACGAGGACATCGAAGTCACGACCTTGCACTACCGCGGGCAACACGGCGCCGCCGCAGCCCGTTCCGGCTTCACGTCTTTTCGAGGATCGAGTGCACGCACCGGCGGCAGCTCGTTGGATCCCGATCTTGCCGAGGAGCTGATCCGATGACGCACCAGGACCGCGTCAAGGCCATCGTTGAATACGGGTTCACTGAGCGCCAGGCACGGTTTCTCGTGACGGTGATGCTGCATTCGGGGGCCTGTCTGCTGCGCCAGTACACGACGTTCGCTGGCATCGTTCACGGGCAGAAGACCCGGAAGTTCTTCCGCAAACTCGTGACGCTGGGGTACGCGACAGCGTACGCCTGCCGCCACAATCGCGGACGAGTGTTCCACATCCACAACAAGGCGCTGTATCGGGCCGTCGGCGTGACCGACAGCCGACATCGCCGGCCGTTGTCGGCGGCCCGTGTCGTGCACGGCTTGATGATGCTCGACGCCGTGGTCGCGAACCCGGAGTTGATCTGGCTCGCGACCGCGGATGAGAAGCGGGCGCACCTGACCGCGATGACGCCGATCCCGGCGGACAGACTGCCGCATGTGAGCCCCGCCCTCGGGCGCCCGGGCGACGTGCGCATGTTCCCGGACAAGGTCCCAATTGGCATCGATCTGAGCGGCCGCTGGGTCGTCGTCTACCTCGCCGACGACGCGGAGATTGACCTCTGTCGCGCGTTCCTGCAGCGGCACGCAGACCTGCTTGCCGTGCTACCTGCATGGACCCTTCGGTTTGTCGCGCCGCCGGAACTCGAGACGCTCGCCGCCAGGTGCGCGAACCTGATGAAGGAGGATCTCGCCAGCCCCGTTCGGCAGGAGGTGATCGACCGGCTGAAGTGGTACTTCGATCAGCGCCGAGCCCACGAAATCGACGGCGCGCGGATCGAGGACGAGGAGACGTACTACCTGTCGCGGGCGGGCTTCCGCGCGCCCCGGTATCAGGTCCTGTACAAGCGCTGGTTACGCGAGGGCGATGCGGCGTTGGAGTACGCCACGTCGCGGACGATCGCCGATGCGATCGAGCGCGGCTCCGGCCGTGTCGAATGCATCGTCCTTCCGCATCAGTACCGGCATCTTTCGCCGGTGCTCGCCGCCGCACGCGGCGCGACACAGGGGGCCGATGAGGGTGAAGATGCCCCGACACCGCCTCGGCCCCTGGTCTCACCATCCAATCCCCAGTTCTGTGCGCCCAGCCGGATAGCTTCGACAGCTCCCTCCCTTCCCGCGAAGCCGTGACGCCGCAAGGAATTGCGACTTCCCGCGAGGTTCACGTGCCGCTGATGAGGGCGGCGCGTTTTGCCGCCCATCAACATCGCGTCAGTACAGCAATCGGGGCGAGAGCGACCCCCACCTCTGCGCGCGGACGTCACCCCGGCTCGTGTTCGGGGTCGCTCTCGCCCCGCTTGCTCAGTCTGGAACTGGATGTCGTCGTGGCGGATGTCTCGAGCAGGTTACCCGGTGGCGGACAGAGCGCTCGATGCCAGCGCTCCGACCGGCATTGTTTCGGGAGCGCGTGGTCGCGTCAAGACTGCCCTCGCGTGCGCTCGGCGCTGCGCGGTCTTGACCCGCCCGCGCGCTCCCGACGTGGGCGTTTATCGGAGCGCCGGCCGGCTGCGTGCGCGTGTCCAGAACGCGGCAACCGCTCATGGCGAGCGACGTTGCACAGAACTTGTGCAGGGACTATTGACGCGGCAGCAGACGAATCGCTATTCTGCGGGCGTTCTCGCCAGGTGTCACATGACACCCCTCCGCCGCGCCATGACGGCGGACTTGCAGTCAGGTCGCCGCTCCAGAGCGCGATCGACGCGTCCTACATGAACAGCAAACCCTCACGGTAGCCACCGCAACGATCGTGACTACCGCCGCGCGAGTCGACGGCTCTCGCGGACGATGCCGGCACAGCACCCGCATCCGCGCGCCTAAATCCGCAGCGTCGGCCATCCCACCGATGTCGTGAAGCGCGAACTCGAGCACATACCGAGGTCGTATCAAGCGTTCGAATGAGGTGGTGTGATGCGGAAGTTCCTGAGCCATTCACAGCTGCAACACAGTACCGATCACGACGCGCGCCAGCCAGGTGCCGGCCGTGCGCAACACCTGCCGATGCTGTTGACCGTCGACGAAGCCGCCGAGTTGCTGCGCACGACGCGACGGGCGATCTACGTGATGATCGAGCGGCGCCAGCTGCCCGGTGTCGTCCGTATTCGGCGACGTGTACTCGTGCGCGCCGACGATCTGCTACAGTGGCTCGACCAGAAGCGCGCGCCATCGCCGCAGGAGTAAACGGCGATGAGCGTCACAATCCGTCCGTATCGGAGAGGCGGCTGGGAAGTGGACATCCGCGTCATCACGCCTGACGGCGCGCGGCAGATCCGGGAGCGCAAACATGCTCCGGTGTCCTCACGAACAGCCGCCGAGCGGTGGGCCGAAGGTCGCGAACGCGTGCTGTTTCAGCGACTGATGGCTCCGCCGCAGGACAAAAAGCCAATCAAGGAGGTGCCGACACTACGAGAGTTCGCGCCGAGATTCGTCGAGGGCCACGCACGAGCGAACCGGCAGAAGCCGAGCGGGATCGCCGCGAAGGAGTTGATCATCCGCGTGCATCTCGTACCGGCCCTGGGTTCCAAGAAGCTCGACGCGATCAAGACGGAACAGATCCAGCAACTGAAGCGCGGCTTGAGCACGAAAGCCGCGAAGACGGTCAACAACATCCTGACGGTGCTCAACGTGCTGCTGAAGAAGGCGGTCGAGTGGGAAGTGATCGACCGGATGCCGTGCTCGATCAAGCTGCTCCCGGTGCCGAAGCCATCGACATCGTTCTACGACTTCGACGACTACGAGCGCTTGGTGACGGCGTCCAAGTCAACGGACGCGCGTGCGTACCTCATCGTGCTCTTGGGTGGGGAAGCGGGCCTGCGTTCCGGCGAGATGGTCGCGCTCGAATGGGCCGACATCGATCTCGTCAAGCGTCAGCTGTGCGTGCAGCGATCCGCCTGGCAGGGGCTGGTCACGATGCCGAAAGGCGGCCGGCTTCGTTACGTGCCGCTCACGACGCGTCTGGCGGCCGCGCTACGCGATCACCGGCACCTGCGCGGTCCGCGCGTGATGCATCAAGACGACGGGAGTCCGTTGACGGAGAAGACGGTACAAACCTTCCTGCTTCGTGCCGCGCGGCGGGCCGGGTTGATCGAACAACGGACCGCACATTCTTCGACACTCGTTCTGCTCGCATCTCGCGATGCGCGGTGCGCCGGTGCGCTCGATTCAGGAACTCGCTGGACACAAGGATCTCTCGACGTCGCAACGCTACATGCACTTGAGTCCCGCGGCGATCGAGAGCGCGATTCGGCTGCTCGAAGGTCCGGCTAAAGCCGGACGCCACGTACAAAACGAGAATTTTCGTGGAGATATGTTGGCAACGGGGATCGAGCAGATCGAAAAGTTGAACGGGTAGAACAAGTTAGCTGGTGCCGGAGGAGGGAATCGAACCCTCACGGGGGGTAAACCCCACCGGATTTTGAGTCCGGCGCGTCTGCCAGTTTCACCACTCCGGCCCGAGGGGTGCGCTCCTATCTTATCAACACGTTACGCGGCCCTTCGTGTTCACGCCAGAATCAGGCGATGTCTGGGTCCCTGCTGCCCATTCTCGTTGTGATCGCCTTTCTCGTTCTCGTCCTACTGGCGAGATTCTCCGGTCTTGGCCGCGACTGGTGGCCGCGTGATCCATTTCAAAACTGACCCATAGTTGAGCCCGAGTTTCGGCCGAGTCCAGTCGTTCGATGGAGGCATCGCCTCGACTGCGGGTCCGCCCGGACTCGCCCGGGACTTGCATCATCCAACCTGAAGTCGCGCGGCGACCGTGACGATCGGCGACCTCTTCGTGACCAGTCACGGCAGGCGGTTGCGGGCACATGAGCGAAGACGAGGTCGTGCGGATCGTGCGGTTGTATATCGAAGGACTGTTCCCGCGAGTCTGTCCCACCTGCGGCCGCCGCTTCGATTCGCTTCGAGACTACCTCGAAGGCACGCTGCACCTGTCGAATCCGATGCTCTACGACGACATCGACGACGCGATCCCGGCCACGCCGCTCGGACCGATGTCTTTCGCGAACTGCCCGTGCGGCACGACGCTTTCCGTCGGTTCCAGCGGCATCCCGCCCGCGCAGATGGTCGAGCTCTTGACCTGGGCCAAACACGAAGCGCGTCTCCGCTCGATCGGGCTGAGCGAACTGTTGCGCCACATCCGCGAGCGGATCGATGAACAGGTGTTGGCGGAAGCGCGACGAACGAGTCACAGCATCAGGTGAGCGAGCGCATGGAATGGTGATCGGCGAGGCGTGTTTGCGCCGTGAACCCGCGGCCCTGCGGATGCAGATCGCGTGAGTGGAGGTTTCTCATGATCTCGCACATCCTGTCGCGGTACTGGTGGGCGACGCTGCTCCGCGGCGTCCTCTGGATACTGTTCGGCTTCGTCGTGTTCGCCCAACCGGGCATCTCGCTCGTCGCTCTGACATTGCTGTTCGGCGTCCTCGCGCTGGCCGACGGCATGACGCTCATTGCCAGCGCCATCGGCGGCGTGGACTTCGACAACTGGTGGGTCCTGCTCCTCGTGGGCTTGGCGGGCCTCGCCGTCGGCGCGCTGACCTTCTTCAGCCCGGGGGCCACGGCGATCATGCTGCTCTTCTTCATCGCGATGTGGGCGATTGCCACGGGTATTCTGCAGATCGTCGCCGCGGTCCAGCTTCGAAAAGAGATTGAGGGTGAGTTCTGGCTCGGGCTGGCCGGCCTCGTCTCGGTTGCGTTCGGGCTGTTCCTGGCCGCACGCCCCGCCGCGGGCGCGCTCGCGGTGCTGTGGCTGATTGCCGGCTATGCCATCACGTTCGGGACGATCCTCGTCGCGTTGGCCATCGAAACGAGAGCCTTCGCGAACCGCATCGAGGCGTCGTAAGGCGCAGTGTCCCGATCGGCCGGTGGGTGGGCTCCAGCGCCACATCGTGGCGCCAGGCCTCCATCCGCGCAGCCGGCTTCCAGCCCACCGCTCGACATCAACGCCTTACAGCCGTGCAGGTTAACGTCGGGGGTCCCGGCGAATTCCTTGCACTGCATCCTGCCGGAGGCGGGTACCATGTGGCGGCGACAAGCGAATTGGCGGCGTATTGTTGGGGTGACGGCTGGTCTTTGTCTGTGCGTGACGGGATTCGGTCGCGCGCAGTTCACGTCGATGTCCGATCGCGCGGGATCGAAGCTCGAAGGGCACTGGCAATCGTGCCGCGATGCTGACGGGCAGTACAGCGAACGCGTCTACGACGGCAAATGGCCGGGCATGCCGCCGTTCGAGCTCCACATGGGACCGTTTCACGAATTCGCCCTCTTCAAAGGCATCCAGGACGATCATCGGGACCACACCGCGGGCGACAATCTCCTCAAGCCCCACAAGATTGAATTGCAGGGCGGGACAGCCCGACACGCGTGGGACGTGGCTGGCCTGCACTTCGAGGCAACTCTGGCCGGCGGATCCAGCGATCGGTGCGAAAGCTGGTACGTGACCCTCAAACGGTCCGCGGTCTCGCCGTCCTCGTACTAAAAAGTCTAGAACGGCACAGATAAACCGACAGAGTGAGGCATCTAGGAACTTCACTCCACACAGGTACTTAAGGTCGTTCTCGGCCGGAAGCGCGCGCGCCAAGACTTGCGAAAACCCCCGTGTTTTAGGCCATTTCTCGTTGAATCCCGCCGGGAAGTGGGCTATACTGTGAACACTGCTGGCACAACTTCTACCTGCCACATAGCGCTTCCAAACAGGGGGAACGGTGACATTTCAAGTCGGCGACAAGGTCATTTACCCGAATCATGGACTCGGGATCGTCGAACGAATCGAAGACAAGACCATCCTCGGCACTACCTGCGGCTTCTATCACCTACGCATCGTCGCCAACGACACAACCGTGCTGGTCCCTGTGAGCAACGTGGACGGCGTCGGCCTGCGTCGCGCGATCTCCGATGACGAGGTCGATCGGCTGTTCGGCCAGCTGGGCGATGGCAAGATCGACAACCACCAGAACTGGAAGGGGCGCTTCAAGGACAACTCCGACAAGATGCGAAGCGGCTCGATTTACGAGGTGGCCGACGTCCTCAAGAGCCTGACCTTTCTCGCCAAGTCGAAGAGCCTGTCCTTCCGCGAGAAGCGGATGCTCGATCGGGCGAAGTTCCTGATCATTTCCGAAGTGTCGGAAGTGATGCGCGAACCGGCCACGTCGATCGAAGGCCGCGTGGAGCGCGCACTCGAGCGGTGCTTTACCGCCAAGGCGCGAACCGTCGCGCGCGCGAAAGTGGTCAAGGCCGCTCCGCGCCCCGTCGCGCCGGCCGCACCGGCGCGCCGCGCTGCGCGGGCATCCTAAAGCCAGTCAACAGTCGACAGCTAGAGTCAAAGGCCGCAAGGATGAACTCCTTGCGGCCTTTCGTGTCTTTGCCTGCCAGCCGAAGCTCGCCCTGACGGCGAGCGAAGGCTGGGCCTTTGCGTTTATGATGCCGCTCGCGTGCTCATCGCGGCCATCCGTTCGGCGGCAACCTACCTCGCCGTTTCCCTTTACGTCCTGATCGTCGGCCCTCCGGCCATGCTCATCGCGATTCTGTTCGGCGCGAAGGCGCACTTGTACGTGCTCGGCCATGGCGGCGTGAAACTTGGATTGTTGCTGAGCGGCATTCGCTACCGCGTTGCCGGGCGCCACCGCGTGCTGAAGGATCGGGCGGCCGTCTACTGCGCGAATCATCAGAGCAACGTCGATCCGCCGGTGTTGTTCGACGCACTCCACCCGCGGACGCACATCCTGTACAAGGCGGAGATCGACGCGATTCCGATTCTCGCGCGCGCGTTTCGGCTCGGCGGCTTCATTCCGGTCGACCGTCGCAACAAGGAGGCTGCGCTCCGATCGATCGAGGCCGGCGCGGCATCGATCCGATCGGGCAACTCGTTCCTGATCTTTCCCGAGGGTACGCGAAGCCGAACCTCCGACCTGCTGCCCTTCAAGAAGGGCGGGTTCATCATGGCGATCAAAGCGCAGGCGCCCATCGTGCCGGTCGCGGTGCAGGGTGGGACCGCCGCCATGCGTAAGGGCAGCGCCATCGTCCGGCCGGTGACCGTCAGCATCCGAGTCGGTGAACCGATCGAGACGGCCGGGCTGCATTTGACGGAACGCGACGCCCTCATCGAGCGGACGCGCGAACGGATTGTCGCGCTGCTCGCGGAAGGGCCGGTGTAGGTCCGGCTGAAGCCGGACCCCACGAACGATGCCGGACACCGCGTACGATGTACGTTACGCTGTCCCATGCAGTACGTGGGGTCCGCCTTCAGGCGGACCTGTCTCGGACTGATCGCCGTCGCTCTTACAACCCGAGCTGCGTCCCTTCAGACTCCGCCAGCTCAAACACCGCAGACGACTTTTCGTACCGAAGCGAACTACGTGCGCGTCGACGTTTATCCGACCAAGGACGACGCGCCGGTGCTCGACCTCACGCAGGAGGACTTCGAGGTGCTCGAAGCCGGAGTGCCCCAGAAGATCGAGCAGTTCGAGCGCGTTCAGATTCGAGGCAACCTGCCGCAGGACCAGCGCATCGAGCCGTCGAGTGTCGAGGCTGGACGGCAGGCCGCCCAGAACCCGCGCGCGCGCGTCTTCGTGGTTTTTCTCGACGTCAACCATGTCAGCGTCGAAGGGTCGCACCGCATCCGTCAACCGCTCGTCGACACGCTCAATCGACTGATCGGTCCCGACGATGTGTTTGCAGTCATGACGCCCGAGATGTCAGCCCGCGACATCACGTTCGCGCGGCGCACGACCACGATCGAAGGCTACCTGACACGCTACTGGACCTGGGGCGAGCGTTACCAGATTTCGAAAGATCCCGTCGAGGAGCAGTACCGCGTCTGCTATCCGGGCTTGGAGGACGATCGCGGCGTCGCCGACGAGATGATCGAGCGCCGGCGCGAGAAATTGAGCCTCGATGCGATCTCCGATCTCTCGCGCTACCTGCGCGGCGTCCGCGAAGAGCGCAAGGCGGTGCTCCTTGTCACCGAAGGGTGGCGGCTCTTCCGGCCCAACCCGGAGCTGGCGCGCATGATAGGCAAGCGGATCCCGCAGACCACCGTCGCGATCGATCCGCGAACAGGCCGACTGACCGCCGATCAGACCGACCCGGGCCTTGGCACGTCGCCGCTCAAGTGTGAGAGCGATCGTCAGGCGCTGGCGAACCTCGACGACGAGCAGGATTTCCGTTTGCTGCTCGACGAAGCCAACGGCGCCAACACGTCGTTCTACCCGATTGATCCGCGCGGTCTGGCCGTGTTCGACGAGCCGATTGGGAGGCCGACGACAGGTCTGCCGCCCGCCCGCTCGACGACGATCACGCCGCCGGCTGTCGATCAGGCACGCCTGGTTAGCCGGCTGGAGTCGCTGCGCACGCTCGCGGGCGCGACGGATGGTCTCGCCCTCGTCAGCTCGAACGACATCGGCAAGGGCTTGCGGCGCGTCGTGGACGACTTGAGCTCGTACTATCTGCTCGGCTACTACTCGTCCGGCAAGCTCGATGGAAAATTTCACCCGATAACGGTTCGCGTCAAACGCCCTGGCGTCCAGGTGCGTGCGCGGCGCGGATATCTGGCCGCCACACCGGCGGCGGTGACGGCGTCCGCTCGCGCGGCGGCGCCAGCCCCCACCGTGGCCGCGGAAACAGCCGCGGCGCAAACCGCACTCGCGTCGCTGGCGCAGTTTCAACGAGAGTCGCCGCTGCGCGTGCACGTGGCGACCGGATGGCGTGCTCGCGCGGATGGCGGTTCTGCGGCAGCCTTTTGGGTTGTCGGCGAGTTTGCGGCGAGCGCGCCTGAAGGCCGCGACGTCGACGTCACCGTGATTTCAGCGTCAGGTGCCACGGTCGGGCGTGCCACTGGACGCGGTGGAACGCGAAGCGTGATGGTGCCGGTCCGGGTTGATGAATCAACGCCCGCGGGGAGCTATACCGTGCGCGTCCGCACCGAAGGCTTCGGCGTCGGAACCGTGCAGGTCCAGCTGCCTTCGTCGCCGGACCCTGGCGGCGCGATCTTCATGCGGCGTGGACCGACCACCGGCAACAAGGACGCGCCCGCTGCGGACTTGCGCTTTCGACGGAACGAACGCATCCGCGTCGATCTGCCGGCGCCCAGTAGCGGTCCGGTTGCCGCGCGCCTCCTCGATCGCGTGGGCAAGGCGCTCCCGATTCCGCTCACCGCCTCGGTCCGCGACGATGCCGATGGATCGCGGTGGCAGACCACCGAGCTCGCCCTCGCGCCGCTCGCGCCGGGAGACTATCTGATTGAGTTGGCGGGTAGGGCAGGTGGGGAAGAGAAACGCACGCTCGTCGCGTTCCGCGTCGTGCCCTGAACATTTCAGAGTTCAGATTTCAGAGTTCAGATTGATTTTAGATTTTCTGACTTCTGACTTCTGACTGTCTGACTTCTGACTTCTGACTTTCAAGACCCGCCCAGTGAAAACGTGAGGGTCCAGGGTTTCAAAGCCTGGCCATCCGTGCCGAGGACGCCTTCCAGCAAATCAACTTTCAGCGTCCTGAATCGTTCGAGCGGCTTGGCGAAACGAAGTTCGAGTACCCGAGCCGGGCCGTTGTATTGAGTCGTGAAATCGGCGGCGGGTGTCGTGGGCTCGCCCCGTTCGGCCGTCTGCGAGTCCAGGTACCGCGCGCGGATCCGGCCCTTCAGCGTCGCTTGGTCGATGTCGCGCGAAAACTGGATGCGCACGGTCGTCGACAGCATCACATCCGTCTCGTCGTCGGTCGGCGCGCTGAAGATGACCTCCGGCGGCGGCCCCGCGGGCACGCGAACAGGCTCCTCGTCGGCCGTCGTCTCCGTCGGCGGCTTCGCGAATGCAAGGCTCCCGGCTTCCGCCTCGAGCCACTGCAGGCCGCGCGCCTGCTTGATCGTTCCCTGAACGGTCAGCCAGCGGCCGGTGTCGAGCCGCGAGTCGAGCGCGAGCTCCATGTCCTTGCCAGCTGCGTCCTTCAACCGCGGACGCATGTTCGCGACCCAGACCGCGGCGTCGGCCGATCGGAGCACGAAGTCGTAGCGGCTGCGCGCGGGCGCGTCCGGCAAGTCGCCGAGCAGGTTCCGTCCCGAGTATTGACCCGTGATGGTGATCTTCTGATCGAGGTACCGCGACGGCGTGAGGACGATGCTGCGAATGGACGGCGCGAGCGCGGGTGGCGCCGGCGCGACCGCCGTCGCGATGATGGCTGTGATGTCACCCGGACGCGGCCACGGGCTGTCGGGATCCATCTTGAACGTGGCGCGGAGGTCGATGGTGCTCAATCGAGGATCGTCGTTCTTCATGCGCCCGACGTCCCAGAACTCGCCGCGAACCTCGTCCAACCCGTCCGGGGCGTTGCCCTTGAAGACGAGATGAACCGAGCCCGCCTCGTCCGAGACGCGAAGCTCGTCCTTCTCGAGCGCGACTTTGCCGACGATGAGGATCGGCCGGCCGTGGTAGTAGCCGGGATAGGCGAGGAGCGCCGCGATGTTCGTGGCGCGGCGCGTCGCGGGCTGCGCGGAAGCCGCGACGGCACATGCTAAACACAACATTGCACGCAGAACTCGCAGAACTCGCAGAGAAGACTTGCTCTGCGGGCTCTGCGTGTTCCGCGATGATCGTCCGGACATCACATAACTTTCTTCTGTGCCTGTCGCGCCAGAACGACCGCCAGCGCGACGAAGAGCAGCAATCCGAAGATCATGCCCGACGTGCCTTCGTGGAGGAACGGAATCAGACCGGTGACGTCTCCGTCGGCTTCCAGAATCAAGTTTCGCCCGAACAGGATGGCGTACAGAATCCCCGCGAGCGATCCGCCGGCGATGAGCCCCGAGCTGAACAGCGTGCCCGCGCCGACTTCGGACTCGTTGGTCCGCCCCGTCCGCTTCTCGACGTATGCGCGCACGAGCCCGCCCGCGAATATTGGAGCGGTGGTTGAAATCGGCAGGTAGGAGCCGACGGCAAACGACAGTGAATGGATGCCGCACAACTCCAGCGTGACCGAGATGAAGACGCCGACGAGGACGAGCCCCCACGGCAGGTTCTGGCTGAGCAGTCCCTTGATGATCGTCGCCATCAACGTCGCCTGCGGCGCCGGCAGCGACTGCGATCCGATGGTCATCACACCGTGCAAGTACAGGGTCGTCGCGCCAATGACGAACGCTGATGTGATAACGCCGATCACCAGTCCGATCTGCTGGTACCTGGGCGTCGCGCCGACGAGGTAGCCGGTCTTCAGGTCCTGCGACGTCGCTCCGGCGTTGGCCGCGGCGATGCAGACGATGGCGCCGACGCAGATCGCGACAGGGGCGTAGAGATCGCCGGTCCAGCCGAGCGCGACGAAGATGCTGCAGGTGAGGATCAGCGTCGCGATCGTCATCCCCGAGACCGGATTTGACGACGACCCGATCAGGCCGGTGATGCGCGACGAGACCGTCACGAAGAAAAAGCCGAAGACGAGCAGGAGCACCGACGCGAGGATATTGCCCTGGGTCGGCATCCGCGGCGCGATGGCCAGGAACACCGCGAGCGCGAGCGAGCCGCCCAGCACGACGATCAGCGGAAGGTCGCGCTCGGTCCGCACCTGCGTCGTCTGCCCGGAGGCACCGAACCCTTTCACGCTCTCGCGGAAAGAGGAGATGATCGTCGGGATGGTCCGGGCCAGGGTGATGATGCCTGCCGCGAGCACCGCGCCTGCGCCGGTGTAGCGGATGTACGCGCTCCACAGCTGCGACGCGGTCATGTCCGCGATTCGGAGGCCGCTTGCCGGCACGGGTGGAAACGGACCCGGCATGTAGTTGCCGAGAATCGACAGCAGTGGCAGCAGCACCATCCACGACAACACGCCGCCCGCGAACATGACGCCCGCAATCCGCGGTCCAATCACGTAGCCCACGCCCATGTATTCAGGCGAGATGTCCACGTTCAGTGTCGCGTTCGGGAAGAAGCTCGTCCGCGACATGCTGTAACCGATAGCGGTCCGGAAAATCTGAACGATCCATGAGAGCGCTTTCCAGATGGCGCCAACCGCCAGCCCTTTGAACACCATCGTCGCGAGCGCGCCGCCGCGTTCTCCCGCGATCAGCACGTCAGCGCACGCCGTCCCCTCTGGATAGGGCAGCGTGCCATGTTCCTTGACGATCAGCGCACGGCGGAGGGGGACCATCATCAGCACACCGAGGATGCCACCTGCGAACGCCAGCATGGTGATCTGGAAGTAGCTGAAGTACTGCGGTCCGTGGGGCGTCAGAAAAATCAGCGCCGGCACGGTGAAGACGACGCCCGCGGCGACCGACTCGCCGGCCGAACCGATCGTCTGGACGATGTTGTTCTCGAGGATCGTGGAGCCGCCGAGCCTTTTGAGCACCGAGATTGCGAGCACCGCGATCGGGATCGACGCGCTGACGGTGAGCCCGGCGCGCAGACCCAGGTACACGGTCGATGCGCCGAAGAGCAGTCCGAACAGCGCGCCGATGACGATCGCTTTCGGCGTGAACTCGGCGAGCGACTGCGTCGCCGGCACGTACGGCTGAAACGTCGCGGGCGCCGCGGGCGTCGTGAGCTTCGAGGCGGGAGTAGCCATATAGGCGGCGAGTGTAACATGAGCGTTTTTGCTACAATCGACGTCTGCCTTGTGAAAAGCGCGAACAAAGAGCCCGCCCGGGTCGGCGTCGGAAAAAACACCGCCAAACAGAGCGCTGACCAGGTTTCCGAGCTCACGACCAACCGCTTGTCGGTCTACCTGCGCTGCCTCAACGCGCTCGAAGACGCCGGCGTCAAAACCATCTCGTCGCAAGCCTTGGCCGAGCAGTTCCATCTGAACGCCGCGCAGATTCGCAAAGACCTCGCCTATTTCGGAGAGTTCGGCGTGCGCGGCGTCGGCTATTACGTGCGCGATCTGAAGCGGCACCTGCGGCAGATTCTCGGCCTCGATCGCAAGCTGCGCGTCGCGATCATGGGCGCGGGCAACCTCGGCCTCGCGCTCGCGGACTATCCGGGATTCCGTCAGGAAGGCTTCGAGATTTCGGCGCTATTTGACAACCTCCGAGAGAAAGTGGGTCAGCAGTCACGCGGCGGCGTGCCGATCCTCGACATTCACGACCTGAAGCGGATTGCGCGGCGCGAAGGGATTCGCATCGCGGTCATCGCCGTGCCGGCCGCGTCCGCGCAGCAGGTGCTCAACCTCGTCGTCGGCTCCGGCATCAAGGCGGTCCTCAACTTTTCGCCGGGAACGCTGGAAGTGCCGCCCGACATCAAGCTGAAGAGTGTCGACCTGACCGTGTCGCTCGAAAGCCTGTCGTTTTTCCTGGCGCAAGGCGACAGTGAGGAAGGGTAGGCTCGTGGTTCGACAAGCTCACCACGAGCGAAAAGCTCTCTCGCACGTCGACGCACGCGGGCGCGTCAAGATGGTGGACGTGGGCGCCAAGGCGGTGACCGACCGCGAAGCCGTGGCGCGCGGCCGCATCACGATGTCGCGCGAAGCGCTGCGCCTGATCCGGCGCGGCGCGATCAAGAAAGGCGATCCGCTCCAAGCCGCCCGGCTGGCGGGCATCATGGCGGCCAAGCAGACCGCGGCGCTGATTCCGCTCTGCCATCCGTTGCCGCTCTCGGCCGTGGACGTCGACCTCACTCCGCACGCGCGCGGCTACGACATCGAGGCCCGCGTCCGCACCAGCGCGCAGACCGGCGTCGAAATGGAAGCGCTCACCGCCGTCGCCGTCGCCGCGCTCACGGTCTACGACATGGTCAAAGCCGTGGACAAGGCCATGGTGGTCGGCGACATCCGCCTGATGTTCAAGAAGGGCGGCCGCTCCGGCACGTATCGCCGACGGTGACATTGCAGGATTGGAGGATGGCAGGATTGCAGGATTCATTGAGAAATGCACAATGAAATCCTGCAATCCTCCTATCCTGCAATGACATGATCGTCGCCGTCGGTGTACTCAGTCCGGCGACGATCTGGGTGATGCCGCGGCGCTTCGTCGACGATCTGCGGCAATCCTTTCCGCACCACACATTTCTGGACGCCTGGGATCGCGACGTCATCGACAAGCAACTCGGCTACTGAGAGCCGCACCGCCAATCATTGTTTCGAGTCGGCGACGTACGGTTGATGCAGCTTGACCGGCTTCGACGCCCCGCGCACGCGGACGTTGATCATTTCCACGAATATCGAGAAGCCCATCGCAAAGTAGATGTAGCCCTTCGGCAGGTGCATGCCGAGCCCCTCACCAACCAGCGACACCCCGATCAGCAAAAGGAACGACAGCGCGAGCACCTTGATGGTCGGATGCCGATTCACGAATCGGCTGATCGGTTCGGCGGAGAACATCATGATGCCGACGGCCAGCATCACCGCCACGACCATGATCGCAATCTCCTCGGCCATACCCACGGCGGTAATAACCGAGTCGAGCGAGAAGACGATGTCGAGCAGCATGATCTGCGCGATGACGGCGGCAAATGACGGCGCAACGCGGGCGGAGCTGTGTCCTTCCTCCCCCTCCAGGCGCTCATGAATCTCCAACGTCGCCTTGCCGAGCAGGAAGAGGCCGCCGCCGATCAGAATCAGGTCGCGCCCGGAAATGTCCCGGCCGAAGACCGTGAACAGGGGCGCGGTGAGCCGGATGATCCACGCGATCGACAGCAGCAGGAGGATCCGCATCACCATCGCGGCCAGCAGGCCGACGCGCCGGGTTCTGGGCTGATCCGCCGCCGGCAGCTTGCTGGAGAGAATCGAGATGAAGATGACGTTGTCGACGCCGAGAACGATCTCGAGAAAGGTCAGGGTAATGAGAGCGAGGATGCCGTCGGTTGTGAAGAATGCGTCCATGTCGGACAACGGTAGCATCGCGCGCTACAATTCGATCTATGAGGTTGCTGACGATGCTGATGGGGGCGGCTCTCCTGGCCGGCCAGATTCCCCTGGGAGAAAACCTGCCGATTGCCGGCTACCAGGTCGTTCGTTCGTATCCCCACGACCCGAACGCCTTCACGCAGGGGCTGCAGTACGTCGATGGCGTGCTGTACGAAGGGACGGGATTGAACGGCCGCTCCTCCATCCGCAAGGTCAAGCTCGAAACGGGCGAAGTGCTGCAGAAACGCGACGTCCCCGCGCAGCATTTCGGCGAGGGGATTAGCGTCTGGAAAACGGACCTGATCGAGCTCACCTGGCAATCGCAGGTGGCCCTCGTCTACGACCGGGACACCTTCCAGCACCGCCGCACGTTCACCTACGCCGGCGAAGGCTGGGGCCTGACGCACGACGGCGTGAACCTGATCATGAGCGACGGCACCGACTATCTCCGGTTCATGGATCCGGCGACCTTCCAGATGCGGCGCCGCGTTCGAGTGATGGTCGGCGAGACGCCGCTCAGGAACCTCAACGAGCTCGAGTACGTCAAGGGCGAGGTGCTGGCCAACGTCTGGACGACCGATTACATCGCGCGCATCGCGCCCGCCACAGGCCGTGTCCTCGGTTACATCGATCTCGGCGGGCTGCTCAGCGCGAACGAGCGTCCCTCGGACGGCGTCCTCAACGGCATCGCCTACGATGCCCAGCGCGACCGGTTGTTCGTCACCGGCAAACTCTGGCCGAAGCTCTTCGAGATCCGGCTCGTCATGAAGTGAGCTGGAAATGCTCGAACACGACGCCGGTGTCCGAGCCGGTGCCGTGCTTCCTGACGACCGTCCGCGCGTGCAAGGGCTTCGGATAAAGCGGCGTGCCTGGCTCGCCGCCGGTTTTCGACGACGTCGTGAGATAAAGATCCTGCACGAGTCCAGCGTCGATCAGCGGACGCGCGATCGTGCGTCCACCGATACACGAAATCCTCTGAACGCCTAGTTCGCGAAACCGACGGAACGCTCCGCGCAAGTCGTTCGGATTGTCCATCTCCACAGGGGTGATCCACGGCCGCTGGGTCAGCGCGTGACGCGCAGCGTCCGCGGATTGCTTGACCGTCAGCAACACCACCCGTACGTCCGGCACATTGAAGATGAGGGCATCGTCGAACGCGATGCCGCGCAGCGTTGCGACTATCTGAATCGGATGCCGCGGAAGACCGAACGACTCCCGCAGCTTGACGAGCTCCGGATGCCAGGTCGAGAAGATCACGTTGCCGCCGCGAATCGTCCCGGCGCCAGCCAGCACGGCATCCGCGGCTACGCGTGAGAGACCTTCGTAGATCAGATGCGTGTCGGCCTCTCCGCCGCCGAGCGACGACGGATCCGAGGCCCCGGTGTTTCCGTCAATCGACTGAACGAAGACGAGACTGGTGGACGGGAGGTCCGCGACCGGAGCCGACAGGTACCAGTCGCCGTCGAACCGCTGGCGCGTCCACGCATTCCCAATCGCGACGACGCCTTCAGCGGGCTGCTCGACGTCGGTCACGAAGCGTTCGATCGCCGCCGCGCGTGCCTCAGCCTCCTTCCGCGCCACGAACGCGGCGAAGCGCTCGCGCGAGGACGGCGACGGAGCTGTCACCGCGCCGCTGCAGCCAGCCGGCGCAGTTCCTCGAACCAGTTAATCACTACGTGAATGGGTCGCTGCGCCGCCTCGCCATCCCCGGGCTTCACCATGAGAAAGCGCTGGCCGTCCATCGAGACGTCGTAGCCGGGGAGTCCGGGCTGACCTGGTGCGAACGTGCCGTCGACGACAACATGCGGTGTGCCGGTCGAAAAGGCGGGAGTGGTCTGAATGTCGACGCCCATCAGCTTGGTGCCGATCCGGTAAAAGAGCTCGCGGCCGTTCCGGGCCCACACGACTTCGGCGCCGCCGCCGGTCGAGATTTGCCGGCGGGCGCCGGGACCGGGATACGGCTTGACGTACACCTCCCATCGGCCGAAGACGGCGACGATGTTCGGATGGCTTAGGGACGCGGCCGTGCGCGCCTCCTGTTCGAGACGCGCAAGCAGTCCCGCGTCGCCGGGACGGTCGGTCGCGACGATCTTGACGGCGACATCGCGTCCGAGCCGATGATCGCGCGCCCGGTACACTTTGCCCATGCCGCCGGCGCCAATGAGCGCCAGGATCTCGTACGGGCCCAGTCGGGTTCCCGGATCGAAGCTCATCGGACGGGATTATAGAGGGCGGCTTCCCTTCCTGCCGCCCCTCCTGCCTATCCCGCCTTTCCTGCCTGAGGAAGCGGCGGCGGCGGTTCGATGTGGATCACCGCGTCGGCGATCTGCGGGATATCGCGCCATCAGCCGATCCTTCACGACGTGTGACAGCTCGTGCGCCTCGGTGAGGCGCATCTCGCCGTGCAGCCAGACGTGCAGATCCAGAAACACATGATCCGCCGAACCGCGCGTCCGGATGTGATGGCAGCCGAGCACGCCGGGCACGCTCATCACGACCTGTTCCAGATCGGCATCCGCGATGACAATGCGATCGCTGAGGATGCCGGTCGTGGCGCGCGCGATCTGCACACCGGCGTACCCGATGAACCCCGCGACCACGAGCGCCGCCAGCGGGTCCAGGATCGGCAACCCCGCCTTCGCGCCGACGAGCGCGCCGATCACGGTGAGCGACGTCCACACGTCGCCGCGCGTCTGCATCGCATCCGCCAGCAGCACTTCGCTCACGAGCCGCTTGCCCTCACGCGTTTCGTACGCGATCACCAGCAGGTTGACGACGACGGTCGCGATCATGACGACGAAGCTCGCGGCCGAAATCTCTGGCGGCGCGGAGCCGTCCGGTCAGATTGGTTGAACGGCGTTGTCGGAGGATTTCGATGACGGCCAGCAGCAGGAACACGGTCACCGCGGCCGCGGCGACGGTTTCGTACTTGCGGTGGCCGTACGGGTGATCTTCGTCCGGCGGCCGCTTGGCTGCGTGCACGCCGACGAGGCCGACGACATTCGAGGCGGCGTCGGTCAGCGAGTGGAACCCGTCGGAGAGCATGCTGATCGCCCCGCTCGCGTAGCCGAACGCGATCTTCGCCAGGGCGACGCCGAGGTTCAGGAGGAGAACGCGGACCAGAACACGGGATACGTCCGCGTATCGGTCATGGCTGATGGCTGATGGCTGATGGCTCATGGCCGATGGCTTATGGCTAAGCATTGGGATTGACCCGTCTGGTTAGCCATCAGCCATTAGCCATCAGCCATGACGAGCGGCGAGCCCTCAGAACACGCGAGCCGCGGGCACCGGCCACCAGCGCAGCTGCACCTTGCCGATGATGTACTTCTTCGGCACCATGCCCCAGTGGCGGCTGTCCGAGCTGTTGTTGCGATGGTCGCCCATCACGAAGTAGTAGCCTTCCGGAATCACCTGCGGTCCCCAGTCGTCGTGGCTGCGGAACTCGCTCGGCACGTAGTCGTCCTTGAGCGGGATGTCGTTGACGTAGACGCGGCCGTCGACGATGCGGACGGTGTCGCCTTCTTCGGCGATCACGCGCTTCACGAACGACTTTTCCGGGTTGAGCGGGTAGTAGAGCATCACGATGTCGCCGCGGCGCGGGTCGCCGATGCGATAGACCAGCTTGTTGACGATCAGCCGATCCTGATCCTCGAGCGTCGGCGCCATGCTCTGGCCTTCGACGCGCGCCACCTGGAACCCGAACGTCACGATCAGCACCGCGTAGACGGCCGCCGACACGAGCGTCTTCACCCACGCGACGAGCTCTTCGTTGATCTGCGCCAGCCGCTGCGCGGCCGTCGGGCCGGCCGGCACGGGCGGCCCTTCGACTCCGCTCAGGGCAGGCGACTCCGGCGAGATGGGAACCGGGATGACGGGCACCTCGGCCGCCGCGGCTGTCGCAAGCGCAGGAGCGGTGTCCACGCCCCAGCGCTCCACGTCGGGCGGCAACGCTTCGGCTGTCGGCAGCGCCTCGGCCGTCGGCGGTTGCCGCTACAGCTTCAGGTACTCGCGCAGCCGGCGCGTCTGCGTGCGGCTCACGGGGATTTCCGTCGACTTCTCGTCCTTCATCCGCAGGATGTAGTTCCGGCTGAACCAAGGGACGATCTCCTTGATCTTGTTGATGTTCACGAGGTGCGAGCGATGCACGCGCCAGAAAACGGTCGGGTCGAGCCGCGTCGTGCAGCTCGTCGAGCGTCCGGTAGTTCGACGTCGCCGCGATGCTGGTCGGTGACGACCGTGATGCCTTCGTCGGCCAGCGACGCGTAGATGACTTCGTCGGCCTGCACGAGCAGGAAGCGCTCGCCGACCTTGATCGCCAGCCGCTCGCGGCGGCTCTGACGCTCGGCTGACGAGCTGGACGATCTTCTCGAGCTCGGCGTCGCGTCGACGCTCGATGCGGCTCGCGCTCGGCCGCGGGCCGATCGGTCGCCATCCGGCGCCGCGCGCGATCGAGCGCCAGTTCGAGCCGCGCGGGATCGACCGGCTTGAGCAGGTAGTCGACCGCGTTGACCTCGAACGCCTCGATCGCATGCTGATCGTACGCCGTGACGAAGATGATGTGCGACGCCGCCCGCGCGTCGAGCATGCGGCGCGCCACCTCGAAGCCGGTCAGCCCCGGCATCTGCACGTCGAGAAACACGACGTCCGGCTGCAGCCGGTCGATCGTCGTTCAGCGCCTCGACGCCGTTGCCCGCCTGCCCGATGACCTCGACGCCGCCGACCTGCCCGAGCAGATAGCCCAGCTCGTCGCGCGCGAGCTGCTCGTCGTCGACCAGCACGGCGCGCAGGTCCATGCTTATGCCGTCACGCGCTCCGGCAGCATCAGTCTCGGGAATCTCGACGCTGGCGCACGTGCCCGCGCCGGGGATGCTCGTGAGCTTCAGCTGCAACTGGCGCCGTAAATCGTCCGCAGGCGCTCGTTGACGTTGCTCAGCCCGATGCCGCCGCCGAACGCGTGCTCCAGCCGCTCCTCGGTCATCCCCAGCCCGTCGTCGTGCACTTCGATGATGGTGTGGCCGTCGCGCACGGCGGCCTTGATGGTAATCCGGCCGCCGCCGACCTTGCGCGCGAGTCCGTGCTTGATCGAGTTCTCGACCAGCGGCTGCAGGATCATGCTCGGCACGATGACGTCGAGCGTGTCGGGGCTGATGTGCTTGACGACCTTCAGCTGCGGTCCGAAGCGGACGACCTCGATGTCGAGATATTCGTCGATCGACTCGAGCTCCTCGCGCAGCGTCACGAAGTGATCGGTGCTGCGCATCAGCCGGCGCAGCAGGCCCGACAGCTTCGTGATCAGCATGCGCGCCGTTTCCGGCTGCGTGCGGATCAGCGAGGAGATCGACGCGAGCGTGTTGAACAGGAAGTGCGGGTTGATCTGGTTGGCCAGCGCCTCGATCTTCGCCGCCAGCAGCAGCTTCTCCTGTTCCTGCAGGCGATGCTCGATCCGCGCGTTGTTCCAGATCTTGATCGGCGTCGCGACCGACAGCACCGTCGCGAGCAGGACGACGAGCAGCAGCCAGGGCGAGCTCGGCGGCGCGCCGTGCAGGAAGAAGAGCCGATGATGCGAGTCCCAGCGGCTGCCGAGCGCCCTGGCGGAGCAGTTCGAGCGCGATCGGCGCGAGCAGCAGCACGACCTGCCAGTCGACCTGCAGCGCGCGGATCATCTGCCACGCGCGGCGGTGCAGAGCTGGTGAAGACGAACGGCGAGAAGTGCCAGATCGCTTCCTTCGGGCACAGCTCGCGCAGGCCGCCGCCGGCGAAGCCGCAGCCGACCGCGAAGGGCAGGGCGGCCCACTCGCCGTTGCCGAGCGGCGGCAGGCCGACCATCGCGCCGACCAGCGCGCCCGCGTAAGGGCCGGCGATGAGGCCGGCCAGAAACGATCCTTCGAGCGTGAGGTCGGCGGCGTTGTAGCCGAGGAGCAGGCGGCGCGACGACGCCGGCGGTCAGCGGGATGCCGAGGGCCAGCGCGAAGGTCAGCCGGTCGGGCCAGGCGCGCCGCTCGAAGATGAGGATGTGCCGGAAGCGGCGGTAGCGGACGAGCATCGTCGCCAGCGCGGCCATGACCGCGAGCTTGACGACCAGCGTCGTCAGCAGCGACCTGCTCGACAGAGATTTCCAGCTCTGACATCGATTTACATTGATCTTATCGGCCGGGTAAACTGAGAGCAATGGCTGTGATTCGACCGCTTCTCATCGGGTTTGCCACCACGCTCAAGCATCTCTTCAAGAAGCCGATCACGGTCAACTACCCGGACCAGAAGTTTCCGATGTTCCCGAAGTTTCGCGGCAAACAGGTGCTGATGCGGGACGAGAACGGCCTCGAGAAGTGCGTCGCCTGCGGGCTGTGCTCGGTGGCGTGCCCGGCGGACGCGATCTACCTCGAGGCGGCCGAGAACGACGGCACGGTCCAGGCCGGCCCGCGCTACGCGTCGGTCTACCAGATTCACAAGACGCGCTGCATCTTCTGCGGCTACTGCGAGGAAGCCTGTCCCGGTCGGCGCGATCTTCATGGGCAAGGACTACGAGCTGGCGGTGTACAGCAAGGACGACTTCGTCTGGGACAAGAGGACTGCTCGTCCGGCTCGGTGACCGGCCGCTAGGCAGGAGGCGGATGGCAGGCTCGCCCGCCCTGCCACCAATCCCGCCCATGCAGATTGGCGCCCTCGGCGACATCCACGGCGCCTTCGACACGGTTCACACGATCATGCAGCGGCACAGCGACGTGCCGCTCTGGGTGTCCGTCGGCGACGTCGCGAGCAACGACGGCGAGTACTTCACGCCGCCGGCGCCGCTGCTACTGCATCAAGGGCAACAACGAGGACTTCGACGTGATCGCGGCGGCGGTCGCCGGCCAGCCGCCCGCGCCGACGCTGCACTATCTGCCGAACGGCGGCCCGCACACGGTCGGGCCCGTGGCGCGTCGCGGCGCTCGGCGGCACGTTCGCGCCGAGCTGGTACCACACGCCGGCCGCCGCGCTGCCGCCGTCGAAGGGCCGCAAGTCGGCGGCCGCGTCGCTGAAGCTCGGCAAGAGCCGCGACGACAAGCGCCGGCATTTCGTGCGCGACGAAGTGCTCGCGTGCAAGGCGCTGGCGAACATCGACCTGTTCCTGACGCACGAGGCGCCGCGCCCGTTCTATCCGGCCGGGCGGCGCATCGACGCCGGGAAGACCGTGCTGAACGACGTGCTGGCCGCGATGAAGCCGCGGCTGCACCTGTTCGGCCATCACCACGAGTTCACCGACTCGATGCGCCAGGGCGTCCGCTCGATCGGCCTCGACGTCGTCACCAAGTCGTACCTGCTGATCGACGCCGAGACGTTCAAGACGGAACGGCTCGACACGTGAAATCGGGTAATCGGGTAATCTGGTAATTGGGTAATTGAAATTGCCGGATTGACTGACAATTGCCAATCAATTACCCAATTACCCGATTACCCGATTACTCGATTACCCGATTACTCAATACCCGATGCTCAAGCCCTTCCTGGAAGCCCTCGACGAGCGCGTGCTCGTCTGCGACGGCGCGATGGGCACGATGCTCTACGCGAAGGGCGTCTTCATCAACAAGAGCTTCGACGCGCTGAACGTGACCCAGCCCGATCTGGTCGCCGAGGTGCACCAGGAATACGTGCGCGCCGGCGCCGACATCATCGAGACGAACACCTTCGGCGCCAACCGCATCAAGCTCGGATCGTTCGGGCTGGCCGACAAGCTGCACGCCATCAACGCGCAGGGCGCGAAGATCGCGCGGCACGCGGCGCGCGAGCAGGCCTACGTGGCCGGCGCGATCGGCCCGCTCGGCATCCGCATCGAGCCGTGGGGCAAGACCGGCGTCGACGAGGCGCGCGACTACTTCCGCGAGCAGGCGCAGGCGCTCGCCGACGGCGGCGTCGATCTCTTCATCCTCGAGACGTTCCGCGACCTGAACGAGATCGGCGCGGCGATCGACGCCGTGCGCAGCGTCTCGGACCTGCCGATCGTCGCGCAGATGACGACCGAGGAGGACGGCAACACGCTGGACGGCACGCCGCCCGAGCGCTTCGCGCCGGAGCTCGAGCGAGCGCGGCGCGACGGTCATCGGCGTCAACTGCGCCGTCGGGCCCGGCGCCGATGCTCGACACGATCGAGCGGATGGCGGCGGTGACGCGGCTCAAGCTCTCGGCGCAGCCCAACGCCGGCAAGCCGCGCGACGTCGAAGGGCGCAACATCTACCTCTGCTCGCCGGAGTACATGGCGTCGTACGCGCGCCGCTTCATCCTGCACAACGTCCGCATCGTCGGCGGCTGCTGCGGGACGACGCCGGAGCACATCCGCCAGATCAAGACGGCCGTGCGCAGCCTGGCGCCGGCGGTCGTGAAAGCGTCGGACGCGATGCCTGCCGCGAGCAGAGTCGAAGGGTCTGCCAGTACGGGTGCAGCTGGTCTCCGCCGCGCCCGCCGGTCGCGCGCGAGCAGAAGTCGCGGCTCGCGCACGCGCTGGCGCGGGGCGGCTTCGTCGTCGGCGTCGAACTGCTGCCGCCGCGCGGCTTTCAGACCGACCCGATCATCGAACGCGCGCGCCGCTTGAAGGCCGGCGGCGTCGACGTGATCAACATCCCGGACGGTCAGCGCGCCGGCGCGCGCTCAGCGCGCTGTCGCTGGCCGTGCTCATCGAGCAGCAGGCCGGCATCGAAACGCTGCTGCACTACGCCTGCCGCGATCGCAACCTGCTCGGCATTCAGTCCGACCTGCTCGGCGCGCACGCGATGGGGCTGCGCAACCTGATGCTGATCACGGGCGATCCCGGCCGCGTCGGCGACTACCCGGATGCGACCGCCGTGTTCGACGTCGATTCGATCGGCCTGACCAACGTCGTGTCGCGGCTGAACCACGGCTGCGACGTCGGCGGTCAGGCGATCGGCGCGCCGACCGCGTTTCACATCGGCGTGTCGGTCAACCCGGCGGCGCCGAACCTCGACGAGGAGCTGCGGCGCTTCGAGTACAAGGTCGAGGCGGGCGCCGAGTTCGTCGTCACGCGGCCGGTTTTCGACGTCGCCGCGTTCGAGCGCTTCCTCAAGCGCATCGAGCACGCGCGGCTGCCGATTCGTCGCCGGTGTGTTTCCGTTCGAGAGCGCGCGTAACGCCGAGTTCATGGCCAACGAGGTGCCGGGCGTTCGCGTGCCGGATGCGCTGCTCGAGCGGATGCGGCGCGCCGACGGCGCCGACGCCGCGGCCGCGCGAGGGCATCGCGATTGCGCGCGAGATCGCGCGCGAGCTGCGCGATGCGGTGCAGGGCGTGCAGGTGTCCACTCCAGTCGGGTGACATCGATGCCGCGCTGGCAGTCCTCGATGGACTTCGCTGACGATGCGGATGTATAGTCGCCGGGCAACGTCAGGTATACAGCTTGAACGTTATCAATCTGGTTAGCGAGTGTCCGAACCCGGACAGCCCTGCTGAGGACAACTGATGGCCTTATTTGAGCGGCCGTCACACGACCGAGAGCGAAGAGATCCTGGGGTCCGACGCCGCGACGCGAGCGTTGTCGGTCACGGTCGTCGAAAACGATTTTCGTCGCGCGGGTCTACGAAAACCTCGCGTCGTTCTACGACTTCACGTTCGGCCCGGCGCTGCACCCCGGCCGCGTGGACGCGATTCGCGCGGATGGGCATCAAGCCAGGCGATCGCGTGCTCGAGGTGGGCGTCGGCACCGGCATCAACGCCGCGCTGTATCCGCGCGACTGCTCGGTCACCGGCATCGACCTGTCGGCTTCGATGCTCGAGAAGGCGCGCGACGCGCATCGCGCGCAAAGGCGTGCGCAACGTGCGGCTGCATGCAGATGGACGCCGCCAACCTGAAGTTCGCCGACGACATCGTTCGACATCGTCTACGCGCCGTACGTCATCAGCGTCGTGCCCGATCCGGTCGCGGTCACGCGCGAGATGCGCCGCGTCTGCCGTCCGGGCGGCCGCATCGTCATCCTCAATCACTTCCGCAGCGAGAACGCCGTGGGCGCGTGGATCGAGCGCATCATCGCGCCGGTCACGCAGTACCTCGGGTTCAAGTCCGACCTCGATCTGCCGGCGTTTCTCGTGCAGGCGGACCTCAAGCCCGTCTCGATCGAGAAGGTCAACGTGCCGCGGATCTGGTCTCTCGTGACCTGCGTCAAGGACTAAAGCCGCCCTCATCTGCACTGGTTTGGATCGGCGCGCTGGCCATCGGCGCATCGCTGCTGTACCTCCACGGACTGAATTCGACCCCGCCGTACTTCTCCATCGAAGAGGTCTCTCAAGCTCGTGAAGCCGTCGTCCTTGCGACGACTGGGCGAAATGCGGACGGCGAACTCTTTCCCCTCTATTTTCCGGAGGACGAGGGTCGCACCGTGCGCGATCCCGTCTGGGTGTACTGGGCTGCGGCGCTGCTGACTGTGCGTCCGTTTTCCGAGCAGGTCATCCGCGCGCCGAGCGCCACCGCCGGCGTCCTGAACGTCGTCCTCCTCTTCGTGCTCGCCCGGATGATGTTCGGGCGGACCAGGCCAGCAGTGGTCGCAGCGGTTCTGCTGATGCTGACCCCGGCCCATTTCGTCCAGAGCCGGATCGCCACGATGCAGATCGCGCCGGTCACGTGCACGATCGTTTGGCTGATCTTCATGGTGCGCTACAGCCGCGACCGCAAGCGCCGCGATCTCGTGGCCGCCTCGGCGTGTCTCGGGTTCGGCATGTACACCTACGTGGCGGCGCTCGTCATCATGCCGCTCTATTTCGCCGTGACGCTCGTCGTCGCATGGCGTCTTCGCGCCACCGCGGCGCCGTCGACGCATCTGCCCGCAGCGTGCGCCGCGTTCGCTGTCGCATTGGTGCCCCTCGTGTTGTGGTTTGTCGCCCATCCTCAGCAACTTGTCGGCCTGACCGGCTACTACACTCACGGGGAGTACAACCAGAACCTGGGATGGAGAGGGTTTCTTGGTGCCAACGCCATCAGCCACCTCGATGCCTGGTGGGATTGCTACAACCCCGACAAGCTCTTTTTTTCCGGCGATCCCGATCTGCGGTTCTCGACGCGCTCCGCCGGGCACTTTCTGCTGGGTGCGGCCGTCCCGATGGCCGCAGGGATCTGGCACGCCCGGCGACTCCTTGGATTCGTGGTGTGGGCGCTCCTCGCATGCGGACTGCTGCTGGCGCCGCTGCCGGCGGCGGTCGTGACCAATTCCGAGATCAAGCGATGGCTGACGTTCGTTCCGTTCGCCATTCTCGCGGCGGCGGCGGGCGTCGAATGGATGCTCTCGATCCGCCGGTCCGGGCGAGCATGCGCCATCGCGCTCGCTCTTCTCGTCGCGGTCCAGGCGACGCTGTTCTTCGGCTACTACTTCGGTCGGTATCGAGTGACTGCGGGTGAAAAACTGGGTGGCAACCTGCGCGACGCCATTCGCGAGGTGATCGTTGTCTCGAACCCACAGGATTGCGTCCTCTTCGCCGTAAGCCCGTACTACCTTCACAACCAGTGGGAGCTGTATACGCGCGCGTACGGCCGCCCCGACCTCACGAGTCGCACGACGACACGATTCGAGGAAACGCTGGCGTGCCCTGGCGCGACGGCCCTCGCGGTTCCAGGCGACGCGCGTTTTGCCAATTGGCGCGCGACGCCAATCCGGGAACTGGACGGCACGGTGCGCCTCGTCGTCTACCGCCGCTGACACGAGATGGACGCGAGCTGGTCAGCCATTGCCTTCGGTGCCGCCGACATCGTGCTGTTGTTCGCGCTCGTGTCTCGATGCGCCGGGCGCGCCGATGTCGCACTCGCGGCCGCACTGCTCCTTTTGTTCACGCCGTCGCACATGGCGTTCAGCCGATCGGGGACGCTCGAAGGGATCTGGCCATTGCCGTTCGTGCTGGGCTGGGCGGCTTGTCTCGCGTCGCTGACGAACCGCCCATCACCACGAGACAGATGGATCCTCGCCGCCGCCATGACCTCGCTGCTCATCAGCGGAATGGGACATGCGTCTGCCGCGATGATGGTGCCGGTCTTCGGCGTCGTGGCGATTCTGATGTTTCGTCGCGCCGACGGCTGGCGGGCAAGTGACGCCCTGCGTGCGGCCGCGGTGCTCGCGGCAACCCTGGCGATCGCGGTGCTCTCGATGGTGCTCTTGCTCAGCGCGGTGGCCTGGCAGCGTGCAGCTACGGTCTCGAATTGGTTCTGGAACTTCTTCCTGCCGTCGCATCTGTTCCTTGCGCCCGGCTCGCCAGGGTTCTGCGGCATGTTTCTGGCGCCGACCGTCGTTCCGATGGCGATTGGCGTGTACGCACTGATCCGCCGCGACGACGCCTCGGGGCTTGGCCGCCTGCGTCCGATGATTGCCGCCGGCTGCATTGGAGCGCCGCTGGCGGCTGCAATCGCCGGACCGCCGCCGTTGGATGCACACGCGCTGGTGGTCGCTCCGTTCGCCGCGTTGCTCGCGACTGCGGGAGGGTCGCTGATGTGGCGTCGCGGCCGGCTTATCGGACGCATCGTCCTTGGCGGCCTGACCGCGGTCGCCGCCTTCCAAGCCTTCGTCTGCCTTTTGTAGCGCGGTCCTTTCAGGGCCGCGATCACGGGGCTGAAAGCCCCGCGCTACGTACCAAACGGTTGTTCGATCGACGGACTTTGAGGAGTGAGCAGTTCGGCGCCGGTGTCGGTGATGTGCATGTCGTCTTCGAGGCGCACGCCGAATTCGCCGCGAATGTAGATGCCGGGCTCGTCGCTGAACATCATGCCCGACTGCAGCTTCACGTTCTGTTCCCAGCCGTACATGTTGTTCTTCACGAGATACGGCCATTCGTGTCCGTCCATGCCCATGCCGTGGCCGAGGCGGTGCGTGAAGTACTTGAAGCCCGGCCCGTAGCCGGCATCCACCACGACCTTGCGTCCGGCCGCGTCGATCGCCTCGAGCGGAACGCCAGGCCGCGCCGCCTTCAGCGCGGCGGTCTGCGCCTGGTGGACGATGTCGAAGACCTTCTTCATCTTGTCGGTCGGCCTTGCCGAGCACGAACGTGCGCGTGATGTCCGACTGATAGCCCTCCACCGCTGCAGCCGTCGTCGATCATGATGATCGGTGCCTTCGCGGATCGTCTGCGGCGTGATGCGATCCGTGAGGCAGCGCCGTGTACTCGCCGACCTGGACGCTGGCGCCGCCGGCGAACCCGAGCCGCGCGTAGGCGGCGTCGATGAGCGCCGCCGACCTCGGTCCTGCGTCATGCCCGGCTGGAGCGCGCGATACACCGCCTCGTAGCACTTCAGCGTGGCCTCGCAGGCCAGGCGCATCAGCTCGACCTCGTGCGCGTCCTTGATCATCCGGCAGCCGGCCGTGACGGGAGTCGCGCTCGCCACCTTCAGCGCCGGCGCGGCGCTGCGCGATGCTGTCGGCGAACACGAACTTCGTCGTCTCTTCGACGCCGAGGCGGCCGGTGGCGATGCCGCGATCCTTCAGGCCCTGCGCGACGCGCTCGAACGGGCTCTCGTCTTCCTGCCACGTCGCCACGTCGGTGTGCACGAGCGGACCGAGCGCCAGCTGTTCGCGCGCGCGATCCTCCTCGAACGCCGGGCAGACGACGTACGGGTTGCCGACGCGTGGAATGACGACGGCGAACAGCCGCTCGCTGTCGCCCCAGCGCATGCCCGTGAAGTAGACGAGCGACGTGCCGCCGGCCAGGACGATGGCGTCGAGTTTGTGCTCGGCCATGAGTTTCTTCGCGCGCTCGATGCGTACGCGCCGTTCGTCGACCGTGATCGGCTTCGCTCGATCGCGCATCGATGTGAGCGCCTGGATGCTGGGCGGCAGGGAACCTGCTGTTTCAGCCGCGCCGCGTCCGCGCTGCGCGGAGAGACGCGTGACGGACAGGCCAGCCGCGGCGCCGGTCAACGAAATGAAAGTGCGGCGTGAAAGCATAGGCGATCTCCTCGAATCGGGTAATTGGATAATCGGGTAATCGAGTAATTGAATTAGCGGTTGACAGTCAATCAACCATAAATTACCCGATTATCAAATTACCCGATTACCCGATTCTAGAATCTAAACCTGAGTCCGCCGCCGATCCGCGCGCCGCCTACGTCGAACGTCCGCGTGGGATCCGAGAACGTGTCGAAGTGCAGCTTCGCGCGCGAGATCATGATGGCCGCGCCGACGCCCATGTGAGGCGTGAAGAGTTTCGTGACGTCCGCGCCGACGTTGAAGCCAAGTCCCGACGTCGAGTGACGAGTGGAGACGGCAGAAGCAAATGTGGCTGTGTCGTACGGGTACGTCTGATCGATCGTGATGTCCTCGACGAGGTCCTGATCAACCGTGAAGAACGAGGGGCCGCCAGAGACCGAGATCTCCCAGCCTCCGCCCATCGACCCCACAAACGCGATCTTGCCGTGCAGCCCGGTCTCGCGGCGCGCGAGGTCGCTGGCGGTGCCGGTCACGGTACGGGGCTGGTTGAAGAAAAACGGGTGCGGCACGCTGGCGTCTACCGTAACGCTTCCCGCTTTTTCGAACATGGAGAACGTCCCACCGACCGCGAGGTGGGGTGCCACTCGCACGCCGCCGCCAAAGTCGAATGCCCGCGCTCCCTTGACGCTGTAGTTGGTATCGACGGTTGAGGGCTCGACGAAGGCGAGGGGATGCGTCGTGATGTCGAACGCGGACGAGGTCGCCTGCAGTCCGAGGTTTACTTCGACATAGCCGATGGCGGCGCTGGTGGCGGCGGGGCGCGTGAATACACCTCCGGCCGGCTGCGCGTCGACGGTAGACGCGTGCAGCGCGAAGAGCAGCACGAGCGAGAGCGCAATCTTTGACATGGGTGCGCTCCTCTTTACCGCGGCGCGGCCAGGGTGACCCGGCCGCTGGTGCTGCTGAACGTCCGGCCCGCATCATCCACGCCGCTCAGCGAGAACTCCGCGGCGCCCGAGCGCTGGCCATTGAGGCTGATGCAGAAGTACGAGCAGGCGTCGGTTTGCGCCGCGACAGAGGTGGCTCCAGGACCGCATTCGATGAAGGTTTGGGCGAACGCTGCGGCGTTGTTGGTCGTGCCGGATGTGAATCGGCCGTTGCTGCCGATGAAGGTGGCCTGGATCGCGGCGAGGCCCGCGGCGTCGAACAGATTCAGCGTCCAGTTCGTGACGCGAAGCGTGCTCGAGCCGGCCGACGCCGTGGCGCCGATCAGCCAATTCGGCTGTGGCAGGCTCGGCGAGCTGCAGGCCGCGTTCACGCCGGTGGAGGGATTCGGCCCCAGCCCCACCGTGGGCAGCGTGCGTTCGACAACGCCGACGGCGTCCCAGGCCTGGGTGATGGCTCGTTCCGGAGCGCTCCCGGCGCCGAACAGGTCGCGCGCCGCCTGAATCGTCGCCACCCGCGTGAGCGCGAACGTCGAGCTCGAGGTCAGCAGGACGGTGTTCGCGCGGAAGAACGCTTTCTCGATCTGATCACGATTGTTGGCGCCGACGCCTTGCACGCTTCGCCCGGACGTCCGGTTCACGCCGCCTTCGATGGCGAGAAAGTACGCGTGGCCGGGAATGGTCGCGTTGAAATGCGGATCGCCGCCGATGACGCGATTGCTGTAGTGATCGGGGTCGCGCGTGAGAGCCGGGTTGGCGAGGTTTCGAATGGCGAACGCGCCGGCGGGCACGCTGAGATCCTTGCCAACCACGTAGTCCGCCTGGAGCTGACCCGTCCCTCGTGGCAGGAAAAAGAAGGCGGCGCCGACGCCGAACATGTCGGAGAACGCCTCGTTCAGGGCGCCGGCCTCGCTCAGCTCGAAGCCGTTCAGTCTGGAGGTCGCGTTGGTGACCGCATGCGTCAGCTCGTGTGCGACGACGTCGAGCGCGGCCGAGAACGGTTTGACGTCGATGCCGGGACCCACGAAATTGAGCGGGGCTCCTTCCCCGAAGAGGATCGTGCCGCGGCCGTCGGTTCCGCAGGTCGGGCAGAAAAACGCGTTGAGGTAATACAGCCCGACGACGCTGGGCGGCTGAAAGAAAATGTCGCTGCGGTTCACCGGATGCGTGAGCACGTGAATTCGCAGCTCCCGGTCATCGATGCCGTGGCGGTTGAAGCGCTTGAACAGATAGTCGTAATACCAGCCCGAATAGACGTGCGCGTCGACCACGGTCGGGTCGGTCCAGTCGTTGTCGGAGTCGGCGGCGATGTCGGAAGACGCCAGCACGGTGAAGCGGTTGAGCACGTTGTTCGTGCGCGTGAGGCTGCCCTTCATGTCAAACGTCGTGATGACGCTCGGGCGAAGCCCATCGTCGGTGACGAAGGTCCCCGACAGGGCTTTGGTGCTGACCTTCTTGTCGTCGCCGTAGGTGCCCTTGCCTTTGCCGACCTCGGTGATGAATTCGCTGAACTGCCGGAGCACTGCGCCGCTCGTGGCGTCGATGAACACGTTCTGGATCTCGAGGCCGTCGAACGCCTGACCGCGATAGGCGAGGTGATGGCCGTCCGAGAGCGGCAACACGACGAGCTCGGCCGCCGCGCCCACAGGCTCGCCGTTGACCGCTTTCGCGATCGCCGTGCGGGCTGCTTCGGCGGAGAGACCCGGCGTCGTGTCGAGGTCGATGCCGCTGTGCAGCATCCCGAACACCGACACCGTGCCGTCGGTTGCGGTCTGGCGCGTGAGATCGCCGCCGACGATTCGGATGCCGCGGTGGTATTGATCGAGACGCTCGTGCCGGCGATCGGCGAGGTCCGCGTCGCGCATGACATCGCGCACCCGGAGGTTGCGTGTGCGCAGCATCTGATCGACTTGCGCGTCCAACGCACGCAGGGCGCCGTCGACGCCCCGCGTCGCGGCCACGGCGAAAGCCTTGGCTTGCGATGTCGGCGGGGTCTGGCCGTGTATCCCTGCCACCAGCAGCAGGCCACACGACACCCCGAGAATCCCTGTCCGCACGAAGACCTCCTGAAAAACCTGGGAAAAAGCTGGGTTCGAATGTTACAGCGGAATGTACCGTCGCACCAGCAGACGCGATGCGACGGCTTGGCGCGTTACGATGCGGCAGAGCTCGGCGGCAGTGCGACGGCGAGCACTTCTTCGAGCGTGCGCACGGGGACGAACGTCATGTGCTGCGTCACCTCGGGAGGCAGCTCCGCGAGCTCCGCCTCGTTGCGCGACGGCAGCACGAACACTTTGATCCCGTGGCGTCGCGCCGCGAGCGCCTTCTCGCGAATTCCGCCAACCGGCAGCACGAGGCCGCTCAGCGTGATCTCGCCTGTCATGGCGACGTCGCCGCGCACTGTCTGATTCTTCAACGCCGACACGATCGCCGTCGCCATCGTGACGCCGGCCGACGGTCCGTCCTTGGGTATTGCGCCGGCGGGGATGTGCACGTGCAGATCGCAGGTTTCGAGGAAGCCTGGCGCAATGCCCAGCTCCGTGGCCTGGGCGCGCAGATAGCTCACGGCCGCGCGTGCCGACTCCTGCATGACGTTGCCGAGCTGTCCGGTCAGGATCAGTTGCTGTTGTCCCGACGGCAGCAAGCGGGCCTCGATGAAGAGGACCTCTCCGCCGCTCTCGGTCCACGCCAGGCCGGTGGCGACGCCGGGACGCGACACGCGAAACGATTGTTCCTGGTGGTAGCGCGGCGGGCCGAGGTACTCCTGCACGGCGGCGGTGGTCACGTGCGTCGGTGGAGTCGACGGTGCGTCGTCCGATCCCATCGCGCTCGCCACGCGTGCGGCGATCTTGCGCGCAACGGCGCCAATCTGCCGCTCCAGATTCCGCACGCCGGCTTCGCGCGTGTAGTCGCCAGCGATCCGGCGGATGGCATCGTCGTCGAACGTGATCTGCGCCGGATCGAGCCCGTGATCCTCGAGCTGGCGCGGAATCAGGTAGCGGCGCACGATGTGCAGCTTTTCCTCTTCGCTGTAGCCGCTGAGCGCGATGATCTCCATCCGATCGAGAAGGGCCGGATGCACCGAGCCCAGCTGGTTGGCCGTGGCGATGAACATCACGCGCGAGAGATCGATGTCGACTTCGAGGTAGTGATCGCGGAACGCATGGTTCTGGGCCGGATCGAGCACCTCGAGCAGCGCGGCCGCCGGATCGCCCTGGTAGCCGACGGTGACCTTGTCGATCTCGTCGAGCATGAACACGGGATTCATCGAGCCGGCCTGCTTGAGCGCCTGCACGAAGCGGCCGGGGATCGATCCGACATAGGAACGACGGTGTCCGCGGATTTCGGCTTCGTCGCGCACGCCGCCGAGCGCGATGCGGACGAACTTCCGGTTCAATGCGCGCGCGATCGATTGACCGAGGGAGGTCTTGCCGACGCCCGGCGGTCCAACGAAGCAGAGGATGGGCCCCTTGATTCGCGCCGTGGCGCTGTGACGTGCCTTCAGCCGCTGAACGGCCAGGTACTCGACGATCCGTTCCTTGACCTTCTCGAGATCGTAATGGTCGTGATCGAGCACCTGCCGCGCGACGACCGGGTCGAGCCGGTCCTCGGTCGTCGTCGTCCATGGGATATCGAGGACCCAATCGAAGTAGGTGCGGACCATCTGATACTCGGGCGACGCGGGCTTCATGCGATCGAGTCGGTCGATCTCGCGCGAGGCGACCACGGACACCGGCTCGGGCAGTTGCGCCGCGCTCAGGCGCGCCCGTAGATCCCGGATCTCGATCTTGTCGCCCTCGCCCAGCTCCTCCTGGATGGCCTTCAGCTGCTGGCGCAGGAAGTACTCGCGCTGCGCGGCGCTCATCTCGTGGTGGGCCGCAGACTCGATCTTGCTCTTCATCTCGAGCAGCTCGATCTCGCGGCTCAGCGCCGTGGACACCGCGTGCAGCTTCGCCGTCAGCTCGTTGAGCTCGAGGATCTGCTGCTTCTCGTCGGCCTTCAGGTCGAGCAGGCTTGCCAGCATGTAGGCCGCCCGCAGCGGATCCATGCCGGTCATCACGCCGCGCAGTTCCTGCGACAGGCCGCTCGACACCGTCAGCGCCCGGTCCATCAGTTCCTGGAGGCGCCGCAGATGGGCGTCGACCTCGATTGAGCCGGCGATTTCATCTGGCAGCGGCGCAACCTTCGCCTGCAGCGCCGTCCCGGATTTGGCGACGAGGTCGGCCTTCGCGCGCGTCAGCCCCTCGACGACGATGTGGATGCCGCCGCTCGACGCCTTGGCCATCTGGCGGATGGCGCCGATGGTGCCGATCGTGCGCAGATCGGCGGGGTCCGGCTCGTCCTTGTCGTTGGTTTGCAGCGTCAGGAAGAGCAGTCGATCACCGGTGAGCGCGCGATTCACCGACTCGACGGACACGAGGCGATTGATCGCGAGCGGCTGGACCGTCAGCGGAAACACGACGTTCTGCCGCAGGGCAAGGACCGGTAATCCCGGCACCGGGGCCGAGTAATCGTTGGTGTGGTTGCGAGCGAGTTCGGTGGCCATTCGAGAGTGCTCAGCATCGCACGAATCGTGAGCGGCGGGAAAGGCAGGACGGGCTGGAAGGGCGGGACGGGGCCGGAAAGGCGGGACTGGAAGACCATCCAGCGTATCCTGCCCCTCCTGCCTATCCTGCCTGCTATGATCTTCGAATGGCGCTCGACGAACGGGATTTCTTCAACAGCCGGAACGAAACGCGGAACGACAAGCTGCCGTGCCCGCGGTGCAAGCGCGTGAACGAGTATCAGATGCGCTGGGTCGTCCGGACCCGCAAGGACCGAATCCCGCCCGGAGCCGATGCCCGCGACCGGGCGCTCTACGACAAGCTGCGCGACTACATGATCCGCGTGGACGACTCGGTGACGTGCAAGACGTGCGGCAAGAAGTTCGACATCCCGTCGCAGCACTCGATGGTGTTCCTGCAGAAGGGCGGCGATGCGGCCGGCGCCGCCAGCGCCGCGCCTCAAGGCGGCGACGACGACTCGCGGTTCAATCGGTGAACGCAGCCAGTCGACTGAATGCGTAAGCCAATTCAATACAAGTAAGGCACGACCCGCCATCGCACCAGGCGCTTGTAGCGGTCGTAGTCCTCACCAAAGCTCTGCCTGAGCGATCGCTCCTCCCACGGTACGGCGACCAGCAGATAGAAGGAGCTGATAACCGCAAACGCGAGGCGATCGCCGGTCATGTGCGCAGCGCCGAAGACGACGAGGATCCACCCGAGATAGAGTGGATGGCGCACCAACCGGTACGGGCCTGCGATTTGCAGCGCGCTCGGCCGAGCCGGCGTCGTGCCGGCGCCGGCATCTTCGTCCGGCGTGCGAATGCCTGCCAGCTCGAGCGGATCGATCAATCTGACGGCCCGCTGCGATGACCCAGACGCCCGCGAGTTGGGCGAGGGCCAGCACGACAGCCCCGGCGCCTTCGGTTCGATACACCTCGCCGCCGACGGGTTGCCAGAGCAGGCACACGGCGATCAGGAGCAGGCTTGCAATCCAGACGTACACGGATCGCAGCAGACGGCGCGGAATCGCCGACATGCGCCGCTTGACGCCTTCGCGCGCGAACAGGCTGTGGTGCGCTTGCGAAGAGTGTGAACAGGGCGGCAGTCGAACGCGAGCGGGCCGCCAGCCGGCCCACGGTGCGGGACGCCGACAGCCAGAACGCGTACCACCAGACCCACAGCGCGAGCGACCCGACGAACAGCGCGCCGCCAACCCAGACAAACGCGCGCTCGAACCGGGTCATAGCGTCAAATATGATAAGCGCACCATGACTCCGCGCATCGTGATCAGCGGCATCGGCGTCGTGTCGCCGTTCGGTGTCGGACGCGAGCGCTTCTGGGAGCACGTCAGCCGCGGCTGCAGCGGCACGCGCGCGATCACGGATTTCGATGCGTCGGAGTTCGCGTGCCGCGTCGCGGCGCCCGTGCCGAGCGTGTCGATCGACGACATGCCGGCGCTCGAGGGCGACGACATCTGGGATCCGGACTACCGCGCGGATCCGAAGCGCTACTCGCGCGCCGCGCTCATCGGCGTCATCGCCGCGCGCGAAGCGTGGGCCGACGCAGGACTGCGCATCGCCGAACCCAACGCCGGCGTCGTCATCGGCAGCGGCGGCGGCGGCATCGACGTCGGCGAGCGGCAGTACTACGACTTCTTCGTCGAGCGCGGCAAGAAGGTCACGCCGTACGCGATTCCCGTGTCGATCGTCGGCATGGTGTCGAGCGAGATCTCGATCTCGCTCCGGCTGCGCGGCGATCAGCCACGTGCTGTCCTGCGGTTGCACGAGCTCGACCGACGCGATCGGCTACGCGGCGGCGCTGCTGCGCGTCGGGCGAGGTCGACGTCGTCTTGTCCGGCGGCACCGACGCGTGCGTCACGCCGGGGATGATCTTCGGCTTCTCGCGCATGCGACGCCGTCTCGATGGCCTACAACGAGCGTCCGGCCGAAGCGTCGCGGCCGTTCGACAAAGGGCGCGACGGATTCGTGCTCGGCGAGGGCGCGTGGATGCTCGTGCTCGAGCGCGAGGATCGCGCGCGGGCGCGCGGCGCGACAGATCTACGCGTCGATCGACGGCTACGGCTCGACGTGCGATGCGTATCACCGCGTGCAGATGGCGCCGGACGGCGAAGAGATCGTGCGCGCGATGACGCTGGCGATCGAGCGCTCGGGGCGCGCCGTCGACGAGATCGGCTACGTCAACTATCACGGCACGTCGACGGTGCTGAACGACGCGGTGGAGTCGCGCTGCGTGCGGCAGGTGTTTGGCGCTCATGCCGATCGCGCTCGCCGGGATCGTCGGTGAAGTCGATGATCGGCCACCCGCAGGGCGCGAGCGGCGCCGCCGGGGTCGTCACCGCCGCGCTCGCGCTGTCGCGCGAGTTCCTGCCGCCGACGATCAACCAGCGCGATCCGGATCCGGCGTGCGATCTCGATGTCATCGCCGAACGCGGGCCGCGCCGCCGAGGTCGAGGCGGCGCTGTGCAACTGCCTCGGGTTCGGATCCAAGAACAGCGCGCTCGTCATTGGAGCCGTACGGTGAATCGGGTAATCGGGTAATTGGATAATCGGGTAATTGCATTGCTCTATGTGATTCCGTCAATTACTCAATTCAATGTACCCGATTACCCGATTACCCAATTACCCGATTATGCGATGCTTGATCTCCTTATCGTCGGCGCGGGCCCGGCCGGCGCGATCGCCGGCATCGTGCTGGCGCGCGCCGGCGCGCGCGTGCGCCTGATCGATCGGTCGACGTTTCCGCGCGACAAGCTGTGCGGCGACACGATCAATCCCGGGACGCTGGCGCGTGCTGCGACGGCTCGGCGTCGGCGCCGAGATCGAGCGCGTCGGGCTGCGCGATCGACGGGATGGTGCGTCACCGGCGAACGCGGCGTCGGTGATCGAGGGGCGGTATCCCGACGGGTCGACGGCCGCGCGATCCTGCGGCGCGATCTCGACTGGCTGCTGCTGCAGGAGGCGGTGGCGGCGGCGTGTCAGTTCGAGCCTGGCGTCGCCGTGCGCGGGTCGTGGTCGAAGAGCGTCACGGCCGGCGCGCGGTGACGGGCGTCGAGGTCGGCGTCAGTGGCCAGGCGCGGACGCTCGCCGCGCGCGTGGTCGATCGCGGCGGACGGTCGGCGGTCGACGATCGCGTTCGGTCTCGGTCTGGCGCGGCATCCGGCGCGTCCGCGGCGGTGGGCGGTCGGCGCCTACTTCGAAAACTTCTGCCGATCGGGGTCAGACCCCGACCCGACATCTGGGACGATGGGGTCGACCCCAACCCCAACATCTGGTGAGGATCGGGTCAGACCCCGGACCCAACATCTGGGTGATGGGGCGAGATGCACGTCGCGTGCGCGGAAACGCTACATCGGCGTCGCGCCGGTGCCGGGCGGGCTGACCAACGTCTGCCTCGTCAGACCGTCGCGGCCCGGCGACGCCGACCTCCGCGACCCGGCCGCGCTCCTGACCCGCGTCGCTCGCCGCGCGATCCGCTGCTGCGCGACCGCGCGGCGGACGCGCGTCTCGCCGGACCGCCTGTCGTCCTCGGTCCGCTCGCCGTCGACGTGGACCGCGCCGTCGCTCGACGGCCTGCTCCTCGCCGGCGACGCCGCGGGGTTCATCGACCCGATGACCGGCGACGGCCTCCGCTTCGCCGTCCGCGGCGGCGAGCTGGCGGCGGCCGCGGCGCTGCGACGCGCTCGAACATGGATGGGCGGGCGTCCACCGGCGTCATGCGGCCGCGCGCCGGCGCGAGTTCGCGGGGAAGTGGCGCTTCAACCGGGCGCTGCGCGCGCTGGTCGCGTCGCCGCGCGCGATCGACGCCGCTACTGTCGGCGCGCGGCTCGCCCCGCGCGTCTTCGAGCGGATCGTCACCCGCGCCGGCGACTGCACCGCATGCGAGGTCGCCGACGGATCGCCGGGCGAGTTCGGCCGGGGACGGAGTTCGCCGGACGAGGTTCGGCCGGGGACGGCGGTTGTATCACGCTGATCGCGGCGGCCGTCGTCGTGTTCGGGTTCATGTTGGTCGAGGCGCTGCGCGCCGCGCGTAACGAGCGCGCGCAGCGCGCCCTCGGCGGCGTCGAACCGGCCGGCGACGTCTACCGCTGGATGCAGATCGCCTACCCGGCGTCGTTTGCCGCGATGTTCGCTCGAAGGCTTTCATTCGCGGGACTGACCGCCGTCCGTCCTGTTGGCGGCAGGGCGCGGTGGTCTTCGACGCTGGCAAAAGCCCTCAAGTGGTGGGCGATTCTGACGCTCGGCCGCTTCTGGACGTTTCGAGTCATCGTCGTGCCGGGCGCGCCGCTGGTTCGACGAGGACCGTACCGGTTCCTCGCACATCCGAACTACGTCGGCGTTCTTGGGGAGTTGGTAGGTGTCGGCCTCCTGACGGGCGCCTTCCGGTCCGCCCGATTGCGACCGCTGTGTTTGGCGCCTTGATCCTCAAACGCGTCGCCGTAGAGGAACGCGCGCTTGCCGGCCTGCCGTGAGCGAGCACGGTCTTGCGCGCGAGTCTAACGGCGGCTTCCGAGTCGGTCCGAGCGTCTAAGCTCAGGCTGGGTACGCGATTTCGCTGCCCGTTCTCAGCCGCTCGGCATCCGCCTTGCAGCCTATAATACGAACCGCGATGACGTCTCCGGATCGAACGACGCGTGCCGGCTCGGACCATCCACGGTCGCGCCGCGGGTCGATTGCGCTCCTGATAGGCGCGCTCGCGCTACTAGCTCTGCCAACGTTCGGCACGGCCCAGGCGCCCCGCCGGATCGTGCCTGCGACACCGCTGGCCGCCGCCACGCGCGCCCTCATCGAGGGCCGGTACGACGAAGTCGAGGCGCTGACCGACAAGCTCGATGCGCGCGACCCGAACGTCGTGGCGCTCAAGGCGCGCGCGAGCATCGCGCGCGGCAAGTACGCCGACGCGGAAAACGCTGCTGCGTCCGGTCGCGACGCGCGCACCAACCAGCGAAGCCGCGCTGGAACTGGGCCTCCTGTACGACATGCTCGGACGCGCCGAGGCGAAGGCGATGCTCGAACGTATCGCCCCGATGGCCGACACGAGCGACGATCCGTTCGAGCTCGCACGCGCGGGCGCGCGCGCTGCGCGCGCTCGGCCGTCTCCAGGAAGCCAACGCCGCGTATCGCGAGGCGGCGGCCGGGCTGTCGATCGATCCGTCCGTCCAAACAGCGTGGGGCGAACTGTTCCTCGACAGTCACAACGTCCGCGAGGCGCTCCGGTCGTTTCAGATGGCGATGCAGATCGATCAGCGCTGGACGCCGGCGCTCATCGGCGCCGCCCGTACGCTCGCCGACGAGAACCCGCCGCAGGCCAGCGCGCTGGTGAAGCGCGCGCTCGAGATCACGCCGAGCGTCCGTTGACGCCCAGATCTTCATCGCCGAACAGGCGATGGACGCCGAGCGGAAGAACGAAGCGCGCGAAGCGCTCGCCAAGGCGCTGGCCGTGAATCCGTCGAGCCTCGACGCGCGCGCGATGCTCGCCGCCATCGCGTACGTGGAGGACAACCAGCAGGAATTCGAGGCCGAGGTCGCCAGGACGCTGGCGATCGCGCCCAACCGCGGCGACGTGTTCCGGACGGCTGGCGAGTTCGCGGCGCGCAACTATCGATTCGACGAAGCAGTCGCACTCACGCGGCGCGCCCTCGCGCTCGATCGAGAGGACCCGCGGACGCTTGCGGATCTCGGCATCCACCTGCTGCGCACCGGCGACGAACCAGGCGCGCGCGCGGCGCTCGACGCCTCGTTCAAGGCCGATCCCTTCGACGTCGTCACGTTCAACCTCCTCGCGATGCTCGACACGCTGGACAAGTTCGTCACCGTCCGCGACGGCGACATCGTCATGCGTCTGCACGCGGACGAAGCCGCGGTGTTGCAGGAATACGCCCTGCCGCTCGCCAAGCAGGCGTTGACGACGCTGGCGGGACGCTATGAGTTCACGCCGAAAGGCCCGATCCTCATCGAGATCTTTCCGAAGCACGACGACTTCGCGGTCAGGAACCTGGGTCTCCCGGGGATGATCGGCGCGCTCGGCGCCTGTTTCGGCCGCGTCGTCACCATGGACTCGCCGCGCGCGCGGCCGCCCGGCGAATTCCAGTGGGAGGCGACGCTCTGGCACGAGCTCGCGCACGTCATCACGCTGCAGATGTCGAATCAGCGGCTGCCGCGATGGCTGTCGGAAGGGTTGTCCACCTACGAGGAGAAGCTGGCGCGTCCCGAATGGGCCCGTCAGATGGACACCGACTTCGCTGCGATGCTCAATCGCGACGGCGCCATCAAGCTGCGCGATCTCAACGGGGCGTTTCAGAACCCGAAGTTGATTTCGATCGCCTATTACCAGGGCGGGCTGCTCGTCGAGCATCTGCAAGAGGTGTACGGCATCGCGGGCATTCGCAAGCTGCTGCGCGCGTACGGGCAGGGACTCGACTCGGACGCCGCGCTCAAGTCCGCGCTGAACACCAGCTTCGACGATCTGCAGTCGGGATTCGACCAGATGATCGAGAAGCAGTTCGGCGACATGCGCAAGGCGATTGCGCCGCCGCAGAACGCCGAAATCCTTCGCGCGCCGCTCGAGCTGCTGAAACCGTACGCCAACGACAACCCGCGGAGCTACCCGGTGCAGGTCACGCTCGGTCTCGCGCTGCGGAAGGCTGGTCAGCTCGACGAAGCGATGCAGGCGTTCGAGAAGGCCGCGGCGCTGATTCCGACGGCGCGCGGCGCGGACAGCCCGCACGCCCAGATGGCCGCAATTGCGATGGAGAAGAAGGACACCGGGCGCGCGATCACCGAACTGACGGCGATCGTCGCCAACGATTTCGACAACGTCGAGGCGGCCCGTCAGCTCGCAACGCTCCTCCGGCAGACCAACGTCAACATGTCAACGCCGGCAGGTGCGGATCGATTGAAGCCGGTGTACGAACGGATTGCCGCCATCGATCCATTCGACGCCGACGCGCACGCGACACTGGGGCGGCTCGCGATGCTGCAGCAACGGGCGGACGCGGCCGCGCGCGAGTTCCGAACGGTCATCGCGCTGGGGCCGGTCGATCGCGCCGCCGCGTACACCGACCTTGCCGAGGCGTACTTCAAGGCCGGCAAGCGCGCCGATGCGAAGAAGCAGACGTTGGCGGCGCTGGAAATTGCCCCGACGTACGAGCGGGCCCAGGAATCTGCTGCTCAAGCTCGTGGACGGGGGCCGGCATTGAAACGCACCCTCGCTCGGAGGGATCCTGATCGGGCTGTTCACGCTGGTGCCGGCGCTGCAGCCCGGCCTTGACGCGCAGCTGCCGAACCGCGCCCGACGATCGCCACGCGGGCCTGCAGTGGCGGTTCGTGCGGATCAAGTATCACTTTCCCGCCGAGGGCACTCGCATCCCGCAGGACTTCTACGGCGATCCGTGGGGCATCGACGCCCCGGCCGCCGAGCAGAACCTGTCGCGCCGGATCAAGTCGGTCACGGCCATTGAGGTCCAGGATCCCGATCCTGCTGACACTCGACGATCCGCGGCTCTTCCAGTACCCGTGGATCTACTTCGTCGAGCCCAGCAGTATGCGCATGACCGACCGCGAGCTGCCGCTCCTCCGCGAATACTTTCTCCGCGGCGGCACCGCCTTGATGGACGACTTCCACGGTCCGTACGAATGGGACGCGTTCGCGCGCGAGATGAAGCGCCTCTTCCCCGATCGCGAGATCGTCGAGATCCCCCGCGACCATCCGGTGTTCGAGGCGTTCTACAAGATCGACGGCTATCCGCAGGTCGCCGGCCTCGGCTCGTTCCTCCAGGGCCGCACGTGGGAGCGGGGCGGCGTCATGCCGCACCTGCGCACCATCCTCGACGACAACGGCCGGCCGATGATGTTCATCAACTGGAATACCGACATGGGCGACGGCTGGGAGTGGTCGAACGCCGAGCAATATCCCGGCTACATCAAATACACGGCGCTGGCGTACCGCATGGCGATCAACGAGATTATCTACGCGCTGACGCATTGAAAAGTCAAAAGTCAAAAGTCGGAAGTCAGAAGACAGACGGGGCGGTTCCCAAATGTTCTGACTTCTGACTTCGTAGTTCTGACTTGCGGAGGTCTTTTTGGAGTCTGTCGCAACCACGAGCGCCGATCGCGTCGTCGAAGGCCGGGAGCGCATCCTCAACGAGCTGCGGAAAGTCATCGTCGGCCAGGATGAAGTCGTCGAGCAGGTCCTCATCGCCCTGTTCACCGGCGGTCACTGCCTCATCACCGGCGTGCCCGGACTGGCGAAGACGCTGCTGATCAAGACGCTCGCCGACATCCTCGATCTCGATTTCAAGCGGATTCAATTCACGCCCGACCTGATGCCGTCGGACATCACCGGCACCGAGATCCTCGACGAAGAGCAGGGCACGCGCCGGCTCCGATTCGTGAAGGGGCCGATCTTCGCGCAGATCATCCTGGCCGACGAGATCAACCGCACGCCGCCGAAAACGCAGGCCGCGCTGCTCGAGGCGATGCAGGAGTATCACGTCACCGCGGCGGGCCGCACCTATCAGCTCGACCGGCCGTTCTTCGTGCTCGCGACTCAGAATCCCATCGAGCTCGAAGGCACCTACCCGCTCCCCGAAGCGCAGCTCGATCGGTTCATGTTCAACATCGTGATCGACTACCTCACCGAAGACGACGAGGTGACGGTCGTCACGCAGACGACGGGAACGGATGCCCCCGCGCCGGCGCGGATACTGGGCGGCGCGGACATTCTTCGGTTCCAGGAGATCGCGCGGCAGGTTGCCGTAGCGGAGGAGATCGCGCGCTACACGGTGCGTCTGGTGAGCGCGTCACGCCCGGGCCGCGAGGGCGGATTCGACTTCATCGACAAGTGGGTGAAGTGGGGCTCCGGGCTGCGCGGCTCGCAGGCGATCGTCCGCGGCGCCAAAGCGCGTGCGCTCATGCACGGCCGCTATCACGTGTCGGTGAAGGACGTGCAGGCGCTGGCCAAACCGATTCTCCGGCACCGGGTCATGACGAACTTCTACGCTGAATCCGAGCGCATCAACTCCGACAAGATCATCGACCGCCTCCTCGAGGCCGTCCCGGTTCCCAAGAGTGGGATGTAGCAGATGCCCTGGGCCGCGTCCGATCGCGCTTTTCTCGACCCCGCGGTTGTCGCGCGGCTGGGCACGCTCGAGCTGAAGGCGCGGACGATCGTCGAGGGCTTCCTCACCGGCCTGCATCGCAGCCCGTTCAAGGGCTTCAGTGTGGAATTCGCGGAGTACCGGCAATACATCCCCGGCGACGATCTGTCGACGATCGACTGGAAGGTGTACGCGCGCAGCGATCGCTACTACGTCAAGAAGTTCGAGGAGGAAACGAATCTCGATTGCCACCTGCTGCTCGACGTCAGTGGATCGATGGCCTACGGGTCGCACCACGGGATGTCGAAGTTCGAGTACGCCGCGTGCCTGGCCGCTTCGCTCGGCTACCTGATGAACCGGCAGCGCGATGCCGTCGGGTTGACGGCGTTCGACGAAGACATCGTCGCGATGCTGCCGGCGAGCTCGCGGCCCGGACACCTGCGCAGTCTCCTGGTCACGCTCGAGCGGCTGCGAACCGCGCACAAGACCAACGTGGCCAAGCCGCTCCACCAGCTGGCCGATGCGTTGACCAAGCGCGGGCTCGTCGTGCTCATCTCCGATCTGCTCGACGATCCGGACGAGATCATCCGCGGCTTGAAGCATTTCAAGTTTCGCGGCATCGACGTCATCGTGTTCCACGTGCTCGATCCGGACGAGATCGATTTCCCGTTCGACCGTGCCACACGCTTCGAAGATCTTGAAACGAGCGAAGAAGTCATGGCCGTGCCGGGCGCCGTGCGCGAGCACTACGTGAAGCAGATGGGCGACCTGATGGAGCGCTACCGCCGCGAGCTCGGCGCCAGCGGGATCGATTACCAGCTGCTCAACACGAAGCACCCACTCGAGCTCGCCCTGCTGTCGTATCTGTCCACACGCGCGAGGGCTCTGTGACCATGAGGTCGTGCTCAGTGCACGGTGCTCAGTGCCCAGTGCTTGGTGCCCAGTGCTTGGTGCTCTGTGCACCGTGCACTCGGCACTCGGCACGGCGCACTATGCACCGAGCACCTGGCACTGGGCACTGAGCACGATGTTGTCCTTCCTGGCCCCGCTCTTCCTCGCCGGCGCCGCCGCGGCGGCGCTCCCGATCGTGCTGCACCTGTTGAAGCGCGAGCCGGAAGCGCGGGTGAAGTTCGCGGCCGTGAGGCTGCTGAAACATGCGCCGGTCGAGCACACCGAGAGGCGGCATGTGCGGGAGCTGTTGCTGCTGGCGCTGCGCATCACCGCGCTGCTGCTGCTCGCGTTCGCCTTCGCGCGTCCGTTCTTTCCGGCCGGGGCGACGGCGAGCTCCGGTGGTGTGACCATCGTGGCGTTGGATACCTCCTTCAGCCTGTCCGCGCCCGGACGCTTCGAGCGCGCGAAACAGCTCGCCAAGGACGCCGTCGGTAGCGTTCCTGCCGGCGACCTCGTCGGCGTCGTCACGTTCTCCGACACCGCCGAGATCGCGGTGAAACCGAACGCCGACCGAGTGCTCGCTGCTGATGCCATCGACCACGCATCGGCCGGGTTCGGCGCCACTCGGTACCGGGCGGCGCTCTCGGCGGCGAACCAGGCAGCCGCGGGGCACACGAGCGCGATTGTCGTCGTGACGGACCTGCAGGAAAACGGATGGGATGCCGGCGATCGTGTGTCGGTGCGCGAGGGGACCCGCATCACCGTGGTCGACGTGGGCGAGGCGCCGCCGAATCTGGCGGTGACGAGCGTGCGGCCGCAGCCGGATCGCGTGGCGGCGACGATCTACAACGCCGCAGCAAGCCCTCGCGACGCGCGTGTGCACCTGACCATCGACAATCGTCCGGCGGCCGAGGCGACCGTGTCGCTCGGTCCGAATCAGTCGGGCGACGTGCTGCTGGCCGCCGTTCCCCGCGGCGATGCCGCCGTCGTGACGGTGGACGACCCGACGGGCATCCAGGCCGACAACGTGCGCTACGCGGTCCTCGGCGGGACGACGAAGCCATCGGTGCTGGTAGTGTCGGGCAGCGGCGATCTGTCGCGCGACGCGTTCTATGTCCAGCAGGCGCTGGCCGTTGGCGCTGGTCCCAACGGCGGATATCAGCCCGTTGGGATGTCGGGCGCGCAACTCTCGGCGGGTGGTGACGATCGGCTGGCGCCTCAGGCAGCGGTGTTGCTGCTGTCCACGCGTGGACTCGAACGGCGAGGCCGTGAAGCGCTGGCGGCGTACGTCCGCGGCGGCGGCGGAATCCTGATCGCGGCCGGACCCGACATCGACGGCGAGGTCGTCAAGGACGTCCTCGGCGGGTCGTCGGCGGTCCAGATGGCGGCGCCGCCCGACGCGAAACGCGAAGAGCGTGCGCTGGCGCCGGCTGACGTGCGGCATCCCGTCTTCCACGCCTTTGCGGGCAACAGCGGATCGCTGGGCCTCGTGTCATTTCAGCGCGTCGCCCGGATTGGCGGGGAAGCGTGTCAGACGCTGGCGCGCTTCACCACCGGAGACGTCGCGCTCGTCGAATGCCCGGCGGGCGATGGACGCGCGCTCCTGCTGGCGTCGGATCTGGACAACCGCTGGAACGACTTTCCGCTCCACGCGACGTTCGTGCCGTTTCTGCACGAGGTCGTCCGCTACGTCGCCAGCGCCCGCGCGCACGCGTCCGAGTACGTGGTGGCCGACGTTCCGGCGGGCACTCGCACCTCGCCCGGGATCGCGACGGTCAGCGACGGCAAGCCGGGGGTTCCGGCGCGCCGGGTCGCGGTCAACGTCGATCCGCGCGAATCGGATCCGTCGCGCCTGTCGGTCGAAGATTTTCAGTCGGCGGTCACGCACATGCAGGAAGCCGACGTCCCCCCGGCGGTGGTCGCTGCGCGGGAGCAGGAAGACAGCCAGCATCTGTGGCAGTTCCTGGTGGCAGCGATGGTCCTGACTTTGATAGCCGAGGGGGTTGTTGCGAGCAGGACAGCTTAAAAGGGGTAGGGGCCGACCCATGTGTCGGCCCGGGGCGGACACGCGGGTCCGCCCCTACGAGAACAGGTAGCGATGATGGAGCACTACAACGAAATCCGTGACGTGATCGCGCGCGTCCGCGCCCGGTGGCGGACGCTGCGCGCGTTCCGCGCGACGGTGCGTGCCGCGCTGCTGACGTCGGCAATCGTCGGTGTGGCGCTGATCCTGTCGCGGTGGACGACAGGCGCACCCATGGCGCTTGTGGGCCTGGCGGCTCTCACGATTCTGATCGTCGCCGGCGCCATCGGCTGGGCGGTGGCGCCGCTTCGTCGCTCGCCCGCGGATCTCCAGGTGGCGCGCTTCATCGAAGAGCGCGCGCCGGCGCTCGACGATCGATTGGTCACCGCCGTCGACGTTGCGGAGGGCCGCTCGTCCGTCACCCCGATGATCGCCGGTCCGCTGGTGGCCGATGCCGCTCGTCGTGCCCGCGACGTGGCAATTGATACCGTCATCCCGAGCGAGACGGTGCGGCGGGCGGGTTTCCAGGCAGCTGCCGCGGCGCTCGTCTGCCTCGCGGTGCTCTTCTTCGCGCGCGGTCCCGCGCGCCAGTCGCTCGACGCCGCCTCGCTCAGCTTGTGGCCGGCACGCGTGACCCTCGAAGTGACCCCGGGCTCCGCGCGAGTCAAGGTCGGTGTGCCGCTGGCCATTCACGCGCGTCTCGTCGGCAACCGTGCGCCCGTCATCGCGCAGGTTCAGATCGCGGACCCTTCGGCAGGCTCAGGGCAGGCGGCGTGGCGCAGTACCGAGATGACGGCGGGGCGGGAGTTCGAGGGGTTTGGTCTCAAGTTGGATGCCGTGAGCACGTCGTTCAAGTATCGCGTGGTCGCGGGCGCGGTCACGTCACCCACCTACGACGTCACGGTCGTGCAGCCACCGCGGGTGGCGCGCATCGATGTCGACTACGCCTATCCCGCGGGACTCAAGCTCGCGGCGCGCACCGAATCCGACGGCGGCGACATCTACGCGCCGTCGGGCACCAGCATTCGCCTGCACGTGTTCACCGATCGGCCCGCCGCGACGGGGACGATGGCGCTGGGCAAAGGCAACGGCATCACGCTCAGCTCTAGCACGCCGACAGAATTGACCGGGACGTTCGATCTCCTGGCCGACAACTCGTATCGGGTTTCACTCGCCGACAGCGAAGGTATCTCCACGCCGGGTGAGACCGAGTACTTCATTCGCGTCCTGGAAGATCGCGCGCCGGAAGTGCGGATTCTCAAACCGGCTGCCGATCGCGCGGTGACGCGTCTCGAAGAGGTCGACGTCGAAGTGCAGGCCGAGGACGACTACGGCGTCGATCGGCTCGAGCTCGTGTACTCGGTGCGAGGCTCGTCGGAAAAGGTCGTCCCCCTCGGCATTCCGAAGCAGAGCACCGCCGTCAACGGGCGCCACGTGCTGTTCCTCGAGGACCTGGACGTGCAGCCCGGCGACTTCGTGTCCTACTACGCGCGGGCGCGGGATCAGACGAGGCACGGAACGCGATCGAACGAGGCGCGCAGCGACATCTTCTTCCTCGAAGTCAAACCGTACGAACAAGAGTTCGCGCTGGCGCAGAGTCAGGGCGGGATGCCGGGCGCGGGCCGTACCTCGCTCGACGAGCTCGTCACCGCGCAAAAGGAAGTCGTCGTCGCCACGTGGAAGCTCGATCGGCGGGGCAAGGCCGCGAACGGCGCGAAATCCGAGCAGGACATCCGGTCCGTCTCGCGCGCCGAATCCGAGCTCAAGACCCGCGTCGAAGAGACGTCGAGCACGTTCCGCGAATCGACCATGCGCGACCCGAGGCGCCGCCAGCCCCGGCCCGGCGGTCGCGGCGAACCGCCGCAGCCCGCGCCGCTCAGAGCGGGCGAGACGCTCCCGGAAGAAGACGACATGACCGCGGCATCAGCAGCGATGGGCAAAGCCGTGGTCTCGCTCGATGCATTGAAGACCGGCGACGCGCTCCCAAATGAGATGGAGGCCCTCAACCATTTGCTGCGGGCGCAGGCAGCGGTCAAGAAGCGCGAGGTCACGCAACAGCAGTCGGGAAGTGGGAGCGCCAGCAACCGCAGCAACGTGGACCTGTCCACGCTCTTCGACCGAGAGCTGCAGAAGTCGCAGCAGACCAACTACGAAACGAAGACCAGTGCGGAGCAGCGGGCGGCCGATCCCAACCAGAGCGCGCTCGACAAGATCAAGGACCTCGCTCGACGCCAGGACGAGCTCTTGAAGAAACAGCAGGAGCTGGCTCGCGATCGCGACAAGCTGAGCGAGGAGCAGTTGAAGCGCGAGCTCGAGAAGCTGACGCGCGAGCAGTCCGAGCTGCGGCAGCGCGCCGAGGAACTCGCGCGGCAGACCGCCGGTCAGAATCCGCAGAACCAATCTGATAAGAACGGACAACAGAAAGAACAGGCCGGCTCGGCAGGTCAGCAGAATCAGGCCGGTCAGCAAAGCGCGTCGGGCCAGTCCGGGCAGAGCGGACAGAGCGGACAAAGCGGGCAAAGCGGGCAGAGCCAGAGCCCTTCGACTGCGGCAGGCGGGCAGCAGGGCCAGACGCAGGGGCGTGCTGACACCAGCAACCGCATGCGAGACGCGTCGGAGGAGATGCGAAGCGCGACAAGCGACCTCCGCCGGCAGGACGCCGCGCAGGCCGCCGCGGCGGGGAATCGCGCCCTCCAACGGCTGCGCGAGGCACAGCGCAATCTCGAATCGGCCGCGCCCGACGAGCGCCGCCGCGCGGTCGGCGACCTGCAGCTCGAAGCGCGACAACTCGCGGACGCGCAGCGGCAGGTCGCATCGGAGCTCGGGCGGACGCCGAAGGGCGACGCCGGAAAAGACGCCATCCGGCGGCTCGCGAGCGATCAGGAGCGGCTGGCTGCGCGCGCACGCAAGCTGGAAGAATCGCTGCGCCAGCAGGGAGCGGCCGCGAGTGATCCACGGTCTGCGTCCCGCGCGGGCGGACGCGGCGCGGAGGCCGACAAGTCCAACGCACAGGCTCAGGCGGCGGCGGGTGAGGCGGCTAAGGAGATCGGCCGGCAGAAGCTGCCCGACCGGATGCAGCAATCCGCCGATGCGCTGCGTCAGGCGATCGAGGACGCCCGCGGCATGCGCGGATCGACGGCGCCTCCGGATCCGGCGGATCGTGTGCGCGATCAGATTGGCTCCCAGCAGGACGTCGCGCGGTCGCTCGAACGCGTGGCCGAGGCGCTCGCGTCGGGCACGAGCACGGGCGACGCCGAGTCGCGCAAGTTGTCCGATCAGCTCGCTCGCGCGCAGGAGCTTCGCGACAAGCTGGCCGCAACCAGCCGCGACCTCGAGAACGCGAATCGTCAGGCCAGCGGACAACGAAGCACCGGCGATTCCGGCAAGCCGGGTGAAGGGCGGCAGGGCGGCGGCGGAAGCGGATCGGGCGATGCGGCGAAGCTGCGCGAGGAGTACATGCGTCAGCTTCAGCAGACCAAGGACCTTCTCGATCAGGTGCGGCGCGACGATCCGTCGATCGGGCGCGGCACGGGCCTGGGCACGTCGTTCGAAGAGGCGACGCGCCAGACGATCACCGCCCCAGGCACTGAAGCGTTCAAGCAGGATTTCGCGAAGTGGGAGGACCTGCGCCGTCAAGCGACGCAGGCGCTCGAGAACGTCGAGTCGTCGCTGTCCAAGAAGCTACAGGCCAAGCGATCGAAGGATCGCCTGGCGGCCGGCGCCGACGACAAAGCGCCGCCTGAGTATCGCCGGCAAGTCGACGACTATTTCAAGGCGATCGCGTCAAGGAAGAAACAGTAGAGATGCATTTTGCCCACCCGCTTCCGTGGTGGCTGGCGATTGTCCTCGCCGGCGGTATCGCGGCGGCGGCGTTCGTCGAATATCGGCGTCCGCTCTCTCCGCTGACGCCCGTGCAGCGCGGCGTCCTCGCCGGATTGCGCGGCGCTGCTCCTGGTGGCGCTCGTCCTGTTTCTGTTCCGCCCGATCGTCCTACTGCCGCCGGCTGGCTTGCGCGATGCCGTCGTGCCCATCCTGATCGACGCCTCGCGCAGCATGCGGCTCGCTGACGCGGACAATCAGACGCGGCTGGGTCGTGCCACCGGGTTGGTCAAGAACGATCTGCTTCCCGCGCTCGGGAGCCGCTTCACGACCGAGGTGTTCAGCGTTGGTGACGGGTTGACGCCGGCGTCACTCGATCGGCTGCAAGCGGTGGCGCCCAAGACCGATCTTTCGGGCGCGCTGGCCTCGGTCCGCGAGCGCTATCGCGGCCAACGCATTGCCGCCATCGTGGTCGTCTCGGACGGCGGCGACACGGGGGCTGGTAAGGCAGGTGGGGCAGGTCAGGCAGGCGGAGGCAGTGGGCCTCCGGTTTACGCAATCGGCGTCGGATCGCCGGACGGTCCGCGCGACCGGGAAATCCGTGGCCTGGTGGCCGGCGATCCGCGGCTCGACAACGCGAAGGTCGATCTCCACGTCACCGCGATCAGCTCAGGGTTCGGCCGCAGCCCGTTCTCGCTGCGACTGCTCGCGAACGGTCAGGTGCTCGAAACGCGGCGGATCGTACCCACCGCCGACGGATCGCCGATCGACGAGTTGTTTTCCGTGTCGCCCGATCCGGTGAACCCCACGGTCTACACCGCTGACGTCCCAGGCGACGCCTCCGAATCCGTCGTCGAGAACAATTCGCGGTCCGTGCTGCTCAGTCCTCCGGCACGGAAGCGGCGCATGCTGGCCCTCGAGGGCGCGCCCGGATTCGAACACAGCTTCATGACGCGGGCGTGGGCCGCGGATTCGGATCTCGAGGTCGACTCGGTGACGCGCAAAGGCAGGAACGGCGACGGGCTCGATACGTTTTTCGTGCAGGCGGGCGCCGGTCGCGCGGCCGCGCTGACCACCGGGTTTCCCTCGCGGCGCGAGCTGCTGTACGGCTACGACGCGCTCGTCGTCGCCAACCTCGAAGCCGATTTCTTCACGCGCGCTCAGCTGGCGATGATGGCCGACTTCGTGTCCGAGCGCGGCGGCGGTCTGCTGGTGCTCGGCGGCCGATCGTTTACCCAGCGAGGCCTGTCGGGCACTGCGCTCGAGGACGTGCTGCCCGTCGAGGTGAACGATCGCCGCGGCGGGTTGGTGCGGACCGCGTTCACGGCGGACGAAGCGGCCAGGCCCGAACCTAACAAAGTCAACTTGACGACCGAGGGCGAGACGCACCCGATCATGCGGCTGGGCGCCACGCCCGCGGAGACGCGAAAAGAGTGGGCGGCGCTGCCCGCGCTCGCGTCGAGCGCGCCGCTCGGCGGTCCGCGTCCGGGCGCGACGATTCTGGCGGTGACGATGTCGCCCGGCGGCGGCGTGCATCCAGTCGTGGCGATCCAGCGATATGGTCAGGGCCGGTCGATGGTGTTTGCCGGCGAAGCGGCCTGGCGCTGGAAGATGATGGTCGCCTCGACGGATCGCAGCTACGAGTTCTTCTGGCGGCAGGCGGCGCGGTGGCTCGCGTCGGCAGCGCCTGATCCGGTGGCGATCACGGTGCCGGACACGCCTGAACCCGGCGAAACGATTTCCGTCGACGTCGATGCGCGCGACGCATCGTTTGCGGGCGTGCCTGACGCGTCCGTGGACGCGACCGTGGCGGGGCCCGGCGGCGACGTCGCGCCCATCAAGATGCGGCACGCCGATCCCGCTGGCGGCCGCTTCACGGCCGCGTTCCGTCCCGACCGCGCCGGCCTGTACCGCGTCCGCGCCGACGCGCGGCGTGGATCCACGGCGCTGGGCACGGCGGAGCGCTGGATGTACGTGGGCGGCGCCGACCGCGAGTTCGCCGATCCGCGATTGAACGAGGGCTTCCTCCGACGCGTGGCGCGCGATTCCGGTGGGCGCTACGTGCGCGCCGGCGATGCGAAGCAGGTGGCGACGTGGCTCCAGACAGCCGCGCCACTCGATGCCGCGCCCGAGAGCCGCGATCTGTGGCATGAGCCGTGGTCGTACGCGCTCGTCCTCACGCTGTTGTCGGCCGAATGGATTCTGCGCCGCCGATGGGGGCTGCGGTGAGGCTCCTCGTTTCTGTGGGGTCCGCCTTTAGGCGGACCTCAGAAGGTCCGGCTAAAGCCGGACCCCACGTACGATTTGGGTTGGCGTTCGCCCTCCTTCTTGGTGCGGGCCTCAACGCTTCCGCCGGCGAGCGCTATGCACTTATCGTCACCGGCGCGTCGGGAGGAGAGGCGTACGAGCAGAAGTACGCGAAGTGGCGGACGGCGCTGGTGACGACGCTCCGGGACACGTTTGCCTATCCGGCCGAGGCTGTTCTCGTGTTCGGCGAAACGGAAGGTGATGGCATTCAGAAATCGACCCGCGAGAACGTGCGTCGCGCTGCTCGGCGATCTCCGGCGCCGGATGACGAAAGACGATCAGCTGATGATTCTGCTGATCGGCCACGGCACGACGCTCGACGGCGAGGAGGCCAAGTTCAACCTCGTCGGACCGGACTTGAGCGCGACCGAGTGGGCAGAGCTCCTGAAGCCCATACCGGGACGGCTGGTCTTCGTGAACACGAGCAGCGCGAGCTTTCCGTTTCTGCGCCAGCTCGCGTCACGCGGCCGGGTCGTGCTCACCGCGACCGATTCGTCGGCGCAGCAGTTCGAGACGGTGTTTCCGGAGTTCTTCGTCGGCGCGTTCGCCGACTCCTCGGCGGACGTGGACAAGAACGATCGCGTCTCGATCTGGGAGGCCTTCAACTACGCGAGCGCCGGCGTGAAGCAGTTCTTCGAGCAGAAGGGCCAGTTGCCCACCGAACGGCCGCTGCTCGACGACACGGGCGCCGGCGTCGGTCGCGAAGCGGAAACGCCGGGCAACGACGGCGCCGTCGCGCGCATCACCTACCTGCAGCCGGACGCGGTGCTGACGCTGCCGGCCGACACCGCCCTTGCCGGCCTGGTGCGGCGGCAGGCCGACCTGCAGGCCGCACTCGAGGCGCTCAAGGCCCGCAAGGAATCCACGCCCGCCGATCAGTACGAAGCGGAGCTGGAGAAGGTCCTCGTCGACCTCGCGCGCGTCTCCCTGCAAATCCGCGCGAAATCCTGAGCCGTCTCCCGCGCTCCATCGCAGCCACCAGTTGACATGCTCCGCCCGAAAGTGTGAGTATTACTGGTAGGAGTAATACCTTGCGCATTACTACCAAGGGCCAGGTCACCATTCCGCAGGACATCCGGGAGCGGCTGGGGTTGCTGCCACACAGCGAGGTCGAGTTCGACATCGTGGGCGACAGCGTTCGGATCCGGAAGAAGCGCGGAACCAAGACGCGTGGTCAGCGGCTGCTCGCGCAGATGAGAGGCGGTCCGAAGCCCATAGCCGGGATGAGCACCGACCAGTTGATGGCCCTGACTCGTGGCGAAGACTGACCTGGTCACGCTGGTCGACTCGAATGTGTTGGTCGACGTCCTGACCGAAGACGAGGAATGGTCCGACTGGTCGTCGTCGATGCTGGAAGAGGCCGCGGATAGTGGCCTGCTGGCGATCAATCCCATCATCTACGCGGAGGTGTCGGTCGCCTACCGGCGGCTCGAGGATCTCGAGGCGCACCTGCCGGCCGGCTACTACATCAGGGCGCCGCTGCCATGGGAGGCAGGTTTTCTCGCCGGGAAAGTGTTCGCGGACTACCGGCGCCGCGGCGGCGCGAAGCGGTCGCCGCTGCCGGACTTCTACATCGGTGCCCATGCCGCGGTCAGCGGGATGACGCTGCTCACGCGCGATGCAGTGCGCTATCGCACCTATTTCCCGAAAGTGCGGCTGATCAGTCCGTAATCAGTAGGGGCGCGCGGCCCAGGGATCGAGTTGCCGCTTCCGGAACACGAAGATCCCGATCGCGCCGATCGCGAAGCCCGCGACGTGCGCCATGAACGCGACGCCGCCGCCGTGCGTCGAGGCGGTGACGGCAATGGCGCCCGCGCTGAACAGCTGCATCAGGAACCAGAATCCCAGCAGGATGATGGCCGGCATCTCGACGACCTGGATGAAGATCCACGGCAGCAGCGTCAGCACGCGCGACTGCGGATAGAGCACGAAGTACGCGCCCATCACGCCGGCGATCGCGCCGCTGGCGCCGATCATCGGCAGCGTCGACTCCGGATCGATCGCAATCTGGCCGAGCGGCCGCGACGATCCCGCACAGCAGGTAGAAGACGATGAAGCGGCCGTGGCCGACGCGGTCCTCGACGTTGTCGCCGAAAATCCAGAGGTACCACATGTTGCCGATCACGTGCGACCAGCTCGCCGTGCAGGAACATCGAGGTGATGAGCGTCGAGCGGCTGCAAGTACGCCGGGACGACGCCGTAGACCTGCAGGAACACGGGGAGCACGTCGCGCGAGCAGCGACAGCTCGAAGAACCACGCCAGCGCGTTGAGGACGATGATCGTGATGGTGATGTAGGGCGTGGTCCGGGACGGAATGACGTCCCGCAGCGGAATCATGCACATTCGATGCAGATTCGATTCAGATACAGATTCAGACGCCGTGCGCCGTAGCCGACGTCGCTCTCGACCGTGTCCGTAGCCGACCGCTTCGACGTGGCGCCGGCTGCGCGGCCGACGCCGGCGTGCGCACGCGATCGACGATCCGCCGGAGATCGCCGTCGCCGATCGCCTTGCGATGCTCGCCGAGCGAGATCACGGCGTGATAGACCTGATCGATCTCCGCCGTCGTCAGCGCTGAAGCCGAGCGCCTCGCAGCGGCGCTGCACGGCGTGACGGCCCGAGTGGCGGCCGAGCACGAGCCGCGACGCCACTGACTGGCCGACGTCCTCCGGCCGCATGATCTCGTAGGTGCGTCGCATCCTTCAGCACGCCGTCCTGGTGGATGCCGGCCTCGTGCGCGAACGCGTTGCGGCCGACGATGGCCTTGTTCGCCTGCACCGGTTCGCTCGTGAGCCTGCGACAGCAGCTGGCTCGCGCTCGAACAGACCCGTCGGATCTGAATGCCGGTGTCGTACGGCAGGCGATCCTGCCGCACGCGCAGCGCCATGACGATCTCTTCGAGCGAGGCGTTGCCGGCGCGCTCGCCGATGCCGTTGATCGTGCACTCGACCTGCCGCACGCCGCCCTGAATCGCCGCCAGGCTGTTGGCGACGGCCAGCCCGAGATCGTCGTGGCAGTGCGCGCTGAAGACGGCGCTTGTCGGCGTTCGGCACGCGGCTCGATGATGCTCGGCGAAGAACTCGCGGATGCTCGTCCGGCGTCGCGTAGCCGACCGTGTCCGGCAGGTTGACCGTCGTGCAGCCGGCGGCGATGACCGCCTCGATGACGCGGCACAGGAAATCGCGATCGCTGCGCGTCGCATCCTCCGCCGAAAACTCCACATCGTCGGTGAAGCTGCGGGCGAGGCGCGACGGCGTCGACCGCCGACTCGAGGCATTCGTCGCGCGTACATGCGCAGCTTGCGCGTCAGGTGCAGATCGGACGTGGCGAGAAACGTGTGAATGCGCGACCGCTCGGCCGGCGCGAGCGCGCGCGCCGCCTCCTCGATGTCCTGCGGCCGGCGTCCGCGCCAGCGCCGCGATGACCGGCCGGCGGACCTCGTCGGCGATCTGCCGGACCGCTTCCGAGTCGGCCGGCGACGCGATCGGGAATCCCGCCTCGATGATGTCGACGCCGAGCGCGTCGAGCGCGCGCGCCATCGTCACCTTCGTCGGCACGTCCATCGAGAAGCCGGGCGCCTGCTCGCCGTCGCGGAGCGTCGTGTCGAAGATGATGATGCGTGCGGGATCGCTCATGGCTCCGTGTTGTAGCCGCCGGGCGGCCTAGAAGTCAAAGTGATAATGATTACGAAAAATAAGGCAGTGTTATAATGCTCCGCATGGATCTGGCCGCCCTGAAGATCTTTCTCGCCGTCGCCCAGGAGCGCAGCTTTTCGCGCGCGGCGGCCAAGGTGCATCGGACGCAGCCGGCCGTCAGCCAGGCCATCCGCCGCCTCGAGCTCGAGCTCGGGCGAGCAGCTCTTCGACCGATCGTCGAAGACCGGCACGCTCACCGACGCCGGCCGGATGCTGCAGAACTACGGGCAGCGGCTCGTCCGCCTGGCCGAGGAAACCGAGTCGGCGGTGCGCGAGCTGCGCGATCTGCGGCGCGGCCGCGTGCTGATCGGCGCGAACGAAGCGGCCGTGCACACGCTGCTGCCGCTCATCGCGCGCTTCCGCCAGCGGCTATCCGGACATCGCCATCGACGTGCGCCGCGTGCCGGCGCGGCAGATCGCGGTCGAAGTGCAGCAGGGCAGCCTCGACTTCGGCGCGCTGACGTTTCACCCGGCCGAAGCCGGGCTGCTCGAAGTGCCGGTCGGCAGCGACGAGCTCGTGCTGCTCGTGCCGCCCACCCACGCGCTCGCCAGCCGGCGGCAGGTGACGATGGAAGACGTCGCGGCCGAGCCGGTCGTCGCGCACAACGATCCGTCGCCGGCGCGCGAGCGCGTGCTGCGGCTTGTTCGAGGAGCGCCACATCCCGCTGAAGATGGTGATCTCGCTGCCGAGCCTCGACGGCATCAAGCGCGCGGTCGAGTTGAAGCTCGGGGTGGCGCTGCTGCCGCGCCGCTGCGCGATCACCGAAATTGCGAGCGGCCGGCTCGTCGCGATTCCGGTCGCCGGCGTCTCGCGCAAGCGGCAGGTGACGCTCGTCTGCCGCAAGGCGCATCGGTCGCACGCGGCCGACGCGTTTCTGGCCGTGGCGCAGGACAAGAAGAGCCCGACTGTTTGAGAGTAGGTCCGGCTAAAGCCGGACCCCACGACGATCTTCGGCACGGGTAGCTTGGACCGTACGTGGGGTCCGCCTTCAGGCGGACCTACATCAGAATCCGCGAATGTAGGGGAGGCGGTCTGCGACGGCGCGCACCTCGTCGAATCGATCCAGCAGCATCGCCGTCGGATTCCACTGGCCGCTGAGGAACGCGTCGCGCAGCGCCGCCGGCAGCGTCGCCGTGAAGCGACAGCGTCGCCCGCGCGTGATCGCGCCGGTCTGCGACGTCGAGCGACGACTGGTCGTCGGGCGCGCTTTCGATCGAGCGTCTGCAGCTGATCGACTCGGCGTGGCTCGCGACGAAGCACGGCAGGCCGAGCATCGCCGCGTTGCCCTGGAAGATCTCCGAGAACGATTCGCCGACGATGGCCCGGATGCCCGCGCGCGCGAGGCCCTGCGGCGCGTGCTCGCGCGACGATCCGCAGCCGAAGTTGGCGTTGACGACCAGGACCGAAGCGCCCTGCGTAGCGCGGATCGTTGAACGGATGCGCCGGATTGGCGGCGCGATCGTCCTCGAAGAGATGCTGCTCGAGCCCCTCGAACGACACCGACACGAGGAACCGCGCCGGCATGATCCGATCGGTGTCGATGTCGTCGCCGCGCAGCGGCAGGCCGCGGCCGCTCGACGCGCTGATGCTGATCTGCGTGTCGCGTCGGCGTGGCATCGCGTCGCTCATGCCGGCACCCGCTTCGAGCATCGTCGCGCACGTCGACGACTTCGCCGGCGATCGCGGCGGCCGCCACCATCGCCGGGCTCATCAGCAGCGTCCGGCCGGTCGGGCTGCCCTGCCGTCCCTTGAAGTTGCGGTTCGACGAGGAGGCGCAGACCTGGCGGCCCTTCGAGCGGTCGGGGTTCATGCCGAGGCACATCGAGCAGCCGGCGCCGCGCCATTCGAAGCCGGCCTCGATGAACACCTCGTGCAGTCCGCGCGCTTCGGCCGCGCGCGCGGACCGCCTGCGATCCGGGCACGACCAGCGCCTTGCACGTGCGGCGCGACGTGGTGGCCGCGGACGACGTCGCGCCGCCGCCTCGAGATCCGACAGCCGGCCGTTGGTGCACGATCCGATGAACGCGACGTCGATCTTCGTGCCGCGCGACGCGCGCGCCCGGCTCGAAGCCCATGAACGCGAACGCTTCGTCGTCCGGCGTCGCCGGCGATCGGCTCGCTGACGCCGACCGACTGGCCCGGGATTGATGCCCCAGGTGACGGTCGGTTCGATCGCCGCCGGCGTCGAAGCGCACGCGGTCGTCGTAGCGGCGCATGCGGATCGGACGCCATGCTGCCGCCACCAGGCCACCGCGCGATCGAACGCGTCGCCCGCCGGCGCGAACGGCCGGCCGCGCAGAAACGCGAACGTCGTCTCGTCGGGGTTGACGTAGCCGACGCGCGCGCCGCCTTCGATCGACATGTTGCAGATCGTCATCCGCTCGTCGATCGGTCATCGCGTCGAGCGTCGCTGCCGCCGTACTCGTAGGCGAAGCCGACGCCGCCCTGGACGCCGAGACGCCGGATGATCGTCAGGATCACGTCCTTGGCGTAGACGCCGCGGCTCGAGCGCGCCCGTTGACGTCGATGCGGCGGACCTTCAACGGATCGAGCGCGAGGCACTGCGACGCGAGCACGTCGCGCACCTGCGACGTGCCGATGCCGAAGGCGATCGCGCCGAGCGCGCCGTGCGTCGACGTGTGGCTGTCGCCGCACGCGATCGTCATGCCCGGCTGCGTCAGGCCGAGCTCGGGACCGATCACGTGCACGATGCCCTGGTCGTCGGCTCTCGGGCGTCCACAGGTTGATGCCGAACTCGCGGCAGTTGCGCTCGAGCGACGTCGTCATCTCCTCGGCCATCACGTCGAGAAACGGGCGCGTCCGCGCGATCGTCGGCACGATGTGATCGACGGTGCGCGAAGGTGCGCTCGGGAAAGGCGACGCGCCAGCCGTGCTGTCGCAGCATGTCGAACGCCTGCGGCGTCGTCACTTCGTGAACGAGATGCAGGCCGACGAACAGCTGCGTCTGGCCGCTCGGCAGCGTGCGCACGGTGTGCGCGTTCCAGACCTTCTGAAAGAAGTGTGTCAGCCATGGCAGTGTCTGCCGATAGAATACATCGGATGCGGTTCCCGCTCGTGCACGGCTGTCGTGCTGTCGCGCTGGCGATCGCGGCGTGGCGTCATCGTCGTGCACGGCCAGTCTCGAACCGAGCGTCACGTCGTTCGTCGAAAACGTCGGGCTGCCGGCTGTCGACGAGGGTCGTCATCGTGGACGAGACACACGCGCCGGGAACCCCCGAAGCGCGGAAGCGCTCAGCCATGCGAGCGGCGCTGTATCGCCAGTCGGAGCGGCCGGCAGTGCGCTGTCGTGCCAGGTCGCGTCATCGTCAAGTTCCGCGACGGCGAGCCGAGGCTGAACGTCTGTCGGCGATCGCGGCGGCTTGCCGGCACGGCGTCGATCGAGCCGAGACCGTCTTACGCGGACTTCGACGTCGTGCGTATCGATCGCGAACGACGACCCGGAAGCGATGCGCGGCGTTCGCTGAGCGATCGCCGGCCGTCGAGTACGCGCAGGCGTCGTACAGCGGCTGCACACGCTGTTGGTGCCGAACGATCCGCTCTACGCAACGCGCCAGTGGAATCTGCCGCTGATCAACATGGAGCGCGCCTGGGACATTCAGCCGCAGGCCGGATCGTCGATCACCGTCGCCGTCCTCGACACCGGCGTCGGCCTATCAGAACGCCACGCTGATCGAAAACGCTTCCCGCGTTCCGCGACGATCAGGGCAACCGGTATCCGGCGCTCGGCCGCGTCACGATCCCGTACTCCGGCGCGACCGCAGCTGATGGCGCCGGGCCGCTTCGTCGTCGCCGCTCGACTTCATCTGGGACGAACGCCGTGCCGCTCGATTTCGACGGCCACGGCACGCACGTCACCGGCACGGTCGGTCAGCTGACCAACGACAGCATCGGGACGGCGGGCGTGGCGTTCAACGTCAAGATGATGCCGGTCAAGGTGATCGACGGCGTCTGGGACTTTCTCTTCGGCTCGCCGAACGTTGGCACCGACGACGTCGTGGCGCGCGGCATCCGGTACGCGGCCGACAACGGCGCGAAGGTCATCAACATGAGCATCGGACGCACGGGCCCGCCGAACACGTCGCCCGTCGTCGAGGACGCGATCCGCTACGCCGTCAGCAAGGGCGTGTTCGTCGCCATCGCCGCCGGCAACGAATTCGAGCAGGGGAATCCGCTCGAGGTCATCGCCGAGATCGCGTCGCGCGTGGACGGCGCCGTGTCGGTGGCTGCCGTCGATCGCAACCGAGGCGCACGCGTACTACTCGAGCACCGGGAGCTACGTGGAGTTGTCGGCGCCGGGCGGATCCGAACGCGGCTTCGGCCGCGACGGCTTCGTGTTCCAGCAGACGTTCGACTTCAACTTCACCGACACGTTCCTGCTGCCGCCCGCGCAGTTCACGGCGCCCGCGCTTCGACGTCCTCGCCTACATCGGCTACATCGGGACCTCGATGGCCACGCCGCACGTCTCCGGTGTTGCGGCGATGCTGATGCAGCAGGGCATCACGGAACCCGGCCGCGATCGAAGCGGTGCTGGAGCAAACGGCTCTGGATCTCGGCAGCCCCGGCCGCGACGACACGTTCGGGTTCGGTCTGCTTGATGCGCGTGCCGCCCTTCGCGGATTCGGGCCCGCGAGGTGACACGCCGTCATCTCGTCGCGCTCGTGCTGGTGTTGTGCGGAGCGGCGACGGCGGACGCGCAGCCCGACGATCGACGGGTCGTCTCGCGGGGAGTCGAGACCGACGGCCTGGCACTACGGCCGTTCGTCATGGGCACTCACCAGACCTTCGAGGCGGCTCACACGTTCGAGGCCGTGTTCGGTCGATCCCACGAGCCGTTTTTCGGCGGAGGCCTGCAGGTGGTGTTCAAGGGCCGGTACTACGCCGAGGTGGTCGCCTCGCGTTTCCGAAAAACCGGCGAGCGGGCGGTTCGAGTCGACGGCAAGAACTTCCGTCTTGGCCTTCCGCTGACGGCCGAGATCAAGCCGCTGGAAGTGACCGGCGGCTATCGCTTCGACATGCGCCCCAACCAGCCGATCGTGCCCTATGCGGGCGGCGGCATCGGCACCTACGCCTACAAGGAATCGTCGCCCTCCTCCGATCCCGAAGAAAACATCGCCGCTCGCCATCGCGGGTTCGTGCTCACCGGCGGCGTCGAGATTCGCCTGCACAGGTGGATTCGGGTGGATGTGGACGAGCAATACACGCGCGTGCCTGGCATTCTGGGGTTGGGAGGCATCTCGAAAACCGAGGGGGAGGACGACCTCGGCGGTCTCGCCGTCCGCGTCAAGATCGTCGTCGGCCGGTGATATCATCGAGACTGGATGCTCGCACCACTGGAGCGTCGTCGACAGGCTAGGAGCCACAGCGTCGTGGGCGTGGCGCTCTACGCCCTGTTCCTGGTCACGACGCCGTTCGAGCATCACGACCTCGTCTGCCACTTCAAAACCCCGACTCACTGCACGGCTTGCACCTCGAGCCTGCTGGGTTCCAACCCGCACACGCCGGGTGCGGTAGGCGCTGCCGATCTTCCCTATGCGGGCGGCGCCTTTGCCGTCGATGTTGTCGTCGCCGGCTGCCTGCTCACGGTCCGGTCCACGGGCCGTTCGCCTCCCGTTGCCGTTTAAGGTCAGACCCTAAACGGTTTCACAGCCGTGGTGTCCGGCTTCAGCCGGATCTCGACTACGCCTACAGGCGGACGCCACGCACGGGAGGGACACATGACACAAGCCTTGCGCCGTGCGCGCATGGCGTTGGCGGCGGCGACGTTCATCCTCGCGCCGGCGCTCGCCTTCGCACAGGACTCGCCGCAGGCGCTGCGGCAGGAGATCGATCAGCTGCGCCTGGACTTCGAGGCACTGAAACAGCAGTACGGCGAGCGGCTCGCGGCGCTGGAGAGCAAGCTCGCCGCTGCCGGAGGCACACCGGCCGAGGTCCCGCTGGCCACGGTCCCGCCGGCCGCGGTCACGCCGGTTGTCACGCCGCAGCCGGCGCAGCCGACGGCCCAGGTTCCGCCGGGCGCGGAAGGCGCGGGCGGACCGACGGGGTCGCTGCCGGTGTATGGCGGCGCGGCCGCAGGCTCGAAAATCTTCAACCCTGACATCGCGGTCATCGGCAACTTTCTCGGCGCGGCCGGCCGGAACGTCGAGCAGCCCAGCCCCGCGCTCGAGATGCACGAGTCGGAAGCGTCATTCCAGGCCATCGTCGATCCGTACGGGCGCGCCGACTTTTTCTTTGCGTTCGGCGAGGAGGGCGTCGATCTGGAGGAAGGCTATCTGACGCTGACGACGCTGCCGGGTGGATGGCTGACGAAGGTCGGAAAGATGCGAGAAGCCTTCGGCAAGGTGAACACGATGCACAGCCACCAGCTCCCGTGGACCGATCGTCCGCTGGTCTCGCAGAATCTGGTCGGCGGCGAGGAGGGCATCGCGGACGCCGGCATGTCCGTCGCGCGATTGATTCCAAATCCGTGGCTGTTCCTCGAGGCCACCGGCCAGGTCTACCGCGGCGATTCGGGGCTGGAGGAGCAGCCGGTCTTCGTTTCGGGGAAGCCCGGCAACGTGAGCTACGTCGGCTCATCTCCGCGGGTACCACGACCTCACGGAAGCGAGCAACATCGACCTTGGGGTCTCCTACGCGCGGGGCCACAACGATGCCGATCTGGAGAACATCGGATTGTTCGACACGGATCTGTTCGGCGTCGACGCGACGTTCCGGTGGAAGCCGCTCCAGCGATCGATCTACCGCTCGTTCGTGGGGCGGACGGAATGGATTCGCAGCCGACGCGACCAGCCGCTCGGACGGGCAATCGCCGACGGGTTCTACGTCTCGGGTGACTATCAGCTCGCGCGGCGGTGGTATGCCGGCGCGCGCTTCGATCGGTCCGGCCAGGCGACGGATGGATCGCTCGTCGACACGGGCGGATCGCTCCTGCTCACGTTCTGGCCGAGTGAATTCAGTCAGGTGCGGGGGCAATACCGCCAAACCCACTACGCGCTCGGGCCAATCGCGGACGAATTCCTGTTCCAGTTCCAGTTCTCCATTGGCGCGCACGGGGCGCATCCGTTTTAGGAAGTTAGAACTTAGAAGTTAGAAGTGAGAAGGACAATGAATACCCATAGATTCGTCGTCGCGGTCGCCGTTGCCATGCTGGCAGCCGCGTCAGCCCGCGCGCAGAGCAAGCTGAACGTGATCACGACCACCGAAGATCTGGCGGCGATCGCGCGCGAGGTGGGCGGCGACCACGTCACCGTCGAGTCGATCGCGCGCGGCTATCAGGATCCGCATTTCGTCGAGGCGAAGCCGAGCTTCATCCTCAAACTGCAGAAGGCCGACCTGCTGGTCGTCGTCGGCCGCGAGCTCGAGATCGGGTGGCTGACGCCACTCATCCAGCAGAGCCGGAACTCGAAAATCCAGATCGGGGCGGATGGGTATCTGGATCCTTCGCTCCAGGCCCAGATCCTGGAAATTCCCCAGGGCCAGATCACACGCGCCATGGGGGACGTGCACCCGCTGGGCAATCCCGCACTACTGGCTCGATCCCGAGAACGGGAAGATCATCGCCAGGCAGATCGCGGACAAGCTCTCCCGTGCACGGCCGGCCGATCGCGCGTTCTTCGAGCAGCGGCTCGCCGATTTCAACGGCCGCCTCGACGCGGCCGATAAAGCGATGGCTGGCGCAGATGGCACCCTATAAGGGCGCCAAGGTCGTGACCTACCATCGATCGTTCCCGAACTTCGCCGCGCGATTTGGACTCGACATCATCGGCTACGTCGAGCCGCGGCCCGGCATTCCGCCGTCTCCGCAGCACACGCTCGACCTGATCAACGAGATGAAGCGGCAAAACGTCAAGCTCGTGCTCGTCGAGCCGTACTTCGACCTCAAGACGCCGAACTCGATCGGCCGCGAAACCGGCGCGCAGGTCCTGGTCATGCCGCCGTCGGTGGGCGGCGTGAAAGAGGTGACCGACTACATCAAGCTCTTCGACTACGATATCAACCTGTTGATCGACGCGATCAAGAAGTCAGGCGCCCGGTGATGGATACCTCGATGCTCGAGTTTCTCGCGGCGCCGTTCGTGGCGAGCCTGATTCTCACCGGCATCCACGCCTACCTGGGCGTGCACGTGGTCGAGCGGGGCGTGATCTTCGTCGATCTCTCGCTCGCCCAGATCGCGGCGCTGGGCGCCACGATCGCGCTGCTGTTGCCGGTGAGTGGAGGCGATCCGCACGGCCCGGTCGTGTACTGGGTGAGCCTGGCCTTCACATTCCTCGGCGCGCTCGTGTTCTCCACTATCCGCAGCAAGCGCGCCAGGATTCCGCAGGAAGCCATCATCGGTATCTGTTACGCCGTGGCGTCGGCGGCGGCCATTCTCGCGATGAGCAAGGCGACCTCGGAAAGCGAGCACCTGAAGGACATGCTCGTCGGCAACATTCTGGCCGTGTCGTGGGGCGAGGTGGGGAAGACCGCGGCGCTGTACGGCGCCGTGGGGCTGTTCCACTTCATCTTCCGCCACAAGTTCCTCGCGATCTCGATGGATCCGAAACGCGCCGAGGCGGACGGCATCTCGATTCGCCTGTGGGATTTCCTCTTCTATGCCTCGTTCGGCTTCGTCGTCACCTCGTCGGTGGCGATTGCAGGCGTCCTGCTGGTGTTCTGCTATCTCATCGTGCCGTCGGTGGCGGCGATGCTGTATGCCGATTCGATCGGCAGGCGGCTCGCGATCGGGTGGACGATGGGGACGGTGGTGTCGGCGTTGGGGGTGTATTTGTCGCTTCGGCTCGATTTGCCGACCGGCGCCACGATCGTGTGCACGTTCGGTCTCGTGCTCATCATCATGGCCGCCGTGCGTCCGCTCTTGCAGCGCCACACTCCGACGGACGTGCACCACGTCAACTACGCCGATCGCGCGCACACCCACTGATCCCGTTCCTCACGAGTATCGATGCTGCCGGGCGCCGCCATTCGAAAACGCCGAGCCGTTGCTGCTCTCTCGCCTGTCCGGTGTGAGGAACGGGACTGATGCAGTGTCGCAACTGCGGCGCCGAAATCGCCGACAAAGCCCTCATCTGCTATCGCTGCGGCACCGCGACCACGGAAGCCAAGTACAAGCCCGCCGAGCCCAAGCGCTCGCGCTCCAGGCGCGCGCCGCTCGCGCTTGCGGTCGTTGTGCTGCTCGTGCTGCTCCTCCTCGCGATGTATCTGATGCGGTGACGCGTGCGATAATCGTTCTATATGCAGCCGCGAGCCTTGGTTCGGCTCGCCCGGGCGTTGTGGATTGCGTGGGCCGTCATTGTCTGGAACGTGGTCTTCGATCACGTGATCGTAGTCGCCGGCCGAAACTATATTCGCGCCGCCAGTGTTGCCGCCGGACGGCGCGGACCCGATGGCCGATCCCTTGTGCTGATGGACGACTGGATGCGGCCCGCCGTCATGCGCGGCGCCTGGATCGCCAGTGCGGCCGCCGGCGCGATCCTGCTGACCGGGTTGCTCGCCATTCACTTCCTGTCGAAGGTCGACGTCAAAGGAGCCTCGAGGTGACGCCGTGCGCCTAGTCCCGCATCCGCTCATCTACGACTGGAACCACGATGTCGCGGGGCCGCGGCCCGTGGCGATGCTCGACGACGAGACGCTCCGGGATGGTCTGCAGTCGCCGTCGGTGCGCACTCCGACGATCGAAGAGAAGATCGACATCCTGCAGCGAATGGATGCGCTTGGCATCGACACCGCCGACATCGGCCTGCCGGGTGCCGGGCCGCGCGTCGCACGGGACGTCGAGCGGCTCGCGCGGGCCATCGGCGATCACCGGATGACGATCCGGGCCAACTGCGCGGCGCGCACGATGGTCGCCGACATCAAGCCCATTGCCGACATCCAGCAGCGCACGGGCGTGCCGATCGAATGCGGCGCGTTCATTGGCTCGAGTCCGATCCGCCAGTACGCGGAAGGCTGGTCGATCGACTACCTGCAGAAAGCGACTGAGGACGCGCTCACCTTCGCTGCCAGTGAAGGCGTGACGGTCATGTACGTCACGGAGGATACGACGCGGGCCGACCCGCAATCTCTCCGGCTGTTGTTCACGACGGCCATTCGCGCGGGCGCGAAGCGGCTCTGCGTCGCCGACACGGTCGGTCATGCCACACCGAACGGCGCAAAAGCAGTCGTCAAGTTCGTCAAATCGCTCATCGACGAGTTGGGTGTGGACGTGGGGATCGACTGGCACGGCCACAAGGACCGGGGATTCGGCGTCGCGTCCAGCATCGCCGCGCTCGAGGCCGGCGCCACGCGGCTCCACGGCGCCGCGCTCGGCATCGGCGAGCGCTGCGGCAACACGCCGATCGATCTGCTGCTCGTCAACCTGGTGATGATGGGGTACCGCGAACACGACCTGACGAGCCTGCCCGCTTACTGCCAGGCGGTCGCGCGCGCCTGCGACGTGCGCATCCCGCCCAACTACCCGGTTGTCGGCGCCGACGCGTTCCGCACGGCCACCGGCGTCCACGCCGCAGCGGTGGTGAAGGCGTTTCGAAAGGGCGATCGGCCGCTGATGGACGCGGTTTACGCGGCAGTACCCGCGAGCCTGGTCGGCCGGGAGCAGGAAATCGAGATCGGTCCGATGTCCGGCCGATCGAACGTCGTCTTCTGGCTGGAGCGACGCAACATGCCGGCGACCGACGAGATCGTCGATCGCATCTTCGCGGCCGCGAAGGCGTCGCACCGCACGCTCACGCGGGATCAGGTGCAGGCCATCGTCGACGAGGTGCGTAACGTCGAGGTCAAGAGCTAGAGGGCGTCATCGCGCGTCTACCTGATGCGGATGCTGCCAGACGAGGTTCGCACGTAAAGCAGAGGGCCGCCGCCGTTTACCGATCCCCGCAGCTCGCGGCGACCGATCGTCCCGGACACCGTCACGGGGAATCCTGTGTCGATCCGTCCGGAGCTTGAACGCGCGTCGAGCGCGAACTTCGGTGTCCCGGCCAACTCGATCGTCACGGTGCCCGACGAGCTCGAGAGCCGCCAGTTCGACGTCTGCTCGCCCTGGACGCGCAGCGCGCCGCTCGACGTGGATGCGCGCAGGCCGCCGCGGACTCCGTTCACGTGAACGGAGCCGGAGCTCGACGAAGCGTCCACCTCGCCGCCGCCCGATTGCGAGACGTCGATGCTGCCGCTGCCCGAGCGGACCGTGATGGCGCCGCGCAGGCGGACTCCCTCGATGGAACCGCTTCCCGAGTTCGCATAGAACGACCCGCTCAAGGAGTCCGCCTCGATTGCACCGGAGCCGGTGGTCGCGCGGACGTCGCCGGCCGCGTCGCTCACGCGAATCGAGCCGGAGCCGCTGCTCGCGGTGATCCCCCTGCGCAGGCCGGTAATGACGTGGGCACCCGATCCGGTTTTGGACACCGCCGACGTCTCGGGCGGAACTGTCAGTACGTAGCTGATCGACACGCCCTGCCGGAGGTCATCGTCGGAGATGCGGCCGATGCGGACGCGGTTTCCGGTCTGCTCGATGGGTGGATTGGCTTCGACCCGGCGCACGCGCTCCTCCGCGCTGAGGCCGCTGCGCCAGAAGCCCCATGTTCCGGCCGTGATGCGCGCGCGCACCTCGATGCGCCCGTCCGTCCCCGGCCCGATCTCGATGCGTCCTGAACCGGACTCGACTTCGAGCTCCACCGGTCCGCTGACCGACAGGGTGCGGTCGAACGAGCCGACCGCCTGCTGCGCTTCGATCGGTCCCGCAAACCCAAGGGCGGCCAGCAGGGCCCCGGACGCTGCGCGCGACAGTGTGATGAGCCGGGTATCGACCATGGAGCCTCCCTGCGCGCATTGGACGGAAACGGGAGGAATTACGTTGCGCGGTGCGGCTCCAACGGGCTACTTCTTGAGAAGGATGTCCTCGAAGAACTGCGTCGCGCGCGGGTCGTGCGACTGGCCCAGCCAGAAGATCGCCTGCTTGCGCACTTCCGGGTTCCGGTTGTTGCGCGCGACGTCGATCAGCTTCGGGACGCCCTCGTCTCGCGGTAACTGACTGAGGGCGAAGACGGCTTTCTTCTTCACCTCCGTGTCCGGATCGTTGTCGATGGCCCCCGCGATCGCGGCGACCGCTTCCCGGCCGGCCTTCTGCGCCAGCCAGAACAGCGCCTGGCTGCGAACCTTCGTGCTGCGATCGTTCTTCGCCGTATTGAGGAGCGTCGTCAGCGCGGACGGCACGTTGCTTTGCGACAGGCCGAACGTCACCTTTTCCCGAACGCGGTCGCTGGGATCGTCCGCAATCATGCGTGTGAGGACGCGCGCGCCAGCCTCGCCGCGCGTGTTGCCCAGCCAGAACGCCGTGTCGCTGCGCAGCCAGTCGGGCCGGCTGGGCGCGACGAAGCTCTCGAGCGCGCGATCGGCCGCCGCCGCGTCGTGCATCGCAATCGCGTGCATGGCGCTCTTGGCCACGCGTTCGCGCTGAGCCGGAAGGTCGGGAGCGGTGACGAGCGTGGTGAGCCAGTCGACGCTGTCGTCCGGCTTCACGTCCGTGAGCCAGACGATCGCCATGCCGCCGGCGTCGACGTCGCAGTCGGGTGTGAAGGTGCGGATGCGTTCGATCGCGCCGCGCTCGACGCGCGCGAGCACGAGAAAGTCCGTCGGCGGCTCGAGCGTGATGCGCGATCCGCGCTGCACCGAGTCTCCCGTGGACATCGACACGCCGCCGCCGCTCTCGAGGCGGCACACGCCGCAGCAACCCGTGCCGTTGTCGGAGAACGAGTCGTAGCAGCACATCTGCCGCGGACCGGCGACCATCGGCACGCGGTAGCCAATCCAGCTCGCGCCCGTTCGCGCGGCAATCGCGCGCACTTCTCGCTCCACGCCTTGCGCCGCGGACCGCGTTTCCGCGGGCGCATTCGTGAAGCGGCCCTGGGCGGACGCGTCGGCCGGCGCCATCAACAGCGCCAGCACGGCGCACGCAGCACTGAGCACCGTGCACCGAGCACTGCGCACTGAGCACCGGGCACTGCGCACTGAGCACCGGGCACTGCGCACTGAGCACCGGGCACTGCGCACTGAGCACCGGGCACTGCGCACTGAGCACCGAGCACTGCGCACTGAGCACCGGGCACTGCGCACTGAGCACCGGGCACTGCGCACTGAGCACCGGGCACTGCGCACTGAGCACCGGGCACTGCGCACTGAGCACCGAGCACTGCGCACTGAGCACCAGGCACTGCGCACCGAGCACCGCGCACTGTGCACGACTGGTCTCTGATTCATTTGAGCAACTCCAACAGATAGTCGGTCACTTCCTTGGAGCCGTGCATCACCGACATCTTCGAGACGAGCTCCTTCTTCAACGCCGGATCCTTCTCGGCCCGCGCGAGCTCGACGAGCATCCGCCCGTTGTTCTGCAGGAAGAGCGCGTTCACCGCTTCCTTGCGAATCTCCGGCGTCGAATCCGAGGCGAGATAGATCGCTTTGATGGCTTCGGCCGTGCGGGCCGATCCCATCAGCCCGAGGTTGCGGACGGCCGTCCGCCGCAGCTGCGGATCTTTTTCGGTGCGCGCGAGCTCGATCAGCTTGTCCGCGCTGCCGCCCACGAACATCGCCTGGATGATCCGCTTCTTGACGTCAACCGATGTCTCGCTCGCATAGAGGTCGGCGAGCTCCGCGTGCGCGCCCATCACGCCGAGCTGCTGGACGGCCTCTCCGCGCAAGCCGGCCTCGCTCTCGGTTTTCGCGAGCGAGAGCAGCCGCGTCCGATCGCCCGACACCATGAAGCTCCGGATGATCCGCTGCTTGACCGCGACGTCGGATGACGCGCGGTAGACGTCGGCGAGGATCTGACGGTTGTCGGAGCCGCCCATGATCCCCAGGTAGTGAATCGCGCGCAGCTGCAGGTCGGGGTTGGCCGCGCCCTTGGCGATGTTGCCCATGATCTCGCGCGCCCGCGGCGAGCCGCTCTGGCTGAGCACGAACAGCGCGCGATCCTTCACCTTCGGCGAGTTCGTGCCGGCGAGCATCTGCTCGATGATCGGCATCGCGCGCTCGGAATCGCTTTGCATCAGCCCGCGCAGCGCCATCAGTTTCAGCTCGTCGTCGTTCTGCGACTCGGGCGCAACCGGCTGGCCGGAGGCCTGACGGATTTCGACTTCGAGCGCCTTGGCGTCGCGGAGCCACCGGCTGTCCTTGAAGCGCTGCTGCAAGTCGGCGAGCGCGCCCAGCGCGTCGGCGCGGCGTCCGAGCTTGGCCAGGCTGTAGGCTTTCCAATACAGCGCGGCGTCGATGCGAGTTGCCTTCAGCGCAATCAGCCGGTCGAAGCGATCGAGCGCGCGCTCGTACTTGCCTTCCTCGATCGCCTCGCGGCCGTCGCTGTACAGCTCGTCGGCGCGGTCGTCGAGGTCGGCTGTCGTCTCGTGGTCCCGCAACGACATCATCACGCCCGGCGGCGGTCCCATCGGGCCGGGCCCGGACGGCCCGGCGCCGAGCGGGCCGGGTCCAACGGGTTGGGCGGACGCGGGCGCCGCGAGCGCCGCGCAGATCAGAGTGAATAGCACGTTCGATGTCTTGGTCATGGATCTCAGCTTGTTTTCCGTGTTGACGATCGCGGAGAGGAGATCTCGGCCGGCGCGCCTTCGCGCTGCCGGAGCTCGTCGCTCATCACCCGCACTTTGAAGAGCAGCGCCGCCGCGTCGATGCGGCGCCGGATCTGATCGAGATCCGCCGCCGAGATTTTCGACGGGCTGTGTACGATTTCCAGGAGGCTGCGCTCGAGTTCGTCGAGGATGGCGGCGACCGACTGCTCGCCGGCCTCGACCGCGTCTTGACGATAGAGGCGGCTCGTCGACAGCAGATCCTCGGCCCAGCGCTGCTCGTCCGAAATGTCGCGCGACGCTGACGCGTTCATGATGTCGGTGAGCACGCGCTCGGATCGATCCAGATGGTCGGCAACCGCGGTGATGAGGATCCGCTGCCGCTCGTCGGACGTGGATCCGGCCGCCGCCGTCACCGGCGCAGCCGCGGGCGCCGCCGGCTGGCGCGGCCAGGAACGGCCAGCCACGAACGCGGCGACGAGGAGCACGGCCGCGGCCGACACGAGCGTCAGACGTTCCCATCGCAGCCAGGCCATCCACCACGGCGCGTCCTGCTCGGGCAGGCGACGGCGGATGCGCTGCCAGACCTCGAGGCCGTACTGATCGCCGCGCTCGGGCGGCTCCGGCGTCGCGATCAGCGCGAGCGTGCGCGAAATCGAGCGATACGTGTCCGCGCACTGCGCGCACTCGTCCAGATGCTGCTCGATGTCGCCGCGCCGGCGACCTTCGCCGTAGTAGTAGAGAATCAGATCGTTTTCTGCGTAATGAGTCACGACTCGCCTCGTAGCGGCTCGAGCGCAATCCGGAGTTTCTTCACCGCACGGAACACGCTGTGTTTCGCGGCGCTGATGCCCAGGCCCAGCGTCGTGCTGATCTCGTCGATCGACCGCCCTTCGTAGTGCCGCAATGTGAACGCCGCCCGCTCCAGCGGGCTCAGCCCGTCGAGCGCCAATCGGACACGTGAGCCGATCTCGGCGCTGCGCGCGAGGCGCTCGGGACCCGGATCGTCGCCGGAGGGCAGCATCATCGCTTCGTCCAGGCTTTCGCTTCGCGTCTGGTCGTGCCGGGCCTGCTTGGCGCGCATCAGATCCACCGAGCAGTTGGCGACGATTCGATACAGCCAGGTGCCGAAATTGGCCCGCGACTCGAACCGGCCGAGCTGCCGATACGCGCGGAGAAAGCTTTCCTGCACCACATCCTCTGCATCCTGCTCATTGCCGGTCATCCGGAACGCGAGCCGAAACACGGTGCGGCTGTGCCGCTCCACGAGCGAGCGAAACGCGTCGCTGTCGCCCTGGCGCGCCCGGTCGAGGGCGGCTGCTGCTTCGGTGACGTCCATTCCTCATTCAGCTTAGACGGGAGCTAAGCGCTGTGGTTAGCGTGTTTAGCACCCTCCGTCCCGGCGGCGGCCGGGGACGGAGGTTCGGGCGGTTGGGGACGGAGGTTCGGGCGGTTGGGGACGGAGGTTCGGGCGGTTGGGGACGGAGGTTCGGCAGGGGACGGAGGTGTGGCTGGCGGGACGGCGGTTGGTGCGCCAACATGGCGGGCATGTCGGGCGTTTATCCGGCTGTGGTAGGCGAGACGCTGGCCGTGGCGATGCCGGCCGAGGACGCCTCTGTGGACGCAGGGGAGCGGCTGGGGCGGCTGTTCGACGCCCACCATCAGCGCCTCTACCGCCTCGCGCGCCGCCTCTCGCGGACGGCCGAGGACGCCCGCGATCTGGTCCAGGAGACGTTCCTCCGCGCCGCTCAGGCGGTCGCGTCCATTCCCGCGGGCGCGCCGCACGAAGAAGCCTGGCTCGTGCGGGTGCTGATCAACATCTGCCGCGACGGGTGGCGGCGATCGGCGGTGCGCCGGCGGCTCGAGCCGTTGCGCGTCGCCGAAACAGAGACGCGGTCGCCAGACCTGGAACGGGCGCTCGTCGCGCAGGCGACGGTCTGGCAGGCGCTCGATCGGCTGCCGCCACGCCGTCGCGCCGCGATCGTCCTCTCCGGCGAAACGGTCGTGGTCGGCACCTCGCGGATCCGCGGCGGCGACAAGGCGCTGATCGCGCTGCTGACCGCGGTGCCGAAGGGGACGTCGGGCCGAAAGGAATGACGCGGCTCAGCGCCCGAGCCGCCGCCCTTGCCGGCGCATGTCGGCCGCGACCGCGTTGTTGTGCTCGGCCAGAAACAGATAGCTGTAGTTCAGCGCCGCGCCGATCACGATCGCCGCGACCTTGTGGCGCTTGCCGATCGATCCCAGGGCCACGTTGGTGGCCGTCGCGCGCGCCAGCGTGAACGCGAGCATTTTTCGCCGCGACGCGAACGGCGCAACCAGCGGGTTCCGTTCGCGTGCGCCGGCGTCGATAGCGTTCACCGTCGCCCGCCCCTCGTAGACCTGCACCATGAATGTCGTGCCGAAGGTGATCAGAAATGTCGCGGTGGTGACTCGCGCCTCCTGCGGAGAGCGGGAGAACGTCTGAGCCTCCGCGCGCCACGCGCCGGCGGCAATCGCGAGCGCGCACCCGAGCGGGATCCCGATGTTCATCCGAGCTCCGATCCGTCAGCGCTTGCCGAGACGAGCCTCGATGGCGGGGAGCGCGGCGAGCACGACGTCGCCCACGGTCTGCAGGCTGCGGGCGCTGACCGCGTCGAGCGTGTCGTTGACCGTGTGCCAGGCTTCGTAGTCCAGATCGATGATGTCGACGGCCGGGACGCCGGCCGCGAGAAACGGCATATGGTCATCGTCCACGCGCGTCGTTTCGGCGATGAACGCGTGGTCCAGTCGCAGTCTCTTCGCGGCATCCCACACGAGATCCGTCAGCCACGGCGTCGAGTTCGTGTCGCGGCGAATCCGGAGATCGCGATCGCCGATCATGTCGACAAGGATCAGGGCTTTGAGCGACGCCAGCGAGCCGTCGCGTTTGGCCTGCCCGACATAGTGGCGGCTGCCGTAGGTGTTGTCGGTCCCGCCCCATTCGGGGAGACGCGCCTCTTCGCCGTCCAGGAACAACAGCTCGACGGTGAACGCGTTCCTCCGGGCTTTCAGCACGCGGGCGAGCTCGATCAGGAAGGCCGCGCTCGATCCGCCGTCGCTGGCGCCGACGAACCGGAACTCGCGATAGAGCTTCGTGTCGTAGTGCCCGGCAAACACGATCCGCTCCTTGCGCGCGCCCGGGATTGTGGCGACGAGATTGACCAGCCGGATTTTGTCGATCGGCGTCTGGTCTTCCCACACCTGCTCGGCAGCCGTCAGCCCCACACTCGTCAGCTGATCCTTGATGTATTTCCGAGTTTGCTCGATCGCTGCTGATCCCGATGGCCGCGGACCGATGGCGACGAGCTGCCGCAGATGCTCCCACGCCCGTCCCGAATCGAATTTCGTCGGCGATGCCGCGCCGGTTTGCAAAGTAAGGGCGACGATGAGGAGGCCTTTCAGCATCTAGTGTCGCGTCTCAGAAGTTCGTTGTGCACCGAGGCCGGCGAGGCGCCCGGCTGGCAAGGCGCGAAGAGTGAGTATATCGGGAATATTCGAACGATGAGCAACGCAGCCAGCCGGGATGCATCGCCGACCGAATGCCAACGAACTTCTGAGACACGACACTATCGCTTCGAGCGCGGGATGTAGTCCCGCATGCCCGGTCCTGTATAGATTTGACGAGGCCGCGCGATCTTCTGCTCGGGATCGAGCAGCATCTCCTCCCACTGGGCAATCCAGCCGGCCGTGCGCGGGATCGCGAACAACACGGGAAACATCTCGACCGGGAACCCCATCGCCTGGTAGATGAGCCCCGAGTAGAAGTCAACGTTCGGGTACAGCTTGCGGGTGATGAAGTACTCGTCCTGCAGCGCAATCCGCTCGAGCTCCAGCGCGATCTCGAGGAGCGGATTCTTCCCGGTCACGGTGAAGACGAGATCGGCGATCTTCTTGATGACTTTCGCGCGAGGATCGTACGACTTGTAGACGCGGTGGCCGAACCCCATGAGGCGATCCTTGCCCTCGCCGGCCTTGACGCGTTTGATGAATTCGGGCACCCGTTTGATCGATCCGATTTCGTTGAGCATCCGCAGCACGGCCTCGTTGGCGCCGCCGTGGAGCGGCCCGTAGAGCGCCGCCGCCGCGCCGGCGAGCGCCGAATACGGATCCACCTGCGAGCTGCCGATGGTGCGCATCGTCGTCGTGCTGCAGTTCTGCTCATGGTCGGCGTGCAGAATGAACAGCACGTCGAGCGCGCGCTCGAGGACCGGGTTGGGCGCGTACTTCAGCTCCGTCATCTTGAACAACATGTTCAAGAAGTTGCCGGTAAAGCTGAGGTCGTTGTCGGGATAGATGTAATGCCGGCCGATGCTGTGGCGGAAGGCATACGCGGCGATGCTCGGCACTTTCGCGATCAGCCGCCTCGTTTGCAGCAGCCGGGAGCTCTTGTCGAAGATGTTCTTGGCATCCGGGTTCAGCGTGGACAGCGCACCGACGGTGCTGAGGAAGATGCCCATCGGGTGCGCGTCGTACCGGAACCCTTCCATGAACTTCTTGATGTTTTCGTGCAGCATCGTGTGGAGCGTGATCTCGCGCGTCCACGCCTGCAATTGCGCGTCGCTCGGCAGCTCCCCGAAGAGGATCAAGTACGCGGTTTCGAGGAAGTTGCTGTCCTCGGCGAGCTGTTCGATGGGATAGCCGCGATACAGCAGGATGCCCTTGTCGCCGTCGATATATGTGATTGCGCTGCGGCAATTCGCCGTGTTCATGAACGCCGGGTCGTAGGTCATCAAGCCGAAGTCCTCGGGCCCCGTCTTGATCTGGCGCAGGTCCATCGCGCGAATCGTTCCGTCTTGCACCGGGAGTTCGTACTGTTTTCCGGTTCGGTTGTCGGTAATTGTCAGCGTGTTGGGCATAGAGGCGCGTCCATGACGCCTATCTTACAGGCCAGAAGCCGCTGATGAGCACACAGATAGCGTTGAGTTGCCCAGGCGGGCACGCAGGTTGCTCAATACGTGGTGGGATGTCACGGCACCACGTGCGTTCATCGTCGGCCGGTTCTGCTCCACGCCCTCACGCGGCGGATCACCCGCGCCGTCGACTATCGACGTCAGCGCTGTCTGGACACCTTGACTTCGTCGAGTTGGCCGAGCGCGTCGGCCAGGGCGTGACTGTATTGGATGCGGACGCCGGTCCGAAGTCGCGGCACCGAAGGTCGCGCCGCAAATAGCCCAACGGCACTCAGCGCGTCAGCACCGTTTGTTCTGCGGGTGCCTCCGCAGGTTCGAGGAAACCGCTCACCTGCCGGCGCAGTTCGTCCTGAATGCGGTCCACCGTCCGGCGCGCGTCCAGCACGCGGAAATGGAACTCGTCGGCCATCGACGCATATTCGCGGAGCAGCTTGTTCTGGTACGTCCGGAAGCTGTCGTAGATGTCGTCGCCGTGCTTCAGGTCCATGCCGGATTCCCAGTAGTCCATCCCGCGCGCGGCCAGCATGCGGCCGATGAGCGTCTTGATGTCTATGTTGAGGTAGAACACCATGTGCGGGGCGATGGCGAATCCGTATAGATTCCGCAGCCATTGGCGATCGACGCCCCGCACGCCGGCGCGCGCCAATGCCGTAAAGATGTAGCGATCGGAAAGGACCACGAACCCCGCTTTCAGCGCGGGGATGATTTCTTTTTCCAGACGATCCGCGAAATCGGTCGCGTACAGCAGCACGAACGTCAACTTGTTTAGTGTGTTGCTCGACTTGGCGATCTCGATTGTCGGCTGCATCAGAGGCGACCGCGTCCATCCGGTTTCCACGACGCCGTAGCCTTTGACTTCCAGCCATTCGCGCAGCAGTTGAATTTGAGTCGATCGACCGACACCGTCGGTGCCCTCGATGGCGATCAGCTTGCCGGGATAGGTGTGGAGCGGCAGATACGGGATGCCTCGCCCGTAGTAGGTGCCGGCCAGCCGATCGCCATTGGCGCCGGACTCGGCGTCCAGCGGCTCGTCAGACGAACTCGTCATTCGTAATCTCTCCCGGAGGGCTGTCGGACAGCGCCGGCTGCACATGCGGGGCGACGAGCGTGCGCACGAGCCGCTGCTGGTGCGTGATGCTGCCGCCGGCGTCGACGACTTCGAGCCCGAACTCGTTCACCAGTTGATCATACTCGTCGAGCACTTTTCCCTGAAACAGCCGGAAGCTCTCGATTGGATTCGCGCTCCAGCCCATGTCGAGGCCGGCCTCGTAGAACTTGAGCTTCACGCGGCGCGCCATCAGCCGGTCCACCGACACGTCGATCGGCACGCGGAAATACAGGCCAGATCCGGCCGCACCGCGAAACTGTACAGCTCCCGCACCCATTGCCGATCGACGCCGCGCGTCGCGTCGCGCGCGAAAGCCGTGTACGCGTAGCGATCGGCCAGGACGATCATTCCGGCCTTGAGCGGGGGGATGACTCTTGTAGAGCAGCCGATCGGCGAAATCGGTGGCGTGCAGCAGGCTGAACGTCATCGGCGTGAGCGCGTTCTTCTTCTTGCCGGTTCTAGTCGCCGCCTTGACGAGCGCGGACGAGTTCCATTCGGTGACGAAGACTCGATGGCCCTCCGCGGTCAGCCACTTGGCCAGCAGCCCGAGCTGCGTCGTCTTGCCCGATCCGTCGATGCCTTCCACGACGAACAGCTTTCCCGGATAGTCGTGCGGCTGCGTCAGGTTGTTCAACATGACTGATGGTCCCATCGAGCCGCGGCGCCGGCGCGCGCGGCGTGCCAACTTCGGAAGCGGAGTGACTGACTTCGACCCGGAGCGGCTTGCCCGTCATCCGCTCGAATGGCGCCGCCTGCCGCGTCGCCGCCCACACCTCGAGCTCCACATCGCCCGACGTCCGGATGCGCAGCAGATCGTCGTCGCCGCGGTCGTGCAGGTCGAGGCTGGTGATGGTCTGCATGTGGCTGCGATCGAGGCTTTCCGCGAGCCGCAGAATCGCGGCGAGCGTCCGCACCGCGCGGCGCCGCTTCCGCCGCAGATTCCCGTAGCCCTCGTGCCGGCGCTTCGGCGCGCGGCGCCGGTGGTAGCGGGCGACCAGCGCGATCGTCTCGATTTCGTCGGGCTCGAAGCCGCGCAGATCGCCGTTCTTGATCAGGTAGTAGGAGTGCCGGTGATGCTGCTCGTAGCTGATGAGGATGCCGATGTCGTGCAGGATCGCCGCGTACTCCAGCCATTCCCGTTCGCGATCGGTGAGGCCATGAATCGCTCGCGTCTGATCGAAGAGCGCCATGGCAATCCGTGCCACCTGCTGCGAGTGCTCGGGATAGTAGTGGCAGCGCTCGGCCAGCTCGATGACGCTCCGGCGCCGGACGTCCGGGTACCGATCCGCCTGCGCGATTTCCTTGCGATGCCGCGCGATGTAGTCGAGGACCAGTCCCTCGCGAAGCGACAGATCGCACAGCGTGATCTCGTCCGCGCCCAGCCGCCGCACGAGCTCGTCGAGCAGAACGACGCCGGCGACCACGAGGTCCGCACGCCGCGGCTCGAGCCCGGGCACGCGCAGCCGTTCGTCGAGATCGAGGGACACGAGATCCTTCCGTGCCCGCCGGATCTGTTTGGCGGTGATCCGCCGGTTGCGCAGCGGCGTGTCGATCGGCAGCCCTTCGGCCGCCGCCACGACCGCGCCGATGCTCAGAATCGTGCCCGACGTGCCGATGACCCGCTCGAACCCGGCCCGCGCGATCTGGTCGAGGTACTTGCCGATCTCGGTGTCGACGTGCCGTACCAGCTTGCGTTCGTCCCGGTGCTCGAGCGGATCGCTCTTGACGAAGCGTTCGGTCAGCCGGATCACGCCCAGCTTGAAGCTGCGGCCCTCTCGATGGTCGGTGCCGGCCCCGCGCGTCACCTCGACGCTGCCGCCGCCGATGTCGATGACCACGGCGGCGATCTCCGGGGACGCCGATCCCGTACACGGCCGCCATGTGAATGAACCGGGCCTCTTCGGTGCCCGAGATCACCCGCGGGCGGATGCCCGTCTGATCGGTGACGGCCTGGAGGAACTCGCCGCCGTTCTCGGCCTCGCGGGTCGCGCTGGTCGCAACGGCGATAACTTCGTTCGACCCGATGGGATTCGGCCAAACGCCTGAACTTGGACAGCACCTGGAGCGCCGCGTGCATCGACTTCCGGTGTGAGCGCGCGGCCATCGAGGCCGCCGGCGCCCAGGCGGACCATTTCCTTCTCGCGGTCGATGACCTCGAACGACAGGTCCGGGCGGATCTGCACCACGATCATGTGGATGGAGTTGGTGCCGATGTCGATGGCGGCGATCCGCATCACTCAACTATAATCATCCGCCCAACCGTGGCCGAACGATCCGAGCTCGCTCGAAGAAACGCCTGAGCCGCTTCACGCGCTCGTTCAAGGCGGTCGAAGACGGCGACGTCATCGCGCTGCACCGCGCGCGCGTGGCGTCCCGGCGGCTGCGGGAGTTGCTGCCGATGCTCGAGCTCGACCGCGTCGCGCGGCCGGAAGATCGGCCGCCGCCTCCGGAAAGTGACGACACGCCTCGGGACGTGTACGCGAGCTCGACGTTCTGCTGCTGCTGATTGACGAGCTGCACGCGTCTCGCAGGCCGCATCGTGCGGCGCTCGGGCGCGTCGGCGATCACCGTCTCGAAGGAGCGCGACGAGGCGCGGAAGCGCTTGCCGGACCGCTTGCCGAAGGGCCAGGTGCGTCGCGCTGCCAGCAAGCTCCGATCGGGTGGCCGAGGACCTGCGCGAAGCCGAAGAGTCGCGCCGCGGCGATCGCCGCGCGCGCGTGGCGCTGGGCGATTCGACGCGCGCGTCGCCAGGCGCGCGGCGCGATTGCACGAGGCCATGGACAACGCCGGCGCCGTGTACCTGCCCGAACGGCTGCACGCCGTGCGGATCGCGGTGAAGAAGCTGCGCTACGCGGTCGAGCTTGCCTCCGAGATTTCGCGGCGCCGAGCCGCCGGCGGACATGCGCGTGCTGAAGCGCGACGCAGGATCTGCTCGGCCGTCTGCACGACGTGCAGATGCTGATCGATCGGGTGCGGCAGGAACAGGCGTCGCTCGCGCCGCCGAATCTCACCGTCTGGCGCGAGCTCGACGACGCTGATCGCGTCGCTCGAAGACGACTGCCGCCGCCTGCACGCGCGCTACATGCGCCTGCGCGAGCGACCTCGCGACCATCGCCGAACGACTGAGTGGGCAAGCGCAAGGCCTGAACGTGTCGGCCGACGCGGCGCGCTGGGTGATCGATGCCCGGTCCCTACGAGCTCTACCTCATTCGTCACGGCCGTCGCCGAAGAACGCGGCGAAGCGTGGCCCGACGACACCAAGCGGCCGCTCACCGACGACGGCATGTCGCGGATGCGGAAAGCCGCGCGCGGCCTCGATCGCCTCGGCGTCACGCTCGACGTCGTCGCTCACGAGCCCGCTGGTGCGTGCGCGGCAGACCGCGGAAATCGTCGCCGCCGCGCTCGAACCCGCGGCCGTCGATCGTCAACGTCGACTCGCTCGCGCCGGACGGCACGTTCGCAGGAGTCATCGCCGATCTGGAGAAGCACGCCCGCAAGCACGCGCATTGCGCTCGTCGGTCACGAACCGAGCATCGGCGAGCTCGCCGCGCGTCTCATCGGCTCGCGTCATCCGCTCGAGTTCAAGAAGGGCGCGGTCTGCCGCGATCGACGTCGACGAGCTGCCGCCGAGCGGCCCCGGCGATCTGCGCTGGATGCTGACGCCGAAGATTCTCCGCGCGCTCGAAATAGTCAGCCGCGTCCAGACGTCTGACTTGACGCTCAGGCCCTCAGCCAGTCCGCCTGCCAGTCTCTTGACGCGCATCTTGATCTCCTTCGAGCTCGTCAAGCTTTCCGGCGAGAACCTCGCGCACCAGCTCCGGCAGCTCGCTGTCGCTCGCGAAGCGCAGCGCGACGAGCTGCGACGGCGTCGAGCTCGTTGATCGCGCGGCTGCAGGTCGGGCGGCAGCAGCTCCGCGCAGCCGCAGCCGCATCTCGAGCCGGATCACGCGGTCCTGCACCGTCAGCGCCATCACGCGCGCGACAGGAGCGAGCATGGCCAGCAGCGCAGCGGCGACGACGGCCGCCACGTGCCGTGCGCGCGGCTGGGCGCCAACCACAGATGGCGAATCTGGTTGAGAAAGTTGCACGCAGCAGGACCGGCAGGACGAAAAAGTGGAACGGCGGCAAGAGGCGCGTGTGGTTCTTGTAGGTCTGGACGCGTTCGGCCATCGAGCTCCTCCTGCGCTCTTGCATAGCCGGTCAGACTCTGACTGCGAGGCGGGCAATCAATCGACGAACCGGTAGCCGAGTCCGACGACCGTCTCGATCTGGTGCCCGGCCGTGCGCAGCTTGCTCGCGAAGCCGGCCGACGTGCACGTCGACCGAGCGCGTCTCGACCAGCCGCTCGTAGCCCCAGACCCGTTCGAGCAGCCGGTCGCGCGAGACGACGCGATTCTTGTTCTGCACCAGATACCGGAGCAGCTCGAACTCGCGCCGCGTCAGGCGGACGGGGGCGCCGTCGACCGTCACCGCGACAGCCTCGAAGTCGGCGATCAGGTGTGCGCCCCGGTAGGCGGCCGTCGGCCGCTCGCTCGGGCCGGGCGCCGCGGCGGAGCACCGCGCGCACGCGCGCCGAGAGCTCGCGCAGGCTGAACGGCTTGGTGACGTAGTCGTCGGCGCCCTGTTCGAGCCCCGACACGCGATCGTCCTCGCTGGTGCGCGCGGTGAGCATGATGATCGGCACGTGCGGCGCGACGTCGCCCGTGACCGGAGGATGCGGCAGACCTCGAGGCCGCTGAGGACTGGAAGATTCAGGTCGAGGATGATCAGATCGGGCGGCTGCTCGGTGACCGACGTGCAGCGCCGCGTCGCCGGAGCCGACGATGTCGCGCCTCGGTGTCGCCGCCGCGCTCGAGCGTGTGCTTGATCAGACCGGCGATGTCCTGTTCGTCTTCGACGATGAGAACGCGATGTCGCACCATCCAAGCCGGAGAGTACTGGCCAAAAGTGTCGCATCGGTGTCGGCGATGTTAATTGTGGGTTAAGGCCGCCGGAAACGGTGCTATTCTGACCTCGGCTCTTCTGTTCTCGGAAAGGAGTCCCGTGCGTCTCTCGACTGCCCGGCTCGCCTGGCTTCTCATCGGTGTGTGCGCGGCGTTCACGCTCGCGACTCTCCACGCGGCTCAGTTCACGACCCTCTCCCACGATACCCACAACATTCTCGAGGGGAACTGGCAGTCGTGCCGCGAACGGACGGCCAGTACAGCGAGCGCGTCTACGACCACATGGTCAACGGCGAGGGAAAGTTCGAAGTCCACATGGGGCCGCGGCGCGAGTTCGCGATCTTCACGGGCGTCCAGGACGCGCATCGCGATCACGACTCCCAGGACAACCTGCTGAAGCCCTATCGCGTGGCGTTCGAAGCGGGCCGGGCGAGACAGAAGTGGGATATTGCGTCGCTGAACCTGCGCTTTACCGTGACGCTGGCCGGCGGATCGCGCACCGACTGCGAGAGCTGGTACATCCTGCTCGAGCGGCTCGAAAAGACCTCGCACTAGAACCCAGGCCGTTACACCGTCGGCTCAGGCACATCGCTTGGATCAATCCACGACACTGCGCTTTCGCTTGGCTCGGGAAGAAGCTCCCACAGAAACAGCCGGACGCCGACATCGTGCTTGCGCACCCGGCAGTCGGGCGCACGCGACTGGATGATTCGCGTGTGCGCCCGGCGTGTTTGCGGGGCGCACGACACGTAAACCACGCAACCGCAAGACAACGTGATGTTGTACGACATGCGGGCGAGCCTAGCGCGCTCGCGTGACGCTGCGGAGACGTACGGGTGACAGACAGCGATTGTGGTCGTTTGACCGAGACATTTCGTCACCTGTTACAAAGACTTTACACACCCTTCATGCAATGTCGATCCATGATGGCGCTCTTTTCCCGGAGACGATTCCGTCATGTTTTCAGTGGTGCTGCGCAACGCCGATCAAGTTCGGCGATACTCCGTATCTCCACACACGTCGGCCGGTTGGGAAGTCACGGCGGAGCGCGAAGGCGAGATGCCGAAGCGCGTGTTCTATCGCGAATGGCATCGCGTGGAGCGCGCGCTCGCGTTGTTTCGCTGGGAAGTGTCCGAGCTGACGGCCCACGGCTGGCATCGAATCTAGCTGTTTGCGACCCGCCGGCGTTCTGGTGTAGAGGTGATGCCGTACACTGGGGCCGACCATGGCGACGAGGCGCAAGCGGTCAGACGGCGGCGACACGCCGGGCGAACGGGACATGCGCGCCCAGGAAGTCGTGCGCGCGAACCGTGAGCTTGCCGCCTATTTCAGGGGAAGGCGCACCGAACGCGAGGCCCGCGCCGCCCTGAAGATCATCAAAGCGTTCGTCCGTGAGCGCGAGCAGCGCGATCCCCAGCACCGGCCGCCCCTCCCTGGCCTGCGTCGCCCCGCAGCGTCGACCCGACCCGAACCGGCGGACGACTAGAGCGTGGTAACGTGTCGCATGCGACGCCTGCGTGTGTGTTTCGCGGTCGTGGGAATCCTGTGGTCTGCGGCGATCGCTGCGGCGCAAGTCACGTCAAGCGCGGGCGCGGCTTCGGCCGACGAGCCGCCGTCGATTAGGCTTGGCGCAGAAATCTTCCCGGACTTCACCTACACGCTCGATCCCAGGACGCTCGACGCGGACAACAACTCAGTACGGCTGAGCCAGTTCAACGTCTCGCGCGCGCGCCTCAACGTGACCGGGAACCTCTCGCCGCTCATCGCGTTCCGTGTCACGCCGGACGTTGCGCGCGAGACGAGCTCCTTCAGCAGCCTGGCTGGCAGCGTGGAGCTCCGTCTCGTCTACGCGTATCTCCAGCTCAATCTCGACAAGTGGATGCCGGCGAATTCGTACGCACGCTTCGGGTTCCACGACACGCCGTGGCTGGAATTTGCCGAGAGCATCTATCGCTATCGCTTCCAGGGGCCGATGTTCGCCGAGCGCGAAGGCTATCTGGTGCTGACCGACGCCGGCGCGTCGTTCCACGCGGCGCTCCCCTCGAACTACGGCGACGTGCATGTCGGCGTCTACAACGGCGAAGGCGCGAGCAAGGCGGAGGTCAACGGCGCGAAGGCGTTTCAGGTGCGCGGCACGCTCAGGCCGTTCGCCAGTCCGTCGGCGCCGGCAGCGTTGCGCGGCATCCGCGGGTCGATTTTCTACGACGCGGACCGGTACGTGAGGGACGGCCCGAGAAACCGTCTCATCGGCAGTGTGACGCTCGAGCATCCGCATCTGAACGCGTCTTTCGAGCTCTTGAAGACCACCGATCGCACCTCGATCACAAGGCCAGAAATCGGCGGCAACGGCTACTCATTCTGGGCAACGCCGAGAGTTTCAGGGGGACTCGAGGGGCTGGTGCGGTATGACCGCATGACCCCGAACACGCGCCTGGGAGCGCAGGTGCGCGCGCGCACGATCGTCGGCATCGCCTATTGGTTCCCTATGCAGGGCGCCGTGTCGAGCGCGCTGCTCCTCGACTATGACAGCCAGACATTCGAGAGTTTCGTTCCCGGCCAGCCCAGGCAAACGAGGATGGCCGTGCACGGACTCATTGGCTTCTGAGGCCGGCTGATGCGGTGGCGACAGGTTGCGTGCGCTGGCGCCATGACCGCGGCGCTCGTGGCCACAGTTCCCGCGCAGACCATCCAGATCAACGGCGCCGGGGCGACGCTCCCGTTTCCGATCTACTCGAAGTGGTTCACCGAGTACCACAAGCTCAACCCGGAGATCCAGATCAACTACCAGTCGATCGGGTCGGGAGGCGGCATCCGGCAGATTCAGGCGCAGACCGTGTTCTTTGGCGCCACCGACGGTCCGATGACCGATCGGCAGCTGCAGGCCACTCCGGGCCGGATTCTCCATCTCCCGACGAACCTCGGCGCCGTCGTGCTCATCTACAACATTCCGGGCGTGGCCGCCGAGCTGAAGTTCAGCGGTCCGGTGCTCGCCGACATTTTTCTCGGCAAGATCACCAAGTGGAACGACGTCGCGATCGTCCGGCTGAATCCCGGCGTGCCGCTACCCGGTCTGGACATCATCGTCGCGCACCGCGCCGACGGATCCGGCACGACCTACATCTGGGCGGACTACCTCTCGAAGGTCTCTTCGGAGTGGAAGAGCACCGTCGGCGTCGGCACGTCGGTGAACTGGCCGACCGGGATCGGAGGCCGAGGCACTGAAGGCCTGGCGGGACTCGTCAGCCAGGTGCCAGGCTCCATCGGCTACGTCGAGCTGATCTATGCGCTGCAGAACGGCATGAGCTACGGATCGATCCAGAACCTCGAGGGCGAGTTCGTCAAGGCGTCGAGTGCATCGGTGACGGCGGCGGCGGCGTCAGCAGCCAGCCGCATGCCCGCGGATTTTCGTGTGTCGATCACGAACGCGCCAGGCGCGGGCGTGTACCCGATCTCGTCGTTCACGTGGATGCTGCTCTACGAAGACTCGCCGAACAAGCTGCAATCTCGAATCATGGTGGAGTTTCTCAGGTGGGCGCTGACCGACGGCCAGGCGTACTGCGCGGCACTCGGGTACGCGCCGCTCCCGGATTCGGTGGTCAAGCTCGAGCTGGCGGCGTTGGCGGCCATCAAGACGTCCTGAGAGCGAGCGCATGCGAGGCCGAAGCAGCAAGGATCTGGGCTTCCGGTTGGGCACCGGCATCTTCGGCCTGATCCTCATCGCGATCGTGTGCGCGATTGGCGCGGTGCTGGTCCAGCAGTCGATGCCGTCGATGAGCCGGTTCGGCGCCGGCTTCTGGCGCACGCCAACCTGGGATCCCGTTTCGGGCGAGTTCGGCGCGTTGCCATTCATCTGGGGCACGCTCTACTCGTCGATTCTCGCGCTGATCATCGCGACGCCGATCGCGCTGGGGATTGCGATCTTCAGCGCGGAGCTCTGTCCGATCGGCCTGCGCTATCCGCTGTTGTTCGTCACCGAGTTGCTCGCGGCCATCCCATCGATCGTTTACGGGCTGTGGGGGATCGTCGTGCTGGTGCCGGCGGTCCGCTGGATCGAGAACGCGGTGCCCGAGGTGCTGCGCGGCTCGCCGCTGTTCAGCGGTCCACCCATCGGCCTCGGCATGCTGTCGGCGGCGCTCGTGCTCGCCGTCATGGTCGTACCCTTCATCTCGTCGGTTTCACGCGAGGTTCTGAAGACGGTGCCGGCCGGTCAGCGTGACGGCGCGTACGCGCTCGGCGCCACCCACCTCGAGGCGGTGCGCGCGTCGCTCTTCTACGCGCGCAGCGGCATCGTCGGCGCGATCATGCTCGGCTTCGGCCGCGCGCTCGGCGAGACGATGGCGGTGACCATGGTCATTGGGAACAGCACGCGCATTTCGTGGTCGCTGTTCGCGCCGCAGTACACGATGACCGCGCTGCTCGCGAACGAGTTCACGGAGGCCGCCGACGATCTCCACCTCGCGGCGCTCGTCGAGATCGGCCTCGTCCTGTTCGTGATCACACTCATCGTCAACTCTTTGTCGCGCTTGCTGATCTGGAGCATGAACCGTCTTCCACGGGTCGTCGTGGCCGCCGAGCCGGTGAAGGCGCGCGGATGACTCCCGGGACCCGCCGGCGTCTCCTCTCGTCGGTGTTCGTCGCGTTTTGCGCCTGCTCGGTTCTCGTCGCGCTCGTGCCGCTGGGCCTGGTGCTGTATTTCGTGGCCAGCCAGGGAGGCCGCGCGCTCAGCCTCGGCTTCTTCACGCGCATGCCGGTGCCGGTGGGCGAGTCCGGCGGCGGCATGGCCAACTCCATCGTCGGGACGCTGATCGTCAGTGGTCTGGCGGCGCTGATGGCCGTGCCGATCGGGATTCTCAGCGGAATCTATGCGGCCGAGTACGCCGGCCGCCGCTTCGCCACGCTCGTACGCCTGGCGGCGGACACGTTGAACGGCGTGCCGTCGATTGTCATCGGACTTTTTGCCTACATGGTTGCCGTGCTGCCGTTCCGCCGGTTCAGCGCCCTCGCCGGCGGTTTCGCGCTCGGGGTCATGATGATCCCGATCATTGCGCGGACGACGGAGGAGCTGTTGCTGCTGGTGCCGCGCAGCATCCGCGAAGGAGCGCTGGCGCTCGGGGCCACCCGCACGCGCGCCGTGTTCAGCGTCGTCGTGCCGGCCGCGCTCCCGGGCATCGTCACCGGTGTCGTCCTCGCCTTCGCGCGCATCGCCGGCGAGACGGCGCCGCTGTTGTTCACCGCCTTCAATAATCGTTTTTTCTCCACCAGGCTCGATCAGCCGATCTCGACGTTGACCGTGCAGGTGTTCACCTATGCGACCGGGCCTTACGAGGACTGGCATCGCCAGGCCTGGGCCGGTGCGCTGATCCTCGTGTCGATCGTCCTGGTGTGCTCGCTCCTGGCGCGGCTGGCGACGCGTCGTCTCGAACGGATGCACGCCGGTGATTGAGCGCGCGCGCGTATGATGGCAAGATGAGTGACGAGCGCTGGCCTGAACTGCCCGCGGAGTGGAACGACACCTACGCCACACTGCACATGTGGACGCAGATTGTCGGGAAGGTTGCCCTGGCGCTGGCGCCTCCTCTCAATCACTCTTGGGGCATCGCGCTGCAGGTCACCTCGCGCGGATTGATGACCCGGCCGCTGCATCACGGCTCGTCCACCTTCACCATCGAGTTCGATTTCACCGATCATCGATTGGTCATTGCCACAGCTGAGGGCGCCCAGCGGGCGCTGCCGTTGGCGGCCAGAAGCGTGGCGGACTTCTACCGCGACGTGATGGCGACACTCGCCGACATGAAGCTGCCAGTGCGAATCTGGACGATGCCGACAGAAGTGCCCAATCCGATTCCGTTCGAGCAAGACACCGTCCACGCGTCGTACGATCCGGTCTATGCCAATCGGTTCTGGCGCATCCTGGTGCAGTGCGAACGCGTGTTTTCGAGCGCTCGCTGCGAGTTCGTGGGGAAGTGCAGCCCGACGCACTTTTTCTGGGGCGGCTTCGACCTGGCGGTCACGCGATTCTCGGGGCGGCCCGCCCCGGGTCGCGAGGGCCCGGCGTTCATGCGCGAAGCGTACTCGCACGAAGTGATCAGTCACGGGTTCTGGCCGGGCGGCGGTCTTGTCCAGGAGCCCGCGTTCTACGCGTACGCCGCGCCCGTCCCGGCGGGGCTCGAAAACTTGCCCGTCGAACCGCCGGCCGCGTACTACCACCGCGAGCTGGGCGAATATCTTCTTCCCTACAACGCGATGCGAACCAGCCCCGATCCGGATCGGGCACTGCGTGCGTTCATCGACAGCACCTACGAACAAGCCGCGAAGCTGGCGAATTGGAATCGCGCGGCGCTGGAGCGAGCCGCGGACTCGGCACCCTGATCGGCGATACTCTGCCGATGCGGATATCCCGATCGGCCCTCATCCTCGCTGCTTCCATCGCCGTGACGTTGCCGGCCTCTGCTCTCGCGCAGGCTCGCCCGGCTGACCCGCTCTCGACGCTGCGCACCCGGCCCGAGCGCACCGATTACGCCGAAACCAGCCGGTTCGACGACGTCGTGTCGTTTCTGACGACCGTCGGACGCGCGTCGAACCTGGTGCACATGACCAGCTTTGGATACTCGTTCGAAGGCCGATCGCTGCCGCTCGCCGTCGTCGGGCGAGTCGCGGACGCCCGGGCCGACACCGTCAAGCGATCGAACCGGCTGCGCGTGTACATCCAGGCGAATGTCCATGCGGGCGAGGTGGAGGGGAAGGACGCGATGCTGGCGCTCGTGCGCGACATCGCGCGAGGCAGTCACGCCGCATGGCTCGACTCGATGGTGCTGCTCATCGCGCCCGTCTACAACGCGGACGGCAACGAGCGCGTGTCGTTGACCAATCGCGGGCAGCAGCACGGCCCAATCGGCGGCATGGGCACGCGGCCCAACGCGCAGAACCTCAACATCAACCGCGACTACATGAAGCTGGAAACACCGGAAGCGCGATCGATGGTGCGGCTGCTCAACGAGTACGACCCGCACATCATGATGGATCTCCACACGACCAACGGCTCGAGGCACGCCTACTACCTGACCTACGAAGTCCCGAACAACCCTGCGGTCGATCCGGCGATTGCCGCTTTCGCGCAGCAGCAGTGGATGCCGTGGGTGACGAAGACCATCAAGGCGAAATACGACTGGGATTTTCACGCCTACGGGAACGTCAGCGGTCAGGCGCCGGAGCGATCGTGGACCACGGTCGAAGATCTGCCGCGCTACAGCCACAATTACTGGGGCATCCGGAACCGTTTCGGGATCCTCAGCGAAACGTATTCGTACGCCACGTTCAAGGATCGCATAGCCGGCGCGACCCGATTCGTCGAAGAAGTGCTGAACTTCGCGCACACCAACGAGGCGACGATCAAGAACTCCACTGCGGAGTCGGACGCGCGGTCGATCGTCGGTCAGCGGTTGTCGCTCCAGTCGAAAGCCAGGCGATCGCCGGAGATGGTCGAGATCCTCATGGGCGAAACGACGGAAGACGTGAACCCCTACACCGGACGGACGATGCTCCGAAGGCTGGACGTCCGAAAGCCGGAACGGATGTGGGAATACGCGACCTTCGAATCGACCGAATCCGAGCGCGTGCCGTCCGCGTACTACATCCCGGCCTCGCTGAAGGGCGTCGCGGACCGCTTACAGGCGCACGGCGTGCGCGTCGAGCGGCTCGACGCGCCGTCGGCACAGCAGCTCGAAGTGTTTCAGATCGAATCGACCGAGACCGCCGCCCAGGCGTTCGAGAACCATCGCGAGCGCAGCACGAAGGGGCGATATGCAAGCGCGGAGCAGACCGTGCCGGCGGGCGCCTGGCGCGTGCCGATGACCCAGCCGCTGGCGCGGCTCGCGTTCTACTTACTCGAGCCGCGGTCGAATGACAGCCTGCTCACGTGGAACGTGCTGGACGACGCATTGAAGGACGCCAAAACCTACCCGATTTCGCGATCCGCGCGCTGAACGAGCGACACCGACAGGCTTCTGCCCTTCGCAGCGGCATTTCACTGGCACATGCTCCCGCAGGAACCCGGTGCAGGTCGGGCATGAAGGTCAAAACGACGCCGTTTGGACCAAGCCGCTGGCGCGGCGGACGCTACGCGTAAGCCTCGCTCGATCGGCCGAGTAGGGTGGGGGTCACAGGAGGTGTCTTGTGACCCATTGTCGGCAGGTGATGCTGGAGGAGCTCCAGCGCCGTAACTTCGCGTCCACCACGATCTCGTCCTATCTCCACGCCGTCGAGCAATTCGCTCGACACTTCAAGTGCCGGCCTGACCGGCTGAATCAGACGCATTTGCGATCGTACCAAGCGTATCTGCTGCGCGAGCGAAAGCTGCGACCGCTGACGGTCCGCCTCCACGTCGCGGCGCTGCGCTTCTTCTTCGTGAAGACGCTGAAGCGGCGGTACCTGCTCGACGACACGCCGTACCCCAAAGCCCCGCGGCGGTTGCCGCAGATCCTCAGCGTCGAGGAAGTGGCGCGGGTGATCGACGCCGCCGACAGTCTGTCGCACCGCACGATGCTGATGGTCCTGTACTCGACCGGCATGCGGAACGCGGAGCTTCGGCATCTGCAGGTCGCCGACATCGACAGCCGGCGGATGGTGATTCACATCCAACGCGGCAAGGGCGGGCGCGATCGGTATGTGCCGCTCAGCCCCACGCTGCTCACGACGCTGCGGATGTACTACCGGTGGATGCGGCCGAAGACGTGGCTGTTTCCCGGGACGGTCGACGGCTGGCGAGCCGACAAGCCCATCACGCCCAAGATTCTCTGGGAGGCTTGTGTCGTCGCCGCCCAGCGCGCCGGGCTCCGCAAGCGCTGCTCGCCGCATCTCTTGCGGCATTCCTATGCGACACACCTGCTCGAGAGTGGCGCGGACCTCCGGACCATTCAGCTGCTCCTCGGCCACGTGGAGATTCGGCACACGGTGCTGTATCTCCATCTCTCGCGCACGCATCTGCAGGCCGTCGCGAGTCCCCTGGACGCGCTGACCCTCTCGACGCCCGACACCGCGCGGCGCACGCGGCTGAAGCACCGGCGGTGACGCGGCCACCTTTCGAGGTGGCCGACATCGTGCGCCAACACGGCGATCGTTTCCTGGAGACGCACCGCACCTGGATGACCGGGCAGCATCGACGCGTCCTCCGCGCCATCGCCCAGTGTCGAACGGCGGCACTCGGCGGGCACCGCGATCGCTGCGATCGGTGTGCGCAGTCGGCCCTCTCGTACAACAGCTGCCGGGATCGCCATTGTCCCAAGTGCCTGACGGCCGCTCGTAACGTGTGGGTCGCTGCGCGAGAACAGGAACTCCTACCGGTCGGCTACGTGCACCTCGTCTTCACGGTGCCGGAGCCGGTCGCCCGCCTCGCGTTGGCCAATAAGCGCATTGTGTACGACCTCCTGCTTCGGGCCGCGGCGGCGACGCTGCTACAGGTCGCGGCCAACCCAAAACGCTTGGGCGCGGCGATTGGCGGCCTCATGGTCCTCCACACGTGGGGGCAACGTCTCCAGCATCATCCGCACGTCCACTGTGTCGTGCCCGCGGGGGGATTGTCGCCAGATCGGACGCGGTGGATCCACGCACGCCCGACCTTCTTTCTCCCGGTGCAGGTGCTGCGACAGGTCTTTCGCGGGAAACTCGTCGCCGGCCTCCGCGCCGCGTTTCGCGAGGGACGGCTCTCGTTTCCCGGCGCCTTACAAACGCTGGCCCCTGAATCCGCCTTTCGCGTGTGGCTCCGATCGCTCCATCATCAGCCGTGGGTCGTCTATGCCAAGCCGCCCTTTGGCAGCCCCGCCCACGTGCTGCACTACCTCGCGCGGTACACCCACCGCGTCGCCATCTCCAATCACCGACTCGTCGCCGTCACGGACGACACCGTCTCCTTTCGGTGGAAGGACTATCGGCACGGGAGTCAGATGCGCACGCTGACGCTTGACGTCAACGAATTCCTCCGCCGCTTCCTCCTGCACGTCCTCCCGAAACGCTTCGTCCGCATCCGCTACTTCGGCCTGCTCGCGCCTCGGTGCCGCACCGACGATCTCGCGACGTGTCGCGCGGTCTTGGCCGTCGCGCCGCCACTACCCGTCACACCGTCGGTTGGCTCCACGCGCACGTGCTCGTGGCCGTGCCCGCGATGTGGGGCGCCCATGCGCATCATCGAACGGCTGACCGCGCGTCAGCTCTTCCTCGAAGCCCTCCTCGCAGTCACCGTCTATGACAGCTCGTAAGCGGCGCCGGCGCTTCGCCCTCGGCACTCAGTCGCGCTCGTACGCAAGGGCGCCGGAGGTGTGTCAGCTCGGCGGCTACAGCGTCCATGAACATCCGGTCGCCATCCGCCCGCGATGTCTTGACCACCTCGATCGGACCTCCGTCGTTACTACGCACGCCCCGAGGCCAGGGGCGCTCACGATTCAACGCCCATAGTCATCCCCCGCGTCCGCCGCACACGCCAGCGGCTTGGTCCAAACGGCTCTATCGAAAGTGACCCGGTGATCAGCATCCAGGCTTGAGCCGTGCGTCCGCGCGCCGGGTCACTCCCGATAGAGTCCTACCGTGTACGAGGACTAATCGGTTGGAACACGAAGCTCAGAGTCCGGCGTAACGTCTGCGCTTCAGCCGCGGCGCCTGACGATTACACATGGCGCCGACGGCTGCAAGCGCTGTTGGGCGGCTCGTCGTCTTCCTTACGTCACGGTCAGGGCGAGGCCCGAAAAGCCATTGTTGCCTCTGCTGGGATCATTGCTTGGACTCAAGCCGCGCTGCGATGCGTTCGCTCGCGACTCGTAATACCTGCTTCACATCCTCAAACCGCGTCTCCGGCAGATTGCTGAAGTCCATGAGCCGGTGCGGCACACTGAATCGCCGGAGCGCGCGAATCACCATCTCGGTTTGCCGATCGCGCGTGGCATCTTGAATCACGAACCGCACTTCCTGGAGGGCGACGTTCCGATGCTGGTACTCGCCGAGAATCTCCCAATCGGCCTTCTGCAACGCGCAGAACAGGCTCCGTTTGCCGCTGGCCTCGTCATCGTCACATACCCGATCGTCATGGTTATTCCACACGGACGCGTCTCCAAGAAGCGCATCGGCCCGCCGGAGGATCTTGAGATCGTCTGCCGTGGCGGGCTGGTCGCGCGATTCAATCGCCATTTGCTGACGTGCCCAAATGGCAACGACCGACGCCGTTAGGAGTGCCAGTGTCAGAACAATCGAGCGCCGTTTCATACCATTGTCAGGTTAGAGGCTAGACAGGCTTCGGCTTGTCCGCCCAACTATAAGTAGACCGACCGGCATATCACGGCCGGCCGAGCGAGGCTCGCAGCATATCAGCAGACGGGCCGCGTCGAAGAATGTCTGCAACTTCACACGGTCACAGGCACTTATTGGACGAAGCAGTCGCCCGTGAGACCTCAATAGGCCGACCTGCATAACACCCCGCCAGGTCGCGGCATATCGCGGCTGGACGGATTGGTCCTGAGCAGTCGCGCAGTGTTTAATGGATGTGGAAGAGCGTGGTGGCTGGAAGAACGACCTACTCGATAGTGCAGCAACAATTGATGGGGCGACGTGCCCCCTTGATCAAGAAATCTTCAGGCGTTGGCGTCGCACATGATTGCCGCAATCCAGATGGCTATTCCTCACGCAGTGCTTCGACGGGCGCTACCCTCGACGCGCGCAGCGCCGGAAGCAATGACGCCGCGAGCACCGTCGCAAGAGATGTGGCTGCGGCGATCAGCAGCGTTCGGGAATCACCGGGGGCGATGCCGTAGAGTTGTGCCCGTACGAGCCGCGCGGCGGCCCACGCGCACGGAGCGCCGATGAGCACACCGGGCACCGCGATCGCCAGACCGTCCCGCACGATCATCCAGACGACGGTCCCGCGCGCCGCGCCAAGCGCCAGGCGCACACCGATTTCTCGAACCCGCGCCGCGACGGAGAACGCGAGCAGCCCGTACACGCCCATGCATGCCAGCAGGATCGTGATGGCCGCTGCAAATGCGGCCAACCCTGCCGTGAAACGCTCCCGCAGCAGCGCACTGTCGACAAATTCTGATGACGTCATGAACCGCGCGCAGAGACCGATGCCCCAGCGCCTTCACGACGCGCGTGTATCCATCGCGCACCGTCGCGAGGTCGCCGCTCGCGCGGACATACGCCATCGGAAACTGCGACCTCGCCATGTCCTGCAGAATCGGCCGGAAGACGACGAACGGCCGCGGGTCGTCGAGCTTGCCGTACGGGGCATCGCCGACGACGCCGATCACTTCGACGTCACGACGCTCGGGTCCGGCGAGCCGAATGTGCTGGCCGACGGCGTCGCCTGCCGGGAACAGCGCGCGAGCCAGCGACGCCGAGACCAGCGCAACGGCGGGCTTCCCCGGGCCGTCGTCCCACGAGAAGTCGCGGCCCTGCAGCCGCGGCAGCCGGAACAGATCGAAGAAGCCGGGCGACACGAACTCCGGCAGCACCGTGACTTCCGGTGCGGCGAAGCCGTCGGCCCGCGTGTAGTGCTCCGTCGGGAGCGGTCCCGTGACCCGGAAGTACGTCGGGTAATACACCGACAGCGCGGCCGCCTCGGCCCCCGGCATGTGGCCGAGATCGCCGACGAGCGTCTGGTAGTACTCCGGTGGCAACAGCTGACGATCTCCGGGCTCGCGATACGCGCGGGTGAAGACGATGCGCTGCGACTGGAGCGACGTATCGTTCGCGCGCAAGCGAGCCAGCGTGGTCGTGAAGAGTCCGGCCCCGACGAGACACGTCATCGACAACGCGACCTGTGCGACGAGGAGGCCGCGCCCGAAGCGTCCGAACGAGCCGATGCTCCCCCGGCCGCGACGCAGGCATTCGTCCACGGGAACCGCGACCGACTGCCACGCGGAGACGACGCCCATGGCGAGGCCAATCAGCAGCGTCAGCAGCGCCGTCGCGGCGAGCACGCCGGCATCAGGCGTCACGTCCGGAAACGTCGAACGCCCGAGGCCGACCATGAGGGACGCCCTCACGACTCGGACGATCCCCCACGCCAGCGGGACCGCACCAGCGAACGCCACGGCCGACAGCAGGATCCCGTCGAGCAGCAGCTGCCAGAACACGCGCCGCGCGCTTCCACCCAGCGCGAGACGAATCGCGACCTGGTGCCGCCGCGTCAGTGAGCGCGCCAGGGTGAGGCCCGCAAGGTTGGCGCACGCGACCGCCAGGAGCATCCCCATCAGGCCCAGGAGCACCACGAGCGTGGTGCCGTACCGGGTGCGGAGACCCGAAAAGCCCGACGCGAGCGGTGCCACGTCCAGCCGCTGACGGAGCAGCGCCTCCCGCTCGGGTTCAGGCAACGTGGCCGGCAGCGTCGCCGACTGAATCGACGGCCAGCGCGCGAGCAGTTCCGCGCGCGCCGCGTCGATGGACACGCCGCGCGCGAGACGTCCCACCACGTCTTTCGATCGAAACGGCCCCATAGGACCTGCCGGGCCGCCGCCGGCCGATCGTCTCAGCGCGAATGGCACGATGATGTCGAACGTCCCGTCGGCTTGAAGACCGTCGAAACCGTCCGCCGCGACGCCGATCACCGTCGCCGGCACGCCGTCGACCTTGATCGCCTCGCCGATGCCGGGACCATTACCGAAGATGCGCCGGCGGAAATCCTCGCTGAACACGACGACCGCGTCGTCTGATTCGCTGAAGAACCGTCCCGCCGACGGTCTCGCGCGCAGACGATGTCGAAGTAGCTCGGCGAGACGGTTTCTGTCACCGCGTCGAACACTCCGGAACGCGCCTCGACGCGCACGAGTCCTCCGCCGGAGTACATCGACATCTGCGCGAAGGATCGCTGGGCGCTGCGGTACGCCTTGAACGTGTCGGCGTAGAAGTACCCCGCCAGATTCGCCCGCGGATCAAGGGCCGACAGGGCCACGAGCTGCTCGGGACTGGGAACCGCGAGTGTTCGCAACACGAGTGCGTTGAGCAGGCTGCCTACTGCCGTGGTCGCGCCAACAGCCAGCGCCAGCGTGACGATGACGATCAAGGAGAAAGTCGGAGCCCGTCGCAAACTGCGGAAGGAATGCCGGACGTCAAGGCGTAGGGCGTCCCACATGCGAGAAGTCTAGCGTAACGGGCCTCCGCAGTCTGCGCGCCTTCTGCCATAGCCAAACGGACGGCCACAAGCGGTTTGCGCGAGCAGAAATCGCCATCCGTTTTTGCATGCGTGGTAAATAGATCGGCGTGAGGATGTAAGCCTTTGGCTGCGGCGTCGCCTGATACGTGAGCTACACTGACCGAGCTGCTCGCGCCTGAAGATCCTGGCCTGGAGAATTGACATGCCGAAGCCACCCCTGATTTTTACGTATTACATTGCGGCTCCCGCCGACAAAGTCTGGGACGGGTTCGTTTCGAAGGAGGCGAATCAAAAGATCTTCGCCGGCGCGGACTTTGAGGTGGACCTTAGGCCTGGCGGGGCGATGACATGGTCAGGGCCTGGGCACGATGGGAAGCCGATGCGATTTGTCACGGGAGAGGTGCTGCGGGTTGAACCACAGAAGCTCTTGGAATACAAGTTCGGAATGGGCGACGGGGCGGTCATGTCGAGAGTGAAGGTCGAGCTGACGCCGGAAACAGAGGCGGTGAAAGTTGTCGTGACGAACGATGAGTGGCAGGAAGGTGACCCGGCCTACGCTCAAAATGCGGATGGTTGGCCGCGCATTCTTTCCCGATTGAAGACTCTGCTGGAGACGGGGAAAACGTTCCGACCGCATTAGGATAGCAGCCCCGCGTACGCTCCACGTGAAGTTCCTTTCCTATTCTCTTTCGCACGCGCTGCGGATGACTTCTCGAAAGTCGCCAGTGTTCAGTAATCCGCCGGAAGGTATCCTCCCGACGAGTGCCGACTGGTTTCGTTACAGGCTTAAGGAATTCCGTGTCCCGAACTTGAACTGAACTACCCACCAAACCAACTCGCCTTTTTCCGTCAAAAACGTCGAAATGGTCCTATTCCCGTCAGGCCTTGGGGCCGACTAACTGTAACGGGGGGCCCACCTCCCAACTGATGAAAAAGCGTGCTTCCAGCGCTCGCGCGGACAACGAGGCCCTGTGGGAATGGAATCTGGCGTCAGACCGGATTCACTTCTCTCCGCGATGGATCTCGCTCGCCGGCTGCGAGGAGCATGAAGTCGGAAACACGCCCGACGCGTGGCTGAACAGGGTCCACCCCGAGGAACTGCCCGACGTGCTGCGCCAGATCGAAGGCGCGCGCGCGGACGAGGGCGACCAACTCGAATTCCGGCACCGGCTTCGACACAAGGACGGTCGGTATCGCTGGACCACGTGCCGCGTTTCGGTCGTGCGTGACAGCGACGGAGCGGCCGTCCGCCTGATGGGCGTGCACACCGATATCACCGTCGAGACGGTTACCGACAGGCTCACAGGGCTGCCCAACCGCTTGCTCCTCATCGATCGCCTGGCGCACTCAATCGAGCTGGCGCAGAAGTACGAAGGGTTCCACTATGCGGTGCTGCTCATCGATCTCGGAGGGCACACATCGGGTCCGCTGCTGACCGCCGTGGCGCGGCGCCTGGAGATCAGCCTTCGGATCGCGAACGACCCCCCGACGCTGCGCAGCAACGACGCTGTGGCACGAGTCGCCGGCGATCAATTCGCCGTCCTGCTCGACGGCCTGAAAGCGGTCAGCCATGCCAAGGTCGTTGCCGATCGCTTGCTCAAGGAAATGCTTGCGCCGTTCATGATCAACGGTCGTGAACTGTTTCTGTCGGCGAGCCTCGGCGTGGCCGTCAGCGCAACCGGTTATGCACAAGCCGAGGATGTGGTGCGCGATGCGGAGACGGCGCTGCATCGGGCACGGGTACTCGGGGGATCGCACTGCGAAGTGTTCGATACCGCGATACTCCAGTCGCACCAGGCCGAGTTGCAGCTGGAAGGCGACCTGAAGGACGCGCTCGAGCGCCGCGAGTTCCGCGTGTTGTATCAACCGATCGTGTCGATGGCCTCAAGCAAGATCATCGGATTCGAGGCGCTCATGCGCTGGCACCATCCCGTGCTCGGCGTCATTTCGCCTGTCGATTTCATTCCAATCGCGGAGAGGACTCAATTGATCGTTCCTCTCGGCGAGTGGATTCTGCGCGAAGCTTGCATCCGACTCAAGGCGTGGCAGGACACTCCAACGTTTCCGGCCGACCTCTGGATCTCCGTCAATCTTTCGGGCGTGCAGCTGAAGGATCCCACACTTGTACAGCGCGTCGAAGCGGCGCTGAGCGACGCTGGTCTTCAGTCGAGCAGCCTCGTACTGGAACTGACCGAAAGCATGGCGATGGAGAATCCGACCGGTGTGAAGAGCCTGCTGATGGAGCTCCGCTCCATTGGCGTTCGCATCAGTGTCGACGACTTCGGAACTGGATACTCCTCGCTCGCGCATCTCCGGCAGTTTCCGGTCGATGTGCTGAAATTCGACCGGTCCTTCGTCCGTGGCATCGAAACCCGCCAAGACAGCGCCGCTATCGTCGGCACGTTGACGGAAATGGCTCTGCAATTGGGGTTGCAGGTAGTCGCTGAAGGCATCGAGAACGAACAGCAGCTCGCGCTGCTTCGTTCGCTCAGATGCCATGCAGCGCAGGGTTACCTGTTCGCAAAACCGCTTGACGAGGCCAAAGCCACTGAAATCCTGAGTACCGGGCTTGCTCCGCGAGTCCCAGTTGCGAAACGCAAGAAGCGTTCAGTCACTCTGGCGTCGGTCGGCAAATGGAGACAGGCGTCGGCGCGTAGCTGGGCCTGGGCCGCCACGACGCTCGTCGCTGTGCTCGCAGTGAGCGTACTGTCATTTCTGTCGGTTGCAGTCGAGCGAACCGCCGTACCTGATCTTCCGAACCCACCTGCCATTCCGAGCATCTCGAATCCACCATCGCGAGTCATTGGTCCGCCCCTCGCAGACGCCGCGACCGTGACCTCCGCAGCGGTTTCGCGCCCGCGAGTTATCGCCCCGGATTTGCCGAGAACTCAAACGGCGGCATCGCAAGAGCCCGCCGCGGCGGCGACGACATCCACACCCGTTGCATCCGCACCATTCGTTTCCGCGACTGCACCGGCTACTGAGACGCCCTCGTCCGCCGCGACGTCGCTGTCGATCCACGTGATGCACTACCATCGTGTCGGACATTGTGTCGGTCGGCTGGTTGCCGCTCGCGGCGGGATGGCCTTCGTTCCCGATAGCAAGACGAGCCGAGACGCCTTCGAGTTCAAGCACAACGAATTCGTCCACCTCATGCAGGACGACACGCTGACGATCAAATCGAGCACGAGAACGTACCGATTCAAGGCGATCATCGACAAAGACGGCAACGATCCGACGCTCGATCAGTTCGACGCGCGAATGACGCGCTGGCGGTTAACTGACGGGAACGCTGGCCGACCCTCAGGACAATTCGACTGATCAACCAGCACGGGCAGCGCAAGACGTCGCGAGACCGCTGTGGCGGCGGCTTGAGATCGCATATCCGGCACCTACACGCGGCGCCTGCAGCTCTATCGTGGCGAGATCGGTCCAGACGCCGTGGTCACGCCGGCGGATACAGACGACGTGCAGGTCGCCACGCTCGCCTACGGGCTGGGGAACTGGTACCCCTTGCGCGGGGATAACGCGCAGGCGCAGGTGGTTCGAACGATCGATCCAGTCGGGCGGTTGGCCCGGGTTCGGATTCATCGTGTCGGAGGTGGAGCTCCGCCGGCTTCGTTGAGGCCGTCGCGCAGAAACTGATCCGCGAGGTTTGCGTGCAGGACCATCTCGAGCGCGCGGAAGTCGGTGAGCGCGGCTTCGATCATCGCGCGGCCGCGCACGCGGTCGGCGGCATCAGCTGCCATTGAGAGCGCCCGCCCGTACCAATACAACACCGCTGGCTCCGACAGGCGCCTCGGCTCTTCGCGTGCCTGATCGCGCATTCTTTCCCGATTGAAATCTCTGCTGGAGACGGGGAAAACGTTCCGACCGCATTAGGATAGCCGCATCGGCCGCATGATTCCCGGATTGTCTCGCTTGACACGCCCTCCGGGTCTGTTGTATTAAACCCAGTAGTTAATTAACTACGTGGTTCAATATGGCCGATCAGCTCAGCACGACGTTCGCCGCTCTCGCCGACCCCACCCGGCGCGCCATCCTCGCCCGGCTCGCGCTGGGCGAGTGCTCGGTCACCGAACTGGCCGAGCCGTTCGACATGAGCCTGCCTGCCGTCTCGAAGCACCTCAGGGTGCTCGAACGCGCGCGACTCATCGGTCGAGGGCGTGAAGCGCAGTGGCGGCCCTGCCGGATCGAGGCGGGACCGCTCAAGGAAGTTGCCGCTTGGACCGAGCGGTATCGGGACCTCTGGGAGCAGCGCCTGGACCGTCTCGACACGTACCTACAGCAGTTGAAAAAGAAGGAGGAGAAACGTCATGGTCGTCAGCAGCGCCGCAAATAGCGAAACGTTCACGGTCAGCACCCCGTCGGATCAGGAGATCCGCCTGACACGCTTGTTCGATGCCCCTCGACAACTCGTCTGGGAGGCGATGACGAAGCCGCAGCACGTCAAGCGGTGGTGGGGCTGTCTGGGCGAGGGTTACTCGGTACCGGTCTGCGAGATCGACCTCCGTCCCGGTGGCGCGTGGCGGTTCGTGAACCGCCATCCGAAGGGGGAGGCAGCCTTCCACGGCGAGTACCGGGAGATCACGCCGCTCGAACGCTGTGTCTTCACCGAGATCTTCGAAGACTTTCCGGACGCAGTCTCCGTCGTCACGTCTAACTTGACAGACGAGGGCGGCAAAACGCGACTCACCGTGACCGTCAGGTATCCGTCGAAGGACGTGCGTGACATGGTGATGGCGTCGGGAATGTCGACCGGCGCCGGCATCAGCTACGACCGCCTCGAGGACTTGGTGGCCGAGCTCCAGCGCTCATAACCGATCTCTGGATGGGACTCCGGCCACATCGGTGGCCGGGGTTCGTCCCCCACGGGGGAGGCCGGCTGTTGATGCTGGTGGCGCAGCTCAGCTCGCTTGATCTGAGAGCGCTTGCGCGAACTTGCGTAGGACGGTCTTTCCGACGTTACTTCGGCGAAGCGATCGTCATCCCTTTTCGTCTCGGCCGCAGCGCGCGCACCGCGTTGGGCGTTCCTTCGTGAGATAGGAGGACGTCGGCCAAGGGACGTGCTGGCGGAGGCGTGGGGACATGGGTGTGCCACCAGCGTTCGGCGCGCTCGTGCGTCCACTGTTCGGGCAGCCGGCACGTGGAGAGGCGTTGCGCCAGCAGCCGCGCGCCGGCCGGTCGGCGATCCGGATCCTTCTCCAGACACTCCAGGATCAGCTGTTCGAGGTCCGAGGGAATGGGCAATTCGGTTCGCGTGTGCGGTGGCGGCGGCGCCGTGCTGGCATGGTTGATCAGCAGCTGCATCGCCGTCGTGCCTTCGAATACGCGATGGCCGGTGATGAGCCAGTAGGCGACGCAACCCAGGGAGTAAATGTCGATGCGGTGGTCGTAGCCGGCCTCGCCGCGCGCAATCTCCGGCGCCGCGTACGCCGGCGTGCACGGCACGACGGCTTCAGCGGTGAGGCCGTCGCCGTCCCCAGCCTGCATCGGCCGGAGCTGCACCAGGCCGAAGTCGAGCACCTTGACGAAGTCCATCCCGATTCCGGTACCGGTGACAAAGATGTTCGCGGGTTTGATATCGCGGTGAGTCAGACCGTTCTGATGGGCCTCGTCGAGGGAGTGGCAGACCTGCTTCAGGATGTGCACCGCTCGCTCGGCTGGGACCGGACCGAAGCGGCTCACCAGGGTCTCGAGATCGACGCCCGCGAGCAGCTCCATCACGTAAAACAGCGTGCCATCGTCGGCCTCGCCGAAATCGTACAGCTGCACGGTATGCGGCGATCGCAGCGCCGCGGTGGCCAGAGCTTCGCGTTCGAAGCGCCGCAGCACGAGTGCGGGGTCCGTCCGCGTGGACGTCAGGAACTCGGGCCGAATCAGCTTCACGGCGGCCGAGCGGACCAGCAGCCGATGGCGCGCCCGCCACACCTCGCCCATCCCACCGGCGCCGAGCTTCTCTTCGAGGGCATACTGCCCGAGCTCGTTCGCTTCGCGTACGACTCGACGCAAATCGTAGAGCGTCCGCGAAGTGATCGTCGCCATCCATGCCACGGCGGTGAGGAACAGCGTCTGAAACACCGCGGTCGTCGTCGCGGCCGCGTGATCCGGTGTCGAATCGCCGGCCGCCTGAAAGGAGCCGAGCGAGAGCCACATCACCGCTGTCACAGGCAAAACGGCCGCCAGCGTCAGAGCCAGGGTTCGTCGTGCGCTGGATGGCACCATGATCGACCGCGCCAATACCGTCATCGCGACGGATACCACCGCTCCATGAATCGACTCGACGACCGGCGGTTGAATGAGGAACGCCCATGCCGTGCACGACCCGATGAGCGAGACGGCGTCGAACCACTCCAGGGTCGTCAGGGACATCGCGCCACGCCGGCATCGCAGCCAGACTCCGGCCAGGAGCAGCAGACCAAGCACGTGAGCAATCGACGCAGGTGTGACGTCGGCGACTGACGTCCCGCTTGGTACAGCGGTCGACTGCATAACCAGCCCGATGAGCGTGCCTGCAATCAGGAAGGGCAGACTGATGAGGGCGATGATCCGTGCGAACAGTCCCACGCGCTGCTGCACGAACTCGAGGCCGTTCGACGTATCGAGTCCTGATTCGCGCGTCGCCATGGCCTTATGATGACAGAGCGCGGATCGCCTGGCTCACTCGCGGGGCTTCGTCGTTGCGCTCTTCGGGCCGTGTTCAGCGGACGGCTTCGCGATGGCGCTCGTAAAAGCGCCGCGCCTTCGCGCGATTCCCGCAGCCCCGCATGCTGCACCAGCGCCGGCGCTGATTGCGGCTCGTGTCCAGGAACAGCCAGCCGCAACCCTCTCCCCAGCATTCGTGAATCTGCGTGCGGTGTGCGGACGTCAGCAGGTCGGCGGCGGCGAGGACGATCGGCCACCACAGCGAATCGAACGTGTCTTTCTCTTCGCCCTCCCAACTCCAGGCGAACATGGTGCCCTGTTGCGCCAGGCGTCGTTTGCGTAAGGCGGCAGCGAGGAAGGCGTTGAGCAGCCGGACGTCGCGAACATCAGGCGCAGCGTTCCTGCCGGCGGCGGCCAGCACGCGAGCGAGCACTTCGCGCAGGCGGCGCGCGCGGCGAAGCGATCGATCGGCGCCCCGTGCATCGCGCTGAGCCGCGAGCGTCATCGCCCGGGCCTCCCGGGGGCGAAGGCGCTTCGCCGCCGTCGCCCAGGCCAGGAGATCCTCGAAGGTGCCCAGCAGGTCTGTGCGCCGCGACGAGTCGCCGCGCCAGTCGAGCGTGTTGACGAAGTCGAGTGCCACATGCCCGCCGTTGAGGTCGAACGTGGGCGTCGCCATGGTCCAGGTGCAGTATAACCTATATGTTGGTGTTGACAGGTTATATCAAAGAGCCTACGATCTAACCCGTGCCAAGCACAAATGAGGTTATACGATGCGAAAGCTTGATGGCCGGGAATGGCTCGCGTTCTTTGCGATCTATGTGATCTGGGGGTCAACCTATCTGGCTATCCGAGAGGCGGTGGAAACGATCCCGCCGCTCCTCACCGCCGGCGTCCGGCACCTCGTCGCGGGAACGGTCCTCTATGCGATGTCCGTGTGGGTGCGCGGCGGGCGCGTTCGTGTCACCGCGGCGGAATGGCGCGGCAGCCTGATCGTGGGGCTGCTGTTCTTCCTCATCGGCCATGGAACGCTGCACTGGGCTGAGCAGACGGTCCCGTCGGGCCTCGCGGCGCTCTTCGTCGCGACCGAGCCGGTGTGGATCGCGCTGCTCATGCCGACGCGCGGCGGATCGCGCATGAATCTGCGCACGACCGGCGGATTGCTGGCGGGTCTGGCAGGCGTCGGCCTGCTCGTGCCTGCGGAATCCCTGACGGCGGCCTCGCAGCAGTTTTGGGGATCCGGCGCCATTCTGGTCGGCGCGATGTCATGGGCGCTGGGCGTGCGCTACGCGGCGACAGCGCCGCTCCCGCGCGATCCGTTCGTCCGAGCGGCGACGACACTGCTGTGCGGTGCCGCGTCCCTGCTCGCAGCCAGCCTGGTCACAGGGGAGATGACACACGTCGACGTGCGCGCCATTTCCGGGCGGTCGCTGCTCGGTCTCGGGTATCTCATCGTGTTCGGGTCGGTCGTGGCCTTTGCAGCGTATACGTGGCTGCTCGACCGGCGTTCAGCCACGCTCGTCGCCACGCACACGTTTGTGAACCCGGTCGTCGCCGTGCTGCTGGGATGGCTGGTCGCCGGCGAGAACCTGACGCCACGCATTGTCGGCGCTATGACCCTCATCTTGTCGGCCGTCGTTCTTCTGAGGTCGGACTCCTCGCAGGACGTGAAATCGCCTCAGTCCGCGCCGGCCGCCGGCGAGGGCGGGCTTGTCGGCGCGAGCGGTCGACCGGCGATGGCCGTGCGAGGCGGCATATGAACCGGCCGATTTCGATTGTCGGCGCGCCGTCCAGCATCGGAATCCGGCCTTACGACACCGGTGAAGCGCGTCAGCTCGATCGAGCACCAGACATCTTGCGACAATTCCAGATCGTCGAGCGGTTGGGCGCCACTGACCTGGGCGACGTGGCGCCGCCGCCCTATTGCGATTTCGTGCGGCCGCCCGGTCGCGCGCGGAACGAGCGCGAACTCGTTGCGTACAGCGCGTCGCTTGCCGACCGTGTGGCGTTGGCTGTCGGGCAGGAACGCTTCGTCGTTCTGCTCGGAGGAGATTGCAGCATCGTGCTCGGTGGTCTGCTCGGTGTGAAGCAGGCGGTCGAAGGTCCTGTCGGTCTTGTCTACGTGGATGGGCATGCGGACTTCGCGACACCCGAAGAATCGAGGACGGGGTCGGTCGCCAGCATGTGTCTCGCACTTGCGGTCGGTCGCGGAGACACACCGCTGGCCCGGCTCGGCGGCCCACAGCCGCTCGTGAGAGGCGAGGATGTGGCCCTTGTCGGTCGCCGGGACGCGGCCGAGCCGTCGTACGGACATGCGGCACTCGCGGCATCGCCGATTCTGGATCTTCCGGATGCCACCCTGCGGAACCGCACTTTCGCTGCCGCTGCCGAGGCGACGCTCGCACGCGTGACGTCCGGGAGTCTTCACGGGTTCTGGATTCATCTGGACGCCGACGTGATCAACCCGGCCGAAATGCCGGCCGTGGATTCGCCCGAGCCCGGTGGCCCCGGCGTCGATCAAATCGTCGGCCTGCTGAGACCGCTGGTCAGTCATCCCCGAGCCTTGGGATTGGAACTTACGATTTACGATCCGGCGCTCGATCCGGACCGCGTGTGTGCCGCGCGGCTCGTCAGCTTGCTCGAAACGCTGCTGAACGACGAGGAGTGACTACGCGGTTGCCTCGACGGTCGGAAGCTTGGCGCTCGCGACGCGCTGCTCCGGGCCGATGGCGCCTGCCGCAGGCACAGCGAGCACGAGGGGCTGGGAGAGCTCCGGAAGATGGGTTTCCCACCACCGGCGTGCGGTTTCACGCGACCAGGCGTCAGAGCCCCCGCACTCGAGCAACAGCTGCCACAGCTCTTCGGCATTCTGAGGACGATCGTCCGGATTTTTTTCGAGACAGGCGAGTACGAGCCGATCCAACTCGGGAGGAACCGGCAGCTCGGTTCGCTGCGATGGCGGCGGCGGCGTCGTCTCGACATGAGCCAGGAGCACCTTCATCCGGGAGTCTCCCTCGAACACGAGATGACCGGTGAGCATCCAATAGGCGAGGCACCCGAGCGAATACACGTCCGCACGCGGATCGACCGCCTGGCCCAGAATCTGCTCGGGGGCCATGTACGCGGGAGTGCCCAAGGTCACGTGGTCTGACGAGAGCAGGCTGCTGCGACCCCCGCCGGCGCTGAACCCCACCAGCCCAAAGTCGAGCACCTTTACGAAATCGTAGTCGAGCCCCATCCGGCAGACATACACGTTCGCGGGTTTGATGTCGCGGTGCACGAGGCCCCGCACGTGCGCTTCCGCAAGAGAGTGGCAGGCCTGTCGCAGGAGATACATGACCCGATCCGCCGGCAGCGCGCCGAAGTCGCGCACCAGCGACTCGAGGTCGCGTCCCATCAACAGTTCCATCACGTAGTAAAACGCCCCATCGTCGGTGAGCCCGAAGTCCAGGAGATCGATCGTGTGGGGTGAGTTGAGGACCGCCGTCGCCTGTGCTTCTCGCTCGAATCTCTTGAGCAGGTTGCGGGCATCCTGGTCGCCCGCCGCGCCCAGCATCTCGGGCCGAATCAGCTTGATGGCGGCCGGTCGCGCCAGCAGCCGATGTTCAGCGCGCCAGACCTCGCCCATTCCCCCGTGGCCGAGCGGCTCAACGAGCTCGTAGCTGCCCAGTTCGCGTGCCTTGATGATGCTGTGCCCCATCCGATGCAGCGCGATCGATGGCAGCACGGCGACGACCGCACAGAGGTAGTTCGGGTAGTACAGGAGGATCGACATGGCGAAGCTGGGCGCGGACCGACCCCCCAGGTTCGCCACGCCCACCGCGAACGGATCCGTCGACGCAGCCACGATGCACGCGGCGAACATCTTCACCGGTGTCGTCGGCACCATCATGGCGTACACGAGGATGAGGAATGTGTTCCACGAGACGTAGCGCCTATCGGGGAAGGTCGGCACCCATTCATTGATGGCGGCGATGGCCAGCGCGTTCAGGATCAGCAGACCCAGCCCGAGATCGAGCGTGGGCGCTCCCTCCCGCCTTGCCGTTCGCCTCACGTAAAAGAAGCTGGCGGTGAGGACGACGATCATGATCGCCGCAATGAGGTTGCCGGGCCATGGAAATGGAGTGGGCACGCTCGTGGGGCGTAGGACGTTCGCCATCATCGCGGCGATCGCCCAGGTGCCGGCGCCAACCCCGCAGAACAGTGCGAGACGCTCTGCCGTCTCCTGCAGCAGATCCTCGGGTAGATGCTGCTGGGAACGGCCGGAATCGTGGTGCCGCGCCCTTTCGATCTGGAGCGTGACACGCTTGCATGAATCGCTCATATCCAATATGGATCTCACTATCTCTCTTGGCCCCTGCACAATCGGCCATTGGTCACATCCGGCTCTCGGCCAAACGGCGGACCTGAGAGCGCGTCAGACGGCGTACGCGTTCCAAACTGCCCGGCTAGGTTCTCAACGTGAGGCCCGTCGAGGAGCAAGAACGGAGGAACGACGAGGCTGAAAGAGCGGTGTACGTGGCGCTATTGAATTTAGCGGGCCATGCAATATCGGCCCTCCTTATCCGTCATGAGTGAATGCACGCGCCCACGCCGAAGACCGGCGAGGTGAGGCGCTGGCACGGATGGGGGAGTACCGATGAAACGACAGATCGGCATCGGGACGTTGGTGCTGGCCTCGCTCACGGCGCACGCCGGCAGTCCGGTGATCGCGGAGCGCGGATCCAAGCAGCTGGACTCGGGCGAGTCCCTGGTCAGCGCGAATGGGATCACCCTCGCGTACCAAAGCCACGGTCGTGCGGATCGGCAGGCGATCCTGCTGATCATGGGGGTGGGTGGGCAACTCATTCAGTGGCCGAACGAACTGCCAGCGCTCCTGGTGAAACGAGGCTACCGCGTCATCACCTTCGACAACCGCGACGCCGGCCTCTCCACGAAGTTCGACAGCAGCGGCCTTCCGGACTGGCCGGCGATTTTTGCGGCGCTTGGTGCTGGAAGATCGCCGCACGTTGCGTATGCGCTCGACGACATGGCCCGGGACACGGTTGCCCTGCTCGATGCCCTCGGCATCAAGCAGGCTCACATCGCCGGAGTTTCCATGGGCGGCATGATCGCGCAGATCGTGGCGACGAATCATCCTGAGCGCACGCTGTCGTTGACCTCGATCATGGCTGGCGCCGGCAATCCTGCCGTGCCGATGGTCGCCAAGCCTGAAGTCATGGGGAAGGTGCCGCCGGTACCGCCCGCAGACGATCTCGATGCGGTTCGTGCCCGCGAGCTGGCCCTATGGCGGGCGCTCGCCGGCCCCGGTTATCCAGAGGACGATGCCGCGATGCTGCGACGAATCGATCGGTCTCTGGCGCGCGCCTACTATCCAGCCGGCCTTGAACGGCAGGGCGCGGCGGTCGTGACGGCCGGCGACCGGCGGAACCGATTGAGGTTGGTCAGAGTTCCCACCGTCGTACTCCACGGCGCCGAGGATCCCCTCGTGCCGGTCGACGCGTCGCGAGATGTGGCCGCGAGTGTTCCCGGCGCTGCGTTGCGCGTGATACCGGGCATGGGTCATACCCTTCCCGATCCGCTGGTGCCCGTCATCGCCGACGCGATTGTGTCGGCCGCGACCCGCGCACGACACGCGCCACGAACAGGATCGCCGCGGTAGTTGCGCGAGCCCGTCAGCGAGGACATGCGCGATGCGAAACGGAAGCGGTCCTGAGGAGCCAGCTGCTCAAGACCTCGCGATCGCCTCGGCGATAGAGCGGGACCGAGGCCGGCTCCGGCGCTTCATCCAGCGGCGCGTGCCCGACCGGCTGGATGCGGAGGACATCCTTCAGGACGTCTTTTACGAACTGGTCGTGGCATATCGACTCATGAAGCCCATCGAGGAAGCCAGTGCCTGGATGTTCCGCGTGGCGCGCAACCGCATCATCGATCTCGTCCGGAGAAAGAGGCCGGTCTCCCTGGACCAGACCTTTGGCACCGGTGAGGAGGGCTCGACGCTCGGACTCGAGAACCTCCTCCCGTCGCCCGGCGCAGGCCCGGACGCGGAATACGCACGGCGCGTCCTAATCGTGGAGCTGGAACAGGCACTCGCCGAGCTGACCCCGAATCAGCGAGCGGTGTTCCTGGCGCATGAGTTCGAGGGCCGCACTTTTCGCGAGCTCGCCGCGGAGAGTGGTGTCAGCGTGAACGCCTTGCTGTCACGCAAGCACCAGGCGGTGAAGCGGCTGCGCGATCGACTTCAGGGAATCTACGACGAGCTCCACAAACGGTAGGGCGGAGGACATGATGACCAAGGAACGGTCGGAGAGACTGATCACCAGGACGCTCGGCATCACGCTGCTGATCACCATCGTCATTGCGGGGTTCGGTCAGGCGGTGCTGCAACTGTGGAACTGGCTGATGCCAGAGCTGTTCGGCCTGCGTCCGCTTCGCTTTTGGCAAGCGGTCGGACTGATGTCATTGAGCTGGATTTTGTTCGGGGGCCTGCGGGGTTTCGGTATGGTCGCGGGCCCACGGCGGTACACAGCCCGGGACAGCTGGGCGATGTTGACGCCTGAGGAACGCGAGCGCTTCCGCCGCGGGATAGCCCAGGCTGGCCGCAGCGACGCCGATGCGCCGGCTCGAGGGCAATGATCAAGCCGTGCTCCATCCGCGACAGTTCGACGTGGCGAGCGCGATGAGTTTCTGACCCGGCTCCAATATTACCAGTAAGAAGCGACGACGATCCATCGGCGTCGCCTCGAACTGAGGCACACAGTGAACGAATTCGCTGACGCCGCAGAGCATCATGGCCGCGAGCTGCTGCTCCACTGTTACCGCATGCTCGGCTCCTTGCCGGACGCGGAGGACGCGGTGCAGGAGACGCTGCTTCGCGCCTGGCAGTATCGCGACAGCCTGAAGGAAGGCGCGCCGCTGCGCCCCTGGCTCTACCGCGTGGTCTCACTATGCTCTGTGGCGACAGCGGCGTTCAAGCTGTGCGATTGCGATCTCGCGGTGATCAGCCAATCGGATTCGGTTGCTGAGTGCCAACCCGTGCATGGGTTGGTTGCGCACGATGAGGTTGAAGCTGACGGACAGTCGCGCCGTCCGGCACTGAACTTGTAGGACCGACGCCTTTCTCCGGCGGGGATATCGATTCGAGCGGCCCTTGTTCGACGTGTAAGCAGAGGAGGGAAGCGTCATGAACATCGTGCTCTGGGTCGTACAAGTGCTGCTGGCCGCTGCGTTCTTCGCTCACGGCGTCATGATGGTCGTGCCGCCGGCCGAGGTTGCCGCGCAGATGAACGCACTCGCTGCCGCGGGAGTTTCAGCTCTTTCTCGGCGTCGCGGAAGTTCTTGCCGCCGTGGGACTTGTTCTTCCAGGACTGACGCGGATCCTGCCGTGGCTCGTCAGCTGGGCGGCTGGAGGGATCGTCATTGTGATGGTCTCGGCGACGGGCTACCACCTTGTCCGCGGCGAGGTGAGCTCGGCGGTGATCACTCTCATCCTCCTCGTCATGGCAGTGTTCGTCGCCTACATGCGGTATGGCGTCCTGCCGATCCTGCCGGTCGGCGCCGCCGGCGCGCGGCGTAGGAACCCATTTGACAACTCTCCCTTGCCGACGATGGAGCATTGAGGACTGACCCGCAGAGTCGTGACTGCCGAACACCGCGTCGCCGCTGGGGATGCATCGGGTGAATGGCTGCCGCCGAACCCGCTGAGGTGCTGATCGTCGGAGCAGGGCCAACCGGTCTGGTTCTGGCGCTGTGGCTCACCCGCCTGGGCGTTCAGGTCAGGATCGTCGATCATGAAGCGGCGCCGACGGTTACGTCGCGCGCGGTCGCCGTGCAGGCCCGCACGCTCGAGTTCTATCGTCAGGTCGGGCTGGCGGATAGCGTCATCGCGCGTGGTCGTGAAGTCTCAGCGGCCAATCTGTGGGTCTCGGGCCGCCGGGTTGCACGCGCTGTGTTCGGACCGATGGGCAAGGGCATCAGCCCGTACCCCTATGCGTTCATCTTTCCGCAGGACGAGCACGAGCGGCTGCTGATCGATCGGTTGAGCGACGCGGGAGTCAGGGTCGAGCGGGAGACGGCGTTCGTCGGACTCGAGGAACGCGACGATGGCATCCTCGTGCGGCTCGAGCGCGCAGGCGGCCGCGTCGACTTCTGCGAAGCCGCGTTCGTCGCTGGCTGCGACGGCGCTCGCTCGCGTCTTCGCGAGGTGCTGTCGATCGGTTTTGCGGGCGGGACGTACGAGCACCGCTTCTACGTCGCCGATGTCGAGGCGCACGGGCCCGCGATGAACGGCGACATCCACGTCGCGCTCGACCGCACGGACTTCCTCGCCGTGTTCCCTCTGAGGGACGCTCATCGCGCGCGCCTCGTCGGGACCGTTCGACGCGAGGTGGAGGCAGCCCGGCCCGAGAGCCTGACGTGGGATGACGTGAGCAACCGCGTGATCGAGTGGATGCGGATCGGCGTCGAACGCGTGAACTGGTTCTCGACCTATCACGTGCATCATCGAGTCGCCGACCGCTTCCGCAGCGGACGCGCGTTCCTCCTGGGCGATGCGGCACACATCCACAGTCCTGTCGGCGGGCAGGGCATGAACACCGGGATCGGAGATGCGGTGAATCTCGCCTGGAAGCTCGCCGCGGTTCTGCGCGAACGCGCCGGCGTTGCAATTCTCGACACCTACGAGCCGGAGCGAATCGCCTTTGCCCGACGGCTCGTGGCGACGACCGATCGGGCATTTACCGGCGTGTCGAGCTCCTCCGTCACCGCGCGCACGCTGCGATTGCATCTCGTGCCAGCGCTGTTGCCGCGGCTGCTGACGATACCAGCGGTCCGCCGCCTCGCATTTCGAACGATCTCCCAGACGGCGATCAACTATCGCGGGAGCGCACTGAGTGAAGGGCGGGCCGGCCGTGTCCAGGGTGGCGATCGGCTGCCATGGGCAGCTCTCGATACTTCGGATTGGGGCGCAGACAACTTCACGCCCCTGACGTCGCTCGAGTGGCAAGTGCACGTCTACGGCAGCGCGGTCCCAGCGATTCGAGCGGCATGCGCCGAGCGCCGCCTCGCGCTGCACGAGTTCGGCTGGCAACCCGCGATGGGGCGCGCCGGTCTTCAGCGAGACGCGCTCTATCTTCTGCGGCCGGATGGTTACGTCGCGCTGGCGGCGCCGGAACAGTCGGCGCCGACGCTGACCGCCTACCTCCAGGCCCGCGGGATTCGCTGTGCTTGAACCACCGTCAGACACATGGCCGTCACATTTGCCGATCGTCGCGGGACATTGTTATGGCGGGACAACGAAACACTTTGGATACCGGGAGAAAGGAAATCCGCAATGAGACTCGCTCGGCCGCGTTGGCTCACTGTGGTGGAAGATCCTTCAACAGGTACATCGCCGAGGACAGGTAATAGTTTCGGGCGATGGCGTTGATCTGCCGCTCGCCCAGCTCAATGAGTGCCTGGGCCTTGATCCTCTTCGCCACAGCGTTCGCGCCGTCGTTCGCCAGCACGTAGTCGGCGAGTTCGGCGGCCCATGTGAACTCGCGCGCCGCCAGTGCCTCGCGCCCGCGTGCCAACACCTGGTCGGGGCCACCGATCAGGCCGACCAGCTTTGCTGCGCGATCCTTCTCCGGAAGCGGAAACAGTTTGGTGGCATTTCCCTCGAACCAGCCCACGCGGTCCGCGTAGATGCCCCGCACGGTCCACTCGACGCTGCCGTAGAACTCCTGGAGGTACGGGTTCCCCGCTAGATCGGGCGGAAGCTTGACGTGCTGCACGAGTTCGTCGGGGCGCTCGCCCTGCCTCATGCCCTGGATCGTCTGGTCCAGAATGGACTTGATGCCGTCGCGGTACGCCGTGAGTGCGGCGCGCGCAGCGGCGCCACCCATGACGGGCCGCGTGTGGCTCGGCACCACGTACTCCGGTCCAAGCTCGATCATCTTCTCGAGACTGGCGATCCAATCCTCGGGAATACGCAGCCGCGCGCCACGGATCGGGCTGATGTTCGGGAACGCGCGCAAGAAGTCGTCTCCGGGCATCAGCACGCGCTTGTCAGGCAGCCAGACCGAGATCGCGTCCATCGTCTCGCCGGGCGTGTACAGGAGCTGCAGTCGCACGCCGGCAACCGTCAGCAACAGTTGGTCGCCACTGAACGTGCGGGTGGGAGGCAGGTAGCCTTCCCGAGTCGGAGGCGTGACCCGCCCATATTCCATTTGAACGCCTGCGTTGATGTACAGCGAATCCGGCAGCGCCATACCGAACTGGTCGCCGCCATCGCGCCCGGCGCGGCCGATGTCCGGCACGGCCTCGAGGAGCCGCTGATGGCTGTAGATCTCAGGATGATCGTTTCCGGCAAACACACGCGCACCGCCGGTATGGTCCGGGTGGGAGTGGGTGTAGATGATCGCGCGCACCGGCGAGCCGAGGAGATTCCCGAATGCGGTCCTGATGGCGCGCGCGGCAGCTGGGTCGGTGGAGGTATCCACGATGATCGACCCGCCGTCGCCCTGGATCACGATCACGTTGCTGGCCGAGTAACCAACGGCCACGTACACGCCGTCCGTCACCCGGATCACTTCCTTGCGGAACTCGTTCGACTGCGCCCGTAATTTCTCGCGGCCGGCGTAATCCTGGGCCGTCGCAGAGACGCACCAGGCGAAGAGCATCGTTACCGCCAGTGCCGATGTCCGACAGGCCGAACCCCGCATCTGATCCTCCAGGCTCGTTGTAGTCGACGAAGACCCGCAGGTCGCTGGTCTCGACGGTGCGGAAGCACCAGTCGTCCGCCGAGCCGGGTGTGGCGGGCGGCAGGAACCAATCCGTCATGTCGCGCTGGATCCGGCTTTCTTCCCCGCATCGACGCGTCGCAGCATCTCGAGCAGTGTGCCCGTCGTAACGAGGACGATCGGGCCGATGACGATGCCGATGAAGCCGAACGCGGTCACGCCACCGAGCAGGCCGAAGAAGACCACGAGCCCGCTGACCGCCGTGCGGCCGCTCAGGATAATCGGGCGCAGCACGTTGTCCACCATGCTGATGACGAGGGCGCCGACGATGAGCAACGTCACGCCGCGGGCGATCTGACCCGACACCAGTAATCCGATCGCTGCCGGCATCCAGACGAGGGCGGCGCCCACGGCAGGAATCAGCGAGCAGAACGCCATCACCACGCCCCACAACACCGGCGCCGCGAACCCCATCAGCCAGAACGCCACGCCGCCGACGAGGCCTTGTGTCGCCGCGACGACAACACCTGCGCCAATGCTGGCAATCACCAGGTCGCGCGTGTCGTGCAGCAGCCGGTCGCCGTCCTCGCGCGAAAACGGCAACTGGTCGCGCAGCCGCCGGGCCATCGCCTGGCCGTCGCGCAACAGAAAAAACAGCGCGAACAGCATCGCGAGCAGGCTCCCGATCGTCGAGAAAACGTCGACGACGACGCTGCCGGCGCGCGGGGCGAGGAACGCCACGACGCGGCGAGTCCCTTCCGACAGCAGTTCGGTCGGATCCTCGGGCAGTGTCACCGGACTGCGCATCCGGACCACCATCCACAGCCGGTCAATCTGATCCGGCGCCGCTTTCGTCGCCTGCTGCACGTAGTCGGTGACCTGCGACAGTTCGTGCGCCAGCGTCGACACGAGAAACGCCGCCGGCGCGACGATCGCGATTGCGACGAGTAATGTCGTGAGCACCGCGGCGCCGTTCGGTCCGATTCGGGCGGCGATCTTCGTCTGCAGGCCATGCAGCAGGACCGCGAAGATGACCGCCCATGCCAGCGCTGCCAGAAACGGCCGCAGGACGAGGTAGGTCAGGAACAGCAAGAGCAGGAGCAGCGCGTAGAAGAGTGGCCGTTGCAGAGACGGCTTGGCGGCGTCGGTCATGCGTCAGTTACAGATACACATTAGCCGACTTCGTATCCGGTCGACTGGATACAATGCCTGAACGTCGTGATGTACCGTCACCGCGCTCCCAGGCCGCCGCTTGATGCGTTCGTCGAATCGATCTGGGTGTTCGAGAGCGATCCGCGCCCTGTCGCGCTCGAGCGGATTCTGCCAACCGGCGCCGCGCAGCTCATCATCAACCTGAAAGAGGACCAGACGCGGCTCTACGATCCGGACCGCGGCTATCGCTGCGTGACGGGCGCCGGCACGTCGCTGTCGGGCGTGTGGTCCCGTTACAGTGTCATCGACACGTCCGAACAGGAGCGCGTCGCCGGTGTGGTTTTCAAGCCAGGAGGCACGATCGCGTTCATGCGCGTGCCGGCTCTCGACACCGCCGACGCGGACATCGATCTGGCCTGTCTCTGGGGCCGCTGCCGGACCGCCGCGCTTCGTGAACGGCTGCTCGAGCCCATCGCGCCCGACGCGAAGCTCGATGCGTTGGAGGACGCGCTCGCCGAAGCCTGGAGGCCGGCCACGCTGCACCGCGCGGTTGCCTTTGCGTTGACGGCGTTCGATCGATCCGCACACACCGCCAGCGTCGCGGCGGTCACCGACGTGATTGGGCTGAGCGCCAAGCGCTTCATCGAACGGTTCAAGATGGAAGTCGGCATGACGCCCAAACGCTACTGCCGCATTCGCCGCTTCCAGCGTGCGGTGAAGCAGGCGCATCGGGGCGATCGCGTCGACTGGACGCAGGTCGCATTGAACTGCGGCTATTTCGACCAGGCGCACTTCATCCACGATTTCCGGTCGTTCGCGGGCCTCACGCCGACCGAGTATCAGGCCGCTCGGACGTCGTTTCCCAACCACGTCAAATTTCTACAATCCTGACGCGCCGCGACTTGAGACGATGGACCCATGACTGATACCAAAGACAGCTATCGCACGATCACGCCCTACCTCGTCGTCCCGAACGCCGACGCAGAGCTCACGTTCCTGAAAACCGCATTCGGCGGTGTCGAGAAGACGTGTCAGCGCAATGCCGACAACACGGTGATGCACGCCGAGGTCTCGATTGGCGACTCGCTCATCATGCTCGGCCAGGCGGGCTCGCAATGGAAGCCTCTCACGGCCGCTTTGTATTTGTGGATCGATGACGTCGATGGGACCTACGCACGGGCGTTGAAGGCAGGTGCACGCTCGGAGAGCGCGCCCGAAGACAAGCCGTACGGACACAGGAACGCCGGGGTGATCGATCAGAACGGAATCACCTGGTGGATCGCCGCTCCGGTCAAGTAGACCCGATCTACTCCAGCCGGACCAGCCCGCGGCGTGTCGCGACCTTGACCGCTTCGGTCCGGCTCGTGGCGCCGAGCTTCTCGAACAGATGCGCGAGGTGGGTCTTCACCGTGCGCTCGCTGATGTCGAGCGCGCTGGCGATCTCCTTGTTCGCCTTGCCGTCGGCCAGCAGCTTGAGCGTCGCCATCTCGCGCGGCGTGAGCTGGACGCGCGTCACGCCTTCGGCGAGCTTCGCGGCCGCCGCCGGCGCCAGGTAGGTCTTGCCGGCGAGCACGTCGCGGATGCAGCTGACGAGATCGTCGGCGGAGATGTCCTTCAGCACGTACGCCTTCGCGCCGGCCTTGAGCGCGCGCGAGATCTCGTCGTCGGTGTCGTAGGTCGTGAGCACGATGACGCGCGCCTGCGGATCGCGCTCGCGAATCCGGCGGACGACCTCGACGCCTTCCATGACCGGCATGCGCAGATCGAGCAGCGTCACGTCGGGATGATGGCGCTCGTAGGCCTCGATCGCCTCGACGCCGTTGCCGGCTTCGGCGACGACGCTGCAGATCCGGCTCCTGGTTGATGATGTTGGCGACGCCGGTTCGCAGCAGCGCGTGATCGTCGACGAGCAGCACGCTCGCGCGCCCGGCCGGCACGGCCGCGACGCTTCAGTCGGCAACATGCACCTGCGTCGGCAGCGACGACGGCTCCCAGGCCAGCACGACTTCGGTGCCGTTGCGCGGCGCGGTGACGATCGTCAGCGACGCGCCGATCCGGTCGGCGCGCTCCTGCATGCTGGTCATGCCGAAGCCGGACGTCGATCGCTCGCGCGCGATGCCGCGGCCATCGTCGGCCACCGACAGCCGCAGGCCGACGGACTGGACGGCCGACGCGCGGATCGTGATCCGCCGCGCGCGCGAGTGGCGGACGGCGTTGGTCAGCGCTTCCTGCGCGATGCCGATGATCTCGCGTTCGACGGCGTCGCCGAGGCGCGGCAGCTCGTCGACGACGAGATCGATCGGCACGTCGTCGGTCCGCTGCCGCATGTCGGCGAGCCGCTTGAGCGCGGTGGCGATGTCCTCGCCCTGGCCGACGTTCGGGCGCAGCGCGCCGACCGATCGGCGCGCCTCCGTCAGATGCGTGCGCGCCAGGTCGATCGCGGTCTCGATGCTCGACGCGACGGCCGGCGGCAGCGTGCCGGCGCTCGCGCTGCGCCGCCTGCAGCTGCATCAGGATCGCGCGCGAAGCCCTGCGCCAGGTTGTCGTGAATGTCGCGCGCGAGGCGGTTGCGCTCCTCGAGGATCGCCTTGCGGCGCTCCTCGCGGCGGTTCGCGCTCGATCAGCCGGCTGTGGTGCAGCGCGAGCGCCGCCTGCCGCGCGATCGGCTTCGATGAGCGCGACGCGCCACCAGTGGCCCTCGCAGCTCCGGCGTCGCCTGGGCTCGACAGCCGTCATCCAGCCGAGCGTGCGGCCGCCGAGCACGCAGCGGCGTCGCGATGATGCGTGCCGACGCCCATCCGCAGGCTGAACGCGCGAATCGCCTCCGGCAGCCGCGCATCGTCGCTCGGCGTACTCGATCGGTCTGCGTCCAGCCTGGCTTGTACGCGAACAGATGTGCTCGGCGAGGCTCTCGCACGGGAACGCTGCGCCGATGTCGCCACAGTCGTCGTTGCGCGGCGTGAACAGCCGATCCTCGACGTACGCCATCCACAGCTCGCAGCGCTGACCGCTCTTCGTCGATCAGCCACACGCCGCACGTGTGGCTCTCGCTCTCTTCGACCATCGTCCTTCGTGAGCGCGCCGAAGAACCCTTCGATGTCCGGCTCGCGCACGAGCAGATCGAGCGCGAGCTGGACGACGTCGGTCTGCATGTCCGCGCGGCACTCCGCGCGGCGGCGCTCGCGTGACTCGCGAATGCAGCGCGGCGCGCAGGACCTCCGGATCCTGCGAGCGTCACTTCCGCCGGCGGCTGGTGACGGCACGTTCCGCGTCCGCATCGCTTGTAGCTCGTATCCACGTTCACACCTCATCACGATTATCGAGCAGTTTGTCGCCGGATCCGATCGCGATTTCCCAGATGTCCTGATGGCCGATGCCGGCATCGTCCAAAAGGACGAGATCGCCGTCGGTCCGCCGATGCGGTCGCGGCATCACGCTCTTACCCGAGCGGCCGATCGCCCACCTGCCTGATTGTTCGGCGCTGCGCCGCGAGAGCGACAGCGTACGCGAGTCGAGATCAACGCAGGTGGCGAAGAGATCATGGTGAAACGAATGATTGTGATGCTGGCCGTGACGCTGGCTGATCGTCGCGGCGCTCGGGTTCGTGAAGTTCAAGCAGATTCAGACCGCGATCGCGCAGGGGGCGGCGTTTCAGCCGCCGCCGGAAGCGGTGACGACGATCGTGGCGGAGCGAGGAGGAGTGGCCGGCGACGCTGACGCGCGATCGGCACGGTGGCCGCGGTGCAGGGCGTCACGGTCAGCGCCGATCTGCCGGGCGTGGTCGACGGATCGCGTTCGACTCCGGGCAGGCGGTCCGCGAGGGCGACGTGCTCGCGGTGCTCGACACGCGCCAGGAGCGGGCGCAGCTGGCGGCCGCCGAGGCGCAGCGCGATCTGGCGCGCGTCAACTTCGAACGGCATGCAGGGCCTGCTCAACGAGCGCGTCGATCTCGCGGGCCGAGTTCGATCGCGCGACGGCCGAGCAGCGGCAGGCCGACGCGCGGGTCGGCGAGATCCGCGCGACGATCGAGCGCAAGACGATCCGCGCGCCGTTCTCCGGCGTCCTCGGCATCCGCCACGTCAACCTCGGTCAGTACCTGTCGGGCGGCGACCCGCTCGTGACGCTGCAGTCGCTCAATCCGATCTACGTGAACTTCGGCGTGCCGCAGCAGGCGATCGGCGCAGGTGCGGGCCGGCCGCAGCGTCCGCGTCACGCGCGGACGATCGCGCCGGCGTCGAGTTCACCGGACGCATCACCGCGATCGACTCGGTCGTCGACGAAGCGACGCGGAACGTGCAGGTGCAGGCGACGCTCGCGAACCCGGACGGCAAGCTGCGGCCCGGCATGTTCGTGCAGACCGAGGTCGTCGTCGGCGCGGCGAGCGCCGTCATCTCGCTGCCGGCGTCGGCGATCAGCTACGCGCCGTACGGCGACTCGGTGTTCGTCGTCGCCGACCTGAAGGATCCAGAGCGGCCAGACCTACCGCGGCGTGCGGCAGCAGTTCGTCAAGCTCGGCGGCGCGCGCGGCGATCAGATCGCGGTCGTCTCCGGCGTCAAGGCCGGCGACGAAGTCGTCACCTCCGGCGTCTTCAAGCTGCGCAACGGCGCGGCCGTCCTCGTCAACAACAAGGTGCGGCCGGGCAACAACCCGGCGCCGAAGCCGGAGAACAGCTGATGAAGTTCACCGATCTCTTCGTCAAGCGGCCGGTGCTGGCGATCGTCGTCAACCTGGTCATCCTGATCGCCGGCCTGCAGTCGATCCGCGCGCTGAGCGTCCGGCAGTATCCGCGCAGCGACATCGCGGTCGTCACGGTCACGACCGCGTACGTCGGCGCCAACGCCGATCTCGTGCGCGGGTTCATCACGACGCCGCTCGAGCGCGTCATCGCCAGCGCCGACGGCATCGACTACATGGAGTCGTCGAGCGCGCAGGGCGCTCAGCACGATCACCGTGCACCTGAAGCTGAACTACGACACCAACGCGGCGCTGACGCAGATCCAGGCGAAGGTCGCGCAGGTGCGCAACGACCTGCCGCCCGAAGCCGAGGCGCCGATCATCGACCTGGAGACCGCCGACAACCAGTTCGCGGCGATCTACCTCGGCTTCTCGTCGACCGATCTCGATCCGAACCAGATCACCGACTACCTGACGCGCGTCGTGCAGCCGAAGCTGAGCGCGATCAGCGGCGTGCAGCGCGCCGACATTCTCGGCGCGCGCACGTTCGCGATGCGCATCTGGCTGAAGCCGGACCGGATGGCGGCGCACGGCATCGCGCCGTCGACGGTGCGCGACGCGCTCGCGCGCAACAACTACCTGTCGGCGCTCGGCCAGACCAAGGGCTCGATGGTGTCGGTCAACCTCGTCGCCAACACCGACCTGCGGACGCCGGAGGAGTTCCGGCAGCTCGTCGTCAAGGAGCAGGACGGCGTCGTCGTCCGGCTCGGCGACATCGCCGACGTCGTGCTCGGCGCCGAGAACTACGAGCAGGACATCCGCTTCAACGGCGAGTCGGCGACGTTCATGGGCGTCTGGGTGCTGCCGACGGCGAACTCGCTCGACGTGATCGCCAAGGTGCGCGAGGCGCTGCCGCAGATCCGCGCGCAGCTGCCGGCCGGCATGAAGGTCGGCATCCCGTACGACTCGACCGAGTACATCCAGGACGCCATCAGCGAGGTGCTGCGGACGCTGACCGAGACGCTGCTCATCGTCATCGTCGTCATCTTCCTGTTCCTCGGCTCGTTCCGATCGGTGCTCATTCCGATCGTCGCGATTCCGATCTCGCTCGTCGGCGCCGTGTTCCTGATGCTGGTCGCCGGCTTCACGATCAACCTGCTGACGCTGCTGGCGATCGTGCTCTCGGTCGGTCTCGTCGTGGACGATGCGATCGTGATGGTGGAGAACGTCGAGCGGCATCTGCACGAGGGCAAGCGGCCGGTGCAGGCGGCGATCGACGCCGCGCGCGAGCTGGTCGGGCCGATCATCGCGATGACGATCACGCTGGCGGCGGTCTACGCGCCGATCGGCATCCAGGGCGGCCTGACCGGCTCGCTGTTCCGCGAGTTCGCGTTCACGCTGGCCGGCGCGGTCATCGTCTCGGGCGTCGTCGCGCTGACGCTGTCGCCGATGATGGGCGCGAAGCTGCTGCGCGCGGGCGACACCGAGCGCGGCTTCGCCGGCTGGATCAACCGCCGCTTCGAGAGCGTGCGCGCGCGGCTACGCGCGCGCGCTGGCGGCGACGCTTCGCTATCGGCCGGTCGTCCTGACGCTGTGGGTCATCGTCGCGCTGCTGATCGTGCCGTTCTACATGTTCTCGCAGCGGGAGCTGGCGCCGGCCGAGGATCAGGGCTTCTTCTTCGGCTTCGTCCAGGCGTCGCCGAACGCGACGCTCGATCAGACGAAGCTGTTCACCGATCAGATCTACGACGTCTACAAGTCGTTTCCCGAGAGCGCCAGCATCTTCCAGATCACGTCTGCCGAGCGGCGGCTTCGGCGGCATGGTGACGAAGCCGTGGAGCGAGCGGACGCAAGACGACGCAGCAGCTGATGATGGAGTCGATGGGGCCGCTCTCGAAGATCGCCGGCGTGCGCGTGATTCCGCAGGCGCCGCCGCCGCTGCCGGGCGGCGGCAACTTCCCGGTCGATCTCGTGATCGCGTCGGCGGCCGAGCCGAAGCAGCTGAGCGAGCTGGCCGAGCAGCTCGTGAAGAAGGCGTTCGCGAGCGGGCTGTTCATCTTCGCCGACGCCGATCTGAAGTTCGACCAGCCGCAGGCCGAGGTCGTGTTCGATCGCGACAAGCTGCGCTCGCAGGGCGTCGATCTGAGCCAGGCCGGCCGCGATCTGTCGACGCTGCTCGGCGCCAACTACGTCAACCGCTTCAGCATCCAGGGGCGCAGCTACAAGGTCATCCCGCAGGTGACGCGCGCCGAGCGGCTGACGCCGGATCAGCTCGAGCAGATCTACGTCACCGGATCGCACGACCGGCTCGTGCCGCTCTCGACGTTCGCGACCTGAAGACGACGACGGAGCCGCGCGAGCTGAAGAAGTTCCAGCAGCTGAACGCCGTCCGCATTCAGGGCGTGATTCCGCCGCCGGTGCCGCTCGACCAGGCGCTGAGCTTCCTCGAGAACGAGGCGCGGCAGATCCTGCCGCAGGGCTTCACCATCGACTACGCGGGCGAGTCGCGCCAGCTGCGGACCGAGGGCGGCAGGTTCCTGGCGACGTTCCTGCTGTCGGCGGTCCTGATCTACCTCGTGCTCGCGGCGCAGTTCGAGAGCTTCCGCGATCCGTTCATCGTCCTCGCGGGATCGGTGCCGCTGGCGGTGTCCGGGCGCGCTGCTGTTCTCGTTCCTCGGCTTCACGACGCTCAACATCTACAGCCAGGTGGGGCTGATCACGCTCGTCGGCCTGGTGTCGAAGAACGGCATTCTGATCGTGCAGTTCGCCAACCACCTGCAGGGAAACGGGCACGGACAAGCTCGACGCGGTCATCGAGGCGGCCGCGACGCGGCTGCGGCCGATCCTGATGACGACGGCGGCGACCGTCGTCGGTCACTTTCCGCTGGTGCTCGCGACCGGTCCCGGCGCCGGCGCGCGCAACAGCATCGGCATCATGCTCGTGAGCGGCATGATCATCGGCACGGTGTTCACGCTCTTCGTCGTGCCGTCGATCTACATGCTCGTCGCGCGCAAGCGCGTCGCCGTGGCTGAAGCCGCCACGACGCGCTCGCGCGACACGAGACGTTCCCGAACTGGCGGAGGCCGTATGAAGTTCAGTGCTGGACGACCCGCGCGGCGATCGCGGCGATCGGCGCGCTGCTCATCTCGACAGCGGCGGCGGCGCAAGCCGACCGCAGCGGCCGACCGCTGCAGCTCACGCTCGCCGACGCCGTTCAGCGCGCGGTCGAGCACAATCCGGACCTGGCGATCGTCCGGCTCGACACCGAAGTCGAGGCCGCGCGAGTCGGCGAGAGCCGCGGCGCGTACGCGCCGGTGTTCTCGACGATGCTCGGGCGCTCGAGCAACGTGACGCCGCCGACGAACTTCCTGCTCGGGCGACACGCGGCGTCGACGTCGAACGACTGGTTCTCGTCAACCGGCGTCCGGCAGCGGCTGCCGTGGGGCGCCGGCACCTGGAGCGTGTCGTGGGACACGGCGCGGACGACGACGCAACAGTCCGATCAGCAGCTTCGATCCGAACCTGCAGTCGGGCATTCAGGTCGCGTTCTCGCAGCCGCTGCTCAGGGATCGCAAGATCGACGCGGCGCGCCAGCAGTACATCATCGCGAAGCGGAATCAGGAGAGCTCCGAGCTGCGCTTCCGCGAATCGGTCGGTCCAGACCGTGGCGGCGGTCAAGCAGGCGTACTGGACGCTCAAGGCGACGCGTCGCCAACGTCGCCGTTCAGCAGCGCTCGCTCGAGCTCGCGGAGGAGCTCGCGCGGCAGAACCGGATCCGCGTCGATGCCGGCCAGATTCCGCCGCTCGATCTCGTGCAGGCCGAAGCCGAGGTCGCGCAGCGGCGCGAGAACCTGATTCGCGCCGAACGCCACCGCCGACGACGCCGAGGATCAGCTGCGGCGGCTGATCATGGATCCCGGCCGATGCGTCGTTCTGGCGCGTGCGTCTCGATCCGGTCGACGAGCCGCCCGACCGGAGCGCGCTGCCCGACGTCGACGCGGCCGTCGCGAACGCGCTCGACGAGCCGCTACGACCTCGCGCGCGCGGCGCACGAGCTGGAGAACGCGACGAACGAACGTCGAGTTTCTCGACAATCAGAGGCTGCCCGATGTGCGTCTCGAAGACGTCGTATCGCGGCAGCGGTCTCGGCGGCACCCAGTTCCTGCGCACCGGCGGGTTTCCCGGGCATCGTCACCGGCACGCGCGACCGGAGTTTCGGCGACGCGCTCGGTCAGGCGTTCACCCCGGACTATCCGACGTGGAGCGTCGGCGTGACCGTCAGCTATCCGCTCGGCCACAGCTACGAAGAGGCGAGCCTGGCGCGCGCGCGAAGTCGAGCGCCGGCAGGCGGCGCAGCGGATCGCGAGCCTCCAGCTCGAGGCGGCCGAGACCGTTCGCCAGGCGGCGCGTCAGGTGCGCAGCACGGCCGAGCGCGTGGACGCGGCGCGCGCCGGCGCGACGCTGGCCGAGCAGCGCTTCGACGCCGAGCAGCGGCGCTACGACGTCGGGCTGTCGACGACGTTCCTCGTGACGCAGGCGCAGCGCGATCTGCTGCAGGCGCAGGTGAACCTGCTGCAGACGATGCTCGATTATCGAGTCGGCGCTCGTGAACTTCGAGGCGGTGCAGCAGGCGCCGCCGCTCGGCGCGCGGCGAGACGGTCGGTGTGCGCGGCGCCGAACATCGTGCTGCTGCCGACGCCGACGCCGCGCGGCATCTTCCGGCCCGGCGCGGGACAGTGAGGTGTCCAGATGGCCGAGAGCATTCACAGGCCATCGTCCGCGAGGTGTCGGCCTGGCCGGGCGTGACGACCGGGCCGCACCGGTTCGGCGGCACCGAGCTTCGACTACGGCCGGCGCGAGCTCGGACACCTGCACGGCGACCGGCTCGCGGATCTGCCGTTCCCGCTGCTCGTCCGCGACGAGCTCGTCGCGGCGGGGCGGGCCGAGCCGCATCACATCCATCCGGAATCGGGATGGGTGAGCGTCTACATTCGCGACGAAAGCGACGTGGCGCGCGTCGTCGCAGCTGTTTCGGCTGAACTACGACCGGCCGTGGGCGGATTCAAGCTGGCGATAATCGTGTGACGCGACAACGATCGCTACCTCGTAGACGCGCCACTCTTCTTCGTCACGAGTTTCTGCACTCGCCAGTTGATCAACTCTGCGATCCAGATCTCGTGTTCCGACGGGCACGCGATGCCGTGGATCCAACCGAACTCGCCGAGGTTGCGGCCAGGTTGGCCATACACGCCGAGCACTTTGCCGTCGAGTGACACCTTGTAAATACGGCTCGGATAGAGATCACCGACGAAGAGGACCGGGTTCGGACCGGGCGTCATGCACAGCGCGTCTGGCGCACCGGGCGCCAGCGAACCGGTCTTCGCGTTCGGCGCTTCGACGCCGTAGACGATCTTGCCGCGCTTTGGATCGACAGGCACGTCGATCGTGAACTCGCGCAGATACTTGCCGTTCGTGTCGAGCACCTGGATGCGGCGATTGCCGCGATCGGCGACGAAGATTTCGTCCTTGGGCGAGACCGCAATGCCGTGCGGCGTGTCGAACTGCCCTGGGCCGTTGCCGAGCGCCCCCCAGCTTGCCACCCACTCACCACGCGCATTCGCTTTCGCGACCCGCGAGTTGACGTAGCCGTCTGAAAAATACGAGTTGCCCTGCGAATCCCAGGCCACGTCAGTCGGCTGATTGAAGACGTTGTCGCGATGCACCGGGAGCGGATTGCGCGGATTGTTGTTCGCGGGCGGTGTGACCGCGACGCCGGCGCGCTGAAGAATCCCGCTCAGCTGCGACGCGTAATCGGGCGGCACGTCGAGGTGCGACGACTCACCCTTGCGGCCGAACACCCACAACACGCGGCCCTGCGGATTCATCTTCAGAATCAGATTCGATCCCTTGTCGACCACCCAGATGTTGTCCTGCTTGTCGATGCGCACGGCGTGCGCATAGGCCCAGCCGAACGAGTTCTTGCCGATCTCGCGAATGAACTTGCCCTTCGCATCGAACTCGAGCAGCTGCGCGGCCGTCGCCATGTAGGCGGGACCCGTGGAGTTGCCCCGCGAAAACACGAAGATATTCCCCTTGGAATTGACGGCGACCCCGGCGACTTCGCCCAACGAAATGTCCGGTGGCATCGTCAGCGGATCGGGAACCGATTCGAATGGCAGTTCCGGAACGGGAGCGGTCGGGGCCTGGGTTGGTGCCTGTGTGAAGACGGGCGCCATGACCAAGGTCACGAGCGCGGCGGCGAGCAGGATTGAACGCTTCATGGCGCACATTGTGCCGTACCCGGACGGCTCCGCCCAACGCCAGGTTCAACCGTGGCAGTATCATTGGCGTTGAGAGGTGCCGCCATGCGAGTTCGTCGTGTGCTGGTGACCTACATGCGCTTGAAGAACATCGTGCCGCCGTCGAGCGAGCCGACGAAGCCGGGGCAATAGCGCTGTCTGTCACGTCCGTGAGATCCCGCCGCGTGGAATTCGGCAATGCCGACACCGCTCACTGCTCGTGAACGCGCGCACTTGAAAGCGCGAGCCCACGCGTTGGCCCCCGTTGTTATTGTCGGTCGTGCAGGCGTGACGCCGGCAGTCGTGGCAGAGACCGAACGCGCACTCACGGCACACGAGCTCATCAAGGTGCGCGTCGACGCTACCGAACGCGCGGCGCGCGCAGCGCTCGGCGATGAGTTGGCGACGACCACCGACGCGGCGGTCGTCCATCGAATCGGCAAGGTCGTGGTTCTGTGGCGGCCGAATCCGCTGGTCGAGGATCGTTGACGCCTTGATCCCGCTCGCGCTTACTTCGACCATTGCCGCGTTGCTCTCTGCGATCCACGTCCTCACACTGGGCTTGGGTCTGGGCAGTATCTTCGCGCGCGGCCGCGCGCTCTCGCGTCCGCTCGACGACGCCGGCTGGAAACGGCTGTTGGCTGCAGATGATGTGTGGGGAGTATCAGCGTTGCTGTGGATCACATCGGGTCTGGCGCGTGTGTTCTACGGAGGAAAGGAAACGTCGTTCTATTGGCGCAACGGCTTCTTCTGGACCAAGATGGCATTGTTCCTGACGATCTTCGTGCTGGAACTGCGGCCGATGATCACGTTCATCCGCGCGCGGATCGCACGACGGCAGGGTCAACCGGCGCCCCAGTTTGCGATTGCAACCTTCCAGCGCATCAACGCCGCCGAGTTGACGATCATCGTTCTGATTGTGTTCACAGCAGCATTCATGGCGCGAGGCGCATGGCTGTTCTGATGGACTCCGGCCGTGTGTGCACCCGCCAGCGGTTGATGTAGACCGGACGCTCACCGCCCTGATCGAACCACTCATTCTGTTGGAGTGGCTGACCGCACCACCTCCTGCTAGCGTCGGATGACGTCGTTCTGGCGCTCCGCCACGGACGATCGCGTTGAGGAGCCTCCATGAGAATCACAAGCCTGTTGTGTGCGGTGCTCACTCTGCTGGTCGGCTTCGCCGTGGCGGCGGCCGCACAGGGGACCGGCACGGTCACCGGCACGCTGACCAATTCGCTCTCCGGCGAGCCAGTACCGAATGCCATCGTGACCATCGAAGCACCGGCATTCACCCGCCAGGTGCGCAGCGGTTCCGACGGGAAGTACTCGCTGGCGGAGATACCGGCCGGCAGCTACCATCTCGTGATTCGCGCCGCCGGGTATCTGCCCTCCAGAACGGAGATTACGGTCGCGGCTGGATCGCAGACATGGGACTTCCGGATCAATCCCGAACTCCATTTCAGCGAGGTGACGTCCGTCAGCCCGGACGGCAAGAGCCAATTCGAGACCTTCCAGGCGACCAACGTGCTCGGCGGCCAGGAGCTCACCAAGGAGATCCAAGGCACGCTGGGCGCGACGATCGAGAATCAACCGGGCATCGCGCTGCGCAGCTTCGGCCCGGGGCCCGCGCGCCCGGTGGTCCGCGGCCTCGACGGCGACCGCGTGCTGGTGGTCGAGGACGGCCTGCGCATGGGCGACCTTTCCAGTCAGTCCGGCGACCACGGCGTGAACGTCAATCCGGCTTCGGCCTCGCGGATCGAAGTGGTGCGCGGCCCGGCGACGCTGTTGTTCGGCGCCAACGCGATCGGCGGGCTCGTCAACGTGATCACGAATGACATTCCGACTGCACCGGTCATGTCCCCCACGGGATCGTTCACGGTCGATGCCGGTTCCGGCGCCAAAGAAGGGGGCGGCGCCGCCGATGTGACGGTGGGCAACGGCGCCATGGCGCTGCATCTCGCCGGCAGCGGCCGCCGCGCCGGCGACTTCCGATCGCCGGACGGGGCCATCCCGAACTCCTTCAATCGCATGGCGACAGCGGAAGTCGGCGCCTCCTACACCCAGCCCAATGGGTTCTTTGGCGCGAGCTACGCGTTCGACAAGACGCACTATGGCATTCCGTTCGTGGAAGAAGGCGAGACGAATCTCGATCCCCGCCGTCAGATCTTCACGGTCCGTGGCGAGGCCCGCAATCTCGGGGGAGCGTTCGAGGGATTCCGCGGATCCTTCGGCGTCCGGCGCTACAAGCACGACGAGCTCGACGGCGACGTGGTCGCGACGTCGTTCGTGAACAACACGACGGAGCTCGAGCTGCTGGCGCGCCACAAAGCCGCCGGGCGGCTCAAGGGATCGATCGGGGGGACCGTGCTGACGCGATCGTTCTCGACCGCTGGCGCAGAGGCGCTGTCGCCCGCCGTCGACCAGACCGGATTCTCGGCGTACCTCTACGAAGAGGTGGCCGCATCGCCGCACACGCAGCTCCAGTTCGGGGCGCGCGTGGAGCAGGCGAAATTCACGCCGGCCGAAGACGAGCCGACGCGTGACTTCACCAACTTCTCAGGGTCGTTCGGCCTCTTGCTGCTCCCGAACGACTCGACGACGGTCGCGTTCAGTCTGGCGCGCGCGGCGCGCAATCCGGCGCTCGAAGAGCTCTACTTCCACGGTCCGCATGCGGGCAACAACGTGGTCGAAAACGGCGACCCCGATCTCGTGTCCGAGCACGCGCTGGGGTTCGACGCCTCGGTGCGCTGGCGTGGGGCCCGCGCCTCGGGCGAAGTCGCGTACTTCATGAACCGCATCGACAACTTCATCTTCCGTGAGCTGACCGACGAGTTCGAGGACGACCTGGTAGTGACCAACAATGTGCAGGCCGACGCCAAGCTACAGGGCATCGAGTCGCACCTCGATCTGAAGGTCGCGCCGATGGTGTGGATCGAGGGCGGCGTCGACTACGTGCGCGGGGAGCTCACGGCCATTGGCCAGCCGCTGCCGCGCATGCCTCCGCTGCGCGGCCGTGCCGGCCTGCGCGTCCAGAAAAATGCGTTTCAAGCAGGTTTCGACGCCGTCTTCACCGCGAAGCAGGATCGGATTCACACGTTTGCGGCTCCTGACGGTGAGGTTGTGGGTGAGACCGCCACCGACGGGTACAACCTGCTCAAGCTCTACACGTCGTATTCGTTTGCTGTCCGGCAAGGCGACCAGCACGATCACCGCGCGGCTGGACAACGCGGCAGATACGCTCTATCGGAATCACCTCAACTACCTGAAGGATCTCGCGCCCGAGATGGGCCGGAATTTCCGGATCGTCTACAGCGTCAAGTTCTGAGCGGCCGTCTCGTTGTTCGATCTCACCGCGCCTGACTGACCATCCGCAGTAGGACGACGAACAGCAGGAAGGCCGCCCACGCGGCGAGCAGCCACATGTGCCATCCGAAGTTCGCGCGCATCGGAGTCCGTTTGGTGGTGCGCGAGGATCCTCGATACCGTCGCGGCGATCGGGATGCGGCGTGCGTGTCGCCTGGAATGTGGTACCGCACGCGACGTAGCAAACCGTGATTGCGGGTCCGAGCGCGCGCGGTTTTCAGCAGATGGTTCGATTTGACTGGCGACTGGCGCCCCACGGTCGATCATCGGTGTCGAGTCGATGGTCGCCAGAGTCCGTGCAGGTCAGAGCTTCAGGAACCGTTCGCGAAGAATGCGCGACTGCAGCCGGCTGACTGGCAGATTCTGCCCGTTCGACAATTGCGCCACATGGGTGCCTCCCGGCATGATGCTCACCTTCGTGATCACATCGATGTTGGCAAGCGTCCCGCGTCCAAGCCGAATGAACCGGGCCGGATCGAGGCGCTGTTCGAGATCTTTCAGCCGGTAAGTAATCGTGTGCCGCTCGTTGCGAATCGTCGTAATGTTCAGCAGCTCGCCATCGGCGACGATCGATGCGATCTGCCCGACCGGGATCAGAAAGACTTCTTCGCGCCTTCGCACGGGGACGCGCTCGAGATACGGCGGCTGGGCCGCCACTTCGTACGCGCTCAGCGCGGCGTCCACGCGCGTGGCCTGCTCGCTCACGATTTCCGCGTGTTCGATCCGCTCCTGCGCGCGATTGATCGTCTCGCGGAGCCGGCTCTTGTCGACCGGCTTGAGTAGATAGTCGACGGCGTTGACTTCGAAGGCGCGCACTGCGTGCTCGTCATAGGCGGTGACAAACGCCACCAGCGGCATGTCCGCTTTTTTCAACATGCGGACAACGCCAATGCCGTCGAGCTCCGGCATCTGCCAATCGAGCAGCGCGAGATCCGGCTTTTCCTTCTCGATCAGCGCCACGGCGTCTCGGCCGGTCGTCGCTTCGCCGACGATCGTCACATCGTCGAACGAACGCAGCAGGGCCACCAGAAATGTCCGGGCCGGCCGCTCATCGTCGGCCACGACGATGCGGAGCCTGGCGCTCACACGGCTACCTTGTCTGAGCCCGGCAGCGTCGCGCGCAGTCGAGTGAGGTCGGCACGCGGATCTCGACGGTCGTCCCCTTGCCAGCCGCCGATTGGATCGTTGAGCGAAGCGGCCGGCCCGTACAGGCACCGCCAGACGACGCTCGACGTTGCGCAACCCGACGCCGGTTTCGCGTCCACGCGCGAGGGCGGTTGCGCTCGCGCCCGCTCCCGTATCGCGAACGGTGATCGAAATGTGACGGCGCGTCGTCGTCGGCCGCGTCCATGGGTCGCGCGACACGAACAGCTCGCCGCCCGATCGGTGTCGGCGCGATGCCGTGCTTGACCGCGTTTTCCACGAGCGGCTGGAGGACGAGCGGCGGCACGCGAATCTGCCGCAGCTCGACGGGCACATCGATGATGACCCGTAGCCGATGCTCGAAGCGTTCGCGCTCGATGTCGAGATAGGACTCGACCAGGTCGAGTTCCCGTCCCAGCGTCGTGAACTCGCCTTCGGATCGCAGCACGGCGCGCAGCAGCGACGTCAACCGCATGAGCGTCTGGACCGCCCGCGGTGGCGCGGTCTGAATGAGATAGCCGATGGTGGTCAGCGCGTTGAAGAGGAAATGCGGATTGACCTGCGCGCGAAGCGCTCTCAGCTCGGCTTCGCTCGCGAGCTTGCCGATCTCCTGTTCGTGGATTTCGCGTTGATAGCGTTCGCGCGTCAGACGGATCGCGTCGATGCGGCGTGCGACGGCGACCGCGATCGTGTCGAGCGTCGCCACGTCATCAGACAGAAAGCGCCGGCCACCCATCAGCTGTCGATTTCGATGGCAAACCTGGGCCCGTCCGCGGTCGGCACGACCACTGTCGCCCGATTGCCCGACACGATCACCGGCGTCCGGCCATCATCGGGCCCGCCGTCCGGTAGCTCGCGCCATGCGACCCCGGTCGCGCTGAGGCCGGCGTCAGTGCCACGCAGATGTCTTCGAGCAGCGTCGGCACATCGTCGTGCTGTCTGAAGGCGCCGCACGATGTCCGCGCGCAACGACGGGTAGTGAGGCCGATCGAGGACGATCCGGTCGACGAACCACGCAGTCACCCGCCGCAGCGACGGATACAGCAGCGCCGTGGCCACCCACAACGTCACGAGCAAGCCGACCTGTCGTGGGTTCACGCGCGCGAACTCCGTGAAGAATCCGGATTGCGCGTCGAACAGCGCAATCGCGCCGAACGCGAGCCCGATGATGGCAAGCAGCGCCAGCGCGCGTTTAAGAAACAGGTCGGCGAATGCGAACGGATAGTCCTGATACAAGATCGCCAGTGCGAGCGGGAGCGACGCATGGTGGCCGACGAGTTCGACCGGCCACGACGCGTCGCCCTGATGAAGCTGACTGAGGTGGAGGGCGGAGACCGCGAAGATCGAGAGCGACGCCGCCCACAACGCGCGGCGGAATCCGGGCTGCCCGCGCGTGACGGCAGCCAGAGGGACGACCAGCGTCAGGAACGAGTAGGTGAGCAGCCGCATGCCCAGTTCCGACGGCACCGGACGCCCGGCGATGGCGAATATCAGATGCAAAGCGGCCGCAACGCCGCTCGCGCAGATAGGCGGCCAGTGCCAGCGACCGTTTGAGTCCGGTCGGACACGCTTCGCGCTCGCCGCGCAAGCACCGAGTGCACGACGACCGCCGGCAGGAACCCCAGCGCGCCCAGACCGACCGCCGTCAGGAAGGGAAATGGACCTTCCACGCCGACTCTCGGCAGCTCGTAGGCGGGCAACGCGCAGAGGTTCCACACCAGACCGAGAACGGACGCCAGCAACATCAACGGGTCGAAGCGGCGCTCCCCAGTTGACGTACGACCCACGCGGATCACCATCAGGAGCAACATCGCGTAGAGCACGACGCCCGCGCTGAGGCCAAGCAGATTCAGCAGTTCACCCATGAAATTCCTGACGAGAGCGTGAGCCTACGCCGTGCGTCCTGTCCCACCGTAACAGAAAGCCGTTGATCGGTTGTTCCAACCACATGTGTGGTCGCCATCGGCCAACCGATGGCGTAGGCAACTGCTGCGAGCTCCGTTGTCCACGAAGCGCCTGGCCCGCCAGGATCTGGCGTCGTATTACGACTTGCGGCTCGATGTGGCGAGTTACCAAATCCCCGGCACGAGGCGATGGCGCACGTGCCGCTGATATTCCGTGTAGCCCGGGAGCTGGTCTTGCAGCAATCGCTCCTCATCGATGAGCCGCCAGATCAGAAACGGGAGCATGCCCGCGAGCGGAAGCAATCCCCAGTACGACCCCAGGGCCAACGGAGTACCCGCCAGATACAGCAGGCCGCTCGCGTACATCGGGTGGCGCACGATCGCATAAGGGCCGGTCGAGATGACCTTCTGATTCGCCACGACTTCGATGGTCGCCGACGTGTACGTGTTCTCTTTGTAGACGAGAAAAATGAAGTAAAACCCGCCGGCGACGAGTACGTCGCCAGCCAGCACGCCGGGCAGCCTAACCGTCGACCAGGCATGGCGATGATCGAGCGCCGGCACAACCAGGAGCGCGACGAAACCGAGCGACGTCCACAGCATGATGAATTTCTCGATCGGCCGTGTCTCCGCGGTTGGCCCACCCTTCATCCGACGCTCGAGTAGAGCGGGATCCTTTCGCATCAGGTAGAGCGTGGTGAGCGTCGCTGCGCTAAAGAAGACCGACAGATACACCCATGCCTGCCAATAGCGAACCGTTCGCGCAGGCACGAACAGCAGAAGCCCCATCGCGCCGGCGAGGAAAGCCAGTGCCAGCCAGGCGTGCGTTGAGGCTTTTCATGCCAACAGTAGTCGCGCGTTACTTCCTGACAACCTTCGCTCCGTCGAAGTAGCGGTACTCCACTTCGCCCACGCGGATACTCGAAAACGTCGCGGTCACCGCATACGAGCCATCGCGCGCCGTCGCGGTGTGCTCGGTCGTGCCGGCCTGTGTCTTGGGAGAAATCCCGTCGACCAGTCCCTCCTCGAGCGCTCGTCCCTGCATCGACGAAGGACGCGCGATGTTGAGGAGTCTGAGAAACGTTGGCGCAAAGTCGACGTTCGCGCTCGGCTGGTCGATGGTGACGCCGCGCTTCAGGTCGGGTCCGGCGGCAATGAGCGTGTTGTGGACATCCCACGGGCTGGCGCTGCCGTGTCCAGCGGTGTCATTGGACGCGGCGGTCCCTCGAATCCCGTGCAGGTTGGTGGCATCGGTCCAGTCCGGCGAGAACAGAATCTGCGCGGAGCGGTCGTGAGTCCATCGCACGGCGTCGAACGACAGCGTGCCGGCAATCGATCCGTCGAACGAGCCCGGCCCTGCCGCCCGCGTGAAAATGGCTCCAACCCCTGCGGTTCGTTGAAGCGCGCCTACGATGGCTGACACCGTCGACGAGTCGCCGTCGCGGACGTAGATCGCGCCGCCACTCGTGACGACACGCGGCGATCCGTCTGACAGGGCGCCGGCGAATGGCTGCAGCAGTGCCTTGAGATCGATGGCACCGGTGTGGGTGGAGAAGCCATGGTCGGACGTGACCCAGATGTCGTAGCTGTCGAACAGCCCCTGTGCTTTGAGACCCTCTTCGATCCGCTTGATCTCGCCATCGACGCTCCTGAGCACCGCGACGGTCTCGGGCGCTCCGACGCCGTGATCGTGGGCAGTGGAGTCGAGATCGCTGAGCCACAGCACGGTGACCGATGGCCGCACGCGCGCGAGGCCGACTTTCAGGAACGCGTCGACGGCGTACCGATCGAACGTGCCGGTCGCCGCGCCATCCACCGGCGGCGGTCCGAGCGCCTTCATGTCGTCCGCGAGCTCTGGCGGCAGGATGAATTGACGATGAATGACAGCGCCGCCGGCTACCGTGTGGTTGTTGAGGAATGCAGAGCCCTCGGATCCCGAGCTGACCACCAGCATGCTCTGACCGGCCGCCTGGAGTGATTCGGCCAGGGTGGGCGCGGTCAGCAAACGACGCTCCGTGTCGGCGATCTTCACGAGATCTTCGCGCTTCGACGTATCGAGAAACTTCGTCAGGCTCACCCGTGGGAAGAACACGCTGTTCCCCATCAGCCCGTGGGTGTCGGGGTAGGCACCTGTTGAAATCGACGCGGCGTTGACCCGCGTGACCGTCGGATAGACCGCGTGATGCCGCGTGAAGACTACGCCGCGCTTCGCCAGCGCGGTGAGATTTGGCATCACCTCGGCGGTGACGTAGTCGGGTCGGAGGCCGTCGACGACGATGAGGAGGTGGCGTCGCGAGGGTGGTGACGAACACCCGGCGACCAGGAGAGCGAGAAGCGCCGGCGTCAGCATCAGGCGCCACCTGAACCGAGACGTGGTCGTCATCGCAGTCAGAGCTTACGATGCTTTTGCCACGTGAGCGCGTAATGCCGCTGTTACTTATGTGGGCCGGTCGGATGAGCGCCGTTCCTCGCGCAGCCGTCCATCCTCGTCAATCCAGAACCGACCATGCCGTAAGCAATGGTAGAAGGCCAGACTCCCGCGATGGCCTTTCAGGGCCGAGAGCGGCTTGCCGCAGCGTGGGCAGTTCAGATCGCACGGAGGCTGCATAGGACCGCGCTACGGCTGTGCCCGACGGCGATGACTGGCACGCCTGGGTTTGGCGGCTCGGCTCACTCGCCGGGCTCCGGCGATGATGTCGCTACAGATACGTTTGCGCAGCATCGAGCGTCCTGCATAATAAGCGCGGCACCGCCGAGCAGTTCGTCATCGGTCGGAGGCTTCCGCCGCACACCGGGTTGCGCTTTGGAATCCGATGAGTCCGCATAGGGGGAATGCGGGTTCCACAGTAACGCGATGGTGACAGACAACGCCTGTGGTGTCTGTTCCATAGCGCACAGCGGATTGCGTTGAGTTCTCAGACCATGGCATGGCCGTGCTTCGTGAACCGCGCGGCCTCGAGCGCCTCGAGGTCGCGGCGGCTTGCAAGTCCAGCTCGCTCGCTCGATCGCCGACGGTCCGATTCCACCGTCGCGCTCGCGTCGTTTCACGGACTGGCCTTGGCGCAGTCGAAATCGTGCGCGAGGCCGAAGCGGGTGCGGAAACGGAAGGGGCGTTAGGGTGAAGGGTACCGTCACCAGGATCGAGCAAGCGCGTCAGCGTGGCGAGGTACGAGGCGAGGATGGCCAACTGCACCTCTTCGAGCGCGACGGCATGGTGTTGGAGTGGCAGTTCGACGATTTGCAACCCGGAACGCCTCTGACCTTTGACCTCGAACGGACCAACCGGGCGACCAACGTCAGGCGAGTGAAATAGGCGGGAGTAGGTAGCTGGTGCAAGGGCTACCTGCTTTTCGATCGGCGTACCTACGAAGGGGCGACGGAACGTCGCTCTCCTACTGGTGGCTTCGTCACGGCGTTCTGATCCTGCCGCCGATCCGGGTGCCGGCTGAACCGCAATGATTGGCTCAATGGCTGATCAGGTCGGACCGAGAGTGTTTCAGGCGCTCGCGGGTCAACGGGGGAGACGATTACGAGTCGATCGCCTGGCGGATCAACGGCTAGTTCGAGGCTGCACTGATGGCAGCGGTAGACCTGCCCCGTGACGTGGGTCGAGGTAGTGGACAATCGAGGAATTACAATTGGGGCATTTCCACATCGCCATAATTTGGGGGCGGATGATCTCAGGTACCTGAAACTCCGTGTCTGTTCACAATTGCACACACGGGCGCGAGCTGCACACGAACAACGAGGGGCTCGTCTTCGCGTCCGTCTGGTGACTGGCGAACGCGTGACGGTGGCGCCAATAGAACGGCCAGTTTCCTACCTTAAGTCTGCCGCGCGTCATCGGCGTCCGTAAACATCGATGTTCGCCGAGGTTGTGAGCCGCATATTTCACAGTCCTATCACAATCGGCATTCGCGCTTGGCGCGCGAGTCGGGCCGGCCTTGCATCAGGCGGATGCCGTCACATAGCGTCACGGCCTCGGGTGGATGAATGGCATGATCGAGTGCGCCATGTCCGACCAGACGACAGCTGCACCCGGCCGTGGGTTGCCGTTCATCGATGTCCACGACGTGCTGCTGCCGCTCGAGCCAAGCAAGGCCTGGCAGCGCCTTCAGGCCGCGATTGGACGGTCGCCGTTGTTGGGGTCCCGAGGATTTCCGCAGCGCGATGAAACCGCGCCGTGGTCGTTACGCCTGGCGGGCGAGCATCTCTTTGCGACCTACGAGTTGCACTTCGTCCTCGACGATCTCACACCAGTGGGTGCGGGCGGCGTGTCGGGACCACCGAACACTCGTGTGCGCGCCCTGACCTACGCCCGGTTCGCGTCAGGTCTCGGCCGGGTGTACCGCGCGGTTGTCATCGGCAGTGGCGTGCACGCGATCATCGTTGGGCGGTTTCTGCGGAAGCTCGGCCGGCGGCAAGGTCCGTAGGCTCACCTTGAACGCGTCAGCTGGGTGAATGACCACCTCGTGGCTGTTTCAGATATCGACAGATGCAGCGGCTCGCGCGGTAGGAAGCTCTCCATGCGCGTCGCAGTCGAGACTGAAGCTGATTCACCTCTGGCTGCTTCCAAAACAGCCGCCGTTTTACGGGGTCGAGATGGGCCCGTAATGCAGCTGTGATACCGACCGCCGAAGATCGTGATGGAGGTCTTCATGTCGCTTCCCCGCGTCGACGAGGCGGTCGAGCTGATGCAGATGGAATACGCCGAAATGCCGGGATTGAGGCTGACGTTCTGGCAGGTGCAGCGCCTCTGGAATCTGTCGCAGGAGCAATGCGAGCAGGCGTTGCAAGCCCTCACCGCGTCCGGCTTTCTGGTGCTGACGACCGATGGCGAATACGTGAGGCGGGGCAGACCGGGCCGACTCGACCGGATTTCGCCAGCCGCCCGCGCCATGTAGTAGCTCTTGCGGGTGGCTTCCAACGCGCGATCGAGCTGCGGACGCAGACGGAGATCGTCGCCCTGGAAGGCAACGGGCATCTCGAACGAGTCCAGTGGCGCGATGATCGACGCGGTCGGGCCGAAACCAACGACATCCGCCACGTCTTCATGATGACCGGCGCGCTGCCGAACACCGGCTGGCTCGAGCGGTGCGTCGCGCTCGACGACAACGGGTTCATCAAGACGGGCCCGGAGCTGTCGCGCGACGATCTGTCGGCCGCGCGCTGGCCGCTGACGCGCCCGCCCTACCTGCTCGAAACGAGCCGTCCCGGCGTGTTTGCCGTCGGCGACGTCAGAGGCGGCAACATCAAGCGCGTCGCCACCGCCGTCGGCGAGGGATCCATCGCCGTGGCGTTCGTCCATCAGGTCCTGCAACAGTGACCGAGTGGATGATTCAGTCGATACGAAGACTTTGCTCCATGGCGTAGCACTGATCCCAGATGTACAGGTCGTACGCCGCCAATCGTGCCGGCCACTTCGGAGTCAACTGACCTGCCCCCTCTGATCCGCCATGGATAAGATGAGGTCCTCCGTTCCGAGGAGCGCCGATGAAACGGAGCAAATTTCACCGACGAGCAGATTCTGGCGATCGTCAGAGGGCGAAGCCGGTCGGAAGGTCGCCGACCTGTGTCGCGCGAACGGGATCACCGAGCAGACCGACTACCGGAGCGGCGACGTTTCGGGGTCCATTGACCAGAGCGCGCCGTCCGGTTCCGCTGGCGTCGCCTCTCATTCCATCTGATCTTCGAGCTCGTCCGCTGCCTCACTCGCCGTGTCGATGGCGCGCTTGAGCTTGTCGACAGTTTTTTGGTTCGAGAGCGGCCGGCGGATCGCTGTCGAGTTCGTCGGCCGTTGTTTTCAACTCGTCGAGATCGTTGGCGAGTTCGTCGATTTTCTCCCGATGATCAGAGGTCATGTGTTCTCCAAGCGGTTTATGGACTCTCACTGTCGTCGAACACGGCAGAGAGACGGCGCGACGCCGCGATACTCCCATGTACTCACCCGACGTGCCGATTATCAGTTGCCAGTACTCGGGCTCAGGATCGGTCAGCCCGGACCCTAACAGTCCGTGGTGAAAGTCGATAACCGCTGACGAGTCTGTCTCGCCAGCGTGGTCGGTGTACCAGAATGCCGCGTATGGCCATGGGCACGCGCAAGACCGAACAGCCGCCGTTGTGGGTCGCGACCGCCGACTTGCCCTCGTCGCCGGGTCACCCGTTCTACACCCAGTTGAACGCGATCCTCGACGCCGAGGGGTTCGACCGGTTTGCGGAAGACCAGTGTCGGCGATTCTATGCCCCGGCGATGGGGCGCCCGAGTCTGGAACCGGGACGCTATTTCCGGTTGCTGCTGGTCGGCTACTTCGAAGGCCTCGATGCGGAACGCGGCATCGCGTGGCGAGCGGCCGATTCGTTGGCGGTCCGCCGGTTCGTGCGGCTCGGCATCGAGGAGGCGGCGCCGGACCACTCGACGATCTCGCGCACCCGTCGGCTGATCGATGTCGACACGCATCGGGCCGTCTTTACGTGGATCCAACAGCGGCTGGTGGCCGCGGGTCTGTTGAAAGGCCGCACGATTGCGATCGACGCGACGACGCTGGAAGCGAATGCCGCGATGCGGAGCATCGTCCGGCGCGACACCGGCGAGAGCTATCAGGCGTTCTTGACGCGGCTCGCGGAGACCTCGGGCATCAAGACGCCGACGCGTGAGGCGCTGGCGCGGCTGGATCGGAAGCGCAAGAAGAAGACGTCGAACAAGGACTGGACGAACCCGCACGATCCCGACGCGAAGGTCACGAAGATGAAGGATGGCCGGACGCACCTCGCGCACAAGGCGGAGCACGCGGTCGACCTGGAGACCGGCGCGATTGTCGCGGTCACGGTGCAGGGCGCCGATCACGGCGACACGACGACGCTCGGCGAGACCGCGACGGCGGCCGCGGAGCAGATCGAAGACGCGCAGGCGGACGTCGACGAACCGCAGTCGCTCGAAGAGATCATCGGCGACAAGGGCTATCACAGCAATCAGTCGATGGTCGACCTCGAGGCCGTCGGCATCCGGTCCTACATCGCCGAGCCGGACCGAGGGCGACGCGACTGGTCGAAGCACCCGGACGGCGCAGGCGCCCGTCTATCGCAATCGTCGGCGCATGCGCGGGCCACGCGGGCGCCGTTTGATGCGGCAACGCGGCGAGCGAATCGAACGCTCCTTCGCGCATCTCTACGACACCGGTGGCATGCGGCGGACGCATCTGCGCGGTCACCAGAACATTCTCAAGCGAGTGCTGATTCACGCCGGTGGCTTCAATCTCGGACTGCTGATCCGCTCGATCCTCGGCGTCGGCACGCCGCGCGGCCTCCAGGGCCGACTCGCGGCCGTCCTCGCCACCGTATTCGGCGCTCATCGCCGTCGCTCATCATCGATTCACCGAGCATCCGCGCCGTGCGGCGCGTGATGGTGGCCATGCGCGGCCTGCGTCACAGTACCGACCACGCTCGTCGTCAACTCGTCAGCGGCGGCGACTTGTACCACGGGCAGCTAACCACAAAATCGGAACGGCTCAAAACGTGCCCCCTTTTTCAGATGACGCTGATGCGAGCGAATTGCAGATCGTGCGAATGCTCAGGAAGTCGCCCTGTTCGACGGCGTGCCGATCACTGAGGGTCCGGCACGCACAGGCCAATCGCACGAAGGGCCGTACCGGTCTGACCACGGCGGCGCGGGAGGAGCTGGCACGGCTCCGCAAAAGAGAATCGGATCCTCGCCGAGGAGCGCGACACGCGCGGCTTCGCAAACGCTACAAGCTGACGACGATGAGTCACCAACCTGTGGCCGCCAATCTCCACGACCGGCAATTTGCGTCGGACCCGCCGAACCAGCGGTGGGTCGGTGATCGACGGAGTTCGTGATCGGTAGCAGCGGCAAGCTCTATCTGGCGGCGATCTTGGACTTGTTTTCGCGATTCATCGTCGGGTGGGCGTCAGGGCCGTGAACGACCGCCACCTGACGATCAAAGCCCGGGAGATGGCGGTCAAGCGACGGTGCCCGGAGATCGGTCTGCTCCATCCACTCCGACTGAGGCTGTACCTACGCGAGCGAGGACTACCCTGGCGCATCCATCGGCTACTTCGGCTTGTCCTCTTCAAGGGCGTCGATCGTATCGGAGGCCTTCTCGAGCGTCGTGTGAAGGTCGTCGAGTTTTTCGTCGGTGTCAGTGTCGGGAGCGTCTTGGAGTTCCTCGACGGTGATCGATGCATCGTCGATGTCGCTGGCGAGTTCGTCGAGCTTCCGTGATGACATCAGTTGTTCCTATGCATGCAGTGCGCGTCACGCGCAACCTCGTGCGATCGTACTAGAGCGGAGCTGCGTCGAATGTGCTGGAGTGCACAGTCATCGGGATGGTCGGTTTGTCATCCCATCCGTAACGCCTTCTCGTCCATGCGATAGGGGCAGCAAAAGGCGGTCTGGCGATCAGCGCGTGGCCCGGCTGGCCGCACGATCGAGCAGCTCGTTCTCGGCCTGCTGCCAGTAGTCGAACACCCGGTCCACGTGCCGGCCGTTGTCGATGAACAACTCGTAGGTACGCTCGGCGATTTCTTCGAACGTGGGGAACACGGCATTGCGGCGCCGCCGCAGCGATGTTCGTCGCTTGTCCCGACGGTTGAACGGACTGTCAGACATACGCGAATCGCAGTGTCGGGCCCGTCGGTGACAACGCGCTTACGACGCGAAGACGGCGACGAAAATTTTTTATGGTACGGTTCGTCAGAATAGAGGGGCGGTCCGTGTTCGGTCAGAAGCGTGCGGACGAAGGGGCGCCAGCATCGTGCCGACGAGCAATCATCCCTTCTCACCGAACTCGGACCGCCCGCCTGGAGCGGAGTTCTCAATACAGGCTACGCGATTGCTGTGACGTCTCGGTTACGAAAGCTCTCAAAGGGCTTTTGGATCTACCGTCTCGCGAGCGGCAAGATTCAGGAGCTGACGGAATACATGGACACGCAGCTCACCGCGACCGCCTTGGGAGATCCGGCGTGAGAATCGGCGAGCTGTCCACGCGCACCGGCGCCAGCATGTACACGATCCCAAGGGCCCGGCGCATGAAACCTCAGACAAGCGACCACTTCGACGGACGACGGTTCATGAATCCCGCGGGCGCGACTGGCCAGCCGTTGTCCGCGGTCCCCAAGATGCTCATGACGGCACGAACCCGCTGGCCGCGGTTCATTGACGTCCCACCTCGACAGCCGCCTGCTCTGGACGATGCGGCCGCGATCGTCACGTTTGTCGGCCACTCGACCTTTCTGATTCAAACAGAGGCGGGACACATCCTGACCGATCCGATCTACGCGCGCCATGCCGGCCCTCTGGGCCGGTTGGGCCCCAGACGCGTGAGACCACCGGCAGTGCCATTCGATGCGTTGCCGCCCATCGCGATCGTGTTGCTGAGTCACAACCATTACGATCACTGCGACCTGGCAGCGCTGCGGCGGCTCGCCGAGACGTGCGACCCTCTCGTCGTGACGCCGTTGGGCAACGCGGGGCTGGTGCGGTCTGCAGGCATCCGCCGTGTCGAGGAACTCGATTGGTGGCAGCACGCCGCGACCTCACCGGTGCCGATCGTGCTGACTCCCGCGTGTCATTTCTCGGCGCGCACGCCCTTCGATCGAAACCGCGCGCTCTGGGGTGGATTCACGATCGCGGCGGGCGAGCGGCGCATCTACTTCGCCGGTGACACCGCGTACGCGCGCTTCTTCACCGACGTTCGACAGCGCCTCGGTCCTATCGATCTCGCCCTCTTGCCGATTGGCGCCTACGAGCCCCGCTGGTTCATGCGCGCGGTGCACATGAACCCGGCCGAGGCGGTGCAGGCGCACCTGGATCTGGAGGCGTCCGAAAGCATCGGCATGCACTTCGGCACGTTTCAGATGACGACCGAAGGGATTGACGAACCGTTGCGGGCGCTCCAGGATGCGTGTCGCGCGAATAACATCCCGGCGTCACGCTTCAGGACGCTCGCGTTCGGCGAATCAATCCGACTGTCCTGAAGCGTTGCTCGGCCTATCGAAACCTGGCCGAGCTTGCCGACGAAGCTGAGCGTGCGAAGCGGTTGTACGATTTGCTCGTCATTCCTGGCGCGGAGGTGACTCGGAATCACATCCGCAGTAAGCGGAACTCGCACATCGTCGCGCTGAACATCCGGAAGTTCATCAGCGCCGATCAGCCGGCCGATGACATCCTCACCGAAATTCGCCGGCAGGGCGGGATCAGCATCGCCTGTCATCCACAGCACCGGACGACCTGGCGGATTGAAATCGGGACGTGCTACCTCTGGAACCAGCGCAAGCGGCTCGCCGACCTGGTCGACTGCCTGGGAGGCCGGCAATCGCGACGACCTGTTTTCGGTCACCAGCCTGAAACACTATCCGTACAGTGGCGAATTCGGACTTTCACAAAACCAAACATTTGTATTCGTGGAAAACACTGCTGAGGTGCGAGAAGAACTGGCCGGCTATCGCGGCCGCGATTCGAGCCAATGTGGACGTGGCACTGACGCTCTACCGCGACATCCCCGCAAGCGCAGAACTCTCGCACCAGACTTCGGCGGCGTCATATCGCTGCGACAACAGCGTCGTTGTGTCGTAACATCGCCGTCACTAGGCTGATACGGCTGCAAGACGGGAACCGGCTTTCGGAGGTGCTGCGATGCGTGTGTTCGCCAGCGGTGTTGTTCATGATCAATCGCGACGGCGTCCACGGCCTTCGCGCAGTTCGAAACGGCGTCGGTCGTCGGCACGGTGCGCGATACGTCCGGCGCGGTCGTGCCGGGCGCGAAGGTCACGCTGACGAACACCGCGACCGGCGTGTCGGCTGACGCGAACCACCGACGGGCGACGGCACCTACGAGTTCGTCACCGTCAAGAGCCGGCGTCTACGTCGTCACCGCCGAGAAGACCGGGCTTCTCGATCGCGCTCGTGGACAACGTGCAGGTGCAGGTCGGCGCGCGCCTGCGCGTCGACCTGCAGATGGCGGTCGGCCAGCTGTCCGAGAAGGTCGAGGTGACGGCGGCGTCGCCGCTCCTCGAAACCGACACGAGCCAGCGCGGCCAGGTGATCACCGGCGACCAGATGCGCGAGCTGGCGCTGAACGGCCGCGAGTACTCGGCGCTGGCGCTGCTCGCGACCGGCGTCCGCCAGTCGGCGCTCAACAAGAGCACCAACGGCACGCCGCGCGAAGGCGCGTTCAACGTCAACGGCCTGCGCAGCACGTTCAACAACTTCCTGATCGACGGCGTCGACAACAACGCCTACGGCACGAGCAACCAGGGCTTCTCGAACCAGGTGATGCAGCCGCCGCCCGACGCGGTCGGCGAGTTCCGCGTCGTCACCAACAACCAGAGCGCGGAATACGGCCGCGCCGCCGGCGCGACGGTCAACGTCGCCTACCGCAGCGGCACCAACCAGTTTCACGGCGACGCCTGGGAGTTCTTCCGCGACACCGCGCTGAACGCGACGACCTACTTCAAGCCGGCCGACGGGCAGAAGCCGCCGCTGCGCCGCAACCAGTTCGGCGGCGTGCTCGGCGGACCGATCGTGAAGAACAAGGCGTTCTTCTTCGGCGACTTCGAAGGGTTCCGCCAGAACCGGAAGGCGACGGCGTTCTCGACGCTGCCGACGGCGGCGCAGAACGCCGGCATCCTGCGCGTCGACATCCGCGATCCGCGGACCGGCGTCGTCTATCCGGCGGGCACGCCGATTCCGATGACCGCGTTCGCGCGCAAGGTGCTCGGCGGCCTGCCGGCGCCGAACCTGCCCGGCGCCGCCAACAACTACTCGATCGCGCAGGACGTTCACCAACGACACCGACAAGGCGGGCGGCAAGATCGATCTGCAGGTCAGCCCGACGCTGTCGATGTTCGGCCGCTACGGCTGGCGCGACCTGAGCACCGACGATCAGCCGCCGATTCCGCTGCCGTCGGGCGGCGGCGGCAACGGCAACATCTACGCGCGCAACAAGCAGCTCGTGCTCGGCGCGACCTACGTGGCGAGCGAGCGGTCGCTGCTCGAAGTGCGCTTCGGCTGGTCGAACACGCAGGGCGGCAAGAACCCGCCGGCGCTCGGCGCGACGGACAGCTTCGGCATCACCGGGCTGCCGACCGACCCGCGCATCGCCGGCGGCCTGCCGTCGCAGAGCATCACCGGCTACTCGGCGCTCGGCCGGCAGGCGACCAACCCGCAGTGGCAGTACCCGACCGTCTGGAACCCGAAGATCAACTACACGTGGCTGATGGGCACGCCAGTCGCTCAAGGCCGGCTACGAGTTCCAGCACATCGACGTCGAAGTGCAGGACGTGAACCCGCTCTACGGCCTCGACACCTACACCGGCCAGTTCACGCGGCCGGCGGGCGCCGCGGCGAACAACATCTACAACCTCGCCGACTTCATGCTCGGCCTGCGCTCGCAGTACGCGCTCAGCACGTTCTTCGTCGCCGAGATGCGGCAGAAGCTGCACTTCGTCTACCTGCAGGACGACATCCGCGTCAACGACAAGCTGACGGTGAACGCCGGCCTGCGCTACGAGTACGCGACGCCGATGTGGGAAGCGAACAACGCTGCTGACCAACTTCGATCCCGACGACGCAGCACGATGATCACGGCGACGGACGGATCGATTGCCGACCGCGCGCTGGTCGATCCCGATCGCAACAACTTCGGGCCGCGCCTCGGCTTCGCCTACACGCCGATGGCGCAGGACCGTCGTCCGCGGCGGCTGGGGCATCGAGCTACGTGCACGTCAACCGCATCGGATCGGCGAACCTGCTCGGCGATCAACGGACCGCAGGTCGTGCGCGCCGCGGTCGACCAGGGCGATCCGACGGCGGCGACGTTCCGTGCCGACCGAGCAGGGCTATCCGGCCGGGCTGACCGATCCGTCGACAGTTCAACCCGCTGACCGCGCTCGTCAGCTACATCCCGCGCGACTTCCACTCGAGCCCGGTGCAGAGCTGGTACGTGTCGGTGCAGCGCGAGTTCGGTCCGCGCATGCTGCTCGACGTCGCCTACGTCGGCAACAAGGCGGACGATCTGCTGCTCGTCGCCAACTACAATCAGGCGGTCGCCGAACAATGCCGCCGGCACGATTCCGCTGGCGGCGCGCCGGCCGATTCCGACGCTTCGGCGACATCACCTACGTCTTCAACGGCGGCAAGTCGCGCTACGACGCGCTTCCAGATGAAGTACGAGTGGCGCATGGGCGCCGACGTGACGCTCCTCAGCTCGCTGACGCTGTCGAAGGCGAAGGACAACGGCGCCGGCGCGCTCGAAAACCAGAACGGCAACTTCCCGGCGCCGCAGGACATCAACAACCTCGACGCCGACTACGGCCTGTCGGCGCTACCACCAGCCGTACAACAGCACGACCAGCTTCGTCGTGGTCGCTGCCGTTCGGCCGCGGCAAGCGCTGGGGCAGCAGCATGTCGCCGGCGATCGATGTGCTCGTCGGCGGCTGGCAGCTGGCCGGCATCAACACGTCACGCCGGGCGAGATGGTGACGTTCACCTACACGCCGGCCGCGGCGTTCCAGGTGTCGGCCATCACGAACGACTTCTCCGGCGCGAACAACTACCGGCCGAACATCACCTGCGATCCGTACGCGGCGGCGGACCAGAGCGATCACGAACTGGTTCAACCCGGCGTGCGTCGTCGCTGCCGACCGATCCGAGCCAGCCGTTCGGCAACGCGCCGCGCAACAACGTGCGCGGGCCGAACTTCTGGCAGTTCGATCTCGCGGCCAGCAAGAACGTCGCGCTCGGCGGTCAGGCGCCGAGCTGCAGCTCCGGCTCGAGGCGTTCAACCTGTTCAACCGGACCAACTTCACGCCGCCGGCCGCGAACCGCAGCAACCGACGTTCGGCACCATCACGGCCACCTTCGACCCGCGCCAGGTGCAGCTCGGCGTGAAAGTGCTCTGGTAGGCCTCAGCTCTTCCGCGCCGGCGGCGTGGCCGCTGGCGCGGAGCCTGCAAGGCCGGGGACCGTGGCATTTCGGCTCCGGTCCAACGAATCGGTTGCGCATGAGCTGCGCCGGCTGGCGAGAAAAGAGCTGCGGTCGGCCCGCGAAGAGCTCCGCCGGACGCATCCGCCGCACGACGAGGCCATTCACGAAGCGCGCAAGAGCATCAAGAAGGTGCGCGCCATCCGCGACCTGATCGTTGCGGATGCGGGCCGCGGCCCGGGCGGCGACGGTAAGCGGCTGCGCAAGGTCAACCGCAAGCTCTCGAAGCTGCGCGACGCCGACGCGATGCTCGAGATTCTCAACAAGCTGAAGGACCGGGATCCTGGACTCTTCGGCGAACACACCTTCGCTCGTCTCCGGCGACGGCTCTCCTCACACAAGCAGACGACGCTGCGTGGCGCTCGGGACAAGGGCGCGTTGACGCAGGTCGATCGTGATCTTGGAACGCCTTCGAAAACACGTCAAACGGTGGCAGCCGGCCCATCGCCGGTTCCGGGCGCTGGCAGCCGGCATCCGCGCGACGCTGCGGCAAGGACGCAAGGCGAAGGCGCGCGCCGAGAAGCGCCAGGACGCCGTGGCCTTTCATGAATGGCGCAAGCACATCAAGGCGCTCTGGTACGACCTTCGGCTCGTCGAAGGCTGCAGTCCGCTGATCAGCCAGGACGTCGCTGCGCTCCATCGCGCCGAGAGCTCACTTGGCGACGACCACAACATCGCGTTGCTGCTCGGAGAGTTGTCGAAGGGTGCCCCGTCCGGCCTCGGTAACCTGAGGCGGGCGGCGCGGCGCCATCAAGCCGAGCTCAGACGCCAGGCGGTGGCCGACACGAAACGCATTTACGACGCGGCGCCCCGTGACTACGTGCGTCGCGTGAAACGCAGCTGGAAGATCTGGCGTCGACGTGACCAGGCAGTCCGCATTCCGCAGCCGCAGCGAGAAGCGGCCTGATGCGCGCGGTGGATTCTCGCGGAACGGTGATCCATGGATGACAATCGACTCGACGAAATCGCCTCGTCGCTGGACGACATCGCGACGACCCTCGACGAGCTTCAGGAAACCAGCAGCGATCCGGCTAGTTCAGCGATTCTCGATCGGATTCGCCAGGCGATCGAGCGTGCGTCGGACGCCGTCGATCGCCTGGAAAACAAGGAGCGCCGGGCTCAATAGCGATAGGTCACGTCCCAATAGAAGCGATTCAGCCACGGATCGCCGAGCGCCGGCGCGCGGCCCGGGGCCACGAGAGCGCCGGGGAGCGTGCTGTCCAGCGTCCGTCCGCGATACAGCGACACGCCCAGTTGGACATTCGGTGTGACCATCCGATTGGCCTCGAACCGGTGCTGCACCACATTCGACGGCGCGCGCCAGTCGCTCTCGCCGAAAGACGCGAGTATCGCGTCCTGCTCGCTTCGGAAGAGGTGCCAACTTCCAACCCAGTCACCGCGCTGCTGGCCCCGACCGATATCGAAGCGGAACGACGTCGCCGTGTCGCGTGACGATGCGGCGCGCAGATTGCGCTGATACTCCAAGCCGACTGTAACCGGCAGCGACGACCATGGCGTGGTGATCGCGTTTTCGATGATCAGATTCGCATACCGGAAGCCGCTGGCGTAAAAGGGCTGACCGTTACGTATCACGACGGCGTTCGTGTTCCTGACGCCAACGTCGGCGCCGTCCAGCAGCGCCCGCAGCAGCGGGTCGGGCCGGCGGATCTCCACGGCCGTCGCCGCCACCAGGGTCGAGAGGCGCCTGCCTGCCGTAACCCGTGCGGTGAACTGCTCGCCGATGACCGTCGTGCGCAAGTCCCCAGGTTGCTCGGCGACGAGCAGCTGAAAGCCCTGGATCCCAACGTTCGTGAGCGGTCCGCTGTGTGGCAGATCGAAGGAGAACTTTTCGACGATCCCTTCGGGATAGAAATCGACGTCGAAAAGCAAAGAGGAGCGCACCCATGGGTAGGGGAATTTCCCAACGATCAAGTCGATCCACCGTGCCTTCTGTGGGCGGTACTCGATGAAGCCGCGATCCCAGGTCACGACCTTCCGGCTGAACTTGTTGCCGAGGTTCACGTAGACGCTGTTCGGATCGTTGAGCTCGCCTGCGCTGAATCCCATGACCGCCTTGAAGTCGGGAGAGAGATGGCCTTCGGTCCCGAACCGGAGTCTGAGGCGGCCGCGCTTGCGATCCGGGCACCCGGTGCAGCCGGCGTAATCCTGGGTGAGGGTCTCGTAGCGCACCTTCGCGTCGCCGTACAGTTGAAAGCGCGGCGCCGTCGCCGGCGCGGGCTTCACCGGGGACTCTTCAGTGACGATCGGTGCTGGTGGCGGGGTTGGCGGTCCCGGAGCGATAGCTTCCAGACGACGGGTCAGGTCGGCGAGAACAGCAGTCCGCCGCTCGAGCTCGATCCGCAGCTCGTCGATCCGGGCCCGCTCGTCAGCCAGCGCCGATGCGATCGCCTGGATGTCGGGAGGTTGGTCTTGCGCGAGAGCCGGCGTCGAGAGACCGAGCATCGCGCCGACGAGGGCGCCGATCAGCCGAGAACCGTGACGTGGAGTTCGCATGGGTCGTGTTCCGCGGATCTGGATCACCGTGTCATTCGCCTGTACGAATATCGCGAGCCAAAAAAATTAGGGCGGACAACACCCGCCCTTCGATCGCACCTCGTGCGCTCGCCTCGCTTCGTCGGCGAGCTGCGGCAGTTCGTGGATGCACGCGGCCAGGCAGTCGAGCAGCCGTTTGTGCACAGCCGACCTGGCCGAGGTCAGCGTGTAGAAGTTCCACGACCGTTCTTCGCGGGTCTGCACGATGCCGGCCTTGCGCAGGTACGACAGATGTCTCGAGATGGTCGGCTGCGGCACCCGCATCACCTCGACGAGATCGCAAACGCAGAGCTCGCCATCGCGAAGGAGATGCAGGATGCGAAGACGGGTTGTGTCCGAGAAGGCGCGGAACAGCCGGTCCACCGGGGTGGCAACGGAAGACCGCGTCGTGCTGGCCGACTTCATATTCGCGTAGGCGGATTAGACCAAAAACGGATTGCGGTCGTCAAGACAGCACGCTCGATCCGCTACGCTGCGGTGTCAGCGCCTGGGAAACTGATCGGGGTTGTTCGTGAACAGCGCGTCGATGCCGAGGGTGTAGAGGAAGTGCGCCATCTCCTCGCGGACGGTGGCGAACTCGGTCTTCTGGTCGGCGCGGAATGTCCATGACGTGACAGTCAGTTTCGCGTCGTGCGCGCGTTTCACCATCTCAGGGTGGCGCGCGATCACCGCTTTGGCGGGCGCGATCCCGGTCGCGAACGTCGCGAGATCGCGGATGCGGGCCTCGGTGACGTCCTCGTCCTTCTCCGTCAGGAACACGCGTGGAATCGTCGGCAGATCGCCTGCGACGCGGCGAATCGTGTCCCAGTCGAACGACTGGATGATGATCGGCGTTGTCTTCAGCGACTCCGGCTTGTCGAGTCCGTTCTGTTTGATGACCCGGACGAAGATCTGCTCCATGTCCACGCCGCGCGCGGTGTAGAGCGGCGGCGATTTCAGCTCCGGATACAGCCCCGCCTTGCCGCGCATGGCATCGATCATCTCCTGGAACGTCGGGACCTGCGTTCCTGTGAACTTCGGATCGAACCAGGCGCCGGCGTCGAGCCGGCGGATTTCTTCCAGCGTGAAATCGTTGGCGAGCCAGCGCCTGTCGGGGCCGCGGCCGGGCACGTTCGCCGACGGACGATTGGGAAACACCTGAGCAATATTCGAGGTCCGCTCGAGCGTGTCGTCGTGCAGGCAGATCAGCACGCCGTCTTTCGTCACCGCCAGATCGGGCTCGACGAAATCGGCGCGCTGCTCGAGCGCGAGACGGTACGCCGCCATCGTGTGCTCGGGCGCGCTGCCAGATGCGCCTCGATGGGCGATGGAGATCTTGGCCGTTTGTGCGTCCAGCGGGGACAGCTGTACAGCCATCGTGAGCATCAGAGCAGCGATCGTGGCGAGTACCAGGGCCATGCAAGGCCGATTATACGCACCAGCGACGCCGGCTCACGTGTCCGCGGCAGATATTACATCGTGGGGCCGGACGCGTTACGCGGCCGTCACGCGGCCCCAGAGCTTTAGCGCGTGGAATATGAGAACGCTTCTCTGGCGCTCGCAAAGAGCGCCCCTCGGCTGGCAAGCTCCCCAAGGTAGGCATCAGCCGCACGATCGAGGCGAAATGCGTCGCCTCGAAGATCTGCGAACTCGCGCGAATCGACCCTCGCGCGCATCAGCCCATATTGCGCATGCGTATTCGTCCGCAGGACGTAGTGGCCGATCTCGTGCGCGACGGCACGTCCCAGGACGACCCCGAGGCGGTGATCGTAGAAGGCGGGAGCATCGAGCAGCCCGAATCGTCGATTCTCGTCGATGATGCGTGCCGCGCCGGTGATTGACGCGATGGCGATTGCACCCGCCGGGTCGAACCGAATCAGCTCTCCAACCGTCCAAGCCGGCCCGTCCCCGTGGTACGACGCGACGGTTTTCGGGGCCATGAGGATCGTCAGGGTTGGTGTCGGAGCGGCTTCACCCTTGGGTACCAGCCAACGCAGGCGAACATGGCTCTGATCCCAGATCGATTCGACTTCCTTTTGCAGGGCGGCGGTGGTGAGGGGAGGCAGCTTGCCAGCGCCGCCGAGCCGGAGAGTTAGAACCGTGTTCGGCGTCTCCGCGGCGGCGGCTCGCACGTCCGCGCCGCTCGATGACACGGTCAGCGAGGCACCGAAGATGGCGAACAGGAACGATCCGATAGACTTCGCGGGAGTCCGCACGCTGACCGTAACGGTAACATGACGATTTCATTACGTCCAGGTTAATTTCAAGCGCCTGCACGGTCTTTCCGGTTTCTTTACAGGCTTCCTGCCCTCCTTAAGGATGTGTTTCCGGCGTGCGGCAATTTACACGCTGGAAACGGACTCGACATACCGGAGTCAATCCCGGCCGACTACAGTTGTGCCCCTGATTGGCAAATCACGTTGAGGAGCTTATGAATCTTGGACGCACGGCAAGAGGCGGGTTGCTCGCCTGCGCACTCGTTCTGACGATCGCCCCGCTGTCGGCACAAGCGCCCGGCGGTGCCCAAACGGCTCCCGCCGCCAAGGGGCAGACTGTCCGAGTGGTGGGCGTCGTGCGCGACGAGGCCAATGCGATTGCGCTTCCAGGTGTCCCGGTCGAAGTCGTCGACTCGCAAGAGGTCGCGTACACGGACGTCGACGGCCGCTACACGCTGCAGGTGCCGCCAGGCAAACACACGATCAAAGTCGCACTCGAGGGATATCAGGAAAAGATGGTCGACATCCTAGCAGCCGATCGACCCATCACGGCCGACATCGGAATGACCATGTCGCGCCTCGCCGAGACCGTCATCGTCACGGCGACCAGCGTCGACCTGGCGACGTCCACTGCGGAAGCGCAGCTCATCGAACGCAAGCAGTCTTCGGTCATCACCGACAACATCGGCTCTCAGGAGATGAAGGATAACGGCGACAGCGACGCGGCCGCGGCGATGACGCGGGTGACGGGTCTGTCGCTGGTGGACAACCAGTATGTCTTCGTGCGCGGGTTGGGTGAACGCTACAGCAACACCACGCTCGCGGGTTCGGTGCTCCCCACGACGGAGCCGGACAAGAAGGTTGTTCCCCTCGACTTGTTTCCCACGGGACTCATCGACAGCGTTCAGGTCAACAAGTCGTACTCGCCCGACCGCTCCGCGGAGTTCGCCGGTGGCCTGGTCCAGATCGTTCCGATGAAACTGCCGAGCCAGCCGCTGTTCGATCTCTCCTATGGTTTCAACCGTATCTCAACGGCGACTGGCAAGAGCATCCCGCTGAGCCCCTTAGGCAACCGTGACGTATGGGGCTACGACGACGGAGCCAGGGCCTTACCCGCCGGCATTCCGGACAGCAAGCTCGTCCGCCAGGGCATCTACACTCCCGATGTCGGCTTCACAGCGACCCAGATCTCTGATTTCGGAAAGCTGCTCGGCAATCAGTGGCTGCCTGTGAACAAGAACGGCCGCCCGGGTCAGAACTGGAGCGCGACGCTGGGCAATCGCTATGGCGAACATCTCGGGATCGTCGCCAGCGTCACGCATTCGTACAAGGAGCAGTACATCGAAGAGGATCGCGGGTTTTTCCGCGTCTCGGGCACCGGGCAGCTCGAGAACTCGAGCCCGTACCACCTCAAGACCGGCAGTCAGAAAGCGCAGATCGGCATCATCGGCAACGTGGCCTATCAGTTCAATCCGAGCCAGCGGCTGTCATTCGAGAACTTCTACACCCACAGCGGCCGGGATGAGGGCCGCACCTTCCAGGGAGTGAACCTCGACAACGCGCGCGAATACAAGAACTTCCGCCTGCAGTTCATCGAGGAAGGCCTGATGGCGAACGCGGTCGGCGGCGAGCATTTCTTCCAGAACCTGTCAAACAGCCGTTTGGACTGGCGGTTCAACTACGCCCGCGCCAAGCGTGACGAACCGGACTTGCGCGAAACCCTGTACGAGCGCCTCTCGAGTCAGGTGGGCACCAGCGAGACGGTCAATCCGTTCACGTACGCTGACGAGTCGCAGAGCGGCTTCCGGATGTTCAACAATCTGGACGACGACACGAAGGACCTCAGCGTCAACTGGTCGGTGTTCAACACCTCGCGCGGACGGCCGACGCAGTACAAGGTCGGCGTCAACTACGTGGACCGCCAGCGCGACTTCCGATCCCGGCGGTTCCACTTCATCCCCATTACGACGCAGAAGGCCGACACCGGCAACCTCCTCTTCGACAACCGTCTCGGGCCCGAGCAGCTCTTCGTCCAGAGCAATATCGGCACGGCGTTCCGATTCAACGAGGAGACGCGTCCCACCGACGCCTACGCGGGCAACCAGTCGACGACCTCCGGCTACGGCATGATCGACATCGCGTTGAGCGCTCGCCGGCGCCTGATTGCCGGCGCTCGTGTAGAGCGGTTCGACCAAACCGTGACGACGCAGGATCCGTTCGGTCTGTTCGTCAGGGAAGTACAGGCCTCGAACAAGAACACCGACTTCTTCCCGGCGGTGAATTTCGTGCAGGGCGTGGGCGCGAACACGAACATCCGCCTCAGCTACAGCTCGACCGTCAATCGACCGGAATTCCGCGAGCTCGCCGAATTCGAGTTCACAGACGTCGTCGGCAATCGCGCGGTGAAGGGCAACGCCAACCTGAAGCGCGCCCTGATTCAGAACGTCGACGCCCGGTGGGAGATGTTCGGCGCCGGCCGCAGCGTCGTAGCGGCGAGCCTGTTCTACAAGCATTTCGACAAGCCGATCGAGCGGGTGGTCATTGCCTCGGCGAATCCGATCGTGACGTTTCAGAACTCCGATTACGCCAGAAACTTCGGCCTCGAGCTGGAAGGTGGGCATCAGCTTGGCCGGTTCTTCTTCCTGAACGTCAACTACACGTTCGTGGATTCCAAGATCTCGCTGCTTCCGGAGCAACTGGGGGTGCAGACCTCGGCACAGCGTCCCCTGGCAGGCCAGTCGAAAAACCTGTTCAACCTGTCGGGAGAGTTTGCGGCGAAGGGGTTCTCGGCTCGAATGCTCGTCAATTACTTTGGAGACCGCATCTCGGATGTGGGGGCCAATGAGGCGCCGGACATCATCGAGCAAGGACGCGCCAGTCTGGATCTGGTGTTTGCGCAACGTGTCAAGAACCTCATCGCCCGGCTTGCTCTCGAGAACCTCACCAATACCGACTACCTGTTCACGCAGACGCTCACGGCAGAAGAGACACAGCGGCTGTTCAGGATGGGGCGAACGGTCGTGGCGGCGGTCACCTGGAACGTTCTGAGATGAACATGACGAAACTGAGGAGCGCACGAGAAACCATGCAGAACGCACGCGTTTATCTTGGGCTCGTCCTTGCGGCCGCCCTGGCGTTTGTCGCTGTGACGAGGACGTCCGCCGACCAGGCGCCTCCCGTGACTGTGCCGGGCATCGACAAGCCTGTGATTGTGGTCACCGGGTCCATCAATGGCACCGAGACGTGGACGAATGCGAACTACTACGTCCTGCGCGGGGCTGTTTTCGTTCAGCAGGGCGCTACGTTGAACATCACTGCCGGTACTCGCATCGTCGGCGAGTCGGGCAGCGTGGGCACGCTGATCATCCTGCGCGGCGGGCGCCTCAACGCCGTCGGCACCGCCACCGCCCCGGTCGTATTCACCAGCGACCAGCCAGTTGGCCGGCGGGGCCGGGGCGACTGGGGAGGCATCATCATCAACGGTCGCGCCCGAATCAATTTCGGCTCGGGTGAAGCCGCCGGCGAGGGGGACACCGGCACCTACGGTGGCAACGACGACAACGACAACAGCGGGACGCTTCGCTACGTCCGGGTGGAGTTCTCCGGTGTCGAGTTCAGCCCCGACAACGAACTGAACGGCATCGCCTTCCAGGGCGTGGGCCGTGGCACGCAGGTCGATCACGTGCAGGCGCACATGAGCCGCGACGACGCGCTGGAGTGGTTCGGTGGGTCCGTCGACATCAAGTATGCGGTCGCCTCCAATGCCGCGGACGACGCCTTCGATTGGACGTTCGGGTGGACGGGGCGCGCGCAGTTCATCGCGGTCACGCAGCGAGGGGACGATGCCGACAACGGCATCGAGGCGGACGACAACGAGTTCAACAACAATGCGCTGCCACGTTCGCATCCTCAGATCTACAACATCACGCTGTGCGGCGATCCCGATCGCAATGAAGGCGGCGAGAGTCCGAGAGCCGCGAACTTGCGCCGAGGGACGGCCTTCACAATCCGTAACTTCCTGATGACTGGTTTCAAGACCGTCGGTCCGCAGATCGAAACGACCAACACCGCAACGACGGCTCAGGTCGACAACGGCGCTTCGCAGATGGGCGCCGGCGTGATCTGGAACATCGGCGTGACCGGCGGCGCAGCCGGGACGGCGATCCACGCCAGCGTTGCGACGTACGTAAATAGCGGTCGCTTCCCCAACGTGCGCAGCAACGTCGATCCGGGCGTCTCCACGACCGGCTGCGCCAACCATGAAGCGCCCGATTTCCGTCCGAGCAGCATCGCCACGCTGGCTGGCGGCCAGCTGGCCCCGATCCAACCGCCCAATGACGGTTTCTTCGACGTCGTGACGTTCATTGGCGCCGTACCGCCGCCTCCCACACCGAACTGGATGGACGGCTGGACGGCATTCCCGCAAAGCTAGCGTCAGGGCGCCGCCAGCAAACGGCATGAAGGACGGGCCTCCGGGTCCGTTCTTCGTTCGTGTACGCTTTCTCAATGGACCGCCGACTGTTCCTGCTGACCGCGCTTGGCCTCGCTGGCGCCGCTGCTTGTTCCTCAGTAGCACCGCTCGCACCCGGGTCCGGGTCTGCGGACGCTCTGGCAACAGCCCTCCTGGATGCCTTGGCTCTTGCCGATCGGGCACGACTCGAGGGCTTGGCGTTGTCGGAGCAAGAGTTCAGAGATCACGTGTGGTCTGATCTGCCGGCAGCGCGGCCCGAGCGAAATCTTCCCTTTTCGTACGTGTGGGGGGATTTACATCAGAAGAGCACCCTGCAACTGTCAGAGACGCTCGAGAAATACGGCGGCAAGCGGTACGAGCTCAAGGGAACGACTTTCGAGAGTGTGACGCAATACGCCCACTATCTCGTGCACCGAGGTACAACGCTCAAGGTCGTCGACGCCTCCCGCGCCGCAATCGACCTCAAAGTGTGCGGTTCGTTCCTCGAGAAGAACGGCGTCTGGAAAGTGTTCAGCTACGTTGTCGACGACTGACCCGCGTGCCGTCGGATAGTCGTGCGCCGTTACCGTTTGTGTCCGGGCGCCGGGTCCACGCGCGCAAGCTTGAGCGCCGTTGCGCGCCGGCCGCCGGCGCCGGTCAGCACGCTCGTCACCTGGTAGAGACCCGTGGGCAGGTTGCGGAATTGGAACACGCTCAGGGGCGCCGCGTGTTCGCCATCGATTTGCACTTCGCTGCTGCGATAGAAGGTCGGGGATTCGGCGATGATTTGCAGGTGACGATTGTCGGCCGACGGCTCGACGGAGACGCGCACGGTGAGGACCGCGGGCTCCAGGCTGACCGCTGGCGTAACCTGCATTCGCAGCCGCCCCTCATTCCCGCGAGCGGGGGCCACGACCGAAAACGTCGAGCAGAGTAACGCCGTGACGACTCGCTGCCGCATGCGCATGGCTGTTCCCCGGGAGGAAGGCTTCCCCCTGGGATGTATCGGCGGGATGACGACCGGGCCTTAGACGGCCGGATTCAGCGTGCGATGAAGATGGCGTTGGTGATGGCCGTCGGGCCGTGCGGCGATCGAACAACCAGGCTGAACCAGTCGCCGGCGATGGCATCACTCTTCAGCTCGACGTCGGCGGAATCCGAGTCGAGGCGCGTTGCCTGAACCTCGCGGCCGCGCTTGAGCCAGATGCATTCCTGGCCGCTCGCGCCCTCGAGATGCGCGATCAGCGTCACGGGCCCGGGAGGGAGCGCACCGCCCATCACGGCGGTTCGCGAACCAACCGTCCCGCGAAGGTCGATCGACGGTCCATCGACACGGGCCGTCCGAACGTAGACGCGGCCGCTTCGGAGGCCGGCGACGATCGCATCTTCCGAGAGCGCGGTGGCGTACACGACGGTCGCGGGCTGGCCAAGCCGGCGGTCCGAGCCCTCGAGGTCGTGCGTATCGCTTCCCCCTACGGCCACGAGTCGATCGCCGGCGTTCAACAGGTCGGCCCATAATCGCCAGGCCGGCGGAACCTCGCCGCCGGTCGGGCCGTTCACGACTTCGATGCCGCGGACTGCACCGAGCGTCTGTCGATCCAGATGCGTCCAGCCGCACCCGGGACACCACTCATCGTCGGGCGCCAGCGGATGGTTGATTGACAGGAACGCGCCGTCGGATCCCGTCACGTTCAGCAAGACTCGCATCGGCCGCTCGAAGTCGAGGCGGAACTCGGACAGGCGACGCGCGCCGATCGCGTTGAAGTGACCTTCGTAGGTCGTGACCTCGCTGCCGTGCATGAGGAGCACGGACGAGTCGGCGGCCTGCGCGCGATCGAGATCGATCCAGTGACTCGTGGTGTTGTGGTCCGTGACGGCGACGAAGTCGAGACCGCGCCGCGCCGCCGACGCCGCGATGTCGCCCACCGGCACGGCGATGCGCATACCGTCGGCAGTCACGTGATAACCGTCGCTGTGGCCCGAATGCGTATGCAGATCGCCGGCGTACCATCCGGCGCGGGACTGCAGCACCGGCCGCGGGCGATCCAGGGTATCCGACAGGCGCACCGACGTCCGATACCGAACGGTCGCGTTCGACACGGTGGCAACGCCGATCAGCACCGACCACACGCCTGGTTCGATCGGACCGGGCAGGTACCCGTAGCTTGCGGACGTCGAGTCGATGTGGATGCTATCGCTCCGCGCCTCGCTCCAGCCCCGCCATCCGGCAGGACCGCGTACGCCGAAGTCACGTGCGAGCGCCGCCTCGGATCGGTCGTCGCCGAAGTCGATGTCGATTTGACGCGTGCCAGGAGGCACGACGAAGGTTCGCTCGAGCACGCGGCCACGATCCGCCGGCGCAATCTCGCCGGCGAGCGTGATGACGGCTGGCAGCGAGTTCGCGTCGCCGGCCGGGGCGTGGACCGCCACGAGCGACGTTGCCGCGGCGACCGTCACCGCAAGCACGATCGACGCGGCCGGTACTGGTCATCTCCCCAAGAGTGCCAGCCTTCTGTGATGGCGATGTATCGTCGCCCGAACCGCACCGTAAATTCTTCTCTGCGTAGGAGATGTAACGATCGTGTAACGGTTGTGAAGGGTGCCGCTGTGTTCGATTACTATCCTGAGACGGAGTGACAGTCTCACGTAGGCCGGCAGCCGAGTTGGTTGCGGTGCTCGACATGGGGGCGAGCGCCGTTCGCCTCATTGTCGCGGAGGTTGCGCCGGACCAGCCGATTCGCATCATCGAGGAAGCGTCGCGCGGCGTGCTTCTCGGCCGCGACAGTTTTTCCGGCGGCAGCATCCTCCCGCAAACGGCGGACGCCACCCTCGCCGCCCTCGATGGCTTCCGTCACATCGTCGACGGCTACAAGGTCAAGCACATCCGCGCGGTCGCCACGAGCGCGGTGCGTGAGGCGCGCAACGGCGAGCTCTTCCTCGATCGCGTCCGCAGCCGAACCGGCATCCCCTTTGAAGTGATCAACGAGGCCGAGGAGAGCCGGCTCGTGTACCTGGCGGTTCGCGAATCGCTCCGGGGTCACCCGGCCCTCACCGACGCGGAGTGGACGTTGCTCGCAGAGGTGGGCGGCGGAAGCACCAGCCTCACGCTCCTGAGCGGAGGCAAACCGAATCGGTCGGGCGTGTACGCGCTGGGCGCCGTCCGACTGCGCCAGCGGCTGGACCTGAAACGGCACAGCCACGACCTTCAAGTGGCCTTGCTCAAGCACTCCATCGCAACGGTCATCACCGAGATCGAGTTGGAGATCCCACTCGGGCAGGTCACGCAGATGGTGGCGATCGGGGGCGACGTGCGCCTGGCCGCCTCGCAGATCCAGGAGCAGGACGGCGGCGACGGGATTCGCGAGATTCCGCGCGAGACCTTCCTCGCGTTCTGCAACGGCGTTGAACCGCTCGACGACGAGAGCGTGGTGAACCGGTTCCGGCTGCCAGCCGTCGAGGCCGAAACGCTGGTGCCGGCATTGCTCGTCTACCACGCGCTGCTCGGGGCGACTGCCGCCCGTCGCGTGATCGTCTCCGACGCCACACTGCGGGCAGGCGTGCTCCTGGACTTCATCGAGCCCGAGGGACAGCCGGCAGACGAAGACTTCGAGCGTCAGGTGCTGGCCAGTGCTGAAGCCGTAGGCCAGCGCTTCCGGTTCGATCGGGCGCATGGCGTCCAGGTCGCCATGCTCGCGACGAGGCTGTTCAACGAGCTTCGCGAGGAGCACGGCCTGTCGGATCGCGAGCGGCTGCTGCTGCAGACCGCCAGCCTGCTGCACGACGTGGGCATTTACGTGAGCCTTCGCGGCCATCACAAGCATTCCCAGTACCTGCTTGCCGCGTCGCAGATCTTCGGGCTGTCTGCCGAGGAAACCGCGATTGTGTCCAACATCGCGCGCTATCACCGCGGCGGGATGCCTCAGGAGAGCCACCAGCCGTTCATCGCGCTCGACCGCAACGACCGGCTGCTGGTCACCAAGCTGGCTGCCATCCTTCGGGTCGCCAATGCCCTCGACGCGGAGCATCTGGGGAAAGTGCGGGACCTGCGGCTCGAGCGTACCGGCAAGGCGTGGATCCTCGAGCTCGACGCGACCGGCGAAGTGACCATGGAACAAATGGCGGCCACGGCCCGCACCGACATGTTCGTCGAAGTGTTTGGACACTCGCTCGTCATCCGCTTGTCGGGGATCCCGGCATGACGACCGCGGTCCGTTCGCACGACCATCGCCTGTTCTTCAATCGCGAGCTGTCGTGGCTCGCGTTCAACGAGCGCGTCCTTGAAGAGGCCGCCGATCCGGCCGTTCCGCTCCTCGAACGGGTCAAGTTCGCCGCCATCGCGGCCGCCAACCTGGACGAGTTCTTCATGGTGCGGGTGGCGGCGCTGCTGCAGGCGATCGACGAGGATGACACGGCGCCGGATCTGTCGGGGCTGACGCCGGCGCAGCAGCTGGCCGCCGTCGGGGAACGGGCGCACGCGTTCGTCGCGAAGCTGTACCGTCTCGTCGGCGAAGAGCTCCTGCCCGCGTTGGCCGAGCGGCGGATCCGGCTCGTTTCGTTTGACGCGCTGACCGAAGCGCAGCGCGCAGCGGTTGGCGCCTACTTCAGGGATGCCGTGCTGCCGGTGCTGACGCCGCTCGCGATCGACGTCGAGCGGCCCTTTCCGCTGCTGTCATCGCTCAGCCTCAATGTGGCCGTGCTCCTCGACGCCGAGCCCGGAGCGTCCGCCCGCCGCCTCGCGATCGTCCAGCTGCCGGCCGGCCTGGCCAGGCTCGTGAGAATCGCGGATGCCGACACCGTGTCGTTCGTGCTGCTCGAGGACATCATTCGCGCCAACCTGCCGCAGCTCTTTCCCGGACAGCCAATCCTTGAAGCTCGCGTGATGCGGCTCGCACGCGACGCGGAAATGGACCTGGACGACGAGGGCGGCCGCACGCACCTGGAGCTCGTTGAACGTGAACTGCGGCGCCGCCGGCGCAGCGACGTCGTGCGGGTGGAATTCGACGCCGCGGCCTCCGCGGAGCTGATCGAGATGCTTCGCAACCAGCTGGATGTATTCGACGAAACGGTGTACCCGATTCACGGCCCGGTCGACCTGCGCGTGCTGATGGGATTCGTCGAGCTGCCAGGGTTCGAGGAGCTTCGCGATCCGCCGCTGCAGCCGGTCAACCTCATCGCGCAGGAGCAGACGGACCTGTTTTCCGTCCTCGATGAGCGCGACATCCTGCTGCACCATCCGTACGACGCCTACGATCCGGTCGTCGCGCTGCTCGCGCAGGCCGCCGACGATCCCGATGTCCTCGCGATCAAGCAGACGCTCTATCGCGCGAGCAGCGGATCGTCGGTGATTGCCAGCCTGCAGCGGGCGGCCGAGCGCAATAAACAAGTGACGGTGATCGTGGAGCTGACCGCGCGCTTCGACGAGGAGCGCAACATCCAGTGGGCGCGCGCGCTCGAAGGTGCGGGCGCGCACGTCATTTACGGCGTGCGCGGCTACAAGGTCCACGCGAAGATCTGCCTGATCGTCAGGCGCACGTCGCAGGGGTTGCGTCGATACGTCCACATCGGCACCGGCAACTACAACGAGCGGACCGCCCGGGTCTACACCGATTTCGGCCTGCTGACGACAGCGCAGCCGATCGCCGAGGACGCGAGCGCGTTCTTCAGCGCCTTGACCGGCTACTCGGATCCTCCCCGGCTGAAGAAGCTCGTGATGGCGCCGACCGGCCTCCGTCAACGATTCCTCAAGCTCATCGATCGCGAGTCGCGCCGCGCTCAGGCGGGGCAGCCGGCGCAGATTGCGGCGAAGATGAACTCCCTCATCGACGACGAGATCATCGAGGCGCTGTACGCGGCATCGCGCGCGGGAGTCCAGATCCAGCTCAACGTACGCGGCATCTGCGCGCTCCGGCCGGGTGTCCGCGGCGCCAGCGAGAACATCGAGGTCGTCTCCGTAGTCGATCGGTTCCTGGAGCATTCCAGGATCTACTGGTTTCTCAATGGCGGCGACGACGAGGTCTACATCGCGAGCGCCGACTGGATGACCCGCAACCTCGACAAGCGGGTGGAACTGATGTTTCCCGTCGAAGAGGATCGGCACAAGGAGCGAGTGATCGATGCCCTGCGCGCGATGTTCCGCGACACCGTCAAGGGGCGGTGGCTGGACGCCGACGGCGGGTACCGGCGGCGACGGCCGCCCTCGCGCCGCGATGCGTTCCGCGCGCAGGAGTACCTCCAGCACCAGGCGTCGCGCTTGTCAAAGGCCTCCAACCGCGCCGGCGTGACCTTCCATCCCGAACAAGGCGATCGGCGGCGCTAATCCAAACGCCCCGGCGCGGTACACAGCTGTCGTACTGCCGTCTCGCCGTTGACATCAGAGTCAGGTACATCCGGTACTCATGACGGTCAACACTCTGGTCGATTGGTGGTGGGCAGTTGTTGTTGGCGGCGCGATCGCGATCGCGCTTCTCGCGCGCGTCGTGTCCACGACGCTGGTGACGCTCCGGGCCACGGCGTTCACCCCGCTGATAGCCCGCCGGATGGCGAGATTTGTCAGGGCACGGCATTGCAGCCACGACGAGCTGCTGCGCGCAGACGGCGCCGCGGAGCCGTGGGTCGAGCGGCGGCAGCAGGGCCTCGCCCGACTCGCGGCGCGGCTGCGATCGCAGTTCGCTCGATCCGGAGAGTGGGGCGACTCGATCCGTGACAGCTTTTCGGATCTCCGGTTCACCGACGTCAGCCGTGTCCCGTTCCTCTTCGTCCGCGCCGTGCGCGAACAGTTCAACGTCTGCACGGTCGTGACCGCGTCGGACGGCCCGCGCCTGCGGGATCTCGACGGCAACTGGACGATCGACGTGAGCGGTTCCTACGGCGTCAACGTCGCAGGATTCGATCGCTACAAGCAGTGGATTCAACAGGGCTGGGATCGCGTGAAGGCCCTCGGCTGCGTGCTGGGACCGCTGCATCCGATCGTCGCCGACAACATCGCCAGACTGAAGTCGGTGTCGGGACTGGAGGAGGTGTCGTTCCACATGTCCGGCACCGAAGCGGTGATGGCGGCCGTGCGACTCGCGCGCTTCAACACCCGCCGCACGCTGATCGTGTGCTTTTCGGGGGCGTATCACGGCTGGTGGGATGGAGTGCAGGCGGGACTCGGCAGCGAGCGCAGGCTCGACGACTGCCTGACGCTGAAGGACATGGACCCGCGCTCGCTGGCGGCGATCAGACGAAGGGCGCGGGCGATTGCCGCCGTGGTGGTGAATCCCGTGCAGGCCTTTCATCCCAACTCGCCGCCCCCGAACGACGCCGTCCTGCTCACCAGTGAAATGCGCACGGGCGAAGGCTCCAGCAAGAGCTACGCCGCATGGCTCCGGTCGCTGCGCGAGACGTGCCAGGCGTGCGGTGTTCCGCTGATCTTCGACGAGGTCTATACCGGATTCCGGCTGGCCCCGGGCGGCGCCCAGGAGTACTTCGGGGTCCGCGCCGACATGGTGGTGTACGGCAAGACGGTCGCGGGTGGTCTGCCTATCGGTGTGGTGTGCGGCAGGTCCGACCTGATGCGCCGCTTCGATCCCGATCGTCCCATGCGGATGGCCTACGTCGTCGGCACGTTCTCGGCGCATCCGGCAGTGATGGGTGCGATGAATGAATTTCTGCGCTGGATCGACGAACCGTCCACGCCGTCGCTGTACGAGGAGTCGAATCAACGTTGCGCGGAGTGGGTGCAATCGGTGAATCACGAGATGGCCGCCGCTGCACTTCCGGTGCGGGTCGTGAACCTCGGGACGGTCTGGACGATCTTGTTCAGGGAGCCGAGCCGCTACAACTGGTTGTTGCAGTACTACCTGCGGGCCGAAGGCGTGACCCTGAGCTGGGTCGGCACCGGCCGCTGTCTCGCCAGTATGGACTTCACCGCCGACGACTATCGCGAGCTTCAGTGGAAGTTGACCGCCGCGGCGACGCACATGAACAACGACGGATGGTGGCTGACGGCCAGAGACCATCCCCGAAGGGAGCAGCGAATGAAAGCACGTCTCGTGCGCGACCTGGTCCAGACGCTGGTGCCGCTGCCACAGCCCCTGCGGACGTTCTACGCGGCCGTGATGCAGCGCAAGGAGGACGATCATCACACATCGCACAACGACAGGAGCAATCAGTTCCTGCATCTGATCAGCTCCAGCATCTTCCTGTGGTGTTACGTCAGGATCTTCGCGGACCTGACATCGGCCATGTGCTGGGGGCTGGCCGCACTGTTCGTGCGGCAGTTCGGCCACGCCGTCATCGAGCCGGCGTGCCACGAGCAAGAGGCGCTGCTGCTCGGCTACACGACGCGCCAGAAAACGGCCATCGTGGTCGGATACGCAGCCATCCCGGCGATCGATCTGCTGACCATGGCGGCGTTCAGTTGGGCAGGATTCGTCGCGTCGCTCGACGTCATCGCCGTGCACTGGTTCCTGTGGACGGTGCTCGTCGTGTTCCTTCGTGTCGCCTACCTCACCTGGAAGCACGATTTCCGGATCTCGATGATCTGGTTCGTCAAGCTCGTCACCGATCCGATTACCGACGTGATCGCCTACTTTCCGCGACGGTCACAGCGCGCGTGACGTGGCCGCATTTCTTGCGGCGGCGGCCCTGCTCAGCCTCGAGCGGATTGCGTATGTCTGGGTGTGGCGGCAGCCGGATGGGTTCCGTACGGCGTGCCATCGCCTCGCACCGCGGTCGCCCGACGGACCGGTCACCGTTCTGCGACGGCTGTTCTATACGTTCAAGGGCGTTCAAGTCGCCGTGTTCGCCGGGTGGTGCTACGTCTACGGCGGCGGCACGCTCTGGCCGAGCGCCGAAGGGCCATGGCTCGCGCTTGGTCTCTCGCTCATATGCGGCGGACAACTGCTGAACTGGAGCGTGTTCCGCCGCCTGGGAGACGCCGGCGTCTTCTACGGCAATCGATTCGGCTACGACGTGCCCTGGTCCACGGCATTTCCGTTTTCCGTGCTCGATCATCCTCAGTACGTCGGCGCCGTAATGTCGATCTGGGGTCTGTTTCTCATCGCGCGGTTCCCGAATCCCGACTGGTACGTGCTCCCCGCAGTCGAGACGGTCTACTACGTCGTTGGCAGTTACCTCGAACGGTAAGGAGGCGGAGCGATGAGTGCACGATCGCGGCACGTGAGCGTGAAGGAGTTCGACGCCAAGCGCACGTGGGCCGGATTCACATCGGCCGTGTCCCTGCATGCGCACACCCACTACTCACGGGAGACGATGGCCGATCTGTCTCCCTACATCCTGAAGCTGCCGGTGATCGCGGCGATGTTCGAGCGCGGGTTCGAAGGCCTCGCGCAGAGCGGCGATCCGCTCGGCTTTTCGAAGGGCTGGTGGCATCCTCCGGTGACACCCTGGCAGGTGTTCGACGCCGAGGTGCTACAAATCGCCCGGTGCTTTCGTCTGTCACCGCTCGTGTCGATCACCGACCACGACGAGATCGCCGCCAACCTCGAACTTCAAACGAGGTACTCGGACCGCTGTGCACCCATCTCATTCGAATGGACCGTGCCGTATCGCGCCGGGTACTTCCACCTCGGGGTCCACAATCTGCCGTGTCGCATGGCAGCTCACTGGTTCCACCGGCTCGCCGAGTTCAGCCGCGGCGCCGCCGCCGAGGCGCTCGACGATCTGCTCGAGGACCTGAACGACGAGCGTGACGTCCTGATCGTCTTCAACCATCCATGCTGGGATCTGGCCGGTGTCGGGGCGCAGGAGCACCAGGCGATGCTCGTCGAGTTCATCGCCGCGTTCGGGCGGCGCCTCCACGCCGTCGAGTTCAATGGCTATCGATCGCGGCGGGAGAACGACCAGGTGCGGACTCTGGGCAGCCACATCGGTCTTCCGCTGATTTCAGGGGGAGACCGCCATGGTCGCGCCGACAACGCGGTTCTCAACGTGACGGCGGCGACATCGTTTGCCGAGTTCGTGGCGGAAGTCCGCGCCGGGTTGAGCCACGTCGTCGTGATGCCTGAATACCGCCGGCATCTGGCGGCCCGCATGATGGCGTCCGCGGCGGATGTCTTGCGGCATTACCGCAGCTTCCCGCCTGGACGGCGGCGCTGGACTGACCGGGTGTCGTGGCTGTCGGACGGAGGCATCCGGCCGTTGTCCTCTCACTGGCCTTCGGGCGGTCCGTTCCTGTTGCGGTCGGCCATCCGCACTTTTCAACTCGTCGCGAGCCCCGTCGTGCTACCCATCGTGACCGCGGCGCTCGACCGGTTCGATCCGGAGCGGACGGGCGCATGACGCCGCTCCGGGTTGCGCTGTTCAGCGACTCGCACTACGAAGCGAACGGCGTTGCGCGCACGACCACGGCGCTGGAGCGCTATGCCGCGCAGCGTCATCTGCCGCTCCTGTCGGTACACGCGGGGCCGGAGACAGGTATCGTCGAGGCGGGGTCGCTCGTCCGGCTCGAGCTCGAACGGCGTCGGCGAACCTCGTTCCGGCTCGAGCACGATCTGCGCTTCGACGTTGGTTTGTGGCGGCACACCCGGTACGTCGAACGGGAATTGGCGCGTTTCCGTCCCGACGTCCTGCACTTCACCGGTCCGAGCGACATCGGTCAGCTGGGCGCCTTCCTCGGCCGCCGCCTTGGAATTCCCATTGTCGGGTCATGGCACACCAATCTCCATGAGTACGCCGTGCGGCGGCTTCGACTGCCTCCGTTGCCGGGGCGCGTGAGACGGTGGGTCGACCGAGCGGTCGAGCGTTGCGCCCTCGACGTGTGCCTCCTCTTCTATACGATTCCGCACGTGGTGCTGGCGCCCAACCAGGACCTGCTGGCCGTCCTCGAGCGCGGCACTCGAAGACCGTGTCTCCTGATGTCGCGGGGCGTCGACGTCGAACAGTTCACCCCTGAGAAACGGTCCAGGACCGACGCCGTCGTGAACGTCGGGTACGTCGGACGTCTCTCACCCGAGAAGAGCGTCCGCGTGCTGGCTGCGATCGAGCGCGCGCTCGTCACCGACCATGGTTGGGCCAACGTGCGGCTGACGATCGTCGGCGAGGGGCAGGAACGGGAATGGCTCAGACGGCATGTGCGCCGCGCGACCTACACGGGTGTGCTGCGGGGCGACGAGCTCGCGACCGCGTACGCGAACATGGACGTGTTCGTGTGTCCGTCGCAGACCGAGACGGTCGGCAATGTCGTTCTGGAAGCGATGGCGTCTGGTGTGCCGGTCGTGGCGATGACGCAGGGCGGTCCGCGATTCGTGGCCGGGTCGAGCAACGCGGCGGTTCTCGCGGCGGATCATCGCGCGATGATCGAGGCGGTCAGAGCGTTGGTGAGCGATCGGGCGCGCTGCACCGCGATGGGTGCGGCGGCGAGAAGATGGGCCTTGGGCCGATCGTGGGACGTGGTCTTCGACGGCGTGTATCGCGCATACTTGGAAGCGGTTGCGCTGGCGGCGACGCCGGCGCAGTCGGCAAAGGGAGGTGCGGCGTTGACCCCGCGGGTCAATTACCCGATGCCAGTCAATGGAGTAGCTCGTCGTCTCTGAAAACAATCGGCTGGACACACTGCTCCGCGACGATCACAATCTCCATGTGTGGCGAGTCGGGCGTTCAGCCGTCGCGTGACCCGTGCCGCACAAATTGCACCGCCTGCCAACCTTCGCGCACGACGATGTCTTCCACGTGGTCGTCGAGTCGCCGCGCGGATCGACGATCAAACTGAAGCACGATCCGGAGCTCGACGTGTTTTCGGTCTCGCGTCCGCTGCCGCTCGGCCTCGCGTATCCGTGCGATTGGGGATTCGTGCCGTCGACGCTGGCGCCCGACGGCGACCCGGTGGACGCCGCCATCTTCTGGGATGTGGCGACGTTTCCGGGCGTGGTGGTTCCGTGCCGCGCGTTCGCGCTGATCAAGGTGGAGCAGAACGTTCCCGACCAACCGGGCGGCCGGCGCCGCAACGATCGAATTCTGGCGATTCCCGTCGAAGCCCGGCGTCAGAGCGATCTGCGGTCCGCGAGCGAATTGCCGGCGCGCGTGCGCGACGAGCTCGAAGTGTTCTTCGTCACCGCCGCCGCGCTCGAGGGAAAGGATCCGAGAATCCTCGGGTGGGACGGACCTGGCGCCGCCCTGGACCTGATTCGCTCGTCAACGATATAGGCCGCGGACGCGCCGCCCGGTTCGATCAGAATTCGACTTTGAAACCGAACTCTGCCCACCACTGATAGTGCTCTTCCTGCAGCACCCGTTCCGTGACGCTCTGGTAGTAGCGCAGCCGACTCCAGAATCAACGCGCCGGCGGTCACGGTCACCGACTCCGCGAACGCGACCATGCGCATCCGCGCCTCGATCCGCTGCGTCGCGCCCGCGACCACTTTCGTCTCGACGACTCGTCGACGCGGCCCAGGTAGCTGACAACGACGCTGCGGTCGCCGGCTGGAACGCCGGTGAGCCGAAAGACACCGTCTCGGTCGCTGGACGATTGTCCTACCGCGCCGGTGACGATGACGGTTGCGCCCGGCAGCGGATCGCCGCTCGCCGCATCGACGACGCGACCCTCGACGACGCCAGAGCCGGCCGCCGCTGGCGATTGCGCTGCACGCGTCGTGGTCGCGCCGATCGCGAGCCACCCGGCGAAAGAAACCAAACGACTCCACGCCCTTCGATCCATCAATGGCATCTCTTGCCTCCTGGATTCGGTTCAGTCGCGGCGGGCGGACGACGGACTCGGCACGGGCCTCAGCGCCTGCACCATCAGCCGGAAGAGGTCGGTCTGATCGGTGACGCCGACCACGCTCGCCGCATGTGGTCCTTCGGCGGCGATACGCACCTGTGCGCCGGTATGCTGCTGCGACTGGTGGTACCGGCTCGTGCCGTACGACACGGCCATCGGCGCTCGATCCGCTGTCATGAGCACGCTGATCAGCCCTGGTGGCGCGCCGCCATCCGATGGCACGGGCACAATCTGGCTCGAATGCGCATGGTCCGCGGTGACGATGACCAGTGTGTCGCGATGTGTTCGGGCGTAATCGAGGCCGACTTTGATGGCCCTGTCGAAGGCAATCGTTTCGCCGATCTGGCCGCATGGGTTTGCGACGTGATCCTCCTTGTCGATCGACGCGCCTTCGACTTGCAGGAAGAATCCGGGGACGTTGGGCGCCCGCGCGAGCAGCGCGATCGCGCGGGTCGTCATCGCCGCCAGGCTCGGCTGATCAGCGGGGCGATGGTCCACGACGCATGTCTGCGGGCGCGCGACGTTGCTCGGGTAGGGGAGCGCTTCGGCGCCCGTCCACTCGGTCGTCATCGTGCCTGGCGCGAACAGGCCGAGCAGACGGCGCCCTGGCTGCGCCTTCTCGAGATCGACCGCGTTCCTGACGAGTCCGTACCCGCGCGAGCGTGCGAGTTGCACGACGCTCTGGCCAGAGTCTGTCGTTTGCTCAAATCGGCTGGCGCCGCCGCCCAGCAACACGTCCACGTCGTGCTCGATTTCCTGCTCGGCGATCGATCCGGGTCCGCCGGCGCTCTTGCGATCCAGCGGACACGCTGCCATGTCGGCCGGCCCCTGGCATGACCGATTGGCGACGTGCGCCGCCAGTACCGCCGGGGTGGCATCGGTCAGCTCGGCCGTGGTGACGTTCCCGGTGCGATAGCCGCGCCGCCGCGCGATTTCCAGGACCGTCTCGAGGTCGCGATCCGAACCAGCCGCGGTCGAGATGCGTCCGTTGCTCGTTTTCGATCCGGTCGCCCAGGCGGTGCCGCTTGCGGCCGAATCGGTGACGTAGGTGGGCCGGTCCGGAGCGTTTTCCTGCACCGCGTACGTCGTGTACGCCCCGGTCGATGCCAAGGTATCCATCGCCAGACGGCCGGCGGCGCCGACCGCATAGTTGCGGGCGATCGTGATCTCCGAATCGCCCATGCCGTCGCCGATGAACAGGATGATGTTGCGCGCCGATCCGGACGTGACCTGCTCGCGCAGCGCCGCCGTCCGATCGCCGACATCGCCGCCAGCGGCCACGATGATCATGGCGATCACAGGCCCCGCTGTCGGTGCCAGCTTTCTCATGCCGTAGCCGAGAACCTTAGTGGCCAGGGATGACAACGGTGCAACAAGATCGTCGCGACGATATGAACGCTTGTCGCGGCGCCGCGATATGCGCAAGGGCATTCGCCCGGACCGCAACGCGCGACGAAAGTATCGATCGCGTCATACATCCGTGTCGGATCGGTGAGGTGGCGCACGTACTGTCAATCATCGGAGGGACTGATGATGAACGGTGCGGCTGCCCTGGTTGCTTTTCTCCTACACGTTCGAGACGGCGGCGGCACAGACCGCCGGTAACCGCATTCGAAGAGAAATTCTGCGCCGGCCGGCGGCGGCGCGGCTCTACGACGGTTCCTTTCGCACCACCCTGGCGCCGTCGAAGTAGCGATTGGGTCTATCGGAATCGGAGGCTAGCGTCGGGCGCCGCCGGTTGAACCGCAGGTATGTCGATGATTCTCACGAGTCCCTGCCTCCGGTCGACCGTGAAGACAGTGCGCGTGCCGTCCTGGGCCCACGAGAAACGCCTGTCCCTCGGCCTCGAGATCGATCGTCGCGACGTGCACGAGCGTCGGTCCCATCGGCGGGCGCGCCGACGACGTACATCTCAGAGCGATCGTGGCCCAACAGGTAGAGCCAGCCATCGGGCCCGATCGCCCCGCCTGATGCGGCGTACGGCGCCATCCGCTCCAGCATCGTCGCCGGAAACAACCAGCCGCCCGTTCGCCGCCACTCGGCGTCGAACGTCACCACGCTCGAAAAACGGTGATCCTTGAACGGAGGCCGCCATTCGTCGTCGTAGTGCGCGAAGCCCGCCATCCACCCGCCGCGATACCGATCGAACCAGGTGAGCGATCCTTCGTCCAGCATGCCGAGACTGTGGCTGTCGACGTGGGTCATGGTTGCGGTGTCGAACACTTCGACCGACGAGCCCATCGGCGTCAGCGAATAGTTCGAGTTGGCGCACCACAGTTTTCCGCGCATCGGCCAGGCAGCTGTTCATGTGCCGAATCCAGCCGTTGCGCGGCCCTACCCACTGCTGTCACCGGTTTGCCGGATTCGAGGTCGTACTTCGCGATGACGCGTGTTGTCGATCGCGATAGAAGTGGCGCGCATCGGCGGCCACGCCCTGATCCGCCTCGGGCGCCTGAACACGTCCGCAGCGTGCGGGCCGTCAGAGTGGCGGATTTCGGGAGCGACTGTATTCCGGCGGTTGCGCGGGAGGCTGCGCGCGCAGGGCTGCGATCGACGCAATCGGCAGCACCAATGCGCACGACAGACTCCGATGCGCCGCGTTCCATGCTCACCGAGCTCAATCGCGCCGTGAATCCGAGGAACAGCGTGCGGCCAGTGTACTCGAACTCGGTGATCTGGCTCGTGGATCGCCTCCCTGGAACTCGGTCGTCGGCTCGTCGTTCAGGTTGATCCCCGAGAAGATCAACTTCAGATCCGGCGTCACATCGAACTGGGCGCGGCAGTCCCAGCGTCCGAAGCCGCCCTGGTCGAGGTCGAGCGCGCGGCTGTCGCCGTAGTCGGTCAGGAAGTTCGAGTTGTACTTGTAGGTGGTGGAGAGATCCCAGCCGGCCGCGCTGGTAGTACAGACGTCAGGCTGGTCAGACCGGTTGGCCTGCTGCAGCAAGGGGCAGTGTGAGCACTTCCGTGCCGCGCGCCACCTTGACGCCGCTGCCGATGAACGTCACCGACGATGCCGATGCCGAAGTCCGTTCAACGGCGCGGGAAGAAACCGCAGCTGTTCGGCGAACGTCAGCTCGACGCCCTGTACGTGCGCCTTCTCGGCGTTGATCGTCGTGTTGATGTCGAAGCGATTGTAGATCTGGCCCTGGAACGTCGTAGTTGGTGAACTGCTTCGTCGGGCGCGGGGATGATCTCGTTGCGGATGTTCTTGCGAAATCCCGCCAGCGACAGCATGGCGCCCTGGTCGAAATACCACTCGATCGAGGCGTCGAAGTTGTTCGATTGGCGGGACCGCAGATCTGGATTGCCGATCGAGAGCGAGCCGATGGTGCCAATCGTCGGGTTGTCCTCGATGCCGAGCTGCGCGCGCGGCGCGAGGGCGTCGAACTCAGGCCGGCCGAGCGCACCGGTCCAGGCCGCCCGGGCCACGAGGTTCGCGCGCAGGTTGAAGGTGCCAATCACCGACGGCAACACGTTCACGTAGTCCCCGGCGCCGTCGATGGGCCGGGCGACCAGCTGCCCACGCTGCGTCACCATGTTGAAGGCCGACGAGGTCGACGTTGGTGCGCTCGACGCGCGCGCCGACCAGGAACGTGACGCGCCCGAAATCGATCTTGCCCATCAGATATCCCGCCGCGACGTGTTCGTCGAGCGCGAAGTCGCTCTGATATTCGCTGCGATACGTTTCGGTCGGGATCCAGGACGAAGAACTGCGCGTTCGTTCTGATTCGCCTGGAAGAACGCGTTCAGCCCGTCGAGATCGAGCCACAGGTTGGGCACGGACTTGAGTGGCACCGGGTTCGTGAAGCCGCCGCCGGTGAGCGCGTTGGTCTGGGCGGCCGTCCAGTTGAGCGATCCGATGTTGTAGGTCGACTGAGAGACGCCCGTCGTCCGTGACAGTCCGCGTGAACTTCACACCTGCCTTCACGTAGCCAGGTCTCGAGCCGGCGAACAGCGTGTCGCGGCGCGCGTCGAACCCGCCCGACCAGCTGCCTTCGGTGGTCAGCTGCTGGTAATACCGGAGTCGCCGGAACGTCTGGAACGACGGGTCCATCCGGTTGCGGCCGGTTGAGGTGATGCTGATCGCGCCGCTGTCGTCGATTCTGAAGACATCGGGACCGAAGGTGCTCGGCGCCGGAACGGAACTCCCAGTTGTCGTTGGGCTCGTCAATCATGTTGTATGTTCGCTGAAGGATGTAGTCGAGGGTCCATCGCCGCGAGGTGGTTGATGCCGCCCGCGCTCACCGACTGCAGCTTCTTGATCGTCGGCTCGCTCCGCAGGTTCACCTGCACCCGGTCCACGCTCACGGTGCCGCCGTTGCCATCGACTGACGTGAGCGTATCGCCGAGGCCCTCGTCGAATCGATTTCGCAGCTGGAGCTCGTCCCAGCGGGCGACGAACGAGCGCAGAAAGAACGTCGATGCGGCGGTCGGGCGGAACTCCAGGCTGCCGTTGACATTGAGCCGTTCGCGCGCGGTGACCGTGACGTTGTTCTTCACGTTCGTCGGATACGAGACCGTCCGGCCGTTGAACGTCATCGGCCGCCAGTTGTCGTTGTACGATCCGAGCAGCGGCGTCATCCGATTCGAGAACGAGCCGCCGACCAGCCAGCCGACTCGGTTGCTCCTCGATCTTGCCGGTCAGTGTGGCGTCGAGCGCGTAGGGCACTTCCTTGGTGTCGGCCGTCGGAATCGACGAGATCGTCTCGCCGCCGCCTCGAGACGACACGAGCAGCGTGAGAGGCTTCTCGAAATCGAACGGCTGCTTGGTCGTGAGGTTCAGCGTGCCGCCGATGCCCTGGCCGTCCATGTCGGGCGTCGGCGTCTTGAGCACCTGCACACCGCTCAGCAGCTCCCCACCGATCACGTCGAGCGGCACGAGGCGTCCGCCGCTCTCGGTCTCGCCGTTGCCGAGCGACAACCCGTTGATCGTGACATTGTTCAGCCGCGGGCTGACGCCGCGGATCTGCACGAACCGTCCTTCGCCTTTCTCGAGCAGCATCGACACGCCCGGAATCCGGTTCAACGTCTCGCCGATGTTCTTGTCCGGCAGGCGTCCGATTTCGTCCGCGTTGAACATGTCCACGACGCCGTCAGCGGATCGCTTGCCGGCGATCGAGCTCGCGAAATTGAGGGCCGTGCCGCGGACTGTCACTGCGTCGCGAAAGGCCGACACCTTCATGACCAGGTTCACACGCGTCGTCTCGCCGCCGCCCACGTCCACGGCGCTGCGCTCCAAATCCTCGAAGCCGGTCAACGTTGTGGTCACGGTGTACGAGCCGGGCGCGAGTTGATCGACAACAAATCGTCCGGTTGCGTCCGTCAACACGACCCGCTCACGGCCGGTCTTGGACTCCTTCAGCGCGACGGTCACGCCCGGGAGCACGCCGCCGGTTTCGTCGACGACCTGACCCGCGATCGTGGCGGGAATGCCTTGCGCCGCAACCCGCGCGGGTACGGCCGCGGTCGACGCCAGGCACACCACGATCACCCGCAGGTACCGCAGGCGAGAGATCGAACAGAGAAAACGCACAATGTCCTCCTTCGGCGCCACCAACTGTCAGTTGCCGGACCCCGCCCGCCGTTTCAGAACGATCTCCGATCGCCTGCTGTAGCCGACGTCGCCGATGCCCGTGACTTCCCACCCCTCGGCGCCGAGCCGGTTCAGAATCTCCGGCAGCTGCGGGCCGAGCTCTTTCTCCATCTTGCTCGTCGCGTACCACATCACGCCGCCGGGAACATCGAGCCGATCGCGACCGGTCAGAATCTCGTACTCAAATCTGTCCATGGTGCCTCCTCGGCACACAGTAATGACCGTTGGTCACGTTGGCGTAACAGCCGGACGGCGACGCGGTAAATCGAGCCCGTCACGGCGTCGTCGCCGAACCGTCATGCGCGATCGCTATGCTCGCCAGTCCGCGGATTGATGACAGAGTTCGTGCGCGAAAAGCTGGGCATCATCGCGCTCAGCATCGTACGAAGACACGTTCCAGCTGATCGTGCACGCGGCCTCGGGCATCACGTCGTTCGCTGACCTCCGAGGCCGGCGCGTCGCCCTCGCGCGGACTGGCGGACAGTACCAGTCGTTTCTCAGAGTGGCCGAACACTTCGGGATGACGGCGGCCGACTGCACGTTCGTCGGCGCGAGCGACGACGAAGCGGACCGGGCGTTTCTGTCGAAGCAGGCCGAGGCCGTGTTCCGCGTTCGCGCACTCGGCAATCCCGCGATCGCGACCCTCGTGCGCAGCGGCGAGGTGGAGTTCGTACCCATCGAACAGGCGCGGGCGATGCAGATCCGCAGTACGCCGACTTCGTGGTGCTCCTGATCACCGTTGTGCTGCTCATCGGCTCGTGGGGCTGGGAGCTCCGGCGCTGGCTCACGCGTGGACAGAAGGACCGGGCGGACCAATACACCCACGAAGTCATCCTGCTCCTCACTCGCACGCAGGCCACGAACGATCCAGTGGCGGTGGACGCGGTCCGCCGCCGGTTGCTGAAGCTGTTGACCGACGTTGTGTGGGCGCTCGACCAGGAACGCATCTCCGAGGAGTCGTTCCAGTCGTTTCGTGTCGTATGGCAGATCGCGTTCGATCTACTGCGTGAACACGACGCCCGGACGTCCGGATTGTCACGCGCAGTCCAGCCGCAGGACATCGACGCCGCTTAGGGCCCGTCCGGGAATAAGTGCGGCATCTATGGGCGCCGAGGCGCCCGCCGGGCAAGGCGCGAGGAGCGCGCATACCGGGCGTCCTGGTTATCCACTTGACTCAGGTGACCCCAACATATAGCGTCCGGCGCCGTGGAGGATTATCCGCGGACGCAGGCCGAATTCGAGGCTCGCTTTGCGACCGAGGCGGCCTGTCGAGCGTATCTGACGCGGCTGCGCTGGCCCGAGGGATTTCGCTGCCCCGCCTGCCGGCGGCACGAAGGCCTGGCCCGTGCGAGCCGTGCTCTGGCAGTGCGCGGCGTGTGGACGACAGACGTCGGTGACGGCCGGCACCATCTTCCAGGACACCCGGACGCCGCTGACGATTGGTTTCGCGCGATGTGGTGCGTCACCAGCACCAAGACCGGCACCAGCGCCCTGGCGCTGCAGCAGGTCTTGGGACTCGGCAGCTATCAGACGGCGTGGACGTGGCTGCACAAGCTGCGGCGCGCCATGGTGCGGCCGGGTCGCGATCGGCTCTCGGGACGGGTGGAAGTCGACGAGACGTTCGTGGGCGGCGGCGGCGCGCAGGGGCGATCGACGGCGACGAAAGCGCTGATTGTGGTCGCGGCCGAAGAAGTGGGCCGCGGCATCGGCCGGATCCGGATGCGCCGAATCCCCGACGGGACAGCCAGGACGCTTGCAGGCGTTCATCGACGAGGCGATCGAGCCGGGCAGCGAAGTGCACACCGACGGCTGGGACGGCTACGAACGGGTCAAGGCCAACGGTACCGCCATCGGGTCTCGTTCCTTCGCGGACACCACGACTCGCCTCCGAACTGCTGCCGCGTGTCCACCGGGTGGTCTCCCTGCTCAAACGCTGGTTGCTTGGCACCCATCAAGGCGCCGTGAGTCACGCACATCTGGACTACTACCTGGACGAGTTCACCTTTCGCTTCAACCGTCGAACGTCCCGACACCGTGGCAAATTGTTTTTCCGACTGGTTCAGCAAGCGGTCACCATCGACCCCGTCCCGTACCGACGACTGGTGCAACCCGGCGCCCGTCCCCGACGGCGCCGCCACAACCGGTTGGGGTCACCTGAGTGAAGCAGATAACCAGGACCGGGCGTATGTAAACGACGAGCAACGCAGCCCCGCAGGATGCATCGGCGGCCAGAGTGCCGCAGTTATTCCTGGACGGGCCCTTAGCTCATCCGACCTCAATTGTTTTTCGCCGTTGTCGCGGCGCGATCACACGTCCGTTGTACTCGCCGCGCAGAATCACAGCTCGTAATCGGCCGGCGGATACGACGAAGCCGGTAACGTCCGGAGGAGGTCCCGCCATGTGCTTTCACCGCCCGCATCGTGCCTCTCGCGTATCCGCCGCCGTCCTTGGTCTGGCGCTGACCCTCACGACCCAGCTGTCGGCACAATCGACGTTCGGGACGCTCATCGGGACGGTGACCGACGCGAGCGCGGCGGTCATTCCCGGTTCGACCGTCACGGTCACCAACGTCGCCACCGACGTGCAGCGGTCGACCACCACCGACGCCACCGGCGCGTATCAACTGCAAAACCTCGATGCCGGGCACTATCGGATCACGATCGCTCTCAACGGCTTCCAGGAGCAGACGCGCGAAACCGATCTGCTGGCGCGTCAAACCGCGCGCGTCGACGTGCAGTTGCCGGTCGCCGGCACGGTCGAGAACGTGCAGGTCACGGCCGCGTCGCCGGTGATCGAAACTGACCGCGCGACACTCGACAGCTCGAAATCGGGCGACGACATCAACAAGCTGGCGCTCAACTTCCGCGCGACCAACAACACCAGCCCCATTGTCGTCGCCACGCTGTCGCCGGCGGTGCAACAGGATCGCGGCAGTCAGATCTCCATCGCCGGCAATCTCCCCTTCATGACGTCGTTCTCGGTCGACGGCATCTCGTCGCAACGGACGCGCGGCGGCGGCCCGTCGCGAGAGCTGTTTCCATCGGTCGAGTCGATCGCCGAGTTCAAGGTCAGCGCCGCCAACAACAACGCCGAGTTCATGCAGGTCACCGACATCACGACGACGACGAAGAGTGGAACCAACGTCGTGCACGGCACAGGGTTCTGGTTCGGGCAGGACAGCAAGTTCAGCGCCGTGGACCGGTTCGCGCCGCGCGATGCCGCCGGCAAGGCGATCAAGCCAAGCGTGCAGGCGAACAGTTTCGGTGCCTCCGCGGGCGGGCCGGTGATGCGCAACAAGTCGTTCTTCTTCGGCACTTATGAAGGGGTCCGGCGGCCCAACGAGGTGACGCTGTCGCAGCTCGTGCCGCCAGATGCCTTCAGGACCGGCGATCTCTCGGTCGTGTCACGCCAGCTCGTGAACCCCGTCACCGGCCAGCCTTTTCCGAACAACCAGATTCCGGTGCATCCCGCGTCCGCGAAGATTCTCGAGACGCTGTACGAACGCCAGAATCATTCGACCGGGTCGGCTCTCAACCGGCCGAACTTCATCACCAATGCCGCGGGGACGTTCGACGTCAACGGCTTCGACGGCCGGTTCGATCACAACTTCAACGCCAACCAGAAGATGTTCGCTCGCGTGACCTACAAAGAGGTGGCGACCAGCGGGCGCCACGGGCAACTTCAACACGCGGCAGGGGACGCCGTTCTCGAAGGTTCAGGTGCGGCAGGTCGCGGCGTCACACAACGCGATTCTGAACGCGACGCACCTGAACGAAATCCGGGGCGGGTATTCGTACACGCAGGAGACCTCCGGGTATCCGCTCGCCTCGCAGGGCGCGGATCTGATCCGGAGCTACGGCTTCACCGGGTTGCCGCCGACGCCGGCGTCGGGCGGGCTGCCGTCCTTCGAATTCGGCGACGGCACGTTCATCTCGACCGGCGGCGACAAGCCGCGCAACATCCTCAGCCGCACGCTGCAGTTCAGCGACAACCTGACGTGGATCCGCGGCTCGCACAGCGTCAAGAGCGGCGCCGACGTCCAGTACGTCGAGTACAAGGATCAGGTCACGTTCTTCGCCGGTGAAGACTATGGGCGCTACTTCTTCGACGGCTCCTTCTCCGGGAGCGCGTTCGGCGATTTCCTCCTGGGGATCCCGACCTACACCAGCTACGCCCAGAACGCTGCCGGACGTCTCGCCGTACACGACGCAGTTCGCGCTGTTCGTCCAGGATGACTGGCGGGCGACGCCGAAGCTGACGCTCAATTACGGCCTTCGCTACGACCTCCGGCCGGCGATGCGTGATCGCAGCAACCAGCTCGGGAACTTCGACCGCGATTTTCCCGGCGGCCGGGTGATCGTCGCCAACAGCGAGCAGCTCTCGCATGTGCCGCCGGCGCTGAAGGCCGCGCTTCCGAACACGCCGTTCATCACTGCGGACCAGGCCGGGCTGAGCGAAACGATGCGCCGGACGGACAAGAACAACGTGAACCCGCGGTTCGGCTTCGCCTATCGGCCGACCGAGACATCGGTTTTGCGCGGCGGAGTGGGCACCTACACGGTGCCGCTCTACGGATCGGTCAACTACTCGCTCGCCGGCGTCGTGACCAGCGACGTACCTGTGTTTCAGAACGCGCAGACGGCCGGCGGGTTTGCCATCCAGTTTCCCAACGTGTTTCCGGCGGTGCTGCGCGCCACGCCCGGCGCCGGCACACAAGACTTCCGCCGTGCCAACCAGTTCGACCTCCGCGATCCGCGCGTGACCCAATGGACGCTCACCTTCGAGCGCAACATGGGCTGGGAGACGGCGGCCCGGATCAGCTATATCGGATCGAAAACGGTGGACATCGTCTGGAGTCCGGATCTGAATCAGGTCCGGGCGAACACGCAGGGCTACGCGGCAGTGCGCGACACGCGGCCGTACCGCGAATGGAACGTGGTCACGACGCGTGACAACGGTCCGCGCGCACGATACGACGGCCTCACCATCGCGCTCAACAAGCGGATCTCGCGCGGCGTGTCGTTCGACAATTCCTACACGCTCGCCCGGAATCTGTCCGATTCCGGCGGCGCCGTGCCGTCGAGCTTCGCCGCCGAAAACGGCATGACGATTCTCGACCGCTTCGGCGGCAATGCCGATTACGGCAACGTCGCGTTCACCCGTCGTCATCGCCTCGTGAGCACGTTCATCGTCGAGCTGCCGTTCGGCCGCGGTCGCGCAGTGGCTGGCAACGTGGGACCTGCGCTCGACGTTCTGATCGGCGGATGGGACCTGACGGGCATCACGCTCCTGCAATCGGGATCGTTCCTGACGCCGTTCTTCAGCAACGCCGACCCATCAGGCAGTGGCACGACCGTGCGTGGCTTCACCGCGACGCAGCGTCCGGATTGTGCCGGAGACGGGAATCTTGCCGATCCGACCGTGGACGCCTGGTTCACGAACACGGCGTTCGTCCGTCCCGCGTCGAACATCGGTCGCTTCGGCAACTGTCCGGTCGGGGAGCTCGTCGGCCCGGGCACGAAGGTCTTCTCGATGACGGTGGGGAAGAGCTTTCGGATGGCCTCGCCGTCGCGGTTGCGGTTCGAGATCGCGTTTTCGAATCTGTTCAACACCGAGAGTCTCGACATCCCGAACACCAACATCACGTCCAGCAGCTTTGGGCGGATCACCGCCACACAGAAGACCGATCAGGCCGGACCGCGCACGGTGCAGTTCTCGCTGCGGTACAGCTTCTGAGGATGGTGGCGTCCCTGAGCGTCTACGGCGGGGAAGAGCCCAAACTGCGGCTGTGGCAGGGCATGACGCTCGGTGTCCTGTTGCTCGGCTACACGGGCTACTACGTGTGCCGCTCGAACCTGTCAGTCGCCACGCCGTCGATTCTCCAGGAGCTCGGCCCCTCGGGCGTCGACCGCACGACGATTGGGGCGATCGCCTCGACAGGCGTGCTGTTTTACGCCGTGGGTAAACTCGTCACCGGGCTGCTCGGTGACTTCGCCGGCGGGCGCACGATGCTGCTCGCCGGCCTCATCGGATCGGTCGTGGCGACGATCCTCTTCGGGTTCGCGTCTGGTGTCGGCGTGCTGACGGCGGCGTGGGCGTTCAACCGCTTCATGCAGTCGGCAGGGTGGGGTGGTCTCGTCAAAATCGCGAGCCACTGGTTTTCGTCGAGTCAATACGGGACGGTGATGGCTGTTCTGTCCCTGAGTTTTCTGTTCGGTGACGCAATTGGGCGCTACATTCTGGGCGGCTTTCTCTCGAGAGGCGCGAGCTGGCGCGAGGTGTTCCAGATCGCAGCCGCGATCCTCACCGCAATCGGCGGGATCATGTTTTTCCTCCTTCGCTCCAGCCCGCACGAGATCGGCTACCCGGAGCCGGAGGTGAATGCCGACAACCTGTACGGCGCTGCCGGCAGCGAGGGACGGCCGGCGAACCTGCGCGACCTGCTGCGGCCCTACGCCACGTCGGTCCCGTTCTGGCTCGTCTGCGCCGTGTCGTGCGGCCTTACATTGATTCGCGAAGCGTTCAACGCCTGGATTCCCGTGTATCTGGTCGACGTCCACCGGCTGCCCGTGGGACGTGCCGCCCAATACAGCTCGCTGTTCCCGTTCATCGGCGGCCTGTCGACGCTGGCCGCCGGCATCGCGAGCGACCGGTTCTCGCGCCGCAATCGGATCGCGATCATCGTGCCGTGCCTGGTGCTGTGCGCCGCCTCGCTCGTCCTGCTCGCGGCGGCGTCTGCGCGTCACAGCTTGTCAGGCTCGCTCGTGGCGATCGCGCTCGTGGCCTTCTGGCTGCTGGGTCCCTATTCGCTGCTCGCCGGTGCGGTGGCCATGGATTTCGGCGGACGTCGGGGCAGCGCGACGGCCGCGGGGCTGATTGACACGGCTGGCTACCTTGGCGCCATCCTGTCCGGCTTCGCGGTCGGCGGGCTCGTGGAAATCGGTGGATGGGCGATGGCGTTTCGTGCGCTGGCCACCGTCGCCGGCGCGTCGATGGTGGCCGCCGTATCATACTGGCTGGTTCGGCGGCATCAGACGAGCCAGGCGAATGCATGAGCTCGGTACCCGCGAGACGCAGGTAATGGACGCGGTCGAGACGATCCGGCGGCTCTTCGAAGATCAGGGCGCTGGCCAGTATTTCGGCGAGCCGGTGTCGCAACTCGAACACGCGCTCCAGACCGCGAATCTCGCCGTTTTCAACGGCGCGAGCGACGCGCTCGTCGTCGCGGCGCTGCTGCACGACATCGGTCATCTGGTTCATGGCCAGCCCGAATCGATTGCCGACTCCGGCCGTGACGCTCGTCACGAGGCCGCCGGATACCAGTTTCTCGTCCGGTATTTCGAGCACCGCGTCGTCGAGCCCGTGCGCCTGCACGTTGCCGCCAAGCGATACCTGAGCGCAGTCAACGATGAGTACGCGCGGAAGCTGTCGTCCGCTTCGGTGCAAAGCCTCGCGCTCCAGGGCGGGCCGATGAGCGATCGCGAGGCGGCGTCGTTCGCATCGGGCCCGTACGCGCTCGATGCCCTCGTCCTGCGGCGCTGGGACGACGAAGCGAAAGAGCCGGGGCTCGCGGTGCCGCCGCTCGACGCCTACATCCCGTACCTCCATCGGATGATGACGAGCCGATAGCGCCATGCCCATCCGTCTGACGGTCTTCGACGTCGCGGGCACGACGATTCTGGACGACGATGCTGTCATCGATGCGGTGGAGTCCACGCTCGGCGCCGGCGGCGTTCATGTCGAGCGACCCGCGATCAAAGCGGTCATGGGCGTGCCCAAGCCGCTCGCGATTCGGCAGCTGATCGCTGCCGATCCGACGGTGCCCAGGCGCGACATCGATCGGCGCGCGGACGAGATGCATGCGGCGTTCGTCGAGCAGTTGCTCGATCGCTATCGCACCGACCCGATGATCCGCGCGGTGCCGGACACGGTTCAGGTATTCCGTAAGTTGCGGCATGCCGGTATTCGTGTCGCCCTCGATACGGGATTCAATCGCGAAGTGCTCGATGTGCTGCTCACCCGCCTCGGGTGGAGTCGAGAGATCGTGGGCGTGACCGTCGCCAGCGACGAAGTCGACAAGGGCCGGCCGTATCCACACATGATTCATCGCGCGATGCAGCTCGCGGGAATCGACGATCCCGATGTTGTCGCCAAGATCGGCGATACGCCGGCGGACCTCGAACAGGGGCGCGCGGCCCGTTGCGGGCTCGTTGTCGGCGTGACGTACGGGACGCACTCCCGCGCCGAGCTCGAGCGATTCGAGGTTCCGCTGATCGATCGACTGATGGATATCTTGCCGCTGGTAGGTGCCGCATGATTCGCAAGGTCGCTTTCGGCGCGTGGGGACTGTTGCTGGCGTCGACCTTCGGACCGTCACTCCTGACGTGGCAGCCGCCGACGCCGGCCCTCTCGAGCCCCGCCGGGCACGTGTTGCTCGTAGGGATCGACGGCCTGAGCCCGGAGGGCATCCGGCAGACCGACACACCGGCGTTGCGCGAACTGATGACGATCGGCGCCTACACGCTTCAGGCGCGAGGTGTGATTCCGACCGTCAGCAGTCCGAATTGGGCATCGATGCTGATGGCCGCCGGACCTGAGCGGCACGGCGTGACCACCAACGACTGGGAGCCGATCCGCTACGACGTTCCGCCGGCGGCCACCGGACTCGGAACGATGTTCCCCACGATTGTGGGCGAGGTCCGCCGAGCGCGGCGCGATGCGCGGATCGGCGTGTTTCATGACTGGGATGGCTTTGGGCGCCTCATCGAGCGTGATGCGGCGACAACCGTCGTCGATCTCGATGGACCGCAGAAAACGGTCGCACGCGTGCTGGCGTGGTTCGGCGAAGGGCGGCCGACGCTCACCATCGTCCACCTCGATCACGTCGATCACGCGGGTCATGAGTTCGGGTGGCTGTCTCCCGAATATCTCGCCGCCGTTCGGGAAGCCGATCGTCTGGTTCAGGTGCTCGTCAAATCGCTGCGCGAGGATGGGTTGGCGGATCGCAGCTCGATCATCGTGTCGGCGGATCACGGAGGAGTTGGCCTGAAACACGGCGGTTTGAGCCGTGCCGAGATCGAGATTCCGTGGATCGCGGCCGGTGCCGGGATCGTGAAAGGCCGCGAGCTTCAGCATCCCGTCACTACGGTCGACACGGCGGCGACGATCGCGCAGCTGCTCAACGTGCCGCTCCATCCTGCGTGGACCGGCCGTCCCGTCCGGGAGGCCCTGGCGACCCGATGAGCGCGGCGACGTTCGATGATGCCGTCGTGGGCGCGGGAATCATCGGGCTGGCGCACGCGTTCCACCTCGCGCAACGCGGGCGGCGCGTCGTCGTCCTCGAGCGACATCCACGCGCCCTAGGGGCATCGGTTCGTAACTTCGGGATGCTGTGGCCAATCGGCCAGCCGTCGGGCCCATCGCGCGATCTGGCGATGCGAAGCCGCTCGATCTGGCGCGATCTGCTCGGCCGGTCCAGGATCTGGCACCAGACGGCCGGTTCGCTCCACCTTGCCTATTCGGACGACGAAGCCGCGGTGCTCGAGGAGTTCGTGCGCGAGGCCTGCGAGAGCGGGTTCCCGTGCAGTCTTCTGGCGCCAGTCGACGTTGTCGAGCGGAGCCCGCACACTCGATATGAGGGCTTGATCGCTGCGATGTGGAGCCCGAACGAGACAGCGGTGGATCCCCGCGTGACGCTCGCAGCGCTGCCGGCGTGGCTGCGCGCCGTGCTGGGCGTGACCTTTACGTTCGACACGCTCGTTACGGCCTGCGATCCGCCACGGCTTTTCGCGGGCCGGCGGACGTGGGCAGCCGAGCGGATCTGGATCTGTGGCGGCGACGAATTGCAGACGCTGTACCCGGACGCGCTCGAGCCGCTCGGGCTGGTCCGGTGCAAGCTGCAGATGATGCGGTCGCAGCCGATGCCGTGGCAGCTCGGCCCGATGCTGGCTGCTGGCTTGACACTGTTGCACTACCGCGGCTTCGATCGCTGCCCGTCGCTGTCGGCCGTGCGCGATCGGTTCGAGCGCGAGCGGCCCGATCACCTTCGCCACGGTATCCACGTCCTCGTGTCCCAGACGAGCCTGGGCGAGCTCACGATCGGTGACTCGCACGAGTACGATGACGATATCGAACCGTTCGACAAGGCGCTCATCGATGCGCTGATTCTGGAGGCGCTCGGCGACTTTCTCGACGTGCCGGATCTACGTATCGAGGAACGGTGGCACGGACAGTACGTCAAACATCCGACCGCGCCTTACGTGGTCGTGAAGCCCGCCGCGAACGTGGTCGCGGTCACCGGTCTCGGCGGCGCAGGCATGACCCTGTCATTCGGATTGGCCGAGCAAACAGTGCGAGAGACGCTGGGCTGATCCAGCAACCACGGCGTCAGCGGCCCGGCGGCTCTTTGCCTCCATGAGCTCATCATCGTCACACTTCGCCGATGCACCTGAACGCGAGATCGAGTTCGTGGCTTAAGGAGCCCTACGGCTTGCGCTCGAGCCATTCGTCCCGGCAACCGGCGGGCGCATTGACTGGATTGCAGCGCGCGGATGCGTTCGCGGCGCCTGGCAGCCGCGCGGTGTATCTCGACCCGAACGGGCTCAGCTCAGGATAATCCGTGCTCACGTAGTGGGCGCCGGACCGGAACGCGCTGTCGCGGCGGGCCGTGCTGCCGCTGCGGGCTTCGGCGGTCGGGATGTCGGCGCGCGTCCTGACTAGGAAGCGGCCTTTGACATTCCGCCGGATGTTCTCCTCCTCGGCACCGAGCGCCTCGTTCATCTTGATGAACGCTGCGGACGGCTCCCCCGGGATCGAGCTGACGAACAGCATCCGGCCTTCGAGCGACGGACTGCCCTGCAGATAGTCGGTCCGGTGCTCATCCGTGTTGTCGAGCGCGAACAAAATCTTTCCGCGCGCCCTCCGCAGCGTCGGCCATCCGTCCCGCTGCACCGCCTCCGCGAGCGTGGCGTGCGCGCCTCGAACCCGGTCCGGCGTCATGACGTGGTCGTTGTCGAACACGCGACGGATCTCGCCATCAAGCGCGCGGAACAGTGTGGCGTCGATTCGGATCGGCGCGACGAACCCGAGGCCGCGCGGGTCCTGGCGCGGCGCGTCCTTGGCCTCGATCATCACCATGATCGGCACGTGCCACGGATTCGCGCGCGACCAGTCGCGGATCGCCGTCAGGCACGCCACGAGCGTGCGGCAGATCGTCCAGTAGTCGACGTCCGGCGTGTGCATCACCTTGAAGCCAGGCGCGTGCATGTCGGCGGGAGGCGCTTCGAGGCCCGCGGCCATCCGCAGCGCTGCGGGCGTGGCGAAGCGCCCGCCCTCCGGGTCGGCGAACACGTCGATCTCGAACTTGCGAATGCCCAGGTGCGAGAGCTGTTCGACGAGCGGGCGGTGCGTGTACTCGATGTCGCGGCCGCGATCGGGAAGGATCGCGAGGATCGGCGCCGGCGGGGCGATATGGTAGCTGTTGTGCGTGCCGAGCAGCTGAATCTCGTTGAGGTGCACGCAATCGTCGATGTTGTCGACGGTGATGGCGGCGCAGTCGAGCGCCGTGCTTTTGGACTCGTCGACTCGATCGCACGCGACCGCCAGCAGACACATCAGCGCCAGGTGCAGGAGCGTGAGCTGCTTCATGGGCACGATGGTAGATGCGAATTATGACCGGCGCGTGAGGTCGCAAACGCTGCGACCACTCTCGCCGGCCAATCGGCGCATCGGGATGGACGGGGTATACGGGACGGCGCGCCGCCGCCCTGTTCAGTAGCTCGTCAGCAGCAGCGGGCCGTCTTGAATGAGACCGACGTCGGTCGCATACGACTTCGTGCCCTTGCTGCCATCGAGCGGATTGAAATCGCGCACCCGGATCGTATCGGTGAACCTTCCTGCTGGCGTCCGCACGGCCTTGCCATCCGCCACGATCGTTGCCATATCTTCCGCCACGCCCGGTGCGACCTCCTGCTGGAAGCTCATGCCCGTCTCAGGCTCCGCTAGCATGAAAATGCCAGGCGCATTGCCGGGATCGTCCGCACGCCAGGCCCCTTCGGTGGTGAAGCCCCCGTCAGGCAGGAAGATCATCACATCCTCCCCGAAGTAGCAGACAGTCCCCTCCCCGGTCTGAGCGTAGTAGTTGATTGAGGTCTCGATCACAAATTCCCCGGCGTCGATCACGCCGTCTGCGTCATCGTCTTCCCACTCCGTCTCCTCAACCCGCCGGGTGGCCACGGCATCCGGTCCCGGATAGAAGGTTTCTGTTCCGCCCAGGACCGTGATCCGCAAACCGATATTCTGCCCGCCCTCCTTGCCGAGATAGATCCACTGCTGGCTTGCCGGCAACGGGAAGAACTGGTTGGTGACGTTGGGGGTAAACGTGTGGCCGCTGTCGGGCGCGCACAGTGAAAGAGGCAGTTCCATGTCTGCGGTGGCGGTGACGGAATTCGCTGCCAGCATCAGTGTCGTAACGGCCGGCAGCGCGGCCACGAACAGTATGGCAACAGCAGGTGTACGTTACATCATTCATTGTCGTGTCCTCCTGCGTCGTTTTGGGGTGTTCCGTCGACGTGATGGCCGCGCGCGTGCAAGGTCAGGACCGCCTTGACCGCCCGGCTAGCTCGTGTGCTTGACACCAAAAGGCCGTGCTCGATCCAGCTGAGCTCCGGGCGCGTGCGTGCGAGCACTGCAGCACGCCGGTATTGCACATTCGATACGTAGCTGTGACAGCGCGCTTACATGCGACGCCTAGAGTTGCGTGAGGCAGCCGCTTAGAGGCCGGCGCCAGGGAGTGTGACATGGCGTGCAAACGAATGGTGCTCGTTCTCCTTCTCCTCATCGTCACAGCAGCGCGGGCTGGCGCGCAGCAGGACGCGGCCACGTTCACCGGTGAAGTCACCGATCCGTCAGGTGCCGTTGTCCCCGGCGCCACAGTCACCGTCACCAACGTCGGCACCGGCATCACGCTGACAACGGTGACGAATGCCAGCGGCCTGTACACGCTTCCCGGCCTCCGGCCCGGCGACTACATGGTGGCGATCGAGCTCCCGGGCTTCAACCGGTTCGTCCGCACCGGCCTCACCTTGCAGGTGGCGCAGGTCGTCCGTATTGACGCCAGGCTGCAAACGGGCAACGTCACCGAAGACGTGCAGGTGATCGCCAACAGCCCGCTGCTGCAGACGACCGTTTCGTCGCGCGGGTCGGTCATCGACGAGCGCAAGATTGTCGACCTGCCGCTGAACGGCCGCGACTACAACCAGCTCGCGCTGCTGTCCCCTGGCGTCCTGCCCGGCACGCCGCGGCTCGCCAGCGTCAACTTCAAGGGCGTGCTGAACGTCAACGGCAACCGCACCTTCAACAACGTGTTCCTGCTCGACGGCGTCGACAACATCTCCTACTCGAACTCGTTCCGCGGCGAAAACGTGCAGCTCGTGCAGCCGTCGATCGAGGCGCTGCAGGAGTTCAAGATTCAAACCAACGCCTACTCGGCGGAGTACGGCCGCAGCTCGGGCGCGGTGATCAACGCGACGATCAAGTCCGGGACCAACATACTCCGCGGCAGCGTCTACGAGTTCCTGCGCAACGATGCGCTCGACGCCAACAACTTCTTCTCCAGCCTGCTTGGCGCGCCGAAACCTGAGCGCAAGCGCAACCAGTTCGGCGGGGCGGCCGGTGGCCCGATCGTCCGCAGCCGCACCTTCTGGTTCGGCGACTATGAAGGGCTGCGCGACGATGAAGGCATCCCGCGCGTCCGCCTCGTGCCGACGGCCGCCGAGAAGGCCGGCCTCTTCGGCACGGCGGTCTTCGACCCCTTCGCCGCCGCCCGCCCTGAATTCGCCCGCAACGCGCAGGGCCAATGGGTGATTCCGCGAGATCGGTGGGACCCGGTTGCCGCGCGCATCGTCGCGCTGATTCCCGATCCGAACGTGGCGGGAACGAACATCTACGCCTCGACGCCGGTCACGGCGACGCGTCAGGATCAGTTCGACGTGCGCATCGATCACCAGCTCGCGTCGACGATCACGGCGTTCGCACGCTACAGCTTCGTGGACACCGATACGTTTCGCCCGGCGCCGCTGCCCGGCCTTGCCGAAGGATCGTTCAACGATGCGTTCGGCTCGAACCTGAATCGCTCGCAGGGGCTCGCCATCGGCGCCACCTGGATCGCCTCGCCGGTGCTCATCGGCGAGTTCCGCTTCGGCTTTGCCCGCGGCAACTACTTCACCTACCCGCCGAACTTCGGCGTCGATGCCGCCGCCGACTTCGGCATTCCCAACGTTCCCGGCGATCCGGCGATTGTCGGCGGCCTGCCGAAGATGAACATCCAGGGGTTCGACGCGGTCGGCCGGCACACCTCGACGCCACAGTTCCAGACGCCGCGATCGTGGAACCCGCGCGCAACCTTCACGCTGAGCCACAGCGCGCACACGCTGAAGTTCGGGTTCGAGTGGCTGCACGTCCAGACGAAGATCAACGACCTCAACGCCACCATCGGGCGCATGAACTTCGAGGATCGCTTCACCGGGCGAGCCGTTGGCGATCTCCTGCTCGGCCTCCCGTCGCAGCTGGCGCTCACCAGCTACACGGTGATGGACCAGGGGCAGGACATGCAGTTCTACTTCCTACAGGACGACTGGCGCGTCACGCCGCGGCTCACGCTCAACCTCGGGCTTCGCTACGAATTCGCGACGCCGCCGCGCGAAAAGAACAACGCCCTCGCCAACTTCGACCCGGCAACCGGGACGATGGTGATCGCGAAGGACGGCAGCCTGTACGATCGGGCCCTGATCCACCCCGACTCCAACAACGTCGCCCCGCGCGCCGGATTCGCCTACTCGCCGCGGGACCGCTGGGTGGTGCGCGGCGCCTACGGCATGTTCTACAGCCACACGGTGCGCCAGGGACGCGAAGGCATGCTCGGCTTCAACCCGCCGTACCTCGTGGACAACCTGCTGCAGGCCTCCGTCAGCGGAGCCGCGGCGGTGGCGTCGGCGGCGCCGTTCCAGCTCCGCAACGGGTATCCGCAGCGGCCTGCTCGATGCGAATACGCTGGCGCCAACCGTGCTGCGGCGCGCGCAGGATCCCAATCAGAAGACCGCCACGATTCACCAGTACAACGTCGGCGTTCAGCACGAGCTGACGAACGACCTGTTGATCGATGTCGCCTATGTCGGCAACGCCGGCCGCAACCTTCCCGGCTTTCGCAATCTGAACCAGCGCGCGGTCATCCAGAACGCGAACGGATCGCAGTCGGCTGGGGCGCGGACGTATCCCGCGTTCGGCGACATCCAATGGATGGAGAACCGCGTCTCGTCCGACTACAACTCGCTTCAGGTCGAGCGCCGAGAAGCGGTTGTCGCGAGGCCTGACCGCGCTCGTGAGCTATACCTGGGGCCGGGCGCTGACCGACGCACCCGACCACATTTCGACGAGCGGCGGCGGCGCTGGGATCGATACGGGAACGTTCCGCGAGCCGCAGGACAGCTACAACCTCGGCGCCGAACGCGGCCCCGCCGAGTTCGACATCGAGCACCGCTTCGTCACCAGCTACGTGTGGGAACTCCCGTTCGGCCGCGGCCGCCGGTTCGGCACCGACTGGAACAGGGGGACCGACTTCGTGCTGGGCGGTTGGCAACTCAGCGGCATTCACGTGCTGCAGAGCGGCCTGGCCCTGACGGCCACGCTCGGCGGGTCGACGGTGCTGAACCTGGGCGGCGAACGCCGCGCGCGGCCGAACCTGCTCGGCGACCCCGAGTTGCCGAACTCGCAGCGCACGATCCAGCGATGGTTCAACACCGACGCCTTCGCCGCGTTCAGTCCGGCGCCGCAGGCGTTCGGCAACGCCGGCGTCGGCATCATGCGCGGCCCGGGCTACGCCAACTTCGACTTCACGCTCGCGAAGGACTTTCGGATCGACGACGCTCGGCGCGTCCAGTTCCGCACTGAAGTGTTCAACGCCTTCAACCGTGTGAACCTGGGCGTGCCGAACATCCAGCGCGAGTCGAGCGGCTTCGGCCAAATCCTCAACTCCGGCAACGCGCGCATCGTGCAGTTCGGGTTGAAGTTCTACTTCTGAAGCGGAGGCAGCCGTTGACGTGGCACACACGGAGCCGCCGGATTGTTCCGGCTGTTGCGTTCGCGGCCGGGCTGTTGCCAGCGGCGCAGTCGCAGGAGCCGGGACCGACGGCGTCCTCGGCGTCGGGGCACCATGCCCACGGTGTCGAATTTCACAACGCCCGCCGGCTCGACGACGCCAGCCGCGAGTACGCGCGCGCCATGTCGCTCGATCCGCCGCGCGCGCCGACGGCCGCGGAGCTGACCGTGATCAAGCGTTTCGCGCCGCGCCTGCACACGACCGCGACCGAGATCTTCCCGCTCAAGGATGCCGCCGCCGTGCTCCATCCAACCGAGCGGCTGATTGCCTATCACCTGTTCTGGGAGGACGACATCGACTTTCCCGACGACAACGATCCGTGCGACCACGAGGTCGTACTGGGTGCAGTACGCGCGCGACGGCGCATCGATCGAGCGGCTCTGGACGTACTTCCACGGGCGCCTGCTCGAGGGCGGTGAGCCGGCGCTTGCGCGACGCGCGCGCGCACGGCATGCGCCCGCGTGTGAACGTGCAATGGGGCAAGCACGGGTCGATGCCACACGGCTGGGAGGCGATGCCGATTGTCGCGGATGTCGGCGACGTCGAACGGCAGTACCCTGAAGATCGACGCGCCAATCACGCTGCTCGACTACAACCGCGGCACCTGGCAGAAGCTCCAGAAGGAGGGACGCCGGGCGATCGACCATCCGCTGGCGCGCCGGCTGCGCTGGCCAGATCGGTTCGAAGGTGACTGGCACGCGTTCATCGCCTTCACTCGCGAGGTCGACCTTCGGCCTCTGCTCGATTCGCACCAGATGGTCAGCGTGTCGCGCTGGAACAGCGCGGTCATCAACCAGCAGTTCCTCGCCTACAACTTCAGGCCGAAGACGGAATGGCCCACGGAGGTGCCGGCCGGTCCATCCGCGCGGCTACGCCGTCGACGCCGGTCGTCGACGCGGCATCCCTCGACGATTTCCAGCTGCCGCCGAAGACCGTGTTCGACCGCGCGATGCCGCGCTATCCGAACGTCTGGTTCTATGTCGATGCGTCACTGGCGGATTCACAGGCGGCCGCGATGCGGCTCGTGGCTGATCAAGTGCGCGCGACGATGCGCGTCCATGAATCGTATGGGCCCTTCTCGAATCCCGAGGGCGCCGACTTCGAGGTGACGATCGAGCATCTCCAGCCCTGGGAAGACGCCGAGCACCGCGCGCTGCAGCACGCGCACGCCTTCCACATGCGCTACTACCATTCGGCGCTGGCGGCGCAGAAGCTCGAACGCGTCTCGCTTCGCACGCGCGCGGGCAGCCGCGACTTCTATCGCGTCGCCGCCTCCGCCCATTACGAAGTCGAGCACGCCAACCCGAATCACGCCGACGTCGAGATCTGCCCGATCTGCGGCCGGACCGGCGAGTACGCCAGCCAGTCCGGGAACCTCGTCGAGCGGGTCCACGACCCGCTTGGCGTCGAGCTGCTGTTGCACGGCACGATTCGCAACGCCATCGTTCGCTACCACGACGACCAGGCGGAAGTCGCCGGAATCATCCGCGCGCTGGGCGATCGCTTCGCCGTCCGGCAGCAGGTGTTCACGGCCCAGAGCGGCGACCGCAACACGCTGCGGATCGGGGTTGTCGTGATTGGCGCGCGGCGTTGATCGCGGTCATCTCCGCCGGAGGTCGTGCCGCGGCGCGCAAGGTGAGATACGTGCGTCGAGTGGCACGTCAACTGGACGCAACTCAGTTGCTGGCGACCTCGGCGTTCGTCGGAGAGTGACATCATCTCGATCCGTTTGCAGTGCTTGGGCTGAGCATCGCCCAAGCGTGCATGAAAGCGTGCAGTGTGGCGATTCGTTCCAGCCTCCAATGGAGCAGCCGATACGACTTGGTTCGAGCCGGCCAATTGCAGCAGCTGCGAACAATCAGTGAACAGTTTGCTGCCCGAACGCTAGGGAAACCACCGATCAAGCGAGAGCGAAGCAGCGCAACATCCTCCGTCTCATGTTCTGCGATCTGGACGTCCGAGCCGCGCCGCCGGAATGGGAGAACGTGGCGCGCTTTGTCGTGGCCGCGGCTCCTCTTCAGTACGATGCGCAGATGGTCGCCTCAGGCACAAAACGCCAAGGAACGAGACGAGACCGCACCGCGACAGCCGGTTACCGCGTCACTGTTTCCGGAATCGAGACTTCGAAGTCGTTGATGATGGCGCAGGTCGTCACGTACAGGCCAATGAGCATCACCATGTCGACGAGACCCTTGTCGCCGAAGGCCAGCGCGGCCCGTGCGTACGTCTCTTGGTCAACGCGATGACTGTGGGTGAGTTGCCAGGCGAACGTGTACGCCGTGGCCTCCTCGTCTGACTCGAAAACAGGCGGTTGATCGGACGCCAACGCGCGAATCACGGTCTCCGGCAATCCCGCCGCTTTGGCCATGGCGCTGTGCGCGTACACTTCGTAGTCCGAGCGCCAGGCTGCGCCAACCGTGAGCACGACGATCTCGTGCACACGGCGAGACAGCGACGTGCCGGTCTTGTCGGCGCGGAACATTTCGATCAGCGCCGTTCCCAAGACAGGACTGAACAACAGAGCGTTGAAGGGCCCGAGCAGTGACCCATCTCGTGCGATTGCCCGCACGCCGACCCCTCCGCCCACGGGACCTCATGCGCGACGAGGCTGTCGTACAACGCACGCTGCGATTCGTCGAGATCCGCCGGAGTGAGATGAGGAATCCTCCGACTGGTCGTTGATCGAGAAGCAGTCCGATCGTCGATGTCCAGGGCCCACGTTCGCCGATTGGCGACAAGACCTTCCGCGTTAGTGTGCCGGGCGAATTAGTCCAGAGACGAGACGAATCGACGGCCGGCGTGAGCTTCGCGTACGGCGTGCTCGAGGTCCATGGACAGACGCTGCTTCGTGACGTAACCGAGCGCCCCCGCGGCGAGCGCCGCGGCCACCAAGTCTTGCTCTTGGTGAACCGTGAAGAAGATCAGCGCCGCTGTCGAGCCCGCTTCTCGCAGGGACGCGGCCACCTCGAGTCCGTTCATCCCCGGCATGGAGACGTCCAGCACAATCACGTCCGGCTCCAGCGTCGCCGCGGCATCGATTCCCGCGCGGCCATTCATGGCGGTGCCGACGATCGTGCAGGACGTCTTGAGCACGCCCGCCGCGCGGATGAGCATCGCCTCGTGGTCGTCCACGAGCAGGACGCGCGGGAGCGCGCGCGGTTCTTTGCGTTCGAACGGCAGCATGACGTTAGGCTGCAACCCGATGGGTCTCGGCGCGATCCAGCATACTTTATGAACCCAATACCCTTGTTTGACAGTTTTGCAATGTCCTTGGTGTGGCAGATCGATCTCAAACGGTTGGTACTGTGCCGCCATCAATCACGTATTCCGTGCCGGTGATGGAAGCGGCGTGCGGTGATGCGAGGAATGCGACCAAATCGGCCACTTCACTCGGCTGAGCCGGACGCCCGATCGGAATACCGCCCAGCGAATCCATCAAGACCTTCCTTGGCCCGTTATAGTCGGTGCCCCGCGTGGCCGCGATCATTGACCAATCCAACTGCACCATCCGTCTCGACCCAGCCAGGCGAGACGCGAACCACGCGGATGGCCTTGGGGCTCACCTCCTTCGACAAGCCCTTGCTGTAGTTCGACAGGGCCGCCTTCGCTGCCGCGTAGGCGATGGTCGTGTCGGGAAGCGGCATCCGACTCTGAATCGATGTGATGTGAACGAGCACGCCCGAGCGCTGCTCCAGCAACCACGGAAGCAGCGCTCGATCCAGGCGAACCGCGGCGAACAGATTCAGATCGAGTGCGCGTTGCCACCGGGCGGCGATCGCTCGACCGATCCCTTTCGTGCCGCCGGTGACGAGCGCACGAAGTCCCTGAAGCTCGTGAGCATCCGTCGCCATCAACCGATTTCCAGCGTCGCGATCTTGTCGCCATCGAGCCGGAAGATGTGATCGAGCTCGATGGGGCTGTTGGGAAAGTCCCCGGCCACACGCCCGACGACGATTGTCGCGCCGTCGCGCACCGTCGAACGGATGGGCGTCACGGTATGGTGATACTTCGCTCGAGCCACGGCGTTCCACCGTTCGATCGCGACGGTTCCGGTGAACGTGCCGCGTTCGTCGTGGACGATGCCGTCGCTGACGAAGCAGCGAGCCAACTGAGCGGCGTCACCCGCCTGCTCGGCAACGAAGTACTCGGCGATCGGTTTCGGCAGCGAGATCGACATGGCGAGGCCTCCTTCATCCGGAGAATAGGCACTACACTAGCCGGATGGCAAGAACGCACAAAAAGGTAAGGTTCTTACCAAAAGGTAAGCGCAAACATACTGAGAGCTTCCGCCGCGAAAGGTGTCGAAGAAGTCCTGCGGATTCTCGAGGGTCGATGGAAGCTCGTGATCCTGTTCCATCTCTTCGGTGGGCATGTGCACCGGTTTTCGGAGTTACGCCGTTCGATTCCGGCCGTGTCCGAGAAGATGCTGATTCAGCAACTGCGTCAATTGGAACGCGACGGCGTGGTACGACGTTTCGTGCACCATCAGGTGCCCCCGAAAGTGGAGTACAGCCTCACTGATTGGGGACAGGCGCTCTGCCCGGCGCTGGACGCATTACTGAGCTGGGTCGACCTCATGCCGTCGACCGAGGCGGTGCCTGTCTAGTCCGAGCACACGGATATGTCAGCACCATCGCGTTGACCGCGGCCAAGCGGAAAGCGCCGACCCTGGCCGTCTATTCGGCGCACAAAGGCCGCGGAATCATGGATGGCCTACAGATTTGCCAGCGGCAAAGCCCGGTAGCGCTTCCCGGTCAACCGGAACAGGGCGTTCACGACGGCCGGAGAAATCACTGGAACCGGACATTCCCCGCAGGCTGTCGGCGGTTCGATGCTCGCCACGATGTGCACATCCATCTCGACCGGCGTGTCCTTCATGTAGGGCGGCGTGTGGTCATCGAAGTTCCGCTGATCGACCCTGCCGTCGCTGAAGGTAATGGCACCGTTCGCCATCAACTGACTCAAGCCGTAGACAATCCCGCCCTGGAACTGGGCTTCCAGCGTCAGCGGATTGATGGCCATGCCGACGTCGGAGGTCACCGTGGCTCGGTGAATCCGGGGGCGACTGCGCTCGATTGACACCTCGACCGCGCACGCCACACCGGTCTCGTGATACTCGTTGCACGCAATACCAACAGCATGGTTTCGCGGGACGCGGAGCCGCCATGCCTTGCTTTTCTCGTCGAGGAGCACAAGTGGGTTTCGCAGTTTCTTGGCGTCAGGACGCAGCAGCGCCAGGCGGTAGGCGATTGGATCCATCTTCGCGCGCACGGCCAGTTCGTCGATCAGCGTCTCCATGACAAACGCGTTGTGCGTCATGCCGACCGATCTCCACTGCGCCACCGGGACGTGGATGGTCGGCTGGTGCGCCGAGACGTGGAAGTTCGGAATCGCGTAGCGACTGTCCGCAGTCCCTTCCACGACGAGCTCGTCGACACCGTTCTTGACGAGCCCTCCTTCCCACGGTGGGCCAGTGCCGATGATGTGCGACTGGCCGACGATGACGTGCCGCCATGCCGTCGGCATTCCGCGCGCATCAATGCCTATCTCGACGTGATGCACGAACATCGGCCGGTAATAGCCGCCCTGCACGTCGTCCTCGCGTGTCCACACGACCTTGACCGGCGTGCCTCGCAGGCGTTTCGCGATCGCCGCCGCCTCGCGCTGCACGTGTGAATCGAGCGGCGTCCGCCTGCCGAACCCGCCCCCAGCGTACTCGGTGTGGAACGTGACCTGTTCCGGCTCGAGTCCAAGCACCTCCGCGATGGCGATCTGATCCATCGTTTGCGAACTGAGAGGGAACCCACGCCTCGGCGCGATCACCGTCGAAGCGGATCGTCGTGTTGAGCGGCTCCATCGGCGTGTGCGCCAGGTACGGGAAACGCGAAGTCGGCCACGAGGCGGTCCGCCGCCGGGATCCGATCGAGCACCGTTTCGTCGCCGCGATTCATGGCGACATTGCCGGTCGTCCGCGAGAGCTTGGCGTAACGCCTCAGCATCTGCGACGTGTCAGCACGCTCAATGCCCGACAGATCCCATTCGATGTTCAACCGGTCGCGCGCTTGCTTCGCCATCCAGAATGTGTCGGCGACGACGGCGACGCCGGTGCCGCCTCTGATGGTGGGAACCTCGAAGACGTCGTGCACACCTGCCACGGCGTGCGCCTCGTGATCGTCGAGGCTCTTCACTCGTCCGCTATAGACCGGAGGCCGTGCAACCAGGGCCACTTTGAGTCCCGGAAGATCCACATCCATGCCGAACTTCTGAGCGCCCCGTCACACTTTGCGCGGCTATCGAGCCGCCGAACCGGTGTGCCAATGAGTCGGAACTCTGATGGAGTTTTGAGTCGCACTTCGCCTGGCACCGGCCGCCGCGCGGCGTCGCTTGCCAGATCGCCATAGCGAGCGGACTGGTTGGCTGGGCCGTACACGACGCTGTTCTCCGTCCGGCACTGAGCAGGCATCACCCCCCAGCGCTGTGCGGCAGCGGCGACGAGCATCGCTCGCATCTTGGCGCCCAGCTCACGGTATTGCTGAAACGAATGCGGAACGGAGATGGAGCCGCCCGTCATCTGGAGCTGGTAAGATCGGGATCTTTGTAGACGTCGGCCGCCGGCGCGAGCTCTCCGACAACCTGCGACCAGTCGGCATCCAGTTCGTCCGCGAGGATCATCGGCAGAGCCGTCTGAACGCCCTGACCGAACTCGAGCCGATTGACCTGGATGACGATCGTTCCGTCTGGCCTCACGTGGACGAACGCCTCGGGCGGATACGTTGGCGGGCCAGGCGCCTGCGCGCGCGTTGGGAAATCGGATACAGCGACATCAGCATTCCGCCTGCGGCGGCCGAGGATGCCCGTAAGAACATGCGGCGGTTGAGCATCGATGGGCCCCTCTATTCCAGTTGCTGTGCAGCGCGCGCGATCGCCTGACGAATCCGCACGTATGTGCCGCAGCGGCAGATGTTGCCGCCCATGCCTTGCTCGATTTGGGCGTCCGTCGGCTTCGGCACGGTCTTCAACAACGCGACCGCAGTCATGATCTGACCGCTCTGGCAGTAGCCGCACTGGACGACGTCGGTCGCGGCCCACGCCTCCTGGACAACGCGGCCGACGGGGTCGCTGGCCATCGTCTCGATCGTGGCAACGGGGCGATTCTGGACAAGCGACACCGGCAACAGGCAGGAGCGCGTTGCCACGCCGGCCACATGGACCGTGCAAGCACCGCACGCGCCGATGCCGCATCCGTACTTCGTCCCGGTCATTTTCAAATGCTCCCGGAGCACCCAGAGCAGTGGTGTGCCGGGATCGACGTCCACCTCGTTCTGGCGACCATTGACGGTGAGCGTGTAGTTCGCCACGACGACCTCGTCCTTTACCGCGCCGGGCAGGGAATCCCTGCCCGGACCCACGCGCGCGTGGCCGCCACGAATTCGGCGTGCGTCAGCGGCGGAACGGATCGCGGCAGTCCGTCGAGGCCGCGCCCCGGTTGAAAGGCCCACAGGACCAGCGGTTCCTCCTCGTGGTGCTTCAGGAGACCGGCTCCATCAAGGTCGTGATTCTTCGATCGATTCGTCACCGCTCTGCACACGGCACCGCTCGCCATGATTTGATCGCGCATGTCCTGCCATTGCATCGACAGCGGCGCCAAATGCCAACCCGGCGCTCCCGGCACGCCCGTGCTGTCGGCATTGCCCTGCTGGTGACAGGTTGGGCATGTGAAGGCGGGAACGCCCATGCCCGTCTGACCGCGCTCGACATTGAAACGATGACGGTGTCGGTCGTCGCCCTGCTGCGGATAGTCCGTGGCGGTGTGGCAGTTGATGCAGCGTGGGTGTGTGAGGACTGAATAGACCTGCTGCCAGGCGGCGAGGCCTTCGGCGCGGGGTGTTTGTCCGGCGGTCATGCGTCCACCAGCTACGACGACAGCGATCGCGCACCCGCCGATCAGGTGGCGTTGACGGCCCTTCACGCGCTGACCGTAACGTTGTTGCGGTACCGCTCGTATTGTAGAAACTTGCTCAATCGACGCGCGCTAACGCGCTCGCTGGTACATCGTGGGCGTCATGCGAAATACTTTGTGAAACGCGCGCGTGAAGTGTGGCTGATCATGGAAACCGCATTCGATGGCGATTTGCGCAAGCGTCAGCTGTCCGGCTGTGATGAGCCGAGCCGCTCGTTGCAGGCGGAGGCGCAAGACGAACTGATGCGGCGGCACACCAACCGTCGCGCGAAAGAGCCGCGCAAAGTGAAAGGGGCTGATTCGCGCACATCTTGCGAGGGCAATCAGCGACAGGTCTTTGTCAAGCTGTGAACAGATGACGTCCACCACGCTGCGAAGTTGGAATGACGTCAGCTTGCCACGGGACGACGGCATTTTCGGTTTCGCGACGGCGTGGTTCGCGAGCAGGTGCAGCACCAGGCCGATGGTGAGTGCCTCCGCGTACAGCACGCCATTCGGCCCATCGGCGGCGAGTTCCGCGCGGAATGTCGTCGCGCAATCGGCGATGACAGCGTCGGTGACTGAATCGCTGGTTACAAGCGCAATGCGATCGGCCGGCAGCCCGTCTTCGACAACGTCGGCCACAAATCGCGGATCGAGGATCAACGACACTTCGTTGTAAGGCTGAAACCAGCGCGACGGGTGGGATTCACCATGCGTCAGGATCCGACAGTGGCCAGGGTGAGTCGGCCTGTCTTTCCACCCGTCGCGTCCTCTCGTCCAAGCGAATGAGCTGGGCTGCGTACCGACGTTGACAGAGATGCCGTGGCCGATGACCGCGTGCTCAGGCAGTTCCATCGGCGGGAGGCGATGTTGCTCGACGATGATGCCACGCCATCCGAACGGGACACTGGTGAGCAACAACGAACCAATCGGCGCGGCCGCGCGACGCTGCCCAGTCGTCTTGTTGATGAGCAGGTTTTCACCGGCGTGTGGGAGCGCGGTTTCCGAGGCATCGTCCGTGGCGATCGGATGCATCCGACTGAGTCGATTCGCTGGAGTATAAGGCCCTCATGGCGGCACGAAGCGACCACTTTGACGGACAACGGTTCTTCAATCCGACCGGCCCAGCGTTGCAGCCGGTGACAGCCGTGCCGCGTATGCTCTTGACACCCCGAGCCAAGTGGCCCCCACACGTCCCGAACGTGCCGAGGGAACTACCGGCGCGCGATACCGCGAGCGCGGTCGTGACGTTCGTCGGGCACGCGACGTTCCTGATTCAGACCGCCGCCGGAAATATCCTCACTGACCCGATCTATTCGGAGCGCGCCGGCCCGTGGAACTGCCTCGGACCTCGGCGCGTCCGAACCCCCGCGATCGCGTTCGACTTGTTGCCGCCGATTTCGATCGTGCTCCTCAGCCACAACCACTACGACCATTGCGATCTGACCACGCTGGGGAGGCTCGCAGCGCGCTTCGATCCGCTAGTTGTTACGCCCATCGGGAATGGCCGTCTAACGCGGGCAACCGGCATCCATCGTGTTGAGGAACTCGACTGGTGGCAGAGTGCGCAGTCCTCGGGTCTGCCGATCACGCTCACGCCGGCGCATCACTTTTCTGCCCGAGGCCTGTTCGACCGCAACCGCGCCCTCTGGGGAGGGTTCATGCTGACGGCGGATCGCGCGCGTATCTATTTCGCGGGAGACACGGCGTACGCGCCGTTCTTCCATGAGATTCGGCAGCGCCTCGGCCCCGTCGACTTGGCGTTACTTCCGATTGGCGCGTACGAGCCTCGCTGGTTCATGCAGAGCGTGCACATGAACCCGGCCGAAGCCGTGCAAGCGCACCTCGACCTCGGCGCGACTGAGAGCATCGCCATGCATTTCGGCACGTTCCAGATGACGACGGAGGGCATTGACGAACCCGTGCGCGCATTGGCAGAGGCCCGTCGCGCTAAGAACGTCCCGGCGTCGGCATTTCGGATCTTGGGCTTCGGTGAATCGGTGTGATCAGCGCGCCGTCCATGACACCGACGATGTCGTGACGTCACGCTCGCGCGGGAGGGTGCGGGAGCGCACCTGGACGATCATCGGGGTGAACGACGTCCGCGCGAGCTTGCACCGGAGCACGACGACTTTGGCCAACTCCTCGACTCGGACGGAACGGTTTTGCTCTGCCTCCACGCCTGGGGCGCCCACGAGCACCCCTCCTTGATGAGTCCTGACCGCGACACCAGGAAACGGGCTCCTCCTGTTCTTTCGCGTGGACGATTTCGACCCGGCATTGCAAAGGGCGCGCGGGCTCGTGCCTCGGCTCGAAGAGGAGCCTCATATGAACCCGAACACTCGAACGAAGGAGTTCGCGGTCCGAGATCTCGACGGATACTACGTCACCATTAGCGCGCTTTAGGGTTCATCTGGACCACGAGTAGCGCCACAGCGACGAACTTGCGATGACCGTACGGCGGGATGGCCGGGGGAGCACGCGAGTCTGACGCACCGAGGACCCTGAGCTCGCGCAGACTGAACCCGTTCGCGAGACTGAGTGCAGGAGTGTGACCTTGTCGTTCGTTGATGTCGACAAACTGAAGGTGAGCGAACGCCTGCCGGGTTGGCGAGGGCGATACTTCCATGCCGTCAACATGACCGTCGCGCACTACGAATTCACTCGCGGCGCCTCGATTCATGAGCATCACCATCCGCAGGAGGAGTTGTACGAGGTGCTCGAAGGCCAACTCGAGCTCACGGTCGACGGCGTCACGCAGGTCGCTCGCCCTGGCGTGGCTGCGATCGTGCCGAGCAACGCGCGGCACTCGGTCCGGGCGCTGACCGATGGGCGGGCCATCATCGTCGACTCCCCGGCGAGGGCAGAGTTCGGGTAACCCACGTGTAACGCCGAAAGGTTCCGGAATCCGCAACCACCAATCGGTAGACCCGCGCGACGTCTTAGGCTGGCGGTTTATCTCGTTACCGGTGACCGCGGGCTTGCGGGTCCAATATCAGCTAGATTTGCAGGACCACGTTCGATCTCTTGGTCGCTCGTGGTCTTAGTGAGGGACATCCCCGTGAGTGAAAAGAAAGTGTGGCTCATCACCGGCGCTGGTCGAGGCTTGGGCGTCGACATCGCCAAGGCCGCCCTGACCGCCGGCCATGCCGTTGTCGCCACTGGCCGCGATGCTACGAAGGTCGCGGCGGCAGTGGGCGACCACGACAACTTGCTGGCCATCAAGCTCGACGTGACTCGACCGCAGGATGCGGAGGCGGCCGTTGAGGCCGCCGTCGCGAGGTTCGGCCGAATCGACGTTCTGGTCAACAACGCGGGCAATTTCTTCGCCGGCTTCTTCGAGGAACTCAGCCCCGAACAGGTCCGCAATCAGATCGAGACGCTTCTGTTCGGCCCGATGAACGTCACTCGCGCCGTGCTGCCGGTGATGCGCAAGCGGCGTTCCGGACTGGTGCTCACCATCTCCTCGACCGCGGGCATCGCCGGTCAAATGTTTTGCACAGCGTATGCCGCTGCGAAGTTCGGTATCGAGGGGTGGATGGAATCTCTCACGCCGGAGATCGCGCCCTTCGGAATCCGCACGATGCTGGTCGAGCCTGGTTTTTTCCGTACCGAGCTGCTCACCAACGACTCGACCACGTACGCCAGGCCCTCCATCGACGACTATGCCGAGCAGACGAAGGAAATCGTTGCGGCTTGGAAGAGCATGGATGGAAAGCAAAGCGGCGACCCCGCCAAACTCGCCGACGCCCTCGTGAAGCTTGTCGCGCTCGAGCAGCCGCCCACACGCTTCGCTGCGGGCGCTGACGCCGTGCAGACATTTGAGGCCAAGGCCAACGCGCTGCTTACCCAGGCCGAAGCGCACCGCGGTCTTTCGACCTCTCTCGCGTACGACGACGACTGAGCAATGGTGTTGCGTCATGCCAGCTACAGCAAATCTAAGACTAAGGGCCTGTCAGGAATTAAAAACTTGTACTGCTGATCGACAAGTGGTACGGTGCCGCTGTGGATCTGGCCACCCTGCGAGCCAAGCATGCGGCTCTCTCGCCCGTGTTGACGGAGCGATCCCGCCGCGTGTGGGCGGCGACGGAAGCCCAGGCGATCGGCTACGGTGGTATCACGCAGGTGGCGCGCGCGACGGGGATCGCGGCGTCGACCATTCAGCGAGGCCTGCGTGAACTCGCATCGGGCGACACGCTGCCCGGCCCACGGAGCCGGAAGGCCGGTGGGGGTCGTAAGCGAGCCACCGAGCGCGATCCCACGCTGTTGCGTGACTTGGACGCGCTGGTGGAGCCCACGGCGCCCGGCGATCCGGACTCGCCGCTGCGCTGGACGTGCCTGAGCGCACGCACCTTGGCGGTGGCGCTTGAGGGGCTGGGCCATCACATCAGCCACACCGTGGTCGCCGAATTGCTGCATGGCCTGGGCTACAGCCTGCAGGGCAACGTGAAGACGCGGGAAGGCCGCCAACACGTCGACCGAGATGCGCAGTTTCGGTATATCGCGCGACGCGTACGAGCGGCCCAACGACAGCACCAGCCCACGATTTCGGTCGACACGAAGAAGAAGGAATTGATCGGGGATTTCAAGAATACGGGCCGCACGTGGCGTCCGGCGAAATCGCCGCAGCGCGTGCGGGTTCATGACTTCGTGATCCCGGCCACCCCCACGACCGGCGGGAAGGCCATTCCGTACGGCGTCTATGACCTGCACCGGAACGAAGGCTGGGTGAGCGTGGGGATCGATCACGACACCGCGACCTTCGCCGTCCAGTCGATTCGGCGCTGGTGGCAGCAGATGGGCCGTCCGGCGTATCGCCACGCCCAGTCCCTGGTGATCACCGCCGACGCGGGCGGCAGCAACGGCGCCCGTCTGCGTCTGTGGAAGTGGGAACTGCAGCAGCTCGCCACCCGCACGGGCCTCGCCATCACGGTGTGTCATTTCCCGCCAGGAACGAGCAAGTGGAACAAGATCGAGCACCGGTTGTTTTCACACATCGCCATGAACTGGCGCGGCACGCCGCTCGTCGACTTCGCCACCGTCGTGAGCCTCATTGGGTCGACGCACAGTCGGTCCGGCCTCCGTGTCCGATCGGAACTCGATCGCGGTGCGTACCCCGGCGGCGTCACCGTCACGGCTGCGCGCCTCGCGACCGTCCGGCTTGAACGCCATCGCTTCCACGGTGACTGGAACTACACGATTCACCCCGCCACGCGCACGCCAGACAAGTCAGTTGTTGTCTGACAGGCCCTAACTGCCGGCTTGGCCATCGCGGATGCGTGCGTAAGACTTTTGGCGAAAGGACACACACATGATCAACGGCGTTCACTTGCTTCTTTACAGTAACGATCCCGTAGCGGACCAAGCGGCGCTGAACGATGTGCTCGCAACTGTTTCGGTCCCCGCGGGAGACGAGAGACTGATCTTCGCGCTGCCTCCCTCGGAGATTGCCACTCATGGCGGTGCCCCCGATTTCACGCAGCGTCACGCAGGCCATGATCTGCTCGGTGCAGTCCTGTACCTCATGTGCGACGACCTCAATGCAACTATCGAAGAGCTGAAGACCAAGGGGCTTCGCCACACCGAAATCGCGAACACCGAGTTCGGAATCAAGACGACGATCGTCCTGCCAAGCGGCGGTCAGATGGGTCTCTACCAGCCGTCGCACAAAACTGCGATCGAAAGCAGGCAACCGTGATGTTGCGAACCGCCAACGCCGAGCCGTTCCCCAAGGTGAGCGTGACGCGCCGCTCCCGTGCATCCAAACCCGTATTGAGCGGCTCGCAGAGGCCGACGGCCGTGGGTCTCGCCGGCTGACCCCAACGAAGCGAACTTAATCTTGAGTGCGATCCCGCTTCTCACTCGGACAACGTTCGCGGAAGTCCGATCTAACGCAGACGTTGGGCGGACGATCCAGGAGGACAGCGCGCGATCCCTTGAACGCAGTCTCCACTCCTCGAAAGGAGCACGCAATGTCGAAGGTTGTCGCAATCATGTCCATGTCGCTCGACGGCTACGTCGCCGACCTCAACGATGGCGTGGCCGAAGTGTTCGACTGGTACCTCACCTCAGGGGACGTCGAAATCCACACCGGAGGATCGGACCCCATGACGTTCAAGGTGTCCCAGCCGAGCGCCGACCACCTTCACGGTCTCATATCCGAACTTGGTGCCATGCTCACAGGCCGACGCACCTTCGATAAAGCCCAAGGATGGGGCGGAAACCACGCCTGGGGACCAGCATTCGTACTTACCCACCAAATCCCCGCCGGATGGCCGCGACCCAACTCGACTGTCCATTTCGTGACCGACGGCATCGAAAGCGCCGTGAACCAAGCCAAAGCCGCCGCCGCGGAGAAATCCGTTGGGGTCCACGGCGCTGATACCATCCAGCAGCTCCTGAATGCTGGCCTCCTCGACGAAATCTACGTCGACATCGTGGCGGTTCTTCTTGGCTCGGGCGTTCGACTCTTCGACCACCTCGCCGGCACGCCAGCCGTCCTTGGCAACCCGACGGTGATCCCGGGCGTCGGCGTTACACACCTGCGCTACCCAGTACGCAAGGCGTCGAACGACCAATGGGCAACGGAATCGACGCAGAACCTGAGGCGATAGCGAGCCACATCTGGACCGGAAGGCGCCGAACGTCTCATCACTTAACTCCAGGATTTGCGCTTGATCGGGTTTCGTGGACATCTTCCGAAAGGTGGATACGCTGTCCAGACCTATCGCAGACCCTCAAGCGCGGGGCACGCGGCAATTCGATGGACGACAGTAATGGCGCGGCTATACTGGAAATGGCCGTAAGTGATCGCGGCAGATTAAGAGGTGTTACACAATTTTGCGTTGTGCAGCTGAGTAGCGCCTGCAAGTAATTGATTCTAAAGGGAGAGATGTCCGAGTGGTTGAAGGAGCACGCTTGGAAGCGATTCGGGCGACTCTCACCGAGTGATGCGGAAACACCTCTTCGCGCAATCAATTCAAGGACCTCCCGCCACACGATGAATCTCGATGTGAACCAGTAGACGTAGGTGTTCGTCGGCGGTTTCGACCCCACCTACACAATTTCTACACAGTTCTCAGCTTCACTTGCTCGTGTACGAACCGATGTTCGTCGATTGTGCGTCGACGCGATGGAACACTGATTCCATTCCGATCGAGCTGATGCACTCCGGACAGACCTCAAGGTCCTACATCGCGCTCACCACGTTCTCGCGATCCGCTCGAAGCATCACTGGACGCGCGAACGCATCGCGGCGTGGGTCGCCGACCCGACGTGCCGCAAGACGAAGCACACGCCCATCACTGATGGGTCACTTCCGTTGACGGCTATTCCGCGCGCAGCGCGGCGCACGGGTCGATCCTTGTCGCGCGGCGCGCGGGCAGCCATGCCGCCATCAGTCCCACCGCCATCAGCAGCAGCGTGACGATCGTGAACGCGATCGGATCGGTCGGCGTCACCCCGAACAGGAACGTCTGCAGCACGCGAGTCACGCCGGCGGCCCCGGCGAGGCCGACGATCAGGCCGGCGACGACGATGCGGAGCGCGCGCGTGAGCACGAGGCGGAGCACGTCGCGGCGTTCGGCGCCGAGCGCCATGCGCACGCCGATCTCGCGGCGGCGCTGCGTCACCGCGTAGGCCATCAATCCGTAGATGCCGCACGTCGCGATCAGCGTCGCGGTCATCGCGAACAGCACCAGCAGCAACATCCGGAAACGCGGCGGCGCCACCGACGCCGCCACCGCTTCGTCCATCGTCACCGTGCTCTCGATCGGCAGATCGGGCGCGGCGCGGCGAATTTCCGCGCGGATGCCTTCGACCACGCTGGCGGGTGTGGCCGTGCGCGCGACGAACGACACGAACCGCAGGACGAACCTCGCCGCGCTCCTGCTGGAACGGCACGTAGAGCATCGGCTGCACGTCCTGATCGAGTCCCATCTGACGGATGTCCGCGACCACGCCCACCACCGTCAGCCACTCGCCGCGATCGCCCAAGCGCACGCGCCGGCCGAGCGCCTCGCCCGGACCACCCGGAAAGTATTCGCGCACGATGCGCTCGCTGACGATCGCCACTTTCGGCGCTGTCCGCCGTGTCCCGTGCGGTGAACTCGCGTCCCGCCAGCAGCGGAATCCCCATGGTCTTGAAATAGCCCGCGTCGATCTTCGGCCTGCCGGCATCGAGCGTCGGCTTCGGCTGACCCTCGATGTCGAAGTCGTCGCGGATGAACATCATGCCGAACGGCGCCGAGTTGATCAGGCTCGCGGACGTCACGCCCGGCAGGTACTGGATGCGATCGAGCACGCCGCGCGCGAACGCATGGATGCGCTCGGGCTCGTCGTAGAGGCGCTCGGGCAGCGTCACCTTGACGGTCTGCACGACGCCGTCGCGCCCGCTCGATTCGAAGCCGGGCGACACCGACGTGAGACGCACGAAGCTGTGAATCAGCAGGCCCGCGCCGATCAGGAGGACGAGCGTCATCGCGATCTGCGCGGCGACCAGCAGCGTCCGCAGCCGCTCGCCCTGACGGTCGCCCGTCGTGCGCGCTTCGCCGGCGTGCAGCGCGAGGCCTTCGCCAAACGCGGCCCCGCTGACGCGCAGCGCCGGCACGAGGCCGATCAGCAGAGTCGAGACGAGCGACAAGCCGAGGCAGAACGCCATCACGCGCGCGTCGATCACGATGCCGCCGAGGCGTGGCAGCGCGAATTGCGGCACGAGCGGCAGCGTGACGTCGATCGCGATCTGCGCGAGCATCACGCCGAGCGACGCGCCCAGCAGCGACAACACGACCGCTTCCGTCAGCAGCTGACGCACGATCCGCCGGCGTCCCGCGCCGAGGGCCATGCGTACGGACAGTTCGCCGCGGCGCGCGGTGAGGCGCGCCATCTGCAGGTTCGCGACGTTGACGCAGGCGATCAGCAGCACGAACGACACCGCCCCGAGCAGGATCAGCAGCAGCGTGCGCACCGACTCCGTGCCGTACTCCTGCAAGCCGACCGCGCGCGCGAGCGTGCGGACGTTCGGCGCGAGTGCGCCTTCGATCCCGAGTGCGCCGGCGGGCGCGATCGACGAATCGTTCACCAGCGCCGTCAATTCCGCTTCCGCGCGTTCCTGCGTCACGCCTGACTTCATGCGGCCCAGCAGGAAGAGAAACGCGTTCCTGCCGGTGTCGCCGGGCCAGCGATTGGGCAGAAAGACGTCCGCTTCCGGCAGCGCGCCGATCCGGATCACCGGCCTGAAGCTGAAGTCCGGCGGCAGCACGCCGACGACGGTACGGGGGAGGCCGTCGATGGTGATGGACTGTCCGACGATCGCCGGATCGGCCTTGAGCGACGTGCGCCACAGCCGATCGCTGACGATCGCGCTGCGATCGTCGTCTGGCGCCGCGGCGCCGGTGAGGAACGCGCGGCCGCGCGCGGGAGTGACGCCCAGCGTGGCGAAGAAATTCGGACTCACGTCGAGCGCGGGCACCTGCAGCGGCTCGCCGCGTCCGGTGAGCTGCGCGTCGATCGAGGTGTAGGCCGCGAGATGATCGAGCGTGGTGACGCGCGGGCGCAGCGCCTCGTACGACACGGGCGCCCAGGTCGAGAACGTCTTGACGCCCGTCTCGGTCTGCTGCGCTGACGAGACGATGACGAGGCGATCGGGATTGGGATACGGCAGCGGACGCCAGAGCACGCCGTAGGCGACGGAGAAAATCGCGGTGTTGAGGCCGATGCCGAGCGCGAGCGTGGCGAGGGCGGTGAAGGTGAACGCCGGATCGCGCCGCATCAATCGCAGCGCGTGACGCACGTCCTGCGCGAACGTTTCGACCGTCGCGAAGATCCACGGTTCGCGCGACTGTTCGCGCAGCCGCAGCGGATTGCCAATCCGCCGCCGCGCGGCCGCCCGCGCCTCGTCGCCGCTCATGCCATCCGCGTCGGCGAGGGCGTGCGCCTTCATCTCCTCGTGAAAGCGCAGCTCGTCTTCCAGATCCCGATCGAACTGATTCCGCTGGAAGAAGAACAGCAGACGTCGGAGCACAGAACCCACGGCACCCTCCTGAGAGTCAGGACACTACGTCGTCTTCATCACGCGCATGATCGCGCCGAACATCTGGGAGAATCGCGATTCCTCGACGCCGAGCTGCTTCTTCCCGGCAGTCGTGAGCGTGTAGAAGCGCGCTCGCCGGTTGTTCGCCGAAATCTTCCACTCGGCCAACACCCATCCCTTGACGAGCATCCGCTGCAGCGCCGGATACAGCGATCCCTCTTCGATCGTCAGCACGTCCGCCGACAGCATCTGGATGTGCTGCGCGATGCCGTAGCCGTGCATCGACTCGATCGACAGCGTCTTCAGAATCAACATCTCGAGCGTGCCCGGAAGCAGCTCGTTCTTGCTCTTCGTCTTGGCTTCTTTCATCAGCTTCTCTTTGCATAGACGAACTATGGAAGTGGGAAGTTTCCTCCCTTTGGGGAGAGGCTGTCAACTGTTGGCGTTTGGCGTTATCCGAAGCAGATGACCTGGCCGTCGGCCGTGGCGACGACGACCTTGCCCTTGGCGACGGCCGGGGAGGACGATTGCGTCCGCAGCTGGGAAGACCGCCGGCGTGTACGATAATCTGCTGCAGGCCGCTCGCAAATCGTTGATTTCAAAGACGGAGAGATGTCCGAGTGGTTGAAGGAGCACGCTTGGAAAGCAATTCGGGCGAGCAACATCAACGAGCAATAAGACATCCCGTGGCGCATTCGATTCAACTACTTGCGGCTACAACGTGCTGCTTGACATGACGCCGTAAACCTCCGTATTCCTCGTCGATCCGAGTCCCACCTTACACAGTTCTTACACAATTCTCAGCGTCACTTACCCGCGTACGTAGGGATGTTCCTTCGTACGCTTCGATCGCGCGCATGTTCGCGGTGACAGAGGACATCATCGCTTCACGGTGTTGGCTTTGATGAACGCTCATTCCTCGGTACCGCGATCTTTGTTGTGGCTTGCGCGCTGTTGGGTGGGGACGAGGTGGCTCTAGGCTCATAAGAATGATGCTTCTGGCCGGCGCCTTACCGTGCAATGTCGCCGACATGGGCCCCGAACAACCGCCAGAAGAACGGCGCTTTCAAGACTATCGAGGATTTGCGAGTGGCGCGCGCATCGAGGTCGATCGCAGGTTTGAACATGGCACGAAGCGGGTCCACTGGGTCGTTGACAAGGCGTCTCGGTACTCGCATCATGTCGGAAGCGCGCATTGGGGCGCCTCCTGTCCGCGGCAAGGGAAGTCTCCCACCCACACTGAGGTTCGCTCGTCACATCGAACCTTCTTCCAGCCCGACCTCAGCGGACATCGGGCACGAGTGGAGGAGGGTCCATGCTCGAATCCCTGAAGAGAGAGTCAAAGCGCTGGCTGAAGGCGCTTCGCGAGAACGACGCGTCCGCTCGAGCGCGGTTTCTGCGCGTGCATCCGAAGCCACGTGCATCGCCCACGCTTCGCGACGTGCAGTTGGCGCTCGCGCGTGAGCGTGGATTTGCCGGCTGGACGGAGCTGAAAGCTGACATTGAGGCGCAGCCGCCACGCAACGCTGCTCACGCGGAGCGAGTGCAGTGGTTCTTCGAGAATGCCTGTCCCGATCATCACGTCCGCAGCTGGGCATCGCACGCGCGGGCTGAAAGCACAGCGATGCGTCTGCTCGCGCGCCACCCTGACATCGCGCACGACAGCTTCTGCACGGAAGTGGTGTGCGGCAACCTCAGTGACGTCGAACGCGTCCTCGCACAGCGTCCACTCGCCGCCTCCGCGCTCTGCGAGACGCCCGACTCCAAGCGGGAAGAGGCGGCGGGCGACGACTGGCTGAAGGATCTCGGACCCAAAGGCTGGCAGCCGTTGCTGTACCTGTACTCAACGCGGTTGTCGCTGCCCAGTGTGGCGGAGAACTCGGTCGCGATTGCCGGGGCGCTGCTTGATCACGGCGCCGATCCGAACGTCTTCTTCATGGCGGGCTCCAGCAGATACACACCGCTGGTCGCGGCGATCGGCGAAGGCGAAGAGAATCGCCCGCCGCATTCGCGGCGCGACGAATTGGTACGTCTGCTGCTGGATCGCGGCGCAGAGCCGTACGACATCCAAGTCGTCTACAACATTCATTTCCGCGGCGACATACTGTGGTTCCTGCAACTGATCTATGACCGGTCGGTCGCGCTCGGGCGCAAGGCCGACTGGGACGACCCCGACTGGCGGATGCTCGACATGGGCGGCTACGGATCGGGCGCGCATTGGCACCTCAACATCGCCGTGCGAGACAGCAACGTGGAGCTGGCCGAATGGTGTCTCGCGCATGGCGCCAGACCGACGGCCTCGGGGCCGAAGGCCGCGACGTTGTCGAAGCGCTCGTTGTACGACGCGGCCGTGTTTCGCGGCGAAACCGAACTCGTCCGTCTGTTCGAGCGCTATGGCACGCCCGCCAGTACCACGACGGTCGATGGGACGCAGGCGTTTGTCATCGCATGCCTACGGCACGATGCGTCAGCGCTGCGTGCGCTCGCTGCCGAGCATCCAGAGTTCTTGACGCAGCCGGACGCGATGTTCGAGGCGGCGCGGCGCAATGATATGGGTGCGATGACGCTGCTCTTTGACCTCGGCATCTCGGCCGACGTGGAGACGGCGGATCACACCCGGGCGCTGCACATCGCCGGGCGAGCCGATTCGCTCGAGGCGGCGGAACTACTGGTCGCGAAGGGGGCCGAGATTGATCCAGTCGAAACGACATGGCAGGGTACGCCGATCGGTACCGCGACGTACTCGGGCTGCCAGCGCATCATCGACTTCCTGTCGCGCTACAGCCGCGATATCGGCACGCTCGCGTTCAATGGCAAAGTTGAAAGAGTTCGCGAACTGGTCGAGGCCGATCCCTCGCTCGCGCGAACGACGGCAGACGGCGACTCGTTGTTGTTCTGGCTGCCGAGAGACAACGAGGCACGAGCCGTAGCGATCGCTCGGCTCCTGCTGGAGCATGGCGCGGATCCATCGGTGACGGACGCAAACGGAATGACTCCAGGTGATCGCGCGGAGCGGCTCGCGATGTTCGAGCTGGCACGTGTGCTAGCGCGACGTTGACGTCGGCGCGGAACCGAGAGTACGTCCTGACAGGGTGCGCCGATGGTTAACTCGACGCCGCGCTCATCTGTATCGGGCCCGGTGGTGGGCGCAGCTCGTGGGCGCACCTCGAGTTGACCCGCATAAACATTACGCCAACCATCCTCCACAAAAAGATCGAGGATGCGCGAGACGCGCGCCCTACTCTTGATCGCGGGCGGAGCATCCCGCGATAGGACGGGCTGATCGGGGCGACGAGGCAATCAGCGTAGACAAGTAACGACGGCCGTCATCTTCATCTCAGTCGATGCCGACGGCTGCGCTTCGACGCTCCATCAGGACAGTGTCGCGCCATGCGCCGTCGCGTTTGGCGATGCGCTCGCGGCGTCCGACAAGCCGAAAGCCACATCGCGCTTGGAGCGCCAGACTCGCAGTGTTTCTGGCATCGGTAACGCCTTGCAGAGTCCAGATGCCATGGTGGTCGGCCGAGTCAATGAGCGCTTCCAGCAGGCGTCGGCCGACGCCTTGGCCCCGCACGGCCGCGGCCACGTAGATGCCGAATTCCGCGACACCCGCGTAGCATGCTCGCGGCGAGACCGGACTGAGAGCGGCCCAGCCGATCACCATCGGCCCACGCGCGACAAGCCTCGAGTGAGGCAGGCGGGCAGTCGTCCAGTGCTCCCAAGACGGAGCGCTTGTCTCGAAGCTTCCCGTCCCAGTCGCCAGACCTTCTTCATAGATTCGGCGGACATCTGACCAATCGTCTGGCGTCATGACGTTAATGTGAATCACAGACATCAGAGCCACGGGTTAGTTCCATTCGACCGAAACCTAGTCTACTTCGCGGTGAAGAAATGACCGCGTAAGTCGCTGACTGGTACCGATGACCGACGGCCGGCCGTGACCAAACGGTCGATTTTGCCGATTCTGCGATTGCGACGATCGATCTGACGTACTAGACTGCCCGCGCACGATGACTGACCAAAGGAGCGGGCATGGTTCAGCGCCGACAGCGCGAGCGAAGTCTGTTCGAAGTTCTGTTGCCCGATGGGCACAAATTGTGGCCCGACTGGTTGCGCAAGATCGACACGCTGCTCGAGGACGAGGCCGTGATCGAGGTCGTTGCGCAAGGCCTCGAAGCGCGGTGGCCGCAAAGCCGGCGCCGCGGGCGGCTCGGGACGCCGGCGGAGGTCGTGATCCGGATGCTGATGCTGAAGCATCTGTTCGACTGGAGCTACGACGACCTGGAGCGTGAGGTGCGCGCCAATCTGGTGTATCGGATGTTTACGCGCATTGATGCCGGCGAGGTGCCCGACGCGAAGACGATCTTGAAGATCGCACGCGCGCTCGGCCCGGAGGTCATCGAGCAGCTGCATCGGCAAGTCGTGGAAGTCGCCAAGCGTGCGGGGGTGACGCACGGCCGCCGATTTCGCATCGATACCACGGTCGTAGAAACCAATGTGCACCATCCAACCGACAGCACGCTGTTGCAGGACGGCGTGCGCGTGCTGACCCGCACGATGCAACGCGCGAGTACGGCGCTGGGCGATCCCGCTGGGCGGATTCGCGATCGGCTGCGGAGTGTGACCCGGCGCGTCCTGATCATCGGGTACGAAGCGCGATCGCCTAAGACACGGGACGCCATGGTGAAGAGTTATCGAACGCTGATGGCGACCACACGCGCCGTGCTGCGTGACACGGCCACGATGGTTCGACGGTTGGGCCAACGGATGCGGACGGCCAGCCCGCGGGTCCACCCGATGCTGCAGCGCGCACAGGATCGGCTGCAGGAGATGCGGCCCCTCGTGCAGCGTGTCGTCGACCAAACGCGGGCGCGCCTCCTGGGCGGCGACACCCACGTCCCCGACAAACTCCTCAGCCTCTTCGAGCGACACACCGTGACGATCCGCAAAGGCAAGATCTCGAAACCGAACGAGTTCGGGACCCTGGTGACCATTCAAGAGGCGGAACATCAGATCGTGACGGCCTTCGAGATTCTTGCGGCGCGGCCGGCCGACGTCACGTTGTGGACCCCGGCGTTGGATCGGCATCAGGCGATCTTCGGCCGCGCGCCGGATCTCGCCGCGGGCGACCGCGGCTTCAGCTCGGCCAGCAACGAGCAGGCGGCCGTTGACCGCGGCATCCGACGCGTGGTCTTGCCGCGGCGCGGCCCCAAGTCGCCGGCGCGACGCGCCTATGAATGTCAACGCTGGTTCCGTCGCGGCCAACGCTGGCGCGTCGGGTGCGAAGGCCGCATCAGTGTGCTCAAACGTCGACACGGCCTGCGCCGCTGTCGCTACCATGGCGTCGACGGCATGCACCGATGGGTCGGGTTCGGCGTCATCGCTGACAATCTGATGAACATCGCGACGTTTACCAACGCGAGGGCGACTGCATAGAGAAACGAAGAAATGAAACGATCAGTCAGAGAGCCGGCCGCGGGATCGAAGCAGAACAGCTCCTTGAGCGGTCTTTTCTTCACCGGAAAGTAGTCTAAGGCGTCGCCACCGCGGGGTCGAACGGGTTGGGCACGTACCAACCGGTGACCCAATACGAGATCGCGGTTAGCGCCAGGTTGTTGATGACGTGCAGCAGGATGAACGGCGTCACGGAACCGCATCGCTCACGAAACCACGCCGCGCCGATGCCGAACAGCCACGCCGCTGGCCACAGCACCGGCATCGGGTGGCCCAGCGCGAACACCGACGCGGTGATGAGGATCGTGGCGAACGCCGGCAGCCGTCCTCGGAGCCATCCAAACAGCGAGCCTCGAAACAGGAGTTCTTCAGCAAATGGCGCGATGACAATTGCTCGTCCCGCCGCCAGGGCGAAGAGGAGAGGCTCGGCATCGGCGAGGCGCCCGCCGTCGGCGCCGATCCACAACAGCGCGCTCGCGACCTCCGTGAGCGGCCAGGCGAACGAGCTCAAGACGAAATAGAGAACGGCGGCGGCTGCCCAGACTGCGATCCACACTGCGGCGGCGGCGACGAACTCTCGGGTTGATGTTGGAGCGATGCGCAATCGACTTCGAAGTCCTGCGAACCCGCCAAAGGCGACCACGTGCCCAACGATGATGGCCAGGTAGGCCTCGAGAACAATCACCGTCGCCAGCCGATCAGTGGTCTCCCCAGGCCGGTGAGAAGGCCGGCAGGCCGTAGGCGGTGGACACACCCGCGGCGACGCCAAGGCCCGCGCTGACGGCTACTGCGACAACGAGTCGTTTTCCACTGACTTCGCTCATTTCCGCACGCTGCCTGATGAAGAGCGTTCGAGCGAAGCGGGTACGATCACACCCATGGCGATAATCCACAGAAACCCCGGGAATCGCGCCAGCGGAACCAGAGGCAACGCGCCGGGGAACATCAGGTAGAGCCAGCTCAGTTCGCCACAGATCGCGACGACGATTCCGAGCACGACGAGCCACTTTGGGATCAGCCGCATGAACGCCGCCGGAATCGTCGCGCCCGCGACCAGGAGGCCAAACGGAACCGAGAAGCCGGCGCCTCCCAGCCCCTGCACGAGCCAGTACAGCACCTGGATCGCGGCACCGTTCTCCGCCACCTCTGGCTGCGCCATCACCCACAGCGCGATCGACGCCGCCATCATCGTCACGGACGTCACGATGCCTCCAAACAGCGCGATGGTGACGCCGGCGACACGCGAACCGAAGAACTGAAGTCGGCTGGCAATCGACGCGGCAAAGATGCCGAGCGGAATAGCAGCGCCGAACTGCAGGAAGGCGCAGATCCGGACGGCCGTCCCGCGCGTTCGAAAGAACGCCGCGATCGTATCGGCGGATTCCCAGGGACCGGGGAAGTACGGCTCCCCGCCGAACACCGTGACCGGGTAGAGGCCGCCGAGAAACAGGACGGTGTACGCGATGGCCATCAGCCAGAGAGGCGGGCTCGCGTGCCTGGGCCGGCGCTGCCCCGGCGTCTCTTCACGCAGTGAATCATTCATATGATGAATTATTATATGGTGATATTATTTTGTCAACGTGAGCCCAGCCCCCCACCGCACCACCGATCAGACGCCGCCACGCGGGATTGATTCACCTGCGTTCCTCCTCGCCCAACTTGGGGCGCATGCCGCCTCGAAGTTCGCAGAGCGACTCGGGGCCGTGGACCTGACGCCGCCGCACGCGGGAATCCTGCGGTTCGTCGGTGGCGCCGGCGGCATCAGCCAGCAGGAATTGGCAGGTCACTTGCGGATCCTGCCGAGCCGACTGGTCGTCCTGATCGACCAATTGGAAGAGCGCGGCATGATCGAGCGGCGTGCGGATCCCGAGGACAGGCGCAGCTACGCTCTTCACCTGACAGCCAAGGGAAGTGAAACGCTGAAGACTGTTGGTCGCTTGGCGCGCGATCACCAGGAGGCGCTACTGGTTTCGCTGACTGCCGACGAGCGAGATGTGGTGGCGTCGTTGCTACGAAAGGTTGCCGATCAGCAAGGACTGCGCCCCGGCGTCCATCCGGGATTCGCAAGGCTCCACGCACAGGGTCCGCCGAAACGAACCGCCAGACCTGCGAAGGCTTAGGGACATCTGGCTTCGATCCAGCCGATCGGACTCCCCCTTTCTTAACCCACTGTGTCTCTGGAGCGTCTGCATCGTGATCGGTCTCACGCCGCCTCACGGATGAGCCAGGGTCGAAAATCTCTCCCGATCATGCCCGGCTGCTCGATGCAGCCGGGAGAAGTTCGACGCTGTAGCCGAGACTTCGCAGTTCGCGGATCATCTTACGCGCCCGCACTTTCTTCGCCTCTGCGCTGACGGCTGGTCCGCGTTCCTCGTAGCGAATGCCTTGGTGAAGAATCTTCCAGATAAGACGACACAGCCGGTGGGTGATGGCGCCAATGGCCTGCGCGTGCCCGAGGCGCGGGACGAGCCGGCGATACACGATGGCGAAGATGGTGCCCTTGGCCTTAACGGCGGCATTCGCAGCCTGATTAAGGACTCGCCGCATCTGGCGGTTGCCCTTGGGGCAGCGGTGACTGTAGTTCTTGCCTGCGCTCTCCTCCGTGCCGGGGCACGCACCCATCCAGGAGGCGAGGTGCTTGGGTGAGGGAAACGTCGCGGCCGTGGCGCCGACTTCCGCAATGAGCTGCTGTGCGGAATCGACGCCGAGTCCGGGGACCTCGGCGAGGCGCTGCACCGCGTCGTGGTGCGCCGTGAGTAGGTCGGCCATCTGCTGATCGAGTTGGCCGAGGTGATCCTCGATCACACGCAATTCTTCAAGCGTGAGCTTCAGTAATCGGCGGTACACCGGATGCAGCGTCGGACACGCCTGGAAGGCATCGCACAGCTGCTCGGGCGTGGCACGCAGGCGCGCGGTCGCGAGCGTCGCCAGGGCGGCCGGATCTGTTTCGCCGTCCGCCAGCGCCTGCAGCATGCGGCGGGCACTGATGCCGAGCAGATCTGACACGACGCTCGATACCTTGATGTGCGCTTCCTCGAGCAGGGCTTCCAGCCGATTCTGGAGTTGCACGCGATTGCTGCGCGGCGACAATTAGATCTGCCGCACGTGTTGCCTCATTTCGGAATGCTACCAGCGAAACACGGATCCGTTGCGAGACGGATGGGTTCATAGGAAGCGCGTGAGACTGAGGCAAAGTTCTTCTCCGACGTTCTGAAAGCGACAGCGCCGCAGCGCCGACAGGCGCGGAGGCGCCAGGAGAGATCCAGAAGAGACTGCTGCTCTCAACGGAAACCCGATGCGACTCTGCGAGAAACAGCACGACTCCGCAGTCGATCGGGCGGATCTACGCGGCGTCCTCGGACGGCGACGCGAACACGAGTTGCCTCGCGGCGGCGTGGCGCCACTCCTTGACCCGGCGCTGAAAGGTCCGCAGTTGACCATCGGGGAAGACGCCAGGGAGTTCCCCCTGGAGGCGCCTGAAGAGTTCTTTGCCGACGCGGTCTGGCTCGGCCTCAAGCCACGCGCGCACGCAGGGCCAGGCGCGGTCGAACGGATCCTTGCGGGTGCGCCAATCACGCGCGGGCCTGGGCGCGAGGCGATGCGTGGCGCGGACTTCGCCGTGTTGCCACGCGGTGGCCAGTCCAGCGAGAAAGCCATCGAGGCTGCTTTCAGAGCGGGGCAGGTGGGTGGTCTCACCGGCGGCCAGTGCTGCCAAGTGGTGTTGCACCGTTCGGATCTCCTCCAAGAGGCGTAACGGGTCGAGTTGGACGGCCACCGCTCTCAACCGGTCCTTCATCTCGTCGGTGACGGCCGCGCAGACGAGGAGTCTCGCGTAAGGCGTCTCGGGCGCGTGGTAGGTCTTGCGGACCTTGGCCCCGAGACGCGTCTTGGACGCCAGCTTGAACGACGGTTGAAAGAAGTTCACGAAGAGCCGAGAGGCGGCGTAAAGCCGCGACAGAGCCGCGGCGGCTGCCAACCCCTCCAGGCGCCGATAGCCGACGAGTCGCCGCACCACGGAGCCGTTCTTTTGCTCGACCCAGGCTTGATCGTTTTTGTGGTACGGGCGAGACCGCGTGCACGGAATCCCATGCGCGTGGCAATAGGCCGCCACCGTCTCGTTCATGAACTCGCCGCCGTTATCGGTATCAAACCCGCGCAGCGGAAACGGCATCGTCTTACGCAGTTGCTCGAGTGCGGCCGCGACCAACGCGCCGTCGCGGACCACGAGTGCGACGCACTCGGTCCATCCGGAGGCCACATCGGTCAGCGTGAGGGTATGGACGAAGCTCCCCGCCGCTGACTCACCTCCATGGCTCACGAGATCCGCCTCCATGTCGCCGGGCAGCGGTTCCTCCCACTCGGCGAAGGTGCGCACGGGCACGTTCTTCTGCACCGCTGGAACGGCTCGCCGACGCACGCGCTGGCCAGAGACCGACGCGCGTGTGGGGCGCAGCATCCGATCGAGCGTCGCCGCACTGGCGGCCAGCACGCGCGCCCGAACCGTCATCTCCAGCGTGAGGTGGCCGTGCCGCTCAAGAGCCGACACGAGCAGCGGAAGGAGCGGCTTGAGCCGTTTCCCGCAGATCCGGTCGGAGGCCTCCCACAACACCACGAGCGCCTCGCGCACCGCCTCATCGTAGACAGGAAGACGCGCACGCCGGCCCAGCTCGCTGGCGACTGGCGACGCATTGAACAGTCGAATGACGTGCTTGCGGTGGTAGCCCGTGACCGCGACAAATTCATCGAGGATGCGGAGTTTGTCTTCCTTCAGGCTTCCTCGATACCGTTCCCGAACCGCCTGCAGTAAATCGTGACGGGTTTCAGTGCTGACACTCCGTGCCATCGTGCCCTCCTTGGGTCTGCCACAGTGGTAACAGACTTCGTGAGGCAACGGCCCCCTTTCGGTAACAGAAAGGGTGAGTCAATGCGACCGGCAAAAGTAGTTGACGCTGCGCAATTGCGCGTGACCTGGTACTTTCGGCGCATCACGGTGCGCCAGAGCCGTTGCTCGGCGTCAGGTACGAAGCTCAAGGTGAGTTCCTGCGCGACGAGGCGTTTCACTAACCGCTCCGCATCGGGAAAGTCCCGCTTGCGTCCGCCGGGTCCACGATTCGACTGCGCTTGGGCAAGATGGAGGGTGCCCGCGAGCGGCGGCGCGCTGTCGCGCGCGCGGCGTCGGGGGCGCCAATACTGTTCCAGCGCTTCCCACACCGGCCGCCAGTACTGCGCGGTCGATTCCATGACGACTTCGTCGACCTCGCGTTCGACGAGCCAGTCCGCGAGCGCGCGCAGGTCAGCGGGGCTCGTCCCGACCTTCAGACGCTCGAAGCGGTACTCGTCATCGACTTCGACGTCGGCCACGACGACTGCCAATAGCCTCTTGTGAACGTCAATTCCCGCGATCTGGTATGGCATCGGCCTCTCCTCATGGGAGCGGAGAGCGTGCCTCGTCACATCATTCAGGGTCGCAGGCTATCGGCGGTGTCACCGCAACGACGCCCAATTATTCGTTCAATCACGCACGCTCCGGATCAAACAGTTGCTCGGCCTCAATTGCTCCATGGCTAATCTCGATCTCCGCCGCTCCCAGCCCGCCATTCTGTCCAATCCATGATTTTCATTCTCTTTCGCGGGCCTCCAGGCCCAGCCGCAACCAGTTGCGAAAATCGTCCCCTCAGAGTCTCGAACGCTCGGCGATGTCGTTTCAGCGGAATAATTCGGGTGAAGGACCGCAAAAGGTTTCATTGATGAGAGGAGCTGCTCCAGCGACCACATGATCTATCTCACACAGCTCGTATATCTCAACCCCGGAAAGGAAGAGGCCTTTGATGCCTTCGAGGCCGTGGCGCTTCCTCTGATCACACAGTACCGGGGGGAACTCCTGCTTCGTATCAGGCCCAACGCCGACAGCATCGTTTCCGCCGGGATCGAGGTTCCGTACGAGGTGCATCTCGTACGCTTCAACACCGACGCCGATTTCAATGCGTACCTACAGGATCCCGAGCGTCAAGGGGTCCTTCATCTGAAGAACGAGGCGGTCCGTTCATCGCTCCTCGTGAAGGGTGGCGACGAATGACGCGAATCACGCGTGCCGGCGGCGCAGGAATAAGCGCTGGCCGTCGCGTCAGACCGTAACTGATCAGAGGAGATTGCGAGGTGTTACACAATTTCTGCCGAACGCGATCTCAGTTCGCTTCAAATCGCTGAATCTAAACGTGATCGAGTTCACGCTGGTAAAGGCGCTAGCGTGTGCGATAATCTGTCTCAAGACTGCTCGCAAGTTGTTGATTCTAAAGACGGAGAGATGTCCGAGTGGTTGAAGGAGCACGCTTGGAAAGCGAAGCTTGCGAGGAACGCCGAGGGATACGCAGAGACCTCAACGCGCACGCCCTCAACGAATTAGCTGCTTGGAAATGTCGCTCAGTGTGACCCTGTAACCTCCATATTCCTGGGGGTTCTCAAGCCCACGTATCACAGTCCTATCACAATCGCATTTTCATTTAGCGGCATAACTCGTGACGCCCCGCCAGAAGACGCCGGTTCTCAAGCATCTGTCGCTATGTCTCAAGACATTGCGCGCCCCTGCACGCCGCATCGAATGGTAAGGTTCGACTAAGCAGCGTGTACAGCGGTCTCCTGAACCGCTGCATTCGGGCCCGCTGGTCAACCTCGACACCTTTCAGAGCAGACGTGAGGTCCGAATCGTCCGGTAGACACCTGCACAGTTCGAGAATCAGGCGACGCAGATGCTCGGGTCCTGCGAACTTCTCGAACGGGTGGGCCGATGCCACCGCTAAGCTCCCTGATCGGCAGTCCATCCCCATTTGGGAACCGGTCCGACATGCTGGATCTCAAAGCCGGGCTGAGAAGCCGCCACCGCAATCTGGGCCCCCACCGGATGTAGTCGGCGAAGCGCGCTTGCAGCTCAGCGTCCTTGGGCAGCACGTCTTCCGCCGTTTCGAGCATCAAGTGGACCCATCGCTCTTTCTGATCCGGCGAGAGCCCCAGATTGCGGTGCCGTTCAAGCACCGTACGATGGCCGCCATGGTGCGTCGTGACGATGCAGACGCGCACGCGTCTGTATCACGTCGTTCTGCTCCAGCGGGTGCAAGTCCCGCCTCGGTAAGCGCCGGAGCGCCGAGTAGCAGACCCCAAGCGCGCGAGGAGACTCGCGCGGCTCAAGCGGGGTGTCAAGAGCCTCCACGGAGGGAGCCAGTCCGCGGGCCGCAACATCACGTGAAGCCTGCAGCCTCGTCACATTTACAACCCGAGAGCCGAGCCGGTCATGTCGCGGCGAAGGCCACGTCTGCGGTGCCCTGGTCCGGAGGTGCATGTGCCGCAGGTCTCGGCGGGGTAGGGGGCGCAGCACGCGGACACGGAGTCGAACGGAACACGAGAGGCCCGTCTGCGCGGCCCGAGTCGGGGCAGCGCGGCTCGCATAAGCCGATGGCGAAAACGAGCCCGGCGCAGCGGGAATCCGAGGGGACCGTAGTAGCGGCGAGGCCCGCGACGCATAACGCGGGCGGAGCAAAGGGTCCCTGCGGGGGCAATGTCGGCAGAGCGAGGACGCGCGAGGGCATGACCGGCAGGACCGGTTCCAACCACCCCGAGGGACGCGAGTTCCTCGACAAAGTGCGCCAATTGCAACGCCGACTCTGGAGGGCGGCCAAACGACAACCGGGCCGACGTTTTCATGCCTTGCTGGACCGCATCTACAGGCGTGACGTCCTGTGGGAAGCATGGAGACGGGTCAAGCAGAACCGCGGCGCGGCGGGCGTCGATGCGATGACGCTGGCCGCCGTCGAGCACTGGGGTGTCGAGGCCTTTCTCGACGACCTCGGTGCGCGATTGCACGCGGGCACGTACCGACCCTCGGCGGTGAGGCGTCGGTACATTCCGAAGGTCGACGGACGACAGCGGCCGTTGGGCATCCCGACGGTCCGAGACCGAGTGGCGCAGATGGCGGCGACGCTCGTGCTGGAACCGATTTTCGAGGCGGACTTCCATCCGTGCTCGTACGGGTTTCGGCCGAAGCGGAACGCGACGCAGGCGCTGGAAACACTGCGCACGCGTGGCGCGCGTGGGGGCAATCATGTCCTCGACGCCGATATCCGCGATTACTTCGGGTGCATCGACCACGGCAAGCTGATGACGCTTGTCGCCCGACGCATCTCGGACCAGCGGGTACTCAAATTGATACGGCACTGGCTCCAGGCAGGCGTGATGGAAGACGGCCGGGTCACCGCGACGCGCGCGGGCACGCCGCAAGGCGGCGTCGACCACTCCCCGAACGCAAAAGGTAACTTCGGTCGACTCCGGGTTCATCGGAGCGGATCGGCGGCGGAGAATCGCTCCCGTCCGGCGGTGCCGATGGCACGGGGATGCAGTGGCGGATCACGATCGTGTCATCGCCGACGAGCACCTCCTTGATGAGCAGGCGCACGAGGCGTTGCCGCTCGAAGATGTCCAGCGTGTCCGCCGCCACTCGCAACCGGGCGAGAAACGCCGAGAGCGTCTCCGCGAGGCGCAGATACATCGTCCGCTCGCGCGTCTGATCGGCGATCGATTGCAGCTCGGCGCGCAGCGCCTGCTCGCGCTGACGCAGCGACGGCATCCGCTCGCGCAGCTGCTCCAGCGACAGGAGGTCCTCCTGATAGGCGGTGAGCACCCGCTCGATGCTCTTGCCCACGCGCACCAGATCGCGCTGCACCGTCTGTTCGCGCTGTTTCGTCGGGTCGGCGGCGCGCGCGGCGGCGAGCCGCCGATCGAGTTCGTGTTGAATCAGCGCCGGATCCTCGAGCAGCCGAATGACCTCGGTCCAGACGATCTGATCCAAGAGATCCTGTCGCACGGGTCGGTTGTCGCAGCGCGGGCCGCCGAGGTGGCGCCACGCATCCGAGCCAATGCAGCGATAGTAGTGAATCAGCCGCGCACTCGAACGGGTCGATGTGCGCGAGAGCGCGTAGCCGCAGCGGCGGCAGCTCACCAGACCCTGCACCAGGCTCGGCGCAATCGTGCGGCGCCGCGACCGGACTTTGTTCTCGTGCAGCAATTCTTGCGCGCGGGCAAAGGTGGGCTCCTCGATGAGGGCCGGGACCGGAATCTCGATCCATTCCTCGCGCGGTCGTTCATGGCTGGCGCTGTCGCGACGTCGCCATGCCGCCGCGCAGCCGGAGCGCTCGCGTCACCCGCTGGCGTGTGGCCACACGGGTCTTGCCGAAGCAGGCCATGCCTCGATACGCCGGGTTGCGCAGCATCGCCCAGACCATCGAACGCTCCCACCGGGTGCCGGGCTTCCGCGTCGCCACGCCGTGCTCGTTGAGCCAGCGGGTGATCGCCCCGATGCTCCAGCCCGCCACGGTGTAGGACTCATAGACCTGCTGCACCACGCGCGCCTCGGTCTCGATCACGGCATAAGAGGCGGGCGCCTCATCACTCTTCCGGATATAGCGATAGCCGTAGGGCGCGCCGCTCAGCACGCTGATTTCGCCCGCCCGAGCCCGGTGCCGTTTCCCGCGCCGCGAGCGCTCGAGAATTTGGGCGCGTTCGTACTCGGCGATCATCCCCTGAAATTGCACGAGGAGCTGATCCTCGGCCGTCGCGCCCTGCGGCGCGTTCAGAAAGCGGGTCTCGACGCCGTGCCGGGCGAGCTCTTCGATCAGCAGGATCTGGTAGGCATACTTGCGACTCAAGCGATCGGGACTGTAGACGAGGACGGCCTGGATCTGTCCTTCGGCCGCCAGATCGCGCACCCGCTCCAGACCGGGCCGTTCGAGCGTGGCGCCGCTATAGCCCTCGTCTTCGACGATCCAGGCCGTCGGCACCTCGAGATCGAGCGTCCTCGCCCACTCGATCAGCGCCGCCGTCTGGCTCGCAATCGTGTGCGCCTCCCGCTGTTGTTCCGACGACACCCGCGCGTAAATCGCTGCCGTGCGCATGCACACGCTCCCTTACAGACGCCTCGAGCGGGCGGGCTCGAGCCGGCACCAACAGCTCGTACGCGTGGGCGAGCTTGTCGCCCCGGAGCCGATCGAACGCATATTCGAGCTGAACCTGCAGCGGGCCGCGACGGGCGCGCCGCTCAGCCACGTCGGCGGCGTACGCTGCCGAGCAATGCGGCGAGCGCCTCGGTGACGATCTGCCCGATCGTGAGCCCACGGCGCCGAGCCTGCACGCGTAGCGCGCGCACGGTGTGCACCGGGAGCTTCAAGGTGATGGCGACCGTCGGCGCCACCGTGGGAACGGGAGCACGCAGTGCCGCGGCTTGCTGAAGGTACCGGTACGCTTGCCGGCGCGACAGCGCACGGGTATCGGCGAGATGCCGTGCGGCATCGGCGACCGAGGTCTGCCGGCCCAACAGGCGATACGCCACATTCAACAGGCGCGCCTTGTCCGCCTTCGTCGCTCGCGCCACGTGACATAAACATAGTACTACTTACGGCGCAAATCAAGCACGGCCCGCGACCGCCATCCCATCGACGACGCGTTCGAACTGAAAGTTACCTTTTGCGTTCGGGGAGTGATTTCGCCGCTGCTGTCCAACATCTACCTGCACGTGCTCGACACCGTGTGGACGCGCCGGTACACGCATCTGGGCGTGCTGGTGCGCTACGCGGACGACTTCGTGGTCATGTGCGACACGAAGGCGGCATGCGAGCAGGCCGAGCACCATGTGCGAGCGATTTTCGCGCGACTCGGACTGGAGCTGCATCCGGAGAAAACGAGACAGGTCGACCTGTCGCGCGGCCGCGAGGGCTTCGACTTTCTCGGCTGTCACCTGCGCAAGCGCATGAGCGGTCGGCTCTGGGAGCACCACCACCGACGGGTGTACTTCCTCCAGCGGTGGCCATCTCAGCGCGCGATGCAACGGGTGCGGCAGCGCGTGAAGGCCCTCACGTGTCGGGCGGTGTGTCACCGGGACCTGCGCGACACCATCGCGCAGCTCAACCCGGTGCTGCGCGGCTGGGGCGCGTACTTCCGCACCGGGAATGCCGCCATCAAGTTTGGACAACTCGAGGACCACGTCGCGTGGCGACTCAAACGCTTGCTGCTGCAACGCCACCGGCGCCAGCTCCGTCGGGGCCAGGCCGACCAATGGACGCCGTCGTTCTTTCACGCCCTCGGTCTCGTTCGTCTGCGCGGCACGATTCGGTACCCGGAGGCTGTGTAATGTCGTACTCCCAATGCCCCTTGGTAAGCCGTGTGCGGGAAATCCGCATGCACGGTTTGAACGGGGGTCTTACTCACACGGCCGCGCGCGCGCGGTCCAGAAAGTAGGATCTACCAGTGCTCCTCGGAGTAGCGGGGCGGGCCGCCGAAGACCTCGCCGAGCCAGATCGCGACATTCTTCGCATGCTCGGCGGTGAAGGACGCGAACACCGATGAGAGCAGCGGGTCTGCTCTCACCTTTTCGTAGAACCGACCCGTCAGCGCCTCGAACGCGGGCGCTCCGCCAGCCGCTTCAAAGATGGTTGGTCTGCTCATTGCCGTACCCCGTTACTTCGAACGTTTCGACTTGCCAGACCTGTTGAGGGCGACCGCTTGGCGAACGAGCGCCTTGAAGGCGGACTCGTCGACTTCGTCTCCTTCGTGGATGTCGATCGCGCGGCGTACGTTTCCGTCGAGACTCGAGTTGAAGAGACGGGCCGGATCCTTCAGAGACGCGCCCTTGGCGAACGTCAGCTTCACGACATTCTTATAGGATTCGCCGGTGCAGATGATGCCGTCGTGCGACCAGACCGGGGTGCCGGGTGTGGTTGGCTTGACCCACTTCCACTCCTCGACGACGTCCGGGTCTACTTCCTTGATGAGCGTGCGCATTCTGCTGAGGGTTTTCCCGCGCCAGTCCCCGAGTTCGGCGATTCGTCTCGAGATGAGCTCCGATGCCGACTGGCCTTGGCTCGCGCCCGACTTTTTCATGTTCTCGTCCTAGAAGTTCCAGATGTATCAATCCCACTCACGCCGACCGGCGGAAGGGAACAAGTTGGCGGATGCGGCTGTCCCGCAAGTACAGGCCGCCCCAGGCGAGAATTCCGACGACCAACGGAATCGCCGCACGCGCCGTGTCTGCGATCCGCAAATGAGTGGCCACCGCGCCGCCGAGATAGCCGGTCAACAGGATTGCGGCAATGACAGAGGTTTGCGGGACAAGGTAGAGCACCACCAAGGCGCATTCCGCAATGACAATGAGGACGATGGCCGATTCGGGATAGCCATAGCCCGTCACAATTTCGGCCACCGCGTAGGTGTGGTAGGTGGCCCTGAACCACGCGCTGCTCAGCAGCTGCGCGACCACCAGAAAGGAAAGGAGCCGGCCGGTCCAGAGCATCCAGCGGGGAGCGGAGACGGTCCGAGCGGTTGCAGTAGACATCTGGTACCTCTCCGTGGGCGAGAGGACCGGTCGCGGTGCGGCGATCGTCTGCCCAGTGGCTTGCATGTTCATGACGTGCCTCCTTGTGGGCGCCGCGAAGCCGTTTCGATCGAATCGGCTTGATTCGCCCCTCACAAGGATGACGGAACGACCGGAAGAAATGTGACGACCGCCAATGGTTCAGGGCTCGATGGCCGACAGATCGAGCCGACTGAGCCGGTCTGGATCCGCCAGGATGTCCATCTCAACGACCTTGCCGCCCGCAATCGTGAAGCCGATCACGGACAGCAGGCGCCCGTCCGGAAGGCGCGCCACGACGCCAATGTTGCCATTCACCAGGACCACCTGACTGGACAACCCGAGCTTCGAGAACGCCGCGGCTTGTGCCACGACCGCCTGAGCCCCACGCACGAGGCGCGACATGCCCTTCGCCGCTCCGCCATCAGCCCGCAGCACGATCTCCGGATCCAGGACGGCGACCAGCGCTTCGAAGTCGCCGTCCTGGACGGCCGCGAGAAACGCGTCGACGACGCGGCGCTGCGTCCGCAGGTCCGCGTCTGAGGTCGGCGCCTGGCCCTGGACCCGTCGGCGCGCGCGGCTCGCGAGCTGGCGCGTGGCGACGACCGAGCGATCCACGATGGGCGCGATCTCCTCGAAGGTCATCCCAAACACATCGTGGAGCACGAACGCCAGTCGTTCCGCCGGCTCCAGCTTCTCGAGGACGACGAGCAGCGCCAGACCGACAGAGTCGGCGAGCATGGCGTCCGTCTCGGGCCCTTCGTCCCCACGACTGATCGCGCGGATGATCGGATCCGGCACGTGCACGTCCAAGGGATCCTCCCGGCGCGACGCTCGCGTTCGCAGCATGTCCAGGCACACGCGCGCCACGACCGTCGTCAGCCATCCCCGCAGGTTGTCGACACCACTGACATCCGTGCGGCTCAATCGGATCCAGGCTTCCTGGACGGCGTCCTCCGCCTCGCTGACCGATCCGAGCATGCGATACGCGACCGCCCGCACGTGCGGCCGGTGCTCTTCGAATTGCTCGGCGAGCCGCTCAGGTGTGGGCATCGGTCACATTCCTCCAGTCGCGGTCCGTCATTGTACTGACGGACGAGACGTCGCTGATGTGACAGGGCCGGCGCACAAGGAGAAACGACATGAAAATCAAGTTGACCAGCGTATACGTGGACGACCAGGACAAGGCCCTGCGCTTCTATACCGAGGTAATGGGCTTTGCCAAGAAGGCCGATTTCAGTAATGGCCCATTTCGCTGGCTGACCGTGGTCTCGCCCGAGGAGCCGGACGGCACTGAGCTGCAGTTGGCGCTGAACGACAACCCCGCCGCCAAGGCGTATCAGCAGGCGATCTTCCAACAGAGCCAGCCCGCGGCCATGTTCTACACCGACGACGTCAAAGGCGACTACGAGCGGATCAAGGCTCGCGGCGCCGAGTTCACGATGCCGCCCACCGACGTGACTGCCTCGACCATTGCGATGCTGAACGACACCTGCGGCAACCTCGTTCAGCTCACCCAGCTGGCACGCCATTAGAAAGACAACTGGAGCTGAAGTTCGGCGACGAGTGGCGGAGCTATAAGGGGCGAGTGCGTCGGTGGCTCTGAAACGACCCAGAAAACGCTGTCAGGAACGCCCTCCCGGGTACGAGTTCTGATGCCGGCCAGGACCCTACGAGGTCTCTCCGGTAAGCTGGCGAAGCATGAACTCGGCAGGGTCGGCCCGCGAGATCCGTCGTCGCCCGAACGTCCAGCCCGCCCCGGTAGCTTCCCCGGCGAACGCCGTTCGTCAGCCGCGGTGGCCGCACGATGACCCAAGGAGCACGCTATCGCTCTTTTGAACGAGATAGATTGAGGGCGACGGCGGCGCGGACGAGCTCCTTCAAGGCGGATGCATCAATGTCGTCGCCTTCGCTGAAGTCTATGGCTCGAGTCTTCTTGGCATCGAGGCCCGCGTTAAACATACCCTGCGGATCTTTCAGAGACGCGCCGCCAAAGAAATTGACCTTCACATGATCCTTGAAGGCGCCCGCGCTGCAAACAAGCCCGGCACGGGTCCAGACCGGAGTATTCCACTTCCATTCCTCGACGATCTCGCGGTCCGCATCAAGGACTATTTTGCGCAGTCGGGCAAGGAACTTGCCGCGCCAGTCGCCGAGTTCTGCAATATGGTCGGTGATGAGTTGCGAGGCCCCGCGACTGATGCTTGTTCCTGCTTTCTTCATGCCCTTCATTATGGCTCCGAGACTGATGCTCCACTGCTAGTGCGCCCAGACTTACTCAACTTTCCGCAGCGTCACGATCATCGATGGCGCCCAGCGCTTGCCATCCTCCGAGCGCTCGTGGTGCGCGGACAAGGTCTTGTCGCTGTCGGTGAATACACCCTTGCAGCGGTGGTGCGTTGCCTGCCACGTCCAGATACCGTCTCGGAGAGTCAATGTCTCGGTGATTGCGTTCCCCGCGTGATCAAAATAGTGGGTGAGGAACTGATCGGTTGCGGGATCGTATCCGATGACCTCGAGCCCACCGACGTCCTGCTCTCCGATGCGGCCGTACGCAGGGTGCATAATGAACTGCCCACCGGGCGCCCACTGGTACACGTCGCTCGCGAAGATCCTGACTGAGGGCGCGTCCGGTGTAGCCACAGTCTCACCCTCCGTCAGCCATCGGCCGATGAACACGTTGAGGCGGTCGAGTGCGCTGGGACGCAGATTCGGTGTGGACATAGCATGCCTCTCACGTCTGTTCGTGATGCGTCATTTTGCTGCCTAACGCCGATCGCCGTAACCGCTGGCCGTGATGCACTGAAATGGATTGATGAATCGCTCCACGTCCGCGAGCGTCTGGATCAGTTGCTCGCGGGCGCGCTCCTCCGGAGCCGTCGATAGCTACTGTCCTCCTCGCGCTGCCTCGATGGTGGCGATGTCGATCTTCTTCATCGGCATCATCGCCTCGAAGGCACGCTTTGCCTCACCGCCACCAGCTGCAAGCGCCTCGGTGAGCGCGCGCGGGGTGATCTGCCAGGAAACGCCCCAGCGGTCCTTGCACCAACCGCACTGACTTTCCTTGCCGCCATTACCGACGATCGCGGTCCAGTAGCGGTCCGTCTCTTCTTGAGTGTCCGTCGCGATCTGGAAGGAAAGCGCCTCGCTGTGCTTGAACTCCGGGCCGCCGTTGAGACCGAGACAGGGAATGCCAAGCACGGTGAACTCGACCGTCAATACGTCGCCCTTCTTGCCGCCCGGGTAGTCAGCCGGCGCCTCGCGAACAGCGGTCACTTCACTATTCGGAAAGGTGGCGGCGTAGAAGCGCGCCGCCTCATGCGCGTCCTTGTTGAACCAGAGGCAGATCGTGTTCTTCATGTTCGTGTACTCCTTGTGCTTCGGTCACGTGCGGGCAGGAGGGCGCGGGAGGCGCTGTGGTCTATCCGCACTCTCCGCGCCGGATCGGGCGTACGTCGCCACGATCGCGCCGGTCGGAGTCGTCTCGCTCGTCACGAGAGCGAGTCGCCGACACACCCCGTCGTCGCGAAAGAAGCGCTTGCCGCCGCCGAGCATGACGGGATCGATCATCAGCCGGAGCTCGTCGACGAGATCGTGCGCGAGAAGGGCGGCGGCGAGCTCAGTGCTGCCGATCACGAGCAGATCGTTGCCCGTCTTCGCGTTTCAACGCGGCCACGGACTCGGCGAGATCGCCCTCGAGCAGCCTCGAGTTCTGCCAGGCGAGTGGCTCCCGCAGCGTTCTCGACGCGACGTACTTCGGGAGGGTGTTCAACGGTTGGGCGAGCGCCTGCTCCTCCGGCGACGCGTTCGGCCAGTGTGCTGCGAACACATCGTACGTGCGGCGCCCGAACAGGAAGCCTCCAGCCCGATTCACGTTCTCGACGACCCACTTCATCGAGCGCTCTTCGAAGTAACGCAGGTGCCAGCCGCCATGCTTGAAACCGCCGCTCGTGTCCTCGTCGGCATACGCGGGCGCCTGCACGACGCCATCGAGACTCATCCACTCGGAAACGATCACCTTACGCATCCCAGAGTCCTCCAGTGTTCAGACGCTCCGGCGCGCTGCATTCGCATCGCGTTCCGTTGCCCCAAGCGTGACGGCGAGCTTCTCGAGGACCAGCTCCCAGCCAACCTGCACCTTGTCGGCGATGTGCGGCATCGCGGCAGCGAGATCGTCCAGCCGTTCGTGAATCAGGGTCAGCGTCGTGGCATTCCTCTCCGCGCCGCCTGCAGGGTAATGGTCAAGACCGAGTCGTAGACCGGCTCCCGCGGTTCTCTCGGGCCCGACGAATCCCCACCGAAAGACGATGCGTTCGTCGGGGACGAGCTCGACGATCTCGCACTCGAAGCCGCCGATCTCGGTTCCCGACTCGACATGCCAGATGCGAAAGTGGCCGCCCACGCGCGCCTCGACCTCGGCGCGTCTCACGTCGAATCCACCGGGAGCCATCCATTGCCGCAGGAGCATCGGGATCGAGCCACGCCCGGTACACCTCACGCGGAGGTGCTGGCATCACGCGCTCCAACCGTACGGCGGTGGGCTGCGTCTTCTTCCGAGTCATCGTTTCCGTCCCTTCCATCGCTTCTTTCCTTTCATCTTTGAACCGGGAGCGAGAAGCCTTTCCAGTGCATCGAGCCGCGCGTTCCAAAAGCGCTCGTAGAAGCCGAGCCAGGAGTAGGCGGACGCGAGCGGCGCCGGGGAGAGCGTGCAGATGTGGCGACGTCCTTCGACGGTGCGGCGAACCAGACCGGCTCGCTCGAGGACCTGGATGTGCTTGGAAGCCGCCTCGAGCGACATGGAGAACGGCTCGGCGAGCTCCCCAACCGTGAGATCGCCGGAGGCGAGCCGGGCCAGCATCGCGCGCCGCGCGTCGTGCGCGAGCGCGTGGAATACGTCGGTCATTACCAGCATCATCAACCATCAGGTTGAATATGTACCAGGCGCCGAACCATTGTCAACCATCTAGTTGAATAAGGCAGGAGTACGCAACCTTGGCGGACTACTATGGGACCGCGACGTCGACCGGGCGAGGGCCGCGCCGTCCACGCGCTCGAACACCTCCGCGTCAAGGTCACGGTCGAGGCGGTCGCGTAGAGCTATTTTCTGAGCAGGTCGCCGGAGGAGCACCATGAAGCGCACCTGGACGATCATCGGGGTGAACGACGTCCGCGCGAGCATCAAGTGGTACCAGTCTCTCTTCGGCCAGCCGCAGACGGCACCGGCCCACGACGAGTTTGGTCAACTCCTCGACTCGGACGGAACTGTCCTGCTCTGTCTCCACGAATGGGGCGCCCACGAACACCCCTCCTTGATGAGTCCTGACCGCGCGACACCAGGAAACGGGCTCCTCTTGTTCTTTCGCGTCGACGATTTCGATCTGGCATTGCAAAGGGCCCGCGGGCTCGTCCCTCGCCTCGAAGAGGAGCCTCATATGAACCCGAATACTCGAACGAAGGAGTTCGCTGTCCGCGATCTCGACGGATACTACGTCACCATCAGCGCGCTTTAGGGTTCATCTGGACCACGGGTAGCGCCGCAGCGACGAACTGGCGATGATCGTACGGCGGGATGGCCGGGGGAGCATGCGAGTCTGCCGCAGCGAGGACCCTGAGCTCGCGCAGACTGGGCCCGTTCGCGTAGGCTGAGTGCAGGAGTGTGACCTTGTCGTTCGTTGATGTCGACAAACTGAAGGTGACCGAACGCCTGCCGGGTTGGCGAGGGCGATACTTCCATGCCGTCAACATGACCGTCGCGCACTACGAATTCACTCGCGGCGCCTCGATTCATGAGCATCACCATCCGCAGGAGGAGTTGTACGAAGTGCTCGAAGGCGAACTCGAGCTCACGGTCGACGGCGTCACGCAGGTCGCTCGCCCTGGCGTGGCCGCGGTCGTGCCGAGCAACGCGCGGCACTCGGTCCGGGCGCTGACCGATGGCGGGGGGGCATCATCGTCGACTCCCCGGCGAGGGCAGAGTTCGGCTAGAGGGGCGATGAGGTCGACTGGGAGACTAATCAGATGATTTACCTGACGCAGCTGATCCATGTCCGCGAAGGCCGCGAGGCCGACTTCCAGCAGTTCGAAGAGATCGTTCTTCCTCGGTTGAGTCGGTACTCCGGTGAGCTTCTGCTGCGTCTTCGCCCCGACCAGGCGTCCAAGATCGCTGGATCCGGCGAGTTGCCGTATGAAGTGCATATCGTCCGCTTCGAAACCGAAGAAGGTCTCGCTCGCTACTCCAACGACGAGGAGCGGCAACGTTGGCTACACCTCAAGGATCAGTCCGTCCGCAGCGCTCTCTTGATAAAGGGTGCGCTAGTGTGATCACACGTGCCGAACCCTGAGACAGGGGCGCGCTTGACGCGGGGATCAGCGTTGGGAGATGGGCGACATAAGCTGCCGATCAAGGCCGACGTGCGCAAGGCCATCTCCAAGCAAGCGGGAGACACTGTCACCATTCGGCTGGAACGACGACTCGACGACTGAAGAGGTTTTCTCCAGCTTGAAACGCATCGCGCTGCCCTGACCGGCCACTGCTGCCGCATGTTGGGCTCAGCCTTCGACGCCGAAGGTGCCGTACAGGACACGATGGTGCGCGCCTTGGCGCAGCCTCGATCGCTTACTGGACCGTCGATGAATCCATCCAGATGACCTCCCAGTGATGGCCGTCGAGGTCGAAGAAGCTCCAGCCGTACATGAAATTGTGCTCCTGCTTGGCCATGGCGTGCTTGCCACCGGCGGCGATGGCAGTCTTGACCATCTCGTCCACTTCGGCCCTGCTGCTGCATGACAACGCGAACAGCCCCTCCGTGTCCTTCGCTGTGTTGCAGACTCGCCGATGCGTAAACGTCTTGAAGAACGGTTCGGTCAAGAGCATGACGAACGCCTCGTCGCTGACGACCATGCAAGCAGCCTTGTCATCGGTGAACCTCGGATTGAATGTGAAGCCGAGTGCAGAGAAGAACTGGATCGACCTGTTCAGGTCGCGGACCGGCAGGTTGACGAACATTCTCCGTGGGAGGTTGGCGAGCATCCAGGACCCCTGTGTGCGAGCGAAATGCGTTCAACCGTAAAGACTGCTGCCGCACACGAGAATCATCGGTCCCGGAATTCCCGGTTGGTCGGCTGTGTTGTTCAGCTTGGCTGCTGCACATCGCGAGGTTGACGCACCGATGATTTCTGCGGCGCTGCGGAGTCTATGCCTGAGAGTCGGAGCGGAAGCCTACGGGGCCTCTCACAGATGCCCGTGGACTGGCTTCAGGGTCCGGTGGAAAATGAGGAGCTGATGCCGACACACAGAGTCGTCTCTCGTGAAGAATGGCTGAAAGAGCGCATCGCTCTTTTAAAACGGGAGAAGGCCTACACGCGCGAGCGCGACGAGATCAGCCGGCAGCGGCGTGAGCTCCCTTGGGTCAGGGTCGAGAAGGAATATGTCTTCGACGTGCCAGAGGGAAAGATCACGCTCGCTGACCTTTTCGACGGCCGTAGCCAGCTCTTCATCAAGCACTTCATGATGGGTCCGAGCCAGGAAACGCAATGCGTGGGATGCTCCTTCGAGGTTGACCACATCGAAGGCGTCCAGGTACATCTGCACAACCATGACCTGACGTATGCAGTGGTCGCTCGCGCACCGATCGATGAGATCGAAATGGTCCGCAACCGGATGGGTTGGCGTTTTCGCTGGGTCTCCTCCTTCCACTCGGACTTCAACTACGATTTCAAGGTCTCGTTTACGCGCGAGCAGGTCGCGGCAGGACGTGCCTTTTACAATTACGAATACGTCAATCCCTGGTTAGAGGATCGCTCCGGCGACAGCGTGTTCGTCAAAGACGACGCCGGCCAAATCTTCCATACGTATTCAACGTTTGGTCGCGGAGGCGAGGAGTTCCTGGGCGCCTACAGGTATTTCGACATGACCCCCAAGGGGCGCAGCGAGAACGGGCCCTATCACACCCTCGTCGATTGGGTGCGGCCGCACAATATGTACGGGAAGGCGGGCGTTGTCGAAGCCAACGGGCGCTTCCATGCCACCGGCTGCGCATGCGCGGTTCACGAGACCACGACGCCCTGACGTCAATGGGCAGGGCCGTGTGACCGTGGGTTGAGAGCGCGGTCCATGTCGATTCGGAAGAGCGCCTATTCGATATAACCATGAATGGACGATTGAAACGCACGCAGCTGAGCCACCAGCCCCCATGAGGTAGCGTATGCAGGTCGACGTTGCCCAGCTCGAAACATATCGTCCGGCGCTGATCGGCCACTGCTATCGGATGTTGGGCTCGGCTTTCGACGCTGAGGACGCCGTCCAAGACACGATGGTCCGTGCCTGGCGCAGTCTGGACCGGTTCGATGGCCGGTCGTCACTGCGGACGTGGTTGTATCGAATCGCAACGAACGTCTGCCTCGATGCGCTTGGGGACCGCGCGCGTCGTGTCCGTCCGATGGAAGAACGGGCGGCCGGCTCCATCGACGATCCGCTCGAGACGCGGCCACGCACGCATTGGCTCGAGCCGATTCCCGACGCGTCTGCGCTTCCCTCGGATGCGGATCCCTTCGAGCTCACCGCGCTTCGCCAGAGTACGCGCCTGGCGTTCGTGGCAGCCCTTCAGCGCCTCCCGCCGCGACAGCGAGCTGCATTACTGCTGACCGAGGTTCTCGGGTGGTCCGCCACTGAAGTCGCTGAGTCTCTGGAGACCTCCATCGCGGCCGTAAACAGCGCCGTCCAGCGCGCTCGGGCGACGCTCGGCAACCGCGACTCCGGCAGCGCCGAAGGGGCCCTTACTGACGCGCAATCAAAGCTCCTGGAGCGCTACGTTGACGCGTTCCACCGCTACGACGTCGACGATCTGGTTGCGCTGTTGCGCGAAGACGCGACGCTGTCAATGCCGCCGTACACGCTGTGGCTCCGTGGTCCGGATGCGATTCGTGGCTGGCTCCTGGGTCGCGGAATCGGGTGCCGCGGATCGCGTCTTGTCAGGACAGCCGCGTGCGGCTCCCCCGCGTTTGGCCAGTATCACCCTGGACCCGACGGGACACTCGAGCCGTGGGCGATTATCGTGCTCGAGCTCACGGAAGACCGGATTGCGGCATGGAATTCCTTTCTCGATACTGAGAAGTTGTTCCCATTGTTCGGTCTGTCGCCGTCATTGGCACACTGACGGCGTTTCCCCGCCAGCGTCGTCACAGTTCTTCGCCGCTGCCAGGCGCGCGTCACGGTATGTCCTGGATGAGCGCAGGAGTATTGCCCTCGGAGTCCTTGAACCACGCCGCCTTCGCACCGCCCCCTGTGTAGATGCTGTTTCCGGCTTCATCCCCGGCATGTCGTATTCCTCGAAATTCACGCCGCGGCGTTTCAGCTCGGCAAACTTCGCGCTCAATGTTTTCAACCTGCCAGAATGCCTGGCTCGCCTTGGACGTCGCGGCATTGGGCGTCTGAAACAGAAAGCACACTGTCCCGCGCGCAAACTCGTAGACCACGCCGCTCTCGGTCTCGTGCTTCGGATCGAGGCCGATCGTCTCTTCGTAGAACTTGCGGGCGCGGGCGACGTCCTGCACAGGAATATCTAACGCCGAAAGCGTCAAACTCAACAGTAGTCGACCAGTCGCAATCTGTAGAGCGATGACTTTCGACCGTTTGGGGAGTCTGTATCGTTGACGCGTCTGTCGCCGTGTTTTTCCAGCCTGGGAGGTTTCGATGACTGTTGCCACCTCAACACTGCTCGGACGTCCGCTCTGGTACGAGTTGATGACAACCGACATGAAAGCTGCGGAATCCTTTTACAAGAGTGTGGTCGGCTGGACCGCGGCGCCGTTCAAGGACTCGCCTCAGCCCTACACCATGTTCAATCGACGCGGCGGATCCGCTGTTGCGGGCATCAAGCAAGGGGTGAATGCGCCGCCGTTTTGGGCCATGTATGTGGGCGTGCCGAAACTAGAAGACGCTGCGGCCCGGATCAAGCGACTTGGCGGCAGCGAATGTACGCCAGTGATCGAGGTGCCGACTGTCGGGCGCATGCAGATGATGAAGGATCCGCAGGGTGCCGCCTTCTACATCCACGAGCCAGCAACCGGCGACCAGCCGCCGGAGGCAGCAGCCGAAGTCGGCGAGGCGTCATGGCTCGAGCTGATGACGACGGAAGCACCGGCGGCAATGAAGTTCTATCAGGAGATCTTCGGTTGGCAGCCCAGCGAGGCACTCGACATGGGCCCGGCTGGCACGTACCAGATGTTCAACCGCCCCCACGGGATGATCGGCGGCATGATGAACAAGCCGCCCGAGATGGCGCACGTCCCGCCCAACTGGCAGATCTATTTTCGCGTGCCCGACATCACCGCAGCGATCGAGCGCATCAAGGCGAACGGCGGGCAGATTCTCAACGGGCCGATCGAGGTGCCTGGCGGCGACTGGGTGGTGAACGCGATGGATCCGCAGGGCGCTGCGTTCGCGCTTCATGCGAGAAAGGCGCAATAGTGCGGCATTGTCAGGCGAGACGTGAATGGTGGCACCGCTGACCCCGTGCATCTTCGTGATCTCGCTTTTCATAGCCTGGGCCAGCTGCGGGCTCGCCGTGAAGAACGACAGATGACGTGGCTGCGACACGGATCCCACGAGGTGGCGGCCCAGCAAGAACATCACCGTTGTTCCATAGGAGATTTGTTCCTCCACCTGCGGAACGATTCTGCGTGTCGGTGGTGACTATCGAGTTCACGACCGAGGGCAGCAAGACGCGGATGGCGGCGACCGTGCGCTACCCGTCGCTTGAGGTGCGCGACATGGGCAGCGGCATGGCCACCGGTGCGGGCGTTAGCTACGACCGTCTCGAGGAGCTCGTGGCGAAGCTCCAGCGTGCTTGAATGCCGGATCTGCGATGAAGGACATCGACGCCTTACGCCTCGGTGTCCAGCGACAAGGGAGAGGAGGCGTTGTATGACAGCTGCACAACGAACACGATCGAGGGCCGCACAACCGAGCGAGCAGGTGCGGACGTACCTGACGGCCCTTTCCCCCGACGCCCGACAACACCTGGAGAAGCTGCGTGCCACCATTCGGGCGGCCGCGCCGGCCGCGGTCGAGAGTTTTAGCTATGGCATTCCAGCCTTTCGTCTCGACGGAAAGGGGCTGGTGTGGTACGCCGCGTGGAAACAGCACAGCAGTATCTATCCACTCAGCACGGCGACGACGCGGGTGTTGGCGAGGGAGCTACGCGGCTACGAAACTTCGGGGAAGGGGACCGTCCGCTTTCGTCTCGACGAGCCCATACCGACGGGCCTGGTGAAACAGCTCGTCCGCGCACGGATCGCAGAGCTGCGAGGAAAGAAGAAGTCAGGGTGAGCCGCATGGGCTCACGTGTACCACGCGCGTCGCGCCCAGAGGAGGAGAACCATGAGCATATTGTTGTGGGTGCTGCAAACGTTACTAGCCGTGGCGTTCTTCGCGCACGGCGTGCTCTTTCTTAATCCGCCAGCCGAGATGGTCGAGCAGATGAACGCTTCGATTTCTCCGGCGCTCCGCCTCTTCATTGGCGTCGCCGAGGTATCGGCCGCGATCGGCCTTACCCTTCCCGGCATCACACGGATCCAGCCGTGGCTGATATCGGGCGCGGCCGCAGGGCTGATGACGGTGATGGTCAGCGCGACCATCCTGCACACCGTGCGCGGGGAGGTGAGCTCGGCCGCCACCACGGCTGTCCTTCTTGCGCTCGCCACGTTCGTGGCGTACATGCGCTGGAAGGTGAAGCCCATTGCGCCGCGGGCGCCCGCCGGGCCACTTCCGGGCGCATCGCACGTCCACGGCGGCAGATAACACTCTTCTTCACGGATGACCTTATGGCGCAAGCGCCGAGATGAGAAGGTGTGTCATCGGACCGTCGTCCCTTCAGCGAGACGAACTCGGTTGCTGGGTGCCGAAGCTCCACAAGTAACCTTCGGTGTCTCGCGCCCAGTAGACGCGAGACCCGTCGGCTGTGTCCGTTGGCGATTGCACGATCGTCGCGCCAGATCGGCTGGCCCGATCGTGGTGTGCGTCAACGTTTGCCACGACGACGTGTAGCGTGCCAGTCTCTGCTCCACAGGAAATCGTCGGGCGGCGCGGAACTCAACCACAGGGCACTGTCGCCGAGACGAAGTTCCGTGCACTCGGCCGACGTGCGGGAAGCGCTGCTCGTGCGCGCGGGCTCGAAGCCAAATGCGTGCGCGAGCCAGCGAGCCGTGGCCGGTCCGTCCGGATTCCGCAGGACCAAGAACAGCGTCGGCTCGCCGAGCGGCGCATGGTTATACGTGCCGAAGCACCACAAACGGTGGTCGCCGTCCCAGACGGAGTACTGACGCGAGCCGTAGTCCGTGTCTTCCAACGGCATGGCGATCACGGCTCCGGCAGCCTTCGCGTGGGCGTGGTGCGCATCGACGGCGTTCGCGTCTTGCAGCGCCACATAGACGCCGCTCCGTACCGAGGTCCAGGGATTGTCTGAAGTGACGGGGCCGTTCGCCGAGCTCAAGCCAAAGCTCGCCGTCCCCAGACGAAGCTCGCCGTGCGCCACCGTCCCATTCGGGCCCTCGTGCACGGTCTGCCGTTCGAAGCCGAAACACAACTCGAGAAACGCGATCGCTGCCCACGCATCATCGTATCGAGGGGCTGGGAAGACGGTCTGGCGGTGTGCCTGCATCATCATGTGACTCTCCTGGCAGACACCATAGCCCGAAGGTGCGGGCACGCACTTGGACGGAATTGACCTAGACGGCGAAGCCCCGGCGGTCGGGGAGCAGGCTGTCCAGCAGTTCCCCAGGTGTCGTGCCTGCGAACTCACGCACGTCACGATTGAGGTGCGACTGATCGTAGTAGCCGGACTCAAGCGCGAGGTCTGCGAGATCGGCAGTCTGGCCGGCACGAATCGCACGGACGACGTGTCCAAATCGCAGCATGCGGGCGAAGACCTTCGGCGAGACACCGATTTCGTGCTTGAACTGTGCGATGAAGTGTCTCTGGCTCCAGCCGACCTCCTGCACGATGGAGGCGATGCTCGATCGCCCGCGCGAGGCAACCAACCGGTGCCACGCGCAACGCACACCCGCGGGCACGTCCAGCGGGTTGCCTATACGCATCGCGAGGGCGTGGTCGAGGCACTCGAAGCGCGCGTCCCACGACGTGGCGTCATACAGGCGATGGGTCAGCTCGCGAGCGAACTCGCCGAAGATCTCTTCTGGCGCGAACGCGCGGTTTTTCATGTCCTCGATTGGCCGACCCACGAGGAGGCGGATGCCAAGAAGGGTGAAATTGACCTGGACGCCGCTGGATGCTCCGACCGATTCGACGAGCTGATAGGTGTCATAGGCGCCGGTGATGAAGCTGGCGAGATCGAGACTACGACGGGAGTCTCCTGGCGCGAACAGGTGAAACGTGGCGCCGAAGTTGATGATGAGGGGCGCCTCCTCCGTGGGCAGCTCGCGGCGGCACAGCGGCGCCGGCACCTGTTCGCTCCACCCGACGTACTCGCGAGCGAACGGGCGCAACGCTTCAGCAGGCGGTCCCGTCGCCAACTCCCAGCGCCCAAGCGCCGAGGTGTGTCGCGTCACCTTTGCGCGAGGCCGCGGCGTCTGTAAGTCACATCGGTGCGCCATGGCGTATGCCGGAGTCAGTTTCAGCTTAGCATCGAGGGCTTACAAAAGCAGGTCAGTTCCTTACAAGACGGCGTTGACGGGCCTGTCGAATACTCGATGACATGAACACCAACTCATTGACGCCCGACTCCATAGCCGATGCTCTCGCGACCGAACTTGCGGGGGTCGAAGAGGACTTCAACCGAGCGATGGTCTCGAATGACGTCCTGCGGATCAGCGCGTGTGTTGCCGACGACTGGGTTCTGATCACACCCGAGGTTGGCGTGCTGCCGCGCTCGCGTATCTTGCACGTGATCGAGAGCGGCGAGCTCAGCCACGACACGATGACCAAGGACGTCGGCCGCGTGAGGGTTTATGGTGACATCGCTGTGGTCACCGGACGCGGCCGGAACACGGGTCACTTCAGAGGGCAGCCAATCAGTGCCGACGAGTGGGTGACCGACGTGTACCGGAAGGTCGACGGACGGTGGCTCTGCGTCCTTACGCATTTGACACCGGTTGCGGCACGATAGACCGCTCAATCCGTCGGAGATGACAGCGATCAGCGCCGTGCGCCGATCACGACCACCGCGATCCGCAGCGTATTGCGATCGCCGCTGTGGGCCGGGAACACCTGGTGCTGGACAGCGACGCGATCGCCCAGCGCACGGATGATCCCGCCGACCTCACGCTGGTCATCGTGGTAGCGGACGATGGCGTTGCGAATCGTGCCGTTCAACAACAGCTCGACGCCAAGCGGGTCGTGGACCCGCTCGACGAGGTTCCCAGGCTGGCCGGCATACTCGCCGGTCCGGCCGCAGATGGGGCAGATCTCGACGTCGGCGTGATTCGGGTTGTTGTGCTCGACTTCGTAGTGGGCGGAAGCGGCGACGCGGTAGAACTCGCGGCCGCCCGCGCGCGTGCGAAGAGATACGCGTTCGAGCGCGAAGGGTCTACCGATTGGTGGTTGCGGATTCCGGATCCCTTCGGCGTTTGATCGTTACTAACGGATTGGCGTTCACCCGCGGGCCGTTCAGGATCGCATCAGCGGCCGACGGGGTGCAACGCTTGTCAGGCCGCCCACATCGCCTGGCGCAGGGTTGCGGTACAGCGCGTAGCCAACCAAAGCCACCCAGAGAAAGAAGCAGGTGAACCCGAGGCGCTGACCCAAGCCTGGAGCGTTCCCCGTGCGCAGAAACCCCGTGGCGATCGAGCCCCCCGCGAGAGCCACAGACGGCCACATGAATGGCTGCCACTGCCGCAACTGACCCAGGACACGCGAAAGCGAGAACGCGGCCACCAGAAACATCACAAAACTACCAATGCTGCCGACGCCATGAACAATCATCGTCGTGGACCTGCGATTCTCGAAGTCACCCGGAAACACGCCGGACAAAGCCATGAAGACACCGGACGCGATAAGCGCCCACGCCGGCAAACGCGCACCAGACTCTTTCGCGAAGCGGTTACCAATTCCAAATCCCAGCAAACTGACCGCCAGGCCCGGAAGAATGTATCCAAGACCATTCCAGATCCAGGCCCGCGGCGCGTCGACCGAGCCGAGCTCGCTGATCGCCTTCGTGAGGTGACTGGTACTCAGGACGAAGAGCGGAGAGGGTCAGGTAAACCCCCGCAAACCAGACGGGGACGATCATCGCAAGTAGTCCGATTGTTCGATTCATGTTCGGAGAACTCATCTCTGTCGGCCTAACGCATTGCGGCTCACCTGCGGCCTGCGCGAGTCACGATACCAGCGAGCAGATCATTGCCAGGATAAAAAGCCTTCGGCCTCGCCGACGCAACATAACGTCCCTTTTCAGACCCGGTCCCAGTACGTCCGTCTTGATCTGACCTGCGTGTCACACGGCGGAACGCGTCGCCTCCGCGACGTCGCGCGCAGTGGCCAGCGGCGCGCCGTCGACGGCGCAATAGTGGCGGCGATCGAGCTTGGCCGCAGGGCACGGGTCTGCACGACCCGCGACCTCGTTGCGGATCAGCGACCACGCGAGCGCCCCACCGGCCGCGGCCAACGCGGCGCTGATTAGCATGGCAGCGCGAAACCCACTCGTGAAGACAACCGGGTCCTGATAGGCGTTGCCGGTCAGACCTGTCAGTCCGGGAATCACTGCGACGGCAACGAGCCCCGCGCCGCGCGAGATCGCATTATTGACGCCCGAGGCAATACCCGCATGCCGCGTGGCCGCGGCGGCGAGCACGGTGGCGGTCAAAGGTGCAACGGTCAGCGTCAATCCGAGGCCGAACACGAGCAGCCCAGGCAGCACCGTGCCGAGATAGGTCGCACCCGCCTGCACGCGGCTCAGAAGCGCGAGCCCGGCGGCGATGCCCAAAGGCCCGACGGTCATTGGCAGGCGCGGTCCGATGCGGTCGGCCAGCAGGCCGGCCCGCGCGGACAGGACCAGCATGAGGGCTGTGACCGGCAGCGTTGCGACGCCAGCCTGCAGAGGGGAGTAGCCGAGGACCTGCTGAAGCTGGACAACTAAAAGGAAGAAGGTGATGCCAAGGCTCGCGTAGACGACGAATGTGACAAGGTTGGCAGCGGTAAACTGCCGCGAGCGGAAGATATCGAGCGGCAACATCGGGTGGCGACCATGCCGCTCGACCGCGACGAAGCCAGCCAGCGACGCCAGGCCAACAGCGCCGGCCGCCAGCGCCGCCCCGGTCGCGCCCCGCTCGCCGGCCTCAACGAGCGCCCACGTCACCCCGGCCAGCCCCACAGCGGTCAGCACCGCGCCGGCGACGTCGATGCCGCGAGCGGCGCTCGGATCGCGCGTCTCGGGAACGTGGCGGACCGCCACGGCAACAACCGCGACGGCCAGCGGTACGTTGATCAGGAAAATCAGACGCCACGACCCTACGCCGATGAGCCACCCGCCGACGAACGGCCCGAGTGCGGCGGCGATCCCGGACAGCCCCGACCATGCGGCAACCGCTCGCCCACGGTCGCTCGGTGCGAACGATGCCTGAAGGATGGCAAGGCTGCCGGGCGTGAGCAGCGCCCCTCCGACGCCCTGGAGCGCGCGGGCGGCGACAAGGGTCGGAACCGTAGGCGCGAGGCCGCAGAGCAGCGACGCAGCAGCGAACCACACGATCCCGACCAGGAAGATTCGCCGACGCCCGAATCGGTCGCCCAGGGAACCGCCGATGAGTATCAGGGACGCCAGCATGAGCGTGTACCCGTTCACGATCCACTGCAAGCCGGCGACGCTCGCGTTCAGGTCCGTGCCGATCGTGGGCAGCGCCACGTTCACCACTGTGGCGTCCAGAAACGCAATGCCCGACCCCAGCACGGTGGCCAGCAGAACCCAGCGCGCCGTCGGTGTTCCCCACGTGACGGCCTCGTCTCCGGCCAGCGGTGCGGGCATGGTCCTTCCCACGAGGACTATCGTCCTCGACGGACGTCAGCGGGTCAATGAGTCCTGCGTCTTCGCCAGTGCTGCGTCGGATCGGAAGTCCTATCGTTACTCGTTACCAAACGCCTGTGCGTTCCCAGTTCAGACTACAGTTTGGTACTTTACCAGTCGGGAACCAGTTCCGGTGCGGCGACCGTGGTGATCGCGGATGAAGAAGGTCCGCTGCACGCAGCGGAAACGCAAGGAGAAGACCATGAGTATGACCTTCCCGAACGAAACGCCGGACTATCGGAGCGCGCGTGCTGCGCTGCTGGAGCACGAGGTAGCGCTACGACGGCAAATGGAGGCCGTCGCAACTGAATTGAGGGCGTTGCCGCCGGGCGGCGAAGTCCCGGAAGACTATTCCTTCGACTGCATCGGCGCGGACGGCGCGCCTTCCACCATCCGTTTGTCCCAGCTGTTCCGCGGTGGCGACACGCTGATGCTCTACCACTACATGTTCCCGCGCCATTCCCAGGATGATCGGCCCGGGCCGACAGCCGGGGCCATGGCGCAGGTGCCGCTCGCAGAGGGGCCGTGCCCTTCATGCTCCGCGCTGATCGACATGTGGGAGGGAACGATGCTCCATTTCGAGGGGCTCGGCGGCAACCTCGCTGTGGTCGCCAAGGCCCCGATCCAGCGCGTCGCGGCATTCGCGCGCGACAAGGGATGGAAGCACATCCGGCTCTTGTCTGCTGCGAACAACACGTTCAAGCGGGACTATCGTGGCGAGGACGCGGAGGGCCAGCAAGTCCCGATCATGACCGTCTTCAAGCGATGGCCTGACGGGGCGATCCGGCTGCATTGGGCATCCGAACTCCTAATCGAGCCAACCGATCCCGGTCAGGATATGCGGCACATGGGCACTGTCGAGCCGCTGTGGACGCTGTTCGACTTGACGCCTGGCGGGCGGCCGAACGCCAATGAGCAGATCGAATATGACTGCTGCCATTCAAACGGGCGGTCAGCGTAAGGTCGCATCGTCGGCTGACCGAAACCCTGGGCGTTTCTTCTCTCCGCGTCTGACGTCCGGCCGCTCAGCCGCGGGCGGATGGTTCGAGCCTGCAGTTGCGACGAGTTGCAGGGCACACGATCTCGATCCGACCTGCTGTCGCCAGCGACGCCCCGAGCATTCGCGCGGTGTTTGACGCCGCGGTTCGCGACGGGTGGACGTACCTCGGCGAGCTCGAGCGCAAGCCGATGTTTCCCCCGGAGGAATGGGACAAGCTCGTCATCGAGCACGCGGCGCCGAACGTGCTCCTCGTCGCGATGGACGAGGCAGATGCGGTCGACGGACGCGTCACGACTCTCTCAGTCGGGGGGACTTGCCGGCGCCCCACCATACCGCCCACAGCGTCACCACGATTTGCACGAAGATCACGGTGACCAAGAGCAACGGGCGGCCCGCCATCGCATCCTCCGGCCCTGGGATCGCGGGGAAGAACAGGGACAGGTTCGCGAGGTTGAAGCCAACGATGACCGCCAGCAATGCCCAACCAGCGTGGAAGACTCGCCAGCACAGAACGCCGTAGCCCAGCTCGAACAGAAAAGCCAGGAGCGGCCGTCGACCGTAGAACTGCCTCCCAGCGAGGAGAAGCCTAAGTGCGCCTCATTAAGGACGGAAACAACGTCCGTTGCAACCGTTGTTCGACCTCGGTGAGGAACGGTGCATCGCCAACGCCAAGAACGGCACAATGATCTGGCTCATCAAGTGGCTGACGGTGCTGCTGCGAAACAATCACTCGGAGGGATGTTGCGGGATGTGGCGGCGGCGTCGCCGCGCACGAACACGGCGCCGCTTACGTCACGATTGCGGTTGCGAAGCCACCCCATGCGCGCTTTCCGTCCGTCTCCTGCCCGAGCGTGCGCTGCTCGACGAGTGACAGCCCGCACGACTGGAGCAACGCGGCGAGCCGCTCACGCGACGGCGGCGTGCTGTCGACCCCGAACTTCAACGGCTCCCCGCCTGCTGTCGTCGCGGCTCTCGCAAAGCGCCAATAGAGAGCCTTCGACTCGAGCGGTTCGGTCGTCATGTAGTCGAAGGCGACGACGCTGCCCTTGGCCGTGCTGGCGATCTTGCGCAGCGTGGCCTCGACGGCGGCCCTGTCCAGGTACATGATCACGCCCTCCCAGAGAAAGAGGGCCGGCTCGGCTGGCATCGAAACCGGCAGTCCACGAGCTTCGCCAGCCAGTCCTCCTTCTCGAAGTCCGCGGCTACGAACGTGACGCCGCGTCGAGTGATGCCGGCCTTCTCCAGAATCTCGCGCTTGACCGCCTGCGTCTTCGGTGCGTCGACCTCGAAGGATCGCACCCGCGCCTGTCCGGGCAGCCTGAACGCGCGAGTGTCGAAGCCCGCGCCGAGGATGACGAACTGCGGCAGACGTCGGGGAGGTAGTGTTCGACGGCGGCGTCGAAGAACGTCGACGCGTGCGGAGGCCTCGTATTGCGGCGGGACGTCCCCCTCGAACGGGTATCTGAAGGCCTTCGGCACGTAGCCGGTCACTCGGTGGGCCAGCAGCAGAGGCGCCGGCGAACAGTCGCAGACCCACAGGCGGGACGTCCGGCAGCACCATCATCAGTCGATCTGGCCGGATCGTCTTCCCTGATGCCCAGCTTGTGCTGGAAGAAGCGCGCGGAGAGCGGCCCTTGTGCAGTCGACGACACGCCAGACCCGCGCCCGGCGAGCAAGGCCTTGCCGACCCAGATCACGTAGCCGATCAGAGTGACCGGGAACAGCAGGACGTTGAGGACGTAGAAGACCGCAGCCGCGAAGCGATCGGGCCTTCCGTCGAGACCCCTTGCGGTTTTCATGCTGCTCACGCGGCTCGAGCCGCGCGCCGCGGGACACCTTATCACCAGCCAGCTGGTGCGACGGCCCCGTCGCGGTGTAGTCGCCCAGACCGCTCTCGACGAGCACGGCTGACTTGCCTTTGTTTATTGAATTGTTACGATCGCGGGCCTTTCCGTGATCGACATGCAGGAGATCCACACGCTCAATTCAGCCGCAGTTTGAAGGCCCTCCGCCAAAGGCGAGACAGATAGGAGGAAGCACCAATGTTACGCGGACTCACGACCGTCAGTTTTTGGACGGATGACGTACCGGCGGCAAGGAAATGGTACACGGAGCTGTTGGGCATCGAACCCTACTTCCAGCGTCCAGACTCCGAGCACCCCGCATATATAGAGTTCCGCCTCGGCGACTACCAGCACGAGCTAGGCATCATCGACAGCAGGTACGCGCCCAAAGGTGCAGCAGGCAGTCAAGGAGGTGCAATTGTCTATTGGCACGTTGACGATGTCGCAGCCACGCTTGAAAAGGTGACCGCCATGGGGGCTAAAGAACACGAACCGCTGACACAGCGTGGAGAGGGCTTCATCACGGCTTCCGTGGTCGACCCGTTTGGGAACATTCTGGGCATCATGTTCAATCAGCACTACCTGGATGTTCTAGGCGCGACCAAAAAAGCGTGACCGCGCCGTGCGCGTTCCAGATCAGTCGTTTCGGGCACTCTGGCCGGCTCGTTCTCCCGCAAGGCACGGAACTCAGGTGGAATCGAGCCGCTACGTGCGAAAGGGCAGGAGATCTCGCAGACGCGCGTCGCGCAGGTAGAGTCCGAGCCAGGAGAGTACGCCGAGGACTACCGGGAACAGGAACCACGGGTCCTGCACGCGCACTTGCGTCGCGGTTGCGCCACCCAAATAGCCGGTGACGAGGATGCAACCGAGTACGGCGGTTCGAGGGATCAGCATCAGGATTGTCGACGCGAGCAGAGCCAGTCCGACGGGTGTCGCAAGCGAAGCCGAGTACCCGAACTTCGTCATGCCCTCGACGTAGGGCGCAAAGCCCGCCACTCGCGCGCCGCCATCGACGAGCAGAAATAGGCCGACAAATCCGGTGAGCACCCATCCCGTCCGGACGAAGCCCCGGCTCGTGCTCGTCGGAGGCGAGACATTCACGTCAGCCACGGGGCGCACCCGCACTAGGCCGCTGCTCGATCATCCGACGCACTTCGGTCTCGCCTTGCCACCCACTCCAGTACTCCCGGTGCAGCTCCATGAATCTCTTCGCCCAGTCGATCGCTTCCTGCTTCGATTCGACGTTGAAGATCGCATACGCGCCGACGATCTCCTGACCGAGCCCGAACGACCCCTCGCTCGTCGAGATCTGGCCTCCGTTCAGTCGCACGAGCGCACCCGCCGCTGTCGGCATGAGGCCCGCCGTTTCGACCAGCACACCCGCCTGTTTCGCTTCGTCGCCAAGTCTAGCGATCGCCTGGAACAGCGCTGGAGGCGGCGGCGCGAGGTTCGTGTCTTCTGCGGACTTGATCAGGGTCATGAATCGCATCGAGTCGGCCTCCTTCCGACTCACGATAGAACGTACTGCCGCGGGTGGTCTTGTATAAAAACGACAACTGTCGCGTCGCGCGTGCAACCTCCAACGGCGTCTGCCCGATCAGGTATTTCAACGAGCGCGTGAGGTGCGGCTGGTCGAAGTATCCGGCCCGATGTACGACATCGATGATGGGAACGCCCTCGCGCAACAGGATCGTCGCGTACCGCGCGCGTTCGATCGTCCGATATGTCGCATAGGTGATGCCGGTCGCATGGGCGAAGCGCCGCTGGGCGGACCGCACCGAGACTCCATGACGTCCACCGTGGAGCACCGTTTCGACGACGGGATCACGGGCAATCAGGCCCTTGTGCACGAGCCGGGCGACGAACGTGTCCGCATTCTCATACGTGGGATACTCCCACGCCGAACCGTTCAGCCAGAACGATCGCGTGGAGGCTTCAGGCAGCGTGACATCACGCCGATCGCGAAGCGTTCCCGGAAGAAACGCCGGCCAGAAGGTTCCCAGCTTGAAGCGGACCCCCACCCAGTCGCCATCAGGGGGACAATCGACGGGCGTGGCCCTGGTTTCGGGCCCGCGGACGGTGAGGCAGGCCCGCCCGTGAAGGCGGGTGACCACCATCTCCCAATGACCGGCCACGACCGACAGAAACTCGCCAGCGCGCAGGCTACGCGCGGTCCAGATCCGCTCGACAAATGTCGAATCCGACGCGCGATCTTCAATCGTCAGGAACATGTGCTGCTCGCGGGCGAGTGTTGACTGCACTGTATAGACGCAAACGCTCCTTGACACAAACGAAGCCCGGCGCCAAACATCAGCGGATAACAGCTGCCCGGCCAGCTCAAAAGACCAGGGCGGCGGAGTGCGCGACTCATCAGCCAGATCGATCTGCCGTTGGAGAGCGCGATCTCGGCGCCGCATCTGAGCTGCATCGAGATGGGTAACGCGCAGCCAAGCCGCGAACTGCGCGATGTGACTGCGGAAGGGACGCGGATCGAATGTATGCATCCGCTCGACGAGGCCACGCGCGTGTATTGTCGGTCCTTAGTCGATCCGCTCAGCGTTTCCTGGTTGAAGCCATCGACCGACGTACCGCAGGGCGCGCTCGACGACCTCAAGCGCCGGTTCGACAGTGCGCCGTGGCCTGAGCGTGAAACTGAGGAAGGCTGGTCAGCGATGTTGTTCAGCTCGGTCCTCCGCTACTGGCGCGACAATCATTGAAGGGTGAAGTGATCAATGCTGATCCTGGTCGCCACCGATCGCGAAGTGATCGCCATTGACGTTGAGCGAGGAACCTCCGCGCCGGCGCAGGGGATCGGCGACCGCCCCACGTGCCTCGCAGCGGACCCCCTGGTTCACGGGCGTGCGTGGTGTGGCACCCATCGGGGCGGCGTGTTCAGGAGCGACGATGGCGGAAGATCCTGGCAGGCGCTCGGACTCGCGGGCCGGCTGATTATGGCCGTCACCGCGAGCCCCGCGGAGCGGGACGCGGTGTGGGTGGGTACCGAGCCGAGCGAAGTGTGGCGCTCAGCGGACACTGGTACTACGTGGGAGCAGACCAGCCGATTGGAGACATTGTCCTCGTCGTCGGAGTGGTCCTTTCCGCCGAGACCGGACACTCATCACGTGCGTTGGATTGGGTGCCACCCACTCGAGCCGAAACGACTCTGGGTCGCGATCGAGGCCGGCGCGCTCGTGTCCACGATCGATGGCGGCCGCACCTGGCGCGACCGCGTCGCTGGTGGACCGTGGGACACCCACGAGCTCGCCGTTCACCGCAACGCACCTGATAACCTCCGCGTCTCGGCTGGCGATGGATATTTCGAGAGCGACGACGCCGGCGCGACGTGGCGCTCACCCAGCGCCGGTCTCGAGGTCGGCTACTTGCGCAGCGTCGCGATCGATCCGGAGCACCCGGAGGTCGTCGTGGTATCGGCCTCGTCCGGCCCGCACTCCGCGTACGTGGCTGGCCGCTCGGATGGCCGGTTGTACCGCCGTCTCACTCGCGAGCGCTGGGAGCGCGTGCGTGACGGCTGGCCGGAGCCAGCGACCACAATCGCGCCGCTGCTGTGCGCCGGCGCGAAAGGTGGAGAGCTGTGGGCTGCGGATGAGCGTGGCGTGCACCGTTCGGACGACGGTGGGAAAAGTTGGCGCCGCGTGGCCAGCTATGCGACGTCGCCGCAGCACGTGCGCGGCCTCTCGCTGGCGGTGTGACCAGAAGCCTCTGCCGAACAGACCAGCCACGCATCACACCCACCACAGCGCAGAAACCAGTCGCGACTCGTCGAGCGCCGGTGCGACGCCAAGGCGCAGCGCCACTGGACAGGCAGCCGAAACGAGCGTTTCGAAGCCGGTCGGGTGCTCGCCAGCTGGAGCGTAAGATCGATTTGCAACGAGTCAATGAGATGATGTATATCATCTAACATCAGTGTTATGCGTTACTCCGCGGATCACAAGCAGCAGACACGCGAGCGCATCGTCCGCGCCGCGTCGCGCCGATTTCGCAGCCGCGGAACCGAAGGGGCGGCCATCGCCGACTTGATGCGCGATCTCCGCCTGACGCACGGCGGCTTCTATCGGCACTTCGGCAGCAAGGAGGGCCTTGTGGCCGAAGCATTTGTGGCGGCCCTCAAGGAGTCCGGCGACCGCGCCGTCGCCGCGGTTCAGAAAGCACCGCCAGGCGGGGAGATGCAGGCACTGATCGACGCGTATCTCGACCTCAGACATTGTGCGGATATCGCCGGCGGATGCCCCGTTGCCGCCTTGGCGTCCGATGTTGCACGTCGACCGAAAGGATCGCGCGGTCCGTTTCTGCGGGCATTGCGTGCCCATATCCGCCGGATGGAGCAATACATGCCGGGCCCGGTCGATGAGCGCCGTCAGAAGACGATTGCGCTCTTCACGGGGATGGCCGGCACGCTGACGATCGCTCGGGCTTTCACTGACGAGCAGGATCGACGGACCATTCTCGAGGGCGCGAGAAAATTCTATCTCGCGGCCATAAAGGCGTGATCTCTTTTTGGATTAAAGAATGACAGCCGTCATCTAGCGCATCGCAACGTCTTAGGCATGTCTGGCGTGCGCCGCGGAGCGACGTTGCGAACCGCCTAGCTGATCCGGCCAGCCAAGAGGAGGACGTATATCGAAACGGACGCGTGTCGATCCGAGCCGTCCCAGTTCGACGAGTCAACAGAGAACGGAGGAGAGTTATGAACATCCTGCTTTGGGTCCTACAGGCGCTGCTTGCAATCGCATTCCTCGCCCATGGATGGCTCTTCTTGTCACCACCCGCCGAGCTTGTCGACCAGATGAACGCATCGCTGCCGAGATGGTTCCAGCTCTTTCTCGGCGTGGCTGAGGTGCTCGCGGCCGTCGGGCTCACACTTCCGGGAGTCACCCGGGTACTGCCATGGCTGGTTATCTATGCGGCCGCCGGGATCATGATCGTGACGGTGTCCGCCACCGTCTTCCACCTCGCACGTGGCGAGATGAGCTCGGCAGCAACCACGTTCATCCTGTTTGGCATCGCGACGTTCGTCGCGTATGTGCGGTATCGCGTCGTGCCCATCCCCGCTCGGGGCGCAGACAGTGAGCTACGCGCTTTCAGCAGATCGACAACCGGTTAATCTGCACCGAGGCGCTGATGACACCGCAGGTGATCTTCGGGATTAGCGTCCTCCTCGGCGTGGTCGTGTGGGGCCTGATCGGCGCGCGATACATCTGGCCCGCGCTCCGTGATAGACCACGCGCTGAGGCGCTTCGACCGCTGCTCCTGTTACATGCCTTTCGATTCGTCGGGTTGGCGTTTCTCGTGCCGGGGGTAGTCTCGCTGGACCTGCCCGATGCTTTCGCGCGTCCCGCCGCCTATGGGGACCTTTCGACCTCGCTGCTCGCCCTCGCTGCGATCGCAACCGTGGGGAGTCCGCCAGGGACCATCATCGTGTGGCTGTTCAACATCGTCGGCACCGTCGATCTGCTCAACGCGTTCTATCAGGGCAATCGCCTGGGCGTAGGGATCGCACCTGGCCTGCAGGGTGCCGCGTACTTCATTCCAACCGTGCTCGTGCCGCTTCTCCTCGTGACGCACGCCCTTGTGTTCCGAATCCTGCTCCGACCCGAGAAGGCGGAGATCCGACATGCCTAATTCGCGGGTGGTGGTTCTCATCACGGGCGCAGCGGAGCTTCTTACTGGACAAGACTTAATGAGAAACGGCGCCCGCATCGGCCGAGCTCAACCAGTCCATCGGAATCCCGCCACATTTGTCACTCCCAACATTTCCATCCCCGCGCTACGTTTAGGTCATGACCAAGAACCACCAGATCGTCGCGAGAACGGAACGAAACGATTGGGACACGTGACGAAGGGGAGGGAACTACGCGTTCGGCAACGGCAACGCTCAGCGGCAAGAAAGTAAGAACGAGGAGAGCGAGATGAACAGAAACAAAGACGGAGATACGGAGCCGGAGATGGGGCGACTTCCAATGAACACACCCCCGGTCGTGTCGGCGCAGGAGTGGGAAGCTGCGCGCCAGCAGCTCCTCGTGAAGGAGAAGGCGTTGACCCACGCGCGTGACGCGCTGGCCGCCGAGCGTCGGCGGATGCCGTGGCTGGCCGTGGAGAAGGCGTACGCGTTCGACGGGCCGAAGGGTAAGGCGAGCCTGCTCGACCTGTTCGACGGCCGCCGTCAGCTGATCGTCTACCGCGCCTTCTTCGAGCCTGGAGTGTACGGCTGGCCCGAACATGCCTGCCGCGGCTGCTCCATGGTGGCCGACCAGGTTGCTCATGTCGCTCATCTGAACGCACGCGACACCACGCTCGCGTTCGTCTCGCGCGCGCCGCTGACGGACATCGAGCGCCTGAAGGCACGAATGGGCTGGAACATGCCGTGGTACAGCATCACGGACAGCTTCGACACCGATTTCGGCGTGGACGAGTGGCACGGCACGAACGCGTTCATCCGCAACGGCGACACCGTGTTCCGCACTTACTTCATCAACAGCCGCGGCGACGAGCAGATGGGGAGCACTTGGAACTATCTCGACATCACGGCGCTCGGGCGCCAGGAGGAGTGGGAAGACTCGCCGCAGGGCTACCCGCAGACGCCGCCGTACAAGTGGTGGAACTGGCACGACAACTACGACGCCGGGGCCTCGCCCGACCGGAAGTGGGTTGAGGTGTCCGACGCTGGAGAAGCCGCCTTCCGAAAGGGCTGAGGAAGGGTGGTTGTCGTGGCTGCAACCGCGGAACGAGAAATCTCACGACGCATGGCTTCCGATCGACCCTCCGAGGCAGCGTTCCTTGGCGTCTCCGCGTTGCTCTTCACAGGCAGCGCGACGATCACGATCGCCTGGTGCACGTCCATGTCGGCGATGGGCGGGATGCCGATGCCGGGCGGCTGGACGATGTCGATGGCGTGGATGCGGATGCCCGGTCAGACGTGGGCCGGCGCCGCGGCGTCGTTCCTCGGCATGTGGGTCGTGATGATGGTGGCGATGATGCTGCCGTCCCTGGTCTTCATGCTGCGGCGGTACCGCCAGGACGTCGGCAGGACAGGCGCGACGCGCCTCGGCCCACTGACCGCGATCGTGGGCGCGGGTTACTTCTTCGTCTGGACCGCGTTCGGAATGGCCGTCTTTCCGTTGGGCGCCACGCTCGCGGAGCTCGAGATGCAGCAGCCTGGGCTGGCGCGAGCCGTGCCGATCGCGGCCGGCGTGGTCGTCCTCATCGCCGGCGCGCTCCAGTTCAGCCCATGGAAGGCACGTCACCTGGCCTGCTGCCGAGAGGCGCCCGGGCGCGGCCGCGCGTTGTCGGCCGACGCCCGCACGGCCTGGCGACACGGCCTAAGCCTCGGACTCCACTGCGGCTGCTGCTGTGCGAGTCTAATCGCAATCCTCCTGGTCATCGGCGTGATGAACCTTTACGCCATGGCTGTCGTGGCGGCAGCCATCTCCGTTGAACGTCTCGCACCAGCCGGTGAGCGCGTCCCGCGCGCCATCGGAGCCGTCGTCATCGGGGCAGGTTTGTTTTTGACCGCGCGCGCCACCGGACTCGGATGACATACGGAGATTCCAACTTGAACCTCGGAGTGACACTCGGGCATTTGATGCGCCTGGCGATCCCATCCGCTGCGGCGAGCCGCCGATGTCGCAGGCGTCCGCAAGCAACTTCTCGAGTAATCGAGCGGTCGCTTGCAGAGCGTCCGACGTTTGATGAGGTGGGGTCTGCTTACCCAGCTGCCCGACGGTGATTCAGCGCGGCGTCGCTCACGGTAGAGTCACGGTTGTAACAACCGAGTAAACAAAAGCAAGTCGCCGTGGCGTCACCTTGGCTCTGAACAAGAACGTAAAGCGCCAGTGCAGAGTGGGACGTGTTCACGAAAGCCAAAGGAGCGGCGCACTCTGGCAGCGAGTATGCACAACGTCCGCGCGATTAGCCCGGACGAAACCCCTGGTGCGACTGCCATTCGACTTGGTGGTCTGAATGAAACCATTCTCCGTTGAAGACACAGGCAGCGGCGTCGGACGGTCCATAGCGCGCCTCGAAGACGAGCGTCTGTTGCGAGGCGGCGGCCGCTATGTGTCGGATCTCGTCGCGGCTTCGAATGCCCTGCGCATGAAGGTCCTGCGTTCGCCGTATGCGCACGCCCACGTTCTCTCCGTCGACACGACGAACGTGCGTTCCATGCCTGGCGTTGTGGATGTGCTCACGGCGAGCGACTTGACGAACATCGGCGATCTCCCCTGCGATTGGGTGGCTCCCGGCATGGTGGTCGTGCCTCAGCATCCGATCCTGGCTAGAGATCGTGTGCGGTATATTGGAGAGCCTGTCGTGGCAGTTGCGGCGGAAACCGCGCACGACGCGGAGGACGCACTCAACGCGATCGCCCTCGACTTCGAGCAGCTCCCAGCAGTGGCCGAACAAGAGGCTGCGCTTGACGAGCGCGCGCCCCGTTTGCACGACGCGGCTCCAGGCAACATTGCATTCCGATTTCACCGGGCCGGCGGGCACATCGATCGTGCGTTCGCCGAAGCCGATTGCGTCATTCGGCAGCGTCTCACCAACAACCGCGTCACTGCCGCATCCCTCGAGGGGCGGGCGGTCCTGTCAGCATTCGACAGCCGATCGGGCCATCTGACGCACTACACCTCCAGTCAATTGCCACATACGCACGCTCGTTCCCTGGCCCATTGCCTCGGGTTCCCGCTGCACAAGCTCCGGCTCGTCGCCCCCGACATCGGTGGCGGTTTTGGCGCCAAGCTCGGCTTCTATGCCGAAGACGTCCTCTGTGCGCTGCTGTCGATTCGCACTGGCCGGCCATGTGCCTGGCTAGAAGGCCGCCGCGAGAGTTTTGTCGCGACGACTCACGGGCGCGATCAGATCCTGTACGTGGAGCTCGCGGCTCGGCGAGACGGACGGATCGTCGGGCTCCGCACGCGCATCCTCGCGGATATCGGAGCGTATGCGCTTGGGATGGGACCCGGTGTGCCCGCCATCAACACTGGCATGTCTGTCACAGGACCTTACGACATCCGTAACGTCGACACGGAGGTGATCGGCGTCTACACGAACCGTACGCCGACCGGTCCGTACCGCGGTGCGGGCCATCCCGAGGCGACATTCCTCATCGAGCGGGTTGTGGACGATCTCGCAAGAGCGCTCGGACACGATCCTGTTGACGTGCGGCGGGCGAATTTCGTCTCGCCTTCCGCCATGCCGCACAAGCTGCCCACCGGGTTCACCCTCGATTCGGGCGACTACGCCGCAAACATGGACAAAGCCCTGCAACTTGCGGGCTACGCTGAGTTGCGGCGCCAGCAAACCCGGCTGCGCGCCGAGGGACGTCATTTCGGGATAGGGCTTGCGACGTTCGCGGAGAGCTCCGGGGTTGGCCCCTCGATCGCGATGGGCCCGATCGGGTTCTGGCGCGCCGGCCATGAAAGCGCCCGCGTCGTCGTACACGCCGACGGCCACGCGACGGTCTTCTGCGGCACCCAAAGCACCGGTCAGGGCCACGCGACCAGTCTCGCCCAAATCGCAGCCAGCACACTTGGTATCCCCGTGGGCAACATCGAAGTCGTGGAAGGCGACACACAGGCCGTGCCGTTCGGGACTGGTACCTTACAATTCGCGATCGATGGCGATTGGTGGTTCGGCCGTGTACGAGGCTGCGCAGAAGATCATGCAGAAAGCGACACGTATTGCCGCGTACAAACTGCAGGTGCGGCCACGTGATCTCAGATATGAGAACAGTGTCTTCCGCCCGATTGCGCATGCGGGCCCGACGGCCGCGATTGCGCACTCCACCAAGCAAGTTGCCCAAAGGGTTCTGCCGGTCGTCTTCAAACGCCGCAGCGGCTTCGATCTCGAGATCCGCCGTGACGCCGAGGTCGTGACGTTTGCCGACGTCGCCCGCGAGGCGCATCTCGGTCATGACCTCCCGCTCGGCATGACACCCGGCCTCGACGAGACGCATTTCTTCGACCCCAGGGACCTCTCGTTTGACTACGGCGCGCATGTGGCCGTCGTAGAGGTCGACGCCGAGACGGGTCAAGTCGCGTTGCTGCGCCACATCGCGGTCGACGACTGCGGTCGAGCCGTGAACCCATTGCTCATCGATGGTCAGGCGCACGGCGGAGCGGCGCAGGGGATAGGCCAGGCGCTGATGGAGACCGTCAGCTACGGCAGCGGCGGCGAGCCGCTGGTTCGCGGCTTCAGCGACTACGCGATGCCGCACGCTACGGACCTGCCCGCATTCGAATGCGGCCACACGGAGGTCCCGACAACAATGAACCCGCTTGGGGTGAGGGGAGTCGGCGAGGGAGCCACGATCGGTGCGACGCCGGCGGTCGTCAATGCGGTTCTGGACGCACTGGCGCCGCTTGGCGTGCGAGACATTCCGATGCCCATGACACCTATGCGCGTGTGGCGCGCCATTCAGACCGCGCGCGCTCTGTCAGATTCAGATTCGCTCGCTCGCCGCTGCCCCGAGTCAACGAGAGCGGAAACGTTGAGGGTGGAAGAATGCCCGAACTGTCGATGAACGTGAACGGTCGCGCAGTCCATCGGGTCGTCGAGGGGCGCACTCTGCTTGTGGAATTTCTGAGGGAGAGCCTCGGCCTGACCGGTACACACGTCGGGTGCGAGACAACCCAGTGCGGCGCCTGCGTCGTGCATGTCGATGGAAAGGCCGTGAAGTCGTGCACGATGCTCGCATTACAGTGCGAAGGCGCAACGGTCACCACCATCGAGGGACTGGCTGCGACTGACGCTCCGCTCCATCCAATGCAGGCCGCCTTCCGGGAGCACCACGCGCTCCAGTGCGGCTACTGCACGTCCGGGATGGTGATGATGGCAATCGACATTGCGAAGCGCTCCAACGAGTTGGACGAGCCGACGATTCGCGAGGAGCTCAAAGGCAACATCTGTCGCTGCACCGGGTATCACAACATCGTCGAGGCGATCGCCGCAGGCGCCAGGGCCATGCGGAACCAGCCACCTGAAGGCAATCATGCATGACTTCATCTATCGGCGTCCGGGCTCGCTCGACGAAGCTCGGCGGCTCGCCTGCGAAGATGGCGCGATGCTGCTCGCCGGCGGACAGACGCTTCTGCGGGACATGAAACTCGGTTGGCACGTCCCAGCCAGCCTCGTCGACATCACAGGACTTCTCCCGAGGCACATCGAACTTCGTGACAATGCGATCTCGATCGGAGCGGGTGCGCCGCACGCCGAGGTCGCTCGTTCGCCGGTTCTGCATCAACATCTACCTGTGCTGGCGGCGTTGGTGGGCCATATCGGTGATCCCGCCGTTCGTCACAGAGGCACATTGGGCGGCGCCGTCGCAGCCAACGAGCCGGCCGGCGACTATCCCGCAGCCTGCCTCGCGCTCGACGCGACGTTGCACACGACGAGACGACACATTGCGTCGGCGGAGTTCTTCGCTGGCGATCGTCGGACGACGCTCGACCCCGGAGAGATCGTCACGTCCGCGACCTTCCCTCTTGCACGGCGGTCCTCCTACGTCAAGTTCCTGAACCCGGCGGCTCGTTACGCGATGGTCGGCGTCTTCACGGCTGTCGTGGCCGATGGTACCCCTCGCGTCGCCGTCACTGGTGCCCGTGTCGATGGTGCATTTCGCTGGTACGACGCCGAGAAGGCCCTCGCCGCTTCATTCCTCCCTGAGCGGCTGAACGGCATTCGGCTATCGACCGAGCGTCTTGCCGAGGACCTCTTCGCTGATGCTGAGTATCGCGCGCACCTTGCTGGCGTGCTGGCCAGGCGCGCCGTTGCGTTGACAGATAACGCGAAGGCTGGCGTGCTGGTGTTGTCGCACGGATCATCGATCCAACCTTCTTGACAGGAGGACGTCCCATGCTGTTCCTGGTTGAGCTTGATCGTATCAATCCCGGTAGTACGCCGACGCCGGAAACCGGCCGAACGTTCATCGAGCAAGTGATCTTCCCAACGCTCGAGCGCGGAGAGCGGCTCGTTGCGGAAGGAACGATTCTGAGCGGCGGAGCAGTCGTCGGCGAAGTCGCGCTGCGATTCATGGTCGAAGCGGATTCTTTGGAGGACGTTGACGAGTCGTCACGAGCCTGCCGGTGTGGACGGTGGCTGAGTCAAAGGTGACGCCACTCATCTCATTCGGCGAGCGTCGAGAGCACGTGAAGACCCTGCTCCAGCGGATCACGGCGAGGGTGTAGCGAACGAAAGGAGCCAGGTATGCCGACCTTCGTTGAGATGGATGAACGGATGCCGCTAGCCCAACAGATCGAGCAGGACGCGGCTCCGGTCGTATTGATCAACACCTTTGTCGTGGAAGGTGACGAAGCCGAGCGCCTGATGAACGCGTGGGCGGCTGACGCGGCGTGGATGCAAAGGCAGCCCGGTTTTATTTCGACTCAGCTTCACCGCGGTATCGGCGGCAGCAGGGTGTTTGTCAACTACGCCGTGTGGGAGTCGGCGGAGCATTTCAAACGAGCATTCACCAATCCAGAGTTTCGAGCACACTTGGGACACTATCCGGCAAGCACGGTGGTCTCGCCGCATCTATTCCAGAAAGTGGCGGTATCAGGGATTTGTGTGGCATAGGTTCCTCGAAAGTCCTGAAACGTGGAACGCGCACTATTTGGAGTCAGCGCGCTACTGAGCTGGTGAGTTCAGGCAGAGTTGCTTCGAAACGATTAACAGAAGGAGGTTGTCATGTCGCCAACAACAGCTGACAGGGTCAAGAACGTCGTTCTGGTTCATGGCGGGTTTGTAGACGGTTCCGGCTGGCAGGGAGTCTATGCAGCCCTGAAGAAGGACGGTTACCTGGTTTCGATCGTCCAGAATCCGACCCTCTCACTTGCAGATGACGTGGCCGTGACAAAGCGGGTACTGGCCACGCAGAACGGCCCCGTGATTCTTGTCGGCCATTCGTACGGTGGGGTCGTGATCACTGAAGCGGGCAACGACCCCAAGGTCGTGGGACTGGTGTATATCGCCGCGTTTGCTCCGGACAAGGGCGAGTCGGTGTCCGCGCTGATCAAGGATCCACCTCCCGGCGCACCCGTGCCGCCCATCCTGGCACCGCAGGACGGCTACCTCTTCCTCGATAAGGCGAAGTTCGCCGCGTCATTCGCCGCCGACGTAAGCCCAGACACAGCTGCGTTCATGGCCGATTCCCAGGTCCCGTGGGGGGTGGAGGCACTGGGCGGGACCATCAGCGAGCCGGCGTGGAAGACGAAGCCAAGCTGGTACCTCGTCTCCACCCAAGACAAGATGATTCCACCCGACGCCCAGCGCGCGATGTCTAACCGCGCCGGTGCAACCGTCGTCGAGGTCCAGGGCAGCCACGCCGTGTACGTCTCGCAGCCGCAGGCGGTCGCATCGATCATCGAGACGGCCGCGAAGGGTGTCGCCTTAGCGACGAAGTAGACGCTTGCGGGTATCCATCGACAGCTACGTATAGCTCCCCGGCCCGTACTTGAACCGACGTTCTACTGCCGCCTTGGTGTGTTCTCATCCGGAAGCCGTTGCCCTGGCGCTCCGTCGAGGGCTGCTGGGCTCAGCCGCCAGGCCCGAATAGAAAGAGCCGGCAATGGCTGCGCTTCGGGTGCATGATTTCAATATCACTCGACGGCTACGGCGCCGCCCGCAGCCAGGATCTCGACCCCTGTCCGTGGATCGTGGGCCGATGACACGTGGACAGGCTGGTGGGGCGACAACCCGCCGCAGTGAATACGTCACCACGGCCAGGGCGATGCACTTCATCCTCACAAAGCGTGCGTAGCGCGGGTCGCTGCCGGCACACAGGACTGCGACGAACACGGACGACCCGAAAGCTTGACCGGCGCGGCTTACGTAAGTATATACTTACCGTCAGTGAGTGCTTACCAACAAACACAGATGGACGCGCTGGGCGACCCCACGCGGCGGGCGATCCTCGAGCGGCTCCTCAAGGGACCTCTGCCGGTGGGAAGACTCGCCCGGGGATTCCCGGTGAGTCGTCCGGCGATCTCGCAGCACCTGCGCGTGCTCAAGCGCGCTCGATTGGTGACCGATACAGCCGTCGGCAATCGGCGGCTCTATGCGATCGATCCGGCTGGCCTCGAATCGCTGCGCGCGTACTTCGACCCGTTTTGGAGCAAGGCGCTCGGCGCCTACAAGAAGCGGGTCGACAAAGACACCCCAAAGGAGGGGCGATGACTGACGTGACGGACGTCGCCACAGTCCGCAAGACCGTCACCGTGAACACCAGCGTCGAGCATGCGTTTGCGGTGTTCACCACAGACTTCGACTCATGGTGGCCGCGAACACATCACATCGGTAAGGCGCCCATGCAGAAGGCGATCGTCGAAACCCGCCAGGGCGGACGCTGCTACAGCACGCAGACCGATGGAACCGAATGCGATTGGGGCCGCGTCCTTGTGTGGGATCCGCCACACCGGCTCGTCATTGCGTGGCAAATCACCCACGAGTGGGGCTACGAGCCGGATCTGGCCAAATCCAGCGAGGTCGACATCCGTTTCACCCCGGAACCGGGTGGGCGGACTCGCGTCGATCTCGAGCACCGTCACCTGGAGCGTCATGGCGACGGCGCCGAATCGATGCGCACGGCCGTCGATTCGCCGAACGGGTGGAGCGGTCTCTTGCAGTTGTTTGCGGCGCGCGTCGGGCAAACGCCGGGATAGCGTCGGAGGAGCCGCGATGAAGGCATGGATCTGGCTGCGTGGACTCACAGGCGTGATGGCGTTCTTCACGATTGGCCACACGATGGGCGTGTTCAGCCCGCCGACGGCGGGCGCCGCCGCCGCGGCGCTCGAGACGATGCGGCGCACGCGATTTCCGGTGATGGGATTCGAGCGCACGTACTGGGAGTTCTATCGCGGATTCGGTCTGTTCGTGAGCATCGAGTTCGGGCTCGTCGCCGTGATGGCGTATCAGCTCAGCCTCATGAGCCGGCGCAATCCAGGCGAGGCGGCTCCGCTGGTCTTCACGTTGCACATCGCGTGCGTAGCGTCGGCCATCCTCAGCTGGATGTTTTTCTTCACGGCACCCATCGTGACGTCGCTGGCCGCCGTCGTCTGCTCAACGGCCGCGCTCCTGGCCGTGAAACGCGACGCGCGCGTTCAGAGGATCTGATGAACATGGGATGGCTCCCTGCGTTCATGAGATGTCGCGCCGGTCAGGCCGCTCGTTCGGATGCGTCGCGAAGCGGAGGATCGACTGAGTGAGCTCGTGCGGCCGATCGAGCGCCAGGAAGTGCCCGCCGCGCTCGACGGTCGTCATTTCGACGCCTGCGATGAGCGTGCGGTCATGTTCGCGTTCGGACGGCCGTGCCCAATCCTGGTCACCCCACATGAGCAGCACGGGTATCTCGATACGGCCGTACTCCTTGGTCGATTTCTCCCAGCTTTCAGCGTTGCGAAGCAGGCTGAGGAACGCGCGATAGTGCCCCTGGCGATTCCCCACTACGTACATTTCCTTCATGAGCGCCGGCGGGATGCTCTTTCCATCGGCGACGCCGCCACGGAGCACCGCCCTCATGATGAGGAAATTCCTCAGCCGCATCACGGTCTCGCCGACCACAGGCAGAAGCGATGCGTAGGTCACGAACCAACCGAGCATTGAGCTGCGCGCCATTCCTCGGCCTTTGGCATAGTCGTAGGGATTGATCGCGATCACACGAGCAACACGCGGGTTGCGGCGTGCGGCGACGATGAGCACGATCGATCCACCGATCGAGACCCCCGCAAGCGTGACGTCGCGAAGGTCGAGGCGGTCGAGAAAGCCCTCGACCGACTCGGTGAAGAAGGCTGCGTCATAGCGCGCCTTCGGAATGTCCGAGAATCCATGGCCGGGATAGTCGAGGGCATAGACCGTGAAATGCCGGGAGAGTTCCGGCACGACCTTCTCGAACAAGTCGAGTTGCGTTCGGAGCGTATGCAGAAGGACCAGAGCTGGCCCCTTGCCCGTCTTGATGAAGCGAAGCCTCGTGCCGCCGACCTCGAGGATCTCGATCGGGATCTGAGGCGCCCAGCGCAGAGTTGCTGGCGGCTTCGGCGCTGCCCTGATGGCCTCGACAATGAAGGATGCGAGCCACACACCGAGTCCGCCAACAGCGAACATCGCAAGGAACTGCATCGGACGCTCCTCTCTAGCGAGGGCGGGTCGCGCTCGCGAGCTGAAACACGAGGGCGGGACAAATCCACAAGCCGTGCATCTGGGTCCCGGCGTTCATCACCGTACCGGCTGGCCGACGCCCAGCAGGTTCCCCTCGCTGTCTCTGAACCAGGCGCCTCGCTCGCCGACGCCCTTGCTCGGATAGTTCCCTTGGATCGTGGCGATGCCGTTCACGGTCTCCAGGCCCGGCAGGTCGTACTCTTCGAAGACGACCCCGCGTCTCAGGAGCGCCGCGACAGTCGCCTCGATATCGGCCACCTCCCACGCCATCTGCGTGTGCGTGCCGGACGCCGCCCCCGCGGACTCGAACAGGGCGAAAGAACCGCTGCCGCAGCGGTACCGCAGTCCTCCGGGCCTCTCTTCGATGGGCTCCAAGCCAAGCTTCTCCGAGTAGAACCTCCTTGCTCGCGTGAGGTCCCTTGCCGGAAGCCGGGTTGCCACCTCTGAGTCTGCAAGCATGATCTTCCTCTAACCTTCGGCAGCTGTTCCTCGCTGTCGGCGAGGCACGCGATAGTTCAGTCGGACCGCACCTTCTTTCAGGGGCCTCGCCTCGAGGAGCGTCAGTGGGTGCCGTTCCTTCACGTGGTCGAACAACGGCTTGCCGCCGCCCAGGACGATCGGCTGCACGACGAGCCGGATCTCATCCACCAGTCCCGCGTTCATGAGGCTCGAGACCAACGTCGCCCCGCCGACGGCATGCATGTCCTTGCCCGGCTCCTCCTTCAATCGGCGAATGTCCTCGAGATCGCGGACGATTCTCGTGTGCTTCCACGAAACGGTCTGAAGCGTGCTCGACACGACAACGTGCGGCGTCCTGCCGGCGAACTCGGCATATTCAATCTCCCCTTCGGTCGCGGGCCTACCGGTGAACGGCAGGATGCTCCTCGGATTGTCCAGCACCGCCTGCCAGTACCTGCTCGTATCCCGGATACATCCGCGCACCGAGGATGAACACATCGACGTTGCCGATGATGTCGAAGGCGTCCTCCCAGGAATCTATCCAATCGAGCTCCTCGTTCGGGCCTTCGATGAACCCGTCCAGCGAGACCTGCAGTGCCGCGATGATCTTCCGCATGACGGTCCCCCTTGAGCGCCTCGAGGCGTTCGACGACTCTCCATGAGCGATTCAGGACGCACCATCAAGGACAGCCAGATCGAGCCGTGCGAGGCGTTCCGGATCGAGGAGGCAGTCAATCTCGACGATCTTGCCGCGCGCAACCGCAAACCCCATCACTACGAAGGGCCGCCCGTTGGTCATGACGACAACCCCCGCGGCGCCGTTGACGAGCGCAGGAATCTTGACTGCGGCGGGCTGCGCAGACGTGATCGCCGTACGCGCCACTTCGGCCGCTCCACGGCGAACGAACGACAGTGCACGACGCTTCTCTCCGCCATCCGATCGCAGCACCACGTCGGGATCCAACATAGCCACGAGCGCGTCGAAGTCGCCGCGGTGCGCCGCCGCGAAGAACGCATCGACGACCTGTCGCTGACGAGCGAGGTCGGTGTCTGGAGCCGGCACGGATGCACCGTGCACGCGTCGCCGCGCACGGCTGGCGAGCTGTCTCGCCGCGGTGGCAGAGCGGCCCACCATGGGTCCGATCTCGTCGAACGGGACGTCGAACATGTCGTGGAGCACGAAGACCAGTCGCTCGGCGGGGGACAATGTGTCGAGCACGATTTGCAGCGCCAGGCCGACAGAGTCGGCCATGAGCACCTCGTGCTCCGGGTCGAGGTCGCCGGCGCGCTTGACGATTGAATCAGGCAGATGCACGCCGGAGGAGTCCTCGGGCCGCGCCTTCCGCGCTTGCAGGGCGTTCAAACACACGCGTGCCACGATCGTCGTCAGCCACCCGCGGAAGTTCTCGATCCCATCGGCTCCTGCACGGCTGACGCGCAACCAGGCATCCTGAACGGCTTCATCAGCTTCCGCGAGGGAGCCCAGCATCCGATAGGCCACCGCCCTGAGGTGCGGGCGATATTCCTCGAAGCGTTCGACAAGCCAGTCGCGTTCGTCCATGAGCGTTCCTCGTTTCCCCTCACTATGAATGACCGGCGAGACGGTGTCGATGTGACCATCAAGCACAGCCGGTCAGTCACACTTCCGCGCTGCCGCCGGTCATTCCAGTAGGAGCTGTGCTCGCGAGGAGCGAAACGGTTGAGGTGTTACGGAGGAACGACGATGCTGAAAAAAGTGGTATACGTGGCGCTGTTGGTGAGCGATCAGGACCACGCGCTCGACTTCTACACGAATGTCATCGGCCTCGAGAAGCGCGGCGACTACCCGACACCCGACGGACCGCGATTCCTGACAGTCGGCGTCAAGGGGCAGGACTTCGAGCTGGTGCTGTGGCCAGGCACACCTGGGAGGGCCAAGTCGGGTTCGGCGGTTTATACCATCGAGGTGGAAAATTGCCGGCTGGCCTTCGACACGCTGAAGTCGCGCGGAGTGAAGTTCGAGCCACCCGAGATCCTCGAGTTCCCATGGGGTTACGCCGCGAGGTTTCAGGATCCGGACGGGAATCTGCTTCAGGTGCGAGAGGGTCGTGGGGCATTTCGGCGCTGAAGGGGCGCAGACCGTCAGGAACGGTCCGATCGGAAGGGAAGGGTGTCGCATGCTGGTGCGCAGTGGTAACGTGAAACGGTCGCGTCCGCGGCGCCGCGCTGCGCGCGTGGGGCCGGTCCATTCGTCATGCCAACCACTCGGAAGGATGGTCTCGTCCGGTCTGCCGACGGCGTGACGCGCTGCTGGTGGCCCGGCGAGGACGCGCTCTATCGCCGGTATCACGACGACGAGTGGGGCCGGCCGGTCGGCGACGATCACCGCCTGTTCGAGAAGATTTGCCTCGAAGGGTTCCAGGCCGGTCTCAGCTGGCTGACGATTCTCCGGAAGCGGCCGCATTTCCGCCGCGCGTTTGCACGCTTCAACATCGAGCGTGTCGCCACATTCGCCCGGCGCGACGTCTCCCGCCTGCTGGACGATGAAGGCATCGTGCGCCACCGGGGCAAGATTGAATCGGCGATCAACAACGCGAAGCGCGCGCTGGACGTGCGGAGCGAGTTCGGCTCCCTAGCGGCCTACTTCTGGCAGTGGGAACCCGATCCGAGCCTGCGTCCCCGCACGCTCACCAGACGCGCGTTGATGCAACTGGCCCACACGCCAGCCTCCGCTGCGCTGAGCAAGGACCTCAAGCGCCGAGGCTGGACGTTCGTCGGCCCGACCACCATCTACGCGTTCATGCAGGCGATGGGTCTGGTGAACGACCACCTCGACGGGTGCGCCAGCCGCCGGCGCGTGGAGGAGGCGCGGATAGCGTTTCGCAAGCCGGTCCCGGGCTCACGATTGTGATGTAATGCGCGAAGGCACGAGCGACCGATGTCGGAATCCGTCGGCAGGGTGATACCAGAACCTGTGTTCGCCGTTCTGCGGGCCTACCTCGACGCTCGAGCCACGTTCAGTGAGACCGATATCCCGGTCATTCGCAGCGCATTCGCGTACAAGCGCCTGCCCGCGGGCGAGTTCCTGCAGCGCGCAGGCGACGTCACCCAGTACGCGGCGTTCGTCGCGATCGGGTGCCTGCGCAACTACGTCATCGATCCCAAGGGCAAGGAGCACATCATCCAGTTCGCGCCGGAGACGTGGTGGCTGGCCGACTCGAACAGCCTGAACGACCGTATTCCCTCGCCGTACTTCATCGACGCCATCGAAGATTCCGAACTGCTGCTCCTCGACGGCCCCTCGCATCTGCGGCTCGTGGACACCGTGGCGGGTTACGCCACGGCGTTTCGTGCCGGTCTGCAGCGTCACAACGCCGCCAAGGACCAGCGGATTGCGAGTTCCCTGACCGGCTCGGCCGAGGCGCGCTACCGCGAATTTCTCGACGTGTACCCGTCGATAGCGCTTCGGGTGCCGCAGGCGATGCTCGCGTCCTATCTCGGCATGACCCCGGAAACGGTCAGCCGCATCCGAAAGAACCTCTCGCGGGCGTCCGCACGATCACCGAGACCGCTCCGTCGCCGGTAGGCGACCGAGCTGCCGAAGCGTGCCGAGATCGTCGCGGGCGGCCCAGCTCTCGACGATCTTGCCGTTGGCGAACCGGAAGATCTGAATCGCCGAGGTCCGGATCGCCTTGCCCGTGGGCGGCATCCCCATGTAGCCGACGGTGTCGGTGGCGGTCGCCGTATACCGGCTCACGACCATATCGCCTTCCGCGATAATCGCCTCGACCTCGATCCGGAAGTCGGGGAGCATCGACCGCAGCATGCTGACGATCCGCTTGACGTCCTCGGGCCCGCGGGCCGGGAACGGATCGCCGGGGTCGTGCCGCACGTAGTCGGCCGCGATGATTTCGTCCGCGACCGCCAGATGGCCGCGACTCCAGAGCTCCTCGCTCCAGCGCCGCGCTGTCGCCTTGTTCTGTTCGATCGTCGTTTCGGGACCCGTCGGTTCCGAGCCGCTGAGGCTGCCGCCGAGGGCCAGGACCAATGCCGCCGTGCCGAGGGCGGTCGCCGTTCGCGTGGATTGCTGTGTTCGTGATGACATGTGCGCCTCCTGTTCTCTGGCCAAGGTACGCTGCGAAGGCGCCGGAGTAATTGATCTGGATCAAGAAATGAGCGCGCGACCGGTCCGTACGGTCCGGCCGAGCCGAGCCGGCGAACCGGCAAGCTGCGTCGATCGGTGAGGCTCTCTGGTTCACAGCGCTTGGCGCCGCGATCGGCGGCAGATCGAACCAGCGACACGATCGATTACTGGAAAGCAGCGCGGCCCGAAGGCGTCGGTCGCCCGCGTCGCGGCCGAGGCTCCACTCGACACACTTCGTCGCTCCTCGGGTGCGTGCAGGCAGCGGCCGCACGGGATCGTCTGAACGTCGGCGTCGACCGGGCGGGGCGTACCGTCCACCATCGCGCGAACGTCTTCGACTGAAAGCTGGTCGCATCGTGATTGCCGAGGCCGCGGGTGGGGCCGCGATCGTAGGTCGTGCGGCGAGCCACCGAATCAGCGCCGCCAAAGAGGCGCCCATGGCGAAGTACTGGAGCCCCGCGGGATTGCCGCGCAAAACATCACATCTTTGTAACAAATCGCGCTGTTTCAGACGTCTGGACCCCTGCTTGCGTCAGCCGTGCTGGGGAGGATGGCCATGCCACGCTCACTTTGCCGAGCCATATTGGCGCTGCTGCTCGTCAGTTCATTCGACGCGGTGCGGTTGAGCGCGCAGTCGATCGACCGCGATCCGCGCACGGCCGATGAAACGCTCAAAGACCGCATCATGTTCCGGCTCGAAACGGACGCAACGCTGAAACGTTACGACCTGCAAGTCGATGTCGCGAACGGCGTGGTGACGATACGCGGGGATGTCGCAACCGCGACGCAGAAAGCTCGTGCGGCTCAGCTTGCCAAGATCCCGGGCGTCTCTCAAGTCGTACCCGAAATCTTGGTGGATGGCGACAACGATAGAACACTGGCAGACCGTTCGAAAGCAGGACTTACGAAGAAGGGCGAACGTCTCACGGACGCGTGGATCGCCGCTAAGTGCAAGTGGCTGTTCGACCGAGAAGAGCTGCTGAAAGGCAGCGACGTCCACCTGCAGAGTTCGGATCATGTTGTGACGCTCGCAGGAAGGGTCGAATCGTCCGCCGCAAAAAAGCGAGGCGTTCAACTCGCCCGGAACGTCGATGGCGTTGTTCGCGTTGTCGACCAGCTGATCATTAAGTGACGCACGGCGCTGGTCTCCGGGGACGCGCAACCGAAACTAGTCGACATCTCGACGTACTCGACCTGAATGCGATTCAGCGTCTGGATGTCGACGGCATCCACCTCGCACCTCCTGGGTGATTCAGTGTCGGAAAGCGACGCGACGATGGTGTCGCGCCGTGATTGCGGACGTGCGAATTTGTCGGGCGTCACGGCGTCGTCACCGCCCATCAGTAGCCTTCACAGACCGGCGGTCGCCGGTACTCCAGGAGGAACCGCGATGACGTCAAGGACGATTGCCATCCTCGCCGCGATCTCGACCGTTGGCGCGCTCGCGCATTCCGGCCAGCAGATGCCGCTCCCCGGCGGTCGCGTCGTCCTCGTGACCATCGACGGAGCGCGGACCGAGGAAGTCTTCGGCGGACTCGACCTCGCCGTGCTCGAGAGCACTGTGAAACCGCCGCAGCGCGCCGAGACGACTGCCGCCTACCAGCGCTTCTGGGCGCCGACGCGCGAGGAGCGGCGGCGCAAGCTGATGCCGTTCTTCTGGAGCCTCGTGACCGATCACGGATCGATCGCCGGCGACGGCGCGAGCGGCAGCGTCGTCCGCCTGAGCAACCGGCACTGGTTTTCCTATCCGGGCTACGCGGAGATGCTCCTCGGCGAGCCGCACGACGCGGAGATCAAGAGCAACGATCGGATCCGCAACCCGTACCCGACCGTGCTCGAACACGTTCGCGAGCAGTTGCACCTGTCGCGCGGCGAGGTCGCGACGTTCGCGTCGTGGGGCGTGCTCAACGAAATCGCCGAGCACACGCCTGGCGCGACGCTCGTCAGCGCGGGCAGCACGGGAGAGCCGGGCAGCTCGGGCATCGAGTCGCGCCTGATCGGCGACCTGCAGGGCGAGGCGCTGCCGCCATGGGATATCACGCGGTTCGACGTGTTCACGTTCAGGCTCGCGATGAACCACCTGGCAACCGCGCGGCCACGGCTGCTCTTCATGGCTTTCACCGAAACGGACGACTGGGCACACGACGGCCGCTACGATCGCGTGCTCGACGCCTACACGCGCACCGATCGGTTCCTACAGGAGCTGTGGACCTGGCTGCAGAGCGACGCCGACTACCGTGGCCGAACGCATCTGCTCATCACCACCGATCACGGTCGCGGCCGTACGCCGGTGGACTGGCGGGTGCATCGATCGGACGTCGCCGGTTCGGGCGAGGCGTGGATGGCGTTCGTGTCGCCGCGCATGGCGCAGCGCGGCGTCTGGCGGAACACCCCGCCGCTTGCGAACAGCCAGGTTGCCGCTACAATCGCGTCGTGGATGGGCGTCGACTGGCTGCGCGATCACCCGGATGCCGGACAGCCTATCCACTAGCACAGACGTCACGCGATCGTCATTGGCCTGGTGTAGAAAACGTCCAACCGCATCGCATTGACTCATCGAGGACGAACGATGATGGCGACACGTAGTTTTCGACGTGCACTGGCGAGCGCTTTCGCCGTGCTGGCGATCTTCCTGGCAACTCCGGCATCCGCCCAAGTCAGTCTGACCACGGCAGGCACGCCATACACACAGGACTTCAATTCGCTCGCCAGTAGCGGCACGAGCAGTACTGTGCCCACTGGATGGGCGTTCATCGAGACCGGCTCGAGCGCCAACACCACCTTTACAGCCGGCTTTGGCAATATCGGGACGGGCGACACCTACAGTTTCGGGGCGACGGCCAGCACCGAGCGGGCGTTCGGCGGCCTGCAGAGCGGAACACTCGTGCCGACGATCGGCGGCGCGTTCAAGAATGACACCGGCGTCGTCATCACCGCCCTCGACATCGCCTGCTTCGGAGAACAGTGGCGGCTCGGTACGACGGGCCGCGCGATCAACGACCGGATCGACTTCCAGTACAGCCTCGACGCGACGTCGCTGACGACCGGAACGTGGATCGACGCGAACGGGCTGGATTTCGTCACGCCGAATCCGACTGCGGCCGTCGGCGCGCTCGACGGCAACTTGGCGGCGAATCGGACGTCCATCAGCGCCACTGTCACCGGACTGTCGATCCCGGCCGGCGCGACGTTCTGGATTCGGTGGTCCAGCTTCGACGCCTCGGGGGCCGACGACGGCCTCGCCGTGGACGACTTCTCGCTGACCCCACAGAGCACGCCGGTCGATCCAACGCTGACGATCGGCAACGTCCAGCTGGTGGAAGGCAACGCCGGCGTAACGACGTTCTCGTTCCTCGTCACGTTGTCGGGCCCGGCGGGTGCGGCCGGCGTGAGCTTCGACATCGCCACGAGCGACGGTTCGGCCACGATCGTCGATAACGACTACGTCTCGAGGAGTCTGACCGGCGTCGTCATCCCGGCCACTCAGTCGAGTTATCAGTTCGACGTGACCGTCAACGGGGACGTCAACGTCGAGCCGAACGAAACGTTCACGGTTACGGTCAGCAACGTGACCGGCGCCACGCCGTCACCGGTCGTCGCGACCGGCACGATCCTGGCCGACGACGTCGGCCCGGCGATCCTGACGACAGCAGGCGTCGCGTACGCGCAGAACTTCGACGCGCTTGCCAACACGGGCACAACGAATCTCCCGCTGCTGACCGGGTGGTTCCTGGCGGAGTCGGGCGGAGGGGCGCGCGATAACGAGCTCTATGCCGCCGACAACGGCGGGTCGAACACCGGCGACACCTACAGCTATGGAGCGGCAAGCAGCACCGAGCGCGCGTTTGGCGCGCTCCGAAGCGGATCGCTCATTCCTACGATCGGCGCGCTGTTCGAGAACCAGACGAGCGTGACGATTGCCCGGCTCGGTATCGCATTCACCGGCGAGCAGTGGCGGCTCGGCGCGACCGGCCGCGCCGACCGTCTCGATTTCCAGTACAGCCTGGATGCGACGTCGCTCACGACGGGCACGTGGATCGACGCCGACGAGATCGACTTCTCGAGCCCGTTCACCACGGCTGCCGGCGCGCTCGACGGCAACGCCGCCGCGAATCGCGCGACCATCAACCACACCATCGTCGGCTTGTCGATTCCGGCCGGCGCCACGTTCTGGATCCGCTGGATCGACGTCGATGCCTCAGGCGCAGACGATGGGCTGGCCATCGACGATTTCTCGATCGTGCCGAACCCGGCGAACCCGTCCGGCACCGGGCTGGCGACTCCTGACGACCTCTTCGCCGGCGACGCCGTGCTGCTGACCGTCACGGCGAGCCCCGGTGCCAGCCAGATCGCCTCCGTCGTCGCCGACCTCACCGTGATTGGCGGGTCGGCAACCCAGCCGCTCTTCGACGACGGGACGAACGGCGATTCGACCAGCAGCGACAGCGTGTTCAACCTGGCGACCAGCGTCGCGATCGGGACGTCGCTTGGCGCCAAAACGCTCCCGGTCGTCATCACCGATACCGACGCGCGCACCGGGATCGCCGCCATCACGCTGACCGTGAGCCCGGTGCCGACCTGCACGCCGACGGCGTCGGTTGCGGAAATCCAGGGCAGCGGCGCAACGTCCCCGCTCCAGGGGCAGTTCGTGACGATCACTGGTGTGGTGTATGCGCGGCGATCGAACGGCTTCTACATCCAGATGACGCCAGGCGACGGCAACCCGGCGACCTCCGACGGCGTATTCGTTTTCACCAGCGCGACGCCGACGACGCGCGCGGCCGTCGGCAACCTCGTGTGCGTCACGGGCACCGTATCGGAGTTCGTGCCCTCCGCGGATCCGTTCCAGGCGCCGCTGACCGAGATCGGCGCGCCGCTGACGATTACGCGGCTCGCGTCCGGTCAAGCGCTGCCGGCGCCCACCGAGATCACCGTCGCGATGACCACCGCGGCCGACGCCGTCGCGCGGCTCGAGGCGCTCGAAGGCATGCGCGTCACCGTGCCCTCTCTCACCGTCGTCGGCCCGACCCTCGGCAACATCAACGAGGGCAGCGCGGTCGGCACGCCGACCGGCGTGTTCTACGGCGTGGTGACCGGCGTTGCGCGGCCGTTCCGCGAAACGGGGATCGACGCCAACGATCCCCCGCCGACCTGCGCCGCCGGCGTCGGCTGCGCGATTCCGGTGTTCGACACCAACCCTGAGCGGCTGCGCATCGTGAGCAGTTTACTGGGGCAGCCGCTGCTCGACGTGAGCGCAGGCACGCTGATCTCGGACCTCACCGGGCCGCTCGACTTCGGCTTCCGCACCTACACCATCGGACCGGAGTCGACGAGCACGATCGGGATCAGCGGCGGCGCGTCGATTGTTCCGGTGCCAGCCGCGCGCCCGGCGGAGATCACCGTCGGATCGCAGAACCTCCAGCGGTTCTTCGACGACACCGACGATCCGGACGTGGACGAGCCGGAGCTGACGGCCGAAGCGTACCAGCGGCGTCTTGACAAGGCCTCGCGCGTCGTTCGCGAAGTGCTCGGCTCGCCCGACATCGTCGGGCTCGTCGAAATCGAGAACCAGGCGGTCGTCAACGCGCTGTCCGCGCGCATCAATCAGGACACGATCGCGGCCGGCGGCACGGATCCGCAGTACGTCGGCTTCCTCGAGGAAGGCAACGACATCGGCGGCATCGACGTCGCGTTCCTGGTCAAGTCCACGCGCATCGGGGTGCTGAGCGTCACGCAGTACGGGAAGGACGCGACGTTCGTGAACCCGGTGACGGGCAACAACGATCTGCTCAACGACCGCCCGCCGTTCGTGCTCGAGGCGACGGCGACACGACCAAACGGCGATCCGTTCCCGCTGATCGTCATCATCAACCACCTGCGATCGCTGAACGACGTGAACACGCCGCGCGTGCAAGCCAAGCGCAAGGCGCAGGCGGAGTACCTGGCCAACCTCGTGCAGGGCTTCCAGACGACGAACCCGCAGGCGAAGGTCCTGCTCGTCGGCGACTTCAACGCCTTCGACGTCAACGACGGCTTGGTCGACGTGATGGGGACTATCCAAGGCACACCGGCACCACCGGAGCAGGTGGCGGCCGCGAGCCAGGACCTCGTCACGCCGAATGTGAGCAACCTCAACCTCTTGCTGCCGCCGCAGCAGCGCTACTCCTACACGTTCGATGGGAACGCGCAGACGCTCGATCACGCTCTGGCCAACGCCGCGCTGCTCCCCTGGGTCAGCCGGTTCGCCTACGGCCGCAGCAACGCCGACTTCCCCGTGTCGCTCTATGGCTCGACGAGCCCCGCGCGCCTCTCCGATCACGACGGCGGCGTGACGTTCATCGATCTGGGCACGCCGATGGTCGTCGGGCGCATCATCGCCGGCCAGGGCTCGCCATCCGGGGCGACGTGGGTGGACATCGAGGTCACCAACACGGGAAGCGGTTTCGCGAGCCACGTGGTCATCGCGGAACTGATGTTCACGGCGCTGAAAGGTCACCCGCCGATCGTGCTGACGAACCCCGCCGCGGTCGGTGCGCTCGCGCCGGGCGAAACGAAGGTCGTGCGTGTGAACGTGGCGCTGCCGCCGGACACGAAGTTCAACGTGCATGGCAAGGGCCGGTTCGTCGATCAGCAGGGCGTCGTGCGGGAATTCGTGATCAGGCCTGAGATGTTCAGGTAGCACGTACCTGGGCACCTGACAGACAGCCAAGCACTGTTGGTGACTCGCCGGATACTGGGACGTCGCAGTTCGCCAGCCCGAGACCGTCCATCAATGCCAGGGCATGCTTCGCCATGCCGGCAATCGTGGGCGGCACCTGACCGCTCGACCGACCGACGCCCGCGCTAGTCGAACAGAATGACTTCACGTCCGCGCGCGAGGGGATCTATCACTGCCGGATCCCAGATGTCGAGCGTCCCAGTGAAGTGCTGAAGGCAGAGCAGGGGACGACCGATGCCGTCGCCGAGTCGTCGGTATGCGTACGTTTCGCTCCCCGCCTGCAGGAACAGTGTCGGAGCGCATTCGCGATCGCCGCCGTGCACGGAAGTGCCTCCGCCGCTGCGCGGCCGCCATCTGGCTTACACGCTGGCGAAGGCGGCAATCGATGCAGCCCGCGTCGAGGGATTGCTGATCGTCACAAGCCCCATGACGTTCGCCAGTTGAGCGGCGTCTCGAACCCCGCGAGCAAGGCATACACGCTCCACTGACCGTGATGGATCGCATCGTGCTGCACGAACTCCCACGTGAAGAAGGGAAAGACAACAGAAACGGATCACGGGAGGAAGGGCATGGCAGAACGAATCGACGACGCTGCGTTGGATAGCCTCTTTCGTGAAGCGCGCACACACACGAAATGGCAAGCTCGGCCCGTGACCGATCAGACGCTGCGCGATCTCTACGATTTGCTGAAGTGGGCCCCCACGAGCGCGAATGGCGCCCCGGCGCGGTTCGCGTTTCTCCGGTCGAAGGAAGCCAAAGAGCGGCTTCGTCCGGCGCTCGCCCCACTCAACGTCGAGAAGACAATGGCCGCTCCCGTGACGGTGATCATCGCGTACGACATGAAGTTCTACGAGCAACTGCCCAGGCTGTTTCCGCACAATGCTGGCATGGCGAAGCTGTTCGAGCGGAATCCCGAGCTGACCGATACGACCGCGAAACGGAATTCCAGCTTGCAGGGCGCGTACTTGATCATGGCGGCCCGGGCCCTGGGCCTGGATTGCGGGCCGATGTCCGGTTTCGATCAGGCCAAGGTCGATGACGCGTTCTTTGCCGCCGGCCAGCCCTGTTTTGGCTGCGATCAGGAATTCTTCCCCGAGGGCCACGTCAAGTCGAATTTCCTCTGCAACCTTGGGTATGGGGATCCGACAACGCTGTACCCACGACTGCCGCGCTTGCCGTTCAACGAGGCCTGTTCGCTGTTGTAGGCGAAGGCGATGGCCGGTGGGCGGACGCGGCGTGGACCGAAGAGACACGTCGTAGGTCCCGTGCACGCTTCCGCATCGTCTCGCTCATCGTGCTGGGGTCCAGCTTCTGAAGCTCGGCATTCAAGGGATGTTGATGGTCGCAGCTACACTATTGCCTCGACGATCGGAACCTTGGCGCTCGCGAGGTGCTGCTCCGGGCCAATAGTGCCTGCGGCCGGCACCGCGAGCACAAGGGGCTGTGAGAGGTTGGGAAGATGCATTTCCCACCAACGGCGTGCGACGTCACCCGAACGCGTCATCGCCCCTGCACTCGAGCAACATCCGCAACAGGAGTGCGTCAGACGGGGCCGACGTCCAGCTCGACGCACTCATCCGCGCCAACAGCGGGTCAGCAGTGATCCGACCTCGGATGGGCTCACCTAGGGTCGAGGAGCCGGAACTGCGCCTCGGACGAGGTTCCACGGATGAGTGAGTGGGGATTGGCAGGAGTCTACAGGTCCGTTACAATCTCTGGCTCTGCCTTGGCGGCCACATCAAATCTTCACGCACAGGTTCGGAAACGAGTGCGCGCTTTTCGACACGCGCTCCCCGGACTCGAGCGCGGCGACTACGAGTCGTTGCATCGCGTTCGGATCGCGTCGCGTCGACTGCGCGAACTGGTTCCGCTGCTCGGCGCCAGCGCGGTAACGCAGGCGAAGTTTCGGCGACGTCTCGGGCGAGTGACGAGGGCCCTCAGCGCGGTGCGCGAACTCGACGTTCTGTCCCGTCTCATCGCGGACCTCGAAAAGCAGCAGCGTCACTCGGCCGCGTCGCTTCAACGCGTGGCCGCCACGGTTGGCAGCGCCCAGGCTTCGGCGCGCCAGCAACTGGACAAAACGCTTCCCCGCGAGAAGCTGGAGCGTCTCGCCGGCAAGTTGAAAAGCCTCGCCCGTTCCTGCAAACAGGATCGCGCCAACGGCAACCGCCGATCGCAGACGGTGAAATGGGTACTCGAGGCGAGACAGATTCGTCGTGCGGTGCAGCTCCGATCGGCGATCGAGGCCGCCGGCACGCTCTACGCATCTGAGCCCCTTCACATGGTCCGTGTCGCGATCAAGACACTCCGCTACTCGCTTGAAGTTGCGATCGAGACGGATGCCCGAGGCGTGGCTCGGGCGATTGCCGACTTGACTCACGCACAAGAGATCCTGGGTCGCCTTCGCGATCTCGAGGTCCTGCTGACCTGGGCGCGGCAGACGCACGCAGCGGTGGCCCTGCGGGATCTCGCCGGTGCCCGCGAGGACAATGGTTTCGTGCGGGCGATCGAAGAGGACTGCCGACGGGAGCACGCGCGCTACATGCGCACGCGCCCGCGCTTGATCGCGATTGCCGATCGGATCGGTCGGCCTCAGGCGATGCAGCCCAAGACGGCGCCGGCGGCGTCGGCGCGCGGCGCGGTCGCGTAGGCGTCAAGTCATGCCGGTGCAGGAGACCTTTTTCGCCAGCCGCTTTGCGATGCTCCGGGACAAGTTCGGGACGTCCTGGATGCTCATTCACCGCAGACCGCAAAGCGCTGCATCGGCCGCATGATTCCCGGCTTGTTCTCGCTTGACCGTCAGGTATCCGTCGAAGGACGTGCGTGACATGGTGATGGCGTCGGGAATGTCGACCGGCGCAGGCATCAGCTACGACCGCCTCGAGGACCTCGTCGCCGAGCTGCAGCGCTCGTAACCGATCCAGCAGACGGGCTCCGGCCACGTCGGTGACCGGGGCTCGGTCCCCCATGGCGGAGGATGTATGGGTGCGGGGCCAGCGGGCCTTGATATTCCATCAATTGTTACGGCCGCGGCAGTGTCTCTAAAGCCACGGCCAGGGGCCGGTGATCGCGAACGTGACTCCCGGCGTCTGGATGTTGACGAACAGCCACCTGCCGTCGGGGCTGAACACGGCGCCGGCCCATTCGGTCTGCTTGAAGTCTTCGTCGAAGCTCACCCCGGACGGCCGTGTCAACGTGCCCAATCCTGCGGCGGTGAAGTTCATGTTGTTCAATGCGAAGGTGAAGATCTTGCCGCTCTTCGGGTACAGCCAGACCAGCCGCTCGCCCGGGTTGGGATTGACACCGCCGGTCCCGTCCGCGTTGTCTTCGCAGAAGATGATGCTGCCGTCCGGTGCCACAACAATGTTGTCCGGGTTCTCGAGCGCCGACCGGGCCGGCGACACGTACCTGATTCTGAGCGTCTCGGACCGCGGGTCGTACTCGTACAGCTGACCCTCTCCGGCCCCGGTTCCGTTGGGCGGCGCGATGTCGGGACCACCGTTCGTCGAGACGAAGAAGATGCTGGCGTCTCCGTACCAGCAGCCTTCCAGGCGCCGGAAGTTGGCGCCGCCGCCCGCGTAGCCCTGCTGAAACGTCGAGAGGTCACCACCCGCCAGGTTCGGATCGGGCTTCGCGATCGTGACCCATCGCACCGGGAACGCTCGACTCTCGCACCCGGTCTCCTGGAAATCGAACTGAGGATGCCCTTTGATGGCGAGCATCTGGAGCGTTCCACCGTGTTCGGCCTTGCCCGGAACCTTGTAGAGGAATCGATAGAATCCCGACCCGATATCGCCTGGAGCGCTTTCCCCGTCTTCGGTCAAGTAGGTGATCCCGGTTGCAGGATCGGTTGCCATCGCCTCGTGAGAGAAGTTCCCCATGTCGGGAAACGGCGTCGCCGTGCCGCCGGGAAGGGGACCGAGGGGACCGACCTCGTACACGTACCCGTGGCGATGGCCTCCGGCGGTGGTGTTTCCGGTCTCGGTCTCTTCGCAGGTGTACCACGTGCCCCACGGCGTCACGCCGCCGGAACAGTTCCGAATGTTCCCGCTGATGCTCGGGACGGCCGAAACGAACCGGCCCGTGGCCAGATTGAACACGAGGTTGGCCGTTCCTCCTCCAGCGAGCGGGTCATACCAGAGTGCCGGATCGCCAAACGCGGGGAGCACATCGTCCGGAGGGTCATGGTCCACCTCATGATTCCTCACCAGAATCAGATGGCTTGGGCCGAACTCCTGGATGACGGCCATCCCATCGTGCAACGGCGGCGTCGATGTCTCAAGGGCGTCGTCCATGATGTCTCCCGTCCAGCCGTAGGAGCGGTAGCTGAATGCGGGCGGCAGGTGGATGAGGTTCTTATTGGTTTCGGGATCCAGCTTCGGGCCGATTGCTCCCCACGGTGAGAGACTCGACAGTCCCGCTGAACACTGCGCCGCCTCCAGGCGCGCAACGGAGAGCCCTCCAAGAGTCTTTGCCAGGACGGCGCCGCCAACCAGGCCCGCCCCGCCCCTCAGAAACGCCCTGCGGTTGACGACGTTGGACAGTGGATTTGCCCGTCCCGATGGCGACCAGGGCGCCTGTGTGCGCCGCTGCGCCATCTGCAATGCTTCGCTCAGATCCTTTCGCTCATTGCGCGACAAGTTTTCAAACACTGAAAACCTCTCTTTCTTGTGGAGGCGCGGCTGCTTCCGGTGGAGCGCCTTGTGAAGCGGCGCTTGGAGTGACGAACGCGACGATACTCACGCGTTGTCGCAGCGAAACGACGGCCCAGTCAAATCGAGGAAAAATTCTGCTGACAGTCGTGCGACTCGAGCGTGCAAGCTCGAGTTGCACGCGCTGCTGAGGAACAACCTCTACGATGATGAGGAGCGGGTTCGAGTCCCGTCGACCTGGACAGTGGAGGGTTCAGACGGAGAGAGGTCAATTCCGTCCAAGTTCGTCTCGCTGAAGGGACGATGCCGAGCTCGTGAGATTCCTCGGCGCGAGTTGAGAGGCTGAATGGGTGTCATCGACACGATCGGTGATCTGGCCAGACTCGCGCCTGCGTTCGCGGAACGTGGACGAGACATTCAACTGGGCCGCTTGTAATTTCCACGCGTCGTCGCACACTAGTCGTCATTCTGAATCCGCAACTTGATGGTTGCTGAGGCTTATCGCTTCCGGTAACATATGCAACTTGGAGGTTGCATGATGTCGGTAGCCGAGCTGAGTCGTATCGATCGATCCATCACGATCAATGCGCCGCCGGAACGCGTGTGGCGCGCCCTGACGAGCGTCGACGAGCTGTCGGCGTGGTTTCAAGTGCGCATCGAGGGGAGCATGACCACAGGCGCCGAGGTGTGGATGACCTCGACGCATGCCGAGTACGGGGGGATGCGCTTCCAGGTCCGCATCACGGAAATGTCGGCGCCGCACCGTTTGATCTGGCAGTGGCACCCCGGGACCGTGGATCCGAAGGTGGACTATTCCAAGGAGCCGCCAACCACCGTCACCTTCACGCTCGAGCCCGTCGCGGGCGGCACGCTTCTGAGCGTGTCGGAAACCGGCTTCGACGCAATCGGGTTGGAGCGGCGGGCGAAGGTATTCCAGGACAACACCCAGGGATGGAGCGAGGTTGTGGGCTGGCTCAAGCAGCATGTCGAAGCCGCGCGTTAGGCACCAGTTGGCGGGCGCCGCGGCCCTGTTCGCGGCGCTGGGCGATCCCACGCGGCTGACGCTGCTGAAGCAGTTGTCGGACCGCGGCCCGGCATCGATCACGATGCTCGCCGAGCGCGTGCCCTCGATCACGCGGCAGGGCGTCACCAAGCACCTGCACGTGCTGGCTGCGGCCGGCGTCATCGACGGGTCGCGGCAGGGCCGCGAGCAGGTCTGGACGCTCAACCCGACGCGGCTCGCCGAGGCGCAGCGGCACCTGGATCTCGTCGCGCGCGGGTGGGACGACGCGCTGTCGCGGCTGAAGACGCATCTCGAACGGGCCTAGCGACGCAGGAGTTGCCAATTGACCGCGCCTCCAGGCGTTCATGGGAAGTGACTGAAAATAGAACGCTCCGCCCCAATCGAGTGCAAATCGTTAGAACCTTCGACAATGCGGTCGTAACGGCTGAGTTGCAGGTCGTTATTAACAAGTTTTCCACAATTCCTGTGCAAGGCTGAGCTACAACGTTCGGGCGCTAACCCGCACGACGTCAGTTCTCGGATCCCTTCGGTTCCGATAGAGTGCGTTCGCGGGAGACTTCGGGTATCGTGACGCGCATGCGACTCATCCTCTTGCTTGTGGCAGGTGCACTAACTTCGTTGTCCGCTCAGAGTGGCCCGCCGGCGGCTCGTTCGGCGTGCACGACGCCCGCCGTCGCATGCACCGAGTGGGTAGCGCTCGGCGGTGGATCGGCGCGATCGCTCATCTATCGCACCCATTCCCTCGACTCCCGCAACGACGCGATCCGCCGCGCGCTCATCATGGTTCACGGCACGAACCGCAACGCCGACCACTATTTCGCCACGGCGGCCGCAGCGGCGTTCCTGGGGCGGGCGCTCGAAGACACGGTGGTCATCTCCCCGCGCGTGGCCTCAGCCGCCGGCAACTGCACCGACAAGCTCGCCGCCAACGAAGTGAGCTGGAGTTGCACCGGCGACAGCTGGCGGTCCGGCGGGACCTCCGCCAGCCATCCGGATCTGACGTCGTTCGACTTTGTCGATCAGCTGCTGCGGAAGCTGGCAAACAAGAGCGTGTTCCCGAACATGAGGGCGATCGTCGTGGCGGGGCATTCGGCCGGCGGGCAATTCGTGGCGCGCTATCAGATGGCGAATCGCGTGCACGACATGCTCGGCGTCCCGATTACCTACGTGGTCGCGAACCCCTCGAGCTACGCGTGGCCCGACTCCACGCGCCCATTGCCCACGGACGACGCCGCTCCGGAAGCGGCGAAGACCGGCTGGATGCTCGAAACCGTGCATACCAAGTTTACGTACGGACCCTTCGATTCGAGCGCCTGCCCGAACTTCGATCGCTGGCCCTTCGGCCTGCAGAACCGGACGGGCGGCTACACGGCGAAGACGAGCGACGATCAGCTGAAGAAGCAGCTCGTGTCGCGGCCGACGACGTATCTGCTCGGGCAGGTGGACACGCTGCCGCTGGGCGGGTTCGACTCGTCGTGCTCTGCGATGGCGCAGGGCGCGGCCCGCCGCTCGCGCGGGGAGGCGTTCGTGAAGTTCGTCAACGAGACGATGGGCGCGAAGCACGCCGTCCAGATCGTGTCGGAGTGCGGCCATAACGCCCGGTGCGTCTATACGACGGACACGGTGTTGCCGGTTATCTTTCCTGCCGTACGGTAGGTCCGGCTGAAGCCGGACCCCACGTGCCGGGGAGAGCACTTTCGCGGAAAAAACGTGGCAGTACGTGGGGTCCGGCTTTAGCCGGACCTCCTACACTACAGTCCCTGGCTTGATGACACCGTCTTTCGGCACGACGATGATGCCGTCGCGGATGTAGTAGCCGTCGCCGTCTGCGTGTTCTGTCCCGCCTTCGTTGACCAGCCGCGCCCCGTCGCCGATGCGCGCATTCTTGTCCACGATGACGCGATCCAACACCACGTCGCGTCCCACGCCGAGGCGGGGATTGTCGCCGCGCGCGGTCGCATCGTCGTCGGTTTCGTAGAAGTCCGCGCCGAGCAGCACGGACCTCGAGACTGTGGCGCCGCTCTGGATGCTCGTCCGGATGCCGACGATCGACTGCTCGATTCTGGCGTGGTCGATGTGGCAGCCCTCGTTGATGATGCCGTCGCGCACCGTGCACGAGCTGAGCCGCGCGCCCGGAAGAAACCGGGGATGCGTGTAAATCGGCCGTCTGGGATCGTAGAAGGTGAAGGGCGCGTGGGCGCCCGCGAGCATCAGGTTCGCGTCGTAGAAAGCGCGAACGGTCCCCACGTCGGCCCAGTAGCCGCGAAAGAGGTGTGCATGCACGCGGTATCTGTCCAGCGCGTTGGGAATGATCTGCTTGCCGAAATCGGTCGCGCCGTCCTGTTCGATCGTGTCGAGAAGCACGTCGCGTGAGAAGACGTAGATCCCCATCGACGCCATGAACGGCTTGTCGGGGGTCAGACCCCCGCTCTGACCCTTCCTGGGCATCTCGTCAAGTCGTTCGCGCGTGGGCTTTTCTTCGAATGCGGCAATCTGACCGCTGTGATCGAGGCTGAAGATGCCCATCCCGGACGCATCCTCGATCGAGACCGGCTGCGCGGCGATGGTGATGTCGGCGCGGCGATCGATGTGCGCCTCGACCATGTCGAGGTAGTCCATCCGGTACAGATGATCGCCGGCGAGAATCAGATAGTGATCGGCGTCGTACCGGGCGAAATGGCGCGCCGCCTGACGGACGGCGTCGGCTGTGCCCTGATACCAGTGCGGATTGTCGGGTGTCTGCTCGGCGGCGAGGATCTCGACGAACCCCGGGCTGAAGAGATCCATGCGATATGCCTGCGCGATATGGCGGTTGAGGGACGCGGAATTGAACTGCGTCAGCACGAAGATCCGGCGGATGTCGGCGTGCAGACAGTTGCTGACAGGGATGTCGATCAAGCGGTACTTGCCGCCAATCGGGACCGCGGGTTTCGAGCGGTGCTGTGTCAGGGGAAACAGCCGCGCGCCGCGGCCGCCGCCGAGGATGATGGCGAGGACGTCGTTGATCACTGGAAATGGGAAGCTCTCCAGCCGTCAGCTCGCAGCGAGGCCGACAGCTGAAAGCTGATAACTAGCGTTTATGCCGGATATCCTCGCTGTTCACCATGTAGATTACTTCCTCACAGATATTGGTCGCATGATCCGCGATGCGCTCCACGGAACGGGCGACGAGGATCAGGTTCATGCTCCGCCCGACACGATCGGCGTCGTTGGCCGTGTCTTCGAGGAGATCGCTGAAGGTCTGGCTGTAGAGCTGGTCGACCTCGTCGTCGCTCTGCAGGACGAGCTGCGCTTTCTCGAGGTCCTCATGCTCGAATGCCGCCAACGCATCCCGCACCATGCCGCGGGTAATTTCCGACATCCTCGCCAGGTCCGTCAGCGCACCGGCCGGCGCCGACGACGAGAGCGTCTGGATGTACTCGCAGTTGTTGACCGCCTGGTCGCCGATCCGTTCCAGCTCGGCGTTGATACGCGCCACCATCAGCAGGAACCTGAGGTCCTTGGCGATCGGCGTGTAGATGGTGATCAGGCGGACGGCTTCGCCGTCGATCTCGAGCTGAAAGCGGTCGAGCGTCGCCTCGTGCGCGAGGACGCGCTCGATGGCGCTGGCGTCGCGTTCGACCAGCGCGGCGTTCGACAGCTCCACCATTTCTTCCGTGGTCTGGCCCATCTCCATGACCCGGCGCTTCAAGCTCTCCAGCTCTTGCTCGAATCTCTTCATGGCTTCTGTCCTCTGAGCGGCCCGGCAAGAACCGGCACTGTGAGAGGTTGATTGTTATCCATACCGGCCCTCCACGTACATTTCGGTTTCCTTGCGCCCCGGCTTCAGGAACAGGTCGGCGGTCGGCGCGTGTTCGATCAGCTCGCCCATCAACATGAAGATGGACTCGTCGCTGGTGCGCCGGGCCTGGGCCATGTTATGCGTGACGATGAGAATCGTGTACTTGCCACGCAAGTCGTCCATCAGCCGTTCGATCGCCGCGGTACCGCGCGCGTCGAGCGCGGAGCAGGGCTCGTCCATGAGGATCACCTGCGGCTTCAACGGCAGCAGCCGGGCGATGCACAGCTTCTGCTGCTGCTCCAGCGTGAGCAGCGTCGCCCGGTCACGCAGCCGATCCTTCACCGTGTCCCACAAATCCACTTCGCGCAGCGAGGACTCAACGAGCTGGTCGAGGGTGTCGCGGCCGAGGTCGCGCACCGCCGTATTCACGGTGATGCCGAACGTCACGTTTTCGTAAATTGAAATCGGCAGCGGATTGGGCCGCTGGAAGACCATGCCCACGGCCTTGCGCAGCTCGGAGAGGTTCACATCCGGGTCGTAGATGTTCTTGCGCAGAATGCGAATCTCGCCGGTGGTGCGCACGCTGCCGTAGCGTTCGTTGAGGCGATTCGAGCATCGAAGGAAGGTTGTCTTGCCGCATCCGGACGGACCGATCAGGGCCGTGATGATCCCGTGCTTGATGTTCACGGTGATGTTCTTCAGCGCGTGGAAATCCCCGTACCAGAGATTGAGGTCCCGGGTCTCGATGCTGAAGCGGTCCACTGCGGCGTCCGTCATCCGAAGTGGCCTCGCACGTAGTCGAACGTCAACTGCTCGGCGGGATGTTCGGAGAAGATGACGCCGGACGGGCCGACCTCGATCAGCCGGGAATCGTTGAGGAACAGGACGCGGTCGGCGAGCCGGTGCGCCTGCTGCACGAGATTGGTCACCAGCACAATCGTCATCTTGCTCTTGAGTTCCAGCAGCACGTCCTCGATCTTCATCGTCGTGACCGGATCGACGGCAATGGAGAACTCATCGAGGCAGAGGATCTTGGGCCGGTGCGACAGCGCCCGGGCGATCGTCAGGCGCTGCTGCTGGCCGCCGGAGAGCTTGGTGCCCAGCATGTCCATGCGATCCTTGACTTCGTCCCACAGCGCCGCCTGCCGCAGGCATTCCTCGACGAGCGCATCCAGCGTCGCGCGATTACGCACGCCGGCCATCCGCGGCGCATAGGCGACGTTGTCGTACACCGACAGCGGCAGTCCCACCGGCAGCGGAAAGACCATGCCGATCTGGCGGCGCAGTTCGTACACGTCGGGTGTGCGAAACACGTCCTCGGCCGTCGATGCGCACGGCACCCTCGACCGTTGCACCGGGCACGAAGTCGATTGTCCGGTTGATGCATTTCAGGAGTGTCGTCTTGCCCGAATTGGACGGGCCGATGATCCCGAAGATTTCCCGCTGCATGATGTCGAACGTGACGTCGCGCAGCGCGACCTTCGGTCCGTAGCGCGCGGTGACGTGGTCGAAGGCAATGTGCGTGACGGCCATGGTCTGCGCGGCGCCTACCACTTCTTGCGCGACCGCAGGTAGACGCGGAAGGCGATGGACATCAGATTGACCGAGAGCACGATGCCGAACAGTACGACCGCCGTGCCATATTCCACGCTCTCGGGAACGCCTGAGACCTGCGTCTTCAGGATGAAGAGGTGATAGGACAGGGCCATGCAGCGATCCCAGATGCCGTACGGAAAGTACGAGCTGAGGCCGGTATCCGGAACCGCCACGTAGACGACCGCGCCGGTGAAGAGAATCGGCGCCGTTTCGCCCGCCGCGCGAGAAACCTGCAGAATGATGCCGGTCAGGATGCCGCTGATCGAATTCGGCAGCACGATCGTGCGAATGGTCTGCCACCGGCTGGCGCCCATGTTCCAGCAGGCTTCCCGAAACGAGCGGGGCACGGCCGAGAGCGCTTCGCGTGTGCTCGTAATGAGGACGGGCAGCGTCATGACGGCGAGCGTGCAGGACGCAGCCAGGACCGACCGTCCCATGCCGGCGAACAGCACGAACGCGCCGACGCCGAAGAGCGCATGGACGATGCTCGGCACCCCCGCGAGGCTGACCACCGCCAGGTTGACGATGCGGGTCATCCAGTTGTCGCTGGCGTACTCGTTCAGATAAATGCCGGCGAGCACGCCGATCGGCGTGGCGATCGCCAAGGAGAACAGCACGAGGTAGATGGTGCCGATGAGGGGCGACCAGATGCCGCCGGCCGTCATGTAGTTGGTCGGGTTCTTCACGAGGAACGACCACGACAACGCAGGCCAGGCGCGCACCATCAAATGCGTCAGAATCGCGAGGAGCGGCAGCACGACCAGGAGCACGACGATCGCCAGCACCACCATCACGATGCGATCGACGGTGGCCTTGCGCCGCTCGACCGGACCGGTCCTGAACACGTCGCGCTCCGCCTGGTCGCGATCAGACATGCTCGCGACCCCGAATGCCCTTGACGATCAAATCGGCGGTGAGGTTGACGGCGAGCGTGATCAACATCAGAAGACTGCCGATCACGAAGAGCACGCGGTAGTGCAATCCGCCTTCGACGGTCTCGCCGAGCTCTGCCGCGATCGTGGCCGTCAGCGTCCGCACCGGATCCAGCACCGAATGCGGCATGGCGACGGCATGGCCGGTCGCCATCAGCACGGCCATCGTTTCGCCGACGGCGCGTCCGACGCCGAGCAGCACGGCCGCCAGCAGGCCGTTCTTCGCGGCGGGGAAGAGCACCTTGTAGACGATCTGCCACCGGCTCGCACCGAGCGCCACGGCCGCTTCGCGATAGGTATCGGGCACCGCGCGGAACGCGTCCTCGCCGACCGACATGATGATCGGCACGCTCATCAGCGCGAGGATGATTCCGCCGTTGAGGATGTTGATCCCGACCGGCGCGCCGGTGGTTTCGGTGATCAGCGGATTCAGCACCATTGCGCCGATGAAGCCCCACACGACCGACGGGATCGCGGCCAGGAACTCGATGACGATCTTGAGTGTCTCGCGCACTTTGCCGCTGCAGTACTCCGACACGAAAATCGCCGCTCCCAGGCCGCTCGGTACCGCAATCGCCATGGCCAGCGCCGTGACCGAGACGGTGCCTGTCAGGAGCGCGACGATGCCGAATTGCTTCTTGATCACGGAGTCCGGCCGCCAGTTGATGCTGGTGAAGAACTCGACCAGGCTCAGGCCACTCGTGAAGGCGGGCGCGGCCTCACGGAAGACGAAGAACAGGATGCTGAAGACGAAGAAGATGGCGCTCCAGCCGCACAGCCGGATCGCCCACTCGATGAGATCCTCTGACGTGCGAGACGACCGTCGCGCGGCGCCCATAATCAGAAATGGAGCCTGTCGTCAGGAGCTCGGCCGAAACGGCACGAAGCCGACGCTGGTCACGATCTCCTGGCCTTCGGACGACAGGACCCAGTCGAGGAAGTCCTTCACATGCGCTCTCGGCTCGCCCGGCGAATACAGATACAGCTGGCGCGCGAGCGGATAGGTGCGGTTCATCGCGGTCTCGTTGGTCGGGCGCACGCCTGGCCCGCCCTTGGTTTTCGCGACCGCCAGGTCTTTGACGTCCGGCGTGGCGTACGCCATGCCGCTGTACCCGATCGCGCATGGCGTACGGCTCACCAGCGCGACCACGTCCTTCGATCCGCTCTGATCGATCGAGCCCAACCGGTACTCCCGCTTCGTCCCGAGCACGGCTTCGCGGAAGTAGACGTAGGTGCCGGAGCTGTTCTGGCGGCCGACGCGGACGATTCGGTCGCTCGGACACAAGGTATTCGCGATGCCGAGCTGCGACCACTTCTCGATGGTCGCGTGCTCGCCGTAGATCTCGGCGATGTCTTCGATCGAAATCGCGTCAATCGGATTGGCTTTGTGCACGTAGACTGACAATGCGTCGAGCGCGACGTCGAATTCCTTCGGCTTCTGGCCGTTCTTCTGCGTGGCGCGCTCGATTTCAGGCGGCTCCATTTCGCGGCTCGCCGCCGCGAGATCGAGAATGCCGTCGATCAGGCCCGCAATCCCGACCCCCGATCCGCCGCCGGCCACCTGCACGGAAATAGCCGGGCGCTTCTTCCCGTAGTTTTCGGCCCACGCCTGGACGAGATTGACCATCGTGTCCGAGCCTGTAATGCGAATGACCGTGCTCGAGCCGGATGTCCCAACCGTACCTTGCCGATCGCCTCTCGAACACGCCGCAGTCAGGCATACCACGCAGGCCACCAGCCAAAGGCGCGGGACTCGGGTTGTCTGCATGGGGTTTTTTCATGGGTGCGAACTGGGAGGACCGTCCAGCCGCACGTCGCTCATCGCAGCGTCTAAACCTATCACAGGTTTTTGACCTGTACCGCCAAGCGCCTCGATTTTACCTCCCTGAAACAACTACAATCCCACCTCGCATGGCCTTCCGTTTCCTCCCCCGCGAACATAAGTTCTGCAATGATGATCGGGCGCTCGCTGATGAGCTGAAACGCGGGCGTTTCGGCCTGCGCGGTCGAGCTCAACCGGCTCAACACCGAGGCTCTACGTCGACACGCTGATCCGCCATTTCGTCTTATTCACGACCTGGAGTCATCCGTGACGACATCCTCGTTTGTGCGCGATTTGATGGCCGAAGTGAAGGCCAAGAACCCCGCGGAACCCGAATTCCATCAGGCCGTCCAGGAGGTCGTCGAATCGCTCGACCTCGTGCTGCAGCGCCGGCCCGAGTACCGCAGCGCCCGGATCCTCGAGCGCATGGTCGAGCCCGAGCGCGTGGTCATGTTCCGCGTGCCCTGGCAGGACGACCAGGGCGAGGTGCAGATCAACCGCGGCTTCCGCATCGAGATGAACAGCGCGATCGGCCCCTACAAGGGCGGCCTGCGCTTCCATCCGTCGGTCAACCTCGGCATCCTCAAGTTCCTCGCCTTCGAGCAGGTGCTCAAGAACTCGCTGACGACGCTGCCGATGGGCGGCGGCAAGGGCGGATCGGACTTCGATCCGAAGGGCAAGAGCGACAACGAGGTGATGCGCTTCTGCCAGAGCTTCATGACCGAGCTGTGCCGCCACATCGGGCCGAACACCGACGTGCCGGCCGGCGACATCGGCGTCGGCGGGCGCGAGATCGGCTTTCTGTTCGGCCAGTACAAGCGCCTGCGCAACGAGTTCACCGGCGTGCTGACCGGCAAGGGCCTGAACTGGGGCGGCTCGCTCATCCGGCCGGAGGCCACGGGCTACGGCGCCGTCTATCTTCGCGGCCGAGATGCTGGCGACGCGCAGCGAGATCGCTCGACGGCAAGATCTGCCTCGTGTCGGGCAGCGGCAACGTCGCGCAGTACACCGTCGAGAAGCTGCTCGAGCTCGGCGCGAAGCCGGTCACGCTGTCGGACTCCGACGGCTTCATCTACGACGAGGCCGGCATCGACGCCGAGAAGCTCGAGTTCGTGATGCGAGCTCAAGAACGTGCGCCGCGGGCCGCATCCAGGAGTACGCCGACCAGTTCAAGCGGCGTCGGTCTACACGGCGCGCGACCCGCACGCTCGACCACAACCCGCTCTGGAACCATCAAGGCGCACTGCGCGTTCCCGAGCGCGACGCAGAACGAGATCAACGCCAAGGACGCCGCCAACCTGCTGCGCAACGGCGTCTACGTCGTCTCGGAAGGCGCGAACATGCCGACCGACGCTCGACGGCGTGCGGCAGTTCCTCGACGCGAGGATCCTCTACGCGCCCGGCAAGGCGGCGAACGCCGGCGGCGTCGCGACGTCGGGCCTCGAGATGGCGCAGAACAGCATGCGCATGACCTGGACGCGCGAAGAGGTCGACGAGCGGCTGCGCGGCATCATGAAGCGCGATCCACACGCGACTGCCGCGAGACCGCGGACGTGTTCGGCACGCCCGGCAACTACGTCAACGGCGCGAACATCGCCGGCTTCCTCAAGGTCGCGGACGCGATGATGGACCAGGGGCTCGTGTGAATCGGGTAATCGGGTAATCTGGTAATCGGGTCATTGAATTGCTCGATTGGTCGATAGACTACCCGATTGTCCAATTACCCGATTACCAGATTCCGCATGCGCCTAGCCCGCTTCTCTGATCTCGCCCGTTTCCGCGTCCACGACATCCTGCTGGTCTCGAGCCTGTACGACGCGTTCATCCTCGCCGAGGACGGCCAGCTGCACGAGGTCATCCTCGGCGAGTTTCTCGACCTCAACGTGCGGCACGCGCCGGGCATCACCCACGTGTCGAACGGCGCGAAGCCGCGCTGGCGCTGGCCGCGGACGCGCCGCTTCAACCTGATCATCGCCGTCGGCCAGCGTCGGCGACATGCACGGCGATCGCGCTCGCGCAGCGGGTGCGCGAGGCCGGCATCGACACGCCGGTCGTCGCGCTCGCCTACGACACGCGCGATCTGGCCGACTGTTCCGCGCCGCGGCGAGCTCGGCCATCGAGCGCGTGTTCCTGTGGCAGGGCGACGTCCGGCATCCTGCCCGCGATCGTCAAGTACGTCGAGGACCGGCAGAACGTCGCGCACGACACGGGCGAGCTGGGCGTGCAGGCGATCATCCTGATCGAGGACAACGTCCGCTACTACTCGTCGTTCCTGCCCGACGATCTACGCCGAGCTGATGCACCACGTCGCAGCAGCCTCGTGCCCGAAGGCGTCAACCTGTCGCACAAGCTGATGCGCCTGCAGGCGCGGCCCAAGATCCTCCTGTGCACGCACGTTCGAGGAGGCGTGGGCGCTACTTCGACGCGTACGAGGACCAACATCCTCGGCGTGATCTCCGACATCGAGTTCCCGCGCGACGGCCGCATCGTGCCGCGAGGCGGGGCTCGAGTTCGCGCGGCGCGTGCGGGAGCGCCAGCCGGACGTGCCGATCATGCTGCAGTCGACGCGGCGCGGAGAACCAGTGCGCTGGCGCGCGAAGTCGGGCGCGTCGTTCCTGCTCAAGGGCTCGCCGACGCTGCTGCAGCGAGCTGCGCCGCTTCATGATCGGAACAGCTTCGGCTTCGGCGACTTCGTCTTCCGCCTGCCCGACGGGCGCGGAGGTCGGCCGCGCGCGCGACCTGCGGGAGCTCGAGGACCAGCTGCGCACCGTGCCGGCCGAGAGCCTCGCCTACCACGGCGAGCGCAATCACTTCTCGAACTGGCTCAAGGCGCGCACCGAGTTCGCGCTCGCCGCACCGGCTGCGGCCGCGCAAGGTGTCGGACTTCGCGACGCTCGAGGACCTGCGCGAGGAACTGCATGCGCGCGATCCACGAGCACCGGCGCGACACGAGCCGCGGCGCCGTCGCGGACTTCGACGGCGCCACGCGTTCGATCCGGAGACGACGCTTCAGCCGCATCGGCGGCGGCTCGCTCGGCGGCAAGGCGCGCGGCCTCGCGTTCGTGCGACGTGCTGCTCAGCCGAGTCCGGCCTCGCGGAGCGCTTTCCGCGGCGTCCGGATCGCGGTGCCGCCGGCGGTCGTGCTCGCCACCGACGTGTTCGACGAGTTCCTCGAGCGAGAACGCGCTGCGCGACTTCGCGCTCGAGACGCACGGACGACGCAGGAGCTCGAGCGCCGCTTCGTGGCGGCCGATCTCCCGGCTGCGGCGGAACGCGATCTGGCGGCGTTCGCTCGCGGCAACGTCGTATCCCGCTCGCCGTGCGCTCGTCGAGCCTGCTCGAGGACTCGCAGTACCAGCCGTTCGCCGGCATCTACGACACCTTCATGCTGCCGAACGATCACGATCGGACGGACGTCCGGCTGCGGCAGCTGCTGACGGCGATCAAGCGCGTCTACGCGTCGACGTTCAGCCGAGCGCGCCAAGGCCGTACCTGCGCCGAGCGTCCGTACCGCCTCGAAGAAGAGAAGATGGCGGTCGTCCTGCAGCGCGTGGTCGGCGGGCGCGCGCGGCAGCCGCTTCTACCCGGACTTCGCCGGCGTCGCGCGCTCGCACAACTTCTACCCGTTGCCGCCGCTGCGGCCGGAGACGGCATCGCCGCCGTCGCGCTCGGTCTCGGCGAGACCGTGGTCGACGGCGGCGCGTGCTTCCGCTTCTGTCCGCGCTATCCGCGGCACATCGTCCAGTTCTCGTCCGTGCAGGACACGTTCGATCAACTCGCAGCGCGAGTTCTGCGCGCTCGAGTTTGGGCGCGGCAGCTCGACACCCTTTGCGCCGGCCCGCTTCGAGCTCGCGGCGGCGGAGCAGGACGGCACGCTGGCGGCGGTCGGCTCGACCTACTCGCCGGAGAACGACGTCGTCTACGACGGCATCTCGCGCGCAGGTGTGCGGCTCGTCACGTTCGCGCCGATCCTCAAGCACGGCCTGTTCCCGCTGGCCGAGCTCCTGGATGCGCTGCTGCGAATGGCTGTCGAGGGGACCGGTGTGCCGGTGGAGATCGAGTTCGCGGCGCACCTGCAGCCGAGCACGTCGCCGGAGTTCGGCGTTCTGCAGCTGCGTCCGCTCGGCCGCGTCCGCGACGTGCACGAGCTCGATCTGCCGCGCGTCGAACGCGAGCGTTTGATCTGCGCGAGCGATGCCGTCCTCGGGCACGGCACCATCGACGACGTCCGCGACCTGGTCGTGATCGACGTGAACCGCTTCGATCGCCTGAAGACCCGCGACATCGCCGAGCCGTCGCGCAGCTCAACGCCGAGCTGACGGCCCGCCGCCGTCCGTACCTGCTGATCGGCGTCGGCCGCTGGGGCTCGGCCGATCCCTCGCTCGGGATTCCGGTGACGTGGGATCAGATTGCGGGCGCGCGCGTGATCGTCGAGGCCGGGTTCGCCGACTTCCGGGTCACGCCGTCACAGGGCAGCCACTTCTTCCAGAACCTGACGGCCGGTGACATCGGCTATTTCACGGTCAATCCCGACGCTGGCGAGGGGTTCGTCGACTGGGCCTGGCTCGCGGCGCAGCCGGCGGTTGCCGAGAGCGAATTCGTCCGGCACTTGAGATTCGACAGGCCGATCGAGGTCGCGATCAACGGCCGCTCTCATAGCGGTGTCATTCTGAAACCGGGCAGTCCTTAGTCCTTCGGCCTTGGTTCTTGGTCCGTCCGATGGTCCGTCGTCCGTCCGACGGTCCGTGGTCCCTCGTCCATCGTGAAAGCGCGTCACCGACCTGATGCCGGGGAGACCCGGGACCGAGGACCCAGGACCGGGGGCTCGATCCAGGGACATAGGTAACATTTCTGTCCAGCGACATGGGTAACACTTTTCGCCACCGGCCGAAGGGTGGCAAGGCGCGGGCGAAGAACATGAGCGCGGCGAAACGCCGCGACTCGACGGCCTACGACTTCATTCATGCAGGACGTGTCAGCGCGCATCGCGACGCGGCCGATCCAACTGACCACCGATGGCCATCGCGCCTACCTCGAAGCCGTCGATGCAGCGTTCGCCGACGAGATCGACTTCGCGATGCTCCACAAGATTTACAAGTCCACGCAGGACAAGGGACGCTACAGCCCGGCCGCGTGCCTCGGCTGCGAGACGAAGGTGATCAGCGGGACGCCCGATCCGAAGCACATCTCGACGCCACAAGATCGGCAGTAGAGGGGATGCCACAAGCGAGGCCGCGCCGACGATTGCAATACCCATGTTTGCTACAACCCAAGTAGCACCCGGAGCCGCTCGCGCACATCGGTCACGATGTCGTCTGGAGCCGTCGCTTCGAACGCGACCCGGCGCGCCTGCCAATCGAGGTTCTTGACGTGATCGGCGAGGACAACCCCTGAGATCTTCCCGCCCGGAGGCAACGAGACTTCGAACGGGTAGCCCTTCACGTGACTGGTAATCGGACAGGCGATGGCGAGGCGTGCTTTCGAGTTGTAGCTGCGCGGCGAGAGGATCAGGGCAGGACGCCGACCCCGCTGCTCATGACCAGCCTGCGGATCAAACGTCAACCAGACCAGATCGCCCGCTTCTGGTACGTATCCGCGGGCTTACCACACCTCGTCGCCGACCGGTGTGCCCCAGTCGTTCTCCTTGTGGCGATTCCGAGGCGTGATCTTGGCGACGAGCTGCTCCAGGGAATAGGTCGGACGATTCGGCCGGACCACGATCGCGCCATTCTTGACCGACACGTCCACCGTATCGCCCTCGCCGACCTGCGCCTCGAGGGCCACGGATTTGGGTAGGCGGAGACCCAGGCTATTGCCCCACTTTGCAATCTGCGTCACGATGGCCATGTATCTACATTGAATATACGCTCGACGCCGTCACGCTGTCAAAGACATCTAGGCGAACCGGGCAAGGAGCGCGCTCTGGTTGCGGAGGGTTCGAGTCGACGGCGCAAAGGAATTCGCCATATCGATTGAAGGCCGTTTCGCTCTTGGACGTTATGGCGACAGGGCCGTCTGACGCCGATCGACGGCGGCGACGAGCTCGGCGACCTTTGCGGTGAAAACGGCCGTGAATCCCGCGACCTCCCCGGCATTCGCCCCCGACGCCTCGAAGGCCCGGCGGACCTGACCCTCTTGAAGCTGGGACACCAGGCTGGCGAACCATCGCGCGTGTTCAATCGGAATGTTTTGATCGAAGGGATGGCAGGAACGGTGATTCAATTTCAGCGCGTGGCCGTCGGCGCCGGCGAGGAAATCCTGTCCGCGATAGTGCTCGAGATTCCATTTGGTCCGGTCGCCCAGCAGCCCGCGCGCCATTCGGCCGAATGTCGCGCCGAGATCGATCAACACGAACCGATGCTCCGCCGAGCTGGCGGGTCCGGAAGCCATGACGCCAAAGTTGTCATACTTCAGGTCCCAATGATGCAGCAGCGCGGTGAGCAGCTTGAGGCCGGACAGCTCTTGTGATCCCCGAAACGGGTTGTCGGCGAGTGACCACCTGCCGTCGGTTTTGACGAGCCCGGCCGGGCGCTTCTCGAAGCGCGCGTGCTGAAATCGCCCGTCACGCTGGATGACCGCAGCGGCGCGCGACAACGGACCGAGCCGCTCGATGCGTCCGCCGGCGACGAAATAATTCTCTTCCGTGAAGTACCCGAGCGCCCACGCCAGACGTCCCGCGGCGATGTCGGCGTGCACCTCGTTGCCTCTGCCGCCGGCAAACTTGACCTTCCAGGTCGTGCCGCGTGCATCCTTTACCCGAACCTTTGGATTGGTGCCCTCCAAATCTTCCTCGACGAACGTGAACGGCGCCTGTGGGGCGCCCTTCGCCCCGCCGTTTCCCCAATAGAGATCGCGTCGCGCGATGTCGCCGGGATCGACCCACAACACCGGGCGCGCACCGGCCGATCTCGCGGCGCCCGCGGCGTAAAGGCTTGGCATCGCGCCGCCGGACAACGCGACGACGACCGCGACGACGCGGAGTCGAGCCCAGCAGCATGCTGTAATACTCGGCATCTGGCGGCCTCCTTGCACGCGTCCCCCTGGAGTGCAACCGACATGCCGCATATCGCTTTGGACGCGCGAGCACGAGTCGTCATTACGTGCACCGCAAGGATTGCCGCGATGTGCGGCCTCCTGCTGGCTGCCGCGAAAAACGGATCGGCGCAAGCCGTCACCTGGGAAGACCGGGCGTTCCTCAACGTCAGCGTGGGCCATTTCGGCCATTTCAGCCCGAGCGCCAACGTGTCCCAGCGCGTCGCCGTGCCGGATGGCGGCGCCACCACCTCGCTCGAGCTGACGACCGAAACGAGGGGAAGCCGGCTCGTCGATCTCACGATGGGCGTACGGACGTGGCCTTTGTGGGGTGTCGCCTTCACGTACGCGTACACGTTCGCCGATTCCGCCGATATCGTCGGCGCGTCACCGGCGATCGCGTCCGGCCTGACCGACACGCGATTCCGTGCCTCCCTGTTAGCGCCGGTCCTCTTCTATATGCTGCCGCTGACCGATCGGATCGACATGATGGTGCTTGGCGGGCCCGGCATGGCCCGGGTGAGCCACGAGGTGCTCGCGGGGGGCGTCGCGCCCGGCGGCGCGCCTGCCCGCGAGAGTCTGCGCGGGACGCTGTTCGGAGCCACCGCGGCCGTCGACTTTCGATATCTGCTGACGGATCGGCTCGCGGTGGGAACGTTCGTGCGCTACAACGCGGTCAAGGGCGACCTGACCGGCGGCGTCAGGGCCGATCTCGAGGGTTGGGAGGGCGGCAGCGGATTGAGGATTCGGTTCTGACGAGCCCCCTGCCGTGTGCTGGTGTCGACGAGTCCGGCGGCCGCGCAGGAATTCGCCGGGCGCGAGAAGCTGCGCGCGCACGGCGAGCAGGAGTTCCGCAAAGACATCCTTACAGTGGCGGACGGCGTCTACGTCGCCGTCGGCTACTCGATGGCCAACGTGACGCTGATCGTGGGAGAGGGCGGCACCATCATCGTCGACACCACCAGCACGGTCGACGATGCGCAGGCGGTGAAGGCGGAGTTTGCAAAGATCTCGAGCGCGCCGGTGCGCGCCATCATCTACACACACTCGCATCCCGATCACACCGGCGGCGCCAGCGTCTTTGCGGGTACCGATCGGCCCGAGATCTACAGCCACCAACTGTTCGTCGACCGCGTGCCCGACGTGGGCCGCGCAGGCCGCGACGGCGGGGATCAGTTCGGCTCGACCCTGCCGGATGCGTTATACATCAACGGCGGCAGCGACGTGCAGCGCGACTTCATCGAGGACGGCGACTTCATCGGCGAACCCTACAGCCTCGAAAACCAGACTGTCACCATGTATCCGTTCAATCAGCAGACCGAGGATCGATGGATACACGCTTTTCGATATCGGTGCGACCTGGCAGCGCGGTCCTCTTCGCATCACGTTGTCGGGGCGAAATCTCCTTAACCAGGAGTACTATTTCGATGTCGGCAGCGAATCAGCGGATCCTGGTCCCCCGCGTCAGATGCTCCTGAGCACAACGATTCGCTTGGGCAATTAGCGCAGCGAGTGCTCTCGATTCAATTGCTCGCCTCCGAGGCCACGATGTCAGATACACACCGTATATGGCGCCGCGTGCGCAATACTGCGTGGATGAAGAAACAACTGGGGCGCATGGTCCCGAGTGGAGGTCACGGATGATGGCTCGAATCGCGCTGGCCTGCTTGTGTTCGTGGGCGGTTCTTACGGCATCGCCGACGGCCCAGGCTGGCGACCGGGCGGCGGTGGCGCAAACCTTCGAGGGTTTCTACGCCGCGATGAAGGCGGGCGATGCGACCAAGGTCATGCAGGCCGTGGCACCCGATGCGGTGTTCCTCGAAGGCGGGCGCCGTGAAACCCGCGCCGAGTACGAGAGCGGTCATCTCCAGGCCGACATGGGCTTCGAGCGCGCGGTTTCGGGGAAGCGCGGCCCGCTCGCGATCACGACGTCCGGAGATGCCGCGTGGGTCATCGCTATGACCGACTACCAAGGAACGTTCGAAGGTAAGCCGGTCAACTTCGTCAGCGAGCAACTGATGGTCCTCACGCGAACGAATGGCCGGTGGATGATCCGCGCTGTCCATTGGTCGTCGCTGCGTCGCTGACGTCCCCAGGCGTCTCCGAGGCCAAGGAGTCGCTGGCGCCCATCGAGGGTCGTGTCGACGTGCGTGGATTGAACGCGGAAGTCGAAGTGTTGCGCGATGCGCTGCGACAGATCGTCCCCTTCGACGAGCTCCATGACCAGCGCAGTGACGCCGCCGCTCTCTCGTCGAGTCCGTAGATGCCCGCGATGTGTGGATGATTCAGTGCGGCCAGGGTCTTGGCTTCGCGCGTGAATCGCGCCAGGCGATCGGTGTCATCATGGCTCGAGTCGGCGTGACACGCGCACGAAGGACCGAGGACGTAGGGACGGACCATGGACCAGGGACCAGGGACGGACAAAGGACCAAGAACTAAGGTCCAGGGACCGAGCTAGGCGTACATGCCGCGCATGCGCGTGACCGTGGCGACGCGGTTGATGGCCACGACGTACGCCGCGACGCGCATGTCCACGTTGTATTTGATCGATGTCTGCAGGACGTCGTCGAATGCCTCGCACATCTTGAGCTCGAGGCGTTCGTTCACTTCCTTCTCGGTCCAGAAGTAGCCGTAGCGATCCTGCACCCACTCGAAGTACGACGTGGTCACCCCGCTGCTGTTGGCGAGGATGTCGGGGACGATGAAGACGCCGCGGTCGTGCAGGTGGCGATGCGCCTCCGGAGTCGTCGGTCCGTTGGCGCCTTCGATGATGATTCGCGCCTTGATGTCGCCGGCGTTCGACATCGTGATCTGATTCTCGAGCGCGGCCGGGATCAGGATGTCCACGTCGAGGTCGAAGAGCTTCGCGCTTTCCAGCGGTTCTGCACCGCTGAAGCCGTCAACCGTCTGGTGCTGTTGCACGTGCGCGATGAGGCTTTCGACGTCGATCCCCTTTTCGTTGTGGACGCCGCCTTTCCAATCGGTGACCGCGACGATCCGGGCGCCCATCTGCGCCAGCAGCCGTGCGGAGATCGAGCCGACGTTCCCGAACCCCTGGACGGCGACGCGCGCTTTCGCGATGTCGATGCCGACGTGCTTCGCGGCCTCGCGCGTGGCGATCATCACGCCGCGGCCGGTCGCTTCCCGGCGCCCGAGCGACCCGCCGAGCTCGACCGGCTTGCCGGTCACGACCGACGTGGTCGTGTGGCCGACGTGCATCGAGTAGGTGTCCATCACCCACGCCATGATCTGATCGTTGGTGTTGACATCGGGCGCGGGCACGTCCTTCTCGGGTCCGATCGCATCGACGATCTCGGCGATGTAGCGGCGCGTCAACGCTTCGATCTCGCGTTTCGACATCTTCGACGGATCGCAGATCACGCCGCCTTTGCCGCCGCCGAACGGGATGTGGGCGACGGCGCATTTCCACGTCATCCAGGCGGCCAGCGCCGTGACTTCGTCGAGTGTGACGGCGGGGTGATAGCGGATGCCGCCCTTGGCCGGCCCGAGCGTGATGTTGTACTGCACGCGGAACCCGGTAAACACCTCGATGTCGCCGTGGTCCATCTGCACGGGACAGGAGACGACGATCTGCCGTTTCGGATGGGTGAGGATGCGCCAGATCCCGGCGTCGAGGTTGAGGAGCCTCGCGGCGAGGTTGAATTCCTGGAGCATCGCGCCGAACAACGGCCCCATCCCCGGGCGCTCACCGCTGTGGGGTGGAGACGCGTCGTTGCGTTGGCTCATATAGGCGCCGGTCAGCCTACTGTTACCGCTTTTGCGAAGTCAAATCGAGGCGAGCACAGGTATGTACTGATCGTCCCATTCGGTCCGGCTGAAGCCGGACCCCACCTACGAGCGAGAACTGTCTCTGTAGGTCCGGCTGAAGCCGGACCCCACATACCGGAGAGAGCACGCCGCAGAAACGTGGCAGTACGTGGGGTCCGCCTTTAGGTGGACCTACTTGGTCCCTGGATATAATTGAACGACATGAAAAGCGTCGCCGAGACGGCGAAGCAGCGCTGGGAGCGAGAAACGTTGGCGCCGGCGCTGAACAAAGCGCCGGAGCGCTCGGCTGCGTTCACGACGATCTCGGGACGGCGGATCGAACGGCTCTACACGCCGGACGATCTCAGCGGCATCGACGAGTCGCGCGACCTCAGCCTGCCTGGCGAGTTTCCGTACACCCGAGGCATCCACCCGACCGGCTACCGCGGCAAGCTGTGGACGATGCGGCAGTTTGCGGGGTTCGGCACACCCGAGGACACGAACGCGCGGTACAAGGCGCTGCTCGCGGCAGGCGGAACGGGTTTGAGCGTCGCCTTCGATCTGCCCACGCTCATGGGCCGCGACCCCGACCACGAGCTCTCGCTCGGCGAAGTGGGGAAGTGCGGCGTGAACGTGACGTCGCTGGCCGACATGGAAACGCTGTTCGACGGGATCCGCCTCGGCGACATCACCACGTCGATGACCATCAACTCGCCGGCCGCGGTGATCTTCGCGATGTACCTGGTCGTCGCCGAACAACAGGGCGCCGACTGGAAGGCCCTGTCGGGCACGATTCAGAACGACATCCTCAAGGAATTCATCGCGCAGAAGGAATACATCTTCCCGCCGCGCCCCTCGATGCGGATCATCACCGACATCTTCGGCTTCTGTTCGACCGACGTGCCGCGCTGGAACACGATCTCGGTCAGCGGGTATCACATCCGGGAAGCGGGCTCGACGGCGCTGCAGGAGCTCGCGTTCACCTTGCGCGACGGCCTCGAGTACGTGCAATGGGGCGTCGAGGCCGGCCTGGACGTCGACGACTTCGTGCCGCGGATGTCGTTCTTCTTCAACGCCCACAGCGACTTCTTCGAGGAGATCGCCAAGTACCGCGCGGCGCGGAAGATCTGGGCGGAGGCGATGCGCGACCGCTTCCACGCGAAGAACGAGCGGTCGTGGAAGCTGCGCTTCCATAGCCAGACCGCCGGCGTGTCGTTGACCGCGCAACAGCCCTACAACAACGTCGTGCGCACGGCGCTGCAGGCGCTGTCGGCGGTGCTCGGCGGAACCAACTCGCTCCATACCAACTCGCTGGACGAAGCGCTGGCGCTGCCGACCGAGGCAGCGGCGACGCTCGCGTTGCGGACGCAGCAGATCATCGCCCACGAGAGCGGCGTCACGAACATCGTCGATCCGTTGGGCGGCTCGTATTTCGTGGAGCGCCTCACGAAGGACATGGAGAACGGCGCGCTCGCTTACTTCGACACGATCGACCGGATGGGCGGGATGGTCGAGGCAATCGAGCGCGGGTTTCCGCAGCAGGAGATTGCCGAGAGCTCGTACCGCTTCCAGCAGTCGGTCGAGCGCAAGGAAAAGGTCGTCGTCGGCGTCAACGACTTCGTGCAGCAGGACGAGCCGCCCATCGAGATTCTCTATATTGACGAATCAGCCGCCGATACGCAGCTCGCGAAGCTCGAAAAGCTGAAGCGGACGCGCAACGGGGATCAGGTCGCCCGTTCGCTCGATGCCCTCCGCGCGGCCGCCCGGACGACCACGAATCTGATGCCGCCCATCCTCGACGCCGTGCGCGCCTACGCCACCGTCGGCGAGGTCTGCGATGCGTTCCGAGAGGTCTGGGGTGAGTACGAGGAAGTCCCTGTCATCTAGTGCCAAAAGCCAACCACGAAAAGACGATGACACGAAAAAGACATATTCTTCTTCGTGGTTTCGTGACTTCGTGGTTGCATTTCTCTGATGTCTAGAAAACTCCGAGTCGTGATCGCCAAGCCTGGTCTCGACGGCCACGACCGCGGCGCCAAGGTGATTGCGCGCGCGCTGCGGGATGCGGGCATGGAGGTGATCTACACCGGCCTGCGGCAGACGCCCGAGCAGATCGTGTCCGCCGCACTGCAGGAGGATGCCGACGTCATCGGCCTCTCGATTCTGTCGGGTGCGCACAACCACATCGCGCCGCGACTGATGGATCTCCTCCGCGCCAAGGGACTCGACGACGTGCTCGTGGTGATTGGCGGGATCATCCCGGACCTCGACATCCCGAAGCTCAAGGCCATCGGCGTGAAGGGAATTTTTCTGCCCGGCACTCCGATGCAGGAGATCGTGGACTTCATCAACAGCCACGCGCGGGCGAGGGTGTGAGAGCCCCGGAATTCAGATTTCAGATTTCAGATTTCAGATTCAATTCAGATTTATCGTTCGTAGAGACGATCAATCTGAAATCAATCTGAAATCTGAACTCTGAAATCTGAAATGTCATAGACTTTCGTGAATGCCGTTGCCCGAGAAGCCCGCACTCGAGGGGCTCGAAGCGAAATGGATCGCCCGGTGGGAAGACGCGGGCGTCTACCGGTTCGATCGCACCCATCGCCGCGACGAGATCTATTCCATCGACACGCCGCCGCCGACGGTCAGCGGCTCGCTGCACGTCGGGCACGTCTTCTCGTTTACACACACCGACCTCGTCGCCCGCTTTCACCGCATGCGCGGGAAGGAAGTGTTCTACCCGATGGGGTGGGACGACAACGGCTTGCCGACCGAGCGCCGCGTGCAGAATTACTACGGCGTCCGCTGCGATCCGTCGCTGCCCTACGATCCCTCGTTCACGCCGCCGGCGCAGCCGTCCAAGCCGCCGATCTCGGTGTCGCGCCCGAACTTCATCGAGCTCTGCGATCGGCTGACTGTCGAGGACGAAAAGGCGTTCGAGCGGTTGTGGAAGTACCTGGGCCTGTCGGTGGACTGGTCGATGACCTACGCGACCATCGGCAAGCGCGCCCAGCGCGTGTCGCAGCTCGCGTTCGTGCACCAACTCGAGCGCGGCCTCGCGTATCAAGTCGAGGCGCCGACGTTGTGGGACGTCGACTTCAGAACAGCTGTGGCCCAGGCGGAGCTCGAGGATCGGGAGATGGCCGGCGCCTATCATCGGGTCAGGTTTGGCGACGTTGAAATCGAGACCACCCGGCCAGAACTGATCCCCGCGTGCGTCGCGCTGGTCGCGCATCCAGACGATACGCGGTATCAGCCGCTGTTTGGCAAGGACGTCGTCACCCCGCTGTTCGGCGTTCGGATTCCGGTGAAAGCGCATGTGCTGGCCGATCCCGAAAAGGGCAGCGGCATGGCGATGATCTGCACTTTCGGCGACATCACGGACGTGACGTGGTGGCGCGAGCTGGCGCTGCCGGTGCGCGCCGTGATTCAGGCGGACGGCACGCTGCGGCCGGTCGAGTGGGGCGTGCCGGGTTGGGAGTCGAGCGATGCCGGCCGCGCGCAGCGTTTCTACAACGACCTCGCCGGCCTGTCTGCGGCAAAGGCGCGCGTCAAGATCGTCGAGCAGTTGAAGGAGAGCGGCGATCTCGTCGGCGACCCGAAACCCATCACGCACGCCGTCAAGTTCTACGAGAAGGGGGATCGGCCGCTCGAGATCGTGACGAGCCGTCAATGGTTTTTCAAGACGATGGACTTCCGCGAGGCGCTGCTCGCGCGGGGGCGCGTGCTGCGATGGCACCCGGGGTACATGCAGACCCGGTACGAGAACTGGGTGAACGGGCTCACCGGTGACTGGTGCGTGAGCCGCCAGCGGTTCTTCGGCGTGCCGTTTCCGGTCTGGTACCCGATCGACGAGCAGGGTCGCATCGAGTACGCGCGTCCCATCGCCGCTTCCGCCGACCGCCTGCCGGTCGATCCCTCGACCGACGTGCCACCGGGATATCGCGCCGAACAGCGCGGAGCCCCAGGTGGGTTTCTGGGCGATCCCGACGTGATGGACACGTGGGCCACCTCGTCGATGACGCCGCAGACCATCTGCGGCTGGCCAGACGATGCCGACCTCTTCGCCCGGACGTTTCCGATGGACCTGCGGCCGCAGGCGCACGACATCATCCGGACCTGGCTGTTTGCGTCGGTGCTGCGCGCGCATCTCCTGCACGAATCGCTGCCCTGGACCAACGCCGCCATCTCGGGCTTCGTCGTCGATCCGGATCGCAAGAAGATGTCGAAATCGAAGGGCAACGTCGTCACGCCGATGGCGCTGCTCGAGGAGCACGGCTCGGACGCCGTCCGCTACTGGGCGGCCAGCACCAAGAGCGGGAGCGACACGCCGTTCGACGCGAACCAGATGCGGATCGGGCGGCGGCTTGCGATCAAAGTGCTGAATGCGTCGAAGTTCGCGCTGTCGGGAACGGAGATGCGGGCGGACAGCCTGGTGACCGAGGCCGTCGATCGCGCGATGCTGCGCAGCCTTGCGGCGCTGGTGTCCGAAGCGACCGAGGCGTTCGAGGCCTACGACTACGCCCGCGTGCTGCAGCGGACGGAAACGTTCTTCTGGCGGTTCTGCGACGACTATCTCGAGCTGGTCAAGGGACGCCGCTACGGTGAACAGACGGAAGCGGGCGCCGCGTCGGCCAATGCGGCGCTGGTGACCGCGCTGTCCACGATGCTGCGGCTGTTCGCGCCGTTTCTGCCGTTCGTCACCGACGAAGTCTGGTCTTGGTGGCAGACAGGCTCGATTCATCGGGCGCCGTGGCCGACAGAGGAGGAATTGCTGTCGCGCATCGCCGACCACGCCGATGCGACGCGCCAGGCCGACGAACGCGCCTACGTCTGGGCGACCGATGTGCTGTTCGAAGTGCGGAAGCAGCGCTCCGAGGCCAAGCAGCCGCTGAAGGTGCCGATTACGAGCGTGCTCGTCACGGCCCCAGAACCGTTCCTCGCCCTGATGCCAATCGTCGAAGCCGACCTGCGATCGGCGCTGCGGGTTCGAGCGTTCGAGACGGCGGTCGGCGATCCGCAGCAGATCGTCGTGCAAGCGTATGGCACGCCCTAAGACCCCGATGCCGGTCGCAGCGGTGGTGGCGCTGCCGCTCGATCCGAGCGTGTATCGCGATGTCGTCAGGCGCGCGCTCGACGAAGACGTGCGGGGTGGGGACATCACCACCGAGGCGATCGTCTCCCCCAAGCAGAAAGCTCGCGGCGTCTTTGTGATCAAGTCGGACTGCGTGCTGGCCGGGCTCGACATCGCCCTCGAAACGTTCCGGCAGCTGGACGCGACCGTCAAGATCGAGATTCAGAAGCGTGACGGCCAGATCTGCCGGTCGGGCGACACGGTCGCGAAGCTGATCGGACCGGCGCGGGCGCTGCTCGTCGGCGAACGGACGGCGCTGAATTTCCTGCAGCGTCTCACGGGTATCGCCACGCAGACGCGGCGCTTCGTGATCGCCGCCAAGGGTGCGATCACCATTCTCGACACGCGAAAGACCACGCCCACGCTGCGCGCGCTCGAGAAATACGCCGTGCGCGTCGGCGGCGCGACGAACCATCGCAACGGGCTCTTCGATGGCGTGCTTCTCAAGGACAATCACGTCCGCCTGGCCGGCGGCGTGACCAAGGCCGTGCAGCGGGCGCGCGTCCAGCATCGCGGGTTGCCGATCGAGGTCGAAGCGCAGACGCTGTCCGAAGTCAACGAAGCGCTCGCCGCCAGGGCCGACATGATCCTCGTGGACAACATGTCGATGACGGACATCCGGAAAGCGATCGACCGCGCGAAAGGCCGCGCGAAGGTCGAGATCTCCGGCGGCGTGACGCTCGATCGCATCCCGGAGCTCGCCAAAACCGGCGCCGAGTTCGTGTCGGTCGGCGCGTTGACGCATTCCGCGCCAGCGGCCGACATCAGCTTCGAAATCGAACCCCTCTGACGACTGGGAACAGCCACGAAATCACGAAAGCACGAAACCGGAACACAGATGCATTCGTGTACTCGTGGCAGATCCGTGGCTCGCGAGCTGGGCTGGCGTGGCAGATCTTCCTGCTGACATCGCCAACGCGATCGAGGCGGCGCGTCCGCGGTTCGGCCCTCTCGCATCGCCGATCGTGTTCTTCCCGAGGATCGGATCCACCAACGACGCCGCGGCGGCGCTCGGCACGGAGGGCGCCGTGGTGATTGCCGACGAGCAGTCGGCTGGCCGCGGTCGGCGTGGCCGTGTCTGGTTTTCGCCGCCCCGAAGCGGCCTGTATGTATCGGTCATGCTCGCCCCCGCCCGCGCGGGCGTCGACCCGCGGCGGGCCACCTCGTTGCTCACGATCGCCGCCGGGGTCGCGATTGCCGAAGGCGTAGAAGCGTGCAGTGGTCTCCGCGCGGATGTGAAATGGCCGAACGACCTCTACGCGTCGGGCCGGAAGCTGGCAGGCATCCTGGCCGAGGCTGCGCACGATCTGGTGGTCCTCGGATACGGCATCAACCTGACCAGTGCGGCCTATCCCGCGGACCTGCGGGATCGTGTCACCTCGCTCGACGCTGAATCGTCGACGTCGATCGATCGCGGCCATGTGCTCGTCGAGACGCTCGCCGCGCTTGCGCGACGGTACCGCGATCTGCTCGAGGGCCGGTTCGATGCTATTCTCGACGCGTGGCGCCTGCGCGCCCCCGGCGCCGTCGGCGCGCGTGTGACGTGGACCGTCGGCGCCGGCCAACGTTCGGGCACGACGGCAGGCATTGACGGGGACGGTGCGCTGCTGGTCCGAACGGACAGCGGCGTGGAGCGGATCGTCGGCGGGGAAGTAACGTGGGAAAGAACGTAGTGCCCAGTGCACTGCGCACCGAGCACCGAGCACCGGGCACTGCGCACCGAGCACCGAGCACCGAGCACTGAGCACCGAGCACTGAGCACCGAGCACTGAGCACCGAGCACTGAGCACCGAGCACTATGCTTCTAGCTATTGACGTCGGCAACACGAACATCGTGCTCGGCGTGTTCGAGGGCGCGTCGCTCGTCCAGAGCTGGCGCCTGCAAACGCTGCGCGAGCGCACGTCTGACGAGCTTGGGCTGCTGGTCGAGGGGCTGTTCGCGCACAGCCGGATCGAGCGGTCGCAAATCCGCGGTGTCATCCTCGGGTCGGTCGTGCCCCCGCTGACGGGGACGCTGAAGATGATGTCGCAGCGCTATTTCGGAGTGACCGCGCTCAATGTGGAGCCAGGCGTCAATACCGGGATGCCGATCCTGTACGAGAATCCGGCCGAGGTCGGCGCCGACCGGATCGTGAACGCGGTGGCTGCGTACGAGAAATTCGGGCGCGACGGCCGCCACCCCTTGATCGTCGTCGACTTCGGCACGGCGACGACCCTCGATGCGATCACCGCGAAGGGGGAGTATCTGGGCGGCGCGATCTGTCCCGGCGTGCAGATTTCGGCGGACGCGCTGTTTCAGCGGGCCGCCCGCCTGCCGCGCATCGACGTGCGCAAACCGGCGCGGATCGTCGGGCGCACGACGGTCGGCGCGATGGAGTCGGGATTGTTCTACGGCTATGTCGGCATGGTCGAGGGTCTCGCGCGCCGGATGAGCGAGGAGCTCGGCGGCGACGCGATTTGCATCGCCACCGGCGGGCTTGCCGAGGTGATGGCCCCGGAGATTCCGGCCATCGTGCACGTCGATCCCGACATCACGCTCCAGGGTCTCAGGCTGGTCTGGGAACGCAATCAGAAATAACTGCAGTTCAGATTTCAGAGAATTTCAGAGTTCAGATTTCAGATTGATTTCAGAGTTGCAGATTGTGGAGTTTTGTCGCGAGGTCGAGATCTACCTCTGTCGCAAGAATGACGGCCACTTGATTCGCGTGACCGGTCCATCGTTCGACCTCGTGGCCCACTGGGCCGAGGAGGGAGTCCCGCTCAAGGTCGCGTTTGCCGGCATCGACCGCTATTTCGAGCGGTACTACCGCAGCGGACCGCGCCGGCGTCCCGTGCGCATCGACTTCTGCGAAGCGGACGTGCTCGACGTGTTCGATGAATGGCGGCGGGCAACGGGGGTGACACAGCAGTCGACAGTCGGCAGTCAACAGTCGTCAGTCGAGAGTCATCAGTCGTCAGCCGGAAAGCAATCGCTTCCGGCCCACTTGCAGCGCGTGGTGCTGAAACTGACCTCGGCGCGAACGGGCGGCGTGCTAGGGCCTGAGTCCGACGACCTGATCGACCGCGTCGCGCACGAGCTGGAGGAGGCGCGAGCCGATGCGCGGGGTGTCCGCGGCGATCGGCGGCGCCAGCTCGTCGATCGGCTCACGGCGTTGGATCGCGAGCTGCTCGAGCATGCGCGCGCGGCTCTGGACGAGGCTGCGCGAGAAGAGTTGACGCGCGAAGCCGATGCTGAACTGGCGCCTTTCAAGGCCGGGATGACCGCCGACGTGTTCGCACGGGCACGCGATGCGGCGCTCGACCGGCTGGTGCGAGACCGTTTTCGGTTGCCGACGATCGCGTTCACCTGATTGACGTGGCCTTCACGTGAACAGACGTGGGGTCCGCCTTTAGGCGGACCTTCAGGCGGTACCGCCGACATTGGTCCGGCTAAAGCCGGACCCCACGTACGATTCGAGATGCTCACTCCAGGACAAATCCTCTCGCTGACTATCGAAAAGCCCGCCGCGGGCGGCCGCATGATCGCGCGCCTGGACGGGCAGATCGTGTTCGTCAGCGGCGCGATTCCCGGCGAGCGGGTGCGCGCCCGCGTCGAGCGCGTCGCCAAGAGTGCTGGATACGCTGAAACCGTCGACGTCGAGGAGCCGTCGGCCGATCGCCGGTCGTTCCCCGATCCGTTGTGCGGCGGCTGTCTCTACGGGCACCTCTCGTACCCGCGTCAGCTCGCCCTCAAGAGCCAGGTGATCGACGATGCGTTTCGGCGGATTGGCCGGCTGCCGCTCCCGTCGGCGGTGACGGTCGCGCCGTCGCCCGAGGACGGGTATCGCATGCGCGCCCGGCTGCACGTCCGCGGGCGGCGGCTCGGGTTCTTCCGCGAGGGGACGCACGACGTGTGCGACGCGCGTCATACCCGGCAGTTGCTGCCGGCGACGTGTGACGTGCTCGACACGCTCTCCGCCCTCATCCAGTCCGGTGGCCTCGACGCGGTTCGGGAGGTCGAGCTTTCCGAGAATCTCGATGCGACCCAGCGCGCGGTATTCCTCGACGCCGCGTCGGAGATTGAAGAGGGCGCCGTGGACCGCCTCGCTGCGACTGATGGACTGACCGGCATCGCGTCGGCATTCGGCTCAACGGGCGACCCGTATGTCGTCGATCGAATCACCGTTGGAGATGTTGGCGTCTCGCTTCGTCGGCATGTCCTGGCATTCTTCCAGGGCAACCGGCATCTCCTCAGCGGGTTCGTCGCACATGTCGTGCGCCAGGTCCCGGAATCTTCCCCGACGCTGGATCTCTTCGCCGGCGTTGGCCTGTTCGCGCTGAGCGCCGCCGCTGCGCGCGGCGCCGGCGTCACGGCGGTGGAAGGCGATCGCGTCGCCGCCGCCGATCTGGCGAGCAACGCCTCGGCCGCCGCCGGTTCAGTCAAAGCCGTGCATCAATCAGTCGAGGACTTCTTCCATAAATCGATGCGCCGCGATTGGCCATCGACCATCATTGCGGATCCGCCGCGAACCGGAATGTCGAAGGAAGCGCTGGAAGGGGTCGTCAACTCTGGAGCCGCCCGGCTGATTTACGTGTCCTGCGACGTCGCGACGCTTGCAAGGGATAGCCGCCGCCTCGTCGATGGCGGGTATTCGATCGAACGGATTGACGCCTTCGATCTGTTCCCCAACACCCCGCACGTCGAGACGGTAGTGGTGTTCGTCCGGTAGGCGGACGCTACGGTGCTGTGTGTCCGCCTTTAGGCGGACGAAACCCGCATCACGTACTGCGCTTCTGCGCGGCTTCCAGGAACCCCTCGAACAGCGGCCTGAACTCGCCCGTGCGGAAGAAATTCTCCGGGTGCCATTGCACACCCAGGCAGAAACCGTGGTCCGGATCCTCGATCGCCTCGATGACGCCGTCCGGCGCCGTCGCCGACACGCGAAAGCCGCCCGCGAGGTTCTTTACCGCCTGATGGTGACGACTGTTCACCTCGCACGCGTCGGTGTCGCTCAGACGCTCGCGCATCAGCAGCGAGAGCAGCGAGTCTTTTTCGAGCCACACCTCGTGCGCGAGGGAATACGGCTCGTTCGGAGGAACCGGCAAGTCATGTGCGAGCGCGCCCGTCACCTGCGAGGGGATGTCCTGGACCAGCGTGCCGCCGCACGCGACATTCAGCACCTGCACCCCGCGGCAGATCGCGAAGATGGGCAGCCCGCGTTGGCGGGCCGCCTTGACCAGGCCGATCTCGAACTCGTCGCGCCCGGCTACTTCTTCCCTGACGGCCTCATGCGCCTGCTCGCCGTACAGCGTCGGCGCCACATCGTCGCCGCCCGTGAGCATCAGGCCCTCGACGCCCTCGAGCGCCGCGTCGACGGTCATCGATGCGTCGACGATCCGCGGCTCGCCGCCGACATGCAGAATCGATTGCCGGTAGTCTTCCAGTTTCCGGCAGTTGGTAATCCCGATCACGGCCATGGTGTTTCGCCACAAAGGACACGAAGGACACTAAGGAGAAACCTGGTCTGGTCTGATCCTTTGTGTCGTTTGCGGTCCTGAGTGGCTGGTCTTTGCTCCGGGTATCCTGCTACATTCGTACGGGAACTTCAATCCCCATCAAATCGAGCGCGCGGGTGAGCTGTGCCCGGACGTAGGCGACACCGGCGGCGCGCCAGCGCTTCCGATCGATGTCCTCCTCGTTGAGGATGGGGTATCGATGGTAGAAGGCGTTGAACAGCTGCGCCAGGCCGAACGCATACTTGGCGAGGGTTGCGAACTCGAGCGACCTGACGACCTGTTCCACCACGTCGTCCAGCCGTGAGGCCTCGAAGGCAACGGCCCACAGCGTGTGGTCACCCTCGTCGTGATTCAGCTCGTCGGTCGCGGCTCCCTCGAGCGACGCCAGAATGTCGGACTCGGATAGTCCCTCACGCTCCTGAAGCTTGTTGAAGATGTTTCGCGCGCGCACCGCCGCGTATTGCAGATACGGGCCGGTTTCACCCTCGAAGCTGAGCGCTTCCTCCATGTCGAAGACAATCAGCTTCCCGCGAGAGAACTTGAGCATGAAGTAGCGAATCGCGGCGACGGCAATCTGCGCGCCCACCCGCTGGCATTCCTCGGGCGAGAATTCAGGATTGCGGGTCGCCACTTCTGCCGTCGCCTTCTTCGTCAGGAGATCCAGGAGGTCGTCGATCTTGACGCCAAGCCCCTTGCGGCCCGACACCTCGACGAATGGCTTGCCCGCTTCCTCGCTGTCCGGTGCGATCGTGTAACCCAGTTCCTTCGCCGTGGCATGCGACAACGCCACCATCTCGTACGAAAAGTGAATCGAGTTCTCCGCCTCCTTCGGTCGGCCCAGCGTGCGCAGCGCCTGGCTGAGGAGCGCCTGCAGGTACATCTGCCGTGAGTCGATGACGTTGTAGATGCGGGCGGCGTGTCCGAACGCCGGCGCGCCGGGGTCGCCGTCGGTTGACGTCGTGGACCACAACTGGCGGCCTTCGGCCTGGACGGCGAAGCGGCGATAGCGGAAGTCGCGGCCGAGGAGCCCGAGCTTCCAGAACTGATTCGCCAGGTCCTTGCCGATGTAGGTGACGACGCCGTTCGACCGCACGATGACTTTTTCTTTGACGTCGCCTTCCTCGTCAGACGAGGCGGAACCGTCGCCCTCCTCGATGGGCATCACCCAACACCCGGCCAGCTTCCCTTCGGTCTGCAGGAAGACCGCCCCCTGGGCTTTGAGCAGATCGAACGCGTGTGCCCAGAACTTCAAACGGAGGATGTCGCCCTCGTAGGTCAGAAGGTCGTAGGAAATTTTCAGCCGCGACATCGTCGCCAGGTGCGCGCGGACGATCCGCTCGACGATGAAGGCGCCCATTTCCGCGGTTTCGTTCCCGCCTTCCTCGAGCTCGTGGAGCGCGGCGCGGCGGCGCGCCAGATTGTCCTCGGCCTCGTCGTACCACTCCGTCACGCGCGAGTACAGGTCCCAGCAGTAGTAGTCGAACCGCGTCGTGTCCGCGATTCGGCGCACGTCGTCCAGCGCCGCGTGCTCGAATTCCCGAAAGCCGACGACGATGTCCGCGACCTGCACGCCGAGGTCGTCGATGTAGTTCTGCACTTCGAGCGGCGTGCCACGAAAGCGCAGCACGCGCGCGAGCGTGTCGCCGAGCGCGGCGTTGCGCAGGTGGCCGATGTGGGCCGCCTTGTTGGGATTGATGGCCGTGTGCTCGACGATCGTCTTCTCCGGGACGGCCGCGTCGAGGCCCACCTGGTCCCGCACGCGCGGCAGCAGGAAGGCGCGCCGGTCGAGGTACACGTTGAGATAGCCGTTGGGCGCCGCGGCAACCTTGGCGGCGCCGGGCATGGCGCCGAGCGCGCCGGCAATCTCCTGGGCGATGGCTTTCGGCGGCTTCCGCAGCGCCCGCGCGAGTTGAAAGGCCACGGGAACCGCGAGATCCCCGAGCGCGCGCGAGGGCGGGATCTCCACGGCGAATGCCGGCACCTCGGCGAGGCCGTAGTGGCGTCGAATGAGATCGGCCACCTGGTCGTGGACTTGGCGTTGGACGGGTCGGATCATGGACCGGTGATACGATTATCGTGAACTTGAAGCGCCTCGAGGCCTGCGTAGTCGGCCGGCGTATTCACGTTGGCCAGCAGCCGATGGCGGTCCCCAAACCTTTCGATTTCGTCGGCCTCGACCACGCGGACGCGCACGTCGTCGACGAGCGCGGTCATGTGGAGCGTCCGCGCCGCCAGTCGCCGCGCGAGCGGCTCCAGGCAGGCGCGAGTGTACACCGCGCACAACGGATGATAGCCGCGCTCGGTCCGTGGGACGACCAGGTCGGCATCGCGGGCCAGGGCGAGCAGGTGCCTGGCGAACTCGGCGGTGACGTGCGGCATGTCGCACGCCATCACGAAGACCGTGTCGTGACGCGCGATGGTCAGCGCGGCGTGCACGCCGCCCATCGGTCCGCAGCCCGGAACCAGGTCGTTGTCCGCCCCGATGGTCAGGATCTCCTCGGCGACCTCCGACAGGATCGCAAGTTGACGCTCGCGAATCGTCTGTCCGTCCACCACGAGCGCGCCCTTGTCGCGGCCGCCGAGACGGGTGGCGCGGCCTCCCGCGAGAATCGCGGCTGAGCATATGACATTGCAGGATTGCAGCATTGCAGGATTGCAGGATTGCAGAAAGACGGCATTTTGTAAATTCTGCCATCCTTCAATCCTGCGATCCTGCCATCCTGCAATTCTGCAATCCTGCCGTGACATGTCATCGACATGAGAGATGCCCGCATCGGTCGCGTTCTCGTGGCCAGTCTGCATCAGGGCATCGCCGACATCCTTCCGAGCCGATTGAGCTTCTACGAGAACTGGCTCGACGCCCGCGGTCTTCGCCTGGGAACGATTGGTCTGGCTCCGCTGACCGCCGTGCTGAGTTTCCTGCGGCAGGAAGGCGACGCGTACGGGATGATCACGAAGCGAGCTGGTGAGTATGCCGCCGAGTGGACCGTCGAAGCGCTCTCAGCGCCGCAGCGGGCGGCGATCAAGGCCGCGCCCCGATGGCTTCGTCGCCGCATCGTGGTTCGCGTCGCCCGCCAGATCGTGCGCAGCAGCTATCGCGACAGCCGCGCCATTGTGCGGTTTCGGCGCGGAACGGCGCAGATCGACGTCCGCGCGTCGATCTTCTGTTCGGTCCGCGAACCCGTTGCGCGTCCGTTGTGCGGTTTCTATGCTGCGGCTGTGCAGCGTCTGATGGAGAAGTTCGACATCGGCGCGCGAACCGAAGTCGTCGCCTGTCGCGGGACCGGCGAAGCGACCTGCGTGCTGCGGATCGCGCTGGCGAACGGCGCGCGCGACGAGACCGGGAGCGACGCGTGACGGCCACCCGGCTCTGTCTCATCGCATCGCTGACGCTTGTCGCAGCGTCTGCCCGCGCTCAAACGGGCGTGCTCGTGATGCCGTTCGAGAACGTCACCCGCGACGCTCGCATCTTCTGGCTCGGCGAAGCCTCGGCCGTGCTGCTGACCGACGATGTGAACGCGTTGGGGGGAGATGCGGTGACCCGTCAAGAGCGGAAGCGGGCGTTCGCGCGCCTGCAGGTGCCGCCCGCAGCGACGCTCACCGACGCAACATTGATCCGCATCGGACAGGTTGTCGGGGCCGCCGAGATCGTCGTCGGCACGCTGCAACTCGAGGGCGACGTGCTCGTCGTCAAGGCGCGCCGCATCGCGCTCGACACGGGTCGCGTGCAGGCCAACATCACCGAGCGCGGACGAGTGGCGGAGCTGTTTGCGACCTTCGAGCGCCTGGCGCGACAGATTGCCCCGCCGTCGCAGACCTCGTCGGAAGAAATTCGCCGGCTGCATCCATCGGTCGAGGTGTTCGCGAACTTCATCAAAGGACTGCTCGCGGAGACGCCGCAGACGGCGGTCAACTACCTATGGGCGGCGCTCAGGGCCCAACCGAGCTTCGAACGGGCGCGTCTGGCGCTGTGGGACGTCTACGCGAACCAGGGCGACTATGGCCACGCGCTCGACGCGATCGCGGCAATCCCGCCCGATTCACCCAACGCGCGGCGTGTGCAGTTTCTGAATGGCCTGGCGAAGCTCGAACTGAAGCAATACGAAGACGCCTACAAGATCTTCACGGCGTTGTCCGAGGAGCAGCCCACCGCCGTCGTGCTGAACAATCTTGGCGTATTGCAGCTTCGCCGGTTTGCTCCGGCCCAGACAGGGCTGCCGGTGTATTTCTTCGACCTCGCGGTCAAGGCCGACACCGAGGACTCCGACTACGCGTTCAATCTTGGCTACGCGTACTGGCTCAGCCGGGACATTCAGGCATCCATTTACTGGTTGCGCGAAGCGGTCCGGCGAAACCGCGCCGATGCGGACGCGCATTTCGTGCTTGGCACCGCACTGGCAGCCAGCGGCAACGCCGCTGAAGCCACGCGCGAGCGCGAACTGGCGCGCCGTCTCTCGGCGGAGTACGAATCGCCCGGCGCAAAGCGGTCGGCCGCGAATCTCGTCGAAGGAGTTCCGAGAGGTCTCGAGCGCGTGAAGCACGAAGCCGAGTTGCCGCGCTCCCGGCGGATCGAGTCGCGGCTGGCGGCCAGCGAGCAGCGCGATCAGGAGGAGACCGCCCGGTTTCACCTGGATCGCGGGCGGCGACAGTATCAGCAGGAAAACGATCGCGAGGCGCTGGTCGAACTCGACCGCGCGCTCTATCTCTCGCCGTATCTCGCCGAAGGGCATCTGTTGCTCGGACGTATTCATCTGCGAAGCGGCCGCGTTCAGGAAGCGATCGAGGCGTTCAAGATCTCAGTGTGGAGCGCCGAGACTGCGGACGTGCACGTGGCGCTCGGCGAAGCGTACCTTCAGATCAAGGATCTGACGGCCGCCCGCGCCGAAGCGGAGCGCGCGTTGACGATCGATCCGGCATCGCTCGATGCCAAGCAACTGCTCGCGCGGATCGACGGCCGATAGCACGGTTGTACTGTCAGAACTGACGTGGTACAATCTCTTCGGCTGTGACACCAACACCAGACGAAGGCTTCCATGAGATCCAGCTGAATGGGAAGCAAGTGGTCTTCCTGTTCATGGCTGCGACGGTCGCGTCGGTCGTCATTTTCCTCTGCGGTGTGCTGGTCGGTCGCGGTGTTCGCGCCGATCGCACCCTGCTCACCGATGCGGCGCCTGCCAGCGACGTCGCCGAAACAACGTCACCGCCGCAGCCTCAACCCGCGCCAGCGCCGGCGGCGACTCCGTCCGGTTCCGATCCGCGGGCTGCCGCACCACCGCCGGGCGTGGACGAATTGAGTTACTTCAACCGTCTCGAAACCAAGACGCCGCCGCGCGAGCAACTGAAGCCCGTCACCGACAAGCCTGCGGCGGACAAGCCTGTCGTGGACAAGCCAGTCAAGGAGGTCGTCCGGGAGAAGATCGCAGTGGAGAAAACACCACCCGTGAAGACGCCGGCGGCCAAGCCTGTCCCAGAAAAAATCGTCGCTGACAAGGCAGTCCCTGAGAAACCGGTCGAGAAGTTGGTATCCGATCAGATCATCTCCGCCCCTGAACGTCCCGCCGCGGACGCATTTGCCGTACAGATTGCCGCCCTGAACGTGCGCGGCGAGGCCGAAGCGATCGCCAAACGGCTCAATTCGAAAGGCTACGCGGCCTACGTGCTGGTGCCCTCTGACGGGACGCCCTCCGTCTACCGCGTCCGGATTGGCAAGTTCCCGACGCGGCGCGAAGCGGAAACGGTTGCCGCGAAGCTGAAGAAAGAAGAGCAGTTCAACCCCTGGATCACTCGCTGACGCGCTCGTACGCGCTCGAGCCGTTCCCACTCCCGCCCGCCCACACACCGGCAGCAGTAATGCGGTAGTTTTCAATGGTGGGAACGGCTCTCGCCACCGCCTCCGGCCTCCTCCTCGCGCTCAGTTTTCCAAGGTTCGGTCATCCCGCGTTCGGCTGGATCGCGCTGACACCGCTGTTCGTCGCGGTCGCCGGTCTGGCCAGGCACGAGTCGCGATTCCTGACGAGCGAATCGCGTCGACTGAGGCGGGCCTTTGCGTTGGGATTCGTGACGGCGGCGGTCTACTTCACCGGCACGCTCTATTGGATCACAGGCGTCATGGCCGTATACGGAGGTCTCCAGACCTGGGTGGCCGTGCTGGTCAACGCGTTGATGATCGCGACGCTGGCGCTGTTTCCGGCGTTCTGCGCGGCGATCGTCTACCGGTTCGTCAGCACGAACGGGCCACTCGCCGTGCTAACGGCGCCCGTCGTGTGGGTGGCGACAGAACTGGGCCGCACCTACATGCCACACATCGGGTTTCCATGGGCGCTGCTCGGATACAGCCAGGTCACCGTCCTTCCCATCGCGCAGTTCGCAAGCCTGTTCGGCGTGTATGGATTGTCGATGCTCGTGGCGGCCGTGAACGCAGCGCTGGCCGTGATCGTCGTGGGACCGCGCGACCGGCGGCGCTACCTCCCGGCCGCGGCCATGGCGGTCGTTCTACTGGGGATCGCCTGGTGGGGTTCTGCCCGGCTCACGCGCAACGAGCTGACACAGACCGGCGAGCAGATTCGCGTCGGCCTCATCCAGGGCAACATCGACCAGGCCATCAAATGGGATCCCGGCCACGCCTCGTCCATCTTCAGCGATCACTTGCGTTTGACGCGGCATGCGCTTCAGACCGGGGCGGAGTTCGTGATGTGGCCGGAGTCGTCGATGCCGTTCTTCTTCGAGGAAGATGGCGTCGCCACCGAGCGCATGCGGACGATGGCGCGTGATGCCGGCGTGCCGATTCTGTTCGGCAGCGATCAATTTCTATGGCGCCAGGACAACGGCCGCCGCGTGAGGGACAAGTTGTACAACGCCGCGTTCATGGTGCGGCCCGACGGATCGACCGCGGGCGTCTATCGAAAGATGCACCTGGTGCCGTTTGGCGAATACGTGCCGTTCAAGAACGTGCTGTTCTTTGCCGCGCCGCTCGTGGAGGCGGTGTCCGACTTCAACGCGGGCGAGACAATCGAGCTCCTGCCGGTCGGCAATCACCGGGTCAGCACCGCGATCTGTTACGAGATCGTCTACTCGGATCTCGTGCGGCAGGGCGTGGTGGCCGGAGGCGAGCTGCTGACAACGATCACCAACGACGCGTGGTTCGGCGCCACGTCCGCGCCGTACCAGCATTTCGAGCAGGCCGCGATGCGGGCGATCGAGAACGGACGGTACCTGGTGCGGTCTGCCAATACGGGCGTCAGCGGCATCGTCGATCCCTACGGCCGCGTGCTCGATCGCAGTGAGATCTTTCAGCAGGCGGTGATCGTCGGGTCGGTTCGGTTCCTCAAGACGTCTACGTTCTATACGCGCTACGGCGACGTGCTGGCGTATGCCTCGGTAGTGGTGACTCTGGCGCTGCTGGTTCTGTCGCGCCGCCGTGTAAGATAGGGACACACATGCCTACTGTCGATGAATTGATGCGCCGCTACGAAGATCTCAGCAAACGCGCCACCGATCTGCGGAGCTATCTTTGAAGCCGCTCATCCTGCCGACGAACTGACCCGCCTCGAAACCCGCGCCGCGTCGCCGGACTTCTGGAAAGACCAAAACGAAGCGCAGAAGGTGCTGCAGCGCCGGCGCCGCCTGGAACAGGACCGCGACCTGATACTGTCGCTCAAGAAGAAGAGCGACGACCTTGCCGTGCTCGTCGAGTGGTCGGAGGCGGGCGAGTCGGTCGACGCGGAGTTCGCCCAGGCGCTGGAAGCGCTCGACCAGGAAGTGCAGGCCGCGGAGATCAAGAAGATGCTCGGCGGGGAGCACGATCGCAAGAACGCGATTCTCGCCATTCATCCGGGCGCCGGCGGCACCGAGTCGCAGGACTGGGCCGAGATGCTGCTGCGGATGTACCTGCGCTGGACCGAGCGCCGCGGGTTCAAGCGCGAGACCATCGACTATCAGCCGGGCGAAGAAGCCGGCCTCAAGAGCGTCACGCTGACCGTGTCGGGAGAATTCGCCTACGGCTTGCTCTCGGCCGAGGCCGGCGTGCACCGGCTCGTGCGGATCTCGCCCTTCGATCAGGCGGCGCGGCGGCACACCTCGTTTGCCTCCGTCTACGTGTGGCCCGAGCTGCCCGAAGACGTCGACGTCGAGATCGACGACAAGGACATCCGGATCGACACCTATCGATCGAGCGGGGCCGGCGGCCAGCACGTCAACGTCACCGACTCGGCGATTCGCATCACCCACCTGCCGACCGGCATCGTCGTGTCGTGCCAGAACGAGCGATCGCAGCACCGCAACCGCGATTCGGCGATGAAGGTGCTGAAGGCGCGCCTCTACGATCTCAAGCTGAAAGAGCAGCAGGCCAAGCTGGATCAGATCGGCGGGGTGAAGCATCAGATTGCGTTCGGAAGCCAGATTCGCAGCTACGTGCTGCACCCCTACCAGCTGGTGAAGGATCACCGCACCAAGGAGCAGGTCGGCGACATCAACCGGGTGCTCGACGGCGACATCGACATGTTCATCAAGACGTATCTGATGAAGCGATCGAGCGGAACGCTCGGCACCGAGGCGCCAGACGAGGACGTTGACTGAGATTCGGGCCGGGGTGTCCGTGATTCGCTCGTGGTGAGCTTGTCGAACCACGAGCAGGGCGGCTCGTCCTTCGACAAGCTCAGGACGAGCGTGCCTCCTCCCGCGCGCTCAGGCGCCGTCTCCGTCGGTCTCGGAATCTCGCTCACGCGCATCGTCGGCCTGGTCCGGCAGCGCGTGGTCGCCCACTACTTCGGGCTGGGCCCCGAAGCCGATGCCTGGAGCGCCGCCTTCCGCATTCCCAACGTCCTGCAGAATCTGTTCGGCGATCAGGCGCTGTCGGCGTCGTTCATCCCTGTTTACGCGTCGCTGATCGCGCGCGGCGAGCGCCGTCAGGCGGACCGCGTAGCCGGCGCCGTGTTCGCGCTGCTCGCGTCGATCGTCGCGGTGCTCGTGCTCGTCGGCATGCTGGCCACGCCCGTGCTCATCGGGCTGATCGCGCCAGGATTCACCGGCGCGAAGCGTGAGCTGACGACCGAGCTCGTGCGGATCCTCTTTCCGGGCGCGGGCCTGCTGGTGCTGTCCGCGTGGTGCCTCGGCATCTTGAACTCGCATCAACGATTTCTCATCTCGTATACGGCGCCGATCGCGTGGAACGCCGCCATCATCGCCACGCTGATCGCCTTCGGCGGCGTCGAGCTGCCGCGTCTTGCGGTGCTGGCGGCATGGGGATCCGTGGTCGGCAGTGCGCTGCAGTTTCTCGTGCAGGTGCCGGCTGTTCTGCGAGTGGCGCCGGAGCTGCGCCTGTCGTTCGACTCGACGGCCGAGCCCGTCCGGGCCATCGCCCGCAATTTCGGGCCGGTCTTCGTGGGCCGCGGCGTCGTCCAGATCAGCGGGTATGTCGACCAATTGCTGGCGAGCCTGCTCGGCACGGGAGCGGTGGCGGCGATCACCAACGCGCAGCTGCTGTCGACGCTGCCGGTCAGCCTGTTCGGCATGGCCGTCTCCGCCGCCGAACTGCCGGCGATGGCGGGCGTCACCGGCAGCGATGAGGCAAGGCACAGCTCGCTGCGATCGCGCCTCGAGGCGGGGCTCCGCAACATCGCGCTCTTCGTCGTCCCTTCCGCCATGGCGTTGCTCGCGCTCGGCGACGTGATCACGGCGGCGATCTTTCAGACCGGACGCTTCACCCGCGAGGACTCGATCTACATCTGGGTCATCCTGGCTGGTTCGGCGGTTGGACTGCTGGCGTCAACCCTTGGCCGGCTGTATGCCTCGACCTACTACGCGCTCGGCGATACGCGGACGCCGCTTCACTTCGCGATCGTCCGCGTATCGCTCTCGGTCGTGCTCGGCTATCTGTTCGCGATTCGGCTTCCGCCGCTGATGGGCGTGGCGCCGGCGTGGGGCGTCGCGGGACTCGCCGCGTCCGGCAGTGTCGCGGGATGGGTCGAGATGCTGCTGCTGCGTGCGCGGCTCAACGCCCGGATCGGACCGACCGGCCTCGCGGTCGGCTACACCGCGCGGCTCTGGGTGTCGGCAGCGCTCGCCGCCGGCGCGGCGTGGATCGTGAAACTGTCGATCCCGCTGTCGCAGCCCATTGCCGTCGGATTGGCTGTCGTCGCGATCTACGGAGTGGTCTACTTCGGAATGGCGCTGGCGCTGCGCGTTCCCGAAGCTTCAGCGGCGCTGAACCGGCTTCTCCGGCGCGCTTCGCGCTGATTTCACGTAAATGTAGTCGCCGAAACCAAGAAGTTCCTCACGTGGCCCATTCCGGGCGGCGGCGGCACCGTCCGCAACATGGAGATCGACAAAGCCGGCAACCTGTGGCTCGCTGAAAGCGGTGTCGGCAAGATCGCGAAGGTCACGATTACAGCGGGGAAGGCGACGCAGTAGGGCGGGTAGGGCAAGAAGGGCAGGAAAGGCAGGAAAGGCAGGAAGGGAGGACGGAGTTTTCCCTTCCTGGGCCTGGCCGGCGGGTCGGGCGCGGTTTGACGCCCCGTATAATCACGCAAAGCCTTGGCGCTTTCCCCCGGTACGCGCATCGGCGTTTACGAAGTCGCCGCGCCGATCGGCGAAGGCGCGATGGGGCAGGTCTATCGGGCGACGGATACGACACTGGGCCGCCAGGTCGCGATCAAGATCCTGCCGGACGCGTTCGCCGCAGACGCCGACCGGTTGGCCCGGTTCGAACGCGAAGCGCGGACGCTGGCGTCGCTGAATCATCCTCACATCGCCGCAATCTACGGCTTCGAGAAATCCGCCCCTTCGACAGGCTCAGGGCAGGCGGCTGTCCACGCCCTCGTGATGGAGCTGGTCGAGGGCGAGGATCTGGCGCAGCGTCTCGCCCGCGGCGCGATCCCGCCCGACGAGGCCCTGCCGATCGCGAAACAGATCGCGGAGGCGCTCGAAGCGGCGCACGAACAGGGCATCGTTCACCGAGACTTGAAGCCCGCGAACATCAAAGTCCGACCTGACGGCACGGTGAAGGTGCTGGATTTCGGGTTGGCCAAGGCGATGGAGCCGTTTTCGGGATCATCATCCAGCGTGTCGATGTCGCCCACGATCACGACTCCTGCCATGACGCAGGCCGGGATGATCCTCGGCACCGCCGCCTATATGAGTCCCGAGCAGGCGAAAGGCCGGCCAGCCGACGCGCGAAGCGATGTGTGGGCGTTGGGGTGCGTGCTCTACGAAATGGTCACGGGCCGGCGCGCGTTTCCCGGCGACGATGTCGCGGAGGTGATGGCGAGCGTCATCAAGTCCGACCCCGACTGGAACGCGCTGCCGTCGAACCTGTCGCCGGGTTTGCGCGTCTGTCTTCGGCGATCCCTCGAGAAGACGCCGAGGCACCGGCTGCACGCGGTCGCAGATCTGCGGCTGGCAATGGAGGGCGCCTTCGACCTCGCGTCGGGGACGGCCGTTGGTGCGGGGGCGACGTCGCCGACGGCACCGGGCTGGCGGCGATCGTTGCCGTGGATGCTTGGCGCCTTCGTGATAGGTGGTTCGATAGCAGCCGCCGTCGTGTGGCGGCTGACGCGTCCCGAGCCGCCGCGCGTCACGCGTCTTGCGGTGACAGCATCGGCGACGCAGCCGCTCGCCGTGGCGAACACCAGTCACGATCTGGTCATCTCTCCGGATGGGGCCAACATCGTGTATTGGACCGGCAGCGCCGGAGCGGGTGCGTTGACCGTACGTCCGCTGAATCAACTGTCGCGCGTCGTGCTCCAGACTCGCAATGCCTTCGGCCCGTTCGTGTCTCCCGACAGCGCGTGGGTCGGCTTCATGGAGTCATCGGACCGAACGTTGAAGAAAGTCCCCATCCTCGGCGGGACACCGGTCACCATCTGTACCCTTCCAGCACCGGGTCCAGCACCGGTTCGCGGCGCAAGCTGGGGCTCGGACGGCACGATCGTTTTCGGCGGCGCCAATGGCAGCCTGTGGCGGGTGGCCGCCAGCGGGGGTGAACCAGCGCAAATAACCAAGGCAGACGCGACCCCCGGTGGGCGGAGGCACTCCTGGCCGGTCTTTCTGCCGGGCGCACGTGCGGTGCTCTTCACAATTGTTCCAGCGGCGGACGGCTTCGACAACGGCGAAACGGCTCAAATAGCGCTCCTGAACCTGGACACCGGCGAGCAGCGGATGCTCATCCCTCATGGCAGCTATCCACGGTACGCGCCGACGGGTCATCTGGTGTACGCGGTCGATGGCGCGCTGCGCGGAGCGGGATTCGATCTCAAACGGTTGGAGGTCACCAGCTCGCCGATTCCGGTTCTCGAAGGCGTCATCACCAAAGAGGGCGGGGCCGCGGACTTCGCGTTCGCTGCCGATGGGACGCTCGCCTACCTTCCTGGACTTCCAGCTGATTCACAACGAACCGTCGTCTGGGTCGATCGGACCGGGCGTCAGGAGCGATTGCCGGGGCTTCCGGCCAGCAACTATCAGTCGGTCCGGTTGTCGCCCGACGGCACTCGCCTGGCCATCGATCAGGGCCAGCCGCGCGACATCTGGACCTACGATATCGCCCGCCAGACGACGACGAAGATCACGACAGACGCGGCTGACGACCAGGGCCCACTCTGGACGCCGGATGGGCAGCGGATCGTCTTCACTTCGAATCGAGGAGGCCGGCCGGAATTGTATTTACAGGGGGCCGACGGAAGCGAAGCAGCCGAGCGGCTGTTTCCCATCGCCGAGGGGACCGAGCTCCTCCATGCGCACACGTGGTCGCGCGACGGCACGACGCTCCTCTTCTCAGGTACCGGCGGCATCGGCACCGTGGCGATGGCCGGTGAGCGCAAGGTCGAACGAACCATCCGAAGGCAATTCCGCGCCGGGGCGCCCGCCTTGTCGCCGGACGGTCGCTGGCTGGCGTACATGTCGAACACGTCCGGTCAATGGGAGGTCTACGTCGAACGGTTTCCGGAGCTTGGCGATCGTCAAAAGATTTCGGCGAATGGCGGCGTGAAGCCTCGCTGGTCCCGCGATGGCCGGACGCTCCATTACATCATCGCCGACGGGCTGAGTTTCTTTTCGGTGCCTGTGTCGAGCCAGTCGCAACTGACCGCCGGTGTGCCGCAGCTCCTGTTCGAGGGAACATTCCTCAGGGACTCGGCCGGCACACGGCCGTTCGACGTGACACCCGACGGCCAACGCTTCGTGATGATCAAATCCGGAAACGCCGTCGACGACACCAACGCGATCATCGTCGTGCAGAACTGGCATGAAGAGCTGAAACGACTCGTGCCGATCCGCTAAGCGGAACGAGTTCTGTGAAGCGAACGTGCGAGGCGAAGCCGCCGCACCGCAGCTCGCGAAACTCCATGAAAATCTTGGCCAGCGTCGAGGAGAATGGTCCCGGCGCAGAGCGGTGAGATCGACGAACCAGTGGAGCTGTCGAGGCCGCAGAATTGGCTGATCCGGAGCGTGCGTACTTGCGCGAATGATTGGGCGTCGTGGTTCCCGTGAGGAGAACGACGATAGCCCGCGACCCTGAATAAGACAATGTGGGCACGCTCTCCGCTCTGGCCAGGAGAGGTCGAGATGGCGTACCGGATCGCCGGCATTGATGTCCATAAGAAGATGTTGGCCGTCGTCGTCGCCGACGTCGACGTGGAGGGGGAGTTTCAGTTTCTCCGCCACACGGTCGGCACCAGTCCCACGCAGCTGCGGTCGTTGGCCGAGTGGCTGCTGGAGCAGCAGGTCGACGAAGTGGTGATGGAATCGACGGCACAGTATTGGCGACCCGCGTGGGAAGCGCTGGAGCGGTACTGGCAACCGTTACGGCAGACGCGGGAGGGCGCTGGCCCAACGGCGGGGGCCTTGCACCTGGCTCAGGCCCAGTCGAATCGTGGGGCCCGGGGGCGGAAGAAGGACTTCCCGGATGCCGAACGCTTAGTGAAGCGACTGGTGGCGCAGGAGCTGATCCTGAGTTTCGTGCCCGACGCCGAGCAGCGACTCTGGCGGACGGTGATGCGGCGCAAGTATCAAGTGACGCGCAGCCGCGTGCAGTTGCAGAACCGCCTGGAGTGTCTGCTGGAGGAAGCCCACATCAAGCTCTCCAGCCTGGTCTCCGATCTGTTGGGCAGCAGTGCCCGGCGCATGCTGCAGGCGTTGGCCAACGGTGAAACGAGCGCGGCGACCCTGGCGGCGCTCGCCGATCAGCGGTTACGGGCCACCGCGGACCAACTGCGTGACGCGCTCGGCGCCTGCACGGCCCTCCATCCCGTCTACCGGCGGCTCCTCCAACTGACCCTCGAGGAATTGCGACTCCTCGAAGCGCATCTCGACACACTTGACCAAGAAATGGCGCGTCTCATCGCCCACCACCAAGCCACCGTGCAACGCATCGCCGAAGTGCCCGGCCTCGGCGTGGAGTCGGCGCATCAGATCATCGCCGAAGTCGGGGCGGCGGCAGCGACCTTCCCGTCCGCCAAGCACCTCTCGTCCTGGGTCGGCGCCTGCCCGGGCGATGACGAGAGCGCGGGCGTGAGCTACAGTCACCGCTCGCCCCAGGGCAATCGTCCGATGCGACGCCTCCTCAATCAAGCGGCCAACGCCGCTGTCAAGACGAAAGGCAGTATCTTCGAGCTGGTCTATCGACGGCTGGTGCCACGCCTCGGGCACAAGCAAACGATCGGAGCGATTGCCAATCGGCTCTGTCGCTTGATTTGGAAGATACTGCACGACAACGTGCGCTACGAGGAACGCGGGCCAGCGGTGACCAAGAAGCGAGCGCAAGCACGCGCCGCTAAGATGATTCGCGAACTCCGAAGCCTCGGCTACCGTGTCGAGCTTGCACTCGCTCCCTCAGAGAGCCCAGCATGAGCGGAGATGATTTTCGACCCTGGTTCGAAGAGCTGAAGCGGCTCGTGCCGACACGGTAGCCCTGTGTCGCTGACTCCCGGTACACGCGTCGGCGTCTACGAAGTCACCGGCCAAATCGGCTTGGGCGGGATGGGCGAAGTGTATCGCGCGCGCGATACGAAACTGGACCGCGACGTCGCGCTGAAGATTCTCCCCGACGCGTTCGCCGCCGATCCGGATCGCCTCGCGCGGTTTCGGCGCGAAGCGAAGACGCTCGCCTCCTTGAATCACCCCAACGTCGGCGGGATCCACGGCCTGGAAGAGGCCGATGGCGTCACGGCCATAGCCAGAGCAGTCAGTTTCCAGCGGGGATCTCCGCGGACGGCACGCATCTCGTGATCGGCGAGATCGATTCGCAAACCGGGAACGACATCCGAATCATGGATCTTGCGGCAACCGGCGGGTGACGCCGGCCGTTCAGTCGCCGTTCGCCGAAAGAAACGGCGAGATATCGCCTGACGGCCGATGGCTGGCCTACTAGTCGAACGAGTCAGGCCGCGACGAGATCTATGTGAGCCCGTTTCCCGAAACGGGCGCGGGCCGCTGGCCGGTGTCGACGCAGACGGCTTGAGGGCCGATGTGGGCACGAAACGGCCGTGAGCTGTTCTGAGGAGCTGAAGCAGCGCGTTCCCACGCGCTGACATCAACTCCCGAGGAAAGACAGGAGGAGCAGGACGTGAAGACACGGAGGTTTTCCCCTCCCGCCCATCCAGCCCTTCCCGCCCGTCCTGCCCTCTTCTACGGTTGTCGAGGAAACGAGTTCGCGCCGGGCTGCGTCCCGGCGATGAAGGCCTCGTTGATCACGCCAGGACTGTCTGGCGGCAGCACGCCGCCGTTCGCCTTGTCGACGGCGAGAAACACGATGTTCCCGGGCGCTTCGAATTTCGGCGGCGTGGCCTTGTCCTCCCGGCCGTCGATGTAGGCGCGCATGAACTCCATCCAGATCGGCAGCGCGACGAACGAACCCTGCTCGGCGGTACCGAGCGACTTCCGCTTGTCGTCGAAGCCGATCCAGACGCCGACCGTGATGTCGGGATCGAACCCGATGAACCACGCGTCCGTGTTCTCGTCCACTGTGCCGGTTTTGCCAGCGAGCGGCCATTCGCCCGCCATATTGATGGCGCGCCGCCCGGTGCCGTGCGTCAGGACGCCGCGCAGCAGGTTGGTCATCACGAACGCGGTGTCAGCGCGGATCACATCCGTCGGCTCGGCGCGGTTCTCTTCGAGCAGATTGCCGTCGCGATCCTTGACCGAGAGGATGGAGAAGGGTTTCATCCGCACACCCTGGTTGGGATAGGTGCTGTAGGCGCTGGTGATCTCCAGCAGCGTCCCGTCGCCGGCGCCAAGAGCAATCGGCAGGTACGGGGGGAAATCCTGTTCGAACCCGAACCGCTTGGCGTAGTCGATCACATTCTTCGGCCCCAGCGTTTCCATCATCTTGATCGCTGGAATGTTGCGCGACTCTTCGATCGCCCAGCGCAGCGTGATCGGTCCTTCGTACTTGTGATCGTAGTTCTGGGGGCTCCAGACCTGGCCGTTCCCGGCCTGATAGCTGACCGGCGAGTCCACGAGGATGGAGGTCGGCGTGAAGCCGCGATCGATCGCCGCCGTGTAGACGATGGGCTTGAACGTGGAGCCGAGCTGACGATAGGCCTGCACCGCGCGGTTGAACTTGCTCCGGCCGAAGCTCCATCCGCCGACCATCGCCTTGATCTGGCCGGTTCGATTGTCGATCGCCACCAGTGCGCCCTCGACGAGCGGCGTCTGTTCCAGCGTCACGCTTGCCGTGTGGCTGTCGGGATCGATCTTCGCGATCGCCACATCGACGAGATCGCCCGGCTTGAACATGTCGAGCGCTGACGCCTTGCGCGTCCATGCGTAGCCCGCGCGCTCGAGATCGGCGTTGTAGGCGCCGATTCGCAATTTTGCCGCGCCGGTTTTGGGCGCCATGACGACCACGGCGGGAACGATATCGCCCACTGCCATCGGCCGGTTCCACCGTTCGTCCTTGAATCCCTCGATCGTGTGTTTTTCCGTGAGGACGTTGCGCGCCGGCCGCCGCCAGCCGTGCCGCTTGTCGTACGCCCGGAGGCCGCGTTCCACCGTCTTGTTGGCGACGTCCTGCAGCCGCGCATCCAGGGTTGTCGTCACCGCCAGCCCGCTTTCATAGAGCTGCTTCGCGCCGTAGGCGCGCTCGAGATGCTTGCGCACTTCCTCGACGAAGAACGGCGCGATGCCCGGCGGCTGGTTGGGCTGGCCACGCGTCACGATCGGCTTCTGCTTGGCCGCGTCCGCCTCGGCCTGTGTCAGATACCCTTCCTCGGCCATGCGCTGGAGCACGACGTTGCGCCGCTGCGTGGCGCGCCGCATGTCGATGAACGGGCTCTGGCGCTCGGGCAACTGGAAGACGCCGGCGATGAGCGCCGCTTCCTCGAGGCTCAGGTCTTTGTTCGCCTTGTTGAAGTACAGCCGTGACGCGGCCTCGACGCCGTAGGCGCCGTGGCCGAGATACATCTGGTTGCAGTAGATCGTGAAGATCTCTTTCTTGGTGTAGCGCTTCTCGATCCGCACCGCAAGGACGATCTCGCGAATCTTGCGCTCGATCAGCTTCTGCTTGGTCAGGCCGAACTGATCGAGGTTGCGCGCCACCTGCTGCGTCAGCGTGCTCGCGCCCTGCTCGCGGCGCCGCTTGGCGATGTCGATGGCCGCCGCGGCGAAGATGCGATAGATGTTCAGGCCGAAGTGCTGGTCGAAATCGGCATCCTCGGTGGCGATGATGGCGTTGCGCAGCAGCGGATTGATGTCGTCGTAGCCGACGACCACGCGCCGCTGCGTCGCGAACTCGCCGATGACCTGGCCGTTCGACGCGTGCACGCGCGTGATGGTGCTGGGGCTGTAGTTGTCGAGCGCGGAAATCTGCGGGAGGTCGCCGGCGTACGCGAAGAGGACGCCGCTCAGCGTGCCGGCCGTGGCCGCCACCAGGAACAGCGCGACGATGCCCGCATTGCGGGCTATGCGAATGACAACGCGCGTCATGGCTGATGGCTAAGGGCTGATGGCTTGCGGTTCATGGCCGACGAACATCCATTTGACCATAAGCCATCAGCCTTCAGCCATTAGCCATTTGTTAGCGAGACCGTCCGCGTCCTCCTGACCGAGGCCTGGCTTCGCCTTGCGGTGCGGCGTTGGCCGGTGCCGGTCGCGCATGCGGTGGCGCTTGCGCGGGAGCCGCCTGAGGCGGCGGTCCGGCCGGAGTTGGGTTCGGCGTGATGCGCGGAATCGCCATCGGCGCGGGCGTGCGCTCCATGGACGGCGCGATCGAGCGAGCCGGACCTGACGGCGCCGGCGTCATCCGCGGTTCCATCGGTCGAATCCGATACTCGCCTGGCGATCGGAAGCCAGGCGTTGCCCGCTCGTAGGCGGGCGATGTCGACCGATTGTCCGGCGTCAGCGTCGGCCGGCCCGTCGACGGTGGCTGCGCCGGCGACCCTGTTGGTGTCGTCACGCGCGGCATGCCGTAGCGAGTCTGCGGAAGGACGCGTCTCTCACCGAGTGTCGGCTGACGCGTGTCGGTCTGTCCGGGCCGAATGATTGTCGGCGATACGCCGCGAGTAGCGCCAAGCGGATTTCCGACTGGCGACGACTGAGGAGTTCCGACCGGCGACAGCTGCGACGTCCCTACCGGAGATGACCGATGACTTCCGACCGGTGACGACTGCGGAATACCAGCGGGTGACGACTGTGGGGTTCCGACGGGCGACTGACGTCCGGCTGGTCGCTGTCCAGGATTTCGAGGCACGGCCACGCCGACGGTCGGTGCGCTGTTGGAGTTCACACGGCCCACTCGCGCTGCCGAGACGGGCGGTCCGTTGCGCGCGACGAATGCGGCGTTGGCAGGAATGCGTCGCGGGTCCACGCCGTTGCGATGCGCGTAGTACCGATGAGCGCCAAAGTTGTTGCGAGGCAGAATCGTCCAGCCAGCCCACGATCGTCCGTACCCGTACGAGAAGCCGAATACCGGCCGGCTGTCGAAGCCAAGCGGGCACCAGCTCACGTAGCCGGGTGCCGAGGCCCACGATACCCACGCCGGTCCCCACGCGCGTCCGGGAATCCAGAACCACCGGTTGCGCGCGAAGCCCCAGCGTCCGTAGTGATGCGTCGGCCACGCGAACACATCGACGCCGATCCACGTGTAGCCGTACCGCGGCACTGAAGACCAATAGCCGTAGTGGTACGGACGCCAATCCGTAGCGACGGTCGGATACCAGACGTACCCGTACGGCGCGTCGTACTGCCACGATCCGTATTGATCGAACGTCTGGCCGTAGACGTCGAGCTCGGGCGGCAGATGCGTCGCAGACTGCGATCCGCCGATCGCTCGCTGCACGTGATCCATCGTGCCGGCGAGCAGGCGGACGCGCGTCGGGGAGATGCATTCGACTTCGGAGTTCTCAGCGACTTCGATCGCGGTGCCGTCGGGAAAGACGATCTGCACCCGGCCGTCCAGCGTGCGCAGGCGATCGCCCTGCACGAACGGCATGTTCTGCTCGGCCGGCACGACCTCGCCCTCGCGCTCGAGGGTCGCGTTGCCTTCGACGACGGCGAGAAACGCCGGGGGCGGCGCCTCTTGCGCGCCGGCGACGCCGGCAGCGACACCCCAGACACACACACCAAGCAATAAGGCGCGGATCATCGTTTTCCTCGGGATGTGTAAGACACGCTTACGCCGCCCCAAAGTCGAGGCAGGCCTGGCTGGCACCTCCAGTATACGCGGACGGGGTCTGACCCCGGCTTTGATTCTTGCCCGGGGAACTTGAGGGGTGGGGTCAGACCCCCGAAGCTCGCGCGCGGGCTAGGGTCTGACCCCGGTCTTGATTCTTGCCCGGGGAAGTCGAACGGTGGGGTCAGACCCCACGGCTGCCGCAGCGGCTCACGTTGACTGCAGGGCACTCAACTTTTATAGTTGAATCAGGATCAGCCATCCACCAATGCGAGGACCCACTCAATGAGCAAGATCATCGGCATCGACCTGGGCACGACGAATTCCGTGGTAGCAGTCATGGAAGGCGGGGAACCGGTCGTCATCACCAACCCCGAAGGGGGACGCCTGACGCCCTCCGTGGTCGCCTTCACCAAGACCGGAGAACGACTCGTCGGCCAGGTCGCCAAGCGGCAAGCGGTCACGAATCCCGAAAACACCATCTTCTCGATCAAGCGCTTCATGGGGCGCAAGTTCGATGAAGTGTCCGAGGAAATGAAGATGGTGCCGTATCAGGTCGCGCGCGCCAGCAATGGGGACGTGCGCGTGCAGTCCAACGGCAAGGAGTACCCGCCGCCGGAAATCTCCGCGATGATCCTGCAAAAGCTGAAGCAGGCGGCCGAGGAATATCTCGGCCAGCCCGTGACTCAGGCGGTGATCACGGTGCCCGCGTACTTCAACGACGCCCAGCGCCAGGCGACCAAGGATGCCGGCCAGATCGCCGGCCTCGAGGTGATGCGCATCGTCAACGAGCCGACGGCGGCGGCGCTGGCGTACGGACTGGACAAGAAGAAGGACGAAACCATCGCCGTCTATGACTTCGGCGGCGGGACGTTCGACATCTCGATCCTCGAAGTCGGCGAAGGCGTCGTCGAGGTCAAGGCGACCAACGGCGACACGCATCTCGGCGGCGACAATCTCGATCAGCGCATCATCGACTGGATCATCAGCGAGTTCAAAAAGAGCGAGGGCATCGATCTCGGCAAGGATCGGATGGCGTTGCAGCGGCTGAAGGAAGCGGCGGAGAAAGCGAAGATGGAGCTCTCCACCGTGATGGAGACCGACATCAACCTCCCGTTCATCACCGCCGATCAGACCGGCCCCAAGCACCTGCAGATGAAGCTGACGCGGGCGAAGTTCGAGCAGCTCGTCGAAGAGCTGCTGCAGCGAACGGTCGGTCCCACCAAACAGGCGCTCGGCGACGCCGGCCTCGATCCCTCGAAGATCGACGAGGTCGTGCTGGTCGGCGGATCGACACGTATTCCGAAAGTGCAGCAGATCGTCAAAGAGCTGTTCGGGCGCGAGCCGCACAAGGGTGTGAACCCCGACGAGGTCGTCGCGATCGGCGCCGCCGTGCAGGCGGGCGTCCTCGCCGGCGACGTGAAGGACCTGCTGCTGCTCGACGTCACGCCGCTCTCGCTCGGGATCGAGACGATGGGCGGGGTGATGACGACGCTGATCACGCGAAACACGACGATTCCGACGAGGAAGAGCGAAACCTTCTCGACCGCGTCCGACAACCAGACGAGCGTCGAAGTACATGTCCTCCAGGGCGAGCGCTCGATGGCCCGCGACAACCGGACGCTCGGGAAATTCCATCTCATCGGACTGCCTCCCGCCCCGCGCGGGATGCCGCAGATCGAAGTGACGTTCGACATCGACGCGAACGGCATCGTCAACGTGCAGGCGAAGGATCTCGGCACCGGCAAGGAGCAGAAGATCACCATCACCGCGACGAGCGGTCTCAGCAAGGACGAAGTCGATCGGATGATGAAAGACGCGGAATCGCATTCTGAGGAAGACAAGAAGCGCCGAGAGGAGATCGAGCTGCGGAACCGCGCCGACCAGGCTGTGTACGGAGCGGAGCGGCTGCTCAAGGACACCGGCGACAAGCTGAGCGAGGCGGAGCGCAAGGCCATCGAGACGGCAATGGAGGCGGTGAAAAAAGCCACGGAAGGTACAGATGCGGCGGCGGTGCAGAGCGCGCTCGATCAGCTGACCGCGGCGCAGCACAAGGCGGCCGAAACGCTCTACAAGCAGCAGGCGGCCGGCGCGACGGGCGGTGCGCCCGGCGGCGATGCGTCGGCGGGCGGCGCGCAGCCCAGCGGATCCACGACCGGCGCGCAACAAGGCGAAGTCATCGATGCGGAGGTCGTCGACGAGGGGAAACAGTGACCGTGGCGATTTCAGAGTTCAGAACACTCTTGTCCAAATTAGCCGTACACGAAACAGGGATTGAGCGCGCCGCGTATGATGCTGATGCAGTTACCACACTTCATCAGATCACCGTGGAGGCCAACCCCTGTGACGAGATTCTGCAGCATCTTCAATCAGTTGCTCCAGTTATTTCCGCGCACCGAGTTTCAGGGCGCCGTTCAGGCGACCCAGGCGGAGCGGCATGCGCGAGGCTTTGCGTGTTGGGACCAATTCGTGGCGATGCTGTTCGCCCAACTCGGGCGCGCGCATTCGCTGCGCGAGATCTGCGGCGGCTTGGCGAGTTGCGAAGGCAAGCTGGCCCATCTCGGGGCGGCGGCGCCGCGCCGATCGACCCTCGCGTACGCCAATGCGCATCGGCCCTGGCCGCTCTATCAAGCCGTGTTCTATCAGGTCCTGGCGCGGTGTCGCGAGGTCGCCGGCTCGAAACCATTCCGCTTCAAAAACAAATTGCTCAGTCTCGACGCCACCGTCATCGATCTGTGCGCGGAGATGTTTCCGTGGGCGGTGTTTCGCCGCACCAAAGGCGCGGTGAAGCTGCATTTCACGCTCGATCACGACGGGTACCTGCCGACCTTCCTGGTCATCACCGACGGCAAGCACCGCGAGGGGCCGATGGCCCGGGAACAGCGGTTTCTGCCCGGGACGATCCTGGTCGTCGACAAGGGCTACATCGACTTCGCGTGGTTCGCGGAGCTGACGGCCGCACAGGTCTTCTTCGTGACGCGCCTGAAACGGAATGCCGACTACACGGTCGTCGAGCGCCACGTGCCGCCGCAACACCGGGGCGTCCTGTGCGATCAGCGGATTCGGTTCCGGGGCCCCGTGACGCGGCGGAAATATCCCGATCTGCTCCGGCGCGTCGTCGTCCGCACGGCCGACGGGCAACGCCTGGAATTCCTGACCAATCACCTGACGCTCGGCGCGTCCACGGTGGCGCGGGTGTACAAGGACCGGTGGCAGATCGAACTGTTTTTCAAAGCCTTGAAACAAAACCTGCGGGTGAAGACGTTCGTCGGGACCTCCGCCAACGCCTTGCAGATTCAAATCTGGACCGCGCTGATTGCGTTGCTCGTCCTGAAGTACTTGCAGCTGAAAGCGCGCTTCGGCTGGTCGCTCTCGAATCTGGTCGCGCTGCTCCGGATGAACCTCTTGGTCTATCGCGACCTCTGGACCTGGCTCGACGAGCCGTTTACCAGTCCGCCGGCGCTCGCCGCCCCCGTCCAAGGTGCGCTGGCGTTCAGCTAATTCGGACAGCATCCTCGGAGGTGTCGATTGCGTCGTGACTCCAGACAGCGAGATTGCGGCCGAAACCGTGGCGCGCTCAACTCGGTTCACGGCTAATTTGGACAGCACTGAGTTCAGAATTCAGATTTCAGATTGATTTCTGATTGTGCCGAATCTGAAATCCATGAATCCTGAAATCACTCTGAACTCTGAACTCTGAACTCTGAAATCTGAAATCCGCGATGGATCTCTACATCATCCTCGGAATCGAACGGGCCGCCACGTCGGGCGACATCAAACGCGCGTACAAGCGGCTCGCGCGCAAGTTCCATCCGGATATCAATCCCGGGGACCGGATGGCGGCCGCGCAGTTCCGGCAAATCGCTGAAGCGTACGAAACGTTGAGCGATCCGGATCGACGGCAGCGCTACGACACCACAGGCTCCACCGGGTCGAGCGACAACGGCTTCACGTTCGGTTTCGAGGGCTTCGATTTCTCGGTGAGCGCGCACGGCGCCGAGGCGTCGACGTTCGGCGATCTCTTCGCCGACGTGTTCCGCCAGCGCGAGGACGTGCGCCGCGAGGCCGCTGCCGAGCGGGGCGCCGACCTGCACCACACGCTGACGATCACCTTCGACGAGGCGGTTCGGGGCGGCGAGCATGCGGTGACCGTGATGCGGCAGGCGCCGTGTCGAACCTGCGAGGGGCGCGGCTGGCTGAACGTGATGGAGACCCGTTGCCCGCACTGCCGGGGAGCGGGCGTCGTGAAATCCGCCCGCGGCCACATGGTGTTCTCGAAAGCCTGCGGTCAGTGCCATGGCACTGGCGTGCTCGCGAAATCGCGTTGCCCGACCTGCGCCGGGCAGCAGGTTGAATCGCGGACCGACACGCTGAAATTGCGCGTGCCGGCCGGGCTCGCCGACGGCGCGCGGATCAGGGTGCCCGGCAAGGGACATGCCGGGCGGAGCGGCGGCGAGGATGGCGAACTCTACGTGACGGTGCGCGTCCAGCCGCATCCCGTCTTTCAGCGGCAGGGCGACGATCTCTACATCACGGTGCCCATCGCGGTGCACGAAGCGGCGCTGGGCGCGAAGATCGACGTCCCGGCGCTCGACGGGTCGGCGCGGGTGCGCGTGCCGCCGGGCACGCAGTCGGGCCAGCGGTTCCGGCTCCGCGAGCGCGGCGTGCCGTCGCCGCGGGATGGCCGCCGGGGTGATCTCGTGGTCGAAGTGCGCCTGGTGTTGCCGAAACTGCTCGACGAACGGTCGAAGGAATTGCTGCGAGAGTTCGGGCGGATCAACCAGGAGGACGTCCGGAAACCGTTATGAAGAAACCGGGCAAGGCGTTCTACATGATCAGCGCGGTGGCGCAGCGCTACAACATCCACCCGCAAACACTTCGCCTGTACGAACGCGAAGGGCTGCTGAAGCCGTCGCGCACCGACGGCAACACGCGTCTCTATTCCGATGAGGATCTCGAGCAGCTCGAAACGATTCTGTCACTTACCCGAGATCTGGGCGTCAACCTCGCCGGCGTGGAAATCATCCTGAACATGCGTCGCAAGACCGAGCAGATGCAGCGCGAGGTCAACGAGTTCATGGAGTACGTGAAGAAAGAGATGACGCGCGGCATCGACGACTGGGAGCAGCGGCTCTCAACCGCTCTCGTCAAATCGTCGCCGACCGACCTCGTGCGTACGACCCAATCGTCTCCCGCGGGAAGCGAAAAGACAAAAGTCAAAAGTTAAAGATCAGACGGCGAAAAAACTTTGATGTAAACTGCACGCGTGCCGAGACGCGATGAGGATTCTGGAACGCTCAGCGCGTATCTCCGGGAAATCGCCAAGCTTCCGCGGCTGACGGTCGACGAAGAACGCGCGCTCGGCAGCCGCATCCAGCACGACCAGGACGAAGACGCGATCGGCCGCCTCGTCGAATGCAATCTCCGCTTCGTCGTGGCCTACGCGAAACGCTACCGCGGCCACGGCGTCTCGTTTCTCGATCTCATCCACGAAGGCAACCTCGGGCTGATCGAAGCCGCGCGGCGGTTCGATCCCACTCGCAACGTCAAGTTCATCACCTACGCCGTCTGGTGGATCCGCGAATCGATGATGCACGTCCTGTCCGATCAGATGCGCGCCGTCTCGTTTCCGCCGAAGCTGTTCTCGTCGCTCGGACACGGCGGCGAAGACGTCTCGCTCAGCGAGCCGCTCGAACGCGAAGGGCAGAACGGCCGCGCGCTGGCGGATGTGCTGCCTCTCGATCAGGCGCCGATTGACGAGGAAATCATGCGGCAAGCCGACGCGCACGAGCTGACCGAGGCGCTCCGCGACCTCGACGGGAAGGAGCGCGAGGTCGTCCGCCTGCGCTACGGTCTCGAAGACGATGAGCCGCGGACGCTGCAGCAGATCGGCGATCGCCTCCACCTGTCGCGCGAACGCGTCAGGCAAATCGAAGCGATAGCCAAGGCAAAGCTCCGGCGCTCCACGCGCCTGCGCAGCCATTTGAACTGACATGAATGCCCTGCCCACTTTGTGACGACACCGGCTGGAAGCCGATCGAAGATCATGGCGTTCGCCGCGTCGTCCGGTGCGACTGCTGGCGCGACCGTGTCGTCCACAATCGTCTGAGCGACGCCAACATACCCAAGCGCTACCTGCACTGCACGCTCGACAATTTCACCGCCTACAACGAGTCGCTCGAGCAGGCCGTGGCCAAGGCGCGGCACGTCGCCGAGTCGTTTCCCGTCGGCCGCGGGCTGCTGTTCGAAGGACAACCGGGCGTCGGCAAAACGCACCTGGCGGTCGCTGTCCTGAAGCAAGTCGTCGAAGCCGCCGGCGTGCGCGGGCTCTTCTACGACACCCGCGATCTTCTGCGCGTCATCCGCAGCACCTACGATCCGTCGATCCGGACCACCGAGCTCGAGATTCTCCGGCCGGTGATGACCGCCGATCTGCTCGTGCTCGACGATCTCGGCGCGGAAAAAACATCCGAGTGGGTCGAAGAGACGATGAATCTCATCGTCAACACGCGCTACAACGAGCGCCGGCTGACCGTCTTCACCTCGAACTATCAGGACATTCCCGAGGATACCGAACCCAATTCGCTGATCTTCCGGATCGGCCATCGGATGCGGTCACGCTTGCACGAGATGTGCGATTTCCTGCAGATGGATGCCGCCGACTATCGCGAGCTGCCGGTCAACGGCGGCGTGGACGATCTCGTGACGCTGTGGAAGCGGCGAAAGAAAACAGACCTTCCCAGCCGCGCCGGGCGTCAGGCACGCGCCCAGCTCCGCGAGCCCGTGCGCGACGGCCGCGCCGATCTCAAGTGGCCGGGGGGACGGGCGGGATCGTGAGAGTTCAGATTTCAGACTTCAGATTTCAGATTGATTGCAGATTGGCCAATCTAGAATCGCAATTCTGCAATCAATCTGAACTCTGAAATCTGAACTCTGAAATGTTGGGCCTATACGTCCACGTCCCGTTCTGCTCCGCGATCTGCAATTACTGCAACTTCAACCGGGGCCTGTTCGACGGCGCGCTGAAGGAGCGCTACGTGACGGCGCTGGTTCGAGAGATCTCGCGCGTAGGGGCCGACCCGCGTGTCGGCCCCGGGCGGACACATGGGTCCGCCCCTACATCTGCAGGCGCGAAGGCCGACACGATTTACTTCGGCGGCGGGACGCCGTCGCTCCTCGAGGCGCACGAAATCCAGCGCATCATCAGCGCGTGCGAGGCGGCGTTCGATGTCGCCGCCGACCGCGAGGTCACGCTCGAAACCAATCCGGAGACCGTCACTGAAGCCCGCCTGGCGGCGTTCAGGGAGGCCGGCGTCAACCGCGTGAGCTTCGGCGTGCAATCGTTCCGCGACGAGGAACTACGCCGGCTGTCGCGGCTGCACACGGCCGGCCGCGCGGCCGACGCGCTGCACGAGGCGCGCGCCGCCGGGTTCGACAACGTCAGCCTCGACCTCATGATGTGGCTGCCCGAGCAGAGGGTCACCGAATGGCTCGATTCGGTCGATCGCGCCATCGCCCTGTCGCCCGACCATCTGTCGTTGTACCTGCTGGAGCTCTATCCCAACGCGCCGCTCAAAGAAGACATGGCGCGCGCCCGGTGGTCGCAGGCGCCCGATGAAGAAGCAGCCGCGATGTATCTGATGGCGATGGACCGCCTCGAGACCGCCGGCTACGAGCAGTATGAGGTCTCCAACGTGGCCAGGCCCGGGCGGCGTTCGCGCCACAACCTCAAATACTGGGAGGACGGCGACTGGCTTGGGTTTGGATGCGGCGCACATTCCACCCGCGCCGGCGCCCGCTGGAAGAATGTCTCGTCCACCGAGGAGTACGTGGATCGCATCGGGCGGGACGAGTCGGTCGCCGTCGACGTGCGTGCCTTGTCCACCTCCGAGCGGCTGGGCGATGCGCTGTTTACGGGCTTGCGCCTCGTGGACGGCGTGGACCTCGACGCGATCCGCCTTCGCTACGGCGTCAACGTCTGGGATCGCTACGGTCACGAGCTCAGTCCGTTTATCGAGGAAGGGTGTCTAAAGCGGGAAGGCCCGCGCCTGCGGCTGACGCGCGAGGGAATGCTTATTGCTCACGAGGTGATGACGGTTTTCGTCTAGGAGCGTGCCGGTTACGTGGAGCACGCTCCTAGTAGGCCGGCTTCGCCGGCAAGACCCGCAGTTTAGTGGGCGTTCCACCCTAGTAGAACAAATGCGCGGGGTTCCGATGTTCAGCTTTTCGAGGCGTTTGTTCTACGAGTACGCTAAAGTAACACCCCTTTGGTCAAGGAGGCCGTGATGTTCCGATACGCCGTTGGGCCGGTAGACGGAGGCCGGCCAGCCTGGATTGCCGTTGGAATTCTCGTCGTGCTTTTGTCGGCCACGGCCGCGCGCGCGCAACAGCCGCCCGCTGCTCCTGCAGGCCAGGCACAGGCCGTGTCGAACGCTCGAGTGTTCCCGAACGACGCCGGGATGGTCCTGAACTTCATCAAGCCAGACAAGGTCGCCGACTTTGAAATGGTGATGACGAAGCTCAAGGAAGGCTTGCAGAAGAGCGAGAACCCGCAGCGCAAGCAGCAGGCTGCGAGCTGGAAGGTATTCAAGTCCGCGGATCCCGCCGGCGCGAACGTCCTTTATGTCTACATCATCGATCCGGCCGTGAAGGGTGCCGACTATCAGGTGTCCAACATCATCGCGGAAGCGTTCCCGGCTGAAGCGAACGACATCCTGAAGAAGTACGCGGACTGCTACGCCCAGGGCATGAACATCCTGAACCTGGTCGTTCTCCACGACCTCGGGAAGTAGCGGCCGCCGTTCGCGGGCTCCGCTAGAACTTCACGTTCAATCCTGCATAGATGCGGTGCGCTGGTGTATTCAGCGCACCGCTTCCGAGCTTGAACACCCGGTAATCGATCCGCAGCCGCACCGGGCCGGCGAGCCCGATCTTCACGCCGCCTCCCGCGTTCGTCCCGAAGCTCGTCTCCGAGTGCGAGCCGAGCGATTCGTTGAAGAGTCCGACACCGGTCGTGAGATAGGGCTGGAAATCCGAAAACGGCGTCTGCAGCAGCACGTTGCCCATGCCGGTCTTGAGGGCCGGGGCCGCCGCGATCGTGTCTTCGGTCGTGATCGCGTACTCGAATTCGAAACCGATGACGAGCATCCCGGCGCCGATGGCGCCGCCGAGCACCTGGCGATTGGCCGGCGTCGTGTTCGCCCCCAGGAACGCCGTGAAGTCGGCCCGTGCGGGGGCGGCGGCACCGAGGGCGAACGCCACGGCGAGTACGAACACACGGCAAGTGCTCATCGGCCTATCATATAGAATCGTCCGCGATCGCATGCTCGCGCTCCTCCTTGTCCTCGCGCTTCAAGCTCAGGCACTGGCCGACGACGTCTCATCGCTCGCGGTGTCTTCTCCGCAACTCGTGTGCCAGCTCGACATGAACGTGCTCAAAGGCGCCGTGCGACGTTTGTCGTGGTCGCCCGACGGCTTGTATCTGCACGTGCAGACGATCGACCGCGAAATCCTGCGCGACTACATCGTCGCGCTCGACGACAAGGAAGTGAGCATCGCCTTCGGCGAGCCGGAGTGGGCGTCGGGGTACTGGGCCAGAAAAGCCGACCTGTCCGCGCCAGGTGAACCCGGGCTGAAAATCGAGGTCATCGAGAAACACCAGCGGACGCGTCCGGCGCCGTTCGCCGGCGGATTCGCGGCCGGCGGCGCGCAGACTGTCGATCAACGCAATCCGAACGATACCTACGCCATCGAGGTGTCGTTGAAGCTGCTCGGCGAAGAGGTCGGCTACTTCCTCAACGACGTCGCTTACGGAGGGATCACGTTTGGCTGGGGACCGACGGGCAGCGGCATGCTCGTGTTCGTCGATGCCAAGGGTCGCGTGTCGCTGTTCGATCGGCAGAAGCACAAGAAAACAGTGCCTGGCACGAAGGACGCGGTGTTGCCCGCGTGGTCGCCGGACGGCACGCGCATCGCGTTTCTGCAGAAAGACAACCGCCGCATGTATCGTCTGATGACGGCGACGGTGACGCGTCCGAGGATCTAATCAATGGACTTTCGTCCGACGGACGAACAGCAGCTCCTGCGTCGAACCGTCCGCGAGTTCGCTGAAACCGAAATCCGTCCGCACGTCCGCGAGTGGGACGAGCGGCAGCATTTTCCGCGGGAGCTGGTGCCGAAGATGGCCGCGCTCGGCCTCCTGGGCATCCAGTTTCCGGAGCAGTACGGCGGCGCCGGCATGTCGGCCATCGAGTACTGCATCTGCATCGAGGAGCTCGCGCGCGTAGACCCGGCGGTGGCGCTGTCCATTGCGGCGCACAACGGCCTCTGTTCATTCCACATCGCGCTCTTCGGCACCGAGGATCAGAAGCAGCGGTTCCTGGCGCCGCTGGCCCGCGGCGAAAAAGTCGGCGCGTGGGGCCTGACCGAATCGACGTCGGGCAGCGACGCGGCCGGGATGCGGACGATGGCGGCGCGCGCGGGCCAGTGCTGGGTGCTGAACGGCTCGAAAACCTTCACGACGCACGGCCGCGTCTGCGACACGATGGTCGTGATGGCTGTGACCGACCGCGCGGCCGGCTCCAAAGGCATCTCCGCCTTCATCGTTGAAAGCAACACGCCGGGAAGAACGCCGGGCAAGAAGGAAGACAAGCTCGGCATGCGCGCGAGCGACACGAGCGAAGTGATCTTCGAGAACTGCCGCATTCCCGCCGATCAGCTGCTCGGTGAGGAAGGGCAGGGCTTCGTCAACACGATGCAGGTGCTCGACGCGGGCCGGATCGGGATTGCGGCGCTGTCGGTCGGTCTCGCGCAAGGTGCGTACGAGGCGGCGCTCGCCTACGCTCGGGAGCGCAAGGCCTTCGGCAAGACCATCACCAGCTTTCAGGCGATTCAGTTCAAGCTGGCGGACGCGGCGACGAAAATCGAGGCCGCGCGATTGCTCACCTATCGCGCCGCGCACCTCAAGGAGCAAGGGCACCGGACGACGCTGGAATCGGCGATGGCGAAAATGTACGCCAGCGAGATTGCCGTCCGCGTCGCCGAGGACTGCGTGCAGATTCACGGCGGCTACGGGTTCGTCAAGGATTACCCGGCCGAAAAGTACTTCCGCGACGTCAAGCTGATGACCATCGGCGAGGGGACCAGCGAGATTCAGCGCCTGATCATTGCCCGCCGGCTCCTGGCGCGATGACGCTGGAGCCGTTCTCATCGTGCAACCCGACGGCACCTCCGACCCGGTAGAAATGAGAACGGCTCTGGCCGATCGCGTGCTTGCGGGCGATCCCCGGGCGATGGCACGCGCCATTTCCACGATCGAAAACGAGGATCCGTCAGCGGTCGAGCTGCTGCGGGCGATTTTTCCGAACACCGGCCGTGCCTACCTGATTGGTATCACCGGCCCGCCCGGTGCGGGGAAGAGCACGCTGGTCGATCGGCTCGTCACGGAGTTGAGAACGCAAAGACCGCAAAGACCGCAAAGTTCCGTTGGGGTGATTGCGGTCGATCCGACGAGTCCTTTTACGGGCGGCGCCGTGCTCGGCGATCGACTGCGGATGCAGATGCACGCGGCGGACGAGGGGGTGTTCATCCGCAGCATGGCCACGCGCGGTCATCTGGGGGGCCTGGCTCGCGCGACGGGAGACGCCGCGCTGGTCCTCGACGCTGCCGGCAAGGACGTAGTGATCATCGAAACCGTCGGCGTCGGCCAGGACGAGGTCGACATCATTCGGACCGCGGACATATCGGTGGTGACACTGGTGCCGGGAACCGGCGACGAGGTGCAGGCGCTCAAGGCCGGCATCATGGAGATTGCCGACATCTTTGTCGTGAACAAAGCGGACCGTGAGGGGGCGGATCGTCTGGTCACGGCGGTCGAGTCCAATCAGTCACTGCAGACGTTCGAGAGTGGAGCGTGGCGGCCACCGGTGCTGAAGACCGTGGCAACGAGCGGCGCGGGCGTCCCCGAGCTCGCGGCCGCCATCGAGCAGTTCCGCGCGCACTCGCAGTCCGTACAGGCGTCGCGGCGCCGCACACGCAGTGAGTATCGACTGCGCGAGCTGGTCGCGCATCGGTTCATGACGCATCTCGAGCGGAACGTGCTGAGTCGTGGTGAATTCGACGCCGTCGTCGAGCGGGTAGCAGCACGCGATATCGACCCCTATACCGCCGCGGATCATTTGCTGCAGAGGGCGAATTTGCCACGAAAGCACGAAAGCACGAAAAACACCTTGTACTGAGAGCGTTTCGTGTTTTCGTGTTTTCGTGGCTGATCAAAGACGATGAAAGCCACTCTCGATCACATCGGCATCGCGGTGAAAGATCTGGCGGCTGCGGTCGCGTTCTACCGCGACGCGCTCGGCCTCGAGATCGAAGCGCCCGAGGAGGTGGCGTCGCAGCAGGTGCGAGCCCATTTCGTCCCGGTCGGGGAATCCAAGCTCGAGCTGCTCGAGGCAACCGCCCCTGAATCGCCGATCGCACGGTACGTCGACAAGCGCGGCCCCGGCCTGCATCACATCACGCTGCGAGTTGAAGACATCCATGCCGCCGTCGCGCACCTCAAGGCGCGTGGTGCGAGGTTGATCGACCAGGAACCGCGACCGGGCGCCGAGGGCTCCCTGATCGCGTTCGTGCATCCGGCGGCGACGCACGGGGTGCTGGTCGAATTGAAACAGGACAGGCTCGTCCTTCGACAGGCTCAGGACGAGCGTTCAGCAGCTACATCGCTCACCCTGAGCCTGTCGAAGGGTGAGCGCTGCGACAGAATCTCGCGCTACACGCTCGGCGACCTCGAGCTCATCTCTGTTTGCGATGGGTTCTTCCGCCTGGACGGCGGGTCCATGTTCGGCGTCGTCCCGAAGCCGCTCTGGGAGAAGAAAGCGCCCGCCGACGAGCGGAACCGCATCACGCTCGCCATGCGCCCGCTGGTCATTCGCGGCGTGCGGACCATGATCGTGGACGCGGGGCTCGGCGACAAAGAGAACGAGAAGTTCTGCGACATCTACGGTGTCGAGCGGGCACGGAACCTCGATCACACGCTCGCGGAGGCGGGTTTGTCGCCCGATGACATCGACATCGTGGTGGCCTCGCATCTCCATTTCGACCATGCGGGCGGGTTCACGAAGCGCGACGCCAGTGGCCGCGTGCGCCCGCGCTTTCCTCGGGCGCAGTACGTGGTCCGGCGCGGCGAATGGGATGACGCGACGCATCCGCATGCCCGCAATCGGGCCAGCTACCTGATGGATAATTACGTGCCGCTGGCCGAGGCGGGCGTCCTGCAAATGGTGGACGACGACCAGACCATCATGCCCGGTGTCAAGGTGCGGCGGACCGGTGGCCACACGTTGCATCACCAGATGATCACGATCGAATCGGGCGGCAAGACGGCGGCGTTCGTCGCCGATCTGATGCCGACGACGGCACACCTGCCCGATCCGTGGCTGTTGGGGTTCGACCTGTATCCTATGGACACGCTCGCCGCGAAGAACCAGTTCGTTCGGGAAGCAGTCGAGAAGCACACGCTCGTATTCTTCGAGCACGATCCGGTCGTCGCCGCCGGCTACATCGAGGAGCGCGACGGCCAACGCTCGATTCAACCGACGACGACCCTATGAACAATCCAACGATCGGCATCATCGGCGGCAGCGGTCTGTACGACATGGCCGAGTTGACCGACACACAGGAACAACGCATCACGACCCCGTTCGGCGATCCATCCGGGCCGTACATGATCGGCACGCTTCGCGGCAAGCGCGTGGCGTTTCTCGCGAGGCACGGCGCCGGACACCGGATCCTGCCGTCGGAGCTGAACTTTCGCGCGAACATCTACGGCTTCAAGGTGCTCGGCGTCGAGCGGATTCTGTCGGCGAGCGCGGTCGGCAGCCTGAAGCAGGAGTACAAGCCGCTCGACATTCTCGTGCCGGATCAGTTCTTCGATCGCACGAAGGGCCGCATCAGCACCTTCTTCGGACGCGGCCTCGTCGCGCACATCGCCTTTGCCCATCCGCTCTGCGCCGACGTCTCGAAGGTTGCCGCCGACGCGGCCGAGTCCGTCGGGGCCACGGTCCATCGCGGCGGCACCTACGTCAACATGGAGGGGCCGCAGTTTTCGACGCTGGCAGAGTCCAAGCTGTATCGCTCGTGGGGCATGGACATCATCGGCATGACGAACCTGCAGGAAGCGAAGCTCGCGCGCGAAGCCGAGATCTGTTACGCGACGCTGGCCCTCGTCACCGACTATGACTGCTGGCATCCGGATCACGACTCGGTGACGGTTGAGTTGATCGTCGCCAACCTGATGCAGAACGCGGCGACGGCGAAGAAGACGATCGCCGAAGCCGTTGGACGCGTCGCCGGGCCGCGGACGTGCGCCTGCAAGGATGCGCTCGCGACCGCGATCATCACGCGGCCCGAGCACGTGCCCGACCAGGTCAAGAAGGAGCTCGCGCCGATCATCGGGAAGTACCTGTCATGAAGATCGTGGTCACGGGATCGATCGCGTTCGACTACCTCATGTCGTTTCCCGGGAAGTTCACGGAGCACTTCCTGCCGGAGCACATCGAGCGCGTCAGTTTGAGCTTCCTCGTCGATACGATGGACAAGCGGCGCGGCGGCTGCGCGCCGAACATCGCGTATACGCTCGCGCTGCTTGGCGAGCGGCCGCTGGTGATGGCGACAGCGGGCGAGGATTTCGGCGAGTACCGGCAGTGGCTCGACGCCGCGGGCGTCGACACCACGCTCATCACGCAGATCGCCGGCAAGTTCTGTGCGTCGTTCTTCTGCAGCACCGATTCGAACAACAACCAGATCGCATCGTTCTACACGGGTGCAATGGCCGACGCGGGGCAGCTCTCGTTCCGGACGATTCGCGACTGCGGCCTGGCCATCATCGCGCCCAACGATCCGGAGGCGATGCTGCAATACGCCGAGGAGTGCCGGACGCTGGGTATCCGCCACATCTTCGACCCGGGTCAGCAATGCGCGCGCATGTCGGGCGATCAGCTGCGCGATGGCGTGATCGGTGCGACCTACGTGATCGTCAACGATTACGAGCTCGAGCTGGTGCGCCAGAAAACCGGCCTGAGCGAGCAAGACATCCTGGCGAAGTCGGAAGCGCTGATCGTCACGCGAGGCGAGCACGGATCCTCCGTGCTGACCCGCGACGACCGTGTCGACGTGCCGGCGGTGACGCCGCACCGCATCGTGGATCCGACTGGTGTGGGCGATGCGTATCGCGGGGGCCTGATGAAAGGTCTTGCGCTCGGGCTACCTGTGGACACCGCCGCGCGTCTCGGCAGCGTCGCGGCAACCTACGCGCTCGAGCATCTCGGCGGTCAGAGCCACGCCTACACGTGGGACGAGTTCCGCAAGCGTTACGAGGAACATTTCGGATCCCTCGAGGTCTCCCGTGGATCGTAGGTCCGGCTAAAGCCGGACCCCACTACTACACGGTTCGGCTCTGCGAGACAGTACGTGGGGTCCGGCTTTAGCCGGACCTACATCAGCTCGCCGCCTCCTCTCGCGCTTCTGTCGCGAGTTGTCGAACCGCGCGGAGATCCACTTTTCCCGTCCCGAGCGTCGGGATCGACTCAATCAACCGCAGATCCTCGCGCTTGGGCAGCCACAGTTTCGGCAATTCCGTCCGGCACAGCTGTTCCCACAGCGTCTGCGACGTCACCGACGGGTCGGTGTAGAACGCGACGAGACGTTCGCCCCTGGACGCATCCGGAATCGCCGTCACGACACAGGTGAAATGCGGGTCCAGCAGTTCCTGGATCTGCTGCTCGACTTTCATGTGCGGCACCATTTCGCCGCCGATCTTGCTGAAGCGCGACAGCCGATCCGTGATCCGGATGAACCCGCCTTCGTCGATCAGCGCGATGTCGCCGGTGACGTACCAGCCGTCGCGCAGCACTTCCTGCGTCTTGTCCGCTTCTCCCAGGTAGCCTTTCATTCGGTTCGGGCCGTTGACGAGCAGCAGACCCTCCTGCCCGAACAACGGGCCTTCACCGGTTGCCGGATCGACGATCTTCGCCACGACGCCAGGCAGCGGGTGGCCGACGGATCCCACACGCGTCGCACGCTGGCGCTCGGTGCCGTCCTCGATGTCCGGCGCGTTGACCGCTACGATCGGCGCCATCTCGGTGCAGCCATAGCCTTCGAGGAGACTGAGGCCGAACGTTTCCTTGAACGCCTTCGCCACCGGTTCCCGGAGCTTCTCGGCGCCGACGATGGCGTAGCGGAGATGCGCGAATTGTTCCTTCGTGCACTTGCGGATGTAGGCGCCGCAGAAAGTAGGCGTGCTGATCAACACGGTCCCCCGATGCTTGCCGGCCAGCTCGCCGATGGTCTTGGCGTCGGTCGGGTTCGGGTGGTAGACGACGCCGAAACCACCGAGCAGCGGCAGCCAGATCGTCCCGGTGAAGCCGAACGAATGGAAGAACGGCAGCACGCCGATGAGCACGTCGTCGTCTTTCAGCTGGTAGATCTGAAGCACGGCGTCCACGTTCGACAGGATGTTGCGATGCGTGAGCATCACGCCTTTCGGCACGCCGGTGCTGCCACTCGAGAAAATCACCGTGGCGACCGATTCCGCCTCGCCTTCTTGCGCGTACAGGCGGCTGAGGAGCCGGGAGGGGAGCACGAACGCGGTCACGAGCATGCGAAGCTTCGCAAACGAGTCGAACTGCTTCAACGTGTCCTCGAGGAACAGCATGTTGCCAGCCGGCTCGATGCCGACCTTCGACAAGAATTTCCGCGACGTGATGATGGTCTTGATGCCGCAGCGGTCGACCGCCGCGTCCATGGCGTCCTGCCCGGCAGTGAAGTTCAGATTGACCGGGATCCGGCCCGCCAGCGACAGGCCCACGTTGGCGAGCGCACCGCCGACCGAACCCGGTAACAGCAGGCCGACGTGCGTCTCGTTGGGCAGACGCCTCCGGATCCATCGCGAGAGCAGGAGGCTGCCGACAAGCGCGCGGCCAAACGTGAGGTTCTGGCCGGTCGAGTCGGCCATGCAGAAGGAAAACCAGTTGTGCCTCGCGGTCCGGATGAACTGCCGGCCGAGCACTTCGTTTGCCGGCCGGCGGTTCAGCGCGACCGACGAGCTCAGCGTCATCAGCGCCAGCCGCGCCTCCGCGGCCGTCGTCGACGATGGCAGCGGCGCGCCGAAGGCGACGGTCACCGGATACGGCACGCGGAGCGGGCGTTTCCAGAAGAAGCGGCCGCCCTTGAAGCTGAAGATGCTCCCCCAGACGCGATCGAGATAGACGGGGACGATCGGGACGTCGAGGCCAGAGACGATACGCTCGAAGCCGCGCTTGAAGGGCAGCATGTTGCCGGTACGGCTGATCGAGCCCTCCGCGAAAATGCAGACCACATGGCCTGCCTCGAGCTCCTTGCGCGCCGTTTCGAGCGAGGCAAGCGCGTCACGGCCGCCCGCAACCGGGATCGCCTTCATCAATTTCATCAGCGGATGGAGCGCCCAATGTTCGTAGAAGGGGCGGTACACGAGGAAGCGAATGAACCGCTGGACGCAGGCGCCCACCAGCAACCCGTCGACGTGCGAGAGGTGGTTGCACACGAGGAGCGCGGGACCGCGAAACGGCACGTGCTGCTGCCCCTCGATGCGGATGCGATAGACCGTGTGCGTGAACAGCCAGAGCGAGAACCGGATGAGAAACTCCGGAACGAGCGCGAGGATGTAGACGCTGCAGACGAGCGTCAGGATGCCGAAGGTCAGGATCACCGAATCCGGCGCCATGCCAAACGTGCGCGGGGACGAAGTGAACGACAGGGCGGCGGACGCGAGCAGGATCCCGATCATGTTCAGGACGTTGTTGGTCGCCATCAGGCGGCCCTTTTCCTGTTCGCCGCTGCGCTGTTGCAGCAGGGCGTTGAGCGGAACCGCGAAGAGACCGCCGAAGAACCCGACGAGCGCGAGGTCGATCGCCGCGAGGGTGAACGAGTGACCAGCGCGCGAGAGGAGGATGGCGAAGACACCCATCCCGATCGATCCGATCGGCGCGAGCCCAAGCTCCACTTTGTCGCCCGACAGCCGTCCGGCCGCCAGGCTCCCGGCGGCGATGCCGAGGGCGGCGAACGTCAGGAGCACGCCGACCCAGCGGTCGCTCAGGCCCATCACTTGCGTGCCGAAGAGCACCATCACGAGCTGCAACAGCGCGCCGAGAAACCAGAAATACGAGAGGCCGACGACGGTGAGCCACAGCACACGGTCACCAGACAGACGTTTGAGGCCGCTGAAAATCTCGCTCCACGGATTGACGCTGACGCGTCCTCCCGGCACCGCGGCAGGGACTTCGGGAATCTTGAGGCTCAGTGCCGTGCCAGCGACGGCGATGACGAGGACAATCACGCCGACGATCCACAACCGGTCGTGCCACGCGTCGAACATGAAACTCCCGAAGGCCGTGCCGAGCACGATGGCCGCGAACGTGCTCATCTCGAGCACGCCGTTGGCGCGCGACAGTTCCGAGTCAGGCAGCAGCTCTGGGAGAATTCCGTATTTGGCCGGGCTGAAAAATGTCGCCTGCAGCGCGAAGAGGAACAGCACGACGTAGGTGAGCTCGAGCCGTCCGATCAGGAACGCGAGGAGACCCAGCGCGGTCGCGACGATCTCCAGCGACTTGGTGACGACCAGCACGGCCCGCTTGCTGTACATGTCGGCGAGCTGACCCGCGTAGCCCGAGAAGAGGACGAACGGCAGAATGAAGATCGCGCCGACCAGAGACAACTGGAAGCCCGCGTCGGCCGCGTTGGCCGCCAGGCGGACGGCGAGCAGCGAGACGACGATTTTGAAAAGGTTGTCGTTGAACGCGCCGAGAAACTGCGTCCACAGGAACGGCTGAAGGCCCGGGCGTCGCAAGGTGTCGCGATAGGTGCCTGAAGTCATGCCCACACAATAGGCGTCGCAGAAACCGATGTCCTGAGGCTGCTCTGAAGAATGCTGAGAAAGGCTGTCAGCTCTCAGCTTTCAGCTCTCAGCTTTAGCGCGCCCGTTCATCGAGCCGGGTCAGGATACCCGCAAATCCTTGCGTCCGATGCAGTTCTTTGAGGAAGGGCTCGACGGGGATCGTCCAGCCCGCAAACCCGGGTGGGGCGGTGTTGAGCATCTGGTCGAGGGCGGCGATGGCGCCGTCGACATCGTGCCGGGCTGTGAGGATTTGTGCACGCACCAGCGCGGCCTCCATAGGGCGCGAACGATCCAACACCGCGAGCGGCCCGTCGGTTGGCGGCTCGCCGCGCGCAATCGCCAATCCCAGACGTGCGGTGCCGTTGTCTGGATCGACCGCGAGGGCGCGTTGAAAGCTGTCGATCGCATCCGCCGTGCGCCCGGCCTCGAGGAGTGCGGCGCCGCGCGCGTGCAGCGCCGCCGTCGCATATTCGCGCCCGTATAGCCGATGCGGTTCCGCGAACCGATGTTCGCGTTCGAATTCCACGATCGCTTCTTCCACGTCGTTCTGTGCGAGTCGAACCAGGCCGAGCAGCCAGTGGAGCCCGAGCGCAGGATACCGTCCGCCGCGCGCGATTTGCCGATCCTGAACGGCGGCGCCCTGCCGCAACACCGTTTCGGCCTCGCGTACGTGCCCTCGCGCGACGTGGACCATTGCCGTCTGGAAATGGGCGAACGCGAAATCGGGATACAACGCCACCGTCCGCGCTGCGGCGCGCAGGCGCTCCTCGCCCCACGACGCGTGACCCAGGCGGAACAGGTGCCGCCAGTTTGACGGCTCGATTGCCACCGCGAGTCGCGCGGCGGCAGCGGCCTCCGCGGTCTCGCCGGCGCTGACGAGCACGAGCGCGAGGGTGGCGTGGGCTTCGGGCAACGCGTCGTTCAGCAGCACGCCGTGCCGCGCGTGATCGATTGCCCGGCGCAGCAGTTCTCGCGCGGGTTCGTTGTCCGATCGCGTCGTTTCATAGAAGGCGAGCTCCGCGCTCGCCAGGCCGGTGTAGGCCAGCGCATACCGCGGGTCCGCCGCGATCGCCCGCTCGAAATGTGCGATGGCGTCCGGAATCTCACGCACATCGAGCGATTCCAGCCGGATCCAGCCTTCGCTGAACGCGCGGTAGGCGTCGAGGCTGGCCGTGTCGCGTGCGCTCTCGACGGCGGTTCCGCCCGCCACCAGCCCCAGCTCGCTGGAGAACTGCGCGACCACCTGGTCCTGCAGCGAAAAGATCGCGTCGATCGGGCCGTCGACCTTCGCGTCAGCGAGCGCGTGTCCATTGACAACGTCGACGACGCGGGCAGTGATGCGAACACGGGAGCGGTTGCGTTGATAGCTGCCGACCACCGCCAGCCGCGCGCCCAGATTGTCGGCGATGCCGTGCAGGGAGCCGTCGGTCCGGCGCGAGGCTTCCATGACGCGCCAGCGGTCGATGACGTGGAAGTGGCCCACAGCACGCAAATCGCTGGTCACCGTTTCGGCGATGCCGGCCGACAGCCACGCCGATTCCGCGTCGCCGGTGACATTTACGAAATCCACAACGGCGATCGTGTGTTTCTCGCCCTCAGTTGCGTTGTAGGTCCGGCTAAAGCCGGACCCCACGTACGAGGAGTCACGGCGTCCAGCTGTTGAGGAGTCGTGGGGTCCGGCTTTAGCCGGACCTTGTGGATCGACGACCTCCACCGGCGCAATGAATCGATATCCGCGACGGGCAACCGTCTTGATGTACTGCGGCTTGTCCGCGTGGTCGCCGAGCGCCTCGCGAAGCTCGGAGATTGCCTGGGCCAACGCGTTGTCCGTGACGTTGGCGTCGGGCCAGAGCGCGTCGAGCAGCTGTTCTTTGGTGACGAGCGAGCCGGCGTGATCGAGGAGGAAGATCAAGAGATCGAGAAGTTTCGGCGTGACGTCGAGCACAGCGTCGCCGCGTTGGACATGATAGGCGACGCGGTCAACCGTGAAAGGGCCGAAACGGTGGAGGGTCACAGGTAGAAGGAAGAACTTAGAACTTAGAAGTTAGAAGGACCAAGCACGCTGGAGCCTATCGCAGTCCTTCTGACTTCTGCCTTCCAAGTTCTAACTTTACCAGTGCGTCGTCCAGCCCGCGCGTTGAAGATCGCGCAGCCGGCGGTCGGCCTCGGCGGTGGCGAGTGCGCGCGTCGGAAACTCGCGCGAGAGCACCGGCTCGCCGTCGAGAAAGAATCGCAGCTCGATCGAATTCGGACCGTTTGCGAGCTGAGCGTCGATCCAGGTGTGATTCTTCCGGACTCGCCACAACCGAATCCGGTCATGGCTGATGGCTAATCGCTGATGGCTGACGGTCAATGGCTTACGGTCCATTATCCATAAGCCATTAGCGATCAGCCATTAGCCATCATTGCTGTGGAATTCCAGGAATCCCTGCGACGCCGCCGGTCGCCCGTCCGACACCCGCGGCGGACGCTGCCGGCGCGCCAGTGGCCGCGGGCGCACCGGCCCCGCCGGCTCCACCTGACGCACCAGCCCCACTCGCCCCATTTGCCCCAGCAGGCCCCGCCTGCTGCAACATGTCGAAGTCCACGAGTGAGAGGTCATACGCCAGCACGGCGCTCAACTCGTTGGTGCGGGCCTGCGCGAGATCGCGCTGCGCCTGGATGACCAGGAAGCTGGTGGACATGCCGACGTCGAATCGCTTGCGCTCGGCGTCGAGCCGCTGCTCGGCCAATTCCCGCGCCGCGCGGGTGGTGTCGATGCGCTTCGCGTTCATGTCGATCTTCCAGGCCGCGTCGCGGATCTGCTGGATCGCTTTCGCTTCGGCGCTCTTCAATCGTTCGGCCGACTGCGATCGCTCGAGCTGGGCGCGCGCGTAGTTCGCCTGGTCGGCGCTCTCGCCGAGCGGATACGACACGATGACGCCGACCGACCACGTCGGGTAGTCGTGGGCGAACAGCTGGTTGACGACGGCCCCGAAGTCGGTGACCGCGCCGGGACCGACGATCGTCCCCGGAAACCCGCCCGCGCGCAGCACCTGCGTGCCGCCCAGGCCGCTGGCCTGGTAATTCGCGTTGAGCCGCACGTCGGGCAGTCGCTGGTTGCCGGCGTACTTCAGCGCGATTTGCGTGTTGTCGATCTCCTTCCGCGAGCGCGCGAGGTCGGCGCGTTCCGCCAGGGCCCGCGTGACGGCTGCGTCCACGTCCACGGCCGGCATCGACAGCGGCGGCGAATCGACCGGCTCGAGCGCGACATTCCAGTTCTCGCGGTTCGTCGTATCGAGAATCAGCATCCGCAGCCGATCCTCAACCTGCTTGACCGCCGTCTCCGCGATGATCAGCTGCTCTTGGTTCGCGGCGACCTCCGCCTGCGCGGACAACAAGTCGAGCGGCGGCAGCGAGCCGACGTCCACCTTGGCCTTGTTCACGCGCGCGAGCTCTTCCGCCGAGTCCAGCGTCGACCGGCGGGACACCACGTTCGCTCGCGCTGAAACCAGATTCCAGTAGGCAACCTTCACTGCAGCGGTCGTCTGCACGACTCTTTCGCGCAGGCGCGTGTCCGCGATGTCGCGGTTCGTGCGGCCGATGGCCAGCTGCTGCCTCGCCGGATCGATCATGAGATCGCGAAGCAGCGGCTGCGATACGTTCACGCCAAGACCTGACTGCAGCAGCGGGTTGTAGCTGCTCAAAAAGCTGTTCGTATCGGTATGCGACGTGGACCACGACACGCTGTACGACGTCCCGAACCACGGCAGCCGCTGCGCGAAGCCGGCGTTCGACGTGACGACGTCCGTGCGTGTCGCCGTCGGGAGCAGGAAGTTCGAGGGCGGCTGCAGCTGATTGTTCGACAGCACGCTTGAATTGATCGTCGGCCGGAACGCACCCGCCGCCGCGGCGACCCGCGTGTCGCTGATTTGCGGATCCAGGCGATCGGCCGCCAGCTCGAGGTTGTTGTCCATCGCCATCTTCACCGCTTCGTCCACGGTCAGGCGAAGCGTGGCGGGCGTTTGGGCGGAAGCGACCGTGGCGGCCGCGAGGAGTCCGAGAGTGGCAAGCACTGTGGTCCGCATATCAATCACCTTTGTGACTCGCTCGTCCTGAGACTGTCGAAGGACGAGCCGCATGCTCGTGGTTCGACAAGCTCACCACGAGCGTTTCCTACGCCCCTGCGTCCGCGGGAGCCTTGACTTCGAATGGGTGCGCTTCGGACCGTGCCTTGCGTCGGCCAAAAATCCGAATCTTCGACGCATCGTCGAACAGCGAGTACGCCACCGGCGTGACGAGCAGCGTCAGCAGCAGGGCGAGCGATTGGCCACCGAAAATCACGAAGCCGATCGCGTGGTTGGTGCCGGCGCCGATGCCGCGCGAGACGATGAGCGGCAACATGCCGGCGACGAATGCGGCTGTCGTCATCAGAATCGGGCGCAAGCGGTTGCGGCTGGCCTGAACGACCGCGTCGTGCGTCGACAGGCCGGTCTCCTTGAGCTGGTTCGCGTGATCGATCTGCAGAATCGAGTTCTTCTTGACCACGCCGAAGAGCACGAGCAGACCGAGCGCCGAGAAGATGTTCAGCGACTGCTGAAAGATGATGATCGACAACAGCGCGAAGGGCAGCGTCAGCGGCAGCGACAGCAGAATCGTGATCGGGTGGAGCCACGACTCGAACTGCGCCGCCAGAATGAGATACATGAAGACCAGCGACAGCACGAACGCCATCACGAAGTTCTGCGCCGCGCGACCGAGCTCGCGCGAACGGCCCGAGAACACACCGCGGTACTCGCCGCCGGCGTTGAGCTTGTCGAACTCCGCCACGATCGCGTTCTGGATCGCGGCCTGAGACGCCGACGGCAGGAGGTTGCAGAACACGGTGACCTGGCGCTGGCGCGCCTGCCGATTGATGTCGGTGGGGGAGCTCCCAGGCTCGAAGTCGGCGACGTTGTCGAGCGACACGCTGCCGAGGCGAGATGACGGTACGGTCAGCCCGGCAATCGCCGCCTGCGTCGTCCGGTCTTCGGCCCGCGCGCGCAGGTGGACTTCGTACTGTTCACCGCCTTCGTTGTAGGTTGTGACCTGATCGCCGCCGACGAGCAGGCGGAGCGCTTCGGCGGCGTCGCCGATCTGGACGCCGAGGTCGGCCGCTTTGGGGCGATCGACGCGGACCGACAGTTCAGGTTTGCCGGTGTTGAGCGACGTATCCATGTCGACGACGCCCGGCATCCCTTTCACGCGCTCCACGACCTGCCGGCCGATGGATTCCAGCTTCTGGAGATCAGGTCCGTTGATCGTGAACTGCACGGGCGCCGCCTGCGCGCCGCTTCCGCCAATCGCCGCGACTTCCTGAACGGAGGTCCGCAGATCCTTCGCCAGCGGCGGCAGAATCTGTTTGCGGATGTCGTCCATGATCGCGAACTGGTCTCGGCGACGATCCCCGATCGGCTTCAGCCGGACGTAGACGTTGCCGAGATTGCGCGTCTTGGCCGGGTCGCCGGCAATCGTCACCAGCGTGTAATCGACCTCGCCTATCCGCTCGCGCACCGCATTGGCAACGCGGTTCGTAATGACCTCGGTCGATTCGAGGCTCGTGCCCTCTGGCGCGCGCAGGTTGATTTCGAATTCCGACTGGTCGTCCTGCGGCATGAAGTTCTTGGGCACCACCATGAACAGCGGCACGCTGGATAACAGGACGAGGACGGCCACGCCGGCCACGATCCCACGGTGCGCCATCGACCACTCGAGCAGGCGGGTGTAGAAGACGTCGATGGCGTGAAAGAGCTTCGAGTCTTTTGATGAGTGCTTGTCCTTGCCGTGGGCCTTCACCTTCAGCCACCGCGCCGACAGCATCGGCGTGAGCGTGAAACTCACGAGCAGCGACACCATGATCGCGAACGCCATCGTCAAGCCGAAGCTCTTCATGAAGCGGCCGACGATGCCGCCCATGAACCCGACCGGCACGAAGATCGCGACGAGCGACAGCGTGGTGGCCAGGACGGCCATGCCGATCTCTTTCGTCGCGTAAACGGCGGCGCTGTACTGATCGATCTCCTTCTCTTCGATGAATCGATAGATGTTCTCCAGCACGACGATCGCATCGTCGATGACGATTCCGACTGAGAGAGTGAGCGCAAGCATGGTCATGAGATTCAGCGTGAACCCCATGTACCAGATGAGCCCGAACGTCGCGATGATCGACGTCGGAATTGCGATCGCCGCGATGATGGTCGATCGAAGGTTGGTCAGGAACAGCAACACGACCAGCGCGGCGAGAATCGACCCGACGATCAGGTGCTCTTCGACGTTATCGATCGAGGCTTCGATGAACTCCGCCATGTCGCGCACGACGCGCACGGAGTAGCCGGCGGGAAGTGCGGACCGGAGATCCGTCAGCCGTTCCTTGACCGAACGGACGACTTCAACGGTGTTGGTACCCGATTGCCGGCGCACCTGCAGCAGCACCGTGCTGGTGCCGTTGACGTTGGCCAGCGTCTCGGCTTCGGCTTCGCCGTCTTCGACGCGCGCGACGTCCGCGATGCGGACGGGATGATCTTCCTTCTGCCGGATGACGATGTCGTTGAATTCCGCGATGCTCTGGACGCGGCCGCGCGTTCTGAGCGTCACCGACTGCGAACCCTGGTCGAGCCGGCCGCCGGGAATTTCGATGTTCTGGCCCTGTAGCGCGCGCGCCACGTCAGTGACCGTGAGGTTGTAGGCGCGCAGACGGTCGCCGTCGAGCCAGATGTTGATCTGGCGCTGGCGGCCACCGAGGACGATCACCTGTCCGACGCCGTTGACGCTCTCGATCTGGCGTCGCAGGACCTTGTCGGCGTACTCGGTGATGTCGCGAACGGGTTGCGTGGCGGTCAGCGCAAGGCTGAGCACCGGCGCCGCGTCCGGATCCATCTTGTCGACGCGCGGCTGCTGAATCGTCTTCGGCAGGCGCGGCAGCACTCCGTTCACCTTGTCGCGCACTTCCTGAGCCGCGACGTTGGTGTCTTTGTCCAGCGTGAAAAAGACGATGACCTGCGAGATGCCCTCGGAGGAGACCGATCGGAGGTCGTCGATCCCGCTGATCGTGTTGACGGCTTCCTCGATCTTGTCCGTGATCTCCGTTTCGATCTGCTCAGGCGCGGCGCCCGGCTGCACGGTGGTGACCGTGATGGATGGAAAGTCGATCTTCGGAAAGCGATCGACCCCAAGCTGGGTGAACGAGAAGATGCCGACCACGGTCAGCGTGAGAATCAGCACGCTGGCGAAGACCGGACGTTTGACGCAAAGGGCTGCGAGCCACTGCATAGGACACCTTCGATGTCATGGCTGATGGCTCATGGCTGATGGCGAAGTATCGGGGTTGACCCGAACGCTTCGCTATTAGCCATTCAGCCATTAGCCATGACGTTAGCTTTTGATCTTCACGCCGTCGCCGAGCTTGCCAATGTTGGTCGTCGCGACACGCTCGCCAGCCTTCACACCGTTCGTGATCTCCACGAGGTCGCCCAGAGGCTGACCCAGGGTCACGATTCGCTCGTCGACGTGGTCGCCGTTGATGACATACACGCGGCTCGTCCCGGCGGAGGTCTGGACGGCGCTCGAAGGCACGAGAATGCCCGGGGTTCGAGCCGGCTGCTCCAGACGGGCCGTCGCGAACAGGCCGGGCTTGAGCTCGCCGCCCGCGTTGGGTACCACGGCCTCGACCGTCAGGGCTCGTCGATCGGCTTGGAGCGCCGGCGAGATGTACTTCACCGTGCCCTGGAATCGCTTTCCTTGATAGGCATCGACGTCGAAATCGACTGGCTGCCCGACGGCGACGACCGACACGAACTGTTCCGGAATCGTCAGAGCGACGCGCAACGGGTTTACCCGCACGACGACGGCGACTTTCATCCCCTTCGTCACGTAATCGCCGACCGACACGAGCCGTTCGGCGACGACGCCGGAGAACGGCGCGCGCACGACGGTGTCGGCGACGGCCTTGCGCGCGAGCGCGATGCGGGCGCGCGCCGCCTGCAGCGACTGGTATTGCTGCGCGGCGCCATTCTTGGCGGCTTCGTGCTGCTGGCGCGTCGCTTCCATCTGCGTGCGCCGCTGGTCGTACTCCGACTGTGACACGACACGCTGATCGAGCAGCGACTTGATCCGGTTGAATTCTCCCTGCGCCAGCTCGTACGACGCCTTTGCGGTCTGCACTTCCGGAACGCTGTTGACGTCGAGAGCGGCATCCGGCGTCAGCCCGAGGCGCGCTTCGATCTGTGCCGCGTTGGCCTCGGCCTCCTTGAGCTGGGCGTTGGTCTCGGTCGCGACCACGCGCACCAACTCGGCGCCGTCGGCGACGCGCGAGCCGCGCTCAATCGGCGTGGACACCACCCGCCCGGCCGTTTCCGCCGCGACGTCGGCTTGATCCTCGGCCATCAATGTGCCGGTTGCGCGGATGAAGCGGACGATGGGTTGTTCCACGGCCGCGGCCGACGTGACGGCGACAATGGCCGCCGCCGGCTGATCGGTGGCCTTGGCGTTGCCGGTGCTGCAGGCGGCAAGCCCTAGTGAACCAACGGTCACGAGGGCGATCATTCCCTGGTTGACGATTCGACGATTCATCGCGACTCCTCGCTGTGGACTGCCAGCGCTTCCACGTCTTCCGCTTCTTCCAATCGACAGCCGCCATTCCAGGTGGACTGCATGGGCACGCCACTCTGGAGGCCTGCAAACGTCACGTTCAGCATGTCCGCCGCGAGGTCGTCGGCGTTTTCCCCCGGCGCCAACCGCTCGGACAACCGCAGCACCGCCACGCCGATGACGCCAACCGTCATCACCCGCATCGCCACCGCCGGATCGAGGGACTGCGGCAGCAAACCTGCGTCGATGCAGCTGGCAATTTCCTTGACGATGTTGCCTTTCATCTCGCGGGCGAACGCGAACCGTTCGTACTCGCGGCTGATGCGCGGGACGCTCCGATCCACGAACATCAGCGCGAAGTACTGGGGATGGTCACGGCTGAATTCGTAGAGGCGCCGGAACACGCCCCGGACGCGATCGAGCGACGGTGGTTGATCGGTGGCGCGCGGCGCGGCCCCGCGATCGCAGAGGATGCGAAACCCCTCCTCGGCGAGCGCGAAAAAGATGTCGTCCTTGCTGGGGAAGTAACCGTAGATGGCGGCGGGGCTGTACTCGATACGTTCCGCGATCTTGCGAATCGACACGTTCTGGAACCCTTCGGCGACGAACAACTCGCGCGCGGCGTCGAGAATGGCGCGGCGAACGGTTTCCCGATCGCGGACCTGGCGCTCTTTAATGCCCATCGGTTTTCAGACTCTCTCTTGGGGAAACAAGTGAACGGTGTTCACGAGTTTAACATCGTTAGACGTTTGAAGGTCGCTCAACGGTTCAATTTGACCTAACTTGTTGCTGTAGAATGCGTTGCTTGATTTCGAGAAACCCCGGCTACCGATGGTTTCGACGGGCCTTCATCGGCGCCACCGTCGGCTGGGCTCTTCTGGTACCCCTCGCGTCTGTCGCGGCGAGCCGACCGGCTGATTGGCGGTGGACCCACCTGTCGGCCGCTCTGCCATACGCGGTCGGCGCGGTGGTCTGCCATCAGCAGCCGGCACGGTCCTTTGCGCTGTGGTCGCGCCAGCTACCCGTTTGCGCGCGCTGCACCGGGATCTACTTCGGCGCGGCGGTGCTCGCGTTAGCTGCGGCACTTCGCTCTGGTGTAGCGTGGGGCTTTCGGCCCCGCGATCGCGGCGCTCCACCCCGGCTTCCGAGGGCCGCGCTCCACACGCCCACGGACTCGACTCGAGGCGTTCGGGTGCTCTTGCTCCTCGCCGCGGCGCCCTCGCTCGCGACGCTCGCCTACGAATGGTCGACGGGCACGATGCCGTCGAACACCATTCGCGCGTTCGCGGGCTTTCCGCTGGGCGGAGCCGTCGCGCTCGTCATCCTGACGGCCCTGGATGATCAGGTAAACTAAGCCCTCGTGCGTGCCAGCGCCGCGGAACAGACGCAGACTGGCGGCCTCGTGTTGCTCTGTCTGGCGGCATGGGCCGTTCCCGGCGCCGGTCACTTGTGGCTCGGGCGCCGTTCCAAGGGCGTCATCTTTCTCATCGCGCTGCCTCTCATGTTCGCGATCGGCCTCGCGATCCACGGCCGATTGTTTCCGTTCGACATGTCGGAGCCGCTCGTCGGCCTCGCAGCGCTCGCCAACCTTGGCATCGGGCTGCCGTATTTTGCGGCGGCGGCGCTCGGCTACGGCCTCGGCGACGTGCGCGCCGTCACCTACGAGTACGGCAACGCGTTCCTGATCGTCGCCGGGTTGCTCAACGCACTCGTGGTCCTCGACGCATATGACGTCGCCATGGGCCGGAAGTGATGCGCAGTCACTTCCTGCTGATGGCGCTGTTTGCGTTTTTCGTGTCGCTGGTCTTCGCGGTCATCGCGAAAGACGACGTGCGGGAACAGATTCGGTTCGGCGCCGTGATGCTGGCTGGATTCGTGGCGGCCGCGGTCGTGCTCGGCTGGCTGATGTATCCCTTCCCCCTGTAGCAACCTCCGTCCCACCCCCAACCTCCGTCCCCGGCGCGGGGACGGAGGTTCGGCCTGGGACGGAGGTTGGGGGTGGGACGGAGGTAGATGGTGCCGTTTGACAACCTGCTCGTCGAGCGCGACGGCGCCGTCGCGATCCTCACCATCAACCGGCCCACGGTGTTGAACGCGCTCAATTCGCAGACGATCGACGAGCTGCGGCGGGCGATGCTCGATCTGAAGCAGGACGCGACCGCGCGATCGATCGTCGTCACCGGTGCCGGGCCCAAGTCGTTCGTCGCGGGCGCCGACATCAACGAGCTGGCGGTGCTGACGCCCGCCGCCGGACGCGATCACGCGCTGGCTGGTCAGCACGTCTTCGACGTCATCGAGAACCTGGGGAAGCCCGTCATCGCGGCGATCAACGGGTTCGCGCTCGGTGGAGGATGCGAGCTCGCCATGGCGTGCACGCTCCGCATCGCGGCCGACACCGCTAAGCTGGGCCAACCGGAGATCGCGCTCGGATTGATTCCAGGGTACGCGGGCACGCAGCGGCTGTCCCGATTGATCGGCAAGGGTCGCGCGCTCGAAATGCTGCTCACCGGCGCGCCGGTTGGCGCCGAGGAGGCGCTGCGCATCGGCCTTGTCCACCGCGTCGTGCCGGCCGCCGATTTGATGGCGGAAGCCCGCAAGCTGGCGGCCCAGCTCGCCGCGAATGCTCCAATCGCGATGCGGTACATCATCAGCGCCGTCAACAAGGGGTTCGAGATGCCCTTCGCCGAGGCGTGCCAGTACGAAGCCACGCTGTTCGGCCTCGTGGCGTCCACCGGCGACATGCGCGAAGGGACCGCGGCGTTTCTGGAGAAGCGGAAACCGCAGTTCAAGGGAAGCTAGCTCGTCCTTCGACAGGCTCAGGACCAGCGAATAGGAAATCGCTCGTGGTGAGCTTGTCGAACCACGAGCGTCAGTTATGGAGACTATCCAAGGGGTCGGCCGCGCGGCGGGATTTCGGTTCGCGATCGTCGTGTCGAAGTACAACGACTTCGTCACCGATCGCCTGCAGGCCGGGGCGCTGTCGGCGTTGACGGCGGCCGGGGTTGCTGGCGAGTCTCTGACGGTCGTGCGCGTGCCCGGTGCGTTCGAGCTGCCGCTCGCCGCGCAGCACGCCGCCGAAAGCGGCCGGTTCGATGCCATCGTCTGTCTCGGCTGTTTGATCCGGGTGAGACCGCGCACTTCGAATACATCTCGTCGGCCGTGGCCCACGGCCTGACCACCGCCGCCGCCGCCACGGGCGTGCCGATGGCGTTCGGTGTGTTGACGACGAACTCGGTGGAAGAGGCGCTCGCACGCGCCGGCGACGGCTCCGGCAACAAGGGGCACGAGGCGGCGGTGGCCGCGATCGAAATGGCGGAGGTGGTCGCCGCGCTGACGCGGCAGCGGCAGCCTGCGCCGAAGGCGTGGCCGGACCACTAATGGCCCGCTCGCGGAAGGATCCGCGCCACCGCGCGCGCGAGTCGGCCCTCCAGATTCTGTATCACTGGGAAATCGGCCAGCGTGACGTCGACGCGGCCGCGGAGACGTACTTCGCGTGGCAGTGGCCGAACGCGGATCCGCCGCCCGCCGAGCTGCAGGCGTTCGCGGCGGCGCTCGCGCGCGACACGGTACAGCGATTGAGCGCCATCGATCCACTCATTGCCGAGACGGCCGAGCGGTGGCGGCCAGAACGGATGGCGGTAGTGGACCGTCTGATCCTCAGGATGGCCATTTGCGAGCTGCAGCGCGACCCCGAGACGCCGCCCGCCGTCGTGATCAACGAAGCGCTCGAGTTGGCGCGGACCTTCAGCACCGAGGAATCGGTGAAGTTCATCAACGGGATGCTCGATGCGATCCGGAAGAAGATAGAGACTCGATGACGTCACAAGAGGAGCAGGTTCAGCAGCGCCAGGCCAACCTCGCCGAGCTCGCGAAGCTCGGCATCGATGTCTATCCGCGCCGGTTCGACCGTCGTCTCACGATTGTCGAGCTCGTCGAGGCGTACGGGAACCGCTCGCACGACGAGCTCGAGGCCGATCGCATCGAGACCGTCACCGCCGGACGCATCCTGGCCATCCGCGCGTTCGGCAAGGCGAACTTCCTCGTGCTGTCGGACGGCCGCGCGAAGGTGCAGGTGTACATCCGGCAGGACTCGGTCCCGGAGCTCGATTTCCGGATCTACAAGCTGCTCGATTTCGGCGACTGGGTCGGCGTCGAGGGCCGGCTGTTCCGCACCAAGACGAACGAGTTCACGATCTGGGCGTCGCGATTGCACTTTCTCGCGAAGTGCCTGCTCCCGCTGCCCGAGAAGTGGCACGGCCTGACGGACGTCGAGATCCGCTATCGCCAGCGGTATCTCGATCTGATCGTCAACCCCGATTCGCGCCGCGTCTTCGAAACGCGCAGCCGGGTCGATTACCTCCATCCGCGCGTTCATGACGGCGCGCGGGTATCTCGAGGTCGAGACGCCGATGATGCAGCCGATCGCCGGCGGCGCCATCGCGCGGCCGTTCGTCACGCACCACAACACCCTCGACATGCCGCTCTACCTGCGGATCGCGCCCGAGCTGTACTTGAAGCGATTGACGGTGGGCGGGCTGGAGCGGGTGTTCGAGATCAACCGGAATTTTCGGAACGAGGGGATTTCGACGCAGCACAACCCCGAGTTCACGATGATGGAGTTCTACGAGGCCTACGCCGACTACCACGCGCTGATGCAGATGACCGAGGCACTGATCGCGACGGCGGCGCGCGATGCGATTGGCGCGGATGAGACGACGTTTGGCGACCATCAGATTTCGCTGCGGCCGCCCTTCGCACGCGTGTCGCTCCGCGAGGCCGCCCGCGACGCTGCGTCGCGGCGCCTCCACCGCGAGATCACCGACGCGGAGCTTCGGGATCGCGCGGCTGTCGCGGCCGTGGCGGGCCAGCTCGGGATCGAGGTCGATCCAGGTCACGGTCCCGGGAAGATCACTGCATCGATCTTCGAAGCACTCTGTGAAAACAGTCTCATCCAGCCGACGTTCGTCTACGACTTTCCGACCGAGGTGTCGCCGCTGTCGAAGCAGAAGCCGGACGACCCCGACACGGTGGAGCGGTTCGAGCTGTACATCGGCGGGTTCGAGGTCGCCAACGCCTTCAGCGAGCTCAACGACCCGGCGGAGCAGCGCCGGCGGTTTGAAGCGCAGATCACGAGCCGGGCACGCGGCGACCTCGAGGCGCACGCGATGGACGAGGACTACATCCGCGCGCTCGAATACGGGCTGCCGCCCACGGGCGGCGAGGGCGTGGGGATCGATCGCCTGGTGATGCTGCTGACGAACAGTCCGTCGATTCGTGACGTGATTCTGTTCCCGCTCATGAGGAAGAGAGAATGAATACAGAAATCGCGAAGGCAGCAAAGGAAAGTGTGTCTTTGCGGTCCTCGATGTCGATGGATCTGCCCTTCGAGCTCCACATCGCCCTTCGCTACCTCCTCGCCAAACGCAAGCAGGCATTCATTTCCGTCATCTCGCTCATCTCGACGCTCGGCGTCACCGTCGGCGTGATGGCCGTCATCATCGCGCTGGCCGTGATGACCGGCCTCCAGCAGGAGCTTCGCGATCGCATCCTCGGGTCGAATCCGCACATCTACGTGTCGAAGACCGGCGGCATCCCCGACTATCGCGCCGAGGCGGCGCGCCTTCGCGAGGTTCCTCATGTGGTGGGCGCCGCACCCGCGGTGCTCGGGCGCGCGCTCGTGACGGCGTCGCGGAACCAGGAATTCATCACGCTGAAGGGCATCGACCCGGAGCTCGAGCCGCAGGTCAGCGACATTGCACGTTCCCTGCAGAGCGGCAGCGTCGGGGCGCTCGCCCCTCGCACGCCCGACGATCTCGAAGGTATCGTGCTCGGGAAGGATCTCGCCTCCAACCTCGGTGTGAACGTTGGCGATCAGGTGGTCGTGCTGACGCCCGAAGGCACGCTGTCGCCGATGGGGATGATTCCAGGCCGGCGCCGGCTGCGCGTCGCCGGCATCTTCAGCCTCGGGCTCTTCGAGTTCGATTCGAGCTATGGGTTCGTGTCGCTCGACCTGGCGATGCGCATGCTCTCGAAGGATCAGGTCGACTTCCTGCAGCTGCGAGTCGATGACATCTATGATGCGCCGGCGATTGCGCGGCAGGTAGCGGCGCAGCTCGGCGATCAGTACTTCACGCAGGACTGGGCGGAGATGAACCGGTCGCTGTTCTCGGCGCTGTCGCTCGAGAAGATCGCCGTGTCGCTGGCGATCGGCCTGATCGTCATGGTCGCCGCGCTCAACATCATCGCGTCGCTGATCCTGCTCGTCATGGAAAAGCACCGCGACATTGCGATCCTGAAGACGATGGGGGCGAGCGCGAGGAGCGTGACGATTGTCTTCGTGCTGCAGGGGCTGATCATCGGCATCGTCGGCACGGCCGCCGGCGCGGCGGCGGGCTGGGGGATATCAACGCTGATGGATCGCTACCAGCTTGTCCGCGTGCCGATCGACATCTATCAGGTGTCGCATTTGCCCTTCACCGTGCTGCCGCTCGACTTCCTGACCGTCATCGTGGTCGCCGTGGTGATCTGTTTCGTCGCGACCATCTATCCGTCGCGACAAGCTGCGAAGCTGGACCCGGCCCAGGCGCTTCGGTACGAATAAATGCAACCACGAAGCCACGAAGCCACGAAGAATTCCTTGACCAAGACTGTCTTCTTCGTGTTTTCGTGTCTTCGTGGTTGCCTTTGATCGCCATGCCGTTTGTCGAAGCTCGCGGCGTCGTCAAGAGCTACCTGGTGGGCCAGTCGAAGCTCACGGTGATTCGCGATCTGGATCTCCAGGTCGAAGCGGGCGAGATGGTGGCGATCGTCGGTGCGTCGGGCGTTGGCAAGAGCACGCTCCTGCATTTGCTCGGGGCGCTCGACCGGGCCGATCAGGGCACCATCACCATCGACGGGACCGATCTCACACGGCTGGCCGACGCCGAGGTCGTGGCCTTCAGAAATCGGCGCGTCGGGTTCGTCTTTCAGTTCCACCACCTGCTGCCGGAATTCAGCGCCGTCGAGAACGCGGAGATGCCGATGCGCATCGCGCGCATGCGAATGGCGGAAGCGCGGCCGCTCGCGCAGGAATTGTTGACGCGCGTCGGTCTCGGCGATCGGCTGGGGCACCGTCCCGGCATGCTGTCGGGCGGGGAGCAGCAGCGGGTTGCGGTGGCCCGTGCGCTGATGATGCGGCCGGCGCTGCTCCTCGCCGACGAGCCGACCGGCGATCTGGACGAGGGCACCGCGGACTCGTTGCACGGGCTGCTGCGCGAGATGCACCAGGCGTACGGCCTGACGTCGGTCATCGCGACGCACAACATGCGGCTGGCCGCCGCCTGCGATCGCGTCCTGCGGCTCGAGGGCGGCCGGTTGACCGCGGCCGTCGGACTTAGCTAAGCTTAGTCCATGAAGACCGTGAATCTCCACGCCGCCAAGACCCATCTGTCGCGGCTGGTCGACGACGCGGCGAACGGCGAAGAGATCGTGATCGCCAGGGCCGGCAAGCCGATGGTCCGCCTCGTCCCTGTCGCGCGGCAACGGAAGCGGCCAGGCTTCGGCGCCGGAAAAGGGAAAGCGTGGATCAGCGATGATTTCGACGCGCCGCTGCCCGATGATCTGCTCAAGGCGTTCGGCGCGAAGTGACCCTGCTGCTGGACACGCAGGCGTTGGTCTGGTGGCATGAAGGACACAGCAAGCTGGGCCCTCGGGCGCGGAAAGCCATCGAGACGCACGCGACCACGGTCCACGTGAGCATCGCGAGCGCGTGGGAGATTGCGATCAAGGTTCGACGTGGACGTCTGCGGCTCCGCGAGCCCTTCCAGGCGTGGCTGCACGCGGCGATTGAGACGAGCGGATTCCAAGTCCTGGCGGTAGACGTGGACCATGCCGTCGACGTCGCGAGTCTGCCGGATCATCATCCCGATCCCTTCGACCGCATGTTGATCGTCCAGGCGCGTGCCGAGGGCCTCACCATCGTGACGTCCGATACGGCGTTCGACGACTACGACGTGAAAGTTCTAGACGCACGCGCCTGATCCCGCCACACGGTTCGCTATAATCGCCGCACCGCGAGTCGCAAATTCCGATACCGTCCGCCTGACGCTGCAGTTCGACCAGGAAATCCGCCGGCGGCTCGCTCCGACAAAGCCCTGACGCAGCCGCTCGCCTTTCACGATATAGGTTCGCCATTCGTCGTTCTCCTCGCGCGGCGAACCTCGAACCTCGAACCCGAACGCCGAACGTCGAACCGCGAACGACGAACCACGAACCACGAACGCCGAACCGCGAACGGTTCACCAGCGTCCAAATTGAGTGTGGGGTGGGAACCCTAAGACTCTTCAGCACTTATGACAAAAACCGTCCGTCGGTTGGCGTCGTAAGTCCTGTATAATGTCTCCACAAATCCCTACGACCCAATGGCATCCGGTTACACCTAGGTAGTCAATGTTCGAACGGTACACGGAACGAGCCCGGCGCGTGCTTTTCTTCGCGCGCTACGAAGCCAGCCAACTCGGCAGCATTTCGATTGAAACCGAGCACCTTCTGCTTGGGTTGATTCGCGAGGGCAAAGGGCTCACGAGCCGCATCTTCGCCCGCTCGCATCTCTCCCTCGAAAACATTCGGAAAGAAATCGAAGGCCGGACCGTCTTCCGCGAGAAGGTCTCCACGTCGGTGGAGATTCCCTTCAGCGCCGAGACGAAGCGCGTCCTGCAGTTCGCGGCCGAAGAGGCCGACCGTCTGCTGCACAACTACATCGGGACCGAGCACCTGCTGCTCGGCATCCTGCGCGAAGAGCGCTCGGTGGCCGCCTCGATCCTCATGGAAAAGGGGATGCGGCTGAACACGGTGCGCGAAGACATCGTGCAGCTCCTCAACGAGAAGACGACGCTGACCCGGGTCAAGGAGACGCCGCTTCTCGCCGAATTCAGCCGCGACCTCACCGAGTCGGCGATGAAGAACCAGCTCGACCCGCTGGTCGGCCGTGAGCACGAGCTCGAGCGGGTCCAGCAGGTGCTGTGCCGCCGGACCAAGAACAACGCCGTGCTGATCGGCGAGCCGGGCGTAGGCAAGACGGCGATCGTCGAGGGGCTTGCCCAGAAGATCGTCTACGGCGACGTGCCGCACTTCCTCGCGGACAAGCGCATCCTCGCCCTCGACATCTCGTTGATCGTCGCCGGCACCAAGTACCGCGGCCAGTTCGAAGAGCGCCTCAAGGCGATCATGAAGGAGCTGACCGACAACCCGAACATCATCGTGTTCATCGACGAGCTGCACACGCTGGTCGGGGCGGGATCGGCGGAAGGCTCGCTCGACGCCGCGAACATCCTGAAACCGGCGCTGTCGCGCGGGGAGATCCGCTGCATCGGCGCGACCACGCCGTCCGAATACCGGAAATACATCGAGAAGGACCGCTCGCTCGAGCGCCGTTTCCAGGCAATAAAAGTAGACCCGCCGGGGGAGCGCGAGACCATCGACATCCTGGTCGGCGTCAAGGATCGCTACGAGAACTTCCACCACGTCGAGTACACGCGCGAAGCCATCGAGGCCGCCGTCTACCAGTCGAACCGCTACATCACCGACCGGTTCCTGCCCGACAAGGCGATCGATCTGGTGGACGAAGCGGGGGCGCGCGCCAAGCTGCGCGAAGCGGGCTACAGCGAGGAATTCGGCGAGATCAACAAGAGCATCCGCGTCGCCGTCGAGCAGATGGAAAGCGCCGTCTCGCAGAAGGACTTCGAGAAGGCGCAGTTCTACCGCGAGCAGGAAGTGACGGCGCGCGAGAACCTGCAGTTCGTCCGCGAGAGCTTCGCGGTCAAATCGAACGCGCGCAAGGTGATCGTCGGCAAGGCCGAGATCGACGAGGTCGTCTCGAAGTGGACCGGCGTGCCGATGGCGTCCATCAACCAGGACGAAGGCGACAAGCTCCTGCGCATGGAAGCCGAGCTCCACCGTCGGGTGATCAGCCAGGAGAAAGCGATCTCGGCGATCTCACGCGCGATTCGGCGCTCGCGCGCCGGCCTGAAGAACCCGGCCCGACCGGTCGGCAGCTTCGTGTTCCTCGGCCCGACCGGCGTCGGCAAGACCGAGCTGGCGCGCGCGCTGGCCAACTTCCTGTTCGGCAGCGATCACGCGCTCATCCGTTTCGACATGTCGGAGTACATGGAGAAGCACTCCGTCTCGAAGCTGATTGGCTCGCCGCCCGGATACGTCGGGCACGAAGAAGGCGGTCAGCTCACCGAAAAGGTGAAGCGCAATCCGTACTCGGTCGTGCTCCTCGACGAGATCGAGAAAGCGCACCCCGACATCTTCAACATCCTGCTGCAGGTGTTCGAAGACGGCCATCTGACCGACGGCCTCGGCAACCGGGTGAACTTCAAGAACTCGATCATCATCATGACGTCGAACATCGGGGCGCGCTTCATCCAGAAGAAGAGCTCGCTCGGGTTCCAGTCGTCGGATGTCAACGAGATCAGCAAGAGCGTGTCGGATATGGTGCTCGGCGAAGTGAAGCGCACCTTCAACCCCGAGTTCATCAACCGCATCGACGAAATCATCGTCTTCGAGGCGCTCACCGACGACGACCTGCGGAAGATCATGGCGCTGCTGGTGACGCAGCTCAACGACAACCTGATCGATCGAAAACTGCGCATCGCGCTTACGTCCGAAGTCGTCGACTGGATTATCGAGGTGACCTGCAAGGATCGCTCGTACGGCGCCAGGCCGCTGCGCCGCGCGATCCAGCGCTACGTCGAAGATCCCCTGTCGGAGGAGCTCATCCGCGGTCATCTGCGCGGCGGCGAGATCGAGGTGTACCTCGAGGCTGGGCAGCTCGCGTACCGGCCCGCTGGAGAGCTGGAAGCAGGTCGGAAGCTCGCCTGACCTCGACCGCTGCGAAGGCTCGAACGGGCACGAAACCAAAAGCTTGGGCTTTTCGCGGCCTGGTGTTTTCGCTGGCAATACCTAGTCAAAATCCCAGACCGAACCCCTCCCTCCTCGGTCTAAGATCACAGTAATGTACTTCCGCGTCACGGTGACCGCCTTCGCGGCCCTGGTGCTGGCGATGTCCTGGGCGGCGTCAGCGTCGGCGTCTGCCCAGACGGCGCCGGCTGCACAGCCTCCAGCCCAGGCGCAGCCCGCCGAGGACCTGCCGACCGTGACCGTGTGCGGCCAGCAGGCCAGGCCCGCGGCGCAGCCGCCGGCGAATTCGGGGCCCGTGGTGCTGTTCATTGCGCCGTGCTTCGAGGCGCAGGGCAACCAGTCGGTGATCGAAGCGCCGACCTACCTCTATTACATCCAGCTGAAGGCGAGCGTCCCGTCGAGGGGTGTCTGGGTGCCGTACGACGACGCGTCCGAGAAAATGATCGTGGACGACTTCCACCGGCTGTGGAACACCAACTTCCTCGACAACCTGTGGATTGAAACCGCCGACTACAAGTTTCCCAACGGCGCCCTCGGCAAGATCGTCACCTACAACATGGAGGAGCGCCAGCGGGTCAAGATCGTGGACTACGTCGGCTCGAAGAAGGTCGAGACCGCGAAGATCTACGAGAAGCTGAAGGAAGCCAACGCCGAAATCCGCCTCGACACGTTCATCGATCCCAGCCTGGTCCGCAAGGTCGAAGGAATCGTCCGCGACATGCTCCGCGAGAAAGGGTTTCAATTCGGCAACGTCACCCACGAGATCACCGAGATGTCGGGCGGGCCGAAGCTCATTCACCTGACGTTCAAGCTGGAGGAGGGCCCCAACGTCAAGATCCGGCGCGTCGATTTCATCGGCAACAAGGAGATCGGCGACGGCAAGCTGAAGCGCCAGATGAAAGAAAACAAGGAGCGCGTGCCCTGGGATCCGATTCATTTCCCGACCGCGTTCATGGGCATGATCTCGGGCCGCGGCACCTACTCGGAGCCGAAGTTCGACGAGGACGCCGAGAAGGTCGTCGCCTACTACCGCGATCGCGGCTACCTGCGCGCGAACGTCGGTGTGCCGGAGCTCGAAGATCATCGAGGATTCCGACGACAAGAAAACGCGGTGGGTCGAGCTGCGGATTCCCGTCACCGAAGGACCGCGCTACAAGGTCGGGGCGTTCGACGTGGCCGGCAACACCGTCGTCAAGACCGAGTTCCTCAAGCCGCTCTTCAAGCTCAATCCGGGCGAGTTCTACGGCGAAAAGCGCATCCGGAAGGGCCTCGAGAAAGCGCGCGAAGTGTACGGCACCGGCGGGTATTACGAGTTCACGGGATTCCCCGATTACAAGTTCCACGACGACCCGAATCCAAACGAGCCGGAAGTGCCGGAGGCGCTCCGTGCCGCGGCGAACGTCAAGGAACCGCCGGGCCCGCCCGTCGTCGACGTGACGATGCGGATGCAGGAGGGGCAGCAGTTCTTCGTCAACCGCATCACGTTCGTCGGCAACACCACCACGCGCGACAACGTCATCCGGCGCGAGATGCGGCTGGTCGAGGGCGGCGTCTTCAACACCGAGGCGCTGAAGTACAGCGTCAAGCGGTTGAACCAGCTGGGCTACTTCAAGGCGCTCGAAGGCAAGCCCGGCGAAGTGGACGTGCAGAAGACGGCGAACGCGACGAACAAGATCGACGTCAAGCTCAAGCTCGAGGAACAGAACCGCAACTCGCTCACCTTCGGCGCTGGCGTCTCCGAGTTCGAAGGCTTCTTCGGGCAGCTGTCGTTCCAGACGGCCAACTTCCTCGGCCGCGGCGAAAGCCTGACGCTGTCGCTGCAGGCCGGCTCGCGCGCGCAGAACTACTCGCTCGCGTTCACCGAGCCCTTCCTGTTCGACCGCAACATCACCGGCGGCTTCAACCTCTTCCGGACCGACATTCGGTACATCGGCCAGTTCACGCAGCGCTCGGCGGGCTCCGTCGCGACGCTTGGAATCCCGCTTGGACGGGGGTTCACCCGGCTCTTCGCGAACTACAGCTACGAGCGCGTCCGCGTCACCGAGATCAACGAGGTCTACACCGACCCGATCGTGCTGGCGCGGAATCCGTTCCTGCGCGACTCGCTGCTGCTCGGGCAGGGCGGCGAGCGCATCATCAGCAAGGTCGTGCCGTCGCTCGTGTACAACTCAGTCGATCAGCCGATTTTCCCGACGTCGGGCCGGCGGTTCAGCGCGTCGATGGACCTCGCCGGTCTCGGCGGCAACACCAACTTCTACAAGCCGATGCTCGAGGCGGTCAATTACTGGCGCCAGAACAACCGCATGACCCTGGGTATTCGCGGGCAGTTCGAGTACATCCACCAGTTCAGCGGATCGAAGGAACTGCCCATCTTCGAGAAGCTCTTCCTGGGCGGCGAATACAGCATTCGCGGGTTCGATATTCGAACCGTCGGTCCGCAGGATCCGCAGACCGGCCTCGTGCTCGGCGGCAACAAGAGCCTGTTGTTCAACGTCGAGGAACAGTTCACGATTGCCGGCCCGGTCCGCCTGATCGCCTTCTACGACGCGGGGCAGGTGCAGCCCGGCCCGACGATTCAGGGTCCGGCGGCGTTCGTCCTCGACGGTGGATCGCTGGGGTCGACGCTCGTCACCGGCAAGGATTTCTCGTGGACCGACTTCAAGACCTCGACCGGCCTCGAGGTGCGGTTCTTCATGCCGGTGCTGAACGTCCCGTTCCGGCTGATCTTCGCCTACAACCCGCAGCGGTCGGGCGTGCTCGACAACACCCTGCAGCCTCAGAAGGCCTTCCAGTTCCGCTTCGCCGTCGGGTCGACGTTCTAGTGTAAAATCAAGGGCTTGCCGGCCAGTCGTTTCCCGCCGACAAGCCCTTGATTTTGCACTAGACGAAAGGAAACAGCGTAATGAGAGGTTCTGCTCTTGCCGCGTCCTTCGCCCTGGCGGCGATGACACTCGGCGCCGCTCCAGTGCTCGCGCAGCAGCCGCCGGCCACGCCGCCGGCCCAGACACCGCCCGCACAACCCCGACCGGCCGCGCCGGCTACCGCCGTGCCCACGCCGACACCTGCGCCACGCCCGCCAGAGCCGTTTCCGGCCGGCTCGAAGATCGCCTTCATCAATCCGCAGGTCATCTTTCAGCAGTCCGTCGATGGCAAAGCGGCGCTCGCGCGCGTCAACGCGCTGATCCAGAAGAAGCAGAAGGAAGGCGAAGACAAAGCCAAACTGCTTCAGGGCAACCAGCAGAAGCTGCAGACCAGCGGCAGCGTGATGAACGAGGCGGCGCGCAGCCAGCTCGAACGGGAAATCGATCGGCAGCAGAAGGAAATCGAGCGGTTCCAGCAGGACGCACAGGCGGAAATCAACGAGCTCCAGCAGGAAGTGCAGGCCGATTTCCTGAAGAAGGTCAATCCGGTCCTCGATCAGGTGGCCAACGAGAAGGGCGTGCACCTCGTGCTGAACGCCGATGCGCAGTTCATCGCCTGGGCCAACCTGGGCCTGGATCTGAGCCCGGACGTCGTCAAGAAGCTGGACGCCGCGTCGAAGCCTGCCGCGACGCCGAAGCACTGACACACGACATGGCTAATGGCTGATGGCTGATGGCTAAGCAGGTGGATAAACCCCGACGACGGGGTGAACCGAAGTGTTTAGCCGTCAGCCATTAGCCATCAGCCATGGCGCTGCACGTGACCGATATCCCCGTCCTCCTCGACCGTCTCTGCTACCGCTACCCATCTCTGCTGGTCGACGAGGTCATCGAGCACGACCCGGGCCGCCGCATCGTCGCGGTGAAGAACGTCACCGTCAGCGAGGAGTTTTTTCAAGGACACTTTCCAGGGACACCGCTTCTGCCGGCGGTGCTCATGCTGGAGTCGTGGTCGCAGGTAGCGGCCATCCTCCTGCTCGAGCGCCCAGACGCACGGCCGACGTCGCGCGTCTACCTGCGCGGCGTGAACGCCGGACGGTTCAGGCGTCAGGTCGTGCCGGGCGATCAGCTGCGGCTCGAGGTGTCGCTCCGCCGCCGGCGGGCGTCCCTCGCCCGGGCCCAGGCCTCGGCTTACGTGGGCGACCAGGTCGTCGCCGAGGCTGAATTGCTGCTCGGCCTGATTCCCGACTCGACCGTGATCGATCGCACCGCTCTGGTCCAGGCGGGCGCGCGCATCGGCGAGGGGACGACCATCGGTCCGCATGCCACCATTGGCCCGAACGTCACGATTGGCGCCAATTGCGAGGTGGGCGCGTCGGCGGTGATCGACGGGTGGACGACGATTGGCGACGAGACGCAGGTGTATCCGTTCGCCTCTATTGGCCAAACACCACAAGACTTGAAATTCCGCGGAGAGCAGTCGCGGCTGGACATCGGCAGGCGCAACATCTTCCGCGAGTTCGTGACCATCCACCGCGGGACGCGCGGCGGCGGCGGCGTCACGTCGATCGGCGATCGCAACGTCTTCATGGCGTACGTCCACGTCGCGCACGACTGCCAGGTCGGCAACGACATCATCTTCGGGAACACCGCCACCCTCGGCGGTCACGTCACCGTGGAAGACTTCGCGAACATCGCCGCGGGGTCCGGTGTCCACCAGTTCTGCCGGGTCGGGCGGCACGCCTTCATCGGCGGCTACTCGGTGGTGACGAAGGATGCGCTGCCGTACGCGAAAACCGTCGGCAGCCGCCCGGCGCGGATTTTCGGCGTCAACACGATCGGGCTGGTGCGGCGCGGCGTCTTGCCCGACGTCATCACCAAGCTGAAACGCACGTTCCGCTACCTGCTGCAATCGAAGCTGAACACCAGCAGCGCGCTCCGCCGCATCGAGCAGGATCAGTCGCTCGCGTGCGACGAGGTCCAATACCTGGTGGACTTCGTGCGCACGTCACAGCGCGGGGTGATCCTGCGGCGAGCGACGCGCCGCGCCGAAGAAGTGCTGGCCGACTAATGACATTGCGGGATTGCAGGATTGCTGGATTGCAGGATTCATCGCTGCAATGGGCCAATTGCAGTCCTGCAATCCTGCAATTCTCGAATCCTGCAATGTCGCTGTTATGCGCCTCGGTCTGATCGCGGGGAACGGGCGCTTTCCGTTTCTCGTCCTCGACGCCGCGCGCCGCGCGGGTCACGACGTCACCGTGATCGCGCTCACCGAAGAGACCTTTCCCGAACTGGCGGTGAACGCGGCGCAACCGCCCGCGGCGGCGCTGCATTGGATTTCGCTCGGCCAGCTCGGGACCTGCATCACGCTGCTGCAGCAGGCCGGCGTCAGCCAAGCCGTCATGGCGGGGCAGGTCAAGCACACCAAGCTCTTCGCCAAGATCGTTCCGGACCAGGCGCTGGCGGCCGTACTGATGCGGCTCAAAGCCGGCAACACGGACTCGATCATTTCCGGCGTCGCTGATGTGCTGCGCGACAACGGGATCGAGCTGCTCGATTCGACTGCTTTTCTGAAGCCCCTGGTCGCCAGGGAAGGCGTGTTGACCACGCGCGAGCCCACCGACGAGGAACGTGCGGACCTCGCCTACGGGTACGGTGTCGCGGATGCGATCGCCGGCCTCGACATCGGACAGACCATCGCGGTGAAGTCGGCCGCGGTCGTAGCGATCGAAGCGATGGAAGGCACCGATGCGGTCATCGCGCGCGCCGGCCAGCTCGCGGGCGCCGGCGTGCGGATCGTCAAGGTGGCCAAGCCCAATCAGGACATGCGCTTCGACGTGCCGGTCGTCGGCGTGTCGACGATCGAGACGATGCGCACGGCCGGCGCGACGCTGCTGTCGGTCGACGCCGGCAAGACGTTGATGATCGAAGGCGATGCAGTACTCGACGCAGCGAACGATGCCGACATTTGCATCGTCGGACGAGGACCAGCCACGAAAGCACGAAATCACGAAAGGGACGATAACTAAGGATGTTTCGTGTTTTCGTGTTTTCGTGGCCCTTTCAATGAGCCTGCGAATCGCGGTGATCGGCGTGGGCCATTTGGGGCGTCACCATGCCAGAATCCTGGCAACGCTTCCCAGCGTTCAGCTCGTGTCGGTCGTGGACACCAATGAGCCGCGTGCGAGAGAAGTCGCCGCTGCCTACGGCGCCGAGCCGATGTTCGACTACCGCGACGTCCTCGGTCGCGTGGACGCGGTAACGATTGCCGTGCCCACGGAGCTCCACGCCGAGGTCGCGGTGCCGTTTCTTCAGACGGGCATCCCGGTGCTCGTCGAAAAGCCGATGGCCCGGACCCTCGCCGAGGCGGACGCCATGATCTTGGCGACCGCGAAGGCGGGCGCGGCGCACGCGCCATGCCTGGCTGTCGGCCATACCGAACGCTTCAATCCAGCCGTCGCCGCGGCGCGCTCGGTCATTACCGATCCCCGCTTCATCGAAGTCCACCGCCTCGGCACGTTTCCCGATCGCAGCCTCGACATCGACGTCGTCTTCGATCTGATGATTCACGATCTCGACGTCGTGCTGTCGATCGTGAAGGCCGACGTCGAGTCGATCGACGCGGTCGGCGTCCCCGTGCTCACGCCCCGCGTGGATATCGCGAACGCGCGGCTGCGGTTCGGCAACGGCTGCATCGCGAACCTCACGGCCAGCCGCATCAGCCGCGACCGCGTACGCAAGATCCGCTTCTTTCAGCCGGCGACTTACGTCTCGATCGACTACGCGGCGCAGAAGGTGGATCTGTGGCGCGTTAATCAGCAGGGCGGCGCCACGCCGTCGATCGAAGGTGGAGAGGTCCCTGTCGTCAACGAGGAGCCGCTGGCCCGAGAACTGGCGGATTTCGTCGACGCGGCCGTGACCAGGCGGCCGCCGCTGGTCACCGGCGAAGACGGTCGCCGCGCGCTCGCCGTGGCGCAGGCGATAACCGATAAGATAGACATCGGACAACAGCCACGCAGACACAACGTGTAGGGGCGGACCCGCGTGTCCGCCACGGGCCGACACATGGGTCGGCCCCTACACGGAGCCACATGTACCCAGACCTGACGGATTTCATTGCCGACCTCGAGAAGCGAAAGCTCCTCGCCCGCGTGACCGAGCCGGTCAGCCCCGATCTCGAGATCGCGGCAGTGACCGATCGCGCCTGCAAGCTGCCCGGTGGCGGACCCGCATTGCTCTTCGACAAGCCCACCGGCTTCGACATGCCGGTCGCGTCGAACGTCTACGGCTCGAACGAGCGCATATGCCTCGCGCTCGGCGTGAAGGCGCTCGACGATCTCGCGAACGAGATCGACGAGCTCATGACACCGCAGATGCCGGCGGGCATCATGGACGCGCTGAAGATGCTGCCGATGGTCGGCCGGCTGCGCGACTTGATGCCGAAGACGGTCAAGGACGCGGCGTGTCACGAGATCGTGGATCGAGACGGCACGCTCGATTCGCTGCCCATCCTCAAGTGCTGGCCGGAGGACGGCGGCCGGTTCATCACGTTTCCGCTGGTCTTCACCAAGGATCCGGAAACGGGCATGCGCAACATCGGCACCTACCGGATGCAGGTGTTCGATGGCCGTTCGACCGGCATGCATTGGCAGCGTCATAAAGGTGGCGCGCAGCACTACCGCGTGGCCGAGCGCCTCGGGCGCCGGCTCGAAGTCGCGGTCGCGCTCAGCGCGGAGCCGGTGCTGCCGTACTGCGCGACCGCGCCAATGCCCGAAGGGCTCGACGAGCTGCTGCTGGGCGGGTTCCTCGCCCGCCGCCGCATTGAGCTGGTGAAGTGCGTGACGGTGGATCTCGAGGTGCCTGCGAGCTCCCACATCGTCCTCGAGGGCTATGTCGAGCCGGGCGAGCGCCGTCGCGAAGGCCCGTTCGGGGATCACACGGGGTTGTACTCGCAACCCGACGACTACCCGGTGTTCCATCTCACGTGCATCACGCGCCGCAAGCGCCCGATCTACCTCACGACCGTCGTCGGCGTGCCGCCGATGGAGGATTACTACATCGGTCTCGCGAGCGAGCGCATTTTCTTGCCGATGATTCGCAAGACGCTGCCGGAAATCGTCGACATGCATTTTCCGGCGGAAGGCATCTTCCACAACCTCGTGCTCGTCTCGATCGACAAGCGCTATCCCGGGCATGCGCGCAAGATCATGAACGCGTTCTGGGGACTCGGACAGCTGATGTTCTCGAAGACGATCGTCGTCGTGGACAAGGACGTCAACGTCCACGATCTCAGCCAGGTGGCGTGGATCGTCGGGACGCACATGGATCCGCTTCGAGACGTGCAGATGACCAAAGGTCCCGTCGACGATCTCGACGATGCGGCGGACCTGCCGGCGTACGGCGGCAAGATGGGGATCGACGCCACGAAGAAATGGGCGTCCGAAGGGTACATGCGATCGTGGCCGGCACGCGTCGTGACTTCGGAGGCCGCCGGCCGGCGGGCGACCGACATTCTGGCGCGAATCACCAAGCGTTCGTAGATGCGGAGTGTCCGCCTTCAGGCGGACGAGGAGTGGCCATGCGCAATGATCTCGACACGATTCACGATCTGCCGCGCCGCCGGGGTTTCGTTGGGCTGGCCGTTCTCGCGGTGGTCGGGTTGATCGTCTTCCTTGCGGGAGGCCCGTTGCGCACCGTGCCGGCCGGTCACGTCGGCGTCAAGGATTTCTTCGGGCAGGTGTCGTCCGAGCCGCTGCACCCCGGCATCCGCATCGTCTTTCCGCTGACGCGAGTCGTGAAGATGTCGGTGCAGACGCAGGAGATGAAGGAAGTCGCCGAAGTTCCGTCCAAAGAGGGGCTGATTCTGAGCCTCGAGACGTCGTTGTTGTTCCAGCTCGATCCGATGAAGGCCGCGGAGATTTATCGAACGGTGGGCTCCGAGTACCAGGGCACGATTGTCGAGCCGCAGTTCCGCTCGGCGATTCGAGAAATCACCTCGTCGTACGAGGCGAAAGCACTCTATTCGGCCGAGCGCGAGAAAATCGCCGGCGAGATCTTTTCGCTGTTCCGGCGCCTGGCCGGCGAACGCGGCATCATGGTGCAGCAGGTGCTGCTCCGGAAGATCGGTCTGCCGCCCGTGGTCGCGAATGCCATTCAGGAAAAGCTGCGGCGTGAGCAGGAAGCCGAACAGATGAAATTCGTGCTGCAGAAGGAGCAGCAGGAGGCCGAACGCAAGCGCATCGAAGCGCAGGGCGTGGCCGATTTTCAGCGAATCGTCGCCCAGGGGATCAGCCCGATGTTGCTCGAGTGGAAGGGCATCGAAGCGACCGAGAAGCTCGCGACGAGCTCCAACGCGAAGGTGGTCGTCATCGGGAGCTCGAAGACCGGTCTGCCGATCATTCTGGGCGACAAGTAGGTAAGCTAGTACTGAAGTCCGTCACCCCATCTTTTGTCACGGGTCCGTCGTCTTATGGGTGCGCCACGTAACTATGTATAGGTTTGTCACTTCGCTCTTTCTCGCGGTGGTTCTGGCCTGTATGGCTGGGCTGCCCGTTCAGATCGCGGGCCAGTCGCCCGAATCGAAGCTCACCACGGTCCTGGCCGACCTCGCGCGAAGCGTGTCGCAGGACCCGGCGGCCGTCGCAGCGTTGCGACCCGGGCGGGCCCCTGCCATCGACACCCTGTCGGCGGGTGTGCAGGACGCCGTACGGGGTGACTGGCTGCGGATCGACGCCAACGGTGAGGTTCAGGTCTACATCCTGGTCACCGCGCTGACCGACGACACAGCGAGCGCGCTCACCGCCGCAGGCGTCACGATCGAAGTCCGGGACGTGGCGCGCCGGCGCGTCCAGGCGCGTCTGCCGGTCGGCCGTCTGCAGGCGATTGCGGCGTTGCCGTTCGTCGACGCCGTCCGGCTGCCGAGCTATGCGCGCTACGGCATCGGCGCCACAACCACCGAGGGCGACGCGATTCTGCAGTCCAATGCCGTGCGTTCGCAGTTCTCGCTCGATGGCGCGGGCGTCCGCGTCGGCGTCGTTTCAGACGGGTTGAAGGGCGTCTTCGCGACAGGCTGCACAACCGCCTGTGGCAGCTCGGACAACGGACCGATGGCCGCCAGCGATCTTCCGTTGGCCGCCGGCGTACGAAATGCGAGCGGCGTTCTGACTTCGGCCGCCGGCGGCATCGTGGCGCGCTCGTTCCGCGCGAACGGCGACCTGGAAGGCCTTGGACCATCCTCGTGCAGCTTCGCGGGCGCGGGCGCCGAAGGCACGGCACTCCTCGAGATCGTCCACGATATCGCTCCCGGTGCGCGGTTGTCGTTCGCGAACGCGTCGACCGACCTCGAGTTTCAGCAGGCCGTGAATTTTCTCGCCGCGTCGAACGACGTCGTGCTCGACGACATCAGCTTCTTCGGCCAGCCTACGGACGGAACGAGCACCGTCTCGCGCAACACGGCGGCGGCGCTCAATAATGCGACTTTTCCAATCCGTGGCTACTTCACCTCGGTCGGCAACAATGCCGACGCGCACTATTTCGAGGCCTACACGGATTCGGGCATCGACGGCACGACGGTCGGCGGCATCACCAACACCGGCCACATGCATCTCTTCCAGCGGACAGGGACGACGACGGATGTGCTCGGCCTCGGATCGCAGACGTCGAATACCCTGCGGCTGCCGCAGAACGGGGAAGTCGCGCTCTTCCTGACCTGGGACGATGCGTTTGGCGCGTCCGGAAACAACTACGACATGTTTCTCGTTCAGCAGAGCACGGGACGCGTCGTCGCCAGCAGCACTGACGTGCAGGGCGGGCGCCAGGATCCCGTCGAGTTCATCAGCTTCGCGAACCGCGGCGCCGCTGATACTTTCCGCGTTGTCATTCAGAACGTCCGCGACGCGGCGCAGGTCCGGCGCCTGAATCTGTTTGCCGTCCGGCCGTCGTGCGCGCCCGGCGGACCGGAGGTGCTCGCGCCGCCGCAGCACGAGCGTCTCAACTTCAACACGGCGAGCCGGAGCGTACCGGCGCAGAGCGATGCCGGCGGATCGCCCGTGAGCGTCGTCTCAGTGGGTGCCATCTGCTCGGCATCGGCGGCAGCCGCGGGGCGGTCCTCGACCAACGAGTCCTGCCTGGACACGTCGAACTCGACGATCGAATTCTTCAGCAGTCGAGGGCCGACGCTCGACGGGCGCGTCAAGCCGGATGTGTCGGCGATCGACGGGGTGTCGGTGACCGGCGCGGGGTCGTTCGGGAACGTGTTCTTCGGCACGTCCGCTTCGGTGGCGCATCTCGGCGGTGTGTCGGCGCTCCTCCTGCAGAGCGCACCGTGTCTGCTGAGCCGGAGCGTCGGCGGCACCACCGCGGCCGACGCCGCGCGCGGCCGCCTGCGTGGTCTGATCCTCGACACGGCGGTGGCCCTGTCGCCCGCTCGGCCGAACAACACATTCGGTGCGGGTCGAGTCGACGGGTTCGCTGCGCTGCAGCCAACCTTGCCGAGCCGGACCGGACCAACGACTATGGTCGTCGACGGTACGACGCCACTCGGCGCGCTGCTGACGCCCGTGCAGCTCGGGTTTTCCGATCCGAACGGCTGTGCGCTGACGCGCCTCACCTGGACCGGCGGCTGCGGAACTTCTCCAGCGGCGTCGATGACGTGTCCGTTCGGGTCTTCGACCGTCAGTGTCGGCGCGAGCAACAACGGCGTCGGGTTCGCGTCGGCGACGGATCTTGAAATCACGGTCACCGATTTCACGACCGGCGTCAGTCCTTCGAGCGCGACGCTCGCGCCTGGCGGGAGTGCCACGTTCGGCGTGACCATCGCGCCGGTCGGAGGAAGGTACTCGACGGCGGTCGCGCTCACCTGCAACACCGGCACGCTGCCGCCGGGGGTCACGTGCACGTTTTCTCCGGACTCGGTCACGCCCGGTAATTCGCCGGCGCGATCGGTGCTGACGCTGTCGACGACCGCATCCTCGACCGTTCCGCCCGCCGGTCCGACACACGAGCCGTTCGAGTGGCCGCGGCTGACCGCGCCCCCGCCGTTCGTGCTGTGGTGTCTGGCCGTCGCGGCTGCGCTGGTGTCGGTGCGGTGGGGTCGGCGCTTCCGTCCGGCGTTGATCGTGGCAGGCGCGTTGTCTGCGGTCGCGCTCGGGCAAACCCTTGTGCGCGTCTCGGCGGCGTCCGCCATCGCGATCTTTCCAGGGGCGGTGACGTTCGGATCGCAAACCGTGTCGACGTCAGCGCCGGCGCAGTTGGTACGCGTCACCAATACCGGCGCGGATCCGATGACGTTGACCGTCACCATCAGCGGCGACTTCAGCCAGGTTACAACCTGCGGCACGACGCTCGACTCGGGCGCCACCTGCACCATTGCCGTCACGTTCACGCCCACGGCCACCGGCGCTCGCACGGGAACCTTGAGCTTGGTTGACAGCGCGCCTGGAAGCCCGCATACGGTCGCGTTGACCGGAACCGGGGTCGCGCCGCCAACGTCGGGCAGCGGGACGCCGCCCGGCACATACACCGTCACGGTTACGGGCACGGCTGAGACGCTGGTCCACACGTCGCCCATCACGCTGACCGTGCAATAAGTGGGTATGATCAACTGAGATGATGAGGAAGAGGTTCTTCGGCGTCCTTGCGCCCTGCGCGGTGGTCTGTGCGGCCCTGGCGATGTCCGCGTGCAGCGATCCCATCGTCCCCGATGCGCCGACGTCGGTCGCGCCGACGATCACGGACACCTTCACCGGCACGCTGCTGCAGGGCGGCTCGAATTCGCACCCGTTCGCCGTCCAGCAAATCGGCGGGATCCGGGTCAGCATCACCAAGATCGATCCGAGCGCCGCGGTGAGCGTCGGCGTCGGCACCCCGAGCACGGCGTCCGGAACGTGCCTGGCGATCAGCAACCTGACCGCCGTCGCGTCCGAGGGCACACAAATCTCCGGAACGGCGACGATCACGGGAAACTTCTGCGTGGCCGTTTCCGACGTCGGCAATCTGGTGGAAGCGGTGTCCTACAGCATCACGGTGATCCACTCGTAAGAGCCATGAAGGCATTCTGGACGGTCCTCCTCGCGCTCGTGCTCGCGAGCGGCGGCTGCCGCGGCAACGACAGCCCAACTACGCCTACCACCGACCCGCCCAAGACCGACACGTTTACCGGGCACGGTGCAGGTCAGCGGCAAGGCCATCCACACCTTCACCGTGGAGAAGTCGGGTCAAGTGTCGGTCACCTTGACCGGCGCCAGCCCGCCGACGTCGATCGTCATGGGCATCGGGATCGGGACGCCTGGCGAGAGTGCGTGCGGCGTGCTGCAGGGAGCGTCAGTCAACACCGCGGCTGGTTCAAGCGCCCAGCTCACCGGCGTCGTCAGCCCGGGCACGCTGTGCGTGACCATCTTCGACGTCGGCAACCAGACGACGGCGGTCACGTATACGCTCAGCGTCGTACATCCGTGACGATCGCCGATCAGCAGCTCACCAACCTGGGGGCCTCGCACGACATCATCAGCCTCGGCATCCTTGCCGACGAGGTGCGCCGCGCCCGCCATGGAACGAAAACGACCTACGTCCGCGTGGCGGATGTCGCTTCCGATCTCGACGCGCCGATAGCCGTGCCGTCGACTGCCGGTGAAGTGCGCATCGTCGGCGTGGCGGCAAGTCGTGTCGCCGTCGTCGATCGCGTGCGTCGCGTGGCGGAAGCCGCCGGCGGCGTCGCGTTGTCGGGATTCTCACTGGCCGACCTGGAGCAGCTGGCGGCGCGTGAGGCGATCACGCTGCGCGCGCTGCTCGAGGAACTCCGCGCGGCCGGCCTCGAGCTCGTCGCCGACGCGCCGATCGACCTGCTGCAGGACCGGCGGCGGTCGATCGAAGAGGTGAATATCGCCGGGCTGTCGCTGGCTCGACTGACCGTGGATCGCGCGCCCTCGTCCGATCCCTTGCCGCACTTGAAGGAAGTCGCCGAACTGCAGCGTGCCGTCGGCGTGGTTCGCGCGTTCGCGCCGTTGCCGCGCCACCTGAACGCCTCGGCCCCGACCACCGGGTTCGAAGATGTCAAGCGCGTCGCGCTCGCGCGAATCATCGTCGACAACGTGCCGACCATTCAGGTTGATTGGACCCTGTATGGACCGAAGCTCGCCCAGGTGGCGCTGACGGTCGGCGCTGACGACATCGACGCCGTGTCGCCGGAAGACGATGTTTCGCTGGGGCGGCGCCGGGCGCCGCTCGAAGAAATCCGCCGCAACATTCGCGCGGCCGGTCAGGAGCCGGTCGAACGCAACGGGCGATTCGAGATGCTCGTGCGATGACGCCGGTCCGTCTGGGCGCGGTCGGATACTTGAACGCACGCCCACTCGTCTTCGAGCTCGAACGCCAGCCGCGTTTTCACGTGCGATACGACGTGCCGTCTGAATGCGCGCGGCTGCTGCATGAGGGGTAATCGATCTCGGCCTGATTCCTTCGATCGAGTACCTGCGCGGAGGCCCGTACCGCATCGTTCCCGACATCGCCATCGCGTCCGACGGTCCCGTTGCATCCGTCGCGCTCTACACCGCCAAACCAATGGGCGCGGTGCGATCCATTGCGATGGACACCAGCTCGCGCACGTCCGTCGCGCTCGTCCAGGTGCTGTGCGCGCGTCATTTCAAGATCGCGCCTGCGTTCGTCAACCTGGGACCGAACGCAGATGACATGCTGTCGCAGTGCGACGCGGCGCTCATCATCGGCGACGCAGCGCTGCTGCTCGATCACTCGAAGGTCCGCCTAAGGCGGACCCACGTACCGCCTAACTGAGGACGTGGCTGGGGGCAACGATTCCATCCGAAGTCGTGCGGTCCGGCTTCAGCCGGACCTGCAGAAGATCGATCTTGGCGAGGTGTGGAAATTGATGACCGGCTTGCCGTTTGTCTACGCCTTCTGGGCCGGTCCGCCCGGGGCGCTGACCGGCGACGACGTGGCGGCTCTGCAGAGCGCGCGCGATGCGGGGATGGCTCAGCCGGAACGGATTGCGCAGGAGTACTTCGCGGATTCGCCGGAGCACCACGCGGTTGGCGCGCAGTACCTGCGGGATAATATCAAGTACCATCTCGGCGAGACGGAGCGCGCCGGACTCGAAACGTTCTATCGATACGCCGTCGAAGCCGGCGTCGTGACGCGCGCGGGATCGCTGGAATTCTACTGATTCCGGCCGTCGCGATGAACGGTTTGATGCATATGTGCGGTAAGCGAAACGACGGCCGGGATTGATGGCGATCGATCCGATTGCGGCGAAGGTCCGATCGGGCGGCCGGGTGACCGGCGACGAGGCGCTCGAGCTCTATCGGCACGCGCCGACGTTTCTGCTGGGGCGGCTGGCGGACGGCGGCGCGCACCGCAAAGCATCCCGAGCCGATCGTCACCTACATCATCGATCGCAACGTCAACTACACGAACGTGTGCGTGGCGAAGTGCAACTTCTGCGCGTTCTACAGGCCGGTCGGATCGGCCGAAGGCTACGTCCTCGGGTTCGACGAGCTGTTCCGCAAGATCGACGAGACGATTGAGGTCGGCGGCGTGCAGTTGCTGCTGCAGGGCGGGCACAATCCCGATCTGCCGCTCTCCTGGTACGAGGATCTGTTTCGCGCCATCAAGGATCGCTATCCGTCGTTCAAGCTGCACGCGCTGTCGCCGCCCGAGATCATCCATCTTTCACGGCTATCGCAACTCCGCGTGCCGGACGTCATCGCCCGGCTCGTGGCGGCCGGCCTGGACAGCATCCCGGGGGGCGGCGCCGAGATTCTCGTCGATCGCGTGCGAAAGCTGCTGCACTGCTACGGCAAAGCAACTGCGGACGAGTGGCTCGACGTCATGCGTCATGCACACCGCGCAGGCCTGCGCACGACGGCGACGATGATGTACGGCACGGTGGAGACGGACGAAGAACGCCTCGAGCACCTGCTGCGGCTTCGAGCGCTTCAGGACGAAACCGGCGGATTCACGGCGTTCATCACCTGGAGCTATCAGCCGGCCCACACCGAGCTCGGCGGATCGGAGGCGACGGGCCTCGACTACCTCCGCACGCTCGCGATGGCCCGCATCGTGCTCGACAACGTCGACAACCTGCAGGCGTCGTGGGTCACGCAGGGCGGCAAGGTCGGGCAGCTGAGCCTCGCGTACGGGGCCAACGACATGGGCAGCGTCATGATCGAGGAGAACGTCGTCCGCGCCGCCGGCGCCAGCTACTGCATGGACGAAGCCGAGATCGTGCGCAATATCGAAGACGCCGGCTTCGTCGCCAAGCGCCGCAACATGCACTACGAGATTCTCGGCGATCCGATCTTCCGCGAGCGCAGCGTACCGAGGATGCTGGAACTGTCGACGGCGCGCGCCGGCGGCGACACCGGCGTCCCCGACGAGCTGATGAACTATCCCGCCCGCAGCCGGGGTGCAAAGAACGTGAGATTGCAGGATCGCAGGATTTCAGGATTGCAGGATTGATTGAACAATTAATTCTCAATCCCAATCCTGCAATCCTGCAATCCTCCAATCCTGCAATGTCATGATCAGTTATCGCGCCGGCTGGGTGTTGCCCATCGACGCGCCGCCCATTCGCGGCGGCTGGGTGGCGATCGATGGCGGCTGTGTCGTTGCGGTCGGCGGCGGCGCGCCGCCGACTGAAGGGGAGTGCCTCGACGCCGGCCACGTGGCCGTGATGCCCGGTCTTGTCAACGCGCATACGCATCTCGAGCTGTCTCATCTTCGCGGCCAGATTCCGCCGGCGACCGAATTCACAGCGTGGGTGCGGCAGGTGATCGCATCGCGTCGAAGCCAGCCCGATGTGACGCCGAAATCGATCGTCGACGGCATCGGCAGCGGGATACGTGAGGCGCTGAACTGCGGGACTTCCGTTGTCGGCGACATCAGCAACACACTCCTCACGTTCGGTCCGCTGGCCGTGAGTCCGCTCGCGGGAGTCGTGTTCTACGAGCTCATTCGGTTCAGCACGACGGAACCCGAAGACGTCGTCGAACAGGCCCAGCGTGCGATCGATGCTCTCCCGATCAGCCTGACGGTTCGGGCACACCTGGCCGCCCACGCGCCCTATTCAGTGGCGCCGGGCGTGTTCCGCGCGATCACGGCGAATATGGACCCCGATGCGCTGGAGCGCTGCAGCGTCCATCTCGCCGAGTCACGAGAAGAGGTCGAATTCATTCGAACCGGCACCGGACCGTGGCGCGGCCTTCTCGAAGAGCTCGGATCCTGGGATCCGTCGTGGGTGGCGTCCGGACGCACACCGGTGGAATATCTCGACGATTGCGGGTTTCTCCACGAGCGGCTGCTTGCGGTGCACGGTGTGCAGATGACGGGTGCCGATCTCAGGTGCCTCGCCGGGCGAGGCGTCACGCTCGTCACTTGTCCGCGGAGCAATGTACACACGGGCGCCGGCGTGCCGCCAATCGCCGAGTTTTACGCGTCTGGCGTACGGCTGGCCGTCGGTACCGACAGCCTGGCAAGCGCACCCGACCTGAATGTGTTCGCCGAATTGCGCGAAATGCGCCGGTTGGCGCCGACGGTACCGGCCGGCCGGCTGCTGGCCAGCGCGACGTACGAAGGCGCGCGTGCGCTCGGATTCGACAGCGAATTCGGCACGATTGCAGCGGGGAAGTCCGCACGCCTCATCGCCGTCGAGATGCCGGCGAGCGTCGAGGATGTGGAAGAATACCTGGTCGGTGGGATTCAGCCGGAACAAGTGAAGTGGCTTACGCCGTGAAAGTCAGACGTCTGAAGTCAGAAGGCGAGCGGCTCACGTCGTCGAACGTCGCGCTTTCTGACTTCTGGACTTCTGACTTCTGACTTCTACTTGCCAGCAACGATGTTCAAGCGTCTGCAGACTTACGCGTCGTTTGTCAGATTCAGCCACTCCGTGTTCGCGCTGCCGTTCGCCTTCGCGGGCGCGCTATTGGCGTTGCAGCAACAGGCGCATCAGACGGCTGAAGGCCTGGCGATGCGCCTGTTCTGGATTCTCGTCGCGATGGTGGCCGCGCGGAGCGCGGCCATGGGGTTCAACCGGCTCGTGGACGCGCGCTTCGATGCGCTCAACCCGCGCACCGCCGCTCGCGAGATTCCGCGCGGCGCCATGACCGCGCGCGAAGCGACGATCTTCGTCATCGTCGCGTCGGTGGTCTTCGTCTACGCCGCGTGGCGCCTCGGCCCGTTGTGCGCCGCGCTCTCGCCGGTCGCGCTCGCCATCGTGTTCTGGTACTCGCTCGCCAAGCGCTACACGACCTGGACGCAACTGTTCCTGGGCCTCGCCATGGCTGTGGCGCCGTTTGGTGGGTGGCTTGCGGCTGGCGGCCGCGGCGGGTGGCAGCCCTGGCTGCTTTCGATGGCCATCGGCACGTGGGTCGCGGGATTCGACGTGTTGTATGCGTGCCAGGACCTCGACTTCGATCGGGGACATGGTCTCAAGTCGATTCCCGTGCGGTTCGGCGTTCCAACTTCTCTTGCGATCTCGCGGACGCTGCACGTTATCGCGGTGCTGTGTCTGGCATCACTCGCATTCGTCACACCGCTCGGTGGCTTGTACCTGGTCGGAGTGGTCGTCGTCGCCGCGCTGCTCGTGTACGAGCAGTCGCTCGTGCGCGCCGACGACCTGTCGCAGGTGAAGCGAGCGTTCGATCTGAACGGATACGTCGGCATTCTCTATCTGATCGTGCTGGTGGCCGCGCTGTATGGGCAGTAGCTCCCGGCGTTCCGTAGTCATCGGCATCACCGGCGCGAGTGGTGCCATGTACGCGACCCGTACGCTGGCCGCGCTCCTCGAACAGGGGGTCCACGTCGAGCTCGTGGTGTCGGACTACGGCCGGCGTCTGTTGCGCGACGAGCTTGGTGAGGAGGCGACGATCGATCGGCTTCTCCCATACCTGAAGGATCGATACGGTCCGGGCCTGGCCTCCGGATCGCTGAACCTCCACGGCAATCGCGATCTCGGCGCCACGATCGCCAGCGGCAGCCATGGGTGCAGCGGCATGGCCATCGTGCCGTGCTCCATGAAAACGCTCGCGGCGGTGGCCCATGGCCTCTCGCGCAGTCTGATCGAGCGGGCCGCGGACGTGATGCTCAAGGAACGGCGGCCGCTGGTGATCGTGCCGCGTGAAACGCCGATGAGCCTGCCGCAGCTGCGCAACATGGTGCTCTGCGCCGAAGCCGGCGCGATGATTCTGCCGGCGATGCCGGCTTTCTACCAGCAGCCGAAGACCCTCGAGGATCTGGCCGATTTCATGGCGGGAAAAATCCTGTCGGCGCTCGGCTTCGAGCACGCGCTCTACCCGCAGTGGACTGGTCAGGTTCCGCAGTAAGGTCTTGTCCGCGCCAGACGTCTCCAAATCACCCGATCGCATCGCCCGGATGTTCGATGCGATCGCCGGCCGCTACGATCTCCTCAATCACCTGCTGAGCGCGGGCATCGATCGCCGGTGGCGACGGCGGGCCGTGGAGGCGCTGGCGCTGAGCGGGCGGGAGCGCGTGCTCGATCTATGCACCGGCACGGCCGATCTTGCGATCGCCACGGTCCGGGCGCAGCCCGGCGCTGCGCGGGTCGTTGGTGTCGACTTTGCAGCGGCGATGCTCGGTGTCGGTCGAGATAAAGTTCGCAAGGCGCGCCTTCATTCCCGGCTCGCGCTCGTGCGCGGCGATGCGACGCGCATTCCCGCCGGCGACGGGCTCTTCGACGCGGTGACGGTCGGGTTCGGCATCCGCAACGTCGACGATGTGGCCGCGGCCTGCCGCGAAATGGCTCGCGTACTGCGCCCTGGGGGGAGAGTCGCCATCCTCGAATTCGCCGTACCGGAGACGCCCGTGATCGGCGGCCTCTATCTCTGGTACCTGCATCACGTGCTGCCGCGGATCGGTCGCGCCGTGTCCAGGAGCAACGATGCGTACGGCTATCTGCCGGCGTCGATCGGCGCGTTCGCGTCGCCGCCCGAACTAGTGAAAATGCTAGGGGAGGCTGGATTCGTCGAGATCTCGACCATTCGCATGACGATCGGCAGCGTCTGTCTTTACGTCGCGCACAGGCCTGGCTGATATACTGACTCTAAGTACCTGATGTATTTCGATTTCGAGGATTACCGTCCGGATATTTCGCCGGTCGGCAGCGCGATTTCGCGGCGCGAAGGGGTGCTGCTGGCGTTCATCGCGCACCTCCTCGCGATCATCTTGCTGCTCCTGTGGCCGCGGCTGTTTCCCGAGGACCTCAACGCCAAGGCGGCGCGGGTGCTCGCCGCACAGCAGCAGCGGCTCCGCGATCAGCAGCGGTTCGTGTTCGTGCAGCCGCGCCTCGAGCGTCCGGTTCCCCAGCCGCCGCCCGTTGCCGACTTGTCGGATCGCGATCGCCTCGCGCGGTCGCGTGAGGTTGCGCCTAAGCCGACGAACCCGCTCCCGTTTTCGCGCGGCAACTCGTTCGAGCGCGTCGACGAACCGAGTCAGCCGCGGGAACTCGCACGAGGCCAGGGACCGCAGCCCGATCCGGCGGCCGGCCGCAACCAGAACGACCCGGCGCAGGGCGCGGATCCGGCAGCCAACGCGGTCAAAGCGCCCGAATCGCAATCGGCGCTGCAATTCCCCACGCGTCCCGTCTCGCCGCAGGCGGGCGCGAACAGCCGCGGCGCGGCGTCGGGCGGATCGTTGGGCGACGCGCTCCGCAACTTGCAGCGCTACGTACAAGGCGAGTCGTTCGACAACCAGACCGGCACCGGCCAGTTCGGTCCGGAGATTCAGTTCGACACCAAGGGCGTCGAGTTCGGTCCGTGGATTCGCCGCTTCATCGCGCAGGTGAAGCGCAACTGGTTCATTCCCTACGCCGCGATGTCGCAGAGGGGACACGTCGTCATCACCTTCAACGTGCACAAGGACGGCACGATTACCGATCTCTCAGTTGTCGGCCCGTGTCCAATCGACGCGTTCAACAACGCCGCGTACGGGGCGCTGGCAGGCTCGAATCCCACGCAGCCGCTCCCGCCGGAGTACCCGGCGGACAAGGCCTTCTTCACCGTCACGTTCTTCTATAACGAAACGCCCCCACGCTAGGAGCGTGTACGAATGTGAACACGCTCCTAGTAGGCCGGCTCCGCCGGCGACATAACGTCCCAACTCCACAAGTCGTTCCGCGCAAAGCGCGGCTACGAGGAGCCCGTGGGTCATTACTTAGACGGGCTCCTAGATGACGCGGACGCAGCAGCTCGGCCTCGTCATCCTGCTGGTCGCCTTCGTCGCGTACGTGTTCCTGCGCGTGTGGTAGTGCGGGAGCCTCTCGTCATCGCCGTTCTCGGCCCGACCGCGACGGGGAAGAGCGCGCTGGCGTTGGCCATCGCCGAGCGGTACGGCGGGGAAATCATCAACTGCGACTCGACCGCCATCTACCGCGGGTTCGACATCGGGACCGACAAGCTGTCGCTCGCGGAACGGCGCGGCATTCCACACCATCTGATCGACATCGCGGATCCGACCGACGAATACACGGCCGCCCAGTACGCGCGCGACGCCGCCGCGGCGATCCGATCGATTCATGCGCGCGGGCGTGTCCCAATTCTGGCGGGCGGCACCGGCTTCTACTATCGCGCGCTGACGCGCGGTCTCTTTCCCGGCCCCGGCCGCGATCCGGCGCTTCGCGGACGCCTGGAAGCGATCGCCGAACGCCGTGGTCTGCCGTTTCTGCATCGCCTCCTGCGAAGGGTCGATCCGGAATCGGCCGTACGCATTCAGCCGCGCGATCTGAAGCGCATGGTGCGGGCCCTGGAGGTCTTCTTCCTCACCGGCCGCGCCTTGACGACGCATTTCGCGGAGACGCAGTCGCCGATTCCGGATGTCGAGCGGCTCGCGTTCGCGGTCCGGCTCCCGGCGGCGCAGATCTCCGAGCGCGTGACGCGCCGCGTCGACGAGCAGTTCGAGCGCGGATTGCTGGCAGAGATTCGAACACTGCTCGATCGTGGGATTCCGGAGACCGCGCGTCCGTTCGGCGGGCTCGTCTACCGGCAGGCGCTCGAGCACCTGCACGGCGTCCGCGACGAGGCGTCCACGCGCGCGCTCATCGCGCAGGAAAATCGCCGCTACGCGCGGCGGCAGTTGATCTGGTTTCGCAAAGAGCCTAATCTTGTCTGGCTCGACGGTCCGGGTGAGTCGCCGGCAACATGTGCCGCCGCCTGCCGCGCGATCGACGAATACAAGTCTCAAGGCTGAAATCTCAAGTCTCATGTCGCCCGCCTCGGACTCAAAATCGGCGCACCCCAACATTCAGGATGTGTTCCTCAACTACCTGCGCCGGGAGAAGCTCACCGTCACGATCCGGATGATGGACGGGAGCGAGCTCGAGGGCCGCATCAAGAACTTCGATCGGTTTGCGCTGGTGCTGGATCAGGCGGGCACCGATCACATGGTCTTCAAGCACGCCATCGCGGTCATCAAGACGCCCAAAGCGGTCTCGAACTACTACTCGCATCAATAGCGTTTGGCCAGAGCACCGGTGCCAGCGGCCTTTAGACGCGCAATCGTCATCGTCATGGACAGCGCCGGCATCGGCGAGTTGTCGGACGCGGCGGCGTACGGGGACCAGGGCAGCGACACGCTCGGCAACATCGCGCGGGATGTCGGCCTGGCGATCCCGACCCTTCGCGGCCTGGGCCTCGGCCGCGTCGCAGATCTGGCACACCTCCGTCCCCACCGCCGGGAACCTCCGTCCCCGAGAGCGCGAACCTCCGTCCCCCAAGCAGCCAACCTCCGTCCCCGGGGCCGCAAACCTCCGTCCCCTCGGCGGTCGGCCGCATGGCTGAAGCGTCGCCCGGGAAAGACTCGGTCACCGGCCACTGGGAGATGATGGGCATCGTGTTGGACCGAGCGTTCCCTGTGTTTCCGGATGGGTTTCCGGCGGACCTGATCGCAGGGTTCTCGCGGCAGACGGGACGCGGCGTGCTGGGCAACAAGGCCGCGTCCGGCACGCAGATCATCGACGAGCTTGGCCCCGAACACATCCGCACGGGCGCGCTCATCGTTTACACGTCGGCCGACAGCGTGTTTCAGATTGCCGCGCACGAAGAGGTCGTGCCGATTCCAGAGCTCTACCGCGCCTGCGAGATCGCCTACGCGCTCGCGGGTGAGGGGCTGGGTGTTGGCCGTGTGATCGCGCGACCCTTCGTCGGCGCTCCCGGCCGGTTCAAGCGGACCGCCAACCGCCGCGACTTCGCGCTGCCGCCATCTGGCGAGACGCTCCTCGACAAGCTCAAGGCGGCGTCGATGCCGGTGATTGCGATCGGGAAGATCGAGGATCTGTTCGCCGGCCGCGGGATGACCGCCGCGTTTCACACGGCGAGCGACGAGGAAGGGATGGATCAGGTCGCGCTCCAGATGCGCGACCTGGATGCCGGGTTCATTTTCACCAACCTCGTGGACTTCGACACGCAATTCGGTCACCGCAACGACGCGGCAGGGTACGCCAACAACCTCGAGCGATTCGACCGACGGCTTGCGGCCCTCCTTCCGAATCTACGAGAAGACGACCTTCTGATCGTGACGGCCGATCACGGCAACGATCCCACGACACCGAGCACCGATCACTCACGCGAGTACGTCCCGCTGCTTGTCGCCGGCGCGCGCGTGCGGGCGAACGCGGATCTCGGCACCCGGCGAACGTTCGCGGATCTCGGGCAAACGCTCGCCGAGATCTTCGACGTCGCACCGCTGGCGCACGGCACGAGCTTTCTGAAGGAGATCGCGCCATGAGTCCGGCATCCGCGGCTCGTGGTTCGACAGGCTCACCACGAGCGGAAGTAATATGACTCGCTCGTCCTGAGCTTGTCGAAGGACGAGCACCTATGACCCTTCGCGAAGAGCTTGAAGCACGTGAGCTGCAGCTGCTGGCGCCGCAGGCGGCCCGCAGCGCCGCCTCGCGCGGGCGGCTTCGGCCCGAAAAGGAAGACGACGTCCGGCCTGCGTTTCAACGCGATCGCGATCGCATCATCCATTGCAAGGCGTTCCGGCGGCTGAAGCACAAGACGCAGGTCTTCTTCGCGCCGACCGGCGACCACTACCGGACGCGGCTGACGCACACGCTCGAGGTGTCGCAGATCGCGCGGACGATCGCGAAAGTGCTTCGTCTGCACGAGGAGCTCACCGAAGCGATCGCGCTCGGCCACGATCTCGGCCACACGCCGTTCGGCCACGCCGGCGAGCGGGTCATCGATCGCCTGATGCCCGGCGGCTTCAACCACTACGAGCAGAGCCTCCGCATCGTCGATCGCCTCGAGAACGACGGCCAGGGCTTGAACCTGACGTGGGAAGTGCGCGACGGCATCGCGAAGCACTCGAAGGGGAAGTCGGGGGCGCCGGTGGGCATGGACCAGGCCGTGCGCGCGAGCACGCTCGAAGGGCAGATCATGCGCGTGGCCGATCTGATCGCCTACGTCAACCACGACATCGACGATGCGACGCGCGCCGGCTTGCTGCAGGCGAGCGATCTCCCGGCCGAACCCGTGAACATCCTCGGTTCCACATCGTCGATGCGCATCGCGACGCTGGTGAAAGATGTCGTGACCGAAACGCTGGCGGGCGGCCTGTCCGAAATCCGCATGAGCGAGCGCATCCTGCGCGCGGTGCTCGACCTGCGCAGCTACCTGTTCGACGCCGTCTACGAAAACATCATCGCCACGGCGGAGTTCCGGAAAGCCACCGGCATTCTCAGCGGACTCTGGGAGAAGGTGCGCGAGAGGCCGGACGAGTTCCTCGATCGGCGAATCATCAACGCCGACGGGCTCGACGTCGCGACCTGCGATTTCATCGCCGGCATGACCGATCGCTACGCCATTCGCCTGTTCGAGCAGCTCTTCATCCCGAAGCCCTGGGAGGCTGAGTAGTGAATCGGGTAATCGGGTAATTGGATAATCGGGTAATTGCATTGTCGGATTGGCTGTCGATCTGCCAATCAATTACCCGATTACCAGATTATCCAATTACCCGATTTCGTCGTGCTATATTGGAAGATTCATGCTCGCGCTGAATCTGGGCCGGATCCGTACGCCGCACGAGCGGTTCGAGCAGACCTACGCCCAGGGCCAACTCGAAGCCAGCGAGGACTTCCGCCTCGTCGAACCGGTGTCGCTCGCGTTCGATATCTTCAAGGATAACGACCAGTTTCACCTCGTCGGCTCGGTGCGCACGACGCTCGAGATGCCGTGCGGCCGCTGCCTCGAGCCCTTCACCATGCCGATCGATCAGCCGTTCGACCTGCGCTATCAGCCGCACGCCCGCAACACCGGCGAGGGCGAGCGCGAGATCGAAGAGGACGACTTGACGACGGCGTTTTACGAGAACGACGAGATCGATCTCGGCCAGTTGATGCGCGAGCAGTTCTATCTCGCCCTGCCGATGAAGCCGCTTTGCCGCGACGCGTGCGCGGGTTTGTGCCCGGCGTGTGGGACGAATCTGAACCGCGGTACGTGCACCTGCAAGCGCGAATGGGACGACCCACGGTTCGCCGCGCTCAAGAAGCTGAAAGCTGAAAACTGAGAGCTGATAGCTGTCAGCTGACAGCTCTCAGCGGAGATACAAGATGCCCAACCCAAAACGACGACACTCGAAGACACGAACAGCCAAGCGCCGCACGCACGACGCGCTCAAAGCGGTCGGCTTGAGCGAATGCCCGCACTGCCACGAGCCGAAGCCGCCGCATCGCGTCTGCGCGAACTGCGGCTACTATCGCGGCCGTCAAGCGCGCGCGGTCGACGAAGAATAGAACGGTTCTCGGTTCGCTGTTCTTGGTTCGGCGTTCTGGTTCGGCGTTCGTGGTTCGCCGGACCTCCACCCTCGAACCGAACGTAGAACCACGAACCACGAACCACGAACCACGAACGGAAATGATCTGGGTAGCTGTCGACGCGATGGGCGGCGACGCCGCGCCGCGCGTGGCGGTGGACGGAGCACTGGCCGCGGCCCGGCATTTCGAGCTCGGCGTTGCGCTGGTCGGATCCAAGGCGGCGCTCGAACAGGAGCTGGCGCGGCACGGCGACATCGACACTGCGCGCGTGCGCATCGTCGACGCGCCGGAGCTGATTGGCATGGAGGAGTCGCCGGCGGCTGCCCTGCGACGCAAGCCCGGCGCGTCGATCAAGGTCGCGGCCGAGCTTGTCGCCAGAGGCGACGCGGCGGCGTTGTTCAGCGCGGGGCACACGGGCGCGACGGTGATGGCGGCGTACGGGGCGTTCGGCATGGTGTCGGGCGTCGATCGGCCGGCGCTGGCGGCCACCATCCCCACGCTCGATCGGCCGGCGATCCTGCTGGACGTGGGCGCGAGCGTCGAGTGCCGGCCGCAGCATCTGCTGCAGTTCGCGGTGATGGGGACGGTGTACGCCAGGGTGGCGCTCGGCGTCGAATCGCCGCGCGTCGGGTTGCTGTCAATCGGTGAGGAAGCCACGAAGGGGAACGAGCTGACGCGTGACGCGCATCGCATGCTCAAAAACGCACCGCTCGCGTTCATCGGCAATGTCGAAGCGCGCGATGTGTACAGCGGTCGTGCCGATGTCATCGTGTGCGACGGATTCACGGGAAACGTGGCGCTCAAGATCAGCGAAGGCCTTGTCGACGTGATGGAGAGGTTGTTGCGCGAAGAGCTGTCCAGTACGGTCACGATGCGCGTGGGCTCGCTGCTCACGCGGCGGGCGCTGCGACGGTTTCGGCGCCGCGTCGACTATTCCGAATATGGAGGCGCGCCGCTTCTTGGCGTCGGCGGCGTGACGGTCGTGGGTCACGGCAGGTCGAGTCCGAAAGCCGTGCGCAACGCGGTCGCGATGGCGTATCGCTTCGCCGCCGGCGGCTTCATTCATCGCGTCCGCGACGACATTGCGACCGCGGCCGTTCACCACCAGTGATTGCCTTTCTCTTTCCCGGACAGGGATCCCAGAAAGTCGGCATGGGCAAAACGCTCGCCGATGCGTACCCGATCTGCCGCGAGACCTTCGACGAGGCCGACGCGGCGCTCGGCGAGCCGCTCAGCCGCATCATCTTCGAAGGGCCTGAGGATCAGCTCACGCTCACCGAGAACACGCAGCCGGCGGTCCTCGCCGTCAGCATCGCGGCCTATCGTGTGATCGCGTCCCACGGACTCCAGCCCGATTTTGTCGCCGGGCACAGCCTCGGCGAGTACTCAGCCAACGTCGCGGCCGGCACGTTCGGATTTGCCGACGCGCTGCGGATCGTGCGGCGGCGCGGCCGCTACATGCAGGAGGCCGTCCCGGTCGGAGCCGGCGCGATGGCGGCGATCCTCGGCCTCGACGCGGACGCGGTCGCCCGTGCGTGCGAAGAAGGAAGCCAGGGCGAAGTCGTGAGCCCGGCCAACTTGAACGGTGCCGGGCAAGTGGTCATCGCGGGCGCGCGCGACGCAGTCGGACGCGCCGGAGAGCGCGCCAAGGCGCTTGGCGCCAAGCGGGTCATCCCGCTGACCGTCAGCGCGCCGTTCCACTGTGCCTTGATGAAGCCCGCAGAGGACCGTCTCGCGCCGGAGTTGCGTGCGCTTCCCGCGGCCACCCCGCGCGTCCCGGTCGTCGCCAACGTCGACGCCGAGATCAAGCGGGATGGCGCGTCGGCCATCGACGCACTCATCCGCCAGGTGTCATCGCCCGTGCGCTGGGAGGCCCTCGTCACCCGCCTTGCGTCCGAAGGCGTCACAACGTATGTTGAGGTTGGTCCCGGCACCGTCCTGACTGGTCTCGTGCGCAAGATTCGGCGCGACGCCGTCACGGTGGCGTTCGGAGGCCCCGACGATCTTGCAGCCGTCGAATCGCTTGTCAAATAAGCCCCTCTTCGATCTCACAGGCAAAGTCGCGCTCGTCACCGGCGCCTCGCGCGGCATCGGCCGTGCCATCGCCACCAAGCTCGCCGAGCAGGGTGCGACCGTCGTGGCGGCGGCCCGGGGCGATCACGCGGAGGCATGCGTGGCCGAGTTGCGGGCGGCGGGCCGGAGCGCCGAGGCGCTCGGCCTCGACGTCACCGACGCGGCCTCCGTCGAAGCGGTCCCGGCCGATATCGTGACGCGCCACGGCCGTCTCGACATCGTCGTGAGCAACGCCGGCATCACTCGCGATCAGCTGCTGATGCGGATGAAGCGTGACGATTGGGACGCCGTCCTCGCGACGAACCTGACCGCGACGTTCGTGCTCGCGCAGGCGGCGATGCGGCCGATGCTGAAACAGCGCGGCGGCCGGATCATCGTGGTGAGCTCGGTGGTCGGGCAGATGGGCAACGCGGGCCAGACCAACTATGCCGCGTCGAAGGCTGGGCTCATCGGATTCGCCAAGGCGCTGGCGCGGGAAGTGGCCTCGCGCGGAATTACGGTGAACGTGATCGCGCCGGGGATGATCGATACGGACATGACGCGGGCCGTGCAGGAAAGAGTGCAGGTGGATTGGTCGGCCCAGATTCCGCTCGGCCGGCTCGGATCGGTGGACGATGTGGCCGCGGCCGCGTGCTATCTTGCATCGGACGAGGCGTCGTATATTACGGGGCAGGTGCTCGCCGTCAACGGCGGCATGTACATGTAGCGCGCCCGCCTTCGCCGAGGCTTCGGCGGGTCCGCCGAAGCTCGCTTCGCGAGCGAAGGCGGAAAGGCGTCAGGCGAGCGAACACGAGGAGGATGGAATGGCCGTAGCCGACAAAGTGAAGAGCATCATCGTGGAGCAGCTCGGGGTCGACGAGGAGGAAGTGACGCCGGACGCCTCGTTCGTCGACGATCTGGGCGCCGATTCGCTCGACACGGTCGAGCTGGTCATGGCGTTCGAGGAGGAGTTCGGCCTCGAGATCCCCGACGAGGACGCCGAGAAGATTACCCGCGTCAAGGAAGCGGTCGAGTACATCGAATCGCACGCCAAGAGCAAGAAGTAGCGGCGGGATGAGTCAGGGTATGGGCAACAGGCGACGCGTCGTCGTCACCGGCATCGGCCTCGTGTCGTCGCTCGGCATCGGCACGGAGGCCAACTGGGCCGCGCTCGCCGCCGGCACGAGCGGCGTCAACACGATCACCAAGTTCGACGCGTCCCAGTTCGCCACGCGCATCGCGGGAGAGGTCCGCGGTTTCGATCCGCTGCAGTTCATCGAGAAAAAAGACGTCAAGAAGATGGACGTCTTCATTCAGTACGCGATCGCGGCGTCTCAGTTCGCGATGGACGACGCGGCGCTCCAGATCACGCCGGAGCTGGCGCCCAACGCGGGCGTGTTCATCGCCTCGGGCATCGGCGGGTTCACGACCATCGAGCGCGAGCACAAGGCGCTGCTCGACGGCGGCCCGCGCAAGATCTCCCCGTTCTTCATCCCCTCGGCGATCATCAATCTCGCGGCCGGCCAGGTGTCGATCCGGTTCGGCGCCAAAGGGCCGAACTCCGCGACCTGCACCGCGTGCTCGGCGTCGGCCCATGCGATCGGCGACGCCTACGAGATCATCCGCCGCAGCGACGCCGACGTGATGATCGCGGGCGGGTCCGAAGCCGCGATCACGCCGATGGGCATTGGCGGGTTCGGCGCGTTGCGCGCGCTCTCCACGCGCAACGACGAGCCGTCGCGCGCGAGCCGGCCGTTCGATCGGGATCGCGACGGGTTCGTGGTCGGCGAAGGCGCGGGCGTGCTGATTCTCGAAGATCTCGAGTTCGCCATACGCCGCGGCGCGCGGATCTACGCCGAGCTCGTCGGCTATGGCATGTCAGCCGACGCTTACCACATCACCGCGCCGTCCGAAGACGGCGAAGGACCGCTGAGAGTGATGGGACGAGCGCTCAAGAGCGCTGGCGTTGAGCCGTCTCAGGTGTCCTACATCAACGCGCACGGGACCTCGACGCCGCACGGCGACAAGGTCGAGACCATCGCCATCAAGCGCTGCTTCGGCGAATACGCCTCGAGCGTTCTCGTGTCCTCGACGAAATCGATGACCGGCCACCTGCTCGGCGCGGCGGGCGGGCTCGAAGCGGGTGTCACGGTTCTCGCCGTGCACCACCAACTCGTCCCGCCGACGATCAACCTCGACTGTCCGGACCCCGAGTGCGATCTGGACTACGTGCCCAATCGGGCGCGCGAGGTCGCCGTCGAGTACGCGCTGTCGAACTCCTTCGGGTTCGGCGGCACGAACGCTGCGCTGCTGTTCAAGAGATATGAAGGGTGAAATTGGATAATCTGGTAATCGGGTAATCTAGTAATTGATTTTTTCGTTGTTGCTGCCAATCAAACAATTCAATTACCCGATTACCCGATTACCCGATTACTCGATTACCAGATACTCGAATGAAGATTGCCGTCTGCATAAAACAGGTACCCACGCGCGACTGGCAGCCCCGCCTGACCGACGACAAAACCTGGATTCGCGAGCAAGACGCCAGCTTCGAGATGAACGAGCCGGACGCCTACGCGCTGGAAGAGGCGCTGCGGCTGAAGGAGAAGCACCAGGGCGAGGTGGTGGTCTGCTCGGCCGGCCCGGCGCGCGTGGCGCAGGTGATTCGCGAAGCGCTGGCGCGGGGCGCCGATCGCGCCATTCACGTCGAAGACGACGCGATGGCCAGCGCGGATGCGTTCGCGACCAGTGAAGCGTTGGCCGCCGCGATGAAGGACGAGCAGTTCGACCTGATTCTCACCGGCCTGCAGTCCGACGATCAGGGCTTCGCGCAGGTCGGCGTGATTCTCGCGGAGCGGCTGGGCCGGCCGCACGCGACGATCATCATGGAGGTCCAAGTGGTCGGGGACGGAGGTCGCGCCGACGGTTCCGAGCGACCTCCGTCCCCGTTGTCAGGGCGAGCGGGCGAGCTGCGCGTCAAGCGCGAGCTCGAGGGCGGATGGTTCCAGTGGGTCGCGATGCCGCTCCCGGCAGTGCTGACGATCCAGAGCGGCATCAACCAGCTTCGCTACGCCACGCTCAAAGGCATCATGGCGGCGAAGAAGAAGGAGATTCGAAAGGCATCGGCCAGCGGCGCTTCTTCACCCAGGCAGAAAATCCTCAGCCTGTACGTGCCGGAGAAGGGGAAGAAAACGCAGATTCTTGGCGGCACGCCGGCCGAGGCCGCGAAGGAACTGGTCCGAAGGCTGCGAGACGAGGCGAGGGTCCTGTCATGATCGTCGTAATCGCCGAGCAGCGCGACGGGAAGCTGAACCGGACGACGTGGGAAACCATCGTGGCGGCGCAGCAACTGTCCGCCGCGAGCGGGACGCCGATTGTGGTCCTCGTGCCCGGCACGCAGACCGCAGCCGTTGCGCAGGAGCTCGCCGCGGCTCAGGTCCAGGACGTGGCGACGCTCGAGCACGCGGCGCTCGAGCCCTACACACCGGACGGCTTCACGGCGGCCCTCGAAAAAGCCATTCCGCAATTGCAGGCCACCTACGTGCTGCTGCCGCACACGTATCAAACGCGCGATTTCGCGCCGAAGCTCGCGGCGCGTGTGGATCGCGCGCTCGTCACCGACGTCACCGCCATCAAGCACATCGACGGGCAGGTGGCGTTCGTGCGGCCGATGTTCCAGGGCAAGCTGACCGCGGACGTCGTGCTGCAGGGCCCGGCGCCGCATTTCGCCACCTTCCAGATCGGCGCCTATCGCGTCGATCAGGTCACGAAGGGTGCGGCACCCGCGCCGGTTCGAGCCATCGCGGTCGACATCGACGTCTCCGCGATTCGGCAGAAGGCCGAGGCGCCGTTTCAGCAAGCCAAGCAGGCCGTTGATTTGTCGCAGGCGGAGCGGATCGTGTCCGTCGGGCGTGGCATCAAGGAGCAGACGAACATCGCCATCGCGCAGCAGCTCGCCGAGGCGCTCGGCGCGGAAATCGCCGCGTCGCGTCCGATCTGCGACGCCGGCTGGCTCCCGATGGAGCGTCAGGTCGGCAGCTCAGGGCAAACGGTCGCGCCGAAGCTGTACGTCGCGCTCGGCATCTCGGGCGCGATCCAGCACCTCGTCGGCATGAAAGGCTCGAACACCGTCGTCGCGATCAACAAGGACCCCGACGCGCCCATCTTCGAGATCGCGGACTACGGCATCGTCGGCGATCTGTTCGAGATCGTCCCCGCAATAATCCAGGCGGTGAAGGGGTCGTGACATTGCTGGATTGCAGAATGGCAGGATTGCAGGAATTAATTTTGAATTGAAAAATGCAATCCTGCAACCCTGCAATCCTACAATCCTGCAATTGACATGGCGACGCTCGCGTTCTGGCTGCTTTTCATCGCCTTTGTCGGAGCCTTCGCGGCGCAGGTGGCGCGCCGCGTCCAGCTGATTGCGGCGGCGCCGAATACGTTCTCGATCGAGAACGTGCCATTCCGGATCAGGCGGTTTCTCACCGATGTCGTGTTCCAGGTGCGGACGATCCGCGAGCGCCCGCTTGCGGGCGGCATGCACGCGCTCGTCTTCTGGGGGTTCGTCGCGTTCGGCGGCTACACGACGGTGGAATTTCTCCACGGTCTCGGCATCGCGGATCTCACGCACACTGCCTGGTTCGAACGCTACCGGATCCTGCTCGCGCCGTTTGCGATCGCGGTCCTCGTCGGCATTCTCTATCTGCTGATCCGCCGCGCCTTCGTTCGTCCCGTCGGCCTGGGAACGCACGTCTCGGTGGAATCGATTGTCATCGCGCTCTTCATCAGCACGCTGATGGTGACGTTCCTGTTGACGTTCCGTCTGGCGGAGGACAGCGTCGCCGGGCAGGTGAACTGGTGGGTGCATGCGCTGGTGATTCTGGCCTTTCTCGCGCTGATTCCCGGGTCGAAGCACTTCCATCTGGTCGTGTCGCCGGTCACGGTCTTTCTGAAGTCGCCGGAGCTCGGCAACCTGCCGAACCTCGATTTCGAAAAAGAGCAGGTCGGACTGGAAACGGTGAAGGACCTGGGCAGCAAGATGGCGCTCGACGCCTTTACATGCGTCGAGTGCGGACGCTGCCAGGTCAACTGTCCGGCGTGGGGCGCCGGCAAGGCACTCAACCCGAAAACGATCGTCCTCCAGACGAAGGACGCGCTGCTCGGCGGCGAGCGGGAGAAGAAGCTCGGCGAGGTCTACAGCGAAGAAGTGCTCTGGCAGTGCACGACGTGCGGCGCCTGCGAGAACCAATGTCCCGTCGGCATCGAGCACCTGCCGATCCTGATCGGATCGCGGCGCGGGCTGGTGTCGAATGGCGACGCGCCCAACTATCTCGGCTCGATGTACAACAACCTCGAGCGCCGCAGCAACATCTGGGGACTCGGGTACGACCAGCGGTCGAAGTTCGTGCAGTCGGCTGGGCTCGAAACATTCGACGCGGCGAAGCACGACGTGCTGGTCTGGCTGGGCTGCGCCGGCTCGTTCGACGCGGACTTCCAGAAATCGCTGCGGTCGCTGTTCGACATCCTGCGGGCGCGCAACGTGACGTTCGGCGTGCTGGCCAAGGAGCGCTGCAACGGCGATCCCGCCAAGCGGACCGGTAACGAGTACATGTATCAGGAGCTGGCGACCGGCAACATCGACGATCTCAAGGCGGCCGCTCCCAGGAAGATCCTCACATCGTGTCCGCATTGCGTGAAGACGATCGGCAACGACTATCGCAAGTTCGGCTACGAGGTCGAGGTCGTGCACACGTCGGTGTTCGTCGAGGAACTGACACGCCCTTCGAATCGCTCGTCTCCGAACGATGATGGCCGCGCTCGCTCAGGGCAGGCGGTCACATTCCACGATCCCTGCTATCTCGGCCGCTACGCCGGAAAAGTCGACGAGCCGCGGGCGCTGATCACCAGATTCGGCGGTGAGATTTCCGAGCCGGTGCGCAACCGCGACAACCCGTACTGCTGCGGCGCCGGCGGCGGATTGCTGTTCGCCGACAAAGAAGAAGAACCCGGCAGCCGCATCAGCGACGTTCGCTTCAAGCAGCTCCAGGACACCGGCGCCGCGACCGTCGTCACGGCGTGTCCCGTTCTGTTCGATCATGCTGAAAGGAGCCCAGGCGAGCGCCCAGGCCGACGTGCAATTCGTCGATCTCATGACCTTCGTCAAAGACCGGTTGGACTCGTGACGTTCGAGGTTCGAGGTTCGAGGTTCGAGGTTCTGGTGCGACGTTCGACGTTCGAGCTGAACGATGCGCGACGAATTCCGAACGACGAACGATGAGCGAAGCCGGACGAACGACGAACGACGAACGACGGGCTGCCGCCGTTGACTGGCGCGACTCGGGTTCGAAGCGCCTGCAAGCCAAGCTGATCTCGGTTCTCGGGTACCGCATCGTCGCGATCCTTGGATCGACGCTGCGCTGGAAGACGGAGGGCCTCGAGCACTTCGACGCCATTGTTCGAAGCGGCCACCAGCCGGTCATGGCGTTCTGGCACGGCCGCATCCTTCCCGCCACCTACTACTTCCGCCGCCGGGGCATCGTCGTCATCACGAGCGAGAATTTCGACGGGGAATGGATCGCCGGCATCATTGAACGTTTTGGCTACGGCACCGCCCGCGGGTCCACGTCGCGCGGCGCGCGAAAAGCGCTGCTGCAGCTGAAGCGAGACATGGCGGCTGGAAAACCCGCGGGATTCACGATCGACGGCCCACGTGGCCCGGCCAAGGTCGCCCAGGCCGGCGCGGTCTGGCTCTCGAAGGCCACCGGCAATCCGGTGTTGCCGTTTCACCTCGAAGCCGATCGATACTGGCAGGTCAACAGCTGGGACCGGACGCAGATTCCCAAACCCTTCGCCACGGTGGCGATTGCGATGGGCGAACCTTTCGCGGTGCCGGAGGACGCCGACGATGGGGCGATTGAAGGGGCGAGGGTGTCGCTCGAAGGCCGATTGTCGCAACTCGAAGCTCGCGCACTCGAATTGCTGCGTTCTTAATCTACAATCCCCAAGTCTGAAATCAATCTGAACTCTGAAATACTCTGAAATCTGAAATCTGAAATGTCAGTCATCCTGCTTCACACCGACCGCTTCGCCGAGCATCAGACACCGCCCGGCCATCCCGAGCGATCCGAGCGTGCGGAGGTGATGGAGGTCGTCGCCAAGCGCTGGCGTGCCCGCGGTACCGAGGTCGTGGCGCCTCGGGCGGCGACGCATGAGCAGCTCGCCCGTGTCCACGAATCGGATTACCTCCGGCGCATTTCCGAAACGGTTGGCCGGGCTGTGGCGTTGGATCCCGACACCTACACGTCGCCGGAGTCACACAACGTGGCGCTGCTCGCGGCGGGCGCGACGGTCGACGCCGTCGAGCGTGTCATGGCTGGCGCGCACAAGACGGCGCTGGCGATGGTGCGCCCGCCCGGTCACCACGCGGAGCGCGCGCGTGCGATGGGATTCTGCCTGTACAACAACGTCGCGATCGGCGCGGCGCACGCCCGCGCGCAGGGCGCCCGCAAGGTGGCGATCGTCGACTACGACGTGCATCACGGGAACGGGACGCAGCACCTGTTCGAGGCTGACCCCAGCGTGCTGTACATCTCGACGCACCAGTACCCGTACTATCCCGGCACCGGCGCCGCAGGCGAGATCGGCCGCGGGCCGGGTCAGGGGTTTACGGTCAACCTGCCGCTCGAAGTCGGAGCAGTCGACGAGGACTACCGCCTCGTGTTCGACGAAGTGGTCGTTCCCGTGCTTCGGCAGTTCGAGCCCGACCTGCTCATGATCTCCGCGGGCTTCGATGCGCACGAACGCGATCCGTTGGCGGGCATGCGATTGACGACGCCGTCCTTTGGCGCGATGACGATGGCGCTGCGCAAAGTGGCGGAGGAGTGCTGCCGCGGCCGTGTAGTCGCCGTGACCGAAGGCGGCTACGACCTGCAAGCGCTGGCGGCGTCGCTCGATGCCGCGATCGAGGCGCTTGGGTCGCCGGTGGGCGATCCACGGTGGCCGACGTCCGGCATTGCCTCGTCCCGCGGCCGCGCCGGCGCGGATGCCGCGCGGGCCGCGCTCCGTGCGTTCTGGCGGCTCTAGTGTCTCCCCCCTTGCCCTTCGACACGAGCGGTGGTCGCTTCTTGTCGAAGTATGAGCTGACGCGGAGCGGGCAGAGGCAGCTCGACGCGCAGGCCAGCGCCTGGTGCGCGCTCACCGCGGCTGTCGACCTCCTCCTCGATAGTTCGGCGCCTCCGAATTCGATGGGCGCCGTCCGGTGCATGCGATGTTAGCCCTCATGTGAGAGCTGATTGGAGCACGACACCGATGATTGTGCCGAGCAGCGCAAATAGCAGCGGGATCAACCAACGCCGTTCCTGCGCATGAGCGATTGCGCGATTGTGGAGTTCGATCGCTGTTGTCATCAGGGCCTCGATCTGATCCGAAGTTAGAGTTCTCCGCGTTAATCCATCCCTTTGGTCGCCCGTCAGAGCCTCGACTTCCGCATGAGATAGCTCGCGGGCAGCCTCGATGCTGAAATTGCGGTCGTAGCCGTGCCTCCAACGAAGTGAGACCCACTCGCCGCTAACGCGGAAGAACTCCGGGTGTTCCTCAAAGATCTGGTTCCAGTTCGGAGCACTCAGCGAGTTCCCGAGTTTTTCGCTCCACGAGGCACTCTTGCGGCTGGCCCAAGCATACGCACCCAAGACTTGGATGGCCGCCAACACCTCCGCTAGTCGATGATTATGTTTGAGATACGGAGACTCGTGGGAGTTCATACGTTCAGACTTTCTACTTGAGGGCTAACGAATAGCAAGCGACATAGGCCTTCTCGGTCCGCCGACTGTATTGCCGTGCGGACCGCACCGCGGACGCGATCGAGCAACCGAGGTTCGTGGCGCTCTGTTTCACCCGCCGGCCGCCCGACCGGGCGTGTCTCGTCCACGAGCGCACCTCCTGTGTTGCTGAATCAGCCACGCGAAAACGCCGCGAGGCGGCAGTTTGTGCCCAGCAATTTCAGAACGCCCAGCGACGCGCGAGCAGCTGACGCCGGTCGCTCGTCTACGCACACCGGATGCCACACGCTAGAATAGGTCAACGTCTTCATGACCGACTACAAGCCGCAGCAGCTCGACAAGAAGTGGCAGCAGCAGTGGACGCGCCTCGAAGGCGTTCGAGGTCGAAGCCGATCCGTCGCGCCCGAAGTTCTACTGCCTCGAGATGTTCGCGTACCCGTCCGGGCACGCGCACGTCGGGCACGTCCGCAACTACATCATCGGCGACGTCATGGCGCGCACGAAGCGGATGCGCGGCTACAACGTGCTGCACCCGTTCGGCTGGGACGCGTTCGGCCTGCCGGCCGAGAACGCGGCCATCAAGACCGGCACGCATCCCGAGACGTCGACGCTCGACAACATCGCCCACATGAAAGGGCAGCTGCAGCGGCTCGGCATCAGCTACGCGTGGGAGCGCGAGATCGCGACCTGCCTGCCCGACTACTACAAGTTCAACCAGTGGATCTTCCTGAAGATGTTCGAGCGCGGGCTCGCGTACCGCAAGCGCTCGACGGTCAACTGGTGTCCGAGCTGCCAGACCGTGCTCGCCAACGAGCAGGTCGTCGACGGCGCCTGCTGGCGCTGCGGGACGACGGTCGTCGACGCGCGATCTCGAGCAGTGGTTCTTCCGCATCACGGCGTACGCCGACGAGCTGCTGGAGGGCCTCGACACGCTGACCGAGTGGCCCGAGAAGGTCGTCGTCATGCAGCGGAACTGGATCGGGCGCTCGGAAGGCGCGCGCGTCAAGTTCCCGGTGGCGGGCACGCCGGAGAGGCGATCGAGATCTTCACGACGCGCATCGACACGATCTACGGCGCGACGTTCGTGCTGCTGGCGCCGGAGCATCCGATGGTCGATCGCTTCGCGGCCGAGAGCCCGGATCCGGCGGCGTTCCGCGAGCGCGTGGCGAAGTTCCGCGCGCTCGATCGCGAGGCGCGGCTGACCGGCGCGATCGAGAAGGAAGGCTTCGACACCGGCCGCAAGGCGATCAACCCGTTCACCGGGAAGGAAGTGCCGATCTGGATCGCGAACTTCGTGCTGGCCGAGTACGGCACCGGCGCGATCATGGCCGTGCCGGCGCACGACCAGCGCGACTTCGAGTTCGCGCGCAAGTACGGCCTGCCGATCCGGATCGTCGTCCAGACCGACGGCGACGGACCGCCGACGCCGGCGCGATGACCGAGGCGACGACGAACTACGGCCGGCTGGTCGAATTCGGGCGAGTACACCGGGCAGGAAGCGCCGGCGGTCATCACCGCGGATGATTGCGGACGCCGAGAAGCGCGGCATCGGCAAGGGCGAAGTGCAGTACCGGCTCAAGGACTGGGGCATCTCGCGTCAGCGCTACTGGGGCACGCCGATTCCGGTCATCTACTGCGAGAAGGACGGCGTCGTCGGCGTCCCGTACGACCAGCTGCCGGTCGAGCTGCCGAAGGTGGCGACGTTCACCGGCCGCGGCGATTCGCCGCTGGCGCAGGTGCCGGAGTTCGTCAACGTGACGTGTCCGAAGTGCGGCGGTCCGGCGCGGCGCGAAACCGACACGATGGACACGTTCGTCGACTCGTCGTGGTATTTCCTGCGCTTCTGCGATCCGCAGAACGACCGAGCTGCCGTTCGACCCGGCGGCCGCCGCGTACTGGATGCCGGTCGACTTCTACAGCGGCGGCGTCGAGCACGCGATTCTGCACCTGCTCTACTCGCGCTTCTTCACGCGCGTGCTGCGCGACGTCGGCCTGGTCGACGTTCGACGAGCCGTTCAAGCGCCTGCTCACGCAGGGCATGGTGCTCAAGGACGGCGCCGTCATGTCGAAGTCGAAGGGCAACGTCGTCGATCCCGACGACATGCTGGCGAAGTACGGCGCCGACGCGCTGCGGCTCTACGTGATGTTCGTCGCGCCGCCGGAGAAGGAAGTCGAGTGGAGCGACGCCGGCCTCGAGGGCAGCTTCCGGTTCCTGCGTGCGCGTCTGGCGCCTCGTCGATCACTGGGCGGAGACGATCGGCGGCGAGGGCATGCCGGCCTGCGGCGACGACTGCACCGACGCCGAGCGCGCGCTGCGGCGCAAGACGCACGACACGATCCGGCGCGTGACCGTCGACATCGAAGAGCGGATGCACCTCAACACCGCCGTGTCGTCGCTGATGGAGCTCGTCAACGAGCTGTACGCGTTCAGCGACGGCACGGCGCACGGCGCGCCCGTCGCGCGGCGAGCCGCCGGTCGGGCGCGTCGAGCGGCCGCAGACGATCGCCGTCCTGCGCGAAGCGATCGACGCGCTCGTCGTGATGATCTCGCCGTTCGCGCCGCACACGGCCGAGGAGCTGTGGCAGATGCTCGGCCACGCCGACGGGCTTGTCGACGGCGGCGTGGCCGGCGTTCGATCCCGGAGGTGGCGAAGGCCGACGAAGTGGTCGTGCCGGTCCAGATCAACGGCAAGGTGCGCGCGCGCGTCTGACCGTGCCGGCCGAGGCTGTCGGACGACGAGCTGCGGAGCTGGCGCTGGCGGATCCCGCCGTGCAGGCGCACACGGCGGGGAAGACGATCCGCAAGGTGGTCGTCGCGAAGGGCCGCTCGGTCAGTGTGGTGGTGTCATGACGAGAGGCTCACGGCACGGTCGCGCGCTCCGTTCGTGTCCGTGCTGCCGTGGTCTCGTTCTGCTGCTGGTGCTCGCGATCGATGCCGGGCTGCGGCTACGCGCTGGCCGGCCGCGGGTCGTTTCTGCCGGCCTACATCCAGACGATCGGCGTGCCGACGTTCGCGAACCGCACGCCGGTCTTCAACCTCGAGACGCTGCTGACGCAGAAGGTGCGCGCCGAGTTCATCGGCCGCGGCAAGTATCAGATCCTGCCCGACAGCGACCGGGCGTCGACGCGCTGCTCATCGGCGAGGTGACCGGCGTCAGCGATCGCGCCGGCGAGCTTCGACGCCAGCAGCTCGCGTCGCGCTACACGCTCACGATGACGGCGCGCGTCGAGCTGCGCGGACGTGCGCGAGAACAAGGTGCTCTGGGAGAACTCCGAGCCTCGTCTTCCGCCAGGAGTACGAGGCCGACCGAGCGGCACCGAGCGCCGCCGACCCGACGGCGTTCTTCGGCCAGGACGCCAACGCGCTCGATCGCATGAGCACCGACTTCGCGCGCACGATCGTCAGCGCGATCCTGGAGGCGTTCTAGCACTGCATGCGCCGACGCCACGCCGCGCCGCCGTCCGCAAGCAGATCGACGCGCCGGCGCGCCCGATGCCGGTCTATCTGCTCCAGGGCGAAGACGACGTCGAGAAGTCGGCGCTGGCGCACGAGTTCGACGAGCTCGTCGACGAAGGGCTGCGCGCGTTCAACGTCGAGCGCATCCACGCCGGCGACGTGACGACCGGCGACAAGCTCGCCGACGGGCGTCGCGTCGCTCGTCGCCGCCGCGCGCACGCTGCCGATGATGGCGCCGCGGCGCGTCGTGATCGGTCTTGCAGGCCGAGACGCTGCTGGTGCCGAAGCGCGAGAGCGAGGCGGCGACGCGCGCGCTCGATCAGCTCGAGGCGCTTCCTCGAAGCGCCGGAGCCGCAGACGACGCTCGTGCTCGTCGTCGGCGCCGCTCGACAAGCGCAGCCGGATGTACAAGCTGCTCGCCGAAGCAGGCGACGGTCGTCGAGTGCGGCGCGCTCGAGGATCGTGGCCGACGCCGAGCGGTGGGTCGCAGCGACGCGGGTGGCGGCGGCCGGCGTCGCAGATCGAGCCGGCGGCGGCGCGGCTGCTCGCCGAGCGCCCGCGGCGGGCAACCGGCAACGTCAAGCGCCTGCGCGGCGACGTCGATCGGCTGCTGCTGTACGCGCTCGGCCAGAAGACGCATCACGCGTCGACGATGTGCGCGAGATCGCCGGACCGGCGGCGCTGCAGGACGACTGGGCGATGACCAACGCGATCGAGAGCGGGCAGGCGGCGCGAGGCGCTGCGTCAGCTGGCGCTGATGCTCGACGCCGGCGCGCCGCCGGAAAAGATCCTGGGTCAGCTGGGGTGGCTGGTGCGGTCGAAGTTCCCGGCGCATCGCGCCGGCGCCAGGTTGCCGGCGCGGTCGACGCGCGTCTTCCGGACCGATCTCGACCTGAAGCGCTCGGCGGGCGATCCGCGCGTGCTGCTCGAACGGCTGGTCGTCGAGCTGTGCGCGGGGAAGCGCGCCCGAGCGGGCGCGGACGATGGTAACGGCCGCGAATCCGATCCGCGCTCTACGCGGCCTTGCGTTCAGGCGGTGACGCGACGGCTGGTCAGCCGCGACTTGTAGCGGCCGGCGGCGTTGCGGTGGATGATGCCCTTGCTCGCCATCTTGTCGATGAGCGAGATGGTCTGCTTCAGCGCGGTCTTGGCGGCGGCCAGATCGTTGCCGTCGATGGCCGTGCGGATGCTCTTGAGCGCGCTGCGCAGGCGCGACCGGAACTGCCGGTTGTGCTCGCGGTTCTTGAGACTCTGTCGATGCGCTTTGAGCGCGGATGCATGCGTAGCCACGTAATCGTATCACCCTCCGGAAACCCCTAATCTTACAGCAGCCCATGGCGATATCTGTCGAGCATTTCAGCGCGCACGTACGGCGATCTTCACCGCCGTCGACGACCTGTCGTTCGAGGTGGCCGGCAGGCGAAATCGTCGGGCTGATCGGACCGAACGGCGCCGGCAAGACGACCACGCTGCGGTCGCTGGCCGGCATCCTGCGGCCGTCCGCGGGCCGCGTCGCGCATCGACGGCCACGACATCGTCGGCGATGCCGATCGAGGCGAAGCGGCGGCTGGCGTTCATGCCCGACGAGCCGCACCTGTTCGAGTACCTGACGGTCGAGGAGCATCTGCGGCTCGTGGCGCGGCTCTATGGCGTCGCCGACTTCGAGCGCGCGTGCGCGCCCGCTGATCGAGGAGCTGCGAGCTCAGCGGGCAAGGAGCAGTCGCTGCCCGGCGAGCTGTCGCGCGGCATGCGGCAGAAGGTGGTCATCGCCTGCGGTCTCGTGCGCGACGCCACGACGCTGCTCTTCGACGAGCCGCTCACCGGGCTCGATCCGATCGGCATCCGGCGCATGCGCGAGACGATCGTGGCGCGCGCCCGCGACGGCGCCGCCATCCTGTTGTCGTCGCACCTGCTGCATCTGGTCGAGGAAGTCTGCACGCGCGTCATCATCATGGACCGCGGCCGGAAGGTCGCGGACGGCACGTTCGCGGAGCTGGCGGCGCGCGCCGAACTGGCGGCGGCCGGATCGAACCTCGAGCAGATCTTCCTGCACGTCACCGGTCACGACACGAAGGCCTAGCGAGGCTGAAATTCCCGCTCGTGGTGAGCTTGTCGAACCACGAGCTCGTCCTTCGACAGGCTCAGGACGAGCGTTAGACCAATCCGCGCTGTGGCGATCGCGATGATCCAGGCCAGCCTCTACCTCACGGTGTGCAGCGCGCGCAACCGCATGCGCGTGCGGCTGCGGCGGCTGCGCGAGCCCCGCTATCTGCTCGGCGGCATCGTCGGCGTCGCGTACCTGTACTTCAGCGTATTCGCTCGGCGCGGCGGCCGTTCGAGCGCGGCGCGGCGGGCGGGACGGGCCGCCGCGAGGACGCCGCCGTCGATCGCGGCGATGGCGGCAGCCGGTCCGGCTCTTGGCGGCATTGGGTTGCTGGCGCTCACGGCGCTGACCTGGATCCTGCCCGGCAACAGCGGGCTGCTGGCGTTTTCAGAGGCCGAGATCCAGTTTCTCTTTCCCGCGCCGGTGCCGCGGCGCCAGCTGCTGATTCATCGCATGCTGCGGTCGCAGATCGGCCTGCTGTTCGGCTCGCTCGTCGTCGGCATCATGACCCCGTCAGTCGGAGGGTTCGCGCGCCTGCGCGTGTCGATCGCGACCTGGGTGGTTCTGGTGACCGCGAAGATCTACTTCGCGGGTGTGTCCCTCTCCCGGGCGAAGCTGGCGTCGCGGCAGGCGCGCGCGCTCCGCGTCGCGTGGACGCCGATCGTCGTCCTGGTCACGGCGCTCACGATTGTGGTCATCGCGCTGACGCGCGCCTTCGCCGGGGCGCCGCCGTCGAGTCCCATCGAGCTGTTCACCCGCATCCGCGATGTCGCGGCGCAGGGCTGGGTGCGGGAGATCCTGTGGCCGTTCACCGCAGTGGTCAGGCCGATCTTCGCCGAGTGGCCGGTGCCGTATCTGCGATCGCTGGCCCTGGCGCTCGGCGTGCTCGCGGCGACGGTCGTGTGGGTGCTGCAGAGCGACCAGGCGTTCGAAGAGGCGGCTGCGGCCGCGGCCGAGCACCGGGCGGCGGCCGAGGTGCAGCAGCGGCGCACGAGCTATCGCGTGCGATCGGACGGCTGGCGGCTGCTGCCGATCGGACGGCCGGAAGGCGCGTTCGCGTGGAAGGCCGCCATGCAGACCATCCGGCTCGTGGATCGGCGAAGCGTGTTCCGACTCGTTGCCCTGCTGTTCTCGCTGGGCGTCATCTCGGTCTCGCTTGGCCGCGGCGCCGGATTCGCCGCGATTGTCGGCTTCTTCGCCACGATTGGCACCGGCATGGCGATCCTGTTTGCGCCGCAGATACTGCGCATCGACATGCGCCAGGATTTGCGGCATCTCGAACTGCTGAAAACGTGGCCGGTGGCGCCGGCAACCGTCGTGCGCGGCGAGCTTCTCTGGCCGGGCGCGCTCATCACGGTGGGCGCGTGGGCGCTGCTGACAATCGCGCTCGTGATGTCGGGCACGGTGTTCACGAAATTCGCATGGTCGTGGCGTCTATCGGCCGCGGCGGGCGCCGCGATCCTGGCGCCGGCGCTGGTCTTCGCGCAGTTGACGATTCACAACGGCGTCGCGCTGTTGTTTCCGGCGTGGGTGCCGCTCGGCAATCAGAGGCCCCGGGGACTGGACGCGATGGGCCAGCGGCTCATCATGCTGGGTGGCACGTGGCTGCTGCTGGCCATCGGGTCAGTGCCTGCGGCCGTTGCCGGGGGGATCGTGTGGTTTGCCTTGCAGTGGATCATCGGAAGCGCAGCGATGATTCCTGGCGCGCTGGTCGCGACTGCCGTCGTCGCGATCGAAGTGCTGCTCGCGACCGAGGCGCTCGGCCCGGCGTATGAGCGGATCGATATCCTGGCCGTCGAACGAGCGGAATAATCAGCAACCAGCTGAGAGTCGAAGGCCATGTTTTCGGACTGCTGTTGCACGTGGGGTCCGCCTTTAGGCGGACCTGCAGCGAATCCGATCGTCAGTGTAGACACTATGCAGAGCGTTGGACAGGCGGGCCATGGCGGTTACGCTCACCGTGATGTGTTTCAGAGGAGGAGCGTAACCATGAGCACCATGACCCGCACGAGTGATTCTACGGCACCGACCGGGGGCTTGTTGTTGGCGTTCGAATTGGGTCAGCGCACTTGGAAGCTGGGATTTACCGTAGGGATGGGGCAGCGTCCTCGCATTCGACAGATTCCGGCAGGCGCCGTGAGCGCGTTGGTGACAGAGATTGAGCGCGCGAAGAAACGACTCGGCCTGTCGGCTGACGCGCCGGTGACGAGTTGCTACGAAGCGGGCCGCGATGGCTTCTGGTTGCATCGCTACCTGCTGGCGCAGGGGATCACGAATTACGTCGTGGATTCCTCGAGCATCGAAGTCAATCGCCGGGCGAGACGGGCGAAGACGGATCGGCTCGATCTCGCGGGCCTGTTGAGTTTGCTGGCGCGGTATGTCCTGGGCGACCGGCGCGCCTGGCGCGTCGTCCGCGTGCCGACCGTGGCCGAAGAAGATGCGCGGCACCTCCCGCGGACCTTGGAAGCGTTGACGCAGGACCGCACGCGGCTGATGAATCGCCTGAAGTCGCTGCTGACGACGCAGGGCGTGTCGCTCCCGATCGATGCGAGGTTTCTCCAGCGGCTGGAAGCGGCCCATCTCTGGGACGGCACCCCGCTGCCGCCCGGCCTGCAGGAGCGACTGATGCGCACGTGGACGCAGCTGCAGGCAGTGGATGGACACATTCGCGACCTGAAGGCGCTGCGACTCACCCGACTGGAGCAGCTGACCCCGGCGACGAGCCACGCCCTCGCACAGCTCTTGACGATGCGGGCCATCGGCCCGATCGGCGCGTCGGTGCTGGCCACAGAAATCTTCGGCTGGCGGCGCATTCGGAACGGGCGAGAACTCGGGGCCCTGGTCGGCTTGGTCCCGGCGCCGTATCAAAGCGGCGAGACCGCCTACGACCAAGGCATTACGCGCGCGGGGAATGCGCATGTCCGTCGCGTGATCGTGCAGCTCGCATGGGGCTGGATCCGCCACCAACCGGACAGCGCCCTGACGCAGTGGTATCAGCAGCGATTCGGCGCCGGCGGGAAGCGCCTCCGAAAGATTGGGATTGTCGCGCTCGCGCGGAAACTGTTAATTGCCCTCTGGCGCTATCTGGAAACCGGCGTGGTTCCTGCTGGCGCGCAGCTGAAACCGATGGAGGTCTGACGGCCCGACGCCGATCGTCGGCCCAACGAGCTGGTGCGAGCGCCCGTGCAATCGGACTGGGTTCCTCTGTGAACCGGAGTGTAGAAGGGGCGCTCGCTTCCAGGCTTCACGAAAAAGTCTCTGGTGTCCGGGGCATCGCCACCGGCACGGATAGAAGGGGCGCGGGAGCCATCGGCTCCGCGAACACGAAGCCGCCAGCTCTCGTCGATGATCGGCGTGCGCCACGCGCCTGTGCGTGATCGTTCGTGGCTCCGGCCGCCTGCGCGGACCCGCTCGTGGGCGGGGGGTCTGCTCGGCGGCCTCACTGAAGGTGCGCTCGATGACAAAGAATACGACGGCTACTCGCCGCACACCGACGGGATTGACACCGACGGCTCTCATAGAAGGTCCGGCTAAAACCGGACCCCGCGTACGACGATTTGCGGCTCTCGGAGCGTTACATCGAAATGGAAAACGCGCTAAGAGCCAAGAGCTGATAGCTGAGAGCTACCAGGTTGACCTTGCGACGACTTCGAAGGTGCCAGCGGCTGGCCGTCGATCAGTGTAGCGGACGACCTCGCGGCCGTCGATCGTTTCGGTGACCTTGTAGATCCGGTTGCCGCGGACTTCCGCCTGCGGCTGGCCCGGACCGGCCATGCGGCCGATCTTCCCGACATAGTTCCGCGTTTCGCGATACGGCGGCACCGCCTGCCCGTACTTGTCCACGGCGCCGGGACCCGCGTTGTAGGCCGCAAGCGCCAGCGTTTCGTCGTTGCCGTACCGATCCAACAGCGCCCGAAGATAGCTGACGCCGGCGCGGACATTCTCCGAGGGGTCGAAGGCGTTCACGACGCCGTACTGCCTCGCGGTTCCCGGCATCAGTTGCATCAGCCCGAGCGCACCTTTCGGCGATCGCGCCCGCGGGTTGAACGCAGACTCCACCTGCATCACCGCGCGCACGAGGTCTGGACGGACGCCCTGCTGGCGGGCGTTCGCGATGATCAAGTCTTCGTAGGGCCGGCTGCGCTCCGCCGCGACGTAGCGCGTCGCGCGGACGGTCTGGCTGCGCGGTATCTTCGGAACGATCGAACGGCATCCGGAGCGGTGGGCGGGCGGCGATCGGACAGGACGAGCGTGCCGTTGGCGTCACGCCACGAGTAGATCTGTGCAGACGCGGGCACCGCGAGCCCGATCCATATTGCCGTCAACGCCGCGAGTCGCGTGCACACTCCGACTGACATGTGTCCGCATGTCGTATCGGCGGCATGTGCAGAAGCCAGTAGGCGGGATGGGCGGGAAAGACAGGAAAAAGAGGAAAGGCAGGATGGGCAGGAAAGGCTGGATAGGCATGTAGGTCCGGCTGAAGCCGGACCCTACGTGCCTACTGTCCTGTTGTCAGTACGTGGGGTCCGCCTTTAGGCGGACCTACCGGGCCGACACGCGGGTCGGCTCCTACGAAAGGAGGCGCGCCAGCACGCTCTCGCTGGCCGTCAGCATCTCGTCGATCTTCTCGGGGTGCTTGCCGCCCGCTTCCGCGAAGTCGGGCCGGCCGCCGCCGCCGCCGCCGACGATCGGCGCGATCTCCTTCACGATCTGGCCCGCCTTGACACGCGACGTCAGGTCCGGCGTGACAGCGACGACGATCTGGACCTTGCCGTCGTTGGCTGACGCGAGCACGACGACGCCGCTCTTGATCTGCGCCTTCAGCGAATCGGCCAGGCCGCGCAGTGCGTCCTTGTCGAGATCCGCGACCTTCCGCCGCGCGAGCGTGACGCCGTTCACCATCGACCGTGTCGTCGCTCGGCCGCGGCGCCGCCGCCCATCGCGACCTTTGTCTTGAGCTGCGTGACCTCGCGCGCCAGCCGCTTGCTCTCGGTCTGCAGCTTCTCGATCGCGTCGACCGCCTGCTCCGTCGGTGCACCTGCAGCGTGTCGAGAATCGCCGGCAGCGCCGCCCGCTGGTGCTGCGCCCATTCGACCGCACCGGCGCCGGTCAGCGCCTCGATGCGCCGCACGCCCGCCGCGACGCCGCCTTCGGCGACGATGACGAAGAAGCCGATGTCGCCGGTGGCGCGCGACGTGCGTGCCGCCGCACAACTCCATGCTGAAGCCGGGCACGCTGACGACGCGAACCCGATCGCCGTACTTCTCGCCGAAGAGCGCCATCGCGCCGGCCGCGATCGCTTCCTGCGTCGAGCGCACGTCGGTCGTCGACCGGCGTGTTCCGGTAGATCTGCTCGTTGACGATCCGCTCGATGCGGTCGAGCTCTTCGCGGCGTCACCGCCTGGAAGTGGACGAAGTCGAACCGGAGCCGATCGGGCGCGACGAGCGATCCCGCCTGCTTCACGTGCGAGCCGAGCACCTGACGAAGCGCCGCGTGCAGCAGATGCGTCGCCGTGTGGTTGCGCCGTGTCGCGTCGCGAAGCATCCGCGTCGACCTCGGCGGTGCACGATGTCGCCGACGCTGCAGGCGGCCCGGAGGTGACGCGCACGCGGTGGGCTCGAGGCAGCCCGGCCCGATGCGCGCGAGCCCGTCGACGATCGCCGACGCGCCGCCGGCCTCGCTGACGATGCGGCCGGTGTCCGACACCTGTCCGCCGGCCTCGAGGTAGAACGGCGTCTTCGCCAGCGCCACGTATCCGGCCTGGTCCGCCGCGAGCGCATCCACCGGCTGACGTCGCTTCGTCGAACAGCGCCACGACCGGCACGTCGCTCGACGTGCGTCGTCGTGTAGCCTTCGAACTGATCGCCGGCGCCTTTGAGCTGCCGAGCCGCTCGGCCGGACAGCGCGAAATCCTGCGCCTTTCTTGCCGCCGCCGAAGGCGCTGCCGGCGCGCGCCTTGCCGCGCTGGGCCTCCATCGCGCGGTCGTACGCCGTCGCGGTCGACGGCGACGTCGCTGCGTCGCCGCCGTGTCTTCGATGAAGTCGAACGGCACGCCGAAGGTGTCGTAGAGGCGGAACGCCGCGTCGCCTGTCAGCACGCTGGTCCGGCGCTTCGAGCGCCTTCGCGATCTCGGCTTCGAGTCGAGGTAGCCCGTCGCGTCAGCACCGCGTCGAACCGGTTCTCCTCGGCGAGGATCGTCTTCTCGATCATCTCGCGGTTGCGGCGGACTTCGGGGTACGCGTCGCCCATCTCGCGGTCGAGCACGGCGACCAGGCGGTGCAGGAACGGCTCGGTGAAGCCCAGATGCTTCCCGTGCCGCATCGCCCGCCGCATGATCTTGCGCAGCACGTAGCCGCGCCATTCGTTCGACGGAATCACGCCGTCGGCGATGAGAAACGTCGTCGATCGCGATGTGATCGGCGACGACCCGCATCGAGACGTCATGCGGATCGTCGACGGAGCCGCCGTAGCGGCGGCCGATCGAGTTCGTCCGATCTCGTCGAGCAGCGGCGTGAACAGATCCGTGTCGTAGTTCGAGACCTTGCTCTGCAGGACCGACGTGATGCGCTCGAGCCCCATGCCGGTGTCGATGGATGGCGCCGGCAGCGGCGTCAGCGTGCCGTCGGCGCTGCGCTCGAACTCCATGAACACGTTGTTCCAGATTTCGATCTCGGGATCCGCGCCGGTCGCCGCGCACGAAGTAGATCTCCGAGCACCGGCCGCACGGACCGGTGTCGCCCATCTGCCAGAAGTTGTCCTCGGCGCCGAGCTCGAGGATGCGATCCGCCGGCACGCCGAGCGATCGCCAGATGTCGTACGCCTCGTCGTCGCGGGGAATGCCGGCCTCGCCCTTGAAGATCGACACCACCAGCCGGTCCGCCGGCAGCTTCCAGACGTCGGTCAGCAGCTGCCACGCGAACGGGAGCGCGTCTTTCTTGAAGTAGTCGCCGAACGAGAAGTTGCCGAGCATCTCGAAGAACGTGTGATGGCGGAGCGACGGCCCGACGTTGTCGAGGTCGTTGTGCTTGCCGCTGACGCGCATCACCTTCTGCGACGTCGTCGCGCGCGTGTAGTCGCGCTTCTCGCGGCCGAGGAACACGTCCTTGAACTGGTTCATGCCGGCGTTGGTGAAGAGCAGCGTCGGGATCGTCGCCGGGGACCAGCGACGAGCTGGGCACCACGCGGTGGCCGTTCCGTCTTGAAGTAGTCGAGGAACGACGCGCGGATCTCGTTCGAGGTCATCGCCTCATTGTAGAACACCGGTGATGCGCGGCCGGCCGGCGACGTCGAGTGGTGATCGCGCGTTCGAGGGCGCTTCGTCGCACGTCCGCTGACCCTAGCACGTGTCGACCTCGACGAAGACGGTCGGCGGTTGCCGGCGACGAACGGGTCGGCGCGCTCGACGATGACGTGACGAGCCCCTCGGCTTTCGTCATCCGGTTGCGGATCCGCGCCGTCAAGCTCGCCCAGTTCTTCGTGGTCTGCAGGATGCCCACGCTCGGTGGCCTCGAGCACCGTCGTCGAGCGTCGCTCGGCGAGTCGGAAGAGCCCTGCGCGCGCGACGGCGTCCCGGCCTGCGCGACGTCGATGTCGATGCGCACGTGTCCGCGTTGACCGTGACCTTGCCGCTGCCACGCGACGCTTCGTGCGGCCATGTTCATCGGCCGGCTCGGCATGTGGCGCGTCGCGCGTGAGCACGCGGCCGCCTTGCTCGCCGGTGACCTTGCCGTCACGGAGCGCGACACGCCCGTTGACGAGGACGAGCCGGATCCCTTCCGACAGTTGGCCGGCGTCCTCGTAGGTCGCGTGGTCGATCACCGTGGCGGGATCGAACACCGTCACGTCCGCCGCCATGCCGGCGCGAGGAACCCGCGGTCGATCATGCCGATCGTGGTCGCGGGGAGCGCGGTCATCTTGCGCACCGCGTCCTCCCACGTGAGCGCCTTGCTGATCGCGGACGTAGCGGCCGAGCACGCGCGGAAACGTGCCCGAACGCGCGCGGATGCTGACGCGTGTCCGTCGACGCGCCGCAGTCGCACGCGATCGACGTGGTCGGGTGCTGCAGAATCTTGACCAGATCGGCTTCGGCCCCGAACCGCAGGATGGCGGTCACGTTGCCTTGCTCGAGAAGCCGCACGATCGTTTCGCCGGCCGACACCTGCTGCTCGCGCATGATGTCGACGAGCTCAGCTGCTGCTTGGTCGCGGCAGGAAGACGCCGGCGGCGCCGCCGAAGCGCGCGTTCATCGCCTCTTCCGCCTCGACGACGATGCGCGCGCGCTGGGCCGGATCGGCGAAGCGCTTAAGCATCTCGTCGCGGCCGCCGTCCTGCGCCCAGGCGGGAATGATCAGCGCGCCGAGTCCGGTCTGGCCGGCGAGGTACGGATACGCGTCAGCGGCGGTGTAGTCGCCGCGCGCGGTCGCCTGCCTCATCATCGCCAAGCAGGTCGCCGGCCGTTCCCTGTTCGCGGCCCTGCGCCTTCATGTGCGTGACGACCGGCACGAGCCCGGCTTTCTCGCCGATCGCGATCGTCTCGGCGACGCCGACGCGCGAGCTGAACCCGGACTCCGGCGTCAGCCGATCGTGGTTCGGGAAGTTCGTCCGCCATGTCGCCGCCGGCTCGACGACGCGGATCACTTCTTCGACCTGCGCGTAGTAGGCCGGCTTGTAGTCGAGCCCGGCCGAGACGCCCCACGCGCCGCGACTCGAGCCCGCGGCCGACGAGCGCGCGCATCCGATCGATGTCGTCGGGCGTGGCGCGGCGGTCGGCGGGCCCATCACGTCGGCCCAGATGGCGTTGAAGCCGATGTAGGCGCCGACGTTGACGGCGAGGCCGGCCGCGTTGGCGCGTGCAAGCTGCTGCGGCGATGTCGGTCGATCCGCCGCCATCGGGATTCAGAATCTCGGTCGTGACGCCCTGCGTGAGCATGTTCTCCGCCGTCGGCAGCGCGCGCCGGCGACGCGTGGCTGTGGATGTTGATGAAGCCGGGCGCGACATACAGCCCGGTCACGTCGAGGTCGGTTGCGGCGCGCTCGGCGGACAGGTCGCCGACCTTGGCGATGCGATCGCCGATGATGCCGACGTCGGCCCGATAGCGGGGCAGTCCCGTGCCGTCGATGACGGTGCCGTGGCGGAGGATGATGTCGAAGCGACTCGTGGGCTGAGCAACAGCGACTGCCGCCATGAGAAAAACAGCCACGAAAACACGAAAACACGAAACAAGCTGGCAGGAAAACGTTTCGTGCTTTCGTCGTTTCGTGGCAGATCGAAAACGTGGCTGCATCATTTCTTTCTCAGCGCCCCGAGGGCTCGCATGATCTGTCTGTCTCGAACCCCTGCCCGACCAGATATCGATACAACCGCTGAAATTCCCGGTCGTCCGCGATCGTCTCTCGATTGCGCAGTCGTTTTCTCAGCGACGCCTCGATCAGCGCGTCATCGTCGATCGCGTCGAAGACCTCGTCGACGGCGCGTTTGGCGATCTCTTTTCCTATCCCGGCGCGTTGAATCTGCATCTGCACACGCAGCTTGCCCCGGCGCTTCACCGACGTTTCCGTTCGCGCGATGGCTTCGGCGACGCGCACGTCGTCGATCGCGCGCTCGTCGCGAAGCCGTGCGATCGCCTCGTCTATATCGTGCTCGGTGTGGCCCTTGCGGGCGAGCCGCTGCGCGCACCTGTGCTTCCGACAGCTCGCGCCGCGCGAGCATCTTCAGCCCATCGACGTACGCACTCACGTCGGCGGATTATAGAGGGGTCAGCTGCCGAAGCGCGTGATTTCCGGCGTCTCGAGGACGGTCTTGGCCATCTCCTCGCGGCTCATCTCCGAGGTCGTCGCAATGCCCTGCACCTTCAGCTTGAACTCGTCGACGTTGCTCGCCCAGCGGAGCGCCTCGTCGTAGGAGACGAGACCCTGCTCGAACAGGCTGAAGATCGACTGATCGAACGTCTGCATGCCGTACTGCGACGTGCCCTGCGCGATCGCGCTGCGGATCAGGTGGGTCTTTTCCTTGTCGACGATGCAGTCGCGGATGAAGGGCGTGCCGATCATCACCTCGACCGCCGGCGCGCGGCCCGTGCCGTCGGCGCGCGGCATCAGCCGCTGCGACACGACGGCTTTGAGGACGCTTGCGAGCTGCAGCCGAATCTGCTTCTGCTGGTGCGGCGGATACACGGTAATGACGCGGTTGATCGTCTCGGTCGCGTCCACCGTATGCAGCGTGGAAAACACCAGGTGGCCCGTTTCAGCCGCGAGCAGCGCCGTGTCGATGGTGTCGAAGTCGCGCATCTCGCCGACGAGGATCACGTCCGGATCCTGACGGAGCGCGCTGCGCAGCGCCTGCGCGAACGACTTGGTGTCTGTGGACACCTCGCGCTGGTTGACGATCGACTTGTTGTCGCGGTGGAGGAATTCGATCGGATCCTCGATCGTCATCACGTGCAGCTCGCGCGTGCGGTTGACGTGATCGATCATCGCCGCCAGCGTCGTGGTCTTGCCGCTGCCGGTCGTGCCGGTCACGAGCACCAGGCCGCGATCCTCGTCCGAGATCTTCTTGAGGACCGGCGGCAGCCCGAGCTCGTCGAACGTGCGAATCTGCGTCGGGATGACGCGGATCACCATGCCGACGGTGCCGCGCTGCTGAAAGATGTTGCAGCGGAACCGTCCCAGCCCCGGCACGCTGTAGGCGAGGTCGACTTCCTGCGTCTCCTTGAACTTCTGCCGCAGCGTCGTGGACATGACCGCCGCGGTCATGGCCACGAGGTCTTCGTGGTCCAGGCGTTTCGCCGTCGGTCGCCGGCAGCAGCGTGCCACGGTGCCGGACGAGCGGGAAGCTTCCGACCTTCAAGTGCAGGTCGGATGCGCCACCCTCGACGGCGATTTTCAGGAGATCGTTGACATGCATGCTATGGCCGGAGTCCCGAGCTCTGGTCAGCCGCTGACCGCGACAGGTTTGCGCGGCGCGCGCAGCGACGCTTCTTCTTCGTACACGTAGGTCAGCCAGCCGTGGGTGTCCGGCACGTCGCCGTTGATCACGTCGAAAAAGGCCCGCTGCAGCGCTTCGGTGACTGGACCGCGCCGGCCGCTGCCGATTGTGATCTTGTCGACCGATCGGACCGGCGTCACTTCGGCCGCCGTCCCGACGAAGAACACTTCGTCGGCGATGTAGAGCGCTTCGCGCGGCAGCACCGACTCCTGGACGGTGAAGCCGAGATCCTGCGCCAGGGTGATGATCGAGTCGCGCGTGATGCCGCCGAGAATCGATGAGGCGAGCGGCGGCGTGATCACCACGCCGTCGCGCACGATGAAGATGTTCTGCCCGCTGCCTTCGCTCACGTTGCCGTAGACGTCGAGCGCGATGCCCTCGCTGTAGCCGTCGGCCAGCGCGTCCATCTTGATCAGCCCGGAGTTGGCGTAGTTCGCGGTGCTCTTGGCCATGGCCGGCAGCGTGTTCGGCGCCATGCGCGACCAGGACGACACCTTGACGTCACAGCCCTGCTCGAGCGCCTCCTTGCCGAGATAGGCGCCCCACTCCCACACCATGATCGCCGCGTCGACGGGACAGGTCGTGGGGTTGACGCCCAGCGAGTCGTAGCCGCGGTACACGATCGGGCGGATGTAGCACGCCTTCATCGCGTTGGCGCGAATGGTCTCGAGCGCCGCCGCCTGCCAGCCTGCCAGGTCCAGGCTGTATTCCATCCGATACACCTTCGCGGACAACTGCAGCCGCTTCATGTGCGCGTCGAGGCGGAAGCAGGCCGATCCGCGCGGCGTTTCGTAGCAGCGCGCGCCTTCGAAGACGCCGCTGCCGTAGTGGATGACGTGCGAGGCGACGTGGATGGTCGCGTCCTTCCAGTCGACCAGCCTGCCGTTCATCCAGATCTTTCCCGTGCCTGGAAATCCCATGACCACTCCTTACTGGATCTTATCGTAACTACTGCGCTTCTCCGCAGAAGGGGCAGCGATCGGATCGCGCGTGCAGCGGTTTGCGACAGTGCCAGCAGAAGCGAGGGGACGGCGCTTCACGCGCCTTCAGCCGGACCTGGATGTCGTCGGTGCCCGCAGTGACCGGCTCAACGTCGGGTGTCGGGCGCGGCCGGCGCGCCACGCCGGGGTCGCGCGCCGCCAGGACGTCGGAAAGCAGGTCGCCTGCGCGCTGGTAGCGGGCGTGAATGTCCGGGCGCCATGGCCTTGAGCACGACGTCGTTGATCGCCTTCGGAATCTTGGGATTCTTCAGGCGCGGCGCCGTCAGCAGGTCGCCGCTCATCAACCGGTCGAGATCCGAAGGCGAGGGCGTGTCGTAGGGCAGCACTCCCGTCAGCATCTGATACATCGTCACGCCGAGCGAGTACAGGTCGGACGCGAACACGGCCTTGCCCTGAAACTGCTCGGGCGCCATGTAGGGCGGACTGCCGATCACGGTGGTGCCATGGGCGGCGATCTCGAGGAAGCGCGACGTGCCGAAGTCGGCCACCTTGAGCATGCCGTTGTCCGTGACGATCACATTCGAGGGCCGCAGGTCGCGGTGGATGACGCCGGATCGATGCGCGTGATCCACGGCGTTGCCGATCTGACAGGTGAGGTCGAGTGCGCGCGGCACGTCGAGCGCGCCCTCCTTCGCGATCAGCGCCTCGAGCGTGTCGCCGGGGACGAACTCCATCACGATGAAGAACACGTTCGTCCTGTCTTTTCCGCCGTCAGGATAGTCGACGATGTTCGGGTGATTGAGCGTCGCGAGCAGTCGCGGTTCGCGCAGCAGCTCGCCGAAGTCGAGCTTCTGCTTGTGCGGGACCTTGAGCGCGACCTTCTTGTCGATCCAGGTGTCTTCCGCGAGAAAGACGGTGCCGAAGCCTCCGCTGCCGAGCGTCGACATGATCTTGTACTTGCCGACGATCTGCCCGCGGAAGAACATGCAGGCCGAGTATAGCAGTCGTGCCCAGTGCGCAGTGCCCAGTGCGCAGTGCAGAGTGCACAGTGCAGAGTGCCCAGTGCCCAGTGCTCAGTGCGCAGTGCAGAGTGCCCAGTGCACAGTGCACCGGGCACGGAGCACCGTGCACTGTGCACCGTATAATTCGTGGCCGTGCACCGCTTCTTCGCGCCTGCGCTCGATCCCGGCGACGAGTTCGTCATGCTGCCGCGCGACGAAGCCGAACACCTGACGCGCGTGCTGCGCGTCGGCGTCGGTGACACGGTCGCGGTCTTCGACGGTCGCGGCCACGAATTCCTCGCCAAGGTTTCGACGGCACTGCGCCGCGACGTTCGCGTGCAGCTCCTGTCGCGCATCGAGCCCGCGGCGGAAGCGGCCGTGGCGGTGACGCTCGTCCAGGCCGTGCTCAAGAGCGACAAGATGGACGAGGTCGTGCGCGACGCCGTGATGCTGGGCGTGGCTGCCGTGCAGCCGCTGGTGACGAAGCGCACCGAGACCACCGTCGCCTCGCTGATCCGCAGCGCCAAAGTCGATCGCTGGCGGCGCGTGGCCATCGCGTCGGTGAAGCAATCGCGCCGCGCGGTGGTGCCGGCAATCCAGATGCCGCTCACGCTCGAACACGCGCTCGACGAACCACCCGCGTCGCTGCGGGTGATGCTCGTCGAGCCGGGGCTTGCTGCTGGTGTCGAAAAGATCTCGAGCCTGCAGGCGCTTCCGACGCCGCCCGATGCCGCGGTGATGATTGGTCCCGAAGGCGGATGGACGGAAGCGGAGTGCGAGGCCGCGCGCGACCGCGGGGTCCGCCTCGTGACGCTCGGTCACCGCACGCTGCGAGCCGACGCGGTGCCGGTCGCCGCGCTCAGTGTCTTGCAGTTCTTGTGGGGGGATCTCTGAGAGCGCGCAAGTCAGAAGTCAGAAGTCAGAAGTTTGAAGTCTGAAGCTGAACTGACTTCGTGACTTCTGACTTCTGACTTGTTAGCGCACTATCACTCTAAAGTCCTGTGTCTTCACGTCCCCCTCCGCGAGCGTGACGCGCGCCGCGCCGGCTCGGTGGGCGTCGAGGTATGCGGGATCGAACCATTCGCCCTGTTCCGCGGGATCGACGGTGACGATGTAGTAGTCGGCGGGGGGGAGACCGCGAATGCGATATTTGCCGGTCTGATCCGGACGGGTTGTCATGATCTGCCGCGCCTGCGGTCGCCAGAACGCCGGATCGGTGGGGAAGGCGAGCACCGTGTAGTCCGGCATCGGCGTGCCCGTTTCGGTCGTAATCGTGCCGCTCACGTCCGTAATCTTGTCGGTGAAGACGATGGCCACGTTGGCGAGGGTCTGACCGCCGCGAACCTCGATCGGCGTGTCGGTGATGTCGCGTCCGTCGACGGTGACCGATTTCAGCGCCCAGCCCCGCATGTTGCCGTTTGGACGAATCAGGTGTGGACCGGCGGAGACGCCTGACAGGGTGAAGCGGCCGTCTTTGTCCACGCGAGCGTTGGCTTGCGGTCCAAACGCCGTCTGATCGGTCGACGGCGCGCCGATGCGGACCTGTGTCAGCTCCGGCGCCGGCGCGGCGCCCGGCTGGAACGAGATCGTTCCCGTGATCGTGGCGCCCGTGGACAACGCGACGGTGACGTCGGCGACGTCGCCGTCCACGCTCAGCGGCTGCGTGCCGAACAGGGGCGTATCGCCGTCGCCGCGTGCGCGAAGAACGTAGCGGCCCGGCGGCACGTTCGCCATCGCAAACGATCCGTCGCGCTGAATGCGGCTGCCGTTGTTGCTGCCGATTTGCCCGCCGCGGCCGGCGGACTCGGGCATCAAATTGACGTTGCCGTTGGTCGTCGGCGTGCCGTCCGGATTCATCACGCGCCCGGTCACGCGCGCCGTACGCACGAGCTGCATGCCGACGTTGATGTCCAGCACTTCCTGGCTCACGCCGACGGTGACCGGCCGCGCGTCGTTGACCGACGTCGCGCTCGGGTAATACGTCGGCGCGTAGTTGACCGGCTCCGGATCGTTGTCGGCGCTGTTGAAGACCATGCCGGAGTTGCCGGCGGCAATGGCGGCCCTCATCGCTGCCATGTCAGGCGGCGCGCCGCCGGGACCTCCACGGCCCGCGAGCGGACCGCCTGGCATCGGCCCGGCGCCACGGCCACTCGTGTTGGGCAGGCGCGTCAGCGCGTTGACGTAATAGTCGCCGGGCATCAGGCCCCACACGCGATACTGGCCGCGGTCGTCCGTCTGACCGGTACCCGCCGGCGTCAGCCGGCGATCACCCTGCATGTACTGATAACGCATGACGCGAACAGTCGCGCCGGGCACCGGTTCGCCATCCTCGTCCAGGACGCGGCCCGAGATGACGCCGCCGCGCGGCAGCCGGAATTCGACGCCTTTCATCTGCTCGCCGTCGCCGAGCTGAAGAGGCGTCCCTGCCTGGAGCGGCCGGCGTTGTCCATAGGCGAGCGAGACGAAGCCGGACTTGGACACCGTGAGCGTGTAGCGGCCGGCCGGCAACTCGCTAAGGTCGAACAGACCCGAATCGTCCGTGAGCACACCGCGTCCGCCCGGCAGCTCCGCGGCGGTGACGAACACCCGGGCGCGCTTGACCGGTCGCCCGGTATCGGCGGTCGTCACACGCCCGCTGATGCGGCCTGTCGGCGCCGGCACGTTGTCCTTCGGCTGGGCCGACGTATCCCGAGCGGGGCGCTGGGAACCGGCTTGCGGCTGTTGCGGACCCGGCCGCGACGCCTGCTGCGCCCCGTGAAGAACTCCCACGGCCAGAGTCATGAACCCGACAGCGGACAAAGCTCGACGCATGATCACTTAGACCTGTTGAAGGGGCAGGCGGTTGACTCTCATTGTTTTTTCACCGCCAGACCGACCCATTCGTCACACGTTCGCTCCCAGACGAACTTGCCCGCGGCAAACGCTCGGGCAACCGCTTCGCGCTCGTGGACCTGGAGACCGCTCAGGATCAAGGTTCCGCCGGCACGAACCGCAGCCTGCAGCGTCGAGGCCGATTGGATGAGTAAGTGCCCGGTCAAGTTGGCCGTCAGGATATCAACCTCCGTCCCCGCCAACCTCCGTCCCCGGCCGGGGACGGAGGTTGGCAGGGGACGGAGGTGGTTAGGTCGCCGATCTCGAAGCTGACGCGCGCGGCGACCTCGGGATTGAACGTCAGATTCTCCCGAGCGGCGTGTATCGCATCCTCGTCGTATGTCGATGCCCATCGCCCGCGCCGCACCGAGCCGGACGGCCGCAATGGCAAGGATGCCAGAGCCGGTTCCGACGTCGAGCACGGTCGTGCCGGCCAGGTCGATCGCCTGAAGCGCCTCGATGCAGAGTCGCGTTGTGGCGTGGTGCCCGGTTCCAAAGCCCATGGATGGTCGGATGACGATGCACGCGGACATTCGGGGTTCGGGATTCTGGACTCGGAAAGACAGTGAGCTGGCCAATCGTGATCGGTTGCAGGTTCGCCTGCGACCGGGAAGCCCAATCCTCGTCGGGCACCTCGAGCGTTGTCGCCGGAAAGCGCGACGCAAGGGACCGGCGAGCGGCGTCGCGATCCGCGGAGCTGGCGAAGAACACGCGGACAGCGCCGGCCGCGTCCTCGACCGCCGTCGGACCAAAGTCGTCAACAAGCGCCAGCAGCAGATCGGAATCCTCGCAGCGGACGTCCAGCGCGGGGTAGGTCTTAGCCAAACATGTCTTTGACGCGGTCGAACAGGTTCCGCTCGTCCTGTTCTTGCTCGCCGCGCGCGCGCGGTTCGAACGTGTCCTTGGGCAGCGACTTCGCGAGCTGGTCGAGCAGTTGCTTCTGTTCGCGCGTCAGCTTTCTCGGCGTCTGCACCTGAACCGTGGCGAACAAGTCGCCGCGTCCGCGCCCGTTCACGTCGGGCATGCCCTTTGCCGCGCAGCCGGAACGTCGTTCCCGTCTGCGTGCCGTCGGGGACTTTGACCGTCTCGGGGTCGTCGAGCGTCGGCACCTGGATCTCGCCGCCGAGCGCGAGCGTCGTGAAGTTCACCGGGATCTCGCAGAACAGGTTGTTGCCGTCGCGGCGGAAGAACTCGTGCTCCTGCACGTGGACGACGACGTAGAGATGTCCCGCCGGACCGCCGGCCGCGCCCGACTTCGCCTTCACCCTGAAGCCGGAGCTGCTGTCCCGTGGCGATGCCTGGCGGAATCTTGACGGTGATCTTGCGTTCCTTGCGTGACGCGGCCCGCGCCGCGGCACGTCTTGCAGGGCTTGCTGATGATGCGCCCTGCGCCGCGGCATTGCGGACAGGTGCGCGCGACGGTGAAGAAGCCCTGCTGGAACCGGACCTGCCCTGGCCCGCGACACTGCGGACAGGTGGAGGGCGATGAGCCCGCTGCGGATCCTGAGCCGTTGCAGGTCTCGCAGTTCTCCTGGCGCGGAATCTGGATGGCGGTTTCGGTGCCGCGCGCGACTTCCTCGAAGCGCGATCTCGAGGTCGTAGCGCAGATCCGCGCCGCGCTGCGGCCCGCCGCGCCGCCGCGCGTCGCCGAACAGATCGCCGAAGCCGAACATGTTGCCGAGGATGTCGGCGAAGTCGCCGAACTCCTGGAACATCGATGGGTCGAAGCCGGCCGCCCGCGCCGGCGCCCGACACAGCCGGCATGGCCGAAGCGGTCGTAGGCGGCGCGCTTCTCGGAATCCGCGAGAACCGCGTACGCCTCGGCGGCTTCCTTGAAGTTGTCTTCGGCGGCCTTGTCGCCGGGGTTGCGATCCGGATGGTGCTTCATCGCGAGCTTGCGGTAGGCGCTCTTGATGTCGCTGTCGCTCGCCGTCCTGGCGACGCCGAGCACTTCGTAATAGTCGCGCTTGCTCACGCCTTCGCCACCTTCACCATCGACGGACGCAGCAGCCGGTCGCCGATCGTGTAGCCCTTCCGCAGCTCGCCGATCACTTCGCCTTCGCGATGGTCGGGACTCGCTTCGTGAATGACCGCCTGATGCAGGTTGGGATCGAAGTCGGCGCCGACGGCCTCGATCGGCCGCACACCTTGCTTCGCGAGCAGATCCTGCAGCTTGGCATGAATGAGCTCGACGCCTTTGCGATACGCGGCGCCGCCTTCGCCGGCGTCCACCGTCAGCGCGATGTCGAAGTCATCCACGACGGCCAGGATGTCGCTCAGCAGATCCCAGCACCGACTCGTCGGACTGCTCGCGGCGCGAGCGCTCGACGCGCTTGCGGTAGTTGTCGAATTCCGCGGTCTTGCGCAGGAGCCGGTCGTAGTACTCGTCGCGCTCGCGCTGCAGGTCGGCGATCGCCGGTTCCGCAACTGCGGCCGGCGCATCGCCTGAAGGACCGCCTGCGTCCGGCGGCTCATCCGCTGGATCGGTAAGACGTTCGTCAGTCATATGCCTAGTTTGGGTCGCGCAGCACGCGAGATACGGCCTGTGCTGCGCCGTCAACGACGGCGATGGCCCGCGGATACCGCATGCGTGTCGGCCCGATGACGCCGACCATGCCCGTCCCCGATCCGTCGTCGTAGGTGGACAGCGATCAAGCTGAAGGGACGCAGACTCGGATCGAGATGTTCGGCGCCGATGATCACCGTCAGGCCCAGGCCGTCGATGTACTCGTCGAGAATCTGCAGGAGCTTCTGTTTCTCTTCGATCATCTGCAGCAGCGTCTGCAGCATCGTGAGCGTCAGCCCGCTGCCGTCGTCGAGCAGCGACGCCGCGCCGTCGACGTAAATCGTGCGGCCGTCGGGTAGATCTGAAAACGTGGTCGTTGCGAGGCGCATGGCGCGGGCGCGCAAGGCATCGTACAACAGCCGCTCCTCAGTGATGCGCTCGAGCACCGCCTCGCGGGCCCGGTGCAGCGGCAGGCCCGAGAACTCGTTGTTCAGGTAGTTCGCGGCTTGCCGCAAGTCGTCCGACTCGAGACGCTCGCCGAGATCGATGACTTTCTGAATCACGTGGCCGCCGCGCGCGACGATGATCACGAGAATGCGTGTCGTCGCTGAGCGGCACGAACTCGACGCGATCGAACACGGCGGCGGCGTGCGTGGCGCGGCTCGCGAACCCGACCGTCCGCGACGCCTGAGACAGGACGTGAGAGACGTGCGGGAGAACCGAGTCGAGCAAACGGTCGGGGCTGTCGCGCCGCAAGCGCGCTTCGACGGCAGTGGCGGCGCGCGTCGCCCGTTTCGTTTCGAGGAGCTGGTCCACGTAAAAGCGATAGCCGCGATCGGTCGGGATGCGTCCGGCCGAGGTGTGGGGCTGCTGCACGTACCCCTCTTCCTCGAGGCGCGCGAGGATGTTGCGCACGGTCGCGGACGAGATGCCAAGCCCTGCGGCGGTGACCAGCAAGGATGAGGCAACTGGCTCGCCCGAGGCGATGTACTCGCGGACAAGCGCGGCGAGGACACGGCCGGCGCGAGCGTTGATTTCGTGGCCCTGGTTCATGATGGGTCTTAGCACTCTAAGCCCCAGAGTGCTAAGACATTATACACCGCTCTGCTTACCGAATCCCTGCCCGTTGAGCTAACGCCTGAGCGGCGGAGCGCGCGGATGCAACAACATCGCCTCGATCGACACGGACCGGCTTGAAGTCATCCACCAGGACCTCGCCATCGACGATCGTCGCGCGCACGTCGCTGCCTCGGGCGGCATAGACGAGCGTCGAATACGGATCGGGTCCCGGCGCCAGGTGCGGGCGATCGCGGTCGACCACGATGACGTCGGCGCGTTTGCCGATCTCCAGCGAGCCAATCTCGTCTTCGCGGCCAAGCGTGCGCGCGCCGGCGCGGGTGGCCATCCACAGGACCTGGCGGGCAGGGAGCACCCCCGGCGCCTTTCGCATTGCCTGCAGGACGGCCGCGAGCCGCATTTCCTCGAACATGTCCAGCCGGTTGTTGCACGCCGCGCCGTCGGCGCCGAGCGACACGGTAATGTTCCGCGCGAGCATCTCGACGACGGGAGCGACGCCCGACCCGAGCTTGAGATTCGATCCGGGACAGTGCATCACCTTGACGTCGCGGTCGGCGAGTAGTTGCTGATCCTCGTCGTCTGCCCACACACAATGCGCCGCGCACAGGCGCGGCGACGCCAGGTGCAGGCTCGCGAGATACGCGAGGTTGGTCAGGCCGCCGGACATCTGTTTGACGATGGCGATCTCGTCGCGCGATTCCGCCGCGTGTGTATGGACCAGAGCGTGATGTTCGGCGGAGAGGCTCGCGACAGTCTCGAGCAGTTCGCGTGAGCACGACACCGCGAAGCGCGGCGCAAACGCGGCGTGCAGGCGACCCTGGGCAGCGCCGTGCCATCGCGTTCGAATCGCGAGGCTCTCGTCCAGCGAACGCCGGGTGTCTTCCCGCAATCGCGCCGGCACGTGTGCGTCGAAGTCCATCATGCACTTGCCGATCGTTGCGCGCAGTCCGCTTTCGGCGACCGCCTCGAACACGACGTCCGTGTCGTGCACGGTTTCCATCGTCAGCACCGCGGTCGTGCCGCTGCAGAGGAGCTCGGTGGCCGCCAGCTGCGCCGAGGCGCGGAGCGTTGCCGGCGTGTGCGCCGCTTCCATCGGCCACACGCGGCGCCGAAGCCAGTCCATCAGCGGCAGATCGTCCGCAAACCCGCGGAAGAGCGTCTGGCACAGATGAATGTGCGTTTGAATCAGTCCGGGGAGGACGTAGCCGCCGCGCGCCTCGATGACGCGATCGTGTCGATCGCTGATGTGCGATTCGATCGCGGCGATGCGACCGTCGACGATCGACACGTCGCCGTCGAAGACGTCGAACCGGTCGTTCATTGTCAGAACGATTCCGCCGCGGATCAGAAGAGACATGAAAAATTAGAAGGTAGAAGGTAGAAGTTAGAAGGACAGGGATGCCACGTGCTACTTCTGAGTTCTCACTTCTCACTTCTCACGTCCGCCGTCAGGCGGGGCGGAGCCCATTTCATCGACGCCGGCTGGGTCTTGCCATGTTTGACGGCAATCAGCTCCGCGAGAATGCTGACCGCGATTTCCTGCGGCGTCACCGCGCCGATATCGAGCCCGATCGGCGCATGGACGCGGGCCAGCAGGTCGGCGGGCATCTGCTCGTCGGTGAGCGCTTCGTAGATCCGGGCCACTTTGGCGCGGCTGCCGATGAGGCCGAGATAGCGGAGCTCCCTCGGCGCGAGCGCGCGCAACGCATCCAGGTCGTTGTTGTGCCCGCGGGTGACGATCACCGCGTACGCATGAGTCGGGATGCTCGTGCGCTGAATCCACGCCGGTATGTCCTCGACGACGATTTCCACGGCGTTCGGAAAGCGCTCGGCGTTCGCGAACTTCTCGCGATCGTCCACGACGTGAACGCGAAACCCCACTTCGTGCGCGACCCGCGCCAGATGGAAGCCGACATGGCCGGCGCCGATGACATAGAGCTCAGGCGACGGTTCGATCGGTTCGATGTACACGTCCATCTGCCCGCCGCAAATCAGGCCGGTCTCCTGCGCAAAGTCGTCCGACAACTCGTAGTGCACCATCTCCGGCCGACGGTGCGTGATCGCTTCGCGCGCTTTCCAGAAGGCGTCGTTCTCGTAGCAGCCGCCGCCAATCGTGCCGACGATGCGGCCGTCGGCGAAGACGAGCATCTTGGCGCCCACGCGCTGCGGCGTCGAGCCCGTCGTCGACACGATCGTCACGAGCGCCGCCGGCTCCCCGCGCTCGAGCGCGTCGGCGACCGCCGCGAACACTTCACGATTCACACTGTGATTATAGGGTCAGCGGTGGAGATCGCAGATCGTGGTCGGCTCGGTCCCGCTGAGGAACGCCTCGTTGAAGCTTTTCGGACAGCGCGGTGTGACGAGCTTGCCGGTCTCGGGATCGATCTCCGCGAACGTGATGCCTTCGGGGACCTCGAACGCCGTGTTCGGCCGGCCGGCGAGCGCCGCCTTCATGAACTGCGTCCAGATGGGCAGCGCCGCCTGGGCGCCGCTGAGTCCGATCGGCTGGTTGTCGTCGAAGCCGACCCAGACCACGGTGAGCAGTTCGGGCGTGAACCCGGCGAACCAGGCGTCGCGAAGGTCGTTCGTGGTCCCGGTCTTTCCCGCGGCGTCGAGGGTGAAGCCGTTGGCGCGCGCGCCGGCCGCGGTGCCTTCGTTCAACACGCTCCGCATCATGTTCGTCACCAGATAGGTGGTCGCGGGTGAGGCGATGCGGCGCGGCTCCGACGCATCCTTCTTCGTGACATCCTTGCCGCCCCGAATGACTTGCGCGATGTGCTTCAGCGATCTCGCAGCGCCGGCGTTGCTGAACAGCGTGTACGCCGATGCCATCTCGTACGGTGTCGCTTCGAACACGCCGAGCGCAATCGAGGGATACGGCTTCGGCGGCGTCCCCACACCGAGCCGCTTCCATAGATTGGACACGCGGTCGTAGCCGGCCTGCTCGGCGACGTGAATCGTCGCCAGATTGCGAGAGTGCGCGAGCGCCCGGCGCAGCGTGATGGGTCCGTCGTACTTCCCCTCGTAGTTCTCGGGCGTCCATACCTGATCGTCGAACTCGAACGTCTCCGGCTCGTCGACGACGATGGACGCAGGAGTGACGTCGATGCGTTCCTCGTCGAGGGCGCGCTCGAAGGCGGCGAGATAGACGAACGGCTTGAACACCGATCCCGGCTGGCGGCGAGACACGATCGCGCGGTTGTACTGCGACTGGTTGTACGACCGGCCGCCGACGAACGCGAGGATTTCTCCGCTGTTCGGATCGACCGCGATGAGGGCCGCTTCGGCTTTGCCTTTGCGCTTGCGGCGCGACAACAGCTGGTCGACGGACGTGAGCCCGTTGCGGACGGCGTCCTGCGCCAACCGCTGCAAATGCAGATCGAGCGTCGTGTGGACTTCCACGGCTTGATCAGTGGTCGTCGTCAGGCCCGGATATTGGCCGTCGAGCGTCTGCTCGACGAAGTCGACGAAGTACGGCGCTTCGGCTTCGAGCGCGCGCTGGACGACGACGAGCGGCTCGAGCGAGGAGCGCTCGGCTGTCTCACGTGTGATGTAGCCGGCATCCACCATCGTCTGCAGCACGACGTTGCGCCGATCCTTGCAGCGGGTCGGATTGTTGAAAGGCGAAAGCGCCGACGGCGACTGGAACACGCCGGCAATCGTGGCCGCTTCGGCCAGCGACACGTTGCTGACGTCCTTGCCGAAGAACAGGCGCGACGCTTCCGCGACACCAACGATGCCGAACGACCCGCGCTGACCGAGCGTCATGTCGTTCAAATACATCTCGAGGATCGCGTCCTTCGTGGCGCGCGTGGTGAGGATCAGCGACACCCACGCCTCGACCAGCTTGCGCCGCAGCGATTTCTCCCGCGCTTCCTGCAGCGTCATACCCGGGAAAATGCGTGGCAGAAAAATGTTGCGCGCGACCTGCTGCGTGATCGTGCTCGCGCCGGACAAGTACGCGCGCTTGCCGCGGAGGTTGCTGAGGAAGGCGCCGACGATGCTGATCGGATCGACGCCTGGATGATCGTAGAAGCGGCGATCCTCAACCGCGAGCACGGCCTGCTTCAGCCGATCGGGAATCACGGACAGCGCCACCGGCCGCCGCTTTTCGCGCTCCCCGCCGAGTGATGTCAGCAAGGGCGCGTCGAGCGTGAGCCGTTCGCTCGGGCGATTTGCGAGCTCGAGCTGGAGCACGCGGTCGGCCGGTCGCGGCGGCGGCGCTTTGCGCGAAGCCGTGCGCACGCCGGGCGTCGTCGGACGCTGGAACACGACGCGCACAATCTGACCCTTGAACGCGGGCGCGCGCGGGATGAGCGCGATGGCCCCCGCGCCAATGGCGAACTCGCCCGGCTTCGCGACGGTTGCGCGCTGGGCGTACCCGAGGTCGTTGAGTCGATCGATGAGCCCGCGATCGGTGAGCGACTGGCCGCGCCGCAGTTCCAGCGGCCGCGCCAGGACCTGCGGCAGGACCTTGATGCGTTCGCCGTGGAGCCGCGCGTCGATCAGCCGAGCGAACCGGACGTAGTAGTAGCCGGTCGCGAAGCAGAGCAGGACCGTCGGAATCGCCACCGCCAGGGCGGTGAGGCGCACCCAGCGCCTGCGCCACAAGGCCTCGACGCGAATCCGGACGCGCAAGCCCTTCCTCTTCAGGGCCGCAGCGGCGCGCCGTTTCTTAGATTGTGACAATCCAGTGCCGTCCCAGATCGAGCGGCAACTCTTCGTCCAGCCGCTCGATGAGCACGGGGCCGTATTGGTTCAGGAAGGAGACGAAGCCGATGGTGCGTTCCTGCGGATGGCCACCGGGAAACACGAGCGCCTGCGCGTGCATGACCTGCCGGCGGAGCGTCTCGTGCCGCCGCTTGGCAGCCTGGATGACTTTGCCTCCCAGCGTCTGCAAGTCGTGCTGCATGCGGGCCAGCGTCGATCGGGCGGCTCCTTCGAGCGTCGGGTCGAGCGTCGGCAACGCCTGAATGACCTGCTCCATCTGCGCCTCGACGGCCGAGGCCGCCGCGGTCAGCGAGTCGTCGACGGCCGGCGGAATCTGCGTGCGGAGCAGATCGTTGAGCGCCGCCTCGTCGCGCGGCTGCAGCGCTTCGAGCGGCAGCTTGTACTTGTTCAGAAAGCGAGCCGCCGCGGAATCGAGCAAGGTCGCAGATGCCCGAGGGTACATCAGCGGCATCGGGACGCCGAAGTGCTGATAGACGTTGCGAAGCTGTCCGAGATAGGCGAGCTCGTTTGGCCCCGCGACGTAGCAGATGGTGGGGAACAGCGTGTCCTGCACCACCGGCCGGAGTAGCACATTCGGACTGAATCCCGCCGGCCGCGTCGTCGCCTGGTCGACGAGCGCCGCGGTCGGATACTGCCGATCGCCGACCACGAACTGCCCGTCCTGCTTGCGGATCGCGCGGCGGCCATTTTCGAGGTGAAAGAGCGCCGGGCAGTCGTCCTGCGCGTGAACCTGCGCGTGATAGCCGCGGGCGACGAGATCCGATCCCGTGAGCGACGCGAGCTTCGCGGTCTGGCCGGGCATGGTCAGCTCGCGCGTGAAGACCGGACTGACGAGCGGTTTTGCCGCCACGTCCGACGAGTCGTAGACGACGAGGCCGCGTTCGCCGAGCGTGGCCTCGATCCAGCGGCCGAATGCCTCCGCGATGCCGACGCCGGGCGTGTACGCTCGACGGAGCCCCTCGAGCAGCCAGCCTCGAAAGTCGCTGACCGGGAGCAGCCGTTCGAGCTCGTCGAGCGCTGTCAGGATCGAATTGTCCAGGCGGACCGTGGCCACTGGCACCGGCTCCGCGCCGGGACGCGGGGCCAGCGACACCGTGCGCGGGGACAGATCCGAATCGAACACGGTGCAGGATCGGATTTCTTCCCAATCGTGATCTTCGGCGTCGATCCAGAAGACGGCGACGCCGGGCACGTTGTGATCGCGCGATACCTGCTCGGCGAGCTTCAGCGCGGTCAACGCCTTCAGCAGCGTGAACAGCGGTCCGCCGAAGAGGCCGGCCTGTTGTCCGGTGACGACCGCCACCGTTTGGCGATCGGCGAGCAGCGCGCCCGCTTCACGGGCTCGCGCCGGCGCCTGGCGCCGCTCCTGTTGCGCGGCGATCACGCGCGCGATGTCGTCGCGGCGGCGTTCGTGGCGCTGTGTACGGGCAATGGCGTCGGCCCAGGCGCCGCGGTCCGCCGGATCGCCGGCAAAGAACGGCGCGACCGCCGGGAAGTCGTACGCATAGTCGGCCGCGAGCCGACGAATCCAGGGGAAGCGCCGGACGTCAACCGGCATGCGGACGAAAGGTTCGTCTGAGGACGAGGGAGTCGCCGCTTTGTTGGAGTGCACCGGGAAACCTACTCTCTCAAAGCGCTGCTCGGACTGTCAACTCACGTTCGGCGCTGGATGTTACGATCTCGGCACGATTGATATGACTCGAACGCTGGCTCTTGTCGCCGTGCTGGGTTGCAGCGCTGTTGCGCACGCGCAGGTCGATCAGTCGCGCGCCGACGTGTATTTCACGGAGGTTGCGGCCTTGTGCGAGCGGGACGGGGGCCGGCTCTGGGGCGTGTCGCTGTGCGGCCCCGTCGCCATCGCCGACGCCACGACGCGGACGCTGGCCACGAGCCAACCGGCGCCCGCGGCACCGCGCCCCTCGGCGATGGGCTTCGCCAACACCGCGGTGGACTGGGGCGGCACCCGATGGGCGACCGTCGTGTGGCAGCTCATCCCTCCCGATCCGCACCTGCGGGCGCGGATGTTCCTCCACGAGCTGTTTCACCGCATACAACCCGATCTGGGTTTCACGCCGCGCGATCAACAGAACGTTCACCTGGACACCATCGACGGCCGCTACTGGATGCAGCTCGAATGGCGCGCGCTCGCGAAGGCGCTGGCAGCCTCCGGGCCTGCGCGTACGACCGCGGTGCGCGACGCGCTCGCGTTTCGCGCGCAGCGGCGCGCGCCGGTGCCTGACGCCGCCGAAGGCGAGCGGCTCCTGGAGATGAACGAGGGTCTCGCGCAATACACCGGGACGGTCCTGGCGGCCGCGACCGCGGCCGAAGCGACCGAGGATGCGATCGAGCAACTGGAGCAGGCCGAACTGGCGCCCAGCTTCGTCAGGACGTTCGCCTACGCGTCCGGCGCCGCATACGGGTTGCTGCTGGACGCGTGGGCGCCGGGTTGGCCTCGCCGGATCAAAGCCAGTGACGATCTCGCGCTCGTGCTGGCCGCTGCATCCGGCCTTCAGCCGTCCGAGGATGCGGCTCGAGCCGCGCTGCAGTACGACGGCGCCGAGCTCAGGAGCGCCGAAGACGCGCGCGAGGTCGAGCGGCAGGCCCGCGTGGCCGAACTGCGTCGCGTCTTTGTCGATCGCCCTGTACCTGGTGATGCCGAATGGTCGCAGCAACTCGTTCGCGACCGCGGGCATCACGCCGATTGCCGGCGTGGGTACGATCATTCCAGGATTTCGCACGACCGCGGAATGGGGAACGCTCGAGGCGTCCATTGTTCTGATGTCCACCGATCGTTCGACGCTCACCGTTCCTGCTCCCGCGTCCACCGAGGGCGCGACGCTGCGCGGCGACGGCTGGACGCTGACGCTCGCGTCCGGCTGGGTCGTCCGGGCCGGACGCCGCGCTGGAGATTTTCAGGTAGTTCGCGAATAGCGTTCGATGCTACGATTCGTCAACCTTCCTTCCTGAGGAGTCCACCGCTGCACACGGAACACACCGGCAGTGCGCCGCCCGATGCGTTCGGACCGTTTCGCGTGCTTCATCAGATTGGTGCTGGAACTCTCGGACCCGTGTATCGCGGGCACGACACGCAGCGAGAGCGGCTCGTCGCCGTCAAAGTCTTCAAGCTCGACATGCCGCCCGAGCAGGTGCATCAGCTGGTCGCCGGACTCGAGCGTATCGTCGCGGCACATCTCGCGCATCTCTCGATCGCAACGCCCGTCGCGGCTGGACTGACCGGCGTCTCCGCATATCTCGCCTGCGACTACGTCGCTGCCGACTCGCTGGATCTCGCCGTGCGGGAGTTCGGTGGGCTGCCGTCTGCGGACGCGTTGCAGACTGCCGCTCGGCTCGCGAGCGCGCTGGACCATGCGGTGGCTGCCGGCTTTACGCACGGATGTCTCCACCCGCGCGATGTGCTGATGTCCGCGCGCGAAACGCGGCTCACCGGCATTGGCGTCGGACAATTGCTGGCGGAGGTTGGGGTCGCGCCGCCCGTGCGCCGGCCGTACTCGGCGCCGGAACGGCTCGGCGGATCGGCGTGGGATCGTCGCGCCGACATCTTCAGCCTCGCGGCGCTCGTCCACGAGTTGTTGTGGGGACGGCGGATCAGCGGCACCGGCGTCAAGGCCGTCGAAGGCATGACCGCGCTGGTCGGCGGCGATCTCGATGCGCTCAAGCGCGTGTTCAAACGCGCCCTCGCCGACGATCCGATGGAGCGGCACCCGACCGCGAAGATTTTCGTGGATGCGCTCAAGCGCGCGCTCCCCGACGTCGCAGCCGAAGCACCTGGGTTCAACCTGTCGGCGGCTCCGGCGCCAACACCGCCTGCACGGAACCTGCGCCTGGCGATGCCGAGCCGGCCCGTGGACGACTTCCGCGCGAACGAGGACATAGCGCCGCTGCTGCCGCTCGAGCAGCCGCGGTTCGCCGAGGTCGAGAGCGCGTTGCCGGATCTGCCGATTACAGTGGATGGCCCGTCCATCCTCGAATCCACGCCCGATCCGATTGATGCCAAGCCCGAGGACGCGACCGAGGACGCTCTCGACCGCTTCGCACTCGGCTGGCTGACTCGCGAGCCTGCTCAACGCGAGGTGGAGACGCCGTTCGAGCTGCCAACATCCTTCGAGCCGGATCGCAACGCTGTCCCTGACATTTCTCTCCAACCCATCGTCATTCCCGATCTGGCAGCAACGCCCGAGCGCGCGACGTCGCCGGAGCCCGCGCCGGAGTCCGCAGCAGAGCCCACGCTCGCGCGCTCGCCTGAGCCCGAGCTCCTGATAGCGCACACGCCAGATCCTGCGCCAGAGCCCGCAGCGGTTCCCGAAGCTGTCGTCGCTTCCGCGATCGAACCGGCTCCCGCGGTCGAACCGGCGGCCTCCGCGATCGAACCGGCCCCCGCGGTCGAACCGGCCCCGGAAGTCGTGCGAGCTTCGGAGCCGCCACCCGCTCCGGAACCTCCACCGCCCCCGCCCGAGCCGCCTCGTCGGATGACGCGGACGGGGACGCGCTCGAAGTCCACGAACCCGTTGATTGGTGACGCGCCCCCTGTTCCGGCCCCGGCGCCGGTCGTGGCTGACGCGCCACCCGCCGCGCGAAGCGACAACTCGTCGCGCGATGAAAAGGTGGTAGTGAAGAGAGATGAAACGGCGGCGCTGAAGCGAGAGCTGGCCGAAGAGGCGCCCGAAGCGCTGCCGCCGCGCCCAAGCGATCTGACGATGCTCGATCGATCGCGATCGGCGGTGTGGCCGTTGGTGTTGGCCTTGGCGGTTGGCGTCACGCTCGGTTTTGCGGGGGGCTACGCGGTCGCCGTCCGTTCGCAGCCCGCGACGGTCGCTGCCACGAGTGCGAGCGCCGCGCCCGCGACGCCATTGCGCGAGTTCACGGAAGCGGCGGTGCCTGCGGCGCCGAAGCCGGCTGCGGCGCCGGATCCCGTGGAAACCACGAGCAAGCCAGAAATTGTTAGCAGGCCAGTAGAGCCCCCGCCTGAGAACGTCACGCGTGAGCCGGTCGCTCGCGCTCCGGAGCCGGCCGCGGTGCGCCCGCCGAATCCGCCGGCCGCATCGCGGAAGGCTGATGCGGCGCCGGCTGCCACGCCACCTCCGCAAATCTGGACGGGCGGGCGCCTGAATGTCCGATCGACGCCGCCCGGCGCGACCGTGTCGGTTGACGGTCGCGACGTTGGTGAAACGCCAACGGCCGTGCGCGATCTCAAGGAGGGACCGCTTCGCATCCGGATCAGACGAGATGGGTACGCCGTCCACGATCGCCGCATCGTCATCACGCGCGAGCGTCCCGTTCAGATGGTTCAGGCCACGCTGGCGCGGCAGGCCCCACCGGCCGGGCGCGGCGCTCCAACGACGGCTCGCTCGCCGGCGCCTCCAGCCCCCGCCCCCGCCGCGGCCACCGGCTCCGGGACGCTGACGGTCGAATCACGTCCCGTGGGTGCGAACGTCCTGTTGGATGGCAAGGTCATCGGGGTAACACCGCTCACGACGCAATCGGTGCCCGCCGGCGTCCACGCGATTCGCCTGGAACTCGACGGCTATCGCATCTGGGCCGGCTCCGTGCGCGTCGCGGCGAACGAGCCGGCGCGCGTAAGGGCGTCGTTGGAACGGTGACAGTCCTTCGTCCTTCGTCCTTTGTCCTTCGTCCGTCCTCAGTCCGTGGTCCTTGGTGCGCAGCCACCGTGGACCAAGGACCAACGGACCAAGGACGGACCAAGAACCAAGGCCGAAGGACCCAGGACTGACGTGGAAGCTGTACTGGCACTGGAAGATGGGACGTGGTACCGCGGCGCCGCTGCCGGCGCGGAAGGCGAAGCCCGCGGTGAGGTCGTGTTCAACACGAGCATGACCGGCTATCAGGAAGTGCTGACCGACCCGTCGTACTCGGGTCAGATCGTGACGATGACGTGTCCCGAGATCGGCAACTACGGCGTGTCGCCGGAGGATGTCGAGTCGCGTGGGCCGCAGGTGGCGGGCTTCATCATTCGCGACGAATCGCCCGTGGCCAGCAACTGGCGCGCGGATCGGACGCTGCGTGAGTACCTGGTCGAGCACAAGATCGTCGCCATCTCCGACATCGACACGCGCGCGCTGACGCGCCATCTGCGCTCCGGCGGCGTGCTGCGTGGCGTGATTGGAACCGGCGAGGGCCTCGATCCCGACACCCTCGTCGATCGCGCGCGCTCGATTCCGCAGATGGAAGGATCCGATCTCGTCAGAGTGGTGACGTCGGCGGAGCCCTTCGACTGGCCGCAGGAAGACCCCGACGAGTTCGGCGTCGAGCCCGTCCGCCGCGCCAAGCGGCGTCTCAAGATCGCCGCCTACGACTTCGGGATGAAATGGAATATTCTCCGGCGGCTCAGCGCGCACGGCTGCGACGTGCGCGTGTATCCCGCCGCGACTCCGGCGTCGGAGTTGCTCGCGACGAAACCCGATGGTGTGTTCCTGAGCAACGGCCCTGGCGATCCCGCGCCGCTGACCTACGCCATCGACAACGCGAAGGCGATGGTGGAATCGAACGTGCCGGTGTTCGGGATCTGCCTCGGTCACCAGATTCTCGGCCTGGCGATGGGCGGCAGCACGTTCAAGCTGAAGTTCGGCCACCGCGGCGCGAATCATCCGGTCAAGAAGATCAAAACCGGCAAAGTGGAAATCACGTCACAGAACCACGGCTTCGCGGTCGATCCCAACTCGCTTCCGCCGGATGTCGAGGTGACACACCTCAATCTGTACGACGGCACGGTCGAAGGGCTGCGCCATCGCGAGCACCCCGTGTTCTGCGTGCAGTACCATCCCGAAGCGTCGCCCGGTCCGCACGACGCGGACTATCTCTTTGACGATTTCCTGGACTTGATCGAGAGTCGTGGATAACGCATCGACGGCTTTCTTTTTCCTTGTGGGGTCCGGCTTTAGCCGGACCTACATGGTCCGCCTGAAGGCGGACCCCACGTTCCGCGCCGCCCGTAGATGCCCCGTCGCACCGATCTCAAACGCGTTCTGATTATCGGCTCCGGCCCGATCGTCATCGGCCAGGCGTGCGAGTTCGACTACTCGGGCAGCCAGGCGTGCAAAGCGCTGCGTGCCGAGGGACTCGAAGTCATTCTCGTCAACAGCAACCCGGCGACGATCATGACCGACCCCGAGCTCGCGGATCGGACCTACGTCGAGCCGCTGACGGTAGAAGTGCTCGCCGCGATCATCGAGCGCGAGCGGCCCGACGCGATCCTGCCCACGGTCGGCGGCCAGACCGGCTTGAACCTCGCCGTCGACCTCGCGAACGCGGGCGTTCTGGAAAAGTACAACGTCAAGCTGATCGGCGCGTCGATCGAGGCCATCAAGGTGGCCGAAGATCGCCTCCTGTTCAAGGATGCGATGCGCGAGATCGGCCTCGACGTGCCGCAGAGCGGCCTCGCCCGCGACCTGTCCGAAGCCGTCGATCTCGCGCGGACCCTCGGCTTTCCGCTGGTCATCCGTCCCTCGTTCACGCTGGGCGGCGTGGGCGGCGGCATCGCCTACAACATCGAAGAGTTCCGCGAGCTCGCGGAGCGCGGGATCGAGCTGAGCCCGGTGCACCAGGTGCTGATCGAGGAATCGGTGATCGGCTGGAAGGAGTTCGAGCTCGAGGTGATGCGCGACGTCGCCGACAACTTCGTCGTCATCTGCACCATCGAGAACATCGATCCGATGGGCGTCCATACCGGCGACAGCATCACGGTGGCGCCGATCCTCACGCTCAGCGACAAGGAATACCAGCGGATGCGCGACGCCGCGCGCCGCATCATCCGTCGCGTCGGCGTCGAGACCGGCGGGTCGAACATCCAGTTCGCGGTGCATCCCGAGAACGGCCGGATGGTCGTCATCGAGATGAACCCGCGCGTCTCGCGCTCGTCGGCGCTCGCATCGAAGGCCACCGGGTTTCCGATCGCGAAGATCGCCGCCAAGCTCGCGCTCGGGTATCACCTCGACGAGATCCCGAACGACATCACGCGGCTCACGCCCGCCTCGTTCGAACCGACCATCGACTATGTCGTCGTCAAGATTCCGCGCTGGAATTTCGAGAAGTTCCCGCAGGCCGACCGGACGCTGACGACGCAGATGAAGTCGGTGGGCGAGGCGATGGCGATCGGGCGGACGTTCAAGGAAGCGTTCATGAAGGGCGTGCGCTCGCTCGAGCTCGGGCGCAGCGGTCTGCTGTTCGCTTCGTCTCCGATGGACGAGGAAGACGACGTCGGGCTGCGCAAGCGGCTGGCCATTCCCACCGATCGGCGACTCTGGGATCTGTTCCGCGCCATCGAGCGCGGCTGGTCCGTCGAGCAACTCCACGACATCACCAAGATCGACCCGTGGTTCCTGAAGCAGTTCGTCGAGATCGCGGCGATGCGGCAGCAGGCAGTGGACAGCGGCCTGGATCGGCTCGAGGGATCCGATCTGCGCCGGCTGAAACGCGCCGGATTTGGCGATCAGGAATTGGCGCTGGCGACCGGCGCGGCGGAGAGCGCGGTTCGCGAACGGCGCGAAGCCGAAGGCCTGAAGCCGGTCTACAAACGAGTGGACACCTGCGCGGCCGAGTTCGAGTCGTTCACGCCGTACATGTACAGCGCGTTCGAGCCGTCGTGCGAATCGAACCCGACGCCGCACAAAAAGGTCGTCATCCTTGGCAGCGGCCCGAACCGGATCGGGCAGGGCATCGAATTCGATTACTGCTGCTGTCACGCGGCCTTCGCCCTGCGCGAAGAAGGCCTCGAGACGGTGATGATCAACTGCAATCCCGAGACGGTCTCGACCGACTACGACACTGCCGATCGCCTGTACTTCCAGCCGCTGACGTTCGAGGACGTGATGGCGGTGATCGAGACCGAGCGGTCGGCTGGCGGCGAGGTTTCGTGTCTGGTGCAGTTCGGCGGTCAGACGCCGCTCAAGCTCGCGCTGGCGCTCCAGGCGGCCGGCGTGAAGATCCTCGGCACGTCGCCGGACTCGATCGATCTGGCGGAGGATCGGAAGCGGTTCGCCGCGCTCCTGTCGAGCCTCGACATCACGCAGCCGGCGAGCGGCACCGCCATCTCGCGACAGGAAGCGCGGGACGTCGCCGCCTCGATCGGGTTTCCTGTGGTCGTCCGGCCTTCGTACGTGCTCGGTGGACGCGGCATGGCGATCGTCTACGACGTCGTCTCGCTCGACCGCTACATGACGCACGCCGTGGATGCGTCGCCCGAGCATCCGGTGCTCGTGGACAAATTCCTCGAGGATGCCTTCGAGTTCGACGTGGACGCCGTGGCCGACGCCACCGGCGCCGTCGTCATCGGCGGCATCATGGAGCACATCGAGGAGGCCGGCATCCATTCCGGCGACAGCTCGTGCGTCGTGCCGCCGTTCATCTGTCCCGAGCGGCACCTGGCGACCATTCGCGATTACACGCGCAGAATCGCGCGCGCGCTCGAAGTGGTCGGGTTGATGAACGTCCAGTACGCCATCAAGGACAACGTCGTCTACGTGCTCGAAGTGAACCCGCGCGCATCGCGCACGATTCCGTATCTGTCGAAGGCGGCGGGCGTCTCCCTCGCGAAGGTGGCCGCGAAGGTCATGGCGGGCCGCACGCTGGCCGAGCTCGGGTTGACGAGCGATCTCCAGGCGGCCGGCGTGTTCGTCAAGAGCCCTGTGTTTCCGTTCGTGCGTTTCCCGGGCGTCGATACGATTCTCGGTCCGGAGATGAAGTCGACCGGCGAAGTGATGGGCGGATCCTCGTCGTTCGGCGTCGCGTTCGCGAAGGCGCAGCTGTCGGTGGGGCAGCGCCTGCCGGAGCACGGGACGGCGTTCGTGAGCGTGAACAACGACGACAAGGCGAACCTCGTGCCCATCGCGCGCGATCTCGCCGAGCTCGGGTTCCATCTGATCGCGACGCGCGGCACGGCCGCCTACCTGCGCGCGTACGGGCTCACCGTGGACGTCGTCTACAAGGTGAATGAAGGCCGGCCCAACGTGGCCGACGAGATCGTCAACCGCAAGGTCGATCTGGTGATCAACACGCCGCTGGGCCGAGAGTCGTTCTTCGACGATCGGACCGTTCGCCGCGCCGCGATGATGCACGAAGTGCCATGCATCACCACGCTCACCGGCGCCGCCGCGGCGGTGAGCGCGATCAAGGCGCTGCGCGAACAGGGACTTGGCGTCCGCGCGCTGCAGGACTACTACGCAGAAATCGCCGCCGAGAAGGCGTAGCCCCTCGCAGAATCTGCCTACATTTCGAACCGCCACGAAAACACGAAAACACGAAAGACCTTTCCCGTCAGAGGTTTCGTGATTTCGTGCTTTCGTGGCTGATCGTGCTACGAAGATTGCAGAGGCGGCGGCGTGCGAAGCGTCGCCGCGATTCCTGCCGCAGGTCTCCTCGCCGGCGCATCCGTCGGCCTGCTCCTCGCTGATTCCGATTTCTCGTCGTCGCCGCTTTCAGCGTCGCTGCTTCGTACGTGGGGTCCGGCTTTCTTGGCTCGCCATAGCCGCGTAGCGGCGACGGCGGCAGCCGGAACTACAGTCGTTCTTCTGCTCTGCGTCGTCGCCGCCGTCGGCAGCCTACGCGCGCGGCGGCTGCATGTGCTCGTGACGTCCATCTGCTTCGGGTTTTTCGTCGGCGGTGTTCTGCTCGCGGCGGTTGCTTGGCAGCGCGCCTGGCGTCCACCGCTGCGTGTGGTGTTCGAGGAACTGGCGCGCGAGCAGCGCCGGCAGGCAGAAGCCGACGGCCGTCGTCTTCCGGAGGACGATGAGGCGTTTGCGGTTGTCGAAGGCACGCTGCGCGCAGATGCATCGCCGAGCGAGTCTGGCGTGTCGCTCAGCGTGGATGTCGACTGGATCGGCGGGCAGGACGGGCAGGAAGGGCAGGAGGGACGGGGAAAAAAGTGGCGCAGGGCTGTAGCCCTGCGATCCAGCTCTCGCGCCGCTGGTGGCATCGCCGTGACCGTCGTCGGCTCGCTTGCCGCCGCTCGCCTCGACCACTGGCGCGCCGGCCGCCGCGTGCGGATGCCCGCGACCTTGCGCCGCCCGTCGCGCTATCTCGATCCCGGCGTCCCGGATCACGAGCGCGCGCTTGCCCGGCGCGGGATCTCGCTCGTCGGGAGCGTGAAGAGCGGCGCGCTCGTTGATCTCGAGGCGCGCGGCTCCGTACTGGACGAATCATTCGCCGCCGTCCGGGGCTTCGCCCGCCGCGCGATTGCGGCCGCGGTCGGACGCTGGAATCCGCAGTCCGGCGCCATCGTCGCCGCAATCGTGATCGGCGACCGGGCGGGCCTCGACGATCGGGTGCAGCGCCGCCTCCAGGAGGCGGGCACGTATCACGTCATCGCGATCTCGGGCGGCAACATCGCGATCCTGGCGGGCGTGCTCGTCGGCCTGTTCCGCGTCAGCGGCTGGCTCGGGCGCGCGGCGATGGTGTCGGCGATCGTCCTGCTCGGTGCCTATGCGCGACTCGTCGGCGGCGGCGCGTCGGTCGATCGCGCGACGTTGATGGCGGTGGTGTACTTCGGGGCACGGGCGTTCGATCAGCGCAGCCCGCCCCTGAATGCGCTCGCCGTCGTGGCCGCGGTCCTCGTGGCTGCAGATCCTCTCGCGGTCGCCGATCCCGCGTTCATCCTTACCTTCGGCGCGACCCTGGCGATTCTTGAGGTTGCGCGTTCTCTATCCAACGCTCGTCCTGAGCCCTTCAACTCCCCGCTCATCCTGAGCCTGTCGAAGGATGAGCGTCTCGCTCAGGGCAGGCTTGTCGAAGGACGAGTTCGTGGTTCGTGGTTCGACAGGCTCACCACGAGCGGTAGACGCCTGGGTCGCCCGATCGCGATGCTGTTCGCCGCGTCGCTCGCGGCTGAGGCGATGCTGTTTCCTGTCGGCGCGATCCTGTTTTCCCGCGTGACGTTCGCGGGCCTGATCCTCAACTTCCTCGCGATTCCCCTGATGGCGGCGGCGCAAATCGCCGGCATGGTGCTCGTGCCGGTGGCGCTCGTGTCGCCGGCGGCGGCAGCGCTGGTCGGCTGGGTCGCACACGTCGGTGCCGCGGGGCTCGTCTGGTCCGCGGATCTTGCGCAACACGTGCCGGTGTTGAGCTATCGCGTCGCGCCTCCTGCGTGGACGGTGGTCGCCTGCTACTACATCGCGCTCGGCGGGTGGTGGACGCTCCGGCGGTGGCGAATCGACGTGTGGGGGAGCACGGAGTCGGTGCTGGCAGGTCGTGCGCGGCGGACCGCGGCGTTCGTCGCAGCGATAGCGGCCGTCTGGATCCTTCTCGATCCGCGCACGCTGGTTGCCGCGCGGGGCGACGGGCGGCTGCACGCAACCTTCGTCGACGTCGGCCAGGGCGACGCGATCTTCGTCGTCTTCCCGCGCGGTTCGACGCTGCTCGTGGACGCCGGCGGTCTCTCATCCTCGTCTGCCTTCGACGTCGGCGACCGCGTGGTCGCGCCGGTGATACGAGACGCCGGTTTCTCACGTCTCGACTACGTCGCCCTCACGCATGGCGATCCGGATCACATCGGCGGCGCCGAATCGATCCTCACCGAGTTCCGGCCGCGCGAAGTGTGGGAAGGCATCCCCGTCCCGCGCTCGGCTGCGCTTGCCGCGCTACGCCGACAGACGCAGGTCAACGGTGCGAGATCGGCGAACCTCTACACCGGTGAGCGCCGCGTCATCGACGAGGTGGAGGTGCTGGTTAGACACCCGCCCGTCGAGGACTGGGAGCGGCAGAAGGTGCGCAACGACGATTCGCTGGTGCTGGAGCTCCGCTGGCGCGACCTGTCGATCCTGCTGACCGGCGACATCGGCCGCGTCCCGGAGCGGGCGATCGAAGCCACCATCCCGCACGCGCGGCTGCGGGTGGTGAAGATCCCCCACCACGGGAGCCTCACGTCCAGCACCGAAAACTTCGTGCGAGCGATGCACCCGACTATCGCGGTAGTCAGCGTCGGCCGAGCCAACCATTTCGGTCACCCCGTGCCGGAGGTGTTGGAGCGCTACCGAGCCGCCGGTGCGGAAGTGTTCCGAACCGACAGAGACGGCGCTGTCACCGTCGACACGGACGGAACGTCCATCGCTGTCCGCACATTCAGCGGTCGAAAGATGGATCTGCCACGAAAACACAAAAGCACGAAATAGGAAACGCTCATGCTCCGCGTTCTCTCAAAGCTCGATGATTCGACAGAAGACTTGATACATCGTGTCATCGGCTGCTGCATCACGGTTCACAGGGAACTGGGGCCAGGTCTTCTGGAACCGATTTACCATCGCGCTGTCGGCATCGAACTGGAGGCCTCAGGCATCCCGTTCGAACGTGAAAAGCGCTTTCCCGTCAGGTATCGAGGGAAGCCGCTTTATGTTCATCGCTTAGACCTGGTCGTCGACAACCGCCTCATGCTCGAGCTCAAGGCAGTTGAACGTCTTCACCCGGTTCACCAATCTCAGGTTCTCAGTTGTCTGCGAGTCTCGAAACTGAAGGTGTGCCTGCTGATAAATTTCAACGTTGCACTTTTGCCTGACGGCAACAAGCGGATCGTCCTATGAGGAGTTTCGTGTTTTCGTGTTTTCGTGGCTGATCCTGCTCTTCGCGCTCTGCCACTCAGCCTCGAGTTCATCGAGTGTCATCTCCTTCATCGCTCGCCCCGTCATGCCGATCATTCGTTCCATCGCCGTGAACCGCTTCGTGAACTTCTCGTTCGCCTTCCGCAGCGCCGTCTCCGGCTCCACGCCCAGCTTTCTGGCCAGGTTGGCGATTGCGAACAGCAGATCCCCGACTTCTTCTTCGACTCGATCCTGATCCGCGCGTTCGGTGTCAGACACCGCCCCGCGAATCTCCGCGACCTCTTCTTCGATCTTCGCGACGACATCCGTGGTGCGTGCCCAGTCAAAGCCTACTGAGCCGGCGCGGACGCCGATGTGGTACGCGCGGAGCAGAGCTGGCAGCGCCGGCGCGATGCCGCTCAGCAACGACGACGTCGAGCTCTCAGCACTGGCGGCCTGCCCTGAGCGAAGTCGAAGGGATCGCTCCTGCGCTTTGATGTCCTCCCATCGCGTCCGCACCTGACCGGCCGTGTCGAGCGCCGCCTCGCCGGCGTCGCGCTTGAACACGTGCGGATGCCGGCGCACCAGCTTGTCGGCGACGGCCTCGACCGAGTCCGCGATCGTGAAATGGCCCGCTTCGCTTTCGAGCTGTGCCAGGAACACAGCCTCGAACACGAAGTCGCCCAGCTCCTCGGCGAGCGCCGCGTGATCGTGGCGGTCGATCGCATCGAGCACCTCGTAGGTTTCCTCGAGGACGAATGGTTTCAGCGTGTCGATCGTCTGCTCGCGATCCCACGGACAGCCGTCGGGTCCGCGCAGAGTGGCCATGATGTCGATCAGCCGGCTGAATGCCTCGGCCGCACGTGTCGAGTCGGACATTTGATAATCTTAAACAAATGGAGGAGCCGGCCCTTTCGTTTACTGCCTTCGTGCTGTCGCTCGCGAGCACCGCGGCGATTCATTTCGGCGACCTGCCCGATCCGCAGTCGGGCCAGCCCGCCGAGCCGAACCTGGACGGCGCCGCGCAGATGATCGAAATCCTCGCGCTGCTCGAGCAGAAGACGCGCGGCAACCTCACCGCCGAAGAGCGCCAGGTGCTCGAGCAGGTGCTCTACGAGCTCCGGCTCCGGTTCGTCGACGCCAAGAGCGGCGGCAAGCGCATCATCGAACCCTGACCCGATGAGAGTGACGGTCCTTGGAAGCGGTACGTCGCATGGCGTGCCGGCCATCGGCTGCGACTGCGCCGTCTGCCGATCGGCAGATCCACGGGATCGGCGTACCAGACCCTCGATTCTGATTGAGCTGCCCGCCGGCAGCGGCGACCACTCGTACACGCGTGACGTGCAATCGATCCTGGTGGACACCTCCACGGACCTGCGCGCGCAGGCGCTGACGCACAACGTCCGTCGAGTCGACGCGATCCTCTTCACGCACACGCACGCCGATCATGTGTTCGGGCTCGACGAGGTGCGGCGCTACAACCACATGCAGAAGTCGCCGATCCCCTGCTACGCGGAGCGCGACACGGCGACGACGTTGCGGCAGGTGTTCGCGTACATCTTCCAGCCACCCGAGCAGCGGGGTGGCGGGCTGCCGCAGATCTCGCTGTTTCACATCGCGGGGCCTTTTGCCCTCGGCACCATCGAGGTCGTGCCGGTGCGCGTCTGGCATGGCCGGATGCCGGTGCTCGGGTTTCGCATTGGATCGTTCGCCTACCTGACCGACTGCAACCGCATTCCCGACGAATCGTGGCCATTGCTCGACGGCGTCCGCACGATCGTGCTCGACGCGCTCCGCCATCGTCCGCACTCGACGCACTTCAGCGTCGGCGAAGCGCTCGACGTCGTCGCGCGTCTCGGCGCGGAGCGCGCGTACTTCACGCACATCTGTCACGATCTGCCGCATGCTGAAACCTGCGCGCAGCTCCCGGCTGGTGTTGAGTTGGCTTATGATGGGTTGGTGCTGGACATCGAGTAGCGCGTGGACGTCATTCACTTCCCCGACGATCCACGACCGTCGCGATGGACCCAGCCGGTGCTCGCGCTCGGCAATTTCGACGGCGTGCATCGCGGCCATCGCAAGATCCTCGATCGCGTGCACCGCGTCGCCGAAGAGCGCGGCGCGACGTCGGTCGTGATGACCTTCGACCCGCACCCGCCCCGCGTGGTCCGGCCCGACAAAGCCCCGCCGCTGTTGATGACCAAGGAACAGAAGCTCGAGGCCATCGTCCAGACCGGCGTGCACGGCGCGGCCATCGTCCGGTTCACACCGGAGATGTCGCGCTGGGAGCCGGAGGTGTTCGTCCGGACCGTCCTGGTCGACTGGCTGCACGTGGCCGAAGTGTGGGTGGGCGCCAACTTCCTGTTCGGGCACGATCGGGTCGGAAACTTCACCTTGTTGCGGGTGCTCGGCAGCCGCTACGGCTTTCGCGCCGAGAAGATCGACCCGGTGCGCTACAAGGAGTTCGTCGTCAGCAGCACGCGCATCCGCCGGCTGGTCAGCGAGGGCCGCGTAGACGAGGCCGGAGCGCTGCTGGGCCACGCCTATTCCATCGACGGCACCGTGATGCGCGGCGACCAGCGGGGGCGGACGTTCGGCTTTCCGACGGCCAATTTGTGCAGCGAAAACGAGCTTCTGCCGCCTCATGGCGTCTACGCCACGACCACCCGGATCCGCGACGTCGTGCACGCCTCGGTGACCAACGTCGGGGTCCGGCCGACGGTGGACGACTCGGGACGAACGACCGTCGAAACGCACATCTTCAACTTCGATCGCGATCTCTACGGCGCCTCGATTCGCCTCGGCTTCGTCCAGCGGCTCCGCGACGAACGGACGTTCGAGTCGCTCGATCAGCTCAAAACCCAGATCACCGCCGATTGCGCACGCGCACGTGTGCTGTTCGATCGCCTTTCACTGTAGAATCCCGCTTCGTGTCCGAACCCGAATTCCTGTTTGCGCTTGCACTCTCCGACGAGGCGTCCTTCGACCGCATGCTGGCCGACATCGCCGACGCCGTGTTCCTTCATCTCGGCTTCGCTCGTCCGGCCGTCGAACCATTGGTCGCCGACGTGCGCAGCGCGCTGGGCGGGGCCGTCGGAGCCGGCCTTGAGCCCTGCGCCGTCCGCTTTGCCGTTCGCGCCGGCGAAATCGAGGTCGTCGTCGCGCACGAAGGCGCGCCCGAATGGCGTACGCGTCGCACGTTGCCATGACGCTGCGTCTGTACAACACGCTGACGCGCCGAGAAGAGGAGTTCCACCCCGGTCCCGACGACACAGTCAGGATGTACACCTGCGGTCTCACGGTGTACGCGCGGGGCCACATCGGGAACTTCCGCACCTTCATCTGCACCGACGTCCTGCGGCGCACGCTCAGGCATTTGCTGGGCTACCGCGTGACGCACGTCATGAACTACACCGACGTCGACGACCGCACGATCGCCGGTGCGCAGAAGGAGGGCCTGGATCTGCGGGCCTATACCGACAAGTACATCGACATGTTTCGCGAGGATGCCCGGGCGCTGGGCCTCGAGCAGGTCGAGGAAATGCCCCGGGCGACAGACGACGCCAACCTCCGCGCGATGGCGTCGATGATCGCCGCGCTCGAAGCCAACGGTCACACGTATCGCAGCGACGGCTCCATCTATTTCAAGATCTCGACGATGCCCGAGTACGGCCGCCTGGCGCGGCTTGATCACGAGGGCATGAAGGCCGGCGCGCGCGTGGACGCCGACAGCTACGCTAAAGAAGACGCCCGCGACTTCGTGCTGTGGAAGGGACACCGCGAAGGCGAGCCGTCGTGGGAGTTTCCCGACATCGGCATCCCGGCCGGCCGGCCCGGATGGCACATCGAGTGTTCCGCGATGGCGCTGCGGATCCTGGGCAAACCGCCCATCGACATCCACGCCGGCGGCATCGACCTCATCTTCCCGCACCACGAGAACGAGATTGCCCAGAGCGAGGGCGCCACGCGCGAGCCGTTCTCGCGGTTCTGGGTGCACGTCGAATACCTGATCGTCGACGAGCAGAAGATGTCGAAGTCGCTCGGCAACACGTACACGATCCCGGACGTCGCGGCCAAAGGCTACAGGCTGTCGGCGGTTCGGTATCTGTTGCTGTCGGCGCACTATCGCAAGCAGCTCAACTTCACGTGGGCGAGCGTCGGCCAGGCGGAGGAAGCGCTCCGGCGGCTGACGGATTTTCTGGCGCGGCTCGACACGATTGCGGCCGACAGCGCGCATCCGGAAGTTCGCGCGCGCGTGGACGAGGCGCGGCAGCAGTTCGCCGATGCGATGCGCGACGACCTGAACACCGCGGCTGCCCTCGGCTCGATGTTCGAGCTCGTCCGGGCGATCAACTTCGCCATCGACGCCGGACAGGTCGGAAAAGACGATGCGGCCGCGATTCGCGCGGCATTCGACGAGTTCGATCGTGTGTTGGGAGTGCTGAGCCTGCGCCGCAGCGAGGAGGAGCGCCCGCCGGTTCCGGTGGACGAGATCGAGCGGCTTATCGAGGAGCGTCTCGCCGCCCGGCGACGCCGCGACTTCGCCGCTGCTGACCGCATCCGCGACGACCTGGCGGCACGCGGTGTGCTTCTCGAAGACAGTTCAAGCGGCACACGTTGGAAAAGAAAGTGAGAAGTTGGAAGTGAGAACTGAGAAGGACTGCGCCTGGAACGGTCGGGCTGCGGTCGTGTGCTCGATCGATCCCGAAGTCCTTCTTACTTGTACCTTCTAAGTTCTAACTTCATGTCCGTCCCAGAGATCAAAACCGCCTTGCCCGGCCCGAAAGCCAAAGCCCTCATCGAGCGCGACAAGGTGTCGGTCTCGCCGTCGTACACGCGCGGTTATCCGCTCGTGATCGAGCGGGGATCGGGCGCGACGGTGGCGGATGTGGACGGCAACGTCTTCCTGGATTGCGCCGCCGGCATTGCCGTCAATTCGACCGGCCATTCGCACCCCGACGTCGTGCGGGCCATTACCGAGCAGGCCGGAAAATTCCTGCACATGTCGGGGACCGATTTCTATTACGAGCCGCAGGTGCGGCTCGCCGAGGAGCTCGCGGGCATCGTGCCGATCAAGGGCGGCGTCCGATCGTTCTTCGGAAATTCCGGCACCGAAGCGGTCGAAGCGTGCCTCAAGTTGTCGCGCTACGCGACCGGACGCGAGAACATCATCGCGTTTCTGGGCGCGTTCCACGGCCGCACGATGGGCTCGCTCTCGTTGACGGCCAGCAAGGCGATTCAGCGGCGCGGCTTCGGTCCGCTCATGCCGGGCGTGTACCACGCGCCGTACGCCGACTGTTATCGGTGTCCGATCGGCCTCGAGCCGGAGACCTGCGCCGCAGAGTGCCTCGACTTCATCGATCATCAGCTCTTCGTCCATCTCGTCTCGCCGGACGAAGTCGCGGCGATTGTCATTGAGCCAATCCAGGGCGAGGGCGGCTACATCGTCGCGCCCGATCAGTTTCTGCAGCGCCTGCGCGAGCTGACCACACCGCACGGCATCCTCCTCGTCGTGGACGAAGTGCAGTCGGGGATGGGACGCTCGGGGAAGATGTTCGCGATCGAATTCTCGGGTGTGGAGCCCGACATGGTGGCGATTGCGAAAGGCGTGGCGTCGGGCATGCCGCTCGGCGTGGCGTCCGCCCGCGCGGGCCTGATGGCGTGGCCGCCTGGTGCGCACGCCAGCACGTTCGGCGGCAACCCGGTGTCGTGCGCCGCGGCGCTCGCGACGCTCGAGTTGCTGCGCACGAAGCTTGTCGCCAACGCCGCAGATGTCGGTGCGCACATGCTGGCGGGACTCAAAGCGCTCGCCGACAAACATCCGCTGATTGGCGATGTGCGGGGACGCGGTTTGATGATCGGCGTGGAGCTCGTTCGCGATCGGCAGACGAAGGAGCGTGCCACCGACGAACGCGACGCGGCCGTCAACGCGGCGTTCCGGCGCGGGCTGTTGCTCCTCGGCGCGGGCAAGAACGCGATACGCTTCTCGCCGCCGCTCGTGCTCACACGCGATCAGGCGGACATCGCGATTCGGATTTTCGACGAGGCGCTGACTGAGACTGAGGGGGCGCGGCGATGATTGCCCTAAATGCGGCGACAACCGAGCGGCGCGACATTTGCTGGTCTGTTGCGACCATGTCACGCAAACGAATTGCCCTCGGAAAAACCGGCGAAGATCTCGCGTGTCGCGAGCTCGAACGGCGAGGGTACGCGATTCTTGCCAGACGGTACCGTCGCCGCATGGGAGAAATTGACATCGTGGCGCGGGACGGAAAGACGATGGTGTTCGTGGAGGTGAAGGCGAGGGAGGGGCGCGCGTTCGGGGACGCGGCGGAGGCGGTCACCGTGTCGAAGCGCCGGCGGATTGCGGCGCTCGCCAGCGACTACCTGACGCGCCATCGGTTGTCCGAACATCCCTGCCGATTCGACGTCGTGTCGATCCACCTCGAATCAGGTGTTCCGGTTATCGACCTCTATCAAGGCGCTTTCGATGCGAACGACTGACGAACGACGAACGAGAACGAAGAACGCCGAACCTCGAACGACGAACGGTACCTGTGCCTGAACTTCGTAGAGATCCAATCACCGGCCGGTGGGTCATCATCTCGACCGATCGGCAGAAGCGGCCGAACGACTTTCGCGTCGAGCGCGCGACGCTGATCGGCCGTGAGCACTGTCCGTTCTGCCCCGGACGCGAATCGCTCACGCCGCCGGAGATCCTCGCCTACCGCCAGAACGGCAGCGCGCCGAACACGGCGGGTTGGGACGTGCGCGTCGTGGCGAACAAGTTTCCCGCGCTGCAGGTCGAAGGGAATCTCGATCGCGTCGGCGACGGGATGTTCGACCGGATGAACGGCATCGGCGCGCACGAGGTGATCATCGAGACGCCGGAGCACGATCGCACGTTCGCCGCCATGCCCGAGGCGGACATCGAGCGTGTGCTGTGGGCGTATCGCGAGCGGATCCTGGATCTGAAGCGCGACTTCCGCCTGCGCTACATCGTGGTGTTCAAGAACCACGGCGCGGCGGCGGGGGCGACGCTCGAGCACCCGCATTCGCAGCTCATCGCGCTGCCGATCATCCCCGGCTACGCGCGCGAAGAGATCGACGGCGCACGGCGGCATTTTGCGGGCAAAGACCGCTGCGTGTTCTGCGACATCGTCCGCCAGGATCTCGCCGATCCGCGGCGCGTGATCGCGGAGAACGCCGACATGGTGGCGCTTGCGCCCTACGCGCCGCGGTTTGCGTTCGAGACGTGGATCCTGCCCAAGCGGCACGGTGCGCGGTTCGAGGAGGCGCAACGGCCGGAGTACGAGAATCTGGCGCGACTGCTCAAACAGATGCTCCAGCGCATGGATCGCGCGCTCGAGCTGCCGCCCTACAACCTGGTCATTCACAGCGCGCCGTTCAGCGAGGACGTGGGCGACGTGTTTCACTGGCACGTCGAGATCATGCCGAAGATCACGCGCGTCGCCGGGTTCGAGTGGGGGACGGGGTTCTACATCAACCCCACGCCGCCTGAAGAAGCCGCTGAGGTTTTGCGACGGGTGCAGTTGTGACCCCTTGCCTCGCCGTAGCTCGGCACGATCGCGCGCGAGCGAAGGCGGGTTGAAGGCTACCCCGACCGTGTGTTACGTTGAGGATTCGGGCGGGAATAACTCAGTGGTAGAGTGCGACCTTGCCAAGGTCGAAGTCGCGGGTTCGAATCCCGTTTCCCGCTCCAGCCTTTGCTCTCGAGATCGTGAGCGAGCTTCGGCTTGGCACGCCATCCGCTGCTCGCTGCCGTAGCGCGGCCCTTCTAGGGCCGCGTCGTGTTTTCAGGGGCGCCGTCGCCAAGAGGTAAGGCAGAGGTCTGCAAAACTTACCAAAATGATCGCCGATCGCAGCCGACCCCGTAAAATCGGGGTCGGCTTTCTTGTCTGACGGTCGTCCGAGGTCGTTCGAGCCCGCCTCTCACTGAATCCGTTGCACAATGTTGCACACGGCGGAGGCCGCGCGTTCGAAGTCAGAAGGTCATTCGAACGCCGATTCCCGGTTGGAGGACGATCGGACTGAGGCCGAGGAAGCGGGGCGACGCGGCGGTGTCATCGTTTTCCCTTGCAATCCAGTGCACGCGGAACTGCGGCGCCACGCTGGCGTGGCGGCCCAGCGCCAGCGGAAGGTCGATGCCTCCGGTAAGGCCGATCGCGTTGCGTGCGATCCGTTCAGGCGTCGTCGGATACGGTTCGTACACGACTCCAGCGGGGGCGAACAGGCGATGTGCGATTTGCTGTTCGGTCTGTTCGCGAACGTAGCTCACGCCAATCACGCCGTCGATCCACCGCGGAATCGCGCGCAGGTGGAGCACGCCCGACAGAACGACGTCGCGATGCGTGTTGTGTGTGCGGTACTTGTCTGCCAGTTGGTCGGCTTCGAAACGGCTCGGCATGTTGAACTCCGCCGCGATCCCGACGTGTGGCGAGACGAAGACACCGATCGTTGCCAGGGTGCCGGCGACGGTGCCGTGAATGCCCTGCTTTGGAACAGACGGATTCTGGGTTCCGGTGTACGGACTGATATCAGGCTGCCACGTAGCGAGAATCCCTCCGCCAACGAACGACTGGGCCGACGCGCTGGAAGTGAGCGCGAGGCAGATGAGAACTACTCGGCTAACTGCGCCAATCGCTTTGATCTGTATCACCCTTCACCAGCCGTGATCGTATCCGCAAAAGCGAGGCGTCATGGTGTTGGTATGTGACTTGCTCCGCCCGTAGAACTATCGAGTCACGATCACCCTGGAGGGTTGTGCGATGCCTGCGACTTGCGCCCAGATTCAGGACCTGGTGGTGCGAATCCAAGCCGATTTCCTCGAGCAATCCGGGTTGGCCTTGACGCTCGAGGCGGCGGCACGACGCTTCGGCGTCGACCAGACCACCAGCGATGCCGTGCTCACGGCACTCGTGGAAGAGAACGTTCTCATCAAGGACCGACGCGGAGCCTACGTCAGACTCTTTCCGCGACTGGCGCGGCGGAGCGCGGATGGCGCCTCGGCGCCCGGAGACAGAACGCCCTCGGCAAAGGCGACTGGAACGAGAGGGCTTTCGACACACGCGGCGTAATGCGAGGCAAACGGCGACGTCGCAGGTGCGCGCGTTTCTTCTCGCGCCCTGGGAAATAATCCCCACTGTCGAACTTCGCCGGGCAGTCTCCGGCCAGAAAATCAGCATAGTCGAGGGATCCCGTCCATTGCCGTTGGTACGCCGGTTGCGATTCCGAGCCGCATGAGGCCCGTGGTGAGCACCGTCGTCACGGAACAGCCCAAGGTCGTCTACTGGCATCGCGAGCTGCCTCCGTTCGAGGCGGAAGCGCTCGGTGAGCACACGGTTGAGGCGGCCAGCGCTCGAGTGCCCGACACGATTCCGCGTCATCGATCGTGACGCGCGCGACGCGCAGTTGCCCGTCGCGAGGAGTTGTGGAATCAATGCAAGGGCGACTTGATGATTCACGTGTACGACAGACTGACGAAGGAAATTTCGCGTCTTGGCGGCCGCTACGCCCACGTCATGAACACCCTGAAAAGCGGTTGTCTTCAAGGGAAAAGACCGGATCGCGGTCGAAGAGGTACCAAAGCCGGCGCCTCGCGCAGGCGAGGCAGTCATCCGGATCACGACGACGACGAGATGCGGCACCGACGTCCACATCGTGCGAGGTGAGTATCCGGTGCTGACGGCTGATCAGCGCCGCACCGACGTCGCCGCTCCAGTGTCTCCAACGCGGAAGGGTGCACCATGATACGAGTCACGGAGAGCATCACGCTTGATGACCGTGAAGTCGACGAGCGTTTTGTCCGAGCGATGGGCCCTGGCGGCCAGAACGTCCGGAAGGAGGCGACCGCGGTCGAGCTGCGTCTCGACATCGGTGCGTCGTCACTCCCGCAGGACGCAAGAGATCGCTTGAAAGCACTGGCCGGGCGAGCGGTCACCACTGACGGCGTGCTGGTGGTCGTGAGCCGGGCGCGTCGCTCGCAAGCCGAGAATCGTGAGACGGCGCGGGCCCGGCTCGTCGCACTCTTGCAGCGCGCCGCCGCGCTGCCGAAGAAACGACGGCCAACGAAACCGCGGAGGGCGGTGCGAGAAGAACGGCTGTCTTCCAAGAAACTGCGCGGTGCCGTCAAGCGGTCGCGGGGCCGGAGCCCGCGAGGCGACGACTAGACATCGCTTGGCGCCAGACGGTTCGGCTTGTCGCATCCGATCCTCAATGGCCAGCCGGCTGGCCCACGTGGGTTTCGTGGACCGGGGGGATGCGGGATCCGACGGCGGCCACCTGCTTGTGAAAGACCTCGCGCCCGATCGTTGCTGACCTGCTGTCCACGGATGCGGACCGCGCCGCGCTGGGATAGGCTTCCTCTCAATGTCACCTGGTGGCGTCAACGAAACGCCCTGGAACTCGCGGCGAACTACCCTCCGCGCCGTTGCAGCCAGGATGCCCGAAGGCCATCCCGAGAACTACTGGAGCGCTGACGCTGAGATGCTGCTGCAGCGACTCGGCTCGACACCGGACGGCCTGTCCGCCGCGAGAGGCTGCGGCACGGCTTCGCGAGTACGGACCGAACCAGGTGCGCGAGCACCGGCGCCTGACGCGCACGCGGGTGCTCGCTCAATCAGATCCGAAACCCGCTGCTGCTGGTGCTGGTCTTCGCCGCGGTGGCGTCGGCGATGACCGGCGAGTGGGTGGATGCCGTCATCGTCGTCGTGATCGTGCTCGCGACGGTGGGCATCGGATACGCGCGCGAGTACCAGCGCGGAGACGGCGGCGGCGGCCCTGCAGGCGCGCGTGCGCACGCGAGCCCGCGTGCTTCGCGATGGGCACGCCGTCGACGTGCCGACGGAAGAGGTCGTGCCAGGCGATGTGGTGCTGCTGTCGGCCGGCAGCCTGGTTCCCGCCGACGGCGTGATTCTCGAGGCGGCCGACTTCTTCGTCAGCGAAGCGGTCCTGACCGGCGAGAGCTTTCCCGTTGAAAAGCGACCGGGACCCGTCGCACCGACAGCGGGCTTGCGCGACCGATTGAATTGCGTCTTTCTCGGCACCAACGTGCGAAGCGGCACCGCGCGCTGCCTGATCGTGGCCACCGGCTTGAGGACCCAGTTCGGCGCCATCGCTCACCGCTTGACGTTGCGTCCGCCAGAAACGGAATTCGACCGCGGGCCTCCGCCGGTTCGGCCACCTGCTGACGAGTGCCATGCTGGTCATGGTCTTTCTCGTGTTCATCGTCCATGTGCTGAACGGCCGGCCGCCGATCGAGACGTTGTTGTTCTCGGTCGCGCTCGCCGTGGGGCTGAGCCCCGAGCTGCTCCCGGCCATCTTGAGCGTCAACCTCGCTCGGGGCGCGCAGATGATGGCGCGCCACGGCGTGCTGGTGCGGCACCTCACGGCCATCGAGAACCTCGGGAGCATGGACGTCCTCTGCACGGACAAGACGGGGACGCTCACGGAAGGCGTGGTGGTGCTGGAGGGCGCGTACGATGCCGTCGGGGTCGCCGTCGGCAGACGTGCAGAAGCAGGGCGCCTGGAACGCGGCGCTCGAAACCGGCCTGGCGAGTCCGCTCGACGACGCGATCCTCAGCGCCGGCGCGCCGGATCTCTCGACCGTTCGAAAGCTGGCCGAAATCCCGTTCGACTTCGTCCGCAAGCGTGTCAGCGTGGTCGTGGACGCAGAAGGCACAGACGTCCCTCATCACCAAGGGCGCGTTTCACCACGTGCTCGAGATCTGCACGCGATCTGCCGACGGCGTGTTGCTCGATGCCGCGGGGAAGGCACGCCTCGAGGAGCGCTACCAAGCCTGGAGCGCCCAGGGGATCCGGGTCCTGGCCGTGGCGTCACGAACGGTGGAGCCGCCAGCCCACCGTACAGCAGGGAGTTGGAGCGGGATCTCACCTTCGTCGGCTTCCTCACGTTTTTCGACCGGCCGAAGGAGGACGCGGCCGACGCCATTCGCAGCCTGGCCGCGCTCGGCGTGTCCATCAAGATCATCACCGGAGACTGCAAGCCCGTCACCCAACACGTCGCCGCCCTCGTCGGTCTGCGGGCCGACCGCGTGCTCACAGGCAGCCGACCTTCAACGCCTGTCCGACGAAGCGCTGTGGCGCGCGGCCGAATCCACGGATCTCTTCGTCGAGGTCGATCCGAATCAGAAGGAGCGGATCATCCTGGCCGCTGAAGAAGATGGGGCACGTCGTCGGCTTTCTCGGCGACGGCGTGAACGATGCGCCCGCCATGCACGCGGCGGACACGAGCCTCTCGGTCGAGCAGGCGGTCGATGTGGCCAGGGCAGGCGGCGGATTTCGTCCTGCTCGAGCGAAGTCTGGACGTCATCCGCCGAGGCATCCAGGAAGGCCGCAAGACCTTCGCCAACACGCTGAAGTACGTGCTCACGACGATGAGCGCGAACCTCGGCAACATGATCAGCATGGCGGCCGCCTCGCTGTTCCTGCCGTTCCTTCCGCTCCTGGCCGGCCAGATCCTCCTGAACAACCTGCTGTCCGACGTGCCTGCGATCGGCATCGCCGACGACGCCGTGGATCCGGAGCTGATCGAGCGGCCACAGCGCTGGAACATGCGCTTCATCGGCCGCTTCATGGTGGAGTTCGGGGCCGTGAGCTCGGTGTTCGACTTCCTCACGTTCGGCGTGCTCCTGGTGGTGTTTCGAGCGGGGCCGGACCTGTTCAGAACGGGATGGTTCGTCGAATCGCTGCTCACCGAGCTGGTCATCGCGCTGGTCGTACGGACGCGACGGCCCTTTTTCCGAAGTCGGCCAGGCGGCGTGCTGCTGTGGTCGACCGTGGCGCTCATCGCGCTGACCTTCGCCATACCCTATCTGCCATTCATCGGCGTGTTCGGGTTCGTTCCGTTGCCGGGCGTGCTGCTCGTCACGGTCGCGGCGATTACCGCGTTGTACGTCGTCGCCACAGAAATCACCAAGAGCCGGTTCTATCGAGGTGCCTGGTAGCGGTTGAATCCTCCGGGGCCCCAGCCCTGCCAGGCCTCGAACCCGAGCTTCATCTAGAACCTCATACCCGCCGAGAAGCTGAACGTGCGCGCGGGCTGATAGTCGCCGACGCCCGAGGGCCTTCCGAACGTGTCGGCCTTGATCCAGTTCACGCCCTCGACCGGGACGGTCGTGAACGGGTTGAACGGCCGAAGCCCCTGCGCCGTTCCGGGCGACGCCGCGGTCAGCGCGGTCGAATCACCGCCGACCACGCCGGTGTTGTTGAACACGTTCGTGAGGACGCCACGGACGAACACCTCGGTCTTTCGCAGGTTCGCCAGCTTCTTCGACCAGTTGGCCGAGACGTCCGTCGTCCACACGTTGTCCCAGCGGAGGCCGAACCGCTCGCTGAAGTAGTACGTGACGGTCGACGGCGGCGTGATGTAGCCGGGGTTGGTGACGTAGCTTCTCGGATCGACCGCTCCGTTCGCGTCGTACGGCAGCGCGGAGTCGAAGCGCTGGACGACGCCCAGCGTCACGTCTCCGGCACGCGTCGCAGGCAGCAGATAGGAGAGCCAGGCCCGGACCTTGTGACGCTGGTCGTTCTGCACGAAGCCGACCGGCGTGTTCCAGCTCGGGTTGCGATACTCGGGGAAGTCGTTGAGGCTCGCTCGAATCGGGCCGCTGCCCGCATCCTCGCCGGCCACGTTGCCGCGTGCCCACGAGAGCGTGTAGTTGCCGCCGGCCTGCGCCGCGCGCACCGGTAGGTGACGTTGGCGTTCACGCCTTTGTAGGTGCGCACGGCGTCGGGTGTGTTCTTCACGACGACGAGGTCGTAGGCGCGACCGGTCGGATCGGTGACGCGGCCGGTGGTCGTATCACGGAAATCGCCGTAGATGTCCGCGTAATCGCGATACTCGTAGTCGACGCGCCACGTGGCGCGGCCGCCCCCGAGTTCGCTGGCCAGGCCGACGGTGTACGCGTTGGAGTTGGGCGCGACCGTGCCGCCGTCGACTCGCGTTGTGACACCCGGAATGCTGGGCGCGTTCCGCGTCGCGCGCGTCAGCCCGCCGTTGGCGTTGAACCAGGCGAAGATCTGCGGCAGCGCCTGCGCGGCGGTCAGATACGGGCCGGCGCCGGCGTTGATCGCGGGCCCCTGGTAGAAGTAGCTGTAGGTCGCGGTCCGGCCGCCGGCCGATCCCGCGTCCACCAGCGCCGTGCTGATCGCGGCCACGTAGCGCGCATAGGCGGTGTTGACGATCCACTTCCCGTCACCCGCGAGATCCCAGCTCCACCCGACCCGCGGGCTCCATTTCGAGTCCCTGACGACCGGCAGTCCGGTCTGATCTTTCGATCGATTCTGATCGTACCGGAATCCCAGATTGAACGACATGTGCTGGTTGTAGCGCCAGGCATCGTTGAAGAACGCGGAATACGTCCGAATGTCGTTGCCCACGCTCTCGGCAACGAGCGGCAGGTGTTCGATGTAGGTCGAGTTGTTGCTGTTGAACACCGGGTAGATCTTCCCGCTGTCGATGATGGTCGACGTCGCCTGGACGCGAAACTGGCTGCCCGACTGCCAGTTGTTGTTCCGCCGCGTCTCCTTGTAGTTGTCGAAGCCGGTCACGATGTTGTGGGAACCGGCGTTGGCCGTCGAGAGGAAGTAGGTCAGCTTGGCGAACCAGTCCCAGTTGTCTCGATTCTCGCGCCACCCGTCGCCGCACACCGCGCAGAAGGTCGGAGAGTTGAATCGCGCCTGGCCTCTCGATCGATCCCAGATGGGCGTGCCCCTGGCGATGTCGGTGAATTGCGAGCCGGTGTCCAGCGTCTGCCCGACCTTCTTCGAATACTGCCCTTCGAGGAAGATCGTCGGCTTGATGACGCTGGTGTAGTTGATCACCGACAGGGTGTATGCGTTGCTGTTGTCGTACAGACTGGCGAGGTCCATCACCGTGCCGAAGTTGTTGTTCGTCGTCTTTACGGCGCGCTTGCTGTAGGACGCCTTGACGCTGTTCAACGCGTTGAGCGCCCAGGTCGCTTTCCCCTCGCCGCGCTGGTCGTTCTCGCCGCGGGTGTAGTTGACGCTCGTGAAATCCAGGGTCCGGTTCCGCTGCAGGTCGTTGTAGCGCCAGGCGCCGAAGAACCACACTTTCTGGCGCTGGATCGGACCGCCCGCCGTGGCTTCGTAGGTCGGCGTGAGGCTGCTGACGACCTGGTCGCCCGGGAACGGCGTCAGCGCGCGCCAGGCGTCGTTCGTGAACGACGTGCGGAACGATCCGCTGAAGCTGTCGCCGCCCGATTTGGTGAGCATGTTGACGACGCCGCCCTGAAAGCGGCCGTACTCGGCGGAAATGCCGCCCGTCGAGATCTTCGTTTCCTGGATCGCATCCTCGATGTACAGCAACAGCGCCTGGCCGCGCAGGTTCTCGTTGACGGTGACGCCGTTGACCAGGAACAGGTTCTCGTACGAGAGCGCGCCCGACATCACGATGTTGCGCGAGCCGTCGGACTGCTGCGGGCCGTTCGGCACAACGCCGGGCGCCAGCGTGACGACGTCCACGAGCGTGCGGCCGACGGGCAGCCGTTCGAGCGATTCGGCTTTGTAGGTCTCGGCGACCGTCCCCGTCTTGAGCAGCTCGGTCGAGGCGGTGCCTGTCACGGTGACCGATTCGGTCACGGACGCAAGTTGCAGGGTGATCTTGACCGGCTGCGTTTCGGCCATGGCGACGCCCACGTTCTGCTTGGCCGGCTGAAAGCCCTGCAACTCGAACAAGACGAGATACTCGCCGGGCGGGAGAAACGGAATGATGAAGTCGCCGTTTTCGGACGTCGTCGCCGTCCGCGGGCCTTGCATGGCCGGCGAGGTTGCGGTGACGGTCACGCCCGGCAGCACCAGGCCCGTGGCATCGTGCACCTGGCCGCGGATGGTTCCCGTTGGGTTTCCTTGAGCCAGAACGCCTGCCGTCGCGAACAGGGTCGCGGCGCAGGCGAGCAGAACGGACGTACCGACGCGGGATGGCAAGCGATCAGAACAAGGCATGACGCCTCCTTGATTCATTCGGGCAACCTGCTTTGCGAGCGCAAGAGAAGTACCGCGCTTGTTCGCTGGCATTTCATGCCCGCCGCGCGCTCGCCGGCCTCGCGTGCCGGTTTTCCGGCAATTCACGGCCGGCCCCGCCGCCCAAGCGTCAGCTTTCATCGCCTTTCGGGCGGTCGTTCAGTGGTACGCGTGGTGCACAGGAGGAAGCGCCGCGCATCTCTGCGCGGCCGAGCGAGGAGAATCACCCATGGCAGACCACGCGACAGTGCTGGCGGCTGGCGCCGCCCGCCTCGAAGACGGCGGCACGACGGTGATGCTGCCGCTGGTCGAAGGCTCCGAAGGCGAGATCGGCATCGACATCACGACAACTGCGCGCGCAAGACCGGCCTGATCACGCTCGATCCCGGCTTCGGCAACACGCGGCGCGTGCAGGAGCGCGCATCACGTTCATCGACGGCGAGCAGGGCATCCTGCGCTACCGCGGCTACGCGATCGAGGAGCTGGCCGAGAAGAGCACCTTCCTCGAGGTGGCGTGGCTGCTGCTTCACGGCGAGCTGCCGACGCCGGCCGAGCTCGACGCGTTCTCCGACGGCGACGTCACGCATCACACGATGCTGCACGAGAACTTCCGGCGCTTCTTCGACGGCGCTGCCGAAGGACGCGCACCCGATGCCGGTCTGCGCGGCCGCGGTCGGCGCGCTCGCGACCTTCTACCAGGAGCCGGAGACCGGACGCAGAGCATGCACGAGACCGTGATGCGGCTGATCGCCAAGATGCCGACGATCGCGGCCTACTCCTACAAGCACTCGATCGGCCAGCCGTTCATCTACCCGCAGAACCGGCTCGACTACTGCGCGAACTTCCTGCACATGATGTTCGCGACGCCGTGCGAGGAGTACGAGGTCGATCCGGTCCTGGCGAAGGCGCGTCGACCTGCTGCTCATCCTGCACGCCGATCACGAGCAGAACTGCTCGACGAGCACCGTGCGCGTCGTCGGCAGCTCGCACGCGAACCTGTTCGCCAGCATCTCGGCCGGCATCAGCGCGCTGTGGGGCCCGCTCCACGGCGGCGCCAACCAGCAAGTGATCGAGATGCTCGAGCGCATCGAGGCCGAGGGCGGCGACGTGCAGAAGTTCGTCGACCGCGCGAAGGACAAGAAGAGACAACAGCCGCCTGATGGGCTTCGGCCACCGCGTCTACAAGAACTACGATCCGCGCGCGGCGATCCTCAAGAAGGCGTGCGCCGACGTGCTCGAACACGCTCGGCGTCCGGAGCCGGCAGCTCGAGATCGCGATGAAGCTCGAGGAGATCGCGCTCCAGGACGAGTACTTCATCAGCCACAAGCTCTACCCGAACGTCGACTTCTACTCGGGCATCATCTACAAGGCGCTCGGCATCCCGGTGAACATGTTCACGGTGATGTTCGCGATCGGCCGGCTGCCGGGCTGGATCGCCCAGTGGCTCGAGATGCGGAACGATCCCGACACCCGCATCGCGCGGCCGCGGCAGATCTACACCGGTGAAACAGAGCGCGCGTATACGCCAATGGCCCACCGCGTCAGGGCGTAACGGATTGGGAGGCTGTCATGCTGCGCTCACAAATTGCTCGCACTCTGCACGGCCGTGGTGCTCGCTCCAGGCGACGGCTGCTCGAAGCGCCCCAGTGCCCGACGACTACGTCTGGGCGGCGGCGTGCAAGGACTGTCACAGCGCCCAGTACAGCGCGTGGGCGACGACGAAGCACGCGCACGCCCTCGCGCGATTGTCCACGGCCGAGCGGACTGCTGATGGCGGCTGCATCGGCTGCCATGTGACCGGCGCGCCGTCGCTGGCGGCGGACGAGGCCAACGCCAACGTCCAGTGCGAAGCCTGTGACATGCCGGTGGCCGAGTGGCGGGAGCTCAATCGTACTGATGCATTGCTGGTCGACGTGCGCGAGCCCGACGAATTCGCCGGCGGGCACATTCCGAACGCGATCAATCTGCCGCTCTCGCACCTGCGCGACCGCTATGCCGCGCTGCCGGCGAATCGGGACATCTGGACCTGCTGCGGTGTGGGGCAGCGGGCGTACTTTGCATCCCGGTTCCTCGCACAGCACGGGTATCGATCACGGAATCTGTCTGGAGGGTACACGACGTATCGGGCATTCAATGCGGCCGGCCGGACGCCATGAAGGTCCTCCCGTGATTCATGATCGCTGACGCTGGAGCGGGTCGTTTCAGGCATCGAGCCGAGTATCCGGAAAGGCCGGCTGAACGCCGCCGCGCGGGCCAGCCTGACAAGAAGGCGGCGGATCGGAGTGGATGACCGGACGAAACCGTCGGGATTCCGTCAGGACAGCACGGTAGGCCGAACTCCAGAGGTGGTACTTCCCTTGCGTTCGTCGAGGGCCATCACGCTCGGAGGCTTCCGCTGATGCCGTGAACGCCGGCAGGGGGAAGGCGCGTCACGTCACTCAACTGATCGTCGTGAACCATTCGCGCCAGTGCAGATCATGACGGAAACGGCGGTCGGATTGCGTCGCACGGGGCGCGCCGTGTGCCTGTGTGGAGCGGCGCTCGGAGCGCTCGGTTTGACGGGGTGGTTCATCGAGGCGGAAATCGTGACCACCTTCATCGCCGGCAGACCGGCGATGATGCCGAACACCGCGCTCTCGCTGCTGATGGCCGGGCTCGCCGCGGTCGTGTCGCCGTCTGCCGAGAGCGCGGGACGCACTCGGACGCTCCTGGCTTCCGTTCTCGCACTGGGCGTGCTCGCAATCGGCTCCGCGACGGTCGTCGAATACGCAGTCGGCTGGGACCTCGGCATAGACCAGATCCTGACTCCGATCGCAGGTGCGTCCACCTATCCGGGTCGGATGTCTCCGCTCACGGCGGCCTCGCTCACTCTTCTTGGTGCCGCTCTGCTCATTCCGGGCTGGACGAGACGCTTCGCACAATCGACCGAATGGCTGACGCTCGGCGCGGCATTCCTCTCGTTTGTGGCCATGGTCGACCATCTCTTCGGCGCGGGACAGATATACGAGATGCAGACGGCGCGGGCCAACGGCGTCGCGTTGCCGACCGCGATCGCCCTCCTCCTGATCGCCTTCGGTATGCTGCTGCGCACCCCCAGCGTCGGCCAGATGAAGCTCGCGACGTCACACGGCCCGGGCGGCACGCTCGTCCGGAGGCTTGGCATCGTGGCAATCCTTGGGCCGCCGCTTCTTGGAGTGGTTGCCCATCGAGCGATCCTGATGGCCGGGTTCGTCGACATGCCCCTGACGCTGGCCGTCCTGACGACGGTCGGTGTTCCGGTGGCGCTGATCCTCATTCTCGTGACCGCTCAGAAGGTCGATCTCGTGCACGACGCGCTCGAAATGAGCCGCGAAAAGGCGCGGCTGCTGGTCGAGGAATCCGCCGACGGTTTCTTCGTCGCCGATCTGGAGGGGCGCTTTACCGACGTCAACACGGCCGGCTGCCAGATGCTTGGCCGCTCGCGCGAGGACATCATCGGCACGCTGATCCTCGATCTGATTCCTCCCGACGAAGTCGCGCGCCTCGCGGACGTAAAGGCACATCTCGTCGCAGGAGGCCGGCAGACAGCGGAGTGGCACCTCAAGAAAAGGGACGGCACCTATCTGCCGGTTGAAGTGAGCACGAAGATTCTTGCCGACGGTCGATGGGAGGGCATCGTTCGCGACATCACGCGAAGGAAGGCAGCCGAGGAGGCCGCGCGCCTCTCGGAAGCTCGCCTCGCAGGGATCATCTCGATCGCTGCCGACGCCATCATTTCGATCGACGAGCAACAGCGCATCGTCATGTACAACGAGGGCGCGACGCGCATCTTCGGCTGGTCGAGCGCCGAGGTGGTCGGAAAGCCGCTCGACCTTCTCATACCCGGGCGCTTCGCCGAGGCGCATCGCGCGCACGTGCAGGCATTCGATCGCGAGCACCTGGCCTCGCGCATGATGCAGGGACGCCCTGTTGTCATGGGGCGGCGCAAGAGCGGGGAGGAGTTTCCTGCCGAGGCGGCCATATCCAAGCTCGCGAACGATGGGCAGCGACTCTTCAATGTGTTCCTGAGAGACGTGACCGTCACCAAGCAGCTGCAGGCGGAGCTGCGCCGGGCCGTGGAGCGGTTCCGGTTCCTCGCGGAGGCCGGCGAGATTCTGGGCTCGTCACTCGATACTGAGGACATCACGCGAAAGCTCGCCGCGCTCGCGGTCCGGTCGCTCGCCACGTGCTGCATCATCGAGCTGTCGGATCGGGACGGCGGGCTGATCAGGACGCGGGCCGATGCGTCGCACGGATCGGGCGAGGGATTGGTGCACGTCGAGCGCGCCGCACTCAACCCGGGTCAGCCGTTCGGACGGCTCACGGCGCAACAACGGGAGGGGGTACTCGTCGCCGACCTCAACGAGGGATGGCTTCGATCGCACGTGCTCGACGACGCCACCGTGGCCTTGATTCGAGACCTCCGCGCCACGTCATTGATTGAGGTTCCCATTGTCGCGGGCGATCGCGTGATCGGCACGATGCTGCTCCTTTCCGGCACATCAGGCGGCGGCTACAGCCCGGCGGATTTGCAGGTAGCCGTGGACCTCGCGCTGCGCACGGGGCTGGCCGCCGAGAACGGACGGTTGTACCGCGCCGCGCAGCTGGCGACCCGAGCGAAGGACGAGATGCTGAGTATCGTGGTTCACGACCTGCGCTCGCCGCTGACCGCCGCGCAGTTCGCCGCGAGCCTGCTCGCGCTTGAAGTTCCCGAGAACCGCCGCGCGGCCGCTCGAAAAGCAGCGGAGACGATTCACCGTTCCATCCGCCTGGCGACGCGACTCGTGGAAGATCTGCTCGACGTCGCGAGCATTGAAGCCGGCAAGCTCACGCTTGATCTGAAAGAAGTCTCGCCCGAGGTGCTCGTTCAGAATGCGGTGGAGTCGTGTTTACCGCTGGCGGCCAGTGTCTCGGTACGACTCGAGGCGGAGATCGCGTCGGGACTACAGCTGGTGCAGGCGGATGAAGATCGGATTCAGCAGGCACTCGGTAATCTGCTGAACAACGCCATCAAGTTCACGCCGGCCGGCGGCCGCGTCCACGTGGTCGCGCGACGCGACGGCGACGAGATTCGGTTTGCGGTGATGGACACCGGGCCCGGCATTGCGGCCGACCATCTGCCCCGGGTCTTCGATCGGTTCTGGCAGGCCCGCAGCGCCGATCGCCGCGGCGCCGGGCTCGGGCTGGCCATTGCCAAAGGCATCGTCGACGCGCACGGGGGGCACATCCGTGCCGAGAGCGTGCCTGGCGAAGGCAGCACGTTTTCCTTCACGCTTCCCGTGTTCCGCCCCGCGCCCGATCTGCAGAATCAGAATGATCAGCAGAATCAGCACGGTCGATGATGTGCAGCTGCTCACTATTGAACAGCCACGGCCGCACCGATCCGATATCGTCACGTCATGAGACTGATCTCTATCGCTGCCTTCGCAATCGCCGCCGGTCTCTTCCTCGCCCACGCCGGGGCGCAGCAGGCACCCCCAAAAGCGACTGAACACAGCATGCCGATGCCACAGGCCGGCGGCATGATGGACCACGACAAGATGATGGCCGACATGAAAGCGGCGGATGCACGCCTCGAGACCCTGGCGCAGACGATGACATCCGCGCGCGGCGACGGGAAGGTCGCCGCCATGCAGGCGCTGCTGACCGAGCTCGTCAAGAATCAGGTTGACATGCATCGTCACATGGCGATGATGCACGACCACATGATGTCGCAGATGGGGCACAAATGACGGTCAGCGATCTACCTCGGTGAACGATAAAGGAGCCAGTATGCCTATCGCGAATTCACGGCCGTCACCCCTCAGGCACCTCCTCACCATGACGGGTCATTTCTTCGGTCATGTGGCAGCCGTCGTGCTGGGGTTCGTGCTGATCATCGTGGGCATGGCGATGGGCGTCACGATGGTGCTGCTGCCTGTGGGCGTCGTGATCGGCCTGCTCGGCGTCGCATTGGTCGTGGGCGGCGTGTTCGCTCGCATCAGTCCTCCAGCCTAATCGCGTTCTGGCATGCGCCAGGAACGTTCGATCAGGGTCCAATGGCCGTTCCGGTAGAGGAACCCTCGCCCGTCGAGAGTGGTCTGGCCTTCAGCGAAATAGACCCCGACTATCTGGCCGCGATCGTTGATACCAAAGGGGACCGTGGCGGCTGCGCCCGGCACGGCCAGCGGCTTGCATCGGGGCTTCCGCCGTGCCGAAGCCGGCTTGCCTGGGGGGTCGTCTCGGCGGATGTGTCCCGTGTCGACCACGAAGCCGACCGCGCTCAACAAATCACCAGTAAACCCGACGACCTCGTCGGCATCGTTGAGACCCATGACCGAGGTGCCGGATTCTCCGCAGTCGATCGTGGTCGTCTCGGGTGGTCGCCCTTTGCCGACGAGAGGAGCTACCAGGACCGACGCCGCCAGCAAGCCTACGCCAATCAGCTTACGAGTCATTGTGTCGTCCTTGAAGGCGAGTGAAGAGCGGCGGAAATTCCGCACTTTGTCGACAACCTGATGGCGGCAGCACGACGCATTCCGGCTCACGCTCGCTTCGTGCGATCTCGTTCGAAAGTCGTCGCTGGCCGAATTGGTGACTAGTGCCGGACGATGCGGGATAGCATGGTGAAAATGCAGCAGGAGACGTGGGCCACATGATGGAGCACATCCAGGTAGGGACGACCGAGCGGCGGACGATGACGGTGGACGGCAACGAAGCGGCGGCGTCTGTCGCGCACCGCGTGAGCGAAGTGATCGCGATCTATCCCATCACGCCCTCGTCGGCGATGGGCGAGCTCTCCGACGAATGGTCGAATCAGGGCCGACGGAACCTCTGGGGCAACATCCCGGACGTCGTCGAGATGCAGTCGGAGGCGGGTGCCGCGGGAGCGGTGCACGGCGCGCTGCAGGCCGGCGCGCTGTCGACGACCTTCACGGCGTCGCAGGGGCTGCTCCTGATGATCCCCAACATGTTCAAGATCGCGGGAGAGCTGACGCCCTTCACGATGCACGTCGCGGCGCGCACCATCGCCACCCACGCCTTGTCCATTTTCGGCGACCACTCCGACGTCATGGCGTGCCGGACCACCGGCTTCGCGATGCTCAGCGCCTCGTCGCGTGCAGGAGGCGCACGACTTCGCGGCCATCGCGCACGCGGCGACGCTCGACTCGCGCGTCCCGTTCATGCACTTCTTCGACGGCTTTCGGACGTCGCACGAGGTGTCGAAGATCGAAGAGCTCACCGACGACGACCTGAGGGCGTTGCTGTCGGAAGACCAGGTGGCGGCCCACCGCCGGCGGGCGCTCACGCCCGACCATCCCGTGCTGCGGGGGACCGCGCAGAACCCCGATACGTTCTTCCAGGCGCGCGAAGCGGCGAACCTCTTCTATCGCGCCTGCCCGGACATCGTGGAGCAGTTGATGGCGCGGTTCGCCGCGCTCACGGGCCGGCGCTACGGCTTGTTCGAGTACGCGGGCCATCCCGAGGCCGAGCGGGTCGTCGTGATCATGGGGTCCGGCGCCGACACCGTGCACGAGACGGTCGACTATCTCGCGGCGCGTGGCGACAAGGTCGGCGTGCTGAAGGTGCACCTGTTCCGGCCGTTCTCGATCGCGGCGTTCCTGCGCGAGCTGCCCCGATCGGTTCGGGCGATCGCGGTGATGGACCGCACCAAGGAACCGGGCGCGCTCGGCGAGCCGCTGTATCAGGACGTGGTCACCGCCCTCGCCGAGGCGCGCGCGGACGGCACGTCCTCCTTCGCGGCCGAACCGGTCGTCGTGGGCGGCCGCTACGGCCTGTCGTCCAAAGAGTTCACGCCCGCCATGGTGAAGGCGATCTTCGACACGCTCGCACAGGCCCGCCCGAAGAATCACTTCACCGTCGGCATCATGGACGATGTGACCCACACGTCGCTCGCCTACGACGACACCTTCGACATCGGAGCCGGCCGACGTCACGACCGCGGTGTTCTACGGCCTCGGCGCCGACGGCACCGTCGGCGCCAACAAGAACTCGATCAAGATCATCGGCGAAGAGACCGATCTGCACGTGCAGGGCTACTTCGTCTACGACTCCAAGAAGGCGGGCGCGACGACGGTCTCCCACCTGCGCACGAGCCCTCGTCCGATCCGGTCGGCCTATCTGATCTCGAAGGCCCGGTTCGTCGCGTGCCATCAATTCGAGTTCCTGGAACGGGTCGACGTGCTCGAACACGCGGTGGAGGGGGCGGTCTTCCTGCTGAACGCGCCCTACGCGGCCGACGAGGTCTGGGAGCGGCTGCCGCGCGAGGTGCAGGAGCAGCTGATCGACAAGCGCATTCGCTTCTACACGATCGATGCGTCCGCGGTGGCGCGCGAGACCGGCATGGGCGGCCGGATCAACACGATCATGCAGACCTGCTTCTTCGCGATCTCCGGCGTCCTGCCGCGCGAGGAGGCGATCGCGCAGATCAAGCACGCGATCGAAAAGACCTACAGCAAGCGCGGCGCGGAGGTCGTGAAGCGCAACTTCGAGGCGGTCGACGCGACGCTCGCCCACCTGCAGGAGGTGTCGGTGCCGTCGGGCGTCACCGCGACGCACGGCCGTCCGCCGCTGGTGTCCGCGCTGGCGCCCGACTTCGTCCAGCGGATGACGGCCGTGCTCCTGGCCGGGAAGGGCGATCTGCTGCCGGTGAGCGCGTTTCCGGTGGACGGCACGTGGCCGGTCGGCACGGCGAAGTGGGAGAAGCGGAACCTCGCGCTCGAGATCCCGGTGTGGGACGCGGGCATCTGCATCCAGTGCAATCAATGCGTGCTGGTGTGTCCGCATGCGGCCATCCGGGCCAAGGTGTACGACGACGGCCCGCTCGCCGGCGCGCCGCCGACGTTCAAGTCCGTGCCCTACAAAGGGCTCGAGTTCAAGGCGCGGGCGTACACGATTCAGGTGGCGCCGGAGGACTGCACGGGCTGCAACCTGTGCGTGAACGTCTGCCCGGCCAAGGATCGGACGAACCCGCGGCACAAGGCGATCGACATGCACCCGCAGGCGCCGCTCCGCGACGCCGAGCGGGACAACTACGCGTTCTTTCTCGACCTGCCCGACACCGCGCGCGTCGATCTGCCGAAAGTCGACCACAAGACGTCGCAGTTCCTCGAGCCGCTGTTCGAGTACTCGGGGGCGTGCGCCGGGTGCGGCGAAACGCCGTACATCAAGCTGCTCACGCAGCTCTTCGGCGACCGCGCCCTCGTGGCGAACGCCACCGGCTGCTCGTCGATCTACGGCGGCAACCTGCCGACCACGCCGTTCACGACGAACCGCGACGGGCGCGGGCCGGCGTGGTCGAACTCGCTGTTCGAGGACAACGCGGAATTCGGCCTCGGCATGCGCCTCGGCGTGGACAGTCATGCGCGCGCGGCGCGCGCGCTGGTGGAATACATGGCCGGGCCGATCGGCGAGCGCCTCACCGCGCGAACTGCTCGACGCCGACCAGTCGACGGAAGCGGGGATCCGGTCGCAGCGCGAGCGGGTGCGCGCGTTGCGACAGGTGCTCGCGCCTCTCGCCACGGCCGAAGCGCGCCGCCTCGAAGCGCTCGCCGACTACCTCGTGAAGAAGAGCATCTGGCTGGTGGGGGGCGACGGGTGGGCCTACGACATCGGCTACGGCGGCCTCGACCACATCCTGGCCAGCCAGCGTGACGTGAACATCCTCGTGCTCGACACGGAGGTCTATTCGAATACCGGCGGCCAGCAATCGAAGGCGACGCCGCTCGGCGCGGTGGCCAAGTTCGCGTCGGCCGGCAAGACGACCCAGAAGAAGGATCTCGGTCTGCTCGCCAACATGTACGGCCACGTCTACGTGGCGCGGGTGGCCTTCGGCGCGAAAATGAGCCAGACCGTCCAGGCCTTTCTCGAAGCCGAGGCGTACCCGGGGACGTCGCTCATCATCGCCTACAGCCACTGCATCGCGCACGGCTACGACATGGCGAACGGCGCGACCCAGCAGAAGCTGGCGGTCGACTCGGGCGTGTGGCCGCTCTACCGCTTCGACCCGCGGCGCATCGCCAAGGGAGAGCCGCCGATGCATCTCGACTATGGGCCGCCGAAACCGCTCGTCGCCGAGTACATGCGCAACGAGTCGCGGTTCCGGGTCGTCGAGCGCAGCGACCCCGCCCGCTTCAGAGGGTTCCTCAAGGACGCGCAGGAAGCGGCCCGTCAGCGCTACGCGATCTACCAGCAGCTCGCGGGCATCACCGTGCCGCAGCCCGAGGTGACGACCGACGACGCAGGCGTCTCCGGCCGCACCGGAAGGGGAGGAGTAACGATGGACCTCAGCACGGAGTATCTCGGGATGACGCTTCCCCATCCGCTGGTGGCGGGAGCGTCGACCGCTGGCCGATGACCTCGACGGCGTCAAGCGCCTCGAAGACGCCGGCGCCGCGGCCATCGTCCTGCGATCGCTCTTCGAAGAGCAGATCACGCGGGAGCAGATGTCGGAGTACGATCAATCTCGACAGCCATGGAGAATCGTTCGCCGAGGCCGCCAGCTACTTTCCCAGCCCCCACGCCTTCGCGCTGGGTCCCTTCCAGTACCTGGAGCACCTGCGACGGGCGAAGGAAGCGGTCCGCATTCCCGTCATCGCGTCGCTGAACGGCGCGACGCCAGGCGGCTGGATCGAATACGCCCGCCTGATGGAGCAAGCCGGCGCCGACGCGCTGGAGCTGAACCTCTATCGCATCGCGACCGACCCGGAGACGACCAGCGCGGACATCGAGCGCCAGGCGATTGAAACGGTGCGGGAGGTGAAGAAGGCCGTCACGATCCCGGTGGCCGTCAAACTGTCGCCGTTCTACACCGCGTTCGCCCACCTCGCCCGGGAGCTCGACCGGGCCGGCGCCGATGGGCTGGTCCTCTTCAACCGTTTCTACCAGCCCGACATCGACGCCGAGGAGCTGACCGCCACGCGCACGCTTCACCTCTCGGATTCCTCGGAACTGCGCCTTCGCCTGCACTGGATGGCGATCCTCTCCGGGCGCGTCCGGGCGTCGCTGGCGGTCACCGGCGGCGTGCACACCGCGCTCGACGTCGTCAAGGCCACGATGGCCGGTGCCCATGTCACGCAGATGGTCTCGGCGCTCCTGATGCACGGGCCCGTGCATCTCCGAACGGTGCTGGACGACCTCGCGGCGTGGATGCAGGAGCACGAGTGGGACTCGCTCGCCGAGATGCGGGGCAACATGAGCCTCTTCAAGGTTCCCGACCCCGACGCCTACGAACGGGCGAACTACATGCTCATGCTGCAGGGCTGGCGAGCCTGACGTGCTCGTGGATGAACCCAGGCAGTACGCCGCGTCAGAGGTGGCGGACACCTGCGGGACGGCGATTTCGCGTGGAACATCACAAGAAACTCGCCATACTCGTTGGCGGTGGACCCGCCCCCGGCATCAACAGCGTGATCGGCGCCGCGACCATCCGCGCCGCGCTCGAGGGCATGGATGTCATCGGCGTGCGCGACGGATTCGAAGGGCTGATGCGCGGTGACATCGAACACATCGTGCCGCTCACCATCGATGGCGTCAGCCGCATCCACTTCCGCGGCGGCTCGCACATCGGGATCTCGCGTGCGAATCCAACATCCGATCCGAAGCATCTCGAGAATGTCGTGATCTCGCTGCTGCGGCTCGACGTGACAGGACTGCTCACGATTGGCGGAGACGACACGGCGTACTCCGCGATGAAGCTCGAAGAGCGCGCGCAAGGCCGTATTCACGTCGTGCACGTGCCGAAGACGATCGACAACGATCTCGATCTGCCCCCGACGGTTGACACGTTTGGATTCCAGACCGCTCGGCACTACGGCGCCGACATCGTCAAGAACCTCATGGTCGACGCCAAAACCACGTCGCGCTGGTATTTCGTGATCACGATGGGACGGAAGGCCGGCCATCTCGCGCTCGGAATCGGCAAAGCCGCCGGCGCGACGCTCACGCTGATTCCCGAAGAGTTCCCGAAGCCGCTCCGACTGAAAACGATCGTCGACACGCTCGTCGGCGCGATCATCAAGCGTCTGAGTTACGGACGCCGCGATGGCGTCGCGATGATTGCCGAAGGCGTCGTGGTCGACGTGGAGCCGAACGATCTCGCCGCACTCCACGAGGTCGAGCGCGACGCGCACGGGAACCTCCGGATTGCCGAAGTGAACATCGGCGAGATTCTCAAGGCACAAGTGGCGGCGCGGCTGAAGGAACTGGGCATGAAGGCGACGCTGGTGGCCAAGAATATCGGCTACGAGCTCCGCTGTGCCGATCCGATCCCGTATGACATGGAGTACACGCGCGACCTGGGTTACTGCGCAGCCAAATTCCTTCTGGCCGGTGGGAATGCGGCGATGATCTCGATGCAGGGAGGCCATTTCGTGCCGATTCCGTTCGCCTCGTTGATCGACCGTGAAACCGGCCGCGCGCGAATACGGCTCGTCGATATCCGGTCCACGCGGTACGCGATCGCTCGCCGCTACATGATCCGCTTGCGTCGCGACGATTTCGAAGATCCGCACGAGCTCGCGAAGTTCGCCGCGACGGTTGGCATTACCCTCGAGGAGTTCTGCAAGCAGTTCGAGTATCTCGTCAACGACGAGCCGCCGCCGCTCATGGTGGACGCGGAAGGTGAGGCGAGCGAGTAGGGTCGGGGAGCCGGCGTGCGGCTCTGCCGCCGACGGACGCTCACCTGGCGTTGGGATCGGTTCGCACGCTCGCCTTGAGCAGTTCGAGCAACTCGATCGGCTGGCGGTGGTCAATGCGCTGCGCACGGCGCGGTCGCCATCAGCTGCTGACGGACGTTGAAGGTCCACCGCAGTCAGAGACGGTACCGAAACGCTATCCCTTCGCCGCCGCCCTCCGGCGTGCCGCCCAAGACTTCGTCATCCGCGCGCTGACGGCTTTCCGCGCGGCAACGGACATCCGGCTCCGTCGACGTCCGGTCTTTGTCGACAGCGTGCCTGAACTCCGCGCCATGATGAAGTTGATCGGGAGTTCATCCTGATCGAAGGAGTCGCGGAGATGAGGGAACAAGCCGATGAGCAGCTTGGCTTCATGGACCAATTCCCGGAATTGGACTTCGGCTCCCCGCTTGGCGAGTTCGTATAAGTGGCTCTTTCGCGTTCGCTTTGGCAAGCTCACCTCGATTCAGGCTGGGTCATGTCGTCGTTTGACCATCATAGCGAAAACAGCGCTCCAACTCCTCGCGCCGGCGGCTCGCTTCAGGACGTGAATCGGTGCCTCGCGGGCGTGAGTTCGCGGCGAGCCTGCGCTTGCCGTCCGTGCCGGAGGTCTGTCAGGGTTCACGACGATCAGCGGTGGGGAAGTGGGTGAGGAGGCAACCGCTCACGACGGGACGACGAAGTCGTGCTCTGGGTGACGCACCGTCAGCACCGGACATGGCGCCCTGCGCACGACTTTTTCAGCCACGCTGCCCATCAACATGTGCGCGACGAAGCCGCGGCCGTGCGTGCCCATGACGATCAGATCGATGTCGCGTTCTTTGGCGTAGCGGACGATCTCCACATACGGCCCGCCGGGCCCGCTCGCGCGCAGCACGTACCTCCGCCCGGACCGCCTGCTGCTCTTCGGCGGTCAGGAGTGTCGCGAGCAGCGCGTGCGCGGCGTTCGGCGGTGACGTCGTGGCAGCGTCCTCGCTGAGGAACAGATCGACCACCCGCTGGCGCTCGACCATCACCTGCAACTCGTGGCGGACGGCAGCGTGCAACAGGTGCAGCGTCGCCTCGAACGCCCGGCCGAGGGCGACCCCGTATTTCACGGCCGCCTCCGACGCATCGCTGAAATCGACCGGGACGAGAATACGCTTCAGGGCAATCATCGGCATGGTCGACATCGTATGTTCATGACTCGAAGTCTCTACCGGTCTGCGCGAGGTGAGGCGCGCCTGTTCGTCTGCTCCTATTCCATCACAGCCGGCCATGGCCCTGCTCGGCGGCGCATGCCGGTTGGAGCTCCACGTTCAACGCGTGCTGGAGGTTCTTCCGGTCGGCGGCTGGCGCCAGTTCGAACGAGAACGACAATGGACCGAACCGATTCATGAACGCGCTCGGTTCGTTCAAATGCTGGAACAGGCGCTGCCGGATGTCGTCGCTTTCCCCCACGTAGACCCATCGTTGCGCCGTGTGGATTCTGTATACGCCAGAGGCGCTCGGAGCCTTCTCGCGAACCGCTTCGAAGGTAAACGGATAGGTCTCGCTATCCTGTCTCGCCATCGCGCACCTCTCCCCTCGAATGCCACGACGAAAGCGCCGAGAACGACGGTTACACGACGCGGCGGCCGCTCAACAACCCGACCAGAAACAGCACGAGTGCGATAACCAACAAGATGTGAATGAACGCGCCGATCGTGTAGCCGCTGACCAAGCCCAGCAGCCACATGACCAACAGAATCACGGCGATCGTGTACAGCATGGTCTTTCTCCCTCCGCAAAGGCGTGCAATGCAGGAGCCATCGCGCATCCCCGAACGAATCTCGCCTGTTCTGGATGGCCGCTTCGTGTGTCGCCGGATAACTGGCGCTGGGTGTCAGGAAAGACGCGGTCCCGGAGGGCGCGTTCGTTCGTCGAGCGGCCTGCCGATCGTCGGCGCGTGCCCTGGCGTGCGAGCCCGCCGGATTTTCGGCAGTGCAGGCCGTCTGTTCGCAGCGTCTGCCTTTTTGGCGGCGTAGATGCGGGGCGTCTCTCTTGCACTACCGCAGCTGAGAGACGTCGCCATGTTCAGTCGTTGCGCTCACGTCTGCCGGCCGGTCTTGATTGCGTGGATGGTGTGCGCAGCGCCGTCGGCATTGGCGCAGGCCCCTGACCCGTCGTTGCCGGCGCTCGACGTCTTCAAGCGAGTGGCGTCCGATCCGACGACGTACGCGCCAGCGATTGTGGTGGGTGTAGGTCTGCACTTGGACTGGAAGAGCTCCCAGGTGTTCTTTCGGCATGGCTTCGTTGAGCAGAATCCAGCGTTCACGGTCAGTGGTCGTGCGAACGACACGCCGATTAGCCATGGGGCTGGCAACCGGAAGATTCGGGAGGCTGTCTTCGTGAATCTTGGGACGTCGCTCCTCAACAACGTGACCGTGGCGCTCGTCGAGCGCGCGCTGATCGATCGACATCCCACGCACCGGAAGCTCGTTCGCGGGCTCGGGTGGACCGAGCGGATTGCATTTGCCTCGTGGGTGTCCTACCGACAATCGGCCGCGCATTTCCGCCAGTGGCAGAGGAACAACGAGCTGGCACGGCAGCTCGCATACTGAACCGGGAGGTGGGGCTGTGACCCGCAGGCGTGTGCGGATGTGTCGGTCGGTCGCGAGATCGCCGTTGACGCTTGTCGTCATCCTGCTCACCCTGCTGGGTTGCTCGGACCGCTTCATCGCACCATCTCCGGCGGCGCAGCCTGCGGCGCTCGCGCCGCGTTCGGACGTCGCCCTCGGTCAAGTGTGTGTCGTTGAAGTCAGAGCCGCCATCCAGGCTTGCGTGATCAACGGTCTCGATCCAGCACGTGGTCTGCTGACATATGCGGAGCAGGCGGAGCTGCAAGCGCTGTACGAGAGACGGGGGCATCTGCCGCTCTGGCTCGACACCGCAGGCCGGCCAGACCGCAGCGCGGACGAGGCCCTGACGCTGCTCAGAGGCGCAGCCGGCGAAGGCCTCGATCCGGCGGACTATCGCCAGGATCAGATTGATCGTCTGACGGCGACGTTGCAGAGTGAGTCGCCGCTGTCCATTCGGGATCTTGCCAACTTCGACGTCGCCTTGAGCGCGGGCGTGCTGCGCTATTTCCATCATGTGCACCGGGGACGTGTGGAGCCGTCCACGATTGGCTTGAGGTTGAGCGCGCCGGCCGATCACCACGACTTCGCGGCGCTGCTCCAATCCGCGATCGCCGAGCTTCGGATTGCCGAGACAGCGGCGGATCTGAGGCCAGAGCTCGCGCAGTACGGTGCCCTCCGCACAATGCTGACTCGCTATCGGTCGCTCGCCGCCGATCCGACACCGAACGAGATCCCCCCGTTCGCCGTCGTCGTGCATCCAGGGGAGCAGTACCAGGGACTTGACGCCCTCCATCGCCAGCTCGTGACGCTGGGCGATCTGCCGGCGGGAACGCCGGCGCCCGCCGGGTCGACCGCATACGAGGGAGCGCTCGTGGAAGGCGTGAAACGGTTTCAGATCCGCCACGGCCTCGCACCCGACGGGGTCCTCGGCAAGAGCACGCAAGCCGCTCTGCGCGTCCCGCTCGCGAAGCGCGTCCGACAGATCGAGCTTGCGCTCGAGCGGCTGCGGTGGCTGCCGCATCTGGGCGACCAGCGCCTGCTCGCGATCAACATCCCCATGTTTCGTCTGTGGGCATGGGACACGATTCCGCCGAACGGGGAGCCGTTGTTCGGGATGGACGTGATCGTGGGCCGCGCACTCCGCACCGAGACACCTGTCTTCGTCGAACAGCTGCGCGAGGTGATCTTCAGGCCCTACTGGAATGTGCCGCCGTCGATCGCTCGCCGCGAGATACTCCCGATCCTCGACCGCGATCCGGACTACCTGCGGCGCCAGCAGATGGAAATCGTGCGGGGGCCTGGCGACGATGCGCAGGCGGTGGTCGCAACGGCAGGCACCCTCTCGCTGCTCCGGCAGGGGGCGCTCCGTGTGCGGCAACGTCCAGGTCCGCAGAATGCGCTGGGGCTGGTCAAGTTCGTGTTCCCCAACGCAGAGAACGTGTACATGCACGGCACGCCCGCGCAGGAGCTCTTCAGCCGGAGCCGCCGCGACTTCAGCCACGGCTGCGTCCGTCTGGAAGATCCGGTTGCGCTGGCGGAGTGGGCGCTCGAGGACCGGCCGGAGTGGACCCGCGATCGCATCCTGTCGGCGATGACCGGGACGCAGTCGATTCATGTGCCGCTGTTGCGGCCGATTCAGGTGATCCTGTTCTACACCACGGCAGCCGTCATGCCGGACGATGGGACGATCCGCTTCGCCGAGGACATCTACCTGCATGACGCGAAGCTCGAGCGGGCGCTCGCGCGGAGGCGCTCCGCCGAGTGAAGAACTGCCAGCCGCCGGACTCGCTTACCAGGCGCGGACTCGGCCCGTGTCGACGTGCACGAAGGTCCACCATGCGCATGGCCTCGACCCGCCTCGTATCGCAGGCATGGATAGTGCGTAGGATGTCTCGCAGACCCGGACGCGATGGCTCAGAAGAAACGTTCATTCGACGCGCGCGCGTTTCTCGAGTCAGCCGGACTCGGAAAGCGCATCGTCATGTATGCGCGCGGGGACGTCGTCTTTTCCCAGGGTGATCCCTGCGACAGCGTCATGTACATTCGGACCGGCACGGTCCAGCTGTCGGTCCTGTCACACGCGGGGCGAGAGGCCATCGTAGGCACGCTGGGCCCTGGCGATTTTCTCGGCGAGGGGGCGCTGGCCGGTCACCCAGTGCGCCTCGTCACGGCGAGGGCCACGACGACGACCACGGTGCTCGTCGTACCCAAACGCCAGATGATTCGCCTGCTGCACAGCCAGCACGCGTTCTCGGACCGGTTCATCGCACACATGCTGGCCCGCAACACCGCCTCGAGGCTGACCTTGTCGATCAGTTGTTCAACTCGAGCGAAAAACGCCTGGCCCGCACGCTGCTGCTGCTCGCGCGCTACGGGAAGAAGGACAAGCCAGGATGGGTGTTGCCGAGGATCTCGCAAGAAGCCCTCGCCGAGATGGTCGGTACGACCCGTTCCCGCGTGAATTTCTTCATGAACAAGTTCAAGAAGCTCGGCTTCGTCGAATACAACGGCAGCCTCAAGATCAACCCCTCCCTGGTCACTGTCGTCGTGCATCCGTAGTCAACCGCCGCCCGACGGCGCGTCCTGCGGGTTCTGCTGAATTTTTCACACGCCAAGAAAATCCCGCAGTCCTTGGCCCTCAGCGTCACGAACTGTGGTGATTTGACGGCAACTCTCATGGCCGCAGCGATCGCTCTGTTTTCGCCGAACCCTTCTGAACGCCACACCGACGGAGCATTTTGACTGCCGAGCAGAGCACGATCCAGGACTGGCTTCACCCGTGCGGCTGCGGTTTGACCACTACCGCTGCGGCGACCGAACCCGGCTCGGTCCCAGCGTCCAGACCGGTGTTTCGTGGCCTTGAACCTGTCCACGACGTCGCGCTACTTGAAGACGACACGGAGGGGCATGCAAGAGGCGCTCAAGCGGGTCGAGGAGCGCCGAAATGGTCGCACACCCGTTGCACACGAAGCCGATTCTGCGCTAACGTTGACAGGTAGTCCGACTGAACCTCAGGCCACAGAAATTCCTGTCGCTGAGGTACTTACGGGTCAGCCACTCACCCATCAAGGCGCCGTCGCCAAGAGGTAAGGCAGAGGTCTGCAAAACCTCCACCCCCGGTTCAAATCCGGGCGGCGCCTCCAATTTCCTTCCTGAATTCGCGTCGCTTGTGAATCGACGCACATCTGCGCTAACCATTCGGCGACCGGACCTATGCCATCGGCGATGACAGCCGCAGAGGCATGCTCGTCAAAGCTTTCCGTCTGGAGCCGGTGTGAGCCGATAGGCAGTCAGGAAAGCTGATAGCGGCGCAATCGAACGTACAACTGCGTGCGCGAGATGCCGAGCCTGGCGGCAGCCTTCGATTTGTTACCGGCGCAGTCCGCGAGCACCTGCGCGATCATGTCGCGCTCGACGGCGCTCAGGTCGGTTGTCGATGCGCCGACGGGCGGCCGCGGACCGCGCCGGCCGTTGTCCAGCGACAGGTGCTCCGTCGTGATCAGGCCGCCTTCACAGAGAATCGCGGCCCGCTCGAGCGCATTGCGCAGCTCCCGCACGTTTCCCGGCCAGTCGTAGTGCATGAGCGCCTCTTTGGCGTCGCGTGTCAGTCCCGAAGGGGGCCGCCCGAACGTCTGGCCGATCTGTTCGAGAAACGCATCGCTGAGGGGCAGGATGTCGGTCGGTCGTGCCCGCAGTGGCGGGAGCTTGATATCGAAGACCTGCAGCCGATAGAAGAGGTCCTCGCGAAAATCGCCGCGCTCGAGCGCCTTTTTCAGATCGCGATTGGTCGCCGCAATCACACGCACGTTTGCCTTCAACGTGCGTGTCGATCCAAGTCGCTGGAACTCGCGCTCCTGCAGGACACGAAGGAACTTGGCCTGTGCGGATGCACTCATCTCGGCGACTTCGTCGAGAAACAGCACTCCGCCCGCCGCCAGCTCGATCTGCCCGGGCTTGGCCTGTTGCGCGCCAGTGAAGGCGCCACGCTCGTAGCCGAACAGTTCGGATTCGAGCAACTGCTCGGGGAGCGCCGCGCAGTTCAGCGCGACGAACGGTCCGTTCGCACGGTTCGAGGCGTGATGGATGAACCTGGCGACCACTTCCTTGCCGGTGCCGGATTCGCCCACGAGCAGGACCGTCGTGTCAGTTGACGCGACCTGCGTCGCCGCCTTGAGCACCGCTTGCCACGCGTCCGACGGACCGACCATGCGTCCGGCCTTCGCCGCGAGCTCCTCGGACAACGAGCGGACGCGCGCTTCGAGACGGTCAGCTCGCAATTTGGCTTCGGCCGCCTCACGGGCCAGGTCGGCGAGTTGTTCGTGAGAGACCGCGAGGGCCACGTGATCCGCGATGCGGCGGGCCATCCCCAACTGCCGCTCGTCGAACGCGTGAGACCGCTTCGACCAGAACCCGAGCGACAGCATCTGATCGCGGGCGGGCAGATGAACCGCCAGCATCGAACGGTAACCCGCCGAACGAACAAGATCCCAGAACTGGTGAGGTTCGACGGGCGGGCAGGCATCTGGCTCTTCGAAATCGCCGATGATCGCGCTCCCGCCTCCGTCAGGGATCACGTGTTGAACCTTCAGCCTCGTGGGCAACGGGGCCCATTCACCTGACGTCGCTTGCACGACAACCTCGCGCTGTCCGTTGAGAAACGCGAACGTCAGAAGATCGTGAGGGAGTACGGTCGCGGCGATCTGCGAGACTTGCGGAAACACCTGCCGGATGTCGAGGACCGTGGACAACGCGCGCAGCAGTTCGTCGCACGCCTCGACGTTCCGCATGCGGTCTCGCTCGAGCGCGAGCGAGTGCTGCAACGCCTCGTAGTTCTCCGCGTTCTCAATGGCGAGCGCAACCTGATTCGCGACCAGCGATAGAAACGCGAGATCCTCTGCATCGTACGAGTAGCGTTCCCGGCTGCCGTGAAACAGCATGCCGAGACGGCGCCGCGGCGATGTCAGGGGCAGCGCACATGCCGACTGGATCCCATGGCTCTCCAGGTAGGCGGTGGCTTGCGAAAACCGGGTTTCTCCGTCCTCGAAAGGAAATACGAGCGGCTCTTGATGCTGGACCACCCAGTACGCGACTGAGTCCTCGGCATCGACATGTGGTGGCGCCAGTGGCTCGCCCGTTCCCTCGAGGACGTACGCGCTGGACGGTGTGGGTCTGCTCATCGTAGAGAGTCGAGGCCCAAGAAGCTGAACCAGACGACGGGCCGGAGTTCGTGGGCGAGACTGCCAAACAGCGTCTCCCGATCGTGATACCCCCTCAGCGCTTCAGACACGCGGATCAACGCGTCGTAGCGCGCCGCGGTTGACGTCGCATCGATGGCTTTGCCGGTCGTCGTCGTTCCCGATACCGGCACGCATGCTTGCTCCTGGTGTGGGTGGACGAGAGCCGTGATGGTCCGATTGCATTGTCCGCCGAAACGAGCAGTCCGTCGAGATGCTTGTGAGCACGGCGATCTGCGGCTACTCAGCGAGCAAACTCGACCGTTGAAGGTCGCGGATCGATGCGTGCTGCGGCGTCGCTCCAGAGCGTTCGGTCCGTTCGAATCAGCGCGTCGATCTCGGCGGACGTCAACTCGACACCTTGATCGCGCAGCGTCGTCAGTGCGCGGATCGGATCGCTCAAGAAATTCAGACGATATTCCTCGTCGGTCACCAGGCGACCGACGATCAGTTGAACGGTTCTCAAAGACATGCCTGTCCCAGTGGTGGTCACGCTGCGCCTTCGGCACCAGCAAGCCTCGCCGAGACGCAACCCTCATCGCGTCGGCACGGCTGGTTGCGCCAAGCCTCGCGAACAGCGCCGTCAGAAACGGATCGATGATCGGCGGGCGCAAGGCCGAGCATCGCACCAATCTGGCTCGTCGGCGTCCCCTGCGCGACCAGTTGGAGTGCGTATCGCTCCGAAGGTGTGATCTGCAAGACAGGACCGCCGTCGGTTCGAAGGCCGACCTCGGGAGCCGACGCCGACGGCAAGAATTCCCGCTTGTAAATCATCAGCACCAGCGCCTCGTCGCAAAACGGACGCCACCTGTTCAGAAGGTTGAAACCGCACTGGACCGACGTTGCGATGTTGAATTCCTTCGACTGTGCTGCGCAGAACTAACCAGTGCGCAGGAATGCGCAGCCTGCTGAGCGTGGGCCAATCCGTGTGTCGCGGTGTCTTGCGTCCACAGGCGTGGCGCCGATCTTGCCCGAGAGTCACCGCATGTCCGTTCCACGAACCATCGAAGCTTCACAACACCCGCCCGGCCCGCTGACGCGAGATCGGCGACCCGCGCAAACCTCCGAAGTCGTCGATACGCCACCGCGCACGAGGGCGTGGAACAGCGTGGTTGCCGTGCTGTTCCTGGTTGTCGCCATGTGGGCTGGCTATACCGCGATCGGTCCGCCACCGGTCGTCATCGTCGGAGGCTCCGGCGTGGTGGCATTCGTCATCTGGCAACGTTCGTACTTGCGGCGTCCAGTCGATCCGTCGGTGATCCTTCCGCTCTTCCTGCTGACCGTCGCCGCGCTCGACGTACACATGGCGGAGGAATATCTGGCGAGGTTCGGTCCCGCCATGAGTCGACTGTTCGACATCTCATGGACCGAGCGTTCGTTCCTGTTGATCTTTGCCTTCGTCGGGCCTTGTCTCTACGCCTTGACCGCGATCGGCCTCTATTACCGGATTCCGCTCGCCGGCTTCCTCGCCTGGTTCATCTTCATCGGCCCCGGAGTAGCGGAATTCACGCACTTCATTTTTCCGCTGCTGAGGCCTGCACTGGATCCGACGCTGCCGGCGGCGATCACCGCGACGGTGTCAAACGGACGCCTTGTCGCAGAGATGCCGAATTACTGGATAGGCGCAACCGGCCGTTATTACTTCCCCGGCCTGTACACAGCCGCACTCCCGATGATTCCAGGCATCTACGCGATCGTTCGCCTCGCAGGAAGGCATAACGAGAGGTGAGTATGCGGATCTTCTTGACGGGCGCGACTGGCGTCGTCGGCCGACGCCTTGTTCCACTCCTACAAGATGCCGGTCACGAGGTGACGGCAGCCGTTCGTTCGTCTGTGGCACGCGCGGAGCTCACAACGAAGGGCGTGCGAGCGATCGAGGTGAACCTGTTCGATTCGGGTGCCGTATCCCGAGCCGTCGCGGGCCACGATGTTGTCGTCAACCTCGCGACGCACATTCCCGATCCGTCACGGATGTTCCTGCCGTGGGCCTGGCGTGAAAACGACCGTCTGCGTCGAGATGCCTCCGCGATCCTCGTTGACGCAAGCCTCGCGTCGACTGTCGGCCGATTTGTCCAGGAATCCTTCGCACCGGTCTATCCAGGCAGCGGCAGCGAGTGGATCGACGAGCGGGTGCCCCTCAGTACCGTTGGTTTCAATCGCTCGATTCTCGACGCAGAAGCTTCGGCAGAACGGTTCTCCCAGGCAGGGCGTGCAGCTGTCGTGCTGCGATTCGGAGCCTTCTACGGACACGACGCGTTTCAGACCAGCGAGATGATTAAGTACGTCAGGAAGGGCTGGGCGCTGCTGCCGGGTTCTCCCGGTGCGTATATCTCCTCGCTGGCACATGACGACGCGGCGACCGCCGTCGCCGCCGCTCTGACGCTCCCGGCGGGTATCTACAATGCCGTCGATGACGAACCGATGACTCACAGAGCGTTTGTCGATTCGTTGGCTGAGGCGCTCGGCGTTCGAGCTCCGAAGCTTCTGCCTGCCTGGATCACCCCTCTATTTGGATCTCTGGGAGCGCTGGCGGCCCGCTCGCTGAGGATCTCGAACAAAAAGTTACGTTCAGCATCTGGTTGGAAACCGAGGTACTCGAATGTACGGCAAGGCTGGGGCGCGGTAGTGGCGCAGCTGCGAACGGAGCCGCTGGCGTTTGAAGACCTTGCACGACCGGCGAAACATCGAGGCGAGTGAAGGCAGGGGTCGGACATGTTCGCAATCAACCACGCCGCGACGGCACTGATTTTCAAGCGGCGCTTCGAGGACGTGTCGCTCGTCGCACTCCTTCTCTCGGTGCAGGCAATGGAGTTCGCTTGGGTCGCGTTGAACTACCTGGGCGTCGAGCACACGACAACCGAGCCGATCGTGCGGTACGTCGGCGACATCCATCTCACATATATGCCCTACTCGCACTCCGTGCTTACGGCACTCGGAGCGGCGTTGCTCGCGTGGTCGATGGGAGTACTCGCTGGCCGTGGGCGACTCGGCGCGATCCTGGGCTTCGCATTGCTGTCGCATCTCCTCCTCGATCTCCTGACCCACAATGGCGACATCGCGTTGGGACCGTACCGCGACGCGCCGAAATACGGAACGTTCCTGTACGGTCGACTGGCACCGCTTGCGTTTCTGGTCGAACTGGCCTACGGGCTTGTGTGCTGGTGGATCTTCCGCGGCGGCAAGGCTCTCCTTGCAGTCATTCTGGGTTTCAATCTCGCGAATATCTCTGAGTTCTTTCGATCGATACCTGGCCCCGAAGACGCGCTGGCGGGCCGCCCTCTGACACTCGTGACCGTCATCCTTGCCCAGATTGTCATAACGATGTGGGCAGTCTGGTGGGCCGTGTCACAAACGGAACGCGTCTCCGGTCTTGGATTCGTAGAACGTTGAGGCTGGAGGCTCCGGCATCGTGGGAGCCGTGCCTACCGCAACGGGAGTCTGGAGGACATCGTGTCAATAATGGGAGCAAGCCGCACACTGACGAGCCGGGAACGTGCGTTGTACCGCGCGAGCACGGGACTGGTCCTGGCGGTGATGCTGTTCAGCATCATCAACTTCGTCTTCAACGACCATTTTCCGTTTCCGAACGGCCCTGAAGGCGCGTTCGTCCATCTTGGATTCCCGCCGTACTTCAAGGTTGAGCTGACGATCGCCAAGATCCTCGGTGTACTTGCGCTCCTGATCCCCGCTGTTCCATTCAAGGTGAAGGAATTCGCGTACGCCGGCTTCGCGATCACGCTGGTGTCGGCCGCGATTGCCCATTTCGGCCGCGGCGACGCACGCAATCTCAGCCTGATATACGTCATCGATCCGCTCGTCTTCCTCTGCCTGCTGGCGGTCTCGGTACTATTACTTTGAAAAGAGTCATTCGCTCCAGGCAGGCGCGCGCGCAGGTGCCGTATCCCATCATCAATCGGCTGCCTAGGAACCATCATTTGCGCTATGGCTCACAATCACATGGCTGACGCCGGCGACTCGAAGGAGGCTCCGGATCCGTTGACGACGTTCAACGAGTACCGGAGCCTGCTTTTCTCGATCGCGTACCGGATGCTGGGAACCGTCGCCGACGCGGAAGACGTGCTGCAGGATGCATTCATTCGCTGGCAGCAGGCGCCGCGCGACGAGATTCGATCGCCCAGGGCGTTCCTCGTCACGATCGTCAGCCGGTTGTGCATCAATCACCTGCAGTCCGCTCGTGTGCAGCGCGAGGAATACGTCGGCCAGTGGCTGCCCGAACCGGTCGTGACCGATGCGGCGAGCGATCCCACGAGCGCGATGTGGGCGGGCGAGTCGATCTCCATGGCATTCCTCGTGCTGCTGGAGCGTCTGAATCCCATCGAGCGCGCCGTGTTTCTGCTCCGCGAAGTGTTCGACTATGAGTACGCCGAGATCTCGGCGGCGGTCGGGCGAACGGAAGCGAACTGCCGGCAGATTCTGCGGCGAGCGAGAGAGCACGTGCACGCGGCACGGCCTCGGTTCACACCGTCTGCTCGGAAGCAAACCGACCTGCTCGCGCGGTTCGTTCAGGCGGCGACCAACGGCGATCTCGATGGTCTGGTCACGGTGCTCGCCAGCGACGCCGAGCTTCACACCGACGGCGGCGGTAAGGCGCCGGCCCTGCCCAACCTCGTCCACGGCGCGACCAATATCGCGCGCGCCATCCTCGGCGGGATGGCCAAGTTCGCACCGAAGACATTCGCGACGCGGCTTGTCGAAATCAACGGGGAACCAGGCTTTGTCAGTTATTTCAACGGCAAGCCCGCTATCGCGCTGGTGTTGCACATCGCCGACGACAACGTTCAGAAGATCTTCGCGATCAGCAACCCGGCCAAGCTCGGGCATCTGCCCGGAGCTCCATCGTAGCCGCCGGACAACGTCTCAGTCACAGACTCTTCGCGTCGTCGGTCTTCACTTCAGAGATCGACGTTCTGAGGTGAACAGATGGAATCAACACGATCATTGATGTTGTTTGCGCATGTCGTCGGGATGCTGACGTTGTTCGTGGGACTCGGCCTCGAGTGGGTCAGTCTGCACGGCCTGCAACGTTCCGTCACACGCGAACAAGCCCTGCCGTGGCTGCGGCTCGTTGTCATGCTCCCTCGCCTGTCGGGAATCGCGGTGGCAGCGATCGTGGTGTCCGGCTTCTACCTCGGTGCGCGGATCGGCGTCCTTGGGAATGACTGGATGCGCGCGTCGTACGGCGCGTTGTTGCTGATGGCGATCGTCAGCGGACCGGTGTCACGCTCGCCGATGCGCGCGCTCAAACGTGTGGCCGACGTCCCGGCGGACGGCACTGTGGCTCTGCGGGCAGCGGCGGCCCATCCGATTCTGCGGCTGTCTCTACGCATTCGCATCACCTTTGGCTTGGCTATTGTGTTTCTCATGATCGCGAAACCAGCTGCCGGCGAATCGCTGCTCGTTCTGGCGCTTGCTTCGATGGTGACGATCGCCACGAGCCTCACTCGGCGAACCACTCCAACTACCGCGGCTCAGGGGTATCGATGAACACGGGACTGATTGCGAGGGCATCCGTGACGATAGCCGCGCCTCCCGCTGACGTGTGGGATGCGCTCGTCACGCCTGCTGCCATCAAGGCGTACATGTTCGGCGCCACGGTGACGTCGGACTGGGTCGTGGGCAGTCCAATCGTGTGGGCGGGCGAGTGGCAGGGCCGGGCGTACGAGGACAGGGGGACCATTCTTCAGGTCGTCCCAGAGCGAGTGCTCGAGTTTAGCCACTTCAGTTCTCTTGCTGGAGCGCCCGATCTGCCGGAGAACTACCACGTCGTGACCGTGCACGTGTCCAGCGACGGCGCGCAGCAGACACGCGTGTCGTTGCATCAGGATAACAATCTCAGCGACGAGGCGCGCGAGCGTGCGGAAAGGAACTGGAGCGTGATGCTCGCCGGCTTGAAACTCTTCGTAGAGCACAACCGGCCAACGATCGACACTGAGCCGGACTGAAACTGACGATCAAAGGCGACTGCGAACCCGCCGCCCAAAGCTGGAGGATTCGACCGTGGCGATTGGTGCCGAAGACAATCATCCGCGACGTCGTGTTTCCGTTCTCGACACCGAGATCAGCTTTGTTGACGTTGGTGAGGGCCTCCCGATTGTCTTCCTGCATGGCAATCCGACGTCGTCATACTTGTGGCGGAATATCATCCCGCACACCGTGGCACTCGGGCGTTGCCTGGCGCCTGACTTGGTGGGAATGGGTCGATCCGGCAGGTCACCGGCCAACCGCTATCGCTTCGTCGATCACGCAAGGTATCTCGACGAATGGTTCTCACAGCTGAATCTGAACCGGGGCGTAACGCTCGTCCTTCACGATTGGGGCTCAGCGCTCGGGTTCCATTGGGCGCACCGACACCCGAACGCCGTGCGTGCGATCGTTTACATGGAGGCGATCGTACGGCCCCGTCGGTGGGAGGACTTTCCCAAAGGTCGCGACGCGATGTTTCGAGCGTTTCGCTCGGCCGAGGGGGAACATCTGATCCTGGACGACAACGCATTCATTGAAGTGGTGATGCCCAAGAGCATTCTCCGCTCCCTGAGTGACACGGAGATGGACGCCTATCGTGAGCCCTTCCGCGAGAGGGATTCACGCCTTCCAATGCTGGCCTGGCCCCGCGAGTTGCCGATCGACGGCGAGCCTGCAGATGTTGTGGCGACCGTGAATGATTACGGCGCGTGGCTTGCCCGAAACTCGATCCCGAAGCTGTTCATCGCCGGAGATCCTGGCGCTATGTTGATTGGCCGAGCTCGGGACTTCTGTGACACTTGGCCGTGCCAACAGAAGGTCACGGTGCCCGGTATCCACTATCTGCAAGAGGACGCCCCGACCGAAATCGGAGCCGCCATTGCGCGGTTCATGACGAAGCTACCCGAATGAGAGCGTGGTATCGAGGAGACATTGCGCGCCACATTCCGTCCGTCGGTGGCTGCGGTCACGCGGCGTGGCCGGCGGCCGAGAGCCGACGGTCGAGATCGAAGGCGGCGCTGACGAGCGCCAGGTGCGTGAACGCCTGGGGGAAGTTGCCGAGGTGCTGGGCCTGCGGGCCCAACTCCTCGCCGTATAGCCCGAGGTGATTAGCGTACCCGAGCATCTTCTCGAAAAAGAACCGCGCCTGGTGCAGGTCCCCCATGCGGGAAAGACATTCGACATACCAGAACGAACACATCGAGAACGTGCCTTCTTCCCCTGTGAGCCCGTCAGAAAACCCGCTCGCGAGGCGATATCGATACACGAGCGAGTCGCTGACCAATTCGCTTTCGATGGCGCGCAGGGTGGAGATCCACCGCGGGTCGGTCGGCGACACAAAACGTACGAGTGGCATCAGGAGCGCCGCGGCGTCGAGCGTGGTGGCGCCGGCGTACTGCATGAACGCGCCGCGCGTGGGGTTCCAGAATCGCGTGAAGATGTCTTGGTGAATCGCGTCGCGCGTCACGTACCACCGCTTCAGCGGCGCGGGGAACGAGCGCTTGGCCGCCAGCCGAATGGCGCGGTCAATAGCCACCCAACACATCACTCGCGAAAAGAGGAACTCCTGTCGCCCGCCGCGTACCTCCCAGATGCCCTCATCGGGACGGCGCCAGTTCGCGCATACCCATTCGATCAACCGTACAACATTGGTCCAGGTGTCGTACCCGATGGGAGAACCGTACTTGTCGTACAAGTAGATCGAGTCCATCAACTCGCCATAGATGTCGAGCTGGAGGTGATCGAACGCGGCGTTGCCGATGCGGACCGGGCCTGAGCCCATGTAGCCTTCGAAGTGAGGGAGCACCTCCTCGGGCAGCTTGTGACCCCCGTCGATCCTGTACATGATCTGGAGCGAGCCATCCGGCTCGAGCTCGCTGCAGCGGGCCATCATCCAGCGCATGAACGCCTCGGCCTCTTGTGTGTAGCCCAGGCGCATCAGTCCGTAGAGCGTGAAGGACGCATCGCGAACCCATGTATACCGGTAGTCCCAGTTGCGGCCGCCCCCGATCGTCTCGGGGAGACCGAAGGTGGGCGAGGCGACGATGGAGCCGTGCTGCCGCGATGTGAGCAGCTTCAGCGTCAACGCGGACCGGTTCACCATTTCGCGCCAGCGCCCCGTGTAAGTGCTGCGTGCGATCCACCCTCTCCAGAAGTTCACCGTCTGCTTGAACGCGTCGCTCGGGTAATCAGGCTGCTGGGCTGGTGACGTGTCGCCGGCGAGCACCACTTCGAGGACAAACCAGGCCGACGTGTCCGCCGTCAATGTGAAGTCAGCGAGCGCTACGCCGTTCTCGACCCGCATCGGAACCGACGACCGCAGACGCAGGACCAGATCGCCGTTGCTGGACTGCCCTGCGAACAGCACCTCCGTATCACTGCGGCGCTCGGTCGTGTGGGTGGCACGCGCATAATCGAAGCGGGGATCACAGCGCATCTGAAAGCGCACTTCGCCTCGTACAGTCTTCGCCCGTCGCACCAGGTTATGGGCCTGGCCCGCGGCTTCCACCGGGCAGAAGTCGGAGAGCTCGGCGACACCGTCGGGGTCGAGAAACCGCGTCAAGAGGACATTGGTATCGGGCAGATAGAGCTGCTTGCGGGCGGCGCCCGCAAGCAACGGCGCGATTTGGAAACGGCCACCATGCTCTGCGTCGACCAGGGCGGCGAACACAGATGGCGAATCGAAGTGAGGCAGGCACAGAAAGTCGATCGATCCGTCCATGCCGACAAGCGCGATGGTGTTGAGATCACCGATGATGCCGTAATCTCCGATCGGTGCGTAGCCAGTTGACATTCGCCCGAGCCTAGCACGGACCAGGACCGCATTTGGATCTCGTTCGTATCATCAGCCTCAGGCCCGCTCGAGAGTTCGGGCAGCTCGATCGCGACACTCCTCGAACAGGCTGCTGAAACAGTGATTTCGAACGTCATCTTCGCGCGTTCCTCATGCGGCTGCTTCCAGCAATCGACGTAGCTGCACGAATGTGTCTGTACTATCTCGCCAAACTCGGCGTCGCGTGGGCGTCTGGCGCTATGGCTACCGGAAGGAGGCGGCCCAGCTCGCGCCGGGGATCCTGGAGGCGGCCGAGCTGTTCCATCACCGTTTGCCTGAGGCCTTCGCCGGCGATGCGCGCGAGGTGACCAAATACCCGGTCGGGTACCCGACCGCAGGCAGTCCCCAGGCTTGGGCGACAGGCGCGCCGCTGCTATTCCTTCGCATCCTGCTGGGCCTCGATCATCAGACGTTCCAGTTGCCGGACGTCCGAGGGAGTGAACTCAGCAAAGACTACACGGGACTAACAGCATTCGCTTGGCGTTCGTGATCGCGGAACTCGCGCGCGCGACTGATCTGTTGCAAACTGCGGTCAACGACTGCCGGTTCTCCGATAGAATCGGCGATCCGTCCGAATTCTCGCCGCATCGTTGATCAGTACCTCGTCCGCGCCGCGCAGCACGAAGGCCGTACGGCCATCGGGTCGACGACTGCTGAGGGGGACGGTACTCGCCGGGGCGCCAGCCGTGGCGCGGGGAGACTTTTCATGCAACGCCAACGAGTAGTCATTGCTGGCAGCGTAGCCGCTGCGATTTCGGCACTGGGATATCGAGCGTGGGATCGCGGCGTGTTTGCTGGTGCGACCGGTCCGGCATACACGCCGTGGGACGAGTGGCGCGGCAGCGATCAAGACGGAAATCGAAGACCGCTTGGCGGAGCCATTCTTGCCGCCAGCCCCCACAACACACAGCCATGGCTGTTCGAAGCGTCTGGTGACGCGATCGCCGTCTACGCGGATCGCGCGCGCCACCTGGGCTCCTTCGACCCGTTTCGCCGAGAAATGCATCTCGGATTGGGCTGTGCGATCGAGAACTTCGTGTGTGCGGCGCGTGCCTTCGGGCTCGCTACCGATGTGCAGCCGGCGGATGGACGGCTCGAGCCTTCTCCGGGCCGCCAGCCGGTTCTCGTCGCCCAGATTGCGGTTGCAGCGAGTCAGCCGACACGCGATCCGTTCTTCGATGTGATTCCCAGACGACACACGAACCGCGGTCCTTATCGCGATGAACCAATTGCGCCCGAGCAATTGCAGCGGTTGATCGATCTCGTGTCCAGCCCGACGGTTCGCCTCGTCCTTCTGGTCGACGATGGCGCGCGCCGCGAGTTCGGCGCGCTGATCGTCCAATCGACCGAACAGATCGTTGCCGATCCCGAGATGTCGATGGACAGCTTCCGATGGATACGCACCGGCAGACGCGACGTTCTCGTCCATCGCGATGGCGTCACGATCGACACCTCAGGGACCAGCCGCCTGATGACCGTGGCCGCTAAGATATTGCCCGATCTCAATGCGACGAGGATCGATCGGATCTGGGTCGATACGACGCGCGATGTTCATACGGCGACCGCGGCGGTATTCGGGATGATCCTGATCCCTGACCGACTAAACATGGCCCAGTCGATTGCGGCAGGACGCGCCTGGCAGAGGCTGCATCTGGCTGCGACCGCGGAGGGCATTGCTGCGCAGCCTCTCAACCAGCCGGTCGAAATGATCGATCGTCATCACATGCTTGGAAGACAGGACGAGTTCGGCCCGTCGCTTGCCAAGCTGGCGCGCGCAAGCGGCTGGGAACCGACGTTCGTCTTCAGGCTCGGATACGCGGTGCGCGAAGCGCCACGCTCACCAAGGCGGCCCCTCGCCGATGTCATGACCGGAGCGTCACCCACAACCGTGTGGCACTGATTTGGACCTCCTGCCTGATCTAGGCGAAGCCGACACCCTTCGCGGCCGTCTCGATGATCGATGCGACCGCCTGCGGCTGCGAGACGTACACGGCGTGGCTGCCCTGGACCTCGATGACGGTTGCACCGGCGCGCTTCGACATCGCGCGCTGCGCGTCGGGCGGAATCATCCTGTCCTCCGTGGACACGAGATACCAGCTTGGCTTTGTTTTCCACGCCGGCTCGCTGACGGCGCCGTTGAGCGCTTCGAGACCCCACGGGACCTGCGAGTCCGCCATGAATGCCGCCGCGTCAGCGCTGACATCCGCCGCGAACGAGGCTCGAAACTGCGTCCGGTCAAGGAACAGATAACCGTCCTGCGGCGGCAGGATCGGAGGCACAGGCGCACCCGGCGGCGGGTTCTTGATCAACGCGGACACGGACTCGCCCTTGTCCGGTGCGAAGGCCGCGATGTAGACGAGGCCTGCGACTTTCGGATCGTTCCCAGCTTCCGTAATGACGACGCCGCCGTACGAATGGCCAACGAGGATCGCCGGGCCGTTCTGCGCGGCCAGTATCCGCCTTGTAACGGCCACGTCATCTGCGAGTGAGATGGTCGGATTCTGGACGATCGAAACCAGGTAACCGTCCTTCTTCAGGGCTGCATAGACTCCCTGCCAGCCGGAACCGTCCACAAACCCGCCATGAACCAGAACGACGTTCTTGACCCTGTCAGCTGTTGTTGGCGACATGACAACCTCCTTCTCTTAGTCCTTTCGAAACAACTCTGCGAGGATTGGGCGCGATCGTCAGGGAGTCGATCTGGGCGGAGAAGCAACATCGGCTCGACCAAGCCCGCTGTGGTCCGCACCCGCATCAACCGAGTCTAGCCCGATCTCGGTTCTAGCCGTGTGCTCGTGATGGGGTTGCACCGAGTAACAGCCGTGCGGCACTCGTCGTGCCCCCTGTTCCACGCGCAGGAGGTCTCAAGGGTTTAGAACGACTGGGACCGAGCAGTTCCCCAAAACAGGGTTGCCGTGAATCCGCTGGCTACGCGCCAGGCCCGAGATGTGAGCCGCAGCGTCACGGATGCCGCCTGTTGGCGAATCAAGGCTGATTTCGAGGAAATGCCTGTGAAGCTATCGCCGTTAAAACCCATTCCTAGTTGGGCCTTGGAACCAGGGCGCAACGGGTATTGACGTTTCGAGCACATTGCGTGCCTCGCTGTCTGGTTCCTTTTCCCTGGCTGCTTTCACCGCCTGAATGGCTTTCAGGGCCTCCTCATCAGATGGCACCTTTTGAGTTAAACCACTGTTATCTTGCGGACGTGCTTCCTTGGGAGAGGAACCTTGTGAGCTTCCGTCATTTGGAGAGCTTGTCTGACAAGCGGCTGCGAAGACGGACACAGTGATGGCCGCGATCCCAACCATTGTCGAAAGCAGCTTTCTGGCGTGCCGAATCTGCCTACGAGTGGCGGATCGGCGAGCCCCGACGTGATCAAGGCGATGCCGCCGGAGATGCTGTTCTCGCGGTGCGCCTGAACGGGCCGAAGGCGGCCGGCAAGAAGATCGGGCTGAACATCGCGTTCACCGACCTGAGGAAGAGCTACGGTCTCATCGTCGAGAACGCGGTGCTCAATTACGGAAAGCCGCTCACCTCGCCAGACGCCAGCGTGACGCTCACCAAGGCGACGCTCCACGCGATCCAGTTGAAGGAGACGACGGTCGAGTCCGCAACCGCGAAGGGCGACCTGATGTTCGGCGGTCGGCGCGAGGCGTTCGGCGAGTTCATCGCCCTGCTCGACACGTTTCCCCTTTGGTTCAAGATCGTGACGCGATAGATGCGGGCTTTGCGATCACGGTCCACTGTGACAGCCGTGACCGTGATGAGGAGACTCGCTGGAGTGAGGAGTTGCCACACCCGCCACCATCATCGGTTCGACCAAAGCGAACGTGGGCACTGAGTTTGCAGCACGGCTCGCCGCCGTAGAACGGTGGCTGCTGGGTCCGCATGTTTCCGAACAACTTCATGGAGGCACATCATGGTCAAGCGACTCTCGGATCAGCTCTCTGACCTGTCGGTTCGCGCGAGGAATGTCGAGAACGCTGTCATGGCGGCGGAGAAGGAAGGACATGACAAGGTGATGGCACGCGCCGCCGAAGCGCGTGCAAGCGCGACAGCAGCGGTCGACAAAGTGAAGCAGTCGGTCAAGGCCGCCAGCGAGGCCGGCTCCACGAAATGGGGTGCCATGGAAGCCAAGCTCGGGGCCGATGTGGACGCGTTGAAGATGCGCCTCTCCGAGAAGAAGCACGCGATTGATGCCAAGATCGCAGAGCGCGATGCCGAGTACGCGGAGGACAACGCCAGCGTAGCGATCGAGTATGCCATCGCGTCGATCGAGCAGGCAAAGCTGGCCGTGTTCGACGCGATCTCCTCCCGCCTCGACGCCGAGGCCGCGAAGGCGCCGCGAAAGTCGATGGCGTAGCCTCGCGGAACCGATTGCGAGTTGCGCATGCTCGCCTACCGACTTTTGCAAGCGCAGACGCAACCGGACTTTCAGGAGGTGCCCGAGCCGCACGCGGGACCTGGCCAGGTCGTCGTCAGAGTCGCGGGCTCGGGCCTCTGCCACACCGACTTCACGCTCATCTCTCGAGAACGAAGCTACTGGAAGGACGAGCCGCCACCCTTCACGCTCGGGCACGAGATCGCCGGATGGGTGGAAGAAGTCGGATCCGGCGTGACGAAGTTCCGGCACGGCGACGCCGTCGCGGTCAATCCGTCATGGGCAAGCTGCGGCCATTGTCACATGTGCCGGTCCGGTGAAGAGAACCACTGCCTTTATCAGAAGGCCATTCGTGCTCCCGGCGTCGGCTACGACGGAGGACACGCGCCGTACGTCCTCGTCCCCGAGGCGAGATTTCTCGTCCCCATCGGCGACCTCGACCCGGTCGAGGCCGCGCCGCTCACAGATGCCGGCATCACGCTTCAACGGCGGTCGAATCAGATCGAGTGTCAGCCTCGCCGAGGCAGGCTGGCAGCGGTGAAGAAGTAAGGAGATCCGATGGGTCGTTGGTCACGTGTCGGCGCTACAGTCGCCATCGTTCTCGTGCTCTCGCATGCTCAGCCGCCGGGGGCCGCGCAGCGGACGGCTGACGCGCCCGCACCGATTCGTGTGCGCACGATGGATGTGGACGGGTTGAAGCTGCAGTACCTCGCCGCCGGTCGCGGCCCCGCGATTCTGCTGCTGCACGGGTACGCCGAGACCTCGCGCATGTGGAGACCGCTGATTCCGCGGCTCGCCGCGACCTTCACCGTCGTCGCGCCCGACTTGCCCGGCATCGGCGGCTCGGACGTTCCCAAAGACGGCCTGGATATGAAGCAGGCCGCGATTCGCATCCACGATCTCGTGAAGCGGCTCGGCATAGGGAAGGCCGCCGTGGTGGGCCACGACATCGGTCTGATGGTGGCCTACGCGTACGCCGCGCAGTTCCCGGCGGAGACGGAAAGACTCGTGCTGATGGACGCGTTTCTGCCCGGCGTGGACGGGTGGGAGGCTATCTACAACAATCCGGGCATCTGGCATTTCCGGTTCAATGGGCCGACACCCGAAGCGCTGGTTGCCGGGCGCGAGCGCACCTACTTCGACCATTTCTGGAATGACTTCGCCGCTGACAAGACGCGTTCGCTTCCGGAGGCCGATCGCGTGGCGTATGCCGCCGCATACGCCCGGCCGGGGCGGATGCGCGCCGCCTGGCAGTACTTCGTCTCTTTTCAGCAGGCGGCTAAAGACTTCGCGCAGCTTTCCCAGACGAAGTTGACGATGCCCGTCCTGACCATCGGCGGCGAGAAGGCGAACGGAGATGCCCTTGCGAAGCAGGCGAAGCTCGTCGCCTCGGACGCGGCGTCGGTGATTCTGCCGAACACGGGCCACTGGGTGATGGAAGAGAGCCCGCAGCGGACGATCGATGCGCTCACGCGCTTTCTCGGCGCGAGGGACGCGTCAACCGCGGGGTCCTCTGCGCTCCCGCAAATGCGACTGACGCCCGACGAGGTTCGCGCGAACCAGACCGGCTCGAACCAGGTCGGCAGTTCTGGTCTCGCCGGGGTCAGCACGAAGGTGATGTTCGGCGACCCGTCGAAAAGCGGGTTCTACTCGATCGTGCTGTCCGTGCCTGCTCACACGACGATTCAGGCGCACACCCATCGCGACGATCGGATGGCGGTCGTCGTGTCGGGCACGTGGCATTTCGGCTACGGCGATCGATTCGACGAGCGCGAGCTGAAGAGCCTGCCGCTGGGAAGCGTGTACTCCGAGCCCGGCGGCGTGACGCATTTTGCGCAAACAGGCGACGAACCTGTGCTGGTCGAAATATCCGGCTTTGGCCCGACCGATACGCGGTATTTTGATCCAGCGAACACACCGAAGACACCACCTCGTCCGTGAGCGTCGCAGCCTGTGAGGCGATCATGTCCGTTCGACCTGTCAAAAAGCTGATCACCGCCAAGCCCACGCTCGAAGGCGCGGGCGTCCATCTGCGTCGTGCATTCGGCTTCGGCCAGACGTCCGACTACGATCCGTTTCTGCTGCTCGATGACTTTCGCAATGACGTGCCGGAGGATTATCTCGCGGGCTTCCCGTGGCACCCGCATCGCGGCATCGAGACGATCACCTACGTCCTCGCCGGGACCGTCGAACACGGCGACAGTCTCGGCAATCACGGCGCCATCGCGGCAGGCGACATCCAGTGGATGACGGCGGGCAGCGGAATCGTGCATCAGGAAATGCCGAAGGGCGATGCGACCGGCCGCATGCACGGATTTCAGTTGTGGGCGAATCTCCCCGCGGCGCTCAAGATGACGAAGCCCCGCTATCAGGAAGTGAAGGCCCCGGATATTCCCACCATCACGGATGATGATGGCACTCATGTGCGGCTCGTATGCGGGCACTTCTGGGGAAAGACCGGACCGGTCGAAGGCATTGCCGCCGACCCCACCTACCTCGACGTGTCGATTCCTCCCGGCAAACGAAAAACTCTCCCGGTGGAGACCGCTCGCCATGCGTTCGCCTACGTGTTCGCCGGATCGGGGACGTTCTGCAACGCCTCAGAACCGCTGGCGGTGCCAACCGAAGGGGTGGGATGGTGGCCGCATGCCACGCCGCCAGCGGAGGTCGACAATCGCTCACTCGTGCTGTTCGATCGCGGCGACGAGGTCGTGGTCGAGGGCGGCGATTCCGGCATCCGCTTTCTGTTGGTCTCCGGACAACCGCTGCGGGAACCGGTGGCGTGGTATGGCCCAATCGTCATGAACACGCAGGCCGAGCTCCGCCAGGCGTTCGACGAGCTCGAGCGAAACACGTTTCTGAAACACGATGAGCGGTGAGGTTGGTGAGGAAGTTGTGAAAGAGGCCGACGTGAACGCACAGGATTACAAGCCTATCGCCGTTCCTTTTTCAGTTTCCGGTACAGTGTCGCGGCGCCAATGCCCAGTCTCTCGGCGGCCTTGGCGCGGTTGCCGCCTGAGGCGCGCAGCGCGGCGGCAATGTAGTCGCGCTCGATCTCCGCGAGCGTCAGCATCTCGCCAGCGGCCGGACTGGCCGCAGGCGTCGAGCCGACTTCCGGCGGCAAGTCATCGACGCCAATGCGGTCCGACTGCGCGAGCGCGACGGCCCGCTCCAGCGCATTCTCCAACTCGCGCACGTTCCCGGGCCACGCGTACTGCAGCAGCAGATTCGCGGCGTCTGGTGTGAGCGGTGGCACCTTTTTCCCAAATCGCTTGGCCGCTCCCGCGAGCAATTGCCGCGCCAGTGGCAGAATGTCCTCGCGCCGCTCCCGAAGTGGTGGAACGTTGATTTCGACGACGCGCAGACGATAGTAGAGATCCTGACGGAACCGTGCGCCGTGTACATCCGAGAGCAGGTCGCGATTGGTCGCGGCCAGCACACGAACGTTGATCGTCCGCGCGCGGTTCTCGCCCACGCGCCGCACCTCGCGCTCCTGCAACACGCGCAACAGCTTGACCTGCATGGTTGGCGGCACGTCGCCGATTTCATCAAGGAGGAGCGTGCCGCCATTGGCGGCCTCGAAGAGGCCGGCGCGATCCTGCGACGCGCCCGTGAATGCGCCACGGGTATGTCCGAAGAGCTCGGACTCCAGCAGCGTCTCAGGCACGGCCGCGCAATTGATGGCGAGGAACGGACCGGCTGTCCGCGCCGACTCGTCGTGAATGAAGCGCGCGATGCGCTCTTTACCCGCACCGCTTTCACCGGTGATGAGCACAGTGGAGTCGACTTGCGCGACGCGTCGCGCCAGATCAAGTGTCCGCAGCATCGCAGGACTCGAGCCGACGAGACCAGCCGGCACTCTGGGATCGATCTGTCGCAGCGCCCGGCGGGACTGAAGCTGCCGTTCTTTCCTCTTGAGCGTGTCGGTCAGCTGCACCAGCGCGGCATCCAGACACGCTTCTTTGTCGTAGAACGGCAGATGCGTGGCGAGTTCCGGACCCCACGCATCTTTTGAACGGACGATCGCTCTGCAGACCGCGTCGCCCTTGCCCCGGCAGCGATCCTCGATGGCAATGATCTCCTTGCCGTACACACACGACATGTAGCCCGTCGCGAAGCCCGTCAGTGTCCAGCACACCGGCTCGTCCGCTTGGCCGAGATGGAGCAGGTGCTGTTCGGCCTCGTACGAGTCGTGCCAGATGCCCTCGGCGCCTGGCGCGGCGCGGTTGAACGACGCCCGGGTCACCTCCGCGCGGACGAGACCCTGGATCGTGTGAAGCCGCGCGCCGGCGATCCTCCATTCGTCTTCGCTGTCCCACGGGAAACCCTGGCGCAGCGTTTCGGCGACGCGCCACCCGTGCGCATACCCGAACCGGGTGAGTACGAGCCGCGCCGCTGTCATCCCTAACGTCTTAATGAGCTCCTTTCTGAGCAGCCCAAGCGCGACCGCGTCGAGAAGGAGCACCCGCTCGCCTGCGAAGGTGATGATGCCGCCTTCAGGAAGGAAATGAAGTAGCTCATGGATGTCGAGGTCCGCCGCACGCATCAAGGCCTCCCGATCGACCGCTCAAAATGAGAGTCAAGACTATCATTTCGATAGTCTTTTGAGAGTGGCCGTGTCGTTCATCGTCTCTAAGTTATTGAAAACATAGGGCGTGGCTTGTGGTATTTCACTTGCGATCTCACGGGCCGTCCAGCGAAGGACGAAGACATTGGAGGACACCATGACAACCGACCGTTGGGAAATCGACAGCAGCCACTCGAGCGTGCATTTCTCGGTGCGGCACCTCGTCATCGCCAAGGTACGTGGGACGTTTGCACGTTGGTCCGGTACCGTGCACGTGCCGGACGGCGACTTCTCGAAGGCCGCCGTGGCAGTGACGATCGACGCGTCGAGCATCGACACGGGCGTTGACCAGCGGGATGCGCATCTCAAGTCGCCGGACTTTTTCGATGTCGCGCAGTATCCCGAGCTGCGTTTCGTTGGCCAGCGCGTGCAGCCGCGATCCGGCGCCGACATTGACGTCGTGGGTGGTCTCACGATCAAGGGGATCACGCGCGAGGTTGTCCTCCGTGTCGAACAGCTCGGCCAGACGAAGGATCCGTGGGGGAATCTGCGCGCGTTGTTCAGCGCGAAGACGTCCATCGATCGCAAGGACTTCGGGCTGACGTGGAACCAAGTGCTCGAAACCGGCGGCGTGATGGTCGGCGATCGCGTGGAGATCGAGGCCGAGATCCAAGCGGTGAAGCAGGTGGAAGCGCAGGTGGCCTGAGTCGCGAACGGCGAGAGTGGTCTTGGGAGATCAACGGTGATCAAGACTAACAATCAGCGAAGAACCTGTTCCATGTGCGCCGCGCCGTCTTTGGCCGCGTCCTCCACACTCCGCCCGGACTGGCGCGCCACGATGTACGCCGCGTACCAGTCAGACCAGTGATGCTTCGGGGCAGTCGCCTGATACTCGCCATGATGCTCTTCGGCCTCGCGCAGAAAACCTGTCAGCGTCGCGATGTCAGGGCTGCTGACTCCTCGTCCCGGCAGGCGCGTCTTGATTTCCTGCAACAGCCAGCTGTTGCCGTCGGGATCGCTGAACGAGGCGAACGATCCGTACGAACGGCCAGCGGGTTCGGGCCCCGGGATGGGCGGTCCGCCGAAGCCGGCGAAGTGGAAGATGTCACTCGGGTTGGCGCCGCGCGCCACAAGATCCGCGCGTGCGGCCGCGATGTCGGACACCACGAGATACAGATTCTGGGCGGACCCTGGTGCCGCTGTGGTGATGCCTTTGCCGAAATGGATGGAGCAAGGCGAGCCAGGCGGTGTCATTTGCACGACACGCCAGTCGCCAACGCCGGGGAAATCGGCGTCCAGCCGCCAGCCCAAGCCTTCGTAGAAGCGCTTGGCGCGATCGACGTCGGCGACCGGAAGAACGACAACTTCGAGTTTTAAATCGATTGGCGTGTTGCTCATATCGTGATCTCCATGTGTGGCTACGCCACCTGCGCGGCGAGCTCCTCTAGACTCTTTCCAAGGACTCGATTGAAGGCTGGAAAGGGATGAATGACGTCCGCGAGCGTCTTCAACGTCGTGCCCAGCTTGATCGCCAGCACGAGCTCGCCGAGGATCTCGCCCGCGCGAGGCGTGACCAGCGTCGCGCCGATCAGCACGCCGCGCTCGCGGTCGCCGACCAGCTTGATCGCGCCCCTGTGGAAGTCGTGGATGTAGCCTCGAGCGGTCTCGGCCGGATCGGTGATGACGACGACCACATCGAGGCCTTTCGCGCGCGCGGCAGCCTCCGAGAGTCCAACCGACGCGATTTCCGGATCGGTATACGTCACGCGCGGGACCGCAGTGTGATCGGCCCGCGCATCGATGCCTCGCAGTCGGCGCGCAACGATTTGCCCGTGGTAATAGGCGAGGTGCGTGAACCCCCCGAGTCCCGTGATGTCGCCGGCGCCGAAGACGCCAGGCTGCGCTTCGAGCGTCTCGGGGTCCACCTTCAACCAGCCGCGTTCGGTTTGTGCGAGGCCCGCGCCCCGCCATGCCTCGACGTTCGGGCGGCGGCCCGTTGCCACCAGCAATCGGTCAGCGCGAACCGTCGCTCCGGACTTCAAACGGACGACGACCGCCGAGCGATGGGTCGAGGGCCCCGCGATGGATTGCTGTTCGACGGCGACACACGGGTCGCCGATCACCAGCATGATGCCTTCGCCCTCCAAATGCGGACGTAGCGCGGCGCCGGCCTCCGGCTCCTCGAGACCGAGGAATGTCGTCCCGGCTTCGATCACGGTCACGCGGGAGCCGAGGCGTGAAAAGGCCTGCCCCAGCTCGACGCCAATGGCTCCGCCGCCGAGGATCGCGAGCGTGGCCGGCAACTCCTTCGGAATCGCCGCCTGGCGGTTGGTCCAGTATTCGACCGTATCCAGGCCGGGAATCGGTGGGATTGCCGCGGTGCTGCCGTTGGCGATCACGATGGCGCGGCGCGCAATGAGCCGTTCGCTTCCAATTCCGACGGTGCGCGCATCGATCAGTGTGCCTTCGCCTCGAAAGAGTTTCGCGCCGGTGCCTTCCATCGCGGCCGCCGGCCGGCTGTCGTCGAGGTTGCGCGCCATCCACAGTACCCGTGTAGAGACCTTGGGGAAGTCGACGGTCCAGTCCACGCGCGACGCCGCAAGGCGACGAGCGCGATCGGACTCGGTCAGCGTTTCACCAGAACGCAGCAAGGTCTTCGACGGCACGCAGCCCCAGTACGGGCACTCGCCGCCGACGAGCTCGCGCTCGACGACCGCGAGCGTGAGGCCGCTGTCGCGAAGTCCGCCGGCGAGCGCTTCTCCGGCGACACCGCCGCCGAGACAGACGACGTCAAACTCCTGGGACACGTTCGCCACCTCGGTGCCTCATTGGCGCACCGTCAAGCCATTCTCTGCTGCGAACACACCGCTGAGCTCTCGCGCGCGAACTTCCGCGTGCCGGTCCGCAGCGTTGTCGGCGATCCCGAGCAGCATCGTGCGACCGCCCTGCACGATGGTGTGGATGGGGTAGACGCCGGCCGGCTGCATACCGGGAAGGTGCTGCTCGTTTCCTGATCTCCCGCAAGACTTCATTTACGCCGACCAGGAGCGTAAGGCTATCATCGCCGCATGTGTGCGGTCGTTGTATCGGCCGCGTCCCAAGATGCTGAGCTGGCATCTGCCAGCCGATTGGCACACGTCGACTATACGGACACTCGCTCATCGCAAATTCCCCAACGATTTCGCCGACGGCACGGCGAGTCGACTGGGTGCATCGCTTGCAAGGCACGTCCCGCTCATGGCGTGGACGTGGACGCCGGCGGAAACGGCACGGTGGCCGAACCACGGTCGTATCAGCTTATTCGGCAGCCGAAGCCGATCGTCGACCGGCTGTTTGAAATCGAGTTCCTCGATGCCGGCGTCGAGGCGCTGTCGTTCACGTTCTTCTGAGGCGTTTGCTTGCGACCGATGGTCGCCGGAAAGACCGACAAGGAGCGCACATGTCCACCATCCATCTCCACCAGACAACCACCTCGACGCCCGAGCAGTTCATCGCCGGGCTCACGGACTTCGGGCCAGGACGCTCGAAGCTCTTTGGCAACAGCGCCGACGAGTACCTCAAGGTGCATCACCGTGGCCCTGCGGACGCCGACGTCACGGAGGGCTCGGGCGGCATCTGGGAGCGCCTGCACTACGACTGGTCCGATCCCAACCGCGTCGTCATGACCACCACCGACTCCAACCTATGGGGAGGCAGCTCGGGCCATACCTACACCTTCAAGCGGCGGCCAGACGGAACGACCGATGTCGAAGCCACCGTGGTCCGGGAGGGCAAGAACCTCAAAGGACGGGTGCTCGGACTCGTGCTCGGGACGATCGGCAAGGGTGTCCTGAAAAGGGCGTTTGAAAACAGTGTCAAAGCCATCGAGGCTCGGAAGTAGTCCCGCGCTGAAAACAGCAAACGATGTTGCCTATGCGCTCCGACATCGTGCCCGGCGCGGTCTTTCCCGACTACGAGCTCGGACGATGAGTGCCAGCAACATCACCGCATCGACGCAGTTCCTGCAAGCCGGGAGCGAAACGTACGCATACCGGCGATTCGGTCGCGCCGCCGATCGTCCGCTGCTCTGCCTGCAGCATTTCACCGGCACGCTCGACAACTGGGATCCCGCGGTGACCGATCCGCTCGCAAGAGAGCAAGAGATGATCCTGTTCGACAGCGCAGGCGTGGGCCGATCGACCGGCCGGGTGCCCACGACGATCGCCGACATGGCCGGACATGCGATGGCGTTTCTGGATGGCCTTGGCGTGGCCAGCTGCGACGTGCTCGGATTCTCGCTGGGCGGGATGGTGGCGCAGCAGCTTGCGCAGGACCGCCCGTCGATCATCCGCCGGATGATTCTCGCCGGGACCGCGCCACGCGGCGGCGACGACATCATGCACCTGGAGAAACCGAGTCTGGCCAGACACCTGGGTGATCCGACGCTCACAGGCTACGCGGTGCTGCAGAAGATCTTCTTTGCGCCGACGGCGTCTAGCCAGGCGGCCGGCGCGACATTTGTCGAGCGGCTCTCCCAACGGAAAGAGGATCTCGACACGCCATCCGGACCCGCCGTCGCCGCGGCGCAGATCGCGGCGTTCCGTGAGTGGGAGCAATCTCGTGGGACCCGTTTCGCCGATCTCGTGGGCATCCATCAACCGACGCTCGTCGTCAACGGCATCCACGACGAGATGATCCCTGTCTCGAACTCGTATCGGCTGAGCGAGAACCTTCCGAACGCGATGCTTCTCGTGTACCCGGACTCGGGACACGGTTCCATCTCTCAGTTTCACGAGTCGTTTCCCCGTCAAGCGGCCGCATTCCTCGCGTCGGACTCGCCGTTCGCACCCTACTGAGGCGCAGCGCGTGCGCTGGCACATGCGTCGCGGCAATGAACGTGGTCACAGAGGAGACTCTCTGACATGGAAATCGGGGTCGACAGCTTCGCCGCGGCGTTCGACGAGAACAGCCGCGCGGTGAATCCGGCGGATCGGCTGCGCCAGCTGATCGAGCAGATCGAGCACGCCGACGAGGTCGGGCTCGACGCGTTCGGCGTCGGCGAGCATCACCGGCGGGAGTTTCTCGACTCCGCCCCGAGCGTGATTCTGGGCGCGGCCGCGGTGCGCACCGAGCGTATCCGCCTGACCAGCGCCGTCACCGTCCTCAGTGCCGACGATCCAGTCCGCGTGTTTCAACGGTTTGCGACGATCGATCTGCTGTCGCGCGGTCGCGCCGAGATGATCGTCGGCCGTGGCTCATCGATCGAGGCCTTTCCGTTGTTCGGGTATCGCCTCGAGGACTACGATGCGCTGTTCGAAGAAAAGCTCGGTCTCCTGCTCATGCTTCGGGAGCACGAGCACGTGCACTGGTCGGGGAAGTTCCGCCCGGCACTGACGGGGCAGGGCGTGTATCCACGGCCGCTGCAGAATCCGCTGCCGATCTGGCTGGGCGTCGGCGGCACGCCCACATCGTTTGCGCGTGCCGGCGCGTTGGGACTGCCGTTGATGGTGGCCATCATCGGTGGCGAGCCGCGCCGGTTCCGTCGGTTGATCGATTTGTATCGCGAGACGGGCGCTCAGCACGGCCACGGTCCCGATCGTCTGAAAGTCGGTGTGCACATGCTCGGCTACGTTGCCGACTCAACCCAGGAAGCCGCCGACACGTTTTATCCTGGCTACGCGAAGGCGATGACCGACATCGGCAAAGAACGCGGCTGGCCGCCGATGACGCGGCTGAGTTTCGACATCCAGCGTGGTCCGAACGGCGCGCTGCTCGTCGGGAGTCCAGACGAGGTCGTCGACAAGATCGGTCGGCACAGCGAGGCATTGGGGGGATTCTCCAGGTTGTCGTTCATGATGAACGCCGCGTCGCTGCCGCACGTCAAGATGATGGGTGCGATCGACGCGATCGGCGCGCGCATCGCGCCTGGGTTACATCGCGAAGTCAACGTTCAGGTGGCTGATGGACATCAGTAGCCTTTCGCCAGCGCTTCCGCTCTCCGGCGGCGCTCGACCCGAGCGCGTCTTTCCGACGCTCACGGCGGCACAGATCGAGCGGATCGCGCCACATGGACAACGGCGAGCGGTCGCCTCCGGCGACGTGCTCGTCGAGGTGGGCCAGCGGCCGGTGCCGTTTTTCGTCGTGTTGAGCGGCGAGATGCAGGTGCTGCGGCCAGCCGGGGGAACGGAGGCGCTGATCGTCACCCACCGGGCCGGGCAGTTCAGCGGCGAAGCCACGATGCTGACCGGCCGGCGATCGCTGGCGCGGACGCGCGTGAGCCAGCCGGGCGACGTGATCGAGCTCGATCGCGAACAATTGTTCGGACTCATCCAGAAGGATGCGGAGCTGAGCGACATCTTCATGCGGGCGTTCGTCCTTCGCCGCATCGAGCTGATCGCTGGCGGGTACGGCGACGTCGTCATGATCGGCTCGACCCATTGCGCCGGCACGCTGCGCATCAAGGAGTTCCTGACGCGCAACGGCCATCCGTTTCATTACATCGATCTCGATCGCGACGCCGACGCGCAGGAGCTCCTCGATCGCTTTCAGGTGAGCGCCGCCGACGTGCCGGTGCTGATCTGCCGCGGCGACGCGCTGCTGCGGAATCCGAGCAACCAGCAGATCGCCGACTGTCTGGGGTTCAACGATGCGATCGACCGGACGCACGTCCGCGACCTGGTGATCGTCGGCGCGGGCCCGGCCGGGCTCGCCGCCGCGGTGTACGGCGCGTCCGAGGGACTGGATGTGCTCGTCCTCGAGTCGAACCTCCCCGGAGGGCAAGCCGGCTCGAGCTCGAGGATCGAAAACTACCTCGGGTTCCCGACGGGCATCTCAGGATTGGACCTGACGGGACGCGCGTACGCGCAGGCCCAGAAATTCGGCGCGCAGGTGATGGTTGCGAAAGGCGCAACCAAGCTCTCGTGCGCGCGTCCGCTGTACTCGGTGCACCTCGAAGACGGCGGGCGGATCGATGCGCGCGCGCTGATCATCGCGTCGGGAGCCCAGTACCGGAAGCCCGCGATCGCCAATGTGTCGCAGTTCGAAGGCGCGGGCGTGTACTACGCCGCTTCGCGCATGGAGTCGCAACTGTGCGTGAACGATGAGGTGGTGGTCGTAGGCGGAGGCAATTCGGCTGGGCAGGCTGCTGTTTTTCTGGCGCAGACCGCAAAGCACGTCCACCTCCTGGTCCGGAAGAACGGGTTGGCCGAGACGATGTCGCGGTACCTGGTGCTTCGGATCGAGGAGCATCCGGCGATCACGCTGCGGACGCAGACCGAGCTCGTGGCGCTCGACGGAGAGCAGCATCTCGATCGCGTCATGTGGCGCGATGGCCGTACGAGCCTGGTCGAGACCCGTGACATCAGACACGTGTTCATGATGACGGGCGCGGTGCCCAATACCGGCTGGCTCGGTGGCTGCGTCGCGCTCGACGGGGCCGGATTCATCAAGACCGGTCCGGACTTGTCGCCGGACGACCTGAGGACGACCGAATGGCCGCTGGCGCGCGCGCCGTTTCTGTTGGAAACGAACCGCCCCGGCATGTTCGCGGTCGGCGACGTGCGCGGCGGCAACGTCAAGCGTGTCGCGTCGGCGGTCGGCGAAGGATCGATCGCCGTCGCCTTCGTGCATCAAGTGCTTCGGTAATAACCAGAAGCGAGGTGGATAGACATGGGCACGATTTCGGTTGGCAAGGAGAACTCGACTCCGATCGAGCTGTACTACGAGGACCATGGCTCGGGTTCGCCGGTGGTGTTGATTCACGGTTGGCCGCTGAGCGGCGCGTCGTGGGAGAAGCAGACGGCGGCGCTGGTTGCGGCCGGGCACCGTGTGATCACGTACGACCGGCGCGGCTTCGGCCGGTCGAGCAAGACCGGCACCGGATATCACTACGACACCTTTGCCGCCGATCTCGACACGGTGCTGAAGACGCTCGGCCTCGAGAGCGTCGCCCTGGTCGGCTTCTCGATGGGCACCGGCGAGGTCACTCGTTATCTCGGGAAATACGGCAGCGGCCGCGTACGCAAAGCCGTGCTGATCGGGACGCTCGGTCCGTACCTGGTCAAGGCGCCTGACAATCCAGAGGGGGTGGACGCAAAGGTGTTCGAGGACATCAAGGCCGGTATTCGTGCCGACCGGCCCGCGTTCCTGATGGAGTTTCTCCGGAATTTCTACAATTACGACGTCACCGGCGGAAAGCTGGTGAGTGAGCGCGTGCTCGAAGACAACTGGAACGTCGCCGCGGGCGCGTCCGCCATCGGGACGGTGGCGTGCGTCGACTGCTGGATCGAGGACTTTCGGAAGGACATCGAGAAGAACGACGTGCCGACGCTCATCCTGCACGGGGATGCAGATCGCATCCTGCCGCCGGATGCCAGCTCGCGGAGGCAGGCCAAGATGATCAAGAAGGTCACGTTCGTTGAACTACCCGGCGGCCCGCATGGCGTGCTGTGGACGCACGCCGATCGAATCAATTCCGAGTTGATCAGCTTTCTCGCGTGAGACGCCACGGAAGTGTCGTTGTTTCTCATGCAGTATCCATTACGCGGCGTATTTTCTCGAGCAGTCGCTGTCGGTCGACAACATCTTCGTGTTCGTCATCATTTTCTCCGAGCTGCACATCCCGGCTGTGTATCAGCGGCGCGTGCTGCAGTACGGCATTGTTGGCGCCCTGCTGTTTCGCGCGCTCCTGATCGGCGCCGGCATCGCACTGATTCAACGGTTCAGCTGGGTGACCTATCCGTTCGCGGCGCTGATCCTGTTCGCGGCGTGGCGGCTGCTGTTCGGGGTTGAACGCGAGCGCACCGTCGTGGAGGGTGCGTGCAAAGTCTGTGAGACGTGGATCGCGCGTCTGGTGCGCGTCAGCCCGACATTGCACGGCCACGACTTCTGGCGACGCACGGCCGGCCGGCTCGTCGCCACTCCGCTCTTCGTGGCTCTCGTCATCATCGAAACCACCGATCTCGTCTTCGCGCTGGATTCCGTCCCGGCAGTGCTCTCGGTGGCTCGCAATCCGTTCATCGTCTACTAACCATTGCGCTAACCATCCAGGGCGGATTCAGGCGGATCGAGGCGGACGCAGGCGACCAAAAAGGCTAATGAATTCGCGATTCTTGGCGTGTTTCGGCACGCGATCTGGGTCTGCAAAACCTCCACCCCGGTTCAAATCCGGGCGGCGCCTCCAATTTCCTAAGAAATCAGCGCCGCTTGTGAATCGACGCACATCTGCGCTAACCATTCGGTGAGCCGGAAGTCCATTCAATACGACGCGAACGCCGAATCGGACGCGAGGAATGCGAGCGCATGCCGGACGAACGACTCGTGGAATTGGAAGAGCGAGCCGTTGTCCGGAGTCTGGGTACGCGAGAAGCACGGCGTTCGGGAGGTTCTCGCTCAACCGATAAGCGTTCGAGACCGGAATCATTTCGTCGCGCATGCCATTGACGACGAGCGTGGGCTGATGGATGTCCTAGTGCGGCGGGGGCGCTGCGGCTAGGTGCCGCAACTTGTCAGGATTGCGCACCACGTACAGCGCCCGAATGACGTCGTCCTCAATCTCGAACGCCGCCGTCTGCACCGGTCCCTCGGGCCCGTCGACGATGACACCCGGCAGGCCGTTGATGGTGGCAAACCGCATCGTGAAGGCCTCGGGCCACCGCGCACCGGCGCGTTCGCGCGCGCCGCCAACCAGGAATTGCGCCACACGATCGGCGCCGTTGACCACGTGCCCGAGCCGGTGCCGCCGGTCCAGCGCCGCCGTCACCTTGCCGCCGCCGTCGGTCACGACACGCACGTCGCTCGCGAGCAACTGGGTCAGTGCATGGAGATCGCCCGACTGGGTGGCTGCCGCGAATGCAGAAATGAGCTGCGCATGTTTTGCGTCGATCTCCGCCGGGCGCACCGGTGGCGCGGTGACGCCGCGCGGTCGTACGGCGCGCACGTGCGCACGTGCGCGGGCGGCCAGCTGCCGACACGCTGCCTCACGCCGCTCCAGTGCCGTGGCCACTTCGCTGAACGAGAAATCGAACACGTCGTGCAGCAGGAAGGCCGCCCGCTCGAGTGGCGATAGCCGGTCGAGCGTCAAGAGCAGCGCGATGGACAAGTCCTCGGCCAGTTCGGTGCGGCTGTCGGGCGCGAGCGCCGCCGTGTCGAGAACGGGCTCCGGCAGCCATGGCCCCACGTACTCCTCGCGCCGTGCGCGCGCCGAGGTGAGCATGTTGAGACAGATTCGCGTTGTGGTGGTCATGAGAAACGCTCTCGGGTCCGACACGTTCTCGCGGTCGGCCGCATGCCAACGCAAGTAGGTCTCCTGCGCCGCGTCCTCGGCGTCAGCCATCGACCCAAGCATGCGGTAAGCAAGACCGAGCAGCCGCCGCCGGTGCGGCTCGAAGGCAGCGGATGGATTCGACATCGCGTTCGCGGAGCTCACCGCAGGCGTACCGCGGTGCGGCGGGAGCGGGCGAGCACCAGCGCGCCGAGGACCATCCCGATCAGGCCCAGCACCATGGCTGCGGCGCCACCGACTACTCCGTTACCGGTGCCGGGACCACCATCGGCAGAGGCCAGGATCATCCCACCGCTGACCAGGCCGATCGGCCCCATCACCAGGGCCACCATGGCGCCGCGCCGCCCGCTGGCGGCGCCGCTACCGGCGGGGCGGGCCACAGCCAGCCCTCCCATGACGGCGCCGATCAGCGCCACCACGGCGCCCGCGGAGGCCCAGAGTCGCTGCGGGGTCAGGCCGTGGACCGTGGTGGCGGCTGGCTCGGAAACGTGCGCAACCACCAGGACTGCATGCACAAGTCCCCCGAACAGGGCGGCTGCGGTTGAGACCGCCAGAATAAGAGCGAAGGTTCGTTTCATACGTTTCCGGCCCATATATCCAATACGGACGAGCCTCTATTTGACAGCATTACCCGTCGAATTTGTCGATGCCGTTCCCCCGTGCCGGTGCGGACATATGGCCCGGCATATCTCCAACAGTAGGACCAGATAGGGCTTCGGAATGTGACATGGCTGCCACCGCAGGTTATTCCTTCTCGATGTCAAGGCGCTTGCCCTTGGACGCGCCGACGCGCACGGCTCGCGAGCTGCCTCGTGGCGGCGACTGAACAATCGACGATCGGAGCGATCTCTTCGAATGGCATCGCCAGACATCGCCGCCGCTGAGAAGCCGGCTAGTCTGACCGGTCGCGACAGATGTCGGCGCTCTTGAACCGCGTCTCACCGAGCGGCGCGCTCAGGTCGTCTTTCTAATGACCAAGGCGTCGTCGTGTTTGAAGATCGTCGGCGGAGCGTTAACCAGTCCTTTTCTGACGCATCCGCCAGCTCACGGCACGTCGCTGTCGTCCGCCACGAAGAACGGCTCCATCTCCTTGTACTCGAGAATCTTCACCGTCGGGGCCCAGGGGCCTCTGCCTTGCCCGAGCGCGAGGAACGCCTGCTCCGATTGCGCGACCATGGCGCGTGCCAGATCGTTCCTGTGAATCGAGTGGTAGCGAGACGGCATCGCCCAGTGAAACAGCGGCATCACCAAACCCAGTGCAGAAGGCGTGTTGGAGTTGCCGAGGATCACGGCCGGGCGGTAGAGCCCGAGGAAGTCGAATTTGAGCTCCTCCGACTTCTTCTCCTTGTCGCCGATGTTGCGGAGGTACTTGGTCGACGATTGCGAGTCGGCGCCGGCCGCGGTCATCATCGCCAGCACACGAGCGCCGCCCGCCTTGGCCGCAGCCGCGAAAGCCGTGGGGTAGGTGATCTCGATCTTGCGCACCTCCTCCTCCGCCATCTTCGCGCTGCCCTTACCAACGCCGAACGCCGCGAGCGCAATGTCGACGCCCTTGGCGTATGGCGCAAGCTCCTCCTCCAGATTGTCCATGTTCACGACCACCTGCTGCACCTTGGGGTTCGCGAGCTCCGCGACGTTGCGCCGAGTCACGACAACCACCTTCTTACATAGCGGGCTCTGCACGAGCAGTTGCAGGATGCGGCCGCCCACGTTGCCAGTGGCACCCAGCAACATCGCCGTGTACTCGACCTTGGGCATCAGCAGCAGGAGTAGAGTCGCGTCAGGCGCCAGCGTGGCCTGTTCGGCCGACGCTCTTGGATGCGCGTCGGTCAACCGACTCGAAGGACATGGCGGAAAGCTAGCACCCTCGGCCAGGCTGGTCGATTCGCCGGACCGCCGAAGCAGTCCTGACCCCAGCCGTTTAGCGGCCGCCTTCTCAGTTGTCTCCAGAAGTCGCAGAAAATCTGGCCTTCGAGCGGGATGGTTGGAAGGAGTCCGTCTTCGCGGAGGTCCGGAGATCGCCGCGCCGCCGGATCGGCAGGGCGGTCGTCATGGACGCGGAGATCGCGAGCGGAGACCCGCCGCCGCGCACGCTGGTTCTTCGAGTCGGTCAGCGACCAGCGAGAGCCGCAGGAGCCGCGGCGGCCTTGTCGCCACTCGGCTTGGTCGGCTGAGGCCCGGAGCCGAGCGCATATGTTTTCTGCAGCTTCGCTTCGATCGCGGCGCGCCCGAGCGCCGGTGCCGCCGCCAGCTGCGCGCGCAGCTTATCTCGCTTCTGTTTGCGGTGCTGACGTCGGTGGATTTCGTTGGGATGCAGACTTGCACTCATGATGATCTCCTTCAATAAATATCGGAAACCGCTGCCGGCGGATCTATCGTCGAACTCAGTGATCCACAGTCCAGGAACGCAGCCGAACACGAATCGCGGACGCCGTCCCATCGGTCCGCGTCGTCCGGAGTAGCGCAGCGCAGATGCTCAGGAGAGCCTGACGTTCTCGCCCCGCGGCCCTTTCGCCCCTCGCCCAGGTCGAAGGTGACCGCTTGCCCTTCTCGAAGGTCATCAAAGCGCGCTTGCTGGCACGCGGAATTGTGAAAGAAGTACTCGACCCCGTCGTCCGCCAGAATGAAGCCGAAGCCCTTCTCGCTAACAAGCCGCTTGATGGTGCCATTCATCGATGCCATGTCGTGTCCTCAGTGAGGTAGTGCCGGATACTTCCAGTGTCTCGCTGGCGCGTCGCAAATCCAACAAGGTTGAAGGCGTGAAATACCGAGACCGGCGCCACTATACGAAAGGCCCAAGAAACAAAGTGTGCTAGATCGCACACGCACCGGTTGCCCCAAGAACTCCGAACTCGTATTCGTCCCCTTGCACTTCGACCTGAGATGCGCTCGGTCGGCGTGAACTGGACGACCCGGGACCCGTTGTCAAAAGCGAAATTGGCGTCCAGCAGCGGCCACCCCAACATCCCATAGAAGCGCTTGGCGCGATCCACGTCGGACACTGGACTGACGACAGCCTCGAGCTTCACAATCGGTGCTCGCAGCGACCGGGATTTCGGTCGCATGTCCATGTCGGGCGGGCGCCGCCCTTCAGGACGCCAATCGGAGGCTGCCCGCAACCTAAGCGGCCGTCCAGGTGAACTCCAAATACTGTTGGTTGCGGGCTCGCGATTGAACCCGCGTTTCGTTGGTTGCTCGGACACCGTGATGATCGCGAGCTCGGTGCTGCGGCAGAGCGTATCGACCTCACGAGACCGCTAACCATACCGCTAACCAACCGTCGTGCTAGCCATTCGTCGACTGATGCGACCCATAATCAATTCCCATCGCCTTCACCGTGGCTCGCAGGTGGTCGAACGTGTGATCACGATCGTGGATCACATAGCGCGGCGCCTCGTCCCACGGGAAGGCCTCGCGCAGCTGTCGGGCCGTGCAGGCCGCCGTCGGATGCGCGGTGACCGCGACGTGCCGGATGCGTCGCCGATCGTGGGCGAGGAGCACCAGGACGAACAGGAGGCGGTCGGTCGCCGTCGGGCCCACGAAACAATCGGCCGCCACGATCTGGCCGAGGTGATTCCGCAAGAAGGTGCGCCAGGTCTGCGATGGAGGCCCGCGTCGGCGCCCCATGTATGTCGCGACGGTCGCCTGACAGACGTCGATCCCGCGCTTCAGTAATCCCGGATCATGGGCCGATCTCGGGAAACACTTTGATCACGATCTCGAAGGCGGCGAGTTCGAAAGCATAGATCGCAAGCGTGTGCCGGCCGATGAAGCGCAGAGCAGCGGCGACCGAACTGGGAGGCTGTATCCGGCTCGCACCCCGGGCAAACACCAGGAACACTAAAGACAGAGTGCCGAGGCAAACAACGAACGTGTTGAACTGGACATTGGAAAACTGAAATTCCTTTTGTTCCTGCAGGACGTACGCAGTAGCCGCGACAATACAGACGAGAATACTCATCAGGATATTCTTGTACGTAGTAGTTCGCGGCAACGCGGAATCGTCGACAGATCTCGCGTCGGCCCGCATTCGCTGAGCCATCCCCAGCAGCGCCCACAGCCATCCCTCAGTGCCGTAATCGAAGACCTTCGCCGCGATGGGCAGCAGCGCGACAAGCACTGCGGCAGAGATCGCGTAAGCCACCATCCCGTAACGCTGTACAAGGCGTTGCGCATACGGCCGTGCGAAGCGGATGAGTGAAAAGCTCAAAAGTATGTTCGGCGCTACCCAGCTCCAGCCGTTGTTCGAGCTGTCGAGCAAGGTGAGGATGAACGCCGAGGACTATCCACTGCAGCGGGACAGCCCGCGTGTGTGCATATCCGATGAGGAAGAAGAAAGAGGGGGCCGCCATCCGGCCGAACACGCTCCACCAATGGTCGTCGTCGATAAAGAAATAGCCGACGTGGTCGACCAAGACCAGCACAATCGCCGCGGTCTTCAACCAATCCGTGTTGTCCACGACGCGAGACATGCTCGCGGAAGCCGGAATCTCAACCGTCGTCTCCGCCGGCCTGAGAGCGGCGGCCTCCGGGTCGCTCACGGCTTCCGCCGGGCTGCCGCTCGTAAGTGGCCGTCGATATGTTCATCTCTTTGAGGACCATAGAGAGCGGCAGAAGAGTTGAGTCTCGCTCGATGACAGCACCGCCCATAATGGTCGCACCGGTATTGACCGCACAACCGTCCTCGAGGGTCGTTCTCTTCACCGTCAACGTCAGATTCTCGAAGGTGTGTAACTGCAGGAACCCGGCCACGTAACAATCGCTGCCGAAGTTCACAGCGTTCCAATCGAAACACTGCATCGGATCCGTCACGATCGTTCGTTCACCGATCCGGCATCCCATCCAACGGAGTATGGAATTCGCCGCGGTCGTTCCTGCGAGAAACCGAAGCGGCTCGCGGCACCACACGAAGAAACAATCCTGCGCGAAGAAATATGCGAAGTGACGCCACGACCAGAATGGTGTCGAGTGATCCGCTCCCCACTTCCTGCCAACCATCACCTTCTTGACCGTGATGCACAAAAGAAGCACACAGATCTCAGCAAGCACCAGCGCCGCGAGCGCGTCGGCGACCGGATACTCGACAGACCGCTCCAGAGCAATGTACAGGATCATGAAGAGAAGCTCGGCGGTGATCGGAACCATGCCGATGCTGAACACGTCGTTCAGAAGGACCCGCGTAAGAAAAAGCGGCAAAGCTGACATTTCCCCCGACGTGTGCTATCCACTTGCGAGCTTGCAAACCTGACGGGCGGATTACCCGCAACGATGATCTGCGGGCCTGGCCGCGACTGCATCTGGCGCCGGAAATTAATGTCGCTGGCAGGGGTCGATACACCGAGCAGGAAGTTCGACGGGAAGTGGCCGTATTCCGCAACACAATTGTTGCCGGTAAAGAACTTGTGCGGCATGTCGAGCTGACGCAGCTTGATGTGCTCGGCACCGTAGTCGAGCATATTGGTAAAGCAGCCGTTCGACCAGAACACCTGCGCGTCCGCCGTGGCGAGTTCGGGCACGAGATTGTGCATGACGTCGCATTCAGACCCACCCACGCGTGTGAAACGCATACCCGCCAAGAGCTCGCAGATATTGCCCGGTGATGGTCCATGTCCATTGTGTCTGGATGGCATTCAATCTATGCACTCTGTACATCAGCAGAGCCGCTTTGAGCCCGCGTGACGGGTACAACCCGGGTGACGCGGCAGTGAACCGAATGAAGATGCATCCCAGCACCGAGGTCAATACGATGGTGACCCACGTGGTTAGAAAGGTGTAGAGGGTCAGGTGCCAGACAAGCTCCAGGAACGGACCGGTCCGGAGATCGGATCCGAACGTGCTCATTGTGCCTGGCAGGATGTAGGTACCCACCAGCCACAGGATGACCGCGACCGGGACCGCGGTGATCGAAAAGGAAAGCACCGTCTGCATCAGCACGTTGAGGCTCTCGAGCAGCCATATCGGCTGGGCGTACTCGCACGCCTTGGCCGTCCGTTTCAGCTCGGTGCAGCGGCCGGTCAGACGCGCCGGTGAGCCCTCCCACACCTCATGCGAACCGACGTCGCTGAGGATCGGGGTAAAAGGCGTGACCCACGTGCCGCTGCCGACCGTGACATTGTTCGCGACCGCCGCCCGCATGCCGATCTTGCACCCGCTCCCGAGATGAATGGGACCAACCTCCAGATATTGGCCGGACCATCGCGTCGTGTGTATATAGGCGCCGGTCTGAATCGCGACGTCGTCGTCGATCGTGATCAGGTCAAGCGGTCCGTCAAGTACCGAGTCATGAGCGCACTGAAGGTTTGTGCCGACTGTCGCACCGAGCTGCCGGATCGCAAAGGCTCTCACCGGTGCGCTGCGATACAGCGCCGTCAGCGGGACGAGCACCATGCTCTCGATGCGTGAGATGCACCAGATACGCAGATGCATCCTGCTCCACTTGGGGTAAACGCCTGGCGTGACATTGTTTTTATAGACGTCGCCGCCCATAAAAGACTTGATCAGCATTGCCCAGACGAGAGCGGCGAACGGCAACAGCGAGGACGAGCAAATAGAGCGCCAGCCCAGCGATGAGATATTCCCAGAGGCTTGCGCTCAAGAATGAGACCCCGTACTCCGCCTCGTCGAGGACGACAGATGAGAGCGACGAGAGCGGGGGAATACTGGAAAAGCGAGAAGAGGATCTGCAGCGTGGTGAAATATCGGACCGAGAGTATCTCGGCCGCGGCCTCATCCCGGACCGGTCCGTCCTGTTTCGATCGTGCGCTCCGTGGAGTTGCAGCCGCCTTTACGGCTCGCGGCCGGTTCGCGATCTTTCGGGCGGTGTTGCAATCAGTGAGGAGTGCCCGGACCCCGATCGACCACCCCGCAGCATGCAGTGTCTGGGCAAGGCGGGCGATGGCGATCGAGTGCCCGCCGGAGAGTGCGAAATCGTCGTCCGGTCCAAGCGGCGTCTCAAAGACCGTCCTGCAGATCTCCAGCACTTGATCACACTCGGCGCTCGGTGTCTCGACCTTCTTTGCGTGCTGAGATACTGTGGTGCGGTCGCTCGCCAGCGTGTTCAGGTCCGTCGCTGTGCAGCAAATGAGAGAGATCAGGCAGGCTCTTGCGGTCGATCTTTCCGGAGACCGGTTTCATGATGAATTTGTCCACCAGGAAGATCCTGCTCGGGACCGACGGCTCCGGAAGCTGTTTTGCGAGGATCGCCTCTGACGCCGTCAGCCCATGCGGCAGGCGCCGGTACGACCTCGGCCATCTCTCTGTCGCGGAAACAAGGCGCGGCGACGAATGCCACGAGCGCGTCGTTCTGGTAGTCGAGAACGGCAGCTTCGATCTCACTGAACTGGGTCTGCAGAATGTCTTCAACAGCCTGGGCCTCGACACGATGTCCGCGCACCTTGAGCTGCGCATCGATCCGGCCGAGGAAATGTACACGCTGCGTCGTGATGTCGATCATGCATTTGTCCCCGGTCCGGTAGAGCCGTCCGAACTCGGGATGCGTGATGAATGTCTTTGCGGTGTGCTCGGGCAGGTTACGGTATCCACGGGCAACGTGGACGCCGCCGATGCACAACTCCCCCGACTCGCCGTGCGGCAGCGCATGCACTCCGTCGATCTCCAGAATGACGTACGTGACATTGGGGAAGGGCGAGCCGATGGTCACCGGTTCGCCGGGGCGCAAACTCTGGCGGCTCGTATCGGTGCTCGCCTCCGTCGGACCGTACGTATTGATGACCTGTCGTCTGTTCCGAGTCCATGGCTCTACCAGGGCGCTCGGGAAGGCTTCGCCCGCCGAGACGATATAGCGGCAGATCGGATATGGAAGATCGACCTCCGGCGTTGGTGTGAGTGTTGTGAGCAGGACCGGCGGACAGAAGAGCACCGTCACTTCGGCTTCGCAAAGAACAGGGAGCAGGTCCGGTCCGGACCGGATCTCGTCTTTCGTCAGCAACACCACTGCGCAGCCTGACACCCAGGCGCTGTACATCTCCGACAGACTGCCGTCATAGCCGAGCGATGAGGTCAGTGAAGTCGCGTCCATGCCGGGTATCAGATCGAAATAATCGGCATAGCTCAGGGCCAGATTCACATAGCCGGCGTGCGGGCACTCGACGCCCCGCGGCATGCCCGTCGTTCCGCTGGTGTAGAAGATCGTTGCAAGCCGCTCGGTGGGGTCGTCCAGCCAGGCCGGCGGCTCTCTTCGTTTCATCCTTGCCGGCAATGTCAATACATTGAGCGTGGGCAGGTCCCGGAACTGGTCCTGGCCGCGTGTCAGCACGAGGACCGGCCGGGCATCGTTCAGCATGTGGGTGATCATCGCGTCCGGCAGGGTCGTATCGAGAAACATCACGGTGCCGCCGGCCTTCAGGATCGCAAGATGTGACGCGACGATCTGCCAGTTGTCCTGCGACATCGCTACGGCAACGACCTGGTCCGGACCGGTGAGATGGGGCGATACTGCAGCCGCGATTTCTTCTGCCCGTGCATCGAGCTGGGCGAATGTGAGCGACTCACCCGTATGCGGAATCTGGAGAGCGGTGAGATCCGGAAACTTGTTGGCGGTGCTGCTGAAGATCTCCGTCAACCACCGGACGCCTTTCTGGTGCGGTACGTTCACAGAGGTGATCGTCACCAAACACGTCCGTCACGCTGTATGGGTTGGTGTCCTCCTTTTCGTGTGTCACTCTCGAGGCCCACAGGTATCGCCTCCACGCCGCACACGTCAGCGCGAGCACAACCGCGAAGAAAGCTGCTACAAGAATTACGGTCAACACCGTTCCTCACATACGATTCACCTGAGAGATGGAGTTCCTGATCAGCTGTGCAGGCAGAACGTTACCTCCGACCCGTCGCTTCCCGGTGTGTCCCGGACTTCAACAGGTCAAGTGCTCTGGTGATCAACGGATCGATCCCGACTTCAATATCGTCTTTTCGGTTCAATAGCTCTATGTCGGCCGGTACTCCCTTGGCCTTCATAGCAGACCATGTCCGACGAGTAATATTTCTGGTACGACAGCGTGTAGTTCCAGTCATTGGGCAGTGTCTTCTCGAGTTCGTACGAGAAAATGCCGTTTGTGTGATCGCCAACGATGGTGACGTAAGGCAGTGCCCCGATCGCCAACGCGAATACCTCACCGCCGCTGAACACCGAATCACAGGTCAACAGCACGATAGGTCCCCTGAACTGCACGTCGCCGTGTGGTTCGATGTACCAGGTGCTCGTCGGTGTCAGATCGTTGTCGCCAGGGCCGATCTTGGTCCGCCGGTGAAACGCGACACGCCTCCGATCGCAAAACCGGTTGATGATCGTGATCGCGGTGCTGTCGTCTCCGCCGGGGCAGTTCCGTATATCAATGATGTAGCCGTGCAGATCTCTAAAGTCGCGCGCGATCGCGTCAAGCGCGGCAACAAGATTGTGTGTCTTTATTCCTTCCAACTCGAGAATGCGCATGTAACCAACCGTTCGCGACCGGCAGTAGTGAAGCATCCACGCCTCGGTCCGAGCCGGCGGACCGAAACCGTTCGCGACCAGAGTCCTTCCCGTTGTGTGAAGGAGCTCCTCGATCTCTCCGTCACTGAATTCCTGCCAGAATCTCGGCTTCTTCTCAGGGCAGAAGTGCCGCGTCTCATCGCGCATCGTGGCTGTGAGAGTCACGTGTCCGTCATTCAGCGGCGCGAGCAGCCGGCACAAGATATCGAACAGTTTCTCGTCGGTCGTCTCGGCCGTCACCTCTGGCCGGTAGCGCTCGTACTGCTCCTGCCAGTCGACACCTCTGATCTCAAAGAACGGATACCGGTTGTAAAACGTCGTCCACAACGTCTCGAAAGTCTCTTCAGGGTCTCGATCGATCATGGCGGTGTCGATCCTGATTGATCTGAAGAACAGACATCCGTGAATGGCTCTAGTCGAAGTATCGTTCGAGCCTCCCTTTTCTGCGGATGTCCAGCGTGACGCAGTGCGGACCTCCGCCCAACAGCTTCGAGTGACGAAGTGTGAGCGGTATGACGTCCATGCCTTCCTGTTCCAGTACTTTCATGAGGGTCGGCTGATTACGGTCCACGACGACCAGATTCGGACTGATGCTGAATGCATTCATATCTATCCAGTCGCTGCCAATACATTTGGACAAATAATCGGCGTCGTACCTGTCCGTGTTCTCCATGGGCGGGCTATAGATGACCTTCCACTGCTTGAGGATCGCTGGCAGCGTCTCATCGTTGAGCCGAGACGGATTGGCGAGCACCAGGCCGGGCCGCAGCGCCACGAGCGTCGAGTCGATGTGACTGCCGTAGTACACGCCCTTCAAGAAATGAACACGGTACCGATCGCCAAGGACCGATCGGAGCCAATGGCCACCCATTTCGTTGCCGGTCGAGCTCACGAGATAGATCAAGTCCTCGCCAAAACGCAGGACGTTCGCCGCGTCGAACGCGGGTTCATCATTACGCGGCGTGGGCCGTGTCATATCAATGCCTTCGAAGAGCGAGTCCAGGAGCATCGGCCTCGGCGCGCTGATCCATCTGGCGCCGGACGCCATGTATTCCATCAAGAGCGCGCGATAGCTGTAGGTTTCCTGGGAACGGCTTCGGATGACGTTCGGCGTTTCGATGATCTGGTCGCCGACGACCATCATCACGTCGCGAGGGCAGTAGTTGTAGTACCCCTGCGAGTGCCAGTGAATGGTCGAGAATGTTGCTTCGTGCGGCCACGTGTCCGGCCGCCTGACCCTGACGCCAAGATCTTCACAGAGTCTCTGCAAAGTCGGTTGAGGTCCTCTTCCGTCTCGTCGATGACCCGTTGGGGAAACGGTCCGCGAGGGATCTCGGCCAGCGAGCGGTCCGGGAATTCGGCGACTTGTGTGCTGATGTCAGGTGTAGGAAAGCGCGCATTCAGCGGATTGCCGATGATGACCTCTTCCAGTTGGTCCCACTCATTACAGCTCCACACGGCCGACCTGTTCGCCGCGTGGTGCCGATGTTCCGGGTGCGGATGATTCTCAATCGACGGTTCAGCGTCGATGACCGCCGTTCGTGCAGTCGAATCGTCTTCCATATTGTTCACCATCGGGCAGAATTGCTGAAGAAGTCGGGAAACGCTACTGCGTCGCCGGCCGATCGTGCGGCCTCGAGTACAAGATCGCCTACTGCAAGATCAAGAACGCCAAGTCCGAACGGTGAGAATATGCGCGGCCGATCGTGAGCAAGTGCAAACCGGTTCTCCAAAACGTCAACGAGCGTGCCCGCGACAAAGTCCCTGCTTCCTGTCTCTATTTCGGCGAGATGGACTGACGTCCGTGCTTTCAAACAATGGTCGACGTCGTCCACGATATTCTGAGACGCGAGGATCACGTTCGGACAGATATCGCGGAGTGAAAGATGCAGCACCGTCGGATGGTGCTCGAACAACACTGTGTCACTCACGTAGGGTTCGAGCGTGGTAGTGGTGAAGAGTATCAGTGAAGAATCAACTACGGCGTAGTCCAAACGGTCGTGGATGGTCGCGTGCAGATCGTATGTACTGCTCAGCCAACTGCTGAACTGCTCGGAACCGTGCCGGTCAACGTCGAACAAATTGACCTCGCTGAATGTCCAGCCGCGGAACAGGAGCCACTCCAACGACGCACGCGCGATCATGCCGGTCCCGATCACCGCGATCGTCCCTTCGAATGGTTCGGGAGAGAGCCGCTCTGCCGCCAGCGCCGCCGAGGCAGCGGTGCGGGTCGCGCTGATCAAGGACGCCTCGATACATGCGACAGGATAGCCTGTCGTGCCGTCGTTCAGTATCAGGACCGCCGAAGCCCGTGCCAGGTTGCTCGCGTTGTTGTCGGGAAAACTCGAGATCCACTTGATCCCGCTCTTGTGGATCGGGCTCCCGATATGTGCCGGCAGCGCGATAATTCGGGAGTTGGGCCTGTCCGGGTATCGAAGAAAATAGCTGTCCGGATTGATGGTCTTGCCGGCGGCGTGCAGACGATACGCCATTTCGACAGTCTCGAACACTCGCTGCCGGTCGCCATCGATGGCGCGCCTGACCGCTGAACCGGGAACGACGTAGAATGTCGGGGCGGCTGGCACGATCGTCCGTCTGTCACACCTTCAAGCCTGTTCTGACAGCGCGTGCCGCACGCGTTCGTGGCACGACGCTCAGCGTCCTCGGGCGAACCGGTTCGAGCCGGCTGTTGTCTTCCGCAGTAATGAAACGCGCGACCCATTCCGGGTCATACACAGTGTCAAGATACTTGTCGCCGAGGTCGGGCGAAATGGCGACGATGGTGTCGCCAGCGTTGAACTCGGGAGCGAACTGCTGCACGGCGGCCAGCACGGTTCCGGTACTGCCTCCGACAAGCAGGTGATGGTCCCGGACGAAGGAAAGGCAGGACTCAACCGTCCTTTCTTCGCTGATCGAGACGATCCTGTCCGGTTTGGCAAGGTCGGCAAGCGGTGGCCGCACACTCGTGCCGATGCCGGGTATCTTTCGTTTGCCCGGTGGGCCTCCGAATGTCACGGAGCCGGCCGGCTCGACCGCGACGACCCTGACGTTCGGGTATTCTTGATGAAGCCGCTCGGCAACGCCGCCCAGCGTGCCCGTGGTTCCTGTTCCCACAAATATCCAATCGACGGTATCGAATTCCGCGGTGATCTCGGCGGCCGTTTCCTTGGCGTGAACGTTCATGTTGGCCGTATTCGCATATTGATTGAGCCAGCAGGCGTTCGGATCGGACCGTAATATCTGGTCGATCCTCTCGAGCCGGCTTCCGAGGTATCCGCCGGCGCTGTCGTGTTTCGTGACGACGATCACTGTGGCCCCATACAGTTCGATGCTTTTTACGGCTGCGTGGTTAGCGTTAGGATCTGTGACGCAAATGAATTGCGTAGCCTTTGATCGCGCAGACCAGGCTCAGCGCCAGTCCCAGATTGCCGGATGACGATTCGACGAATACGGTTTCGCCCGGCTTGGCAACGCCTCGCTGTTCCAGGTCCTCAACGAGTGCGATGGCGGTCTTGATCTTTATCGAACCGGTCACGTTGAACCCTTCAAGCTTTAGAAACAGGTCATGACCGCCGGCAAAGGCCGGAAGACGGTAAAAAAGGTGCCGGAAGATCAGTTCCAAGGGTGACTCGATGATCATTTCCGTTACTCAACCCTGGACTCGAGCCCACCCGGGCCCCACCACCATCGGCACGCGTCGCGAGCCTGCGACCTCGTCTGCGTCGTCCTGGCTGCAAGCACGTTGCCGGGCCCCGCGGAATCTCTCGTTCGATGAGCCGCCGCGCTCGTGCGAAGCAATCACCAGTGGCTGATGGAGGTCACGAATTGCGTGACAGCAAGCTCTGCCTCCTGCGTGTTTCGCCGCTTCCGACGGTCTGATAATGACGGGTTGCGTGCCCGCGATTTTGCACCCGCGGGGTTGGTTTCTGGTCTGTTCGCGGAGGCCTGTCAGGAATGCAAAACCTCCACCCCCGGTTCAAATCCGGGCGGCGCCTCCAATTTCCTTCAATAAATCGCATCATCGCGTCGCAGCGGACGCGTCGATCATCGTTAGCGTTGACCGGAGCGTTACGCCTTGATCGGACCGAATACGCAATAATGCATTCGGACCAGGACTCTCTCAAGAGTTGATGCCAACTCGACTATCCACTGTCGCTTTGATCGTGGCTCTCGCGAGTACTGGTTCGTTCGGTTGCCGCGACAATTCCCAAACGGTCGACGTATCGGGGGAGTTCAGCGGGCGAAACGTGCTCGTCATCACCGTGGATACGCTTCGTGCGGATCATCTGCCAACGTACGGCTATCAGAAGCTGGCGACGCCCGCAATCAGCCGGCTGGCGCAGGAAGGCGTCAGATTCGATCTCGCATTCACCCCCGTACCGTTGACGTTGCCTGCCCACGCCTCGATTTTCACCGGCAGGCTGCCGTTCCGACATGGTGTTCGTGACAACGGCGGCTTTTATGTCGACGCTGGCCAGCCAACTCTTGCCGCCACGCTCAAAGCCAACGGATTTCACACCGCCGCATTCGTGTCGACGTTCGTCCTCGATTCACGGTGGGGGTTGGCGAACGGGTTCGATCGGTACTTCGATAACTTTACGGTGGCCGCGGCCGATCTCGCCGCGATGGCCCGCGTCCAGCGGCCAGGTGCGGAAACCTGGAGCGAGGCACGGCAATGGCTTGACCAGCACGTTCAGGAGAAGTTTTTCGTCTGGATTCATCTGTTTGATCCACACACTCCGTACTTGCCGCCGGAGCCGTATCGAACTCCGTATGCCGATCGTCTGTACGATGGTGAGATTGCGTACAGCGATTCGATCGTTGGTCAAATCATCGGGTACCTCGAAGCGCGGCGCTCACTGGACAACACTCTCGTCGTGTTCCTGTCTGATCACGGCGAAGGTCTCGGCGATCACGGGGAAGACGAACACGGGCTGCTCGCCTACGATTCGACGCTGCGGGTCCCCTGGATCGTCAGGCTGCCAGGCCATGCGCGCGCAGGGCGTATCGTGAATCAACCAGTCAGTTTGGTTGACGTGACACCGACAATTCTCGGGCTGCTCGGGATCGCAACGCCGAAGGAAGCGGACGGCGTCAATCTCGCTCCACTGATCGCGAGTGAAAGCGCTTTGCGCCGCGACGAGCTGTACGCGGAAACGTATTATCCTCGTCTGCGTTTCAATTGGAGCCATCTCGTCAGCGTTCGCAGTGATCGGTACAAATTCATTCGCGCTCCGCGATCGGAACTGTACGAATACCGAACCGACCCCGACGAATTGCACAACATCGCGGCAGCAAATCCGGCAGTGGCCGCAAGTCTCGAGCAGATTCTGGATCGGATGGTCCCGACTGACCCGAACCGGACGCCTGTCGCGAGCAGGCCGGATCCAGATGCGGCGCGGCGGCTCGGTTCGCTCGGTTACATCGGCGGCGGAGCCACCGGGAAGACATCGTCTTCGGCGCTCGCGGATCCGAAGGACAAAACCACAGTCTACCGATTCCTGTCGCATGCACGCGAGCTTCTCGGCACGGGTTCTGATCGCGCCGGACTTGATCTCCTGCAGCGGATCGTCCTGGAAGAGCCGGAACTCGAGCCGGCGCGTCGAATCCTGCGCGAGTACTGGATCAATCATGATCGGTCAAAAGAGGGCGTCACATGGTTTCGTCAGGCGGCGGCGCGCCACCCACGTGCTGCATCGCTGTTGGTTGAGCTCGGTACACTCGAGCGTGCGGCGCATTTGCCGGACAGCGCGCTCGAAACCTTCCAACGGGCGCTGATGATGGAGCCAGATGCAGTCGACGCGCTCACCGGCATGGCTGAAACACTACGCGGCACAGGTCAGGTCGAGGATGCGCTCAAGTTCTTCAAGGCCGCGGCGGCCCAGTCTTCGGATGCGGCGCCACGGATGCGTGTTGCCGAAACGCTTATCAAGATAGGCAGGTTGAGCGAGGCGGACGGCGTGCTCACGTCGGCGATCGCCGTGGAGCCCCATGTCGCCGGCGCGCACTACCTGCTGGCGCAGATTGCAGAGCAGCAACACGATCTCGTCCGTGCGGAGCGCGAATATCGGTTGGAGATGGCCGTCAGCGCGTGGGACTACCGCGCGCGATTCAACCTCGCGGCCCTGTTGGGCTCGCGCAACGAGCATCGCGAGCAGGTGACGTTGCTCGAGTCAATTCCCGTCCTCGCGCCGGAGTTCGGAGAGGTGTTCTTCTTTATCGCCAAGGCCCTGTTCGATTCGGGTGACCGTTCGCGCTTTCCTGAGGCCATGTCCGCAGTCGAACGCGGACTCCGACTCGCGCCTGAGTCGCCGAGCGCGCCGCTTGGCCACTATGTGCTTGCCGACATTCACAAGGTGGAAGGCCGGCCGGCGGATGCGCTACGCGAGATCCGTCGTGGTCAACAACTCGAGGACCGCAACGTCAAAGCGCGCGCAGCTCCGCGGCCGCGCTAGGCGTGACCAATCATCGACGCTCAAGTGCACCACCACGCGACACCGGCGGCTCATTCGCGACGGCGCCCAATTGCGCCATGAACGGATGGTCGCGGTCGGCCGATTGGAGCAGGGTCCGCAACTGTGTTTCGACGGCTTGCGCCTCCGGCGTGCGTCCGACCTGGCGATAGAGGTGGGCGAGGTCGGCCCGGACGCGGACCCAGAGATGGGCGTTCGCCATCGGCCACAAGCAACTACGGAACCGGTTTTGTGAAGCTTCTTCGAGCACGTGGATCGCCTGCTCCCGATCGCCGCTGCTCGCCCATGCTCTGGCCAAACCTTCCGACGCGGCCAGAGCCGGCGACCCGAACCGATCCTCGCGAAGCTCGATTGACCTCGCCAGCAGGGGTATCGCCGTCGCCACACGCCCTCTCATCAGCGCGAGCTGCCCCCGAAGGAGATTCGCGTCGGCCTCGTCGAGTTCCTTCTCCCAGTTGGTGACGAGTTCGTCGGCACGAGGGAGCAGACGGGCGTCCATTGCCGGCAGCCCCACGACAAGCGCCGGCGGGTCCGCGAAGTCGTTCAGGGCGGCAAAATAGCCGTTTGCCTGCTCCGACATTCCATATCGAGACGCGACAACGGCGAGCTGGTACAGGCGGCTTTCGCTTTTGGGCAGTGCACGAAACATTCGTTCGGCTGCGCGCCGGTGTCCGAGAGCCAGATACGTGTAGCCGAGGCTGGTTGTCAGCGTCTCGCGATCCGCGCCTGCGCGCCGAGTGAGCGTTTCCTCGAGGTTCTGCGCAATGCGAGTGGCCTCCGCGCCGTCGTCTCGCAGCCACGCTTCGCACGCGGGAAGAATCTCGAACCACGACAGCCTGGCTTGCATGTCGCCGGAATCGAGCTGAGATACGAGGCTGACTGCGCTCGCCGCATATTGACGGGCGCGTTTCATGTCGCCGTTCAGCAATAGCGCTTCGGCGAGACGATAATTGCCCCAGAACTGGTGCGGCCGAATCTCGATCTGGCGAGCCCGAAGCTGCGCGGTCGCAGCATGGCGCCCTGTCGCTCGATACAGCCGGCCCAGATTCCCGAGCGCCCAGTAGTGTTTCGGATTGAGCCGCAGCAGCGCTTCGTAGGCCGAAACCGCCTTGTCGAAGTCGAGCTTCAACTGGTGGTAGCTGCCGAGAATGAAGTACCGTTCGGCGCCGCTCGTCGTGTCAGCGAGCTGGAAGGCGCGCTCGGCGTACGGCAGGAATGCGTCCTTGTTGCGACCCGCGTTGCGCAGTGTCCATGCAGCCAGAATGTGCGCCGAGGCAAATTCTGAATCCAGCTTGATAGCTTCGGTGAGCAGCTCGAAGGCTGGCGCAGTCTTCATCGGGACCTGATCCATCAGGTCCACCACCTGACAGTACAGCTGCAGCGCACGCAACGACGAGGTGGTCACTGTGGCGACCTCGGGCCGCTTTTGGTCGTGCCCGAGATGTTCATCCAGTTTCGATTGCACCCCGGCCATCTCCCGGCGCACGGCGTCTGACAGCTGCCATGGCCCTGGGGCCTGGGATCTGAAGCTGGCGACGAGGTTCGAATTGTGAGGGGTTTGGATCCGCACGGATGCCACGTAGATCGAATCGATCCGTTCCACGGAACCCGTCACGAACGCGTCGATCGTGCCGTCGCGTAGAGCGATCTCACGGCCGACGGTCATGTCGACCGGAGTGGTCGCTGGCTTCTTCATCAGTTGCAGAAACTCGGCGACCTGATCGGCCGAGACGACATCGGCAAAACGCGAGGCGGCCAACTGCTCTTGCAGAGCGTCCCGCAGCCGCCTGACAACCGCAGGTTCTCCCGTTGAGTTCTCGAACTCGGTGATCAGGAGCCGATGAGGCTCATGGGTTCGCGCGGCTATCGGCGGCGTCTGGCCTCTGACACTGAAGAGAATCCATTCCTTTCGAACGACAACCACGGTAAGCGTTGCCACCACGAAGCCGAGGATGACGAGGGCAGCCGTTGTCCGGCGCGAATTGGCGGCCGGACTTCCAACCGGCAGACGGCCTGTATTCGTCGGTACCACGGGATCCGTAGCTGTTTCGCCAGCTGACTCGCCACGCGTTGCCCACCACGAGTCCAGCTCATCTGCGAACGCGTAAATCGAATCCAGCTTGTCGTGGTGATGTCGATGAACCGGCAGATCTTCTTCGCGTTCCCACCGCTGAACGGTCCGGACGCTTCGCTTCAGGTGAGCGGCGATTTCCTTCCAGGAATGCAGCTGCCGCGACGCTTGAGGGTCGTGGCCGTTCGAAGGCGGTTGAGAGACACGAGGGGCGGTCTTCAATGCGATCCGCCTTCCTGCGGAGAAAGCACTCCAGCTTGAGGGTGCGTACTATGGCATGCGCTTGTCGACACCGTCAAGCTGAACCAATCGACGTCAAAGCGTGACGCGGACCCGTGTGTCGCACTTTGGCGCTCTCGGCTGGTCGCGTGGGGCCGTAGAGTCGCGAGCGTAGCCGTCACATCAGGCGTACCACCATTTGCTTCCGAAGGTTTCATATGGTCCATCGTCGCAGCTGGTCGGTTCGAGGTTTCTCTGTCATCGCGCTCGCAGTTGGCGCTTCGACGATGGTTCTTGCGCACTGGGGCGCGCAGGAAACGCCGGTTGACGCGCGGAGCCGGATGTACCCGTCCGCAAGGTCCGGCGGCAACTACATGCACAACTACTACTTCCCGATGGCCCCAAGCTCCACGCCGTGGTACCCGGCCTGGCAACCCGATGGAAAGCGAATCACCGTGTCGATGGCGGGTTCAATCTGGAACGTCGACCCGGACACTGGCATCGCCGACGAGCTCGCGTTCGGCCCGAAGTATCTGTCATCGCCGGCCTGGTCCCCTGATGGCAAGACGCTGGTTTACACAGCGGACGAGGACAACCAGACGATTCAGCTCGAGAGTCTGAACATCGAGACCGGCGCCACGTCGGCGCTCACGCAAGACGCGTTCATCTACACCGACCCGGTCTTTTCACCCGACGGTCGGCGTCTGGCGTATGTGTCGACGAAACCCAACGGGTCCTTCAACATTTTCGTCCGCCCCATCAAAGACGGCTGCTGGGCCGGCGACGAAGTGCAGATCACGCAGGACCACCGCTACCCGCGCAATCGGCTCTACTTCGGCTTCAACGATGTGCACATCGAACCAGCGTGGACGCGCGACGGCATGCACATGCTGGTCGTGTCGAACCGCGACGTGCCGCTGGGGTCGGGCCACGTGTGGAAGATCCCCGTGGAGGCCGATGCGATGGCAAAGGCCAAGCCGGTGCTGTCGGAGCAGTCGCTGTTCCGCGCGCGGCCCGACATTTCGATCGACGGCAAGCGCTTCATCTACTCGTCGCATCGGGGCGCAGCCGATCAGTACGACAATCTGTACGTCCTGCCAGTCGACGGCGGCGAGCCGTACAAGATGACGCTGTTCGACTACGACGCCTTCCATCCGCGCTGGTCGCCGGACGGCGAATCGATCGCCTACATCTCGAATGAGGGCGGCGTCCCACGGTTGGCGGTCCTTGAAACATACGGCGGGGGACACCGCAACATCGATATCGTCCAGCGCCGGTGGAAGCGGCCGGTAGGCGTCGTCTCGATCCAGACCTTCGACACCGGGACCGAGCACCTGACGGCTTCGCGAATCCAGCTCACCGCCTCCGACGGCAAGTTCTACGCGCCGCCGAACACGTATGCGCGGCTCGCGCAGGGGTCGCGCGCCCACGTGTTCCACATGACGGGCAGCACGCGGTTCGAGGTGCCTGCCGGCAAACTGCATGTCGAGGCCGTCAAGGGATTCGAGTATGGGCCCGAGCAGGCCGACGTCGAGATCAAAGCTGGCGAGGTGACGTTCGTCACCATGAAGCTGAAGCCGATGACCGACATGGCGGCGCTCGGCTGGTACAGCGGCTCCACGCACATGCACATGAACTACGGCGGGAACCTGCACAACACCCTCGAGAACCTGATGCTGATGTCCGCCGCCGAGGATCAGGATGTCGTGAACGAGCTGATCGCCAACAAGGACAACCGCGTGCTCGATTACCAGTTCTTCGTGCCCGGGGGCGGCGCGCATCCGATCTCGAAGCCGGATCGGCTCGTGCTCGTGGGGCAGGAATACCGGCCGCCCTTTTATGGACACGTCATCCTCATGGGCCTGCGTGATCACCTCCTCTCGCCGTGGTCCACTGGGTATGAAGGTACAGGCATCGAGAGCCTCTACCCGAGCAATACCGACATGTTGCGAAAAGCGAAGGCGCAAAACGCGACGACCGACTACGCGCACTCGTTTGGCGGGGACAACGATCCGCTCCTTTCAAACGACCTCGGGCAGGCGAAAGGCTTCATCGTCGACGCCGCGCTGAAGACGGCTGACGGAATCGAATGGGCGTTCTCGGGCCGCGCGCCGTTCTTTCCGTGGTACGCCGTCTTGAACAACGGGCTGCGCGTGACCGGCACCGGCGGAGAAGATTCGATGAGCGACCTGCACGTCAGCAAGCTCGTGGGGTCGTCGCGCACCTACGTCTACACCGGTGGCAAAGGCCTGGATGCCCGTGCGTGGATGGACGGCCTGAAGAACGGCCACGCCTACATGAGCACGGGTCCGCTGATCAGCCTATCCGTCAACGGCAAAATGGCCGGCGACGACGTAGGCCTGCCGGCCGTGGGCGGGACCGTGGACGTGACCGGATGGGTCAAGTCGATCACGCCGCTCGACAAAGCGATGCTCGTTGCGAACGGTGAGCTGGTCGAAGAGATTCCACTCACCGGAGACCGCAAGAGCCTCGAGTTCACCCGCAAGATCAAGGTGACGCGCAGCGGCTGGCTCCATCTGCGCGTCGAGGGGAAGCCGACGGAGAAGCATCCGCTCGATACCGGCTTCGCGCAGGCTTTCACGAGCCCGGTGTGGGTAACGGTCGGCAACCAGCCGGTACGAAATCAGGCGGCCGCAGACTACTGCATCAAGTGGATCGACAAGCTGCAGGTTCTGGCGGCGGCCGATCCCGGATGGCGTTCGCAACGGGAAAAGGATCACGTCTTCGCGCAGTTCGACGAGGCGCGGCAGATCTACAAGCGGTTCGCGCAGGAAGCTGCGCAGGTGAAACCACCAACCTCAGCAGCGGTGGAACTCGTGCCCGTTCCGGCGGAGCCACGACGCGAGCGCGCGTCGGGGCTGGAGTTGCTGGGAATGGGCGCGCTCGCTGGCCTCGCCCTCGCGGGACGAGCCCGCCGCTCGCGCTCGGATACGAAGACCCTGGAGGAAACATGCAGCGACTGAACGTGTGGCGCGCGGGCTGTTTGGCGGTTGGATCTCTGGCGCTTCTGGTCTGTCTGGTTCCAGCAACCGCCCATGCCCAGATAGAGTCCGGCACGATTACCGGAATTGTGACCGATGACACAGGTGGGGCCCTTCCGGGCGTCACGATCACTGTGCTGAATCTCGGGAACGGCCAGGTTCGAACCGTTGTGAGCAACGTGGACGGCCGGTATCTCGTGGCAGCGCTGCCGCCAACCAAGTATTCGATCACCGCGGAACTCTCCGGGTTCGCCACGATGAAGCGGCCCGAGATCACCGTCAACGTCGGCGCAGCCATTGACATCGATTTCCCCATGAAGCTTGGCGCGTTGGAGGAGACCGTTACGGTCACGGGGGAGGCGCCGTTGATCGAGAGCACGAAGACGGGGCTGAGCACCGTGGTGACGGCGGAGGTGCTCGAAAGTCTGCCGTCCCGAAACAGGGACTATCTCGACATCACCCTCCTGCAGCCGGCCACCTCGGAGAACGTGACCTCGTCGAATGGGACCGGGGTCGTCATCGGAGGCGCCCGGTCGAAGGAAGGCTCTCTCTTGGTCGACGGGTTCTACAACCTGGACATTGCGTTCATTCAGCCGAAGCAGCGGCACAGTCAGGATCTGGTTCAGGAGTTCCAGGTGGTCACTTTCGGCGGGTCGGCCGAGTACGGCCGCGCTATCGGCGGAATCATTAACGTCGTGACGAAGTCCGGCGGCAACCTGTTCCGTGGAAGCGGCTATGGCTTTTTCAGGAATGCAAAACTGAACGCCGAAGACTTTTCGCAGGTGGCAGTGTCGGGTACGAAGGCGCCGTACGACCGTCAGCAATGGGGCGGTACCTTCGGCGGTCCGCTCAAGAAAGACAAGACATTCTTCGTGGGATCGTTCGAGCGCCTGACCGAGAACTTGCCGACCAGCACCGGGATCCGGGCCGAGGACATCGCCGCGATCGGCCTGCCAGCGACCGCGAGCTTCATGCCACGGGGCATGAAGTCGAAGTTCGCGTTCGGTAAATGGGACTACAACATCAGCAACAATCAGCGGCTGCAGTTCAGCCTCTCGTTCACCAGGCAGATCGAAACGACAAGCTGGAATTTTTCGCTGACGACCAGATCGCGATGGTATCAGCTGAATCCCGATGACTATTCCCTCGCGGGCAAATGGCAGGCGAATTCGGACAACGGCCGGATGCTGCACGAGCTCAAGGTCTCCTACTTCCCGCGCCGGTATTTCGTGGACAGCCAGAAGGAAGACGGCCGCCCGCTCTGCAACAACTGCATCCTCAACGATACGTGGCCGAGCACGCCGGCGTCGCCGCCCAAGGTGACCGTCACGGGCGTGGCCAGCTTCGGATCGGGAGGACTCATCGACAAGTTCGATTCCGATCCGGTGCAGGCGATCTACACGTCGACGATTTATGCCGATAAGCACGCGTACAAGTTTGGCGCCGACTGGCTGTACTCGCCCGTCAACTACGAGCGCTACGACCCGCTTGTCGGGTCCTACAGCTTTCCGTCGCTCCAGGCCTACCTGTCCGGACAGTACAGCCAGTACACGCAGCAATTCGGCGACGTGAGGCTGCCCCGGACCTACAACATGTTCTCCGCCTTCGTCCAGGACTCCTGGCAGCTCGGCAAACGGCTGACGATGAACTACGGCCTGCGGTACGACCTCGATTTCCCAGTGAAGCACTGGCGCAGCGGCGTTCCGTTCGGCAAGACCGACTTGAACAACTTAGGCCCGCGCTTCGCGTTGTCGTACGACGTGACCGGCCACGGCGCCACGTTCCTCAAGCTGACATCGGGCGTGTACTACGATCGAATCTGGGGCAACGACAGCCTCAACATGTTCATCTTCAAAGATGATCCGCTGCGCATCCAGGGCACGTGGACGCGTACCACGCCGGGGGCGCCTGTTTATCCGCAGACGTTTGCGACCCGCCCTACGACAATCCCGGCCGGCGTGGTCGACGCGATGATCATGCCCACCGACGCGAACATCCCGACCAACGCGCAGATCGTCGGGAGTTTCGAGCATTTGCTCGGACCGACCCTGGCGTTCACGGCGAGCGGCATCTACACGCGCTCCTGGTACAAGCAGTTCACGTTGGATTCGAACCTGGGTTGGAACGCTGCCGCCAATGGCGGCGCAGGGGCCTATAGCCGCATCGATCCGGCCTATCGACGAATCACGCAGCTCCAGCTGTTGGCGCCGGCGATGTATGCCGGCGGCATCGTGGAGCTCGAAAAGCGCGGGGCGAAACTCGGCTTCACTGCGAACCTGACGCTGGCACGCTCCCGCCAGATCGGTGGAATCGAAGACCAGCACACCTATGAGTTGAATGGCTTCGGCGCCGATTATGCTCCGAACGGCGACACACCGACCGCCCGTGCCGCGATGAGCGGCTACTACAACATCAGCACCGCGATTCAGCTCTCGGGTGCCTTCCGCGCCCGCACCGGACTGCCTGTGGGTGCCAGCGCGTCGGGCGTCGATCTCAACGGCGACGGCGTGCTCGGCGACCGGACGCCAGGATTCGCGCCTGGCTCCTTCCGTGCCCCGGCGAACAATTCGGTCGACGCTCGCCTGACCTGGACCGTGCCGCTGGGCAACGCGAAACGGCTGCAGGCGTACCTCGAGAGCTACAACTTGCTGAACCATGAAAACGTTCGGACGGTGCTGACCGACTACGGCGCTATCAATGGATCGCCGAAGAGTCGCTGGCTGGAGCCCAATCTCTGGTTCCCGCCGCGCGAAGTGCAGCTCGGGTTGCGGTTCTCGTTCTAGTTCCGAATCGCTTCTATTTCGCCATGCACGAGGTCGGATGATCGGCCTGCGGAGGACCAACATGAAGAGTATCGGGGTGTTCCTGGCAGCGGTAGTCATAGCAATCTTCGTCGTCTCGAGCGGGTTCGGCACTGCGCAGGCTCCGCCGGAATTGATCATCCGGAGAGCCTCGATCGTCAATGCCGATGGCCGTACCGAAGGCGACATCCGCATCCGCGGCGAGAAGATCGCGGAGATTGGGAGGAATATCACCGCAGGAAGCGGTGCGCGCGAGATTGACGCCGGCGGGCTGGTTGTGTTGCCCGGCGGAATCGACCCCCACGTCCACCCTGGTCAGAATTTTACGACCGAGTCGGCGGCCGCGCTGGCGGGCGGCGTCACGACCATCTCGACGATGATCGGTGCGGGCCAGGCGGGCGGCGGCGGCGGTCGCGGAGCCGGCGGCGGCGGAGGAGCCGCGGCAAGTTCGGCACCGCCTGCGCCGAACCCTCTGGCCAATGAAGACCTCGCGGGAGCCATTCTCCGGACGGACGAGAAGATCAAGAAGGAAGCGATGGCCGACTTCATCCTTCATCTGACGATCAACGATCCGGAAAAGCGAATGGACCAACTCGAGGGGTTGCTGAAAGTTGGGCAGCCGAGCATCAAGATCTTCATGAACCGGCCAGGGTTCGTGACGCAGGAGCGTGCCTACATCGCGCTCATCCGCAAGGCTGGCGAGGTAGGGGTGCTGCCGTTGATTCACTGCGAAGACGACACCCTCATCAACGACATCGGCCAGAAGTTCATCGCTCAAGGGAAAGGCGACATCAGATATGTGCCGGAGGCCCGGCCGCCCTACACTGAAGAAGTCGCCACGCAGCGGTGCGTGGCGTTCAGCGAGGCGACGGGCGCGCCGGTGTATATCGTTCACATTTCGTCCGAGCGCGCGCTCCGCGCGGCTGAAGCTGGAAGGGCGCGAGGGCTGCCGATTTTCACGGAAGTCCGGTGGATCTATCTGTTTCTGACCGATGACATCTACAAGAGAGACGATCGCCAGCTCTACATCGGTCAGCCGCCGTACCGGAAGCAGACCGACGTCGACTACCTGTGGAAGGGGATCGCGAACCACACGGTGGACGTCATCGATACGGATCACAACACGTTCACCAAAGAACAAAAAATGGAGCCGCAGACTGTGCTCCAGCACAGGGCAGGGATGAACGGTCTTCAGGACTTTCTCCCGGTCATCTGGGACGTCGGCGTTCGCTCCAAGAAGATCACAGCGGAAACCTTTGTTGCGATTACGGCGGCGAACCCGGCCAAATTGATGGGCCTGTATCCGCAGAAGGGCCGGATCGCGGTCGGCTCGGACGCCGACATCGTCATCTGGGATCCGAATGAAACAAGAACGATTCGCGACGAGGACGAGTTGTCGGTTGCCAAGCATTCGTTCATTGCGGGGCGGAGTGTCACCGGGTGGCCAAAGATCACTGTTCGGCGTGGGGAGGTCGTCTGGGAAGGACGGCAGATCAAATCCAAGCCTGGAAGTGGGAAATTGATTCCACGGCACAAATCTGAAAAAGCCTGGTCGTCTGCCCCTGCCAGGAGTTCCTCGGCGGCGAAACAGTAAGAGAATCGGGCGGCGCCGTTTCAAGCCGGCGCCGCCTGCTCCTCTCTTGCAGGATGACCAATGGAACAGATCATCGCCAAACTGCTGAACGACTTCGAACAGGGCAAGATGACGCGCCGTCAACTTATCCAGAGCCTCGCGTTGACCGCGACGGCGGTATCTTCTGCCACACCCGTATCAGCAGCGGACGGCAAGGGATTCCAGGCGCTTGCCGTCAACCACATTTCCTACGGGGTGGCTGATTACGGCAGGACGCGCGACTTCTATGCCGACCTTCTCGGCATGCGGGTCAGGGGCGACGACGGGAGCCAGTGCTCTCTGGCGTTCGGAGACACGTTCATCCTCGCGAGGAAGAGCCAGCAACTGGAGAACAAGCCGTACATCGATCACTTCGCCATCACGATCGACAACTGGAATAAAGATGCGGTGGAATCAGAATTGACGCGTCGGGGCTTGAAGCCTCGCCCTGACGGCGAAACCAGCTTCCACGTCAACGATCCAGACGGTTTCGACTTGCAGATCAGCGGACGCCGGCCGCGAGCCTGAGTCCTGTCGGGAACTCCAGTTTTAGACCGTGCGGCTTCGCGGATGAAATGGCCTTCAGTCTGTCTGTTTGTGATTTTCTGTGCCGTCATCGCGTTCAGCGCGTCCCTGACGAGCGGATCGCCATACGCTCAGCGGCAGCCAGTTGACGGCTCGTCGATCGGGGCCGTTAAGGCGCACACCTCTTATCCGGAGGTGAAGCCGATACTCGACTCACTGCGGGATGACCTCCTGCCAGTGGAGTTTCGAGCCAAAACGCCGGTAGAGCGCGAGGCAATCTGGCCGCTATGGGTGCGTCGCCACGATACAGCCATCCGATCTCGCCTCGACCGGGGTGACGAGGATTCCGTCGTCAACTTGTTGCTGTTCGGCGTGACGTTCACGCGTCAGCCACGCACCAACATCCGCGAGATGCTAAGCCTGATCGGGGACGGGCGCGGTGAGCAGTTCATTCACCAACACTCCGTTCAGGCGCGCATCGACGACATGGTTGCAGGCATGGCGTCGCCAGGGCCGAACGAGCGGCTGCAGTTCGCGCGAAAGACGTTCGCACGCCTGGGCATGAATCCTGCGAAGGCTGAGGGTCGTGTCGAACTGCGGCGCTCGCTCGAAACGAGTGTCGGACGCGTGATTGCTGAATACGAGACGTCATTTCGAGAGAGCGATCAGTCGTCGCCTTACAGCGGGCGGGGCCTTTCGTCCGATACGTCCATCTATCCGAATTTTGCCATCGAAGTCGCGCTCGAGGCGATCAAGGCCGGACAGTTGCTCGAGACGTTTGGCGTCAGGCGCGTCGCGATCATCGGCCCGGGTCTCGACTTCACCGACAAGCGCGAAGGGTACGACTTCTATTCCCCTCAGACTCTCCAACCCTTCGCGGTCATTGATTCGTTGATGCGGCTCGCGCTCGCGCATCCTGACGCGCTTCGGGTCACCACGTTCGATGTGAGTCCGCGAATCAACGACCACCTCAACGCAGCACGGCGCCGCGCGCGCGACGGCGGCGCCGCTTACACGCTCGTGCTGCCGCGTGACACTGAACTGCCGTGGACCCCGGAACTGGCCGCGTACTGGAGGCGATTCGGCAACAGGATTGGCATGCAGACCAGGGCGGCCGCGCCGCCGCGGTCCGCGGGGGCCGTTCACGTCAGAGCCGTTCGCGTTCGCCCAGACGTCATGACCTCCGTCACGCCGCTGGATCTCAATATCGTAGTGGAGCGGCTCGACTCGTTGCGGGAGGAGGAACGATTCGATCTGATCATCGCGACGAACGTGTTTCTCTACTATGACGCCTTCGAACAGTCGATTGCGCTCTTGAACGTATCGCAGCTGTTGCGGTCCGGCGGATTGCTCCTGTCGAACGATCCCGTCGCAGTGCTTCCCGTCATCCACATGAATCGGGTTGGTTCGACGGACCTTCAGTACACCGCGCTGCCGAACAGTCGAGACCAGCTCGTCTGGTACCGACGACAATGAACGTGCGACATCGGCGCAAAAGAACTTTCTGAAGCTCAAGCCGCAGCTTGCTGCGGCGATGACCAGGTCGGTCGGAGGTTCTGGAACGTCATGACCTTGGCTCGCGGGCGCGGGGCCGCCACCCGTCGTCGCGCACGTGCCAATCCTCAACGTCAAGTATGACGGCGATGCCTGCGGACCGTATCCGCGGTACTGGGCCGCGGTGGATCGCGAGATTTCGAGAGTGCAGGCCCGGCGATGGGCGCAGGCGATCCCGTTGCCTGTAATCGTCGGGCCACGACACGATACGGTGGAACGCTTACTGAGGAACCAGAATTGCAGGTACCGCTTTCAGGGAATCGGATTATCCGCCGTCATCGAGGTCTACATGGAGCCATCACTTTCGACTGACATTCATCGGGCCACGACGTGGTCCATTGTGCTCTGCATCCTCATGATCGTGGCGGGCCTTCTCGCGATTGCTGCTCCGCTTTATGCCGGTGTGGCTGTGACGGCTCTCGTGGGGTGGTTATTACTGTTCAGCGCCGCGCTGCACCTCGTCTATGCGTTTCGAGGAGGCCGGGCTGCCGCCATTTTCTGGGAAATTCTGCTGTTTGTCGTCTACGGCGTGGTCGGGTTCTACATTCTGGCCAATCCAGGCATCGGACTGGCGTCGCTGACGTTTGTAATCGCGTTCTATTTGTTCGTCGAGGGCATTCTGGAACTTTCCTTGTCGTTCCAACTGCGCACTGAGTCAGGCGCAGGGTGGTTGCTCTTCGACGGCATCGTCACGCTCATCCTGGCGATCATGATTTGGGCAACTTGGCCGTCGAGTAGCACGTGGGCGGTCGGTGTGCTCGTTGGCGTCAGCATGCTGTTCAGCGGGATTACACGGCTGATGCTCACGACCACCGTTCGCAAGATTACCGCGTAGGCGACGCGGGCTCTGCTCGAAAATGGAGCGAATCCGGAAATCGATCTTCCGGGTTCGCCGCATCCGAAAGACGGAATCAAAAGTTCCGCACACACCACGCACGCCATCCAGTTGAACCAACTACCGCCTGAAAGGCGGTAGACTCTGCGCGCGACTGAAAGTCGCAGCCGCGCCGCCTGCGAGCGGTAGTTGGTTCATAGTCACGACCTGCTCCCACTATGCCCACGATGATGTAGATGTAATTGAACGAGCGCGATAGCATCCCGAAGCGTGTTCTTCACCGGGCCCATCTGGCTCTCGATCCTCATTCCGATTGTCTTCGCTCCGGTCCTGCTGATCGCCTCGCTCGCGATCCGTCCCGGTCGCGGCGTCCGTCTGCGACAAGTCTGCGTTCCTGTCCGCCGCAGGTCTGGCCCTGGCGCTCCTCACAGGCGGAGCGCTCTTGGCAGCGGTCCTCGTCGGGTTCGTTCTGTTCACGCACTGGATCGCGTTGAGCGTCGAGCGAGCAGCCACCCGCGGGAATCGCGACGCAACTCACCGGTACGTTGTCCGCCCGGGCGTGGCTGGTCGTTGCGGTCGCCGTGCACGTCACGACGGTTGTGGCGGTTGTGCGCGCAGGTCTGATCGCCGGACCGCGGCAGGGCATCGGCGCGACTATCGTTCCATTCGGTGTCTCGTATTTCGCGTTTCATGGCATCTCGTATGTCGTCGACGTCTACCGTCGGCGCGACGTCGCGAACCGCAGCCGCTGCCAGCTCGCCGTGTACCTGATGCTCCTGCCGATGATCGTCGGTGGCCCGCTGGGCTATGGAGGCGTGGCGCCACGCCTGGCGCAAGGCTGGCCAGGTCTCAGCGACTATTCGTATGGCGTGCGGCGGCTCGTCATCGGCGTCTGGAAGGTCTTCGTCGTCGCCGATCGTGGCCGGCCGGCAGGCCGACATGGCGTTCGCACTGCGACCAGACCAGTTGAGTGCATTCCTGGCGTGGGTCGGTCTGGTCAGCTTTACGCTGCAGATCTACTACGGGTTCTCCGGGTACTCCGATATGGGGGTCGGGTTCGGACGGATGCTCGGCCTGCGGCTGCCCGAAAACTTCCGCTGGCCCTACGTCGGCCAAACGGTCGGCGAGTTCTGGCGGCGCTGGCATCTCGGGCTGTCCACGTGGCTTCGCGAGTACGCCGTCCAATCGCCGGACGCGTGACGGTGTCCCTCTGTCTTCTGTCAGCCGCGAGGCGCTCGTCGTCGTGCTGTGCGGCATCTGGTACGGCGCGGGGTGGACGTTCGTGGCCTGGGGTGTGTACCACGCAGTGCTGATCGCCTCGGAACGGGCCGGCGTAGACGCGACCGTGAAGCGGTTGCCGACGCTCCTGCGTCACGTCTATCTCATCCTGGTCGTCATGCTGGGATGGGTGGTCTTGCGCAGCCAGACGCTTGGTGGCGCGCTGATGTTCCTGAAGGCGCTGGCAGGTCTCAATCCGTCCTCCTCGCAGGCCGGGCCGACGATTGATCGCTGGGTGTGGCTGTTGTTAGCGGCTGGGGTGATCGGATGCGCGCCGCTCTCTCAGGCCATCCGCCGATGGACGGTCACCATTGACGCGTTGATCCTGTCGCTGCTGATGCTGCTGTCCGCACCGGTCCTCTTCGCGTGGCGATGCGGATCGGATGTCGCAACACCGGTGCTCCGGTGGTGGCGCGCTTCCCGGTCGCGGGTTGGCGGCCGAGGCGGAAGCGCTTCTTGAGGCGAGCGGGCGCATGAATTCGACGATGAAAGGACACACGTGTATATAGCGGTGCTGACAATTCACTCCTGGTTGCGGTGGGCGGCGCTGCTCTTCGGCGCGACCGCGACGTTGAATGCCTTCCGCCATCGCGCGGATACGGACGAACGCCCACGCGGCCAGCGATGGGACTGGGTGTTCATGCTGGCCCTCGATCTCGAGGTCCTGTTGCGGCCTGCTGCTCTACTTCGGGCTCAGCCCATACACGAGCGCGGCGATGAACAACATCGGATTGGCCCTGCGTCGATCCCAGCCTGCGCTTCTGGGCGTTCACACACGCGGCGACGATGCTCGTCGCGCTCGTCGCGGTACGGGCGGGCCGAGTGTTCGCGATGGGCGAACCGACCTCTCCCGCACGGCGGAACGGACGCTACATCTGTTTCGGGATCGCGGTGCTCGCGATGGTGGCGGGCGTACCGTGGCCTGGGCTGGCGCATGCACGGCCACTGTTCAGGTTCTGATTGGTCGCTCTCGTGTCGGTCGCGCCATGGTGCACTACAGTTCGGGCCTGGAGTGCCTCCCGGCCGACGGTCGGGCCGCCAGGCTGCGATCAAGCACATCTCAGGTCTGCCGAGCGAGGTAGCCCGCTGGCGTGAGGACAGCGATTCCGCGGAACGGATGCAGTGCGAGGAGGTCCTTGTCGCCGCTCACGAGGACGTCCGCGCGACCATTCACGGCGGCCTCGAGGAACATGTTGTTGTCACGTGGATCGCGACAGGCGTGAACGCGCTGCAGGACCTCAGTGATCTCGATGAGCGGTGCCAGGCGGAGCAGCAGCGCGTCGCGTCGTTCCCGCGACACGTAGCGATCGAGTTTCGGCGAGAGCAGCTTCGTCATCAGCTCTCGCAGCGTCGCCGTAGTGCCGACGAGTTGGCCCAGGTTGATCGCGCGCTCCACGGCCTTCGCCGGGGTCGCCGTCGTTGAGAGCAGGCCGCTGATCAGGACGTTGGTGTCGACGACGACGCGCTCACGCGCCATCGTCCGAGAGCAGCCTGGTCAGGCGTTTGGCGGTGAGGCCCTTGGCGGCCGCTTCGGCGGCAACGTCCTTGCGAAGGTCAAGAAACGCCTGGATGTTTCCAGCTCGAAGCCTCTCGTAATCCGCCATCGACATGACGACAGCGATATCCCTGTCCTGTCTACGGATGATGATCGGCTCCCTTTGCGCAGCGTCGAGGATCGCTCCGAGGCGGTTTTTTGCCTCAGTCGCTGCGACAGTCTTCATGGTCCTCCTGGCTATTTTAGCTATTATAGCTGAATGTGCCAGACCCAGCGGACCTCGACGCCAATTCGCCCTGGACCGCCCGGGTAGCCGGTGTTCGTCTCACGAGTCTCGGCCGGTTACACCTCCGTCCCCCGTCCACCTCCGTCCGCACGGATCCTGCTTCTGAGGCAGATGTGAATCTCACACGCGTGCGTCAGAACCCGCGTCAAAGCGTTGGGGTCCATCCAGTCCGGATATAATCTGGCGCTCTGACTCTCACTCCCGGCGCGCGGCTCGGTCCGTACGAAATCCAGTCCCCCATTGGCGCCGGCGGGATGGGCGAAGTCTACAGGGCCAAAGACACGCGCCTCGATCGCATCGTCGCCATCAAAACCTTGCCGCCGCACATCGCCGCGGCCCCGGAGCTCCGCGAGCGCTTCGAGCGCGAGGCGCGCGCCATTTCGCAGTTGAGTCACGCGAACATCTGCACGCTGTTCGACGTGGGCGAGCAGGACGAGACCGCGTTTCTCGTCATCGAGTACCTCGAGGGCGAAACGCTCGCCGCGCGCATCGCGAAAGGACCGATTCCGATCGACGAGGCGCTGCCGTGGGCGATCCAGATCGCGAGCGCCTTGAATGCCGCGCACCGTCAGGGCATCCTCCACCGCGATTTGAAGCCTGGCAACGTGATGCTGACGCCGGCGGGAATCAAGCTCCTGGACTTCGGCCTCGCGAAGATGGTCGCTGCCACCGCGATGAGTACGGGCACAGCGGCGTCGCTGATGACCGCACCTCCGACCATGACCACCCCGCTGACGACGCAGGGGATGATCCTGGGCACATTCCAATACATGGCGCCGGAGATGGTCGAGGGCGACGAAGCCGACGCGCGCGCGGACATCTGGGCGTTCGGCTGCATGCTCTACGAGATGCTCACCGGCCGGCGCGCGTTCGCCGGCAAGAGCCAGGCGAGCCTCTTTGGTGCCATCCTCAAAGAGGACGCGCCTTCAGCGTCGGTGACGCAGCCGCTCGTGCCGCCGGCGCTCGATCGGATCGTGCGCACCTGTCTCGCGAAGGACCCGAACCAGCGCGTGCAAAGCGCCCACGATCTGCTGTTGAACCTGCAGTGGGTCGCAGAGGGCGGGTCCGCTGCGGGAACGCCGGCGCCCGTTCTCGCGCGACGAAAAACACGTGAGCGTTCCATCTGGATTGCCGTCGCGCTCGCCGTCGGCGCGATCGGCGCGGCGGCGGCCTGGCTCGCCAAGCCTGCGCCGCAACAGGCGGCCATCGTGACGCGCTTCGTGCACACACTGCCGGCGGCACAGCGCTTCACGCGCACCGGCCGCCACACGGTCGCGATGTCGCCGGACGGCACCTTCTTCGTCTTCGTGGCGAACAACCAGTTGTTCATCCGGCGGATGAACGAAGTCGACCCGCAGCCCATCAAGGGGACCGAAGAGGATCCGCTCGATCCCGTCATCTCACCGGACGGTCAATGGGTCGCGTACTTTGTGCCCGTGGCTGGCACAACGCCGTCGCCCGGCGCAGGCGGCGGACGCGGCGCTCGAGGCGGACAAACCGCCGACGCGCCAGCCGGGGCAACACCAACTCTGTCGCCGGCGACACTCAAGAAGATCCCGGTGACCGGCGGAACGTCGACCGTCCTGGCCTCGCTCGGGTTCCCGTTCGGTGTCAGCTGGCAGGGCGATGTCATTGCGATCGGGCAAGGTCCCGGAGGCGTCGTGACTGTTCCGGCCGGCGGAGGGACGCCCAGGCAGCTCGTCGCCCTCCAACCCGACGAAGCTGCCGCATCGGCCCCCCAGCTGTTCGACGGCGGCAAGACGCTGCTCTTCTCGATCGTCAAGAAGACGGCCGCCAACTGGAATCAGGGCGACATCGTCGTCCAGCCCGCGGGCGGTGGTTCTCGTCGCGTCGTCGTCCAGGGCGGCCACGATGGGCGCGTGTTGTCGACGGGGTATCTGTTGTACGTGCGCGACGGCACGCTGTTCGGCGCTCGCTTCGACACGCACCGGGCGGAGCGCACCGGCGACGCGGTGCCGCTGATCGTCGGCGTGGTGGAAGGTACCGCTTCCGCCGGGGCCGGCCAGGGACAGTTCAGCATCTCCGCAGAAGGTCGACTGGCGTACGTCCCGGCCGCGGCGGGGGCCGGCATCGTGCGCCGCACGCTAGTGTGGGTCGATCGGCAGGGCCGCGAGCAGGCCATTCCGGCCGAGGCTCGTAATTACTTCTATCCGCGCGTCTCACCGAACGGCAAGAAGATCGCGCTCGACGTGCTGGACGTCAACCGGGACATCTGGATCTGGGATGTTGAGCACGACATTCTGAGCCGTCTGACGCTCGAGGGTGACACGATCGACAAACGGATGCCCATCTGGTCGCAGGACGGCCGTTCGATCTTTTACAGCTCGACCGAATCCGCACAGTCGCGGCTGATGCGTCGAGCCGCGGACGGAACCGGGACGTCGGAAAAACTCGGCGATGAGGCCGCGGACCAGGTGGTGCCGACGTCGGTGTCGCCGGACGGGCAGATGCTCCTCTACACGAGCAATCGACCCACGTTCGACGTCAAGGCCTTTTCGCTTTCCGGCGATGGTACGCCCAAGCTGCTCGCCGCGACGCCGAAGGTCGAAACCAACGGCGAGGTGTCGCCCAGCGGCCGGTGGCTCGCGTACGAGTCCGACGAATCCGGCCGGCGCGAAATCTACGTGCGACCGTTTCCGGCGGTCGACAGCGGACGCTGGCAGATCTCGACCGGCGGCGGCAGACGACCCGCCTGGGCCCGCAATGGACGCGAGCTGTTCTACGCAACAGACGAGCAGATGATGGCGGTTTCCGTGTCTGCCGACGCCGGCAAGGAATTCTCGTATGGGCGGCCGACCCCGCTGTTCAGTGTGAAACCCTACGTCTTCGATCCCTCCTTCAACGGCCGCACCTACGATGTCGCTGCCGACGGCCGGTTCGTGCTGATCAAGGAGCCGGCCGGCGCCGTCGCGGACCTGCAGACGATTGTCGTCGTCGAGCACTGGATCGACGAGGTCAGGAAGCGGCTCGGTCAGTAGTCTGGTGCGTCCGACGCTCAAGTAAACAACGCTCGTCCTGAGCCTGTCGAAGGACGAGCGCAGGGCTCGTGGTTCGACAAGCTCACCACGAGCGGTTCATGTAACAGGATCTCGTCCGCACCACAGTAGCGAGCCGGCACCCCCGTTGACATCCGGCCGCCAAGGGACCACGATGATTTCATGTTCCGCGCGATCGCGGCCGCGATACTGTTCCTGGTCGTTCCGCCCGCGGTCGCTGGACAGGCCGTCGGTGTGCTGCACATCAAGGTGTCGCTGGTCGACACCGAGCAGAAGACGCTGCCGGTCTCGCGGCACGCGCTCCTCATCAGCGACAATCCGGCGAGTGCGGCGCCGCGGCGCGTCGTCACGGCAGCGGATGGCACAGTTGACGTCCGGCTGCGTCCAGGCAATTACACGGTCGAATCGGACGAGCCGCTCATATTCCAGGGCCAGGCGATCCATTGGACGCAGACACTGGACATCGTCGCCGGCCGCGACGCTGTCCTCGAGCTGACCGCGGACAACGCGGAGGTCGAGTCCGCCGCGTCCGTGGCGACGACCTCATCGACGGCGCCACCAGACGACCCGACGGCGCTGGCGATGCAGTGGCAGCACAGCGTCGTCGCGCTCTGGACTCCGACCACCCACGCGTCGGGGTTCGTTATCGACCCGAAGGGATTGATCGCGACGAGTCAGCGATCAATCGGCACGGCGACATCGGTCGAAGTGCAGCTTACCCCGGCAGTCAAAGTGGCAGGCAGCGTGCTCATCTCGGATCCCGCGCGTGACGTGGCGGTCATCCAGATCGATCCGGCGGCGGTCGCATCGACGCACGCCTTGCCGCTGGGATGCGGCCGCGAGCTGAAGCCGCCGGCGGCCGGCGAGAAAATCTTCACGATTGGCGTTCCTCTCCGCGAGCAGCGAGACGTCGCGCGTGGCAGCGTCAGCCGCGTCGAGCCCCACGAGATCGTCACCGATCTCATTGTCGCGGACGGCAGTGCGGGCGGCCCTGTTTTTGCGGCCGACGGCAGGGTCATCGGGATCACGTCGCTCGCAGGGGATCGGACCGATCGCCGGCGCGACGATGCCCGTGTCGTACGGGTTGATGACGCGTGCGATGTCGTCGGGTCGGCCGAGAAGAAGATGAAAGACGCGGCTCCGCCGGCTGCAACGCATCTTCCCGTGGAGCCGGCGCGGTCCTATTCGGTGGAGGAGCTCAAGAGCGCGGCGCAGCGTCGCGTCGGCAGCCTCAGTCCGTACCGGATGTCCTCATCGGACTTCGACGTCGCCTTCATCACGCCGATCATGTTGTACGGAGCGGAGTACCTAGCGGAGCGCTCGACCTCGCGTGGCCGGGGCGGCCGAACGCAGAGCCAGGCAATCGGGCCACCCGCGGTGCGCCCGCTCGAGGATTTCAGCAACTGGACCGAGTACGTCACGGATGTGCCGCCGGTTCTGCTGATCCGTGTGACACCGAAACAAGTCGAGGGCTTCTGGACGATGGTGGCGCGGGGCGCGGCGCAGACGCAGGGCATTGCGCTGCCGCCCATCAAACACTTCAAGTCTGGGTTCTCGGCGATGCGCGCGCTCTGCGGCGACGCCGAGGTCACGCCCATCCACCCGTTCAAGCTCGAACAGCGTGTCTCCGAGAGCGATGCCATCTACGAAGGTCTCTATGTCTACGATCTGCGCGCGCTCGGGCAGCATTGCCGAACCGTGACGCTTCGGTTGTTTTCAGAAAAGGCCCCGGAGAAGGGCGACACGCGCGTTGTGGATCCCGCGCTGCTCCAGCAGCTGTGGCGAGACCTCGCAATGTACAAACCCCCGCAGTAGCACGACTCCCTCGACGGCCCTTCGTTCTCGCAAGAACGCTATGCGCACGGAAGAGGACTCACAATGAGTCCGCTCTTCTCCTGAAGCGTCAGCTCACGTCTCGATCTGCGCGGCGCGCAGCCACCCTTCCAGTAGGCTGAGTTTGACCCAGCGATCGGCAGAGGCGATGATGCCGCAGCCCAGCCATGACTCCGAAGGTGATGATGATCGGTCTCGACGCGGCGAGCCTCGATTTCATCCTTGCCTCGCTGCCGTCGCTGCCAAATTTGCGCCGAGCACTCGATACCGGCGTGCTCCGGCGCCTGCGTTCCCGAACATCCGAACTGCTCCCAGCCGCATGCTGGCCGACGCTGTATACCGGCGAGCCGCCTGGCGAACACGGCGTCTATTACCACCTGCAATGGGACCCGGCGGCCATGCGTCTGCGGCAGATCAGCGACTGGCTCTACTGCGAGCCGTTCTGGTACGAGCTGGAGCGGCGCGGGCTCCGCGTCGTGACCCTCGACGTCCCGATGTCGTGGCCCTCGCGCCTGACGCAGGGCATCGAAGTCACCGACTGGGGCACGCACGACCGCATGACCGACTTCCATGCGAGCGTTCCCGGCCTCGCCGCCGACATCCGGCGGAAGTTCGGCAACTATCCGATGGGACCGGAGGTGCCCGTTCGCAAAACCCAGGGTCAGCTCGCGCGGATGCGCGACGAGATCATCGAGGGCGTGCGGCGGCGGGCCGAACTCATTCGTTGGCTGCTCGGACTGCGGGAATGGGATTTTTCGATCGTCGTGTTCGGCGAAACTCACCGTGCCGGCCACCTGTTCTGGCCGAGTCCGGAAGCCGAAGGCGCCGTCCATCCGGGAGGGGCGCTCCTCACCGTGTATCAAGCCATCGACGCGGCGATCGGAACATTGCTCGAGGGCTGCCAGCTCGAGGGCACAACGCTGATCATCGTCGCCGCGCACGGCATGGGGCAGAACGCTTCGCAGGAACACTTCACGCGGCTGATCATGGATCGCGTCAACCAGCGCTTTCCCGGCAGGGCCGACGATGTGCCAGCCAATGGGGGACCGAGTCAGCGCAGCGTCATGCGTCTGCTGCGCGAGAATCTGCCGCCCCGGCTGCAGCATACGGTCGCGCACATGGTGCCGGGCGCGGTCCGCGACTTCGTCGTCGATCGCGCCATCACGTCGGGCCACGATTGGAAGCGAACGCCGGCGTTTGCGACGCTGGCGAGTGTGAGCGGGTATCTTCAGTTCAACCTTCGAGGACGCGAGAAACTGGGAACGCTCGACGAGGGGAGCGATCGGTTCTCCCGGTATGTGCAGTGGTTGCGCGAAGCGTTTGGGAGCTTCCGCATCGTCAAAACCGGAGAACCTCTTGTCAAACAGATGACCTTCTCGCGCGACGCTTTTCCCGGTGCGCGGCAGGGGAACCTGCCGGACATCGTGGTTTCCTGGACGGGCGTTCCGACGGTATCGGCCATTGACTCGCCGCTCCTCGGCCCGATCGCCGCGGACCTGCCGACCGGGCGCTCGGGCAACCACCATCCGGAAGGGTTTTCGATCGTCCTTGAGCCCAACGGCGAGCGGGGCATCGCGGCATCAGGCGACATCCTCGACGTGAAGCCGCTGGTGTTTCAACGATTGTTCGCGCAGGCCTAGCGGTACATGGCGCTCTTACAGGTACAATGCCAGCAGTAAAGTCATGCCTATGACTATCCAGGAACGGATTGTGTCCGGCGTCGCCATCGTCAGCATCAATGGCCGCGTGACGCTCACCGACGGGACGACGGAATTCGACGAGACCATGCAGCGCCTGATCCAGGAGGGCAATGTCAGGGTCGTTCTCGATTTCGCCGAGGTCCCCTACATCGACAGCACCGCGCTAGGAACGATCCTGCGTACGCACGCAACCGTCACCCGCCGTGGCGGCGCGCTCAAGCTGCTCCGCGTCAAGGGTCACGTGCGGGAGCTTCTGGAGCTCACGAGATTGCTGGCCGTGTTCGAGGCGTTCGATTCGGAGGCAGACGCGATCGCGAGCGTGTCGGCTACGCCGCCCGCCGTGTAGGCGGCGCGCACTACGTCAGCGCCGGATGCTTCAGATGGTGATCCGTTCTGGACTGCAGCGCGTGCACGAGCAGCAGCAGCTCGGGTTCCCCGAACAGTTTCCCCGTCAGTTGTAAGGCCGTCGGAGACCCTTCAACGAATCCGCTCGGCATGCTGAGAGCGGGGTGCCCGGTCCGATTCGTCAGCAGGAGGTTGGCGCCGACGAAGAGGTCCAGTCCAGCCATCGCCTCGTCCATCCGCTGCATCACGCGCATCCGGTACCGATTCGCCTGAATGTACTCGACCGCCGGGATGAAGCGGCCGGCCCGCAACTCGGCCGGGCGCGTGCTCAGCTCCGGGCCGCGCTCGATCTCGCGAATGCGGCCGCTTCGAATCGCATCGTCGAAAGCCGCCGACGTCTCCGCGTAGCGGATGAAGTCGATCGCCTCGATGGCGACGTCGGGCAGATCGAAGGGCACAACCTGAACGCCCACGCTTCGAATCAGCCCGACCATCTCTTCGTTGTTGCGGCGGACCGCATCCGGCATCGCGTCGAAAGCCGACCGCAGATAGCCGGCGCGCAGTTTCGAGACGTCCGCGCTCGGATCCCACCCGAACGGCACGTCGAGAACGCTGTTGTCCTTCCCATCCGGTCCGTAGATCGCGCTGAAGACCAGTGCGCAGTCCTCGGCGGAGCGGCACATCGGGCCGACCGTGTCCTGCGTCCACGCGAGCGCCATCGCGCCGTACCGGCTGACGCGTCCAAAGGTCGGTCGCAAACCCGTCAGGCCGTTGCGCGCGGACGGTTGAATGACCGATCCGCCCGTGTCGGATCCAATCGAGAAGGCGACGAGGCCCGCCGCCGTCGCCGAACCCGGCCCCGCTGACGATCCCGAGGCGTCCTGCTGCGTGTTCCAAGGGTTGCGGGTCAGCCCGCCGAACCAGCGCGCGCTCAACGCGAGGGCGCCCGTGGACAGCTTGGCAACCAGCACCGCGCCCGCTTCCCGGAGCCTGGTGTACACCGTCGCGTCCGTGTCGATCACCTGATCTTTGTATGGAGTCGCGCCCCATGTCGTCTTCGTACCGCGGACGGCGAACAGATCCTTCAACCCGAACGGGATGCCGTGCAGAGGTCCGCGGTATCGTCCGGCCGCGATTTCTTCGTCGGCCTGCCTCGCTTGTGCGCGCGCCGTGTCTTCCACAAGGCTCACGACGCAGTGGAGTGCCGGGTCGTACTTCTCGAGGCGCGCGAGATAGATCTCCGTGAGTCGCGCGGACGTGATGCGTCTCGTTTCGATCAGCTTCGCGAGGTGCGTCACCGGGAGAAACGCGATCTCCGCGTCCGATGCCGGCAGCGTAAGGACAATGTCGCGCCGGACGACGGTGCGAGATCCGCCGGGCAGCGATTTTCCCGGCGGAACTGGATTGAACACGATCGCCGGCTGCGTGTCGTTCCCCAGGTTGGCTGCCCGCAGCGCTGTGAATCCGGCCAGGTAGCCGCGCGCGCCGTTGAGCGTGGTGAGGATGCTTTGCTGTTCCTCGGCTGTGAAGGACACGCCGGCGATCTTTTGCGCGGCGTCCAGCATGCCGACCGTGATGGTCTCAGCGTCCTGAGCGGCAATGGTGAGCGCTTCGGGCAGGAGCGTCGATCCGATGCCCAGCGCGGACAGACCCTCGAGGAACCGCCGACGGTTGAATTCCAGGCGCTCGCGGTTCACGGCGGTCAGTCTCTCACGCCGGGGTGATGTCGCGGTACAGTTTTGCCCGCTGTGCGGCTCGTGCGGCTCGATTGAGCCGATCGTCGAAGCTCGAGAACCGTGCCTTACCGGCGCCGGCGTTGCGCGCCACTTCAAGAAACGCCGCAAGATGGACGCTGTCGTACGCGCGCAAGCGATAGCGTTCGGCGAGTGCCCCGGCTGATCGGCAGATGGCCAGAGTTGGTTCCAGCACGAGATAACTCGGCCAGTCATCGTCAAGATCCCGTCTGACCGTTTTGAAACCGGCGGCGGTGAGGACTCGTTCTCGACGTCGTCGAGCGAACGCCGCGCGGGCCTCCACGTAGGCAAGCCGCGTTCGCCCTTGGGCAGCGTCGCTCAGACCTTTGCCGCCACCATATCAAAGTGATATCATTCTGATCTCTCAGAGGAGGGGACAGGCGATGTCGCACGAACGTGAACTTCGGGGCCTTTCGGGATGGACCATGGCGTTTCTGCTGACGGCTGTGGTGCTCGCGGCCACGGCCGGGCTGGTGATGAGCGCGCGGGACTCATTCGGTTTGGGGGTCGTGCTCTCGGCGCTCGTGATCGCGATCGCCGGCGGCTGTTTCGCCGGCCTCACTGTCGTCAACCCGAACCAGGCCAAGGTCGTGACGCTGTTCGGCGTCTACCAGGGCTCGATCAAAGTCCCAGGCCTCTGGTGGGTGAATCCGCTCACCACCCGACGCCGCCTGTCGCTGCGGGTACGCAACTTCGAGAGCGGCAAGCTGAAGGTCAACGACCACGACGGCAACCCGATTGAGATCGCCGCGGTCGTCGTGTGGCGGATCGTCGAGACGTTCGAAGCCGTGTTCAACGTCGACGACTACGAGCATTTCGTCCACGTGCAGACCGAGGCGGCGGTGCGGATCCTGGCGACGACCTACGCCTACGATTCGCACGACGACGAGCCGGCTGTCGCTGCGCTCGTCGGTCGGCGAGATCACCGATCGGCTGCGCACGAGGTACACGAACGGCTCGCGAAGGCCGGCATCGACGTCATCGAGGCGCGCATCAGCCACCTGGCCTACGCTCCGGAAATCGCCGGCGCGATGCTGCGGCGGCAGCAGGCCAGCGCCGTCATCGCCGCCCGTCAGAAGATCGTCGAAGGCGCCGTGGGCATGGTGGAGATGGCGCTTCAGGAGATCAGCCGCAAAGGCGTGGTGCAGCTGGACGAAGAGCGGAAGGCGGCGATGGTGAGCAACCTGCTCGTGGTGCTGTGCAGCGAACGCGGCGTGGAGCCGGTCGTCAACACCGGCACGCTGTATCAATAGACGGAGATCATGGGGGAACGCAAAGGCTTCCCGCTGCGCCTCGACCCGGCGGTCTACGACGCGCTGCAGCGATGGGCCGCCGGCGACCTGCGCAGCTTGAACGCGCAAATCGAGTTCCTGCTGCGCCGCGCGCTCAAGGAGTCGGGACGCCTGTCGGACGCTGGGGAGAACGCGGGCGAGCCGATCGCACCCAGGAGGAAATCGTGATGACCGCGGATCCTGTTCTGAAAGCAGGGGCCGTGCCGTCGGAACTGCTCGGATCCATCCCGCGCGATGTGCGATTGACCTTTGCCGGGATCGCGCTGACGGTGGTCGGAGTCGCATTCGGGGTCGGCGCGCTTGCGACCGCGATCGGCCTGTCCGTTGCCTCCATCCGCGCGGACGACGAACGTCAACTGCGCGAACGCGTCGGCGTATCGGACACGGCTGAAGTGATCGAGGTGGTGTTCCGCCGCGGAGAGAATCCCCGTCGAGTCGTGACCTATCGGTACGACGTCGATGGCCGTTCCTACATGGGCCGGGTGACGCTGCGCCAGAAGGATCGACCAAACATTGCGCGCGGCGCGCCAATTCCCATCGAGTACCTGCCGTCGCAGCCGGAGGCAAGCTGGTTGGCCGGCGCGCGGCCTTCAGTCTTTCCCATCGTAGCGATCCCGCTCGTGGTGCTCGCGCTGCTCGCGAGCGGGGGCGTAATCGCACGCAGCGTGCGGCGGCAATGGATCCTCTTGTCGGAAGGACGCGTGGCGCTGGCGCGGGTGACGGCATTCAAGAAGGTCAGCCGCGAAACCGGCCGCGCCTACAGGGTGAGCTACGAGTTCCAGACGCTCAGCGGCGCGCGTCACACCTCGCGATGCGAGACGGGGAAGGCGCCGCCGCTCGGCGCAGTCGTCCCCATCGTCTACCATCGCGACCAGCCGTCGTGGAGCGCGATGTATCCCCTTCAGCTGGTGCGGCCCGCTCGAGGCCGGTCCTAGACGTTCGCGGTCAGCGCCTCGTGCATCGGGCGACCCGCCTCGAGCGCTATCAGGATCTTGTCGGCGGTGACTGGTGCGCGACGGAACACTTCGTCGCCAACCGCCGCCGCGATCGCATTCACGACGGCGCCGAATCCCGCGCCGACCGGCGCCTCGCCGACGCCGCGCGCGCCCACCGGGGTTTCCGGGTCGGCGATGTCGAGCGCCGCCCACTGCATGTGCGCAGGCGCGTCGAGGATCGTCGGCGGCCGGCTCTGGTAGAAGCGCTTCGCCATCGCCGTCCCGTATTGCTGGTCGTACGCCCAGTGCTGGGCGTGTGCGTGCCCGAGGCCCAACATCACGCCGCCGAGGATTTGCCCGCCAAGATTCCGCGGATGGATGACGGTGCCGACGTCGGCCACCGCCACGAAATCCAGGATCCGGTAGTGGCCGGTCTCCACGTCGACCTCGACTTCGGCGAACCCCGCGACGGAGGACTTCGAGGCGCCGTCGCGGCCGTAGGAGTCGCGCGCCACGCCCATCAGTCCCTGCCCGGCAAGTGCCGTCGCCGACGTTTTGGTGAAGTTGTTCACGTTCTCCGGCAGTTCGTGGCCGTCGTACTTGCCGCCGAGCTCGATCGCCTTCTGCGCGGCCTGCGCGAACGTCAGGCTCCGCCCGCCGCTCGATACACGCTCGCCGGCGACCTGGTAGGACTCGGGGGCACCGCCGAGCGTCTGCGCCGCGATTTCCTGCAATTTCTTTTTCGCGTCGGTGGCCGCTGCATGCGCTGCGCGCGTCATCGCGTGCGTCGTCTGGCTGCCGCCCTGGCCGCACGTGTTCGGCAGGTTCTTCCCGGTGTTGCCGAACGTCACGTCGCATTTCTCCCAGGGCATGCCCAGCACCTCGGCGGCGACGCGATGGCAGTCGAACACCGATTCGGTGCCGAGATTCCCGATGCCCGACTGAATCATCAGCCGGCCGTCGGGCTTGATCACGAGCAGTCCGTCGAATCCCATCGACCCGGCGGAATAGGAGCTGACGGCCACACCGACGCCGCGCACCTTCGAACCATTGCGCTTGCCGCTGCGCGCCTTCCGCTCTTCCCAGTGGAACAGCTCGGCGCCTTTGTCGAGCGCCTCTTTCAGGAAGGCGCTGGTCGTGTAGTTCCGGCGCCCCTGCGCGTTCGGCGCGCCGAACACGGCCTTGCCCTCGGGTGCATTGATCCGGTGAATCGCGAGCTCGTCGATTCCGAGCTTGCGCGCCGCCCTGGCGACAATCGGCTCCATGAGCATGTTGCCCTGCATCCCGCCTGGTGCCCGCTGCGCGCCGCGCGGCGGCGTGTTGGTCAGCACGGTGAGCGTACGCCAGCGCATCGCCATCGGCTGGTACGACAGGGAAATGTGATCGCCGGCCGACCGCGAGTCGCTGACGACGTCGTAGGGGCCGTTGTCCACGACGACGAACCCGTCGAGCGCGGTAATGCGGCCGTCCTTGCGGAAACCGATCTTGACGCGCGAATGCATCGCGGGACGGGCACGGCCGATGTAGTGCTCGTCCTCGCGCGTGATGCGCATCATCACCGGCGCGTTGGCCTTCTTCGACAAGAGCGCGGCCACCGCGACGAACACCGACGAGGAGCCCTTGCTGCCGAACCCGCCGCCGGTGAACTCGCTGATGATCACGACCTTGCTCGGTTCGATGCCGACCCAGCGCGCGACCGCGGACACCGTGCGCATCGTGCTCTGAGTGGAGCAGTGCATGTAGAGCTTGCCGTTCTGCCAGTAGGCCATCGCCGTGCGCGTCTCGAGCGGCTGATGACTGGTGTTGTTCCCCACGAACGTCTCGTCGAGGATCACGTCGGCCTGCTTGAAGCCCGCCTCCAGATCGCCCACGGTCCACTCGTCGGTGTGCTTGCCCAGCGGCAGTTGGCCGTCCTTGGCGGCGGCGATGTCTTCCGCGGTCCACTTCAATTCCTGGACCTTGGGCCCGGTGGGCGCCGGCGCGGCGGCGCCGGGCTGAGCCGGTGCCGGTGGGGCGGGTGCGGGGCGAACCCAGACATTGCCCTGCGTGCGCGCGTTGGGGCCGCCCGGTCGCAGGCTCGCGATCGGATCCACCGCGAAGGGCAGCGGCTCCCAGTCGATCTGAATCTTCTCGATCGCCTCGGCTGCCGTCGCTTCGTCCACGGCGGCGACGGCAAGGACCGGCTCGCCGACGTAGAGCGGCTCGTTGGTCAGGCCGCGCTCGCTGAGCGTGCTGGCGATGATGCCTTCGCCGAGGTTGGCGCCCTCGACGACCGCCGGCAGATCGTCGACCGTGAGAATCGCCTTTACGCCGGGTATCGCCGTGGCCGCGCTGGTGTCGATGCGCCGCACCCTGGCGTGCGGCATCGGGCTCAGGAGCAGCTTGGCGAACAGCATGCCCTCGACGCGGTAGTCCTCGGCGTATTTCGCTTTCCCGGTGACCTTGGCGACGAGGTCCGGTGTCGTGTAGTTCTGGCCAACGAGCTTGTTGGTGTTCTCAGGCATGTCACACCTTTCGGACATACGCCGCAGGAGCCGACCCGTGGTGTGTCGGCCTGGCGCGGACACATGGGTCCGCCCTTAACGAGCAGGGCGGCCCAGCGCGAAGATACGCCCAATCCGCACGGCTTTCAACGGTCATCGTGCGACGGTCGCCGCCACCCCTTCCTCGGCTGCCAGCGTCCAGTCGAGGTTGGCGGCATCGACCGCCAGGAAGAACGACCGTGGATCCTCGGTGACGTAGGCTGTGTCGCGTCCCACGCCCTTGAAATCGACCGCCAGCACAAGCGAGCGCCCACTGACGTCGCTGTGGACCGTCACGCGAAAAGTTCCAGTGCCGGCGGTCGCCTCGTTGCGGGTTTCCCAGTGCAGGCGCAGTGAACCGGTATTGCTGATGAACGGCTCAGTCTGCATCGATCCGCGGCCCGACCACGACCCGAGCTTGCGCCAGATGACGGTCGGTGAACGGGGGCTGGGAACGTCGCCGCCGCACGACGCGAGCAGCAGGGCGAGCGCCGCCAGCAGTACCGCTCGTCCTGAGCCTGTCGAAGGACGAGCGCGGAACTCGTGGTTCGACAAGTACATCCTGAGCGAGCCGCTCATCCTTCGACAAGCTCAGGATGAGCGGTGAGTCGAAGGGCTCACCACGAGCGTGAAGATGAATCTCACCGAATCAGGAACAGCTTGTCCTGCCGCCGCAGCGCCCAGCGAATGCGGCCGACCGCGCCGATGATCGCATCCTCTTCCTGCGCCATGCGCACGGCCTGACCGTCCCACTCCGGCACCGGCGTGGTGGCCTGCAGCTCGATCGACCACCACATGCTCGGAATGACCTTCGCTTCGCCGCGGCCGATGACGCCGTCCTGATAATCCCAGAGCCCGATCAGCGGGCCGGCGCCATGACCGTGGAGGCCGATCGGGTGCGAGTAGACGCTGCCGTCGATCCCCTTGGCCTTCATCCGACTGAGCGACGCGCCGAGAATGTCGTTCCCCGTCCGGCCAGGACGCAATTCGTCCATGACGATGTCCTGCAGAGCGTTGGCGTTGGCAAGGGCGCGGCGCAGACCTTCCGGCGCGTCGGCTTCTCCCGGCTTGAGCACGTACGCCAGGTGCTGCGTATCCGTGTTCAGCCGCGCGACGGTGATGCCGACGTCGCAATGCAACACGTCACCGCGCTGGATGACGGGGTCGTCGCCGATCTGCTCGGCGGTCGCGCCGTTGCGTTGAACGTCGACGCTCGGCTGAAACCACGTGCCGAGCCCGAGATCGTTGACGCGCTGCCGCCACCACCAGACAAGATCGCTGGTCCTGGTCTTGCCCGGCGTGACCACCGCCGACGAGAACATGGTCTGGGTCAGCGACCAGACCAGTTCCTGCATCCGGCGGAAGAACACTTCTTCCTCCTGGAGGCGGACGGCGACGAGCTCCAGCGGCAGCCCTTCGGCGTCCTTGAAGCGAGACGTCCATTTCTCGCCGAGCGCCGTGGACATGCCTTGCAGCTCACCGCTCGACAACCCGTCGGAGAACGCGAACACGGTGGACCGGTCGATCCCGATCACCCGCGGATTCCGCTCTTCGATCACGCCTTTGAGCGCGATCCATTGCTCGTCGCCCCAGAGCTCGGCCTGCTGGCCGCGGCCGACGTTCGATGCGGCCGCCCGCATCGAGCGGCGGGCTTCGAACACGCCCCCTTGTGACGTGCCGCCGAGCGCGATCCTCTCGACACACGACGCGGACGGCGCCGTGCCCGCGGCCGCGCATTTGTCGAAGAACACGTAGATCGTGCGCCGCCGCGCGGCGAACGTTTCCGGCGCCACGATCGCCGAGAAGACGGGATCTTCGTTGTATTCACGCAGCGGGATCACCCACAGGTCGATCCCGTGCTTGCGCATCAGCGCCGGCAGGAACGTGTCGAGGCGCTTTTTCAGCCAGTCCTGCTGCATGGCCGCCTGCTCGCGCAGCGTGCCCAGCGGGTGTTGGGGTTGTGGCTGCGGCTGTGCCGCGCTGACGACACCGGCGAGCACCAGCAATAGGGGCATCACGCGCCAGAACTTCTGCATGAAAACTCCGTGACTTTGATACGCTCGTGGTGAGCTTGTCGAACCACGAGCTGGAACATTCGGCTCGTCCTTCGACAGGCTCAGGACGAGCGGTATCGCTACTTGGTCGGCGCGGCCATCCAGGCGATCACTTCTCGAAGAATCTCCGGCGGCAACTGGTGACGTCCCTCGTACTCACGATACGTCACGTCATATCCGAGCCGCTTCAGCCGGGGCACGAACTGCCGGCTCGTGACGTCGATCGGCATCGTCGGATCCGACTTCCCGTGCGAGACGAAGATCGGCGGCTTGCCGTTGGCGGCGATGGGCTGCATCAGCCCCGGCGCTCCAGCATAGACGCGCCGGAAGATATTGCCGTAACTGATCCCCAGCGCCAACGAAAAGGACGCGCCGTCGGAGAATCCTCCAAGCCAGATGCGTTCTCGATCGATCGCGCACCGGTGCTGTGCCTGCTGCATGGCCAGCTGAAGAAAATCGAGGTCGGGTTCCCAATTGCCGAGAATCGATCCCCACGTCCACTCGCGCGAGTCGGGCGCGAGCACGATGATCCCGAACTCGTCTGCCAACGCGGACAACGCCGCCGAAATATTTCCAGTGCCGCCGGCGCCGTGCAGCCATACGAGGAGGGCCATGCCTGTGTCGCTCGTGTAACCCTTCGGCACGTACAGCATGCCGTCACGGATGTTGTCGAGTTTCAGCTCCGTGCGCGTCTCCGGATTACAGGTCGTCGGCGCAGGCGCCTGCGCCAACGCAACGCTCAACAACAGGTGCGTGAACAGGTTCATTTGGGTCCTGGCGCTCGATACGCGTCGCGCGCGCGGATCTGATAGCGCCCGTCGACGTCCACTTTGAGCTGGCGGAGCGTCCCATCGTGCTTGCTGTTCGTGGGCGTGTAGCCGAGCAGATATTGATTCGACAGCTCCTGCAGCAGGTCGGTGAACGCCGCTCGCAGCTCCTCGGGCTTCTCCGTCATCAACGCGCGACCGCCGCTCGCGCCCGCCAGCCGGTTGATGACCTTCTTCAGCGCGTCCATTTTCATGCCGCGGCCCTGCGCGATGACGTACAGGGTCATGTCGCTGGCCTCGAGCCGACGCTCCGCGTCGGCAAGCGACGCATGGCTGCCTTGATCCTCGCCGTCGCTGAAGATGAGCATCGCCTTGCGCCCCTGCCCGCGTCCCAGCATGTCCGCGCCGGCGATGACGACGTCGTAGAGGGCAGTGGCGCCCCACGGCGCCAGCCGATCGACGGCTTTCAGGCGCTGCTCCGGATCGGTGGTCTTCCGCGTCAGGGTGAAGATGGTGTCGTTGAACCCGAGGAGCGTCACCTGATCGCGCGGCGTGAGCGCCCGCAGAAACTCTTTGACGGCTGCACGCACCTTCGGCATCGCCTCCTTCATGCTCGAACTGACGTCCACGGCGAGCACGAGGTCGAGCGGAATGTCTTCCGCCGCGAAATGGGTGATCGTCTGCGGCTGGCCGTCCTCGAAGACGCGGAACGCCGTCTTCGGCAGACCCTTCACGTACTTGTTCTTGCCGTCGCTCACCGACGCCGTAACTTGCACGAGCTCGACGTCCACGGTTTCCGCGTAGGCGAGCCCTTTCGTGACCACCGTATCGACAACCCGAACACCCGCGCCGGCCGCTACCGCGCGCACCTGGTGTTCCGCGATCGCCTGGCCGACGTCGAACTCACACTCGAACGGCGCCTTGGCCGCGCGGCACACCTGCTTCCCGTCCACGAAAAACGTGACGGTGACCGCCGCATCCGGCGGTGTCATCTCCGCGCGCAGCATCGTCACGCCGCTGACGATGCCGTCGTCTTCCGGAGACACGATCTTGATGCGCACGTCCTGGGACGTGGCATTTTGGACGGAGGCTGCCGCGGCGGTTGCGATTAGCAGAAGTACGAAGTACGAAGTAAGAAGACAGGCAGATCTGTCTTCGTGCTTCTGACTTCTGACTTTCAGCATCTCGAATGCAGCTGTCACCATTGTTTCCCTTCAGGAGATCCGCTCGCGCGCTCGCGCGCGAGCGGTCCGTCGGCTGTCAATGCGGCGACGTAGTCATCGAGGCGATCCTCGGGGATCGCCTGCGCCGCGCGCACCAGCGTGAGCCAGTCGTTGGGATGCATCGGCCGGACGCGTTCGATGTAGTCCTGAATGGCCGCGGCCAGCACGCCTGGCGCGAGACTAGCGGGCAGCCCCCGCGCCCGCAGCACCTCGGCGACGTGGAGGTTCACGTCCGCGACTTCCGCCGCGAGCAGCCCGAACTGGTGGCGGCCGACGACGATCGCGGCGCGGCCGAGCGTCGGCGCTTCGATGCACAAGCATGCATCGCTCGAGTCCCGTGCCATCCCATAGGTGTTCACGGCCACATCCGGCGCTGGCGCCCCGAGGTACATCAGCTCGACGAGTGAAAAGAACGACGGCACCAGCGCCGCGTCGTTGGCGAGCGCCCATCGGCCGGCGCGGCGGCGCCAGCCGTCCATGCGGATTTCATCGGCGGCTTCGTCCCATCCGGATTGCTCCTTCACCACGGCCGCCACGCGGGCCCGGCCGCGCCCGATCGCCGCGACGATGGCGTCTCGGTTCTCATCGGTCAGATCGAGTGGGTTCATCCACACGAGCGTCTTGGTGAACGTATCCCGATCCGGCGACGTCAGCACGGGCGCCTGCGGAATTTCGCCGGAGTCGATGCGCCGCAGCGCGAGAGACGAGAGCGCGGCGTCGAGGCTCAGGACCGATCCGGCGACATGCCACGGGATGCCGGCCGAGATGACTCTGGCAGGCGCCGCCCATGCCGTGCGCTCGCGCACGTCGTCCAGTCCGATCGCGAAGCCGAAATCGTGGCGGCGGCTGACATTCCCGCCCAGCAATGTGGTGCCATCGGGATTCCCGAGGTCGAGGGCGTAGGTCAGGGAGAGCAGTGCATCCGCCAGGATTTCGTCGCACAACACCAACAGCGGTGCGATGGCGACGGGCGCGCGCGCCAAGTCCTCCGGCCGGCTGATCTTCGTCAGCTCGTCGGCGGCACGGCCAGCCAGTTCGCCGGGCGTCCTGGCCGGTTCGAGCCCGGGCGGCCGCACGGTTGTCTTCTTGTCGCGTAGAGGCAGCGTGCTCGCAAACTGTCGCAGCTCGCCAAGCGCCTGCCGGACCGGTGGGATCTCCGTCGCGGTGGCGACGCGCGTCGCGAGGTGTTCGAGGTCGAGGGCGAGCCGAATCGACGGCGCGCCCATCTTCTCGCGCGTGCGCGAGATCCGGCGCTGCTCGGGCGCGACAAAGTCGACGGTGTAGTTGCGGCCCTCCCACGCGACCTTCCTGACCGCGGCTTCCGACGCACTCACACCTGCCAGCGACACGATCAGCTGGGCGTCCACGTCCTCCACAGGCTGTTTGGCAAGCGCGGGGATCAGCGCGCGCTCGACCCATCGCGCGACGCCGCCGGCGTAGGCGTCGCCAATGAGCGGGACGGCTGCGAGGGCATCCACGAGCGAGGCCCCGACCGCGGGAGTCAGACTGCGCACCCGAACAAGACGGCCCACGATCGCAATCGCGGACTGGAATTGCGCGAGCGCCGTAAACCCGGCCTGACCTTTGAGCGCCGCAATGCGCTCGGCATGTTTCGCCGCCGCCGCGTACGACTTGGCGCTGCGGACGCCCATCCGGTCGAGCGCGAGCAGAAGCATGCGGAAGCGGGGCATCGATCGCACGGCGTTCAGCGCGTCGGGCCACTCGGCGGCCGGTGTGGCCGCGAAGACGCGCTGGCCGAACGCGAGCTGATCGACGCGATCAGCGCGCGCGCGAGGACTCCCGGTCGTGACGTTCTGCGCGAGCCACCCGGCGGAAATCGGGCCATCGTCCTGCGCATTTCTCAGGAGGCGCGCGGGATCGTCGGAGAGATCCGTGCTCTCGAGCGCGCGCTGCCAGAACACGCGCGCCGACGGCTGCGCCGGCGCCCCGCTGGGCAGCACGCGCATGCGGGCCAGCATCAGCGACGGTTCGTGGACAGGCCGGACGAACGGTCGAAGCTCCGGGTCCCATTCCTCGCGCGCCGTTTCCGCGGCGATGATTTCCTTGAACTGGTCGATGCGTGCCGCCGGATCAGGCATCCACGATCCGAGCGCGAAGCGGATGCGAGGGACATCCAGGTGCGCGAGCGTTTGATAGAGCAGCGCGACGCGGCCGCGTCCCGCGGTGAACAGCGCGCGGACGAACAGCTCGGGCTGCGCGACGGGTGCGCCGAGGACCGCCTCCCAGACGAGCACCGCGTCGGGTCCGCCGTACGGCACGACCCGGGTCCCGCGAATTCTGAGCGCATCGCCAAACGCGGCAAATGTCGGCGCGCAATGCTGGTACAGATCGCTCAGCACGTTCGGGTGCGCGGAAAAATATCGCAGCGTGTCGTCGTCGAGCGCCGCAAGACCGAGGGCGAGCAGGGCCGCGCGCCTGTCGCCCATGATTTCCGCAAACAGTTGCCCGGGCGCAATCGGTCGGCCGAAGATCGCGTCGCTCCACAGCCTCGCCGTCAGCGGCACGGGAATCGTTTCCGTCGCGAGCTCGATACGCACCGTCTCGCCGCCGTTCAGCTTGGCGGCCAGCGCCGCGACGTCGATGCCGAGATTCGACAGCAGCTTCACGCGATCGGCCGCTCGTTTGTCGTCCGACAGCCCCACGGCGAGCATCCGGTTCTTGTCCCGAAGCTTCAACCCGACGAGATCGAGAAAGTCCCGGAGCCGGCCGCGCTCGTTCTTCACGGGCGACATCGCGAGCGAGATGACAATCGTGTCCGATTGAAGCGCAGCCAGCGTCGATTGAAACCGTTCGATCACCTGGCGATGGGTCGCGAGACGTGCCAGCTTCGCGTCGATCTCGGCGTTCCTGCCCTCGCGCGCGTCGTAGATAACCCGCACGAGCTCGGCCAGAAAGCGCGGGCGTTCGGGCACCACGTCGATCCCCAGCGCCTGAGCCGTCGCCGCCGTCCCGCCGACGATCGGGATGTCTTCGGTCAGCTGTTGCGCGAACGATTCAACCGGTGCAAGAAGGAAAAGCACGACAAGGCACATCGCTCGTCCTGAGCCTGTCGAAGGACGAGCGCGTCGCTCGTGGTTCGACAAGTGCATCCTGAGCGAGCCGCTCATCCTTCGACAGGCTCAGGATGAGCGGTGAGTCGAAGGACTCACCACGAGCGGTGGGTAACGCAGTCTCATCGCACTACTGCATCGCGAAGTTCACGACAACGGTCATCACGACCGCCACCGGTGCGCCGTTGAGTATCGACGGTGTGTATTCCCACTGCTTGACCGCGTCGATCGCGGCCTGATCCAGCGCGGGCACGGAGTGGATCACTTTGACAGCCACTACCTTACCGTCGGTTCCGATGGTGGCCTCGATCACCACCGCGCCCTGCGACCGCGCCGGCAGCGCGCCGGCCGGATACACCGGCTTCACGTCTTTGATTTTTCGCGGGGGCTGCATGTTCGCGCCGACCCGCACGACCGTGCCGGTGCCGGATCCCGATGGTACCGATCCACCCACGACGCCGCCCGGCACGCCGCCCGGCACACCTCCGGGAACGCCACCAAGGGAGCCGCCCGCGACGCGGCTCTCGGCGCCGGTTTCCGGAGTGACGCTGGCCGGCGCTTCGACCGGCGCCGGTACTTGATCGTCCGGCGAGTCGGTCTTCGCCGGCGGCGGAGGCGCGGGCGTGTCCACGGTCGTTTTCGGCTTCGGCTCGGCGGCCGACATCACGTTCACGGTTTCCATCGGTGGCAGCGGCATCGACGCGATGATGGCCGGCATCGGCAGCGACGGCATGCGGATCGTGATGACATCCGGCTGTGCAAGCAGGAAAGCGACGAGGGCGACCACGAGGGCCACATGCACGGTAATCGATGCGCCATAGCCGGTTCGCGCGTGACCATCCTGCGACTCGACGAACAGATGATCGCTGAACCAGTCGCGCTGGCCGCATCGAACGGTCGGGGCCTGGCCATCGATGTCGGGACGGCAGGGTGTGCGCCGTCGAACTCGCGCAGGTTCTCGCGGCCGGACGCCCACGATGTCCGGAGGGACCAGGATCGTCCGGATACCGCTGCAGGCCGTAGCATCAGTGTCGATACGGTCGTCGGACGCGTCGGCGAGAACACTCATGAGGCCAGGCGCGCCATTATAGACACAGGCTTTCCGAGCGATTCCAGGGGAACTGCAGGGATTCCCTAGGGTTTTTATGCCGACACACACGTCCGCTGCTACAACGCGCGCCGTTACGGGGTTTGGTCACCGCTTGAAGCGTGGAACGCCTCTCGTTGCGCCCGGCGACATCGTCTTCAGCGCCGAGAGCGGCCTGCAATACCGGATCGATCGACTGTTGGGCGAAGGCGGGTTTGGACAGGTCTATCTCGCGAGACGCCTGGGTCGATCCACGAGCGTTCCGTCAGTCGTGTGCATCAAGGTGAGCTCGCGCATCGACGGGTGGCTGCGCGAAGCGTATTTTGGCCAGCTCCTGCAGGAGCATCCGCGCGCCATCCGCGTGTTCGACACCTTTCCCACGATTCGCCCGACGGGCCATCCGTTGTATTGCCTGGCGCTCGAGTACGCGCGCCACGGCGACCTGAGCGCGTTCCTCGCGCGAAGCGCGAAGAAGTTCTCGGAAACCGTGACGCGCCGCGAGATCGCCGGCATTCTTGGTGTGCTCGGAAAGCTGCACCGCGGCCAGGCGCTGCATCGCGATCTGACCCCGCTCAACGTCTTCGTGTGCGACGGACGCCGTCTCAAACTCGGCGACTTCGGCATCGTCCGGCAGCAGAGCGACGATCGCGGAGTGACGGCGCACACGATGAACGTGTTGACTGCTCCGAGCGATCTGCTCGCGCGTGCGACACCCAAATGGCAGGCGCGGGACGATGTGTATCAGGTGGGGCAGTTGCTGGGCATGTTGATCAAAGGCGACGCGCGCGCGCGGATTCGTCCCCACGACGTGCGACGGCTGGCGTGCTCGGATCACCTGAAAGAGATCGTCTACCGCTGCATCGGCGAGCGGCGCAAGCGCTACGAAAGCGCGGACGAGATGATCGAGGCGCTGCAGACCCCGCCGGCATCGTTGCGCAGTGGCGTGCTGCGGACGCTGAAGGGCGTCCACCTCGCGTTCACCGGCATCCTCACCATGCGGCGCAGCGAAGCGGTCCGCGCCGCGCGCCGGGCCGGCGCGATCATTCACGGCATGCCGTCGGTGCGGACGACGGTCGTGGTGAGGGGGAGGCCCAACCCGCTGCAGGCCGCTGGCCGGGATGCGGGATTGAAGCTGATGGAGATCAAGCGCCTGCGCGCGAAAGGGCATCGCATCACGCTGCTCAACGAAGAACAGTTCTGGCGGCTCATTGGAAAACGGAAGTCGGGGTAGGTCCGGCTAAAGCCTGGCAAGCCGGACCCCACGAACTATGCAAGGGTGTCGGATTGTGTGGCGCAGGGCTTCAGCCCTGCGAACGTACGTGGGGTCCGGCTTTGATCCGTGCGACCCGTGTCCCCTTGTGGAGCAATTATGAAGGGGCGCTCCAGAAGCCGGTGACCGATTCGATGCGGCCGTCGGCGCCCAGCACGAAGACGTTCGTGCCGCGGCCGCGATCCTGACCGTCGCTGGCGCGCGCGGCCCAGTCGACGAGCACGGTGCCCTGGCAATGCCGCACCGCGCCCTGGCGCGAGAGGCGGATGCCCGGCATGAAGTGCTGCGCGGCGGCAATGTGAGGCATGAGATCCGCTACGCCGTCCGTGCAGCCGTACCGATCGCGGAACCGGACGTCGGGAGAGGCCACGCGCAACAGCATTTGTTGCCGCTGCTCCGCGTCGGGCTCGGCCCACGCGTCGAACCAGCCGTCGACCATATCCGCCGCGCCGGAGTTGACAGCATCGGCGACGAGGTTGCCGAAGACGGCCAACTGATAGCGCCAGCCCTGCACGTGTTCGTTGCGAACGGCTTCGTCCGCGAATTCGTGCGTGAGGTGCACGAGCGTGCCGGACCGGTCGGCTTCGAGGCGAATCGTGACCTTCGAGGCGCCCGGCGGGATCGGCGTGCCCTTCACGAATCCGTACGAGAACACGATCGCCTTCGGTGGATCGACCGCGATGACTTCGCCGGATACTTCGATCCCGCCGGGATAGACGATGTGCACGCGGCCGCCGGGTGTGGGGTCGATCGTTGAACCGGCGCCCCACCAGGCCGCCCAGCGCGGCGTCTCGGTCAGGAACTGAAACACCGTGTCGCGCGGCGCACGAATCGTGACGGTGCGGTCGAGCTGATAGGGAAGCGTGGACGTTGTCGGCATGAAACCTCTCAGATCTTCCGCGTACTGATACGTCGGCGCCGCGGACGCGGACCACGGCGGCAGTGTTCGAGTTCAGCGGCGTTCTTCAATCGCCACAACGCGTCGCTCCACATGCTTTCGAGGAGCTGGCCGAGGGCGCCGAGCGCGTCGCGGCGCGCGCGATAGAAACGGTTGCGGCCGTCGACGCGGACCTCCACGAGGCCCGCGCGTTCCAGAGAATCCAAGCTGCAGCGAGACGGCGCCAAAGGTGACGTCGGGCATCGCTCGAGAGATGTCGCCGGCGCGCAGTTCCCGGTCCCAGACCAGGCGCAGAATCTCCTGCCGCCGCGGCGAGGCGAGCGAGGTGAGGAGCACCGGGTTGTCGATCGCCGCCATGGAAGTAATTTAGTTTAAACTGAAATATATGTCAAGCGCGGTCCCGAAGCCGCGCATCTGGTGTCTAAAGAGCTATGGGGAAAAGAACCGAAGTGGCGCAGCCCTGGGCCACATTACTGCTGCTGATTTCTTGTGCGAGTTGCAGCCCGACCGTAGACGTCGCCGAGGCGCTGCGTCTCGAGTCGGTCACCACCGGCTGGGCAGATGCGGGCCCGGTGGGGACCAATAACAAGCTGGTGCCGGTCGTATCGTTCAAGGTCAAGAACGCGTCGGACCACACGCTCGCACCCGTGCACGTCAACGCGGTGTTCCGTCGGGTGGGCGAGACGGCTGAGTGGAGCAACGGCATGATCATCGCGGCCGGATCGTCCGGCCTGGCGCCCGCGGCCGCGGCCGGCCCGCTGGTAATCAAGGGCGGCGCGGGTTACACCGGCTCCGACCCGCAAAGGGACCTGCTGAGCAATTCGAAGTTCGTGGACGCAACCGTCGATCTCTTCGCGCGGTACGGATCGCGCCAATGGGTGCGCGTCGGCGAATTTCGCATCGACCGCAGGATCGTCGAGCGCTAGGCGCTTCAGCATCGCTCATCCTGAGCTTGTCGAAGGATGAGCGGTTCTTATGTAACAATCCGGCGCGATGGTTCTCGCCCTCGCGCTTGTGATCGCCCTGCAGACGGATGGGGGCGATGCAGCCCGGCTCGCCGAAGCTGCGCTCGACGGCCGCCCCAGCGCGGTCCAGGCTCTGATCGCCAAGGGCGTCAAGGTCGACGAACCCGACGACACCGGGATGACGCCGCTCATGGTGGCCGCCGCGCAGGGCCACACCGCCGTTGCCCGTCTGTTGATCTCCGCCGGCGCCAACGTCAACGCCGCCGATCGCGATGCGATCACGGCGCTGATGCGGGCTGCCGCCGCGAACCGCATCGAGACGGTGGCGCTGCTGCTCGCGAGCAACGCCGATCCCAACCTGCGCACGCGCGACGGCGCGACTGCGCTGACAGCCGCCGCGTTCGGCGGCTACGCCGAGGTCGTGACGCGGCTCCTCGATCGCCGCGCTGACGCCGCGGTCGCGGATCAACAGGGCCGGACGCCGATGATGGCGGCGGCCATGAACGGCCACACGCCGGTGGTGCAGGCGCTGGTTGCCAAAGGTGCGAACGTCACCGCCGCGGACGCAGTCGGCGCCACGGCGTTGCGATACGCGGCGGCGCGCGGTCACGCCGACATCGTGGAGTTGTTGTCGAAGGCGGGCGGGTCGTGGGGCGACGCGGAGCTGACGCTCGCCGCGGAAGGCTGCCACGGAGCGGTCGTCGACCTGCTGCTGAAGAAGGGCGGCAACATCAAGGCGTCGCGCGACGGCCGTCCGCTGCTGCTGATGGCGGCCGCTGGCGGCTGCGCGGATGCGGTCCGCCCGCTGCTCGACGCCGGCGTGGACGTGAACGCGAAGGACGCCACCGGCCGCACGGCGCTGATGGTTGCGGCGTTCGCCGGGTCGCGCGACCTCGTGCAGCTGCTGCTCGAGCGCGGCGCGGATCCGAAAGCGATGGACGAGATCGAGCGCACTCCCGCCATGCTCGCGGCGTTGTCGCGGCAGGACGATGTGGTCGAGTTGCTCGAGAAGGCAACCGCCGGCCAGGCGTCAGCGTCGGCGCTCGTGGTCGAGAGTCCGGCGCTCAAGGCGGACCAGCCGGTTCCGAGGCAGTACACAGCTGACGGCCGGAACCTGTCGCCGCCGCTCACATGGCGGAACGTGCCGGCGGGTACCAAGCAGCTCGCCGTCGTGTGCGAGGACCCTGATGCGGGCAACCCGCCGCCGTTCGTGCACTGGGTGATCTACAAGATTCCAGCGACCGCGAAAGGCCTCCCCGAAAACATCCCGTTCGACCCGGATGCGCCGATGCCCTCCGAGATTGCGGGCGCCATCCAGGGTCTATCCGGTTTTCGGCGTCCGTTCTACCGCGGCCCGGCGCCGCCGCCGGGGAAAGTGCATCACTACCATTTCGTCGTGTACGCCATCGACGCGGATCTCGATCTCAAGCCCGGATTGACGCGGACCGATCTGCTGGCGGCCATCAAGGGCCATGTGATCGGACAGGGCGAGCTCGTCGCCACGTACGAGCGCAAGTAGGGATCAATGACCTTCATCACTCGACGCGACTTGTTGAAGCGAGCGGGCGCGATCGGTGCGGCGGCGGCCGCCACCGGCGGGTCTCGCCGAAGCTCGTCGGATCTCGAGCGAGCGGAGGCGGACGGACACCACGAAGGTCCGGTTGAAGCCGGACACTACGCACAGCCGGCGCGTGTGCCGCTCGAGACCCTCACGGCCGAAGAATCCGATATTCTCGACGCCGTCGTCGCGCGGTTGATCCCGAGCGACGCGCTCGGCCCCGGCGCGAAAGAGGCCGGCGCCGTGCAGTACATCGACCGCGCGCTCGGCGGCGCGCTCTCGTCATCGCGACAGGCATACACGGCCGGCCTCGCCGCGCTCGATCGCTACGCGCAATCGTCGCGCGGCGCCGCGTTCACACGCCTGTCGCCGACCGACCAGGACTCCTTGCTGATCGATGTCGAAACCGGCGCGGCGACCGGTTTCACCGGCAGTTCCGCGGTGTTTTTCAACATGGTGCTGAACCACACGCACCAGGGGACGTTCGGCGATCCGTACTACGGCGGCAACGCGAACTTCGTCGGCTGGGATCTCATCGGCTATCCCGGTGTGCGGACGATGGTGAGTGCGGCGGAGCAGAAGCAGCTCGAATCGGGCGCGATGAAGCCGAACCACAAATCGGCGTATCAGTACGAGTCGTTCACGAAGGCGGAGAAGTAATGGCCACTCGACTCAAGGACACCGACGTCGTGATCGTGGGCCTCGGCGCCGCGGGCGGCGTGGCGGCGCTGCCGTTGGCGCAGGCGGGCCTGCAGGTGATCGGTCTCGAGGCGGGATCGTGGCTCACGCGCCGTGACTTCGCGCCCGACGAACTGCGGAACAACTTTCGCGGGTGGCCGCAGGGCGTGCAGAAAGCGAATCAGGAGATCCCGACCTCGCGCGCGACTGCTTCCTCGCCGACCGGTCCGCGCAGCAACATCCACCCCATGCAGAACGCCGTCGGCGGCACGACGCTCCATTACTGGGCTCAGAGCTGGCGGCTCAACCCCTGGGACTTCAAGGTCGTGAGCGAGACGAAGCGCCGCTATGGCGCGTCACGCATCCCCAAGGGATCGACGGTCGAAGACTGGCCGTTCGGCCTCGACGAGCTCGAACCGTTCTACGACAAGATCGAGTACGAAGTCGGCGTGTCCGGGCAGGCGGGGAACATCGACGGCAAGGTCGATCCGCGAGGCAACCGCTTCGAGGGTCCGCGCAAGCGCGCCTATCCGATGCCGCCGCTGCGGCCGACCGAGTTCCTCGACAAGATGACGGCGGCCGTGCGCGCACGCTCGGCTGGCACCCGTTCCCCGGTCCGGCGGCGGTCAACTCGCGGCCGTACCAGAACCGATCGGCGTGCATGTATCACGGGTTCTGCAACCGAGGCGGCTGCCACGTCGACGCCAAGAACTCGACGGCGGTGACGACGATCCCGCGAGCGCAGGCGACCGGCCGGTTCAAAGTTGTGACGCGCGCGCACGTGACGACGATCGAAGTGGACGCCGAGGGTCGCACGACCGGCGTCACCTACCTCGTTGACGGCGTCGAGTACTTCCAGCCGGCGAGAGTCGTGCTGCTCGCGAGCTACACCTACGAGAACGTACGGCTGCTCCTGCTGTCGAAGTCCAAGGCGTACCCGAACGGCCTGGCGAACAATCACCGACAGGTCGGGCGTCACTACTTCAGTCATCACACTGGCGGCGCGGTGACCGCGCTGTTTCCCTCGAACACGAACTCCTGGTACGGCCTGCCGGCGCAGGGTGTCGCGGTGGACAACTGGGCCGACGACAACTTCGATCACGCACAGCTCGATTTCATCGGCGGCGGCAACCTGTGGGTCTTTTCAGACCGCCGGCCGATCTCCGCGGCAGGCATGAACACGTTCGGCCGCGCGCCGAACTGGGGCACCGCGTGGAAGCGCTTCATCAAGGAGAACGCCGACCGATCGAACAGCTCGTACATCCAGAAGACGACGCTGCCCTACGATGACAACTATCTGGATCTCGATCCCACGGTGAAGGATCCGCTCGGCTTTCCGGTGTGCCGCATCACGGCGGAATTCAAGGAGAACGAGCGGAAGATCGCGGCGTTCATGCAGGACAAGATGGAGGAGTGGTATCGCGCGGCCGGCGCGATAGCCGTGCAGCGCGGGCCCGTCGGCGGGGCGATGGGCATCTCCACTCACGCCTATGGCGGCACACGCATGGGCGACAACATCGACACCAACGTCGTCAATCGCTGGGGGCTGTCGCACGAATCGCCGAACCTCGGCGTGCTCGGCGCGTCGGTGATGGGCACCAGCGGCGCGCACAACCCGACGCTCACGGCGCAGGCGCTGGCGTGGCGGACCGCCGAGTACATCGTGAAGAACTGGAAGTCAGTCGCGCGCCCGTCGAGCGCGACGGTGTGATTTGACGGAATGTGACAGTTCTGTGCGATTCAGTCGTGACACCGTGCCGAGTTCTGAGCAGAACCAGGCACGGAATGCGGATTGCTCGAGCAGCGCGCAGCAACCGCTATGGGACAAAAAATGTCACGACTGATCGCGCGCCTGCTCGCCAGCTGCATCCTCATCATCATGGTGGGCGCCACGCCCGCCCGCGCTGACGGCTTCATCTCACCGCTCATCGGATTGAGCTTTGGCGGCGACGCCGTCGGTTGTGCCGCGGCTGCAGGCGTGAACTGCGGCAACCGCAGCAGCTTCGGGGTGTCCATGGGAACCGGCCACGGCATCTTCGGATTCGAGGAAGACATCAGCTACGCGAAGCAATTCTTCGGCAACCAGCCGGGGAAGAGCAGCGCCGTGCTGACCATCGCGAGCAACTTCCTCGTGCGTTTGCCGACCGGATTGGTACGACCGTACGGCGTGTTCGGCCTGGCGTTCGTCCGGCCGCACGCGACCCTCGACGCGGTCGGTATGGGCGCCGACAAGACGACGCTTGGGTGGAACGTCGGCGGCGGTCTCGAGTTCTACGTGCATCCGCGCCTGGCGTTGCGGAGCGACTTGCGTCGTGTTCGCACGTTCCAGGACATGTCGTTCGGCATGTTCGGAAGCGAGCAGCTCGAATACTGGCGCGGCGGCGGGGGACTGACGCTGAAATTCTGACGGCGGTAAGTCAGAAGTCAGAAGTCAGAAGTCAGAAGTACAGACAACATCTCTGGCTTCTGACTTTTGACTTCGTACTTCTGACTTGTTGATCTTCCCCCTAGTCTCTCAAATCAATGGAGCCGACGATGCGGTTGAAGACGTTGCGGTACCAGGAATACTCGTCGCGCGGCGCCACGGCAATCGTGTAGAGCAGGCTGCCGTCGCGCAGCTGCGTCGTGAACACTTCGATGTTCTCGCGCTGACGGGTTGCCTCCGACGTGTTCGTCAGGACCGTGCGAAGCCCGGCTCGATTCCCGATGTTCACCCGGTCGTACCCGGACGGACGGCTCAGTTGCGGGTTGGCCTGCGCCAGGGAGTCGAGCAGCTCGTCGGTCGCGTCCTGGAGATTGTGCGCCTCGTTCCGTGCGACGCCCAGTTCCACGCCGTGGGTGTAGATGCTCTGCCCGTTGTACTGACCGTACGCGCCGTCGGGTGCGAACGTCACCGAGTTGTTGTCCTGCAGCTGCCGCCAGTTCGAGGGGACGCTGATCCGGATCGAGTTGCCCAGGTTGTATTGCTGGTAGCGGTTCGACGGCGCCTGCACGCGTCCGCTCGGGACGTTCGAGGGACGCCCGCTCGTGCCCGTCGGGCGGCCGGACCGCGCGTTGCGCGTCGCCTGCTCGGTTGTCGGCGCGGGTGACAGCGCGCGCGAGGTGCGCCCGCACCTGTTCGAATTCGCGCGTATCGCGGATCGGATTCTCGATGCGCAGCGACTGCGCTTCCTTGGTGATGTAGTCGACGCGATTGCCCGGGTTCGGGTGATCGCTCAGCCACTCGGGTCCGCCGCGATCCGCTCTGCTGCTCGATCGTCCTGAACATGTTGGCCATGTCGCGCGGGTCGTATCCGGCGCGCGCCATGATCTGCGCGCCCTCGAGGTCGGCCTGCTTCTCGAATTCCCGGCCGAACCGCATGAACGACGTGCCGAGTCCGAACTGCGTGCCCTGCGAGACCACCTGGCCCCAGCCGCCGCCGATGATCGATCCAAGGATGGCGCCCGCCACCTGGCCGATTTCGTACTTGGTCGCTTTGCTGGCCTGCGCGGTGCCGTGGCGCAGGAGCACATGACTGATCTCGTGCGCCATCACGCCGGCGACTTCGCCCTCGGTCCTGGCCGCTTCGATCATGCCGCGGTTGACGAACATCGGTCCGCCCGGCAAGGCGAACGCGTTGATCTCCCGCACGTTGATCACATCGAACGAGTACCGGAATTCTGGCCGCCGGAACTCAGCGGGAATCGCGGTCACGAGGCGGCGCCCGACGTCTTCCACGTACGAGGTCACCTCATCGTCACGCATCACGGGCATCTGCTGCCGCACCTCGGCGGCGGCCTTCATGCCCAGCTCCACGTCCTGCTCGGGTGTGTACTTGTTGGGCGGCGGAGTAATACGCGTCTGCGCCGCGACGAGCGTCGCCGCGAGCACGAGCGCGAGGGTGGCGCTTGCTCGGAAAGACACTGGGGGGGATGTCTTCATGTCGTTGGGCTTCTGCAAGATCGCAACCAATGAAATCTTAGCAGGACTGGCTGTGGATCTGTCTTTGCAAAATCGCTGGGCATGACGCTCGCGGCAGCAATTTGGTTCGATGATCGCACGTGTTCGATACGCGGCGGATCATGCGTATCTCAGCCGTGCCCGCTGGCGCCTTTGAGTTATGCCCGACAATCGCGCTACCACACGTCGTCGCGCGGGCCGGCCGCCGGCCGGCGCGCGAGCTGGAGAGAAGGTTCGGGACTATCCGCAACTCAGCGTGCGCTTGCCGCACGAATTCAAAGCGCGCCTCAACGCCCTCAGCGCGGTCACGGGACTCGCGCAATGGCGCGTGATCGTCGAGGCCCTCAACTGCTTTATTCATGACCTGTCGCCGACCGATCGCGCCCTCGTGGATGGGCTGAGCGAGCGCCTCAGGCGGGCGACGTAGCGCCCGACCTGCAGGGAGGGGGCCGATCGGCCGACAAAACTGATATCGGCGGCTGTTTCCCGTCGCCGGGCCTGACCCTTTTGGGCAGAGCCCGGCCGGCCGCTCGACCGTAACCTGTTGATTTCAGGACCGTGGCGCCTGTATCACCTCGCGGCACGGGGTCTGCAGCTGGCGCCGGAGACTTCGACCTTGACGACTCGCGACGCGCGGGGCTTTGCGCTCATCGATCTCCTGTTCGTCTGCGGCCTCATTGGCATTTTGAGCGCCATCGCGGTACCACGCCTGCTGCTGGCCAGCCAGGCCGCGGGCTCGGCCTCGGCGATCGGATCGATGCGCGCCATCAACAGCAGCGAATTGACCTACGCGCTCACGTGCGGAAACGGGTTCTACGCCCCGAAGCTCACGACCCTCGGCCTCGCCCCTCCGGCGAGCGTCGAGGCGTTCATTTCGCCCTCCCTCGCGACGGGCGACACTGTTCTGCATAGCGGCTATCTCGTTCAGCTGACGGCGGAGCCGTACGCCGGCGCGCCCGCGACCTGCAACGGGCTGGCGGCTGGCGCGGCGGGACGGGCGTTCAAGTCGTCGGCCGATCCGACCTCGCCCGGCAACGTGCGCTTCTTCGCGACGAACGCGGGCGGGACGATCTATGAAGACGTAGCCAGCATGTTCGCCACGATTCCGGAAGTCGGCGACCCGCCGTCCGGCCATCCGCTTCGCTAAGAGCCGGGATTCGTGAATCGGGATTCGGGATTCGCTCGACTCCCGAGCGACGAACCCCGAACCCCGAATCCCGATATAATTCACGCCATGTGGACCAAGATGATGTCGGGGCCCCGGAAGAAGGCCCCGAAGACGATAGCGGTGATCGATCCCGATCGCTGTTTCGGCGCGTTCGCGTGTTCGATTTGTCAGGCGGCCTGCCCCGTAGCGGGCTGCATCGTCGAAGAACCCGATCGCGACGGTCGTATGGTATGCGCCGTGCGCGCGGATCTCTGCATCGGTTGCGGGCTCTGCGTGACGCTCGGCAACCCGACCGCGCCGCAGCAGCGCGAGTTCGGCTGCCCGCCCGACTACGACGCCATCAACATGATGCCGTTCGAAGAGGTCGTGAAGCTCCTGCAGGGAGAAACGCCGGCTACAGAAGCCAGCGCTTAGGACGTGGCGCAGCCCGTTAGGGCTGCGAGTGCTTCGCAGCCACGTTCGCTCGGACTTGCTTCGACATCTCCGCCTGGGCGTACCTCGACGGCAATCGGTGGTCGATCTTCGTTGCAATAAAGGCCGACGCCTCGCTCAGCGCGGTCAACGACACGCCGGTCTCGGCCCCCAATCCATCCAGCATGTAGATCAGATCGTCGGTAGCCAGGTTGCCGGCGGCGCCGGGCGCGTACGGGCACCCGCCGAGCCCACCGGCCGAGGCATCGAACGTCGAGATGCCGAACGGCAGCGCGGCCAGCACGTTGGCGAGCGCCGTCCCGCGCGTATCGTGAAAGTGGAGCGCCACGCGATCGGCCGGCAACTTGCGCCAGCACGGCCTCGAGCACGCGCGGGACCTGACCGGGATGCGCGATGCCAATCGTGTCGCTCACCGCGACTTCGAACACGCCGAGGTCGGCGATCCGCTGCGGCCATGTCGGCGACGCGTGCCGGCGCAACGTCGCCTTCGTACGGGCAGCCGAACGCCGTCGACAGGTAGCCGCGCACGCGCAGCCCGTCGGCGAGCGCGCGATCGCAGACAGCCTTGTAGGTGTCGAGCGACTCGTCGACGGTCTGGTTGATGTTCTTGCGGCTGAAGGTGTCGGTGGCGGCGGCAAAGATCGCGATCTCGTCCACGCGGGCGGCCGCGGCGCGCTCGAGCCCGGCCAGGTTCGGCACGAGCGCGGTGTAGCGGATCCCGGGCCGGCGCGTGATGCCCTCGAACACCTCGGCGGCATCGGCCATTTGCGGGACCCATTTCGGGCTCACGAACGCGGACACTTCGATCACCGGCAGATTCGCCGCGCTCAGCCGGTTGACGAACTCGACCTTGTCCGCCGTGGACACCAGCGCGCGTTCGTTCTGCAACCCGTCGCGGGGGCCGACCTCGACAACCGTGATGCGTTTTCCTGCGAGGTTCAACGTCATCGCCTCGCGGATCTGCCACGAAGACACGAAGACACGGAGAAGACCTTTTCTGGTTTCGTGCTTTCGTCATGTCCTCGCTGATCCGAACGTGTCACTTGAACTCCAGCAGCACTGCGTCAGCGTCCACGAGCTGGCCTTCGCGACCGTGCACGGCTGAGACGACGCCGTCGCCGGGCGCGCGGATCGGCAGTTCCATCTTCATCGCTTCGAGCAGCATCAGGATCTGGCCTTTCGTGACCGCGTCGCCGGGCTTCACGTGAATCCGGACCACGGTCGCCGGCATCGGCGCCGTGAGCGCGCGGTGGCCGGAGGTCCGCTCCGCCGGCCGGTGCGCGCGATCCTGTCGAAAGTCTCCGCGAAAGACGCGGCCGTCCCAAAAGACCCAGCGGTCGTGCGCGGGGCCGGCGACATACAACGTTTCGGTCCGGCCGTCGACCTCCACCTGGTAGACCCCTGGTCCGACGTGTCTTACCGGGCCCATGGATCCCAGGTCTCGCGCGCGCCATGACTGGCGACTGTCGACTGACGGCTGACGACTGGCGACTGAAGACTGTTCGCCGCCGCGCGTACGTGATCAGGCACTTCCCGGTCGTCAGTGGCGGCGAGTGCCGCCCCTTCACGATCGAGAAAGCCCGTGTCGATCGTCCCGTTCGAGAACTGCGGGTGCGCAAGCGATCCGCAGCAGGTACGGGATGTTCGTGCGCACGCCGAGGATCGGAAAGTCCTTCAGCGCCGTGACGAGCCGGGTGATTGCGAGCGCGCGCGTCTCCGCCGTCGCGATCACCTTGGCGATCAGCGGATCGTAGTACACCGACACCACCGAGCCTTCGACCACCCCGGAGTCGATGCGGACGCCCGGGATCGTCGGTTCGCGATAGAGCAGCAACGGGCCGGCCTGGGGGAGGAACGACTGGTCAGGATCCTCGGCGTAGACGCGCGCTTCGATCGCGTGTCCTCGCTGTCCGATCTCAGACTGGCGCCACGGCAGCGGTTCGCCGGACGCCACCAGCAGCTGCGCGCGCACCAGATCGAGACCGGTGACCTGTTCGGTGACGGGATGTTCGACCTGCAGCCGCGTATTCATTTCCAGGAAGTAGAAGCCGCTCGCCCGAGACGAGGAACTCGAGCGTGCCGGCGTTGCGATACTCCGCGGCGCGCGCGACGGCGACGGCCGCACCGGTCATCTGCGCACGCAGGCCGGCGGTCAGCGCAGGCGAGGGACTCTCCTCGAGGACTTTCTGGTGCCGCCGCTGCACCGAGCAGTCGCGCTCGAACAGATGGACCACGTTGCCGTGGTTGTCCGCGAACACCTGGATCTCGACGTGCCGCGCGCCTTCGATGAGACGCTCGACGTACAGCGTCCCGTCGCCGAATGCCGCCGAGGCTTCGCGTCGCGCGGCGTCGATCGCTGAGTCGACGTCGCTGGCGTCGCGCACGATCCGCATGCCGCGTGCCGCCGCCGCCGGCCGACGCCTTGATCAGGGCAGGGAGGCCTACCCGATCGATCGCCGTGCGCACGCCGGCGTTCGACTGATCGGTCGGCGTTTCGCCGGGCACGATCGGCGCGCCCGCCTCGGCGGCGATCCGCCGCGCCTCGATCTTCGATCCCATCCGCGCCATCGCTTCGGCCGGCGGGCCGACGAACGCGAGTCCCGCTTCGGCGCACGCCGAGGCGAACGCCGCGTTCTCGGAGAGAAAGCCGTAGCCGGGATGAACTGCATCCGCGCCGCTCCCGCGCGCGGCGTCGACGATGCGTGCGATCGAGAGATAGCTGTCGGAGGCCGGGGCCGGGCCGATCGCGACGGCTCGATCCGCCGCAAGCACATGCGGGGCGAGCGCGTCGACGTCCGAGTACACGGCGATGCTTTCGATCCCCAGCTCGCGGCACGCCCGAACGATCCGGAGCGCGATTTCGCCGCGATTCGCAATCAGCAGACGGCGGATCATCGTTGGTCCTTGGGCCTTGGTACTGGTTCTTGGTCCGTGCCTGGTCCTCGGTCCGTCCTTGGTCCTTGGTCCATGGTCCGTCCTGTGGTCCTTGATCCGTCCTGCGTCCCTCGTGCTTGGTGCGGACCATGGACCCGGGACCCAGGACCAAGGACGGACCAAGGACCAAGGACGGACCAAGAACCAAGCACCAAGAACCAAGGACCATCAGGCGCTCCATGATGGTTTCCGTTTCTCCAGAAAAGCCCGCAGCCCTTCCTGTCCCTCTTTCGACACGCGTCGTTGCGCGATGGCCGCGGCCGTGATCTGCATCACGTCCGCTGGCGCCCGGCCGGCCACGTTCGGAATCAGCGCTTTCGCCGCCGCGACCGCCTCGGGACCCGACGCCAAGAGATTCGTGAACACACGTCGCGACGGCGTTGTCGAGCTGGTGCGCCGGCACCACTGCGTGGACCAGCCCGATCTCCTTGGCGCGCGCGGCTGTGAATCGCGCGCCGGTCAGGAACAGCTCGCGCGCTGCGGATCGCCCGATCTTCGCGAGCGCGAACGGCGAAATCACCGCCGGCAGGATCCCGAGCTCGGACCTCCGTGAACCCGAACATCGCGTGTTCGTCAGCGACGACGATGTCGCAGACGGCGGCGAGGCCGGCGCCGCCGCCGAGCGCCGCGCCGTGGATGCGCCCGACCAGCGGCAGCGGCAGATTGTCGAGCGCTGAAAACATCTGCGACATAGCCGCCGCGTCGCGCAGGTTCTCTTCTTCGGTGTAGGCAATCGTCTTCGACATCCAGGTGACGTCCGCGCCCGCGCAGAAGGTTTTGCCGGCGCCGCTCAACACCACGACGCGCACCTCGCCCCGGCTCGCGCGCGCCCGGGCGTCGTGCGCCCACGCCGTAAGCTCCGCGATCACGTGCTCGTTGAAAGCGTTGCGGACGTCGGGGCGATTGAGGACGAGATGCTCGACGGGACCGTCGATTCTGGTCGTAAGGAACTGGTAGGTCATCATCAGAGCGCAACCACGGAGGACACGGAACAAACGGTGGACACTGAAACTCTAAAGGAAAACCGTGACCTCAGTTCGTGTCAGTGAACTCCGTGGTAGGGCCTTTCACATCCGAAATACCCCGAACCTGCGGTTCCGGAATCGGCGCGTTGAACGCTGCCGACAGCCCGAGCGCAAGCGTGCGGCGCGTCTCCACCGGATCCAGAATCCCATCGTCCCAGAGGCGGGCCGTCGAGTAATACGGCGATCCTTCGTGTTCGTACTTGTCGAGGATCGGCTGCCGGATCGCGTCCTCGTCTTCGGCGGAGAGCGGTTTGCCCTCGCGCGCAAGCTGGTCGCGCTTCACCGTCGTCAGGACGGTTGCGGCCTGCAGCGCCGCCCATGACCGAGATGCGCGCGTTGGGCCACATCCACAGCAGGCGCGGTTCGTAGGCGCGGCCGCACATCCCGTAGTTGCCGGCGCCGAACGATCCGCCGATGACGACCGTGAACTTCGGCACGACCGAGTTCGCGACGGCGTGCACCATCTTGGCGCCGTCCTTCGCGATCCCGGCCCGCTCGTACTTGCGGCCGACGATGAACCCGGTGATGTTCTGGAGAAAGATGAGCGGGACGCCGCGCAGGTTGCACAGCTCGATGAAGTGCGTCGCCTTCAGCGCCGACTCGGAGAAGAGCACGCCGTTGTTGGCGACGATACCGACCAGAAAGCCGTGCAGTCGCGCGAAGCCGGTGACGAGCGTCGGCCCGTAGCGCTCCTTGAACTCGTCGAAGCGCGAACCGTCGACGAGGCGCGCGATGATTTCGCGCACGTCATAGGGCTTGCGCGGATCGGCGTTGACGATGCCGTAGATCTCCGCCGGGTCGTAGTGCGGCTCCTCCGGCGTCGACCATGTCCATGGGGAGGCGCTTGACGGTATTCAGCGTCGACACGATGGTGCGGCACATCTCGAGCGCATGCTCATCGTCCTCGGCGAAGTAGTCGGCGACGCCCGAGAGGCGCGTGTGCACGTCGGCGCCGCCGAGCTCTTCAGCGCGTGACGTCTTCGCCCGTCGCGGCCTTCACGAGCGGCGGTCCTCCCAGAAAGATCGTGCCGGTGCCCTTGACGATGATCGTTTCGTCGGACATCGCCGGCACGTACGCGCCGCCGGCGGTGCACGATCCCATGACCACCGCAATCTGCGGGATCCGCTCGGCCGACATGCGCGCCTGGTTGAAGAAGATGCGGCCGAAGTGATCGCGATCGGGAAACACGTCGGCCTGCAGCGGCAGAAACGCGCCGCCCGAATCGACGAGATAGACGCACGGCAGCCGGTTCTCGAGCGCAATCTGCTGCGCGCGCACGTGCTTCTTGACGGTGATCGGGAAAGTAGGTGCCGCCTTTGACCGTGGCGTCGTTGGCGACGATCAGGACTTCGCGACCCGAGACGCGGCCGATGCCGGTGACGAGGCCGGCGCCCGGCGCTTCGTCGTCGTACATCTCGAAGGCGGCGAGCGGCGACAGCTCGAGGAACGGCGAGCCGCCGTCGAGCAGGCGCTCGATGCGCTCGCGCACCGGCAGCTTGCCCTGCGCGCGATGCCGCTCGATGTATTTCGGGCCGCCGCCTTCGCGCGCGCGGGCGAGGTGCGCGCGCAGATCGCCGACGAGCTGCTGCATCCGATCGCGATTGGTCTTGAAGAGCGGATCGGCGGGATTGATGTGCTGATGTCGAGAACGACCATTACCAGCCGCAGCAGTCGGTCTTGAAGCCGCAGGACGGGCAGCGCCAGACGGCGTGCATGCGATACATCTCGGCGCCGCACCGCTCGCAGACGACCTTGTCGCGATCGGCCCCGGAGTCAGATACCTTGCGAGGATCGGTGATGATGAGCGGACGGTCTGGGCGTTGAGGGATCGGGCATGCGGCCCGAATTATCGCATCCCGCCCGCCGATCTGACTCAGCCGTGTCAGGTTCCGTCACAATGTCGTCATATGAGACGCAGTTTGAAAGTGTGTATTGACACATTGCGCGTTATCAATACACTTTTGTCATATGAGTCTCAAGCGCAAGAAGCGGGTCCTCGCCATAGATGACGAGCCGGCGATGACCGAGTGGCTGAAGATCCTGCTCGAGCACGCCGGCTACGAGGTGCGAACGGCGCTCATCGGCACGCGCGGCGAAGAATTCTTCAAGGCGTGGCGGCCCGACGCCGTCGTCACCGACATGATGCTGCCGGACGTCGACGGCATCGAGCTCGTCCGCAGGTTCAAGCAGCTCGACCCGGAAGCCGAAGTAATCGTCATCACCGGGCAGGGCAACATCCCGCGATCGGTCGAAGCCGTCAAGGCCGGCGCGTTCGACTTTCTCGAGAAGCCGATCGATGCCGAGCGCCTGCTCGACAAGCTCGAAAAGGCGATCAAGCAGAAGAGCGCTGATCGACGAGAACGAGCAGCTGAAGGCGAAGCTGCAGGATCGCTACAAGTTCGAGAACGTCATCGGCAAGAGCAAGAAGATGCAGGAGCTCTTCGAGCTGATCGAAAGCGTCGCGGCGAGCGAGGCGAACATCCTGATTCAGGGCGAGAACGGCACCGGCAAGGAGCTGATCGCCAACGCCATCCACTACAACAGCAAGCGGTCGAAGGGACCCGTTCATCAAGATCAACTGCGCCGCGATTCCCAAGGATCTGATCGAGTCGGAGCTGTTCGGCTACAAGAAGGGCGCGTTCACCGGCGCGACGATGGACAAGGAAGGCCTGTTCGAGATGGCCGAAGGCGGCTCGCTGCTGCTCGACGAGATCGGCGAGATGCCGCCCTACCTGCAGACCAAGCTGCTGCGCGTGCTGCAGGAGCGCGAGTACCGGCCGATCGGCAGCGACCGGATCGTCCACGTCGACTTCCGTCTGATCTGCGCGACCAACATCGACCTCGACGCGGCGCTGCGCGACGGGCAAGCTGCGCGAGGATCTCTACTTCCGCATCAACACGATCACGCTGCGCGTGCCGCCGCTGCGCGAGCGCACCGAAGACATTCCGCTGCTCTGCGACTACTTCCTCGACAAGTTCCGCCAGCGCTATCAGAAGAACGTCAAGACGCTGGCGCCGTCGGTCTATCACCTGCTCATCCGCAACCGCTGGCCCGGCAACGTCCGCGAGCTCGAGAACGCCATCGAGCGCGCGGTGCTCGTCGCCAAGGGCACCGAAATCGCGGTCGCCGACCTGCCCGAATCGATTCGCGAGGAATCGACGAGCGCGACCGACTTCGTCATTCCGCCGCACCGGACGCTGGCCGAAATCGAGAAGATGGCCATCCTGCAGACGCTGCAGCGGACCAACTGGAACAAGCAGGAAGCGGCGCAGATTCTCGGGCTGTACCGGCCGACGCTCTACAGCAAGATGAAGAAGCACGACATCCGCGACGCCGGCAAGGCGCGCGCCGCACGCCGCCGGCGGCAGCCGGCACGCCGGCCGCGTCGTAGCGCGCGGTCCGGTATCCTCACGCGTCAGGTGCGCAGCTGAGCGTTTTGAAAGCCGACGCACTCGCGTTCTGCGACTGCTTCGAATCCATGCAGGGTCTCAGGCCGATCCGCTGGAACGCGCGTGGCACACAACTTGAACTCCATCCGCCAGATGGCCGGAAACGTGCAAGCAGGAGGCGTAGTGTGACCGACAGACAAATCGACGCTGGCAGCGACTTGTCGGCGCCGTGCTCGGCGGCATCGCCGGATATCTGTTCTTCACGGAGCGCGGACGGATGATCCGGCGGCAGATCGAGCCGGCGCTCGACGACTTCGCGCGCGAGCTCAACAGCTTCCGCGGCACGGTCCAGAAGAGCGGCCGGCGTGGCCGGCGAGGGCTGGAAGCTGCTGAACGAAGCGATCGGCGAGGCCGGCTCAGCCAGCACATCGTTATTCCGAGCGCGCGCCAGACGTCGCCATTCTGAGGGAGCGCATGGCAGGCCAATCTGGGCACGACCAATCTCTTGCTCGGCATCATGGCCGCGGTCAGCGTCCTCGAGGCGCTCGCGCTCGATCGGCGCCGGGCGTCGCCGGCTGGATCGCTCTATCAGCAAGGTGATGGATGCTCGTCAGCCGGGCTCGAGGCGCGGCAGGTCGCGCCGGCGATGGCGCGCGTCAACGCGATTCTCGACGACGTCAAGCGACGTGACGGCGACGGTCAAGGAAGAGACCGAGCGCGTCGATCGCGCGATTCGACCGACGATGGACCGCGTGGACGATACGGCGGATCGCGTGCGATCGAACGTGCGGGCGAAGACCAGCCGGGTGGTCGGCTTCGTCCGCGGCGTGCGCGTCGCGATCGAGACGATGCTGCGCTCGCGGCGTAAGCGAACAGTGAGCGACAGGCGGGTACCGATAGGTCAGCACAGGAGGCAGAGCAATGGCAGACGGATACGATCGTTTCGACAACGAGGGCGGCGGCGGCGGCAGCTTCGTGATCGGGCTGCTGACCGGCACCGTGCTCGGCGCGGGCCTGGGGATGCTGTTCGCGCCGAAGGCCGGCTCGGAGCTGCGCAATCAGCTGTCCGAGCAGGCCGGCAACCTGCAAGAACGCAGCGTCGGAGCAGGCTATCGCCGCGCGAGCGAAACGGCCGGCGAGTGGGCCGATCGCGGCCGCGAGATGTACGACAAGGCGCGCGACGCCGTGTCGCGCGGCGCCGACGAGGCGCAGCGCTACGTGCGCGAGGCGACGAGCTGCGACGCCGGCAACGCCGTCCGTCGGCCAGCGGCACTGGATCGAGCAGCTCGAGCGTTCGGGTCGGCGACGCGAGCTTCCGCAGCGGATCCGACGTCGATCGAGCGACTCGGGCACCGCGCCGGAGCTAGCGGCGCGATGACGAGCACCACGGCGCGGACGGTCGCGAACGTGGTGCTCGTCTCGGCCGGCGTGGCGGCGGCGTACGTGGTCCTCACCACGCCGCCGCTGCGGCGCCGCGTCGCGCGCGCGCCGTCCTGCTGGCCTGGCTCGGCGCGAGCGTGCCGGCTGTACCTGCTGGCCGAGACCGGCCGTGCGTGGGTGGAGTCGGGGCGGCACGCCTGACATAATGGCCGCGTGAAAGCGGCTGCGGCGCCGTCCTCGGCCGCGGTCGCGCGACATCGGGTCGGCTCACGGCGCTGTCGTTCTGGCGCGGCTTCCTCGGCTTCTACAACAGCGACAACCTGACCTACGCGGCGTCGATCGCGTACTACGCGCTGCTGTCGCTGTTTCCCGTTCTTCTGCTCGCGTCTGGCCGTCCTCGGCAGCGTGACGGCCGACGCCGACGATCGCGACGCACGGTGCTCGATGTTCGTCCTGCGGTATTTTCCGCGCGCAGTTCGACTTCATCACCAGGCAGCTCGACGCGTTTCGCGCGGACTCGATCACGTTCGGCGTCGCCGGCACGCTCGCGCTGATCTGGGGCGCGCTCGGCGTGTTCGGCGCGATCAGCACGGCCGTCAACTACGCGTGGGGCGTCGAGAAGCAGCGCAGCTTCTGGAAGCACAAGCTGCTTCTCGTTCCTGATGCTGCTGCGTCGCCGGCGCTGATGCTGCTCGTCGCGCTGCTGCTCGTCAGCGCGTCGCAGCGTCGTCGGCGCGAGCTGGTTCGCCGGCGTGCTCGGCGCGCTTTCCCGGGCTGCTGGTGTCTGCGCAGCTTCACCGTCCGCTATGCGACGACGCTGCTCTTCATCCTCGTCGTCGGGCTTCATCTACTACTTCGTGCCGAACGCGAAGGTGCGGTTCCGCGACGTGTGGATTGGCGCGCTGGTGACCGGGCTGCTGTGGAAGGGCGCGCTCGAGGGGTTCTCGTGGTACATGCGCGACATGTCGCGGTTCACGCGCGTCAACGGATCGATCGCGGCCGTCGTCGTGTTCCTGGTGTGGGTCTACGTGCAGGCGGTGATCCTGCTGTACGGCGTCGAGTTCACGGCCGCGTACGCGCGGCTGCGGCGCGGCCGGCCCGAGGACGTGCCGGCGGCGCCCGCGCCACGCACATGATCAGCCACGAAAGCACGAAAGCACGAACCCAGCGAGTTCTTGTTCGTGCATTCGTGTCTTCGTGGCAGTTTCGCTAGGCGTGGACCTTCGCACAGCGCGCGGATGATCGCCTCGCTGAACACCGGCACGTCGTCCGGCTTGCGTGACGTGATCAGGTTGCCGTCCTCGACGACCGGCTTGTCGACGTAGAGGCCGCCGGCGTTCTTGACGTCGATGGCGATCGACGGCCAGCAGGTGAGCGTGCGGCCGCGCAGCGCGTTGGCCGAGATCAGCAGCTGCGGACCGTGGCAGATGGCGGCGACCGGCTTTGCCGGCCTCCATCGCGTCGCGCGCGAGATCGACCATCGCGTGCCGCATGCGCATCTTGTCGGGTGCGTGGCCGCCGGGGATGACGAGCGCGTCGAAGTCCTTCATCCGCGCCGCGCCGGCGGCGAGATCCGACGTCGACGACGGCGTCGCCGCGCTTGCCGCGGTACTCGCGCCCGGCCGTCGGCCCGACGATCGTGACCGTCGCGCCGGCGGCGCGCAGCGCCTCGAGCGGCCCGGTCAGCTCGCGATCCTCGAACTCGTCCTCGACGAGCATCGCGACGCGCTTGCCGGAGAGCACGCCGATGCGGTCATGCGGCGATTCTATCGCCTCGAAGCCAAGGCACGCAGATCGCAGTCGCAAAGATCGCAGGAAGTTCTGGCGGTCTCGCAGCCTGGCGTCTGACAGGATAATCGATCGATGAACCGACTCGCGCGCGAGCGCAGTCCCTATCTGCTGCAGCACGCGGAGAATCCGGTCGACTGGTTTCCGTGGGGCGACGAGGCGTTCGCGCAAGGCGCGCGCCGAAGACAAGCCGATCTTTCTCTCGATCGGCTACTCGACCTGCCACTGGTGCCACGTCATGGAGCACGAGTCGTTCGAGAAGCGACGCGGTCGCCGCGGTGCTCAACGAGCATTTCGTGTCGATCAAGGTCGATCGCGAGGAGCGGCCCGACGTCGATCGCGTCTACATGACGTTCGTGCAGGCGACGACCGGATCCGGCGGCTGGCCGATGAGCGTCTGGCTGACGCCGGACCTGAAGCCGTTCTACGGCGGCACGTACTTTCCGCCGACGTCGCGGTGGGGGCGGCCGGGGTTCGTCGACATCCTGCAGGAGATCGCGCGCGTCTGGAAGGCCGAGCGCGGCAAGGTCGCGCGAATCGGCCGAGGCGCTGACCGCGCAGCTGCAGGCGCTCGAGCAGCACGGCGCCGGCGTCGGACGATGCCGGCGGCCGACGCGCTCGCGACGCACGGTGGCGCAGTTCCGGCAGGCGTTCGATCGGCGCCACGGCGGCTTCGGCGACGCGCCGAAGTTTCCGCGGCCGTGCGAGCTGCTGTTCCTGCTGCGCGAGCACGCGCGGACCGGCGACGCCGACGCGCGCGACATGGTGCTGCGCACGCTGCGCGCGATGGCGCTCGGCGGCATGCGCGATCACATCGGCGGCGGCTTTCATCGCTACTCGGTCGACGCGCGCCTGGCGCGTGCCGCATTTCGAGAAGATGCTGTACGACCAGGCGCAGCTCGTTGCTCGCGTATCGTCGAGGCGGCGCAGGTGTCCGGCGATCCGTTCTACGCCGACGTCGCCGAGGACACGCTGCCGTACGTGCTGCGCGAGATGACCGACGCGCGACGGCGGCTTCTATTCGGCCGAGGACGCCGACAGCGTCCCGCCGGAGGAGGCTGACGAGCCGACCGCGCACAAGACGGAAGGCGCCTTCTACCTGTGGCGCGCCGACGAGATCGATGCGCCTGCTCGGCAGCGACGCGGCCATCGTCAAGCGGCGGTTCGGCATCGAGCCGACGGCAACGCGCCGCAGGATCCGCAGCAGGAGTTCACGGGCAAGAACCTGCTGTACGTCGCGCGATCGATCGACGACGTTGCGCAAGCAGGTCGGCACAGCGCCCGCGGAGGTCGTGGACGCCCTGAACCGCGCGCGCGTCGCGCATGTTCCAGGTGCGGCTGGAGCGTCCGCGTCCGCACCTCGACGACAAGGTGCTCACGGCCTGGAACGGGCTGATGATCGCGCGCGTTTGCGCGCCTGGCGCGCCTGCTTCGAGGGCGCGATGACGCGACCGCGTCGGCAGCCGTACCTCGAGGCGGCACGTCGCGCGGCGCCGTTCGTGCGCGAGCGCATGTGGAACGCCGGCACGGGCACGCTGCTGCGCCGCTATCGCGACGGCCACGCCGACATCGACGCGCTACGCCGAGGACTACGCGTATCTCATCTTCGGGCTGCTCGAACTGTTTCAGGCCGATCCCGATCCGCTCTGGCTGGAGTGGGCGATCGTCGCTGCAGCGGCGGCAGGACGAGCTGTTCTGGGACGAGACCGCGGGCGGCTGGTTCAGCACGACGGGCCGCGATCCGAGCGTCCTGCTGCGGATGAAGGAAGACTACGACGGCGCGGAGCCGACGGCCAGCTCCGTGTCGGTGATGAACCTGCTGGTGCTGTCGCACCTGGTCGACGACCCGGAGTGGGCGAAGCCGGATCGAGCGGACGCTGCGCCTGTTCGGCACCCGGCTCGAGCAGATGGGACGCGCCGTGCCGATGATGGCCGCGGCGCTGTCGACGCATGTGGCCGGCCTCCAGCAGATCGTCATCGTCGACGGCGATCGAGTGGAAGAGGCCGACGACCTGGCGCGGGCCCTGGCCCGGATGTACCTGCCGTTCGCCGTCAGCGTTCGTGTCGATCGCGAACGCCAGGCTGCGCTGGCGCCGCATCTGCCGTTCATCGACGCGATGAAACCGGCGAACGGACACGCGGCGGCCTACGTGTGTCGAGACTTCGCCTGCCGCCAGCCGGTGACATCGGCCGAGGCGCTCGAGCAGGAACTGAGGGCGACGGGATGAGCCGTTCTCACTTGCGTGTAGCACCAGACAACCTGGAGCTCTTCGGAATCCTGGCAAAACCGGCGCTGCTGGTGCTACGAAGAAGTGAGAACGGCTCATGAAGGTGTCCGTGGATATCGTTCTGCGGGGCAGCAACGTCGCGAAGACGGAAGCGATCGAAGACATCGTGCGCGCGCCGGGCGCATGGACCGACGATGACGTGCGCGCCCTGCTGCGGGGCATGCTGCGCGCGATGGATCGGCAGCAGCGGCCGGGCGAGGCCGATCGCGACATCGCGCTGCGCGGCTTGAGCTGGATTGTGAATCCCTACGAAGAGGGCGGCGTCGTGATCGCCGTCGAGATCACCCTGGGGGCCGCCGTGGCTGGTCCCTTCGACATCGACCAGGCGCGGCTCGAACAGATGATCACCCGCGTCCTCGCCCAGCCCGACGCCGCCGCCCCGCCCACGGTGCACTAGCAAAACTGCGCGTGATGATCGGGGCCTCTCGGTCCGATAAGGGCTGCGGGAGGCGATCGCGCCAGTGAAGACCGGTGCAGGCGTCGGCCAGGGTGCGCAATCGTTGCCGGCAGCGGCAGTCGCCGTGGCGGCTCTTCTAGCCCTGCCGGCCCCGGCGATTCGGGGCCAGGCGCCTCAAGCCGGGAGCGTGACGGGTCGCGTTACGCTGACCGCCCGAATCAGGGGCGCCGCGCTGCCCACCAACACCTACTCGCCGCGCTCCGTGAGTGTTCCCGCCACCACCAACGTGCCGGAGCTGCGCAACGTCGTCGTGTATGTGAAAGAGGTGATGCACCGAGGCGCGTTGCCGGCGATGCGCCGTCAGATTCGGCAGCAAGGCGAGTCCTTCACGCCGCGGGTCGTCGCGATCACGCGCGGATCGCTCGTCGATTTTCCGAACGGCGATCCGTTCTTCCACAACGTGTTTTCTCTGTCAGGCGCCAGCACGTTCGATCTCGGCCGGTACCCGGCCGGACAGTCGCGCTCGCGGCAGTTCACCAAGGCGGGGCTGGTCAAGGTGTACTGCCACATGCACTCGCAAATGAGCGCGTCGATTCTCGTGCTGGATCATCCGCACTTCGCGATGCTCGAGGATGACGGCGCGTTCAAGCTACTGGACGTGCCGCCAGGCCAGTACACGCTGGTCGCGTGGCACGAACGCGTCGGCGAGCAGATGCTGCCGCTGACGGTGCAGCCAGGACACGCGACCATGTTCGAAATCAAGCTGCCGGTCGTGGAGGCGCGGTGAGCCGCGCAGGGCGACGGCCCCCGCGTCTGGTCGTCAAGGCGCTCGTCGTCACGTTCGTCTCGCTGGCCGCCCTCCTGTTCGTGGTGTTCTTCTTCGTGCGCATGAGCATTCGCGACCAGGTCCGGCAGACGATTGCGGACAACCTCGATTCGAGCCAGCGCACGATCGCGACGCTGGAGCGCCGCCGCCAGCACGAGCTGCGCATGCAGGCGGCGAACCTTGCGGAGAGCCCGACGCTCAAAGCGGCGCTGGATACCTACGCGGCGGAAGCGCACAGCCGGAACGAGCAGGCGCTGGGTCAACTGCTGGCCACGATCAGGCGCGAGCTCGACAAGCTGATCGCGCGTATCGAGGCCGACGCGATCATTCTGGTCGACGCGCGCGGCACCTCGCTGGTGGCCGTCGGCACGTTCGCGGAGCGCTGGCCGCAAGGGCGAGCCGTGACACCTGAAGCGCATCGTGACACCGGCGAAGAGTTCGACGGCGTGCTCGAGGCCGGCGGCGACGCATTCCGAGTAGTGACCGCCCCGCTCCTCCTGCAAGACGGGGTCACGATTGGATCGCTTTACCTGGCGACCGCGCTCGATCTCCGCTATGCCGAGCAGCTGGACCGCCTGTCGCGCGCCCGGACGGCGATTGTCAACGACGGCGCCGTGATCGCGACGACGCTCTCGGCGTCGGCCGCGCGTGAGTTCGAGACGGTCCTGACCCGTGGCAACGCCGCGCAGGGAGTGGTCCCGCTCGAGGGTGCATCCTCAGCGTATCTCCAGCTCGCGACCGTGGGGCCGGCGAGCCTGTACGCCATCAGCTCGATCGACGATGCCTCGAGAGTCGCCATGCGGCGCGCCAACCAGAGCTTGACGGCGATTGGTCTCGGCGCGTTCGCGCTGGCCCTGTTCGGCAGCGCCTGGCTCGCGAAGATTCTGACGGCGCCGATTGGACGGCTGTCAACACAGCTGGCCAGCATCGCCGCGTCGCACGGCGTCGGCGTCCCCTTGCCGCTCGCCGGGTCGAGCCGGGAGCTCGACGCCCTCACCGACACGTTCAACGAGCTGATGGCGTCGGTTGCCGCCGCCGAGGCCCAGACCGAGGCGGCGTACGCCGGCGCGATCCGCGCGCTCGCCGCCGCGCTCGACGCTCGTGATCCCTATACCGCCGGCCACTCGGACCGCGTGAGCGTGCTGTCGGTCGCGATCGGACGCGCGCTCGGCTTGAGTGCCGACGACATCGACGTCCTCCGCCTCGGCGCGCTGCTTCACGACATCGGGAAGATCGGCGTGTCGGACGAGGTACTCCGCAAGCCCGCTCCGTTGACATTGAGCGAGTACGACGCCATCAAACAGCATCCGGTGTTCGGCGCCAGGATTCTGCGCAGCATTCCGTTCCTGGCCCGCCACATCGTCATCGTCGAACTGCACCACGAGCGTCCGGACGGCCGCGGATATCCCCATGGCTTGCGCGGCGACGACATCCCGCTGATCGCGCGCGTCGTCCACGTCGCTGACGCCTACGACGCGATGACGAGCGCGCGGGCGTATCGTGCCGCGCGTTCGCCGCATGAAGCCCTGCGTGAGTTGTGGCGCTGCTCGGGCACGGAATACGACGCCGAGATCGTCGGCGCGCTCGCGGCGGCCCTGCCGGGCGTCACGTCGAACGTGGACGTGCCGCATCAGATCGAGACGCTGAGTGCGTAAGGCCGTGCGCCATCTGCTCGTTCTGACCATCGTGCTGACGCCGAGCGCCGTCTTCGCGCAGCCGCCGGCGCGCGTCAGCGTCGACAGCGTGACCGGCATCGGCTTGTTCAAAGGGCAGGGCGCGACCGATCGTCCGGATGCGAGCGTCGACATCGGGTTTGTCGTGCGATTGAGCGACGGCTGGATGGCGTACGTGCGCCCATGGTTCTTCAAGTCGGCGCAGGGATCCGATTGGGACAAGGAAATCTACCAGGCCGCGCTGCAGTACCAGCGCGGGGGCCGCGTCGCGACCCGGGTGGATGCGGGATACATCGCGTCACCGATTGGTCTGGGGATGCTCGATATGCGAGCCGATGCGAACCCGACCATCCGGCCGCACCTGAGTTACTTCGTGCCGCTCATGCCGTTCGATCGCGGCGCGCCTCGAGTGGGCCCGATCGCGTCGAGTTATCCGCTCGGCGCCCAGCTCTCGCTGTCGACCACGCGCTGGGATGCGCGGGCGGCGGTGGTGAACTCGACGCCAACCCGGAAGTTTGCCCTCAATGCCGACTCGCCCAATCCACGCAACACGCCGGTGCTCGTGGTGGGCGGGGGAGTGACACCGCGGGCCGGCTTGCGGCTGGGAGCAGCCATGGCCGCCGGCAGCTACGCGACGCCCGGCGAGCTGACCGACCGTGCCGCCGTCGATCGCCGGTTGACGATGTGGTCGGTGGAGGGCGAGTATGCGTTCGGCCACACGAAACTGTCGGGAGAGTTGACGCGCGAGCGGTTCGCGTCCGGAGCGGCACGTGACACCGCTGCCACCTGGTTCGTGCAAGGCACGCAAACACTGTCGCCGCGGTGGTTCGTGGCCGCACGCTACGAAGGCATTTCCGCGCCACCGTTTGGCGGTGCGGCAACGCGTGGTCCTCGCCTCACCTACAAATGCACAGAGACGGCGGTCGGCTTCCGCCTGTCGCCGGAGCTGACGATCCGCGGCAGCGTGTTCGCCGGCAAGTTCTACACGCGCACTGATTACGATCAGCAAGCCGGACTGTCGATCGTCTGGTCCCGCCGTTGGTGGTAGATTAGCTCCGCTGAGGAGCGCCGCCATGAACCGATCGTTGAGCTCGAGAGGTCTGCTGATGTCCTGCGTCCTGGCGTGGCCCGCGTACGCCGGCGCTCAACAAACATTCGTGCAGCTGGCCGGCGTGCCATGCGTGTCGCCGCCGCCGCTGCATTGCCCGGACAACGACTGTTCGCCGGATCGCGTCATCAACCAGGGGCCGGCCGTCGAGATGAAGACCCGCCGCACATACTTTCTCGACTATCCCTGCGATCTGAAACCGGATGAGAAGGTCACGTTCATCCTGAGCCTCCACGGCGGCGGCTCGTACGGGAACTGGCAGCGTCACTATTTCCCAATCCTCGATTCGAAAGACAAACACCGCCTGGTCGTTGCCACGCCGAACTCGCCGACGCGCGTGTGGTCCGAGGCCGACGACGAGTATCTGCAGAACATCGTGACGTCGGTGATCGAACAGATCGGCCGCGCCAACATCAAGGCGTTCTGGCTCGCCGGACACTCGCAAGGCGGGTTGACGTCGAACCGACTCATTCGTACGGATTTCTTCAAGAACATCGTCGATGGATGGCTGAGTCTGTCCGGCGGCCGCCTCGGGGGAAGCCCGGGGCGAGGGAATTTCGCGTCGATGGCGCCGGCGGCGCCGGCCGGAGGACGCGGTGCGGCGCCGGCTGGACGAGGGGGCCTCACCGCGGCCGCAGCGAGTCTGCGCGAGCTGCCGGCATCGGATTTCTCATTCATCTTCACAACGGGTGAACGCGAGATGGACGAGAAGGGAATGCCGGCCGCGTCGGAGTGGGCGGCGAAGTACGCATGCGGTCCGAAGAGCGCGGCCGAGGAAGTCGTCGATACCAAGGCCGGCTACATCTACGATCGCTCGCGCCAGAATCCGCCCAACCCCGCGTGGGGGCTGTTACCACGACCGGGGAAGGCCCAGGTCTTTGCCTATCCCAACTGCAAAGACGGCCGCATCGTCGCCGACGTCGTGCGGTTGGAGAAGGGGCACACCGAAGGGCTCGAACCGAACGTCACCGACGCGTTGGTCAAGCTGATGCTTTCGGCGAAGGGCGGCAAGCTGCAGCAGCCGTCCGATCGCACGGCGAGGTGAACGACAACCCAAGGCCGCCTGCTCACAACACTTCGTGAGGGAGTGACAACCCGTCATCAGTCGAGTCTGTGCAAGTCCTCAACTGTTGCTCCTTGCTTCGTCGGTCGCCGGGCACGCCTGTTGCTCGACGTCGCACTCCCATCGTTGGTGATCGCAACGCCACTGTGGCACGAAGGGAGAGGCATATGGGTCTTCGCGAGAAATACGAAGGCGCGATTCAGACGGCCAAGGGCTTCCACATGAACGGATCCGCGGACGAGCGCGAAGGGAAGCTCTACTTCAAGGGCACCGTCGACACACCGGAGGAAGCCAACAAAATCTGGGACGCCATCAAGACTGTGCCCGATTGGCGCAACGATATCGTGGCTGATATCCAGGCGACTGGCGGGCCAGCCGCCGCCCCGACTCGGACCTACACCGTCAAGGCCGGCGACACCTTGAGCAAAATCGCCCAGGCAACGCTCGGGGACTCCAAGGCATATGGGAAGATCTACGACGTGAATCGCGATCAGTTGAGCGACCCCAACACGATCAAACCCGGTCAAGTCCTCAAGCTCCCCTGAACGAAGTCTCTCGCCGCGGACGAGGCGCCCCCGACGATCGGGAGCGCCTCTCCCATCACGCTCGAACGGCCAATTGGCGGTAGACGAACAGGACCAGGACCGCGCCCAAAGTCGCCATGATGTACCCGGCCGGTTCGCCGGACTGATACATCCCCAGGAGGCCGCCTACGAAGCCGCCTACAATCGCCCCCACGATTCCGAGCGCCATCGTGACGAAGATGCCGCCAGGATCCGTGCCAGGCATCAGCAGCTTCGCGAGCACACCGACGATCAAACCAAACAGCATCCAACCCAGGATGGTCATCAACATGGTCCACCTTCTTGCTCTCATCACCGGACCGCGACTTCGAGCGTGACGCGGCGGTTCTGCGCGCGTCCAGCCTCAGTCGAATTGTCGGCCACCGGTTTCAGACTGCCGTATCCTTCCGCACTCACGCGATCGGACTCGACCCCGGCCGCCGTCAGACGGTTGGCGACAGCCTTGGCGCGCGCCTTCGACAGGTTCACGTTCGCCTGTTCGTTCCCGACGTTATCCGTGTATCCGGACACCGTCACGGTCGCTCTGGGGTACGCGCGCAGAATCGTCCCGATGTTGGCGAGCTGTTCGGCGGATTCTGCCGTGAGCTTCGCCGATCCCTCGTCGAACGCGATGCGGTCGAAGTCCATACTCGTCGCGCCGCTGACGGCCGACATCAGGTACTTCGAGAGTCGATCCTCGGCGCTTCCAGCAGGGATCGAGATGTTCACGTTGCCCGGCAACGATCTCGAGAGTCTGTCGACGATCGATCCGGCCGTGCCGACCGGCTTCTCGACGGGAGCCATGACCTCCACCCGGGCTTGTTGCACGGGCTTCTGGCTTGCCCACCAGATCAGACCGCCGATACCCAGCACGCTCAACAGGGCCAGCGTCGGAAACGTCCAATCGGCAGCCGCCGGGCTCGTTGTTACCGGCGCGCGAAGGAATGCCGGCATTTCGAACCCCGCGGGCATGGCCGACGCAAGTTGGGCCGGCTGTCCGCGCAACCGATCAGCGAGATCGGGAACGGTGAGATTGTCGCTCCGAATCATGCGCCCGATGTACCCGAGCGCGAGGGGCGCACAGATCGAGATGATCGACGCGGCTGACGACCCACGGAGCCCTGAATAGCGCGCAACGCTGTCGATCACCGCGGACAGGTTGCGACCGAACAGGCTCGACAGCCACCCTCCCGTTGGCGTGCTTGTGTCGATGGCCGATGTCGAGGAGACGAGCCCGCTGAGCGCAGCGAGGGGATCGGGAGCCACTGCAGTTTTGGTCGCGAGAGCGGCGAGGTCGCTCATGAACCCGTGGTCGTCGCTGCGGTTGGCGATTGCTGACGCAATTGTCGGAATGGCTGCGCTGAACCCCCTTTTGACATCGGACTCGGACTCGCCCGTCTGTTGCGCCAGGGTCGAGAGCATCGTTGGAGAGACGAGCTCTCTTAAGACGTCGGATATGGATGGCATGGAAACCTCCTGCAATCAGCGTGGTCGACTGGCGGGCGGGTCTGACCGTTATCGGTTCTGTGCGCAATTCCTATTCCATGCTCTCGGTCCCACAATGCTGGTGGCGCGCCGCCTGCGGCACGTGTGACTTTCAACTCGCTGTTGTTTGTGACGGAGTGCGGCGGCAGTTCGCCACGTCACGTGAACTCACCTGTGCCGAACGAAACCGCCGTGGGCGTTCACCTGATCCGGCGGCTCATCTGATTCGCCACAGGTGGGATGAGGTCCTGTCCTCCACGTGACAGCCTAGAAGCGCAGCCCGGCGCCGGCGGCGAACCGGAAGTCGTGGCTGAAGAACGGCTCCGATCGCACGCGGCGGCTCGCGTCGAAGGTCGGGCCCGGATAGCGAACGGCGCGGTCGCCTGCATCGATGCGGAAGAACGTCTTCTCCGTTGCGGACACCTCGACACCGCCGCCGATGTCGAGCGCGAAGAGCGTGGCGCCCGCCGCGAGCGTGCAGGAGAGCGGCGGCGGAAAGATCGCGATGCACGCGATCGGCGCCGGCGCCTCGCCGAAGGTCACGAAGCCTGGACGCACCCTGCCGAACATGCGCACCCGGCCGAATGTCGGCCCCATCGTCACACCGAACAACCCTTCGGTCCGCGAGCGTGTGAACGCGAATCGATCGGGGAAGTTCGAAGGATAGACGGTCAGCTCCGACTCGAGCCCGAGCATTTCCGCGGGACGCCAGGCAGCGCGGGCGCCGATGCCGACGTCGCTGCCGTTGAATTGGCGCAGTGTCGTCGACGCGATGTGGCCGCCGATCTCGAAGCCGCGCGTCTGCGCTGACGCAGCAGACGACATCGTCCCGAGAACGAGGAGAATCGCGACGGCGTGGCCGCGCGCGACGTTGTTCCTATTTCCGCGTGACATGGGCGGCGACCGCGAGCCACTGTCCGTTCCGTCTCGCCCACACGTCGGTCGACGTCTTCACCGAGTCGATGTAGTCCAGGTTCAGTTGAACGAGCGTGTCCAGGTCTGATGCGATTGTTGGCGTGTGCATAGAAGCCTCTCAGCACGTCCCACGCTATCAGAATGTTTCGCCGCCTTACAATGGACCGCCGTGGCGGCCAGACCCCCATGCTCATCATCTTGAGTGGGCTCCCCGGCGTGGGGAAGACGTCGATTGCCCGGGAGCTCGCGCGGCGGACCGGCGCGACGCACATCCGCATCGACTCCATCGAACAGGCGATCCGCGCATCCGGGCTCGTCGCCGGATCGCTCGACGACGTCGGATACAGGGTCGGATACGCGGTCGCGGAGGACAACCTCCGGCTCGGACGGACCGTGATCGCCGACTCGGTCAACCCGCTGCCGATCACGCGCGAGGCGTGGCGCGAGGTCGCTGAACGCGCGGGAGCGGGCTCGCTCGAGGTGGAAGTGATTTGTTCCGATGCGTCGGAGCACCAACGGCGCGTCGAAACGCGTCCGGCCGAACCGGGATCGTCGGCTCACCTGGCAGGATGTCGTCGCACGAGACTATCGCGCCTGGGATCGCGATCGGATCGTGCTCGACACCGCGAACGCCAGCGTCGATTCAACCGTCGAACGGCTGCGCGCGGTCATCACCGACCGATCAGCATGAACGCTGATGCGCCTCACCAAGAGGCCTGAACGATATCCGCTACGGAATCAAACACGAAGTCTGGCCGCACGCTGCCCTGCAGATCCGCGGGCCGAAACTTGCCGGTTCGCACGAGAATGCCGACGAGGCCCGCCTGCCTGGCCGCACCGATATCCGAGACGACGTCGTCGCCGATCATCGCCACGGCGTCCGGCGGGGCACCGATGTGCTCGACGAGCGCGCCGAAGAATGAGGGCTCGGGTTTTCCGAAGACCAGAGCAGTCGACCCGGTGGCGCATTCCAACGCCGCGAGGATCGGTCCGACGTCGAGCTGCAGTCCGCTCGGCGCCCTCCAGTACCGCGTTCGACCGAGGCCGACGAGACGCGCGCCGCCCTCGTGGACGAGCCGGAACGCGCGGTTCAGGACATCGAAGCTCCAGGCGTTGTCGAGATCTCCGATGACGACCACGTCGGGGCGTTCCTCGGTGCGCGACACGCCGTCGAAATCCTCGAGGGCCGCATCGGGCACGAACAGCGCGGCAGTGGCGCCTTCGCGCCGCAGCCACGCGGATGCGGCGCCGGCTGGCGAGAACAGTTCGCCGATCGGAGACGGGATGCCGAACCGCTGCAGCTTCTCGGCAATCAACCGGCGGCTGATCGACGTCGTGTTCGTGACGAACCGGACAGGCAGACCGGCCGCCCGCACGGCGGCGACCGCATCGGCGGCACCCGGGATGGGGGTATCAGCCTCGTAGAGGACGCCGTCCAGGTCGAACGCGAACGCAGCGATCCCGCGCAGTTCGTCGCGCAGCAGCGGCATGAATGCCGGATCAGAAAGGCTTGAACCGATCGACAGCCTGCGCCGTCATCGGACCCGTGCCGCTATTGGCCTTCTCGCCTTTCGGGAGCTCCGACGCCTTCCCGGCCCGGATCGAGATCAATCCGTTCGGAAACAGGATGACCTCATTCGCGCCCGAGCCGCTCATCGTGGGCAGGAAGAACCGCTTGCCCGACTGGCTGCCGATGTAGGGGTTGAAGTGGAACCCCATCTTGTAGAGACTTTCGTCTGTGCTCAGATCGTCGGCCACGGGACTGCGATCGAGCGACATGTCCGTTTTCTTGCGGATGGCGTCCTTGGCCGACAGCAGATCCTCGGTCAGCTGCCGATGCAGGATCTGCTCACCGTTGTGCATGCCCTTGTCCCGGAACAGCGTCGCAATCTTCGCGAGATCTTCCAGCGTCGGATAGTAGCCGGCCTGGAACCAGGCCACTCCGTCCTTGCCGCCCGGCTCACGCGTGCGCACGATCGGGGCCTGATGGATGCCGATCGGCGTGAACACGTCCTTCTGCAGCATCTCCCAGACGTCCGCGTCGGGCCCGCGCACTGATTTCAGGAAATTCTCGACCGCGATGCCGAGCAGATGGAAATCCTGGTCGCGGTAACGAAACACCGTTCCCGGTTCCCAGGGATAGGGCTTCCAGTTCGCGTTGATCGCCTTCACCTTGTCGGCCGCCGAGTGCGCGAGGTACCACGCGTCGTAGTCGCCCAGCAGATAGCCGCTCTCGCCAACGCCGTTGGGGTTGGTCCCGAGCGATCCGACGCCGCCGAAACCGGTGGCCATGTTCGCCGCGTCCAGGAAGCGCACGCGGTTCCATTTCGGGTCGAGTCCCTTGACGTAGTCGCCGACCTTGAGCGTCAGCACCCAGGGCCCATAGACCTGGGCCAGACGCAGCAGCGACAGCGGAGTGGCCACGCTCTTGGTCGCCGACCGTACGCCGAAACGCATCTCGAGCGGGTACGGGTAGTTGCCATACGGAGTCGGCGCGTTCTGGTAATAAAGGACGCCTTCCATCACCAGCGCCGCTTCGACCATCCATCTCGGATCGAGTGGACCGCCGAATCCATCGAACGTTCCCGGCGGCGCCGATTGCACCAACTCGCTCCATGGCTTCGCCGGCATCCGGCTCGCCAGTTCGGCCTTGGCCGCGGCGCGACGTGATTCGAGGTCGCCCAGCTTGCCCGCGACGAGCGTTGCGTCGGCGGAGCCCCACGTGACGAAATGCGTCTTCAAGGAGTAGGGCCCGGTGTGCTGGACGAACTGCAGACGGACGTCGGTGACCTCACCGCTTTTGTAGAGGAACGTCGCCAGACCCTGATGGGCATGGTTCTCGGTATCGTTGACGAGCATGATCGGGAAAGCGGCGCGCGACCAGTCGCCGTCCGCCGTCTCGCGCCACACCCGGCCGAACTGCGGGATGACCCGCCAATAGCTCGGCGTCTTCCTGGCCGTTCCGGTTTGTCCAGCGGTTCCAGTCGTCGCGGGGCTTCGCGGCAACGTTTCTTTCACCATCCGGCCGCGTTCGACCGGGACGAGGATGTCGCCCAGGGTGAAGAAGCTCAGGGTGACGCTCGGAAACAATCGGGCGTCGCGCCCGTCGATAACCGGGATGGGAAGCACCGGCTCAGTCCGCATCGCGGCCTGCGCGATCCTGAGCGTGCCAGAAAACTCCGGAGCCGCCGCCGCGTCCGGGCCCGGGATGAAGGCCGCGTTCGGCACCGGCTTTGGGGTCGGCTTGCCCGACTTGACGAGATCGAGTGGCAACGCGTCCGTCGCCGGGCCGGCCACGACCGCTAAGGGCGCGGCGGCCAGCGCCAGAGCTACCACACCAGCGAACGTCCAAAGTCGTGCCTTCATAGTGTTTCCTTCTCGATCGAGGTGAGCGCACGTTGATCGGCCATTTCCGAAGGACGAAGCGCGGCTGGCGGCAGATTCGACCAGCCGAGAAGCACGCGCGACAGTACGATCGCCGCGAGTGTAATCGCAACCAGCACGAGCGTCGGACCGATCACGATGCCTCGGACAACGAAGAGCGGCAGCAGGGCGACGATGGTGATTTCGATGAGCGAGACCGGTGGGTACGCCAGCCCGAAATCCTCCAGCGTGCGGCTCTTATCGTCCGGATCCACGACGCGCACCAGCGTGATGCCGGTCGCCACCACGCCCGTGTTCCAGCCGAACGCGAAGAGGCTGCGCTCGAACCAGAAGCTCCGGAGCATGCGCGGTCCCATGAAGCGCAGCTGGCCCAGCGTGATCGCCATGCCGAGCAGGAGCAGCATCGCGAGTGGTACCGCGTACTGCAGGACAACCGTGACGGCGATTGACGCGACGCCGAAGCCGATCAGGTAGTCCGTCGCCGTTCCGCCGATCCGGCGGATCGTGGCGATATCGATGAATGTCTCCAGCCGCGCACGATTGAAACCGTAGCGAAGGATGATCGCCGTGATGAGCGCGATGGCGAACAACGGGAACCCGTGGCCGCTGGGGAGGAGGACCAGGACGGCGTACGCCATCCCGACGGCGGACCCGACGATCGCCAGGTGCCACGTGAGCGTGTCGATGGCGACCGCGCTCACCGTCTCCTCGGCGGCCGGCCTTCGTTCGCCGGCGGGGATGAACCCCGTCCGGAAACTCTCGGGCATGTCAGACGGCCGCCCTACGAACCTTGTCCAGCCTTTGCGGATGCCGAGATGGATCAGGCCCATCCCACCGACGAGGGCGAACGCCACGCCCGCCGTCGCGGATGTGTACGCGAGCGGCAGCGCGCCGCGCCACCCGCCCGCCTCCAGCACGCCGCCGACGGCCGCAGCCGTCCCGTGGCCGCCCGCCCATCCGGTCGGGAGCAGGATCGCAAACCCTGGCGGCAAGTCCGGAAAGAGCGGCGACAGGACGAGCAGGCCGAACAGCATGGCGATGGCATATTGCCCCACCTCACACGCCACGCTGTAGAAGAACGTATCGCCGACCTCCATCAGTTTCCGGCGTGTCAACGCGACGCCCTTCGGCCGCCCGAGCCCGACGCAGGCGAACACGATCGCAATCAGGAAGGACGGGTAGGTCGACAGCCGCGGCGTGCCGCCCGCGCCCAGACTGAACGGCAGCACGCCAACGCCGAACGGTCCGAGGGCGAGCGCGATCAGCCCGGCGACGATCGCCGCGGGGAGCTGGAGCGCCTGCAGCCACCCGATCCGGTACCGCGCCACTTGTGCGAATACCAGGAGCGCGGACATGAGTCCGAAATCGACCAGGAGCTCTGTGGGGCCCGCCACCCTCTACAGCTTTGGCGCGTACTCTCGCGGGTACTCCTTCGGCACGGCGGCGTTCGTCCCGAAGTAGGCGTGCTTCGACATGTCCTCCGTGTATCGGCTCGCCGGCGGCGTTCGCCCGAGCGCCTCGGCCAGACTTCGGATGTGATGCGGGCCAGCGCCGCAGCACACGCCCAGATACCGGACGCCGAGCGTCGTACGCCTCTCGGCCGAACGCGGCGATTTCGTAGCGATTGCAGAGGAACGGATCCAGCGCGGTCGGAAACGCCCGTCCACCCGGCAACTCCATCCCCGGGTCCTGAAGGGACTGAAAGGTCGGCGCGGCGTCGGTGGTTCGATAGGGAACTGGCAACGCGGCTACATAGCCCTTCACCGCGCGGCGGATCGGTGCGAGCAGCGGCATCATCGTCCGAGGCCCGCGCGAGCAGTTCAGCCCTACGACTGCTGCGCCGTTGTCCTCGAGGCGCTTGCACGCCTCTTCGTACGAGAGCCCGTCGCGAGTTCTGCCGAGCTGGTGCGCGGCAAACGTGATGACCGCCGGGACGCCGGCGCGAGTGATCTCCTCGAGCGCGATCGCGGCTTCCTCGGCCCACGAGAAGGTCTCGCCGATGATGAAATCCACGCCAGCCTCGACGGCCCAGCCCACCTGCTCCGCGAACATGGCGCGGACCGCCGACCGCGATGCGTCATCGGCCACGAAAATGTTCGTGTTGCTCAGATCGCCGGCCAGCAGGGCGCCGCTCTCGTGAGCCACGTTCTTCGCGATCGACAGCGCCTGCCGGTTCATCTCTTCGAGGAGATGTTCTTTGCCCAGAAGACGCAATTTCTCCCGGTGCGCGTAATACGTGAACGCTTCCACCACGTCCGAGCCCGCATGCACGAATTCGCGGTGCAACTGCGTGACGAGCTCGGGATGCTCCAGCACCACTTCCGGCACGAACGCACCCGCCTGCAGGTACCCGCGCCGCTCGAATTCGAACAGATATCCTTCGGCGCAAATCACCGGACCTTCTGCGAGGCGCTCGAGCAATCCCGGGCGCCGCGTCGTCTCCATGGCTGTCATCCCCTCTGGCTGAACGCTGATGCCGCTCAGCGTAACAGGGTCAGAGGAGCGGATTCAATTTGAAACGCTTCAGGGCGAGGCGAAGAGCGCGATCAAGCCAGCGGACGCCGGACCACTGCGAGTGCCTGCGGGCGGCTCCCTTTTGGCACTACGATTAGGCACGCACGATCGTCGGTCACCTTGCACGTCGATCGACGCGGGGAAGCCGCAGGCCGCAGGCTCGCAGTTCGCTCGAGAAAACCATATGCCGGGGTGGCGGAACTGGCAGACGCACAGGACTTAAAATCCTGGGTCTCGAAAGAGGCGTGCGGGTTCGATTCCCGCCCCCGGCACCAATGATCGAATCAGCGGAGGCGCGGCGATGGCCGACCGACACGCGCTTCGACTCGGCGGCGCGACCGCGCTTGTCGGCGGCGCGCTCACCTTCGTCGGAAACGTCTTTCATCCGCGGGAACCCGGGCAACTCGACAGCGCCGGGAACCTGTTCGACGTGGTCGTCCGCAGCCACATGTGGGCCGCCGACCATTTCGTGATCGCGATCGGGCTCGCGCTCCTGCTGCATGGCTTCTACGGTGTCACGCGCTCCATCAGCACTAATCCCGGCGCCGCGTGGGCGCGCTTTGCGTGGCACATGGCGATCATCGGAGTGGCGTTCGGACTCCTGTTGATGCTGACCGAGGCCGTCGCCGTGACAGCGCTGGCGCATGATTGGCACGCCGCGGGCGGTGCGGACAATGATCTCCTTCTTGCGGCCGGCAACGCGGTGTTCGAGCTGTCGCTGACCTTTTCGGTCGGCGGCATGCTGTTTCTCTTCGGGGCCGCGCCTGTGCTCTACGGAATCGCGATCCTTCACGGCGTCGAGTACCCAGCGTGGATTGGCTGGATCGGCGTGGTGTTCGGAGTGGTCGGTTTAACGGGCGCTGGGATCCAGGTGGTGACCGGAGAGTCGCGGCTGACGTTTTATGTGCTGTTCCCGATCGCATCGATCGCGATCACGTTGTGGCTCGCCTATCTTGGCGTCCGGATGTGGGCGATGGCGGAGCGTGCGTGAACCGCGCCCCTTCCGAGATCGTCGCCGCCCCATTGATCGTCGTGAGGCGGGATAGCGCGGGCCAATGTGGGACAATCGGCGTGCGGGTTCGATTCCCGCCCCCGGCAGTCATAGAGGTGAGGTCGCCCGAGAGGGCGACAGAAAGAGTCAGAATCCCATCATGGCCGAATCCTCATCGTCGCCGGAGCGCGTTGCCGCTTCCTACAAGCGCCTGGCACAGTCCGCGGAATCGCTGAGCTCGAAGACCGACGAGTTTTCCCGGCAGATCGCCGTGCTCGACAGCGCGCTGAAGAAACTCGATCTCGGCATCATCGCGTGGGAGCGCATCCGCGGCGGCGAGGACAAGACCGGCAACTACTGGAGCGAGGATGTCGGCTACGCGAAAGTCAACGGCAAGTGGGGCATCGCCATTCGCGAGCGAAGCGGCAACACCAACGTCGGCACCGAAGAGATTGACGAATGGCTGTTCAACGAGGCGCCGCGCTCGCTGCGCATCAGCGCGATCGATCAGATGCCGGGGCTGCTCAATAAGCTGGTATCGTCCACGGGCAAGACGGCGCGGAGGATCGATGAGAAGATCGCGCAGGCCAAGAGTCTTGCGTCGGCGCTGAACAAGGCCGTGTCCGAGGTTGAGCAGGAACGGAAGGGCCGCCGGTGATGCGGCCGCGATGAAGATCGCATCAATCGCCGCTGCGCTGCTTCTCGCCGGAGCCGCGTCGATCGCGCAGGCGCCGCGTCCTTCTACCGGCCCGATCCTCTACGAAGGCGCACGATTGATCGTCGGGGACGATCGCGTCATCGAGGGCTCCGCCTTCGTCGTCGACGGCGGCCGCTTCGGCGCTGTCGGCCAGCAGGGCGGCGTGACGGTTCCAGCCGGTGCATCTCGCGTCGATCTGTCGGGCAAGACGGTGATGCCGGCGATGATCGACGTCCACACCCATCTCGGCTATCGGAAGGACGCCACGTTCCTCGCCGAGAACTTCACACGCGAGACTATCCTCGACCAACTCGAGATGTTCGCGGCACGCGGTGTGGTGGCGGTCTCGAGCGCGGGCACCGATCGGAGCGACATCACGCTGCGCCTGCGCGACGAACCGCACGCCGGCGCGCTCGTTCGCACCGCGTGGCGTGGGCTGGCTCCGCCCGGCGCCGGCCCGAATCCGCCGATGCGCGACGCGCCGTTCGGCGTCTCCACGGTTGAAGACGCGCAGCGACACGTCAAGGAGCTTGCAGCCCGGAAGGCCGACTACGTCAAGATCTGGGTCGACGATCGCAATGCAACAGTGCCGAAGCTCAGCCCGGCGCTGGCTCGCGCGATCATCGACGAGGCGCACAAGAACGATCTGCGCGTCTTCGCCCACGTCGCCACGCTGGCGGATGCCAAGGAGTTGCTGCGGGCGGGCCTGGACGGATTCCTCCATCCGGTTCGCGACCGGGACGTGGACGCGGATTTGCTCGGCCTGCTGAAGGATCGGCCGCGCGTGTTTGTTGCCCTCACGCTCTTCGCGCCACGGCTCAACGCCTACGGCTCGAGGCCGCCCTGGCTCGACGAACCGATGCTTCGCGACAGCGTCTCGCCGACCATGCTCGCGCAGCTCGCGACGGTCGCAGGCGGTCGAACCGGCGCCGCGCTCGCAGCCGCGCGTGAGGAATGGGATCAGATCGCCCGCAATGTGCGCATGCTGAATGCCGCGGGTGTCCCGCTGGCCCTCGGCACCGACGTCGGCGGCGCCAGCGCCGGCGGCATGTTCGGGTGGACCGAACACCTCGAGCTCGAACACATGGTGGCGGCCGGCCTCACGCCCGCGCAGGCGATTGCGGCAGCCACCCGCACCGCCGCCGCCATCCTGCGGCTCGATCAGCTTGGCACCATCGCCGCCGGCAAGAGCGCCGATTTCCTCGTGCTCGACGCAAATCCGCTGGACAACATCGCCAACACGCGTCGCATCGCCCGAGTGTCCGTGCGCGGAGTAATCCGGCCCGAGGGGCCCTGACCTTCGAAAATTGGTCTCTGAAAACCGCCTTCTGCCCCGGTATCATTGGTGCATCTGCCCGTGACGCGCGAAAAAGACCGCCCCGCTGATCCCCGTGTCGCCGCAACCAGACACCTCTTCTGGGCTGGGCTGACGCTGGCCGTGTCGCTCGTCATCGTCAAGGCCAGCCACATCGGCCTCCCGCGAGCAGGCGGACTCGGGAGCTACGGACTCTCGCTCGCGGCAATCTCGTACGCCGACGTCATCTTCGCCGCTGTGGCCTGGGCCGTCGCGCGTCTCGCGCTGGTCGCGGCGGGACGACGACCTTTTGTCCGCCGGGCCGTGTCGTCGCTGTTCATCGCATTCGCGGCGTTCTGCTGTCTCTATTCCGTCGTCAACGTGGTGCTGTTCGGCATCCTCGGCGGTTTCCTCACGTATCCACTTCTCGCCATCATCGGCGACGTCCGGATGGTGCGGTCCTCGGTGGGCGCGCACCTGACGCAGGCGACTGCGCTCGGCCTCATTGGCGTTCCATCGGTGTACGTCTTCACCGTCGTCGCGCTGATCCGCGCGTCGAGGTCCGGCCGCTGGCCACATCTGCGCACGCTCCCGATCGCCGCGCTCTTTGTCTGGACGTTGGTCGGGCACTACGCGTACGCCACGGACTTCGATCGACGCGCGGATCGCCGCGTGGCCGAGAGCCCGTACTGGGCGATCGCTTCGTCGACCTGGCATGTGGTGACCGGCCGTGGATTCGTTCGGATGGCCGAAGCGTTCGCGCCCGACGACCTGGCGGACTTCGATCCGCCGCTGGCCAAGCGGGCGCAGCGGGCCTCGTTCGGGTCGCGCGTGATCAGACGTGCGACAGCCGCGCTCGACGTCCGCGCCGCCGCGGCGCGCCGGCCGCCCAACGTCATCCTCATCGTGCTCGAGTCGGTCGCCGCGCGGTGGACCAGCCTGCACAACCCGATCTACGCCACGACGCCGACCTTGAAGGCCGAGGCCGCGCGCAGCGCGGTCGTGGACAACTTCTACGCCCACATCGGACGCAGCTCGAATTCGATGGTGGCGATGATGATGTCGGCGTATCCGAAGCTCGATTTCCGCGAGCTGACCGAGCAGTATCCCGAGTTGCCCGGCACGTCGCTCGCCTCGATGTTCAAGAGCCGCGGCTACAGCACGGTCTTCGTCACGCCGAGCGATATGGAATGGGCCGGCTGGCGCGGGTTCCTGGGCGGACACGGATTCGAGAGCGTCTGGGACTATCGCGATCTGGCGTGCGCAGACATGGTGTCGTCGTGGGGCGTCGAAGATCGCTGCATGGTCGACAAGACGGTCGACTTCATCTCCACCGCCGGGACGCGACCGTTCTTTCTCACGGCGTGGACGACGCAGACGCATCATCCGTATGAGCCGAGCCCGGGCGTGCCCGAGCTCGATCTGCTGCGTGAATCCACGCCCGACGATTGGGATCTCGCGAAGTACCTGAACGTCATTCACGAAACCGATCGCCACCTCGCGCGCGTCTTCGACGCGGTGCGGCGCGCGGGTCTGGAGCAGGACACGCTCATCGTCGTCACCGGCGATCACGGGCAGGCCTTTGGCTACCCGCACGAAACCTACACGCAGGGGCGCACAGTGTACGAGGAAGACGTGCACGTGCCTTTGATGTTCTGGTACCCGCGCATGTATCGAACGCCCGTGCGTCCGAAGACGATCGGCAGCCACGTCGATCTCGCGCCGACGATTGCCGAGCTGATCGGCGCCCCGGCCGCGCCCGACTGGCAGGGCCGGAGCCTGTTCGACGAACGTCACCCGAGCCGCGCGTACTTCTACGTGGCGGAAGATCATTTCCGCCTTGCCGTGCGTGAAGGAAACTGGAAATACATCTACGGCGTGCGCGACGGGCGTGATGAGCTGTACGATCTCGACGCCGATCCGCTGGAGCAGCGCAACGTCGCGGAGCAGCACCCGGATCGGTGCGATCGCCTGCGCCAGCGCCTGGCCGCCTGGACCGAAGCGAACCGCCGGCAGTACGAACGCGTGGATGCCACGCGCGAGCGCGAATTTTAGGCCACTAACCTGTGAGCGCGAAGAGTCCGCTGCATCATCGCTGGACGGATCTGCCCGCGGAGGCCCTCACCGAGTCGATTGGACGCCGGTACTTCACCGGGGATCGCGTCACCGTCGCCAGATTTGAGCTCAAGCGCGGCGGGGTCGTCCCGCGGCACGCCCACGAGAACGAGCAGGTCAGCTGCGTCCTCAGCGGCGCGCTCAAGTTTCAGTTCGACGAGCGCGAGGTCATCGTCGGCGCCGGAGAGGTCATGCAGATTCCCGGCGGGATCGCGCATGCCGTGACGGTGCTCGAAGACACCCTCGTCTTGGACGTGTTCAGCCCGGTTCGGCAGGACTGGATCGACGGGACGGACACTTATTTCACCCGCAAGGATTAGGGATAGAATTGCGAGTTCACGCCATCAGGGGAGGTTACGTCTATGTCCGTTACCGCAGCATTTCTCCAGGAATTCGAACAGGAAGCAAAAACGACGCGCCGGGTGCTCGAGCGTGTGCCAACCGATAAGCTCGCGTGGAAGCCCCATCCCAAGTCGATGTCACTCGGCGAGCTTGCCTTGCACGTCGCTGGCAGTCCCGCCGTCATCGCCGGTTGGTGCACACAGGCGGAAACCAACTTCACGGGTGAAAAACCGCCGACACCCGCAACCACTGACGAAATCCTGAACGCGCACGACTGCGGCGTGAAGACGGTCAGGGATTCGTTGACCGGGATCGGAGACGCAGGGCTCTCCGCCATGTGGACCGCCAAGGCCGGCGGCGCGACGTTGATGGCGATGCCGAAACAGGCGGTCGTGCGCGCCCTCGTGCTGAACCACTGGATTCATCACCGCGGTCAGCTGTCGGTTTATCTGCGCCTGATCGACGTGTCGGTCCCATCGATTTACGGGCCCAGCGCGGACGAGAATCCGTTCGCCGCTCGCACGTAGCAGCCATGTTGCTCCGATCGGCCGCCCCGGTTGTCGTCGCGATGACGCTCGGGGTGGCCGTTCGCGTGAGCGCCGACACGCACACCTTCATCCCCCAGACTTTCTACAACACGTTTTCGTTCGCGCACGCGCCGGCGCTGCGGATCAAACCGGGCGACCGCGTCGTCACGAAAACCGCCGATGCCGCCGGTGTGGATTGGAACGGGAAGACCGTCGCCTCTGGACCCAATCCGCAGACCGGGCCGTTCTACGTCGAGGGCGCCGAGCCGGGCGACATGCTCGTCGTCACCATCGAGAAGCTGGAAACCAACCGGGCGACCGCGTATTCGAGCAGCCTGCTCGCGCCCTACACCGTCGATCCCGCGGCGATTGCCGCGCGTGTCGATCGCGAGGGGCGCCGTATCACCTGGACGATCGACAAGGTACGCGGTGTCGCGAGGCTCGAGATGCCGGACGTGCAGCCCGGCGGGATCGAACTGCCGCTCAAGCCGATGCTGGGATGCGTGGGCGTCGCGCCCGCGCGGAAGGAAGCCATCTCGACGTCGACGCCGGGACCGTTCGGCGGCAACATGGACTACGCGTCGATGGGCGCGGGCGTGAAGCTGATGCTGCCCGTGTCCGAGCCCGGCGCGCTGCTGTTCCTCGGCGACGGCCACGCGCGGCAGGGCGAAGGCGAGGTCGTCGGCACCGGTCTCGAAACGTCGATGGACGTCGAGTTCTCGGTGAGCCTCGTGAAGAAGAAGGCCCTCGGCTGGCCGCGGCTCGAAAACGACACCTACATCATGGTCCTGGGCAGCGCGCGTCCGCTCATCCAGGCGTTCCAGCACGCGACGACCGAGCTTCAGAAGTGGCTGATAGCCGACTACGGCTACACCGAGCGTGGGGCACAGGCGTTCATGGGGCAGGCTACGGAATACGAAGTGGCCAACGTCGTCGATCCGAATTTCACCGTCGTGGCGAAGATCCGGAAGGCGTTTCTGCGACGAAATACCCCGGCCGCGCCGTAACGTCGGCGCGCTGGTTCCTCAATTTCACCTTCCGTATGCAGCATCGCCGCGGCGATCAGATCGCGGGCGGGAAGCGTTCCGGCCGCAGCCTTGGCGGCGTTCGTCAGCTCGTCTTTTGAACGCTTCAGCAGAGCCGCGACCGCCTCGTTGCCGCGGCCGTCCGCGTAGAGCGCGACCAGGGATCCATAGTCAGCCGGACTCTGAGCGCGGATCGCTGGCGTCAACACCACGAGGCCGAGCGCTGCAATTACCAGCGAAGGAAGAACCGGGTTCTTCTTCGTGGCTTCGTGTCTTCGGGGTTGCATTTTTGCGCGGCCACTGGTTGGCGCCGGCTAGGTCTTGCCCTCGACCGGCAGCTTCGCCGTCTCCCAGGCTGCGATCCCGCCGGCAAGCTCGCTGACGCGATCGAAGCCGTTCTGCTGAAGGAGGCTCGCGGCGATCGACGACCGATAGCCGCCCGCGCAGTAGACAAGGAGCGGGCGATCGGTCGGCAACTCGCTGAGGCGTTCCGTCAAGTGATTCAGCGGAATGCCTACACTGCCGGCCACTCGCTTTTCGTCGCGCTCGCTCGGCGTGCGCACGTCCACCACGATGGGCGCGCCTTCCGCCAGGCGCTCTGCGGCGAGCGGCGCCGACAGCCGTTCGGTCGTCGCCGTCAGATCCGGTCGCGATTCCAGGCTGCGCAGGCCGTCCTTCAGATAGCCGCGACGTGATCGAAGCCGATGCGTCCGAGCCGAAGTCGCGGCCTCGTTCTCATGACCCGGGTCGGCGATGATCACGATCGGTTGCTCGCGGCTCAGCACAGTGCCAGCCCACGTGGCGTACTGGCCGCCCAGTCCGATGTTGATGCTGCCGGCGAGATGCGCGGCGGCGAAATCGGTCGGCTCGCGCGTATCGAGAATCTGCCCGCCCGCTTCGCTGCAGCGCGAGCACCTGCTCGAGCGTCAGCGGGTTCAGCTCGCGGCCAGCGCCTGTTCGAGCGTCGGCCGCTCCTGGCTGTTGAGCACGGCGTCGTAGGTGAAATACGGCGGCGCCTCCGGTTGATCGGCGGTGACGAGGTCGACGAACTGCGCTCTTGGTCATCGGCTGCAGCGCGTAGTTCAGCCGGCGCTGCTCGCCGATGGTGGACACCGTTTCCTTGCTGATCGCCTTGCCGCAGAGCGATCCGGCGCCGTGCGCCGGGTAGACGAGGCTCGCGTCGGGCAGCGTCAGCAGCTTGGTCCGCAGCGAGTCGTAGAGCATGCTGCCCAGATCGGTCGCCGACCAGCCGAGCGCGGCCCGCAGATCGGGGCGGCCGACGTCGCCGACGAACAGCGTGTCGCCGGTCAGCACGCGCGTGCGGCTCGGTCGCGCTCCGATCGAGGTCGTAGACGAGCGATCGAAATCGACTCCGGCGTGTGGCCCGGTGTTTCGAGCGCCTGGAGCCGCACGCGTCCGAATTCGACGCGATCGCCGTCGTGCAGCGGGGTGAAGGCGTACTCCGCCTTTGCCGCCGCGCCCAGATAGATGCGTCGCGCCGCTCCGATCGCGCAGCTCGAGGTGGCCGGCGAGAAAATCGGCGTGGAAATGCGTCAGGAAGACGTGCGCGATGTGCAGCCTGTGCTCCTCGGCGAACGCCAGGTACTGGTCGATGTCGCGCTGCGGATCGACGACGGCGGCGGTGCCGGTTGCTTCGTCGCCGATGAGATACGACGCGTGCGCGAGGCAGTTCAGATAAAACTGATGCAGGATCATGCGCTACAATCCGCCCACTATGGGCCAAGTATACACGGGGCGAATTTCTCGGTTTGAGCGCCGCGCTCGCCGGCGCATTCACCCTGGGCCGCGTGCCAGGGGGGCGATCCGCGGCCGCGCAGCAGCTGACTCCAGCGACACCATCGTCTGGCGAACCCGATCTGATCGTGGTGAACGCGCGCGTCTACACGAGCGACGCGTCGATGCCGCGCGCCGAGGCGTTTGCGGTCAAGGGCGACCGCTTCGTCGCAGTCGGGTCGACGAGCGACGTGCGCAACCTCGCCCGCGCCCGCACGCAGGTGATCGACGCGCAGCGCATGACGGTGACGCCGGGATTCATCGACGCCCATTGTCACCCGAGCGGCGTCCAGGAGCTGTACGGTGTCAATACCAACCTGCGCACCGTGCGCGAGATCCAGGCGGCAATCAAGAAGAAGGCGGATGCGACGCCGCCAGGCTTCTGGGTCAACGGCTTCATGTTCGACGACACGAAGCTCGATCGGCCGCTGACGCGGAAGGACCTCGACGAAGCGACGACCGAGCATCCCGTGTCGGTCGCGCATCGCGGCGGCCATACGAACTTCTACAACAGCAAGGCCTTCGAGCTCGCGGGCATCACCAAGGACACGCCGGATCCCGATGACGGACGGTTCTTCAGGGACAACGGCGAGCTGAACGGTCGCGTCGCCGAGAACGCCCGAGGCGTGTTCAACCGCGTCGGAAAGCGCGAAACGTTCACTGCCGAGCAGCGGCGCGATCGGGCCCGCAACGGCATGCGCCACATGTCGGAGCTGTTCAACGCGGTGCGGGCTCACGTCGGTGCACAACGCGGGCACGTCGCCCGAACACATCCTCGCGTACGAAGACTGCCGGACGCACGGCGAGCTGACCCACCGCGCCTACATGATGATCCGGTCGACCGAGGCTTACAACGGCCTCAAGGCCGCCAACATCCGCACCGGCTTCGGCGACGAGTGGATTCGCGTCGGCGGGATCAAGTATCGTCGCCGACGGATCGGCGTCCGAACGCACGATGCGCATGAGCACGCCGTACGTCGGCACCAACGACTACGGGATCCTGACGCTGACGCAGGAGCAGCTGTACGAGGCGGTCGACGATGCCCACAGCCATCGGTTTCAGGTGGGCGTGCACGCCAACGGCGACGTGACGATCGACATGGTGCTGAAGGCGTACGAGCGCGCGCTGCAGAAGTGGCCGGATCCGAACCGGCGCCATCGCATCGAGCACTGCACGCTCGTCAACCCCGACCTCATCCGCCGGATCAAGGCGAACGGCGTGATCCCGACGCCGTTCTGGACCTACGTCTACTACCACGGCGAGAAGTGGAAGGAATACGGCGACGAGAAGGTTTCGCGGATGTTCGCGCACCGGTCGTTCCTCGACGCCGGCATCCGCGTACCTGGCGCGTCGGACTACACCCCGGGCCCGTTCGATCCGCTGATGGCGATTCAGAGCATGGTCACGCGCACCGACTACAAGGGCCGCGTATGGGGGCCGAATCAGAAGGTGTCGGTCGACGAAGCGTTGACGATCGCGACCATCAACGGCGCGCTATGCCTCGTCCGAAGAGCGCATCAAGGGATCGATCACGGCGGGGAAACTGGCGGATTTCGTGTTCCTCGAACAGGATCCCCACGACGTGAGCCCCGATGCGATCATGAACATCAAGGTGAACCGGACGGTCGTGGGCGGGAAAACCGTGTACCCCAGGCAGAACTCCTGATGCGCGCGTGCATCCGCGGATCCGCGGGTCAGATTGACGGCACCCGCGTCGAGCTCGAGTCCCAGAGCCAGCAGCTCCACCTGGACCTCGGGTTCGGAGGCGGGCTGCGCGTCGGCGGCGTCGAGCACCTCGAGGATCGCAAACGCGTCTCGCACGGACCGTTCGGCATCACGGCGTTTCTGGTCGATCCGTCCGTGCGCGACGCCTCGGCCATTCTCGTCGAGGCGGATGGCGTGTCGGCCCTGTACGTCGGCGACCTGCGGGCGGGCATTCTCGAGAAGCTGCTGCTGGCGCCGCCGCTGCACGTCGATCTGCTGATGATGGAGGGCGCGACGATTGGCAGCGCGACCAACGCCGACGGGTTTGCGACCGAAACCGACTTCGAGGATCAGTTCGCGGGCATCTTTCGCCAGACCAAAGGCATCGCGCTCGTCTGGTGTTCACCGCAGAACGTCGATCGGATCGTCACGATCTACCGCGCCTGCCTGCGCACGAATCGGCAATTCGTCGTCGACCGCGCCACGGCGGAGATGCTGCGCACGACAATCGCGCCGGTGCCGGTGCCGCGCGAGGTGTGGGAAGCCATCCGGGTGTTTGCGACGTCCGGCGACAAGAAATCAGCGCGCCGGGTCGCCGGCTCGCCCGGCGGCGACGGCCAAGGGCCGCCGGTCATTTCGCCGGAGGATCTCGCCGCCGTGGCCGCCAAGTCCGTGGTCCTCTTCCGGCCCAGCATGATGAACGATCTCGAGCGCACGAATGCGCTGGCGGATGCCCGGCTGATGTTCTCGATGTGGTCGGGGTACCTCGAGTACGAGAACTCGAATCCGGTGCTCGAATGGCTCGACCGGCACCAGATCCCGCTGGATCAATTTCACACGTCCGGCCACGCCGCCATCATCGAGCTCGTCGAGCTGCGGCGGGCGTTCGCCTCGGCCCCCGTCGTTCCCATCGGCCGCCACCCCGAGCGGTTCGCCGTGCTCTTCGGCAAAGTGGAGCGTCGGGCAATTGGCGAATGGTGGGACGTGGTCCCCAGGCCGTGAAGAGTCGCGCCTCAAAACAGTGCGTGGCGCAGGGCTTTAGCCCTGCGATCGCAGCCCTGACCGCCTTCGCCAAGGCTTCGGCGCTCAAGAAGGGCTGCGCCACTTTCCTACCGGCTGGCCTGGCGCTGGCGGCTTTTCTGGTATTCCGATCCGCGCCTGCTGCGCAGGGCACCACGACCCGATTCGATGTGCTCATTACGAACGGCCGCGTTGTGGACGGGACCGGCGCGCCGTGGTTCCGCGGCGATATCGGGATCGTCGGCGATCGCATCGCGGCCATCGGATCGCTGGCCGGCGCCGCTGCGGGCTCGACCATCGACGCGACGAATCTCGTCGTATCGCCGGGCTTCATCGACTTGCTCGGCCAGTCTGAATTCAACGTCCTGGTGGACGGCCGCGCCGCGAGCAAGATTCTGCAAGGCATCACGACAGAAGTCACCGGCGAAGGGGCGTCGATCGCGCCGGTGAACGATCGCCTGATCCAGGAAGCCGCTGCGAACGCCGCGCATTTCGGCGTGGCGCAGGACTGGCGGACGATCGACGACTACTTCCGGCGGCTGGAGGAGCGCTCGCGCACGTCGATCAACGTGGCGACTTTCGTCGGCGCCGGCGGGCTGCGCAACTACGTCATCGGCAAGGACGACCGGCGCGCCACGCCCGCCGAGCTCGAACGCATGAAAGAGCTCGCGGCGCAGGCGATGCAGCATGGCGCGCTGGGCCTGAGCACGTCGTTGCAGTACGTGCCCGATCGCTTCGCCTCGACCGAGGAGATCATCGAGCTGGCAAAGGTCGTGGCGCGCGTCGGCGGCGTTTATTTCACGCACCAGCGATCCGAGGGCGTGAAGGTGCTGGAATCGCTCGACGAGGTCTTCGCGATCGCCCAAGGCGCAGGTATTCCGGCGGAGATCTGGCACCTCAAGACCGCCTACAAAGCGAACTTCGGCAAGATGGCCGAGGTGCTCAGGCGAATCGAAGCGGCGCGCGCGCGCGGCCTCGATGTGACGGCCAATCAGTATCCCTACACGCGGGCGTCGAACGGGCTGGACTCGTGTCTACCGATCTGGGCGCGCGAAGGCGGGCTCGACAAAACACTCGAGCGCCTGCGCGATCCCGCCACCCGCGAACGCATCAAGAAGGACATGGACGATGCGGCGGCGACCGTGTGGGAGAACCAATGGTACGGCGCCAACGGGGGCGACGGGGTGATGCTCTCGACGGTGCTGAATCCGGACCTTCGGAAATACGAGGGCATGACGCTGACCGAGATCGGGAAGGCGATGGGGAAGGATCCGCGCGATGCCGTGATGGATCTGGTCATCGCGGATCGCGGAGAAAGCTCTGTCATCACGGCGATCATGGACGAAGCGGACGTCCGCACGGCGTTGCGGCATCCGCTGGTCGGCATCGGCACGGACTCGGGCGCGCGAGCGGAGGACGGCAAGCTCTCGGAAAGCAAATCGCATCCGCGCGGATGGGGCACGTTCCCGCGGATCCTCGGGCATTACGTTCGCGACGAGCGCTTGCTCTCGCTCGAGGAAGCCATTCGCAAGATGACCTCGAAGGCCGCGGCGCGCGTCCACCTGTCCGAGCGCGGCGTCCTCCGGCCGGGCCTCGTCGCCGACATCACGATCTTCGATCCCGCGACGATTCGAGATGTCGCCACCTTCGAGCAGCCGAACCGCTATGCGACTGGCGTGCGCCACGTGTTCGTCAACGGCCGGCGGGTCGTTGCCGACGGTGCGATCACCAGCGAGCGCCCGGGGAAGCCGCTGCGCGGGCCGGGGTACCGAAAATAGTTCCATGCACCTTGTAGCGCCCGACCCATGTGTCGGCCAGAGGGCGGACACGCGGATCCGCCCCTACATCCAATGATCACACTCGCGCCGGGTCTGTCGTACATCGACGTCAACTTTCTCAACGTGCCGGGGATCATCGCGACCGCTGTCCTGCACGGTCCGGGGGGCGTCGCGCTGATCGACCCCGGTCCGTCGAGCACGCTGCCGACGTTACGCGCGGCGCTCCAGCAGGCCGGCATCGGGCCGTCGGATCTGCGCGCGATCCTGCTCACGCACATCCATCTGGATCACGCGGGCGCGACCGGCACGCTGGTGCGCGAGCGGCCGGACCTGCGCGTCTACGTCCACGAGAGGGGCGCGCCGCACATCGCCGACCCGGAGAAGCTGGTCGCGAGCGCCACGCGGCTCTGGGGCGACGAGATGGATCGGCTGTGGGGCGACGTGGTGCCCGTGCCAAAGGATGCGATCACCGTGCTGAGCGGCGGGGAACGCATCGAGTCCGCGGGCCGCAACCTGACGGTCACCTGCACGCCCGGCCACGCGTCGCATCACGTCAGCTTCTTCAACGCCGACAGCGGCGTCGCGTTCGTCGGCGACACCGCGGGCATCCGGCTCGGGGCCGGCGCCTTCGTGCTGCCGCCGACGCCTCCGCCGGACATCGACATCGAGAAATGGCGCGAGAGCCTGGCGGTGATCGAAAGCTGGCGCGCGGAAACCCTGTTCATCACGCACTTCGGTCCGCATGCGCCGTCGGGTCCGCACCTCACCGAAATGGCGGATCACCTGACGCTCGTGGCCAACCTCGTACGCGCGTCGCTCGCGCGGCCGGGCGACGACGAGGCGCGGGAAACGTGGTTTCGCGACGAGGTGCGGCGTGAGCTGAGGCGCCGGCTCTCGGATGCCGACGCCGAGGCGTACGAGGTCGCCGGACGGTTCGATTTGAACTGGAAAGGCCTTGCCCGTTACTGGAAGAAGTTAGAACGTAGAAGTTAGAACTTAGAAGTAGAAAGCCAGAAAACGAAATGTCCTTCTGACTTCTAAATTCTACGTTCTAAGTTCCGCCGCTAGGCGGTAGCGCGGGCCTGTTCGCCTGCCGCGAGCGTCCGCGGATCGATCATCAGCCTGAGCGCAATGCCCTGGCGTTTCGACATCGACGCGGGAGAAATCCGATACACCGCCGAGAGCACGCGGCCGCGCAGCAGCGCCGTGGGGAGCGTCGTCGACGCCGTACCGTCGCGCTCAATCTGCACCTGGACGATTCGATACAGCGGAAGCGCCAGCGGCGTCTGGCACTCGATATAGACGCCGAAGTCGCTCACGTTGCGCGCCACGCCGGTGGCGAAGCGCATCGTGCCGCGCGCGTCCTTCCACGTCAGGCGAGCCGGAAGGCTGACGGCTCGGCGCTCGGCTGTTCGCTTGTCCGTGCTCAGATTGGTGGTGCTGACGGCTGTCGTCCCGGTAGCGATTCCAATCACGTGGCCCCCCAGGATGAAGGTTTCGTGCGGATGAGTATCAAGTTCCAGACCGTGTCTCATCGGGTGAATACTACTGTTCAGTTCGTCCTTTAAGTACTAGTAGTATATATAGTTAGATGAATGCCCCAAAAATGAAACCCGCCGCTCATCCGTATACCAGGTAGCCAGACACGGTGTAAACCGAGTATTCAGTATCCAGACTTAAGTAGTTGTTGCAAGGCCCAAACTAGCGAGTCTCAGAGGGGCTCGCTGGCAATCTTGAGAGGCTTCTGGATACTACGGTGACAGAAAAATCATCAATTCGGCAGCCTAGCAGATTTTGCCTGTGGCTCTGGTTGCTTCAACAGGTATCCAGTCCCGCTCCTATCCCGGCGTGTCAGACAACAACTAGTGGGTATCCAGCTCGGGGCGGGCGTCGAGCCCGAGTCGACGAAGCTTCAGGTAGAGACCGCGGCGGGTCAATCCAAGCGCCCTGGCAGTTTCGGAGATATTGCCGCGGGCACGGTCCAGTGCGTTCTGAATCATGTCCCGCTCGACCTGCTCGATGGCCGTGGCGAGGTTGGCCCCGGACGGACCGCGGCGCATCGGCGTGGGGTGGGTTGCGGGCTGTCGCACGGCGGTGATTTCCGGCGTGAGGTGGCTCGGCTCGATGGTTTCTCCCGGCGCGCTCATGGCGACGGCGCGCTGGATTTCATTTTTCAGCTGGCGGACGTTCCCGGGCCACCAATACTGCGTGAACAGATCGAGCGTATCGGTGCTCAGCTGCACGTCGGGCTTCCCGAGCCGTTCCGAGGCCTCGCGCAGGAAATATGCGCTCAGGTGGGGAATTTCCTCCTGTCGCTGTCGCAATGGCGGCACGTGGATGCGAATCACGGCGAGGCGGTAGTAGAGATCTTCGCGGAACTGGCCTTCCGCGACGCGTTGCTCCAGGTCTGCGTTGGTGGCCGCGAGCACCCGCACGTCCACTTTCTGCGGCTTGGTCTCGCCGATGGGCAGGATCTCCTGCTGCTCCAGGAACCGCAGGAGCTTGGGTTGCACATCGAGCGGAAGGTCGCCGATTTCGTCGAGAAATAGCGTCCCGGTTGCGGCCGCGCGCACCAGCCCCATCTGATCCGAGACAGCGCCGGTGAAGCTGCCGCGGCGATGACCGAACAGCTGGCTGTCCGCCAGATCGCGGCCCGTGGTCGTGCAGTTGTAGGGGAGGAACACCGCGGCGTTGCGATGCGATCCCACGTGAATGGCGCGCGCGATGAGCTCCTTGCCGGTTCCGCTTTCGCCGGTGATGAGCACGGTGAGGTCGTTGCCCTGGAGGCGCTCAATTTGCTCGACGAGGCGCGCCATGGCGGCGCTGGCCGACAGGAATCCCGGCAGCAGCGGTTCGAGCGATCGCACGACAGCGACGCCCGCCGCCGGGATCGTCCGATCGCGGGCGGCGCAGAGGGCAAACCCCTGACGCGCCACGGCCGCAATCGTGCGCAGCTGCCGCATCACCGGATGACCAATCGGACGCGGCGAAGCGACGAGCCCGAACAGCAGACCGTGACGGTCGCGGCCGAGCGACTCGATCACGATCACGCCGCCGCGTCCGTACGGTCCGCCGTTAACGGTGCCACGCGCCATCGCGCGCGCTTCGTCGACGGTGCAGCCGACCGCCGCCATCACCACGACGTCCCCGGACGGCTCCTGGGCGTACACCACACTGCGCTCCGCGGCACACGCCTCGAGCAGCGCGGACGCCGTTTCGCGGACCAGCAAATCGGGCAGCGCCGACGCGTCCACCAGTCGCCGCACGATCGCATCGTCGGAATCCGCCGACGAAATCACGTCCAGGCCGGTCCCAGCCATCCCGAGCAGTTGTTGCGCGGCGTGTGTGTCGGCGACATCGCGTTCCGCGCCGAGCCGCTCGAAGATGACGAGTGCTGCGATCAGATGGCGCTCGGCGACCGAGCGTGCCCCCGTTTCGGCGACGAACCGGCCCAACGCCAGGTGGCTCAGCGCCGACTGGTACCGTTCGCCGAGCAGATCCAGCAGCGCGGCGCTCTGCGAGAAGTCGTGATACGCGTCAGCGCCGCTGCCGGATTTGGCGTGGACCGCGCCGCGCAGCCGCAGATATTCGCCCCAGCTGGCCGGAGCCACGCGCGGATCGATGGCATCGGCCACGGCCGCAAGGCGTTTGTGGGCCTCAGCGATCCGATGTGACACGATCAGCGATTCGGCAGCGATGAGCGTCGCCTGGAGGGCATCCGAGGGGGGCGCGCCGGCCTCGATGATCTCGTCGGCTTTCGCAATCGCCTCGTCGTGCAGGCCGCGCCGGAGCGCGAGGCGGGCGCCGAGGACCCGCACGGACCACTCGTACCAGCGGCTGGTTTGCCGTCCGTACGCGCCGTAGGCTTCCCCGGCCCGGCCGAGACACTCGCTCGCGGAGTCGTAGCGTCCGCGGATCAGATGGATCTGGGCCAGCGTGTCGAGGACGGCGCCGGTCGTTTCGTGAAACTGAATCGGACTGCGCACCTCGAGCGCGCGATTCAGCGCTTCTTCCGCTTCGCCGAGCTCTCCCAATCGCACGCGGATCTGCCCCAGCGTCGCGAGCGCCACCGCGAGGCCATGACCCGATCCACGCGCTTCGTGAATGGCCACGCTCCGCTCCGCCAGGGCGAGCGCCTGGTCGTAGCGGTGCTGCAGCATCATCACGTTCGCCTGATTGCCGCAGATCGTCGCGAGCACATCGTCGGCCTGAACCGAGGCGGCGAAGCGCTCCGCCTGACGAAGCGCGGCGAGCGCTTCCTCGTAGCTGCCGACCTGGGCCAGCGGGATGCTCGAGAGCGATTGCACCAGCGCGAGGTGCCGGCGGTCGCCCGCCGCGTGCAGCGCGGACGCCGCTTTGGTGATGTGATCGCGGACGATGGCGATGTCGCCGACCTGCCGGTAGCAGAGGGCGAGCTCGTAGTTCGCCAGCCCGATCGCGCGCAGGTCGTGCGCGGTCTCGGCGTGCTTCAGCGCCCGCTGATGCAGCGCGATCGCCCGGGACTGGTCGGCGCGCGCGAACGCCACGCGGCCGTGCAGCCGCCACAGCGTGGACAGCAACCCGGGCCGGACCGTCTCGCGGAAGGTGTCGGGCGGGCGTCCGAGCGACGTGACCGCGCCGTCGAGATCGTCGGCCAGCAGCGCCGCTTCGGCGGCCATGCAGCGGACGGCGAGCTCTTCGTCCCGGGTCAGCGTCGACGATCGCAAGTGCGGCGCGAGCAGTTGCGCTGCATCGGCGCCGCGACCGCGTTCGAGCGCGTCCGCCGCGCGCGTCAGGAGTGCCTGGAGCGACGATGACGGCACATCGGGAGTATAGGACTTCGAAGTTCGAAGTGAGAAGTGAGAAGTAGTGCGAGAATACGCGCGTCACATGTCGCTGGCGGCCGGGACGCGGATCGGGTCGTGCGAAATCGTCGCCTCCAGCGGATCAGCGAGCTGATCGTGGTGGAGAACTGGTTCGCACATCTCGAGCGGCTCGCGGCGCACACCCGCTAGACCGACGATCCAGTGTTCGCCAGGCAATCCAGAAACGGCTGACCTCGTGTCGCCAGGCGCGCCTCCAGCTTGGCCGAGCAGTCGCAGTCGCCGCAGGCCCACGGCTCCGTCCCGTTGAGATCACGGCAGCGGCTGCGCGCATGGGCGTCCTGCACTTTGTCGAGCGTGAAATATTCTTCCCAGTACTCCCGCTCTTCCGCCAGCGGCGTCGCGCAATAGCAGACCTCGACCCATTGCACGCGCCCATCCTCCAGCTTGCGCGCCGATTCCATATTGCGCAGGTATTCGTCACCCGCGATTGAGCCGCGCCCGAGCGTGCCGTCGTCTATGCCGCGCGCGAGTGCGGGCGTTCGGCCCGGCTTGACCCGCGCTGTCACGAGATACCGCATGCCTCAATTGTACGACGCGTGGTACCGCGCTTGCTCCGTTTTGGTCCGGCTAAAGCCGGACCCCACGTACAGGACACTGGGAGGCAGAGCTGTGGAACAGAAGAGGTCGCGTTGGTTACTTGCGTTCGCGTGTGTGAGCTGCCTGCTCGCATGGCCGGTGATCATTGCGCAGACGACCGCGACGCCGCCCGCGGCCGAGTCGTGCGTGGTGGGAGCTGAACGCGTCGACACAGCCGTCGCGCTCCTGGATCGCATCGACCGCCTCGTTACGGCCGCGCGCAAGGATCTGGACAGTGACGATGTCGAACCCGTCGGCACGAGCAGGCGCACCGGCGCCTCCGCGATCTTGAAAGTCAGGGCTGCGGATCTCGACGAAATTCGCGCCGAGATTGGGCAAATCAGGTTGTTGTTGCAGCCGAAGGCACCCTAGGGTGCTTTGAGTGGACAAGCACCCTAGCGTGCTTTGAGTGAACAGCACTCTAGGGTGCTTTGAGTGGACGAGCACCTTAGGGTGTGTAGACATCCGTGAGCGTCGCGCTCAGGCCGCGCTGAAGTGACGATGCAGCGCGCTGAGCGCGTCGTGCAGGCGGGCGTCGTGCGACAGCGAGTGGAGTTCAGCTGCCACGGCGTCCGCCTCGCCCTCGTGGGGGATCCCGACGACCGACGGCGGACGGCTGTAGTGCTGCACGGTGACCTGCCAGCCATCCGATCGAATCTGAATCTCGTTGGCTCCGCGGCCGATCGAAACCGACACGACGGTGTCGTCCTTCGGCGATTCTTCGATCGCTGGAAGCGCGCCGTCCGGCCAGCCGAGCCGTGACGCCATCCACCCGGCGAGCAGCCATGCGAGCGAGCGGTCCGCGCGCCGATGCGCGATCCGCACGTCGGCCGGGCGCCATTCGGTATTGTCGATGCCAGCCGCCAGGATGACGCCACGCCGGATCGGCGCCAGCCTCCGCCAGTTGACGTCGGCAAGATCCAGGTGGCCCCATGGTTCGAGCGTCAGCACGCCTTTGCGCACGTCGGACCACTGGCGGCTGTCGTACACGAACTGTCGACCCATCTCGACGATCGACGCGAGCGGCGGAACATGGGCGAGATCTTCGGCCCACCACACGGAAATCGGGAGCTCGCCCCGCACCAGCCGCCGGATGAGGGAGGGCAGCGATTCGTCCCTGCAGGCCGACCGCACGGCGATCTGCTCGATGCCGTATCTGGCGCCCGTTCCGCCGAACGTGACGACTCCGACGCGCGCGTTGGTGATTTCGCCGGGACCCTCGCTGGACGAGTCGTGATCGATGATCAGCACCCGCGACGGATGCTGCGAGGCGACCGCATCGATCGCCACGCCGGCGCGCCGCTCGATCCGCGCCGCGCGGACGATGACCAGGTTCGCCATGATGGCGCGCGCGATTTTTCCCTTGGCGGCGAGGTCGCGCCACAACTGCGAGAGGTCGCGCTCGATGGACGCGGGAGTCGAGGCGCGCCAGACGCGTTCGGTTACAGGGACCGCCATTGTCGTCCCGTCGACTCGATCAGCCGGTCGGCTTCGGGCGGTCCCCATTCGCCGGCCGCGTAGGTCGGCAGCGGCGCGGTCGGTCGCTCGGCCCAGCGTTCGAGAATCGGCATCATCCACTGCCACGAGGCCTCGACCGCGTCGCGCCGCATGAACAGCGTCGGGTCGCCGGCCATGACGTCGAGCAGCAGCCGCTCGTACGCCTCCGGCGACGAGCCGCCGAACGTGCTGCCGTAGTGGAAATCCATCTTCACCGGGTAGATGCGCACGTGCGGCCCGGGAATCTTCGAGCTGATGCCGAGCGCGAAGCCTTCGTCGGGCTGGATGCGGATCGACAGCACGTTCGGCTCGAGCGGCGCCGCCGGATCGGCGTTGAACAGAATCGGCGGCACGTCCTTCAGGTGCATCGAGATCTCGCTCGCGCGCTTCGGCAGCCGCTTGCCGGTGCGCAGGAAGAACGGCACGCCGGCCCAGCGCCAGTTGTCGATGAACACCTGCAGCGCGACGAAGGTCTCGGTGCGCGAGTGCGGGTCGACGCCTGTCTCGTCGCGATAGCCGGCGACGGGCTCGCCGAGGTCGAACCCGGCGGCGTACTGCGCGCGCACCACGTTGCGCGTCGACCGCGTCGCCCGTCGATCGGCCGCAGCGACTGGAGGACCTCGAGCTTCTCGTCGCGGACGACGTCGGCGTCGAGCGAGTGCGGCGGCTCCATCGCCGACGAGCGCCAGCAGCTGCAGCATGTGGTTCTGCACCATGTCGCGCAGCGCGCCGGCCTGCTCGTAGTAGCCGGCGCGCGTGCCGACGCCTTCTTCCTCGGCCACGGTGATCTGCACGTGGTCGACGTACTTCTGGTTGAACAGCGGCTCGAAGATGCTGTTCGCGAACCGCAGCACCAGGATGTTCTGGACCGTCTCCTTGCCGAGGTAGTGATCGATGCGGTAGATCTGCCGCTCGTCGAACACCTCGGCGATCGCGTCGTTGATCGCGCGGGCGCTCGTCGAGGTCGCGGCCGATCGGCTTCTCGACGATCAGGCGCGCGAACGGGTCGGTCGGCCGAGCGGTGCGACGAACCGCGCGCGCGCGAGCTGCTTGACGGTCGGCACGAACAGCGACGGCGGCACCGCGAGGTAGTAGATGCGGTTGCCGGGCAGGCCGCGCTCGTGCTCGATGATGTCGAGCCGCGCGCCGAGCGGCGCAAGCGCCGTGCTCGTCGTCGATCGACGCGTTGACGAAGAACAGCGACGTCGGCGAACGTCTGCCAGGCGCGCGTCGTCGAGCGGCCGCCGCGAGAACTGCGTCGATGCCGTCCTTCGCGAACGTCGCGATAGGCCGTCGTCGGTCATGTCGCTTGCGGCCGACGCCGACGATCGGCGACGCGCGGCGGCAGCAGGCCGTCGACGTGCAGGTTGTAGAGCGCCGGCAGCAGCTTGCGATGCGCGAGATCGCCGGCGCCGCCGAAGATGACGATCGTGACCGGCTCGGCGACGGCGCGGTTCGCCGCCGCCAGCCGCTCGACAGGGTGTCGCGGCAGCCGTCAGGCATGCCTTCTTCACGGCGTGGCCGCCGAACTGATTGCGCAGCGCGGCGAGCAGGCGCTCGGCGAACGGGTTGTCCTCGCGCGAGCGGAAGCGCGTGAACAGCGCCGCGCGTCAGCACCGGCAGCGGCACGCCGCGCTCGATCGCCTTCGTGCAGCGTCCAGCGGCCTTCGCCGGAGTCCTCGACGTAGCCCTCGAGCTCGGACAGATCGCGCGTCCTCGGCGAGCGCGCGCGCCGTCAGCTCGAGCAGCCACGAGCGGACGACGCTGCCGTGCTTCCAGAGCGCGGCGACCGCGCCGAGGTCGAGCTGGTACGGCGCTCGCGTGCATCAGCTCGAAGCCTTCGGCGTACGCCTGCATCAGGCCGTACTCGATGCCGTTGTGGATCATCTTCACGTAGTGGCCGGCGCCGTGGTCGCCGACGCGCAGGTAGCCGTTCGTCGGGCGCGAGCGTCAGGAAGATCGGCTCGAGCCGCCGGCAGACGTCGGCCTCGCCGCCGACCATCAGGCAGTAGCCTTCCTGCAGGCCCCAGATGCCGCCGCTCGTGCCGGCGTCGACGTAGTGCGATGCCGCTTGGCGCCGAGCGCCTCGCGCGCGGCGCACATCGTCGTGAAAGTTCGTGTTGCCGCCGTCGATGATGACGTCGCCCGGCGAGAGCAGCGTCGGCGAGCGCGGTCGACGGTCGATTCGGTCGGATCGCCGGCCGGCACCATCACCCAGACCGCGCGCGGCGGCGCGAGCGCCGCGACGAGCGCGTCGAGCGAGTCGACGCGCCGCTGCGCGCCGGCCGCTTCCGCGCGCGCGACGGCGTCGGCGCTGCGGTCGTAGGCGACGACGTGGTGGCCGCCGCGCGTCGAGGCGCGTCACCATGTTGAGGCCCATCTTGCCGAGACCGACGAAACCGAGTTGCATCGAATCCGCTCCGGTCCGCTGAAGGCGGACCCGTCCGAAGCTTCACCGACTCCACGTCAGGCTACGTGTACGTAGGTCCGGCTTCAGCCGGACCTGGCACGTGCCGCAGCAGCGCATGCGACAGCTGTCGAATCAGCGCCGGATCCGGCGACGGCAGATGCACGTGCAGGGCGCGGCGGCCGGTCGCGTCGAGCGACGCGAAGTCGCCGAGCGCCTGCGCGAGCTCGAGCGTGCCGAACGAAAACGGCTCGCCGGGAATCGGCGAGGTCCTCGCGCGGCGTCGCCGTGATCGAGCACGAAGACGCCGGTGTTCGGGCCGCCCTTGTGCAGCTGACCGGTCGAGTGCAGATACCGCGGACCGTAGCCGAACATCGTCGCGGCGCCGCGTGCGATCGCGCGACCGCGCGGCGCAGCGTCGTGCAGCGCGTCGGCCAGCGCCGGATCCGGTCCGAGATAGGCGAGCAGCGCGAAGTAGTCGCCCTGGCGCGAGCAGCGTCAGAAGCGCCTCGGCGCCGCTGCCGTCCGAGCGTACTTGCGCGCCGCCGCGGCTCAGCGTCAGCGTCGATGCCGCTCGTCGAGCGTCGCGTCCGGCGCGGCGATCGGCAGCGCGCCCGTCGCGCTTGTAGCCGATCGAGCAGCACGTCGCGTGGCGTCCTTGGCCTGCTGCACGTTCGGCTCGTCGAACGGATTGATGCCGAGCAGCGCGCCGGCGACGGCGGTGGCGATCTCCCAGCGCACGAACTCGGCGCCGAGCGCGGCCGGCTCGGGCAGGTCGATCTCGACGACCGGCGCGCCGCGCTTCGAGCGCGCGGATCGCCGGCGTCGCGCGTCGCCTCGTCGGCGAGCCGTGCAGCGCATGCGGACGAACAGGCGATCGGTGCCGTAGGCGGCCGGATCGGCCAGCGGCTCGCCGGCGATCGGCACGATGCCCGTGCCGTTCTTGCCGGTGCTTTCGGCGATCAGCTGCTCGACCCAGAGGCCGAACGGCTCGAGCGCCGGCGGCAGGACGAGCGTCAGCTTGTCGCGGCCGGCCCGCGCGCGCGGCGCCCATCGCGAGGCCGAGCGCCGACCGCCGGGTTCGTCGTCGCGTCGCCGCAGCCCGGCTCGGACGGCCGCGAGCATCGCGAGCGCCCAGCCGACGAGCGCGGTCGATGTCCTGGCCCATCAGCGCCGCCGGCACCAGGCCGAAGAACGACAGCGCCGAGTAGCGGCCGCCGATGTCGGACGGGTTGATGAAGACGTCGCGGAAGCTGTTCGGCGCGCGCCCGCCGGGCGAGCTCGGTGCCCTCGTCGGTGATCGCGACGAAGTGATCGCGCCCAGCGCGGCGACGCCGGCGTCCTCGAGCCGCTGCCGGAAATGCGCCGCGAGCGAGTTCGGCTCGATCGTCGTGCCCGACTTGCTCGCGAGCGATGATACAGCGTCGTGCCGGGCGGCGTCGCGGCCGCGCGGACCGCGGCCGGATCGGTCGAGTCGAGCATGTGAAGGCGCGGCCAGCCGGGCGCGACGCCGAGCACGGCGCGCAGCACCTCGGGCGCGAGGCTCGAGCCGCCCATGCCGAGCAGCACGACGTCGGTGAAGCCGTCGCGTCTTGATCGCCGGCGGCGAACGTCTCGCAGCCGATCGATCGAGTCGGCCATCAGCACCGGCGAGCTCAGCCAGCCGAGCCGATCGCGCGATCTTCTTCTGCACCGCCGGAGTCGCGCGCTCCAGGCCGACGGGTCGCGCCGCCACAGGCCGGCGGCGGCGCGCTCGGCGGTCGGCGACGCTGCGGCGAGCATGTCGGCGAGCGGACCGGGTGAGAGCGTGCAGCGAGTTCCTGCAGGCGGGCGCGCTTGGCGGCCACGTCGAGCGCCGGCCAGCGCGTCATCAGGTCGTGCGCGCTGTGCATGCCGGTAGAATACTGTAGACGTCAGTCGTCGTTGGTCGACGTCGATGACCGTACGACTATGGCGCGAGGATTCGAAAGCAAGGACGTCGAGTTTCAGCAGGCGGAAGCCGAGCGCGGCACGACCGCTGCGGCCGCGCGCTGACGCCGAGGAGCGCGAGGCGCAGGCGCAGACGCCGCACGATCGAGCTGGCGCTGGCGCGAGCGAAAGCGGACCTCGCCGTCGCGCGCAGCGACGGCGCACCGGCGGATGCTCGCCGAAGCGATCGCCGCGCTCGAAGAGCAGCTGGCGCGCGGATGATGTCGATCCGATCCGGATCTGCCACGAGACCACGAGAACACGAGCATCTGGCTTGTACGAAGAGCGTTTCGTGCTGTCGTGATTGTCGTGGCTGTGTTGTGACGTTCCGCTGCCTGCGGGCGATCGCGAGCGCGGATCGCGCCGCCAGCGGGTCGCGACGACTGGCCGCTGCCGTCGACCGTGCCTGCGCCGACGCCGGCGACGACCGCGCCGCGCATCGTCGTCCTCGGCGACAGCCTGACGGCCGGCCTCGGCCTGCCGCCGCGGCGACGCGTATCCCGTCGCTGCTGCAGGAGCGCGTCGACGCGGCCGGGCTCGACTACGAGGTCGTCAACGCGGGCGTCTCCGGCGACACGTCGGCCGGCGGGCTTGTCGCGGCTCGACTGGGCGCTCGACGGCGACGTGCGCGTGCTGATCGTCGCGCTCGGCGGCAACGACGGCCTGCGCGGTCTGCCGGCCGCGGAGCTGCAGCGCAACCTCGCGCAGATCATCGAGCGCGCGCAGGCGCGCGGCATCACGCGTCATCCTCGCCGGCATGGAAGCGCCGCCGAACTACGGCCGCGACTACATCGTCGCGTTTCACAAGGTGTATCCGGCGCTCGCGGAGAAGTACCACGTGCGCGCTCGTGCCGTTCCTGCTGCGAGGGCGTCGCGGGCATCGGGCACGCTGAATCAGCGCGACGGCATTCATCCGACGGCCGAGGGCGCGCGCATCGTGGCCGACAACGTGTGGGCCGTGCTGAAGCCCGTTGCTCGACAGCCTGCGTCGTAGACGGGCAGCCAGAGTCATGATCGAGCTGCGCGATGTGTCGAAAACGGTCATGAGCGGCACCGAGCCGCTCACCATTCTGCATCCGCTGTCGCTTCAGATTCCGCGCGGACAGTTCGTGGCGATCGTCGGGCCGTCGGGCAGCGGCAAGTCGACGCTGCTCGGGCTGATCGCCGGCCTCGACGCGCCGACGTCCGGCGCGGTGCTCATCGACGGCGTCGACATCACGCGGCTCGACGAAGACGCGCTGGCGCAAGCTGCGCGGCGAGAAGATCGGCTTCGTCTTCCAGTTCTTTCACCTGATTCCGTCGCTGACCGCGCTACGAGAACGTCGCGGTGCCGATGGAGATCGCCGGCGTCGCCGACGCGCGGCGCGCGGGCCGAGCAGCTGCTCGAGGAAGTCGGGCTGACCGGCCGCGCGCATCACTATCCGTCGCAGCTGTCCGGCGGCGAACAGCAGCGCGTCGCGCTCGCGCGCGCGCTCGCCAACGATCCGCCGATCGTGCTCGCCGACGAGCCGACCGGCAATCTCGACACCGCGAACGGCCGCCACATCATGGATCTGCTGCGCACGATTCACGCCGAGCGCGGCACGACGATCGTGCTGGTGACGCACGACGCCGAGCTGGCGGCGATGGCCGACGCGCGGCTGGTCCTGCGCGACGGCCGCGTCGTCGAGAACACGCTCATGGTCGACGCTCAGGACGAGCGGGACCGAACGCTGGTGCTGACCTCGCCGAGCCGAGCCACGCCGATGATGTTCGTCCTGCGCATGGCGGTGCGCGAAACGCGGGCGTCGCTGGCGGCGCCTGCTGTTCTTCTTCGTCTGCATCGCCGTCGGCGTCGCGGCCATCGTCGCGCTGCGGTCGGTGATTCAGAGCGTCCGCGGCGTCTTCGGCACGCGAGGCGCAAGGTCGCTGATCGCCGCCGACGTCGCTGATCGCGACCAACCGCGACTGGACGCCGGAGGCGCGCGCGACGATCGACCGCGCGGCTCGCCGAGGCCGGCGCGACCGGCGCGCACCGAAACGATCGAGACGCCGACGATGGTGCGGCCGGCGGATCGGTCGACGGCGGTCGCGAAGATGGTCGAGCTGCGCGCGGTGCAGCCGACGTTTCCGCTCTACGGCACGCTCGAGCTGCAGGGCGGCCAGACCTACTCGCACGCGCTGCTCGCAGAACCACGGCGTCGCTCGTCCGGCCCGAGCTGCTGACGGCGCTCGGCGTCGCGGTCGGCGATCAGATCGTCGATCGGCCAGGCGACGTTCACGATCCGCGGCGTCGATCGCGCAGCGAGCCGGGGCGCGGCATCGGCGAGTTCAGCCTCGGCCCGCGCGTGCTCATCGACTACGCCGATCTCGCCGTCGACCGGCCTGCTCGGCTTCGGCAGCCGCGCGCGCCGCGTCATGCTCGTCAAGGTGCCCGAGGACCGCGTCGAGCCGCTGGTCACGGACGCTGCGCGCGCGACTTCGAGGACGAGTTCATCAACACGCGGTCGTTCCGCTCGACCGAGGATCAGGTCGGCCGCGATTTCGATCGCGCCGAGAACTACCTGAGCCTGGTCGGCCTGATCATCGTGATCCTCGGCGGCATCGCGGTGTCGAGCGTCACGCGCGTCTTCATCCTGCAGAAGATCCGCAGCATCGCCGTCCTGAAGTGCCTCGGCGCGCGCAGCGGCCAGATCATCGCCGTCTACATCCTGCAGGTGATGACGCTCGGCCTGGCCGGCAGCCTGCTCGGCGTCGTGCATGGCGCGCGCCGCGCTCGCGGCGATTCCGCTGGCGCTCGGCGACGTCGACGTCGATTCTGGCGGAGGCCGCACTACGGCGTCAGCTGGAGCGCGGCGGCTGCAGGGCATCGGCGATCGGCGTGCTCGTGTCGCTGCTGTTCTCGGTCGTGCCGCTGCTGCAGGTGCGGTTCATCAAGCCGTCGCTGCTGCTGCGCGACGAGACCGTGCGGCGGCGCGACGCGACTGGGCGCGGCATCGCGGTGATGGTCGCTCGTGTCGGCTGGCGCTGGTCGGCGCTCACCGCCTGGCAGGCGGCGTCGCTGCGAGGTCGGCGCTGGTCGTCTGCGCCGGCTTCGCCGGGCTCGCCGTCGTGCTGCAGCTGGCCGGCCGCGGCGCTGATCGCGCTGATCGCGCCGCTCGCGAACTCGCGGTCGTTTCCGCTGCGGCACGCGGTGCTGCACCTGTCGCGGCCCGGGCAACCAGACGCGCGTCATCCTGCTCGCCGTCGGCCTCGGCGCCTTCTTCATCGTCGGCGTCCGATCGCTGCAGGCGAGCCTGCTCGAGCGAGTTCTCGATCCAGGTGTCGCGACGATGCGCCCGACATGTTCCTGCTCGACATCCAGCGCGGCCAGGCGGACGGCGTGCGCGCGTTCCTCGCGCGATCCGGCGCACGGCGCGGGCGAGTTCCAGCTGATTCCGGTGCTGCGCGCGCGCGTCGTCGGGCGTCGACCGGCCGCGAGACGAACCTCGACGGCGTCGAGGACGTGCGCGCAGCGCGGCGTCGCTCGGCGCGCGAGTTCACGATCACCTATCGCGATCACCTCGAGTCGAACGAGCGCGTCGTCGACGGGCGCGTTCTGGAACGGGCCGTCGGCGGAGCCCGAGGTGTCGGTCGAGCAGGCAGATCGCGCGAGCGGGTCGCGGCTCCACGTCGGCGACACGATGCGCTTCGACATCCTCGGCCGGATCGATCAGCGCGCGCGTCACCAGCATCCGCGACGTCGAATGGCGCGAGTCGCGCAACGGCGGCTTCATGTTCGTGTTCCGGCCCGGGCGCGCTCGACCAGGCGCCGCAGACCTTCGTCGCGCCGCTCAAGGGGCCGGACGGCGCTGGCGGCGCGCGGCGCGGTTCCAGCACGACCTGGTCGAGCAGTTTCCCGAACGTCTCGGTGATCGACTTCCACGAGATGCTCGAGACGATCCGCGACGTCATGTCGAAGGTGACGCTGGCGATCACCGTCGTCGGCGGCCTGGTGCTGTTCAGCGGCGCGCTGATCCTGATCGGCGCCGTCGCGATGACGAAGTTCCAGCGCGTCTACGAGGCGGCGGTGTTCAAGACGCTCGGCGCCAACACGCGCACCATCGCGCGGATGCTGCTGTTCGAGTACGGCGTGCTCGGCTCGCTGGCCGGCGCTGATCGGATCGCTCGGCGCCGTCGTCCTCACCTGGGGCGTCAGCCGCTACGCGCTCGAGATTCCGTGGCGCGTCTTCGCCGGCGAGCACATCGGCGGCGTGGCGCTGACGGCGATCCTGGTCGCCGTCATCGGCGTCGTCTCCAGCCTCGACGTCCTGCGGCAACAAGCCGCTCGCGACGCTGCGAGCCGAGTAAGCCCGCGTTCCGGCGCCGAAGCAAGTGCTCCGGGCTCGCGAGTCGGTACAACGTCTGCCGTGCATTCCTCGAGCATCGATTCGCGCTCGCCGCCAACGGCACGACCGTCCGGACCGAGGTGCTCGCCGGCCTCACGACGTTCCTGACGATGGCCTACATCATCTTCGTGCAGCCGGCGGTGCTGAGCGCGGCCGGCATGGATTTCGGCGCCGTGCTGACCGCCACCTGCCTGGCGACCGCGTTCGCGACGGTGCTGATGGCGCTGCTCGCCAACTATCCGATCGCGGTCGCGCCGGCGATGGGGCACAACTTCTTCTTCGCCTACTCCGTGGTCATCGGCATGAAGGTGCCGTGGCAGCGTCGCGCTCGGCGGCGTCGCCGTCGCCGGCATGCATGTTCGTCGCTGACGGCCGGCATCGGCCTGCGCGAGCGGCTGATCACGGCGATTCCGGCGTCGCTCAAGCACGCGATCGCCGCCGGGATCGGCCTGCTGATCGCGACGATCGGCCTGCAGTGGGCCGGACTCGATCGTCGGCGCGCCGGGCACGCTCGTGACGCTCGGCGACCTGCACAGCCGGCCGGTCGCTGCTGGCGATCGGCGCGCTGGCGCTGACCGCGATGCTGATGGCGCGCCGCGTCCCCGGCGCGTTGCTGTGGGGCATTCTGGCCAGCACGGCCGTCGGCCTGCCGCTCGGCGTCGTCCGGTACCAGGGCCTCGTCGAGCGCGCCGCCGTCGCTGGCGCCGACGCTCCTGCAGCTCGACATCGCGCGGCGCCTTCGCGCCGGGCATGGTCGACGGTCGTGTTCGTGTTCTTCTTTCTCGCGCTGTTCGATTCGGTCGGCACGCTCGTCGGCGTCGGCGAGCCAGGCCGGGTTGATGCGCGACGGCACGCTGCCGCGCGCGCGGCGAGGCGCTGCTCGCCGACGCCATCGGCACCGTCGCCGGCGCGGCGCTCGGCACGTCGACGGTGACCGCCTACATCGAGAGCGGCGCCGGCGTGGCCGCCGGCGGGCGCACCGGCCTGGCCAGCCTCGTCACGGCCGCGCTGTTCCTGCTGTCGCTGTTCTTCTATCCGCTGGTCCGGATGATCGGCGGCGGCTACGCCGTCGGCGGCGACGACGCTGTATCCGGTCGATCGCGCCGCCGCTGATCCTGGTCGGCACGATGATGATCGGCGGACTGCGGCACGTCGCGTGGGACGATCCGACCGAGGCGATTCCGGCGTTCCTCACGGTCGTCATGATGCCGCTCGCCGTCGAGCATCACCGAAGGCGTCGCGTTCGGCGCTGCTGGCGTATGCGGTCCTGAAGCTGGCCACCGGCCGCGGCCGCGAAGTGCATCCGCTGCATCTATCGTGTTCGCGGCGCTGTTCCTCGGCGCGGTACGTCTTCCTGCGGTGACGAGTGTTATGATCTGACAGTTGTTCAGGCCCAGCGGGCGGCCTGAGGGCAGGAGTTCAGACGCGCATGGACGAGCAGACTTTCAAGGACGCGCTCCTCAAGAAGCGCGGCGAAATTCTCGGCACCGGCGGCATCAAGCCGCTGCAGGCGTCGATGGAGAACAACACCCGCCAGGGCGACATGGCGGATCAGGCCAGCGGCAACAACGAAGTCCACATCCAGCTCAAGCTGAAGCAGACCGACGCGAAGATTCTGCAGGCGATCGAAGAAGCGCTCTGGCGCATCGAGAAGGGCACCTACGGCGTGTGCCGCGACTGCGGCGAGCCGATCGCCGCAGGCGCGGCTGAACGCGATTCCGTGGACGCGCGTCTGCATCACCTGCAAGGAAAAGCAGAACTCGTGACCGACCTGCTGCCGCTGCTGCAGGAGTTCTACCGCGAGAAGCTGGCGATGCTGCTGCGGCATCAGGCGGGCGCGCGCCTCATCGGGCAGTACGACGCCAACAACACCTATCAATACATCATCAATCGCGAGGACGTGCAGCTCACCTGGGTCGCGACGGCGATCGCGGAGCTGGGCGGCGCCGTCGCCGACGCAGCCGAGCCGGCGCGCGACCGCCGAGCGGCAAGGCCGCCGCCGCGGCGCACGCGGTCATCGAGGAAGACGGCCGCGACGCGCAGGCGTTCGTCGATCGCTGGCGGCCGCGCGTCGACGCGATGGCCAACGCCCGCCACGCGAAGATGCTGCGCGTGATCCTCGGCGAGACGCTCGAGCAGAAGCGGTTCTTCGAGCAGGCGCTGGCGGGCCGCACCGATCTGCTCGGCCGCCGCGGCGCAGCAGCTCGGGCCGTCGCACGGCGAGGTGCTGCCGTCGCGGTGGATCGAGTAGCGGCGATGGCGGATCGGTACTGCGCCATCGCGCTCGGCAGCAACCTCGGCGACCGGCGCGCCCATCTCGACTACGCCGTCGTCGCGCCTTCGCGCAGCCTGCTCGACCAACCTCGCGCGTCTCGCGCTATCTACGACACCGTGCCGGTCGGCGTCGTCCGGTCCGCAGCGCGATGTTCCTGAACGCCGCCGCCGTCGGCGAGACGGCGCTGCCGCCGCGGGCGCTGCTCGAGGCGCTGCTCGCCATCGAGCAGCGAGCGCGGCCGCGAGCGGCCCGTACGCCAACGCGCCGCGCACGCTCGATCTCGATCTGATCCTGTTCGGCGATGCGGTGATCGACGAGCCCGGGCTGATCGTGCCGCATCCGCGGTTCCGCGAGCGGCGGTTCGTGCTCGAGCCGCTCGCCGAGATCGCGCCGGACCTGCGCGGATCCGGTGACGGGCTGACGATGGGCGAGTTGCTGGCGCGACGTACGCGGCCCTGAGCCGCGTACGCGCGGCTCACGCGGGCATCGGCCGCGGGTCGGCTTCAGGACCGGTATCCGGCATCGCGATGCCGAACGGCATCACGGCGCGCTGCAGTCGCGGCCATCGGCTTCGGCGATCGCGGCATCGGATCGTCCGGCTCGCACGCTTCGGCCATCGCCGCGCTCGATCGCCGGCACCGACCTCGCGCATCGCCTCGGCGATCGCGCGGCGATCGCCGCTGCGCCTCGGCCATCGCGCGGATCGACGCTGCGCCTCGGCCATGGCGTCGGGAATCGAGGCCTGCGCCTGCCGCGATCGCGTCGTCGATGTGCTTCGCGTCGCCGTTCTTGCTCCCGCTCGCGACGCGCGCCGCTTGCGCTCGGTCTCGGGCCGCGGTTCGCCCGGCCGGCGCAGCGCGATCGTGCCGCCGAACGACTCGAGCTCGACGTGCGCGCTGCCGTTGCCGAGCGTGCACGCGTGAAGCGCTTCTTGCGGGTTCTGGATCGTCCTGTTTCACCGGGAACGTCGAGCGGAAGCTGCCGTTGTAGGTCCGCACCGTCAGCGTGGCGTTCGACCCGTTCGGGGATCGGCATCGCGATCAGCCCGTTGTGCGTCGTCAGGCGGTAGAGCGCCCTTGTCCTTGATCGGGCCGTCGTAGGAGATGTTGCCGTTGACGGTGTAGAGATCGACGTTGCCCGAGTCGATGCGGTCGAGGATGATGCTGCCGTTGGTCGACTCGGCCGACAGGTCGCCGCTGATGTCGGCGAGGTGGATGCCCTCGTTGACCGCGCGCACTTCGATCCGGCCCTTCGCCTTCTCGCAGCGTGATCTCGCCCTGCACCGACTTCAGCGAGACGAAGCCGGAGCCGCCGCGTCACCTTGATGTCGCCGTGCGTCGTCTCGACGGTCACGTCGCCGCCGACGCCTTCCATCGTCACGTCGGCGTAGGTGCCGCTGACGCTGATCGCCATCCACGTCGGCACGGTGATCGTGTAGTCGAGCGAGCGCGGCGGGCCGCCGCGCATCGATCGCGAGCGGATGGTCAGCGTCTGCTCGCCCTGCTTGATGTCGACCGTCTCGCGGTCGGAGTGGTTGACCTCGACGCGCACGGCGTCCTTGTCCCACACCTTGATGTTGACGTCGCCGGCGAAGTTGTTGACGTCGAGCTTCGTGCCCTTCGCGACCGTGCACCGTCTGATCGGTCGGCGTGATGGCCATCGGCCAGCAGAAGATGTCCGAGCATCGTTGTCCTCTAGTCCCGTCCGAATCCCGATAGTCCCGAGTCCCGAGTTCCGTCTAGTCCGACTCGCGTCGTCAGCGCCGTGGCGCGGCGCAGCAGATCCAGCTTGCGCCGCCGCGCTTCCACGAGATGGCTGCTCAAGTACCTGTTGGCCGGGTCGGCCGCGAGCGCCTCGCGCGCCTGGTTGATCGCCTGGTCGATGATCTGCAGGTTGTGCTCGACGATCGCGATCGTCGACGGCGTCGAGCTGGCCGCGGCCCGTCCTTGCAGCGCCTTCTCGAGATCGGCGACCGCCGCGTCGTACTGCGCGTCGGCCAGCGCCGACCGGTCACCACTGAGCGCGTCGGCGGACGCCGTCGCGCTCCGATGCAGCTCGCGTCTGCGGCGGCCACGTCAGGATTGCTGGAGCGCGCGGCTTCAGCCGAGCGTGCCGCGGCCGCGTCGGCGTTCGCTGCGCGGTCGCGCATCGACCACGCGAGCCCGCCCGACACCGCGCAATCAGCAGCGCCGCCGCCGCGAGCTGCGGCAGCGTGAACGTGACGCGCCGCCCGCGCGCGTGCGCATCGGCCGCTCGAGCGAGCCGACGGGCGATCGGCGTGGCGGACGCGGCCGCGTGCTGCGCCGTCAATGCGCGCGGCGATGCCGGCCCACAGATCGGCCTGCGGAGGGCGCGCGCTCGAGCGCCTGCGCCCGCGCCACGACCCGCTTCAGGTCGTTGAGCACCGCGGCGCAGTCCGCGCAGTCCCTGGAGGTGCGCCTCGACCGCGTATCGCTCGTCCGCCGACAGCTCGCCGTCGAGATAGTCCGACAGCTTGTCGGTCCACTCTTCGTGCATGCGTCATGATCCACCCAAGATGCTTCCGCATCAACATCCGCGCCCGATGCAGCTGCCGCTTCGACGTTCCGGTCGTGATGTCGAGCATCGCGGCGATCTCGCGGTGCTTGTAGCCTTCGACGTCGTGCAGGACGAAAATCTCGCGCGCCCCCGGCGGCAGCTGGTCGATCGCGGCCTCGAAATCCACCTTCAGATCCGCGCGCGCCGGCGCCACGGTCAGCAGGTCGAGCGCCGTCGGGTCGTCCGACATCCGCTCCCGCTGAATCGCAAACGATCGCCGCCGCTCGATGACGACGTTCACCGCCAGGCGATGCAGCCAGGTCGAGAACGCCGACTCGCCGCGGAACTGGCCGAGCTTCTGCCAGGTCCGCACGAAGATGTCCTGCGTCACCTCGTCGGCCTCGTGGCTGCCGAGCATCCGGCGCGTCAGGCTGTGAATCCGCGCCACGTGCGTCCGGTAGAGCCGCTCGAAGGCGGACGAGTCCCCACGGGCCGCCAGGGCCACATCGGACTCGAGCCCGCTTCTGAACCAGCGTCTCGCCGCTCAGCGTCATCACCGCAGTTGTCACAGTCGCCACTTACAACCGCTTGGACGGGCTCAGCTTACCGGAAGGTTGACGTCAATGGGCGGGAAGGGCAGGAAAGGCAGGATGGGCGGGAAGGCCTTGCTGCCCGACGCGCGGAGCGGGAAGTCGGGTGAGCCCGGATCTCGCTGTTGGCGCGTCTGTTTGTAACAGAAGGTAACCAGGAGGCCCATCATGAAGACCACGCGCTCCGTTGCAGCCCCCGTCATCGCCTCGTTTCTGATGGCGCCTTCCCGAAGGCCGCCCGGGCCGACGAGGCCCCGGTCAACTGGTCCACTTGGTCTGATCCGGATCAGACCCCAAATGGCGCGAGACTTGCGCCCGGCGCCGGGGCGGCTACGCGCGCTCCTCCGCCGGGCGGCTGGGCGAGCGGCCGAAGCGGCGCTTGAGCGCCGCCGATGGACTCCACTCGCGCAGGTCGTCGAAGTACGAGTAGACGACCGGCGTGACGAGCAGCGTCAGCAGCAGGCACAGCACCTGGCCGCCGATGATCGTGACCGCCATCGACGCGCGCGAACCGGCGCCGGCGCCCTTGCCGAACGCGATCGGGATCATGCCGGCGACGATGGCGATGGTGGTCATCAGAATCGGCCGCAGCCGGACGTGGTTGGCGGCGATCAGCGCCTCGTGCCGCTCCATGCCCTGCGCGCGCAGCGTGTTCGTGTAGTCGACCTGCAGAATCGAGTTCTTCTTCACGATGCCGAACAGCATCATCAGGCCGATGGCGCTGTAGACGTTGATGCGTCATGCCGAACGCCATCAGCGCCAGCAGGCCGGCCGGCAGGCTGAGCGGCAGCGACGTCATGATCGTCAGCGGGTGGACGAAGCTGTTGAACTGCGACGCCAGCACCATGTAGATGAAGATGACCGCCAGGATCATCGCGATCGTGAAGTTGCTCGACGCCTCGGCGAGCGTGCGCGCGCTGCCGCCGAACACCGCCTGGTAGCCCGGCTTCAGGTGGAGTTCCTCGACCTTCGTCGCGCGCTGCGGCGAGCACCTCGCCGAGCGGCACGCCCTGCAGGTTGGCGTTGACCGAAATCTGCCGCTGGCGGTTGTAGCGATCGATCGACGCCGGGCCGCGGTCGTTCGTGCAGCTGCGCGACGTCGCTGACCTTGACCGTCCGGCCCGGCGCCGGCCGGAGACGAGCAGGTCGCCCATCGACAGCGGATTGTTGCGGTACGGCTCGTCGAGGCGCAGCACGCACCTTGAACTGGTCGTCGCCGTCCTTGAACTCCGATACCTCCTCGCCGCCGACGAGCGTGCGCAGGTTGTTGGCCAGCGAATCGATGTTGACGCCGAGGTCGGCCGCGCGCGCGCGGTCGACGTTGACGCGCAGCTCCGGCTGCGTCGGCTCGAAGTTCGTGTCGACGTCGACGACGCCGGGAATCTCGCGAATCTTGCTCCATCAGCTGCACCGTGTACGCCTGCAGCTGCTCGATGTCCGGACCCTGGATCAGGATGTTCAGGCGGTTGAAGCCGCCGCCGCCGCCGCCGCCGGCCCACCGCCGCCGCCGGCCGCGCGCCGCCGCCGTCGACGCGCCGGAGATGTCGGTGCCGCCGGACACGCTGATGCGCGCCCCCTGATACTTGCGCAGCATCTGCCGCGTGCGAATCATCAGCTCCTGCTGCGAGATGTCGCGCTCCTCGAGCGGCACCATCATGATGTTGAAGTTGGCGTTGCCGGCGTTCGACGTTCTGCATCACGCGGCTGCAGCGCCGGCAGCGCGAGCACTTCCTTCTCGATCGGCTTGATGAACTCCTCGGTCCGCTGATAGCTGGTGCCGCGCGGCAGCCGCACGTTGATGTTGAACTCGCCCTGGTCGTCGTCGGGCACGAGTTCCTTGCCGACGTACGGGGATAGAGGAGCGCCGCCGACGCGACGACCACGGCCGCGATGCCGATCATCGACCGCGCGATGGTGCAGCGACCAGACCAGCATCTTGCCGTAGAAGCGCATCGATCTTCGCGTAGAGGCCGCGTGACTTGGTCGTCGAGTGATCCGGACTTGCGCGTCTTCGGGCTTCAGCCACATCGCGCACAGCGCCGGCGTCAGCGTGAACGACACGAACATCGAGATCAGGATCGCCGCGGCCGAGGTCAGGCCGAAGCTGTAGAAGTAGCGGCCGATCTGGCCGGTCATGAAGGCCACCGGCACGAAGATCACGACCAGCGACAGCGTCGTCGCCATCACCGCCAGGCCGATCTCCGCGCGTCGCCTCGGCCGCCGCTTCCTTCGGCGTGACGCCCTTTCTCCTCGACGTACCGGAAGATGTTCTCGAGCACGACGATCGCGTCGTCGATGACGATGCCGGTCGCCAGCGACAACGCCAGCATCGTCATGTTGTTCAGCGTGAAGCCGAACATCTTCATGAACGTGAACGTGCCGATGATCGACGTCGGGATCGGCCAGCGCGGCGATGAACGTCACGCGCAGGTTGCGGATGAAGAGGAAGACCACCACGCTGGCGAGCAGCCCGCCGAGGATCAGGTGCAGCTTGATGTCCTCGAACGACCGGCGGATGAAGCGCGACTGGTCGTTGCCGATGCTGATCTGCACGTCCTGCGGCAGCGTCGTCTTGATCTGCTCGAGCCGGGCCAGGACGCGATCGACCACCTCGACGGTGTTCGTGCCGGACTGCTTGCGAATGACATGGCACGGCCGACTCGACCGGCGCGCCGCTGCCAGCCGCGTGCGCGCTGCGGATTTCCTGCACGCGCGTCGCTGACCCGGCCGACGTCGGCGAAGGTGATGACCGATCCGTCGGCGCGATAGGCGAGCACGATGCGATTGAAGTCCTGCGACGTTGCGGATGCGGCCCATCGTCCGCAGCGCGACCTCCGACGGGCCGGCGACGAACTGATCCGCCGGGCACCTCGACGTTCTGACGCGTGATCGCGTTCCGCACCTGTGTCGACGGTCAGCCCGTAGGCGTTGAGACGGTCGGCGTTCAGCAGCAGCTGGATCTCGCGCTTGCGGTCGCCCATCAGCTGGATCGAGCCGACGTCCTTCACCGTCTCGAGCTCCTGCTTGACCCGCTTCTCGGCGATTTCGGTCAGCTCCTTGCGATCGCGCGGCCCGTAGATGGCGAAGCGTGAGGATCGGCGCCGCGTCGGGATCGATCTTCTGGATGTTCAGGCGGCCGCGTGTCGCGCGGGAACTGCTGCACGATGCTGGCGAGCTTGTCGCGCACGTCCTGCACCGCCGTCTCGATGTCGCGCTCGAGCGTGAACGTGATCGTCACCCGGGCGCTGCCCTGATCCGACGAGGCGCGCAGTTCGTCGATGCCGCTGATCGTGTTGACCGCTTCCTCGATGCGCTTGGTGATCTGGGTTTCGATTTCCTCGGCGCTCGCGCCGGGGAGGTTGGCGTTGACGTTGACGACCGGGTTGTCCGTCTTCGGCATCAGGTCGAGGCCGAGGCTGACGTACGACACCGCGCCAAGGACGATGAGCGCGGCAGTCATCATGATGGCGAAGACCGGGCGCCTGACGCTGACGTCGGACAGAATCATTGACGACCTCCCTGACCTCGAGCGCCTCGCCGCGTCCCTGCCCGCGGCCGCGGCGTCCGGCGCCATCCGGCGGCGCCAGTCCCTCTTCGCCGTCTCCACCGCCGATTCGAACAGTCGTTCCGGTTGCAAGCTGATTCAGATTCGACGCGGCGAGGGTTTCGTCGCCCTTCAACCCGTCGGTGATCTCCCACACCTTGTTCTGGTGCGCGCCCAGCGCGACGACCTGCTGCCGCGCCTTGCCCTCCTCGATGACGTACACCGTCGAGACGCCCGCCAGCGTCGAGACCGCGTCCTCGGACACAGCCATGACGTTGTCGTCCACCTTGATTGCGATGGTGCCCTTGGCAAAGAACCCGGGCTTCAGGTGCCGGTTGTGGTTGTCGACGAGCGCTTCCACCGGAAACGTGCGCGTCGTCTGATCGACCGCCGGACTGACGTAGGCGATCTTGCCGTCGAACGGCTCGTCAGGAAACGCTTCGACGCGGAACTCGACGCGCTGGCCCGCCTTGATCACGCCGGCGAACTTCTCCTGCACGGCGGTCATCAGCTTCAGCGGGTGCATCTGCACGATGGTGGCGACCGGCGTGTTCTCGCGGATGAACTCGCCTGGCTGAACGAGCCGCTCGGAAATTGAACCAGCCAGCGGCGCCCGGATGGCCGCGTCGGCTACTTTCTTCTGCGCGAGCTCGTACGAGGCGCGGCGATCCTGCAGCGTGGCCTTGAGCGCGTTGACGGTGTCGAGCGCGGCTTGATAGTTCGCCTCGGCAACCTTGAGGCGCGTCTCCGCCGTGTCGTAATCCACCTGCGACAGCAGGCCGCGGCCGTGGAGCTGCTGCGCGCGCTTGAAGGTGCTCTGGGCGTCGTCGCGATTGGCCATCGCCTGCCGTACCGATGCGATCTGATCGTCCGGCGGCACCTGACGGCTGGCGTTGCGGCCGAGGCCAAGCTGCGCTTCGACCTGCCGGAGCTGGCTCTCGGCCCGCTCGAGCGCCAGCTGCAGTTCCTGTGGTTCGATACGCACGAGCAGATCGCCGGTGCGGACCTCGGTGCCGAGTTGAACCGGTACCTGCTGCACCCGCCCTGCCACTTCGCTGCTGATCCGCGCCATGTCGGGGGAGAGCAGCGTGCCGGCGAGGTCGACCTGACGCTGAATCGAGATCCGCTGCACATTCGTCGTCTGGACGGCAATGGTGCTTCCGCGTCCGCCCCGCCCGCCGGCGCCGGAAGCGCCCTGGCTGGACGCCCTGTCGCACGCGGCCGTCAGAGCCACGAGCAGGAACAGGGCAACGGTCGCTGAAGAATGTCGCGTCACGATCACCTTTGGCTAGGAGGATTGTGCCTCGGCCGCCGGGGCGTGCACGTCGTGGTGTCGCCGCTGGTCGCGCGCGTGCGCATGCCGGCGGCCGGCGAGGCGTTGCCGCGCTCCCTCGATGTACACGTAGTACACGGGCGTAATGTACAGCGTCAGCAACTGCGACACGAGCAGGCCGCCGACGACGGCGAGACCCAGCGGCCGCCGCGATTCGGCGCCCGCGCCCCAGCCGAGCGCGATCGGCAGCGTCCCCACGAGCGCGGCCATCGTCGTCATCATGATCGGGCGGAAGCGAACGAGGCAGGCCTCGTGAATCGCCTCTTTCGGCGACTTGCCGTGTTCGCGCTGCGCCTCGACGGCGAAGTCCACCATCATGATGCCGTTCTTCTTGACCAGCCCGACGAGCATGATGACGCCGACGAACGCGTAGAGCGAGAGCTCCGTCTTGAAAATCAGCAGCGTGAGGAGCGCGCCGAAGCCGGCCGCCGGCAGGCCCGACAGAATCGTGAGCGGATGCGTGAAGCTCTCGTACAGAATCCCGAGCACGATATAGATGACGACGATCGCCATCACGAGAATCAAGCCCAGTCCCTGCAGCGATTGCTCGAAGGCCTGCGCCGCGCCCTGGAACGTCGTCGAAATCGTGGACGGCACGGTCGCCGCGGTGGTCTGCTTGATGGCGTCAACGGCGTCGCCCAGCGCGTATCCGGGTTTGAGATTGAATGAGATCGTAACCGACGGCAGCTGGCCGGTGTGCGCGACGACAGACGGACCGACATTGGTCCTGACCTGCGCGACGGTATTCAACGGGATCAGGCGCCCGCTGCTCGAGCGGACGTAGAGCATCGACAACGCCGCGGGGTTGTTCTGGAACTGCGGCGCCACCTGCATGATCACCTGATACTGGTTGTTCGGCGCGTAGATTTGCGACACCTGACGCGTCCCGTACGCGTTGTACAGCGCGGTCTCAACTTGGTTGACCGTCAGACCCAGCGTCGAGATCTTGTCCCGGTCCATCTCGACGCGAATCTGCGGGTTCTTCAGCTGCAGGTCGCTGTTCACGTCCTCGAGGCCGGGGAGATCGCGCAGCTTGGCTTCCAGAATCGGCGCCCAGTGATACAGCTCATCGGTGTCGGTGTCCTGGAGGGTGAACTGGTACAGGCTGCGCTGTCCGCCCTGGGCGCCGAGATTGATGGGAGGCTGATTGATCATGAAGACGCGGATCCCGGGAATCTGCGACAGCTTGGGCCGCAGATCCGCCATGATCTGATCGACGCTCTTGTCCCGCTCGCGCCGCGGCTTCAGATCGACTGAAATCTGACCGGTGTTGAGCGCGCCGCCGCGCGGTCCGCCGCCGGCGTTGTTGCTGAACGCCAACACGTTCGGATCCTTCGCCACGATCTCGGCCACCTGCATCTGGTGGCGGACCATCTCGTCGAACCCGATGCCTTGAATCGCTTCGGTGCTGATGTTGAAGCGGCCCTGATCCTCGGTCGGCAGGAACCCTTTCGGCACCCGGGTGAACAGGAACGCCGTGCCGATGAGGAGCGCGATCGAGACGGCGAAGGTCGCCGCGTGATACTTCAGCGCCCCGCGCAGCGTCACGTCGTAGAGGCGCAGCCAGAGGCGGAACATGCTTTCGATGCCGTTGTAGATGCGGCCGTGCCGCTGCGTGTGCGGCGGCTTCAGGAAGCGGCTGCACAGCATCGGCGTCAGACTGATCGACACGAAGCCCGAGACGAGAATCGCGACGCTGATCGTCACCGCGAACTCGTGCAACAACCGGCCGACGACGCCGCCCATGAACAGCACCGGGATGAACACGGCGGCGAGCGACACCGTCATCGAGAGAATGGTGAACGACACCTCCTTCGATCCTTCGTACGCCGCCCGCATCGGCGGCTTGCCCATTTCCATGTGCCGGACGATGTTCTCCAGCATCACGATGGCATCGTCCACCACGAAGCCGACGCAGAGCGTCAGCGCCATCAGCGAGAGGTTGTCCAGGCTGTAGTTGAGCAGGTACATCACCGAGAAGGTCGCGACGATCGAAGCCGGCAGCGCGAGACTCGGAATGATGGTGGCCGAGAGGTTTCGCAGGAACAGGAAGATGACGAGGACCACGAGCACGACGGTGACGACAAGCGTGATCTTGACGTCGTGCACCGATTCGCGAATCGCCACCGACCGGTCGTTGCGGATGTCGAGCGAGACGGCCGCCGGCAACTGCTCGCGCAAAGCCGGCAGCAGGGCCTTCACGGCGTCCACGACGGCGACAACGTTGGTGCCCGGCTGTTTCTGAATCGCCAGGTAGATCGTGCGCTGTCCGCCGTACCACGCGGCGCTCTTGTCGTTTTCGATGCCGTCGTAGACGTGGGCCACTTCCTGCAGCCGCACCGGGTTCCCGTTGCGATAGGCGACGATCAGCGGGCCGTAGGACTGCGCGCGCAGCAACTGACCGTTGGCCAGCACCGTGAACGTCTGCTGCGACCCGTACATCGTGCCGGTCGGCAGCGAGACGTTGGCGTTCTGCACCGCGCTCGCGACTTCGTCCACCCCGATGCCGGCCCCCGCGAGCTTCTGCGGATCGAGGTCGATGCGCACGGCGTACTTCGCGGCGCCGAACACCTGCACCTGCGCCACGCCGCTCACCATCGAGATCCGCTGCGCCATCGTCGACTCGGCGTACTCGTTGATCGTCGAGAGCGGCAGCGTCGCGGACCGCAGCACCAGGAACAGGACCGGGAAGTCGCTCGGGTTGGCCTTGTTGTACGACGGCGGCGCCGGCATTTGCGGCGGCAGCGCCCGCGCGGCGCGGGCGATCATCGCCTGCACGTCCTGCGCGGCGGCGTCGATGTTGCGGCTCAAATCGAACTGCAGCGTGATGTTCGTGTTGCCTTGCGAGCTCGTCGAGTTGATCGAATTCAGCCCGGCGATGGTCGCGAACTGCTTTTCGAGCGGAAGCGCCACGGCCGACGCGAGCGTTTCGGGGCTCGCGCCCGGCAGGCTCGCCTGCACCTGAATCGTCGGGAAATCCACCGTCGGCAGGTCACTGACCGGCAGCTGCTGGTAGGACTGGAGGCCGAACACGAGGATCCCCAGCATGATGAGGGTCGTCGTGATCGGGCGCTGGATGAAGATCGACGCGATGTTCATGGCGCACCTGCCCCGGGTCCCGTCTTGATGCTCACACGGCTGCCCGGGACGAGCCGCAGCTGGCCGTCGGTCACGACTGTTTCGCCCTGCTTCAATCCTTCGCGGATGATGCTTTCCATACCCTCGGTGCGCGCGACCGTTACCGTGCGCAGCTCCGCGGTCTTGTCGCTCTTGATGACGAACACGTACTGACCCTGCTGTCCCGTCTGCACCGCGGTGGTCGGCACGACGATCGCGCGCGCGTCCACGGCCAGCGTGACCACCACGTTGACGAACTGTCCCGGCCAGAGACGGCGATCCTGGTTCGGAAACGACCCTTTCACCCGGATGGTTCCCGTGGTGGCGTCAACCTGGTTGTCCACGAACGTGATGCGGCCGATTGCCGCCGGCTGCTCGTCGGTCGGCGCGCGGGCGGCCAGCTTGACCGATCCGGCCGTCATGTAGCGTTTGAGATCGCCCAGCCGTGCTTCCGGGATCGCGAAGCTGACGCTGATGGGAGTGATCTGATTGATGACGACGAGCGGCGTGGAGTCGTTGGCGCGCACCAGGTTTCCCGCGTGTACCATCAGGGCGCCGGTTCGGCCCGAGATGGGAGCGGTGATGGTTGCGTACTGCAACTGGACCTTCGCGTTCTCGACGGCGGCTCTGTCTGCTTCGACAGTGGCGTCGAGTGCGATAGCGGATGTGCGCGTCGTGTCGACTTGCTCTTTCGTCGCGATGCCCCGTGCGGCGAGATCCAGATAGCGCTGCGCCTGCGCCTTCGCGTTGGCGGCCTGCGCCAGGTCGCGTTCCAGGTTGGCCTGCGGTCTGCTGCAGCGCGCCCTCGAGCGGCCGCCGATCGAGGCGGAAGAGCTCCTGGCCCTTCTGCACGTCGTCGCCCTCTCTGAAATTGACGGCGGTCAGCTCGCCGGTCATCTGCGCGCGCACCGACGACCGTGGACGTGGGCTCTACGGAGCCGATGACGCCGATGTCGAGCGGCATCGCCTTCTCCTCGACGACGGCCGTGGCCACGGGCACGGCCTGAGCGCCCGGTGCACCGCCGCGCCCGGACGACGGCGCCGATTGCATGGCCTCGCCGCCGGAACAGGCCGCGGCGGCAACGCCCAGGAGTCCTGCGAGTATGTTGAGCACGACCTGCCGTTCGGTACGCATCCTGTAAACCGTCTGCCAGAGTCTCGCTGTACGTGGGGTCCGGCTTCAGCCGGCCTACGTGGTCCGCCTAAAGGCGGACCCCACGTACTGTGCGGGCTATTCGAACCGCAGTGCGTCGATCGGGTCGAGCGCCGCGGCTTTTCGTGCCGGATAGAAACCAAAAAACACACCTGTGGCCGCCGCAAACCCGAACGCCAGCGCGACGGCGTTGGGCGAGACGGCCGTCGGCCAGCCTTGCCACAGCGTGACGCCCCGCGCGAGGCCGAACCCGAGCGCGATGCCGATCCCTCCACCGACGAGGCTCAGCACCACGGCTTCGATCAGGAACTGCAGCAACACGTCGCGCCCGCGCGCGCCGATCGCCATGCGCAAACCGATCTCGCGCGTCCGCTCGGTCACCGAGACCAGCATGATGTTCATGATGCCGATGCCGCCCACGAGCAGCGACACACCGGCAATGCTCGCCAGGAGCGCCGTCATCGTCTGGGTCGCTTCCTTGCGGACGTTGGCCATCTCTTCCATCGTCCGCACGGTGAAATCGTCCGGGTCGCCCGGCTGAATATTGTGGCGCACGCGGAGCAGCGCCGCGATGCTGTCGGCGACCTTCGACGTCTCGGACGCGGACGCGGCGGAGACCGTCACCTGTTGAATGAAGGTGATGCCGCGCAGCTTCTTCATCACGGTCGTGTACGGCACGAAGACCTGATCGTCCTGATCCTGGCCCATGCCTTGTTGGCCCTTGCTCGCCATCACGCCGACGACGGTGAACGGCTGCTGCGAGATTCGGATGATCTGACCGATCGGATCCACGTCGGGCGGAAACAGCTGGTCGCGCAGCACGCTGCCGAGCACGGCCACCTTCGACGCCGTGTTCACGTCCTGCGCCGTGAAGAACGCGCCGGCCGTGGTCGGCCACGACCGAATGAGCGGCATGTCGACGTCGGTGCCCTGCACCTGCGTGTTCCAGTTGAGGTTGCCGGCGATGATCTGACCGCGGGTGTTCGATTGCGGGGCGACGTACTGAACGCCGGGCAGCTGTGCAATCGCGAACGCATCGTCGGGGACGAGCGTGCTCGCGTTGCCCTGTCCCATGTCGCACGCCGCCCTGGCTGAAGTTGCCGGCGTTGACCATGATCATGTTGGTGCCGGCCGACTGGATCTGCGCGTCGATGGACGTCTGCGCGCCGGTGCCGAGCGCCACCATCGTGATCACCGCGGCGACGCCGATGATCATGCCGAGCATGGTCAGCGCCGTACGCATCTTGTTGCGACCGAGCGCCTTGAACGCGATGCGGAAAATCATCAGGACCGACATGTCCGTCTCCTAGGCGTGCGTGGATTTCGGATCCGCCACCGGGTCGGCGCCGAACTCGGGCTCCGTCCGGAGCGATTCCCACGCCGCCAGTTCGTCCTCCGCCTGACGGCGCTTCTTGACGGTACGATCCGCGACGACCAACCCGTCGCGAAAGGAAACGATGCGTGTGCCGTACTCGGCGATGTCCTGCTCGTGCGTGATCAACAGCACCGTGATGCCGCGCTCGCGGTTCAGGCGCTGAAAGATGTCCATGACTTCGATGCTGGTTCTCGTGTCGAGGTTCCCGGTCGGTTCGTCCGCCAGCAGAATCGACGGGTTGTTGATCAGCGATCGCGCAATGGCCACGCGCTGCTGCTGGCCGCCCGACAACTGATTGGGATGGTGATCGGCACGATTGCCCAGCCCGACCAGCTCCAGCATGTCGATCGCCCGCTTGTGACGCTCCGCCGTTTTGAGTCCGTTGCCGCCGTAGAGCAGGGGCAGCTCGACGTTGTCGAGCGCCGAGGTGCGCGACAGCAGATTGAAGCCCTGGAAGACGAACCCGATCTTCTTGTTGCGAACGGCGGCCAAGGCATCCTTCGACATCCGTGAGACGTCCTGGCCGTCGAGAAAGTACTGTCCTGACGTCGGCCGATCGAGGCAGCCGACGATGTGCATGAACGTCGACTTGCCGGATCCGGACGGGCCCGTCACCGCGAGGAACTCCCCGCGCTGGACTTCGAGGTTCACGCCCCGCAGCGCGTTGACCTCGACCTCGCCGACGACGTAGGTCTTGACGAGATTCTTGACGCCGATGACTGTAGACATGCGTGTTGGGGAAATCGAGTAATCGGGTAATCGAGTAATTAATTGCTCAATTGGCCGCAAAATTGCCCAATCAATTACGCGATTACCCGATTACTCGATTTCCCGATTCCGCTATCGCCCACGCCCGCCGCCAAAACCGCCGCCGCCCGGCCCGCGTCCGCCTGGCATCAGCGGATTGCCCTGGTTGCCCCCTGTCGGCAACGCGCGTGTCGAGCCCAGACCGGTGACGCCCGTCACCACCTCCATGTCCTGCTGCAGTTCGCAGCTGATCAACTCCGTGTTGGTGCCATCGGAGATGCCGAGGCGAAGATTGACCGGCTTGAGCTCGCGGTTCATGAAGACCCACGCGCGGCCGCGCGACTCGACGATCGGCAGCGGCGCGAAGAGCGCGTCGATCGTCTGCGCCGCCGCAGTCGGTTTCTTGGCCTTCGCCGGCGCCGCCTTCTGCATCGCGTCCTCGAACGGCTTGGTCTCGCGTCCGCGATCCTTCATGCGCGCGATGAACTGCTGCTGCTCGTCCGGCGACATGCCTTTGAAGCGCTCCATCATCTGCGCGGGATCGAAATTGCCGCGCCCGCCTCCGCCACCCCCGCCGCCTCCACCGCCCTGACCTGAGCCTGCCGAACGGTCCTGGCCTGAGCCTGTCGAACGGCCGAAGCCGCGCCCGCGAGGCTGGTCTGAGCCGTTCGAGCGACCCTCGCCCGGATCGGGTTGCCGATCGCCCCGGAATCCGACAGGTGCCTGTGATGAGGAGCGAAGGTGCGCTCGGTCGCAGGCGCCGCCGCACCGGGCGACTGGCGGCGCCGCGCCGGACGTGCCGGCTCCGCCGCGATTGCCGCCCCGGCCACCGCCTCCGCGATTGCCCGCCGTGGCCGTGGCTTCCGGCGGCACGGCCTGATTGAGGGCCGCGAACAGTTCCGGCGTCGGCCGGAAACGCAGCGCCGTGTTGGGCATCCGGAGCGCGTCGGTCCGCTTCGCGATCTCGATCTTCACGTTCGCGGTCATGCCCGGCTTCAGCTTCAGCTCCGGGTTCGGCACGTCGATGATCGTGCCGTAGGTCGTCACGTTCTGCACGCACCTTGGGCTGCAGCCGGATCTGGACGACCGTGCCGTCGAAATTCTCGGTGGGATAGGCGTCGACGCGGAACGTCACGTGCTGGCCCGGCCGAATGCGTCCGACGTCGGATTCGTCGATGTTGGCGTTCACCTGCATCTTCGTCAGGTCGGCGGCGATGATGAACAGCGTCGGCGCCGCATGCTGGCGGCGACTGTCTGACCGACGTCCACGCTCCGCTGCATGACGATGCCGTCGATCGGCGCGGTGATCACCGTGTGCTCGAGATTGACCTGCACTCTGACTGACCGACGCCTCCGACTGCCTGACCGACGCCTGCGCCTGCGTGACGGTCGCCTGTTGCGACGCGAGGCTCGCCTGCGCGGTGTCGACGGCGACCTTGGCCGCGTCGAGCTCGCTTTGCGGCAGCAGGCTCTTCGCCGACAGCTCCTTCGCGCGCGCGTACTTCTTCTGCGCATCGGTGAGCTGCACCCTGGTCCGATCGAGATCGCTGCGGGCCTTGCGTCAGGTTGGCGCTGCGATTGCTGAGGTTGGCGCTCGTCTGCTGCAGCTGCGCGTCGAAGCAGCGACGGGTCGAGGCGGGCGATGACCTGGCCCTTCTTGACGATCGAATTGAAGTCGGCGCCCAGCCACGAGATGTTGCCCGACACCTGGCTGCCGACCTGCACCGTCGTGACCGCCTGGAGCGTGCCCGATCGCGCCGACGGTGTCGACGATGTCGCCGCGCGTGACAGCGGCGTGGTCTGGACCGTGACCTCCGGACCCTTGCGGAACTGTAGTACGCGCCCGCGCCGGCGCCAACGGCAGCGACGATGACAGACGATGATGACGCGTTTCGTAGTGCTTCGTCCTCAGTCGCGATGTCGCGGCCTGCGTCGGTTCTGCGCCCTTCCACAGTCCGCTCCATGCCTTCCTCGAACAGCGTGTAGACCGTCGGCACCAGCACGAGCGTGATCAGCAGCGACGTCGTGAGCCCGCCGATGACGACGCGCGCCAGCGGCACCTGCAGCTCGCTGCCCTCGCCGATGCCGAGCGACATCGGCACGAGACCGAGCGCGGTGGCGATCGACGTCATCAGAATCGGACGCAGCCGCGTGCGGCCTGCGAGCTCGACCGCTTCGCGCAGCGGCAGCCCGTCGCGGCGCCGCAGCACGTTGGTGTAGTCGACCAGCAGGATGCCGTTGCTGACGACGATGCCGGCCAGCATGATGATGCCGATGTAGGCCTGCATGTTGAACGACGTGCCGGTCAGCTTCAGCGCGAGCACGACGCCGATGGCCGCCGTCGGCACCGAGAACATGATGATGAACGGATCGCGCAGCGACTCGTACTGCGACGCCATCACCGCGTAGACCAGCACCAGCGCCAGGATCAGCACCATCCGCAGCTGATTGAACGCCTTGGCCTGTTCCTCGACCTCGGCGCCGAAGCCGACGTTGAAATCCTTCGGCACGCCGAGCTGCGGCAGGCGCGCCTCGACCGCCTTGACCGCGTCGCTCAGCGTCGATCTCCGGTTCCGCGCTCACCGTGACGATGCGCTGCTGGTTCTTGCGCTCGATCTGCACCGGACCGGTTTCCGTTGTCGACGCGTCATCAGGTTCTTGGCCTGCAGCACCTGACCCGTGCGCGGTGCTGACCAGCACGTCCTCCACGTCGTCGACCTGCTGGCGATCGGACTTCGCGCAGCCGGACGATGATCGGGTACTCGTTGCCGGCTCGCGGAACAGCGCCGCCTGCGTGCCGGCGACGTTGGTGCGGATCGTGTTCGCGACGCCGGTCGACCGTCAGGCCGAGGAGCGCGGCCTTCGGCCGATCGACGCGCACGGCCAGCTCGGGACGTCCTTCGTCGCGCCCGAGCCGGGCGTCGGCGATGCCCGGCGTGCCGTCCAGCATCGTCCTTGGCGTCGCTGCGCGAGCCGGCGCGCGTCGTTCGAGATCCTCGCCGCGAATCTCGAGCGCGAGCCGGCCGCCGCCGTTGTTGCCGCCCGAGAGGAACCGGTTGATCTGGTTGTTGCCGCCGGAGGCGTTGGCGCGAATGATGACGCCGGGCAGGCCGCGACAGCTGCCGGCGCAGATCGATCGCGATCTGCTCGCTCGAGCGCGTCCGCTCGTCCTTCGGCATCAGCATCAGATGTTGATGTTGCCGCGATTGGTCGTGCCGCCGCCGAACTCCGCCGCCGCCGGGCCGCCGAAGCCGCCGCCGCCGCCGCTCACGATCATCGACTCCAGCTCGGGCACGAGCTGCGGAATCGTCTGCTCGAGCCGCGCCATGATCGCGTCGGTGCGCTCGATCCGCGTGCCGATCGGCAGCTCGACGCTGCACGTTGACCTGGCCTTCGTCGGTCTGCGTGCTGAACTCGGTCGGAATCGTCGGCAGGATGAGCACCGCGGCGACCACCGACGCGACGCTCAGCCGCGATGACGCGTCGGCCGATGGTTGAGGGCGAGGTGAATCAGCCGGCGGTAGCCGTCGTCCATCCCGTCGAGCCACGCGCTCGCTGAGCGTGTAGAGCTTGCCGCCGATCCCGGTGCGCTGATTCGCCGGCGGCGGCAGCACGAGCAGCTTCGAGCACAGCACCGGCACCAGCGTCACCGCGACGAACAGCGACATCGCCAGCGAGAAGCAGACGACGACCGAGAGCTGCGCGGAACATGACGCTCGAGATGCCGGTCAGGAACAGCAGCGGCACGAACACCGCGATGTGCGTCAGGATCGACGCGAGAATCGCCGACCAGACCTCCTCGCTGCCGTCGATCGACGCCGTCAGCCGATCCTTGCCGTGGTGCTCCATGTGCCGGAACGAGTTCTCGAGCACGACGATGGCCGCGTCGACGATCATGCCGACGCCGAGCGCCAGCCCGCCGAACGTCATCGTGTTCAGCGTCATGCCCGCGAAGTAGAGCAGCGCGAAGGTGCCGACGACCGAGATCGGAATCGACGTGCAGACGATCAGCGTCGATCGGAAATTGCGCAGAAACAGGAAGATCACCACGATGACCAGCACCGAGCCGATCATCACGTGCTCGTGCACCGCGTCGATCGACCGCTCGATGAACTTGGCGCTGTCGTCGAGCAGCGTCAGCTTGACCCCCGGCACCTCGCGGTTGATCCGCTCGACCTCGCTGCCGGACGGCTGCGCGATCTGCACCGTGTTGGTGCCCGACTGCTTCGTGACTGCATCCGCACGCCGCGGCCTTGCCGTTGATCCGCAGCATCGATCGGACGTCCTCGGTCGAGTCCTTGACCTCGGCGATGTCGCTGCAGGTAGACCGGCACGCCGGTCTTGGTCAGCACGACGAGATTGCGGATCTGGTCGAGGTTCTGGAACTGTCCCTGGCTGCGCAGCAGGTAGGTCATGTCGCCGCGGTAGATCTCGCCGATCGGGATGTTCTGGTTCTCGGTGCGCAGGATGTTGACGACGCGATCGACCGAGAGGTCGAGCGCCTGATCTTTTCCGCGATAGCTCGACGTGAATCTGCCGGCGCAGCCCGCCGTTGACGGTGACCGACGCGACGCCCGGCGATCCGCTCGAAGCGCGGCGACAGCACGTTCTCGGCGAGCTCGCGCAGCGTCACGCGGTCGTAGTTGCCCTCGACGCCGAGGCCCATGATCGGCGCGGAGTTCGAGTCGAACTTGAAGATCGTCGGCGGATCGGCGTCTTCCGGCAGGCGGCGCGCGGACCCGATCGATGCGCGTGCGCATGTCGTTCATCGCTTCGTTGAGGTCGATGCCCCACGCGAAGTTCAGCCGCAGGTTCGCGTTGCCTTCCGACGAGTTCGAGTTGATCTGCTCGAGGCCCGACGGTCGCGCTGAGCGCCTGCTCGAGCGGCCGCGTCACGCAGTTCCTCCATCTCGAGCGGCCCGACGCCCGGGTAGTTGACGCGCACGTTGATCGTCGGCTGCGAGATGTCGGGCAGCAGGTCCACCGGCAGGCGCGTCAGGGAGATCGCGCCGAGCAGGATGACGATGGAGCTGATCATGGACATCATGACCGGGCGTTCGAATCGCGAGTGCGCGGAATGCTCATAGGTCCTCTCGTCGAGTTTCACCAGCCACAGGCTTTCGGTGAAGCTCTAGTGCTTTCACTAAAGCACTCTAGGGTGCTTTCGTGTCAAGCACTCTAGGGTGCTTCGTGTCAGCCCTGTCCGCGTCGCTGGCCGTCCGCCTCGGTGCCGCCGCCGTCCTGGCCGCGCCGGCCACCGCCGCCGCCGCGATTGCCGCCGCCGCCGCGTGCCGCCGCCGCTCGGCGTTCTGCGCCCGGCAGGAGGATCTGGTCGCCGTCGCGCAGCGCCGCCGCGCCGGTCGTGACGATCTGGTCGCCCTCGGACAGGCCCGATGCGATCTCGATCTGGGTCTCGTCCATCAAGCCCGACTTCGACCGGGCTGGAACTTCGCGATGTCGCCTTCGCGCCCGGCACGGAAGACGCCGTGCTTGCCCTGGACGTCCACGAGCGCGTTGGCCGGCATCGACCAGCGTGTTCGGCCGGCGTTCGACCGTGAAGTCGACGCGCGCGTACATCCCGGGCTTCAGCCGGAACTGCGAGTTCTGGATCTCGACCTCGATCTGCGCCGTGCGCGTGGCCGGATCCAGCACCGGCGAGACGCGCGCGACGCGGCCGGCGAATTTCTCGTCCGGGAAACGCGTCGACCTCGACGTCGGCCGGCTGGCCCGCGGTCACGCGCCGCAAATCCTTCTCGACGACGTTGGCGACCATCCGGACGACGCCGATGTCCACCACCGAGATGAACGACGAGTTCGGCGTCACCCAGGCGCCGGGGTCGAGCGTCCGCTTGCCGATGAACCCGTTCACCGGCGACGAGATCACCGTGTTGGACGAGGTTGATCTTCAGCTCGTCGAGCCGCGCCTGCGGCCTGCGCGTACTGCGCCTTGGCGAGATCGAGCTGCGCCGCCGCGGCCTGGTAGCGGGCGTCCGCGTCGTCGTAGGTCTGCTTCGGAATGAGCTGGCGCTCGAACAGATTCGCGAGCGATCGAGATTGCGTCTGCGCGAGCTTCAGGTCGGCCTCGCGCTGGCGGATCGTCGCCGCCGACACGTTCGTACGACGCCTCGGCCTGGCTTGAATCTGCTCGAGAATCTCGCTGGTCCTCGATCTTCGCGATCCGCTGGCCGCGGCTGACGCGATCGCCGAGCCGCACGGAGACTGCTTTCCAGACGGCCGGCCACCTTCGGCACCGCTTCGACGGTTGCCGCGCCGATCAGGTTGCCGACGACCGTGATCTGCTCGGACATGTCGCGCGCGCTTGACGGCGCGCGAGCTCGACGGTCATCGGCAAGCGCGGCCCACCGCCGCCGCCGAACCCGCCGAAGCCGCCACCGCCAAATCCGCCGCCGCCGCCACCGGCCGCCGCGCCGGCCGCCGCGGCCGCCGGCATCGGCCGCCGCCGCGCCCGGCTCCTCGGCCTTGGCGGCGCCGTTGCGCCAGAAGTAAAAGCCCGCGCCGCCCGCGGCGACGACGAGCAGGATCGCAATGACTCGTTTCTCATGAAGTTAGCCGCCACTCGAGATCGTGCCGGTGCCGCGCCCCGCAGCTCCATCCGGCCGCGTTAATCACCGTGATGTTCAGGTTCGGACAGCGTGGTCTGCTGCAGCCGCTCCAGCTCGACGAGCGCCTTCCGATAGTTCAGGACGGCGCGCAGCTCGCTGTTCTGCGCGTCGCGCAGATCGCGCTGCGCCTGGACGACGAAGTAGTTCGTCGACATGCCGACCTCGAACTTGCTCTGCTCGGCCTCGAGCTTCTGCTGCGCGAGCTCGCGTGCGGCCTGCGCCGCCTGGACGGCTTCGGCCGTGGTTCTGCGCCTGGATGGCCGCGTTGGTGACGTCGGTCGCGACCTGCAGCTCGATCTGCTTGAGCTGCGCCTCGCACCTGGTTCAACTGAATCCTGCGCGCGCGCGAGGTTCGCCTCTGCGTGCTCGTGCCGAGCGGGTAGCTGACACGTTCATCGTGACGTTCCAGGTCGGGTAGTCGTTGCTGAACAGCGTGCTGAAGGCGTCGGCAAAGCCGCCCGGAATCGTGTTCGTGATGACCGACTGGCCGGCGCCGAGACCCGTGCCGCTCCGGGTGATACTGCGTGCCGCCCTGCCCGATGATGCCGTAGCGCGCGACGAGATCCGCCTGCGGCAGCATCTGGTTGCGCAGGAGCTTCATCGTGACGTCGTTCGTCTCGACGTTCTTCTGCGCGATCGTCGAGATCGGTGCGGACGCTGAGCGCGCGCCGGACGGCGCCGTCGACGTCGATCGCCTCGGGACGGAACTCGGGCCGGTCGGTCGGGTCGATCGCTCGCGTTCCAGTTCGGATCCTGCGTGCCGCCACGATCAGGCGCTTCAGCGCCAGCTCGGTGGTGCGGCGCGTCGCTTCGGCCGGTCACCAGCGTCTGGCGCCGCGTCGCCTGCTCGGACTGCGCCTGCACGACGTCGATCGGCGCCATGGTGCCGACTTCGACGCGCGTCTGGTTGTCCTGGACGAGCTTGCTCGCGAGATCGAGCGACTCGCGCGCGACGTCGACCGCCTGCATCGCGAAGACGTAATCCCAGTAGGCGTTGCGCACGTTCGACAGCGTGTTGATGATCGACGCTTGCAGCTGCGTCTCGGAGATGTCCTGGTTGATCTTCGTCACGACGATCGATTGGCGCGTCAAGTCGATCTTGAAGCCGCGCAGGAGCGGCTGGGTGTACTGGCATGGAATAGGTCGTATTGAACGAGGGATTCAGCGTCGACGTGGTGCTGTTCGTCGTTTGCTTGTTGTTGTTCAGCGTCAACGCGTATCCGCCGCCGCCCCAGCGAATGTTCTGGGCGATGCCGCCGTTGCCGGTGGTCGTCGTGTTCGTAATGCCCGTTTTGACCGGTGGGCACACCCTGCAGGGTATTGGTCGGAGGGTTCAACACCGACTGCGTCGCGACCTGCGACGTCAGCGTCGGCTTGTACGCCGCTTGCAGGCTGGCAATCGAGAAGTCGAAGGTCTGCGGGTTCAGCCGCTGCACGGCGATGTCGAGGTTGCGATCGAGCGCGAGCTTCACGGCGTCGTCGAGCGAGAGGTGCACGACGGATCCGGAGGCTCCCGCCGGCGTTTGCGGCGGCTCCGCGATGGCGGCCTGGCCGGCGCCGATGCGTTCGGCCGCGGCACGAATGAGTTCCTTGATGTGCGCGTCGGTCGTCTGCGCGAGGAGCGGCGTGATGCCGCCCGCCAGCGTCGCGAACATGCCGAGCACAACTGCGACGGATGCGATTCCGTGTCATTGCCTGTCTCCTGTTCGCCGTGGCTACTTATCTCGCGAAGGTCGCCGGCGATCTTTTGTCCCACTTGTCATGAATCTTGTTGAGCTTCATCCGTTGATCCGGCGTCAGCACCTGCCGGATGTGCAGCAGCTGCAGCGTGCGCATCTTGTTCAGGCTCGATCGGATCGCCTCGACCCTGTCCACCTGCCGGGTGACGTTGGCCTCGTCGGCGTTCGAGGCAATCAGCCGCGACAGCTCGTCTTCCTGCTGGTCCAGCTCCGCTTTCTTCGACCGGAGCGAACCGATCGTCGACTGAAACATGTTTTCGATTCGGCTGGTCTGGTCGGTGGTCAGCGCGAGATCGCGCTGGAACTGCGCATCGCGCCACCACGGGAAACCGAACGATTGTCCCCGAACGGGCGGCGCGAGCGCCAGCAGCAGCACCGACGCCAGAATCCAGCGACGTGGCAAAAGGCCTCATGCGTAAACCTTTGAAAGAAGTATCACTTACGAATACGACGGGCGGTGCGGGGACATTTCGCGAGAGACAACTTTTTACGAGATTGCAGACCGTCGCCCGTTAGGCGGGGACGGGGGTTGGGTTGCAGAACGCCGCGAGCCTGGCGACTGCCGCGCCCACCAGATTGTCCGGCGTGGAGGCGCCGGAGGTCAGGCCGATCGAGACGGGTCCCTGGCCCGGAAGCCACCCGGGGCTCGTCACCTCGGCCTTGGATCCCAATCGGGCGGTGGCGAATCTCGTCGGCGCGACACCAGGCAATCCGGATCGGCAATGTGGAACGTCGGCCGGGACGCCGCGCAGATGCGCGCCAGGTTGCAGGTATTGCTGCTGTTATAGCCGCCGATGACGATCATCAGGTCGACCGGCTTATCGCGCAGCAGGCTGACCACGGCGTCCTGCCGGTCCTGGGTGGCGCTGCAGATCGTGTCGAACGCCTGGAAGTGGTCGGTGCAGGGCCGTTTCGCCGTACCGATCGATCATGGCCGCCGGCATCATCTCGCCGATTTCGAGCGACTCGGACATCAGCATCGTCGTCTGGTTCGCGAGGCCGATGCGCTGCAGGTCGCGATCGGGATCGAAGCCGGGCGACGTGGCGTTGGCGAAGCGGTCGCAGCAACGCGTCGCGGCTGGCGCCGCCGCGCCGGATGTAGTCGCAGACGACGGCTGGCTTCGCGCGTGATCGAACACCACCAGGTAACGGCCACCGTACTGCGACGGCCTGCGACGCGGTGGCCTGCGTTTCCTCGTGCCACACCTTGCCGTGGATGATCGACGTGTAGCCGCCCTCGCGAGTAGCGGCGGACGTTCTTCCACACGTTCAGCACCGATCCGCAGGTCGTGTCGACCAGCGTGCAGCCGCGGCGATCGAGCTGTGCGAGCATCGCCACCGTGACGCCGAACGCCGGCAGAATCACCACGTCGTCGGGGCCGAGCCGGTCGATGCTGCCGGCGTCGTCGGTGAGGAAGCGGATCCCCATCGCGCGCAGCTTCTCGTTGACGTGCGGGTTGTGGATGATTTCGCCGGTGAGGTAGACGACGCGGTCCGGAAACCGCTTCGCGTGTCTGGTACGCGTAGTCCACGGCGCGATCGACGCCGTAGCAGAAGCCGAATTCGCGCGCGAGGTGGACGGTGAGGCGGCCGGCGCGATAGACGAAATCGTCGGCCTTGATGCGATCGATGATGGCGCTGTGATAGTTCTCGGCCAGCATGCCGGCGACGGCATGCTTGCAGGTCGAGGCCTTTGCGGAAGATCAGAGACGGCATGAATCAGGGGATCGGGTAATCGGGTAATTGGGTAATCGGGTAATTGCAATTGGGCAATTGAGCAATTCAATTACCCGATTACCCGATTATCCAATTACCCGATGCCGCTTTCACCGATTGTCGCTGATTTCGCGGACGTGCGGCGTGAGCGCGTCGAATGCCACGAGCTCGCGCGTCCGCGGGCGCTCGAGCGCCAGCTCCAGCTCCGAGAGGAACGCTCGTCGTCGGCGGCGATATCCGGCTGAGGGGCCGCGCGTCACCGGCGGGCGCGACGCCGTGTGCGTCCGCGCGGTCAGCGACGGCGCTGGTCGGCCGCGCGCGGTAGTCCCATTCATAGGAGGCGCCCAGCGCAATGCCGAGGAAGAGCCCGGCGGCTGCCGCCGCGGCGATCCAGCGTGGCGATCGGAGCGTGGCGGCGCGAATCGTGCCCTGGACGAACGCGGCCCGGGAAAGCTGATGACGCGGGCCGGATGGCCCACATGCTTCGATCCGGCGCAGCGATCTGCTGCTGCTGCGCGCGCAGGCGCTCGGGCGTGAAAGATCGCGTCGGCTTCGGCGTCGGCCTCGGCGCGAAGCGCGTCCATGAACTGCGGCGAGCTCCGCGTAGCGCGCGGCGCAGTCGGCGCAGTCGGTCAGGTGTTCGGCGGTCGGCGGATCGAGCGGCTCGTCGCCCTGGCGCTGGCCAGATAGCAGTCGAACAGCCGATCGTCCTGGAGGTGGCGCGCGCGGCCGATCACGGCTTGCCTCCCAGCAGGCCGCGCAGCTTGCGCGCGGCGCGAAACAAGTGGACGCGCACGGTCGATTCGTTCAGCCCGGTCATCGCGCTGACCTCACGCGGCGTGCAGTCGCCGTAGTGACACAACATGAAAACCGTGCGCTGGCGGCCGTCGAGCCGGTCGATGGCCGCCGCAAGCCGGGCGCGCCGCTCGCGCGCGAGCAGCCGCGATTCTCGGGATCCGGCCCTGGCGGTGCCGGCCATGGACGCCCGAGCTTCGTCGCGCGCTCGTGACTTCCGCCGCCGGACGAACCACCGGTCGCGGCGCGCTGCGTGCCTTCCGGCGATCCAGGCAGCCGTTGATGAGAATCCGCGTGAACCAGACCTCGAACGGCCACGCCTCGCGATACGAGCGATGTCCGGGAAAACACCTTGACGAACGCGTCCTGGACGGCCTCGTCGGCGTCGGCGGCGTCGCGCAGGTACTGGTAGGCGATCCGCAACGCCCGGCGCTGGTGAAGCGCCACGAGCTCGGCGAAGCGCTCGCGCGCCTCGTCGAGCTGCGCCGCTGTTCGACGAGGTCGCGAATCTCGATCGCGATCCGCGTGTCCTCCGAAACCGGCGTGACGACCGCGGGACGGCCCTGTCCGGCAGCCGCGGTGGGCCGCGCCGGCAGGAGCCGGGTCCGCGTCTCGAGCTGTTCTGCCGGTCGATGCTCACTCATAGGAGCATTACGATTCGTGTGGAGCAGGCGTTTACAGTCTACCTGCAGACTCGGTCCGAATTGTTGACTCGGCCTGATCGGCGAGAGTACGATTCGCGGATTCTGCGTATGTTGCTGCGTCACGGCATACGTCTTAAGGAGTCCTGGATGAGCACTGAGGTTGAGCGGATCGTCCCCTCGACTCGAGGGAATCGCCGCCGAACGCGTCCATTGGAATCTGTCGCCCGCCGCGCTGTACGAAGAGGCCATCCGGCGCGAGGAAGGCGTTGATCGCCGCCGACGGGCCGCTGGTGTGCCGGACCGGGCAGCACACCGGCCGATCGCCCAACGACAAGTTCGTCGTCCGCGAGCCGTCGAGCGAAGCGCGACATCGCCTGGGGCGCGGTCAACCGGCCGATGGACCCGGCGCAGTTCGATCTGCTCCATGGCGATATGCTCGCTTCGCTGCGACGCGCAAAGACCTCTTCGTGCTGGACTGCTACGCCGGCGCCGACCCGACGTACCGGCTGCCGATTCGCGTGATCACCGAGTACGCGTGGCACAACCTGTTTGCCCGGCAACCTGTTCATCGTCGACCCGTCGCCGCGGCCACGGCGACCGACTCGACGTTCACGATCATCGATTCGCCCAGCTTCAAGGCCGATCCGAAGCGTCACGGCACCAGTTCCGAGACGTCGTCATCGCCGTGAACTTCGCCAAGCGGCTGGTGCTGATCGGCGGCACGAGCTACGCCGGCGAGATGAAGAAGTCGATCTTCACGATCGCTCAACTACCTCCTGCCGCTGCGGGGCGTGCTCTCGATGCACTGCTCGGCCAACATCGGCCCGGCGGGCGACGCGGCGCTGTTCTTCGGCCTGTCGGGCACCGGCAAGACGACGCTGTCGAGCGATCCCGAACGGCGGCTGATCGGCGACGACGAGCACGGCTGGAGCGATCGCGGCGTCTTCAACTTCGAAGGCGGCTGCTACGCGAAGACGATCCGGCTGTCCGCCGAGGCCGAGCCGCAGATCTACGCGACGACGCGCCGGTTCGGCACCGTGCTCGAGAACGTGGTCGTCGATCCGCGACACGCGCGCGCTGGATCTCGACGACGACCGGCTACACCGAGAACACGCGCGCGGCGTATCCGATCTCCTTCATCGACAACGCCGAGCCGTCCGGCCAGGGCGGTCATCCCGAAGAACGTCGTCATGCTGACCGCCGACGCGTTCGGCGTGCTGCCGCCGATCTCGCGTCTGACGCCGGAGGGCGCGATGTATCACTTCCTGTCGGGCTACACCGCCAAGGTCGCGGGCACCGAGAAGGGCGTGCACCGAACCGACAGCGACGTTCAGCACCTGCTTCGGCGCGCCGTTCCTGCCGCTGCGCGCCGAGCCGCTACGCGCACGATGCTCGGCGAGCGCATCGCCGAGCACGACGTCGCGCGTGTGGCTGGTGAACACGGGCTGGACGGGCGGCGCCGTACGGCACCGGCACAGCGGATGAAGATCGCGCTACACGCGCGCGATGATTCGCGCGGCGCTCTCGGGCGCGCTCGACCACGGTCGCCGTACGAGCGCGATCCGCGTCTTCAACCTCGACGTGCCGACGAGCTGTCCCGACGTGCCGGCCGACGTGCTGAAGCCGCGGACGACCTGGGCGAACGGCGCCGAGTACGACGCGCAGGCCGCGAAGCTCGCGCGGATGTTCGCGGAGAACTTCAAGACGTTCGAGGCGGGTGTCACGCCGACGTGATCGCCGCGGGGCCGACGGCCTAGTGACGCCGATTGGTAAGCTGGCGAATTGGTGAATAGCACGAAGCGAACCTGTTCGCTCGGCTTGCCAGTTTCCGTGCAGCTCCTATTCCAGCCGCATGTCGTACGAAGCCGGTCATCGGTCTCGAGATTCACGCGCAGCTCCTGACCGCGTCGAAAATCTTCTGCGGCTGCAGCACCGCGTTCGGCGCGCCGCCCAACACGCACGTCTGTCCGGTGTGTCTCGGCCTGCCCGGCGCGCTGCCGGTGCTCAACCGCGGCGCGGTCGACTACGCGATCCGCGCGGCGCTGGCGCTCGGCTGCACGATCCACGAGACGTCGATCTTCGCGCGCAAGAATTACTTCTATCCGGACCTGCCCAAGGGCTATCAGATCTCGCAGTACGAGCGGCCGCTGGCGACCGGCGGAGCGGTGCGAGTCGGCCGGCGAGCGACTGGGCCGCGACGCGACATCCGGATCACGCGCGTCCACTGGAAGAGGACGCCGGCAAGTCGCTGCACGAGGGGTTCCCCGATTCCGATCGCAAGAGCTACGTCGACTTCAACCGCAGCGGCGTGCCGCTCATCGAGATCGTGACCGAGCCGGACCTCGCGTCGGCGGCCGATGCGGCGGAGTTCTTCGACTCGCCTGCGCGAGATGCTGGTCTGGCTCGGCGTCAACGACGGCAACATGGAAGAGGGAAGCCTGCGCTGCGACGCGAACGTCTCGGTCCGGCCGGTCGGGCGACGCGCGCTCGGCACGAAGGCGGAGGTCAAGAACCTCAACTCGTTCCGCTTCCTGCAGAAGGCGCTCGAGTACGAGATCGACCGGCAGATCGACCTCGTGCGCGAAGGCGGCGCGCGTCGTGCAGGAAACGCGCCTGTGGGACTCCGCCGCGGGTCGAACCGTGTCGATGCGCAGCAAGGAAGAGGCGCACGACTACCGGTACTTCCCCGAGCCGGATCTGCCGCCGGTCGTCGTGGACGCGGCACGCCTGGATCGCGGTTCGCGGCGCGATGCCCGAGCTGCCCGAGGCACGCGCGCGCGCGGTTCGTGGCGGCGTATGCCCTGTCGCCGTATCGACGCCGTGACAGCTCACGCAGTCGCGCGCCGTGGCCGACTTATTTCGAAGAGACGGTCGCCGCCGGCGCGCCGCCGCAGGCTGGCCAGCAACTGGATGCTCGGCGAGCTGGCCCGCAAGCTGAAGAAGACGGCCGCCGACATCGCGTCGCGGCCGATCGCGCCGGAACGGCTCGCCGGGCTCATCGCGCCGATCGACGCGGGGCACCATCAGCGGCTCGATTGCGCAAGGACGTGTTCGAGAAGATGTTCGCGAGCGGCCGCACGGCCGCCGACATCGTTCGAGACGAGGGGCTCACGCAGATCGACGACGAGTCGCAGCTCGTCGCGACTGATTGACCGACGTGCTGGCGAGGAACGCCGATGCCGTCGCGCAGTATCGGGGCGGCAAGGCCGCGACCTTCGGGTTCCTCGTCGGACAGGTGATGAAGGCCGCGGGTGGAAAGGCCAATCCGAAGCGCGTCAACGAGCTGCTTCGCGGCGCGCTCGACGTGTTAGAATAAATCTTCTCCTGACAATTCAATGGCAGCTGTTGGTGCACAGGCAGCGGTGATAGAGAGCTATCACCTCTCCAAGCTCTACAAGCGCGGAGTCTATGCGCTCCGCGATCTATCCCTCACAATTGACAAAGGCGAGTTCATGTTCCTGACCGGTCCGAGCGGGGCCGGCAAGTCGACATTCCTCCGTCTGCTGCTGCGGGAGGAACTGCCGAGCGAAGGCGATCTGAAAGTGCTCGGCCGCGATCTGAAATCGCTGCGGCCGTCGCAGGTGCAAACCTTTCGTCGCAGCGTCGGATTCGTGTTCCAGGACTTCCGCCTGATCCCGCGCTTCACCGTGTTCGAGAACGTGGCCTTCGTGATGCGCGTGCTCGGCGTCCCGGTCACTACGCAGCAGCGCAAGACCTTCCAGGTGCTCAAGTGGGTCGGGCTGCAGCATCGGATGAACGCGTTTCCCGAGGAGCTCTCGGGCGGCGAGCAGCAGCGCATTGCGATTGCGCGCGCGCTCGTCAACGATCCTCAGCTGGTCCTGGCTGACGAGCCGACGGGGAACCTCGATCCCGATCTGTCGCTCGAAATCATGAATCTGTTCCGCGAGATCAACGCGCGCGGCACGACGGTGATCGTCGCCACGCACGACCGCGAGCTGATTCGGCGGGTCGGCCACCGCTCGATGACGCTCGAGCAGGGCCGCCTCGTCGAGGTGGCGTAGCGATGCGCCTGCTCCGCTACGCGTTCGACGAGGCGCTCACCAGCCTCTGGCGCCGGCGGCAGTCCGGGCTGCTCGCGACCGGCACCATCACCATCGCGCTGTTCGTGCTCGGCGCGTTTCTCATCGTGACCACCAACCTCGATCGGCTCGGGAACGAGTGGGGCCGCGCCGCGGAAATGTCCGTGTTTCTGGCCGACGAGATCGCGCCGGTCGATCGGCACGCCGTGGAACTGGCCGTCGCGCAGGACGAGGTGGTGGCCGGCCACGAGTTCGTCTCGAAGGCCGACGCCGTGCGCCGGTTCAAGCAGACGTTCGCGGATCTGGCGGCGGCCGTGGACAGCGTGGGCGACAATCCGCTGCCGGCTTCGATTGAAGCGCGGCTTCGGCCGGGCGCCGCCGGAGGGTCGGGCGTCGAGCGCCTCGCCGGCAAGCTTCGTCAAATGCCGGGAGTCGTCGACGTGCGCTACGACCGGCAATGGCTGGCGCGGATGATGTCCGGGATTCGAATGATTCGCGGCGCCGGGCTCGTGCTCGGCGGTTTGCTCACCGTTGCCGCCGCCTTGACCATCGCCAACGTCGTGCGGCTGGCTCTCTATGCCCGGCGCGACGAGCTCGAGATTATGCAGCTCGTCGGCGCGCCGGAGGCCTACATTCGCGGTCCGTTCGTGATGGAGGGCGTGATCCAGGGGGGCATGGGCGCCGCGCTGGCGGTTCTGGCGCTTGGCGCGGCCTTTGCCGCCCTCCAGAGCCGCTACCTGGCCTCGTTTGCCGCCGCGATCAACGTCTCGTCGGTGCAGTTCCTCTCGATCGGCGTCTGTGTCGGGCTGGTGGTGGGCGGAATGGCCGTCGGGTTCGTGGGTGGACTGGCGGCTGGAAGACAGTCCTAGGGCCGGGGGCCGTTACAGAATCTTGACACACGTTTTTCGACGGGCTTACACTGGGGGACGTCACATCACAATTCATCTCGAGGGCCCTGCATGCCACGCTTCGTTCCCGACTCGAGGCCGATCAGCGCGCAGCACCAGATTGCAGAGTTTTACAGAGAAGAATTCCTAAAGCATCACCGATGTCTCCAGCAGCAGCGCCCCTACTATTCAGAGAGCGCCATCACCGACGTTGAAGCGGCCCTCACTCGCATCATGAGTCAGCTCGAGCAGCTATCCACCAAAGACAACGCACCTCAAGTGGTCAGCTCCCTTCTTAAGAAGTTCGACGTCGTGACCGGGCTTTCGGCTTGGTCAGATCCCTCACAGACACACTGACCCGTTCTCTAAACCCGTTCTCACCCGGACGTAGCGTCCCGTTCCGTCGAGGTTCGCGCACGTGAGAACGGGTCTAACCGATCTTCGACAGGACCTCCTGGCCATCGCCAGGGCTGGGATTCGTGCGGTCGACGCGGCTGAGCTCACGCGGCTCGCGCTCGCCGATTTGGGGACTTCGTCAGGTCCGGCTGAAGCCGGACACTACGCACGAGCTGAAGCCGGACGCCACGCACGCAAGGACTTCTATCGCTGTATCGCCGCCGGCAAAGCCGCTGCGCCGATGGCCAAGGGCGCCGCGAGCGTGCTCAAGGATCGCATGCGCGCCGGGCTCGTCGTGGCGCCGGCGGCAGACGCGTTCGGCAGCTTCGAGTCGATCGCGGGCGGCCACCCGGTGCCCGACACCGGCAGCGAGCGCGCTGGCCGCCGCGCGCTTCAGGTCGCCGAAAGTGTCGCGACCGACGAGACCCTCCTGGTGCTCCTCTCGGGCGGCGCGTCGGCGCTCATGGCAGTGCCGGCAGAGGGCATCACTCTCGAGGACAAACGGCGCACGACCGCGCAGCTGCTGCGCGCCGGCGCCGATATCCACGCGCTGAACACGGTGCGGAAGCACCTGTCGGCGATCAAAGGCGGCTGGCTGTCGAAACACGCCGCGGGACGCGTGTTGACCTACGTCATCTCGGACGTCGTCGGCGACGATGTCAGCGTGATTGCGTCGGGTCCAACGGTCGCGGATCCTTCGACATTCGTCGACGCGAGAGCTCTCCTCGAGCGCTTCGGAGGCGCAGCGTCCTATCCACCCGCCGTCATCACGCGTCTCGATCGTGGGGCAAAGGGCGAAGTTCCCGAGACGCCGAAGCCGGTCTATCCGCGGCTCGTGCGATCCGACGTCCACGTGATCGGCAGCCGCGGAGGTGCGATGTTCGGCGCCGCCGCCAAAGCGGTCGCGCTCGGTTATCACGTCGTTCGTCTCGAGGAGCCGGTGGTCGGCGAGGCGCGGGGAGTCGCGGCCGGGCACCTCGCCGCCGTTGCGGCCGCGGCGCGCGAAAATCCGCGACCGCTCTGCGTCATTTCGAGCGGCGAAACGACGGTCACCGTCGTCGGCAACGGACGAGGCGGCCGCAACCAGGAACTCGCGCTCGCTTCAGCGGAGGCGCTGGCCACCCTGGGCGATCGGACCGCGCTGGCAAGTCTCGGCACTGACGGGATCGACGGACCGACAGACGCCGCCGGCGCCATCGCGGACTCGACGACGCTCGCCCGCGCGCGGGAGGCGGGCTTGAATCCCCAAACCTTTCTCTCAGACAACAACACGTACGCGTTCTTCGCCGCACTCGGCGATCTCATCCACACGGGTCCGACCGGCACGAATGTCGGCGACCTCCAAGTCGTTCTGATAGCCTAAGCAGAGATCTGGGAATCGGATAATCGGGCAATCGAGTAATTGATTGATCCATTGGATTGGTCAATCGAGCAATTCAATTACCCGATTACCCGATTACCCAACTACCCGATTACTCGATTCATTATGTATTCACGCGATCAAGTCCTCGCGCTGATGCGGGAGCGGGTGCACCATCCCGCCGGCATGCGCGAGCTATTGCAAGTTCTCAAGGTGCCGCGGGACGACCGCACGTCGTTCAAGCGCCACGTCAAATCACTCGTCGCCTCCGGCGATCTCATCCAGATTCGCGGCCATCGATTCGGTCTGCCCGAGAAGATGGATCTCTATGTCGGCCGCCTGCAGACGCACGCGGCCGGCTACGGTTTCGTGACGCCGGAGCGCCCGCTCGACTCCGGCGGCGACATCTACATCTCCGGTCCCAATCTCAACGAAGCGATGAACGGCGACCGCGTCGTCGTCCGCATCGAGCGGATCAAGGACGGCGGCCGCGTCGAGGGCCGGATCATCCGGATCCTCGAGCGCAGCAACACGTGGATCGTCGGCCGCTACGACCGCGGCGACGATGGGATGGGGTACATCGTTCCGTTCGATCGCCGCGTGCTGATGGACATCTTCGTGCCGCCCGGACAGGAAGGCGGTGCATCGCCCGGCGAAATGGTGACGACAGAGCTGATCCGCTGGCCGACGGCCACGCGCGGTGCGATCGGACGCGTCGCCGAGGTGCTGGGCAACATCGACGCGCCGGGCGTCGATACCGAAATCATCATCCGCAAGTACGGCATCCGCGACGCGCATTCCGACGAGTCGGTGACTGAAGCCGTTCGGCTCGGCAAGTCGGTGGCCGACCGCGATATCCGCGGGCGCACCGACTTTCGGCACGTCACGACCGTGACGATCGACGGGGAGCACGCGCGCGACTTCGACGACGCCATCACGCTCGAGAAGCTCCCGAACGGGAACTACTGGCTGGGGGTGCACATCGCCGACGTCTCGCACTACGTGCACGAGGACAACGCGCTGGATCGCGAAGCGTACGAGCGGGCCACGTCCGTGTATTTTCCGGAGCGGGCCGTCCACATGTTTCCGTCGGAGCTGGCGACCGGGCTGTGCAGCTTGAACCCGCACGTCGATCGCCTGGTGCAGTCGTGCCTGATGGAGATCGACCCCTCGGGCAAGGTCGTCCGCCACGAGTTCCACGACGGCGTCATCAACAGCACCGAGCGGATGACGTACACGGCGGTGAACGGCATCCTCACCGATCGCGATCCGGCGCTGATGAAGCAGTACGAGCCCCTGGTCCCGATGTTCGAGCAGATGCAGGAGCTCTTCAAGATCCTCAACGCCGCCAGGCGCAGGCGCGGGTCGATTGACTTCGACCTCAACGAGGCCGAGGTCATCATCGACGAGGGCGGCGTCGTCGAGGCGATCATCGCGCTCGAGCGCAACGTCGCCCATCGGCTCATCGAAGAGTTCATGCTGCTGGCCAACGAAACGGTGGCGTCCTACCTGGAAGACAACGCTGTGCCGTCGCTTTACCGGATCCACGAAGAACCGGACGTCATGAAGGTGGCCAAGTTCGAGGAGTTCATCAGCGGGTTCGGCTATAGCCTCGCTGCGCCGTTGGACGGTCTGCGTCCGCATCATTTTCAGAAGCTGATCGAGCGCATTCACGGCAAGCCGGAAGAAAAGCCGATCGCGTTTCTGATGCTGCGCACGATGCAGAAGGCGCGCTACGCGCCGGAAAACCTCGGCCACTTCGGCCTGGCGGCGAAGAGCTATACGCATTTCACGTCGCCCATCCGCCGCTATCCGGATCTCGTCGTACATCGCGCCCTCCGCGCGGGCCGCCACGGACGCCTGAGCGATGAACAACGTGAGGAGTGGTCCGAGGACATGCCGGAAGTGGCGCGGCACACCTCGGAGATGGAGCGGCGCGCTGACGAGGCCGAGCGCGAGCTGCTGCAGTGGAAGAAAGTGAAATTCATGGCCGACAAGGTCGGCGACGAGTTCGAGGGGTACGTCACCGGCGTCGCCGCCTTCGGGCTGTTCATCGAGCTCATCGAGCATTTCGTGGAAGGCCTGGTCCACGTGTCGACGATGGCGGACGATTACTATCGGTTCGTCGAAAGCGCGCATCTGCTGCGCGGCGAGAACACGCAGAAGGTCTACCGGCTCGGCGACAAGGTGAAGGTGCAGGTCGTACGGGTCAACATGGAAGTGCGGCAGATCGACCTCGGGCTCGTCGAGATCCTCGAGCGCGTGCGCGAAGGGGAGCGCGGTCCACGCCGCAGCGCGGCGAAGCCAAAACGCGACGGCCGGAGCCAGCGCCCGGGGCGACGAGAACGCGCGACGCGCAAAGGCCGTCGCCGGTAGATGGCGCAGAAATCCGTCGTTGTTGGTACGGCGGGGCACATCGATCACGGGAAGAGCGCGCTCGTCTTGGCCCTGACGGGAACCGACCCCGATCGACTCAAAGAAGAAAAAGCGCGGGGCATCACGATCGACCTCGGTTTCGCGCACCAGATCATCGAGGACACCAACTTCGCCTTCGTGGACGTTCCCGGACACGAGCGGTTCGTCAAGAACATGCTCGCCGGAGCCGGCGGCATCGATCTCGTCGTGCTCGTCGTCGCGGCGGACGAGTCGGTCATGCCGCAGACGCGCGAGCATTTCGAGATCTGCCGCTTGTTGCGCGTGGGTGCGGGCCTCGTCGCGCTGACCAAAACCGATCTGGTGGACGAGGACATGCTCGAGATCGCGCGTCTCGAGGTCCGCGAACTGGTCGCCGGATCGTTTCTGGAGAGCGCGCCGATCGTGCCCGTTTCAGCGCGGACGGGCGCGGGGCTGGACGCGCTTCGAGCCGCGCTGGTCCAAACCGGCGCCGCCGTCCAGGGTCGCGCAGCTGACGCCGTCGCGCGACTGCCCATCGATCGTGTTTTTTCGATGAAAGGCTTCGGTACCGTCGTCACCGGGACTCTGGTCTCCGGCAACATTTCCACCGACGATGAGCTCGCGGCGGTGCCCGGCGACCTGCGGGTCAAGGTGCGGGGCGTGCAGGTGCACGGTCAGCGTCAATCCCAGGCCGTGGCCGGCCAGCGAGCCGCCATCAATCTCGGTGGCGTCGACCTCGACGCGCTGTCGCGCGGGCAGAGCCTGGTCACGCCAGGCACGTTCGAGGAAACGCAGCTGGCCGACGCCACAGTCGAGGTGCTCGCGGAGGCAAAACCTCTCAAACATGGGACACGCGTCCGCTTCCATCAGGGGACAGCAGAGCTGTTGGGCCGCGTCGCGGTCATCGGCCCTACTGGGTCGGCCATCCCATCAGGCTCGCGCGCCAGCGTTCGCCTGCGGCTCGAAGCGCCGGCCGTGCTCGCGCGCGGCGATCGGTACATCCTCCGCGCGTATTCACCGCCGGTCACGATTGCCGGCGGCGTGATTCTCGATCCCCAGCCGCCGCGGACGGCGATTCGCGGCGCCGCCGCGCTCGATCGATGCGCGCGCCTCACGTTCGATCCCGCGTCAACGGCGCCGATCGACGCGCAGCGGCAGGCGGCGGTGGTGATGATCGAGGACGCAGGCGTCCAGGCGTTCTCATTGACGGCGCTGACGACACGCGTTGGGGTCGCGCCGCATGAGGTGAGCGCGCGCGCCGCCGATCTCGTCGCTGACGGGCGCGCCGTCGTGGCCGGCGACGTGCTCGTAGCCCCGAACGTTCTGGCCGCGTTGACCGATGCCGTGCTCGAAGCGCTTGCGAGCCATCATCGTTCACAGCCGCTGTCGGAGGGTGTGCCGCGGGAGGAACTGCGCGAAAAGCTGTTCAGCCGCGGTCACGCCGCCGTGTTCGATCGCGCGCTGTCCGACCTCGCCGCCGCCAACCGGATCGTCGTCCGCGATCGCGTCGCGCTCGCGACGCATCGACTGGAACTGTCGCCGGAGGAGGAGCGGGCGCGCGCCGTTCTCGAACGCGCGTATCGCGACGCGGGGTTCACGCCGCCGGATCTGTCGTCGATTGCCGCCGCGGCCGGTGTGGCGACGGCTGTCGCCGATCGGCTTCTGAAGTTGCTGCTACGGCAGAAAGTCCTGGTGCGTGTGGATACGCTCGTGTTTCACGACGAAGCGTTGAAGCGTTTGAAAGCGGATGTGGCGGCGCTGAAGACCGCGCACGGCGCAGCCGCCCGGATCGATGTCGCGATGTTCAAGGAACGGTTCGGGGTGTCGCGGAAGTTCGCGATTCCGTTGCTGGAGTATCTGGACCGCGAGCGCCTGACGCGGCGGGTGGGCGACTCGCGCGTAGTCCTATGACTTGCCTTCGCCGTCCTTCATCCCTTCCTTGAAGTTCTTGACGGAGCTTCCCAGACCCTTCGCCAGGCTCGGCAGACGATTTGCTCCGAAGATCAGAACCACGATGAGCAGGATGATGATGAGCTCAGGCAGGCCAAGTGAACCAAACATGGCGTTTTTCTCCAGACTTCCACCCCATCGCGGCTGCCGCGCTGGGGACCCCGGAATTGTGCGACGCGGGACTGTGGCGATTGTACCACTGATCGCGGCTGCGCTTGCCGCCGGGATAGAAGCAGTGCAGTTCACGTCGGGTGTCAGCCTCGTGGAGGTGTACGCAACGGTCACCGACGCGCAGGGGCAGCCCATTACCGGCCTGACGGCCGCCAATTTTCAGGTGGCCGAAGACGGCGTGCCCCAGCCGGTCACGACGTTCGTGGCCGGCGAGTTCCCACTCTCCATCGTCATCGTGATCGATCGCAGCTTCAGCATGAGCGGCGTGCGCCTGAACCTCGCCCGCCAGGCGGCGCGCCAGTTCGTGAGCGCCCTGCGCCCCGATGACGAGGTGATGGTGCTGGCCGCGGGGAGCGAGATCGAGACGATCACGCCGCCGGTCCCGGCACGCGAGGCGGCCTCGACGCGGTGGGACGCGATCGAGCCATGGGGAACGACGCCGCTGTACGACGTCATCGTGAAGGCGCTCGAGATGCCGTACACGCAGACCCGCCGGCGCGCGCTACTCGTGATCTCCGACGGCTTCGATCGCTACAGCGACACGACAGCCGCGGAGGTGATCGATCGCGCGCGGCGCAGCGACGTGCTCGTGTACCCAGTCGCCATCGGCAAGGGCCGGCCCCCGGTGCTCGCGGAGCTGGCCAGTGTCACCGGCGGCCATTCGTTCATCGTGGACGATCCGAAGAAGCTGAACGCCACCCTCGACACGATCGCGCGCGAGCTGCGGTCGCAGTATCTGCTCGGCTATGCGCCGGCTCGGCAGCCGGGGGCCGAGCACGAGTGGCGATCGATTGACGTGAAAGTCGACCGCTCCGGCGCGCGTGTCAGGGCGCGGGACGGGTATTACTCTCGCTGACGTTCGTCGTTCGTCGTTCGTCGTGATCGGGCTCGTTCGTCGTTCGTTGAACGTCGAACCACGAACCACGAACCACGAACGATCCCTTCCGGCTATCCTCGCTGCGCCACTCCCACCAGCGTTTTCCACGCTAACCGGAATTCCAGCGTTTGGAGCAGCCGCCACTTCAGCGTCGCGTAACTCTGTCGTCCCGCGACAAGGTCGACCATGATGCCGCGGACCGCGGCGCTCTCCTGCAGCGCCTGAATCAGCAGGCCCATGAATGCGGGCCGGAAGAATCCCGCTTTCAACCGCGCCGCGCACGCCAGGTCGGATGCGATTTCGTCGCAGACCTGCGACGCGTAGTCGCGCGGAAAGCGACCGGATGCGACGGCATCCGCTGCCCATTGGCCCGACAGGATCGCGAAATAGATGCCTTCGCGCGTAATCGGGTCCACCAGACCGGCGGCATCGCCGGCAACCGCCCAGCGCTCGTCCGCGAGCGCGAGGGCGCCAAACGCGCGGGCGTCGAGCGAGGGAATCGGCCATGAGTACCTGTTCAAGCCGAGCGCCCTCCGCGAGTCGCGTGCGCCGCACCCACGCGTGCGCCCGATCGCGCAGCGCGGCCGGCGTCAGGCCGCTGTCCGCCTGTGCGCAGATGCCGATAGCGAGGTGATCCGGGCGCGGAAACGACCAGAGATAGCCCGCCGGATCGGCGACAAACTCGATGACGACCTCGTCGTCCCTCGACGTTGCCTGGGGCGACCCTGAGCCTGTCGAGAGGCTCGTGGGCCCGTGCGCGAAGAATCCGGTCGCGATCGACAGCTGCTCGCGGGGAAATGGGCGCGAGACGCGGCGGCGCACCAGGCTGTTCGCGCCGTCGGCGCCGATGACCACGGCAGCGGAGTACGTCCCGCCAGCCGTGTGGATGCGGGCACCGTCGGCGGTCACGCCGACGTCGACGACGCGCGCGCGTTGGAGGACCGCGCCGGCGCGCTGCGCGGCGTCGAGCAGCGCCGCATCGAACGCCGCGCGGCTGGCAACGATCAGCGACGAGTCCTCGGCAGGCGCGTCGTCGAGCGAGACGACCGCCGTGCCTCCACGATGCGAGTCGACGAAGCGCGCGGAACGGATCGTGCGCCGGGGAAGCATGGGCTCCGCCAGGGCGTCGGCCACGAGCGCCAGCGCGCGGCCCGTTACCCCGCCGCCGCACGGTTTTTCGCGCGGATGCGACGCGTCGAAGATCGTCACGCGCGCGCCGCGCCGCGCGAGCGTGTACGCCGCCCACGCCCCCGCGGGCCCCGCGCCGACGACCGCGACGTCACTCGAGCTCATGTCGCACCATCACGGCCACACCACAGAGGACACGGCAACAACGGAGGACACAGCCTTTCTTGTACAACGCCGTGTGTTTCCGTTCGTGGCTGTGCCCTCCGTGGTAGAGCCTTTTCTCCAGACCTGATAGATTACGACCATGGTCGAAGTGAGTGCTGGAGTATTCACCGTCGGGGTGTTTCAGGATGTGGCGTGGGCCACCAAAGGCCTGGACGCGCTCAAGCGCGCGGGATTTGCGAGCGAGTCGCTGACGCTGATGGCCAAAGAGAGCGCTGACACATCGTCGCTGATCGAGCGTGCGCTCGGATCGGCTGGCGAGCGCATCGAGGCCGCCGACATCGGTCCGCTCGTCGCAAAGGGACCGCTCGTGGCCGTGCTGCAAGGCAGCGCCGGCGATTTGAAGACGTTGGGCGTCGCCAGGACGATGCGCCGCGTCGGGTTTCAGCCGCACGACGGCCGCATCTTCGAGGTGCTGACCGGCCGCGGCGGGGTGCTCGTCGCTATCCGCAACGAGCCGCGAGCCGCCGATGCGCTGGCGATTCTGCACTCGTACGGCGGCGGCAATGCGGCGATTGGCGCCTGGTCTGGGAGGGTCTAGAGCAGGGCAGAGGTTAGAGAGCAGAGGACAGAGGTCGGCCCGCAGAAGGGCAGGGGAGTACACCTCATCCCTCATCCCTTTGACCTCATACCTCTTGGGAAACGGCCGGGCTCAGAGGCACTGCTTTTGCAGTTGCGGCCCCGGATACCGTGCGCGACAATATCTCTACCAGCAACATTACGTTCCCGATGACAGAATCCAGTAACACGGAGAGTGTCCGCGTCAATGCATCTGCAGGACACCTGTCTGTCCACGTCGATGGCGCGCATCCGGTCGACGTCCCGTTCATGTTCGAGCGGCAGGGGAGCCGTCTCGGCGTGTCGTTCGCGGTGTCTGCCCTGCTCGACCTCGCGTTCTTCATGTTTCTCGTCTTCCTCAGCCGTTTACCGATGACTCCCGTTTCGACGGCCGCGCTCCTGCCCGATCAGCCGAACAACGGCATCATCTGGCTGCAGCAGCCGGGACCCGGCGGCGGCGGTGGTGGCGGCGGCAATCGAATGAAAGAGCCGCCCCGGAAGGCGGAACTTCCGGGCAAAGACAAGATCACCGTGCCGGTGGCCAAGCCTCCTTCGCTCGAAATGAAGCAGGTCAAGAACGAGCCGCCACTGATCAACCCTGTGAACATCCCCGCGAAGATCCTCGCGTCGGCCCAGGACACGTTGCCCGGCGCAATCGAAGCGCCTCCCGGCCCGCCGACGCTGTCGCAGGGTTCCGGAAGTGGCGGAGGCGCGGGAACAGGAACCGGCTCGGGCATCGGGCCTGGCTCGGGATCCGGTCTCGGCCCCGGGAGCGGGGGAGGGACAGGCGGCGGCGTCTACAGACCTGGCAACGGTGTGACCCTGCCGGTCCCGCTGTCACAGCCGCGCCCGAGCTACACGTCGGACGCGATGCGCGCGAAAGTGCAGGGCGTGGTGCTGCTCGAATGCATCGTGCGTCCGGATGGCTCCGTCAGCGACGTGCAAGTGGTGCGGTCCCTCGACCCAACCTTCGGCCTCGACCAGGAAGCGATCAAGACCGCGAGACAGTGGCGGTTCCGCCCCGGCACGCGCCTGGGCGAACCCGTTCCAGTCCTGATCACGATCGAACTCACGTTCACGCTTCGCTGAAACCTGAACTCTGAAATGAAAGAGGCCCGGTCAGGATCGCTCCTGCCGGGCCTTCGTACTTCTGACTTCTGACTTCGTACTTCTGACTTGCGGGCGTCAGTACATCCCGCCCATTCCGCCACCGCCCGGCATCGCCGGCGCATCCTTCTTCTCCTCGGGGATCTCGGAGATCAGCGCTTCGGTCGTGAGCAGGAGTGACGCGATGGACGAGGCGTTTTGCAGCGCCGACCGGACGACCTTGGCCGGATCGATCACGCCGGCCTTCACCAGGTCTTCGTAGGTGTCGGTCTGCGCATTGAAGCCTTCCGACTCCTTCAGGTCGCGCACTTTCTGGACGACGATGGAGCCTTCGTGGCCGGCATTGGTCGCAATCCAGCGCATCGGCTCTTCGATGGCGCGCGAGACGATGTTGACGCCGATCTGCTGATCGCCGCCGAGATTGAGGCTCTTGAGCACCTTCGACGCGCGCAGCAGGGCCACGCCGCCGCCGGGGACGATCCCCTCTTCGACAGCCGCCTTGGTTGCGTGCATCGCGTCCTCGACGCGCGCCTTCTTTTCCTTCATCTCGGTCTCGGTCGCCGCGCCGACCTTGATCACCGCGACGCCGCCGACCAGCTTGGCCAGCCGCTCCTGCAGCTTTTCGCGATCGTAGTCCGACGTGGTGTCCTCGACCTGCGTGCGAATCTGCTTCACGCGGCCCTCGATCGCGCTCGACGCGCCGGCGCCTTCGACGATCGTCGTGTTGTCCTTGTCGATCGTCACTTTCTTGGCCTTGCCGAGGTCGTCCAGCTTGATCGACTCGAGCTTGATGCCGAGGTCCTCGGTGATCGCCCGGCCGCTCGTCAGGATGGCGATGTCTTCGAGCATCGCCTTGCGGCGGTCGCCGAAGCCCGGCGCCTTCACCGCGGCGGCCTGCAGCGTGCCGCGCAGCTTGTTGACCACGAGCGTCGCGAGCGCCTCACCTTCGATATCCTCCGCGATGATGAGCAGCGGACGGCCGAGGCGGGCCACCTGCTCGAGCACCGGCAGCAGGTCTTTCATCGAGCTGATCTTTTTCTCGTGGATGAGGATGACCGGGTTCTCGAGCACCACTTCCATCCGCTCGGGATCGGTCACGAAGTACGGTGAGAGGTAGCCGCGGTCGAACTGCATCCCTTCGACGACCTCGAGCGACGTTTCCATGCTCTTGGCCTCTTCGACCGTGATCACGCCGTCCTTGCCGACCTTGTCCATCGCGTCGGCGATGATCTTGCCGATGGTCTCGTCGTTGTTCGCAGAAATAGTGCCGACCTGGGCCACCATATTCCCGCTCACCGGCTTGGACATCGCCTTGAGCTCGGCGGTCAGGGCCTCAACAGCCTTCTCGACGCCGCGCTTGATGTCCATCGGGTTCGCGCCGGCCACGACGTTCTTGGCGCCTTCACGATAAATCGCCTGTGCGAGCACCGTCGCCGTCGTCGTGCCGTCGCCGGCGGTGTCCGAGGTCTTGCTCGCCACTTCGCGCACCATCTGCGCGCCCATGTTCTCGAGCGGATCCTTGAGGTCGATTTCCTTGGCGACGGTCACGCCGTCCTTGGTGATGGTCGGCGATCCGAACTTCTTGTCGAGGACGACGTTCCGGCCCTTCGGGCCGAGCGTCACTTTCACCGCATCAGCGAGCTGGTTGACGCCGCGCAGGATCGCCTGGCGCGACTGCTCGCCGTACACAATCTGTTTTGCCATTTCTCTGTTCTCCTGTAGCTGACAGCCGAGAGCTGACAGCTGAAAGCTACTTTTTCTTCTTGGTCTCGCCGCCCTCGATCACGCCCAGCACCTCGTCCTCGCGCATGATCAGGTATTCTTCGCCGTCGATCTTGATCTCCTGTCCCGAGTACTTGCCGAACAGGATGGTGTCGCCGGCTTTCACGTCCAGCGGGACGCGTTTGCCGTCGTCTTTCGCCTTGCCGTTGCCGGCGGCGATGACCTTGCCCTGCTGGGGCTTTTCCTTGGCGCTGTCGGGGATGATGATGCCGCCGACTTTCTGCTCACCCTCCTCGATGCGCTGAACAATGATGCGGTCGTGCAGCGGTCTGACGTTCATGCTCTACTCCGTTGGCGTGAAAAGGGAGGTTCCTTCCGAGGCGCCCGCCGTGGACTCAGCCAGCCAGGCGCATTAGCACTCGTTCTGTGCGACTGCTAATTATATGTGAGTGGTTGGCACTGTCAAGACGGGACTGCTAAGGGCAGAGGGATCATCCCTCATCCCTCTTACCTCTGCTCTACGCGCCTCTTTATTTTGTACCCGCTCATTTTCCGGGTGAGCGTGTTGCGGTGCATGCCGAGGACGTCCGCGGTTTTGGTGAGGCTGCCATCGCAGCGCCCGAGCACTTTCGAGATGAACCGCTTCTCGAACTCCCGCATGGCATCTTCGAAATGGACGCCTTTGTCGACCATCTCCTCGACCAGGCGCTCCAGGCGATCGGCGATCATCAGGCGAGCTCCCGGCCCGTCAGGCGTCGAAACGCCTCGACGTATTTCTCCCGCGTCTTCTCGATGACGTCGTCGGGCAGGGAGGGGACCGGGGGCTGTTTGTTCCAGCGGATGCGCTCGAGGTAGTCGCGGACGAACTGCTTGTCGAAGCTGGGTTGCGGTCCGCCCGGCGTGTACGTGTCCTGCGGCCAGAACCGCGACGAGTCCGGGGTGAGCACTTCGTCGATCAGGACGACGCGTTCGTGCGCCGGCCGCGGATCGCCGGGGAGCAGGCCAAATTCGAATTTCGTGTCGGCGACGATGATGCCGCACGACTCGGCATGGGCGGCGCCCTCAGCGTACAATCGCAGGGTCAAGTCGCGGACGCGCTCGAACACGTCCGTGCCGACGATGCGCGCGGCCTCGGCTTCGCTGATGTTGATGTCGTGGCCGGTTTCAGCCTTGGTCGCAGGTGTGAAGATCGGCTGCGGCAGGCGATCCGATTCCTTGAGGCCCGACGGAAGGCGATGACCGCAGACTTCGCCGGTGGCTTGATAGTCCTTCCATCCCGATCCGGACAGGAAGCCGCGCGCGACGCATTCGATGGGCAGCGGCTCGGTTCGCGTGACCAGCATCGAGCGGCCGCCGAGCATGTCGGCCGCCGATCGCGCCGGCTCCGGAAACGACGCCGGATCGATCGAGAGCACATGGTTCTGCACGATCGCGCGCGTGCGATCGAACCAGAACGTGGAGATTTGTGTCAGAACCTTGCCCTTGTCGGGAATGCCTGAGCCCAATACGTAATCGAATGCCGAAATCCGATCGCTCGCGACGATGAGCAGTCGATTGGCAAATTCGTAGATGTCGCGGACCTTGCCTTGTCGATCCGGCCGGCGGCCCCCAAGCGTGGTGTGGAGAGTAGGCGTGGCGAGCGGCAACAACGTTCCCCTGCGAGAAAGCATGGCATCTTACAGGGTGTGCTCGGCGCTGACAACAACAACATGTTGGGCGGTATAGTAGAAGGCACTCAAGACAGATGCGCTCGCACGTCCGAACCATCGTCGTTCTGGCGCTGGCCGTCGCGCTGGTCGCGCTGTTCCTCCACAACGTCGACTTGTGGGGCGTTCTCACGAACATCGCGCGCGCACGGCCGGAATGGCTGGCGCTGTCGGTGGCGACGATGTTTCTGAACCTCGCCATTCGCGCGTTGCGCTGGCAGTACCTGCTCGAACCGCTGGGGCAAACGACGTTCGGGAACGCGTTTCGGGCAACTGCGGTGGGTGTCGCCGCGAGCAGCATCTTGCCGGCGCGGGCGGGCGAGGTCATTCGCCCGTACTTCTTGGCGCGACAGTCACGCCACGCCGGCGCCGATCACTCGCGCATGACCGCGACCGGAGCGTTTGCCACCGTCATCATCGAGCGTCTGCTCGACGTCGTGACCGTGCTCATTCTTCTGGCGCTGTACGTCTTCGTTTTTGGACGAGATCTCGAACGGACGAATCCCAGCGTCTTCTCCGGGCTCAAATGGGCTGGCGCGACGGCGGCCACTGGAGCGCTGAGCGCGCTCGGCGTGCTCTTCGTGCTGGCCGGGGACCCTGAACGGCTCGGGCGAGCGATGTCGCGGCTCGAGCAGGTGATTCCGTCGACGCTGGCGGGCCTCATCGCGCGCATTGCCGAGAAGTTTGCGCAGGGCCTCGGCGCGATTCGGCGTCCCGGCCACCTGATTGGCGCTCTGTTGTGGTCGATTCCGCTCTGGCTGTCGATTGCGGCGGGGATTTGGGCAGTCGCCGTCGCGTTTCGCTTTCCCGTGCCGTTCACCGGGTCTTTTCTGCTGATCGCGCTGCTGACCATCGGCGTCGCGGTGCCGACTCCGGGCGCCGTTGGCGGCTTTCACGAAGCGTTTCGCATCGGCGCCACGATGTTTTACGGCGCGCCCCAGGAAGCCGCGGTGGGCGCGGCGATTGTCCTGCACCTGTTTTCGTTCGGACCGGCCCTGCTCCTCGGCCTGGCATTCGCCGCCGAAGAGGGCCTCAACATGAGCGCGATGCGCCGCCTGGCCGACCAGGAGCAGGGGCATACAGCGTGACGCGAGACGTTCGACGTTCGACGTTCGGCGTTCGACGTTCGGTTCGAACAACGCGCGACGAACGCGAACCACGAACCACGAACCACGAACGACGAACGGCGCTATGAAGTGTCCGTACTGCAGCCATCTGGGGGACAAGGTCGTCGATTCGCGCGAATCGAAGGAGGGCGAGGTCATTCGCCGGCGGCGCGAGTGTCTCGATTGCGGCAAGCGATTCACCAGCTACGAGCGGATCGACGAGATTCCGTACATGGTGGTCAAGAAGGACGGGACGCGCGAGCGCTTCGAGCGCCAGAAGTTGATCGCGGGGCTCCTGAAGGCCTGCGAGAAGCGTCCGGTCAGCGTGGCCGCGCTCGAGGGCGTTGCGGATCGTGTCGAAGCGACCCTCCAGGAGCGGCCCGAGAAGGAAATAGCGACGGCCGATATCGGCTCCTTCGTGATGGAGGAGCTCAAACGGCTCGACAAGGTGGCCTACGTCCGGTTCGCGTCCGTCTATCGGCACTTCAGGGATATCAACGAATTCGCGAACGAACTCAAGGATCTCCTGAACCCGAAAGAATGAAAGATATCAGCACGGGTAAGCCACGAAACCACGAAAGCACGAAACCATTACCGGTGTGCTTTTCGTGTTTTCGTGGCAGATCGAAGATGGGGGAGTAGTTGCCCGCGACAGTCACCTCGATAACGCCGAGACGCACAGCCGCGTCGCCACAAAAGGCTCGCCGGCCGTTCCGCGACAATCCGCGCCTGATCCTGGCCGGCATCGTCGTGCTGCTCGGCGTGCTGGTGGCGCTGCTGGCCATCGCCAACGGCTCGTCGCGCTTCTCGCCCGACTTCCTGAGCGAGTTCGTCCTCTATGCGCTCTCGGCGGCGGACCTCACGATGCTGGCGGCGCTCGTGTTCGTGCTGGCGCGCAACGTCGTGAAGCTCATCGTCGAGCGGCGGCGTGGGCTGCCGTTTGCCCGTTTCCGCGCCAAGCTGGTGCTCCTGCTGCTCGGCATGACCTTCATCCCGGCGGTCCTCGTGCTCCTGGTCGGCAGCGAGCTGATTCGGACGAGCATCGAGCGCTGGTTCAACGCGCCGATGGACGAGATCCTCTCGTCCGCGAACACCATCGCCAGCGACTACTACCACGAGCGCCAGATGTTCGTCACCGATCACGCCAAGCGGATGGCGCGCGAGCTGGCAGCGGTTGATTTGCGCACCACCGACGTGCGGCGAATCCGGGACCTGTTGGCGCCCGACGTGACCCTCCAGCGCGTGCAACTCGTCGCCGTGTATCGTGTGCAGCCGACGGAGGGAACGCTCCCCGGCCTCGAGCCGGTCGTGGATGTCGCGGCGCCGGCGCTTCCTCCCGGATACAACCGCGCGTCAGCCGATCGTCTGGCGGCGCAGGCCCTCAACGGTTCGGCCGCGACGTCGATCGAGCCCCTCAGTGGTGCGGGCGAGCTCCTGCACGCCGCTGCAATCATTCGCGCCAAAGATGGACGGACGACCGGAGTTGTCGTCGCCACCGATTACCTGACCGGCGAGATGGCGTCGCAGTCCCGCCGCATCACGCAGCAGTTCGAAAGCTACAACCAGCTTCGCGTGCTGAAGCGGCCGCTGACCGGCGTCTACCTGGCGTCGTTTCTGGCGTTGACGCTGATGATTCTCGTCGGCGCTACCTGGATGGGCCTCTACATGGCCAAGCGGATAACCGGCCCCGTTCAGGCGCTCGCGGCGGCAGCGCGGGAAATCGGCGCGGGCCACCTCGATCAGCGGGTCGAACCCCAGAGCCAGGACGAGTTCGGGTCACTCGTGGAAGCGTTCAACCTCATGGCGAGCGAGCTGTCCGCGACGCGGCGTCGCGTGGACCGCGACACGATCGAGCTGGAGCGCAAGCACGTCGAGGTCGAAACGCGGCGGCGCTACATCGAGACGATTTTGGAACGCATCACGACCGGCGTCGTGTCGGTGGACGGGGCCGGCGTCATTACGACGATCAACAGTGCGGCATCGCGGCTGCTGGGGATTGGCCGGCACGTCATCGGCCAGCCGGCCGAGGCCGTGTTGGCTCGTCCCGATCTCGAGCCGCTCGCAGATCTCCTGGACAAGGCCAGCCGCGGAAAGTCCGAGCCTGTCGCCCACGAACTGGCCCTGGCGCGCGACGACCAGGAGCTCCACCTGGCCGTGGTCGCCGCGGCATTCGTCGGCGACGACGGTGTCGCGCAGGGCGTCGTGCTCGTGCTGGACGACGTGACGCCGCTCATTCGTGCGCAGAAGGTCGCGGCATGGCGCGAAGTGGCCCGGCGCCTCGCGCACGAAATCAAGAACCCGCTGACGCCCATCCAGCTGTCGGCCGAGCGGTTGGCGCGGCACTTCTCGGCGGCGCCGCCGCAGGCGAAGGCGCTCGTCGACGAGTGCACGACGACCATCGTCGGGGAAGTGGAATCGCTGAAGATGCTCGTGGACGAGTTCTCGCAGTTCGCCCGGATGCCGTCGCCACGAACGGTGCCGACCGATCTCGGCGATTTCATCGGCCAGACCGTCGCGCTCTACGACGGGATCTTCAGCGACGTCCGCATCGAACAGCGGTTCGCGACAGGTGTCCCGCTCGTCCGCCTCGACGTCGAACAGATTCGACGCGTCATCATCAACCTCATGGACAACGCGATCGAGGCGATGGATCGGCACGGATCGATTCTCGTCGAGACCCAGCGCGACGAGGCCAACAGCCTGGTTCGCGTGATCGTCGCCGACGACGGCCCCGGCATTCCGCCAGCTGAGCGCGAGAAGCTCTTCCTGCCGTACTACTCGACAAAGCGCCGCGGCAGCGGGCTCGGCCTCGCGATCGTGCGCCGCATTATCGCCGAGCACGGCGGCAGCATCGACGTCGGCGACAACACACCGCGGGGCACGCGGTTTACCATAGAGTTGCCGTGTTGAACCTTGAAGCACTGGAACAAAGGCAACCAGGAAATCACGAAGCCACGAAGAGGACCACGATGAGGTCTTTCTTCTTCGTGTTTTCGTGTCTTCGTGGTTGCGTTGCTCTGGTGTGACGGACGATAGAACTTCGTGAAACCGACGATTCTGATTGTCGACGACGAGCCGGGAGTGCGCAACTCGCTGAGCGGTGTGCTGCGCGACGAGGGTTACTCCGTCGAGGCCGTGCCGAGCGGCGAGGCGTGCCTCGAGCGGATCACGCGCGGCCCGGTCGATCTGATCGTGCTCGACGTGTGGCTGCCCGGGAATGGACGGGCTTGCGACGCTGGCGCGGCTGCGCGAGCGGCAAGTCGATGCGCAGGTGGTCCTCATCTCGGGGCACGGCAACATCGAATCCGCGGTGCGCGCGATCAAGATGGGCGCGTTCGATTTCGTCGAGAAGCCGCTGTCGCTCGACAAGACCGTGCTGGTCGATCCGGAACGCGCTGCACCAGCGGCACCTCGAGGCCGAGAACCGCGCGCTGCGCGCGCGGGTCGATCGCACGCAGACGATGGTCGGCGAGAGCCTCGAGATGCGCCAGCTCCGCGACCAGGTGGCGATGGCCGCCCCGACCAACGGCCGCGTGCTGATCTACGGCGAGAACGGCACCGGCAAGGAGCTCGTGGCGCGGACGATTCATGCGCTCAGCCGCCGCCGCACGAGCACGTTCGTCGAGGTCAACTGCGCGGCGATCCCCGAAGAGCTGATCGAAAGCGAGCTGTTCGGCCACGTGCGCGGCGCGTTCACCGGGCGCCGTCGCCGATCGGCGCGGCAAGTTCGAGACGGCCGACGGCGGCACGATCTTCCTCGACGAGATCGGCGACATGAGCCTGAAGACGCAGGCCAAGGTGCTGCGCGTGCTGCAGGAGCAGACGATGGAGGCGGTCGGCGGCACGGCGCGGATCAAGGTCGACGCGCGCGTGCTGGCCGCGACCAACAAGGACCTGCAGGCGGAGATCCGCGCCGGGCGGTTCCGCGAGGACCTGTACTTCCGGCTCAACGTCATTCCGATCTTCGTCCCGCCGCTGCGCGATCGGCAGGAAGACATCCCGCTGCTGGCCGACCACTTCATGGCCGAGTTCGCGCGCGAGTACGGCCGCCGGATCAAGCGCTTCGATCCCGGCGCGCGCGGCGCGCTCCAGCAGCTATCCCTGGCCGGGCAACGTGCGCGAGCTGCGCAACGTGATCGAGCGGCTGATGATCATGGTGCCCGGCGACGCCATTACCGCCGCCGACCTGACGTTCCTCGACCCGAGCGGGCTGAGCCGTCCCGCCGCGGCCGTCGACGCGACCGAGCGGCGGACGCTGCACGAGGCACGCGATCAGTTCGAGCGCGATCTGATCCTGCGCACCCTGGCCGAGCAGCAGGGCAACATGTCGCGGACCGCCGACGTGCTCGGCGTCGAGCGCAGCAATCTGTATCGGAAGATGAAGGCGTTCGGGATTGCCCCGGCCCGGCGGCCCGAAGGCGAAGAAGAAGGCGTCTAGCTTCGCAGCTTGTTTTCGAGAATCTGATCGGGTCGGAATCCCTCGAGCTGCAGGTAGAACTCGGCTGCTCCGTTCAGCGCCGCCGACGGCAGCAATCCGACAATCTCGCTCTCGAGAATCGACACGCCGTAGCGCGCGGCTTCGCGCTTGACCGTCTCGAAGACCCGGAAGATCGGCGTCTTCTCGTAGTTCGTGAGGTTCATCGAGACCTGCACGATGCCGCGACCTTCCACCTTGAAGCCCGCCGCCTTGACGTAGCGGAAGCCGCCATTGCTGTGCCGGATCGCCGCGGCAATCTTCTTGGCGACGTCGAGGCGATCGGTCGCGAGGTTGATGTTGTAGGCGATGAGCGCCATCCTCGCTCCGACAACGGTGGCGCCCGCCGTTGCGTGCGGCGCACCGGGGCCGAAGTCGGGCACCCACTCGGTCGCGCGCATCTTCGCGCTGAGCCCCTCGAACTCGCCGCGCCGGATGTCTTCGAGATTCTTCCGTGCCGGGCTGCTCGCGGCATCCTCGTACAGGTAAACGGGCACGTTGAAGCGCCGCGCGATCTCGGCGCCCACCTTCTTCGCCAGCTCAACGCAGTCCGCCATCGTCACGCCCTCGATGGGCACGAACGGGATGACGTCGACCGCGCCGATTCGCGGGTGTTCGCCGCGATGCGTCCGGAGATCGATGTCGGCGACCGCGCGCTCGACGAGCGCGAGCACCGCCGACTCGACCGCAGCGGCATCGCCGGCGAGTGTGAAAACCGATCGATTGTGAGAGGCGTCCGACGAATGGTCCAGCAGGCGCGCGCCGCTGACGCCGCGGATTGCGTCGGCCATCGCCGCCACGATCTCGGTCCGCCGGCCCTCACTCACGTTCGGAACGCACTCGATTACGGCCATGCATCAATTGTATAATCTGCGCACTTCATGTCAGAGGCCCATCGCAGCGACGGCGCCCACGCGCCGGGCGCGGCCGACACCACGGGCGGCGACGACAAGGATCGTGACAGCAAGATAGAACAACTGCTCCTGGTCGGTCTCGATCACTACTTCGGCGGCCGGTACGAGCAGGCGATCAACGTCTGGACCCGCGCCCTGTTCCTGGATCGCACGCACGCACGCGCGCGCGCGTACATCGAGCGGGCGCGCACGGCGCTGGCCGAAGGGCAGCGCGAGTCGGAGGAATTGCTGCAGACGGGCGTCGCCGCTTTTCACCGTGGCGAGGGCGATGAAGCGCGCCGGCTGCTGCAGGCCGCCATCGATCGCGGAGCGCCGTCAGAGGAAGCCCTGGCGGTGCTCGAGCGGCTCAACCGGCTCGAAGCGGCCGTCACGCCGTCCGCGCCGAAGCGTGCGATGCGCGGCCCATCCGCCAGTGCGATTCCGGACACGACCCAGCGTTTCCGTTCGTTCGAGCGCGCGGTCCTGATCGTTGCGCCGGCGGCTGTGATCGCCGTGGTTCTGCTGGCGTGGTCGGGCCGATTGGATTGGCGGTCGCTCCTGTTCCTGCAGGATGCGCCCGCGGCTCAGGCGGCGCCGCCGCCGGTGGGCGAGGGGATTCTGCCGCTGCCGCGGCGCGCCGAAAAGGCGCTCGCTCGCGCGCAGACGCTCGCGTCGGCCGGCCGGCTGCACGACGCGCTCGCCGCGCTCGACGGTGTCCGCACGACCGATCCCGAACGCGCCGATGCCGACAAGTTGCGCACGTCGATTCAACAGCAACTCCTGTCGCTCGCGGGCACGGTGCCATGAAATGTCCCAAGTGCGGCTATCTCGGCTTCGAGGAGACGGACCGCTGCCGCAACTGTGGGTATGACTTCTCGCTGTCTGCGCCGACGGCCGCGCCCGAACTTCCTCTTCGCGTAGAGCCGCCCGTCGAGCGCCCAGCCGTCGAAGAGGAATTGCCGCTCTTCGGCGCAAATTTTCCGCAAGTCGACGACGAGCCCCTGATCACGCGACCGTCCGCGCCCCGGGCGCCGCTCGCGGTCCGTCGATCGACACCCGAAGCGCCGCGCCTTCGCCAGGATCAGCCGCGCGTGCAATCGCTGGATTTGATGCCCGACGACTCCCCGGCCCTGCCGCGCGCGCTCGCCTCGGCGACGCGCCGCGAGCCGGCAGGCGACTGGCGCCGGGCGGAGAAGGGCATCGAGGACGCCGGCATTCCAGAACGCATAGTCGCCGCGGCGATCGACCTGCTGATTTTGGGAACGGTCGACGCGCTCGTGATCTACTTCACCCTGCAGATTTGCGGGTTGACGATTCAGGATCTCGCGCTGCTGCCGCGTGGCCCGCTCATCGCCTTCCTGCTGGTCCAGAACGGCGGCTATCTCGTCGCGTTTACCGCGGGAGGCCAGACGCTTGGCAAGATGGCGGCGGGGATCCGCGTCGTGGCCGCCGAGCCGGCGGCGACGCTCGACGTCGGCCACGCCTTCGTGCGCGAAGCGACGTGGCTGGTCCTCGCTGCGCCGGCCGGCCTTGGATTGCTCCCGGCCCTCTTCTCGCGCGATCGCCGCGGCCTTCACGATCGTCTCGCCGGAACTCGAGTCGTTCGGTAGCAGCCAAATGCACTACCACGGTGGCCACGGACCAAAACCGAGAGCCACTGTGTCAGTTCTTGCCTAACGGATCTGTGTCCTCTGTTTTGCACCGTGCTTTCCGTGGTAGCGCTCTGGCTCTTGCGACCGCGTTCGGCGTCGGCTACGTGCCGGTCGCGTCCGGAACGTTTGGTTCCGCTGCTGGCCTGGTGCTGTGGGCGCTGTTGCCAACCTCGCCGACGATTCAGGGGATTGCAATCGTCGTCCTGTTCGCTGCCGGGTCCTGGGCTGGCAGCGTGGCCGAGCGGCATTTTGGCAGGACCGATCCCGGTGAGGTAGTCGTCGACGAGGTGATGGGCATGTTGATCACCTTGTTTCTCACCGGTGTCGGCTGGATGGGTGCGATCGGCGGGTTTTTTCTGTTTCGACTCTTCGACATCATCAAGCCCTTCCCCGCGCGGCGGCTCGAGCATCTGCACGGCGGCGTCGGCGTGATGGCCGATGACGCGATGGCCGCCATTTACGCGAACGTCGCGCTTCGCGCGACGCTCGCTCTCGTGGATCGGGTAATCGGGTAATCTGGTAATCGGGTAATTGATTGCTCGATTGACCAATTCAATTACCAGATTTCCCGATTATCCAATTACCCGATTTCCATGAATGCCTGCATTGTCGCCGTCGGCAGCGAGATGTTGACGCCCTTCCGCGTCGACACGAACTCGCTGACGATCACGGAGCGACTGAATCAGATCGGCTTCGACGTGCGTCTGAAGGCGGTCGTCGGCGATCAGGTAGAAGAATTGGCGCGCGTCCTCGAGAGCGGTCTCCTCTGGGCGGATCTGATCATCCTCACCGGCGGGCTCGGGCCAACCGAGGACGACATCACCCGCGACGCTGTGGCGCGGGTACTCGGGCTGGAAGTCGATGTCGACGAGCAGATCGTCGACCGGATCCGCGAGCGCTTTGCGCGGCGCGGCCTGACGATGCCGGCGATCAATCGCCGGCAGGGGATGGTGCCGCGGGGCGCCACGGTGCTGCCGAATCCGAACGGCACGGCGCCCGGCCTCTGGCTGGAGCGCGGACGGACTGCGATTGTGCTGCTGCCCGGGCCACCGAGAGAAATGGTGCCGATGCTCGAAACGGTCCTTCGCGAGCGGGTGGCGTCCCGTTCGAGCAGCGGCGGCCTCTTCCGGCGGGTGCTGAAGATCACGGGGCGGACCGAATCGGATGTCGACGCCGCGGCACAACCCGTCTACTCGCCGTGGACGAGGCGAGCGGTGCCGATCAGCACGACAATTCTCGCGATGCTGGGGCAGATCGAGCTGCATCTGACTGTCGAGGCACCGACTCGCGCCGACGCGGATGCCGCGCTCGACGCTGCGCAGCGCGAGCTCGAGGCCGTGTTGGGCAGCGCGATTTACAGCACCGACGGCCGGCCGCTCGAAGCCGTCGTCGGCGCGATGCTGCGCGAACGCGGGATGACGATCGCCGTCGCTGAATCGTGCAGCGGGGGACTCCTGGCGTCGCGCCTGACCGATGTGCCCGGCAGCTCGGACTACGTCGAGCGCGGCGTCGTGTGCTACAGCAATCGCGCGAAGACCGAGCTCGCCGGCGTGCCGGCCGCTCTGATTGAGGAACACGGCGCGGTCAGCGAGCCCGTTGCTCAGGCCATGGCGACCGGCATTCGCGACCGTGCGGGCGCACGTATCGGCATCGGCATCACCGGCATCGCCGGACCCGGCGGCGGGTCACCGGAGAAACCGGTCGGGACCGTCGCCATTGCCGTGGGCGTCGACGACCAGCTTCGAGTCCGGACGTTTCAGTTTCTCGGCGGACGAGACATGGTGAAGTTCCAGTCGGCGCAGGCCGCGATGAACATGCTGCGGCTGCTGCTGCTCAAGAAGGACGCTCCCTTTTGGCCTGCCGTTGGAAGGCAGAAGTTAGACGGTAGAACTTAGAAGGACCTCGAATCAGGAGCCTTGTCCTTCTGACTTCGAAGTTCTAACTTCTACATTCGTGATGCGGCTGTTCGTCGCCGTCGATCTCGACGCCGCGGCGCGAGCCGCGATCGCTGCGGAGCAGAGGCGCATCGCCTCGGCGATGGGCGACGCGCGGTCGTCGGTCCGATGGGTCAAACCTGATCACCTCCACCTGACGCTGGTCTTTCTCGGCGACGTATCGGAGTCGCAGGCGCCCGCGGTTGCCGAGGCCGTCGGCCGTCCGATCGAGGCGTCGCCGTTCGACCTGACCCTTCAGGGCATGGGCGTGTTCCCGACGCGCGGATCGCCGCGAGCCGTGTGGATTGGGGTCACGAATGGCGCGAACGAGCTGATCGATCTCCAGCGAGAACTTGCACGTCGCATCGCGAGCGAGGGCATCGCGCTCGAATCGCGGCCGTTTCAACCGCACCTGACCCTCGGGCGGTGGCGCCAGTCGCGGCCGTCGGATCGCGGTCGCGCGCTCGCCGCGGCGAGGTCCGACATCGTCGCGCGCGTGGGTGTGCCCGCCGCAACGCTCTACCACAGCCGACTGTCGTCGGCAGGCCCGACCTACGCCGCGCTGGCGCATGCTACGCTGTCGGGCAGGTAGGGTTACGAAACGTGGAGTCCGCCTTTAGGCGGACCGTCGACGCGCTGGTCCGGCTAAAGCCGGACCCACGTACGATCAGGACCCGCCCATCCGAAAATGGCATCTGTTGTTATCGCGGGTTATCTCCTGGGTTCCATTCCGTTCGCGCTGCTCATGGCGCGCCGTTGGGGGCTGGCGGATCTTCGTCAGATCGGCAGTGGCAACCTTGGCGCGGCCAACGTGATGCGCGCGTCCGGCGTGAAGGCCGGCGTGCTCGTCGCGCTGCTCGACATGCTGAAGGGCGCCGCGAGCGTCGTGCTGGCCGAGCGCTTGAGTCCGAACGCGGCCGCTCCGGCCGTCGCGGGGCTCGCGGCGATCGTGGGTCACATCTATCCCATCTGGCTCCGGTTCCGTGGCGGGAAGGGCGTGGCCACGGCCTGCGGTGTCTTCTCGGTCCTCACTCCGCTGGCAGTGCCGCCGGCGCTCGCCGTGTTCGTCGCGTCCGTGTGGTTGACGAAATACATTTCGCTCGGATCGGTGCTCGCGTCGATCGTGCTGCCGCCGCTCGCCTATGCCATGGGCGGACAGGTGCCGGCCGTCGCAGCGGCGCTGGGCGCGTCGGCCATCATCGTGTTCCGTCACCGAACCAACGTCGCCAGGTTGCGCGCCGGAACGGAACGCCGCGTGGGGGCTGTGGAATAGTGCGCAGCGTCACCGTACTCGGCGCCGGCAGCTGGGGCACGGCGCTGGCCGTGCACCTCGCGCGCGTCGGACATCACGTCAACCTGTGGGCGCGCGACGCGGCGCTCGTAGCGGAGATTCAGGCGCGGCGCGCGAACGCGGTGTATCTGCCCGGCGTTGCGCTGCCCAGCGAAGTCAACGTCACCAATTCGCTGGGGGACGCCGTTTCCGGCCGCGATCTCGTCGTCTCGGCCATTCCCTCGCATGGCTGCCGCCCGGTCATCCGATCCGCCGTGCCACACCTCGCGTCCGGATCGGTGATCGTGAGCGCCACCAAGGGGCTCGAGACCGACACGCTCCTGCGCATGTCGCAAGTCATCGAGCAGGAAGTCGCGGGCGCGCATCCCGTTGTCGTCCTGTCCGGTCCCAGCTTCGCCATCGAAGTCGCGAACCAGTTGCCGACCGCGGTGTTGGCCGCATCCGTCGACAGCGCCGCGACCGAACTGGTCCAGCACGAGTTCCGCGCGCCGTACTTCCGCCTTTATGGAAGCGACGACGTGATCGGCGTCGAAATCGGCGGCGCGCTGAAGAACATCATCGCCATCGCGGCCGGTGTCGTCGAAGGGTTGGGCCTGGGGCACAACGCCCTGGCGGCGCTCATCACCCGCGGCCTTGCCGAGCTCACACGCGTCGCCTGTGCCGCAGGCGGACGGCGCGAAACCTTATCCGGCCTGAGCGGGTTGGGCGATCTCGTGCTGACGTGCACGGGAAACTTGAGCCGCAACCGTCATGTCGGCGTCGAGCTGGCGCGCGGCCGCCCGCTTCCCGAGATCCTCGCGGGCATGAAAATGGTAGCGGAGGGCGTGCGGACCACGGGTGCGGCGCTGGCTCTGGGCGCGCGGTACGGCGTGGAGCTGCCAATCGCCACCCAGATGCAGGCGGTGCTCAGCGGCGACAGCGACGTGCGGACGGCGATCACCGCGCTGATGCTCCGGCGCCAACGTGCGGAGGCTGAAGCGTGAGACTGTAGATTTCAGAATTCAGATTTCAGATTTGGAGACACGGAGGTCGCAGAGGGTGAATGGGGTTCTTTGAGAAGCTGCGCGCGGGCCTCACACGCACCAAGGAGAACATCGTCGAGCGGTTCGACGAGTTGGTGCGGCTGGCCGACGCGCCGGAACGGCGCGCCCGCGCCATTGACGTCGAGACCGTCGGCGCGCTCGAGGAACTGCTGATCTCGGCGGACATCGGCGTCGCGGCGACGGATCGCATCATCGCCGCGGTGAGCAAAGGCTCCAGGAACGGTGCCAGCCTGCGAGACCTCGTCAAACAGGAGATCCTCGACGTCTTCGCCGCCGTCGATCGCCCCATCGTTGTCGAAACGCGTCCGCAGGTGACCCTCATCGTCGGCGTCAATGGGACCGGCAAGACGACGACGGTCGGGAAGCTGGCGAATCTGTTGAAAACCCAGGGCAAGAATCCGCTCGTCTGCGCCGCCGACACGTTTCGCGCCGCCGCGGTCGAGCAGCTCGAAATCTGGTCGCGCCGCGCGAATGTGGACATCATCCGCGCGCGAGAAGGCGCGGATCCCGCGGCGGTCGTGTTCGACGCGATTTCGTCGGGGAAGGCAAAAGGACGCGATCCGATTCTCGTGGACACGGCCGGCCGCCTGCACACGCGCGCGAACCTGATGAGCGAGCTGGACAAGATCCGCCGGATCGCCGCGCGCGAGGTGCCGGGCGCGCCGCAGGAAGTCCTTCTGGTCCTGGACGCCACCGTCGGGCAGAACGGCGTCGCGCAGGCGCGCGAGTTCATGGCCGTCGCCGGCGTGAACGGGATCGTGCTCGCCAAGCTCGATGGGACGGCGAAGGGCGGCGTCGCCGTCGCCATCGCCAACGATTTGAAGCTGCCGATTCGCTACGTCGGAGTCGGAGAAGGCATCGACGACCTCGTGCCGTTCGACGCCCAGGCATACGTCGACGGGTTGTTCGAGGAGAAATGGTAGCTGGAGGAATCGGGTAATCGGGTAATCGGGTAATTGGATAATTGATTGCTCAATTGCCCGATAAATTACCCGATTACCCGATTACCCAATTACTCGATGCCATGACTGACGTCGACTACATGGAACGCGCGCTGTTCCATGCGGGGCGCGGGCGGGGGCGAACGAGCCCGAATCCTCTCGTTGGCGCCGTCGTCGTGTCCGCTGACGGCGTCATCGTCGGCCAGGGGCATCATCAGCGCGCGGGTGAGCCGCACGCCGAAGTGCACGCGCTGACCGAGGCCGGCCCGCGCGCCCGAGGGTCCACGCTCTACTGCACGCTCGAACCGTGCTGCCACGAGGGCCGCACGGGGCCCTGCGCCACGCGAATCATCGAGGCCGGCGTGCGGCGCGTCGTCGCGAGCGTGGAAGATCCCAATCCGCTGGTCCGCGGGCGCGGGTTTGCGCTGCTCCGCGAGCACGGCGTCACGGTGGAGGTCGGTCTCGAAGCGGAGCGATCGGCGGCGATGAACGACGCGTTCTTCACGCTGATGCTCGAACAGCGCCCGTTCGTCGTACTCAAGGCCGCGACGAGCCTGGACGGCCGGATCGCGGCCGCGCCGGGACGCCGAACGGCGCTGACGTCCGCGGCGGCCAATCGTCATGCCCACCGCATTCGCGCGGAGGTCGACGCGATCGGCGTCGGCGTGGGCACGATTCTCGTGGACGATCCCGAGTTGACGGCGCGTGGCGTCTACCGTGAGCGGCCGCTGACGCGTGTGATTTTCGATCGCCGCCTCCGCACGCCGCCGCACGCCCGCGTGCTCTCGACTTGCGACGCAGGCCCTGTCATCATCGTGACGACGGCGGCGTGCGCGGATCGTGTGGAGCTGCGCAGGCCTCTCGAATCGCGCGGCGCGGAGATCGAAGTTGCCGGCGACGGTGCGTTGAACGAAGCGCTCCATCGTCTCGCCCGGCGCGAAATCGGATCGCTCCTGCTCGAAGGCGGAGCCGAGCTGCATGCCGCCGCATGGGACGCGGGCGTCGTCGACGCCGTGCGGTTGTATATCACGCCGCACGTGCTCGGCAGCGAGGGCGTGCCGCTGTTGCCGGGTCGCTGCTTCTCCGTGTCGGACTTGCGCGACCGGCGAGTCGAACCCCTGGGTCCAGACGTGATGATTGAAGGACATGTTCACCGGGCTCGTTGAGGCGATTGGCGAGCTGGCGGAGCGCACCGCGACTCCGGCCGGCTATCGCCTGCGGATCGCGACGCCGCTGGCCGCGGAGCTCGCGCTCGGCGACAGCCTCGCGGTCAACGGCGTCTGTCTCACAGTGGTCGCGGCGAGCCGTGAGGAGATTTCCGCAGATGTCGGGCCCGAGACGGCTCGCGTGACGACTCTTGGAACGTTGGCGCGCGGGTGCCGGATCAATCTGGAGCGGCCGCTGCGGGCGGACGGCCGGTTTGGCGGACACTTCGTGCAGGGCCACGTCGACGCCGTGGGCCGCATCGAAGAGCTGCGGCCGGACGCCGAGTTTCACTGGTTGACGGTGAGTTTTCCATCGCAGCTGGCGGCGTTGTTCGTGAGCAAGGGTTCGGTCGCCGTGGACGGCATCAGCCTCACGGTTGCCGCCCTCGAGGCGGATCGTTTCGTCATCCAGGTCGTGCCGTATACCATGGAGCATACGAACCTCGGTCGGGCGCGCGTCCATGACGGCGTCAATCTCGAGTGCGATATGGTCGGCAAATACGTCGCGCGGGCGGCGGAACTGGCGGGCCTGAAGGCAGGGAGTCTGTGAAAAAACTGGCTATCGCGAAAAAGCCGTCGCCATTCGCCCGGATCGACGACGCGATCGCGGCGTTCAAGGCCGGCCGCATGGTCATCGTCGTGGACGATGCGGATCGGGAGAACGAAGGGGATTTGACGATCGCGGCCGAGAAGGTGACGCCCGAGGCGATTAATTTCATGGCCCGCTACGGCCGCGGCCTGATTTGTCTGTCGATGACCCCCGAGCGGCTCGACGAGCTCGAGATTCCGCTGATGGTGTCGCAGAATACGTCCCGGTTCGAAACCGCCTTCTGCACGCCCATCGACGCAGTCGGTCGTACGACGACCGGCATCTCGGCGGCCGATCGCGCGGCCACCGTGCTCGCGGCTATCGATCCGGCGACCACGCCCTCGGACCTGGCGCGGCCGGGACACCTGCATCCGTTGCGGGCGCGTCCAGGCGGTGTGCTCGTCCGGGCTGGTCAGACCGAAGCCGCGGTCGATCTCGCGCGCAGCGCCGGGTTGTACCCGGCAGGCGTCATCTGCGAAATCATGAACGACGACGGCACCATGGCGCGTGTCCCGCAGCTGACGAAATTCGCGAAGAAACACGGTCTGCTGATGATCACCGTCGCCGATCTCATCAGCTATCGCATGCGCACGGAGTCGCTCGTCAAGCGTGTGGCGTCAGCGCGTATGCCGACCGAGTACGGCGAGTTCCTCGTGCACGCGTTCGAGAACCAGATCGACAAGCTGACGCATACCGCGCTGGTGTGCGGTGAGATTGGCGAGGGGCAGGACGTGCTCGTGCGCGTGCACTCGCAGTGCCTCACCGGCGACGTGTTTCACTCGGCCCGCTGCGACTGCGGTGCGCAACTGGACGCGGCGATGCGCCGCATCGCTGCCGAAGGGCGCGGCGTGCTGCTGTACCTGAACCAGGAGGGCCGCGGCATCGGTCTCGCGAACAAGATTCGCGCGTACGAGCTGCAGGACGAAGGCTTCGACACCGTCGAAGCGAACGAACGCCTCGGCTTCAAGGCCGACCAGCGCGATTATGGGATGGGCGTGCAGATTCTGCGCGAGATCGGCGTTCGCTCGATGCGTCTGATGAGCAACAACCCCCGCAAACTCGTCGGAATCGAGGGTTACGGGCTCTCGGTGAGCGAATGGCTGCCGATTGAAATCCCGGCGTCGGATTCGACGCGCCGCTACCTCAAGACGAAAAAGGAAAAACTCGGCCACAAACTCTCGTCGGTGTAAAGTTCGCCAACTCGGCCATTCGCCAAGTCACCAATTCTCGTGCTACGATAAGCGTTTGCCGTAGAGCGGGTTAGAGCCGTCCTCGCCGTTGCGGGCGGAAGTAACCCCGGTGAACAGAAACAAGCGAGAACGGCCTTAGCGGCTCCATGTTTGATTCCCTGAGCACGCGTCTTCAAGACGTTTTCAAGTCCCTGCGGGGCGAAGCCCGGCTGACGCCGGAGAACATCGAAGCTGCGCTCCGCGAAATCCGCCTCGCGCTGCTCGAGGCCGACGTCAACTTCAAGGTCGTCAAGGCGTTCGTGGACCGGGTGCGCGACCGGGCGATGGACGCGGCCAAGGACAACGACATTCTGCGCGGGCTCGCCCCGTCGCAACAGGTCGTGCGCATCGTCCGGGACGAAATGGTGGCGTTGTTCGGCAATGCGGAGGGTGGACTCCAGCCGACCACCAGGCGTCCGCGCGTCGTGCTGCTGCTCGGGCTGCAGGGCGCCGGAAAGACGACAACTGCGGGGAAGCTGGCGACGTGGCTGAAGCGGCAGGGCAAGCACGCGATGCTCGTCTCGACCGACGTCAAGCGGCCGGCCGCCATCGAGCAGCTCAACGTCGTCGCGAAGAAAGCCGGCGTGCGCGTGCACGATCCGGCCGGGCTGATGGATCCCGTCGCGCGCGCGAAGGGCGCCGTCGCCGAGGCCACCTCGCTCGGATTCGACACCGTCATCGTGGATACCGCGGGGCGCCTCCACATCGACGACGAGCTGATGACCGAGCTCGTCGCGATCAAGGACACAAGCGATCCGTCGGATCGGTTGTTCGTGGCCGACGCGATGACCGGGCAGGACGCGATCAAGAGCGCGGGCGAGTTCCACGCACGAGTCGGCGTCACCGGCGTCGTGCTCACCAAGCTGGATGGCGACGCGCGCGGCGGCGCGGCGCTGTCGGTGGTGTCGGTCGTCGGCGTCCCGATCGCGTTCGCGGGCAGCGGTGAGCGGCTGGAGGATCTCGAGCCGTTCCACCCGGAGCGGGTCGTGTCGCGCGTCCTCGGCATGGGCGACGTGCTGTCGCTGATCGAGAAGGCCGAAGCGGCGATCACGCAGGAGGACGCCGAGCGGCTGGAAGAGAAGATTCGGTCGAACGAGTTCACGCTCGAGGACTTTCGCGATCAGCTCAAGACGATCCGGAAGATGGGGCCGCTCGAATCGATCATCGGCATGCTCCCCGGCATGGGGAATCTGAAGCAGCTCGCCGAGAACACGCCGGACGAGAAGCAGGTGTCGCGAATCGAGGCGATCATCGGCTCGATGACTCCGGACGAACGGCGCAAGCAGCACATCATCAACGGCAGCCGCCGCAAGCGCATCGCGCGCGGGAGCGGCACGACGGTCGAGGAAGTGAACCGGCTGCTGAAGCAGTTCGTGCAGATGCAGAAGATGTTGAAGCAGTTGGGTGGAATGGCCGGATTGAGCGGCGGCGGCAAGAAGGCTCGCCGTCAGGCCATGCAGATGCTGCGCAGCCGCCGGTAGGCGGGCTCCGCAAGACGTTCGTCGTTCGTGGTTCGACGTTCGTCGTTTGTGCAGCGTATTCAGCGCGCGGGTTCGGAGCGCTCGAGCGCGTTCAGGAGAGCAGAGATGGTAGCTATTCGTTTGCGACGCGCCGGGTCCAAGAAGCGCCCGTTCTTCCGCGTCGTGGTCACCGATTCCCGCGCCGCCCGCGACAGTTCATTCGTCGAAATCCTCGGCCATTACAACCCGCGATCGCGTCCCGCCGTCGTGCAGGTCAACAAAGAGCGTCTCGATCAGTGGGTCAAGAACGGCGCACAGATGTCGAGCTCGGTGCGCACCCTGGTCGCTCGGCATCTGACTCCGGCTCCGGCTCCCGCTGCAGCCTCCGTCTCAGCGAGTGCAGACACGGTCGTCATGGTCAGGCCGGCCGCCGTCGCGGAGAGCAGCACGGCTTCGGCGCCCGAGGCGGGAGCGGCCGAACAGTCATGAGCGGCGTCCGTGAAGTCGTCGAGGTGCTCGCGAAGGCCTTGACCGATCGGCCCGACGACGTCCGCGTCACCGAGTCGCAGCATCGGCACAAGACGCTGATCGAGCTGTTCGTCTCACCGATCGATCTCGGCAAGGTGATTGGCCGCCAAGGGCGGACGGCTGCGGCGCTGCGTACCCTGGCGGCCACGGCGGGGGAGCGCGAGGGCAAGGACGTGACGTTGGAGATAAGGGAAACAAGGTGACATTGCAGAATTGTCGAATGGCAGGATGGCAGGATTAATTGAGCAATGGCAATTCTGCAATTCTGCAATTTTGCGATCCTGCAATGACAGCGAAGTGGGTTGAGATGGCGGTGGTCGGGCGTATCGCGCGCGCCCATGGGATTCGCGGTCAGGTGATCGTGGATCCCGAGACCGATTTTCCCGAGGAGCGGTTTCAGCCCGGCGCCGAGCTCTTCATCGAGCGCGGCGGGGTTGCGGAGCCGATTCAGATCACGTCGGTGCGCTTCCATCGAGCGCGACCGATCATCGGCCTGGACGGCGTCGCCACGATGAACGACGCCGAGTTGTTGGCGGGACGCGAACTGAGAGTGCCGCTCGAGCGTCTCGCACCGCTGCCGGCCGAGACGTTCTACCGGCACGACCTGATCGGCTGCGTCGTGGTGACCACGAAGGACGACAGGGTCGGCGAGGTGAGCAACGTGGAGGGCACACTCAACGGCAGCCGGCTGGTCATCGACGGACCACGCGGCGAGATCCTGATTCCGCTCGCGGCGGAAATCTGCGTGACGCTGGACCTGGATGCGAAGCGAATCGTGATTGACGCACCAGAGGGGTTGCTGGATCTGAACGAAAGGTCCGGCTGAAGCCGGACACTACAGGCGATGACCTTCGATATCGTCACGATCTTTCCGGCGATGATCGAGCAGCCGCTGGCAGCTGGGATCCTGGGCCGCGCGATCGAGCGCGGCACGCTCGACGTGAAGGTGCGCGACCTGCGGGAGTTCACGACCGACCGTCATCGGGTGGTGGACGATGTGCCGTACGGCGGGGGGCCGGGGATGGTCCTCAAGGCCGAGCCGATTTTTCGCGCGCTGGACGCGATCGAGCAGGACCGTTCGACGTCGCTCACGGCAGGCCGTTCGACTCCGCTCACGGCAGGTCGGCGGCTGCACGTGATCATGACGTCGCCGCAGGGGCGGCGGTTCACGCACGACGACGCGAAGCGGTTGAGCGGGTGCAGCCACGTCGTGGTGCTGTGCGGCCGCTACGAGGGGTTCGACGATCGGATCCGCGAGCGGGTCGCCGAGGAGTTGTCGATCGGCGACTACGTGTTGACCGGGGGCGAACTGGCGGCGCTCGTCATCCTCGACGCCGTCGCGCGGTTCGTGCCGGGGGTCGTCGGCGACGAGCAGTCAGTGAGCGCGGATTCGTTCAACCGGGGGCTGCTGGATTTTCCGCAGTACACTCGACCCGCTGAGGTGAGCGTCAGCGGCGAGCCTCGCCGAAGCTCGCCCGAATCGACCGCGAGCGAGGGCGGGGCCGAGCGCGTGGTGAAGGTGCCCGAAGTGCTGCTGTCCGGCAATCACGGCGAGATTCGGCGCTGGCGCAAGCGGGAAGCGCTGAGCCGGACGCTGGAGCGGCGGCCGGACTTGCTGGCGGATGCGACATTGGACGAAGAAGAAATAGCAATCCTGAAGGAGCTGCGACATGAGCGCGATTGAGCTGGTCGAGAAGGCCCAGATGACCGAGCGGCCGGCCATGAAGGCGGGCGATACGGTGCGGGTCCACGTGAAGGTCCGCGAAGGCGACAAGGAACGGATTCAGATCTTCGAAGGCGTGGTCATCGGGATGCACCGCGGTGGAACGCGCGCGTCGTTCACGGTGCGGAAAGTGTCGTTCGGTCAGGGCGTGGAGCGCATTTTCCCGCTGCACTCGCCGACGATTCAGAAGGTCGAAGTGATGCGCTCGGCCCGAGTCCGCCGCGCGAAGCTCTACTACCTGCGCGACCTCAAGGGCAAGGCGGCGCGCATGAAGGACAGCAACGAGAGAGTCAGAGGTCCGAAGGTAGACGTCAAAACCTAGCAGGACTGCGGCCACCTTCCGTATGACCCGCGTTCCCGCGATGCGCACGCTCGAGAACGCGCTGCGGCGCGTCGGGTTCGTGCACGTCGCGGGCGTGGACGAAGTGGGCCGCGGTTGTCTGGCCGGTCCGGTGGTTGCCGCTGCCGTCGTCCTGCATCCCGACAAACACATCGCGGGCGTCTCCGACTCGAAGCTCGTGCCGACCGCCGAGCGCGAAAGGCTCTATGAGCGCATCCTCCGGCACGCTGTCGCCTGGGCCGTCGCCGACGCCGATCCAGCCGAGATCGATCGCATCAACATCCACCAGGCCTCGCTGCGCGCCATGCAGCGCGCCATTCTCGCCCTCGCGCCGCTTCCCGACATCGTGCTGGTCGACGCGTTCCGGGTGCCGGATCTCCCGATGGCGCAGCGCGGCGTCCTGCACGGCGATCGCCGCTGCTCGGCGATCGCGGCGGCTTCGATCGTCGCCAAGGTGACGCGCGATCGGCTCATGCTCGAGCTCCACGGCCTCGATCCCCGCTACGGTTTCGATCGGCACAAGGGCTATGCGACGTCGGATCACCTCGATGCGGTTGCGCGCTTCGGCTACTCGCAGGTGCATCGCCGCTCGTTTCGACCACCGACGCTCTTTGATACGATGGATTGACATCTTGTGCCCTTCGATCGCGCCGCAACTCTGCGTCACGCCGAGAAGCTGTTGAGACAAGGTAAGTTGGATGCTGCGATTGCCGCCTACGTGAGCGTGATCGAGCATCAGCCGAGCGACTGGAACACCGCCAACACGCTCGGCGACGTGTTTCTGCGCGCCGGCCAGCCCGATCGCGCGACCGAGCTGTTCACGCGCAGCGCCGATCGGCTGACGGCCGAAGGCTTCGTGGCCAAGGCCGCCGCCGTCTACAAGAAGATTCTCAAGCTCAGACCCGACGACGAGCGCGCGCTCCTTCAGGCAGGCGCGCTGGCGGCGCGGCAGGGACTTTTCGCCGACGCTCGCGCCTACCTCGCGGCGCTGGCCGAATGTCGTCTGGCCCGGGGCGATCATCGCGGCGCGACCGACGTCCGCATTCAACTCGACACGCTCGATCCCAACGACTTCGAGCGGAGGATGGCGGCCGCCCGCCTGCGGGCGGAGCGGGGAGACGCGGCGGGGGCGGTGCGCGACTACAAGGACATTGCCAGAGAGCTCGGGAAGAAACGGCGTCCCGCCGACGCCGCAACCGCGCTCGAACAGGCCGCACAGCTCGTGCCGGATGACGAAGGGGTCCGATCGCAGTTGGTGGGAATGGCTGTTGCGGCCGGCGACTTTACGCGGGCCCGTGCGTCCGCGACGACGGTCGAGGGGCTGAGGTTGCTGGCCGACGCGCTCGACGCGCACGGCCGTCACGACGAGGCGATGGAGACGTTGCGGCTCGTGGCGCGGTTGAATCCGGCGGACGTCGACCTGGCCCGGCGTCTGGCGCGCGCGTTCGTCGAGCGCGGCGACGCCGCGGCGCTCGCCGACGTGCTGACTCCCGACATGGCGCGCGCCGATCCGTCGTTGCTGCTGGCCGCGGCGAACCTGCAGCTGCGATCCGGCTTGATCGATGACGGGCTCGTGTCGGTCCGGCGCTATCTCGTCGAGGAGGCCGAGGGTCGCGAGCAGGTCGCGCTTCTCAGCTGCCAGTTGGCGGATGAAATGCCGGACGCCGGGTTTCGGGTTCTCGAACTCGCGACCGACGCGGCGTCCGAGCGGTCGGACTGGCCGTGGGCCGCGGCCGCCCTGCAGGAATTCACGCGGCGGGCGCCGGCCTATGTGCCCGCGCTCCTGCGGCTCGTGGAAACCTGCGTGGACGGCGGGCTGGACACCGCGTTGTACGACGCGCAGGTCAGGCTGACCGACGCCTACCTCACCGCGGGCGCGGCCGGCGAGGCGCGCACCCTGGCCGAGGATCTGGTCGATCAGGAACCGTGGGAGGCCGGGCACATCGCGAGGTTGCGACGCGCGCTGGCGCTGCTGAACGATCACGATCCTGATCTGACGATTGCCGATCGCCTCAGTGCCGCCGCTTCGGTCGGCGACGAACCGGCAGCGACCGCCCTGTTGCAAGGGGAGGAGCCGCCGTTGATCGTCGTGGATCTGGCCGAATCGGAATCGCCGGACGCGGACGATCCGCGGTTCGAAGGAGTCGCGAACCGAATCGATCTCAGCGACGGCACTCCCGGGGAGATCGATCTGGGCGAGATTGGGAACATCCCCAAGCTCGCGGTCAACCGGCCGGATAGCGGCCATGTGGACGTGAGCACCGGGCTCAGCGAAATCGCGCCGATCGAGGCGCAGGATCTCGACGGCGTCTTCGAGCAGTTGCGCGACGAGGTGTCGAAGCGGTCGGCGAGCCAGGCCGCCGAAGCCGACCTGCAGCGCGCGGTGGCACTGCACCGCGCCGGGGATCTCGACGCGTGCATCCCGCTGCTCCAGTCGGCGTCGCGGGTGCCGTCGGTTCGGTTTGCGGCGGCCTCGCTCCTCGGGCGCATCTTCAGTCAGCGCAATCTGTGCGCCGACGCGATCGAATGGTTCGAGCAGGCGGCTGCGGCGCCGGCGCCGACGGTCTCGGCGGCTCACGACGTGCTTTACGAACTGGCCGACACGTTGGAGAAAGCCGGCGAGCCGGCGCGCGCGCTGGCCGTGTGGCTGGAGCTGCAGACGGATGCCGGCGTCCACCGGGATGTCGCGGCGCGGATCGATCGGCTCACCAAGGGCAAGGCGCGGGGGTAGCGTTCTGATCCGCAGACTCGTCTACGTCGCGTTTTTTCTCGAGGTTGGTCTGCTGCTGCTCGTCCTGCCGTGGTCCGGATTCTGGGAGCACAACTACTTCGCGGAAGCGTGGCCGGCGCTCCAACCCGTTCTCACCAACAACTTCACGCGCGGCGCCGTGACGGGGTTGGGCCTCGTCAATCTGGGCGCCGGGTTCGCCGATCTCGCGCGCGTCTTCAGCGCGCGCGGACGCGGCGACATGTCCATGCCCGACGGTACTCCACGGCCGTGAGCCGTTCTCACCGGCGGCGGCAGACGTGAGACCCGGGACGACCAGGTCGTGCAGGTCGAGTTCTGCGATGCCACACACAGGTGAGAACGGCTCGTGACACTCTGCCTGATCACGGATCGCCGCCGCCTGGCGGGTGCAGGTGCGACGCCCGCGGCCGCGCGGCGCTGCCTCGTCACGCAGGCGCGGCACGCCGTCGAGGCCGGAGTCGATTTGGTCCAGGTGCGCGAGCGCGATCTTCCCGCGTCGGAGCTGTCGGCCGTCGTTCGCGAGATGCTCGACGCGGCCCGCGGCACTACGACCCGGGTCATCGTCAACGATCGGCTCGACGTGGCGCTCGCGTGCGGCGCCGACGGCGTGCAGCTGCGCGGCGATTCGGTGACGGCCTGTACCGCACGCCGGCTGGCGCCGAAAGGCTTTCTGATCGGACGCTCGGTCCACTCGGTCGAGGAAGCGGCGTCCGCGAATGAGGCTGATTTTTTGATTGCCGGTACGGTGTTCCCGACGGCGTCGAAGGACGAGTCGGCAACTCTGCTCGGCATTGATGGCTTGCGGGCGATCGTGCGGCATGCGCGTGTCCCGGTGCTGGCCATTGGCGGCGTGACCGAGGACACGGCCGGCCGCATTGCGCGCGCGGGCGCCGCCGGGTGCGCCGCGGTCGGCTTGTTTATGGAGGTTGATGGGGTGCACGACAGCGGATCGTGCCGGGCCATCCCACTCGTCGCAACCGTGGAGCGGATGCGCCGGCTGTTTGACAATAGTGAAAACCGCTCCCTAACATAGCTCACCGCTCATGTCCGCTGACCGATCGACCGACTTTGGAACCAGACTGCGGGAAGCGCGCGAGCGCCGCGGCGTCTCGCTGCGCGCGATTGCCGAAGCCACGAAGATTTCGGTTGGCGTGCTCGAAGCGCTCGAGCGCAACGACGTGTCGCGCCTGCCGGGCGGCATCTTCAGCCGTGCCTTCGTCCGATCGTACGCCGTCGAAGTCGGGCTCGATCCCGAGGCGACCATCCAGGAGTTCGTCGCGCAGTTTCCGCACGACTCCGTCACCGCGGGCCACCAGCACACCGCCGCGGTCGAGGACGACTCGCTCGAAAGCGATCGCCGGATGGCCAAGGCGTTTCTGCAGCTCGCCGGCGTCAGCGTGCCGATCGTCGGGGCGCTGTTGTATTTCGGTTTGGGCATGCGCCGCGTCGCGCCGCCGCCCCCGGATCCGCCGAGTGTCACGGCTCCGGAACCCGAGCCGGCCGCGGCCGCAACTCCTCCAGCGCCGTCCCTCACGCCGCCGGCGCCTCCGGCCCCTGCGCCGGCTGACGCCACTCCGCCGGCCGCGACGGTGGATCCGCCGGCCGAGGAAGCCCTCACGATCGGTCTGCTGGCGCGACGGCGGTGCTACGTGTCGGCGACCGTCGACGGGCGCAAGGCGATCGAGCAACTGCTGCCCGAAGGCGATCAGCGCACCCTCGAGGTCCGGCGCGAAATGGTTCTGACGGCCGGCGACGCGGGCGCGATCGTCCTGACGTTGAACGGCGCGCCGGCGCGGCCGCTCGGCAAGGCGAACGAAGTGGTCACGGTCCGCGTCAATCCCGGGAACTTCAAAGACTACCTGTCAACGCGGTGAACGCCCCGACTCCGCTGCTGGATTGCTTTCGTCGGGGCGAGATTCCGCGCGACGCGCGGCTCCTGGCGGCGGAGGGTGCGCTGACGCCGCGGGCGTTCGAGCAGCTCGCGATTCTGGTGCTGCTCCTGGACGATCGCGACCATCAGGTCCGCCAGGCCGCCGATCGGACGCTCGGCCGCATTCCGGTCGAAGCGCTGCGGACCTTTCTGGCGCGGTCGGACGTGCCCGTGGGTCTGCGCGAATTCTTCGGCGATCGCGGTATCTTCCCGGCCGAAATTCCTCCGATCGAAGTCGAGTCCGACGAGCCGCTGATCGACACCGAGCCGACCATCGAGGAGCCCATCGCCGAGGACAGCCGCGACAGTGCCGTGCTGAAGGTCGCGAAAATGGGGTTCACGGAGCGGTTGAAGGCGGCGATGAAAGGTTCGCGCGAGGTCCGCGCGATTCTGATTCGCGATCCGAACCGGTTGATCTCGACGTCGGTGTTGAGCAGCCCCAAGGTGGGGGAGCAGGAAGTCGAGAGCTTCGCGCGCATGGCAAGCGTGTCGGAAGACGTGCTGCGCGTCATCGGCGCCAACCGGATCTGGATGAGGAACTACGGCATCGTCGTCGGCTTGACGAAAAACCCCAAGACGCCGCTGGCGATGTCGATGAACCTGATGGCGAGGCTGAACGAGCGCGACCTGACCATGTTGTCGACCGATCGCAACGTGCCGGACCCGCTCCGCATCGCCGCGAGACGGAAGGTAGTGGCGAACGTCTCGCGGCGCTGAGGCACAGAGATGACGGAGAACACGGACGTTTCAGCCACAGAGACACAGGGACACAGAGTTTTCGTGACTGCGGCGTGACGTTAGAGCAAGTTCCAGTTCACTGTCGCGCCGACCCGAGCGCGCAGAGGTGTCGGAGCTCACGGGTTCACACGAAGGCACGAAGACACGAAGGCACACGGAGCCGAGGTTCGACGGGCGTCGCGAAGCGACGCGCACGGGTGAATCGGATCGCGGAAAAACGAAGGGCCTGCCTGGTTGTCCTTCGTTTTTCTGCGACCCGATTCGCCCGTGCCAGTCGGCCGGCATGCCGGCCGACCCGTCGAACCGCAGTCTGCTCCGTGCGTCTCTGCGGCTTCGTGGCTTCGTGTGAAGGCCGTGGCCTCCGTCCGCTTCGCTGCCTGGTGCCCGCTTCAGGGAACTGAAAATGCGATAGGCGCGCTTTGAATTCGGCGCAGTGCGAGCCCCGCCGAACTTCCTCCGGCGCGCACTCTGTGTCTCTGTGTCTCTGTGGCCTATTTGTTCCGTGATCTCCGTCTACTCCGGGTCTTGGACGTCTTAACCCAGTCCCGCCGCATCTCGGCCAGGCCGTGCATGTAGACGGTTGCGCGCTCGCGCTCCTCTTCGCTCGCCATCGACTTGAGCAGGTCGAGGGCCTTGGCCAGGTCCGACTGAATCGTCTGCCGCGTCGCGCTGAAGTACAGGCGCTTGATCTCCGCGAGCTTCGCGTCGGCGGTCAGCATCGGCAGCTTCACGGCCGGCGGCTCCTGTTGCGTTTCAGCGACGCGCGAAACTCCTCGAACGATCGCGTGTTGAGCACGTGGTCGGGCGTCAGCCAGGCGCGACGGGCCACCATCACGCCCCAGCGAAGGTTGGCGAGGGCGCGGCCGGAATGCGCGTCGCTCGAAATCACGAGCCGCACGCCGCGTTCGCGCGCCAGCGTCGCATGCACTTCGTTGAGATCGAGCCGCTCGACCTGGCAATTGATCTCCACCGCGACGCCGTGTTGCGCGGCGGCGTCGACGACGGCGTCGATGTCCACGGGGTAGGGCGGCCGCTTCAGCAGGCGGCGGCCGGTCGGATGGCCGAGGATGTCCACGGACGGGTGTGTCGATGGCCCGCAGCAGGCGCTCGGTCATCTGGTCGCGTTCCTGCGTGAACCCCGAATGCACCGACGCGACGACGAGATCGAGCGCGGCCAGGCACTCGTCGTCGAGATCGAGCGAGCCGTCCGCCCGGATGTCGCATTCGACGCCGGCCAGCAGCCGGATGCCGATGCCCTCCGCGTCGATCGCGCGGATGCGCGCCGCGTGTTCGAGCGTGCGGCGCTCGTCGAGCCCGTTGGCCATGGCCAGCGACTGTGTGTGGTCGGTGATGGCGATGTACTCGAGGCCGGCGGCTCGCGCGGCCGCCGCCATCGCGCGCACCTCGTCCTTGCCATCCGTCGCGGTGCTGTGCATGTGGAGGTCGCCGCGCAGATCGCCGCGCTCGATGAGGCGCGGCAGCGTGCGCGCCTCTGCCGCTTCGATTTCCCCGCGCATCTCGCGAAGCTCGGGTGCGACCCAATCGAGGCCGAGCGCGTGCGATAGACGTCTTCCTCGGTCTCGCCCGTCACGCGCGTGTCGTCGTCCACCCGAAACACGCCGTACTCGTTCAGCTTGAACCCGAGGCCGATCGCGCGGTCGCGGAGCGCGATGTTGTGCGCCTTCGATCCCGTGAAGTACTGCAGCGCGGCGCCGCGGCTCTCGGTGGCGACGAGCCGGAGATCGGCCTGGAAGCCGCCGAGGATCAGGACGCTCGATTTCGACGTCGCCGTGGGCCAGCACGCGCTCGACCTGTGGATACTCGATGAAGTCGTCCATCAGCGAGGGCGGCGCGCCCGACGCCAGCAGATCGAGATCGCCGCAGGTTTCGCAGCCGCGGCGCAGGCTGCCGACCGCCTCGATCGTCGCGCCGGGGGCGCGCTCGCGCAGATAGGTGACGAAGCGCAGTCGGCCGTCTCGTGCGTCACCGACAGGAGCTTGCGCCCCGCGAACGCTTCCGATCTTCGAGCGCTTTGAGGATCAGCGCCTCCTTTTTTGCGCCCATGCCGCGCAGCGCGCGAATGCGGCCGTCGGCGGCGGCACGCTCCAGGTCCTCGATCGTGCGGATGCCGAGCTCGCGATAGAGCGTCGCGACCGTCTTCGGGCCGACGCCCTGGAGGCGCAGCACATCGAGAATCGAAGGTGGAAACTCCGCCAGGAGCTCGCGATGGTACGGCGTATCGCCGGTCTGCGCGATTTCGTGAATGCGCGACGCCAGATCCTTGCCGATGCCGGGAATTTCGCGCAGCCCGCGCTCGTCGAGCTTGGCGAACGCGTGCGGGTGATTGGACGCGATGTCGGCCGCGTTTCGGTACGCGCGGATCTTGAACGGGTTCTCGTCCTTGATTTCGAGGAGGTCGGCGATCTCCCGGAGGATGCGCGCGATCGCGACGTTATCCAACGCGGAGCCCTTCCGGCTCGATGCGGTAATCGAGAACGCGAGCGCCGCCGCCAGCCAGCGCCTGTGCGATTGCGGCCCTGCAGGGCGGCGGTCCGTAGCAGAAGAGACATCCACCGCCGCCCGCTCCGCACACCTTGGCGGCGGTCGCGCCCGCGGCGGTGGCGCGCGCGATCAGATCGTCGATTGTCGGCGTCGTGACGCCGGGAGCGAGCCGCTTGCGGTTTTCCCATTCGGTCGCTATCAAGCGGCCGACGCCGTCCCAATCGCCGCGCTCGAGCGCCGTTCGCAGCTCTGCCGCCGTATCGCGGATGCGCTCGAAGCAGTCGAAGATGTGGCGGTCGCCGTCGATGTGGCGTTTCAGGATCTCCCAGTTGTTGGTGCCCGAATTGCGCGGCGCCTCCGTGTAGGCGAGCACCAGCCGGCTTTCGAGCTCGCGCGGCTCGACGTCGATGGCGACGCGTCTGATGCCGTCCACGCGCAGATCGATCGCCGCGACGCCGCCGTACAGCGCGGGACGGTAATCCTGCACACCCGCCGGCACGCGGATGCGTCTGACACTCGACGTTCATGGCCACCTGCAGCAGATGATCCGGATCCGTCGAGCTCCCGGTCCAGTCGCGCCAGGGCGCCGCAGGCGGCAATCGTCAACGCGGACGAGCCGGCGATGCCCGCTCCAGCCGGCGATTCCCCGCTCGTCGTCAGCGTCGCGCTCTCGAGGCGATAGTGACGCGCCAGCCGTGCGAGCAGCGAGAGATCGCCGTCCCCATCGAGCTCGGACCACGTGGCGGCCGACACGGTCCGATCGGTGTCGATCGAGCGCAGCGCGACGCGCCCATCACTGCGCGGGTCGAGTCGAGCGTGCGCGCGCAGGCTGATCGCCGCGTTCACGGTCGTCGCGCCGTCGTGAAACAGATAGAGCGGCCAGATGTCGATGGTGCCGCCGGCCAGATCGATTCGCGTCGGCGCCGAGGAGACGATGGGGTTCGGCACGCGGAAATTATAGCGGGCACGCGCGTACAATCACAGACGTCATGTCGCCGCTTGCGCTTCGCCGGGAGATCGGGCAGCTCCTGATCGCAGGATTCGGTGGCGACCAGATTCCCATCGAACTGCGATCACTCGCCAGGGAGTTCGGCCTCGGCGGCGTCATTCTGTTCGCCCGCAACGTCGTCGAACCCGACCAGGTGGCCGAGCTCGCCTTCGAGGCGTCCCGGCTCGTACCGCATCTGCCGGTCTGGGTGTCGTCGATCAGGAAGGCGGCCGTGTCGCGCGGTTGAAGGCGCCCTTCACCGAGTGGCCGCCGATGGCGACGCTCGGGCGAAGCGGCGACGTCGCGCTGGCGGAACGGTTTGCCCGCGCGCTGGCGGCGGAGCTGAAAGCCGTAGGCATCAGCCTCGACTACGCGCCGGTGCTCGACGTGCACACCAATCCCAAGAACACGGTCATCGGAGATCGCGCGTTGGCCGAGAAGGCCGACGAAGTGTCGCGCGTCTGGGAAGTGCGATCGCGCGGACGCTGCAGGCCGAAGGCATCGCCGCTTGCGGCAAGCACTTTCCCGGGCACGGCGACACGACGGCCGACTCGCACCACGAGCTGCCGCTCGTCGAGCATCCGCCGGATCGACTGCGCGCGATCGAGTTCCTGCCGTTCAGAGGCTGCGATCGAGGCCGGCGTTTCCGAGCATCATGACCGCTCACGTCTTCGTGCCGTCGCTGGACGAAGAGCGGCCGGCCACCTTGTCGAAGACGCATCGTGACCGGGATCCTGCGAGAGGAACTCGGCTTTGGCGGCGTGATCCTGAGCGACGATCTCGAGATGAAGGCGATCGCCAGCGAGTACTCGGTGCCCTCGGCGACCGTGATGGCCGTCGAGGCCGGTTGTGATGGCGTCCTCATCTGCAGCGCCGACCACGACACGCAGGTGGCGTCGCTCGAGGCGCTGGTGCACGCCGTTGAAGCGGGCACTCTTCCGCTCGCGCGAGTGGATGATGCCCTGGCAAGACAGCTACGCGCCAAGGAGCGCTTCCTCGCCGCGCCGCTGGCGGCCCGGCCGCGGATGGGCCCGGCGCTGCGCGACGTGCTGGGCCGGGACACGCACCGCGCCATCGCCGACGAGATGGCCCGCTTTCTGTGATGCGCAAGCCTCGCGCGCTGACGCCGGGCGCACGTCTCGCGCTCGTCGCGCCGGCCAGTGCGTTCGATCGCGACGAATTCCAGCGCGGAGTCGAGGAAGTCCGGCGGCTTGGCTTCGAGCCCGTCTACGACGACACGGTCTTCGAGCGACAGCGGTATCTGGCAGGTTCAGCAGACGCTCGCGCCGCCGCGATCGTGAAGGCGTGGCGGGATCCATCCATCGCCGGCCTGGTTGCCGTGCGCGGTGGATTCGGCAGCATGCAGGTCCTGCCGTTGCTCGACGTCGCCGATGCGCAACGCGCCGCCAAGCCATTTGTCGGGTACAGCGACCTCACCGCGGTTCTCACCTTTCTGACGATTCGCTGCGAAGTGGTCGCGTTCCACGGACCGATGCTCGCTGGCCGATTCGCGCGCGGCGCCGCCGGGTACGACCGCGATTCGTTCATCAGCGCCCTGTGCCGCCCGGAGCCGCTTGGCGAGCTCGCACCGCCCTCGCTCGAAACGATTCGAGCAGGCGAGGCGCGTGGCATGCTTCTCGGCGGCACGATGACGCAGCTCGTCTCGTCGTTGGGTACGCCGTTCGCGTTTTCGCCGCCCTTCGGATGTGTGCTGTTTCTCGAAGAGGTGGGTGAGCGCCCGTATCGCCTCGAACGCATGGTCACGCAACTCCACCAGAGCGGCATCCTCGGACGCGCCTCGGCCGTGGTGATCGGCGAGCTGCCGAAGTGCGACGAGCCGTCCGGCCAGGTGACTGCTCGAAGCGTGATGGCCGACCTGTTTGCCGATTTCCCGGGACCTGTCGTGATCGGCTTTCCATCCGGGCACACCACGGGGCCGGCGATGACGCTGCCATTTGGCGTGCAGGCTCGCGTCGTGGGTGGACCTCAACCCCGACTCGTCATCGAGGAAGCCGCGGTGGAATGACGATTCATCTGATCGGCATTTGCGGGACGGCCATGGCGACGCTGGCCGCGATGTTGAAGCAGCGCGGGCACGACGTCCGCGGATCGGATCTGGGCGTCTATCCGCCGATGAGCACGTTCCTGGAGGCGGAGGGGATTCCGGCCTTCGAAGGGTATCTCGCCGAACACATCACCGCGGACCTGGATCTCGTGATCGTTGGCAATGCAATTTCCCGGGGCAATCCCGAGCTGGAAGAGGTCCTCGATCGGAAGATTCGCCACTGTTCGCTGCCGGAAGCGATTCGCGATCACTTTCTCTGGGGCGCGCGCTCGATCGTCATCGCGGGGACGCACGGCAAGACGACGACGACGGCGCTGACGGCGTGGGTGCTGACGCACGCCGGGCGCGATCCGAGCATGCTCGTGGGTGGCATCGCGAAGAATTTCGGCGACAGCGGATCGAGTTATCGCCTGGGGTCGGGTCGTGATTTCGTAATCGAGGGCGACGAATACGACAGCGCCTTTTTCGACAAGACCGCCAAGTTCCTCAAATACCTCCCCGACATCGCGGTCGTGAACAACGTCGAATTCGATCACGCGGACATCTATGCCGACTTCGATGCGATCCGCCTCGCGTTTCGCCGGTTGACGCGACTCGTGCCTCGCAAGGGCCTGCTCCTGCTGGGCGCGGACAGCCCGGCCGCCGCCGAGCTGGCGGCTGTCGCGGTGTCGCGCGTGCAGACGTTCGGCACGAAAGACGACGTCGATTGGCAGATCCATGACTCCGAAACGGCCGAAGGGTCGACGCGGTTTCGCGTGCTGCGACAGGGGGCGCCGTTCGGCAGCTTCGAGCTGCCGCTGGTGGGTCTCCACAACGTGCGTAACGCTACCGCTGCAATCGCCGTGGCGGCCGAGGTCGGCGTCAGCGTCGAGCGGATCGCCGAGGGGCTTCGCTCGTTTGCGGGAGTCAAGCGGCGGCTCGAGGTTGTCGGCGTCGCCGATCAGGTGACGGTGTTCGACGACTTCGCGCACCATCCCACGGCGGTCGCGGAGACGCTCACGGCGCTGCGGGCTTCGCACCCGGACGCGCGCATCTGGGCTGTGTTCGAGCCGCGATCCGCCTCGTCGTGCCGGCGCCTGTTTCAGGACGATTTTGCCCGGGCGTTCGGCGGGGGAGACGAGGTGATCATCGCGCCGATCTTTCGCTCGACGGTGCCCGAATCCGAGCGGTTGTCGGTTCCACGGCTCGTGAGCGATCTACGGGCCTGCGGTCAGTCGGCGCGCAGCCCCGAATCGATCGACGAGATCGTCGACATCATCGTCCGGGAGCATCGGCCCGGCGATCTGGTGGTGTTGATGTCGAACGGGGGGTTCGGGGGAATTCATCAAAAGCTCCTCACAGCCTTACCACGGAGGACACCGAAATGATCGTGAGCAACGAAGGTCACCGTCATTTGTTTTCCCGTGTCCCCCGTTTACCACCGTGTCCTCAGTGGTAGAGCCTTTGTATCGGATCGTCCCCGCCGGCGACTCCGCGATCGTCGTCGAGTTCGAGGAGCGGATCGACCTGGCGGTGAACGCGAGGGCGATTGCGCTCGCTGAGGCGGTGCAGGCCATCGGTGTGGCCGGTGTCCGCGACGTGGTGCCGACGTATCGATCGGTGGCGATCTATTTCGACCCGCTTCGAACCGACATGAACGCGTTGACCGACTGCATCGAGCGGGCGACCTCGGGCGCCGAGCAGTCGGCAACGGTTGCGCGCACGCCGCTGCGGATTCCGGTTTGCTACGGCGGAGAATTCGGGCCGGACCTTCCGGCCGTCGCTGGTTTTGCACGCTGTTCCGAAGACGCCGTCGTTCAGACCCACGCGTCGACAATCTATCGGGTGTTCATGCTCGGGTTCGTTCCCGGGTTTGCGTACCTCGGCATCGTCGACGAGCGGATTGCCATGCCGCGCCACGCGGTGCCGCGCGTGCGTGTTCCAGCGCGGTCGGTCGCGATCGCCGGTGTTCAGACGGGGATCTATCCCGGTGACACACCTGGAGGATGGCAACTGATTGGCCGGACGCCTGTGGCGCCGTTCGATCCGGACCGGCCCGAGCCGTTCCTTCTGAAGGCGGGAGACGCGGTGCAGTTCTATTCGATCGATTGCGAGGCCTACGATCGCTGGCCCAAAGGCAGCACCACGGAGGACACGGGCAAGAACGGGGGTCACAGAACAAGATGAGCACTGTGTTCTCCGTTTGTGTCCGTGCGTTCCGTGGTTCCCCGTACGGCTTCTGATGCCCGAGATTCTCGTCATCAAGCCCGGCATGCTGACCACCGTCCAGGATCTCGGGCGGTGGGGTCTCCAGGCGCGCGGCGTCCCTGTCGCCGGGCCGATGGATCCCTGGTCGCATCGCCTGGCGAACGCGCTCGTCGGCAACGACGCCTCCGCCGCGACGCTCGAGATCACGCTGCTCGGACCAGAGCTCGAATTCGAGGACGAGCGGCTGGCGGCGGTGGCCGGCGCCGAGTTCGAGGTCGTCGTGGACGATCGGCAGGCGCCATGGAATACGCCGTTCCTGGTGCCGGGCGGATCGCGGCTCCGATTCCGACGGCGGGAGCGAGGTGCGCGCGCCTACCTTGCCGTGGCCGGCGGCATCGCGGTGGCGCCGGTTCTCGGCAGCCGGGCGACGCACATCGTCAGCGGCCTGGGCGGCATCGGAGGGCGGCCGTTGAAGATCGGAGATCGTCTGCCGCTCGGCGACGAGGCGACCGCGCGCGGACCGGCGCCTGCGCTGGAGCGTCCTGTCGTGCCGTTGCCGGTCGGACACGCCACAGTCCGCGTCCTGCCGGGACCTCAAGACGACTACTTCGCGCCGGAGGCGCTGGCCGTGCTGCAGTCCGGTCCGTACGTGATCGCGCAGAATTCCGATCGCATGGGATTCCGGCTGAGTGGCCCCGTGCTTGCACATACGCGGGGCGCGGACATCATTTCGGACGCGACGCCGCTCGGCGTGCTCCAAGTGCCCGCTTCGGGTCAGCCGATTCTGCTGATGGCGGATCGTCCAACCGCCGGCGGATATCCGAAGATCGCGACGGTGATTGCTGCCGACCTTGCGTTGGCGGGGCAACTGGGACCGGGAGATGCGATTGGCTTTTCCGTGTGCACGCCGCGCGAAGCCATGGCCGCGTTGATCGCGCAGGAGCGGTTCGTGATGGCTGTGGAAACGTGGCAACAGCAGTAAGACACGCTCATGGTGAGCCTGTCGAACCATGAGCTATCCTTCGACAAGCTCAGGATGAGCGAGAATCTCGCTACGCTTCTCGACCAAACGCTCGGCGCAGGCCGAGTCCGTCGCGCTGTGCCGCTCGCCGCGATGACGACCTTTCGGGTTGGTGGTCCCGCCGAGTGGTTCGTCGAAACCCGTTCGAGCGACGAACTCCTCGCTGTTCTGGCGGCAGCGCGCTCGGCCGGGATGCCCGTCACAATCCTCGGCGGCGGATCCAACGTGCTGATCGCCGATGCGGGGATTCGCGGGCTCGTAATCCGGCCGCGCGGCGGCGAGGTGCGGCTCGTCGATCCCGACCACGTCCGCGCGGACGCGGCGGTGACGATCAACGGGCTGGTGCGCTGGACCATCAATCACGGCTGCGCAGGAGTCGAAGCCTGGGCGGGCACGCCGGGGACAGTCGGCGGCGCCGTGTTCGGGAATGCGCATTTCAGCGGCCGGTTGATCGGCGAGCTCATCTCCGAGGTGCGTCTGGCGACGGCAAACGGCGCCACGATCGACGTGCCGGCGCCGGCGATGGCCTTCGGATACGATCGCAGCCGCTTGCACGACACCGGCGAGATACTGCTATCCGCGGTGTTCATCGTGACGCGGGGCGATCCGGCCACGCTGCGCCAGACGGCGCGCGCCTCGCTCGCGTTTCGGAAGCGCACCCAGCCGCTCGACTCGCCGAGCGCGGGCTGCATTTTTCAGAACCCGCAGCCGGGACGCGATCACGTCCCGGACGGCATCCCCTGGTCCGCCGGCGCGCTTGTCGATCGCGCGGGCATGAAGGGTATCGCGTCCGGCGGCGCGCGCGTCTCGCCGACGCATGGAAATTTCATCGTCAACGAGGGTGGCGCCATGGCGGCAGACATCCGCGCGCTGATCGCGCGATGCCAGGCGGCTGTCCGCGATCGATTCGGCGTGGAGCTGCGGGAAGAGATTGTTTACCTGGGACAGTTTTGACAACGACGAACATCGAACGACGAACGACATATGTCCACTTTGCTGATTGAAGGCGGCCGGCGACTGTCAGGTACCGTGTCGGTGGAAGGCAACAAGAATTCCGCGCTGCCGCTGCTCGCCGCGTGTCTGCTGACGACGGAGGAATGCGTCCTCACCAACGTCCCGCGCATCGGCGACGTCGAGGTGATGGCGCGCCTGCTGCTCGATCTCGGCGCCGACGTCGAAGGCATCGGCAGCACGACCCTGCGGATCAAGTGTCCAGCCATCGTCAAAGACGAGCCCGATGGCACGCTCGTCGGGCGCTTGCGCGGATCGGTCTTGCTCCTCGGGCCGCTGCTGGCGCGCCGCGGACGCGCGAAGCTCGCGCCGCCGGGCGGCGATTTCCCCGCGCGGCGCACCATCACCATGCATCTGCAGGCGCTCGAGGCAATGGGCGCGCGCCAGGAGCCCGGCGCGGGCCATACGCTCGAGGCGCCGAACGGATTGTCTGCCGCCTCGATCTATTTGTCTGAAGCGTCGGTCACGGGCACCGAAACCGCGTTGCTCGCCGCGGCCGCCGCGCCGGGTGTGAGCGAGATCCGCCACGCGGCGTGTGAGCCGCATGTCGCGGAACTCTGCGCGTTCCTGCAGGAGATTGGCGTCGGCATCACCGGCCTCGGCACGTCCACGATCCGCATCGAGGGTGGCGGTCGCTTGCGCGGCACCACGCATCAACTCTGGGGCGACTACGTCGAGGCGGGGAGCTGGGCGGTCGTGGCTGCCGTCACCGGCGGCGCGATCCGTGTCGAGGGTGCGCGCGCCGAGGACATGGAAGTGGTGGCGTGCGTGCTCAAACGGATGGGTGTCGAATGCGGGATGGACGGCGACGTCTTCAGCGTGTCCGAGTCGCAGCCGCGCGCCGCGGGGCGCGTGACAACAGGGTTGTGGCCAGGATTTCCGAGCGACCTCATCAGCCTCATCACCGTCCTCGCCACGCAGGCCGAGGGACAGACGCTCATCCACGACTGGATGTACGAATTGCGGCTCTTCTCGCTCGAGCAGTTGAGCGGCATGCGCGCCGACTTGTTTCTGTGCGATCCACACCGGATCATCGTGACCGGTCCACGGAAACTGCGCGGGCGAGCGCTCGACAGCCGCGACATCCGATCGGGGATGGCGTTGATCGCAGGAGCGCTGGCGGCTGAAGGCCAAAGCAGGCTGGCGCCGCTCGAGACCGTGGAGCGGGGCTACGGCCGCCTGGTGGAGCGGCTGCAGGGGCTGGGCGCCAATGTCACAAAGCTTCTATAAGTTAGAAGTTAGAAGTTAGAACTTAGGTAACTGGTTAGCGGGTCAGTGTAATGCAGCGGCGGACGGCGGCGCGAGCACGGTGATCGGCTGAGGAGATCGAAGCAAGCGATCGAAGAGTGGCGTCGCGTCGAGTCGGCGTTGATGCATCGTGCGGAGGACGCTCGCAAGCACCTGTTGGGTCTGGGCCCCCCGGGCGGAGCGATTCCCGCCGCAGACTTTGCGCGTGACCACGATCACCCGTTCATTCTGCCCGCGTCGGGGAGACTGGCGAGATTTACTATCCCTGGCATCCGCTGCTCGGGCACCGCGTGCCCATTCTCTATACCGAGCAGCGTCGGGGCGAGGTTGTCGCGATCTGCGAGACGCCTGACGGCTCCCGCGCAGTCATCCCGGCCTGGATGCTTGACCGGGTCGCCTGCGCGACCTTGACCGCTGGGCCGCCACGCTGTTCCCTCGAAGCCTTCTGTGCCCTCCGGCATCTGCTCGACGCGTTGGGGTTTGATGGTCGTGCTCCCGCGCGTGGATGCGGCGAGCAGGAGGACGACCATGACCGAGACAAAGACGGACGCGCACCGTCCGGTACGACAGTTGCCCCTGTACTTGCCGGTCGCGCTCGTGCCGCGATTGGACGACGCGACACGCGCCGCGGTGGTCGGGTTGCTCGCGCAGTTGCTGGCCAGCGCGTCCATCGATCCGGAGGCACGCGATGAGAGGCGGTGACCTCCCGGATGATGTGCTGCAACGGCGCGCCCTGATCTATGTTCGACAATCGACCGGTGCCCAAGTGCACGACAATCTCGAAAGCCAGCGACGCCAGTACGAGCTGGCCGACCTCGCGCGGACGTACGGATTCCGCGACGTGGTCACGATCGACGAGGACCTGGGGCGCTCGGCCAGCGGGTTGGTGGCGCGCCCGGGCTTCGACGGCCTCGTCGCGCAACTGTGCCAGGGGGCAGTCGGCGCCGTCTTCTGTCTCGAAGCCTCGCGCCTGGCCCGCAATGGCCGGGACTGGCATCACGTGCTGGAGCTCTGTGGCCTCGTGTGCGCGCGTGTCATCAATCTCGATGGCGTCTACGATCCGAGCGTGCCCAATGATCGCCTGCTCCTCGGTCTGAAAGGCACGATGAGTGAGTTCGAGCTGACGCTGATGCACCGTCGGCTCGTCGAAGGGGCTCAGGCCAAGGCGCAGCGTGGTGAGTACCGGATCCCGGTCCCTGTCGGCTATCTCTGGACGCGCGAGACTGGTCTCGAGATGGATCCGGACCGTCGGGTGCAGGAGGCCATCCGGACGGTGTACCGGCTGTTTGATCGGTTCGAGAGCGCACATCAGGTCTTGATGTACATGGTTCGCGAGGGGATTCCCTTCCCGCGGCCAGTCAATGGGAAACGCCAAGGCCCGTGGGAGTGGCGAGCCCCCGTCTATCGCAATATCATCACGGTGCTGCAGAATCCGTTCTATGCAGGCGCCTACGCGTACGGCAAGTCGACCCACCGCACCACGCTCGTGGAGGGTCGGCTTACGAAGACCTATGGCCACGACCGGCCGAGGGCGGCCTGGAGTGTGCTGCTGCGCGATCATCATGCCGGCTACATCACCTGGGACCAGTTTGAGCGCAATCAGGCGCAGCTGGCGCGCAATGCGTTCGGCAAGCCGGCTGGCGGCGCCAAGGCAGGTCGTGGCGGCCGCGCGCTCTTGGCCGGCCTGCTGCGGTGCCGTCGATGCGGCCGGATGCTCTCGGTCGCGTATAACACTCGCGGCCGCGTCGCGCGGTATCTCTGTCGAATCGGTCACGCGATGCACGGCCTCGCGCCCTGCACCGGCGTCGGAGCCCGACGCCCAGACGAGCTCGTGGCCAGAGAAGTCCTCGCACTCGTGGAGCCGCTGGCAGTGGAAGCCGCGTTAGCCGCCATGGATCTCGCGAAGGAGCAGGCCACCGAGCGCCGCCGGGCCCTCGAACTCGAGTGCGAACAGGCGCGCTACGCCGTGCACCTGGCGCAGCGCCGGTACGAGGCCGTTGATCCGGACAACCGCCTTGTGGCCTCGGAGCTCGAGGTCCGCTGGAATGCGGCCCTCACACACCTGCGGGTGTGTGAGGCGCGCGTGGCCGAACCACCCGCGACGCCGGAGTCGCTCCCCGACCGCGAGGCCTTGCTGTGCTTGGCAACCGACCTGCGCGCCGCGTGGGACGCCCCCACGGCAGACGCCCGCGTCAAGCAACAACTCGTGCGCACGCTCGTGGAGGAGATCATCGTCGATGTCGACACTGCGACGTGTGACATCGTGCTCGTGATCCATTGGCGTGGCGGGCAGCACTCCGAAGTGCGCGCACGGAAGCCGCAACCAGGTGAGCATCGCCGAAGGACGGCCGATCAAGCCGCGGCAGTGATTCGGGAGATGGCCGGCACCTGGTCAGACGGGCACACCGCCGCCACTCTGAATCGCATGGGAATCCGCACCGGGCAAGGACAGACCTGGACCGCGGAGCGCATTGAATCCTATCGCAGGAGCGCTGGGATTCGCGCCTACGCATCCGCGCGTGACCCCCAACACTGGATGACGATGCGAGACGCAGCGAAGTACGCCGGCGTGAGTCATCACTTCATGCGCACGCTGATCGATCGCGGCGTGCTGCCGGCGAAGCAGGTCGTTCCCGAAGCGCCCTGGCAAATTCGCCGCGCGGATCTCGAGACCGCGGCCGTGCGTGCTGCTATCGCCGGCCGCCACTCCACTGGTCGCCCGCGGGAGGCTCGCCGCGACGATCAAACACCAATGATTCCGGGCCTGTAGAGAAGGTACGTACAATGACACCCACACCACGGCGGGCCGCAGCGCGTGTTCGGCGCGCCAGTTGGTCGCGTCGATGGCGTCGGGCTCGAGCAGAAACGTGAACACCGCCGGAAACTCGACGGCGAGATGCGCGGCGAACGTGCGCGCGACGCGGCGAGCGCCCGGCCGATCGATGAGGGCATTGAGCTGATTGTGCAAATGACCACGGGCCACGGTGAGGCCATGGGCCGAGATGGCGCCGCGCCGATAGCGATCGCGGACGCGCAGCGCGCGTTGGAGCACGCGCTGCACCCGCGGGGCGAAGTGCGCGTCGCGATGATCGCCGATCAGCGTGCGACAACGCCGCAGCCGATGGGCGAGGCACGTTTGGTGGATCGCCTGCTCGAAGCGCCGATAGGGTGACCAGCCGTCGCGCACGAGCGCGCCGGGGAAATCGGCGCCCAAGACCGAGGCCGCCTCCTCGAAGCCGCGCCCGGGCAGAATCGCGTAGACGGTCGTGTCGGGCGTGGCGAAGGCCCAGAGCCACTGCACGTGGCCGCCGACTTTCCAGCCGGTTTCATCGGGACTGACGACGTCACTGTGGCGCACCTGCGCCCGCAGCGCGGCATAGGTCGGCCCCGCACGATCGGCGGCCCGATGCAGCGCGTGGACGAGTCCGCCCGCCGTGACGTTGAGACCAAATCGATCGCGAAACAGGGCACTGACTTTCCCGATCGGCAGTCCCAGGTGCGTGTGCAGCACGGCGGCGAGGGTGATGGCCTGTGGGCCGAGCTGCGCCGCCGCCGCGCCCAGGGCATTGGACGTCTGCAGCGGATGGCGCCCTTGCACGCGACGGCCACACGTGCGACAGCGGCCAATCTCGATGGTGAAGGCGCGCACGATCGGCCGCACCACCGGGAGATCTTCTTGGTACTGGCGCGCCGTCCCGGTGCGGCGCAGCGGACCCCGACACTGCGGACAGGCATCGGGCAAGCGTGCCCGATGGTGCGCGTCGACATGGGCCGGTATCGCTCGATGGGCCTTGCGGCCATAGGCGCGGCCTGCTCGCCGACCGGGTCGTCGTGGGGTGCGCGCCGGCGCCCCGCGCGAGAACGGGGCCGCTTGCCGATACATCTTGCGGCGGGCGTCGTCGAGCAGGTCTTCGAGTCGGTCGATCTTCTTGCGGAGCGTGTCCCGTTGCTGGCGGTACCGGTTGCGGTCGCGATCCGCCCGCTCGTGCTCGCGCCGCAGTCGCTCGATTTCGCGCTGTTGCCGTTCGAGCTCGGCGATCAGCTCCTCACGCGACGCGGTGCGCCAGCGCGGCTGCACGCGCCAGTTATGCCACGTTCGCCGATGGAGTACAAGAAGGAAACGCTGAATGGAGCGCGCCGCCGACCGCCGTCACGGTCGGTGACCCGCTAAACGAATACGAACTTAGAAGGACGGCGAAGCTTGCTCGAATCGCCTTGACGTCCGCTCGAACTCAGTCCTTCTGACTTCTAACTTCTAACTTCCACCAGGTTTCTTGATCACAGCCGCATCCGGCTTTGGCGGCTCTGGCGGCCTGGGCGGCTCGACCGGCATCGGCAACTCAGTGAGCGGCGCGATCCCGTCGCGGCCGACACGGAACGGACGCAAATCCTCGGCGCTCAAGTCCAGCACGCGAATGATGTGCGGCGTCAGCGTGAGGATGATGTCGCTCTGATCTTTCGTCGTCGTCGTGTGCGAGAAGATTCGACCGACGACCGGGATGTCGCTCAGGCCCGGAATCCCGAGAGCACTTCACGCTCATCGTCACGAATCAACCCGGCGAGCATGTTCGTTTCGCCGTCCCGCAGGCGAATCGTGGTGTTGACCTCGCGGTTGCCAAACGTCGGGAGTCCGCCAAAGCCGGTGCCGGAGATGCTGGTGACCGACACTTTCAACCCCAGCGTCACGTCGTCGTTGTGGTGCGTGCGCGGCGTGATGTCGATGTTCACGCCGATGTTCTGGTAGTTGAACGAGGTAATCGGCTGTTGCGGCTGCCCGCCCGTGGCGATTGGCGCGAAGGTCGTCACCGGGATTGGGACGCGCTCGCCGAAGCCCGCCTGCGCCTGCACGCCATCGAGGGTCCGCAACTGTGGATTTGCGAGGATGCGCGTGCGCGCGTCGGTCTTCAGCAAACGATAGTACAGCGCCGGCAGCGCGGTGAAGATCACGTCGCTCGCCGTGAGATTGCGCAGAGTCTGGAGGTTGACGCTCCCGGTGGCGTCGGTCGCAATCGACACCGAGCCGTTGAGGCCCGTCGGTGCGGGCGAGGCCGGCGACGCGATTTGAAGCCCATACTCGGTCAGCTTCGTCCGGTTCACTTCGAGCAGCTCGACGTCGATGATCACTTCCGGCCGCGCCTTGTCAATCGCCGCGAGCACGCGCGCGGCGGCCATGATGCGTTCCGGCGTGTCCTTGATCGTCACCGCGTTGGTGGCGGTGGTCGGCGAGATGCGCCGCGCGTCGAGCACCATCCGCAGCAGGTCCTGCGTTTCCTTCAGGTCGGCGTTGCTCAGATAGAACGTCCGCACCACCTCTTCCTCGTACTCGCGGCGCTTGGCGGGCGTATCGGGAATCACCACGACCGTCTTGGGCGCCTGCACGCGGTAGAACGTGCGGGTCGCGCCGGCCACGGCGTTGAGCGCGTCGCTCAGCGTGGCTTCGCGCAGGTCGACCGAGACCGGCGTGTCGCGGAACGCGCTGTCGAAGATGATGCTGATGTTGGCGAGCCTGGCGATCGCGGTGTAGACGTCGCGGCTGCTCGCGTCGCGGAAGGTGAGCGCCGCCGGCATCTTGACGCTTTCGGGCAGATCGAGTCCAGGAGGCGGCAGATCGCGCGCGCGCTCGATCAGCGTTTGCAGCTCCGTCTTCCCCTCGCGGGAGACCGCGACGCGTGCGCGCAGGCGATTGCGCGTCGTGCGCAGTTCCTGGTCGATCTCGCCGCTGGACGGGTTCATTTCCGCGGCCAGCTCGTACTCGACCAGCGCGTCTTCGAGTTTCCCGGCCGCTGCGAACCTGCGAGCCGCAGTGAAATGTTCCTGGGAGGCGCGCAGCTTCGCGCGGTCCAGCGCGGTCCGTGCGTTCAGGTCGTCCGGCTTGTGCCGCACGGCCTTCGTGTATTCGACGACGGCCACGTCGTAGTCACGCCGGCGCTCGGCCTCGCGTCCCCGGCGGAGCGCTCCCGACGCGGCGCAGCCGGCAACGAGCAGGACGGTCGTGATGAGGAGGAGTCGAGAGGCGAAGCCGTTAATCATGCGATGAGGCGTGCACAACATCTACACCCCGCGGCATCTTGAACTCGAAGGCCTTATCGGCCGTGCCGACGTTCTCCTTCAGATTCGTGAAGGAAAAGCGAGAAGTCCCGCCCTGTGCGTCCACCGTGACGAGCCCCCGAATCGTCAGGCTTGCCGGATCGACGACCAGGGTCAGCCAATCGTACTCCCGTTGTCTGGTCTTCGGCACGAGCTTCAGGGCCTGGCTGCCGGGGGGCGCGCCGGCGGGCGAGTCGACGAACGAGGGGGTGAAATCGCGCGTCAGGTTCCCCTTGCCAGCCAGAAACAGGGTAGGCGTTGTCGCCTCGTCGGCCGCGGGAACGTCCGAGACGATCACCTGCTTGTCCTGCTTGATGTAGGAGTACATCTTGGTGCCGTCGGACACGAACAACTTCTCCTCGGGCGAGGTGTACTCCCACCGCATTCGTCCAGGCTTCTTGACCAGAAGCTTGCCGCGTTCGGTGATCTGTTTGCGCAGCACGCCGCCTTCGTAGGCATGGACGAAGTCGGCGGAGAAATCCTTGACCGCGTCGTATTTGCGCTGCAGTGTCGCGGCGAGCTCCGACGGCGTGGGCGGCGCTGCGTGGGCCGAGACGACCAGCGTCGCCAGGAGCGCGGCTGTCAGCCTGGGCGGGAGGGGCACACGTCAACGATAGCACGCTCGGGCGAAGCCCCAACCGTTCCCGGGACGCTACCGATGAGGTGCTTTAGGCCTTCAGCGACCCCGGTTCCGGCGCGGACATCTTGGGTGCGTCTTTGGTCTCGGTGGGAAGGTTGGCCGTCAGCCACTCGACGATACCTCCCTTGAGGGCCAACGCGCGATACCCCTGACGGATCAGCTCGGCTGCAACGCCCGAGCTCGCGAGCTCGTTCGGATCCGAGTCGTACACGACGATCTCGCGGTCGCGCGGGAGGGAGGGCACTGGACTCCCTGCCGTATAGCGAATCGCGCCCGGCAGACGAACCGTGCTGTGCTCGTAGGGATATTTCAGCCGCGCATCGACGAGCACCGGAGGCGTGGGGCTGTCGAGACGTTGCTTGAGATCTTCTTTGGTGATTCGGGGTGCGGCCACGGGCCGTATTCTGACGGCGCGCGTCGAGGCCTGTCAATCGGCGTTGGTCGACGCCACATAACCGGCGCACCGGTGAACGGGCAGGGCCGGGTACCGTTGAAATCGATCGTCGGTTTCCGACAGCCGGCACAAATAGAACGTCGATCCCTTCGACGACACGACCTGGAGCGCGTGCGCGCACGTCGCGCATAGTCCGACACGGTCATCGGCTGCTCGCTGATCGATCATCTACGGTTCATTGTAGGAGATGGCGTTGAAGCTCTGCCATTGCGATGCGAGGTAAGATACTCGCGAATTTTCGGACGAGCTGCCCAGGGAGGGATCCAGCATGACCAACACATTCGTGAAACTTCGACGTATTTTTCCATCGGGTGCGATCTCGTTCCGGAGCCGCCGCGATCTGTTCGTGCTTCGCCGTGCTGATGCTCGGATGCAACGCGGGTGGCGCCTCGGCTGACGTCGAAAAAGCCCAAATTGCCGTTCGCGCCAATCCCGCCCTCGAGCTGGTCGCGACCGACGAGCGCCAGGCGGTGCTGACCGTCAAAGTGCGGCGCAGCGGACGCGTGATCACCGTGAGCGCGGCCGACGTGATTTCCGGCATTGCATTCCGTGATCTCGAGAGCGACGCGCCGGGCGCCGCTCGCCAGTCGGGCGTGACCGTGTCGACCCCCCAGGGTCAGGTGGCGGTTCGCCAATCGCGCGATGGTGTCGCGGTGTCGACACCTGAGGGGCAAGTAGCTGTTCGCCAATCACGGGACGGCGTAGCCATGTCGACGCCCGATGGGCAGGTGGCCGTTCGACAGCCGGGCGCCGGCGTTGGCGTCGCCGCGGCGGAGCGCGACGCGCCCGCGCAGCGGGACGCATCTTCGCAGCGGCCCGTCGGCGGCGTGACGGTGTCGACGCCGGAGTCCGGTACGGTGGCGGTGAGACCGACTCGCGACGGCGTCACTGTGTCGACGCCAGAAACGCAAGTGGGAGTCCGGCAGACGCGCGACGGCGGCGTGGCGGTTTCAACGCCGGAGGCCCAGGTCAAGATCGGCGCCGACGGCATTCGTGTTCAGGAAAGCTCACGGGCGCCGGCAGCGGGTCGCGCGCCGGCGAGCGGTGGATCGTCGAGTCAGGACCCGTCGGGCCGCGGTGCGAATGTGGACGACGCCAGGTTGGACCGTCAGAATCGCCCGGTGTCGTGCAAGGCCGAAGGCACCGTCAATCTGGTCAACGTGTTCCTGCGTGTGGACGGCGTCGCGATCGACATAGTCGGCGGCTGCCGCGTTTTCGTGCGCAACAGCCACATCATCGGCGACGTCGCGCTTCAGGCCGTCGGCGGCTCCACGATCGTGATCGAGAACAGCATCATGGAAGGACGAACGGCGCTGGCGCTTCAGGGCAGCGTGAACGCCTCGGTGCAGTCGAGCACGATTCGAGGGCCGGTCGGCCGCAAGGGCTCGGTCACCCTCCGCGATCTCGGTGGCAATCTCTGGCAGTAGCGTGGCTTGCTAGCCGAAGCTCGCGTTGACCGCGAGCGAAGGCTGGTGGACGGCAGGAGGCTCGAACTCCCGACCTCCGCGTTGCGAACGCGGCGCTCTCCCAACTGAGCTAGCCGCCCAATTCCCGCTAGCCGCATCATTGTACTGCACGTGTTTCGAGGGTCGCAACGCAGGCGGCCTGCTACACTCGCTCGATGGCGTCGATTTCGCGGCTCGGCATCCTCACCGGTGGCGGTGACGCGCCGGGTCTGAACGCGGTGATCCGCGCGGTGGTGAAGGCCGCCTCGAACTGCGGCATCGAGTGCGTCGGCCTCGAAGACAGCTTCGACGGCCTCATCGAGCCGGGTCGCTCGCGCCAGCTCACGCCGCGCGATGTCACCGGCATTCTGCGGCTCGGCGGCACGATTCTCGGGACGACGAACCGCGGCAATCCCTTCGCCTATCCCATCAGCACGTCCGAGGGCACCCACGACTACTCCGACCGAGTGGTCGAGATGTTCCACAAGATGGGTCTCGGTGCGCTCATCGTGATCGGCGGCGACGGCACGCTCGCGATTGCACATCAGTTCTGTCAGCGGGGCATCCCGCTGGTGGGCGTGCCGAAAACGATCGACAACGACATCGTCGGCACGACGAACTGCTTTGGATTCGACACCGCCGTCGCGTTTGCGACCGACGCGATCGATCGGCTTCACACCACGGCCGAAGCGCATCGCCGGGTGATGGTGGTCGAGGTCATGGGTCGCTATACCGGCTGGATAGCGCTGTATTCCGGCGTCGCCGGAGGCGCGGACGCGATTCTGATTCCCGAGATCCCGTTCGACATCGAGCGCGTGGCGGAGCGGCTGCAAGAGCGCGATCGTCTGGGCGCGAAGTTCAGCATCGTCGTCGTCGCCGAGGGCGCGTTCCCGAAGGGCGGATCGCTGTCGCTGCTCGAAGCGGCGCGTGATGGACGCGTGGAACGGCTGGGCGGAATTGGCGTTCAGGTCTGCGATGCGCTGGCGCGGACGACCGGCAAGGAAACGCGCTCGGTCGTCCTTGGCCACCTGCAGCGCGGCGGCGCTCCCACGAGCTTCGATCGGATTCTCGCGACCCGCTTCGGCGGCAAGGCGGTCGAGCTCGTTCGATCCGGAGAGTTCGGCACGATGGTCGCGTTCGCGCCGCCCGACATCGTGGCGCGCCGGCTCGACGATGTCGTCGGAAAAACGAAGACCGTGCCGATGGATTTCGATCTGGTGACGACGGCGAAGAGTCTGGGCGTGACGTTCGGAGACTAGGGCCAGCGCTGTATCACCTGGCGCGTCGGTCGGGCGGGGCCTGACGGCCCGGTTGGACGTCTTGAGCCGGCGGGTATTTGCTGGCGGGCGCTCGAATCCTCGTCTGCGTGCAGCGAGCAACGCGAGCGAAACGAGCGCCGCAGCGAGCGTCTTCGCGAGGCGTGCGCGGCTCAGCTCACAGCACCGTGCGTCGGCTGGCCACCATGCGATAGAGCGCGAGCAAGAGAATCGCGCCGAGAATCGACATCAGGTAACCGGCGCCGTCAGCCGGTCCGTACCACCCGGCCGCGCGTCCGACCCAGCCGCCCAATAGCGCGCCGCAAACGCCGAGCAAGCAAGTCACGATGAACCCGCCGGGGTCGCGACCGGGCATCAGGAGCTTTGCGACGATGCCGACTATCAAACCGAAAACGATCCAACCAAGAACCCCGACCATGGTGTCACCCTCCGACAGTCCTCGTGTGCAAGAAGCGTGACGAGGGGGTTGCGGGCTGGGTGATGCTATTGGCTGATGACGTCGAGGTACTTCAAAGCGCCACCAGTGTTGAAGAGGACGACGGAGTCCTCTCGTGGGATGGTGCCCTTCGCGACGAGCTGACGGATCGCGGCGAGCGCGGCGCCGCCTTCAGGAGCTGCGCTGATACCTTCGTGCCGGCCGATCGCCAGCATGCCTTCGATCATGTCGGCATCCGGAATCGCGAGCGCGGTCCCACCGCTTTCGCGAACAGCGCGGAGGATGAGGAAGTCGCCAATCGCGCGCGGCACGCGCAGGCCGTCCGCAATGGTGGCGGCGTTCTGCCACGGCTCAGCCTTTTCGGTGCCTTGCTGGAACGCGCGCACGATCGGTGCGCAGTTCTCGGCTTGAACCGAAACCATCCGTGGCCGGCGCTGGTTGGTCATCCAGCCGATTCGTTCGAGCTCGTCGAAAGCCTTCCACATGCCGACCATTCCGGTGCCGCCCCCGGTCGGATAGATGATCCAATCGGGCCAGCGCCAGTCGAGCTGTTCGGCCAGCTCGTAGGCCATGGTCTTCTTGCCTTCGATGCGATACGGCTCCTTCAGCGTCGAGACGTCGTACCAGCCGCGCGGCTTGCCGGTTTCCGCGGCGAGGCGGCCGGCGTCGGTGATGAGGCCGTCGACGAGCGTCACGTTGGCGCCATAGAGCCGGCATTCATCGACGAAGGGCCGCTTGGCGTCTTTCGGGATGAACACTTCACACGCAATCCCCGCCGCCGCGGCATACGCCGCCGCGGCGTTTCCGGCGTTGCCGGCCGTGGGCAGGGCGATCGTCGTCGCGCCCAGATATTTCGCGCGCGTGATCGCCGCGGACTGGCCTCGGGCCTTGAAGGAGTTCGTCGGGTTGAGTGATTCGTCCTTGATGTAGAGCCGCTCGAGGCCGACCGACTGCCCGAGCGAGGGTGCATGAAAGAGCGGTGTGAAACCCTCGCCGAGCGTCACCGGATGCTCGCCGTCGAAGATCGGCATCAGCTCGCGATAGCGCCACATGTTCGGCGCGCGGCCGGCGAGCGACTCGCGCGGCCAACGGCGCGCCGCTTCGAGATCGTAGCGGGCGAGCAGGGGAGCGCCGCAGCGGCAGAGAAAATGCTGCTCGCGCGGATCGAGCGCCGGCGCCCCGCACGGGACTGAACACTCCAAGTGGGAGAAAAAAGACACGTAAGTCAGAAGTCAGAAGTCAGAAGAAGTCAAAAGCGATGAGGCCAGAAGTCCAGAACGCAGCGTTCTTGTTTTGACTTCTGACTTCTGACTTCTGACTTTTTCCCGCTCATTTCCCCAGCAACTCCTGGTCCTTCTTCTTCTGCAGCTCGTCGATCGTCTTGACGTGGTTGTCGGTGATCTTCTGGACCTCGTCGAGGCCCTTTCGCTCGTCGTCTTCGGAAATCTTGTGGTCTTTCAGCAGCTTCTTCAGCCGCTCGTTCGCGTCGCGGCGCACGAGGCGGACGCCGTTGCGACCTTCCTCGCTCATCTTGTGCACGTGGCGCGAGAGCTCCTTGCGGCGCTCTTCGGTCAGCGCCGGAATCGGAATACGGACCACCTTGCCGTCGTTCGACGGGTTGAGGCCGAGGTCCGACGCGCGAATCGCTTTCTCGATCGCGGCCAGCTGCGACGGATCGAACGGCTGCGCCACGATCATCGTCGGCTCGGGAATCGACATGCTGGCGAGCTGGTTGAGCGGCATCCGCGATCCGTAGGCTTCGACGTGGACGGGATCGAGAATCCCCACCGTGGCGCGCCCCGTCCGGACGCCCGCGAGCTCGTGCTTCAAGTGCTCGAGCACGGTGTCCATGCGCTTGTTGACTTCGGCGAACAACCCCTTCAGGTCATTGACGTCCATGACGGCCCTCGACGGCTACGCGGTCACCAACGATCCAATGGATTCTCCGGAAATGGCGCGCTTGATGTTACCCGGTGTTCGCAGGTTGAAAACGACAATCGGCAGCCGGTTGTCCATACACAGCGAAATCGCGGTCGCGTCCATCACCTTGAGGCCTTGCTCGAGCACCTGGAGATATGAAATCTGATCGAACCGCGTAGCGTTCGGCTCGACCATGGGGTCGGCGTCGTAGATGCCGTCCACCTTGGTCGCCTTCAGGATCACGTCCGCCTTGATTTCCATGGCGCGCAAGGCCGCGGCGGTGTCGGTGCTGAAGTACGGATTACCCGTGCCGCCGCCGAACACGACCACGCGGCGTTTTTCGAGGTGGCGAATCGCGCGGCGGCGAATGAACGGCTCGGCCACCGCCCGCATTTCGATGGCCGTCACCACCCGCGTCACGACGTCCTGCTGCTCGAGCGCGTCCTGGAGCGCCAGCGCGTTGATGATCGTGGCCAGCATCCCCATGTAGTCCGCCGTCGCCCGGTCCATGCCGCGGGCGCTGGCGGCCACGCCGCGAAAGATGTTGCCCCCGCCGATGACGATGGCGGTTTCGACGCCCATGCTCTGGATTTCGGCAACGTCGCGCGCGATCTGGGTCGCCACGGCGGGATCGATGCCGTAGCCCTGCTCGCCCATCAGCGCTTCACCGGAGAGTTTGAGGAGGACGCGTCTGTAGGCGGGGGAGCGCGGGGCGGTCACGAACGCTGATTATAGTCATGGCTAATGGCTGATGGCTAATGGCATATGGTCGATGGACCGTCCATCAACCATGAGCCATCAGCCATCAGCCATCAGCCATGGCGGAGCTTCCTATTGCGAAGCCTCGCCGACCTTCAAGCGCGCGAAGCGAGTCACCGACACCGACCCGCCCAGCGCCTTGTTGGCGGCTGCGACGACGTCCTTGACCGTCATCTTCGGATCGCGGATCGACGGCTGATCGACGAGGACGAACTGCGAATAGAAGCTGCCGAGCTTCCCGTCGACGATCTTGTCGATCACGTTGGCCGGCTTGCCGGAGTTCTCCATTTGCGCGCGGTAGATCGACCGCTCGCGTTCGAGGACATCGGCCGGCACCGACTCGCGCGACACGTAGCCCGGGCTGATCGCGGCGATTTGCATCGCGATCTCCTTGACCAGCGTCGTGAACTCTTCGCGGTCCGCGATGGCTGGCGTGACGCCGCCGAACTCGACCTGGACGCCAAGCTTACCGCCCAGGTGGATGTACTGGCCGACATGCCCGCCGCTGGCGTAGCGCACGAAGCGCGAGACCGCCATGTTCTCGCCCAGCTTGGCGATCTTGGCGGCAACCAGCTTCTGGATCGGCCCGTTCGGATCCTTCACCCATGCGTCGCCCGCCGCCGCGCCGGCGTTCTCGATCTCGGTCAGCGCCTGCTCCATGAGCTCCTGGAAGTCCGGCGTCCGCGCGACGAAGTCGGACTCGCAGTTGACCTCGACGAGCGTGCCGGAGGAGTGGTCCGCGGCCACTCGATGGGCGATGAGCCCCTCGCTGGTCGCGCGCCCCGCCTTCTTGGCGGCTGACGCCAGCCCGCGCTTGCGCAGGATGGTGTTCGCCTCCTCGAAGTCCCCGTTGGCCTCGGTCAGCGCGGTCTTGCACTCCATCATCCCCGCGCCGGTCTGGTCGCGGAGTTTCTTCACCATGTCGGCGGTAATTGGATTCGTTGCCATCATTCGCGTCTCCGTCTGCGTACGTAAAAAAAGCCCCGCTCTCCATGCTCAGATGGAGCGCGAGGCTTCATTCGAGCGTGGTATCGGTTAGGCGTTGGCGGGCGCGGTCTCGCGCGGGCGGCGCTGCGGCCGGGCCGCGCGCCGGGGATCCGTTTCAGCAGCCGCGGCCTCGTCGGCCGCGTCGCGCGCCGATTCGGCGTCGATCGACTGCTTCCGGTCGCGGCCTTCGATCACCGCGTCGGCCATGCGCGACGCGAACAGCCGAATCGATCGCAGCGCGTCGTCGTTGCCCGGGATGACGAAATCGACCTCGTCCGGATCGCAGTTGGTGTCGACGATGCCGATGACGGGGATCTTGAGCTTGCGCGCCTCGTCGACGGCGATTTTTTCCTTTTTGGTATCGACCACGAACACCGCATCGGGAAGACGCGACATGCCGCGGATGCCGTCGAGATTCTTCGCCAGCTTGCGGCGTTCCTTCTCGTTGCGCGCGATCTCTTTCTTCGACAACGTATCAAAGCGGCCGTCGGTCGCCATCGCTTCGAGATCCCGCAGCCGCCCAAGGCTGCGCTGAATCGTGGCGAAGTTCGTCAGCAGGCCGCCCAGCCACCGCTCGTTGACGTGGAACATCCCGCAGCGTTCCGCTTCTTCGGCGATGACATCCTTGGCCTGTCGCTTGGTCCCGACAAACAGGATGGTGCGCCCGTCGGCGGCCAGGTTGGATACGAAGTCCTCGGCCTCGCGGAACAGCTTCACCGTCTTGCCAAGGTCGAGTATGTAGATGCCGTTCCGTTCGCCGAAGATGTATTCCTTCATCTTCGGGTTCCAGCGCTTCGTCTGATGTCCGAAGTGAACGCCCGCCTCCAACAGATCCTTCATTGCAGTCGCGGCCAATCCTCCTCCTTCTTTCTAGCGCTTGCTGAACTGGAAGCGCTTCCGCGCGCCAGCCATTCCGTACTTCTTGCGTTCCTTGGCGCGCGCATCGCGGGTCAGCATCCCTTCAGACTTGAGAGGCTTCCGCAACTCCGCGTTGTACTCGACGAGCGCGCGTGCGATGCCGAGTCGCACGGCCCCCGCCTGCCCCGATACGCCGCCTCCCGCCACGGTGGCGAGGATGTCGAACTTGTCGGCCGTCTCCGTCAGCACCAGCGGCGTGCGGATTTGCATGCGCAGCGCCTCGGTGGGGAAGAAGGCCTCAAAGGCTTTGTAGTTGACGCTGATCGCGCCCGATCCTGGCCGAAGAAAGACGCGTGCGGTCGATGTCTTGCGCCGTCCGGTTCCGTAATACTGCACTGCTGCCACGTTACGCGACCTCGAGCTTCGATGGTTTCTGCGCCGCGTGCGGATGATCCGGACCGGCGTACACTTTCAGTTTGCGATACATGGCCTCGCCCATCTTGGTCTTGGGGAGCATGCCGTGGATCGCGTCTTCGACCAGTTTTTCCGGCTTGCGCTGACGTACCAGCTTCGCGCGCTCCTCGCGGAGCCCGCCTTCGTAGCCGCTGTGCTGGCGGTAGATCTTCTGGTCGTCTTTTCGGCCGGTCAGCTTCACCTTCGCGGCATTCACGACCACGACGTGATCGCCCGTGTCGATGAACGGCGTGTACGTCGCCTTGTGCTTGCCCTGCAGCAGCCGCGCTGCCAGGGTCGCGATGCGACCCAGCACCCGTCCGTCCGCGTCGATGATGTGCCACCGGCGCCCGGCGGCTGCCGACTCCGCGCCGGCCATGAACGTAGACATTCCCAAAATCACCTTCCGAAGCAACCCTTGGGTTCGTGTTGAGGGGATTACCCGCCCGGACGCGACGTCTTCGTCGGCAGTCTCAGTCAGTAGGCCGGGCCGGTCCAGACAACGGTAAACCCAAATCATACGTGCCTTTCTGGGCACTGTCAAGAAGCCCGGCTGTGCACTGATGTGATCCCTGCGCCGATCCGATACACCCCATCGAGCAACCAGGATCGTCAGCCGTATTGCGAGGACGCATTGTGTTTGGTCTAGGTAAAGCCAAAGCACCGGTGGGTTTGGACATCGGCTCGAGCTCGGTGAAAGCCGTCGAGCTGAAGGCGACGGGGAAGAGCTATCGCGTGACGGCGATTGCCAGCGAGCCCGTGCCGTCCGACGCCATCGTCGACGGCGCCATCATGGACGGGGCGGCGGTCGCCGACGCCATCCGGCGCCTCTTCGACAACAACAAGGCTTTCAAAGCCAGGGATGTCGCCGTCTCACTGTCGGGCAGTGCGGTGATCGTCAAGAAGATCAGCCTGCCCGTGATGACCGACGCGGAGCTCGCCGAATCCATCTTCTGGGAGGCCGAGCAGTACGTCCCGTTCGACATCCAGGACGTCAATCTCGATTACCAGATTCTCGACGCCGGGACGGGCGCCTCGTCGAAAGGCACGATGGACGTCCTGCTCGTGGCCGCCAAGAAAGACAAGATCGCGGACTACACGGGCGTCATCGCCCAGGCCGGCCGCAACCCGATCGTGGTGGACGTGGACGCCTTCGCGCTGCAGAACGCGTACGAAGTGAACTACGGCATCGACGCGCAGTCCGTCGTGGTGCTGCTGAACGCCGGCGCCAGCGCCATCAACATGAACATCGTACAGGGCGAGCAATCGCTCTTTACCCGCGACATCTCGCTGGGCGGCAACGCCTACACCGAAGCCGTGCAGAAAGAGCTCAACATGCCCTTCGACACAGCGGAGCAGTTGAAGAAGGGCATTGCCGGCAGCGGCGCGACGTTCGAAGACGTCAAGCCGGTGCTGCATGCGATGACGGAAAACGTTCTGATCGAGATCAACAAGACGTTCGATTTCTTCAAGGCGACCGCGGCGTCGGACCGGATCGATCGCATCGTGCTGAGCGGCGGCGCCTCGAAGGTTGATGGCTTCGCGCAGGCGCTCCAGGAGCGCTTCGGCGCCAGTGTCGAGACATTCGATCCGTTCCGGCAGATCTCGTGCGATCCCGATCGCCTGGGTGTCGTGGACGCGATGGACATCATGCCGACCGCCGCCGTGGCGGTTGGCCTCGCCTTGCGCAGGACGGGCGACCGATGATTCGCATCAATCTTCTCCCTGTCGATCGCGAGCGCCGCAAGAAGCGCGCGGCGCTGTCGTTCGGCACTGTCCCGCAGCAGGTCACGGTCGCGTGCAGTCTCATTCTGCTCGTCGCCAGCGGGGTCTGCGGCTGGCGCTACTGGAAGATCTGGCAGGAATCGACGAAGCTCGACACGGAAATCTCGACGGCGCAGCAGGAAACCTCGCGCCTGCACTCGATCATTCAGCAGGTGCAGCTCTTCGAACAGCGCAAGGCGCAGTTGCAGCAGCGCGTTGTCCTCATCGAGCAGCTTCGAAAAAGCCAGACCGGTCCGGTCCACATGCTCGATCAGATCAGCCGATCGCTGCCGCCGATGATGTGGCTGACCGGGCTCAAGCAGGTTGGTCCCGACGTCGTCCTCGAGGGCCGGTGCACGACGCTGACCGGGCTGTCGGATTTCGTCGCCGGCCTGGAGGCGACGGGCTACTTCAAGCGGTCCGTGGAAATCGTCAGCACGCAGACCGAAGTGATTTCGGCCGCACCGGGCGAGCTGATCAAGTTCAGCATCAAGGCGCAATTCCTTCAGCCAGGGGCGGCCGCGGCGGGCAAGGAAAACGCCGCAGGCGGGGCAGTCGCGGCGACGAAGTCCGTAGCACCCTAGGACTCTTCGAGTGAAGCACGCCGAAGTGCGTCGCGAAAGAGCAATCTAGAGTGCCTTGCACGAAAAGCACTTCAGCGTTCGTTGCACGAAAAACACTCCAGGGGGCTCTTTTACCGTAAAGCACGGGGCGCGCAGTCCCGATAGGGCGAGTGGAACAACGTGGATATCAGTCTCAGCAAGCTGCCGTGGTACTGGCAGGTCTTCGCGTTCGTCGTGCTGGCCGGGTCGGGGTCCGGCGCCTTTTTCTACTACATCGAGTTGCCGATGCGCGCCGACATCTCCGCGCGCCAGTTTCAACTGACGGCGCTGCACGGCGACATCGCCAAGGGCAGCGCGACCGCCAAGAAGCTGCCGGAGTTCCGGGCCCAGGTCGCCGACCTCGAGTCGCGGCTCGCCAGCCTGAAGTCCGTCCTCCCGGATGAAAAAGACGTGGCCGATCTGCTGCGCCGCATGCAGGTGGAGGCCGCGCGATCGAACCTGGAAATCAAGGGATTCAAACCGAGCCCCACGGTGACCAAACAGCTGCACGCCGAATGGCCGATCACGCTGGAGCTCGAAGGCACGTATCACAACCTCGCGCTGTTCCTCGACCGCGTGGGCAAGTTCACGCGAATCGTGAACATCAGCGGACTCGACGTGAAGGGCAAAGAGAAGCCCGAGCCGAACGCGACCATCACCGCCACCTGTGTGGCGACGACCTTCGTTCTTCTCGACAAGCCGGCGCCGCCGAAGCCGGCGCCGAAAGGCGTCTGATCATGCGATTCGTTCTGGCCGTCGCCGTGACGGCAACGTTCACAGCCACGCTCGCGGGTCAGAGCCCGTCGCCGCCGCCCCCCGCGCAGGGGCAATCGGCCCAGGCTGAAAAGCCGGCGCAGGAACCGTACACGTACCACGCCGACGGGCGGCGCGATCCCTTCCTGACCCTGCTCAATACCGGAACCGAACCGAGGCCGGTGGCGCGCAAAGGAGATGGTCTCGCCGGCCTGATGCTCGCGGAGATCACGGTGCGAGGCATCATGCAGAGCCGCGACGCGCTCGTCGCCATGGTCGCGGGCCCCGACAACAAGACCTACATCGTCCATCAGGGCGACAAGCTGTTGGACGGCCTGATCAAGGAAATCTCGCGCGACGGCCTGGTGGTCGTGCAGCGTGTCACCGGTCCGCTGTCGGTCGTCCAGCAGCGGGAGACTCAGAAACTGCTGCAATCGCTCGAGGCCGCCAAGGAATGAAACGCACGCAGGCCCTCCCCCTCCTGCTGACGGCGTTGGTGGCCGGCGCGCTGGTGAATGCGTCCGGCCAGTCGGCCGGGCTCGCCGCGCCGGCACGGATCAGCGACATCAGTCTGCGCGTCAACTCGAAAAGCACATCGCTGGTCATTGAGGTCAGCGAGCCCGTGCCCTACGTCGCCACGCGTCCCGACCCGGTGACGGTGATCCTCGAGTTCCGCAACACGACCGCCAAAGGCGCGGTCCATTCCGTGGCCAAGAGCGTCCGCGAGTCGATCGCCGCGGTGTACGTCGAGCCGGCCGATTCGCTTGGGGCGCCGGTGTCGCGCGTTCGCATCGCGCTCGCACAGCCGCTCGCACATCACGTGCGCAGCGAGCGCAACAAAGTGATCGTCGATCTCGACAAGCCGGTCCCGGGACAAGCGCTGCCGTCGACCTCGCGCGCGAGGCCGGCGATCGATCCGATTGCCGCGCTTGGTCTCGACGGCTCCGGGCCGAACGCCGCCGCGGCGTCGGCGCCATCGCCGGCCTCGGCGCCGGCCACCGAGGCGCCAGCCGCGCCAGTGCCTGCGCCACCGGCGGTCGCCACGGCCGCGGCTCCGACAATGAGCGCGACTGTTCCAACCGCCGCTGCGGCGAGTCCGGCCGCGCCGATTCCCGCGGCCCTGAGACTACCGATGTTTGGACTCCGTGGACTGCAAACGCAGCCCGCGGTCTCGCAGCCTGCTGCGCCACCGCTCGGGACCGGCCAGCCGAACGAGCGTCAGTACTCCGGCCACCCCGTCAGTCTCGATTTTCAAGGGGCGGATCTGCGCGCGGTGCTTCGCACGTTTGCGGAGATCAGCGGGCTGAACGTGGTCATCGATCCGCGTGTCAACGGGACCGTGGATGTCGCCCTGCGCGACGTGCCGTGGGATCAGGCGCTCGACATGATTCTGCGCGCGAACTCGCTCGGTTACGTCGTCAACGGCACGATCGTGCGGGTGGCGCCACTCGACGCGCTCGAGGCCGAGCAGAAGAAGCTGAGCGATCTGGCCAAAGCCCAGGCCGAAGCGGGCCAGATCCTGACGCTGACGCGCCAGCTCAGTTACGCCAAGGGCGAAGAAATCGTCGCGATGCTGAAGGCCGCGAACGTGCTCTCGCTGCGCGGCACGGCCTACGTCGACGCGCGCACCAACACGCTGATCGTCACGGATCTGGCCGACCGCCTTCAGAGCTCGACGCAACTGATCAACACCCTCGACACGGCCCAGCCGCAGGTGGAGATCGAAGCGCGGATCGTGCAGACCAACAAGGATTACGCGCGTGCGCTCGGAGTGCAATGGGGCTTCAACGGCCGCGTCGATCCGGCCATCGGCAACACGACGCCGCTCGCGTTTCCGAACTCGGGCAATCTCGGCGGCCGCGTCCTCAACGAAGCGGGCGGCAGGCAAGGGCCGACCGGCGGGACCGGAACGACCCAGCAGCCCACGGTCGTCGATCTGGCCGCGGCGGGCGCATCGAGTGCGATAGGCCTGGCGCTCGGGTCGGTCAACGGCGCGTTCAACCTCGACGTCGCGTTGTCGGCGCTCGAGCGGAGCGGCAACGGCCGTCTGCTGTCGACGCCGCGCGTCACGACGCAGAACAACATCCCGGCCGAAGTCACGCAGGGCGTCCAGATTCCCTATCAGACCGTGTCGAACAACACGGTGACCGTCCAGTTCAAGGATGCGGCGCTGACGCTGCGTGTGACGCCGCAGATCACCGCGGTCAACACCGTGATCATGCAGATCTCCGTCGAGAACGCGTCGCCCGATTTCAGCCGGGCGATCCGGGACATTCCGCCGATCAATACGCAGCGCGCCAACACCCAAGTCCTCGTGAGCGATGGCCAGACGACCGTTATCGGCGGCATTTACGTGAGCAACGAGCAGACGACGAACGACAGGACGCCCGGCCTGAGCCGGCTGCCGCTCCTCGGATGGCTGTTCAAGCGGGACACCATCACCGATGCGAGCTCCGAACTCCTCATTTTCATCACGCCGCGCATCATCAAGGGTTAGGAGACATGAAAAAGGCCGGCTTTGCGTTCCTACTCCTGCTGACATCGCTCTCGTGTGGCGATGTCGTTCGAACCGGACGTTCGCCGATGCACCTCGTCATCGATCTCATGCAGTCGGCGACCGGGAACCGGCCGGCGCAGTTCAGCGGTGGCGCGCTGTTGTCCGACGTGCTCACGATCGTGACGTCTGGCGGTGTGTGCTCGCAGACGAATCCGTGCCAGACGATCTTCGATGACTTTGGCCAAGTGGTCCTTCGTACGCCCCTCAAGGACATCACCAATCCCTCGTCTCCGAACGCGCCGACGACCAACAACGAAGTGACGATCAACCGGTATCGGGTGGTCTACCGCCGCACCGACGGACGAAACACGCAAGGCGTGGACGTGCCGTATGCGTTCGACGGCGGAGTAACCGGGACGGTGCCCCTCGGCGGCACGTTGACGCTGGCCTTCGAGCTGGTGCGTCACGTCGCCAAGGTGGAGGCGCCGCTCGCGCAACTGCGGAGCAACGGCGGGGTCATCTACACCATCGCCGACGTGACCTTCTTCGGCAAGGACCGCGTGGGCCACGAGATTCAGGCAACCGGAACGATGCAAGTGAACTTCGGAAACTTTGGTGATCAGTGACGATGAAGCCGACGCGTGCGCTCCTCGCAGTCGCCCTTGCCGTTGTCACGCTGGCGAGCCAGTCGTGCACGGTCAAACAGAGTGAAACGCCCGATCTGCTCGGACCGTCGAGTCTGACCACGCCGCCGCCGCCGGCCCCGCCGACGGCGCAGTTCGTGTTCGGTCCTTCCGCGCCGGCGCTGTCGACTCCGGTCGCGTTCGACGGACGGTCCAGCTGTCCCGAAGCGGGCTTCGCGGGTTTCTGCGTGAACTCGGACCGCACTATCACTGCGTACAACTGGGACTTCGGCGATGGGACCACCGGATCAGGCGCCGTCGTGTCCCACGTCTACCGCACGCTCGGCTCGTTCAACGTAAGCCTGACGGTAGTCAGCGACCGCGGTCTGACCTCGACGGCGAGCCGGTCGGTTCCCGTCGGCGTCGGCGGCACCCCGCCGACCGCCGGCTTCGTGTTCTCGCCGACGAACCCGGCGATCGGGCAGTCGGTGTCGTTCAACGCGGCGACGTCGAAGGGCGGAACGACCGGCATCGCGAACTACGCGTGGGATTTCGGCGACGGTGGCAAGGGTGGCGGGATCAACCCCACGCATGCGTTCAACACCGCCGGAACCTACGTCGTGCTCCTGATCGTCACCGATGAAGCCGGTCAGACGGCCACGGCGACGCAGTCGGTCCCGGTCCAGATCAATCCCACGACTCCGCTGCCGACCGCGGACTTCGTCTTCTCGCCGATCGCCGCAACGACCGGACAGTCGGTGTCGTTCAATGCGAGCGCGGCGAAGGCGGCGACCGGCCATACGATTGTCGGTTACAGCTGGAATTTCGGCGACGGCGGGACGGGAACGGGCGCGACGCCATCCCACACCTTCGGCACGGCGGGCACCTACAGCGTCGTTCTGGTGGTCACGGACGATCTCGGTCAGACGGGCACGGCGTCGAAGACCGTGCCGGTCACGTCGAACAGTCCGTCGCCTCCGCCGACCGCGGATTTCGTCTTCTCGCCCACGAACCCCATCGTCGCGCAGTCGGTATCCTTCAACGCCGCGCTGTCGAAGCCCGCGACCGGCCGCACGATCTCGAGCTACGCCTGGAACTTCGGCGATGGTGGAGCGGCGGGGACCGGCGTAAATCCGTCTCGCACGTTCAGCAACACGGGCACGTTCAGCGTGGTGCTGACGGTCACGGACGACATCGGCCAGAGCGGAACGGTCTCGAAGACCATCACCGTGACGGCCACGCCGAGCGATCCGCCGACGGCGGCGTTCGTGTTTTCACCAGGGTCGCCGCAGGTCAATCAGGCAGTCCTGTTCGACGCCACCCAATCGACGGTGGCGGCCGGGCATACGCTCAGCTATGCCTGGAACTTTGGCGACAGCCAGACGGGCACCGGCGTCACGCCGAGCCACACCTATACGGCGGCTGGCACATACAGCGTCGTACTGAAGGTGACCGACAACACCACATTGCAGACGGCCACGACAACGAGGACCGTGACCGTCACCTCAACCGGTCAGCCGCCCACGGCGGACTTCGTGTTCTCGCCGGCTGCGCCGCAAGTGAACCAGTCTGTGCTGTTCGACGCGACAGCGTCGACGGTGGCTCAGGGCCACGCCTTGAGCTATGCCTGGAACTTCGGCGACAACGGAACCGGCACGGGCGTCACACCGAATCACACGTATACGAGTGCCGGCACCTTCAGCGTGGTGTTGAAGGTGACGGACACCACGACCGGCCAAACGGCCACGGCGACCAAAGCCGTTGCGGTCAGCTCAGCCGGTTCGACGCCACCACCAACGGCCTCGTTCGTGTTCTCGCCGCAGTTGCCGGTGACCGCGCAAGCGGTCTCATTCAACGCAACGCAGTCGAGCGCCGCGGCAGGCCATTCGATCGTGAGCTACAGCTGGAATTTTGGCGACGGCAGCACGGGGACCGGCGTGACGCCCACGCATCCCTACACCACGGCGGGAAGCTTCAGCGTGGTGCTGGTGGTCACCGACGACCTCGGAAAGACGGGCACGACCACGCAGACGGTGACAGTCTCGTTGGGGCCGCCGACGGCGTCGTTTGTGTTCTCGCCGACCGGGCCGGGCATTAACCAGGCCGTGTTCTTCAACGCGTCCGCCTCGACCGCGGCGCCTGGACGGTCGATCGCCAGCTACGCCTGGGAGTTCGGCGACGGCACGCCGCCCGGATCGGGCGTCACGCCGACGCATGCGTATACGCGATCCGGCACGTTTACCGTCTCGCTCGTCGTGACCGACAACGTCGGCCAGCAGGGCACGACGTCCCGGACGGTGACCGTCACAGGCAACTCGAGTCAAATCGTCGCGGAGTTCACGTTCTCGCCCAGCGATCCCTCGATTGGGCAAACAGTGAACTTCGACGCCACGCCGTCGATTCCGTCGACGGGGGCCACGATCACGAGCTGGGTGTGGGACTTCGGTGACGGCGGCACGGGAAGCGGCCAGAAGCCGACGCATGCCTTCCTGTCACAGAACACGTTCGTCGTGCGGCTGACCGTCACCGACTCGGCGGGGAAGACAGCGACCGTGACGCATACGGTCACCGCGAAACCGTGACGCACACGGTCGGCACGAAATAGACTGGGCGGATGTCACTCGCGCCAAGCACCGCGCTTGCGCGCCGGCACGATGCGATCCGGGCAGCGCTCGCGACGCATCGCGCCGACGCGCTCATCATCACCGCGCTGCCGAACATCCTCTACCTGACCAACTTCACCGGCAGCGCCGCGATCGTCGTGCTGACACGCCGACCGGCTCCTGTTTCATCACCGACTTCCGCTACGTGACCGTCATGAACGAAGCGCGCGGCACGGCGCAGACGAATGCCCGGGCCTCGAGCTCGTCACCGTCGAGGGTTCCTACGACGCGACGCTGGCGGATGTCCTGGTTAAGCAGCGATTGGAGCGCGTCGGCGTTCGAGGCCGCGCACCTGACCGTGGCCCGTCACACCTGGCTGCGGCGACCGCTGGCCGCCTCGGGCTCCGCGCCTGTCGATCTCATTCCGACCGAAGGCGTCGTCGAGCGGCGCGCGTCCGATCAAGGACGAGTACGAAATCGCCACGCTGCGCGAGGCGGCGCGGCGCTTGTCGCGCGTTGCCGAGCAGGTCCCGAGCGAGGTGAGACGCGGGCGCACCGAGCGCGAGGTGGCGATGGCGATCGACTGGCGCATCCGCGAGGCCGGGTTCGACGCGGCCGGCGTTTGATACGATTGTGGCGAGCGGGCCCAACGCGGCGCTGCCGCACGCCAGCCCTGGTGAGCGAAAATTGACCGAAGGTGACCTCGTCGTGCTGGACTTCGGCGGCGTCTACGACTCATACTGCGTCGACCTGACCCGGACGGTATCGGTCGGCGCGGCCGGCGCCGCGGGCGCGGGAGGTCTACGACGCCGTTCGCGAGGCGCACGATCGGGCGATTGCAGGCCGTGGCGCCGGGCCGATCGCGGTTCGAGATCGACGCGGCGGCCCGGGAGACGCTCGACGGTCACGGGCTGGGCGAGGCGTTCGGCCACGGCACCGGCCACGGCCTCGGCATCGAAGTGCACGAGGATCCGCGGATCACGCGGCGCACGGCCCGATGTCGACACCGAGGACGAGGCGGTCGCGGCCGGCATGGTGTTCACGATCGAGCCCGGCGCCTATCTCCCCGGCTGGGGCGGCGTCCGGATCGAGGACGATGTGCTGGTGACCGAGAGCGGAGTCGACGTGCTGACCGACGTGCACGACGGAGCTCATCGAGATTTGACGGATTTCAGAATTCAGAGTTCAGATTTCAGAATTCTGGATCGACGATCCAGTTCTGAAATCAGTCTGAAATCTGAAATCTGAAGTCTGAATCTCACGGACCTGATGGATCTACACCAGATCAAACAGATTCTCGACCTCGTGCGCGAGCACGATCTTGCCGAATTCGAAATCGAGCACGACGGGCTGCGGCTGAAGAGTCCGCAAGGACGGCAACGGCGCTCACGGGTATCGCTGCCGCCGCCGGCAGCGCCGCACGGCATCGCCGCCGCCGGCGCGTCCGCATCGGCGCCATCGGTCCGGCGGCGGCATCGGCCGGCCGCCGCGATCGCCGCATCGACTGCGACCGACGCCGCCGACGCCGAGATCGAGCTCGCCGTCGTCAAGTCGCCGATCGTCGGCACGTTCTACCGATCGTCCGAGCCTGGCTCGCCGTCGTTCGTCGAGATCGGCTCGACGGTCAAGAAGGGCGACGTGCTCTGCATCATCGAAGCGATGAAGCTGATGAACGAGATCGACTCCGAGTACGACGGCGAGGTCGTGAACATCTACGTCGAGAACGGACAGCCGGTGCAGTACGGCGAGCGGCTGTTTGCGATCGAACCGGAGTCAGATGAGCTGCACGCAGACACGGTCCTGTCAGGCTCGTGCCGCGATCCATGTTCAAGAAGATTCTCATCGCGAACCGCGGCGAAGTGGCGCTGCGCATCATCTATGCCTGCCGCGAGCTCGGCATCAAGACCGTGGCCGTCTATTCGGAGGCCGACGAGAACTCGCTGCACGTGAAGTTCGCCGACGAAGACGTCTGCATCGGTCCGGCGCGCAGCGCCGACAGCTACCTGAACGTGCCGGCCGTGATCAGCGCCGCCGAAATCACCGGCGCCGACGCCATCCATCCCGGCTACGGGTTCCTCTCCGAGAGCGCCTACCTCGCCGAAGTCTGCGAGGCGTGCCACATCAAGTTCATCGGCCCCGACCCGCAGGTCATCCGTCTGATGGGCGACAAGGCGCGCGCGCGCCGCGTCATGAAGAAGGCCGGCGTGCCGATCCTGCCCGGCAGCGACGGCCCGATCGACAGCGAGGAGAAGGCGCTCAAGCTCGCCAAGGAGATCGGCTATCCGGTGATCGTCAAGGCGACCGCCGGCGGCGGCGGCCGCGGCATGCGCGTCGTGCGCGCCGCCGGCGAGCTGTCGCACGCGGTCAAGACCGCGCAGCGCGAAGCCGAGGCGGCGTTCGGCGTCGCGCGACGTCTACATCGAGAAGTACGTCGAGTCGCCGCGCCACATCGAGTTCCAGATCCTCGGCGATCATCACGGCTCGGTCGTGCACCTCGGCGAGCGCGAGTGCTCCATCCAGCGGCGGCATCAGAAGCTGATCGAGGAGTCGCCGTCGCCGGCGCTCAGCGAGAAGATGCGCCGCAAGATGGGCAGCATCGTCATCGACGCCGCCAAGGCGGTGCAGTACACCAACGCCGGCACGTTCGAGTTCCTGATGGATCCGGACGGTCGCTTCTACTTCATGGAAGCGAACACGCGCCTGCAGGTCGAGCATCCGGTCACCGAGATGGTGACCGGCATCGACATCGTCAAGGAGCAGATCCGCATCGCGGCCGGCGAGCGCCTGTCGTTCAAGCAGAGCGAAGTGACCTTCACCGGCCACTCGATCGAATGCCGCATCAACGCCGAGGATCCGGACACCTTCGTGCCGTCGCCCGGCGTGATTCACGTGTTCAGCGTGCCGGGAGGACCTGGCGTTCGCGTCGAGACGTTCGCGCACTCCGACTGCACGATCTCGCCGTACTACGACTCGATGATCGCGAAGATCATCGTCCACGGTCGCGACCGCCAGGAGGCGATCGCCCGCATGAAGCGCACGCTCGAGATGACCGTCATCGAAGGCATCAAGACGACGATCCCGCTGCACCTGACGCATCCTGGCCGATCCCGAGTTCGTCGCCGGCAAGCTGAGCACGTCGTTCATGGAGCGCTTCCTCGCGCGCCCTACGCCGGGCCGTCTCGCCGAGGCGGTCTGACCACGGACGGAAATCGGGACTCGGGGTTCGGGACTCGCCCGCACGCCGATCAAATCCCCGCTCCCGAATCACGAATCCCAAATCCCGAACCACGAATCCCAAGTCTGAACGCCATCGTCGACGTCGACGTCGCGGCGCGCGCCGGCTGGGCGCCGGTCGATCTGGCTGCCGCGTACCTGCGCGGCGGCGCCCGCTTCCTGCAGATTCGCGCCAAGCAGGCCGACTGGGGCAGATTCCTCGACCTCGCGTCACAGTGGTTGAGCTGGCTCGCGCCAGCGATGCCGTGGTCATCATCAACGACCGCGCGGACATCGCGCGGCTGGCCGGTGCCGACGGCGTTCACGTCGGCCAGGACGATCTGTCGCCCGCGGACGTTCGCCGCATTGTCGGCGACATGGCGATCGTCGGGCTCTCCACGCACACCGTCGAGCAGATCGCGGCGGGCGATGAGCGAGCCGGTCAGCTACCTCGCGATCGGGCCCGTGTTCGGCACGGCGACGAAAGCCACCGGGTACGATGCCATCGGGCTCGAGATGGTTCGCGCCGCGGCCGCCCACGCGCGCGCCGGCGGGCTGCCGCTGGTGGCGATTGGCGGGATTACGCTGGAGACCGCCGCGTCGGTGCTCGAAGCCGGCGCAGCGTCGGTGGCGGTCATCGGCGACCTGTTGGCGACCGACGACCCGGAGTCGCGAGTTCGAGCATTTCTCGAACGGCTCGAACAATCGCCGTAGGGGCGGACCCATGTGTCCGCCCCGAGCCGACACGCGGGTCGGCCCCTACAACGATCTCGGAGGCTTCCATGACCAGACTCGTCCTGGCTGTGTTGGCGATCGCCGCCCTGGCGGACCCCCAGGCGCGCGGACCCGCGCCACAAACAGATGCGCCAGGCGCCATCGCCCTGCCGGCGCCCACCGGGCCGTACCCGGTCGCCACGACGACGTGGCGCCTCACCGACCCACTGAGGAAGGAGACGTTCAGCTCCGCCGGTGATCCTCGCCAGGTCGAGGTCATCGCCTGGTATCCCGGCCGCGGCGCGGCGGACGGGCGCGCCCGCGCCGTACCTGCGCGGGGGCCTCCCCGAGGTCCGCACGTTCGCGAGTGTGCTGCGCGCGTCGCGCGCGGTCTTCGACGGCCTCGAAAACGTACAAACGCATGCCGCGATGGACGCGAGCGCCGCGCGTCCTGCCCCGCAAGCTTCCGGTCCTCCTTTTTTCAGCAGGCTACACCGGCATTCCCAGCTCCCACACGGCGCTGCTCGAGGATCTGGCCAGCCACGGGTACGCGGTGCTGAACATCGTCCACCCGTACGAAGAGACGGCCGCGACGCTGACCGACGGCCGCGTCGTCACGATGCTGACCGGCGCCGGCACCATGCTGCCGGCAATCGCCGAAGTGTTCGGCGAGTGGCGCACCGAAGACGACACGATGGCCGCCGTCACGAAGACGGAGGATCCGGCCGAGCAGGTCCGGCTGCTGCGCGGCTATCTGTCAGGGCTGAACCAGACACAGACGGCGCTGCAGCGCTGGGTCGACGACGCGAAGCTGGTGGTCGACAAGCTGTCGGGCGTGCCGCCGCGCAGTGCGGCGAGCCGGCTCGTCGCCGCGCTCGACACGACGCGCCTCGGCGCGTTCGGCCATTCGATGGGCGGCGTGATCGCGGGCCAGTTCTGCCTCGACGACCGGCGCTGCAAGGCGGGCCTCAATCTCGACGGCATCCCGCAGTCGGGGACCGTCATCGACAGCTCGATGCAGACGCCCGTTCATGATGGTGTACTCGGCCCGTCCCGGACGGCTTGGCGCCAACGATCGCGATCTATCGCACGGCCGCGCGCCCGTACCACCGCGCCGACGTGAAAGACACCCGACACCTCGATTTCACCGACATGGTGTTCTGGGGCGGGCCGCTCCGCGAGCGTCCCCTGCTCGGCACGATCGCGCCCGGGCGCGTGACCGAGATCACGCGCGTCGTCGTGCGGCGGTACTTCGACCAGGAGCTGTTGGGACAGCGCGCTGCGCTCTCCGGAGCGCTGGCGGCGTTGACCGAAGTCACATTCCGGACGGTCACGCCCGCAGCGCGTCAATGAGCTGCGACAAGTCGGAAGTCTGAAGTGAGAAGCACGAGCTGACTTCTGACTTGTACTATGACTTGCGATTGAACTCCCGCGTATAATCGCGGGGTCTTCGAACTCAGCTGTAGGGGCGGACCCACGTGTCCGCCCCGGGCCGACACATGGGTCGGCCCCTACGGTGAACGGAGGCCATAGTGGCTGGTGCATTGTCTCGAACCAAGTCAATCGATCGCCTCTGGCCGATGTCGCGGCGAGCGGCGAGGCGACGCTGAAGCGGACGCTGGGTCCCGTGCCGCTCGTCGCGCTCGGCATCGGCGCGATCATCGGCGCCGGCCTGTTCGTCCGCACGGCCGCCGCCATCGCCGAGCGCGTCCGGTCCGTCGGTGACGCTGGCGTTCATCGTCGCCGGCCTCGGCTGCGCGTTCGCCGGTCTGTGCTACGCCGAGTTCGCGTCGATGATTCCGATCGCCGGCAGCGCCTACACCTACTCCTACGCGACGATGGGCGAGCTGGTCGCGTGGATCATCGGCTGGGACCTCGTGCCTCGAATACGCCGTCGGCGCCGCGACCGTCGCGATCGCGTGGAGCGAGTACTTCAACAAGGTGCTCGAGTGGTTCGGGATGCGCATCCCGTATCAGTGGTGCCACTCGCCGCTCGAGGCGTCGCGAGCGGGCGTGCACGGCATCATGAACATCCCGGCCATCTTCATCCTGCTCGTTGCTGTCGCTGCTGCTCATCCGCGGCATGCAGGAGTCGGCGATCGTCAACAGCATCATCGTCGTCACCAAGGTCACGCATCGTGCTGATGGTGATCGTGATCGGCTGGGGCTTCATCAACCCGGCGAACCACACGCCGTACATTCCCGCGGCGACCACCTACACGACGCCGCAAGGCATCACGCATCCCTACGGCGGCATCATGGGGATCCTCGGCGCCGCCGGCGTCGTGTTCTTCGCCTTCATCGGCTTCGACGCCGTGTCGACCGCCGCGCAGGAAGCGAAGAACCCGAAGCGCGACATGCCGATCGGCATCCTCGGCTCGCTGGTGGTCTGCACGATCCTCTACGTGCTGTTCTCGCACGTGCTGAGCGGCGTGGCGACGGTCGAGGACTTCCGGACCGCCGGCAAGGAAGCGTCGGTCGCCTTCGCGATCTCCAAGTACATGACCGGGCTACGAGTGGCTGTCCAAGTTCGTGACGGTCGCGATTCTGGCCGGGTTCTCGTCGGTCATCCTCGTCATGCTGCTGGGGCAGTCGCGCGTGTTCTTCTCGATGAGCCACGACGGCCTGGTGCCGAAGATCTTCTCCGAAGTGCACCCGAAGCTACCAGACGCCGTACAAGTCGAACATGCTGTTCTTCGTGTTCACCGGCGCTGTTCGCCGGCGTTCCTGCCGGAGAGCATCGTCGGCGAGATGACCAGCATCGGCACGCTGTTCGCGTTCATGCTGGTCTGCGCCGGCGTCTGGATCATGCGCGTGCAGGCGGCCGGACATCGCCGCGCGGCTTCACGGTGCCGGCGCTGCCGGTCGTGGCGATCCTCGGCATCGTCGTCTGCGGCGCGATGATCTACGGGCTGGGCTGGACGAACTGGCTGCGGCTCGCCGTCTGGCTGGTGATCGGCCTGGTGTTCTACTTCGGGTACGGCATGAAGCACAGCCGGCTCGAGCGCATCCGCAGAAGCCGGGCGCTGACGTCGTGCTCGTGACGGATGTCAAGGGCGACCGCTGGTTCCGGGCTCAAGGCCCGGGCTTCGCGGTCGCCCTTCTCGTTTTCATCATCGCCGGCGGCACGGTCGGCTACATGGCGATCGAAGGGTGGGGCGCGTGGGACGCGTTCTACATGACGGTCATCGCGCTCACGACGGTCGGCTACGTGCCGCCCGCCTGTCGCGCGGGCCGGCCAGGTGTTCACCGTCGTCCTGCTGCTCAGCGGCGTCGGCGCGGCGCTCTACACGTTCACCCTGCTCGCCACGCGTCGTCGTCGAAGGCGGGCTGCCCAAGCGCCTGCAGCGGCGCCGGCACGAACGTATGCTCGAAACCATCAAGGATCACTTCATCATCTGCGGCTACGGCCGCATCGGCAGCATCGTCGCGCATCAGTTCCGGCGGCAGCACGTGCCGTTCGTCGTCGTCGAGCGCAGCCCGGAACGCGTGCAGGCGGCGATCGACGACGGCGCGCTCGGCGTCGAAGCGGACGCCAGCCGCGAGGAGGTGCTGCAAGCGCGTCGGCATCGAGCGCGCGCGCGGGCTGATTGCGGCGGTCGGCACCGACGCCGAGAACGTCTACGCCGTGCTGAGCGCGCGCGTGATGCGGCCGGACCTGTTCATCGTCGGCCGCGCCGAAACCGAGGATGCGACGCAGAAGCTGAAGCGGGCGGGCGCCAATCGCGTGATCTCGCCGTATCAGATCGGCGCGCGTGCAGATCGCGCAGACCGCGCTGCGGCCGGCGGTCGTCGACTTCGTGGAGCTGGCGACGAGCTCGGACAATCTCGAGCTGGCGATGGAGGAGATCACCGATCGGCGCCGACGTTCGCCGCTGGCGAACCAGTCGATCCTCGAGGCGAATCTGCGCCAGCGCTTCGGCGTCATCGTCGTCGGCATTCAGCGGCAGGACGGCCGGATGGAGTTCAACCCCGAGCCGGACACGTCGATCCGGCCGGGCGACAAGCTCGTCGTGCTCGGCCGGCCGGAGTCGCTGAAGCAGCTCGAAGCCGATGCGGCCGGAGGCGCGCGCTGATGGCGGCGCGGGTGCTCGACGGCGCGGCGGTCGCGAACGCAGATTCGCGCCGAGGTCGGCCCGGCGGTGGCGGCGTTCACGGCGCGCGCCGGGCGGCCGCCGGGCTCGGGCATCGTGCTGGTCGGCGACGATCCGGCGTCGGCACATCTACGTGCGCAACAAGCTGAAGTCGGCGGGCGAGGCCGGGCTGCGCGCCGATCTCGAGCGGCTGCCGGCGACGGCGTCGCTCGCGGAGCTGCTCGCGGTCGTCGATCGGCTGAATCGCAGCGACGTGCACGACGGCATCCTGGTGCAGTCGCCGCTGCCGGCGGCGATGGGCGCCGACGCCGAGCGCCGTGTGTTCGACGCGATCGCGATCCGACAAGGACGTCGACGGCTTTCACCCGATCAACGTCGGCCGGCTCGTGCAGAACCGCGCGGCGCTCGTGGCCGTGCACGCCGTCGGGCGTCATCGAGCTGCTCGAGCGGTCGACGATCGCCGATCGCCGGCGCGCGCGCGGTCGTCATCGGCCGCAGCGACATCGTCGGCAAGCCGATGGCGCTGCTGCTGCTGCACCGGCACGCGACGGTCACGATCTGCCATTCGCGAACCGCCGATCTTGCCGCGCGTCGCGCGCGAGGCCGACATCCTCGTCGCGGCGATCGGCCGGCCGGCGTTCGTGACGCGCGACGTTCGTCAAGCCGGGCGCGACGGTCGTCGACGTCGGCACGACGCAGGTCGACGGATCGCGGCGGTCGGTCGAGCGGCTGTTTCCGCCGGGGTCGAAGCGGCGCGAGGCGTTCGAGCGCCGCGGCTCGATTCGTCGTCGGCGACGTGCATCCGGATGTGGCCGAGGTCGCCGGCGCGCTGTCGCCGGTGCCGGGCGGCGTCGGCCCGCTGACGATCGCGATGCTGCTGAAGAACACGCTGACGCGCGGCGATGCGAGAGGGCGGGATGGGCAGGATAGGCGGGACGGGCAGGATAGGCCGGTTCGTGCAGGCCGATCCCGGCCCGTCCTGCCCGTCCCAGCCTGACCTGCCCATGCTGAAGGTCGCGCTGACCGGCGGCATCGCGACCGGCAAGAGCTACGTGCTCGAGCAGTTCCGCCGCCGCGGCGTCCCGTGCCTCGATGCCGACGAGCTCGCGCACGGCGTGACGGCGGCGGGCACCGAGGCGACGGCCGCGATTGCGGCGCGGTTCGGCGCCGAGGTCCTCGCTGCCGACGGCGCGGTCGATCGCGCGAAGCTGGGGCCGATCGTCTTCGCCGACGCCGGCGGCGCGCCGCGAGCTCGAAGCGATCGTGCACCCGGCCGTCTATCGCGCGATCGCGGCGGGCCTGCGCGGCGTTCGAGCTGCTCGGGCGACGCCGCTCGCGGTCGTCGACGTGCCGCTGCTGTACGAGACCGGCGCGCGAGAAGAGCTTCGACCGCGTGATCGTCACCGCGTGCGCGCCGGAGATGCAGATCGCGCGGCTCGTCGAGCGGGGGCTGACCGAGGACGCCGCGCGCCAGCGCCTCGCGGCGCAGTGGCCGACGGACGAAAAAGCCGCGCGCGCCGATTTCGTGATTACGACCGACGGAACGTTCGAGGAGACGGATCGCGCAGGTCGACGACGTGTTCGAGGTTCTAGACTTCTGAACGTCTAGCGTCTGACTTCGACTTCAGACTTCAGACCTCGACCTCGGTCGGGTCCTGCGCCGGCGCGATCCGCTCCTCGACGAACGTGTTCCAGTCGTGACAGTGCGGGCACTGCCAGAGCAGCTCGGTGCTGCGGTAGCGGCAGCGCATGCAGACGTGCGGATCGAGATAGAAGACCGCGTGCTCGCGTCAGCTCGCCGTAGCGATCGACGAGCGACGGCCGGGTGGCGCAGCTGGCCGAGCGCGCGCCAGATCGCCTGGTGGATGCTGAGCGCGTGCGGGTTCTGCACGAGCGCGGCGAACAGCAGGTCGAGCGCGTCGCGCGGCTGGCCGCTGGCGGCCAGGTGGCGTGACAGCGCGAGCCGGGCGCGCCAGTCCTGCGGGTTCTCGTCGATCAGCCGCCGGCACAGCCGCGTGAACCGCTCCGGGTTGCCGGTGCGGACCGCCAGCGCCTCGAGCCGATCGAACGCGAGGTAGGCGCGGTCGGGCGCGACCTCGATCAGCCGTTCCCAGATCGCGGCGGCGTCGCGCTCGTTGCCCTGCGCGACGCGGACGTCGCCGAGGTTCAGGTACGCCGGCACCGCGCGCGCGTCGAGATCGATGGCCGCCTCGAAGCGGCGGATCGCCTCCGCGTAGTCCTTGCGGCGCATCGCCTCGAGGCCGATCTCGTTCTCGAGGAACGCCAGAATCGCCTGGTTCTGCGGCCGCGCGTCGATGTCGGTCAGCTTCGACAGGCGCTGCCGCGTGTCGTACGCCTCGGTCCACTGATGCTGCTCCTCGTGCAGCTTCTGCAGGTTGAGCAGCGCGTACTCGTTCTTCGGATCGAGCCGCAGCACCTCGTTGAACGCCTCGAGCGCGCGATCGACGAAGCCGCCGCGCTTGTAGTCGAGACCGAGGCAGAGCAGCACGTAGGCGTGCTCCAGCTTGCTCAGCCTCGGCCGCTGCAGCAGGCTCTGGTGCACGGTGATCGCCTTGCCGACCTGTCCCTTCTCGCGGTACAGGTTGCCGAGAATCATGTGCACTTCGAGCGCGTCGGCGTCGAGGCTGGCGGCGCGGCTCAGCTCCTCGATCGCGAGATCGATCTGGTTGGCGACGAGGAAGTTCAGGCCGAGGATGTAGTGCGGCGACTCGCGCGCGCGGCGCCGGTCGATCCACTTGCCGTCGCGCAGCTTGTAGCGCTCCCACGCCTTGCCGATCGTCAGGCCGGCGAGCAGCGCGACCAGCGCGGCGAGCAGCGGGGCGTACGAGCTCATGCCTGCTGACTCCTGCGGCGTCGCCGAGATAGGACGCGAGCAGCGAGTCCCACTCGGCCCTGCGCGCGCAGGATCAGCTCGATCAGCTCGCGGGCGGCGCCCGTCGCCGCCGCGGCGCGGCTCACCCAGTGGACGCGCGCTCCGAACCTCCGTCGACCGCGTCGGCCGGCGCCGCCGACAGGCCGACGCGCGCCAGCACCGGCAGATCGAGCGACGTCGTCGCCCATGTAGGCGACCTGCTCGTCGTCCAGCATGCAGGCTCGTCGGCGATCTGATCGTACGTGTCGCAGCTTGCTGGCGCACGCCCTGATGCACGAGCGTGATGCCGAGCTGCGCGGCGCGCTGCGCTGGTCGCCGCCGACGTGCGCGCCGACAGGAGCCCGACCGTCAGCCCGAGCGCGCTGCGCCCAGACGATGGCGGTGCCGTCCTTGATGTCGAACGGCTTGCTCTCGGTGCCGTCGGCGTGCAGCAGCACCGTGCCGTCGGTCAGCACGCCGTCGACGTCGAACAGCATCAGGCGGATGCGTGCCGCTCGTTCGTTGACGAGCTCGGCCCGCGTGCGTCCGGTTGCGCGCACGTCAGAACATCTCCGCATGCGCCACAGGTCGTGCAGGTGCACGACGCCGGCGACCCGCTGCGGCCATCGCCGTTGGCGACGACGATCGACGTGATCTTGCGCTGCTCCATGATGTTCAGCGCCTCGGCGGCGAGCGTGGTCGGCGGCACGGTCACCGGATCGCGCGTCATCACGTCGCCGGCGGTCAGGTCGAGGATGTCGGCGCCGCGCTCCATGTGCCGCCGCAGGTCGCCGTCGGTGATGATGCCGAGCAGCGCCGTCGCCGCCGTCGACGACGCAGGTCATGCCGAGCCCCTTGCTCGACATCTCGTAGATCACGTCGCGCATCCGCGTGTCGGCGCCGCACGATCGGGCACTGCTTGCCGGCGTGCATCAGCGCTTCGACGCGCATCAGCCGCTTGCCGAGCTTGCCGCCGGGGTGCAGGTTCGCGAAATCCTCCTGCGCGGAAGCCCTTCTCGACGAGCAGCGTCATCGCCAGCGCGTCGCCGATCGCCAGCGCCGCCGTCGTGCTCGCGGTCGGCACCAGGTTCAGCGGGCAGGCTTCCTCGGTGACGCTGCAGTCGAGCGCGACGTCGGCCGCCTGCGCCAGCGTCGATCGCGGGCCGCCGGTGATGGCGATCAGCTTCGCGCCGAGGCGGCGGATCGTTTCGAGCAGGCGCAGCAGCTCGTCGGTCTCGCCGCTGTACGACAGCGCGACGACCACGTCGTCGCCCTGGATGACGCCGAGATCGCCGTGGATCGCTTCGGCCGGGATGCAGAAAGAACGCCGGCGTGCCGGTGCTCGTCAGCGTCGCGGCGATCTTCCGGCAGATGATGCCCGACTTGCCCATGCCGGTCAGGATGACGCGGCCGTGGCACTGGCGCAGCAGCTCGACCGCGCGCTCGAATCGCTCGTCGAGGCGATCGACGAGCGCGAGGATCGCGGCGGCCTCGGTCTCGAGCACCTTGCGCGCGAGCGAGCGATCAGCCATGCAGCTGCGCCTGCCGGTTCGCGCCGTTCTTGACGATCGCGTCGATCGCCATCAGCCGGCGGAGCAGCGGCTCGAGCCGGTCGAGGCGCAGCGCGTTCTGCGCGTCGCTCTTCGCGCGCGCCGGCTCCTCGTGGACCTCGAGAAAGACGCCGTCGACGCCGGCGGCGACGCCGGCCGACGCCAGCGGCTCGATGTACTCGGCCTGGCCGGCGGTCACGCCGTCGCCGCCGCCGGGCAGCTGCAGGCTGTGCGTGACGTCGAAGACGACCGGCACGCCCGAGCGCGCGCATCATCGGAAACGCGCGCATGTCGACGACGAGATTGTGATAGCCGAAGCTCGTGCCGCGCTCGGTCACGATGACGCGCGGGTTGCCGGCGTCGACCACCTTCGCGACCGCGTGCTGCATGTCGTCGGGCGCGAGGAACTGCCCCTTCTTGATGTTGACGACGCGGCCGGTCTTCGCCGCGGCGACGAGCAGATCGGTCTGGCGGCAGAGGAACGCGGGAATCTGCAGCACGTCGGCGACGTCGGCGGCCGGCCGCCGCCTGCGACGGCTCGTGGATGTCGGTCAGGATCGGCACGCCGAGCCGCGACTTGATGCCGGCCAGGACGCGCAGTCCCTCGTCGAGGCCGGGGCCGCGGAACGAGCGGCCCGACGTGCGGTTCGCCTTGTCGTACGACGCCTTGAAGATGAACGGCACGCGCGGCGCGCCGGGCGATCTCGGCGAGGCGCGCCGGCGAGGTCGGTGGCGTGCGGCTCGCTTTCGATGACGCACGGACCGGCGATCAGCACGAGCGGGCTGCCGCCGCCGATCGTGATGTCGCCCAGCGTGACCGGGGTCACGGGCAGCATTATACGGGGCGGGTCGGGCAGGTCGGGCGGACTGGTCGGCGCCGGTCGCCTGACCGCGCCTACCCGACCTGCCCGACCTCGCGCCGATCTGCCGCGCCAGCGTTGCGCCGTCTTGTGCTGGTACGCCGCGCCGACGAACGCGGCGAACAGCGGATGCGGCCGCGTCGGCTTCGACTTGAACTCCGGGTGGAACTGCACGGCGAGATACCACGGATGGCCGGGCAGCTCGGCGATCTCGACGAACTTGCCGTCGGGCGAGCGGCCGGAGATCCGCAGGCCGTGCTCGGTGAGCGTCCGCTCGTACAGGCAGTTGAACTCGTAGCGGTGGCGGTGGCGCTCGTGAATCAGGTCGGTGCCGTAGACGCGCTGCGCGAGCGAGCCGGGCGTCAGCTCGCAGGCGTAGCTGCCGAGCCGCATCGTGCCGCCGAGATCGTCGACGCCGAGCAGATCGCGCAGCTTGTAGATCACCTTGGTCGGCGTGTCGGGATTGCACTCGGTCGAGTCGGCGTCGGCGAGGCCGGCGACGTTGCGCGCGTACTCGACGGTCGCCCACTGGAAGCCGTAGCAGATGCCGAAGTAGGGGATGCGCCGCTCGCGCGCGATCTGCGCCGCCTTCATCATCCCGCGCGTGCCGCGGTTGCCGAAGCCGCCCGGCACGAGAATGCCGTCGGCGCCGTCGAGCAGCGCCGCGCCGTCCGGCTCCTCGAGCGCCTCGGCCTCGATCCACTTGATGTTGACCTTCAGGCGGTGCGGGAAGCCGCCGTGATAGAGCGCCTCGTTCAGGCTCTTGTAGGAATCCTCGTAGCCGACGTACTTGCCGACGACGTGGATCGTGATCTCGTCGAGCGGGTTCTTGATGCGGCTGACGAGATCCTCCCACGGCTGCATGCGGCGCTCGGTCTGCGGCAGGTGCAGGTACTTCAGGACGATGCGGTCGAGCCCCTCGGCGGCGAGCACGAGCGGCACTTCGTAGATCGTCGAGACGTCCTTGGCGGTGATGACCGCTTCCTCGTCGACGTCGCAGAACAGCGCGATCTTGCGCTTGATGTCCGGAGTCGAGAAAGCGATCGGTGCGGCAGAGCAGGATGTCGGGCTGGATGCCGATCGACCGCAGGTCGCGGACGCTGTGCTGCGTCGGCTTGGTCTTCAGCTCGCCGGCGGCGCCGATGAACGGCACGAGCGTCAGGTGGACGTAGAGCGAGTTGTCGCGGCCGACGTCCTGCCGGAACTGGCGGATCGCTTCGAGGAACGGCAGGCTCTCGATGTCGCCGACCGTGCCGCCGATTTCGACGAGCACGATGTCGACGTCCTTGCGACACGGCGCGGATCGCGTCCTTGATCTCGTTGGTGATGTGCGGAATGACCTGCACGGTGCGGCCCGAGATAGTCGCCGCGCCGCTCCTTCTGGATGACGCTCTGATAGATCTTGCCGGTCGTCCAGTTCGAGTTCTTCGTCGTGACGCGTGTTGGTGAAGCGCTCGTAGTGGCCGAGATCGAGGTCCGTCTCGGCGCCGTCGTCGGTGACGTACACCTCGCCGTGCTGATACGGGCTCATCGTGCCCGGATCGACGTTGATGTACGGGTCGAACTTCTGCAGCGTGACCTTGTAGCCGTGGCCTTCGAGCAGGCAGCCGATCGAGGCCGCCGCGAGTCCCTTGCCGAGCGAGGACACGACGCCGCCGGTGACGAAGATGTATTTCGGTCGTCCGTCCGTCCATGATTCCTCGTCATGCTCGTGTTCGTCAGCTCGATGTCGGCGCCGCCAGCAGGCGGCGCACCTGTTCCAGATCCTCCGGCGTGTCGACGCCGAACGAGTCGTAGCGCGTTTCGACGGCCTTGATGCGAATGCCGTGCTCGAGCGCGCGCAGCTGCTCGAGCGATTCGGCCCGTTCGAGCGGCGTCGGCTCGAGCGACGGCCAGCACCAGCAGCGCGCTGCGGCGATAGGCGTAGAGGCCGATATGTCGGTAGAGAGGCGGCCAGCCGCCGCGCGGGTCGCGGACGTGGGGGATCGGCGCGCGCGAGAAATACAGCGCGAAGCCGCCGCGATCGACGACGACCTTGACGATGTTCGGGTTGGTCAGCTCGGCCGGGTCGTGGATGCGGCGGTACAGCGTCGTCATCTGCACCGACGGATCGGCGGGAACGGCGCGACCGCTTCGTCGATCGCGCGCGGATCGATCAGCGGCTCGTCGCCCTGCACGTTGACGACGATGTCGCAGTCGAGCGACGCGGCGACTTCGGCGAGCCGATCGGTGCCGGTTGCGTGCGTCGCCTTCGTCAGCCGGACCTTGCCGCCGAAGTCGCTGCACGCGCGTCGCGATGCGCAGATCGTCGGTCGCGACGATGACCTCGCGACACGGCCGCGCGCGCCGACGCGCGGCGGTAGACGTGCTCGATCATCGGACGGCCGTCGAGGTCGGCGAGCGGCTTTGCCGGGGAGCCGCGTCGAAGCGAATCGGGCGGGGATGACGGCGACGATGGTGAGCGGAGGAACCGAATCGACCCTTGAACCAGTCGATGCAGGGTGCACGACGAATAATAGCACAACCGCGAAAGTGCGCGTGCTACGATCGCGGAGCACGTCGATGAACCTGAAGCGGACGGCGACGATCGTGGTCGGCGGCGCGGCGCTCGCCGCGTGGCTCGCCGGCGCCGCGACGTCGAATCACGCGATCGCCGCCGGCGCCGATCGTCGCAGCAGCCGCGCCGATCGAGCAGCGCGGCGCCGAGCTCGCGCGCGAGATCGCGCGGCTGCGCGAGCGGCTGCGGCCGACGGCGGCGCCGCGCGCAGCCGGGCCGCAATCTGTTCGCGTTCCGCGCGCCGCGCCGCGCCGCGCCGCGCCGCCGTCGCGTCGCGCCGACCGCGCCGGCGCCGACAGCGCCGCCTGCGCCCGCCGCCGCCGCCGCTGAAGCTCGTCGGCATCGCCGAGGACGCCGGCGCCGGACGGTCCGGTGCGCACCGCGATCATCTCCGGCGACGGGCCAGCTGTTCCTCGTCAAGGAAGGCGAGACGCGTCACCGCCGCGGTATCGCGTCGACGAAGATCTCGGCCGACGTCGTCGAGCTCGATCGCGACGTCGGCCGACGGCTCGACTCGATCCGCGCCTGCGCCCTCGAAGTAGGACGCCGGCACCTTCGTCCATGTCGATCGCCATCATCATCAATCCGATTTCGGGCGGCGTCCGTCCCGACGCGGCGCGCGGCGCGCGCCGAGCTCGCGCCGCCGTCGTCGATCGCGCACGGCGATCCGGCGGAGGTCTTCGTCACCGAAGCGCGGCGGCCATGCGCGCGAGCTGGCGCAGGCGGCGGTGCGCGCGCGGCGCGCGGCTGGTCGTGGCGTGGGGCGGCGACGGCACGATCAACGAAGTCGCGTCGGCGCTCGCCTTCGGCGACGTGCCGCTCGGCATCGTGCCGGCCGGATCGGGCAACGGGCTGGCGCGCGAGCTCGGCGTCAGCCGCGCAGCCCGAGCGCGCGATCGCCGACGCGCTCGCGGCGCGAGCCGCGGCCGATCGACGTCGGCGAGATCGACGGCCGGCTGTTCGTCAACATCGCCGGCGTCGGCTTCGACGCGCACGTCGCGTCGCGGTTCGACGAGCCGGCGACGCCGGCGCGGCTTCGTCGGCTACGCCGGCATCACCGCGCGCGCGCTGACGAGCTACGTGCCGCAGCGCTACCGGATCACCGCGACGGACGGCGTCGACCGACGTGCGCGCGATCCTCGTGACGATCGCGAACTCCGCGCAGTTCGGCAACGGCGCCCGCATCGCGCCGGGCGCGCGCGTCGACGATGGGCTGCTCGATCTGGTGGTGGTGGAGGAGCGCTCGCGGCTGGCGACGATCTGTCCAGCTGCCGCGGCTGTTCAACGGCACGGTCGCGCCGCGTGCCGCGGCTGCACGATCCGGCGCGATCACGCGACGTCGACGATCGAAGCCGATCGAGCCGATGATGTTTCACGTCGACGGCGAGCCGGTGCGAAGGTGGAACGCGGCTGCACGCGCGCGTGCACCCGGCGCGCTGCAGCGTCGTCAGTGCGCTTGAACGCTGAGTCGCAGTCGGCCGCAGCCCTGACGTTCAGCTTCCGAGCCGGACGACCCAGGCCTCGCGGATCGCCGGGACCTGCCGGATTTCGTCGACCGCGCCGTCGAGCGCCGCGGGCGCGCTGCCGTCCTCGTCGACGTTGACGACGCCGATGGCGCCCGCTGTCGCCGCGGCCGAGCGCGAAGTTGGCGATGTTCACGCCGTGGCGGCCGAGAATCGTGCCGACCTCGCCGATGACGCCCGGCTGATCGTCGTTGGCGATGATCAGCATCGTGCCCGCCGAGCGGCGCTTCGACGTCGACGCCGCGGACCGAGACCAGCCGCGGGCTGTTCGGCTCGAAGACCGTGCCTTCGACCCAGCGCTCGCCGCGCGTCGGTGTGCAGCTTGATCGACACGCAGGCTCGTGAAGTGGCGCGGCCGCGAGCTGCGCGACTCGACGATGTCGATGCCGCGCTGCGCGGGCGGCGGCGCGGGCGTTCACGATCGAGACGCCGCTCGACAGAATCGGCCGCAGCACGCCGGCGGCCGCGCTCGCGGCCAGCACGTCGACGCCGCGGCTCTCGGCCAGCGCGCCGTAGTAGCGGACGCCGAGCGCCTCGATGCGCGCCGTGCCCATCTGCGACGCGAGCGCGCCCAGCTGATCGGCCAGCCGAATCCACGGCTGCAGCCGCTGCAGCTCGTCGGGGTGGACCGACGGAAAGTTCACGGCGTTGCGCACGATGCCGTCGCGCAGGAAGTCGCGGACCGTGGCGGCCGTGTCGATGCCGACGAGCTCCTGCGCTTCCTCGGTCGACGCCGCGATGTGCGGCGTCGCGATCACCTGCGGCAGTTGGGCGAGCGACCAATCGGCCGGCGGCTCCTTCTCGAAGACGTCGAGCGCCGGCGCCGGCGACGATGCCGCTGCTCGATCGCGCGGCGCAGCGCCGCCTCGTCGATCAGCTCGCCGCGCGCCGTGTTGATCGAGCCGAATGCCCGGCTTGCAGCGCGCGAAGCGCGCGTCGTTGAACAGGTGCCTGCGTTTCCGGCGTCGACGGCAGGTGCAGCGTCAGGTAGTCGGCGGTCGCGCACAACGTCGTCGAGCGACAGCAGCTCGACGCCGAGGCCCGGCGCGATCTCCTCCGAGATGTACGGATCGTGCGCGACGATGCGCATGCCGAACGCGCGCGCGCGCTGCGCCACTTCCTGGCCGATGCGTCCGAAGCCCGGCGATGCCGAGCGTCTTGCCGCGCAGCTCGGTGCCGAGAAACCGTCTTCTTCTCCCACCTGCCGTCCTTCATCGCGCGATCGGCGGCCGGGACCGAGCGCGCCAGCGCCAGCATCAGCGCGCAGGCGTGCTCGGCGACGCTGATGCTGTTGGCGCCCGGCGCGTTGACGACGAGGATGCCGCGGGCGCTGGCGGCGGCGACGTCGACGTTGTCGACGCCGGTGCCGGCGCGCGCGATGATGCGCAGCCGCGGCGCGGCGTCGAGCAGCGCGCGCGTCGACCTTGGTGGCGCTGCGGACGAGCAGCGCGTCGGCGTCGGCGAGATCGGCGGCCAGCGCGGCCGGTGCGCGCCCGGACGCGCGTCGACGGTCCACGCCTGGTTCGGCGCGAAGCAGCTCCAGCGCGGAGGCCGGCAGGTCGTCGGCGACGACAATTTTCAATGGTGCTGGACTAGTATAATCGCGAGGTTCTGTTGACCGTGCAGTAATCCGTCGGTTTTGTCGTCGCGATCGCCGCGCTCGCCCTGCCGTGGTGCAAACCGCTAAAACATTCGAATTGCTGCGTCACAACGGCGTAAACGACGCACCTTTTCCACAGAGTTTTCCACAGCGTCTGCGGAAATCGTCCGGCCGCCGACAGGTGACCTGACCTAAACGGCTTATGCCGAACTTCACATTCAGATCACTGCCACCGACGACCGGAACCGCCGATCACGCGTCGCAGAACGGCCGGCTCGTCGTGCCCGACGATCCGATCATCCCGTTCATCGAAGGCGACGGCACCGGCCGCGACATCTGGCGCGCCAGCGTCCGCGTGCTCGACGCCGCCGTCGAGAAGGCGTACGGCGGCAAGCGGAAGATCGCCTGGATGGAAGTCTACGCGGGCGAGAAGAGCTTCAAGCAGTTCAACAGCTGGCTGCCCGACGACACGGTCGAGGCGTTCCGCGAGTACTACGTCGGCATCAAGGGACCGCTGACGACGCCGGTCGGCGGCGGCATCCGCTCGCTGAACGTCGCGCTGCGGCAGCTGCTCGACCTCTATCGTCTGCCTGCGGCCGGTCCGCTGGTATCAGCGGCGTGCCGTCGCCGGTCAAGCACCCGGAGAAGGTCGACATGGTGATCTTCCGCGAGAACACCGAAGACATCTACGCCGGCATCGAGTACGCCGCCGGCTCGCCCGAGGCGCAGAAGGTGCTCGACTTCCTCGCGAAGGAATTCCCGAAGGACTTCCGGAAGATCCGCTTCGGCACGCGAGGCGGCCGTCCGCGACCTGGCAGGCGCAGCTCGAGGCGATCGGCGCGCCGAACCGCGAGCGTCGGCGTCGAGGTCGGCATCGGCTTCAAGCCGATCAGCCGCCTCGGCACCGAGCGGCTCGTGCACAGCGCGATCGGCTACGCGGTCAAGAACAAGCGCAAGAGCGTCACGCTGGTGCACAAGGGCAACATCATGAAGTTCACCGAGGGCGCCTTCCGCGACTGGGGCTACCAGGTCGCGAAGGACTTCTACGGCGCGGTCGAGATCGACGGCGGGCCGTGGTGCCGGATTCCCGACGGGCAAGCCGGGCGCCGGCATCGTCATCAAGGACGCGATCGCCGACATCACGCTGCAGCAGGTGCTGACGCGGCCGGACGAGTTCGACGTCATCGCGACGCTGAACCTGAACGGCGACTACCTCTCCGACGCGCTGGCGGCGCAGGTCGGCGGCATCGGCATCGCGCCGGGCGGCAACATCAACTACGTCACCGGCCACGCGGTCTTCGAGGCGACGCACGGCACGGCGCCGAAGTACGCCGACCAGGACAAGGTCAATCCCGGGCTCGGTCATCCTCTCGGGCGAGATGATGCTCCGGCACCTCGGCTGGACCGAGGCGGCCGATCTGATCGTCAAGGGCATGGACGGCGCGATCGCCGCCAAGCGCGTCACCTACGACTTCGCGCGCCTGATGGACGGCGCGACGGAGCTGAAGACGTCGGAGTTCGGGGACGCCATCATCAAGAACATGTAGACACCGCACGTGCAACCACGAAGCCACGAAGAGCACGAAGAGATACTACGATGTCTTCTGCGTGTCTTCGTGACTTCGTGGTTGCATGTGTCGTGAGCGGAGGAGCATCGATGAATCGCAAAGTGACGGTCGTCGGTGGAGCGGGGAACGTCGGCGCGACGGTGGCGCGCGGCGTCGCCGACAAGCAGCTGGCCGACGTCGTCGTCATCGACATCGCCGACCAGAAGGCGGCCGGCGTCGCGCTCGACATGCTCGAGGCGTGCCCGATCTGGGGATCGGATGCGCGCGTGATGGGCACCGGCGACTACGCCGAGAGCGCCAACTCCGACATCGTCGTCGATCACGTCGGGCGTGCCGCGCAAGCCGGGCATGAGCCGCGACGACCTGCTGAACGTGAACTACAAGATCATGCAGCAGGTCACCGAGCAGGTCGTCAAGTACTCGCCGAACTGCATCATCATCCCGGTGTCGAACCCGCTCGACGCGATGGCGCAGGCGGTCTACAAGCTGTCGAAGTTCCCGCGCGAGCGCGTCATCGGCATGGCCGGCGTGCTCGACTCGCGCGCGGATGCGCGCGTTCATCGCCAAGGAGCTGAACGTGTCGGTCGAGAACGTCCACGCCTTCGTGCTCGGCGGCCACGGCGACACGATGGTGCCGCTGCCGCGCTATTCGACGGTGGCCGGCATCCCGATCACCGATCTGATGGACAAGGCGACGATCGACCGGATTTCGGCGCGGACGGCGCGCGGCGGCGCTCGAGATCACGCGAGCTGGTCGGCACGAGCGCCTGGTACGCGCCCGGCGCGTCGGTCGTCGAGATGGTCGAGGCGATCCTGCTCGACAAGAAGAAGATCCTGCCGTGCTCGGTGTTCCTGCAGGGCGAGTACGGCGTCCGCGACCTGTTCGTCGGCGTGCCCGTGCAAGCTCGGCGCGCGCGGGCTCGAGAAGATCATCGAGATCAAGCTCACGCCCGACGAAGACGCGGCGTTCAAGAAGTCGGCGGCGGCGGTCAAGGAGCTGGTCGACGTCATCGGCGTGTGAAACTTTCCGCCAGCAACCTCCGTCCCTCCAGGAACCTCCGTCCCCAGACCATCCCGGAGGGGACGGAGGTTCCAGGAGGGACGGAGGTTGATGCTCCCCTTCGAAATCCGCCTCGCTTTGCGCTCGCTGCTCAAGCGGCCCCTCGTGACGACAGCCATTGCGCTCACGCTCGCCCTCGGGCTGGGCGCGAACGCGGCGATCTTCGGCGTCATCGACGCCCTGGTGCTGCGGCCGTTCCCGATTGCTGACGTGGACCGGCTGGTCATGCCGGTCGAAACCGTCCCCAACCAGGACTACCGGCGCGAAACCGTGGCGCCGGCCGACTATCTCGACTGGCGGCGCGAGGCGGGGCGGGGTTCGCTCGAGATGCTCGCGGCGCTTCAGTGGTGGGATGCCAGCCTTGCCGGGCGCGACGACCCGGAGCGGGTCCAGGGTTTCTTCGTGTCCCGCGATTTCTTCGCGATCATGGGCGTGCAGCCGGTCGTCGGCCGCGCCTTCCTCGCGGAGGAAGAAACGGTCGGCAACCAACACCGCGTAGTGCTGTCCGATCAGCTCTGGAAGCGACGTTTCGGCGCCGATCGATCGATCGTCGGTCACACCGTTCTGCTGGATGGCGCGCCCTCGACCGTCGTCGGCATCATGCCGCCCGGCTTCGACTTCCCGGATGGCGCCGAGATCTGGGCGCCCCTGGCCTTCGACGCGAAAACGGCGGCGAACCGCACGTCGCGCTACCTGACCGTCATTGCGCGGCTGGCGCTGGGCCGAACGTTGGAGGACGCGCAGTCGCAGTTATCGGTGGTCGCCGATCGCCTTTCACGCGAGTACCCGCAAACCAACCGCGAGCGCACGATTCGGGTCTGGACGTTCGCGCGCGGGATGATGGACGTCGGGCTGCCCACGATCCTGACGCTCTGGCAGACCGCCGCAATCGTCGTCCTGCTGATCACATGCGCGAACGTGGCCAACCTGCTCCTTGCTCGGGGCGCAGAGCGCGGGCGCGAAATCGCCGTTCGATTGGCGCTCGGCTCGAGCCGCGGCAGAATCGTCCGCGAGTCGCTCGTCGAGAGCGCGCTGCTCGCGCTGATTGCGGTGCCCCTGGCGCTCGCGGTCGCCTGGGCCGGCATTCACGTCATCCAGGGCGCCCTGCCGCCGCGCATCGTCCGGTTCGTGTTCGGCTGGACGAGGATGGGCATTGACGCGCGGACAGTCATCTTCACCAGCGCGATGGCGCTGGCAGCGGCTGTCGTGTTTGGACTGGCGCCGGCGCTCCACGCCTCCGCCGACCGCGTCGTCGAGGCGCTCAAGGCGGACAGCCGCGCGGGGTCGAGTCCTCGACGCGAGCGCCTTCGGCGCGGACTCGTGATCGCCGAAATTGCGTTGGCGCTGCCGCTGCTGGTCATGGCGATGCTGGGCCTCAGTGGCGTCCGTCGATACCTCACCGGCTGGCAGGGCTACGATCCGACCGGCATCCTGACGTTCAGGGTGGTGCTCCCCGAGCTCCGCTACGCAACCGGAGAAAGCCAGCTGCGATTCGCAGAGGCGGCGGTCGACGCACTCGCAGTCGTCCCCGGCGCTCAGCGAGTCGCTGCTGCCAATGTGCTTCCGTCGATTACTTCGAACGCGTCGCGGCGCATCGATGTCGCCGAACATCCGATTGCCGATCCGGCCAAGCGGCTGTCGGTCGATTACCGCAGCGTGAGCCCGGCCTACTTCGAGTTGCTGCGCCTGCCCGTCGTCGCAGGCCGCGCCTTCACTCCAGCCGATCGGGCCGGGACCGGTCTGATCACGATCGTGAGCGAATCGTTGGCGCGCCGTCACTGGCCCGATCGAAGCGCGATCGGCGGCAGGGTTCGCATTGGCGACGGGCCGTGGATGACGGTGGTCGGCATCTGCGGCGATGTCATACACGACTGGTTCGACCGCCGGAATGCCCCGACGTTGTATCGACCGATGGCCCAGGCCCCGGTCGATGCGATGGTCTTCGCCGTGAAGACCAGCGGCGATCCCTCGATGCTCGCGAGCGAGGCAAGGCGCGCGATGACGAAAGCGGATCCCATGCAGCCGATCTTCGACATCATGCCGATGCGGCAGGTGATCAGTGAGCGGACCGTCGGGATTCGATTCGTCGCAGGCGTCATGGGCACGTTCGCCGGGCTGGCCATGATCCTTGCCGTCCTCGGGCTGTACGCCGTGATGACTTATCTCGTCACCATGCGCGTACACGAGATCGGCGTGCGGATGGCGCTGGGCGCGACCCCGGGCGACGTCACACGTCTCGCCCTGGCGCAGGCCATGCGTCTCACCGCGGTCGGCGTCCTCATCGGCCTTGCGCTTGCGGTCGCGCTCGGCAGAGTCATGGAGGCGGGAATGCTCGGCATCGTCTCGAGCGACGTGAGCGTTGCCGCGGCACTTGCGGCCGCGCTCGCCCTGGTCGCCGTTGGCGCGAGTTATCTGCCGGCGCGTCGCGCCGCATCCGTCGATCCCATTGCCGCGCTGAGAGCTGAGTAACCTCTGCTGCGGCCGAGCGTTACAATGGAATCATGGCAGACGCCGAGCTGATCGTCGTTCACACCTTCCCCGATCGCATCGAAGCCGATCTCGCGGCATCCGCGCTCGAGGCCGCCGGCATCGAGTCGATGGTCTCCGGCGACGATGCCGGAGAAACGCAGCCTGGATTGTGGCGAGGCCGAGGCGTCGCGCTCCTGGTCAGGCAGGAGGACGAGAACGAGGCGCGCGCGATTCTCGAAACGCCGGCGAAAGTCAGGCCCGAGTGATTGAATGACCGGCGAGGCGCGCGTTGTCGACTACGACAGCATTGCCGATCGCTACGATCGCCGCTACGACCTGCATTCCTACGACGGCATTCATGAGACCCTTCGGAACTTCCTGACGCCCGCCGTCCCGGCCGCCGTTGAGGTCGGATGTGGCACCGGTTACTGGCTACGAGCCTTCCTCGAGCACTCTTCGTTCATGGCCGGTATCGAGCCTTCGGGCCGAATGCTCTCGCGGGCCCGTGTCCGTGCTCCGAAAGCGCGTCTCATTCGGGCACGCGCCGAGTGGCTGCCCTGGCAGGACGCGAGCTTCGACCGCGTGTTCTGCGTCAACGCCCTCCATCACTTCAGCGACCGTGCGCAGTTCTTCGCGGAGGCTCGACGCGTGCTCAAACCGGGTGGCGCGCTGATGACGATCGGCAAGGATCCGCACACCGGCCGCGACGAGTGGTGGGTCTACGACTACTTCGACGGCACGCGCGCGCTCGACGAGGGACGGTTCGCGCCGGTGCGGATTCTTCGCGGCGAACTGACGCTGGCGGGGTTCGCCTGGGCCGAATCGTTCGAGGCCGATCGCGTAGAATTCGTGCGCACGGCCGGCGAGGCGTTCGCAAACGGCACGCTCGATCGCGCGTTCACATCGCAGCTTAGCGTCCTGACCGACGAGGAATTCAACCGCGGCGTGCAGCGAATCGCCGAGGCCCAGGCGCAGCAGACGGCAGCCGGGGCCGATCTCCATCTGGTCAGCGACTTCAGGTTGTTCGCAACCGTCGGCTGGGTGCAGGCAAAATAGGCCGACGAGGCGCATCATCGCCAGAGTTCCAACCTCTCAACGCGTTCCCGTCGTGCTCGCGACGCGGACGCTCGTTGCCTACGTTCCGGTCTGGCGAGCCACGGCTCGCGCGCTGGCCGAGCTCGGGTGCGCGGCGTTCTTCATTGGCGGCGTCGCATGGGCCGCCCTTGGATCGCAGGCGCCATGGGCGGTTCTGGCCGTGGTCCTGGTCGGCATCGTGCTGCGCGCGGCCGACGTCGAGGCCCGCGCGTTGTTCGTCCCCGGCGGGCTGTACGGCAGCGTGCGCGAGACGCTTGGACAGCGCCTGGCCACCGTCGCGGTTTCGGCGCTTCTTGTCGATCGATTGATGCTCGGCGCGCTGGCGGCCGTCGTAGCGGGCCATTACCTGGTCGCCTTTGCCGAGAGCGTCGTCGGCCTCACGACACCCAGTCTGACCGGCGATAGCGGGCCCATCACGCTGGCGCTGACCGGAATCGGCATCGTCTGGTTGTCTCATCGCCAGGGTCGATTCAACCGCGAGCGAACCATCGCTCGGGCCATTGGAGGCGCGATCGCGATCCTCGCGCTCATGATCCTGGGTGCGCTGCTGTCCGCCCTAATCTCATCCAGGACTTCGATCGGAGTCCTGGTGCCCCAGGATCTCCGGTCTCTGGCGTCCGGCGTGGTGCTGGTGCTGGCCGCGCTCGGAAGCGTCGAATCGTTGGGGCAGGCCGCGCCGGACCTGGCCCTGCCTCGGATTCGGAATCTCCAGAAGGTGGCGCGGTTCGTGGGCGGCTACGGCATTGTCGTTACGGCGGGCATGACGTTTCTGTTCGTGGCGACTGTTACGGATCCTCATCTCTGGAGCCAGTCACCGCTCGCCGGCGTGGCGTTCGCGATCGCTGCGCCGGCGTGGTTGCGCGTTGTCCTCGTCGCGCTGGTGACAGCCGCCGCCGCTGTGTTCCTTGGCACGACACTTCGATCGACCGGAACAACCGCCCACGGCGTACTGGGACGCCTGGTCGAGGACGGCGTTCTCGACAGCGGCTGGCGTGCGCCCCACCATCGATTCGGCACGCCGTGGCGCAGCATCGACACGGTGGCGGTCGCGCAGGTCGCCGTTGTGCTCCTGTCGGGCGGCAACACCGCCTGGATTGCTCGCGGCTACGCCCTCGCCGTCGTCGTCACGGCGATTCTGAAGCTGGGCGCGCTCGTCCGTTACCGGGCGACGCGACCCGAGAAACGCGCGTACCGCGTACCGGTCAACGTGACGATCGCCGGGCGGGAGTGGCCAGTCGGGCTAGTGGCGGCTGCCGCCATCCTCGCGGTCGCCGCGATCGCCCTGATGGCGAAGGTCGATCCGCCGTCACTGGCCAGCCTCGCCAGCATCGTTGCGCTGTCCATCGCGCTCGGTATCTCGAAGCGGTCGATCGCCTCGCAGCCGGTTCGCGGAGGCCGGTCCCTCGACGAGTTTCAGCTGTTGCCGTCCGACGATGTGGATCTGCGGCAGGTGGATGTGCGTCCCGGGAATCTCCTGGTGCCCGTCCGGCGGCCGCACGTCTTGACCCATCTCGTGGCCGCGCTGCGCGCTGCGGGCAGGCGCGACGTGGTAGTGATGACCGTGCGGCTGGTTGGCGTGGACGTCCCAGACGATCCGCAGCAGGACCCGCGCGCAACCGACGACGAACGCTATCTGCTGTCGGCGGTGATCGCTGTGGCGGAACGCGAAGGGCACGCCGTGAATCTGATGATCGTGCCCGGCGTGAACGTGTTCGATTCGGTCATCGAAACAGCGTTGCGCCTCGAGTCGTCGGAAATTCACGTCGGCGAGTCCGAAACGCTGTCCGCCGACGACCAGGCGCGGCTACTGGGCGACGCCTGGGAGCGGGCGAGCAAGCCATCGCCCGTGGACGTCCGGCTCGTGGTGCATCACCCGCGCGGCGGCACCGCCGCCTATCAGTTGGGCGCCCACGCGCCCGCACTCGGCCCCGAAGATTACGCACACATCCACCGGCTCTGGCTCGACGTGGTCAGGACTGTTGGTCCAAGCGTGCACCACCGCGATGTGGTGCGCGCAGCGCTCACACATATGGAAAAAGAACTAGGCGGACCCAACCGCGACGCCGCGCTCGAGGTGGTGCGCGACACGTTGCGGCCGGTTGACGAGATCGCGCCTCTGATACGCACGCGCGACTTCAGCCGGCTTCGCGACATCCTGCGCAACCGGCCGGCGAGCGACGTCGCGTCGGTGCTCGCGAATCTGTCGATCGACGAGCGCGTCCTCGTCTTCCGCATTCTTCCGCGAACGACGGCTGCGGAAACCTTCGCGTATTTGTCCGTCGACGAGCAGAACGCGCTATTGAAGGCGATGGCGTCGGAGGAAGCCGGGACCCTTCTCAACAACATGGCGCCGGACGATCGCACGACGTTGCTGGAAGAACTGCCCGCGGAAGCGACCCGCCAGCTGCTCGCGTTGCTGACACCCGAGGAACGGGCGGAAGCGGTCCGGCTGCTTGGGTATCCCGAGGGATCGATTGGCCGTTTGATGACGCCGAACTACGTGCGCGTCAAGGAGGACTGGACCGTCGCGCAGGTGCTCGATCACATCCGCCGCCACGGTCGGGACAGCGAGACGCTCAACGTCATCTACGTCGTCGACGACAACGGCCTGCTGATCGACGACATCCGCATCCGCGAGTTTCTGCTCACCGAGACCGCGAACACCGTCAAGAGCCTGATGGATCGCCGGTTCGTGGCGTTGAAGGCCACCGACGATGAGGAAACCGCCGTCCGCGTCTTCCGTGAGGCGGATCGCTCGGCGTTGCCGGTCACCGACACTGCCGGCGTGCTCATCGGCATCGTGACCGTCGACGACGTGCTCGACGTCGCCGAGCGGGAGGCGACCGAAGACATCCAGCGATTCGGCGGGTCCGAAGCCCTCGATGAGCCGTATATGGAGATCTCGTTCCGGCGGATGATCCAGAAGCGCGCCGGGTGGCTGACGGCGCTCTTCCTCGGCGAGATGCTCACCGCGACGGCGATGGGATTCTTCGAGGCGGAGATTGCCAAGGCCGTGGTTCTCGCGCTATTCGTCCCACTGATCATCTCGAGCGGCGGCAATTCCGGCTCGCAGGCGTCCACGCTCGTGATCCGCGCGCTGGCGCTCGGCGAGGTGACGCTCAAGGACTGGTGGCGCGTGATGCGGCGGGAAATCGCAGCCGGCCTGGCGCTCGGCGCCATTCTCGGAACGATTGGCTTCGTCAGGATCACGGCGTGGTCGGCATTTTCGACAATCTACGGAGAGCACTGGGGACTCATCGCCGTCACCGTGGCGCTCGCCCTGGTCGGCGTCGTGTTGTGGGGCACGCTGGTCGGGTCGCTGCTGCCGTTCCTGCTGCGCCGGCTTGGCTTCGATCCGGCTGTGTCGTCCGCCCCGTTTGTCGCGACGCTCGTCGACGTCACCGGTCTCGTGATCTATTTCAGCGTCGGCCTCCTGGTGCTTCGGGGCACGGTGTTGTGAGCGCGATGATGGAGCCCTGACGCAGGTCGCTCGGCGGCCCGTCTCCAACACTTGGAGTCCCCCCGCGAACGTCCGCGCGATTTCGGCGCTGATTCACGAAAACCGGCTCAAAACGCGATGGTATGGCGGTTGCTCTGTCGTTGGGCACGAGCGGTAAGACGTTGACCAGTAACCAACAACAACAACCCGCGACGCCACGCGCGTCGCCCCAAGGAGTGACGACAATGGCCGAATCCCTGACGATGACCCGTGGACAGCTGCACGATCTGTTGGCGCGTTTCGCGGTCGAGAGCCCGAAGTACCGTGAGGCCCTGATCAGCGACCCGAAGACCGTGCTCGAGAAGCAGCTCGGTTCGAGCCTCGGCACCGTGACCGTGAAGTCGGTGGTCGAGACGCCGGACACGATGTACGTGGTGGTGCCCTACGTCCAGAAAGACGGCGAGCTTTCGGACGCGGATCTCGAGAACGTGGCCGGTGGGATGCTGAACAACCTGCTGGCGAAGTGCGAAATCTCGGGCGGGCTCAACCTCCTGTCGAGCAACGTCAACATCGAGTTGGGCTGAGACAGCGTTCGTGGGGGTCTGATCCCGGATTAGGTCCGGGATCAGATCTCGGATCAGATCCGGGATCAGATCCCGTTGCAGAAACTGCCACGCGCCGGTTATACGGCGCGTGGCTTTTTCGTGTACGGGTCGCCACTGCAAAGTGGTATAATTTATATACCAAATGCCGCTGTTCGAGTTCGATGCGGAGAAATCGGCAGCGAACAAGGCAAAGCATGGAATCGATCTTGTCGACGCGCAGGAGATTTGGGCTGACACCGACCGGTTGGAGATTCCGGCTCGCAGCCTGGATGAAGCCCGATATCAAGTGATTGGGCGCATTGGCACCACAACATGGTCAGCTTTCACTACCTACCGCAATGAGAAAATCCGCATCATCTCGGTCCGCCGCGCGCGTCCAGACGAAGAAGCGCGGTACATCGCCGGCTAGGGTGTTGAGCGCCGTCCGTCTCGATGAGATGCACGACGCGGGCGAGGACCTCAGCCCGCACATGGTTCTTGCGAGAGCCACGCGTCCTGGCCGTGAAGTACAACGCGTGAATGTGGACTTTCCCGTCGATTTGCTTCACGCCATCGACCGTGAAGCGAAGCGAATCGGCGTGAGTCGGCAGGCATTCATCAAGTTGAGGCTCGCGGACACGCTCGCGAATTCGCGATAGGTCTGAAAGAGCCGCCCTACTCAGGCTGCGCCGGCAATGCGAACGATGGAGGTGGGCTGCCTGTCGTTCGGCGGCCTGGCTCCAACGCCTGGAGCCCCCACGCGAACGTCCGCGCGATTTCCGCATTGATCACGAAAACAGGCGCAAAACGCGCTGGTATGCCCGTTGCTCTGTGGTTGGGCACGACCGGTAAGGCGTTAACCAGTAACCAACAACAACAACCCGCGACGCCACGCGCGTCGCCCCAAGGAGTGACGACAATGGCCGAATCCCTGACGATGACCCGTGGACAGCTGCACGATCTGTTGGCGCGTTTCGCGGTCGAGAGCCCGAAGTACCGTGAGGCCCTGATCAGCGACCCGAAGACCGTGCTCGAGAAGCAGCTCGGTTCGAGCCTCGGCACCGTGACCGTGAAGTCGGTGGTCGAGACGCCGGACACGATGTACGTGGTGGTGCCCTACGTCCAGAAAGACGGCGAGCTTTCGGACGCGGATCTCGAGAACGTGGCCGGTGGGATGCTGAACAACCTGCTGGCGAAGTGCGAAATCTCGGGCGGGCTCAACCTCCTGTCGAGCAACGTCAACATCGAGTTGGGCTGAGACAGCGTTCGTGGGGGTCTGATCCCGGATCAGGTCCGGGATCAGATCTCGGATCAGATCCGGGATCCGGGATCAGATCTCGGATCAGATCCGGGATCAGATCCCGTTGCAGAAACTGCCACGCGTCGGTATACGGCGTGTGGCAGTTTTTGTGTACGGCGCGAGCGATCATCTCCGTGCGACCAGGAGCGCCGTGACGTACTCGCGCGTCATGCGTGCGATGTTCGAGATCGGAATCTCTTTCGGACAGACCGCCTCGCACTCGCCCTCGTTCGAGCAGCTGCCGAAGCCCTCCGCGTCCGCCTGCGCGATCATCGCGACCACGCGGCGATGGCGCTCCGGCTGACCCTGGGGCAGCAGCGCAAGATGCCCGATCTTCGCGCTCACGAACAGGTGAGCCGAGGCGTTCTTGCAAGCCGCGACGCAAGCGCCGCAGCCGATGCACGCCGCCGAATCCATCGCCAGTTCGGCGACATCCTTCGGGATCGGCAACGTGTTGCCATCGGGCGCGCCGCCGCAGTTCACCGACACGTAGCCGCCCGCGGCGATGATGCGGTCGAAGGCGCTGCGGTCCACGACGAGATCCTTGACCACCGGGAACGCGCGCGCGCGCCAGGGCTCGATGGTGATCGTCTCGCCAGACTTGAACCGGCGCATGTGGAGCTGGCAGACGGTCGTCCCGCGGTCGGGACCGTGGGCGACGCCGTTCACCACCAGGCTGCACATGCCGCAGATGCCCTCGCGGCAGTCCGAGTCGAACGCGATCGCGTCCTCGCCCTTTTTCGCCAGACCCTCGTTGACGACGTCGAGCATCTCGAGGAACGACATGTCCGGCGACACGTGGTCCGCGACGTAGTCCACGAGACGGCCTGTTGCGGTGGCATTCGCCTGTCGCCAGATCTTGAGGTTCAGGCGCATTTCTGAATCACTATTTGTAGCTCCTCTGCGTCGGGTGCACTTCCTCGAACTCGAGCGGCTCCTTGTGCAGCTCCGGCGGGTTACCGACGCCGGTGAAGCCCCAGGCCGCGACATAGGAGAAGTTGGCATCGTCGCGAAGCGCTTCGCCGTCGGAGGTCTGACTCTCTTCCCGAAAATGGCCGCCGCACGACTCCTTCCGATGGAGGGCGTCGAGCGTCAGCAGCTCGCCGAATTCCAGGTAATCGGCGACCCGGCCTGCGTATTCGAGACTCTGATTGAGGTTGTTCGGCGTGCCGGGCACCGAGACGTCGTGCCAGAAGGACTCGCGCAGCCTCGGGATCTCCTTGAGCGCCGTGCGCAGGCTGGCCTCGGTGCGCGACATGCCGACGTTGTCCCAGAGGATGCGCCCGAGCTCGCGATGGATCTCGCGAATACCGCGGCTGCCCTTGACCTGCAGCAGCTGATCGATCCGTTGCTGCGTGGCGTGTGCCGAGTCCTTGAACGCGTCGTGATCCGTCGTGATCTTCGGGAGCGGCGTGCCAGCCAGGTAGTGACCGATCGTGTACGGCAGGATGAAATAGCCGTCGGCCAGCCCCTGCATCAGCGCGCTCGCGCCGAGCCGATTGGCGCCGTGGTCCGAGAAATTGGCCTCGCCCAGGACGTGCAGGCCGGGCACGTTGCTCATCAGGTTGTAGTCAACCCACAGCCCGCCCATCGTGTAGTGAATCGCGGGATAGATGCGCATCGGCACCGTATAGGCATCCTCGTCCGTGATCTTCTTGTACATGTGGAAGAGGTTGCCGTACTTCTCGCGGATCGTGTCGAGCCCCAGGCGCTTGATGGCGTCAGTGAAATCGAGATAGACGGCCAGTCCACTCTCGCCGACCCCGCGTCCGTCGTCGCACACCTGCTTGGCATTGCGCGACGCGACGTCGCGCGGCACGAGGTTGCCGAAGCTCGGATATTTCCGTTCGAGGTAGTAGTCGCGATCCTCTTCCGGAATCTGCTCCGGCCTGCGCTTGTCGCCGTGTTTCTTCGGCACCCAGACGCGGCCGTCGTTGCGGAGGCTCTCGCTCATCAGCGTGAGCTTCGATTGATGGTCGCCGCTCACCGGAATGCAGGTGGGATGAATCTGCGTGTAGCACGGGTTCGCGAACAGGGCCCCGCGCTTGTACGCGCGCCACGCCGCGGTCACGTTCGAGTTCACGGCATTGGTCGACAGGAAGTAGGCGGTGCCGTAGCCGCCGGTGGCGAGGATCACGGCGTCAGCTGCGTGCCGCTCGATCTCGCCGGTCACGAGGTTGCGGCAGACGATGCCGCGGGCCCGTCCATCCACGAGCACCAGGTCGAGCATCTCGCGGCGCGGCAGCAGCCGCACGGTGCGGTCGTGCACCTGGCGCATCAGCGATTGATAAGCGCCGAGCAGGAGCTGCTGGCCGGTCTGTCCGCGCGCGTAGAACGTGCGCGATACCTGAGCGCCGCCGAACGAGCGGTTGTCGAGGAGTCCGCCGTACTCACGCGCGAACGGCACGCCTTGCGCGACGCACTGGTCGATGATGTTGACGCTGAGCTGCGCGAGCCGGTACACGTTCGCTTCGCGCGCGCGATAGTCGCCGCCTTTGACCGTGTCGTAGAACAGGCGATAGACGCTGTCGCCGTCGTTCTGATAATTCTTCGCCGCGTTGATCCCGCCCTGCGCGGCGATGCTGTGAGCCCTGCGCGGACTGTCCTGGATACAGAAGTTGAGGACGTTGTAGCCCAGCTCGCCGAGTGACGCGGCCGCCGACGCCCCCGCGAGCCCCGTGCCGACGACGATGATCGTATATTTCCGCTTGTTGGCCGGGTTGACCAGTTTCATCTCGAATTTATGCCGGTCCCACTTGCCGGCGATGGGCCCGGTCGGCACATGCGGTTCGAGTGTCATACGCGCACCCTGCCGGCCTGGACGACGTAGGCCCACACGGCGATCGCGATGAAGCCGACGGCAATCACGACGGCGAGCACTCTGCCGGCCACGAGCAGCCGCGGCGTCCAGGTGGGATTGTCGCCGCCCAGCGATTGACACGCGCTCGACACCCCGTGCCACAAGTGGGATCCGACCACGAGCATGCTCACCACGTAGAACGCAACGGTGAGCGGATTGGCAAACGTCTCCATTTCGAGGCGATAGAGGTCGCGGCCGCCGGCCGGCCATTCGTACTCCGGCCCGTACCGGAAGACGCGGACGTGGACGATGATGAACAGCAAGAGCCACAGGCCCGAGACGATCATGGTCGTCGAGGCCAGGGACTTGCGGCTCGGCCATCCCGCGCGGGCTTTCTTTTCGTACCGCACCGGCCGCGCCGACCTGTTCTGCAGGAACATCCGGATCGTCCTGAAGACGTGGACCACGAATACGGCGAGCAGCCCGAGTTCGATGATCGGGATGAGCGGGTTGCCCTCGAGCGTGTACGCGTACTTGTTGAACGCGGCCGGGCCGAGGAAGATCACCAGGTTGCCGCCGATATGAATGAGCAGATAGACGACTAAGGCGAGTCCGGTGAGGCCGATGAGGATCTTCGTGCCGACCGAGGATGCGAAGACGCCGATACGCGCGGACATCAAAAGATCAGTTTACTGTTGCGTCGCAAACACACGCAAGTTAGCATCTCCAGTCTTCCTGCCACGATGAAAATCCACGAGTATCAAGCGAAATCGATTCTGGCCCGGCACGGCGTGCCCGTGCCGCGCGGGGAAGTCGCCTTCAACGCCGCCGAAGCCGGCGAGATCGCCCGGCGGCTCGGTGGAGCGGTGGTCGTCGTGAAGGCGCAGATTCACGCCGGCGGCCGCGGCAAGGGCGGCGGCGTCAAGCTGGCGAAATCGCCGGACGAAGCCGAGCGGATCGCCAGCGACATGATCGGCATGACGCTCGTCACGCACCAGACCGGACCGCAAGGCCGAGTCGTGGGGCGCGTGCTCATCGAAGAAGGGCTGCAGATGCAGCGTGAGCTGTATCTGAGCCTGCTGCTCGATCGCGCGGCCGGCAAGCCGGTGATGATGGCCAGCGCCGCGGGCGGGATGGACATCGAAGAAGTCGCGGCGAAGACGCCCGGGCAGATCGTGCGCGTCCATCTCGATCCGGGCGTCGGGATGGCGCCATTCGAGGCGCGGCGTCTCGGCTTCGGGATCGGACTCGACGGGCCGCAGGTGAACAAGTTCGTGAAGCTGGCCACGGCGCTCTACGACACGTTCGTGGCAACCGACGCGTCGATGATCGAGATCAACCCGCTCGTCGTCACGCAATCGGGCGACCTGCTCGCGCTCGACGCCAAGATGAACTTCGACGACAACGCGATGTACCGCCACCCGGACATTCGAGATCTGCGCGACTTGACAGAGGAGGACTCGCTCGAAGTCGAAGCCTCCAAGTACTCGCTCAACTACATTCACCTCGACGGCAACATCGGCTGCATGGTCAACGGCGCCGGCCTCGCGATGGCGACGATGGACATCATCAAGCTGGCGGGGGGCGAGCCGGCGAACTTTCTCGACGTCGGCGGCGGCGCCAACGCGGAACAGATTCGCAACGCGTTCAAGATTCTGATGTCGGATGCGAACGTGAAGGCGGTGTTGATCAACATCTTCGGTGGCATTCTGCGCTGCGACATCCTGGCGCAGGGCGTCGTCGCCGCCGTGAAGGAGCTTGGCGTCCGCGCCCCGATCGTGATCCGCATGGAAGGCACGAACGTGGACGAAGGCAAGCGCCTGTTGCGCGAGAGCGGGATGAACTTCACGACGGCGGATTCGATGGGCGAGGCCGCGGAGAAGGTGGTGGCTTTGGCGTCGTAGGGGCGGACCCGCGTGTCCGCCCCGGGCCGACACATGGGTCGGCCCCTACACGCACACTGTATATGTCTGTACTGATCGACAAATCCACACGCTTGATCGTCCAGGGCCTCACGGGCCGTGAAGGGACGTTTCACGCCAAGCAGGCGGCGGCGTACGGCACCAACGTGGTTGGCGGGGTGACGCCCGGGAAGGGCGGCACGACGCACGAAGGATGGCCCGTCTTCGACACCGTGCACGACGCGGTCGCGAAGACCGGCGCCAATGCCTCGGTGGTATTCGTCCCGCCGGCCTTTGCGGCCGACGCGGTGATGGAAGGCGCCGACGCCGGTCTCGCGCTCGTGGTGTGCATCACGGAAGGGATTCCGACGCTCGACATGCTGAAGGCGATGACGTTCCTCTCGGAACGGCCCGCGACGCGGCTGGTGGGACCCAATTGCCCTGGCGTCATTTCGCCCGGCAAGGCCAAAGCCGGGATCATCCCCGGCAACATTTGCCGCGAGGGCCGGATCGGCATCGTCTCGAAGAGCGGCACGCTCACCTACGAAGCCATCCATCAGTTGACGCAGCTCGGCCTCGGGCAGAGCACCTGCATCGGCATCGGCGGCGACCCGCTGATCGGCACCTCGCATATCGACGCCCTGAAGCTTTTTGCCGGCGATTCGGACACTGACGCCGTGATTCTCATCGGCGAAATCGGCGGCAGCGCCGAAGAAGATGCGGCGGCGTGGATCAAGGCCAACTTCACGAAGCCGGTTGTCGGCTTCATCGCCGGACAGACGGCGCCGCCCGGGCGCCGCATGGGTCACGCCGGCGCCATCATCGCCGGCGGAAAGGGCACCGCGGCGGAGAAGATGGCCACGCTCGAGGCCGCCGGCGTCACGGTCGTCAAGAGTCCCGCCGACATGGGAACGGCAATCGCTGGATTACTCGGGGCGGGAGGGGCGGGATAATCCAGCCCTTCCGGCCTTGGGCTTGCATTCTCAGGACATAATTGTTGTAAGATATTTCTGTAGAAATGCCTGTGCCTACGGACCGCGAGCGGCGTCACGCGCCCGTCAGCGAAGCCGCGGTGGCGACCAAGGCCGTGCTGCGGGCGGCGGCGCGGCTCGGCCTCCCCAACAAGACGCTGGCGAAGATCATCGGCGTTTCGGAAGCGACCGTGTCTCGAATGGGCGCCGGCTCGTATCAGCTCGCGCGCGGCGACAAGCCCTTCGAGCTCGCCTTGTTGTTCGTCCGCGTGTTCCGCTCGCTCGATGCGATCGCCGGCGGCGACGAAGCGGTGGCGGCGGCGTGGCTGCGCGCCGAGAACCTCGCGCTCGGCGGCACGCCGCTCACGCTGATCGAATCCGTCCCCGGCCTCGTGCATGTCCTCGCCTACCTGGACGCCCGCCGCAGTCTCGCGTGAGCGCCCTTCGACTCGCACGCCGGCGCGCTTGCTCAGGGCAGGCCGGCGGCTGGCGGGATCCTGCTGGCGGGTCGTCGAGGCGCAGCATCGCGTGTCGACGATGAAGGTGGTGGACACGGTCGAGGAGCAGGGCATCCTCGAGATCCTGCTGGACGAAACGAAAGCCGCAATTCCCGCAGAGTGTGTGAAGCTGCACTACCTCCTGTTCACACCGTTCCGCTACGGTGCTCCGTATCCGGAGGGGTCGCGATTCCGGCGCGCTGGCCACACGCCTGGTGTGTTCTACGCGTCGGAAACGGTCGACGTCGCCATCGCGGAAATGGCTTTTCACCGGCTGCTGTTCTTTCTGGACGCGCCTGCGGTGCCCTGGCCGATCAATGCCACCGAGCACACCGCCTTCTCGGTCGCGTTCAAGACAGGATGTGCCGTCGATCTCACGAAGCCGCCGTTCACGCGGGACCGGCAGCGCTGGACGGACCGTACAGACTACGGCGCGTGCCAGGCATTCGCCGACCACGCGCGCGCGTCTGGCGCCGAGGTCCTGCGCTACGAATCTGCGCGGACGTCCGCCCCGCATCCCGGCATCAATATCGCGCTGCTGACGTGCCGCGCATTCGTGTCGCGCAAGCCGATCGCGATGCAGACCTGGCGGCTGCACATGAACGCGTACGGCGTTCGGGCGATCGGCGATGGGCCCGACGCGCCGCTCGAATTCGATCGCGATGCGTTCGCGGACGATTCACGCATCGCGGCGATGCACTGGGATCGTGTGAACGTCACGCGTTGAGCCAACCCGTCCGTCAAAGCCGCACAGCCGCACGGCGACGACCGTCGCCATTCTGATACTCGAGGGTCGTTAATACACAGAACTGTACGGTTTTCGTCACCGGCACGCTTCTACGGGTCCCAAGGAAGCGACCGATACCGAGTACCCGAGGGCGCCCATGGCCGGACTCGATCGGTTGATCGTTCCCCCACTCGAAGGAGCGTGTGCGATGAGATTGTTCAGGGTGGGCGTGTGTCTGCTCGTTGTCGGGATCATCCCGGCCGCCGCTCGAGCGCAGGGCACCGGCTCGTTGAAAATCACGTCGTTTCCGTCGGGCGCCACGGTCAACATCGACGGCAACAACACCGGCAAATCGACGCCGGCGAACATCAGCCTCTCGGTCGGGCAGCACACCGTCACCGTGGCGCTGCCAAATTCTGGGTGGAATCCGGATATACGGACCGTGACGATTGTGTCCGGCAACAACGACTTGAGCATCACGCTCCTCCCGACGTTGACGACGGGTCCGCAGGGGCCTCCGGGTCCGGCCGGCCTGGCAGGCCCTCCCGGAGCCACCGGTCCCGCCGGCGCGACGGGCGCCACTGGTCCCGCTGGACCGCAAGGCGTTCCGGGTGCCGCCGGTGCGATCGGACCTCAGGGGCCGCAAGGACCGGAAGGGCCGCAAGGGCTACAAGGGCTACAAGGACTGCAAGGGCTGCAAGGACTGCAGGGGCCCCAGGGACCGCAGGGAGAAACTGGCGCGACCGGCGCGCAGGGCGCCACGGGGCCTGAAGGACCGGCCGGCGCGACGGGCGCCACTGGTCCCGCCGGACCTCAAGGCGTTCCAGGCGCCACCGGTGCGACGGGACCCGCTGGACCGCAAGGCGAGGCCGGAGCGGCCGGAGCAACTGGAGCGACCGGACCCGCAGGTCCGCAAGGGTCCACCGGACCGCAGGGCCCAAAGGGGGACACTGGACCAGAGGGTCCTGCCGGAGCGACCGGCGCGCAGGGTCCGCAAGGCGCGCCGGGTCCGCCCGGCGCGATGGGACCACAAGGGCCCGCGGGCGCGGGCGGTTCGAGCGACGATCCCGTGAACTCCTGCCAGGTCGACGAGTTCATCTCGGGCAGTGACTTGCTGGCCGGCGGCACCCTGGTGGGGGTGATCGGATCGCTCGGGTGGAGCACGAACACGACGTCGGTGATCGTCGGCAACAGCAATGGCGTCCCTGGGATCATCACGATGACCGGGAGCGGGTCGCCGACGCCGGTCCACCATATGCGTCTCTGGCCCAACGCCGGCGGGCTGACAAAGGGACCATTTTTCGTGGGTACCCTCACCTCGGGCGGCGCTTCCTTTTCCGCGCCAACGACGATGAAGTGGATCGTCCGCAGCCAGGCGACGAGCGACGTGACAACGGATCTCGTCCGGCTCGGGTTCATAGACGACCCCTCGGCCGTGACGCCGCAAAATGGCGTGTACTTCGAGGCCAGAAACGGTCAGTGGTGGGCCGTGTCGCGTCCCAGCGCTGGGCCTATCTTCGACGCGGACACCGGGGTCGCGGAGGAGTCTTTCCTTGGCGGTTTTTTTCAGCAGATGGAAATTCGCTGGACGGCGGCCGGAGTGGTCGACTTCTACATCAACGGCGTTCAGAAGCTATCGACGTCGATTCGTCCCGCCGCTACCGCGAAGCTGAATCTGGCGATCCAGGCCATGGGCGGACGCGGCGTCGCCACCGACTACGTGTCGGTTTGCATGAACGGCGTGCAACGCCGCGTTCGCTAGATTCCTTTAACCGGTCAGAAGTCAGAGGGCGTGTTCATCCCCCTTCTGACTTCTGACTTCTGACTTCTAAGTTCTAAGTTCCAAGTTTCCTACAGACCTCCGCGTCCACGTCCGGCCGGCGCCGGCTTCTGGATGATGTCGCCCTTGAGGGTGTCGATCACGGCGATCAGCTCCGACTTATCCGGATCCTTCACGCCGACCTGGTCGAGCGTCTTCGCCAGCGCCTGCTGCGACTTGTCCCAGTCCTCCTGCGTGATGCCGAGCCCCTGGTGCGTGACGTCGTTCGGTCGTCCGACGAATATGCACGGGCCGCCGGTGAGCATGCAGATCTGATCGACGATCATCTGACGGTTGCGCACCTTGGACGCGTCCGACAGACCCGTAGCCATGGTTCCGAGCTTCTCAAGGGCGGCGATCAGGTTCGGCAGGAAGGCGTCCACGGTCTTCGCGATCGCATCGTACCCGCCGATCCGCTGATAGAGCGTCTTGCCATCGCGAACCGTCGCTTTCGGCGACGGCCCCATTGGCGGCGACGTCATCGGCGGATTCGGCGGCGCCGGCGGCTGCGCGGCGGCCGGCACGGCCGCAGCGAGGAACAGGATCAACGCACAGACACGTTTTGCGGACATCGTCATCTCCTTTGCAAGGTTGGATCGGCGACAGGCTTCGTACTCGGATCCTGAGCGCGAACACGCCGCGCCAGCATGCGAATGATAACCTCGGACACCGCCGGACTGGCAGCCATCGCCCGCCGGAACGAGTTCCCGCACAACCGCATCGCGTGCACGCCGGCAACTCCCGCGATCACCGTTGCGTTGCGCGGCGCCGGATCCAGGACGGCGAGCTCGCCGATGACGCTCCCCGGCCCCTCCACGGCGACGACGCGATCGACGGTGCCGTCGCGGCGGCGCACCGACACCTCGCCGGCCAGCAGCACAAAGGCCTCGTCGCCCATATCGCCCTCGCGGAACAGCACGTCGTCGGGCGCGAACCACGACTCGCGGCTCTCGCGGGCGAGGAGGGCGAGATCTTCGGGCTCGAGGACGTCGAAGATCTGCACCGCCTTCAGCCCGATCATCTTGGCGATCTCGGTCGGCTCGATTTGATCGGAGTGGCCGGCCAGCCGGCGGCGGCCGCGCATCGCAATCTCGCGGACCACGGAGTAGTCGTCGTGCTCGAGGGCGGCGTAATCGGCGTCAGTGGCTTCGTCGAGCGATTCGAGCAGGTAGAGCGCCGCGGCGCGCACGAACGGATCGGGACACACCGCGGTGCGCCGCAGGCAGTAGGTCAGCTGCGGGTGGCTGTCGGCCTCCTCGCGGACCATCTTCGGGGCTGCCGTCAAACGATCGCACACGGCCTGCGAGCAGCGTGCGCCGACGCGGGCGAGGGCCGCCGACCGCGCGTCGCGGCTGTGCGAGACCAACTCCTCGCGGAGCGCGGCGGATTCGGCGGAGTTGATGCTGACGGTGCTCAGCAGACCGTCGGCCATGCGCTCCGATCGCCGCTGCAGCAGGAACTTCAGGAACCGTGCGGCCGGAGAGGTGAGCGGCTCGAGGTGCTCCATGGCGATCTGCGCCGTCTCGATGGCCATCGGCACGTCGAGGAAATGCGCCGCGATCCCCTCGTCGCGGCGAATGAGGCGATCGAGCACGGCGGCGTGCTCCTCCTCGCTGACCGCGTATTCTTCGCGCAGCGCGCGCAGCACTTTGTCGTCGAGCGCTGTCGTGCCCGCGCGCTGGCGGGCCAGCTGCGCGGCGAGCGCCTGGCCATACGTCGCCAGCTGCAGCTGCTTTTCGGGCGAGACGACGAGCGCCTGCGGCGTCGAGAGATCTTCCTCGGCGAGCTCGGCCATGATGCGTTCGTGATCCGTCTGCGAGATGTGCATCTGATCGCGAATGGCTTCGAGCCGATGGATTTCCCCGCGCGACACGATCCCGCTGTTGACCGATTCGCGCACCGCGTCCTTGTACAACTGCAGCGCCCGCGTCCGCGCCTCCTCGTGCGACTGCGATCGGACGCGATGGATGATGAACGCCTCGCGCAGATCGCGCGGCGCCGGCGTGTCGGTCCACGGCCACTTGGCGATGATCTGACGCGCCAGCGTTTCCTCGACGAACCCGGTCTGCCGGCGCAGCAGGCGCCGCATGAGGAAGAGCGACGCCGTGGTCACGACGAGCAGCTGAAAGAAGTGCGACAGGCTGGGTACGAGGCGCAGCGTCGGCGCGCCGGCGTAGGAGTAGAACGTCAGAAACGCCGCGAACGCCGCCAGCGTGAACATCACGTGGCGCACTGCGGCGTGGTCGGCGGCGCGTCCGGTCTTGATCAGCCATGAGCCGACGACCCGCTCGACGGTCGCGAACACGGCGAAGCTGACGAGCGCGCCGAGCGCGAGCGTGGCGGCGGCGGCGAGGGCGCGCGGCACACTCGGCAGGAAATACAAGCCCGCGGTCTGGGCGTCGACGCCGGGTAGAAAGGCCGTGCGGACGAGGCCGATTTGATTCGTCCAGCGGCCGCCGAAGTAGTACTCCCAGGTGCCCGCCTGCAGGAAATAGTAGAAGTAGAACGTGAACACGACGCCGGGGAAGGCGAAGTAGACGTGGCGTTTCGCCGGCAACAGCGCTTCCTTCCAGTACGTGTTCTCCTGGTTGATGTCGGGGCACGACGACTTGCACGCGGTGCATTTCCCGCACTGAGAGTTGACCGTCGGCCGCAGGTTGCGCGGCTCGGTGTAGATTTTCTCGACGAACCCAATCGGGCAGACGTAGTTGCACCAGGTCTTGCCGGTGAACACCGAATCCGTCAGGAGAGCGAACAGCGCGAGCGCGACGAGGAAAATGGCGAGCGCGTAGCCGTCGCCGTTGGTGGCGACGAGGCGGACCCAGAGCGAGAACACCAGCATCCCGAAGCTGACGTGGTAGAAATGCTTCTGCATCCACGGTCCGGCGCGGCGGCGGCCGCCCAGACCGAAGCGCACCGGCAGCTGCGCGAAGCCCGCGAGCGGACAAATCCGCCGCCACCGGTGATAGCCCGCGATCACGAAGAAGAGCGGGAGCGACGCGATGACGACTGTCCAGAACGATGCGCCCCGCCAGCCACGGCACGACAATGCTGAAGAGCGACGAGCGCGGGAAACACCACGAGCGCCGCGCGCCGGAGCACTTCCACCCACGGGGCGTCGGGCTCGGCGAGCTCGAGACGCCGCGGACGGCGGTCGTTCGGTACAGGACGGGACGCACCGCTGCGCGAGAGCGGGAGAGACGCGTTGATGGCCACGTGGGACTTTGGCGAGAATACCATGAGAGTTTTCGACTGTCAGATGCCGACCTACGTCCGAGGTGTCAGACGGCTCGGATGCTGACGGTCGAGCCTCATCTATCCGCGTGATATACTTTTTGCGCTGGTCTAACCTGCTATCCCCATACGTTGAAGGACTTTAGAATGTCACCGACCGATCTAGCCGTTCAAGAGCAGCGCGCGCCCGCCGGCCGGCAGCGCGTGGTGAACGATTTCAGCATTCAAGTCGCGACGGTCAACGGATCCGGGAGCCAGACCGCCAATCTCGTGCTCCTGCGGTCGATTCTCCTGATGGGCGTCCCGGTGTCGGGCAAGAACATGTTCCCTTCGAACATCGCGGGCCTGCCCACGTGGTACACGATTCGCGCCAGCAAGCAGCACTACATCGCGCGCAAGAAGGAAATCGATTTCCTGGTCGCGATGAACGCCGAGACGGCGAAGGAAGACGTGCTGACGCTGGATCCCGGCGCGGCGGTCGTCTACGACGAGCCGCTGAAGCTGAACGCGCTCCGCAACGATCTGATCTTCTACCCGGTGCCCTTCGACAAGCTCGTCGCGCCGGTCTGCCCCGACGCCAAGCTGCGCCGCCTCGTGCGCAACATGATCTACGACGGCGTCCTGGCGAAGCTGCTCGGGATCGATCTCGCGTTGATGGAGAAGGCGCTCGCCAAGCAGCTTGGCAAGAAGGCGAAGGCCGTCACGCTCAACGTCGGCGCGCTCGAAGGCCGGCTTGGACTACGCGGAGGCGAACTTCACGAAGCAGGATCCGTTCTTCATCGAGCCGATGAACGAGACGGCGGGCAAGATCATCATCGACGGCAACGCCGCCGCCGCGATCGGCTGCATGATGGCCGGCGTCACGGTCGTCGCCTGGTATCCGATCACGCCGTCGTCGTCGCTGTGCGAGTCGTTGATCGGGTACATGAAGAAGTACCGCGTCGACAACGAGACGGGGAAGGCGACGTTTGCCATCGTGCAGGCGGAGGACGAGATCGCCTCGATCGGCATGGTGATTGGCGCGAGCTGGGCGGGCGCGCGCGCGATGACGGCGACCGCTGGTCCGGGCATCTCGCTGATGTCCGAGTTCGCCGGCCTGGCGTACTACGCCGAATCGCCGGCGGTCATCTTCGACGTGCAGCGCGTCGGTCCCTCCACCGGCCTGCCGACGCGCACGGCGCAGGGCGATCTGCTGTCGACCGCGTTCCTCTCGCACGGCGATACGAAGCACATCATGATCTTCCCGGCGTCCGTCGAAGAGTGCTTCACGATGGCGCAGGAGGCGTTCGACCTCGCCGAGCACTTCCAGACGCCGGTGTTCGTGATGCTGGATCTCGACCTCGGCATGAACAACTGGATGTCCGACGGCTTCGAGTATCCCGACGAGCCGATCAACCGCGGCAAGGTCCTGACCGAGGAGAAGCTCGAGGAGCTCGGCGCGTGGGGCCGCTACAAGGACGTCGACGGCGACGGGATTCCGTACCGCACGATTCCCGGCGACGGCATGCCGGTCTACTTCGCGCGCGGCTCCGGCCACAACGCCGAAGGGCCAGTACAGCGAGCGGCCCGACGACTACGTGGACAACATGGATCGCCTGGCGCGCAAGTTCGAAACGGCGCGCCGCTTCGTGCCGAGGCCGGAGATCGATCGGGTCGCGGACGCGAAGATCGGCTTCATCGGCTACGGCACGTCGCACTGGGCGATCGGCGAGAGCCGCGATCAGCTTCGCGAAGAGTCCGACGTCGAAGACGTCCTACTTCCGGCTGCGCGCGCTATCCGTTCAACGAGGAGCTGGCGGCGTTCGTCGACGCGCACGAGCGCGTCTACGTCGATCGAGCAGAATCGCGACGCGCAGCTCCTGCAGCTGATGAAGCTGGAGCTGACGCCGGAGCAGCAGACCAAGCTGCGCAGCGTGCTGCACTACAACGGGCTGCCGATCGACGCCCGCAGCATCACCGACGACGTGCTGGCGCAGGAAGGGTTCGAAGTGGCGAAGAAGACCGTCCGCGCGTCAGCGCGGGCATCGGCGGGTGGAGAATAGATCAATGGCGACACCGACTCAAGGTCAATCGAATCGGGCTCGAACCGTCAGCCTACAAGGGCGGCAAGACGACGCTCTGCGCCGGCTGCGGCCACAACGCGATTTCCGAGCGCATCATCGACGCCTTCTTCGAGATGGGCGTGGATCCGCGGCAGGTCGATCAAGCTGTCGGGCATCGGCTGCTCGAGCAAGAGCCCGGCGTACTTCCTGGGCGGCTCGCACGGCTTCAACGCCGTCCACGGGCGGATGCCGTCGGTCGGCACCGGCGCGATGCTGGCGAACAAGAAGCTGATCGCCATCGGCGTCAGCGGCGACGGCGACACCGGCGCCATCGGCATCGGCCAGTTCGTGCACCTGATGCGCCGCAACCTGCCGATCATCTACATCATCGAGGACAACGGCTGCTACGGCCTGACGAAAGGGCAGTTCTCGCCGACCGCCGACCTCGGCTCGAAGCTGAAGACCGGCGTCGATCAACGACCTGCCGCCGATCGACACCTGCGCGCTGGCCATCGAGCTCGGCGCGACGTTCGTCGGCGCGGTCGTTCTCGGGCGACAAGAAACAGCTCCTGTCGCTGCTGAAGGCCGCCCTCGCGCACCGCGGCACGGTGATGCTCGACGTCATTTCACCCTGCGTCACCTTCAACGATCACGAAGGGCTCGACCAAGAGCTACGCCTACGTGAAGGAGCACGACGACCCGGTCGAAGAGGTCGAGCTTCGTGCCGTTCTTCGAAGACATTGCCGTGGACTACGAGCCGGGCACGACCCAGGAAGTGACGATGCACGACGGGTCGAAGCTGTATCTGAAGAAGCTCGAAGAGGACTACGACCCGACCGACAAGATCTCGGCGCTCAAGCGCCTGCACGAAACCGCCCGCCGCGGCGAGTTCGCGACCGGCCTGATCTACATCGAACCCGACCGCGACGACTTCCTCACGCTGCTCGACGTCGTCGACGAACCGCTCGCGACGCTGCCGCTCGACAGGGTTCGACCGGGGCCGGAGGCCTTGGAAGAAATCATGGAGGGTCTGCGCTAGCTCGCTGACGCGCCGCTACGCTCGGCGGGAGCCCTCAATCGGCGCCGCGGGATCCGCGCGTGGAAAACGCGGCCTGCGGCACGAGCTTTCGCAGACCGCGTCGATTCACCCACTCGCAACATCTACCAGGAACAGGCATCGTCTGGGTAAGCGGGAGGCTGGGGTGACCCTTGCACGATCGACGCGGCCGGTGAGCCTCCGGCTCGCGTTTTTCCTCTGACGCAGTCACGCGCGGATCACGCGTCGCCGCTCGAGGGCTCCCACCGACCCGCGGCGCAGCACGGGAGAGCGGCGAAGGGCAGCCGTCTCGCGGAGCGAGCCGTGCGAGTCAGGCCGTTAGGGACATGAAAAACGTTGCGGAGCGACCGATCGCGGCGGTTCGGCGGTATGTCACCGGAGTCTCGCGAGTTATCGAGGCGATACTAGTTGATCGCATGGCGCGGCAACCACCGGAGAACCGCCGCGTCAGCGGAAGGACATCAAGCGCAGCAGCGTTTTTCCGGCCTGACGACCCGGCTCGCGAGCAAGATGGCTGTCCTTCGCCGCTGCACCAACTGCGTCAGCCTTCGGTCTCATCCTCGTTCGCGCCGATCTTGTCTTCTGCGGTCGCGACGGGATCATCCGGCAGACCTTCTTCATCGACTCCCGGGCCGTGTGGATTCCCGATCTGTTCGTCGGTCGGGCGGTCGCCTTCGATGGCGCCTTTGTGGATGTCGGGATCGTTTCGCATCTTGGACGCCATCGGAGTCATGAGCTCTCCCTGCTGCTGAGGTTGCGACTGCTATAATCGCGCGATGATCGAACGCACGTTGGCCATAATCAAGCCGGATGCCGTCGCGCGACACGTGGCGGGCCGGATCATCGACCGCATCGAAGCTGAGGGATTCCAGATCCGTGCCATGCGCCGTGTCCACCTGTCACAGAAGGAAGCGGAGGGCTTTTACGACGTCCATCGCCAGCGCCCGTTTTTCGCCAGCCTCACGTCGTTCATGTCGTCCGGCCCGGCGATCGTGATGGTGCTCGAGGCGCCCGAGGCCATCAAGAAATGGCGGACGCTGATGGGCGCCACCGATCCGGCGAAGGCCGATGCGGGGACGTTGCGCAAGGAGTTCGCGGAGTCGATCGAACGCAACGTGACCCACGGATCGGACGCGCCCGACACGGCCGCTTACGAAGTCGGATATTTTTTCGCGGGCGTGGACCTGGTGTGAGGTGGTCGGGTCGGATGCAAAACGCTGTTCCTCATCGGCGTCGCCATCGCGGGGCTCGGGCTCCTGATCATGCTCGGCCTGCCGCTGTTCCGATTGCCGGGAGACTTTCACATCAAGCGCGGATCCTTCTCGTTCTACTTTCCGCTCGCGACGTCGATCCTCCTGAGTATCATCCTGACGCTCCTCATGGCGTTCTTCCGGCGGTGACCCGTGTCCATCAAATCCGATAAGTGGATCGCGCGCATGGCGCGCGAGTGCCGGATGATCGAGCCGTTCGTCGACGATCAGATGCGTGCCGGGCGTGATCTCCTACGGCGTCTCGTCGTACGGCTACGACGTGCGCGTCGGCGACGAGTTCAAGGTCTTCACCAACGTCTACAACACCGTCGTCGATCCGAAGGATTTCGATCCGCGGTCGTTCGTCGACATCAAGGCCGACGTCTGCATCATTCCGCCCAACTCGTTCGCGCTGGCGAGCACGCTCGAGTACTTCCGCATCCCGCGCGACATCCTGACGGTCTGTCTCGGCAAATCCACCTACGCCCGCTGCGGGATCATCGTCAACGTCACGCCGTTCGAGCCCGAGTGGGAAGGGCACGTGACGATCGAGATCTCGAACACGACGCCGCTGCCGGCCAAGATCTACGCCAACGAAGGCATCGCGCAAGTGCTGTTCTTCCAGGCCGACGAAGTCTGCGCGCGGTCGTACAAGGACAAGAAGGGGAAGTATCAGGCGCAACGCGGCGTCACGTTGCCCAGGATCTAATCGAGATGGGACCACTACTCGCCATGTTGGGTCTGCTGGCTCTGCCGCAGGGTCGATCCGCGCCGGCCCCGGAGCCGATCAACGCATGCCTGGTGATCACCAAGACGGACGCCGTAACGGCGCTCGACGAGGATCTACGGGACGGCAAGTCGGCCGTAGCGGGGCGCTCGATCGTGCAGGGCGCCGCGGCGTCGAGTTGCGAGTATTCGGGGCGAGGCCTCCATACCGTGCAGATCAACGTCTGGCGCGTCGCGCCCGCCGGTGTCCCCAAGCTCAAGCAAACATTCCGGAATCTCTGCGAGAAGCGGGAGACTGGAGGACTGGCGGGGCTCGGGGACGGCGCCTGCTGGTACAGCGCCGGACACGACGAAGTCCAGGTGCTCAAAGGCGTGACCCTCGTGCACATCGTCGTCCGGAAGGAAGGGGAGGCGATCGAGGCGCTCAAGGCTCTGAGCAAGGCGGCTCTCGCGCGCTTACCCTGAAGATGTTCAGCCCGAACCGATTGCGGCCGATACACGTAGTGGCGGCCGTGGCGACGGGCCCGGGTCAGCTGTTGTCTGTTGTTATAATCCAGTAAGGATTATCAATTTGACTTCTAGGCTGTTCGCCGGTGTAATGCTCACTGCGATGCAGTGGATTCCCGTTCCGGTCGTCTTTATTGGGCGCCTAGGCGCCAGCGGCTGACGGGTCCATAACCAAGGAGTTTCAAGGGCCGTCACCGCACAGGTCGACGGCCCTTTTTGATGTACGTCATGCCCGCCGGCAGGCGGGCGAAGAAAAGTCGTGTCCGCCTCAGGCGGACCAAGGCAGAGAGACCATGAAGATCGCGTATCAGGGCGAGCCGGGGGCGTTCAGCGAGGCCGCGGCGCGGCGCGTCGATCCCGAGGCGCAGCTGCTGCCGTGCCGGAGCTTCGACGAAGTCTTCGAAACGGTGGATGCGGGGCCGGCCACGCATGGCGTGCTGCCGATCGAAAACTCGATCGGCGGCAGCATCCACCGCAACTACGACCTTCTGCTCTCGCACGAGCTCCCGATTGTCGCGGAGGTGGAGCTGCCCGTCGTCCATCACCTGCTTGCGCTGCCCGGCGCCACGCTCGCGGGTTTGAAGCGCGTCTACTCACACCCCCAGGCGCTCGCCCAGTGCGAGCGATTCCTGCTGACGCTGAGCGGCGTGGAGATCATCGCCACCTACGACACGGCCGGCAGCGCGAAGATGGTGGCCGATGCCGGATCGACCGACGCGGCCGCGATCGCATCGGCGCGCGCCGGAGAAGTATTCGGTCTGAAGCCGCTGACCTCCTCGATTCAGGATTTCGACGACAACATCACGCGGTTCCTCGTCGTCGGCCGGCGGCCGTTCAAGAACGCGATCGCCGACAAGACGACGATCGTGTTCACCCTCCCGAACGAGCCGGGCTCGCTGTTCAAGGCGCTCAGCGTGTTCGCGCTGCGCGGCGTCGATCTCACCAAGCTCGAGTCCCGTCCGATTCCCGGGCGGCCCTGGGAGTACCTGTTCTACGCCGATCTCGCCGCGGCGCGCGACGAGCTGATCTGCGCGCGCGCGCTCAGCCACCTGGCCGAGTTCGCCCCGATGCTGCGGACGCTCGGCTCGTACGCGAGCTGGAAAAGCCACGAAGGCTGGTTGCCGGATCCATTTGAGGTCGTCTCGTGATCGCGGCATTTCAGAGTTCAGAGTTCAGAGTTCAGATTGATTACGCGATTGATCTGAATTCTGAAATCAATCTGAAATCTGAAATCTGAAGTCTGAAATGGGAGGTCCCTTGAAGTTGACAGGAGCTCAGATCCTCTGGGAAGCGCTCGTCCGCGAAGGCGTGACCGACGTCTTCGGCTATCCGGGCGGCGCGATCCTGCCCGCGTACGATGCGATGCTCGGGTACCCGATTCGCCACATCCTGGTACGCCACGAACAGGGCGCAACGCACATGGCCGACGGCTACGCGCGCGCCAGCGGGCGGGTCGGCGTCGCCATCGCGACCTCCGGGCCGGGCGCGACCAACATGGTCACCGGCATCGCGACCGCGATGATGGACTCGTCGCCGATCGTCTGCATCACCGGCCAGGTCGGCAGCAAGCTGATCGGATCCGACGCGTTTCAGGAGACCGACATCACCGGCATCACCCTGCCGATCACGAAGCACAACTACCTGGTGACGCAGCGCCGCCGACGTCGCGCCGGCGATGCTCGAAGCGTTCGCCGTCGCCAGGTCGGGACGTCCTGGGCCGGTGCTCGTGGACATCACGAAGGACGCCCAGCAGAGCAGCTGCGAAGTGGACTGGGACGCGGCCGAGCCGTGCCTCGTCGAAGCGTACGACGCCGCTCTGCCCGGCGACGGCGAGGCGCGCGATGCGCTCGAGCTGATCAACAGCGCCGAGCGGCCGTTGATCCTCGCCGGACACGGCGTCATGCAGTCGGGCGCCGAACGGCAGATCCTCGAGCTGGCCGAGCGTGCTCAGATTCCGATCGCCGTCACGCTGCTCGGCATCGGCGGCGTTCCCGCATCGCATCCGCTCAATCTCGGCATGATGGGCATGCACGGCGAGGCGTGGGTGAACCACGCGATCCAGGAAGCGGATCTGCTGATCGCGCTCGGCATGCGCTTCGACGATCGCGTCACCGGCAACCTGAAGACCTATGCGCCGACCGCGCGCAAGATTCACGTCGACATCGATCGCGCCGAGCTGAACAAGAACGTGCGCGTGGACGTGGCCATCGCCAAGGACCTGCGCGCGGCGCTCGACGAATGGCTGCCGCACGTCGAGCGGCGCGATCGGTCCGCGTGGCTCGCGCGCATCGACGCGATCAAGGGCGACGTCGCGGTCCGCGACATCCAGAACCTGCCGGACGATGGGCATCTGTACGCCGCGCACGTGATCAACGATCTCTGGCGTCTCACCGGCGGCGACGCGGTGGTCGTGACCGACGTCGGCCAGCATCAGATGTGGGAAGCGCAGTACTACAAGCACAATCGACCGCGGTCGCTCATCACGTCGGGCGGCCTGGGCACGATGGGCTTCGCGCTGCCGGCGGCGATCGGCGCCAAGGTCGCGTGCCCCGACGCCGAAGTGTGGGTGGTCGTCGGCGACGGCGGCTTCCAGATGACGATGGCCGAGCTCGCGACGGTCGCGCAGGAACACCTCGACATCAACATCGCGATCATCAACAACGGCTATCTCGGCATGGTGCGGCAGTGGCAGGAGTTCTTCTACGACAAGCGCTACGCCGCGACGCCGCTCATGGACCCGAATTTCGCGAAGCTCGCCGAGGCGTTCGGCATCGCGGCGACGACGGTGACCAGGCGCGGGCGAGGTCGCCGACGCCGTCGAAGCTGGCGCGCCAGCACCGAAGCGCGCGGCGCTGATCGACTTCCAGGTCGAGCAGGAAGACTCGGTGTACCCGATGGTGCCGGCCGGCGCGGATCTGCACAAGATGATCCGGAGGCCGTCGCCGATCGTCGAAACAGCGGCGGATTAAGGACGCGACCACGAAAACACGAAAACGCGAAAAAGCACCAGTTGGCTTTCGTGCTTTCGTGCTTTCGTGGCTGATCGAGGCTCTGGACATGCTGCATACCTTTGCGATCTACGTCGACAACAAGCCGGGCGTCCTGAACCGCGTCTCGTCGCTGTTCCGGCGCCGCGCGTTCAACATCGAGTCGCTGACGGTCGGGCGCACCGAGACCGCCGGGCGTGTCGCGCATGACGGTCGTGCGTCGACACCGACGATTACGGCGCGCGGCGGCTCGAGGCGCACCTCTACAAGCTGGTCCCGGTCGGCCGCGTCGACAACATCACGGCGGCGCCGTCGATCTGCCCGCGACCTCGCGCTGATCAAGGTGGCCGCCACCGGCGAGGCGCGCACGCACGTGATGCAGCTCGTCGACGTCTACCGCGCCCGCATCGTCGACGTCAGCCCCGAGTCGCTGGTCATCGAGACGACCGGCACCGAGGACAAGATCGACAGCCTGCTCGAGGTGCTGCGTCCCTACGGCGTGATCGAAATGGTGCGCACCGGCCGAGTGGCGATGGCCCGGGGCACCCTGCCGATCGCCGCGTCGCGGCCGCGCGTCGCGAAGTGCCGCGACTCGAGATGTCAGCGGCGGACGTGAGCAATTGTTCAGTGTGAAATGGCAGGATTTCAGGATTGCAGAATTGCTGGATTGAATTGATCAATTCAATCCAGCAATCCTGCAATTCTGCGATCCTGCAATGCCAACCATAGTCAGTGGAGATACTTCATGGCGACCATGTATTACGACGACGACGCCGACCTCTCGCTGATCCGGGCGACAGAAGGTGGCGATCATCGGCTACGGATCGCAGGGACACGCGCACGCGCTGAACCTGAAGGACAGCGGCGTCGAGCGTCCGCGTCGGGCTGCCGGCCACGAGCCGGTCGCGCGCGCAAGGCGCAGGCGGCCGGGCTGACGGTCGGCGACGTCGCCGACGTCGCCAAATGGGCCGACGTCGTGATGATCCTGATTCCCGACACGGCGCAGGCGCAAGGTCTACCGCGAGGAGATCGAGCCGAACCTGGCGCCCGGCGACATGCTGATGTTCGCGCACGGGTTCAACATCCGCTTCGGCGCGATCACGGTCCGGCCCGACGTGGACGTCTCGATGGTGGCGCCGAAGTCGCCGGGCCATCGCGTGCGCGAGCTGTTCGTCGAGGGCGCCGGGACGCCGGCGCTGTTCGCCATCCATCAGGACGCGACCGGCCACGCGCGCGCGCTGACACTGTCATACGCGAAGGGCATCGGCGTGATGCGCGCCGGCGTGATCGAGACGACGTTCGCCGAGGAAACCGAGACCGATCTGTTCGGCGAGCAGGCGGTGCTGTGCGGCGGCGTCAGCGCGCTGATCAAGGCCGGCTTCGACACGCTGGTCGAGGCGGGCTATCAGCCGGAGATCGCCTACTTCGAGTGTCTCCACGAGCTGAAGCTGATCGTCGATCTGATCTACCAGGGCGGGTTGAACTACATGCGCTACTCGGTGAGCGACACGGCCGAGCACGGCGACTACACTGGCGGCCCGCGCATCGTCACCGACGAGACCGCGCCGCGAGATGCAGCAGATGCTGACCGAGATTCAGAACGGCACCTACGCCAAGGGCTGGATCGCGGAGAACGAAAACGGCCGGCCGTGGTTCAACAAACTGCGGCAGGCGAGCGCGACCAGACCATCGAGCAGGTCGGCGTCCGCCTGCGGCAGATGATGCCGTTCCTCAAGCCGGTTGCGACCGACGAGATCGTGACGGCGGCGCGCTAGAAATACTTCTTCGCGCCGACGCTGAACGCCCAGAACGATCCCTTGAAGCCGAGCGCGGCCCGGTTCGTGGGCACCAACTCGACTTTGTGGAACGTGGTTTCGAGGGCGAGGGTCGCGTCAGGCGCGAAGAAGTATTCGACTCCGCCGCCGGCGTCCCAGCCGTTTTTCGTGTTCGACCCGTCCACACCCGCCTCGTTGAATTCGTAGCGGTACACGCCACCGCCGCCTGTGACGTACGGACGCCAGTCGCCGGCGGTCCAGCCGACGACGACGTTGCCGAGTGCGTAGACGGGCCGGACGGTGCCGTCGAAGCTCAGCCCGTCGATGTCCCAGAAGGCGGCGCCGACCTGCCCGCGAAGCGACAGCCAGCGCGCGAGGTACCCTTCGACGTTCGCCGCGAACCCTAAACCGTCGTCCAGGAAGGCGCTGTCTGTTCTCGTGGGGCTGACCGAGGCGGCGACCGCGAACGTGCCCCCGCTGGGCGCGTTGTGGCTGATGGGCTGGGCGGTCTGGGCGCGCTGAGCTTCAGCGGGCCGCGCGGCCGCAGACATCACGACGCCGACGAGTAGCAAGATGGTGATAGTTCGCATGAGCTGCGTTGTGAGCAAGTCGAGTACCGCCGCGCTCCGCCTCGGCAATTTGTGTAAGCTTCTGGCGTGAACCTCGAGCGTGGTCAACGGCTCGGGTCGTTCGAGATCGTCAGCTCGATCGGCAGCGGCGCGATGGGCGCCGTCTACAAGGCGCGCGACACGCGTCTCGATCGGTTCGTGGCAGTCAAAGTGCTGTCGGGCGAACTGTCCTCGTCGCCGGAGGCGCGCGAGCGCTTCGAGCGCGAAGCGCGGACGATTTCGCAGCTGTCGCATCCCCACATCTGCGCGCTCTACGACGTGGGCCGGCATGGCGACATCGATTTCCTGGTGATGGAGCTGCTCGAGGGCGAGACGCTGGCCGCACGGCTCGCGAGAGGCTGCCTGCCGATCGACCAGACGCTGCGCGTCGGTGTCGAGATCGCCGATGCGCTGCAGGCCGCTCACCGCAATGGCATCGTCCATCGCGATCTCAAGCCGGCGAACGTGATGCTCACGAAGTCTGGCGTGAAGCTGCTGGATTTCGGCCTGGCGAAGACGGCGGCCCCGCTCCTCGCCGGGGCGGCACAGGACGCGGCGACGGCCATGGGTCTCGCGCAGATCTCGCAGGAAGGCACGATCGCTGGAACGCTGCAGTACATGTCGCCGGAGCAGCTCGAAGGGCGTCCCGCCGACGCCCGCAGCGACATCTTTGCGTTTGGCGCCGTCATTCACGAGATGGTCACCGGCAAGAAAGCCTTCACGGCGAATAGTCCAATCGCGCTCGCCTCGGCGATTCTGCACGACCAGCCGGCCACGCTCGTGTCGCTGCAGCCGGCGACGCCGTCCGTTCTCGATCGGGTCGTGCGCGACTGCCTGGCCAAGGATCCGGACGAGCGCTGGCAGACGGCGCACGACGTGAAGCTGCAGCTCGTGTCGGTGCAGGAAGAGGCGATGGCAGCGCCTGCACGCGTCGCGACCGTGGCGCAGTCGCGGTCGTGGCTGCCGTGGGCCGTCGCCGGTGCGTCGATCCTCGTCGCGCTCGTGGCCATCGGCGCTGCGTGGATGCGTCCCGGCGCGTCGCTCGCGGCGCCCGATCGTGTGATCAGGTTCCCGATTGCGCCGCCGCCAGGCGGCGCGTTCAGCGACACGGTGGAAACCGTGTCCATGGCGCTGTCGCCGGACGGATCGAGGCTGGCGTATGTCGCCGAGGACGCCAACGGCGAACGGCGCGTCTGGATCAGAGCGATGTCGTCGGTGGATGCGCGGCCGGTCGCCGGCACCGAAAACGCACGATCCGTCATGTGGTCGCCGGACGGAGGGTCGATCGCGTTTTTTGCCGGAGACAAGCTGAAGCGGTTGGGTCCGCCGGACGGCCCGCCGGTCACGCTCAGCGACGTGCCGGAAGTCCGCGTCCACGGCACGTGGGGACGCGACGACATCCTTTACGCTCTACTGCCCGGCGGAATTTATCGCGTGCCGCTGGCAGGCGGAGCCACCAGCCTGGAACGCACCGCCGACCGCTCGCGCAACGAGGCGTCGGTGACGTTTCCGTCGTTCCTTCCGGACGGCCGGCGCTATTTGTTTCTGGCGCGGCGACCCGACGGCACCGGCACCGTGATGATCGCGGAAGTCGGCCAGAAGCCCGCAAGCCTGCTATTTGAGGGGATCACCGCCGCCCAGTACGTCGAACCGGGATATCTGGTGTTTGCGAGGGACGGCACGCTCCTCGGGCAACGGTTCGATCTGTCGTCGGCACGCGTTCTCGACCAGCCATTTCCGATTGCCGAACCGGTCCGGTACTTTCTCTCAACCGGGACGGCGACCTTCACGACATCGCCGTCTGGTGTCCTCGTCTACCAGTCACATACCGAACGCGGACGAATCGTCTGGCTCGACCGCGCCGGGAAGGAAGTGGGCACGATCGGAGTCGAGTCGGGTCATTCGCGCGTCCGGATTGCGCGCGACGGCAGCCGTATCATTTTCGATCGGACCCTGCCGAACATCGGCACTCTAGATATGTGGTTGCTCGACGTCGTGCGCGGCGTCGAGCAGCAGCTGACGACGGATCGTCTGAGCGAGACCGCCGGTGTGTGGCTGTCCCCTGACAGCCTGATCTTTTCGGGCCGGACACCGCCGCATCTCATCTTGAAAGACTTGCGCACCAATGCCGATGAGGACCTGTTCCAGGCGCCGGCCTTCCAGCTTACGGAAGACATCTCGCCCGATGGCAAGACGTTCCTGTTCACGCAGCGGACGCCGCGCGGCAACTTCGACATCTGGACAATGCCAGTCAACCCGCGCGGCGCAGCCGCGCCGCTCGTCGAAACGCCGTTCGACGAATATAGTCCGCGGTTCTCGCCGGACGGCCGCTACATGGCGTTCGCGTCGGACGAGTCCGGCCGGTACGAAGTGTACGTGCGCCGATTCCCGTTCTCCGGTGGCAAGACGCGCGTGTCCGCCGCCGGCGGATGGCTGCCACGATGGAGTCGCGACGGCCGCGAGCTGTTTTACCTTGCGGCCGACTTGCGGCTGATGGCGCTGCCGGTTCGCCTGTCGCCAGCGCTGACGCTGGGCTCGGCGCAGGCTCTTTTTTCGGTCAAACGCGCGACGGAATGGGTTGATGCCAAGCCGAACGTCGGCTGGCCGGACTACGACGTGTCCCCTGATGGCACGAAGTTTCTCGCCATCGTTCCAGCCCCCGCCAATCAGCAGCCGCTGACGGCGGTGATAAACTTCCTCGAAAGCTCCGGAAAAGGTCGGGGAGTTGACCGATAAAGCGCGGGCGTAGTAAAACTTACATCGCTTGTGAAATCCGGCACGAGCCGGTTTCCCAACTCCATGGACAAGCTGATCGAGCGCGAAAACGCGGCTCGAAATCCACTCGTCGCCGCGCCAGCGCTGGCTGTTCAGTTTTTTCTGATCCCGCTGGCGGTGGTGGCGATTACCGGGGCCGTCTACGTGGGGTTTCGCGCGCTGCTGGCCGACGACCGCAGCGCGCAGGAATACCTCACGGAAATTCGCCACGGCGGATCGTCGCGCCGGTGGCCTGCCGCGTACGAGTTGTCGCGCCTGATGGCGGACCCGAAAGTCCGTGCCGACAAGACCTTGGCGCCGGCCCTGGTCAAGGCGTTTCAGGAATCCGCCGGCGATCAGCAGGTCCGGCGTTATCTGGCGCTGGCCATTGGACGGCTCGATCCGCCCCTGCCGGCCGACGCGGTCGCGGACCTCACCCATGCCCTCGACGATCCCGACAGCGAAACGCGCATCAGCGTGATTTGGGCGCTGGGCTCGTCGGGCGATGAAGCGGTGGTTTCCAAACTCGTACCGCTCTACACTGCGCAGGACTCCGACGCCGGCATTCGCAAGATGGTGGTCTACGCGCTGGGCGCGCTGCCCGGCAACACGCAGGACGCCACGCTGCGAACCGCGTTGCAGGACACGGTGCCCGACGTGCGATGGAACGCGGCCGTCGCGCTGGCGCGTCACGGCAGCCACGAGGGCGTCGCGGTACTGAAACAGATGCTGGACCGGCAGTACGTCGAGCAGACGGTGAAACGCGACGTGCGCCAGGATCTCGATCAGGATCCGGTCGCCGATGTGATGATCTCCGGGCTGCGCGCGGCGGCGACCCTGAAGGACGAGACGTTACGATCCGCGGTGACGAACCTGAGTCAACAGGACAAGAGTCTGAAAGTGCGACAAGCTGCGATTGAAGCGCTGAAAGCGATGGGTTAGATGGCCGACGAGACGAAGCCCGAGGTTCCGAGCGCGCCGCCGACCGGTGCGACCCCCGCTGCCGCACCGGCAGCCGCGAAGGCTGCCCCTGCGGCGGCCGCGGCGAAACCGGCGGCGGCGCCCGCGGCTGCAGGCGCCCATGCCGCGAAGCCGGCCGCTCCGGCCGCTCCGCGGCCGCCGGCAGCGCCGATTCCCGATCTGGCGGGCAGGACGACGAACGCGGCGTCGGCCGGGGCCCGCACGCCAGCTGCAGCGAAGACGGCGGCGGCGACGCGCGACGCCGACGACACCTCGCCGCTCCTGACGCGGCGCGCGTGGATGGGCCTGGCGTGGGGCGCGTTCTCGGCGGCGACGGCCGCGGCGCTCGCGGCGACGGGCCGGTTCATGTTTCCCAACGTGCTCAACGAGCCGCCGCAGCAGTTCAAGGCCGGCTTCCCGAACGAGTACGGCATGGGCGTCGACGAACGCTGGAAGGAAAAATTCGGCGTCTGGCTGGTGCGCACGCCCGACGACGTCGTCGCGCGCGCCAGCGGGTTTTTCGCGCTGATCAGCACGTGCACGCATCTGGGCTGCACGCCGAACTTCCTGTCGGCGGAGAACAAGTTCAAGTGCCCGTGCCATGGCAGCGGGTTCCGCACCACCGGCATCAACTTCGAAGGCCCGGCGCCGCGGCCGCTCGAGCGCGCGCGCGTGGTCATGGCCGACGACGGGCAGTTGCTGATCGACAAGTCGCGGAAGTTCCAGTACCAGCTCGGGCAATGGACGGATCCCGAGGCGTTCTTGAAGGCGTGAAGAAAAGACAGATGCAACCACGAAGGCACGAAGCCACGAAAAAGAATGGTCTTCTTCGTGTTTTCGTGTTTTCGTGGTTGCGTTTTGGTGGCTGCTAACTGATATGGCTGACACGAAGACTGTTGCACCGAAGGAAGGCTACGGCACTCAGTTCTGGAACTGGCTGACCGAGACGCAGGCGTGGACGTCGATCTTCCGCCATGGGCGGGTGGACAGCGACCGCAACCGCGTGCTCGTGATGCTGTCCAACGTGTTCCTGCATCTGCACCCGGTCCGCATTCGCAAGTCGGGCGTCAAGCTGCGCTACACGTGGTGCATGGGCGGGTTGAGCTTCTTCCTGTTCCTGAGCCTGACGTTCACCGGCCTGCTGCTGATGTTCTACTACCGGCCGACGCTCGAATACGCCTACACCGACATCGTCGGTCTGCGCGAGCACGTGCCGCTCGGCATCATGCGCGAGATGCACCGCTGGGGCGCCCACGCGATGGTCATCACCGTGTGGCTGCACATGTTCCGCGTCTTCATGACCGGGTCGTACAAACCGCCGCGCGAATTCAACTGGTCGGTCGGCGTCATCATGCTCGTGCTGACGCTGCTGCTGTCGTTCACCGGCTATCTGCTGCCGTGGGATCAGCTGGCCATCTGGGCGATCACGGTCGGATCGAACATGGCGCGCGCGACACCGTTCCTCGGTCACGAGGGCCCTGGCGCGCAACTGCTGCGGCTCGGCGACGTCCCGCTGATCCACGCCGCCGACGATGCGCGGTTCGCGCTGCTGGGCGGAACGTTCGTCGGCGAAGGCGCGCTGCTGCGGTTTTACGTGCTGCACTGCGTCGGCCTGCCGCTGGGGATCGCGGTGCTGATGGCGGTGCACTTCTGGCGCGTCCGCAAGGACGGCGGGATTTCAGGGCCGCTCTAGAGCCGTTCGTGGTCGTGGTTCGTAGTTCGTGGTCTCTGAACGTCGAACGTCACGCAACACTTCGAACGCCGAACGCCGAACGCCGAACGCCGAACGCCGAACGACGAACGTCGCGGGAGTAGACAGACATGGGCTTCGTGAAAGGGATCTTCAACGCCGTCGCGGATCCGCGGCTGTTCTTCGTCCTCGCGGTGGTCGGCCTCGTCGTGCTCGTGTGGAAGCGCGAGCAACTGGCCTCGAACGCCGTGGGGTATGGATTGCTCGCCTTCCTGACGGTGTTTTTCATCTTCGGCATCTTCGATGACAACTTCAAGCTGATCGTCACCAAGCCGGACAACGTGCCGATCGTCGGGCTGATCTTCCTGCTCGTGTTCTTCGTGTGGTACTCGATGCGCGAAGCGGTGCTGAACGACCGGCGCATCGCTGCGGGGCAGGGACCGGTGGAGAAGGAAGAGTCCGACCGCGTCTGGGTGTGGCCCGACCTGGTCTACACCGAGCTGATCTCGCTGATCGTTGCTCACGTCGTGCTCATCGTGTGGTCGATTCTCCTGAAAGCGCCGCTCGAGCAGCCGGCGAATCCCTCGAACACGCCGAATCCGTCGAAGGCGCCGTGGTACTTCCTCGGACTGCAGGAAATGCTGGTGTACTTCGACCCGTGGCTGGCCGGCGTCGTGTTGCCGAGTCTGATCATCGTCGGGCTGATCTGCATCCCGTACGTCGACAAGAACCCGAAGGGCAACGGCTACTACACGTTCGCGGAGCGCAAGGCCGAGATCACGCTCTTCCTGTTCGGGTTCGTCATTCTCTGGGTGTCGCTGATCGTGCTCGGCACGTTCCTGCGCGGGCCGAACTGGAACTTCTTCGGGCCGTTCGAATACTGGGACATCCACAAGCTCGAGGCGCTGACCAACGTCAACCTGTCGGAGTACGTCTGGGTGCGCGGGCTCGGCACAGGGCTGCCCGGCAGCTGGTTCGTGCGGGAGAGCTTCGGCATCGTGCTGGTGCTGATCTATGTCTTCGCGCTGCCCGTGATTTTCGCGAAGTAGACGTTCAAGCGGTACTACGAGAAGCTGGGCGCGGCGCGCTACTACGTCACCGTGTTCCTGTTTCTGATCGATGATGTCGCTCCCGCTCAAGATGCTCGCGCGCTGGATCTTCAACCTGAAATACATCGTGGCCATTCCCGAATTCTTCTTCAACATCTAGCCGTGCTTGCCTATTCTGCGAACATGAGCGGTGAGCAAGCCCGGCTTAGGCGCGGCCGAGGCCGCGCAGTCCTAGTAACGAAGCTCTCCGAGTGCACGGGCTTCGACAGTCTGGGACTGCAATGGCGGAGCTTCGTTACCATGGCTGAGAAAAAGGGCGTCGGACACGCCTACAACGTCGACTTCCTGAACGTCGTGTTCGCGGCGTCCAGCATCTTTCTGTTCCTGTCGGTCCATCTGGATGGTGTGGGACGACTTCGACCGCGACTGGAAGAACACGCAGCGACGCTTCGTCGACCTGGAATACCAGGTGACGCAGGCGCAGCTGGCCCAGGCCGACGCGCGGTGTGGACCGCACGAAGCTGCAGCAGCTCGAAGCGCAGCGCCAGGCGGCGGAGAAGAACGTCAGCGGCAACCAGCAGAAGGTCGACGAGCTCCAGGAGAAGCTGAAGGAGGCCGAAGCGAAGCTGTACCGCGCGACGCTCGATTTCCAGTACCTGAAAGCGACCTACGACCAGGACCGCTACGACTTCGAAGCGGCGCGCGCCAACAACCTGTCGAACGCCGAGAAGCTGGGTCAGAAAGCCAGCGAGGAACAAAAGCGCCTCGACGAACTGAACCTCGCTCGCGAAAAGGCCGAGGCCGAGAAGGCGGCAATCCAGAAGCAGCTCGGGGAATACACCGGGCAGGTCGCGACCGTCGGGAAACAGCTCGACGAGATGCGCGCCGAGGAAACCCGGCTGAGCAAGCGGCTCGCCGTCATCGCGCCGAGCGCGACGAAGGACTACTTCCGCAACGCGCCGCTGCTCGACTTCATGGCGCCGACCATCAAGATTCAGCAGGTCATCCTGCCGAACGTCGTCGACGACGTGAACTTCATCCGCGTCCCGAAGATGGATCGCTGTCAGACGTGCCATCTGGCGATCGACAAGAAGGGCTACGAGAAATACCCGCAGCCGTTCACGACCCATCCGAACCTCGATCTGTATCTGGGCGGCAACTCGCCGCATCCGATCGACAAGATCGGGTGCACGTCGTGCCACGAGGGTATGGGCCAGTCGGTCAGCTTCCGCGACGCCGCGCATGCGCCGAAGAACAAGAAGCAGACGGAAGAATGGGAGGAGAAGCACCACTGGGAAGAGCCCCACCTGTGGGACTACCCGATGCTGCCGACGAAAATGACGGAGGCCACTGCGCCAAGTGTCACAAGCAGAACGTGTACATCCCGAAGGCGGAGAAGTTGAACCTGGGCTACGCCACCTTCGAGCGCGCCGGCTGCTACGCCTGCCACAAGACCAAGGGATTCGACACCGACATCCGGAAGCCCGGCCCGATCCTCACGCGGATCGATTCGAAGCTGACGGCCGGACTGGATCAAGAACCTGGATCCGCAATCCGCGCGCGGTGAAGCCGACGACCTGGATGCCGCGGTTCTTCTACAACTCGAACAACAGCTCGCCTGAAGACGCGACGCGGAACGAGGCCGAGATCAACGCGATCGTGTCGTATCTGTTCGCCAACAGCGAGCCGCACGACCTTCGCGGTGAAGAGCCCGCCGCGCGGCGACGCGAAGAGCGGCGAGCAGATCGTCAAGACGATCGGCTGTCAGGGCTGCCACGTCGTCGGCGAAGGGAATCGATCCGAGATCGGGCCGCGGCGAACCTTCGGCCAGCCGCTCGAGAACATCGGCAACAAGACGACCTACGAGTGGATCTACAACTGGGTGCGCGATCCGAAGCACTACAGCCCGGCGACCTACATGCCCAACCTGCGCCTGACCGACGCCCAGGTGGCGGACGTCGCCACCTACTTGTCGGGCCTCAAGGCGCCGGGCGGCGACGCGGCGAAGGCCACGCCGGATCAGAAGGTCGACCGACGACGTGCTGCTCGACTATCTGAAGAACGTGATGCCGTTCGAGGATGCGCAAGACGCAGCTCGCGAAGATGGAATCCCGCAGCAGAAGCAGGTCGAGCTCGGCCAGCGCGCCATCAGCCGCTACGGCTGCTTCAGCTGCCACGACATCAAGGGCTTCGAGAAGGCGCAGTCGATCGGCACGGACCTCTCGGAAGAGGGCAGCAAGCTGGTGACGCGGCTCGACTTCGCGTTCATCACCGACATCCCGCACACATCGAAGCTCGCGTGGTTCGACCGGAAGCTGCACGATCCGCGCGATCTTCGACAAGGGGCGCGTGCTGCAGCCGCTCGAAAAGCTGCGCATGCCGAACTTCGATCTCACCGACGAGGAAGTGGATCGGCTGGTCACGGCGATCATGAGCTTCCAGCGCGAAATTCAGCCGCCGGCGGCGATGCCGGCTGCGATCGGCGCGCTACGACTATCAGGTGGGCGGCCGGACGCTGGTGCACCGGCGCAACTGCGTCGGCTGTCACATCATCGAGGGAGACGGCGGCGACTTCGTCAAGCTCGTCGCGGATCCGTCGCTCGGGTCCGCCGATGCTGACGCCGGAAGGCGCGCGCGTGCAGCCCGACTGGCTGTATGCGTTTCTCCGCGGACCGATCACGATCCGGCCGTGGCTGAACGTGCGTATGCCGACGTTCGGCCTCGACGATCGCAACCTGAACGGCGTGATCCAGTACTTCGGTGCGGTCTCGAACACGATCGGTCCGTTCCAGACGCACGAGACGGTGCGGACGGCGGCGACGACGAACACCGACGCCGCGGGCAAGCAGCTGTTCGAGCTGCTGAAGTGCCAGCAGTGCCACGTGCTCGGCGCGATTCCGAAGGATCAGCCGACCGCGAACCTGGCGCCGGATCTGCGGATGACTCCCGAGCGCCTGAACCCGGACTGGATTCTCGACTGGCTGAAGAAGCCGTCGGACATCCTGCCCGGCACACGCATGCCGGCGTTCTGGCCGGACTATCCGAAGTCGTTCTACCCGCAGCTCGACGGCACGCGGAAACGCAGATCCGGGCGATTCGCGACCACCTGCTCACGTTCCGCGGCGGACCGAGCCCGAAGACGAACGGCGCGAAGGTGGCGAACAACAACAACTAGGAGGGCAGGAAGGGCGGGAAGGCAGGTCGGGCGTTCCCTGCACGAACCTACGAACGCCGCGGGATCACGGCAGGTTGCGCAGGAACGACCAGACGTAGGCGAACCAGAGCTTCCAGACGACGACCTTCGACGTGCCCCAGCGGCGCTCGTACTCGTGGCTCGCGATCTCGCTGACGCGGTAGCCCTGCTTCAGCGCCTTCATCAGCATTTCCTGCTCGATGGTCGTCAGGTTCGACGTCAGGCCGAGCTTGCGCGCCGACGTCGCGGCGAATCGCGCGGAAGCCGTTCTGGCTGTCGGTCAGCCGGACGTTCCAGCGGTAGTTGATCGCGAGCATGATGAGCTGCGAGCCGACGTAGCGGATGAACTGCTCGAGCGTGCCGTGCAGCTCGTCGCTGCCGCCTTTGCCGCGCGAGCCGATGACGAGATCGGCCTGGCCGGCCTGGATCGGCGCGACCAGCTTCGGGATGTCCGTGCGGATCGTGCGAGCCGTCCGCGTCGATGAAGACGACGATGCTCGGTCGTGGCCTCGTCGAATCGCGAGCCGCAGCGCCTCGCCCTTGCCGTGGCCGTCGTCCAGGATGACGCGCGCGCCGTGCTCGACGGCGATGTCGCGCGTGCGATCCGGCGAGTGGCCGTCGACGACGAGCACCTCGTCGGCGTACGGCTGCACCGCGTCGACGATCTCGCCGATCAGCCCTTCTTCGTCCTTGGCCGGGATGACAACGGTGACGCGGAATCGGGCACGGGTCAGGATGCGGAGTGTCGAGCGGCTCGGCGCGAGTGCCGGTGGCGCGCGAGCCAGCGACGCGTGCACGCGGCAGTATACGACGGTTCGACGGGTCAAGGTCCATGCTATCAATGCGTTGACCGGACTGCCCGCTCTGTTACGATCGATCGACTCCCAACACATGCTGACCCGCCAACTCGGCCTCGCCGGCGCGATCCTCGGCGCCAACCTGCGCTCGCCGGACCTGCCGTACAAGGTCACGTTCGTCGCGACCTATCACTGCAACTTCCGCTGCGAGATGTGCAACATCTGGCAGAAGAAGAGCGTGAACGAGATGACGCCGGACGAGGTCGGGCTCTTCTTCGAGCGCTGGTCGCAGTTCCGGTGGGTGCACCTGACCGGCGGCGAGCTCTTCATGCGGCGCGACCTCGACGATCTCGTCGCCGCGATCCAGAAGAACTGCCGGTCGCTGTTCCTGCTGAATTTCCCGACCACCGGCTGGTTCGGCGACAAGACCGTGTCGCTCGTCGAGCGGACGCTGGCGCGCGGCGTCGGCCGCCTGATGGTCACGATCAGCATCGACGGCCCGAAGGCGCTGCACGAGGAGATGCGCGGCCTGCCGGGCAGCTGCGACCAGCGGCATCGAGACGTTCCGCCGGCTGCGCGGCATCCGGCGAGTCGAACTTTCAGACCGTGATCGGCATGACGCTGATGGCGAAGAACGCCGCCGCGGTCGACGAGACGCTCGCGGCGATCCGCCAGGTCATTCCCGACTTCCGCCGCGTCGGAGCTGCACCTGAACGTCGGCCACGAGTCGGGGCACTACTTCGACAACGTCGGCTACCCGGTCGAGCACGCACCACGCCGAGATCCTGCGCGCGATCGACGATCATCGCGAGAAGAACGGCTCGGCGCTCCACCCGGTGAAGTTCCTCGAGGATCGGTACCAGGCGCTGGTCGGCAAGTACTACGAAACCGGGCAAGTCGCCGCTGCCGTGCACGGCGCTCTCGTCGTCGTGCTTCATCGACGCCTACTGGAACCTGTTCGCCTGCTCGATCTGGGACGAGAAGGTCGGCAACCTGCGCGACAACGGCTTCGACCTGCGCGCGCTCTGGGACGAGCGACGGCGGCGCGAGCTGCGCGAGGACGTCGTCGACGAGCGCTGCTCGCACTGCTGGACGCCGTGCGAGGCGTATCCGACGATCCTCGGCAACCTCGCCCGCGCTGTAGCGTCGGTGGCGCCACGCACACCCACACGCAACCTCATCCCTTGACAGGGTTCCCTGGGCGAAGTACGGTCCAAGCCAGCTCATCCGTGTCCAATTCCAATTCCTGGGTCGAACGCCTGGGGCGGCACGAGGAGCTCCTCGCGCTGAACGGTACGTATGCCACGCTATGGCGGAAACAGGCAGGCATGCTGCTGAGCGACGACGGGTTCCAGGCACGGATCGAGCCCGCGAAGCTGGCGAGCATCCCGATCTTGAGCGGCCTGGACGAGTCGCAGCTTGGTCAGATTGCGCCGCTCTTCGTGACCGACAACGTGCCCGCCGGCCGCACGTTGATGCAGCAGGGTGACCCCGGCGACAGGTTCTACCTCATCGTTCGCGGGAAGGTCGAAGTGTTGATCGCCGCTGGCGAAGAGGCGCCGCGCCGCGCTGCGGTGCTGGAGGACGGCGACTTTTTCGGCGAGGTCGCGTTGCTCCGGAATACCCCCCGCAACGCCACTGTTCGGACGTTGGCGCCGAGCACCTTTCTCACCCTGACTCGCGGCCAGTTCGCCGACCTGATGACCCGATTGCCGAGCGTCCGCGAGGCGATCGAGACGGCGCAGGCGGCGCGGGTATAATTCAGAGTGCTTCGCCGATTCCGCGGCGTGTCGCCCCGCGTCCATCCCACCGCCTTCATCGACGACAGCGCCCAGGTCATCGGCGACGTCGAAATCGGCGAGGAGAGCAGCGTCTGGATGTGCGCCGTCATCCGCGGCGACGTGCACTGGATCCGCGTCGGCCGCCGCACGAACATCCAGGACGGCACCATCGTCCACGTGATGACCGGCACGCATCCGACGACCATCGGCGACAACGTGACGGTCGGGCACGCCGCGATGGTCCACGGCTGCACGATCGAGGACCAGTGCCTGATCGGCATGGGCGCGATCCTGCTGAACGGCGCGCACGTCGGCACCGGCTCGATCGTCGCCGCCGGCACGCTGCTCGTCGGAGAACATGAAGGTGCCGCCGAGGTCGCTGGTGATGGGCAGCCCGGGCAAGGTGAAGCGGCTGCTGACGCAGGCCGAGGTCGCCGACATCCAGGCGTACGCGGATCGCTACGTCGGCTACCGGCTCGACTACATGGAGATGGCGAGGCTAAGGCAGATGGCGTAGGTCGATGGACCGGTCGAGCAGGCCGTGAGCCATGAGCCATGAGCCTGAGCCATGAGCGATCAGACATAGCAGTCGACGAAACCGCCCGCGGGCACGCGCGACTTTCTGCCCGACGACGTCCGGCGCCGCGAGTACGTGATCGGCGTCGTGCGCGACGTCTACGAGCGCTACGGCTTCGAGCCGCTCGAGACGCCGGCGTTCGAGAACATCGAGACGCTGCTCGGCAAGTACGGCGAGGAGGGCAACAAGCTCATCTTCAAGATCCTGCAAGCGCGGCGAGCACGAGGCGACGCGGCGAAGCCGATCTCGCGCTGCGCTACGACCTCACCGTGCCGCTCGCGCGCGTCGTCGCGCAGTATCAGAACGAGCTGCCGCGGTTCTTCAAGCGCTACCAGATTCAGCCGGTGTGGCGCGCCGATCGGCCGGCGCGCGGGCGGTTCCGCGAGTTCTACCAGTGCGACATCGACGCGATCGGCATCGACGTCGCCGGTCGTCGAGGTCGGAGATGCTCGGCGCGGTCAGCGAGATCCTGACGACGCTCGGGTTCAGCGATTTCGTCGATCCGGCTGAACCATCGCGCGCGTGCTGACGGCGCTGCTCGACGACGGCCGGCGTGCCGCCGGCGCTGCACGGCGACGCGCTGGTGGCGCTCGACAAGCTGGACAAGATTGGCGCGACGGCGTGGCGAAGGAGCTCGCGGCGCGCGGCGTCGCCGAGGCGGCGGGCGCGCAAGGCGCTGGACGCTGTTTGCGCGGCGCCGCGAGCGCGCCGGAGCGGCTGCTGGCGCGGCTGCGGCGAGCGTCGACGCGGCCGAACACGACGGCGGTCGCGAACCTGCGGCGACATCGTCGAGCTGGCCGGAGCGACGCCGGCGGCGGGCCGGATCCGGCGTCGATCCGAGCCTCGCGCGCGGGCTGTCATACTACACGGGCGCGATCATGGAGATCGCGGTCGACGGGCATCGGCAGCCTCGGCGGCGGCGGGCGCTACGACAACCTGATCGGCATGTTCCTCGGCCGCGACGTGCCGGCCTGCGGCTTCTCGCTCGGGCTCGAGCGCATCATCGTCGTGATGACCGAGCGCGAGCATGTTTCCGGCCGTCGGTCGCGCGGCGGCGCCGTGGACGTCGTGGTGACGATTCTGGAACGACGAGTCGCGGGCCGAGGCGCTGCGCGCTGGCCGCCGAGCTGCGCGCAGCGAGGCCTGCGCGTCGACGTCTATCCCGGACGGCCGACAAGCTCGACAAGCAGTTCAAGTACGCGTCGGCGCGCGGCGCGCGCCGTTCGATGGCGATCCTCGGCGAGGATGAGCGGGCGCGCGGCGAGGTGAGCGATCCGGAACCTGCGAGACGGCGAGCAGACAGCGTGCCGCGCGAGCGAGGCCGCGGCGCGTCATCGCGACGCTGACCTGAACTGAAGCTCGAACCGTAGCAACCTAGCGACCTAGAACCTGACCGTCAGAACCTTACTGATGGCTGAACAGCTCGGCGATCTCACGCGAACTCACACCTGCGGCGCGCTGCGCGCCGAGCGATGTCGGCGCCGACGTCGTGCTGCTCGGCTGGGTGCACCGCATCCGCGATCTCGGCGGCGTCACCTTCATCGACATCCGCGATCGCGCCGGCGTCTCGCAGGTCGTCGTGCGCGAGAACGACGCGCTGATGGCCGTCGCCAAGCGGCTGCGCTCCGAGTTCGTCGTCGGCGTGAGCGGCGTCGTGCAGCGGCGATCGGACGACACGGTCAACCCGAAGCTCGCGACCGGCGAGGTCGAAGTGCTGGCGCGCGAGATCCGGCTGCTGAACGAGGCGAAGACGCCGCCGTTCCAGATCGCCGAAGACGGCCCGGTGTCGGAGGACGTCCGGCTGCGCTACCGCTATCTCGATCTGCGCCGGCCGCGGCTGCAGCACAACATCGGGCTGCGCCACCGCGTGTCGATCGCGATCCGGAAATACTTCGACGCCAACGGCTTCTGGGAGATCGAGACGCCGATCCTGGCGAAGTCGACGCCGGAAGGCGCGCGCGACTTCCTGGTGCCGAGCCGCGTGCACCCCGGCGAGTTCTACGCGCTGCCGCAGTCGCCGCAGATCTTCAAGCAGATCCTGATGATCGCCGGCACCGATCGCTACTTCCAGATCGTCCGCTGCTTCCGCGACGAGGATCAGCGCGCCGATCGGCAGCTCGAGTTCACGCAGGTCGACGTCGAGATGTCGTTCGCGCGGCCGGAGACGATCTACGGCCTGATCGAGCCGCTGATGCAGCGAGATCTTCAAGGAGATCGGCCGCGAGGTGACGCTGCCGATCCGCCGCATGCCGTACGCCGAGGCGATCGCGCGCTACGGATCCGACAAGCCGGACCTGCGCTGCGGCATGGAGATCCACGATCTGTCCGACGTCTTCCGCGACTCGGAGTTCCGCGTCTTCAAGCAGATCGTCGCCGACGGCGGCGTCGTGCGCGGCTTCGCCGTGCCGGGCGGCAACAAGTACTCGCGCAGCCAGCTCGACGTGCTCGTCGATCAGGCCAAGCAGATGGGCTTCACCGGCCTGATCTGGGTGCGGCCCGGCGAGCCGCCGCTCAGCTCGGTGAAGGCGCTCAGCGAGGCGGCGCTGCGCCCGGCGCTCGAGCGCGTGCGGCGCGTCGGCCGACGATCTGCTGCTGATGGCGGCCGGCCCGGCCGACGCGACGTCGAAGCTGCTCGGCCAGCTGCGCCTGCGATCGCGAAGAAGGAGAACCTGCTGAACCCCGAGCGTTCGAGTTCCTCTGGGTCACCGACTTTCCGCTGCTCGAGTACCACGCCGAGGATGGCCGCTGGTACTCGATGCACCATCCGTTCACGTCGCCGCACGACGAGGACGTCGACAAGCTCGAGAGCGATCCCGGGCGCGGTGCGCGCGAAGGCCTACGACCTCGTGCTGAACGGATCGGAAATCGGCGGCGGCAGCATCCGAATCCACGACGCGGCGCTGCAGGCGCGCATCTTCAGCGCCTCGGCATCACCGACGAGGAGGCGAAGCTGCGCTTCGGCTTCTTCCTCGAGGCGCTCGAGTACGGCACGCCGCCGCACGGCGGCATCGCGCTCGGGCTCGATCGTATCGTCGCGATCCTGGCGCGGCGAGTCGTCGATTCGCGAGGTGATCGCGTTCCCGAAGACCGCCAACGCGGTCGATCTGATGGCCGGGCGCGCCGTCGCCGGTCGACGCGAAACAGCTGCGCGAGCTCCACTTGAAGATCCAGAATTGAGCTGATGAAACGCATCACCGTCCCCGAAGAGGGGATCGAAACGCTGTTCGGCTCCTACGACGAGAACCTCAAGCACCTCGAATCGCTCTTCAACGTCCGCATCCGCACGCAGGGCCACGATCTGCTGGTCGAAGGCGAGTCGCCGGACCTCGACAAGGTCGATCGCGTCGTCGGCCAGCTGTCGTCGCTGATGCGCGACGGCTTCAAGCTGTCGAACGCCGACGTGAAGACCGCCTCCGATCTCGTCGCGCAGGACGACGCTCGTCGACCTGCGCGATCACTTCCTGAAGGGCAGCCTGACGGCGGCCGGCAAGCGGCGCGTCGCGCCGAAGACGGTCAACCAGCGCCGCTATCTCGACGCCATCGAGCAGCACGACATCGTGTTCGGCATCGGCCCGGCCGGCACCGGCAAGACCTACCTGGCGATGGCGCAGGCGGTCGCGTTCCTGGTCGCCAAGAAGGTCAGCCGCATCATCCTGGCGCGGCCGGCGGTCGAGGCGGGCGAGAAGCTCGGGTTCCTGCCCGGCGACCTGCAGGAGAAGGTGAACCCGTACCTGCGGCCGCTCTACGACGCGCTCTACGACATGCTCGACGCCGAGCGCGTCGCGCGCTACATCGAGCGCGGCACGATCGAGATCGCGCCGATCGCGTTCATGCGCGGCCGGACGCTCAACGACTCGTTCGTCATCCTCGACGAGGCGCAGAACACGACCTCCGAGCAGATGAAGATGTTCCTGACGCGCCTCGGGTTCGGCGCCAAGGCGGTGATCACCGGCGACATCACGCAGATCGATCTGCCGATCGGCCGGACGTCCGGCCTGGTCGAGGCGATGAAGGTGGTCGGCGCGATCGAGGGCATCTCGTTCGTGCACTTCGACGACCGCGACGTCGTCCGCCACAAGCTCGTGCAGCAGATCGTCAAGGCGTACGAGGCGTTCACGAACGGCAATGGGTCGCGGCTCGATCCGCCGTCGCGCCTCCGGCGCGTCGGCGTGACAGCGGCCTGGCCTGCGAGTGAGCCGTGACGGCATGCGCTTGGCGCGGGACTTGCCGACGAACGCGGCGCAGCCGCGAAGGCGGCGCCGAGGCCTCGCGGCCTGGCTGCGCCGCGTCGCGCCGGCGCGCGCGCGCGGCGTCGTCAGCGTCGCGCTCGTCAGCGACGCGCCGCGTCCGCGCGCTGAACCGCACGTACCGGCGCAAGGACTACGCGACCGACGTCCTGTCGTTCCCGCGTCGCTCGCGAACCGGCTCCAGCAGCCCCAGTCCCCAGTCCCGAGCCGCTTTCTCGGCGACATCGTGATCGCGCGCGGCGTGGCGCGGCGTCAGGCGCGCGAGGCGGGCACGTCCGAGCGGACCGAGCTCCGGGTGCTCGCGCTGCACGGCCTGCTGCACCTGCTCGGCTACGATCACGAGCGCGACGACGGGCGGATGCGAGCGCGTGCTGAGCGGCGGCTGCGCGCGGCAAGGGCGGCCTGCCGCGAAGGCCTGATCGAGCGCGCTCGCGCCGTGGTGAGCCTGTCGAACACGCATCGATGATTCCGCTCAGCGTCTTCCTGCTCGCGCTGCGCCGCCGTCTACCTCGGCACGATCGAGGCGGCGTTCAGCGCGCTGATGCGGCTGTCGCTGCGCCTGGTCGCCGAGCGCACCGAACCGTCCGGGCGCGCTCGGCGACCTATCTCGACGATCCGCTGCTGCTGTTCATCCCGGTGCGGCTGCTGCTCGGCGCTCGTGACCGGCGCGGCGACGGCGCTGCTGGCGCGCGCGATCGGCGTCGACGGCGCGCACACGCTGCCGATCGTCGTCGCTCGCGGTCGCGGCCTTCGTCGTCGTCTTCGAGCTGCTGCTGCCGCTGCTGATCGTCGGCCGCGATCCGGAGCGCGTGCTCGAGGTGCTGCTGCCGACGTTCGCGCCGATCGGCGCGGGCGCTCGGGCCGATGACGCGCTGGATCGCGCGCATCGGTCGCCGAGCACGCGCCGCGGCGGCCGCCGCCGACGCCCGACGAAGCGGCCGAGGAGGCGAACGAGGCCGCGAAGGCCTACATCGACACGGCGGAGCAGGAAGGGCTGATCAAGGGCGAAGAGCGCCGGCTGCTGCAGAGCATCGTCGACTTCGGCGACACGCTGGTCCGCGAGGTGATGACGCCGCGCCCCGACATCGTCGCGATCCGCGACGACCGCGACGGTCGGCGACGTGCGCGCGCTGTTCCGCGAGCAGGAGTACTCGCGGTTTCCGGTCTACAAGGACATCGCTCGACAACATCGCCGGCTTCGTCTTCGTCAAGGATCTCGTCGTGCTCGAGCAGCGACCGACGATGCGCGGCCGATGACGACGCTGCTGCGGCCGGCGGTGGTCGTGCCGGAGACCAAGCGCGTGCCCGAGCTGCTGAAGCAGTTCCAGCGCCAGCAGACGCAGTGCGCGATCGTCGTCGACGAATACGGCGGCACCGCCGGCCTGGTGACGATCGAGGACCTGCTCGAGGAGATCGTCGGCGAGATCCGCGACGAGTACGACGTCGAGTCCGAGCCGATCGTCGACGAGGGCAACGGCCGCTTCGTGTTCAGCGGCAAGGTGAACATCGACGAGGTCGCGCAGCGGCTGAACGTCGAGATCGAGCGCGAGGGGTTCGAGACCGTCGGCGGCTACCTGCTGTCGCACCTCGGCCGCGTGCCGGCCGTCGGCGAGCGGTTCGAGATCGACGGCCTGACGCGTCGAGGTGCTCGACGCCGAGCGGCGGCGGATCAACAAGGTGCGGATCTGCAAGACAGCCAGCGGCCGACCGAGGAGCAGCCGACGATGGCACGGCCTGTCGAGAACGAGCGACGTCGATCGCCGTGACCTGCGGTAGCTCATGAAGGCCGGCTTCGTCTCGCTCATCGGCCGCCCGAACGCCGGCAAGTCGACGCTGCTCAACCGGCTCGTCGGCACCAAGCTCGCCATCGTCTCCGACAAGCCGCAGACGACGCAGGAACCGGATTCTCGGCGTGAAGAACTATCCGGACGCGCAGGTCGTGTTCCTCGACACGCCCGGCATTCATCGGCCGCTGCACCGCATGAACGTGCGCATGGTGGACGCCGCGGTCGACACGATCCGCGAGGTCGACGTGCTCGGCCTGGTCGTCGACGTCGACCGAGCCGCCGGGCAAGGGCGATCGCTTCGTGCTCGACCTGCTGAAGCAGACGAAGGCGCCGGTCTTCCTGATCCTCAACAAGATCGATCTGATCAAGAAGTCGAGGCTGCTGCCGATCATGCAGCAGTACGGCGAGCTCGGGACGTTTGCCGAGATCGTGCCGGTGTCGGCGGCACCGGCGACAACGTCGATCGGCTCGAGCGCGTGATCATCGATCGGCTGCCGGAGGGCGAGCCGCTCTATCCGCCGGACTACCTGACCGATCAGCCCGAGCGCGTTCTTCGCGGCCGAGATCGTCCGCGAGAAGCTGCTGCAGTTCACGCACGCCGAGATCCCGTTCTCGAGCGCGGTCGTCGATCGATCGCTTCGAGGAGCCGCGAGGGCCGAGCGGGGCATCCTCAAGCTGTACTGCACCATCGTCGTCGAGCGCGAGTCGCAGAAGCCGATCGTCATCGGCCGCGGCGGCGAGATGATCAAGCGGATCGGCATCGCGGCGCGCGAGGACCTCGAGAAGTTCTTCGACACGCGGGTGTTTCTCGACCTGCACGTCCGCGTGAAGTCCGAGTGGCGCGAGGACGAGGGCGTGCTGGACGAATCGGGCTGAAGTAGTTTGGCGCGGGGCTTCAGCCTGCGTGTTCCTAGCCGCCGCGGACAACGACTCCGACCATGACATGGTACGCCCACGGGTGCTCGCTGCCGTCTTTGATGTCGGTCGGCGCGACGCAAAACGAACGCCGACGGTTCCGCCGGCCTTGACGTCCACGCCTACGGCTGGCTGGAAGGCGGTGTAGCCTTCCGAGATGTCTATGACGCCGCCACTTGTGCTGACGCTGGCGCGACCTATTAGCGCCTGAGCGAAATACGTCACACTGGCGCGTTGATTGCCGCTGATTCGAGGACCGCCGCCGAAAATCGACAGAGTAACGTCGATGTTTCCGACCGGTTCCTTGTGCTGGCTGAACTGTCCACAAAGACCGAACGACTCATTGAGGTTGACCGCACCCGCGCCAAACCAGCCCTTCTCAATCTCCCTGCGCGGCTGGCCAGGTGCACCCGACTCGTTGCGGTACGCGTAGCCGCCGGAGACGTCGAATGATTGCGCGCTCCGTGCGCGAGAGTACCACGCGGTCAATGTGGCGAACGAGATGTGAACGAACTTCCGAATCATGGTCGCTCCTGCGTCGTGTCGTTTCGGGGTCATGCACGGGAACGTGCTGGGAGGGTATGTCGCGATTGTGTACAGTCGGACGCTGCCTCTGGATGCCGCTCCATACCACCGACGCCCTGATTCTGCGGACCTACAAGCTCGGTGAGTCGGATCGCATCGTCGTGTTCCTGACGCGCGATCGCGGCAAGAAGCGCGGGGTGGCGAAGAACGCGCGGCAGAGCCGGCGGCGGTTCGGCGGCGCGCTCGAGCCGATGACGTGCGGGCGCGTCGGGTACGTCGAGCGCGAGCGGCGCGATCTGGTGCGGCTCGACTACGTCGAGGCGCTGCGGTCGCCGCTGTCGGCGGTCGACGGCGAGGCGCTCGGCTACGTCGAGCTACTTCGCCGAGCTGATCGACGAGTGGGCGCAGGAGGCCGATCCGAACGAGACGCTGTTCCGGCTCGGCGCGTCGATGGTCGAGGCGATCGCCGAGCGGCGTGCCGATCGAGCCGCTGGCGCGCTATTTCGAGTTCTGGCTGCTGCGGCTGCAGGGCGTCTACGAGGTCGATCGCGCGGCTGTCGGACGAGGCGCGGCGGTTCCTGCGCACGGCGCGAGCGGTCGAGCCCGTTCGCGCTGGCGCACGTCGGCGTGTCGCGCGCGCGCGCTGCGGGAGCTCGAAGCGGCGCATCGCGCGCTGATCGCGATGCATCTGGAGAAGGATCTGAAGTCGGTGCGCGTGCTGAGCGAGATGCGGGAGGACACAGAGGGATGACACGGACGATCGGCACAGTGCACAAGCACGAGTTTCGTACGTGGCAGTGCCTTGGCCGTGCCACTGAGTCGATGACGTTCCAGAGCCTGATTCTCAAGCTGTCCGAGTTCTGGGCGTCGCGCGGGTGCGCGCTGCAGCAGCCGCTCGACGTCGAGGTCGGCGCCGGCACGATGCACCCGGAGACGTTCCTGCGCGTGCTCGGTCCGGCGCACTGGAACGTCGCCTACGTGCAGCCGTCGCGCCGGCCGGCCGACGGCCGCTTCGGCGAGAACCCGAACCGGCTGTTCAAGCACCACCAGTTCCAGGTGCATCCTCAAGCCGGCGCCCGACGAAGTGCAGCAGCTCTATCTCGACAGCCTCGAGGCGTGCGGCATCAACCCGCGCCAGCACGACATCCGCTTCGAGGAGGACAACTGGGAGTCGCCGACGCTCGGCGCCTGGGGCATCGGCTGGCAGGTGATGTTCGACGGCATGGAGATCTCGCAGTTCACCTACTTCCAGCAGGCCGGCGGCATCGAGCTGGCGCCGATCTCGGCCGAGCTGACCTACGGGCTCGAGCGCATCGCGATGGTGCTGCAGCGCGTCGACAGCGTCTACGACCTCGAGTGGGCGCCCGGCGTGAAGTACGCGCGACGTGCGGCTGCGCGAGGAGGTCGAGCAGTCGAAGTACGTCTTCGGCGCAGGTCGAGATCTCCGGGCGCCGAGTTCGGCGCGTTCCATCGCGATCTGTTCGACGAGTACTACCAGCTCGCGGCGGCGCTGCTCGAAGGCGGGCCTGATCTGGCCGGCGCTCGAGCACACGCCTGAAGTGCTCGCACCTGTTCAACATCCTCGACTCGAGCAACAGCATCGGCGTCACCGAGCGGACCGCGTTCATCCTGCGCGTCCGCCAGCTCGCGATCGGCATCGCCAAGGCCTACGTCGAGGGCGAGCGACGCCGGCCGCCGACGCCGCCACGCCGGCAGGCGGAGGCGTAGGCGGATGGACCGCGAACTGCTGCTCGAAATCGGCTGCGAAGAGCTGCCGGCGAGCTGGCTGCCGGGGCTGACCAACCAGATCGGCGAGATCGTCGCCGCGCAGCTGCGCGAGCACCGGCTGCCGCCGGAGTCGCCGGTCGAAACCTACAGCACGCCGCGCCGGCTCACCGTCCGCATCGTCCGCATCCCCGAGCGCCAGACCGATCTCGAGGAGCTGGTCAACGGGCCGCCGGTGTCGGCGAGCTTCAAGCCGGACGGCACGCCGACGCCGGCCGCCGCGGGGTTCGCCGCGAAGCAGGGCGTCGAGGTCGGCGCGCTCGAGCGCGCTGCAGACGCCGAAGGGCGAGTACCTCGCGTTCCGCAAGCGCCAGCGCGGCAAGGCCACGGTCGACGTGCTGCCCGACGTGCTCGCGCGGCACGCTGCGCGGCCTGCCGTTTCCCGAAGTCGATGCACTGGGACGCGATGCTCGAGGACGGCCGCGGCGAGCTGCTGTTCGGGCGGCCGATCCGCTGGATGCTCTTCATCTACGGCGGCCGCGTCGTGCCGTTCACGATCGCGCGCACGCCGGCCGCGCAGACGGCGCAGGTGCAGGACGTGTCGACCGGCGCCGTCACCTACGGCCACCGGTTCCTGACGACGAGCGGCCGCGCCGGCCGCGCGATCAAGGTGCGATCGTTCGACGAGTACCGCGCCCGCCTGCTCGAGAACTTCGTCATCCTCGAGCGCAGCGAGCGCCACAACAAGATCGCGCGCGAGCTCGACGCCAAGGCGCAGCGGCTGCAGGGCCGCGTCAGCCGCGACCGTCACGCACGAGACCGGGCTGCTGCACGAAGTGCCGGATCTGGTCGAGTACCCGTCGGTCGTCGCCGGCACGTTCGCGCTCGAGTTCCTCGAGCTGCCCGAAGAAGTGCTGACGACGACGCTGATTCATCATCAGCACTACTTTCCGGTCGAGGGCGAGGACGGCAAGCTGAAGAACGCGTTCCTCGCGGTCATCAACACCGAGCCCGACAACGAGCGCACGATCGCGCGCAACGCCGAGCGCGTCGTCACGGCGCGGCTGCGCGACGCGCGCTTCTTCTGGGAAGCCGATCGCAAGGTTCCGCTCGAGTCGCGGATCGATCGGCTCGGCACGCTGCTGTTCCACAAGAAGCTCGGCACCTACAAGGAGAAGGCCGAGCGCATCGAGCGGCTGGCCGAGTGGATCGCCGCGCGAGGCGCTCGGCGCCGACGCCGCGACGGCGGCGCAGGCCGCGCACGGCGGCGCGCCTGGCGAAGGCCGATCTCACGACCGACATGGTGCGCGAGTTCACCGAGCTGCAGGGCACGATGGGCGGCATCTACGCGCGCGACGAAGGGCAGCCGGAGGAAGTGTGGAAGGCGATCTACTTCCACTACCTGCCGGTCGGCGTCGAAGCCGACGCGCCGCCGACGCGGGCGCAGCTCGGCAAGGCCGCCGTCACCTGGGCCGCCGTGTCGCTCGCCGACAAGCTCGACACGATCGTCGGCCTGTTCGCGGCGGGCGAGAAGCCGACCGGCTCGCGCGATCCGTACGGCCTGCGGCGTGCGGCGCAGGGCGTCGTCAAGATTCTCGACGGATCGTCGGACCTCACCGGAGTCCGTCGCGGCGATCGGTCGATACGAGGCGTATCGACGGCGTTCGCCGCATCGGCACGCCAGCCGAACGAGGACTGGCGGCGAAGCCGTTGTTCGAGTTCATCGCGGAGCGCGAGGCGCACCTGTTCGAGCGGCGCGGCTTCAAGGCGGACGAAACGCGAGCCGTCTGCGGCGCATCTGGGACATGCCGGCGTCGGCGCTGAGGCGGGTCGAAGCGCTGGCGCAGGCGCGCAAGTCGAACGGACTTCGAGGCGCTGGCGGTCGCTGTTCAAGCGGCGTCAAGAACATCACGAAGGACTTCGACGGCACGTTCACGGCGGCGATTGACGAGCTGAAGAGCGGCTGACGCGAGCCGGCCGAAGCGGCGCTTGCTGGACGAGATCGACGTCGCGACGGCCGGCGATCGAGGCGGCCGTGCGGCAGGAGCAGTACGCCGAGCGCGATGAGGGAGCTGGCCGCGTTGCGAGCGCCGGTCGACCGGTTCTTCGTCGATGTGCTGGTGATGGCCGACGATCCGGACGCTGCGCGAAGCGCGGCTGGCGCTGCTGGCAGACCTGCGACAGACGGTGCTGAGCATCGCCGACATTGCGGAGATTGCTCCAGAAGACCGAGTAGCGCGGCCCGTTCAGGGCCGCGACCGCAGGGCTGAAGCCCTGCGCCACAACGAACGACGAACGAGCGATCTCCGACGAGCACGAACGACGTACGCAACTACCGACGATGCCGAACGCGAGAGACCAGATGGCGAAGAAGCGGCAGCGAAGCGCAAGACGAGCGAAGCGCGACCCACGAAGCCCAAGTCCCGAAGCCCTAATCCCAAAGGGCGCAAGCACGTCTATTTCTTCGGCAGCGGCAAAGCCGACGGCAACCGCAACATGAAGGACCTGCTCGGCGGCAAGGGCTCCGGCCTCGCCGAGATGACCAACGCCGGCCTGCCGGTGCCGCCCGGCTTCACGATCTCGACCGAGGTCTGCAACATCTACTACAAGGAGAAGCGGCAAGATCCCGGCCGCGATCGACCGCGAGATCGCCGAGCACGTCAAGAAGCTCGAGAAGGCCGCCGGCGCGACGCTCGGCTCGACCGAGAACCCGCTGCTCGTCTCGGTCCGCTCCGGCGCCAAGTTCTCGATGCCGGGCATGATGGACACGATCCTCAACCTCGGCCTGAACGACGATGCGGTCGAAGGGCTGAAGCGCGCGGACGCAGAACGGCCGCTTCGCGTTCGACAGCTACCGCCGCTTCATCCAGATGTTCGGCAACGTCGTCCTCGAGATTCCGAAGGACGCGTTCGAGCACGAGTTCGAGGCCGTGAAGACAGGCGCGCGGCGCGAAGCTCGACACCGACCTCGACGAGGACGCGCTGCGCGAGGTCGTCGCGCGCTACAAGAAGGTCGTCAAGGACCGCGCGAAGCGCGACTTCCCGCAGGATCCGCGCGAGCAGCTGACGATGGCGCGCGACGCGGTGTTCCGCTCGTGGATGAACCCGCGCGCGATCGAGTACCGCCGCATCTACGACATCCCCGATCACATCGGCACCGCCGTCAACGTGCAGATGATGGTGTTCGGCAACACCGGCGATCGCTCGGGCACCGGCGTCGGCTTCACGCGCAATCCGGCCACCGGCGCGAAGGAGTTCTACGGCGAGTTCCTGATCAACGCGCAGGGCGAGGACGTCGTCGCCGGCATCCGCACGCCGCAGCCGATCCGCGAGCTCGAGCAGGTGATGCCGAAGGCCTACAAGCAGCTGCGCGAGATCACGACGCGGCTCGAGAAGCACTACAAGGACGTCCAGGACTTCGAGTTCACGATTCAGGACGAGCGGCTGTTCATGCTGCAGACGCGCAGCGGCAAGCGCACCGGCTACGCCGCCGTCGTCATCGCGACCGATCTCGTGGCCGAGAAGCTGGTCACGCCGAAGGAAGCGATCCTGCTGGTCGATCCCGAGGCGCTCAACCAGCTGCTCGCGCCGGGCTTCGATCCGGACGAGTGGAAGAAGATTCCGGTCGCGACGAAGGGCCTGCCGGCGTCGCCCGGCGCGGCCAGCGGCCAGGTCGTGTTCTCGGCCGACCACGCGGTCGAGTGGGCGCAACCAGGGCAAGCAGGTGATTCTCGTCCGGCGCGAGACCGTGCCCGACGACATCCACGGCATGTTCGTCGCGCAGGGCATCCTCACCGCGACCGGCGGCATGACCTCGCACGCCGCCGTCGTCGGCCGGCAGATGGGCAAGCCGTCGATCGTCGGCGCCGGCGAGCTCGAGATCGACGAGGGCGCGCAAGCAGTTCCGCGTCGGCGGCCAGACGGTCAAGGAAGGCGACTTCATCTCGTTCGACGGCCTGAGCGGGCGAGGTGAAGATCGCGCGCGTCGCGTCGAAGCCGAGCGAGATCCTGCAGGTCGTCGACGGCACGCTCGACGCCGAAGAAGTCGGACATCTACCAGCGCTTCGAGAAGCTGCTGTCGTGGGCCGACAAGTTCCGCCGCTCGGCGTCCGCGCCAACGCCGATCTGCCGGATCAGGCGGAGCTCGCCTACGCGTTCGGCGCGCGCGGCATCGGCCTGTGCCGCACCGAGCACATGTTCTTCGGCGAAGGACGCATTCCCGATCGTCCAGCAGATGATCCTCGCCGACAACGAAGCCGATCGGCGCAAGGCGCTCGACGAGCTGCTGCCGCTGCAGCGCGACGACTTCTACGGCGTCTTCAAGGCGATGCACGGCGTGCCGGTCACGATCCGCACGATCGATCCGCCGCTGCACGAGTTCCTGCCCAAGCGCGAAGAGCTGATGGTCGACGTCGCGCGGCTCGAGGCGACGGGGCAAGAACGGGCGCGGAGCTCGACGAGAAGCGGACGCTGCTGCACGCGTCGAGCAGCTCCACGAGTTCAACCCGATGCTCGGCCATCGCGGCGTCCGGCTCGGCATCACCTATCCCGAAATCACCGAGATGCAGACGCGCGCCATCATCGAGGCGGCGTGCCGGCTGAACAAGGAAGGCGTCAAGGTCGTGCCCGAGATCATGATCCCGCTCGTCGGCCTCGTGAAGGAGCTGCAGCGATCAGAAGGCGATCGTCGATCGCGTCGCCGCCGAGATGATGAAGGAGCAGGGCGTCAAGATCAAGTACCTCGTCGGCACGATGATCGAGGTGCCGCGCGGCGCGCTGACCGCCGACGAGATCGCCGCAGGAGGCCGAGTTCTTCTCGTTCGGCACCAACGACCTGACGCAGCTCACCTTCGGCTTCTCGCGCGACGACGTCGGCAAGTTCCTGAAGATCTACCAGGAGAAGAAGATCCTCGAGAAGGATCCGTTCGCGTCGATCGACGCCGAGGGCGTCGGCGCGCTGGTGCGGATCGGCGTCGAGCGCGGGCGCAAGACGCGGCCGGATCTGAAGATCGGCATCTGCGGCGAGCACGGCGGCGACCCGGCGTCGATCCACTTCTTCGACAAGGTCGGCCTCGACTACGTCAGCGCGTCGCCGTATCGCGTGCCGGTGGCGCGGCTCGCGGCGGCGCAGGCGGCGCTGTCGGTGAAGGTGGGGACTGACAGGCTAATGGCTAAGGGCTGATGGCTATGGTTGATGGGTGCATCAGCCATGAACCATATGCCGTTAGCCATCAGCCATCAGCCATGACATGGTCACCATCTTCGTCCACCGGAACGGCAAGACCGAGCAGGCGACGAGCATCGATCGCGCCTGGCTGAATCCCGGCGTCCGGCGTCGTGCGTGTGGGTCGATCTCGCCGCGCCGTCGATCCCGGAGTCGCTGATCCTCAGCGACACGTTCGCGTTCCACCCGCTGTCGGTCGAGGACGCGATGGCGGCGCGTGCAGTATCCGAAGGTCGAAGCCTACGACGGCTATCTCTACGTCGATCCTGCACGGCATCGACTTCCAGAAGCGGCGACGACGCTTCGCCACGCACGACGTCGACTTCTTCCTCGGCCCGAACTACCTCGTGACGGTGCACGACGGCGACTGTCGCCGTCGATCGCCGAGCTGCGCGAGCACGTGCCCGCGCAACCCGAAGATCCTGGCCGAGGGGCCGGTCGCGCTGTTCCACCGCATCGTCGACGCGATGGTCGATCACTACCGGCCGGAGATGGACAAGCTCGAGGATCGGCTCGACGAGCTCGAGAAGCGGATCTTCGACGCGCCGGAGCCGAACGCTGGTGCGGACCGATCCTCGACGAGAAGCGCGAGGTCGCGGCGCTGCGGCGCATCGTCACGCCGCAGCGCGACGTCATCGCGCGCCTGGCGCGCCGCGACTTCGTCGACATCAGCACCGAGATGTCGTTCCGCTTCCGCGACGTCTACGATCACCTCGTCCGCGTCGCCGACGACGCGCTGATCTTTCAGGATCGGATCACCGGCATGCTCGACGCGCACCTGTCGAACGTCAGCAACCGGCTGAACGAGGTGATGAAGGTGCTGACCGTCGTGTCGACCATCTTCATGCCGCTGACGCTGCTGGCCGGCGTCTACGGCATGAACGTGCCGCTGCCGCAGTTTCCCGGCGGCGAGGACGCGCAGTTCTGGTGGCTGTCGGGGCTGTGTGTCGCGATGATCGTCGTGATGCTCGTGCTCTTCCGGCGAAGGCGCTGGATCTGAACGCAGAGACGCTGTCGTTCGTGGTTCGTGGTTCGTGGTTCGTGGTTCAGAACGACGAACGACGAACGTCGAACGACGAACGTCTCGGTTGGTAGCAGTGGGCAAGATCACCCGCCTCCCCGCGGACCTCGCGAACCAGATCGCCGCCGGCGAAGTCGTCGAGCGGCCGGCGTCCGTCGTCAAGGAGCTGGTCGAGAACGCCGATCGACGCCGGCGCGCGGCGGCTGGCGATCCACGTCGAGCTCGGCGGCAAGAAGCAGGTCCGCGTCGAGGACGACGGCGAGGGGATGGAGCCGGAGGATGCGCGGCTCGCGATCGAGCGCCACGCGACGAGCAAGATCCGGCGCGCCGACGATCTCGCGGCGATCCTGACGCTCGGATTCCGCGGCGAGGCGCTGCCGTCGATCGCGTCGGTGTCGCATTTCGTGCTGCGCACGCGCGCGCGCGGCCGGGAGAGCGGCACCGAGATTCGCGTCAACGGCGGCGCGGTCGCGTCGGTGGTCGAAGTCGGCGCGGCGGAAGGCACCGTCGTCGAGGTCAACGATCTCTTCTACAACCTGCCGGCGCGGCGCAAGTTCCTGAAGTCCGACGGCGCCGAGTCGGCGCAGGTGTCGCGCGTCGTCGACGCAGCTGGCGCTGGCGTATCCCGAGGTCGGATTCACGCTGACGAGCGCGGGGCGGACGGTCCTGCAGTGTCCGCCGGCCGTCGTCGCTGCGCGATCGGCTCTATCAGATCTACGGCGAGCGCGCCGATCTCGTCGAGGTGCGCAAGGAGGCCGGCGGGCTGAGGCTCACCGGCTTCATCGCGGCGCTCGCCGAGCAGGGGCCGACGCGCGGCCCGCAGAACGTCTTCATCAACCGCCGCATCGTCAAGGACCGGACGATCGCGCACGCGATCATCGACTCCTACAGCCAGGCGTCGATCAAGGAGCGCAGCCCCGAGGTGCATCTGTTCATCGAGATGCCGCCGGACGCGCTCGACGTCAACGTGCATCCGACGAAGGCGGAGGTGCGCTTCCGCGATCAGTCGCTCGTGCACGAGGTCGTCCGGCGGGCGCTGCATGGACGCGCTGGGGCAGAGCGGCGTGCCGCAGCTGCAGCTGCGGCCGGAGCATCGTCGGCGCCACCGAGCCGATCGCCGCCGCGATGCCGGGCGTCCTCGGCGGCGGGGCGTATCCGAACCGGTGGATGCCCGACGCGGTCCGGCTGAAGCCGGACGCCCACGTACGACAGCCGGACTCGAACGCGGCGTCCGGCACGTTCGAGCGGCGCCGAGCGCGTCCAGCGTCGACGCCGGACATCCGGCCGATGATTCCGCTCGGCCAGTTCCGCGACACGTTCATCATCGCGGTCGACGACGAGGGCATCGCGATCATCGATCAGCACGTCGCGCACGAGCGCGTGCTGTTCGAGCGCGTGATGGAGCGGCTGACGGCCGGGCCGGCTCGAATCGCAGCGGCTGCTGGTGCCGATGGTGCTCGACCTGGCGCCGTCGGCGCATCAGGCGCTGGTCGGCCGCGCCGGCCGAGCTCGAGCGTCTCGGCTTCGAGGTCGAGAGCTTCGGCGACGCGACCATCAAGGTGACGGCGGTGCCGGCGCTGCTCAGCACGCGAGGACAGCGCGAAGGCGCTGCTCGCGCTGGCCGAGGATCTCGAAGGGCTCGACCGCGGCGCCGCAGGTGCAGGACGCGCTGCAGCGGCATCGCGGCGACGACCGCGTGCCACGCGGCGGTGAAGGCGAACTATCCGCTGACGTACGAGAAGATGACGCACATCCTCGACGAGCTGCGCGCGACCGCGTATTCGACGATCTGTCCGCACGGCCGGCCGGTGATGCTGCGGCTGACGCGGCGCGAGATCGAGAAGAACTTCGAGCAGAATCTGAGTGGCGGCGGGAAAGCTCTTCTATTACGGCGGCCGGCTCGCACAGCTCATCGGCATGTGGCTGCTGCTCGTCGATCTCTTCACCGCCGGGCCGCTCGGTCCGAGTCCGCGACTCTTTGCCGCCGGCGTCGTCGTTTTTCTCGCGGGATGGGGCGCTAACGCGCTTGACACGATGAAGCGCGGCTGGCTACATTCATCTCGCGTTCGCTTCTCCGACACAATTTAATCGCACTCGCTTTTCCAAGCGAAAAGGCCATTCCGCGTACCTGCGGGAGCGCAAAGCTGGAAGCCTTGCGTACGAGGCCGATTCGGTTGCCGAACTTGGAGTTTCGAATGATGTCCGCGGCGTCTCGTTTTCGCGACCGCTCTCCTCGCCACCGCCACTGCGTTCTTCACGCTCGGCGTCGTTCACGCGCGGCGCACCGACGCCGCGAGCCGCGCGTCGTACGACGCGAAGCTCGATGCGATTCGCGCCGAGGTGCGGTCCGAGCTCGGGCACGACGGCGCGCGAGCCGACGGCGACGGCGGGCCGCGGGCACCGAGCCGACAGAGGCGCGCGCTGACGCCAGCGGCGCGCGCGCGGCATGGTCGCCGAGATCAAGCAACAGCTGCAGAGCGAGATGGGGCTGCTGCCGGTCCACCTGCTGCGCGATCGGCGCTCGAGCTTCGTCGAGCTCTACTCCTACGACAACCTCGGCAAGACCAACTACGGCACCGCCGGCTATCTGGGCGGCGGCTACTTCATCACCGTCAAGCACGCCGTCGTCGCGCTCAAAGACGACGACGAGCGCGCAGAGCGCGCGGAAGATCGACGTCGGTGAAGATCGTCTACCGCGGGCAAGGAGATTCCGGCGAAGGTGATCGACGCCGGCGACGCCGACGTCGAAGTGCACAGCGGCGACTGGGCGATCATCAAGACGCGCGAGCTCGATCTGCCGGCGCTGCAGCGTCGACACGGCGTTCGCCTACGACTTCGCCGATCCGATCTTCCGCCTCGGCAACGACTACTCGAAGGGCGATCATCCTCTCGACCGGCTACGTCGGTCAGCGGACGGCGAACGGCCTCGTCACCTGCCTCACCGACGGCCACCCGGGCGTGTCGGGCGGCGGCGTCCTCGACCAGCGCGGCGACCTGGTCGGCATCCCGATCGGCCGGATGCAGGGCGACTACCGCTTCTCGTTCATCCTGCCGATTCGGCGCCGAGATGCTGCGGAAGGTGCCGGCCTACGAGCCGGCCGACCCGTCGCAGGCAGCCGTCGCCGAACAGTAGCCGTCGGAAGACCGCGGTACGCCTGACGTTGAAGCTCTTCACCGCGTCGGCTCTCGCTGTCGTGGCACTCGAACACCGTCAGCAGCTTCGTGATCGACAGCAGATCCTTGATCCGCTTGGTCACGTTCAGCAGCTTCAGCGAGCCGCCGTTCTTGGTCACCGTCGCGTACGACTGCACGATCTCGCCGAGGCCCGCGCTGTCCACGTAGGACACGTCGCCGAGGTTGAGCAGCACCTTCTTGTGGCCCTGCTGGATCAGGCTCGCCATCTTGTCCTTCAGCACGACGTCGCCGCCGTCGCCCAGCGTGATCTTGCCCGACACGTCCACGATCATCACGTCGCCGACTTTCCGTTCCGAGATCTGCATGCACGCCTCCCGTTCCGAAGTGCGTCAGTATAATCCGGCATGGTCCGTGCCCGAACGCTTTCCCTTGCCGCGGCCGCGCTGCTGACCTTCGCGTGCAGCGCGGGGCCGCCCCCGGCGCCGCCGCCTGCGCCGCCCGCGGACGAGCGGGTCAGGGCGCTGGCCGACGCCTATCTGGACGGGTTCTTCGCGCGGAATCCGGATCAGATCACGCTCTACCGCGTGCCGGGCCGCCGCCATGACAAGCTCCCCGACAACTCACTGAACGCCGTGCGGGCCTGGCAGGCGCGCGAGGACGCCTGGCTGAAGGAGCTTCGGCAGTCCGGGCCAGGCGACGGCGTATATGCTCGGCGCGATCGAAATCACGAAGATGCGTGAAGAGGCAACGCAGACGCTGGGCCAGCGCTTCGACATCAAAGCATTTCACGATCGGGTGCTCGAAGACGGTGCCGTGCCGGTATCGTTTCCGGGCGCGAAAATTCGTACGTGGGCGGGAGGCAAGCCGTGACTGCGAATCCGCGATTCAAATGCAACCACCAAGACACGAAGCCACGAAGAAAACCTTTTTCATCTCTTCTTCGTGCTTTCATGTCTTCGTGGTTGCTTTTTGCCGCAGTTCTTTCCGGACAGGCGCCAAAGATTCACGAACTGCCGCTGAAACCGGAGTCGGTGCACTGGGGCTACTACGACGCGCGCGTGCCGCCGGTGCTGCGCATCGCATCCGGCGATCGCGTTCGCGTCGAGACGATGGTCGCGGGCGGTCTGCAGCGGCTGCGGCTGGCGGGCGCGACGCGAGGCGGAGATTCCGGAGTCGCTCAAGGCCGTCGAGCAGCGGTGACCGAGCGCGGTCCGGGCGCGCATCCGATGAGCGGGCCGATCTTCGTCGAGGGCGCCGAGCCGGGCGACACGCTCGGAGATCCGGATCGTCGCGATCGAGTTTCTCCACACCTTCGGCGTGAATGCGTTCAGTCCGGCCGGCGGTGTGCTGCCGGACGAGTTTCCGTACGCGCAGCTGCAGTCTGTTCCGCTGGCCCGCCGGCGCGGATCGCGTCGAGTTCAGCGCCGGGCGATCACGCTGCCGCTCGCGCCGTTTTTCGGATCCATCGGCGTCGCGCCTCCGCCGCTCGTCGGGCGCATCTCGAGCCGGCCGCCCGGCTGGCACGGCGGCAATCTGGACAACAAGGATCTCGTGGCGGGCTCGATCCTGTACCTGCCGGTCCACGTTGCCGGGCGCGCTGCTGTCGGTCGGCGACGGTCATGCGATGCAGGGCGACGGCGAAGTGACCGGCACGGCGCTCGAGACGTCGCTGCGCGGCACCTTCGAAGTGCGCGTGCGGAAAGGGCAGCGCCTGCGCTGGCCGCGCGCGGAGACGCCGACGCATTACATCGCGATGGGGCTGCACGAGGACCTCGACGAAGCGACGCGCCTCGCCATGCGCGAGATGGTCGAGTTTCTGGTGGCCGAGAAGAAGCTGTCGCGCGACGATGCCTACATGCTGTGCTCGCTGGCGGCGGATCTGCACGTGACGCAGGCGGTCGACGCGACCAAAGGCGTGCACGCGACGATCGCCAAGTCGATCTTTCGATAGCCGCAGTAGAACAAAGGCAACCACGAAGCCACGAAGCCACGAAGAAAAGCGTTCTTTTTCGTGTTTTCGTGTCTTCGTGGTTGCCTTTATCGTGAATCACCTGTTCGCTTCGACCGTTTCCTGGCCTGCCACGCCTCGAGCCGTTTCTTGATCTCCTTCTCGAAGCCGCGCTCCGTCGGCTCGTAGTACTTCCGTCCCTCGAGCGCCGGCGGCAGGCACGACATGTCGGCGACGGCGTCCGCCTCGTTGTGCGCGTACTTGTAGCCCTTGCCGTACTCGAGATCCTTCATCAGCCTGGTCGGCGCGTTGCGCAGGTGCAGCGGCACCGGCTGCGCGACGTCGCTGTGCGCGTCCTCGGCGGCGCGGTTGTAGGCCTCGTAGACCGCGTTGCTCTTCGGCGCGGTCGCCAGGTAGATCGCGGCCTGCGCCAGCGCCGTGTTGCCCTCGGGCATGCCGATGAAGTGCACCGCGTCCTTCGCGGCGACGGCGACGGTCAGCGCCTGCGGATCGGCGTTGCCGATGTCCTCGGACGCGAAGCGCACCAGGCGGCGCGCGATGTAGAGCGGATCCTCGCCGGCCTCGACCATCCGCGCGAGCCAGTAGACCGACGGCGTCCGGATCGCTGTTGCGCATCGACTTGTGCAGCGCCGAGATCAGGTTGTAGTGCTCCTCGCCGGACTTGTCGTAGAGCAGCGCGCGCCGCTGGATCGTCTGCTCGACGCGCGCGACGTCGACGCGCCGCACGCCGTCGACGACCGGCGCGGCGGCGACGCTCAGCTCGAGCAGGTTCAGCGCCGACGCGCGCGTCGCCGTTCGCGTAGACGCGCGATCGCGCGAGAGCGCCTCGTCGTCGATCGGCCACGCGCTCGGCGCCCAGGCCGCGCTCGGCGTCGGTCAGCGCGCGGCGCAGAATCCGTGCGACCTCCTCGGCCGTCAGCCCGCGCAGCACGAACACCTTCGACCGCGAGAGCAGCGCCGCGTTCACCTCGAACGACGGGTTCTCGGTCGTCGCGCCGATCAGCACGATGTCGCCGGCCTCGACGCGCGGCAGGAACGCGTCCTGCTGCGCCTTGTTGAAGCGGTGGATCTCGTCGATGAAGACGATCGTGCGGCGGCCGGTGGTCCGGCGCAGCCGCTCGGCCTCGGCCATCACCTCGCGGATTTCCTTGATGCCGGCGAGCACCGCGCTGAACGAGACGAAGCGCGCCTGCGTCGTGTCGGCGATGATCCGCGCCAGCGTCGTCTTGCCGGTGCCCGGCGGGCCCCACAGGATGATCGACTGCAGCAGATCGCGCTCGATCGCCTCGCGCAGCGGCTTGCCCGGCGCGAGCAGCTCCTCCTGGCCGACGAACTCGTCGAACGTGCGCGGCCGCATCCGCTCGGCGAGCGGCGCACGGTGCGGCCGTTCGCGGCGTCGCGTCGTCGTCGGGAAACAGGGAGTCCATGCAGTGTCTGATCGGCCACGATCACGAGCCGCGTCGATCGTACTGGTTCTCGTGCTTTCGTGTCTTCGTGGCTGACCCGTCTGCGCTGGCGCCGCGCCTCGTACACGATCAGCGCCGCCGTCACCGCGGCGTTCAGCGACTCGACCGGCGCCTGCATCGGAATCGTGACGCGCTCGTCGGCGCGCGTCGTCGAGCGGCTGCGGCAAGCCCTGGCCCTCGCCGCCGATCAGCATCGCGACCGGCCCGGTCAGGTCGGCGTCGAACAGCGACCGTCCGTCGCGCGGCACGGTGGCGACGATGCGGCAGCCGATGGCGGCGGGCGTCGGCGACGGCTGCGTCGGCGGTCATGCCGGCGACGATCGGCAGCCGCAGCGCGCTGCCCATCGATCCGCGCAGCGCCTTCCAGCCGAACGGATCGGCCGACGCGCCGGCGGCGACGACGCCGGTCGCGCCGGCGGCCTCGGCGACGCGCACGATCGCGCCGAGGTTGCCGGGATCCTGCACGTCGACGGCGACGACGACGAGCGGCGCGGCGCCGGCGAAGACGTCGCTCGAGCCGGTGCGCCGGGCGCTCGCGCCAGCGCGACGATGCGCGCTCGACGATCGCACCGGGCTGATCGCGTCCATCACCGACGCGCGAGACGCGTGACGACCTCGACGCCGCTGCGCGCCGAGCGCGGTCGACGAGCGCGCTGACGTCGCGGCGTCCACGCGCCGCCGGCGTCACCGCCGCGATGCTGGATCGCGATCGCCGGCGCGCGAGCGCGTCGGCGACGAGGTGCGCGCCGTCGAGCAGCATGCACGCCGCCGGCGTCGCCGCGCGCCGCCGTCGCGGAAGCGCGCGACGAGCGGGTTCTGGCGGCTGGTGATGCGTCACTGCACAGGCGGAGCAGGATAGCACTGTGGTATGCGATCTGATCGCCGTGGACCGATTGGCGCCGAAGTCGCACGATGAAAGAGCGGCTGATCAAGAAGTTCGAAGACGAAATCCAGACGCTCAACCGCGAGCTGAAGCTCGAGCTGCCGAAGGAGATCAAGCGCGCGCGCGAGCTCGGCGACCTGCGCGAGAACGCCGAGTACCAGGCGGCGAAGGAGCGGCAGCGGCTGGTCGAGTCGCGCATCAGCATGCTGCAGAAGCGCGTCGCCGAGATCGCGCTGATCAACGTCGACCGCATTCCGAAGGATCGCGCCGGCTTCGGCTCGACGCTGCACGTCGTCGAGAGCAACGGCGAGAAGCTCGTCTTCCAGCTCGTGATGCCCGAGGACGCCGACGCCGACGAAGGGCTGATCTCCACGACGTCGCCGATCGGCCGCGCGCTTCCTGAACAAGGAGCCGGGCGACACCGTGAAGGTGGTGACGCCGGGCGGCACGCGCGAGTTCGAGATCGTCAAGCTGCTCACGATCCACGACGAAGCCGCGGGATGACGGATCGAGCGCCGACCGCGTCTCCGCACGTCCTCCGAACCCTACTCCCCGCAACGCCGCACCGCGCTCGTCCTGACCGGCACCGGCACCGCCGGCGCCTATCACGCCGGCGTGCTGCGCGCGCTCCACGAAGCCGGCGTCAAGCTCGACATCGTCGCCGGCCGCGGCGTCGGCGTGATCGGCGCGCTGTTCGCGGCGGTCGACGGCGCGCAGCGGCTGTGGGACGAGAAGGGCTTCTGGCGCGCGCCGGCGGTCGCAGTCGCTCTATCGCGTGGCGGCGCGTCCCGCGCGTCGATCGTCTGGGCGCTCGGCGGTCGTCGCTGGCGATCGTCGGCGGTGCCGATCGCGGCGGTGGCGCTGCGGCCTGATCGTCTTTCCGATCGATTTCCTGCTGCAAGATGGTCGGCGTCGGCGGCGCGCCGGGTCTGGTCGACGCCTACCTGCGCGCTCGCGCAGGCGGCGTTCGCGCCGGAGGCGCTGCCGACCTGGCTGCCGCGGCTCGTGCTGCTCGTGCTCGGCGTCGGCGGCGCCGTCGCGCTCGCGCGACGGCTGGATGGCGCGGCGAGCGGCGCCGCACGCGCGGCGCGTTCTGGTGGCGCGCGGTCCGCGCGCCGCTGTCGTCGACGGCGGCGGTCGAGCACTGCTGGCGCGTGATGTGGGATCTGGTGCGCGGCGCGGCGCAGTTGAAGGCAGCCGACGCCCGCGGAGCTCGGGCGGCGCTACGCCGAGATGCTGGCGGAGAACCTCGGCCAGCCGGGGTTCCGCGAGCTGCTGATCGCCGTGCACGACGTCGACGCGCACCGCGATCTGGTCTTCGCGCTCGTCGGCGAGAGCGCGCCGCCGCGATCTGATCCGGCGGCCGACGAGCGACGCCGCCGAGGCGCGGCGCGCCGAGGTGTTCGATCTCGCCGGCGTCGCCCGCGATCATCTGGCCGACGCCGTCGCCGCGCGCGCTGACGCTGCCGCTCGCGACCGGACTGGCACACGGTCACCTTCGCGCCGGACGCCTACTGGCGCGGCGAAACGCATCGCCTGTGCGATCGCCCGGCCGGCCTGATCCGGCTGATCGACGAGCTGATCGACCTCGGGCGTCGAGCAGATCGATCGCTCGTGTCGGCGGCGCCGGAAGCGCCGGGACCGCACGCGCTGGCCGCCGCCGCGCCTCGACGGCCGCGGCCGGCTCGGCGAGTACCTGCAGTCGGCCGAAGCGGCCGATCGTGCGCGACGCGACGACGACGACCGGCCGGCGTGCGCATCTTCACGATCCGGCCGGCGCACAATCCGATCGGACCGTTCGATTTCGCCGGCGGCTACGACGATCGCTCGGATCGCCGGCAGCGGCTCGCCGAGCTGATGAACCGCGGCTACGAGGACGCGTATCACCAGTTCATCGAGCCGGTGGTCGGCGCAAGCGGCGAACAGGTGTCGAAAGTGAAGTCCATGTGTGAAGTTCGCGTCAGGTCACGAAATCCGAAAGCCGAAACTGACAGGTTGCGATCTGAGTTCGTGGCTGATTCGCACGAGGACTGTATGAAAGGCCCAGCGACCGAGCTGATCCATGCCGGCGAAGTCGCGATCGCGGCGACGCCGTGCCGCTGACGACGCCGATCTACGAGACGACGACGTTCGTGTTCGAGAACGCGCGAGGAGGTGCGTCGCCTACAACGAGGGGCGGTCGTCGAAGTACCTCTACTCGCGCTACACCAACCCGACGGTCGTCAGCGTCGGAGCAGAAGCTGGCGGCGCTCGACCGCGCCGGAGTCGGCGCTGCTGTTCTCGTCGGGCAGGGCGCGACGACGACGATCCTGATGGCGCACGTGAAGGCGGGCGACGAGGTCGTCTGCAGCGCGGCGATCTACGGCGGCACGCTGCACCTGCTGCACGGACGTGCTGGCGCGCTTCGGCGTCACGCCGCGGTTCGTGTCGCTCGACGAGCTGGCGACGCCGGAGCGCGTGATCTCGGCGATCGCACGCGCCTGGTCTGGTTCGAGTCGCCGATCAACCCGACGCTGCGCTGCGTCGACGTCCGCGCGCATCGCCGAGGCGTGCCGCGCGCGCGGCGTGCTGTCGGTCATCGACAACACGTTCGCCAGCCCGATCAACCAGCAGCCGCTCGCGCTCGGCGTCGATCTGGCGATGCAGAGCGCGACGAAGTACCTGAACGGCCACAGCGACGTCACCGGCGGCGTGGTCACCGGGCCCGCAGGCGCTGCGTGGCGCCGATCGAGAAGGCGCGGCGCCTGGTCGGCACGGTGATGGATCCGCATCCGGCCTACGCGCTCGGGCGCGGCCTGAAGACGCTGCCGCTGCGCATCGCGCGGCACAACGCGAACGCGCAGGCGGTGGCCGACGTTCCTCGCCGGCGACCGCCGCGTCAGCCGGGTCTACTATCCCGGGCCTGCCGTCGCATCCCGATCACGAGATCGCGCAAGCGCCAGATGATCGGGCTTCGGCGGCATGGTGTGCTTCGATCTCGACGGCCGCTACGACCGCGCCGAGCGCGCTCTACGATCGGCTGCAGGTCGATCAAGCGCGCCGCCAGCCTCGGCGGCGTCGAGAGCCTGATCAGCATGCCGGTGCTGACGTCGCAGTGGGGCCACACCGACGAGCAGCTGCGCGACGCCGGCGTCACGCAGGGGATGCTGCGGCTGTCGGTCGGGCTCGAAGATGCGGCGGACCTGATCGCGGATCTCGATCAGGCGCTGGGCAAGTAGAAGTCAGAAGTCAGAAGTCAGAGGATAGCGTCGTCATCGCGACTTTACGGCTTCATCTTCGGCCTTCTCACTTCTGACTTCTGACTTCGCACTTCTGACTTGCTTCGCTCGTGCGCGAGGAACTCGTGCACGAGCGCCTGCAGCTGGGCGCCGATGTCCTCGCCGCCGAGATCGCCGAACTTCTCGCGGAACGCGCGCATCGGCACGACCGCCTTGGCCATCGCGCGGTGGCCGCCGGCGCTGCCGATGTCGGCGAAGAAGCGCCGCACGAACTCGCCGGCGTTCTTCGATGTAGCCGAGGTTCCGCACCGACACGACCAGCGAGTCGTTGACGATGCCGGCGATGACCGTCCACTTGACGTCCTCGAGCTGCAGGAAGAAGTCGGCGACGTAGGGGATGAAGTCCTCGCGCGGCGAGCGGCCCGAGGAACGCGCAGAAGACCTGGTCGGCGAGCGTGCCGCCGCGGTGCGCCTTCAGCACGTAGTCGAGCCGCTCGAGCGTGATTTCCGCGCCCTCCATCTTGCGGATCAGCGCGGCGTCGGCGAGCGGATAGAGATACGAGAACGCCTCGAGGTCGACGCGGTTGGTCTGGCGGTTGAAGAACAGCGTGTCCGACTTGATCGCGTAGAGCATCGCCGTCGCGGTGCGCTCGGAGATGTTCACGTCCACCGCGCGCAGGTGCTCGGTGAGGATCGTGCGAGGTCGATCCGTAGTCGGCGCGGATGTCCTTGAAGACCGCGGTGTAGCCGGGCTGCTCGGGATGGTGGTCGATGACCAGATCGACGCGATCGATCAGCCCGCCGAAGTAGTGCGGCTGCACGTCGACCATCGCGATGCGGTCGTACTCCTTCAGCGACTCCGGCGTGATCGGCTCGACGTGGATGTCGAGCAGGTTCACCATCCGCAGGTTCTCCGGCCGCGTCACGCCCTGGATCGCGCCGATGATCGCCGTCGTCTTCGTGCGGCGCAGGACGTTGCGCAGCGCGAGGCCGCTCGCCATCGCGTCGGGATCCGGATCGTTGTGCAGCATGATCAGCACGCGGTCGGCGTCGCTGAAGTAGCGCTGGTACTGCTGGACGCGCGCGCGCGTCAGCGAGCGGCTGAACTCGGTCAGCAGCGGCCCGCCGAACAGCTCCGACATCGAGAGGTACGCGACGTCGGGGAACTCGGCGTGGAACTCCTCGGCGCGCTTGCCGGTCGCCGCCGCGCCGATGCCCGAGCACGTAGACCAGCGTGCCGCCGGCGTCGCGCACCGCCTCGAGAATCTTCTTCGGGCTGCGGCGGCCGTTGTCTTCGATGATGACGCAGGTGCTGGGGCCGATGTCGGCCTTGAGGTAGGTGTCGGTGCGCCGCGGATCGCCGGCCGTGACCGTGACGCCCGCCTCGTGGAGGCGGCGCGCGAGCGGCCGGTTCTCGACGATGAACTCGACCTCGAAGCCGGGCAGCAGGATTTCGTCGAGCATCCTGATGACCAGTTCGTCCTGACAGACGGCTAGACACCGCATCAGCGTACCAACCGACCATTATACGCCCCGGCCGAGGTTCAAGACCTGTGGTGTCCGGCTTCAGCCGTCCTTCGACTGCGCTCAGGACGGCCCTGAGCTGCGTCGAAGGGCCGGACTTCAGGTCCGCCTAGAGGCGGACACCACGTCGGTTTTGAAACGGTGATGATACATTCGTCATGTGAAGCTTGTCGTGGTTGTCGTGGGCGCCCTCGCGGCAATTGGCCAGCAAGTGCCGGTGTTCCGCACCGGTGTCGATCTGGTAAACGTCGGCGTCACGGTCGCCGACAAGCAGGGCGGTCCTGGTCGACCGATCTGACCGCCGACGACTTCGAAGTCTACGAAGACGGCAAGAAACAGACGATCAGCTACTTCGCCAGCGGGGACCGGACCGCCCCCGACGCCGCGGCGCCCGCGATGCATCTCGGCCTGCTGCTCGACGTCAGCGGCAGCATGGGCGACGACATCGGCTTCACGAAAACCGCCGCGATCAAGTTCCTCAACACGCTGACCGACGCCGTCGACATCACCGTCGCTCGACTTCGACACCGAAGTACGGGCCGCCCGCTACAGCCAGAACGAATTCGCGCGGCTCATCGAACGCATCCGGCATGCAGAAGGCCCGCGGCTTCACCGCGCTCTACGACGCGATCGGCGTCTACCTGCGACGGCGCCGGCGAGCAGGACGGCCGCAAGATCATGCTGCTCTACACCGACGGCGGCGACACACGCAGCTCGCTGCCGTTCTCGCGAGCTGATCGATCTGCTGAAGGCGTCCGACGTCACGATCTATCCGATCGGCGCGCTCGAGCATCAGTCGCCCTCGACCCGCACCGAGCAACGCATGGTGCTGCAGCAGATCGCCGAGATCACCGGCGGCCAGGCGTTCTTTCCGACCTCCGTCAAAGAGCTCGACGGCGTCTACGAGAAGGTCGTGGCCGAGATCCGCGCGCAGTACACGCTCGGCTACCTGTCGACGAACGACAAGACCGACGGCACCTGGCGGAAGGTCGATGTGAAGATCGTCCGGAAGGACGCGAACGCGCTGCGCGTACGAGCTCGGAAGGGTTACTTCGCGCCGTTCAAGAAACAAGAGCCGCGAAGCGTAAAATAGGCGGCGTTGTCCGCCTCCGAAACCGATAGTAGCGATCGTCGGCGGATCGATGAGATCTGCCTGGCCGCGCTGGACCGCGATCCAGCCGAGCGCGCCGAATTCGTGCGCGCCGCGTGCGGCGGGGATGCCGCGCTGCTCCGCGAAGTCGAGGCGCTCCTGGCGCACGCGCCGACAGCGGATGCCTTCCTCGGCGCATCGCTGGGCGCGGTGGCCGCACAGGCCATGGGCAGCGGAACCGGTCAGTCGCTAATCGGTCGAACGATTGGCCCGTATCAGGTCCTCGCCGCGATTGGGGCGGGAGGAATGGGTGAGGTCTATCGCGCGCGCGATGCGAAACTCGGGCGCGACGTCGCGATCAAGGTCTTGCCCGCGGTCTTCACCGCCGATCGCGATCGGCTGGCGCGCTTCGAACGCGAAGCGCGGGTGCTCGCGTCACTCAATCATCCAAATATCGCCGCGATCTACGGGCTCGAACAGATCGGCGACGTGCAGGCGCTCGTGCTCGAACTCGTCGAAGGTGAGACGCTCGCGGAACGGATCGCCGCGCGGGATTCACGATTTGCGATCGGCGACGCGCTTGGCATTGCCAGGCAAATCGCCGACGCCCTCGAAGCGGCGCATGAGAAGGGCATCGTTCACCGCGATCTGAAGCCGGCCAACGTCAAGGTCACGCCGGCCGGTACGGTGAAGGTGCTCGACTTTGGCCTGGCCAAGTCGAGCGCGGCCTCCGCCCCGGATCTCTCGCAATCGCCGACAATCACAATCAGCGGAACACGCGAGGGCGTGCTGCTCGGGACGGCGGCGTACATGAGCCCCGAACAGGCGCGCGGACAAAGCGTCGACAAGCGGGCCGACATCTGGGCATTCGGGTGCGTCCTCTTCGAAATGCTGACCGGACGCATCCCGTTCCCCGGCGCGACGGTGTCGGACCACATCGCGGCGATCCTCGAACGCGAGCCTGACTGGAGCGCCGTTCCTGCGTCGACGCCAGCCGCTATCCGGCGTCTGCTCAAGCGGTGCCTCGAGAAAGATCCTCGAAATCGGCTGCACGACATCGCCGACGCGCGGATCGAGATCGAGGACACCTTGTCGTCGCCTGCAGCGGGGTCAGTTCCATCACGGCGTGCCTCGTTGCCGCTCCCGTCGTCCATTGCCGCGGTTCTCCTGGCGATGCTGGTGGGTTCCATCGCCTGGAATCTTCGCGGGTCTCGCGCGGCTCCATCGCCGCCCCAGCTGACGCGATTCGCGGTGATGCCCCCAGCCACATGGCCGAACATCTCCAGTTTCGCGGTGTCACCCGACGGTAGTCAGATCGTCTTCGCTGCCCAGGAATCGGCCGGAACTCCGCCACGTCTTTTCCTGCGGCGCCTGGATCAATTTGACACACAGGCCCTCGCCGGAACCGAAGGAGGAAGCAATCCCTTTTTTTCGCCGGACGGCCAATGGATTGGATTCGGTGCCGAGTCCGCTCTCAAGAAGGTCAGCACGACATCCACAGCCTCACCGCTCGTGTTAGCCGCAATGCCACGCATTCTGGGAGCGACTTGGACGACCGAGAACTCGATCATCGTCGGCACACAGGATCGCGGACTCCAACGCGTCCCGGCGACCGGCGGGCCGGCGACACCGGTGACGACTCTCGACGCCGGCCGTCGTGAACGGGATCATCACAAGCCGGAACTGCTGCCAGGCGGCAAGGCGCTCCTCTTCACAATCCACGAGGCGAGCGAGGCTGGAGACGTGTTTCGCGTAGGAGTGCAGTCGCTGGCATCCGGCGAGCGTCGAGTGCTCATCGATCAGGGTTTCGACGCGCACTACCTCCCGACAGGTCACCTGATCTACGCGAGCGGCAACAGTCTGCTGGCCGTGCCGTTCGACGCGCAGACGCTCGAGGTCAGCAGCAGCCCCGTGAAACTGCTCGACAATGTGGCGACGGTGCCCGGAAATGGGTTCGGCGCCTTCTCTGTGTCGAAGACCGGATCGCTGGTCTTTGTGCCTGAGCGGTCGCGGACTCCCGATCGCGCGCTGGTGTGGGTGGATCGAACCGGCACGGAAGAGCAGATTCCGATCGCACGCCAGCCGTTCACCATCTCTCGTCTTTCGCCCGACGGGCGGCAAATCGCATTTACCGTCGTCACCTCGGGCGCCACGGCGGCGGACGTCTGGACGTACGACATCGCGACGAATCGCGCCAGGCGCGCATCCTTTGAAAGTTACAGTGTGGCGCCCATATGGACGCCGGACGGCACGCGGATCACTTACACCGCGTCGGAAGGCGGTGTCAGTCATCTGATGACCGTACCCGCCGATGGAAGCCGTTCACCACAGTCCCTCGTAACGAGCCGCAACCAAATCTACGCTGGGACCTGGACGCCGGATGGCCGCACTCTCCTTTATTTGGAGTTGCTGGCTGGACGTATTCAAATCGCGGCGCTCGATCCGGACGGTGTGTCCCGTCCGGTCGCGATCACCCACGGACCGGCTTTCGCGAACGTCAGCGGCCCGGCGGTGTCACCTGATGGGCGGTGGCTGGCGCTGGTTGGAACTGAGAAAGGGCGAGACGCGGGGAACATCTACGTCGAGCCGTTCCAGCGGCCGGGTCCTCGATATCAAGTGACGGTTGATGGCGGTATACAACCGTTATGGCGCCGCGACGGCCGCGAGATCTTCTACCGGAATGGAGACGGCATGTATGCCGTGCCAGTTGAAGCCAGTCGAGAGTTCAACTCTGGCAAACCTGTTCTGCTGTTCAGCTCACCCCACCGGCGCGGAGCGCCGAATAGCCCCGACTACGATGTGTCACCGGATGGCAGCCGGTTCTTGATGGTGCGAATGGGCGACGACGAGTCGGCGCCGCGGCGTCTGAACGTGGTCCTGAACTGGGTCGACGAGCTCACGCGCAGAGTGCCGACGGCGCAACGATGACGCGTCGGGTCATCCTCGTCCTGGTGTGGTGGACGCTGGCGGCGGCCGCTGGCGCGGGGCAGTCCTACCGGGGCGGCGTGCGGGGCTTGGTCAGCGACGCCGACGGCGTCGCGCCCGGCGTCGACGTCACCCTCACGAACGAACAGACCAACATCGCGCGATCGACGGTCACCAACGAGCGCGGCGAGTACGCGTTCACGTCGGTTGATCCCGGAACCTACCGCGTCCGGGCCGTGCTCGAGATCATGTTCCGCTACTCGTGGTAGTCAAGATCGATCGCATCTGCGTGGCTTGCGCCGCCGTGAATCGCAGGGCGTCACCCGCGATGTGACGCAGATCGTCGCCGTTCCATTCCGCGCGCATGATCCCCTCGGCAGTGTGTGCCGGATGGGGTAGCAGCACGTGACCCATTTCGTGCGCGATGGCGTAGGCGAGCACCCGCCCGACGTCCTGGTGCCGCTTGTGCGCAATCAGCAGGACTCGATTCTTGAAAACGTACGCGGTGCGGCCCATCTCGTGCGCGTCGCCGAGCGTTGTCCCCATCACACCTGAACCACAACGGAAGCCGTCACAATTCCGCCGAACAATCACCCGGACGGCGACTTGGCTCGCGGGTTGTTCAGACGACGACTCGAGCCACGTCACTTGGATTCCGGTGTCGTGAAAAATGCGTGCGACGGTGTCCTGCGCGCGGCCAAGTACGTCGGGCGCGACACTAGCGTGGTTGTAGATGCGCACGCGGACGACAGACTGCAACCGTTCTTGAGACCAGGCTTCTTCGGTCCAACCGGCCAGAAGGAGAAATCCCAGACGTCCGAACCCCTTGCGAGCACCCATGGCCGTCCCTCCCGCCGTGGAATGCGGGAGGTCGCGTCGCGAGGGTGAACATCGTCAGAAACCTTAGGAAATCGCCGTAGAATCAGCCGCTGAGGAGGGACGATCGCGTCGACGAAGGCGGTTACACGATTGCTGCGGGCATGGAGCGACGGCGACGAGGCGGCGCTCGAACAATTGCTGCCGCTCGTGGAGGCGGAGCTCAGGCGGCTGGCGCGCGGCTACATGGCACGGGAGCGTCGGGGCCATACGCTGCAGACCACGGCGCTGATCAATGAGGCGTTCCTTCGGCTCGTCGAGGCGAAGGGGCTGCGCTGGCAGGATCGCGCGCATTTCATCGGCATTTCCGCGCGCCTGATGCGGCGGGTGCTCGTCGATCACGCCCGCGCGCGCGGATCGCGCAAACGTGGCGGATCGGCGCAGCGGGTCACACTCGACGAGGCGCTTGCGGTGTCGCCGGCGCTCAACCTGGATCTTCTGGCGCTCGATCGTGCCCTCGAGGCGCTGGCGGCGGTCGATGCGCGCAAGGCTCGTGTGATCGAACTGCGCTTCTTTGGTGGCCTGAGCGCAGAAGAGACCGCCGAAGTGCTGCATGTCTCAACCGACACCGTCAAGCGTGATTGGCGGCTCGCAAAACTCTGGCTGTTGCGTGAAATGGCGGGAACTCCGACGACCACTCCGTTCACGCGTTGATCCGCGATAACGGCACGGGGCTTGCTCGGCTGCCGCCCAGCAAGGAGCCCCCGACATGTTTCATACGACCCGGCTGATCCTCAGCGCAGCTCTCATTACGTTTGCGGTAGTTCCGGCGCCGAGTACGGCCGCGACACTGCCGGCGGGGTTCACAGAATCGCTCGTCGCCAACGGGCTGACGAATCCGACCGCTATGGCGTTTGCGCCCGATGGCCGGCTGTTCGTCTGCCAGCAGGGCGGTCAGCTTCGCGTTATCGAGAACGGCGTCTTGCTCCCAGCTCCGTTCGTGACCGTGACCGTGAACGCCAGCGGCGAGCGCGGCTTGTTGGGTGTGGCCTTCGACCCGAACTTCGGCTCGAACCACTTCGTGTATGTGTATTACACGGCCACTACGCCGAGTGTTCACAATCGCGTCAGCCGCTTCACCGCGAACGGAAACGTCGCCGTCGCCGGCAGCGAGACTGAGATTCTCAACCTCGACAACCTGAGCAGTGCTACGAATCACAACGGCGGCGCGATTCATTTCGGTCCCGACGGCAAGCTCTACATCGCCGTGGGTGAAAATGCGAACGGCGCGAACGCCCAGGTTTTCACGAACCTGTTGGGCAAAATGCTGCGGATCAACGCCGATGGTTCGATTCCGTCGGACAACCCGTTTCTCAGCCAGACGTCAGGTCGGAACCAGGCGATCTGGGCGCTCGGTCTGCGGAATCCGTTCACGTTTACCTTCCAGCCGTCCAGCAGCCGCATGTTCATCAACGACGTCGGCCAGAACACATGGGAGGAAATCGACGACGGCATCGTAGGATCGAACTACGGATGGCCGGATACCGAAGGCCCGACGAGCGATCCGAGATTTCGCAGTCCGCTCTATTCCTACGGCCACGGCACCGGTCCTTTTTTGGGCTGCGCGATTACGGGCGGTGCGTTCTATCCGAACGCCGGGCCGTTTCCCGCGGCCTACCTTGGCAAGTATTTCTTCGCCGAGTTCTGCGGCGGCTGGATCAATCGGTTCGATCCGGCTACTGGCGGGGTTCAGACCTTCGCCAGCGGCATATCGTCGCCCGTAGACCTTCTGGTGGGGCCTGACGGCAGTCTCTACTATCTCGCGCGGGGATCGTCGGCTGTGTTCAGGGTCTCGTTCACTGGCAGTCAGGCGCCGCAGATCACGCAACACCCGGCAAGCCAGACAAAGAGTGTCGGCCAATCGGTGACGTTCACCGTTGGCGCGTCCGGCGCGCCGCCCCTCAGTTATCAATGGCAACGGAACAACAGCGATATTCCTGGTGCCACGTCATCGAGCTATACGATTGCCTCGGTCGCCAGCAGCGACGACGGCGCGCAGTTCCGCTGCGTCGTGACGAACGCGCAGGGCAACGCAGTCAGCAACAACGCGACTCTGACCGTCACGAGCAATTCCCCGCCGGTCCCGACGATCACTCAACCCGCCACCGGCGCGCTCTACAGCGGCGGCGACGTGATCACCTATGCCGGCACGGGCGCGGATCCGCAGGACGGCACGCTGCCGCCGAGCGCGTTCACCTGGCAGGTTGATTTTCATCACGACACGCATTTCCACCCGTTCGTTCCACCGACGAGCGGGGCCACGGGCGGCAGTTTCACGATTCCGCGGACCGGGGAGACGTCGGCCAACGTCTGGTATCGAATCCATCTGACCGTGACGGACTCGCAGGGAATGACTGCGACCACCTTCCGCGATGTCCGCCCGCGAACGGTCACGATCACGCTGAATGCGACGGCGGGCCTGCAACTGACGCTCGACGGCCAGCCGGTCACGGCGCCGTTCTCGTTCACGGGTGTGGTCGGGATGATTCGAACGATCGGCGCACCATCGCCCCAGGTCCGCGGCAAGTTCACGTACCGGTTCAGGTCGTGGTCCGACGGCGGCGCGCAAACACACGACATCACGACGCCGGCCGCTGCGACGACGTACTCGGCGAGTTTCACGAAAAGCAAGAGCTAGGCACGCGCATCCCGAACCCCCGATCCCTGTAGTACGATCAGGGGTTCGATGCCCTCCGTCTACGACCGCTTCAACCTCGTCTCCGAGTTCTCGCTCGCGGGCGATCAGAAACGCGCGATCGGCGAGCTCGTCGAGGGGCTCGAGCGTGGCGATCCGCATCAGGTGCTCCTCGGCGTCACCGGCTCGGGCAAGACCTTCACCATGGCGCAGGTGATCGACGCGGGTGAACCGGCCGACGCTGGTGATGGTGCACAACAAGACGCTGGCCGCCCAGCTCTTCCAGGAGTTCCGCCGCTTCTTCCCCGACAACGCCGTCGAGTACTTCGTCAGCTACTACGACTACTACCAGCCTGAAGCGTACGTGCCCGCGACCGACTCGTACATCGAGAAGGAAGCGACGATCAACGACGAGATCGATCGGATGCGCCTGTCAGCGACCCGGTCGCTCTTCGAGCGCCGCGACGTCATCATCGTCGCCAGCGTGTCGTGCATCTACGGCCTCGGTTCGCCGGAGGCGTACTACGGCATGCTGCTCCCGCTCGAGCGCGGGCAGCGGATCGCCCGCGAAGAGATCCTCCGGAAGCTGGTCGAGATCCAGTACGAGCGCAACGATCATGACTTCGGCCGCGGCACGTTCCGCGTCCGCGGCGACATCATCGAGGTCTATCCCGTCGTACGAAGAACAGGGTCTGCGCATCGAGCTGTTCGGCGACGATGTCGATGAACTGGCATCGTTCGACCCGCTGACGGGCAAGACGCATCCGGCGTCACGACAAGATCGCGGTGTACCCGAAATCGCACTTCGTGGCGCCGCGGGAACGGACGCGGCGCGCGGTCGAGACGATCAAAGAGGAACTGACGTTCCGCCGCGGCGTGCTCGAGTCGGAAGGGCGGCTCCTCGAGGCGCAGCGCCTGCATCAGCGCACGATGTTCGACCTGGAGATGATCCGCGAGATCGGCTATTGCCACGGCATCGAGAACTACGCGCGGCATCTGACCGGCCGCGCCCCGGGCGAGCCGCCGCCGACGCTGCTCGACTACCTGCCCAGCGACGCGCTGATCATCATGGACGAGAGCCACCAGACGCGTGCCCCAGGTCCGCGGCATGTATCACGGCGATCGCTCGCGCAAGGAAGTGCTCGTCGCATACGGCTTCCGGCTGCCGTCAGCGCTCGACAACCGTCCGCTGAACTTCGAAGAATGGGAGCAGCGCGTCCGGCAGGTCGTCTTCGTGTCGGCGACGCCCGGTCCGTACGAGCTCGCGAAGTCGCAAGGCGTGGTCGTGGAGCAGATCATTCGCCCGACCGGCCTCATCGATCCGCCGATCGACGTGCGGCCGGTCAAGGGGCAGGTGGACGATCTGCTGCAGGAGATTCGAATGCGCGTCGAGCGCCGCGAGCGCGTGCTGGTGACGACGCTGACCAAGCGGATGGCCGAAGATCTGACGCAGTACTACCAGGAACTTGGTGTCCGCGTTCGCTATCTGCACTCCGACATCGAAACGCTCGAACGTGTCCAGATCCTCGGGATCTGCGACGCGGCGAGTTCGACGTGCTGGTGGGCATCAACCTGCTGCGGGAAGGGCTCGATCTCCCCGAGGTCTCGCTCGTCGCGATTCTGGACGCCGACAAAGAGGGGTTTCTTCGCATCGGCGGGTCGCTGATCCAGACATCCGGCCGCGCGGCGCGGAACATCAACGGCCGCGTGATCATGTATGCCGACACCGTGACGGACTCGATGCGTACCTGCATTCACGAAACCGAGCGGCGGCGTGCGCTGCAGGAAGCCTACAACCAGGAGCACGGCATCACGCCGCAGTCGATCGTGAAGCAGATCGACGACGTCATGTCGAGCGTGTACGAGCGCGACTACATGACGCCGGCCGTCCTGCGCGACGGCACCGACATGTTCAAGACCCAGGCGGAGCTCGACGCCCACATCGCGTCGCTGCAGGAGTCGATGCGCACGGCCGCGGCCAACCTCGACTTCGAGAAGGCCGCCGCGCTGCGCGACGACATCAGGCGGCTGCGCAATCCCGAGCTCGGCCTGCCACGCACGGTGCGGGGGACCTGACGCCGCGTGCTGTCGCTGATCGAACGTTGGCTGAAGAAAGCCGCGCTCGAGGTTCAGGAGTACGTCCGCCTGGTCACCGCGACGTTTGCAGGCGTCTTCACGCGGCCGTTCTATCGCCACGACGTCATCGAGCAGTTCGACCTGATTGGCTGTCGGGTCGCTGACGGTGGTGCTCCTGGCGGGGTTGTTCACCGGCATGGCGCTGGCGCTCGCAAAGTGGCCTGACGCTGGACCAGTTCGGCGCGACGTCCGGTGGTCGGCCGCCTGGTGAGCGCGTCGATGATCAAGGAGCTGGGCCCGGTGCTGACCGCGTTGATGCTGACCGGTCGCGTCGGGTCCGGCATCGCCGCGGAGCTCGGGTCGATGGTCGGTCACCGATCAGATCAACGCGCTGCGGGCGCTCGGCACCGATCCGCTGCGGAAGCTGGTCGTTCCGCGCGTGCTGGCCGGCATTCTTCATGGCGCCGGTGCTGACCGTCGTCTCGGATCTTCGTCGGCATCCTTGGCGGCTGGGTGATCGCGCGGTTTCAGTTGCAGGTCGCGCTCGAGCCTCTACTGGTCGTCGGTCACCAAAGGCCTGTACATGGAGGATGTGTGGATGGGTCTGATCGAAGCCGTTCGTGTTCGGCTTCCTGATCGTGACCATCGCGTGTCACGTCGGCTTGCGGACCACCGGGGGCACCGCAGGCGTCGGCAAGTCGACGACGGTCTCGGTCGTCGCGGGGTCGGTCGCGGTCATCGCCGGCGACTTTTTCGTGACGCAGATCTTCATCGGCTTGATCTACTGATCCGGCCGTCCTGGGGACGACGTCCGGATCGTCGAAGGTTCGTAACACTTGGGAGTTCGGGACATGCGCAACGACCTGGGGGACGGCCGGGACTGATGGCGACGGAAACCGCCCCAACGGCGAAACAGATCCTGGCTGAGCCCGGGGCGCCCGTGATCATGTTCGACCACGTCCAGCTCGCCTTCGACGAGAAGGTGGTGCTGCAGCGATCTCAGCTTCACGCTGCTCAAGGGCCACACGAAGATCATCCTCGGCGCCAGCGGGTCTGGCAAATCGACCGATCGCTCAAGATCATCATCGGCCTGCTGCGAAAGCGGACGCCGGCGTGGTCTGGGTGAACGGTCAGCGCGTCGATCAGCTCAACGAACGTGAGCTGATGACGGTGCGAGCCGACCTCGGGATGATCTTCCAGGAAGGCGCGCTGTTCGACTCGCTGACCGTGCGCGAGAACGTCGGCTACAAGCTGTACGAAGAGACCGACATGCCGCTCGACGGAGATCGACCGCCGCGTGCGAGGAAGTGCTGGGCTTCATCGGCCTGGCGGAGCACATCGACAAGATGCCATCGGAGCTGTCGGGCGGGCAGCGCCGGCGCGTGGCGATTGCCCGCGCGATGGCCTTCAGGCCGAGCATCCTGCTGTACGACGAGGCGACGACCGGGCTCGACCCGATCACGGCGACGACCGTCGACGACGAGATCATCAAGCTGCGCGACCTGGAAGAAGTCAGCTCGATCATCGTGACGCATCAACTGCGCGACGCGTTCTACGTGGCGGACACACATGGCCGAACGCGATGCCAAGGGCGCCGTGCGCATCGTGCCGGCGACGGCCGAGAAGGAACGCGAGGCGGAATTCATCATGCTTCGTGACGGCCTCATCATCTTCGAGGGCGAGGCCGACGCGCTGCGCCGCTCGGACGACCCGTACATCAAAGAGTTCCTGACCTAGGAAGGATCATATGCCTCGCACGCGTTCGCTGGCGTGGTCGGAATTGAAGATCGGCGTCTTGACCATTGTCGCGGTCGCCATCGCCGGCGTACTGATCTTCGCGTTGACGGGGACGCGCGGGTTCGCGTGGCAACGCTACACGCTGAAGACGCGCCTCGCGAACGTCGCCGGGCTCGCCAAGGGTTCGCCGGTTCGAGTCGCCGGCGTCGAGGTCGGCAGCGTGAAGGACGTCGAATTCGCGGGCGAACAGGTCGACGTCGTCTTCGACATGCGAAAAGACGATGCGCGACCGCATCACCACGGCGTCCCTCGCGCGGCTCGGCTCGGTGTCGCTCCTCGGCGAAGGCGCCATCGACATCTCGCCGTCGACGCGCGGGACGCCGATTCCCGATTGGGGCTACGTCCCGTCTGGGAAGGCGCCGCTGCAGCTCGCGGACATCACCGAGCAGGCCAGCGCCAGCGTCGACGAGATCACCGGACTCGTGCAGCGACCTGCGCGCGGGCAAGGGCACCGCTGGAAAGCTGATGACCGACGATCGGCTGTACACCGAGCTGCAACCGGTTCGTCGCGACCGCCGGCGACGTGACGCGAGACGATCAAGCAAGGACGCGGAACGGTCGGCAAGCTGCTCAACGATCCGCGGACGGCCGACGCGCTGCAGGCCTCGCCTCTCGAACCTCGAGGAAATGACGCAACGGATCAATGCGGGCGAGGGCAGCCTGGGCCGGCTGGTGAAGGACGAGGCGTTCGCGCAATCGCTCACGGGCGCCACGGAGAATCTGCGGACCTGACGGATCGACTGAATCGCGGCGAAGGCACGGCCGGCAAGCTGCTGACCGATCCGGCGCTGTTCAACCGCTTGAACGATGTCACCGGGCGTCTCACCGACCTATCGACGCAGTTGAACGAGCTGACCACTCGGCTGAACAACGGCGAGGGAACGATGGGGCAGTTGCTGAAAGATAAGCAGTTATATGAGAACATGAATGGCGCCGTCAGCGAATTCCGCGCGCTGATCACGGAGATCAAGAAGGATCCGAAGCGGTATCTGAACGTGAAGGTCAGCATCTTCTGACCCGGAGGCGGGCATATGGCAAGTGATGACGGCGGCGGCGCGGGCAGTGTTCTCCTGGCGTTCTTGCTGGGCGCAGTGAGCGGCGCCGCAGTGGCGCTGCTGTATGCGCCGGCCACCGGCGAGCAGACGCGCGAGTACCTGGGCGACAAGGCGCGCGAAGGGCGGGCGCGGGCGGCGGAAGCGGCGGCGAAGGGGCGCGAGGCGGTCAACCAGGGTCGCGAGACGCTGACCAACGCGATCGAGCGCGGACGCGAAGCCTACCAGCAGGCGCGGAGCCGAGAGCAGGCGTAATCGCGTGAACGACGTGTTCCTCGGCATCATCGCGGTGGCGACGCTCGCCATTGCGGTCGCGCAGATCGGCGTCATGGTCGTCGCCGGGCGGCTGGCTCGACGCATCGAGCGGTTGTCGGAGCGTCTCGATCAGGAAGTCCAGCCGCTGTTCGTGCATCTGAACGCCATCGGCGCGCGACGCCGCGCGCACGGCCGCGCTCGCCGCCGCACAGGTGGAGCGCGCCGACCAGATCTTCGGCGATATCGCCGTTCGCATCGACCAGACTCTCAATAGCCTGCAGGCATCGCTGAGCGTGCCGGCGCGGGAAGGCCGCGCCCTGCTGAGCGCCATTCGAGCCGCGGTCCAGGCTATTCGCGACACACGCCGCAACGGCCGGCGTCAGGGCCGCGGCGACGACGAAGACGCATTGTTCATTTGACTACGTGATTGGAGGAACCCATGACACTGGTGGCGCGCCTCGTCGGCGGATCGTTGGCCGTTGTTGGCATGTTGGCGCTGTCGCCGCCGGTGTGGGCCCAGGACTCCAAGTCGACGGTGCTCGCCAAGCAACTGACCGCCACGCTCGACGCCGCCAAACTCGATAGCATTGCCGCGCAAGACCCCGCGACGCCAGGCGTCTTCTGTGCGGCGCTGTATTTCGGGGGCGCGCAGCTTCTGGTCGTCTCCGCGAAGTACTCGGTTCCCCAGTTGCTGACGGATCGGCTCGCCAAAAAAGAGTACCGCGACGTGTACATGGATCTGAATGGCGCCGCCGTTCCCAACACGAAAGTCTTCATCCAGGACGGCTTGGCGGATGGGTTGAAGGTCAAGAACGCGGGGAATCAGGCGGCGGACACTTTCGAGGCGGCGGGCAAAGAGACGGCCTTCGACGGCGATCCGAAGAAGCAGAAGATGTCGGACCAGGACTATCAGAAGGCTTTCGCGGACGCCGACGAAAAATACTCGCAGATCCTGACCGCGCTGCTCAGTCAGGTGAAGAAGGCGTCGTAGAAGCCTCTGTACGCAAGAACGCCCTGTTGGTCCGGCGAGGGCGGCTCACCTCGAGAGGCTAGCATCGAAGCAGCACATATGCGGCCCTGGTGGCGATTAGGCCTGACCAGCCGCGACCCAGCCCGATCAACAGGACGGTACTGCGCTAATGTAGGCGCGCGCCGCGCTTTGTCAACCGCGGACAAAAGAACGCGAAGACCGCGAAGACCGCAAAGAAACCCTTCCTTCTCGGACTTGACGATCTTTGCGCTCTTTAGTCGTTTCGGAGGCGATATGAGACTGTTTGCGGGGATCGCGTGCACGCTCGTGGCGGTCGCGGAGTTGGCCGCGCGGCCCGCGGCCGACACGCCCATCCTTCCAATCCTCGACCACATCCACCTGAACGTGCCCGACCAGGCGAAAGCGGTGGAGTGGTATCAGAAAAACCTGGGCGGACAGGTGATGACCGAGGCGCCCGATCGCCTGATGCTCGGTGACACGCGCCTGATCTTTCTGCGCAACGCGAACGGGCAGCCCAGCAACGGCAGCGCGCTCGATCATCTCGGTTTTTCGGTCGCCGATCTCGACGCCAAGATGAAGGACTTGGAGGCTGCGGGCGCCAAGATCGTGACGCCGGCGCGTGAAGTAACGGGGCTCTTCAAGCTCGGCTTCGTCGAGGATCCGTGGGGCACGCGCATCGAGGTCGTGCAAGACCCGGAGAAGCTGGGCCTCCACCACGTCCATCTCCGCGCGCCGGACGCCGCCGCGACGCTCGCCTGGTACAAGGAGAAGTTTGGCGGGGAATCGGCGAAGCTCAAGGACCGCATCGATGGGCTGCGCTACACCGGTGTCTGGCTCCTCGTCCAGCGCGGCGACGCCACGCCCAGCGAGGGTCACGCCATCGATCACATCGGCTGGCGTACGCCCGATTTGAACGCGACGACTGCGGAGCTCAAAGGCCAGAGTGTGAAGTTCACGACCGAGCCGAGGCCGCTGCGCCTGGCGAGCGGTGTGACGGTCAATTTCGCCTACCTGGAGGGTCCGGCCGGCGCGAAAATCGAGCTCGTCCAGCGCTAGTGTCGCGTCTCAGAAGTTCGTTGGCATTCGGCCGGCGATGCATCCCGGCTGGCTGCGTTGCTCATCGTTCGAATATTCCCGATATGCTCACTCTTCGCGCCTTGCCATCCGGGCGCCTCACGTCCTCGTTGCACAACGAACTTATGAGACGCGACACTAGCGTTACACGCGTAGATAAAAGTTGAATAAAGAACCGGGATCGCGGTAGGTCGTAGGAAATACGGGACTTTCCGCCTTTGCGGGTGTAGTATCTCCCAGGCGTTTTCAGCTTCCCGGCACTCTTTTCTCGTCTGCGCGCGCCGCAGGCGTGGGAGCACATGCATGGCATCTATCAACGGACTGAATCGCAGAAACTTCTTGCGAAGCGCCGGAATGACCGCGATTGCGGGAGCAGTGGGTTCCGGTACGACACTGCGGCCAGTCACCGTCAGCGCGGCGGAAGCCGCTGCGAACGGCAAGTTCGATTTCGACACGCCCTATAACCGCATCGGCTCCGATTCCGTGAAATGGGATCAGGCGCTGCGGCAGAACGGCATGGACTCGATCATCGCCGGCATGGGCATCGCCGACATGGACTTCAAGTGCGCGCCCTCGATCACCGAAGCGCTCACGAAGCGGATTCAGCACGAGAACTGGGGCTACCTCGACATGCCGAAGCAGTTCGTCGAAGGCATCGTCGCGTGGAACAAGAAGCGCTACGGTGCCGACGTCAATCCCGACTCGGTGATTGTCACGACCGGCGTGCACCCGGGGCTCATCGCCGCCTTGAAGACGTTCTGTCCCCCCGGCAGCAAAGTGCTCCTGAATACCCCGACCTACAACGGCTTCTACGGCGACCTCACCGCAAGTTTCACCAAACCCGAAGAAAACCTGATGAAGGAAGTCGACGGCAGGTTCCAGATCGACTTCGAGGACTTCGAGCGCCGCATCAGCCACGACACCAACGCGTTCATTCTGTGCAACCCGCAGAATCCGACCGGCAACTGCTGGTCGCCCGACGATCTCATGCGGCTCGGCGAGATCTGCTTGAAGCGCCGCGTCATCGTGCTCGCCGACGAAATCCATTGTGACTTCGTGACCAAGGGCAACAAGTACACGCCGTTCGCGTCGCTGCCGAACAAGGCCGTGGTCAACAACAGCATCACGTTCAAGGCCGCCAGCAAGTCGTTCGGGCTGGCCGCGATGAAGTGCGCGTGGATGTTCTCCGACAACATGGACCTGATGAACCGCGTGCGCCCGAATCACCGCGCGGATCTGAGCACACTCGGCATGATCGCCAGCAAGTCCGCGTACTCCGGCGGCGAAGACTGGCTCAATCAGTGCAACGAGTACATCGACGCCAACCACGACTTCGTCCAGAAGTTCGTCAAGGCCAACATCCCGATGGTCAAGGTCAACGCCAAGCCACAGGGCACCTACCTCACGTGGCTCGACGTCAGCCAGGTCGCGGAGCGGATCGGGGCCAAGCAGCTCGCGGCCGAGGCGGCCAAAACCGCGCCGACCAGCGGGCGGGGCGGCAGACCGCCGTCACCGGAGTCGATGGTGCTGCGGTGGTTCGCCAAGAACGCGAAGATTGCGCTGAACGCCGGCGATGGGTACGGTCTCGGCGGCGCCAATCACATGCGCATGAACATCGCGACCTCGCGCAAGACGCTCGAAGCCGCGTTGACCAGCATGGCCAGCGCGCTGAACGACCTGAAGAAGGGTTCTACGGCTGCGCTCTAGGAAGTCAGAAGTCAGAAGTCAGAAGTACTTTCGAGTGCTTCTGATTTCTGACACTCTTACGACTCCCCACGACCAACGACCAACGACCAACGACCAACGACCACCGACCAACGACTACCGACCAACGACTACCGCCCCTCCCGATAACTCGCCAGCTCTGCTCGTGCGCTGCCAAACGCAGCGGATACCTCGAAGATCAGCGGAATCCGACGGGCGTCCGTGCTCAGCCATGTCGTGATCTCGAGTGGCGCCAGACGATCGACGCGTCCGGTCACGCGAGGCGACAGCTTGACGGCCGCCCATGCCCGTCCGTCGAGCGTCACCGTCTCGATGCCGCCGACGGTCAGCTCCAGCAGCGAGCGCCGCCCATTGTCGGTGAGCGGGAGGACGACGTGCGTGCCCGTCTGGAGCGGCAGCGTTCGCACGTAGAACAGCATGCTGATCGGATCGCGCGCGTCGTGGGTGAGCGGCAGGGCGATGGTCGCGCCGCCCGTGGTCATCCGGATCTGGCGGCGATCGGCGTCGTACTCGATTTGACGTTCGACGGTCCGCCGATCTTCGGCGACGGTCTGGCGGTGCTGGAGGGGAACGATCCGATCGGTCGCCGTCGTCTCGAGCCGTACGTTGGCCGTGTAGAAGCTGGATACCCACGAGGCGGTCGCCGCGGAGACGACGAACCGATAGGCCGCGGGTTCCTGCGAGGGCTCCACTGACATCGTCGCCTCGCCGGCGGGGAGCCGCATGTGACCACTCGTCCAGCGCACGCGGTACGTGGCCGACTCGCCGACGCCGAACGGGGCCGGGCCCGGCTCCGGAGGCACGACCGCGGCGGCATCGTCGATCCTCGACTCGGCCGCGGGCGACCACACCAGTTGGTAGACGCGCTGGTCGCTGAACTGCGCGCGCTCGACGAAGGTTTCGGCCAGGTCCGGATCCGGCGTCAGCGGCTCGTCGCTCACGATCCATTCCACGCCGAGGTCGTGCAGCGTCAGCAGCGCGTCGGGCGAAGGGAGCCCCTGCATCGCATCGACGACCGTTGCGAAGAACGGTGGGCGCACGCCGCCGTAGCCGTTCGCCACCGGGCGGCCGTGCTCGAGCGCCTGGAGCATGCAGCGTGTGTTGCTCGTTTCGAATCCCATCGGCACGCAGACCACCGCGCCAGACCCGGGCTGATCGCGGAGCCAGCGGCCGGCGTTGGACGTCAGGACCGGTGCCGGTGGAAACTCGATCGAGCCGTTGCTTTGTTCGATGGCGATCGCGGCCAACACGATCGCCAGCAGCAGCCGCGGTTTGAAACTCGCGGCGATCGCGGCCAGCACCGCGATCCCGCACAGCGCGAGCACGCTGAAACGCGCCGCCGCGCGAACCGCGCTCATGCCGAAGACCGATCGATAGAGCGCCGCGTACAGAGGACGGATGCCGTCGGGTCCCAGCGACAACACGATGCCGACCAGCGCTACAGTCGCGTACACCACGGCGATCCGCTTCAAGTGGCGCGGCGCGGCAACCGCTCCAGCCACGGCGAGGAGCAGGGCCACGAATCCTGGAAACAGACCCTGCTCGGGACCGTCTCGACGCGGCAATCTCGCGTTGGGAGACGCCCGGAGCCACCCTGTCCGGCCGTACACCATATTTGTGGCAGGCGCCTGGACGTAGCTCGCCAGCACGGCGCTGCCCCGCGACGCTTCGGTCAGCGTCCGTCCCGCGGCGGTCTCGCGCTCGACGCGGAAGTAGTTGAGCGACCACGGGAGCGCGACCGCCAGAGCGATGGCTGCGGCCGCGAGTCCGCGCAGGAGCAGGCGGCCGTCGCGCAGCCGTCGCGTCGCGGCGGCAAGCGCCAGCGCCGCGCAGCCGATGCCGATGCCGCCGATGACGGCGTAGTAGGCCGAGCTGAGCGCCTGCAGCCCCATCACCAGGCCCAGCCACAGGACGTCCGAGCGGCGCCCGGCCGCGAACACGCGGTGCAGGAACAGAAACGAGAGCGGCAGGAAGTACAGCGCCTGGAGCTGGATGTGCGTGAGGTGCGTGAAGTGGAACGGCGCGAAGCCGAAGATCAGCCCGGCCACGAACGCGGCGCCTTCGTGTCCTGTGAGCGTGCGGGCCAGCAGGTGCATCGCCAGCGCGGAGGCGGCGAGCGAGGCGATCAGCAGCACGTTGTAGCAAAACACCGGATTGCGCGTGACGGCATACACCGGCCACAGGACGACCGACTGCACGAGCAGATGGTCGGCATAGGCGAGCGTGTGGCGCGCCGGAAAGAACATCGGCGCGTCGAACACGCGTCCGTTGAGGAACCAGGTTGGGTGGGCGGACAGCGTCTGCAGATCCCAGGTCAGAGTCCACAGGTTCAGCGACGGATCGCCCGTGGGGTCGTGCGCGCCGAACAGCGTAAAGGGGTGAAGGACGAGCGGCCACGTGAATGCGCACGCGGCGAGTATGTAGATCAGGGCCGGTGGAATTGCGCGACGCACGAAGGTTCCACTATCGTCATCGATCTAGAGGGCACTTGCCAGTGATTCGCAACTACCGTTCTGACGATGCCGAGGTCGTGCGCCAATGCGTGGTCGAGCTCCAGGACTTCGAGCGCACCATCGACCCCCGGCTGCGGACGGGGGAGGCGATGGCAGACGCGTACTGCCAGCAGATGCACGATCGGTGTCGCCGCGCTGAGGGCCGGATCTTCGTCGCCGAGCGCGAGGGCGCCGTCGTCGGGTTCGTGACCGTGTTCGCGCGCGAACCGTTCACCGAACTCGACGAACCGCCCGGCACGTTCGCCTTCATCGGCGCCCTTTTCGTCCTGGCTCCGCATCGGAAGCGGGGGATCGGGCGCGCGCTCGTCGCGCATGCCGAGGCGTTCGCCCGGTCCATGGGTGCGCGCGAACTGCGGCTTGGCGTGTTGAGAGCGAACGCGTCGGCGCGGCGGCTCTACCTCGCGGCCGACTTTCTGCCGCATCTGGAGATCCTCACCAAACGCTGGGAAGTGTGAGCTGGCCCCCAGCGATCAAGCAGCGACGGCACTCGCGGCGCGGCACGCGTGGTGCTCAGCTTCCAGAGCTTCAGACGAACATCGCCGGCGACACGGCCCGCCGCATCGCCGACTCGCGGCCCTTCTCGAACCATGCGTAGCCGAAGATCCAGATGAGCAACCACTCGAACAGCAGGACGGGTCGCCAGGGCGCCAGTTCCTGCCGCAGGGATTCGGGCGCTAGGGCATAAATGCCGATCGACGCGAGGCACGCCAGCATCAACCACCCACACAGCTTGTAGAGACCCGTCTTCTCATTTGATTGGCTGAATAGCAGCAGCGGAAAGAGCGACAGCGACCCGAACGTCACCAACGCGGCGGCGCCGTGCGCGGCGCCGATGATCGGCGGCTGCGTCAGTCCGGCTGGTGGTGTCGTCGGGAGCAGCGCCACGAGCACGGCCGCCACGCCGGCGCATTTCCCGAGATATGCGTCACCAAGCCTGCCTCGGTCTGAAGTTCTCCTTCCATTCGCCTTGACCGACCGAATAGGTCCCATTTATGCTCCTTGACTGAAACTGAGACTTAGTCTCATTACTTCTGCCCACAGGTTCGGGGTGGGTCATTGATCGAACGACGCTCAAACAGAGTTGACCATTCCGACAGTGGCGGGTGTCTCAGGCTGCAGGTCCGGTTGAAAGAGTGAGACGATTTCGTGAGCCTCGCCCCACGCTACCGCATATCCACGACTGGACATCTTATGAAGAACCGACGACGGTTTCTCAAGGTTGCAACCGCGGTTGGAGCAGGTGCATACCTCACATCGAAGTCCGGCCGGTGGCCGGCGATCTTCGCCGAGATTCCCGGCGGCACGTTGCCACCGGATGTCATTCCGAAGTTTGTGACACCGCTGGTCATTCCCCCAGCGATGCCACGGTCGGCCAGCGACGGCACGACCGACTATTACCGGATCGCGGTGCGGCAGTTTTCTCAGCAGATCTTGCCTGCGCACTTGCCGCGCACGACCGTCTGGAGCTACGGGTCGCTCACTGATAACCGCACCTTCAACTACCCGGCATTCACCATTGAAGCCACGGCACAGCGAGCGGCTCGCGTGACATGGGTGAACCAGCTCGTGGATGGTCGTGGCAACTATCTGCCGCATCTCTTGCCGGTCGATCAGACGCTGCACTGGGCCAACCCTCCTGGTGGCGTGACTGGCCGCGACATGCCGGGGCTCAGTCCGGAGCCTTACAAAGGGCCGGTGCCAATCGTGACGCACTTGCACGGCGGTCACAGCCCGGACGACAGCGACGGATACCCCGAGGCGTGGTACCTGCCCGTGGCGAACAACATTCCTAACGGCTTTGCCCGTGTCGGCTCCTGGTACGACTTCTTCAGGGAAAAATTCCAAGCCGCCTGGGGCGGCGTCTGGGAGCCGGGCAGCGCGACGTTCGTCTATCCGAACGACCAGCGGGCGACGACGCTCTGGTATCACGATCACACGCTGGGCATGACACGAGCGAACGTGTACGCGGGACCGGCTGGCTTCTATCTGATTCGTGGCGGACCCAGCGATCTGCCGCCGGGAGTACTTCCCGGACCGGCTCCTGCGATCGGTGATCCGCCGGGAATGAGCTACTACGAGATTCCCATGGCGATTCAGGACCGATCGTTCAATGCCAACGGTTCGCTGTTTTATCCGGACACCCGAGCCTTCTTCGAAGGGCTGCAGAAGGGCCAGCTGCAGATCCCGTTCATCCCGCAATCCGGGTGTACGGGACCGAGCGACGTCTCACCCATCTGGAACCCGGAGTTCTTCGGCAACACGATCGTGGTCAACGGCCGGACGTGGCCGTATCTGGACGTCGAGCAACGGCGCTATCGCTTCCGGTTCCTGAACGGCTGCACGTCGCGATTCCTGATCCTGAAGCTCTCGAGAGCTGGCCTGCCGTTCTGGCAAATCGGCGGCGATGGTGGCTTCCTGTCCGCCCCCGCGAGGCTCGATCAATTGTTGATGGGTCCGGCTGAGCGGGCGGACGTCATTGTCGATTTCACGACTGTGCCGGTGGGCACGGAGATCGTGCTCCTCAATCTCGGCCCCGACGAACCGTTCGGCGGCGGCGAACCGCCTGACGACTTTGACGTCTCTGATCCGAATACTACCGGTCTCGTCATGCAGTTCCGCGTCGTGCCAGCCCGGTCGGTCGATGGCAGCACGCCGCCTGAATCGCTTGTGCTGCCGCAGCTCCCACCCCTTCCACCCGCCTCGATTACCCGGCAAGTGTCCCTCAACGAGCTGGAGTCGGAAACGGTGTTCGTCGACGGGCATCCAGGTCATGGCCATCGAAAGCATCAGCCCGCGAACCTGAAGCTGGCCTGCGACGATCCAGAGGCCTTCCCGTTCGGTCCAACGCAGGCGTTACTCGGGACGTTGGCCGCGCCAGGGGAAGGTAACCCGCTGCATTGGATGGACGCAATCACCGAGAACCCACAGCCGGACGCGACTGAGATCTGGGAGATTCACAACTTCACCGAAGACGCTCATCCGATTCATATTCACCTGGTGCAGTTCGAGATCATCGAACGTGAGGACGCGCATGGCGTCACGCGCGGGCCGGAGCCGTCCGAGACCGGTCCCAAAGACACGATGATCAGCTTCCCAGGCGAGATCATCAGGGTGAAAGCGATGTTCGATCGGGCGGGACAGTACGTCTGGCATTGCCACATCGTCGAGCACGAAGACAACGAGATGATGCGACCGTACTCCGTGGGCCCGATTCAGAGTCCATCGCCGTGAGCTTCAGAATTCGTCACTGATTGTTCCCGGCGTCAACTACTTTTGCCGATCGTGCGGCAGATTCAATTGTCGCCGCGCATGCCGATGTCACAACGGCTTCGTGCGCTCCTCGAGATGCGCCGCGTTGACGAAGACGACCTGAACGTCAACCGTGACGGGATGCACGCGGCTCTCAAACGGTTCGAGGATGGGCGAGCGGCGGAAATGGAAAGGCCCACCGGTCGCAAAACCGTGGCAAAGCCGAACGGTGCCGACGATCAGCCGAAGAGCGACCGCGCGAGTAAGTCGGTGGAATGAAACGGGTTAAGTGGTGGGCGCTATAGGACTCGAACCTATGACCTCGTGCGTGTGAAGCACGCGCTCTAACCAACTGAGCTAAGCGCCCTGACGACAGGCCCGTCGATTCTACCAATTTGATGGCCTGGTGTCGCGGCCGCGAAAAAGGGGAGTGGGCGCGTTGCGTTGGTCCGAAGCGCGGCGAACGAAACGCGGCGGCTTACGCCGCCGCGTCGAAGGGAACGGCCGTCGCTTCAGCGACGAGATAGTGATTCTTGCCGCGCGCGAGCAGGAACATCGGCTGACCGGCATCGACGCGAAGAACCGCGTCGGGTTGACTCTTTCCAATCCGGCGCCACTTGTCCTGCCACTCAGTCCAGTGGGCGCGCACGTAAGCGTCGAGTTCCGCCGGCGGCATCAGCGCCAGCTTCGCGGGCACTTCGATTACGAGTCGGGTCTTGGTCATCATCAAATCCTGCCAGCCGTGCTGTGCAAGCGGCATACCACAGGACTCGGGCCATTTTATGGCCGTTTTTAGCGTGTGTCAGGCTGGGCTAGGTGTGCCAGCTGACCCAGATCGTGATTCTGGCGCGCGAAGAGGAGTATCAAGGGCTGTCTACTTGCGCCCCTCGGGTAATCGGCGCTCGCGCGAGCCGTCGTAGCCTTCGTCCTTCGGATCGATCTGCCTCATCGGCGCCTGGCGCGTGCGTTCTTCATGCGCGTGGGCGATGAGCCCCGGGAGACGGGAGATCAAGAAGATCGCGTTGCCCAACTCGTACGCGAAGCCGAGGTCGGCGCTGATCGCAGCGATAGCGCCGTCCACGTTCACCGGAATCGGGCGACCGAATTGTTCCTGGTGGTTATCGAGCGCGCGCTCGACGCTGCGAATCAGCCGTACATGCTCGCCTTCGAGCTCGAGTTCCAGGGCCATCTGAAACAACCGCGCGGCGCGCGGATCGCGCGTGTGCAGGCGGTGGCCGAAGCCGGGCGGCGCCGATTTGGTTCTCACGAAATCCGCGATGATCGATTCCGCAGCCTGCTGCTCTGTCTGGCCGGAGCGCACGAGCGTGAGGCCGGTATCGAGAAAGCGCATGCACGATTCGATGTCGCCGCCGTGATGCGGGCCAAACCCGAGGATGCCTGCGGCGACGCAGTCCTTGAGCGGCGCGCCCGACGTCGCGACGTTTCGGGCCGCCAGCGTCGAAGGCGGCGTGACACCGTGGTCGAGCGAAGACACGAGCACCGCGTTCAGCATGCGGCCGATGGCGGGCGTCGGCAGTTCCCCCATCAACAACAGGTACACGGCTTCGGCAAAGCCGAGCCGGCCCATCATCTCGTCGAGCGGGTAGCCGCGAATCAGAATCCTGTTCGGCGCGATGTCGGTGAGCGCGCTCGACCAGTGTTCGCCCTGGGAGCGGGGATGCGCGCGCCGTTCGGGTCGTGGTGTCGTCATGGCGTCACATCGTTCCGTACAAGCGATCGCCGAAGTCACCGAGGCCAGGCACGATGTATTTGTGCTCGTTGAGGAATCGATCGACCACCGGCGTATAGATGACGACGTGCGGGTGATGCCGCTCGACGAGCGCCACCCCTTCGGGGGCGGCGACGATGCAGATCATCCGGATGGTCGGGGCGCCGGCCCGCGCCAGCAGATCCAGCGCCGCGACGGCGCTGCCGCCCGTGGCCAGCATCGGGTCGATCATCAGGACGACGCTCGAGTCCAGGCGCGAGGGAAGCTTCGAATAGTACTGCGACGCCACCGCGGTCATCTCGTCCCGCTGCAACCCGATGTGCCCAACCCGCGCGTCGGGCACGAGCTCGAGCACGGCGTCGAGCATGCCCAATCCCGCGCGGAGCACGGGCACGACGACCACGTCGCCCTTGATCCGGCGTCCGGCCGCCGGACTGAGAGGCGTCTCGACCGTCACGTCCCGCGTCGGCATCTCGCGCAAGGCTTCGGCCGCAAGCAGGACGCTGATGCGCGTCGCCGCGCGTCGAAAATGTTCCGGCGGAGTGCTTTTGTCGCGCAACGAAACGAGGGCATCGTGAACGAGCGGGTGGTCGACGAGGTGCACCGGCACGGGGGACACTATACAACGAGGTCTGTAGATGGCTAATGGCTAATGGCTGACGCCCACTGATAAGATCTCCGTCGAATGAAGCAGGCCATCCTTCTTCTTGCTGTCGCCGCTGTCGCCGTCTTGGCCGCTCAACCCGCGCGCCGGCCGGTCGCGCTCATCGTCGTCGGCGGCACCGTCATGACGCAGGACGCCGCGCATCGGATGCTCTCGCCAGGCGCCGTTGCCATTGCCGGGACTGACATCGTGGACGTCGATACACCGGCGGCGATCAATGCCAAATACACGGCGGGCGAGACCATCGACGCGCGATCCGAGATCGTGCTGCCGGGGTTGATCAACACCCATACCCACGCCCCGATGGTGATGTACCGAGGCCTCGCCGACGACCTCGCCCTCATGGATTGGCTGCAGAAATACATCTTTCCAGCAGAGGCCAAGACCGTGACGCCCGAGCTCGTCCGCATCGGGACACGGCTCGCGGCGCTCGAGATGATCGAGTCGGGCACCACGACGTTCGTCGACATGTATTACTTCGAAGAAGAGATCGCGAAAGCCGCGATCGAAGCCGGCGTGCGCGGCGTGCTCGGCCAGACCATCATTCAGTTTCCGGTCGCGGACGCCAGGACGCCCGCGGAGGCACTGGCCCGGGCGGAGCGCTTCATCAAGGAATTCAAGGACAACGGCCTGGTCGTACCCGCCGTCGCTCCACACGCGCTCTACACAAACGACAAGACAACTCTCCTGGCAGCCGCGGAGATGGGCCGCCGGCACGGTGTCCCGGTCATCATTCATTTCTCCGAGACCGAGGACGAAATCAGGGGCGCGCGCGAGCAGTTCAAGATGACGCCGGCTGCCTATCTGGAATCGATCGGGTTCTGGGGGCCTCTCACGCTCGCCGCGCACGGCGTCTGGGTGACCGACGAGGACATTGCGATTCTGAAGCGGCGCGCGGTCGGCGTGGCGCACAACCCGGAAAGCAACATGAAGCTGGCCAGCGGGGCGGCGCCGGTTGGAAAGTATCTCGCCGCGGGAGTGTCGCTCGGTCTCGGCACCGACGGTGCCGCCAGCAACAACGACCTCGACATGTTCGAAGCGATGCGGCAGGCGTCGTTTCTGGCCAAGCACGCCACGCACGATCCGACGGCGCTGTCGGCGCAGGCGGCTCTCGACATGGCGACCCTCGGCGGCGCTCGCGCGCTGCACATGGAGCGGATCATCGGCTCGCTCGAGGTGGGGAAGCGTGCCGATCTGATCACGGTGTCGACTGGCGCTGTTCGTCAGACCCCGATGTACGACCCGGTCTCTCACCTCGTCTATGCCACTCGTGGCGACGACGTGCGAACGACGATTGTCAACGGCAAGGTGGTAATGAAGGACCGTCAGGTGCGGACGCTCAATCGCGCCGCTGTCATCGCCGACGCAAACCGGCTGGCGGCAAGAGTGAGAGAAGCCGTACGGTGACAGTTCAGAATTCAGAGTTCAGAGTTGATTGATTTCTGGATTTCTGAAATCTGAACTCAATCTGAAATCTGAACTCTGCAGTCTGAAATGTCAGGATCCCAGGACAGCGATGTGGGGAAGGTTCCGATACTGCTCGGCGTAGTCGAGGCCGTAGCCGACGACGAAGCGGTCCTCGATGTCGAAGCCGATGTACTCCACCTTGACGTCAATCTGCCGGCGCGAGGGCTTGCTCAACAGGCACGCGGTTCTGAGCTTGCGCGGGTTCCGCGCGCGGAGGATCTCCTGCAGATAGGTCAGCGTCAAGCCCGTGTCCACGATGTCTTCGACGATCACGACGTTGCGGCCGTCGAGCGTGGTGTCGAGATCCTTCAACATCCGGACTTCGCCGGACGTCGTGGTGCCCTTCGCGTAGCTCGACACCGCCATGAAGTCGAGCGATACGTGACCCGGCATGTGGCGCACCAGATCGGACAGAAAGACGAATGCGCCCTTCAGGACGGCGATCACGTGCAAATCGTCGGGAAAGTCCCGCCGGATCTCGAGGGCCAGTTCGGCGACGCGCTTTCGAATCTGTTCGTCCGATAGTAGGATTTCGGTGGGTCTCAGGTCGGCCATGACGCGCCGATCATACTTCAATGAAACGATTCGATATGATCACCGAGGCCGACGCGCGCGTGCTGGCGCGCGGCGACACGGTGCTGCTCGCGAGGAACGGCCACGTGACGCCGCTCGCCCAGGACACCCTGAACGAACGGCGCGTCACCGTCGTGCGTGAAGGCCGCGTGTCGGCGGAGGAGTCCAGTCTGGCGCCTTCCGCCGAAATGCGATCGATCGCCATTGCCAGCGATCACACAGGAGTGGCTCTGCGGCGCCTCCTCGTCACGTTCCTGCGTGGCCGGGGCGTATCGGTGCAGGATCTCGGTGTCGACGGCCCTGAGTCCGTTGACTATCCGGACGTCGCGGCAACGGTTGCTCGGAGCGTCGCGCGGGGTGAAGCCGACGGAGGCATCGTGATCGACGGCGCGGGCATCGGGTCGGCGATTGCCGCGAACAAGATCGACGGGATCCGCGCGGCGATGGCCACCACCGAAACAATCGCGCGATATGCTCGAGAGCACAGCGGCGCCAACGTGCTTACGCTGGGCGCCACGCTGGTCACGCCTGAGGAGGCCCAGGCGATTGTTACGACCTGGTTGACCACGCCGATGCGCGAACCGCGGTACATTCGGCGATTAGCCAAGATACGCGATCTCGAAGGCTCGAATGACCCGCGACGAAGTTAAGCACCTCATCGATCTGATCGTCGCCGAAATGATGGCGGCCACGGCGCCGCGGTCCCAGGTCCGGTGCGCCTGTCACTCCGTTCTCGACGACTGCTGTCCGGATCGACTGCGCGGTGTACTCGATGCCGGCGCGACGCGCGTCGGCGTCCACGCCAGCGGCGGCGCGCCGGCCGGCGTCGCGTCGATGATCGACCACACGCTGCTGAAGCCCGATGCGACACGCACGGACATCGAAGTACTGTGCCGCGAGGCGATGCAATTCACGTTCGCCACAGTCTGCATCAACCCGACATGGGTGGCAGTGGCCGCGCGTTTGCTTTCCGGCAGCGGCGTGGGCGTCTGCTCCGTCGTCGGCTTTCCGCTCGGGGCGACGACATCAGACGTCAAGGGCTACGAAACCCAACGGGCCATCTTCGACGGCGCCCGCGAAATCGACATGGTGATCAACGTCGGTGCGCTCAAATCCGGCGATCTGCGAAACGTCGAGCGCGATATCGAAGCCGTCGTCGGTCCCTGCCGCGCCTGCGGCGCGCTCAGTAAGGTGATCATCGAGGCGGCCCTGCTGACCGACGACGAGAAGGTCACCGCGTGCACATTGGCGAAGGCGGCCGGCGCTGATTACGTCAAAACATCCACCGGTTTTGGGCCGGGCGGGGCGACAGCCGCCGACGTCGCCCTGATGCGGCGCATCGTCGGCGCGGATATGGGCGTCAAAGCTGCCGGGGGTGTACGCGACCTCGAAAGGATGCAAGCGATGATCGCCGCCGGCGCATCACGCGTAGGCGCCAGTGCTGGTGTAAAAATCGTGCAGCAGTCTCGTGAACAGAAGGCGACCTGAGTTAGGATGGACGGGCTAATTTGTTGGCCTGTGCGGCTAATTCGAGTCTTTGTATTCACTTATTAGGCTGAATTCCGTCGACAAAGTGGAGGTAATAGTGGCCGATCTAAGTCGAGAAGCTTTGCAGCGACTTGCCCGTCTCGGGGCGATGTCGCGTCTTGAAGAACTTCGGAGTGAGGAAGCGGCGATTCGCCGCGCGTTTCCCGACCTGTTTAGTCGCGGGCGTGGCCGCCGGGTCGCGGCGGCTGCGGCTGCAGGAGGTCGGCGCCGGAGGCGCGGCATGTCGGCTGCGGCGCGCAAAGCCGTATCCCTCAGGATGAAGAAGTATTGGGCCGAGCGGCGGAAGGCCAAGAAGTCGTAGATAGGAAGGCGGGAAAGGACTTCCAGCCTTTCCCGCACGCCTATAACAGCTGCCGAGCGACTCGCCGTCGAACGTCACGCATATCGTCACCACGCAGCTCGCGCAGCGCGTATCCCACGAAATCCCGCGTAACTCGCTTCCTCCAGACGAGGGCGAAGTCCGTGTTGTCCATCGGCCTCGCCGGGTGAGCGGCCAGATCCGCCGCTCGGCTGATGGACGCGTCGGTCAGCGTCTGGCCGACGAGCGCGCTCGCCGCCGCAGGCGCTTCTACCGGCCACGATGAGACGGCTCCAAGTACGATCCGCGCATCCTCCACGGCGCCGTCCTGCCCGAATCGGGCCGCTGCCGCAACCGAGAGCACAGGAAAGTCGAACGCCCCGCGGCGGCGGAGCTTCCAATAGGCGCTCCGCCAGCCATCCAATTGCGGCAGGTGCACGGCTGTAAGGATTTCACCGGGTTGCCGCGTGAGGTAGTGAATACCGTCGTTTTGATAGAGGGCTCGTAACGGGATGCGGCGCGTCGTGGTGGAACTGACCAGCGTGATCTCCGCGCCGAGCGCCAGCAGCGCCGGGGCGGTATCGGTGGACGACACCGCCAGACACTTCGGGCTCGACGTCGCCACCCAGCAGGTTTCTCCGTCCTTCTTCATGCAGAAATCGATCGCCTTGCGCCATTCGTAGTTCTGGTCGTAGTAATTGCAGCGCGTATCGAGACACAAGTTGCCGCCGAGCGTTCCCATGTTGCGCAAGTGCGGCGTTGCGATCTGCGAGGCAGCCTGCCACAACGCTCCGTATGGTCCGCGGAGGCGTTCGTTACGCACGATTTCGGTCAGCGTGAGGCCCGCGCCCAGCGTCGTGCCGTTGCCGTTGGAGATCTCACGCAGTTCCGTGACCCGTCGGAGTGAGATCAGCGTGCGCGGCACCTGTTGCCGGCGTTTCATGTTGGGCAGCAGATCCGTTCCGCCCGCAATGAGCATCGCCTGGCCAGCCTCGGCCGCGAGCAGGTCGGTTGCTTCGCGAACGCTGCGCGGAGCGTGAAACGCGAAGTAAGGAAGGCGCATCATGCGCGCTGTCCTTCCAGCTTCTGACTTCTACCTTCTGACGTCTGACTTCCGCGAGCGGTCCCATCCCCGCCTTCCCATGGCGGCGGCACTTGTAATGGCTCGGGCCACGCGATGTCGGGAAAGGTCGACGGACCGTAACGTGGCAATCGACCCGCCGCCTTCGCGTCGAGTGCCTTGAGCACTTTTTCCGGCGTAATCGGCACTTCGTCGATGCGGATGCCGACCGCGTCGTAGACGGCGTTGGCGATCGCCGGCATGACGGGCAGCAGCGGCCCTTGTCCGACTTCCTTCGCGCCAAAGGGCCCTCGCGGATCCGGGTGCTCGACGAGTTCCGTGAACACCTCAGGCATGTCAAGGGTCGTCGGGCTCTTGTACTCGAGCATCGACGGAAACTTGTGCACCAGCGCGTGCGACAAGCGCGGGGGCAAACGTCGGAACGTCTGCTCTTCCATCAACGCCTCGCCCAAAGCCATATAGACGCTGCCCTCGACCTGGCCGCGCACGAGCGTCGGATTGATCGATCGCCCGATGTCGTGCGCAATCCAGACGCGCGGCACGTCCACCCATCCGGTTCCCGGATCGACGTCGACTTCGACGATGCACGCCGTGTAGGAGTAGGTGGGGGATGGCCCGACACCTCCGCCCTTGAAACGGGCAGCGGATCGGGGAGGCGTATACGAACCGGTCGTGCCGATCGTGCCGAACGCCGTTTCGGCGAGACACACGGCTTCAGCGAAGGAGACTCCAGTCGCCGGATCCGAGGCGTCGAAGACGCGGCGGTCCGCGAAGACCAGGCGATCGGGTGCCAAGGCAAGCTTCTTCGACACTGCGGCCGCCAGCAGATCTCGCGCCCGCTCGGCCGCCTGCACCGCCGCGTGGCCCATCATCAAGGTGACGCGGCTCGAATACGATCCCAGATCGACCGGCGTGAGATCGGTATCACCAGTCACTGCCCGAATGTCGAGCGGATCGATCCCCAGTACCTCAGCCACGCACGCCACCAGCACATCGTCGGATCCCTGGCCGATCTCGGTCGCGCCGCAGAACGCGGTGACGCCGCCGCTGCGATCCAGCTTGAGCTGCACGCCGGAATGCGGCATGTCGTTCCAGTAGATCGGCAGCCCGGCGCCCGAGAGATATGACGAGCACGCAAGCCCAACGCCCCGGCCCAACGGCAGCTTGCGAAACCTGGTGCTCCAGTCGGCCGCTCGTGTCACACGACGGATGCACTCGGCGAGACCGATCGTGCTCACCTTCAAGTAGTTCGCGGTGAGCGTGTCTGGCTGCTCGACGATCCGCAGCCGGAGATCGGCGGGATCGAGGGACAGCGACTCCGCGATCTTGTCGAGCTGAATCTCCTGGCCGAATCGACTCTGAGGTGTCCCGTGTCCGCGTTTCGGACCGCACGGCGGCTTGTTGGTGAACACGCGGCAGCCCTGAAAGTGGTACGCCGGCACGTGATACGTCACGGTTTGGAGCGCGCCCGTGTAGAACGTGCTGGCGACGCCATACGACCCGTACGCGCCGCCGTCGAGCAGCGTGCGGACGTGCATGCCGGTGATGGTGCCGTCCCGTTTGACGCCGGTCTTGAACCGCATCAATACGGGATGGCGCCCGCGATGGCAGTAGAAAACTTCCTCTCGCGTCAGGCAAATCTTGACTGGCCGGTCGAGCAGGAGCGCGGCTTTGGCGACGACGACCTCGTGGTTGAAGGGATCGCTCTTGCCGCCGAAGCCGCCGCCGTTGGGTGTGGCAATCACGCGGATGTGCGCCGCCGGCATGGCGAGCGCCTTCGCGAGCGCGCGATGCACGTAGTGGGGCGTCTGCGTGCTCGACCAGAGCACGAGCTTTCCGTCGGGATCCGTGGCCGCAACAGCGGCGTGCTGCTCGATCGGCAGGTGCGTATTGCCCTGATAGAAGAAGGTGTCCTCGAACACCTGGTCCGCAGCGTCGAACGCCTGTTCGACGTCGCCGAAGCTCAAGGACACGAGCTTGTGGATGTTGCCGCCGTCGCCGTACTCGTGGATGCGCGGCTCGGAGTTCGAGAGGCTCTCCTCTGGCGTACTGAACGTGCGCAGCGGTTCGTACGTGACGTCGATCAGATCGAGCGCTTCGAACGCGGTCAACTCGTCTCGAGCGACGACGGCGGCGACCGGATCGCCGACGAAGCGCACGCGGTCGATCGCCAGCGCGTGCTCGTCCTGGCTGACCGGCAGGATGCCGTAGGGGATCGGAAAATCGCGGCCGGTCAGGACCAGATACACACCAGGGTGCGCCAGCGCTCGCGTCACGTCGATGCTGACGATGCGTGCGTGGGGAAGCGTCGAGCGAAGCAGCTTGCAGTGGACCATGCGCGGCAGCATCAGGTCGTCCGCAAACTTCGTCTGGCCGGTGACCTTGGCGCGGCCGTCGACGCGGCGGCGGGGGATGCCGATGATCTTCATCGTGGTCTCCCCACGGTCCACGCAGAACTCGCCGAACTCGCAGAGCCAGGTGTTTCTGCGGGTTCTGCGGGTTCCGCGTGATTCGTTGTACGACGATCGATCGCGGCTTCTACTGCCTCGAAGATCTGCTGATAACCCGTACAGCGGCACAGCACGCCGGACAAGGCCTCCTTGATTTGATTGCGTGTCGGATGCGGATGCTCGTCGAGCAGGGCCTTCGACGTGACCAGGAACGCCGGCGTGCAATAGCCGCACTGCGCGGCGCCGAGATCCGCGAATGTCTCCTGGAGGGGATGCAGCTGATTCTCGCGCGCCAGACCTTCGATCGTTGTCACCGATCGACCTTCGCACTCGAGACCCAGGACCAGACAGGAGAGCACCGGCTGTCCGTCCAGCAGCACGGCGCACGCACCGCATTCCCCGAGCTCGCAGCCATGCTTCGTGCCGCAGAGATTGAGATCCTCGCGAAGCACCTCGAGGAGGGTCTTGTACGGCGCGAACGCCGTCTCAACCGGCTCGTCGTTGACGGTCAGCGTGAGCGAGACGTGTCGAGGCATCGTTGTTCAGCAATCCCGAGACGGCGAAGTCGGCGACGACGGCGGCGACATGCTGCGCCGAATGCGGGCCGTCGGGCCGGAACCAATACGCCGTCCAGTTGAGCGCGCCCAGAAAGGCGCGTGTGGCAATCGTCGCGTCGGTGGCGCGCAGGGCGCCCTGACGCATGCCGGCGGCAACCAGCGCGCGCACGCCGCGTTCGTATCGATCGCGCTTCGCGACGATCTGCGATCGCAGACGCGTCGGCAGCGCGTCGACTTCGATGTGCGCCGCGGAGCCCTCGACCTCGTCGACCAGGCAGAGGATGTGCGCTTTCGCGAGATCCGAGAGCCGTGCGGGCAGCGCCTGGCGTCCGCGCCGCGCCGCCGCGAGCGCCGCCAACAGCCGGCCGAGCGTGCGGTCCTGGCAGAAAAACAGGATCTCGTCCTTGCCGCGGAAGTAGTGATAGAGGTTGCCGGGAGACAAATCGGCGGCAATCGCGATGTCGCGCATACCGGCGGCGGGAAATCCCCGCTCGCGGAACGTGCGGGCGGCCGCTTTCAGGATGTCGAGGCGCCGGGCCTCGGCGCGCCGTAAACGGCGGTTCGAAAAATGAACCACGGTTCAATAGTAACGAAGCTCCGCTGAACTGTCTAGTAGCGTGGCTCCGCTTCGTTACTAGAGCGCGGCCGCGGAAGCGGCCGCGCCTCTAAGCCGGGCTTGCACGCTACTCTGACGGGTCCGTCACGCTTCTCGGCGTGCAAGCACGGCAGCGGACCTATAATCGGCTGGTGCGGTGGGTTCGCTGCATCGCGGCGGCTGTCATGGTCATGGCGGTCGTCGGAGTGCTGCACCTGGCGTCGGTCGTTACCGTCGCGGTCGCGGCGCCCTTGCTCTTCCTCAACGTGGTTGTCGCCGCGCGGCTGTGGGGCGCCGCGCCGGCGCTGTGCGCCGCGGCCGTCGGCGCAGGCGCCTATATCTACTACTTCCTGCCGCCTGCCGGCTTCGGGATCGAGGATCCCGAAGACTGGATCGCGTTCGTCACCTTCACTGTGACCGCCGTCATTGCTGGTGAGCTGGCCTCGCGTGCCGAGCGGCGGGCCGCGGAAGCGCATGCCGGCCGCCAGGAAATCGCCCGCCTCTATCAGGAGCTCCAGGGCGCATTCGAGCGCGCAAGCGAAGCGGAGGCGGCGCGCCGCAATGAACAGCTCAAGGCGGCGCTGCTCGACGCGCTCCGGCACAACCTGCGGACGCCGCTGACCGCAATTAAGGCGGCCGTCACGGCGCTCATCCGCTCCGCGCGCACGGCCGGATCGGAGCTCTCGAGCGAAGAACGCCGCGAGCTGCTGCAGGTGATCGACGAAGAATCGGATCGGCTGAATCGCTTCATCGAAGGGCTCTCGACACCCGATCGCGCCGAACCGGCGCAGCCACTGCATCTGCGCGCCGTCGATGTGCGCGACATCATCCAGTCCGGACTGAAGCGCGCCGAAACGCTGACCCGCGATCATCCCGTCATCGTCGAGGTGGCGGAGGGACTGTCGAGCTTGTCGGTGGACGCCGCCTCGATCGCCGAGGTGATCTACATCCTGCTCGACAACGCCAGCAAATACGCGCCGCCGGGAACCGCGCTCACGATTTCCGCCGCGCGTGCCGACGAACGGCACGTGCGAATTCGAGTCACTGACGAAGGCCCAGGCATTCCGATGGATTTGCGCGAACGGGTCTTCGAAAAATTCTTCCGCGTGCCCGAGCGCGAGTCGCACGATCCGCGGCGCGGCGGCATCGGCCTCGGGTTGCCGATCGCCAGGCGCCTGGTGGACGCGCAGGCCGGGCGCATGTGGATCGAGGATGGGCCTGGCGGCCGCGGAGCGTCGGTCGTGCTGGTGCTGCCGGTGAACCTGGAAGTTCCCGTACGGGGACGCGCGCCGGCTCCGCCGGCGCGTCACACTGAAGGAGTTGCGCTGTGATGGTGGCCGTCGCGGAGAAATCGCGAGTGCTGGTCGTCGACGATGAACCGCAGATTACGCGCGTGCTGCGCACGGTCCTGACCAGCCAGGGTTATCAGGTGCGCGTCGCCGCCGAGGGCGAATCGGCGTTGTCGAACTTTGCTGAATGGCGGCCCGAGCTCGTCATCACCGATCTGTACATGCCGCGGATGGACGGCATCGAGCTGTGCCGCCGGATTCGTGCGGTGTCGGCCGTGCCGATCATCGTGCTCTCGGTGAAAGGCGAGGAGCGAACCAAGGTCGAAGCACTCGATTCGGGCGCCGACGACTACGTGACCAAGCCGTTCGGCATCGACGAACTGCTCGCGCGCGTCCGGGCCGCGCTCCGGCGCGGGGGCGGCGAGGCAGACACGGCGTCATTCGACGTCGGCGAGTTTCGCGTCGATCTCGAGGCGCGGCGGGTTCACGCCAGAGGGCAGGAAATCAGACTCACGCCCAAAGAGTTCGACCTGTTCGTCTACATGGCGCGGCATCCAAGCCGCGTGATTACCCATCGGACATTGCTCGAAGCCGTCTGGGGCGAAGCATCGCAGGAGCAGCCGGAGTACCTGCGCGTCTTCATGGGGCAGCTGCGCAAAAAGCTGGAGCCGGATCCGTCCAATCCGCGCTATCTCGTGACGGAGCCCTGGGTCGGCTACAGATTCAATCCGAACGGTTGATCCGTCCCACGACGTACGTGGGGTCCGGCTTTAGCCGGACCGTCAGGGCACCGGCACCCGATAGATGTTGCGCTGGGTCGCAACTTTCGTGAACGCATAGATCGACGGGTTGGGACCTGGATAGATGCCCTGTTGCGCGAGCAGCCTCGCGCCAGGCAAGGCGGCAACGGCGTCCTGCGAGGGAAACCCCGATGCCGGCGCCGGCGGCAGTGCCTGACCCGGCTGCAGCGGAATCGCGTAGGTCGACTCTCCGAATCTCAGGTAGGCGAACCTCCCGTCTGGCGTCCAGCTCAAGGGCGGCGGAATCGGATCGGTGCCTTGTGGACGCGAGCACCCTTCGCAGATCTTGATCGGCGCGCCGCCTGTCGTCGGGTACACCACCAGCGCGCCCCATGCCTGGGGATCCATCACAGGAACCCACTGACCGTCCGGCGAGATGCTGAACGGCAGCAAGAGCGGAGTGGAATTCATCTTCCGCAAGTCGCTGCCGTCCTCCTTGATCCGATACAGGAACGTATCCTCCTGGCTCCCGAAGACGATCTGGCCGTGCGCCCCGAAATGCGCCATGTTGCTATCCATCGTCGTCAGCCGTCGCGGTGCCGTCAGGCCGGTGAGAGATGCGAGCCATAGGGGTGTGCGACCTGTTTCGTCCACGGCGCCAAAGACCACGCGCTGCCCGTCGCGCGAAACAGAGTACTGCTGCATCAGGAAATCGGGGAGCAGCCGCTGACGCTGTCCCGTCTCCAAGTCCGCTACCCAGAGGCCACCAGCGATCCAGTTTCGTACGCCTCCAGAGCGCACGAGGTAATAGAGCTTCTTGCCATCGGGGGAGATGGCCGGTGAGAACCCATATCCTTCAGACGTCATCTGTCGATCGCCGCGCGAATCGTGGACCCACACGGTACTCTGGCTCGTACCGATTGAGGTGACGAACGAGCGTCCGTCCGGCGCGACATGAATCCCTTCTTCGGTGGCGACGCCGAAGGTGACCTGCTCGGGCGTCCCGTCAGGGAATTGCTGCCGCCATGTGTGGACACCGCCTCCGGCATAGGCGGTGAAGTACATCCATCCGCCGTCCGCGGACCAGGCGGCATCGGTACACTGCGATGGCGCCGGGCCAACGCGTTTCCCGGGAGAGCTGCCGTCGAGCGGCACCAGGCGGCAGGGCAGCCACGAGCGGCCGTCCATTTCAATCACGACGACCCATTTGCCATCGGGTGATGGCATGGATCGGTGAGCCATGCCGTCCGGCGGCGGCGGCACGTAGACATCGCGCTGGTCACTGCGGCTCTCCGTGGAAGAGACGATCGACATCTGCGCTCCACGGCCGGTCATTTCCGAGAATAGAACACGGGGTTGACCGCGTGGCTCATTGACCCAGCTGAGTCCTCCGGCGTTGGTGAACAACCGCTGCGGTGACCCACCAAGCACCGGTACGGTCCAAGTCTCCTGGGTGCTGCCGCCCTGAGTGTTGTCGACGGCCGTGTACGCGATGCGCGTCCCATCGGGCGAAAACTTGGGGCTCATCTTGTGGAGGTTGTCGTTCGTGAGCCGCACCGGCTCGCCGTCGGGCAGCAGCTTGACGTAGATCTGCCCCGGACCGACGAACGTACCTGTCCCCACGAATGAACGCCAGCATCCGGCCGTCGGGAGGGAGCGCGGGTGATGTGGCGGAGTCGGCGAAGTTGGTGAGCTGTGTGTACTCGCGGCGAACCGGTTCGGCACGTTGCCGGCCTCGGTAAACGAAGAGCAGGCCCACCGCCGCAACAGCGGCGATCAGAACCGCGGCACCTGCCGCCATCCATCCACGCCGTATGCCGCGACCCGCCGTGGCGGCAACCGGCCCCTCTGCGCCGTGCCGCACCACGCGCCGGAGGTCGATGACCATGTCGCCCATGGACTGATAGCGGTCCGCCGGGTCTTTCTCGAGCGCCTTGTCGACGATCGATCGCACAGGAATCGGCACGTCGTCGGGGAGCGGCTCTGCCTCGGTGTGAACGATCGCGCGCACCACGTTCAGATCGGACGCGCCGGTGAACGGCCGCCGTCCCGACAGCGCCTCATACAGGACGACACCGAACGAAAAGACGTCACTTCTGGCGTCGAGCGTCTGTCCCACGGCCTGTTCCGGCGACATGTACGCCGCGGTACCGACGATCGCCCCCAGCCGCGTGCGCATGTCCGTCTGCGTCTCCGCGTCGTCGGATGGCGCACCCTCATGAAGTTTCGCCAACCCGAAGTCGGCCAATTTCGCGTAGCCGCTCTTGGTGATCAGGATGTTCTCGGGCTTGACGTCGCGGTGCAGGATGCCGGCCTGATGCGCAGCGGCGAGCGCGTCGGCGACGCCGGTCAGCAACTCGATGCTTTGACGCCAGCTTCGCTTCGCGCCTTGGATCCAAGCGCGAAGCGTGCCGCCGTCGACGAGCTCGGTGACCAGGTACTGGCGGCCTTCGAATTCGCCGGCGTCGTGCACCGTGAGGATGTGTGGGTGATTGAGGGACGATGCGGTTTGAGCTTCGCGCTGGAATCGGCGGCGCGCAGCCGGATCCGAGACGCTGTCAGAGAGGACTTTGATCGCGACCGGGCGATTGAGGTTGGTGTCGAGCGCGCGGTACACCACACCCATACCGCCGGCGCCGATCTGCGTCTGCACCTCGTACACGCCGAGCCGGAGGCCGATGAGATCCGGCACCGCGGGTTTTAGTATAGAGGCGTTTCTTTTCGAAGGACTACGGATCCTCAGCCGTCGCAGAACCCCGTCGCGCCACGTTCGCGTGAGGGTGAGGCGCGACCCATTCCGCAACACCACGTCGAAGTCCCCGTGCGTGGCAGGATGCAATTCCACGATGCGATCGATCTGGACGAGAGCTGTTCGACCATGCGCAGCATCGCACGGGCCGTGCGCTTGGCGGGCTTGTCATCCGAGGCGAACACCACCCCTTCGAACGAGACGCCATTGCCGCCCGTGTGGCAGTACCTGGCAGCGGACGCCGAGCGCGAAGGAGAACTCGCGCATCCGCTGGGTGAGCGCCGCGCGGCTGATGTCCGTCGGATAGCACTGCAGGTTCTCGGCTTTCCACGGCGGGGCCGCTGTTCTGGGCCCAGCCGGGCGCCGCGGCAAAGACGATGACAACGGCGACGAACGCGGTACGCACCATCGACCCTCCTCGAGAGTGGATTCCGGCAGCATGCCTGCGCGCCGCGAGGCGGTCCACGACTTTGGGGCGAAGCGGTCTGCCGGTGGGGCAGGGAGGTCCGTGGTCAGGCTGTGGAAACCGCCGAGCCGCGGCGCGCACGGGCCGTCTTTTCGTGCTACGCTGGGTCTTCGGATCTTGCCGCGTACTGTGCAGGCCTCCGGCGTAACGAGCCACGACCTGACTCGCTCCTCCTGAAGTTCAGCCTAGCTACGAGACGACATCCACCCGACGTTTCTACAACGGTCGGGAGCGTCGCGGTTGCGACAGAAGGAGTCGGAGAGTCATGGGTCGGAAATTGTATGTAGGAAATCTCCCGTACGAGACAGGCGAGGCGGATCTGCAGGATCTCTTCGCGCGCGCGGGAACGGTGGAAACGGTCACGGTGATGCGCGACCAGATGACGGGACGCGGACGCGGCTTTGCGTTCGTGGAAATGAGCACCGACGAGGAAGCGCAAAAGGCGATCAACGAGTTGAATTCGGCCCAGGTTGGCGGACGGAGCCTGACGGTGAATGAGGCGCGTCCGAAGCCCGAGCGAAGCGGCGGCTACGGCGGCGGAGGATCGCAGCGCAGGCGGTCAGAGCCGCGCTGGTAGCGTGTGAGCGAGTATTTCTATCGCGCCGCGCGACCCGCGGCGCCCAGACATCATCCATTGGCGTTACGACCGTCTGAGCCACACGGCCGTGTTGCGAATGGCCGAATCGTGAAGTTGTTCGTCGGCCAGGGCCACGGCTTCATCCGCGTGAGCAACGGGCGCGAAGTCTACTTTCATCGGTCAGACGTCCTCGAAGGCTCGTCCATCAACGGTCTGACCGTCGGCGATGCGGTCACGTTCGAGCTGCTCGAGGACACGATCAGCGGGGCACGCGCGCTGCGAGTCAAACGCAAGCGCCCGGGCCGCTGACACACGGATACTCGGTTCCCAGGAAAGGTCTCAGATGGTCAAGCGTCCCGACGGGATTAGTGCTTTTGAGTTCTCTGTTCTCGCGGGGCTTCGAGCCGCACAACTGGGTCGGGGATGCACGCCGCGCGTGGATCCGTATCAAAAGCTGGCAGTCACGGCACTCCACGAAATCGCCGAATTCAAAGTGATTCGCGCGCCGAATGCCCCGGTCGTCGTATTGGAACCCGTCGAGTCCTAAGCGAAGGCGTCCGCTCTCGCGGCTTTTCACACCTCATTCTGGTAACGCGCGCCTGTGCGGATCGGGCAGCCAGCGGCTTGCCACGGCCGAAATCACGTACGCCGTGCCGCCAACCAGTGCGGCCGCGTACGCGAGCCTGGTCGGGCCGGTGGCGCCGGGCATTACGTTGACGAGCTGCGTCGTGGCCATCGCGGCTGACGTGCCCAGCATGCGGCCGCCGATGTTCGCGGCGAAGCTCTCGCCTGTCCCACGCAGGTGGGTGGGATAGACGCGCGGCAGGTAGTTCCCCCAAAAACTGAACTGCGCGACCGTCGTCAGGCCGACGCAGAAAATGCCCCAGCGCGCGGCCGTGATATTCGACGTCGCAGCGAAGATGAAGACGAACGGCAGGATGAACATGCCGGGAATGAGGAAGATCCGCAGCAGGTGGGGGCGGGCCGCCATCCGCACCGCAAGGTAGGCGAGGAGCAGTCGGCCGGCGAGCCCGCCGGTTTCGTGAAACGACTGCACCGTGCTCACGGCGCGTTCCGCCGCCTGTCTCGGCAGCGCGGCGACTTCGGCGAGCCCTGGCACGACGCGCGGCATCTGCTGAATTGCGCCGTACGCCACGGCATATCCGCACGCCATCATCAGCGTCGCCACGACGGTGGTCCGGCGAAACGCAGGGCGGAACAGCTCGGCGACGCTCGGCCGCTTGAGCGTGCCGGCCTCTTTCTTCGCGCGCCACATCGGCGACTCCGGGAGGAACGGCCGGATCACGATGAGCGGAATCGCCGGGATGACTCCTGACATCATCGTGTAGCGCCAGGCTTCGTGCGCACCGTGAATCGCCGGCAGTCGATCGCTCCAGGTCACGATCAGGTAATAGGCGCCGGTCACCAGCACGCCGCCGATCGATCCGAACGCCTGGGTGTAGCCGACAATGGCTTCGCGCTGCCTGGTGTGGGGAAACAGCTCCGACAACCAGGCGACTGCGGCCACGAATTCCACGCACACGCCCACGAACACGCAACAACGCCAGAAGAGCAGTGCGCCAACCGATGTGACGTACGCCGACGCCAGGGCCGCGAACGCGTAGAGCAGGATGCTCCAGACCAGAACTCGCCGGCGTCCCAGACGGTCGGTCAAGTAGCCGCCGAGCAGTCCGAACAGGCCGCCGGCTACGGCAGGCACCGTGAACAGAATGCCGGCCCAGTCGTTGATCGCAGGATGCGTGAGTGGCACGCTCAGCAGCTCGGCGAGTGCCGGCCGCACCACCAGCGGCAGCATCAACAGTTCGTAGGAATCGAACAGAAATCCGATTGCGGCCACGATGCAGATGGCCCATTGCACGGGAGTCAGGCGCGCGGCGGGGCGCGAATCGGCGAGCTGATCGGCCGGGACGACGTCAGACGGGCGGGAGGACTTCGACGATGTCCCCGATGTGTTGGCCGCGATACAGCACCTCCGTCTGCCGGCCGTAGAGAGTGCGTGGTTCGCGCATCCAGAACACGCCCATCATCTCGGAGTTCGGCGTGACCGCCAGGTAGACCTTGGCCTCGCTCCTGAAGTCGGCGTGCGCGTCGCGCAGGATTCGGCCGAGAGGAACCTCGTTGCTGAGAATCTGCGCACGAATCCGGCGGCTGAAGACGCTCAGGTCCATGCGGATCGCGCCCATCTGGACGGGACGCCCCGAATACTCCTGCACGAGCAGGACACGCCGATAGTACCAGCCACCTCGAGTGAACGTCGACAGAACGCGGAGCCCGATGCGATTGCCGAAATGCTGCTCGAGCGTCATCGTCATATCGCCCTCGTGCACGAGGAGCGAGCGATACGGCAACGGGATGTCGTACGGAGAGACCGTTCGCGCAACCGGTTTGAGAATCCCCGACCACTCATACACGAGATCGAGCGGATACAGGATGCCGCGACGCAACGTCGACGCTCGGCGAGTCTTGGCGCGGAGACGTGCTGGCATGACGGCGGCTAAGTGTAGCGAATTCCGTGGTGCCGCGGCAGGAAGAACCGTGGGAGCAAGGCGTCCACTCGCAACAGCCCTTCTCGTGACAGAACGATCGCGTCCTGATTGGCCGATGCGAGATATCCGTCGGCGGCGAGCGAGCCGAGCTGATCGGCGAATCGATCGTGCAGGTCGATCTGATACTTCTCGAGGAAGTAGGCCGGCCGCACCGATCCCAGCTTGAGCTGGAGGACGAGCTCGCGAATCATGCGTTCTTCCGCCGTCGGCCGGTAGGCGCGCGCGAGCGGCAGCTCTCCGCGATCGATGGCCGCCACATACGTGTCCCAGGAATCGGCGTTCTGCACGTGGACGCCGTTGATGTGGCCGAACGACGCGACGCCCAGGCCGACCATGTCGGCGCCCTGCCACAGCCGATCCCGATAGACGAAGCGGGTGCGTGCCGGATCATTGACGGCGGTATACGCGCTGCCGACGTGATAGCCCGCGCGCTCGAGCGCCTCGAACGCCTCCATGACCCATTGCCGCTTGGTCGACCAGCTGGCGAGCTCGTCGGTGGCCGGCGTCACGCCGCGGAGAAGATTGCGGGTGATCGTCGTATTGAACGGCAGCTCCATCTGGTAGATGGTGACGCTGTCAGGCGCGAGATCCAGCGTCCGCTTGATGCAGGCCCGCCAATTCGCCTCGGATTCCCCGAGCATGCCGGCGATCAGGTCGATGTTGATCTGCGGAAATGCCAGCGACCGAGCGGCCTGATAGGCACGGTCGATCTCACCCGAACGGTGGGCACGGCCATTCAGCTCGAGAACGCGGTCATCGAAATTCTCGACGCCGAGACTCAGCCGCGTGACGCCGGCGGCGCGGATCGCGGCCAGCTTGGCGCTGGTCAGCGTACCGGGCTCGCACTCGAAGGTGATCTCTTCCGCATCCGTCCACGGCGCCGACGCGGACAACCGGCCGACGAGCGTATCCAACTGACGCGTGGACAGGAACGACGGCGTGCCGCCGCCGAAGTACACGAAGTTCAGAGGGCGGCCGGCGATGGCGCGGTGGCGCGCGTACAACTCCCACTCGCGCGCCAGCACCTCGAGATACTGCGTGACCTCCTGCGAGTTCTTGTCGGTGTAGACGCGGAAGTAGCAGAAGTGGCAGCGCTTCCGGCAGAACGGAATGTGCAGATAGAGGCCGAGCGGCGCGCTGCGCGGAGCCACGGTGTCGAGCGCGGTCTGTGCATCGCGGGCGGCCGCCTCGCGGGTCCACACCGAGAACGGCGGGTAGTTGGCGACGAAGTAATTGCCGACTTCAGGCTGTTCGGCGACGCTCGGCACCACGGACGTTGCTCCCGCCATTGCAGCAAATAGTCGCTCATGATATCTATACCTGTCAAATATATTGATTACATACGTCCGGGAATCAGACCAGGAGCGGACATGGACGCTGCGGCAACACGCGAGACCCATCCCGACGTCGTGGTGATCGGCGGCGGCCCCGCCGGATCGACAACGGCGACCGTCATCGCGCAGCAGGGCTATCGCGTCGAGCTCTTCGAGCGCGAGCGATTTCCGCGGTTCCACATCGGCGAATCGCTGATCCCGGAAACCTACTGGGTGCTGCGCCGCTTGAACATGCTGCCCAAGATGCAGCGCAGCCACTTCGTCAAGAAATACAGCGTGCAGTTCGTTGGCGCCAGCGGCCGGCTGTCGGCGCCCTTCTACTTCTGGGACAACAAGCCGCACGAGTGCTCGCAGACCTGGCAGGTGCTGCGGAGCGAGTTCGATCAGATGATGCTGAACAACGCCCGCGAGCACGGCGTCGTCGCCCACGAGGGCGCCGCGGTCGTGGACGTGTTGTTCGAGGGCGAGCGTGCCGCCGGCGTGACCGTCCGTCTCGAAGACGGCACGCGGCGTGAGGTGCGCGCCAAGGTCGTCGTCGACGCCAGCGGTCAGAACGCGCTGCTCCAGCGCCGTTTCGATCTGCGCATCTGGGATCCCGTGCTCAACAAGGGTGCGATCTGGACCTACTGGAAAGGGGCCTACCGCGATACGGGGCGAGACGAGGGCGCCACCCTCGTCGTGCAGACGGCGAATCGCGCCGGCTGGTTCTGGTACATTCCGCTCCACGACGACACCGTCAGCCTCGGCGTCGTCGCGCCGTTCGACTACCTGTTCAAGAACGGAAGCGATCGAGGCGAAACCTACCGGCGCGAGGTTGCGGCGTCGCCGCTCGTCACCGAGCGTCTGTCGAAGGCAACGCAGGTGACCGGCTACTTTGCCACCAAGGATTACTCCTATCGTTCGAAGCGGGTCGCGGGCGACGGCTGGGTGCTCGTCGGCGACGCCTTCGGGTTCCTCGATCCGCTGTATTCCTCCGGCGTCCTTCTGGCGCTGCGGTCCGGCGAGCTCGCCGCCGACTCGATTGTCGAGGGTTTGCGCAAGGGGGACGTGTCCGGCGCGCAGCTCGGCAACTGGGGGACGGTCTTCAACCAGGGCGTCGATCGGATGCGGCGACTGGTCTGCGAGTACTACGACGGCTTCAGCTTTGGCAACTTCGTGCGGACGTTCCCCGATTTGACGGGCACGGTCACCGATCTGCTCATCGGCGACCTGTTCACGGAGCGCGTCGACAAGGTGTGGAGTCCGATGGAATCGCTCTATCCGCCCGGCAAGGTGCCGATTCCCGCGTGGTTCGCGGGCGAGCCGGCGGAAACCGTTCCAGCCAAGAGCAACGAGCTGTTTCTGCCCGAAGGGGCGCGTCCCTAGGCCGCGCCGCGACCTAGTCGCCGCCGGTCGCCTGCTGGAACGCGAGCCCTTTCCGCAGAATGTCACGGAGCCGCCGCTGATCGTCGGCGGATAGCGCCAGCATCCATGGCTCCGGCGCGTAGAGCCGGAGGATCAGCCGCTTGCGCACGGCCACGCCTTCGCGCGTCAGCGACACGCGCTTGACGCGCCGATCGTCGGTGGCCGATCGACGGCGGACCAGCCCGCGCGCCTCGAGCTTGTCAACGACGCCAGTGAGGTTGGACGGTTCGTAGCCGGCCCGTCGCGCCACTTCGCTCATGGGCACCGGTTGCAGGGGATCGATGTGAAACAACGTCCGCGCCTGCAGTTCCGAGAGCCCGATTTCGGCGGACACCGTTTCGATACGCGCGATACGGCGAAGAACGATTTCCGAGAAAACGTGCGATAGCTCCTGACCGACCTGCTCGGACGAGGGAGCCCATGGTGCGCGTTGGGCGGTGCGACGGGCCATCGATGCGCACGATTATCATCGACCGAAATCGACAAATGCAACGCCGCTTCGCGCCCAGCCGGCGCCGCCGTCGTCCCGATCATCCGTCCGCCGACGTTTGCGGCAAAACTCTCGCCAGTGCCGCGCAGGCAGGTCGGAAAGACCCGCGGCAATAGTTGCCCCAGAAGCTGAATTGCGCGATCGTCAACAGGCCGACGGCGAAGATGCCCCATTTCAGCAACGTGAGGCTGTTCGTCGCGGCCATCAGGAAGACGAACGGCAAGAGAATGAGTCCTGGCACCTGGAACAGCCGCAGCAGCCTGCGCCGGCTGACGATCACGACGGCGAGGCAGGCGAGCAGGACGCGGCCCACCAGACCGCCGACTTCCTGAAACGACTGCACCGCGCTGACCGTCTGCTCCTGCGCGGCCCGTGGCAACGTTTGCACCTCGGCCAGGCCTGGCACGATGCGCGGCACCTGTTGAATGCCAAACGCTGCGGCGTCCGCGCACGCCTCAGATCGGCGAGCGCCGGGCGCACGATCAGCGGCAGCATCAACAGCTCGTACGAGTCGAAGGCGAAGCCGACGGCGGCGGTCGCGCAAATGGTCCACTGCAGCGGGGTCAAACGGGGCACGGGCGCGGCGTCGGTAATCAGTCTGGACATTTTAACTGCTGGACATAATAATTATCGCCGCGTGTGAATACAACGGTATTGTCACGACGCGCAGCGGTAGCGGCCATGGACACATCGACGACGTTTGCATTCGGTGACCCGCGTGCGCAGACCGAAGCCCTCGCCACGCTCGATGCGTGGGTGCGCGAGGTGGTCGCCTGGCCATGAAGAGCTGCTCGACGGCGCCTTCATGACGCCCTACGGCAATACGTTGATGGGGCTGGCAGCGAGCGACCTCGATCATCGCGCGCGGCTGGGGGGCGTAGTAGGTGATCTTGTAATCGTTCCGCGGTCCGCTGGGCGGCGTGCGGCCGTTCCGAGCATTTGCGGCGACAACCACAGTGGGCGTGTACCAGAACAAATGCAACCACGAAGACACGAAAACACGAAGAAGAACAACAATAGTTGTTTGAATGTCTTTTTCGTGTCTTCGTGTTTTCGTGGTTGCCTTTAATCACATGCTTAATCTTCCTGTTTTACGCTGGGGTTCACCTTATACGAGCCTCGAGGTCGATCCCGTCGTCCATTTCGTGACCGGCGAGCCGATCGCGAACGTGAGCCGCGCGAACGGCGGGCTGATCCAGCGCGACAAGCGCAAGGCCGCGCGCGCACGGGAGGCGCTGCGTGAAATTCCGATCGACGATCTGATCACGCGAGTCGGCGCAGCCGGCGAGCTGTACATGAACGCGACGCTGCCGATCGGCGACGGCACGCAGACGCCGGACGAGTTCGCGCGCGCGCAGTCCGCGTCGACCGGCCTGCCCGAACGCATGTGCCGCGCGAACATGAAGAAGAATGCGTTCGTGCTCGCGGAAATGCGGTCGATCCTCACGTCGCTCACGCGCGGTCTCGCGTTTGACGTCCTGTCGAACGGACACGGCGTCGAGCGCGAAGTGCCGATCAGCTTTCAGCTGCAGAGCCCGGTTGTCGGGTTGGTGCTGCCGTCGAATTCGCCGGGCGTGCACACGTTGTGGTTGCCGGTCATTCCGTTGCAGGTCGGGCTGGTGTTGAAGCCGGGCCCCCAGGAACCCTGGACGCCGTACCGCATGGCCGAAGCGTTTTTCGCGGCCGGTATTCCACGCGAAGCGATTTCGATCTATCCGGGCCAGGGCGACGTTGGCGCCGCCGTGCTCGAGAGCTGCGGGCGCAATCTGATCTTCGGCGGCACCGCCACCGTCGACCGCTATCGAGGCCATCCCGCAGTCCAGGCGCACGGTCCAGGGTTCTCGAAAATCCTGATTGGCGACGACCAGGTGGATCGGTGGGAAGAATTTCTCGACGTGCTGGTTGACAGCGTGTTTCTCAACAGCGGACGCGGCTGCATCAATTGCTCCGGCATCTGGGCGAGCCGGCACACGCGCGAAATCGCGGATGCGATTGCCGACCGACTGGCCGCCGTGCACGCGCTCCCGCCCGACCATCCCGATGCGAGTCTGGCCGCCTTTACCGTGCCCGGCGTCGCCGAGGCGATTTCCCGGGAAATCGACAACGACCTCGAAACTCCCGGTACGACCGACGTGACCGCCACGCGTCGTGGGGGCTCGCGGCTCGTGAAGCAGGGAAGAGCGGACTACCTGCTGCCGACCGTCGTGCACTGCGACTCACCGCGAGTGGCGATCGCGACCAAAGAGTACATGTTCCCGTTCGTGACCGTTGTGCAGTGTCCGGTGGACGAGATGCTCGGCGCCATCGGCCCCACGCTCGTGTGCACGGCGATCACCTGCAACCCTGCCTTTCGCCGATCGCTGATGGACGCCGTTCATATCGACCGCTTGAATCTCGGGCCGGTGCCGACGACGCAGCTGAACTGGCTGCAGCCGCACGAAGGCAACATCGTGGAGTTCCTCTTTCGCGCGCGCGCGTTCCAGACGGCCTGAGCGTGCGTCGCGGGAGCCACGGTTGACGTTCGATTTTCATCCCCCGCATCTCGTGTTCGGGGGTGATAGCTCACGCCGACTCGGAGAGCTCGCGCGCGAGCTGGGCTTCGGGCGCACGCTGCTCGTCGCCGATCGCGGCATCGTGAGCACGGGCCATATCGAGAACGCCGAGCAGTCGCTGCGGGCGGCCGGCGTCGTCGCGCAGCGGTTCCACGACTTCGAGAGCAATCCGACGTGCGAGATGGTCGAAGCGGGGCGCGCATTCGCGGCGCCGCTCGGCATCGATTCGCTGGTGGCATTCGGCGGCGGGAGCTCCCTCGACGAAGCCAAAGGGATCAACTTTCTCGTCACCAACGGCGGCCGCATGCAGGATTACCGCGGCTACGGGTTGGCGAAGCTGCCGATGCTGCCGATGATCGCCGTACCGACGACCGCCGGCACGGGGAGCGAAGTCCAGTCCTACGCGTTGATTCTCGACTCGAAGACGCATGCGAAGATGGCGTGCGGCGATCCGAAGGCGGCATTCCGCGTGGCGATCCTCGACCCATTACTCACGGTCACGCAACCGCGAGCCGTGACCGCCGCCAGCGGCTACGATGCCATCGCCCACGCCGTTGAGACGGCGGTGACGAAGCGCCGCAATGGATTGTCGACGATGTTCTCGCTCGAAGCCTGGTGCCTGCTGGCGCCGAGTTTCCCGCGCGTGATCCGACACGCCGACGACCTGGAAGCGCGCGGGGCGATGCAGCTGGGTGCGTGCTATGCCGGGCTCGCGATCGACTGCTCGATGCTGGGCGCCGCGCATGCCTGCGCGAACCCCCTCACGGCCCAATTCGGCACCACCCACGGCCTCGCGCTGTCCGTCGTGCTCCCGCACGTCGTCGAGTGGAACGGCGTCGAGGTGGGCGAGACCTACGCCGAGATGATGCGCCTGATCGGCGCCGACTGGCCGGCGCGCGATGCCTCGCGCGCGCTCGCCGATCAACTGCGCGCCTTTGCGACCGAAGCCGAGCTGCCGATCACGCTGCGCGATCTTGGCGCGCAGCGCGAAGACCTGCCGGCGTTGGCGGCCGCCGCCGCGACTGAATGGACCGGGACGTTCAATCCGCGCGCGTTCGACGCGGCTGGTGCGCTGGAAGTCTACTCCGCGGCATTCTGACGTCCCCCAACGGTTCAAGAGAACTGGCGTGCTCACCCAAAATGCGTCTACACTTCTCGCGTCGGCGCCGAAAATCGGCGCCGACGCTGAACGCGGCGACGTAAGATTGGACAACGGGTGTGTAGATGGTGCGAAGCAAACGGAAGAGTGCGGCTCTCGAAGGGGTCAACACCGGAACGTGGGCGAACGTAGTCGCGGTGTGGCGGCGATACGAGGACCAGCCGGTGGCAGCCGACGCGATCTACTCGGCGCTCCGGGAGGCGATCCTCGAGGGACTGCTTCCGGCCGGCGAGCGCCTGGCCGAACTGCAACTCGCCGCACTCTTCAACCGCAGCCGCACGCCGGTACGCGAGGCCATTCTGCGGTTGGAGTCCGAACGTCTCGCGGACCGATCCGGCCGCCGTGGATTCGTGGTCGGGGGCATCACTCAGGCAGAGATCCTCGAGGTGTACGCGGTTCGAGAAGTCATCGACGGTCTCGCCGCGCGGCTCGCGGCCCAAGGTTGTCTTCCGACTGATCTCGATCATTTGGGGTGGTTGAATCGGCGCCTGCGCAAAGCTGCCGAGCAGCGCGATCTCAAGCTGATGGTCGAACTGAACATCGAATTCCACGAGGCGGTGGCGCGCGCAAGCCGGAATGCGCTCCTGCTCCAGTTCATGCGGACGATTCACGACTGGGTCCGACGTTTCTCCGAAACCACATTCTCGCACCGGGGCCGCGCGGCCGAAGCGGTCAAGGAACACGACGCGCTTCTCGAAGCGCTCAAACGCCACGATTCCGATGCCGCCGAACGGATTGCGCGGGCGCACATGGCCCGTGCTATGGAAGTGCGCATCGCGATGCAGCAGTCGGCCTTACACGACGTGTGACGCGTACTCGATAGCGAGATTTCCCCCCGGGGACCGCGCTAGTAGTCCCGCCAGCGAATACAACTCCATCCATGAACCTGCCGTAAGCGGTCGTCGCCGTGGAACGTCGTGCAAGTCGCCATGGTGTTCGCGCGCGCGGCCGTCCGCAACTTCGCGGCGGATTTATCCAACAAGCCGGATGGCCCAGAAGCGTGGGCTCCGCTCGCGTTCCGAATGTCATTGACATTGCCCAGAGGGCTAGTAATCTTCCAGATGGCATCCCATTGTATGCCGTAGTACTCGTATTTTCGAGTTCGGCCCGGCCGTCCCTTCGTCGAAGTGGAGGTCCGCATGAGGACTAGGACAGCTCTCGTCATCATCGCCGTAATGGCACTGGCAGGCGCGGCGCACGCGCAGGTCATAACCGGCAGCGTGTTCGGCACTGTTAAGGACGAGTCGGGCGCCGTTCTCCCCGGCGTAACCGTCACATTGGCGAGCGGGGATCGTCCACCCATTTCTCAGGTGACCAGCCAGAACGGGGAGTATCGCTTTCCACAGGTGGAGGCGGGCACCTACACCCTGAAAGTGGCCATCGACGGCTTCAGCACCTACAACGAGGAAGGCTTTCTCGTCGCCGTCGGCAGCACGACGGAACGGGCCGTGACGCTGAAACTTGGCACCGTCGAGGAATCGATCACCGTCCAGGGCGAGAGCCCGATGGTCGATACGCGCCGATTCGGCGTGACTGCGAACGTGAAGCGCGAGGTGATCGACGTGCTCCCCACGCAGCACGATCGCATCATGGAATTCAGCAAGTGGGTTCCCGGCGTGTCGTCGGCCGATCCGTCGGGCTCGGCCTACGATCTTGCGGTGATGGGTTCGGGCACCGGCGAGAACACGCCGCTGATCGACGGCGCGCCGCAGCAGGGCCGCGGCGATCCCGAAATGGTTTCGGAGATCCAGGCGATCACTCTCGGCGCGTCGGCCGAGTATCAGGTCGCGGCCGGCGGCGTGTTCAATGTTGTCTCGAAATCGGGGACGAACAAGTTCAACCTTATTTCGTCGGCGTTCTTCTGGCCCGACGCGTTTGTGAGCCGTCCCGTGACGCAGCCCTGTCTCTGCCCCGTGGCCAAGACGGCAACGAGCGGATATCACCGTCCCGTGAACAAGGACTTCGGCGCGCATATGGGCGGACCGCTTGTCCGCGATCGGTTGTGGTTCTACGCCGGTGGCAATTACTACCACAACGAAAAAACGCAGCCCGGCACCGATCCGGATCTGTTGCCGCGGCCGGCCCGGTTCAATCACGGCGTCAGCTGGAACATGGATTGGCGGATCACCGACAAGATCACGTTCAAGCAGCGCCTCTTCAACGCGATCTGGGAGCGTCCCGAGGGCCCAGGCCTTTCAAACGAGAATCGGACCGGCCTGACCGTTGCCGCGCCATTCGAAACCATTCTCAAGAGCGGCGGCAAGGTCTACTCGACCAACGCGCACGAGGTGAACATCAGCCTGTCCTCCAGCACGCTGCTGACCATTCGCAATACCGGCACGTGGAATCCCGACCAGTATCAGAGTCCGTTGAGCGGCGACGCGACGACGCCGTCCCGGTCGGACAGCGGCACGGGCCTCTCGTGCTGCGGAGTGAGCGCGATCAACACCAACGAGCTGTTCACGATGCAGCAGCAGGTCAAGTTGAACAAGTACATTCAAGGCGAGCGCGCCACACACGACTTCCGGGTCGGGGTCCAGTTCGCGCGCGAGAGCTCGTGGACCGTGCAGGCATGGCCGGGCGGGGTCCGCTACACCGATCTGAACGGTCAACCGGATCAGGCAACCTTCAGCGGTCCGTCGATCACGGCCGGCAAGAATTACACGAAGGGCCTGTGGGTCGAGGATCAAATCACAATCGGCCGCGTCACGGTCAGCGCCGGCGGGCGTTTCGACCACATGACGGGTGTCAGCCCGGATATGCCGGCCTACGATTCGAACCTGCGGGAAACCGGCACGACGATCCAGGGATTGGGCGACATGCTCACCTGGAACACGTTCGCCCCCCGGGTGGGCGGCAATGTCCGTTTGTCGGAAACCGGCAAGCTCACGATGCGCTTCAGCGCCGGCCGGTCGTACAGCACCATCTCGAACGGCGATTTGGGCCGCGTCTTTCCGGGACAGGCGGCGCAGACGCTCAGGCGCTGGAATCCGGCCGCCAACGACTACACCACCCTCGTGTCGGTGACGACGACCGGCTCGAACATCAGGTTCGATCCCGACATGAAGCCGACCTACACGGATTCGTTCTCCCTTGGTGTCGATCGCGAGCTCGTGGCGAACCTCGCGATCGGCGCAACCTACGTGCGCAAACAGGGAAACGACTACATCGGCTGGGTGGACATCGGCGGTGTGTACGGGACGCGAACCGACGTGTTGCCGGACGGCCGCACGGTGACCGTGTTGCCGTTGCTGAACAACGCCAGCCAACGAGTGTTTCTGCGGACCAATGGTCCCGGCACGTTCATGACCTACAACGGCCTGATCCTGTCGATGGACAAACGCTTCTCGAACCGCTGGCGCCTGAATCTGGGATACACGCGCAGCAGCTCGCGCGGATTGGTGACGACCGGGCAGGATCCGAACGACGACGTCAACAACGTTGGCTACCTGTCGCCGCAGGATCGGCCCAACATGGTCGTGGCCACCGGGATGTACGACATCCCAGGCATCGGCACGCAGCTGGCGATCTCGTACATGAACATGGGGGGACGGCCATTTGCACCGCAGGCGCAGATCAACATGCCGCAGGGCCGGCGCTCGGTGAACATCGACGAACCGGGCTCCCACCGATACTCCGTGCAGAACATCCTGCACTTCCGCGCCAGCAAGGTCGTGTACCGGTTCGGTCCGCATCGGGTCCTCGTGAACGCGGTTCTGAACAACGCGCTGCAGGACACCGGGGAGCAGAGCTTCGTCACGCAGAACTTCTACTCGGCGAACTTCGCGGCGCCTTCGTCGTGGATCGAGCCGCGGCAGGTGTACTTCCAGATCAGCATTCGGTAGCAGAACCATGAAGAAGCACAATCGGCGCATCTTCCTCGGGGCCGCGGGATTGGGCGCGGCCTCGTTCGGACTGCCGGCGGCCTTTGCGCAGGAGCAGGCCACTGAGACGGAGAAGGCCAATCAGGCCGTCGTCAACAAGTTCCTGCATCTGCGATGGAACGCGACACCGATCGATTACGAGGCGATCGGCAAGCTGCTCGCGGAGGACTGCGTCCGGGGCGCTGCCGATCCGACCGGGAATCTCGAGAAAGGGCGCGACACGATTCTGGCGAGCCTGAAGCGCCGCGCCGGGGACGGCGCGCCGACTCGCTTCACGTATCTCGCGCAGCAATGGGCGGCCGGCCCGATCGTCGTGCACGATCGGTACGAGGGGAACGGCGGCGTCGGCCGCAACGGGCAGCCAGCCAGCATCGACCATGGGATCGGCGTCTTTCACGTCAAGGACGGCCAGATCAAGGAATGGCGCTTCTATCAGATTGAAAACGGGCCGAACCTGAAGATTCCCCCTCGCGCGTTCAAGCCCTAGCCACCTAGCATGAAACGGGCGTTCGCGCTGGCCGCGGCTCTTGCGACAGCGGGGTTGGCCGCGCAGACGCCTGCGCGGCCGGCTCCATCCTCCAGCCCGTTCGTGGGCACCTGGCACATCAACGCGGCCAGATCGTCCTACGAAGGCATCCCGGAAAACGAGCGGCGCACCACCAGCATCCGCACGCTCGACGTCTACGCGGACGGGCTGTTCCTGCAGACGCATCGGAATGTCAGCGCCGTCCGGCCTCAGAGCTTCTCCTACTGGGTCGGGAAACCTGATGGCCCCGAATTCATCGAGTACTCCCGGCTGAACGGCGCGGCTCCCGGGAACCGAATAACGATCACGAGCGTCAGCGATCGTCAGTGGCGGCTCACCTTCAAGAACCAGCGCGACGAAATCGTCCTCACCGATACGTGGACCGTGTCCGCGGACGGCAAGACGCTGACGATCGATCGTCGCGGCACGACTCGCGCCGGTTCGAATCATTCGGTTGAAGTGTACGAAAACGAGGGCTGGGCGATGCCGGGGACCGCACGATCGCGGTGAGACACAGAGCCGGCGCGCACGCCGGAGGCATTGAAGTTCATTCCCGACAACTCGTTCGTTCCAACCGCTAAACCGAGCAGCCGATCTCCGGGGCAAACAGATGTGCTCCGCTCGTGGCCGATATTCAGCGTCTGTGGATGAGGTGACCATTACGGTGTTCCACAGCGACAAGCCGGCGGACAGGACTCGTTAAACCGCCTCAAGTCCGTGACGTCTCAGCACTTCGCGGGCGTTGTCAGCACTCGCCGCAGCCCGCTCGATCGCAGATCGTCAGACCTCGCGCGGCACAGATAATGCGTTCGCGCTAGCGCTGGGTCGGGAACCATGGAGCCCAACCGCAACAGGGGATCGCGTCGCAGTGGCCGTCACGAGTGCGGTGTTGCCGCCCGACGCACGAGCCGCATCGCTCCTGCCGTCCAGGCTCTCTGACACCTCGATCGGGATAAGGACCGTGACCACGAGTCGAGGCGAATCGTTCGCACCCGAGCACGCCGAGGCGCAATTCGAGGCAGTGCTCGCACGCGTGCTGAGGGCCTACCACCGGGACGAAGGCCACGGGGGCGCGAATTGGATCGGAGAGCGCCTCCTCGATGCGGCGCTGGTCCCAGTCGCGCGCGAGGCCTTCCTCGACGCCGACGACATGCCTCCCGATGACGAAGTCTTGCAGGTCTTCGGCGAGGACCTGCCTCTGCTGGGGGAGGGCTACCACGTCATCACCCTGGCGGAGCCCGCCACCCGGTTCGTGGTGAAGTATGCGAAGAACCGGGACGGCATACCGCCGCTGGCGCCGCCCCACGAGCAGCCGCCGCGCGAGGCGTGGCAGCACGATCATGGCGTGCTGCCGGATGGGTGCCTTCATCCCGCCATTTGGCAGCACATCCGTTCACTTGAAATGTACGGACCGCTGGCAATCCCAAACCGCGTCTACCTCGCGGAGAGCGCCTACCTTGGTTTGAACGACGCCCAGCAGCGAGCGCTCGAGCGATTCCGGTCGATTGGTATCGTACGTTCGCTGGGAAGCGGTCCCCGGACGCTGCGAGTCCACTATCCCGACGACTTCCCGAATGAGAAGCGGGCGCCCGACGGCGTCGTCGTCGGCGTGCTGGTGATCCAGCCGTTTGTGACCCCGCTCGTCGTCGCCATCGAAGGGGCGCTCCGGGCCGGCGAGCTCGAAGCGGCGCGGAATCTGGCCGCACGCTACACGCGGTTCGTGCACGAGCTCTGGCGGTACGGGATCTCGCATCTCGACTTCTCCATCCTGAACGTTGGCCTCACCGGTTCTGCAGAGGCCGAACGGCTTCAGGTCTTCGACCCGCACATGGGCCTGATCGATCTCGCGGGTGGTGGACGGGAGGTGCACGATCCCGTCGCGGCCTGGCAATCGCCAGAGGACCTCTTGCGGGCGGCGCGGGACGGCAGCCGATGGGCGTTGTGGTCCATTCAGAAAAACGTTACGGCCGCCCCCCACATCCCGCAAAAGTACGCCGACGCAGCGGCCGAGCTCGTGAAAGAGTTCCACACTGCGTCCGGCGAGATCGAACAGGGAAATGGGACTTTCAGTCTCGGGCGCTTCGAAGGCACGTGGGGGGAACGAGGAGCCCACGACATCAACACTGTCCTTCATGCGCAACTCTGGGCGCTGGTCAAACACCCTCTAGGCGAATTGCTTCGGTCCATCCTCGAGGCGGAGGCTCCCGACGCGATTTATGACCGCGCGCTTTCCGTCCTGGGGATCCACGACGAACATTCTCTCGCGCAGTTTCGAGCGGGCTTGAAGGTCTACCAGGATCGGCCCCTCGTCGTGATCGCGAACGTGTCGGAAGACACGCCGCGATTGGTGAAGCACTGGGGCCGGGTGCGCTTCCCGCGGGAAGTGGACGTCCAGGACGACGCGGCCATCCACTATCACCTCCGCGACCTGTTCACCGGCGAGATGTACGTCCGCTCCGGCGAGGACCTCGCTCGCCGCGGCTTCGTCTTTGCCCTCGCTCCATACGAGCTCCACGTCCTTCAGGTGGAGGACGTCGTCGTTGAGGAGATGGCGGTCGAAAGGGCGCTCGCGGCGCATCGTGACGTCTCGGAGTTTCTCAAGGACTGCACCAAGAGGATCGGCGTGGTCGGGGACGTGCACGGAGAGCTGGACGCGCTGAGGGGAGTGTTGCGCGCGCTCGGCTTCATCGATTCCTCCGACCAGTGGTTCGCGCGCGACGGAACCCTCGTCTTCACTGGAGACGTGGGCCACGGACGACTTCTGCAGGAGGTGTTTGGATTCATCCACCGTCTCGCCGCGCAGGCGCACAGGCTCGGGGGCCGGATCGTGTGGACATTGGGCAACCACGATCTCTACATGGACCGGGAGGGCGGTCAGGGCGGAGAGGAGTCCCTGGGGTACCGACTCTGGCCGACGATCAGGGAGGCGGCCTTGTACCCCGAGCGACACCCCGGGTTGATCGTGACCGCGGCGTACTTCGACCACGGCAAGCTCTTCGTCCACGGCGGCATCCTGCCGAACGTCATCGATCTCGCGATGCGCGAACAGGGCGCACGCGGACCCGCGGCGATCGCGTCTTACGTGAACGAGGTGTTTCGCCGCGTGCTCGTCGAGCGAGAGCGAGTCTCGGCTCGCGACCTGCCGCATGAGATTTTCCACATTGGGACGAGCCATACGCAGAAGCGACGTCTGCCGGGCGAGATCGGGTACGAGCCCGCTGGTATTTTTACGCCTGACCTTCGGGAGGTGGACCACTACCGGTTCCACAATACGCTCCTGCCGCAGGTCATCGGCCATACCGCGAGCAAGAACGGCGAGATTCGGTACGCTCCCGGCTCGTGGCTCCAACGCGACTACATCGCGATCGACGTCGGCCGGCAGCACGGGACCGGCAACGGTGGGCTCCTCCTGACCGATTTCGGCTGGGTGGCGGTCACGCCGGGCGGACCCGCGCGGCTCGTCGAAGTGACGCCGCTGTTCGTCACGGTCGCTCAGGATGCGGCCGCGGATGAGAGGTGGCCGGACAGACCAGGCGAGGCACAGGTCAGGCCGGTGCTGAAGGCGTATTTTCAAGCAGCGACGTCGCAGCGGCAATCGCGCGGGGAGAGGCAAGAGGCGCTCGTGGATCTGTCTCCGGCGCAGGTCGTCGCGCTGGAGCAACTCCTGGTCACGATCCGGCAGACGGGCCGAAGCGTCGTCATCAGCGATCTGGATGAGATGCTCACGGCGTTCTCCGGAGGTGACCTCGAGCCCGGCACGATCGAAGTGCTCGCGGACTATCTCGCCGCGGGCGGCGTCCTCGTGTTCGCCACGGGAGCATGCTTCGACTGGTTCTATTACCGTCTCCTGAGGCCTCTGATCGTCGAGCTCGGACCTCGTTCGCGCGTACTGGCCAATGTGCTGCTGGTGCTCTCCGGCGGCAACGAGATCTACGTCTTCCAGGACGGCGCGTACCGACTGGTGTCCCGGAGCGCAGGCACGGATAAGTCCGAGGGCTTTGATGCGTTGGTGAAACTCTCGAGGGAGAGACGCTACGCGTCGGTGCCGGAGCTCGATCCCGAACAGGTGGTCTACATCGGACGTGCCTCCGCTTCGGCCGGGATCGACCTCGCGATGGCCAGCCGAGTGGGCACGGTGATCAACGTCGGCGACGCGATGCTCGAGAGGCCGGGGCAGTCCATCATCAACCTGCATCGGGGGTACGTTCGAACGATCGCAGTGATCGTCGCGGCGACCGAGGCTTTGAAGAAGTCCGGATGCGGGACGGTTCCGGAATCCCCGGCCGATGTCGGCGATACGGTTCTCTGGACCTTCGAGCGGCAGCACTTCCCCCCGAACCGCCGCCTTCGCGTCCGGGTGGGTGGCAGCGGCTACGTCCACGTCGGCCGAGCGCGCGCGGACGGGAGCTGGGATCCAGTCTACAACGTGCCGCTCATGCCCGCGGCGGGCGGAAGCTACGAGGCCGTGCTTCCGGCCGGAATCGATCGGTTCACGTTCTTCTGGACGGAGGCGCCGTGGACCCCCGATCATCCGGGACACTGGGAGCGTGGGCCGCTCGGGGTCAGCGTGTTCCAGGCGGGAGTGGCGCCAGCGGGCAGTTAATGTGCGCGACGAGATAGAGATGCCGGTCCAACACGATCTCGCCCGAGCACCCTCGGCGACGGCCTCGGCGCTGCGTTATCGTGCGATCGCATCCCGCTGCGGCTGCGAGGACGCGCGTCTGATCAGGAGCGGAGCAGTGAGGGTGAGCGCGCCGGCGACGATCAGCGTGGCGGCAATCGGCCGCGTCAGGAAGACACTCAGGTTTCCCTCGCTGATCGCGATCGCGCGGCGGAACTGCTGTTCCGCCATCGGCCCAAGAACGAGGCCGAGGACGGCCGGCACGAGCGGGAAATCGTAGACGCGCAGCAGGCAGCCGAACGCCCCCACTGCGTACAACAGCCCGAGGTCGAGCAGCGAGCGATTCAGACTGTAGGCCCCCAGCGACGACAGCACCAGGACTCCCCCGAACAACAGCGGCCGCGGCACCAGCATCACGCGCGCCCAGACGCCGGCGAGCGGCAGGTTCAGAATCAAGAGCATCACGTTGCCGATGTAGAGGCTCGCGATCAGCGTCCAGACGAGATCCGGGCGCGACGAGAAGAGCAGCGGGCCCGGCTGCAGACCGTACTGCTGGAACGCCGCGAGAATGATCGCAGCCGTCGCAGACGAAGGCAGGCCGAGCGTCAGGAGCGGGACGAGCACGCCGGCGGCCGCCGCGTTGTTCGCCGCCTCGGGGCCCGCGACTCCCTCGATGGCGCCGTGTCCGAATTCCTCAGGATGCGGGCTCAGCCGCTTTTCCGTGATGTACGACAGGAATGTCGGGATCACCGAGCCGCCCATCGGCAGCACGCCCAGCGGAAAGCCGATCGCGGTGCCGCGGAGCCACGGCTTCCACGAGCGCCTCCACTCCTCGCGGTTCATCCCGGCGAAATCGTGCAGCGTCACCATGTCCATCTCCTCGCGTCCGTGGTGCCAGGCCTGGTACAAGGCTTCGCCCACGGCGAAGAGGCCCATCACGAGGATGACGACGTCGATGCCGTCGAGGAGTTGAGGAATCCCGAGTGAGAAGCGTGCCCGGCCCGTCAGCTGGTCGATCCCGATCAGGCCGAGCGCCAGGCCGAAAAAGAGACTGAACAGGCCGCGCGCCATCGACGTGCCGAGCAGCGACGTCACGGCACAGAACGCGAGCACCGCGAGCCCGAAGTACTCCGCTGGACCGAATCGCAGCGCCACCGACGCCAGCAGCGGCGCCAGAAACGTCAGGCCCATCGTCGCCAGCGTGCCCGCGACGAACGACCCGATGGCCGCGGTGGCGAGCGCGGCCGCGCCGCGTCCCTGCCGCGCCATCTGGTGGCCGTCGATCGCGGTGGCAATCGCCCCTGTTTCACCGGGCGTGTTCAGGAGAATGCTGGTGGTCGATCCACCATACATCGCGCCGTAGTAGATCCCGCCGAACATGATGAACGCGCTGATCGGATCGAGGTTGAACGTGACCGGGAGAAGGACGGCAATGGTGAGCGCCGGCCCGATGCCCGGGAGCACGCCGACAGCGGTGCCGAGCGTTACGCCGACGGCTGCCCACATCAGATTCGAGAGCGTCAGCGCGTTGGCGAAGCCGCCTTGCAGCGCGTGCAGGGTGTCCATGAGGGGCGTTTACAAGTAGCCGGCGAGCACGCCCGCCGGGAGCTGCAGCTGCAGCAGGCGCGCGAAGAGCAGGTAGGCGCCGACCGACACCGCCACGGCAAACACAGCATCGCGCATGGGGTGGCGCTCGTCGAACGCTCGCGCGACGAACCAGAACAACGTCGCCGACGCGATGACGAACCCCGCACTCTCGGCCAGTGCGAGGTTGAGCACGATGCCGACGCCAACCAGCGCGAGCGATCGCCATTTGGCCTGCCTCGGCCCGGCGGCGCGCGGCCGGCTTCGCCGCACGCTGATCACGGCGGCCACGGTGAAGAGGCCCAGTCCGGCGAGGACGAAGAGAGGGTACGGTCCGGCTTCGGCGAGCGACATCGCGTCGCTGTCTCCCGTGCCGAGCTTCCGCAGGATCGCGCGGACGCGGATTTCTTCCGCCTTCGCGAACGTCTCGAACGCGTCGCCGGCGAGGTAGCGGTCGAGCCAGCGGTACCGCTGGAGCATCTCGTGCCATTTGGGCGAGCGGACCATGGCGTCGACGACGCCGGCGACGCGGCGCCGATCCTCAGGGGTGATGCCGGGCGGTGCGACAACCGAGCGCCAGTTCTCGAACTCGACATCCACGCCTTGTTCGCGGAGGGTCGGCGCATCCAGCTCGGGGAGCCGGACGGCGCTGGAGATCGCGAGCACGCGGAGCGTGCCGGCCTCGATCTGCGGCGCGAACTCCGCGAGCCCGTTGATGCCGACCGACACCTGGCCGCCGACAATCGCCGACAGCGACTCGCCGCCGCCCGAAAACGCGACGTAGTTGACGCGGCGCGGAGCGATCCCCAATGCGTCGGCGATGAGGCCGGCCAGAATCTGGTCGCTGCCGCCGGCGGAGCCGCCGCCCCAGGAGATCGATTCGGGCCGCTCCTTGAAGGCGCGGATCAGGTCGGCGAGCGTCCGGAACGGTGATGAGGCCGGGACGGCAAGGACCTCGTACTCTCCGACGATGCGAGCGATCGGGACGACGTCCGCCAAAGTGACGGGCGAACGATGGGTGATGATGCCGCCGAGCATGATCAGTCCCGACAGCATGAGGGCGTCGCCGTTACCACGCTCGGCGCTGATGAAGCGGGCCAGGCCGATCGTGCCGGCTGCGCCAGGAATGTTCTCGACCACGGGCGTTCGGACGATGTCTGCGCGTTGCAGAGCCTGCTGCATCGCCCGAGCAGTCTGGTCCCACCCTCCGCCGGGAGCGGCCGGCGCGATGATGCGCAGGTGATCGAAGTGAGGCTGCGCGAAGGCCGGAGCAGCTGCCGCGAGCGCAGCTGCGGCGAGCACCAATCTCGCAATCGAGGTCATGAACACCGTTGCGTATGCGACAGGGACCGGACGACGCGCAGTAAGCCTACCATTCAGGCTAACCACGCTTCAGTAGACATGAACACACGAATGTATACAATAGGCCACGAAACGCTTCAGCTGGGGCGAGAGGAGGACGCGATGTCTGTACGGATTGGTCGAGCGGTGCTTTCGATGGCGGTGGGCGTGCTGCTCACCGCAGGATTGGTTCCCGTATCCGCGCAAGGCGGAGGACAGCGCGGCGGACAGACAGGCGCCGCGGCGCAGGGCGGCGGCCGCGAGGGCGGCGGGCGGGGGCAGCAGCGGCGCGACCCGCGCGAGTATGCGCCCGAGGCGCTCATCGGCACGTGGGTCCAGAACATGGAGAAATCCAAGTACGATCCAGGCCCCAACAACCTGAAGAGCCAGGTTCGCCAGTTCGATTACACATTGGACGGCATGATCCTGTGTCACTTCATCCAGATCCGGAACGACGGCGGCAAGACCATCGGCCATTGGATTGTGTCGCTGGACGGCAAGGACATGCCGGAATGGAATCGCAACTCGGGCTCGACTGTCACCGCGCTCGTCGGGATCAAGAAAGTCGACGAATACAACCTGGGGATCACGGTTCGCCGCAGCGGCCGGCTGATTCAGGACGGCATGTGGACGCTGTCGAAGGACGGGCAGACGCTGACCCAGCTGCTCAGGTCGCTCAACGCAGAGGGCAAGGCGACCCAGACGAATACGGCGGTCTTCGAAAAACAGCCGTAGACTCAGAAGACCTTCGCCGCGCGAAGGTCTTCGATTTCCCCGTCGCTGTATCCAAGCGAGCGGAGCACGGTGACCGTGTGCTCCCCGAGAGCGGGGATCGGACCAAACCGCACAGGACTTGCCGACAAGCGGAGCGGGCTCGCGATGATCGGCACAGGTCCGACCGGTGACGCGGCTTCGCGCACGAGCTGGCGCGCGACGGTCTGCGGGTGCGCGAGCACCTCGCCGATGCCATTCACCTGCCCGTAGGGGAGACCGCTGGCGTGGAGTCGCCGGATCCACTCGTCGTGTGGCAGCTCCAGGAAGATGCGCTCGATGACACGTTCGAGGTCATCGCGGTGGCGCCGGCGTGTCTCCGCGGATCGAAACCGCTCGTCGTCGAGCAGGTCCGGCCGTCGGATGACGTCGCGGCAGAACAGCAGCCAATCGTTCGCGGTGGAGACGACGACGCTGACGTAGATGCGATCGGCGGCGAGATACGGGCCGTACGGCGTGATGTAGTGATGCCGCATCCCGACCCGATCGGGCTCCTCGCCACGTGCCAGTAATGGTGCGGGAAATACGCCGAGCCACGACACCGCCGCTCGAACATCGAAATATCGATAATCTGCCCTCGACCTGTCTGTCTCGCGTTGATAGAGCGCCGTCAGAATCGCCGACAGCGGCGTACATCGACGAGCCAGATCGGTCATCGAGCACGCCGACCTTGGCCGGCTGCTCGGGATAGCCGGTCGTGGCGATGATGCCGGCCTCGCCCTGAATCAGCACGATCGTACGCCTTCACGATCGCGATAGGGACCGTCGTGGCCGTAGCCCGACAGCGAGCAGTAGATCAGCCGCGGATTGGCGGCCGGTGAGCGCCTCGGCGCCGAAACCGAGACGATCGGCAGACGCCAGGCGCGAAGTTCTCGAGCAACACGTCGGAGCGAGCGGCGAGGCGCTTCAGGATCGCTTCGAGCGCCGGCCGGCTTCTTGACGTCGATGGCGACGCTCTGCTTGCCGGCGATTCACCCAGACATAGCCGGACGACAGCCCACGCACGCCGTGTCCCAAGGCGAATCGACATCGCCGTCGCCGGGCTTCTCGATCTTGATGACCTCGGCGCCCATGTCGGCGAGCAGCCGCGTGCAGTGCGGCGCCGAGACGGACGTCTCCAGCGCGAGCACACGCACGTCCTCCAGCGCGCGGCCGCGGCTTCCGAGCGGGCGCGTCAGGCGTCATCAGCCGCGCACTTCGGGAAAGAGATCGCGCTGCGGCGCGTGCGCGCGCTTCCACACCATCACGCTGCGCACGTAATCGATGACGACCTTGCCCTCCTGCTGGATGCCGCGTGTCCGCACCTTGACGATGCCCCATTGCGGCTTCGACTTGCGACTCGCGCAGCTCCAGCACCTCGGACTCCGAATACAGCGTGTCGCCGGCGAACAGCGGATTGCGGCAGCTTGATCTCGTCCCAGCCGAGCGCGAAGCCGTTCTCGCTGACGTCGGCCACGCCCATGCCGGCCACGATGGCCAGCGTGAGCGCGCTGTTGATCAGGCAGCTTGCCGAACTCGGTGCGCTTGCCGTACTCGTTGTTGAAATGAATCTGGTTCGTGTTGTTGGTCAGGAGCGTGAACCAGATGTTGTCGGCTCTCGGTAACCGTGCGTCCCAGTCGGCAGCGATAGATGTCGCCGACCTCGAAATCCTCGAAGAAGCGCCCTTCCCAGCCAGGCGTGACCGCCATCTCCTCGTCCTCCGTGTGTCAGAACATATAATGCATCCCCCGTTTCGAAAAGCCATGGACTCGCTTTTGCGCTCGTGGATGTTCGTGCCGGGCGATCGCCAGCGGATGATCGAGAAGGCGATCGCGCTGCCGGTCGACGCGATCATCCTGGACCTGGAAGACGGCGTCGCGCCGTCGGCCAAGGATGCGGCGCGCGGCCATATCGCGGCCGCCCTCGATCGCGTTGCCGCAGGCGCTGACGCGGCAGCGCAGCCGATGCAGGCGCGCTACGTCCGCATCAACGCTATCGGACACGAGCGCATGAGCGCGGATCTGGCGGCGGTGCTTCGGCCGGGCGTCGACGGCCTGGTCCTGCCGAAAGTCGAGACGCCGGATCAGATTGCGCTGGTGGATCGTGCGGCGGCGCAGCACGAGCGCGACACCGGGCTGCCGGCAGGCAGCGTTCGCCTGCTCGTGGCCATCGAAAGCCCGCAGGGACTGATGAACGCGGCCGCGCTGACCCGAGCGTCTGCGCGCGTGGCGGGCTTGATGTTTGGCGCCGAGGACTTCAGCCGCGAGCTCGGCCTGCCCCTCCGCCGCGAGCACGAAGCTCTGGATCTCTTGTACGCGCGATCGATGCTCGTGATTGCTGCGGCCGCAGCCGGAGTTCAAGCCGTTGACGGCGTCTGGACCGATCTTTCCGACGTCGAGGGGCTCCGTCGTCTGGCAGCGCAGTCGCGGCGGCTGGGATTTACCGGGATGTCGCTGATCCACCCGTCGCAGATCGAGGCAGTGAATGCCGCGTTCACACCGAGCGCGGACGAGGTCGAGTACTGCACGCGCGTGGTGACCGCATTCGACTACGCGCGAGCCCGCGGCGAGGGCGCGGTCGCGTTCGGCGGCCAGCTGCTCGACGCGCCGATCGTCGATCGCGCGCGGCGGACGCTCACGCTCGCGACGTCCCTCGGAAGGCGCCCATCATGATTGACGGCGGCTCGGCTGGCCGCAGCATCGAGGTCACCGGCCCGGCCAACCGCGTGCTGGCGTCTTTCGTCGCCTCGGCGCAGCCTTCGCAGCAGGCAAGGGCTGCGGCCGCGAAGGCTTTTGCCGACACGCTCGGGGTGATGCTGGCCGGGGTCTCGGAACAGGCCGCGGTTCTCGTTCGTGCCCTCGTCGCCGAAGAGTCGCCCTCAGGCCCGGCGCGGATTGCCGGCGTCGCGCAGCGCACCAGCGCCGGCGGGGCAGCGCTCGCGAACGGCACCGCCGCGCACGCGCTCGACTTTGACGACGTCTCGTTCGTTTCGCTCGGTCATCCGAGCGCGGTGCTCGTGCCCGCCGCGCTCGCGGCCGGCGAGCGGCGGGGTGCAACGGGCGCGGCGCTGCTCGACGCGTATTGCGTGGGTTTCGAAGTGCAGGCGGTGCTGGGCCGTGCGATGAACCCGTCGCATTATCGGCGCGGCTGGCATTGCACGTCGACCATCGGCACACTGGGCGCCGCGGCCGCGGCCGCCCGCGCGTTGGCGCTCGATGCGGAACAGACGGCGCGCGCATTGGCGCTCGCCGCGTCGCACGCGTGCGGCGTCAAATCGAACTTCGGCACGATGGCCAAGCCGCTGCACGCTGGTCTGGCCGCTCGAAACGGCGTGCAGGCCGCACTTCTCGCGGCGCGCGGCTTCACCGCCTCTGATGCCGCGCTCGACGGCGAGCAGGGGTTTGTCGTGGCGTTCGATGGCGACCGGTCCGCTTTGCAGACTGCGCTGAGCGGTCTCGGCCGCAACTGGGAGATCGTCGACGCCGGGCCCGTCGTCAAGATCTATCCGTCGTGCGCGGGAACGCACCCGACAATCGACGCGCTGTTGGACATGCGACGGGCCGCGGGTTTTTGCGCAGCGGACGTTCATTCAGTCGAGGCGGGAGTCGACGACCTCACGCCAACGATTCTCCAATACGATCGGCCGCGAACCGGTCTCGAAGGAAAATTCAGTCTTCACTACTGCGCCGCGGCGGCCCTCGTCGACGGCCGCATCGACCTGGAGACGTTCGAGGACGCGCGCGTCGCGGCCCCGGATCTCCAGGCCTTTCTTCCACGCATCACCATGGATGTCGATCCGACGCTCGATTCGGCGGCGCCGCGGCTCACACAAGTGGCCTTGACGGTCCGGCTGGCGGATGGGCGGACCCTGCGCGAAAGGCGCACTGGAGCGCGCGGACACCCTGACCGGCCGGTGACCGCGGCGGAGCTGGAAGAGAAATTCCGCGGGTGTGCGCGGCGGGCGCTCGGGGCGCCCGCGATCGAGCGCCTCCTCGAGGCGCTCGCCGACATCGAAGCAATCCCGCACGCCGGAAACCTTACAGAGCTGCTAGTGTCGTGCGTTTGACGCTTTCATTACACGACGCTCGTCCTGAGCCTGTCGAAGGACGAGCGCGGGGCTCGTGGTTCGACAAGCTCCCCTTAGGTAAGACGATCTGAAACGTACGACACTAGCGACCTGAATCCGTTCAGGCGGCTCAAACCGCTGCACCAGAAGCGTTTATAGATAGATTGTCCTCTCTTGCGTTCGATTGTGTTCATAAGTATGCTACGCGCGTTACGGCCCGCGCGGCGGGCGGCGCTCAGCGCAGCTCAGGAGGAATGGCGATGCGATCATCTTTACGCGTGGTGAATATCGCGGTGTTGTTCGGTCTGGTGACGTCGATGGCCACACTGTCTGGCCAGACGACGCCGCAGCGCGGCCCGACGGTTGCGCCGCAGGCACCGTCGAGCGGACGCGGTGGTCCGCGCGGCAAGTCGAGCCCGTTCGTGGGCACATGGAATCTGAACGTGTCCAAATCAACCTACGAAGGGATTCCGCCGGAGCAGCGGCGAAGCCCGAGCACCCGCACCATCGACGTGCATGCCGACGGCTTTTTCGTCGAGACCCATCGAAACAAGACCGGGGGCGGACGCGAAGGGTTCTACTACTGGTACGGGAGTCCCGGCGGAGCCGAATTCGTCGAATACGGGCGCACGGGCGGCGACGCGCCCGGCAACAAGCTGACGATCAAGGTGGTCAACGAGCGGCAGTGGGCGGTCACGTTCCGCAATCAGCGGAACCAGATCGTGCTGTCGGACACGTGGACCGTCTCACCCGACAACAAGACGCTGACCATCGATCGTCACGGCATCGATGCGGAAGGCAAAAAGATCAACCACGCGGTCGAGGTGTTCGACAACGAAGGCTGGGCGATGCCGCGGCCGCCGAGCTAGTAGATCCGCGCCGTCTCCGTCGATTTGGATCGATGCAGAATCGAGCCCAATTCCTGGCATGAAATCGCCTTGACTCTGCCGCAGACCAAGTGATAATCGACGCCAGACGTTGTTATGTATGCAGATGTCGTCAGTTGTGTAGTCAAAGCGGGAGGCGTTCGATGAAGCGTGGAACCCTGGCGGCGGTCATAGGCCTGTTCGCGTTCAGCACCGCGGCGTGGGCGCAGGTCGTAACCGGGAGTATTGTCGGCACCGTTCGGGACGAATCGGGATTGGTCCTGCCTGGTGTCGCCGTGACGCTGACATCGCCGGACCTTCCGAGTGGGCCGGCGACCGTCGTCACCAGCGAACAGGGCGAGTATCGGTTCACCAACCTGCGGCCGGGCAATTACGCGCTGAAGACGATCCTCGAGGGCTTCTCCGAATACGAAGAAAACGACCTGGTGGTCGTCGTCGGCGGCACCACCGAACGCGGCATCTCGCTCAAGCTCGCCGCGCTCGAGGAGAAGGTGACGGTGAGCGGTCAGAGCCCGATCATCGACCTCTCGCGGGTCGCCGTGACGACCAACCTGCCGCAACAGGTGATCGAGAACATTCCCAGCATGCGGTATGGCTTCCACGAGTTCGTCAAATGGGCGCCTGGTGTCGCGGCGAACGATATCCAGGGCAGCTCGGGGAGCGCGTCGGTGCTCGGCTCGTCAACGAGCGAGAACCTGTTCCTGTACGAAGGCGTCAACTCGAACGACCCGCGCAACGGCGGCCTCTGGCTCGGCGGCGCCGTCAACGCCGTGCAGGAAGTGCAGGTCGTCACGATGGGCGCGACCGCGGAGTATCAGACAGCTCAGGGCGCCGTCTTCAACACGGTGTTGAAGTCCGGGACGAACACCTTCCACGGGCAGTACGAGCAGTTCTGGTTCAACAACGATTTGATCAGCAAGCCGATCAAATTGAGCTGCAACTGCGCGGCGGGAACGACCGGCTACGAACAGCTGTATCGTCAGGATCTGCTGACCGACGTCGGCGGCCCGATCGTGAAGGACCGGCTCTGGTTCTTCGGCGCGATCATCTACAACAATCGCAAGGAGACGAGCCCCGGCGTCGATCCGAACATTCCGTTCAAGTACTACCAGAAGGCCTGGGTGGCCAAGATCAACTGGCACGCGGGCCCGACCACGAACATCGACGGGATGTACAACCCGAAATGGCGCAATACGCCGCCGCTGCCGACGCCGCAGCGTCCGATTGAGACGGTCAATGCCAGCGCCGGGAAGAGCCGCACGTTCAACGTCGCGATGAACCAGCACATTCGGCAACGACACGCTGCTGAACGTGCGCGGTGGGGGCTATCTCGATCCGGACGCGTACAGCGCGCCGTTCGGACCCGACGGCGAGCAGCAGAGTCCCGAAGTCGCCGGCGCCAAGTCGATCCGCACCGACAGCGTTACCGGCCTCGCGTGCTGCGGCGTCTCGAGCATTTCGCTCTCCACCTTCTACCGGTGGGGTGAATCGGTGAAGCTGACGCGCTACTTCCAGGGGAACAATGTCTCGAACGACGTCGGCGTCGGTGCGCAATTCGAGCAGGCGCAGGAGGACGCACGCAACTCAGTCCCCGGCGGCGTCACCTATCAGGACTCCAATGGTCAGCCGAGCCAGGCGACCTTCCGCTCGCCGTACGTGACCGGGTCTGGCTATCGCGGCGCCGGGGTGTGGGTGCAGGATCGCATCCGGTTCGCCGGACGGCTGACGGTGGACGTCGGAGTGCGCTGGGATCGGATGCGCGCGTACAGTCCGGACGAATCGGCCGTCAACAGCCTTCTTCAACCGACCGGGCAGACCGTGAACGGGCTCGGCGACCTCTTCACCTGGAATACCGTGGCGCCGCGTGTCGGCGCCAACCTCAGGCTCACCAACGACAACAAGACCACGTTGCGGACGTCGTATGGGCGCGCCTACCGCCCGGTGTTCCTCAACGATTACTCGATCATCTATCCGAACATTTCTCCGACCACGGTCTCCGGCTTCAACGCGGCGACGGGCCAATACACGACCGTCATCTCGGTGACCAATCCGATCTCGAATATCAAACTGGATCCGAACATCAAGGCGCCGTATACCGATTCGTTTTCGATCGGCATCGACCGCGAGTTGATCCCGAACATGGCGCTCAATGCGAGTTTCGTGCACAAGGATGCGAAGGACCAGATCGGGTGGAACGACATCGGCGGGACCTACGTGAATACGCCGGTTGCGCTGCCGGTGTGCCCGGCCAGTCTCACCGGCCAGTGCGGAGAGTGGAGCGGCCGCACGATCACCGCGTTCAACCGCACATCGCCGACTGCGGCGAGTCTCTTCCAGCGCACCAACCCGGATGCCTTTTACAACCGGTACAACGGAATGGTGCTGGCCGTCGAGAAGCGCTTGTCGCACTCGTGGCAGGCGAACTTCTCGTACACGCTGTCCAAATCGGAAGGCTGCACGTCGGGCAGCCAGGATCCGAATTCGCGGGTGAACTGCGGCGGGTTGCTCGGCACCGATCGCACGCACGTCTTCTCGACCAACGGCATGTATCAGTTCCGCAAGCTCGATAGCGCGCTCGCGGTCAACTTCATTGCCCAGCGAGGCCAACCGTTCGCCCCGCAGGCACAGGTCCGGTTGAACCAGGGGAACGTCACCCTGAACATCGCCGAATCCGACGGCAGCTACATTGGAGATACGCAGAAGATTCTCTACTTCCGCTACACGCAGAACCTGTTCCGCCGCGGCTCGAAGCGGATCGAGCTGTGGGGAGAGCTCGCCAACGTGCTGCAGGACCAGGGGAATCAGTCGATCACCTCGAGCAATATCTTTGCGACGACCTTCAACCAGTCCAACAGTTGGACGCTGCCGCGACGGTTCTATCTCTCGACGGCGTTCAAGTTCTAAACTCGCCAGACAAGGCCGCGCAGGGGACGCTCCTCCTGCGCGGCATCTTTGAAGGCGGCACAGCCGCAGTCGAATCCATGGCGCGAATAAACTCCAAGACGCACATGCACCGATGGCCACTTGTCGCAGTCTTGCTGCTCACCGTTCTCTCGACGTCAGCCCGGCTCCAGAACGCATCCCTGAACGCACAGCTTCTCGAAGCTGCGGGGAAGGGTAACGTCGCGGCGGTCAGGGCGTTGCTCGACCAGGGCGCTGACGTCGACGCCGACAACGGCCGCGGCGGGACCCCTCTCTACGTCGCCGCGGAGCAGGGCCATGCCGGCGTTGCCCGGCTGCTGTTGGAGCGGGGCGCCGATCCCAATGTGAAAGACCTGGAGTGGGGCCGAACGCCGCTGCGGCACGCGAGCCTGCCGGACAGCAGGCCCCAGGGCAAGATCGACCGCGCCGAGATCATCAAGATGCTGCTCGACAAGGGCTCCGGCAGCGATGGGGACGCCTTGTCGGACTTGATCCAGGGCGGCCATATCGACGCCGCGAAGACGATTCTCAGTCGCGGGAAGGTCGACCCGTCCTACCTGAACGGCGCGCTGCGCGCGGCGCAGCGCGCGCGCGCAACCGAGCTCGTCGAGATTCTGGTCAAGGCGGGAGCGAAAGAGCCCGGCCCGATGGACTCGGCGCGGTCGGCCGAGCGGCTGAAGCTGGTGAACGGGTTGTATCGGAGCGCCTCGGGTCAGGAAGTGACGCTGGGACCCAGTCCGCAGGGCGATACCGTTCTCCTCGGGCGCCGCGGTCAGAACCGCACTGCGCTGTTGCCGCTCGACTTTCGGATGTTCCGCTCGTTCGACATGAAGTTGGTCATGACCCTTTCCAGCAGCACGCTGCCGCCGGGGGAGTTGACGCTGAAGGAAGGCGGCCGGGCCGACCGCTACACGCGGATCGGTGACGCACCCGTGGAGTCGGCTCCAACTGTCACCGCGACGAAGGCGCCTGAAACGGCGAGTTCTCCCGCGGCATCTGCGTCTGTCGTGCTGCCCACTGCCACAGGAGGCAATTGGCCGGGATTTCGCGGCGTCAGCTCGTCCGGCGTCGCCACCGACGCGCGTCCGCCGATCACCTGGGACGTCGCGAAGGGCACCAACATCGCGTGGAAGACGCCGATTCCTGGTCTCGCCCATTCGAGCCCCGTCATCTGGGGCAATCGTGTGTTCGTCACCACCGCCATTCCTGCGAAGGACGACTCCGTGACGTTCCGGCACGGCGCCGCTGCCGGTTCGAACGTCGATGCCATCAACCGCTCGACGCGCGACGACGTGATGTACGCATGGCGCGTGTACGCGCTCGACCGGGAGACCGGCAAGATTGTGTGGAACAAGACGGCGCATGAAGGCGTGCCGCGTTCGCAGCGTCACGTCAGCCAGTCGCAAGCCAACTCAACCCCGGTGACCGACGGGACGCACCTGGTGGTCTGGTTCGGATCGGAAGGTATGTACTGCTACGACTTCAACGGCGCCCTCGTTCTGGAAGAAAGATTTCGGTCCGCTGAAATCGGGCTATGTCGTCGATCCCAGTTACGAGTGGAACACGGCGAGCTCGCCGGTGATCTACAAGAATCTCGTCATTCTCCAGGTCGACCTGATCAAGGACTCGTTCATTGCGGCGTTCGATGTGAACACGGGGAAGGAAGTGTGGCGCACACCGCGGGCCGACGAAGCGCCATCCTGGGCCACGCCGCTCGTGTACGAAGGGCCCACGCCGGACGGAAATCGTGACGCTTGCCCCCAACTACGCCCGGGGTTACGACCTGCTCACCGGCAAGGAGCTGTGGCGTCTCGGCAAGCACTCGATTTATGCGTCGCCATCGCCGATCCCGGGGCCGGGCCTTTTCGTCATCACGAGCGGCAGCGGCAACTCGGTTCAGCCGATCTACGCGATTCGCGCCGGCGCAGACGGCGATATCACGCTGAAGGACGATGAGGAGAAGAACGGCGCGGTTATCTGGAGCAGACTGCGCGGCGGCGCGTATATTCCCACCCCGTTGCTGTACGACGGCCTGTTGTATGTCACGAGCGAGGGCGGCATCCTGGCGGCGTACAAGATCGACACGGGAGAACGGGTGTACCAGCAGCGGATGACGCGAGGCGGCAGCTACTCATCCTCGGCGGTTGCCGCAGACGGCCGGCTCTATATCGCCTCCGAGGACGGCGACGTCATCGTCGCGAAGGCGGGGCCCTCGTTCGAAAAGCTCGCGCAGAACCAGATGGACGAGATGATCATGGCGTCGCCAGCCATCTCCCGCGACATGATCGTCTACCGGACGCAGCATCACGTGATCGGCGTGGCCGAGCGGACGCCGCGGTGACGTCATTAACCAGGAGGACTCATCATGGGCCGCATTGTGAATCGACGCGGGTTTCTGGCGACGGCCGCCGGCACGGCGGCGCTGGGGTTGACGGGCTGGAAGACCGAGGCCGCCGAGATGACCGAAGAGGAAAAGCGGAACGTCAAGGTCCTCGAGGAATTCCTGACCGCCCGCTGGACCGTTCCGTTCAACGCCGAGAAAATCGGCGCGTTCCTCGCCGATGACTGCATTCGCGGCGCGGACGATATTCGGGTGCGAGGCCGACAGGCGATTCTCGACGAGCTGACGACCGGCTACAAGGACACCGAGTCGGCGGATTTCAAGACCGTCGGGGTGTGGGCACGCGGCATGCTCCTGATGAACGAGCGGATCGAGCACACGAAGCTCCCGGGCCGCCCTCAAGGCGAATGGCACGGGCTCGGCTTTTTTCACCTCCGCGACGGGAAAATCAAGGAGTGGCGCACGTTCACGTTTCCACGAGCCGGCCGGGGCCGGGGCTGACGCGGACCTCGAACTGAACGAGCTGCTAGTGTTTGTCGTAGACCTGCACGCTGTAGGTGCGCTGACCCTGCGCGTTGGCCGCCGTCCGTTTTGCCGTGAGTGTCTTGCCATCGTCCGACACGCTCCACTCGTGCGTGATGGTGACACGGCCGCCGCTTTTGAAGACGAGGTTGATCGCCCGGTCGCCGGCCTTCGTCGCTGAGACGAAGGTGGGCGTCCGGTTGGCGGACCCGCCACTTGCCGCCCGCGTCTTTTCCTCGTACTCCTTTCCGTCGAGCGTGAACAAGTAATGGACGAAAGACATGCTGCCTGCGGTACTAGTGGTGTGGGCGGTCACCAGGATCAGGCCGTCGCGCTCGTAGTCGAACGTCCGGATCACGCTCTTCGGCGCCGGCTGGTTTTCGTACACCGACTTCGCGAGATTGAGCACCCATGTGCCGACGAACGCGTCGGCAGACTGCGCGGGCGAACGCTCCTGCCCTTGCGCGGACAGGATGTGTGCGGTCAGAAAGATGGCGACGAGCGCTTGTGTCATGTGACGAGCCGTGTCCATGGGGCGGCCTCCTATTGGAGCGAGCGATTCCTCGTCTCCGGTCCAAACGCTCCGATGGTCACCGCAACGATCACCCAGGTCGCCGCGATGAAGGCGAACACGGGTACGTAGCCGTAGCGGCCGTAGATGAACGCAATGATCAGCGGCCCCGCGATGTTCGCCAGCCGCCCGACGCCGTACGACAGCCCTGCGCCCGAATTGCGAATCTCGGTCGGAAAGCACTCGGGCGTGTACGCATAGATCAACGATGAGAATGTCCGAAGAAACATCTGCATCAGAAAGCCGAGCACGACGATCGCGACCGGGTGGCTCACCAAACCGTAGGCCAGGCCGCATCCCGCCACGACGAGCGAGGCGACGGGGATGAGCCACTTACGCTCCCAGCGGTCCGAGATCATGGCGGCGATGAACGCACCCGGAATCGTTCCGATGGAAATCGCCGAGGACCATTCGAGTGAGTTGACGAGCGTGAACCCTCGGGCCACGAGAAGCGTCGGAAACCACGCGGTGAACCCGTACAGGCCCAGCGTCAGTGCGACCCACGTGACAACCAGCGTCACCGTGAGCGGGAGATTGCGGCGCGACACAAGGTCGCCGAAGCGGCCCGTCTTCGAGCCCGACTGCGGCGCCTCGATCACGGCCGGCAGCTCGACGCACTCGCGGCGCACCTCGGCCTCGATTCGGTCGAGCGTCGCGTCCGCCTCGGTCAGCCGGCCCTTGTTTTCGAGCCATCGTGGCGACTCCTCGAACCGCTTCGAGAAGAGAGGAAACAAGAGTCCGAGCGATCCCCAGATGAACACCAGCCGCCAGCCCCAGTCAGCCAACGGAATGCAGAAGCGAGCCACGTAGGCGGTCGCCGGCACGCCGGCGAGGCCAATCGTCAACACCCACGCCTGATAGGCGCCGCGCCTGCTGGCCGGAAACAGCTCGCTGATGTAGGTGATGCCGACGACCGTCATCGCCGACAACCCGACGCCCGTAAGCATCCGGGTCAGGAACAATCCGGCCGGCTCCCAGACGAAGGCGTTGAGCAACGAGAATCCGGAAAACCAGACGGTCGACAGTACCAGCGCGCGTTTTCGTCCCACCCGATCCGAGAACCAGCCTCCGGCGGTCGCACCGACGAACATCCCGATGAATGTCGCCGACGTAATGACGCTGATCGTGGCAATCGTCAGATCCCAGGATTCGAGCAGCGCCGGCGCGGCAAACGAAAACGAGTAGATGTCCCCAAGCTCGAAGAAGAAGACGAAGCCGAGGAGCCACATCGCCCGCTTGTGCACCGAGGCGATGGGCAGCCGATCGAGACGCGCCGCCGCGGACGCGCGCGTCTGCGCGGAGTCGGCGACAGGCGGATCGAGCACACCTGGGTTCATGGCACTCAGCGAAAAGCAAAGCTGCCGATTTCGTGCGGGAGGTGCTACCGGTGCGACGCGGATTGCTGCATGACGATGCGCACTTCATTGGCGCGGGCCATGTGCGCGCGCGCGATCCGTTCCGACGCGTCGGAGTCGTGGGCCCGGAGCGCCTCGAGCAGGGCGTCGTGCTCCTTGAGGGCTTCGGCCGCGCGGCCCCGATACGAGAACGTCGTATCGCTGAAACGGCGCACCCAGTCGTGAATCTGCCGCATGAACTGCAGCAGCAGCGCGTTCCGGCTGGCGCGGGCGATAGCCTCGTGAAACTCGATGTTGAGCTCCACCATCAGACGATGATCGAGCTGCTCGGCGGCCTTCCACATCCGGCGATTGAGCCACGCCAGATGGTCGAGATCCGTGGGCAGACAGCCTTGGGCCGCGAGGCGCGCGGCCAGCCCGTCGATGACTTCCCGCACGGCGTAGACCTCGAGAATCTCTTCGCGCGTGATGCCGCCGACCACGAATCCGCGCCGCCCCGAGCGTTCCGCGAGATGCTCCGCCTCGAGCCGCAGAATCGCCTCGCGGACCGGCGTGCGGCTTCGGTTGAAAAGCGCTGCCAGCTGCAGCTCGGCGAGGCGCTCGCCGGCCGGCAGGACGCCGTCGAGAATGGCCTCGCGCAGCGCCGTGTAAATCGCGTCGGCCGCGACCGGCTCGTTCTCATACCGGCGCCAGAGCGTGGTCAGGTTGGCCCACGGTCCTGTGCTCGGATCCGGTGCAGCGGTCGGGGCAGTCAGCTTTCGTTTCGACGCCATCTACACACTCGTATACAAACGCATGTAATCGGGAGTCTAGCGGCGTCTGTATCGACTGTCAAGGCGGCGACGCGCAGGGCGCGCGAGGTGGCGTGGCGTGAGCGGGTGTCAGCCCTTGAGCGACGCGGAGGCGCTCGCGCCGCCGCGCGGCAGCATGTGCGCGGCGCCGGTGAGGGGCCGCTCGTGCGGCGCGGCCGCTGGCGCATCGGCGAGCGGCGTGTCGGCTTCGACCGGCGCGGGGTGGTCGACCTCCAGCCGCGACTTGATGAGGGCGGCCGTGCGGTAGATCCCGTGCACGAACTTGCCATAGGGCATCGAAATGAACAGCGTCAACACGCAGCCGAGATGCAGCAGGACCAATCCTGGCATCGCCGGTCCGGTGCGAAGCGCCAGCAGTGCGAGACCCGACGCGCTGGTGAGAACGAGCTGCACGATGAACGAGACGTCGAGCCCCTGCTGCGCCGCGTCTCTGAGCGCCGGATCGCGCCGGCGCCTCAGCGCGAGGAGCCCGGCTGGTCCGATGACGAGGCCGACGCCGCCGACGGTCCCGAGAACAACCGGAAGGCTCCCATACCCGTAGGGGGCCGGCCAGCCCAGGAAATTGTGATAGATCGCGGCCACGGTCGTCGAGAGAAAGCAGAGCCCGAAGCCGTAGAACGTGGCGTGATGGAACCACCGCCGCCAGTGCGATCGCTGCTCTTCGGACTCAGTGCAGGCGATGCCGTCGCCGTGCAGGTGCGTGAGCGTCGCGGCCTCGCGCAGCGCCGTGATCACCGCGCTGGCGGTCGGCCATCCCGCGCGTTGTCCGGTGCCGTCGCGCCAGAATCGTACGACGCCGATGCCGAGTGCGCTGGCGGCGAAGGCCGCGACCGCGCTGAAGACCGCCACCATCACCGTGTGCGGCACGACGCGGTAGAAGTCGCCGTCAGGGCTCGCGGCCCAGAGCGGGCCGGCGCCAAACAGCATCGCCGGCGCGGCGAGGACGCCTGTGAGCAGGGCGATCACGGCGAGGGTCGTCGCGACGCCGTGATGGCGGAACGCCGCTCCCGCGGCCTTCGGCCAGCTGTACCTCCTCGTACGAGCGCAGTCGGATGCGAGCCAGCGTGGCGGGAACGTTGATTGCGAACTCGTGAGGCGCCGCGTACTGGCAGGCGTACAGGCACTCGCCGCAGTTGTGACAGAGATTGGCGAGGTACGTCAGGTCGCCTCGCGCGAAGGCGACTTGCTGCTCCATGGCCGGAAACACCGGACAATAACCCTCGCAATACCGGCAGGCATTGCAGACGGTCATGACGCGTTCGCCTTCGCGAAGCACCTCATCCAAGGGCATGCCGGGCCGCCTCCGTGCCGGCAATTCTGCCAAAGACTGTACCGATGGCCATCCCGGCCCCGGCCACATAGCCTCTACCCAGAATGTTGCCGGCCATGATTTCGCCAGCCGCGAACACATTCGCCGCCGCACATCCGTCGTTCATCACGACGCGCGCGTGTTCGTCGACCTTCAGTCCGAGATAGGTGAACGTAATCCCCGGCCGCAGCGGGTAACCCCAATACGGCGGCGAGTCGATTGGCACCGCCCAATGGCTCTTGCCCGGGGTCAATCCTTCAGTCCGGCAATTGTCGAGAATCGCGTGATCGAACGAACCAGGACGGACAGAGCGGTTGAAGGTGCTGACGGTCTGTTCGAGGACGTCCGGCGGCAGGTTCAGCAGCCGCGCGAGCTCGGACAGCGAGTTCGCGGCGATGGGGGGAACACCGACGGCATGAACTTGCCGAACGACTTCGAATCGATAATTGAATAGGCAATTTGATCCGGCTGCTGCGCCACGAGCCTCCCCCAGATCGCGTAGCGCTTCGGCCAGAAGTCTTCGCCCTCGTCGTAAAAGCGCTGACCGTGTTTGTTGACGACGATGCCGAGCGAGACGCAGTCGAGCCTGGTGACGATGCCGCCGTCGAACTTCGGGGCGCGCGCGTCGATCGCGACCGCGTGGCACTGCGTCGCGTCGCCGACCTGCTGCGCGCCGCGGTCGAGCAGCACCTTGAGAACCGTGCCTCTATTGTACGGCGTGCCGCGGACGATGAAGTTGTCGGCCGCGTCGCCCCAGATCTCCTTGAGCCATTCAAGATTGGATTCGAATCCGCCGGCCGCCACCACCACGGTCTTCGCCCGGACCGGCTCGACGTGACTGTTGGCTCGGACCAGTGCGCTCCGAAAACGACCGTCGGCAAACTCGAGATTGACGACTTCTGCGTCGTAGCGAACGTCCACGCCCATGCGCGCCGCAGCGGCATAGTAGGTGTTCATCAGGGCTTTGCCGCCGCCCAGAAAGAAGGCATTGGTGCGGCCGAGATGAAGCGTACCGGCCAGCGACGATTGGAATCGCACGCCCAGCCGCTGCATCCAGGCGGGACAGCCGGCCGACGACCGCACGACGAGTCGCATCAAATCTTCATCAGTGTCGCCGCCCGTCACCCGGACCAGGTCGGCGGCGTACTCGTCTTCCGAGTAGGTATCGGCCAGCAGGTCGGTTGGCGTGTCGTGCATGCAGCGAAAGTTGCGGGTATGACGGCTATTGCCCCCGCGCATCTCGCGCGGCGCGCTCTCGAGCACGACGACACGCGCCCCGGCCTCGCGGGCGGTCAACGCGGCGCACAGGCCTGCGTTGCCGCCGCCGAGGACGGCGACGTCATACTCATCCGAGCCGTTTTTCATGCCGTACCTTGCCAGGGCCTGGGACCTGCCGTCGCTCGTCTGTCCCCCGCTAACACACGCATTTGAGAGGATATCACCCTCTTGGATGCAATGGAATCCTTGTGTATACGGACGGCACCCAAACAGTTAACATTCGGGCCTTGGAAGTCGCAGGAGGCGATCATGCGCAAGGTAATGACTGGTGTCGTCACGCTGGCCGCCATTTCGAGCGTGATGAGCGTCCTCGGCCGCGGCACATGGGCGCAGACGGCACCGTCAAGTGTCGCCGCGCCGCGCACGACGCTGCTCGCCACACCGTCCGGCACGCTCGACGACGCCCTCCTCGAGTGGCCGCTGCAACCCGGCCAGCAATCGTACGGCAGGATCGACGGCAAGCATCTTCATCGGTATGTCGAGGAGCAGGCCGCGATCTCGCGGCGGTATCGCGATCAAGGCCATCCGAAATTCTGGGGCCGCATCATCGGAAGCTCCGCTGATGCGGAGAGCGCCGAGTGGCTCGCGAACACGTTCAAATCAGTCGGGCTGACTGACGTTCGCATTCAGCCGCTGGACCTCGGCCCCCAGTGGTTCCCGCAGCAGTGGGACGTGACCGTGAGCGGCGGCGGCAAGACGATTGCGCTCGATTCCGCACAGCCGGACTACCGGGCCGCTGCACTCCCGCCTGGCGGCATCGACGTCGAAGCGGTGTACGGAGGCCTCGGCAGCGACGCCGATCTCATGGGGAAAGACGTGAAGGGGAAAGCGGTCTTTACCTACACGATGCTGGGCCTGCCGAACGAGATGGCGGTCAGGCGCGCTGACGAGAGAGGCGCCGTCGCGATCTTCGAGACCGACCTGCAGCCCGGCAACATGCGCTACCAGGCGTATCCGTCGAATACGAAGGCGCCTGCGTTCACCGTTGGAAGCGATGACGGTCTCGCGGTCCGCGATCTGATCGCCTCGTTGCCGGCAGGGCAGAGCGCACGTGTCAAGGCCACGCTGGACGTGCAGATGGTGCCGAACCTGAAAACCGCGCTCGTCTGGGGAACGTTGCCAGGCGCCACCGACGAAACGATCTACATCGTCGCCCATCGAGACGGCTGGTTCGAGGCCTCGGGCGACAACGCGAGCGGGGTGGCCGCGATGGTCGGGCTCGCCGAGTATTACGCCAGGATTCCGCAGGCGCAGCGGCGTCGAACGATGGTGTTCATCGGCCTCGACGGGCATCACAACAGCGGGCCGGGATCCGCGGTCGGCGGCGTCTGGCTGAACGATCCGGCCAACAAGGCGAAGCTGTTCGCGAAGACGGCGTTGTCGATCAATTGCGAGCACCCGTCGACGATTCAGACCTACGTCCGTCCCCGCTATCTCGCCGGCGAGGTGGTGCGCTGGTCGAACATGTATACGGCGCAGCAGTGGTATGCCGGTGGACCCTCGCGGCCGGAGCTGACGGCGATCGCCGTGAAGGCGTTCAAGGAATTCGGCGTCCCGCTTCTCAGCGAACCGAATCCCCGTCCGCCGGCGGGCGATCTCGGACGGTTGTACCGCTTTACACCGGGCGTGGCGACGAGCGAGTTCTTCCATTACTTCCATACCGACCGCGAAACACCGGACACGGTGCCCTGGACGGGTCTCCAGGCGACCACTCGAGCGTACGCAAAGATCATCGACGACGTGAACAAGCTGCCGCTGAGTACGTTACAGCGACCTGAGGAGCCGGCGCCGACGCGGTAGAGCTGGACGCGTTTTCGAGATCGGTGAGAACGCGACGAGGGCCGATCAGAACCGCACGAGCCGCGTGAGTTTGATCGCAAAGCCGCGGCTCACCAGTTCCGGGCCGCGCGCGCCGATGCGGGTGTCCCGCCCGTCCGTGTAGACGATGAAGAGATCGCTGCCAGGCTGGTACTCCCAGCGGTAGCGGATGTTCGTCGTGACCGAATCGGTGGCCGAGCTGTATTGCGGCATCGCCTCCACGAACATACGCGGCGTCATCGTGTAGACCACGCGCGCCCGCACGAGCGTCGTCGTGAAGCGTCCCTCGGGCAGATCGATCCAGTCCAGCGTGAGGCCGGGCTCCACCCCCAGGCGCGTGGACAGCTGCACGCGTCCCCGGTAACTCGCCTCGATCAGATCACCGCCAAAGAAGCTGCCAGCCTGGAGCGAGACGTTCCCCGCCATCCGGCGCTGCGGGCCGATGTTGTAGTTCGTACGAACGCTCTGGAACGTGTAGCCGCCCACGGGGATGACGACACCTTCACCGATGTCAAACGGCTCCATGAGGCGCTCGAACTGCCGGCTGTACTCTGTTCGCCAGCGCTCGCCGTTCTCGAACTGAATCTCGAACTCCCCGCGCACGTCGCGTGACTCGAGCGTGCCCGTCGAGTCGCGCAGGTAGTAGTCGAGGCTCGTCTCGAACGTGTACTTCCGGACGAGATCGCTCGAGACATGGCGGGGGCTGAAGCGGACCTGGCCGTACGAGCGGCGGAAGTCCGTCCGGCGGAGGAAGCCGACCTCCGGGTTGAACTCGCGCCCGACCCTGAGGTGCTCCGCCTGGAAGCCGTAGCGGTCGCCGTTGTTTTCGATCCGGCCGCGGTAGCTCGTGTCGTTGCCCGATCGGCCGCGCGTATTCGTCCGCGCGTAATACGTATCGATGAACAGCGTTGACACGAGCGCGAACCGCGCGTCAACACCAAACGCCGTGTTCGAGCCGGCACTCTCGACTGCCTCGGAACGGTGCGTCGCGAGGAGGCCAATCGTGCTGCGGCCGAAGACGTTGCGTTTCAGGCGGACGACGGAGAAGTTCGTCGACGCGGCGCCCGCCCGCTCATCGTCATCGGTCTGGATGTTCAGGAGGCCGACTGAATAGCCGCCGGCCCGGCCGGTGACGCGTCCGCCCCCCACGATGGGGACGGCGCGTCCGCCGCTCAAGCCGATCTGCCGGCTGAAAAACATGATCGGCGTGTCGCCGGAGTTCTGGCCCCCGAAGCTGGGCCCGGCGCCGCCGAACGCGAAGATGTCCTGTCCTTCGAGAAAGAACGGCCGCTTTTCTGGGAAGAACAGGCTGAAGCGCGTGAGGTTGACCTGCTGCTCATCCACTTCGACTTGCGCGAAGTCCGTGTTGTAGGTGATGTCGGCGATGAGGCCCTTCGTCAGCCCGTATTTCACGTCGAAGCCCATGTCGCCGGTCACGTCGTTCGATACGGCCGGCGTGGCGGTGCGATCAGTCGCGAGGGTGGAAATCGCGTACGGCTTCAGCTCGAGATTCAGCGATTCCTCCGGCGTCTCGAGGCCGACGAGGGTCGCGGCGGACGAGAACTTCCAGATCCCCACGCGGCCGTACGACGCGGGCACCAGGCTCAGATAGTCGAGCTCCTCGTTGCGCGGCACGGTGCGGCGGACGTTGATGCCCCAGATCTGCGCGCCGCCACGGGGGTAGCGCAGCGACTTGAACGGGATCGCGATCTCGAGGCTCCAGCCGCCCTCGAACCGCGACGACCGTGTTTCCCACACGGTGTCCCAGTCCATGTTCTCGGAGCGCTCGTCGGTGACGAGCGCGTCGTAGACAGCCCCGAGCGTGCTGGTCTGGAAATAGAAGCCGTTGCGGCGGTCGTAGAACGTGTCGAGCGTGAGCGTGATGCTGTCGTCGCGAGACACCGCCGAATTGCCGCGCCGCATCTCCTTGGCCACGATCCGATCAGGCTCCGTGTCCCAGCACTTCGCGGAGAGATAGAAGGTGCGCTCGTCGAAGAGCACCCAGATCTCCGTCTTCTCCGAAGACGGCTGTCCTTCGCGGGGTTCCTGCTGGACGAAGTCGGAGATCGAGGGGACCTCCTCGTAGACGCGCTCGTCGAGCTTGCCGTCGACGCGTAACGGCGCCTCCAGGCGGACGGCTCGCACGGTCACGCGTCCCTGGGCGTCTCGCGCGACAACCTCTGGCGCGATGGGCGCCGGCGGTCCGTGAATCGGTACGGCCGACGCCGCATCGACGCTCGGCCGTTCTGCGAGCACGGGCGCCTGTCCGCCGAGCGCCAGCGCCGGGACGGCGCAGCAGAACACGAGCAGAGCGACCAGTGGGCGGAGCCGGAACGCGTGGACTCGCATAGTGGGATGCAGCGACGCAAAATCACTTGGCTTCGATGCGAACTCGAGCGGCGTCGTAATCGGCGGTGCGCCCGAGCGAGTGCAAGAGATCCAGATAGCCTTTGGTTGCCTCGACGCGGTGGCTGTCGGTCTTCCCGAGCTTCTTGAGACTCGTCTCGAAGGCCTGCGCCATGAGTGGGACCGCGTCGTTGGGACGGCCGGCGTCCCGAAGCAGCTTACCGAGCACGAACGCCGAGTCGGCGGTCATGACGTCGTCCGCGCCGAGCACTTTGGTTCGAGCCTCCAACGCGCGCCGCAACAAGGGTTGCGCTTGGTCAGGCCGCTTGAGCTCGTAGTACAGGGCGCCCAGGTTGTGCACGCTGGCCAGTAGTTCCGGGTGATCGGCCTGCAGCGCTCGTTCGCGGATCTCGAAGCCGCGTCGCAGAGTCGTTTCCGCTTCGGCGTATCGATGCAGCCTCAGCAGAAGTTCTCCAAGGTTGTCGAGGGTTCGTCCCACGGAGGGATGGTCTCGTCCGAGCGCCTTTTCGTCGATCGTCAGGGATTCCCGGTACAGCGACTCGGCGCGCTCGTAATTCCCTTCCTGCTTTTTCAAGTTTGCCAGACTGTCCAGCGTGGCGGCGACGTCTGGGTGGTCCGGACCAAGCGCACGACGACGGATCTCGATGGCGCGGGTGTACAGGCGCGCCGACTCGTCGAATTTGTGCAGGTTCTCACACGTGCCCGCGAGATTGTTGTAGACGGTGCCGATCGCCGGGTGGTCGGCGCCCAGGATCGGTTCCAGGATCGCGAGCGCTCGCCGCAAGAGCGTTTCGGCCTCGGCGTACTTGTTGCGGTAGCTGGCGAGGTTCGACAGGTTGTTCAGGGTGCGGCCGAGCACTTCCCGGTCGCCGTCGGGCCGATCGAGGATGGTCAGCGCGCGCCGAAACTGCGCCTCGGCCTCGTCCAGACGTCCAACGTCGACGTAGAGCCCGGCAAGACGATTCACACTCATCGCCACCAGACTGTGGTGAGGCCCCAGCTGCTGTTCGCGAATCGCCAAGGCGCGTTTGAGCAATGGCTCAGTGGCGTCATACCGGCCTTGGAGCCGGTAGATCGCCGCAAGATCCATGCAGGTCTGCGCGACGTCCGGATGCTGCGGTCCGAGGACGGTCTCGCGCCGCTTCAACGCGTCTTCGAGCAGCGTCGCGCCGCCCTTGTAGAGGCCGAGCGACCCGTAGACCTGACCGATCGTCTGCATCAGCGTGGCCTGCACCGCCGGTTCGCTCCGCAGTTCGTTGCGAACCTGGTCGGCGCCCCGATCGAGAATCTCCCGCGCGGTGATCGTGCTGCCGCGGGCCTCGCTTGGGTCCGACACCTTGAACAGCTTGACGAGAAAATCCGAAACCTGCGCGGCCGTGGCCGCGTCCTGACGCGCGCGTGCCTCCGCGCGGCGGGCGCGCAGCAGGCCGATGCTCGTGCCCGTCACGCCCAGGACCAGCGCAACGAATAGCACCGTCACGGCGGCCACGCCCACGCGGTGGCGGCGCACGAACTTGCGCGCTCGATAAAGCGTGCCCGGCGGGCTCGCCAGAGCGGGCACGTGATTCAGATGACGCTGTAGGTCGGCCGCCAGCTCCGCGGCCGATCCGTATCGGCGAGTCCGGTCCTTCTCCAGCGCCTTCATCGTGATCCAGTCAAGATCTCCACGAAGTTGGCTGGCCAGGCGACCCGCGTCTCCGCTCGACTGTCCGTCCGCGCAGACGTGGTGACTTTGGTGCTCGGCTTGGGTGGATCAACCTCACGGATCGTTCGACGGATCTCGTCCAGACCTTTTTCGCGCAGAGACTTCGCCTCGAACGGCAACATGCCTGTCAGCAATTCGTACAGCACAACACCCAGCGCGTACCCGTCGGTTCTGGTATCGATGTCGAGGCCCGACATTTCCGCCTGCTCCGGGCTCATGTACTCCGGCGTGCCGATGAGTGCCCCCAATTCCGTGTGCAGCGTGCGCTCCGTCAGTGAGTGCGTCATCGCTTTCGCGACACCAAAGTCGATGATCTTGGGCACCGGCCGATCGCCTTGGAGGGTCACCAAGATATTCGATGGTTTCAGGTCGCGATGGATGATGCCCTTCTGGTGGGCGTGTTGCACGCCTTCGCAGACCTGCATGAACAGCTCGATGCGCTGAGGAATCGACAGTTTCTGCCGCGTCGCATAGCTGGTAATCGATTCGCCACGCACGTACTCCATCACGAAGTACGGACGGCCCTCCGGTGTGGCCCCGGCGTCGAAGACCCGGCGATCGCCGGATGGTCCATGAGCGCCAGCGCCTGTCGCTCCGCCTCGAAACGGGCAACGACCTGGGCTGTGTCCATGCCGGCCTTGATCACCTTCAAGGCAACCTGCCGGTGCACTGGCCGGGTCTGCTCGGCGAGCCAGACCTCACCCATTCCGCCTTCGCCTATGAGCTGGCGGAGGCGGTACGGGCCGATCTGCTCCTTTGGTTGTGCTGTTGCCGAGGACGCCTGCGTGAGGTCAGCGTCCGACGAGATGTGGCCGCCGTCGAGCGGAATCGTCACGTGGCACCTCAATGAAGCGGTGCCGCAGATAGTAGTTGATTTGGAACCTTGGAGCGCAACGTCTTACGCTGCCTTCGTCTTCAGGGGTCGGCCCCTTCCGCCAATCAAGCAGTGATGACGCGCGGCCTCTGGTCCGAAAGGATCGACCGAAGCGTCGGGAAGAGATCCTCGGGTGACTTACCCGTCAACCGCATGTACAGCGCGTCTGGGCACAGCTCGATTTCTGAGCTCCATTCCAGGGCGCCGTGGGACGCGATTCGAACCGAGCGGAAGAACGCTGGGTCATTCCACGCTTCAAAGACGCCCCGTCCAGCAAGTCTGAGAGATCAACCTCTCCCTCGACTCCATCGTCGTAGCGGAGCCAAATCTTGTGATTCGCAAGGGGCCTGACTTCGACGGGGATTGGCATGACCAGTTCGACCTGATGTCAACAGGATAGCTCAACGCGCGTCGGCCGTCCTCGAGTCGATCCGCCCGATGTCCCAACCAGCACCTCAACACGCGTCACGAACACTTCACCGTGACGCGTCTTCGTGCGTGATGGCGCACGACAGAATCATTTCGACGGGTTCGCGTACGGGTTGACGCCTGAGCAGGACCGCGTCGAGTTCTTGTGGCACCAGCGACAGATTCGCTTCGCCCTGCCGCGTCCGAAGCGCGAGGCGTTCGCGGTGACCGAGCGCGGGTACGACCGCACCGAGAAACAGATTCAAGGCGCGATGGAGGCTGAAGACCGGCGACAGTGGCGAGCGCTGCTCCTGGTCGTGCGCGCGAAGCTCGAGGCGGTCGAGAGCGGCATCGCGGTGTTCGAAGCAGTGGACAAACTCGCGCGCGTTTGTCCAGCAGCACCCGCCCTGCACGAACGAAAGCGCTGACCAACTTTCCCGACCAACTTCTGACCAACTCCGCCCCCGTTCCCTGGGGGCGTTTGAGAAGTTTTGACATTGCGCGGAAGGCAAGCCGATCTCGGGATCGGCCTGCTTTTCGGGGGGGGGGTCGATTTCCTTGCGATTTTGGGAAGAGCGGGCTACGGGGATCGAACTCAGTTAACGCGTATTTCTAAAGTGGTGTGCCGGTTTTCTCACGTTCGCTGTCGTCCTCTCGCGTCCTCCAATTTCGACTGCGGTTTTGGAGATATTTTGGAGACGGCTACCTCGTCTCATTCAATGAAAACCAGAACGTGTTCTTGGGCTTCTGCAGCACGCGTACTCCATCGATAGCGGTGACGCCGTCGCCGTTCTCGGTGAGCAGCCGACGGACGTACTTTTTCGGAACTTTGTACCCAGCGCTGCTGGTTTCGCGCGCGAGGTCAGATGCGCGAACCGGAGACTTCCCGCGCTCTGCCAGCCGCTTGAGCGCGTCCTTCAGCGCAATCCGATCCGCGAGTTCGTTGCCATGCGCCATTCCGCGGCCTCCATACGTCGCAATCAACTGTCCACGGGCGCAAGGCGGTAAACGCAGTGTGCGAGCGTCACCGCGCGGGGCACATCGCGAGCACGCAAAGCGTCCCGAACGTCGTCCAGCTTGTTTGAGTCTTCGAGCGAAAGGTACGGGCTCCAACCACTTTCACTCTCGACATACGTGACGGCGACCTCGGCGATGAGATCGCCCTCGCGCACGAGCCGCACCGTTGATCGCTGATCCACTGTCGGCTTTCCACCGCCCCGAATTCCGACGATTGCCATCCTCGCTTGCCTGAGAGATACTCCTACAGGGCCTCCGCGCCCAGCAGAGGGCATACACATTTGGAGACGGCGCAAATGGTGCGACAATCACAGGTGGTCACCACAATGACACCGCTGACGAGAATAACGCACGACCCGGAGGTGATGGGGGGCAAGCCCTGTATCCGCGGCCTGCGCCTCACCGTGGGCACGATCGTCGGTCTCGTGGCGAGCGGCCGCACCGTTCCGGAAATCTTGGCGACATACCCCTACCTCGAAGAGGCTGATATCCGCGAGGCGCTCTCCTACGCTGCCTGGCGCGTCGAGGAGACCGAAGTACCGCTCGAGAAGTGATAAGCCTCGTCGTCGACGTCAGTCTCTCTCCAGCCTGGGTCGATGTGTTCGAGAAGCACGGCTGGCCGGCGTCCATTGGTCGGCTATCGGCGATCCGCGTGCTAAACGTAGACGGGATGGATCGCCATGCCGCCGAAAGAAGCGGCCAAGCGGTTCGACCCGTGCAAGGTCTGCCGACCGCCCGTGATCTCGTCTCGGCAACTCTTGCATCGGATCGAGCTGCTAGTCGACCCCAAGAGTCCAATTGGCAGCGCCTGGCCAACTGTTCAGGCACAATACTCGGCATCGGGGGATCACACCATGCGGTGGGACACGCTCCTTCGCGTCGGAGGTTGGGCCGCCATTGTTGCCGGCCTGTTGCGAGCGGCAGGCTCGTTTGCTTCAGGCGTCGACCGCGAAGTCGAGCGACAAATGCTGTACTTCATCATCGACTTCCTCCTCCTGATCGGTGTGTTCGCTGCGTACGCACAGGAACACGAGGCTGTAGGGCGCTGGGGCGCGACCGCCTTTCTGACGACAGTCGTGGGGATCCTGCTGGTGAGGTCCAGCCGCGCAGTGCCCGGCCTTGACTTATATCCGGCCGGCGCCCTCTCGGTCGCCGTCGGCTGGGCGCTGCTATGTCTCATGTCATGGAGAGCGGGAACAGGTTCTGGGTTTGTACCGCTCTTGTTCGCCCTGTCAGTCATGACGGCAATCCTCGGGCAGACCGTGGCGTCATCAGGGGCACCCTTTGTCGCATCGGGTGTCATCTTTGGCGTGGCGACGATGGGAGTGGGCAGGCAGGTTCTGGCGGGCGCCGGCCGCGGCGCTCGGCAATGTCGCTAGGAAGAGTCCCATTGAGACCCCCAGAGCGAACGGCAGCTTCTTGCCCACTATGCGGAGACCGCAATGCGTCCCAGCAAGCCCCCTCCGATCCGCTCCCGGCCCCGTGCAATCCGTTTGGCTCGCTCGCGAGCAGCAAATCGCAAGACGCGATTCGGTTGCTGGACTGGCGACTCGCTGATCCCACCGCTGTGCAGACCGTGGCAACATGATGGCAACGGAGTGGCGAGATCTGGAAGTGCTTTCTGGAGAAGCGGTTAGTGGAGCGGGCTACGGGGATCGAACTCAGTTAACGCGTTTTTCTAAAGTGGTGATGACGCGCGACTTCTGGTCACAAGAGTTTGATCTTCAAGCAGTTGCCGATTTTCTCGCGTTCTCTGCGGTCCTCTCGCGTCCTCTGATTTCGACCGAGGTTTTGGAGATATTTTGGAGACGGCGTCAGCCTTCGAAAAGACTTCTCGAGAGACCGGACTGTCGGATGATGCTGGACAGAGTTCCGGCTTTGAGCTCGGAGTGATCGGGGATTGGCACAGTCGTCGTCGTGTTCTCCGAGCGCTTCTGCATGACGATGTGACTGCCGCGCCGGCGAACTTCCGAGAACCCTTCCGCTTCCAGAATCTTGCAGATTTCGCGGCCTGACAGGACGCGAAGCTTACCCAACCAGCACCTCAACACGCGTCACGAACACTTCACCGTGCAGTCGGCGTGCAACCTCGGTGGGATCGGCTGACTCGAAGAACAACTCCAGCGCTTCGATGAGGTTCTTCCTAGCGGATTCGACGGTGTCGCCCTGGCTCGCGACGTCCAGTTCTGGACACAGGGCCACGTACGCATCGTCCTCGCGTTCGATGATGGCGGTCAGCTGGCGAGTGGTCTTCATGATCGTTGATCTGTACGCCACGCGGGGACGTCACTGTCATGACGAACGCCGCTGGCACGGCAGTCGGGGCCTCAGCTACGAGCAGGGCGAGGTCGCCGTTTTCTCGCGGTTTGCGACGGATATACCGGTGAGCGCCGCTTAGCAGCTCTCGAACCCGTCGCTGGCGAAACTGAGCGCACGCCGCCGTCGGTCACCGACACTGGCATAGCGTCACGTTGTGGGCAACCGATCCGCTTCCGCCGCCAATTTCGCGACGTATCGTCAGGATGCCGGTGACAACGTTGCCGTTGAGAGCACCAGAGAACGAGAAGAAGTACGTGCTGTTCGTCACCTCCGGTCGGAACGTGTGTTGTGCCTGCCTGACGGATCGCGCATGACGCGCGATCGCGGCATGAAGGCAGTTCGCAGCGCCCAGCGCCTCGCGGGACTTCGGCAGGCCGGCGTGCATCTACTTCGCCACACCTTCTGCTCCCATCTCGCGATGAAAGGTGCGCCAACTCGGGCCATCCAGGAACTGGCGGGACACGCCGACCTGTCCACGACGCAGCGTTACATGCAGCTGAGTCCGGCGGCAACAGAGGACGCCATTCGTCTGCTCGATGAGCGTCTGGCCGGTGTCGAAATCGTCGAAAAGTTTGGAGACATTCTGGAGACGGGATCCGCAGCGGCGGGAACTTCTTGCGCAGGAAGGAATTAGTGGAGCGGGCTACGGGGATCGAACCCGTGTCCGAGGCTTGGGAAGCCTCTGTACTACCATTGTACTAAGCCCGCTAACAGGGGACGGTCCGCCTAAAGGCGGACCCCACGTACTGATTCTATTCGGACGCTTGGTACGCGATTCTACTCATCACGATCGGATTACTGCAATCACCTCGTCCCGCTTGGCGGCCATGAGCTCCGGCGTCTTTGCCTCGAGATTCAGGCGCAGCAGCGGCTCGGTGTTCGACGGCCGGACGTTGCAATGCCAATCGGGATACTCGATGGAGATGCCGTCGAGCATGTACTGACGCGCGTCGGCGTACTTGGCGGCGAGCTGATCGATCTTGGCCGGCACGAGATCCATGCTCGCGAGCTTGGTGTTGATCTCGCCTGAAATGAAATAACGGGCCGCGAGCGGTTGCAGCAGCCCGTGTAGGCTCGCGCCTTTCTTCGACATCAGCTCGAGCATCAGCAAGGCCGGGATGAAGCCGTTGTCGGCGAAGAAATTGTCGCGGAAATAGTAGTGCCCGGTGACCTCGCCGCCGAAGATGGCCTGCGACTCGCGCATCCGCTGCTTGATGAACGCATGACCCACGCGGTTCATCAGCGCCGTGCCGCCATAGCGCTCCACGGTGTCCTTCACCGCGGAGCTGGCGCGCAGGTCGTAGACGACGGCGGCCCCGGGATGCCGCATGAGAAACGCTTCAGCGAGAAGGGCCGTCACGAAGTCGCCGGAGACGAACTCGCCGGTGCCGTCGATGAAGAAGCAGCGATCGGCATCTCCGTCCCAGGCGATGCCGATGTCCGCTTCTTCGGCGATGACGCGTTCGACGATGTCCCGCCGGTTTTCTTCCAGGAGCGGATTGGCCTCGTGATTCGGGAACCGCCCATCGATCTCGAAACACAAACGCGTCGTCTTGCAGGGCAAGCGCTCGAAGAGCTTGGGGGCCACCAGGCCGCCCATCCCGCTGCCGGCGTCGAGGACGACGTTGAACGGGCGGATGACGGCCGGATCGATGAAGGACAGCACGTGATCGACGTACCGGTCCAGGAGGTCGCGCTCGGTCACCTGGCCGCGGCGCGCCGCCGGCGCCGGGAGCCGGTCGCCGGCGATCATGTCGCGAATGTCGCCGATACCCGCGTCGCCGCTGAGCGGCAGCGCCTGCTGCCGCACGAGCTTCATGCCGTTGTACTGCCCCGGGTTGTGCGAGGCGGTGATCTCGACGCCGCCGTCGTGTCCATCGGTCGCGACCGCGTAGTACAGCATGTCGGTCGCGATCATCCCGTAGTCGACGACATCGACGCCCTGACTCGTGACGCCGTCGACGAACGCCGCCATCAAGGCCGGCGACGACAGGCGCATGTCGCGGCCGACGGCAATCCGCTGCGGCTTCAGGTAGGCCGCGAAGCCGACGCCGATGGCGCGCGCGGTTTCTTCGTTCAGCTCGTCAGGGTAAACCCCGCGAACGTCGTACGCTTTGAAGATCGACGGATTCACCTGCATGTTGTTATAGACGGCTGTAGTCGGTGACGGAGCTCTTGTCGCCGAGGACCGCGCCATTCCCGACGATGGCGTTGCGCCCGATGTGACAGTGGCGGCCAAGGATCGCGTCGCGCACCACCGCTTCCTGGCTGACGCGGCTGTTCGCCCACACGATCGCCTGCTGGACGACGGCGTGCTCTTCGATGTGACATTGGCGCCCGATGACGCTGTAGGGGCCGATGCGGGCGCCGTTCTTGACGACCGCGCCCTCGTCCACGAAACAAGGGCCTTCGATGACGGCGCCCTCTTCGACGCGCGCCTGCGGAGACACCCACGCGGTGGAGGCCGCGCCCGCGAACGGCGCCGCCCGGTACCGGCCGTCCATGATGTCGCGATGGACCTGCATGTATTTCTCAGCTGTGCCGATGTCGATCCAATACCCGCGATGGACGTAGGCGACGAATGTCTCTCCACGCTCGACGAGCGACGGGAAGTAGCTCCGCTCGATCGACCACGGCGTGTCCTTCGGAATGCGATCGAACGTGTCCGGCTCGAGGACGTAGATACCGGCGTTGATCGTGTCGCAGGTGATCTCGTCCGGATTCGGCTTCTCGAGGAACCGGCGGATGTTTCCGAGCTCGTCGGTTTCCACGAGCCCGTAGGCCATGGGATTCTCGACCGGCGTCAGGACGATCGTGGCCTTCGCTTTGCGCTCGCGGTGCAGCGCGATCACGGCCGCGAGATCGACGGCGGTCAGGACGTCGCCGTTGAACACGACGACCGACTCCCGCAACGATTCCCCCGCATACCGGATCGCGCCGGCCGTGCCGAGCGGCGACGGTTCGACGACGTAGCGGATGGCCATGCCGGACTCACCGCCGTCGCCGAAGATTTCTTCGATGCGGCGCGGCTGATAGTTCAGGCTCAGCACGACCTCGTCGATCTCGGCGACCTGCTTGAGCAGGTCGAGCTGGTAGTGAAGAAAGGGGCGGTTGAAGATGGGAACGATCGGCTTCGGCGTGTGAATCGTCAGTGGTCTGAGCCGCGTGCCCTTGCCCCCGGCGAGGAGGATCGCCTTCATCGCAACCACCGATGATATCATGTGACCACAGCACCCCATGAACCTGCCGAACTCGTTGACCGTCACGCGGATCTTCCTCGTGCCGCTGCTGGTGGTCGTGCTGCTCACGAAGTTCGAAGGCCAGTTGATCCTGGGTGTGCCGAAAGAGATCGTCGGCGCCGCGATTTTCGCGCTGGCGTCGCTCACCGATTGGGCCGACGGCTACGTCGCCCGCCGCCGCAAGCAGATCACGCCCTTCGGCCAGATGATCGATCCGCTCGCCGATAAACTGCTGACGTCCGCGGCGCTGATTTCGCTGGTGCAGATGGACCTGGCGCAGTCGTGGATGGTCGCGCTGATCATCGGCCGCGAGTTCGCGGTCACGACGCTGCGGAGCCTGGCCTACGCGCGCGGAGTCGCCATTCCGGCGTCGCCGCTCGGCAAGATCAAGATGGTGGCGCAGGTCGTCGCGATCCTGGCGCTGATCCTCGGTCACGGGCAGGGCCGCGAGTTCCTGCTGATCGGCCAGGCCGCGTTGTGGGTGGTGGTCGTGACGGCGCTGGTGTCGGCTGCGGACTATTTCCGGCGGTTCAATCTCTTCCCGACGCTTCGCGAGCCCCGTCAAGAACGCAAGGAGCGCGAAGAACGCAAAGGCGTGACGTCAGAAGTGTCTTTGCGGCCGTAGCGGGCGCTTCGCGCGCCCTCGTTTATTTCCTCACCACCATGTAGTCGCCGGTCTGCACCGCGTCGCGCGCGCGCGTGATCCGCGCGAGCGCCACATTCGGGCCGACGCTGATGACGACTGCGTCGCCGATGCTGGCGAGCGGCATGGCATCGACGCGCACGTCGCGATAGACCGCCATCCGCGTGCCGGCCGTAAGGCTGCTGCCGACACCGGTTTGGATCATCACCATGTCGCCGGGGGCCGCGTTGGCGCGGTCATCATTGGCAGCCAGCACGCGCGACAGCACGGAGAAGTCGGGTTCCCCGACGGTGGCGCCGCTGGTAGCCTCAGCCGGCACCGTTGGCGCCACGAAGGGTTCGAGATAGTCCATCGCCATGATGCCGTCGCAGACGTGCTCGATCGCCGCAACCGCCGTCGAGTTGTCCACGGCGATGATGCGAATCCATCCGAGCGTGCGCGACGTGAGCGTGTGCTTCCCGTAGGAAGTGCCGAACCGGTTCTCCCGCCTGACGAAGAACCGTTGATTCAGTTGAATCCCCGATCCGAGCCCGCTGTTGACGACCAGCAGGTCAGGCGGGCCAAACAGCGTGCGCGCCATCGTGTCCTGCGCGCCGATGACGCGGGGCGTCGCCGCGGCGGGTCGATCGAGGGATGGCGGCGACGAACATGCCACCATCGTTTCGATCGGCGACATCGGCGCCGGGTCGGTCTGCGCGGAAGCGTCGGTCGCACAGATGATCAGAACGCAAAGACCGCTAAGACCGCGAAGGTTGCGCTTCACAAGAAGTGCTTTGCGGCCTTTGCGGTCTTCGCGTTCCATTCCGACTGCAAGCGTTGGCATATCAGAATCCTGACGTCTTGGTTTGGGCGAGGGCCTTGAGCTCGGTAATCCGGCGCTGCGCCTCAGGGAGGTACTCGCTGCGCTCGAATTCGTCGACGAGTTTTTCCAGATACGGGAGCGCTTCGGCTTCGAGCTTGACCTTCACGAGCGACTCGGCCAGGTGGAAGTACACCGCGTCGCGGCCCGTGTACTGCGGGTCGTTCTTGAGCAGTTCCTTGAACCGATCGATGGCGCCGGGAAACCAGCGCTGCCGGAAATAGAAGAATCCGACCAGGTAGTCCGACTCGCTCAGCCGATCCCGTGCTTCGCGCAGCTTGCCGCGAACTTCCGGCATCAGGCTGCTGTTGGGATACCGATCGACGAAGGCCTGCAGCTCGCGGATCGTCTCGCGCGTCTCGGACTGATCGCGCTGCGGCCCGCGCATCTGCCGGAAGTGCGACAGGCCGGCCTTGTACTGGGCGTAGTCAGCCCGCGGATTGGTCGGGTAGTACGACAGGAATTCCTTGAACTCGTTGATCGCCAGCACGAGCGCCTCGGCCGATCCTTCGCCGAGATACGTGTCGCCGATCGCGAGCTTGGCGTCGGGACGGTAGGGGCTCTGCGTGTAGGTCTCGGTGATCTGCTTGAAGAACTCGCGCGCGACGAGCCATTTCTTCTCGTTGAGCGCTACGTTGCCCTGGTCGAAGAGGAACTTGTCGGGTTCGGTGGTGCCCGGCGGGACCAGGCCGCGCTTGCCGGGCGCGCACGCAACACCCACGGCGACCAGCGTCACCGCTAGGCAGTTCAGCCAGTAGGGCAGTCGAGCCTGTCGTGTTGGTCCAGTGTCAATCACGGTGTGTCAGCCAGCCAGCGATACTCAGCCGCGAGCCCCTCTTCGAGGCTCACCGCAGGGGAAAAGCCCAGGTCGGTCCGGGCGAGCGACGTATCGGCGTAGGTGTGTCGCATGTCGCCTTTTTGCGCAGGATCGTGCACGACGAGTGGCCGGCGATTGGCGACGCGCCCGATCATCTCGATCACCTCGTTCATCGAGACGCGCGCCCCTCCACCAATATTGTACACACGGCCGGGTACGCCCCGCGTCCCGGCGGCAACGGTCGCAGCCACCGCATCCGTGACGAAAGTGAAATCGCGCGTCTGGTTTCCGTCGCCGAACAGTCGAAACTGCTCCCCTTGATGAGTCGCCTGCAAGAATCGGTGGAAGGCCATGTCGGGCCGCTGCCGGGGCCCGTACACCGTGAAATAGCGTAAAGATGTCGTCGGGACCCCATAGTTCGCGAAATAGAGGTAGCAGAGCTGCTCGGCGGCGAGCTTCGACACGCCGTACGGCGACACCGGCTGCGGCAGGGCGTCTTCGCGCATTGGCAGCGCCACCTCGTCGCCGTACACCGACGAGCTCGATGCGTACACCAGGCGCTCGAGCTGGGCTCCGACGCAGGCTTCGAGCAGCGCCTGCGTCGCCTCGATGTTGTTGACGGTATAGACGGCGAAATCGCGTCCCCAGCTCTTTCGGACGCCGGCCTGCGCGGCCAGGTGAAACACATGGGTCCGGTCGCTCACCAGCGCGGGCAGCCCGGCGTCCTGGACGCGTGTTTCCAGGAACCGGAACTTCGGGTGCGCGAGAAGGCCTTTCAGATTGCGCTCCTTCATCGCGCGCGGATAGTAGTCGGTGAAGCAATCGATGCCGACGACCTCGGCACCGTCTGCGAGCAGGCGCTCGGCCAGCGTCGATCCGATGAAACCGGCGGCGCCGGTGACCAGTGCTTTCATGAAAACATCATCCTTACGCGGTCGGGGAGCCGGCGGGGACGTCCGCTGCGATCGAGCGCGGCATGCATCGTCATGCCGGTGGCCAGTGTTGTGCCGTCCGCCAGGCGCACGACCTCGTACAGGAACTGAATGCGGACCGGCGACTCCAGCGTGCTCGTGGTCCGCACCTCGAGCTCGTCATCGTATCGAGCGGATTCCTGGTAGCTGCATCGCGCTTCGATCACCGGCAGCGCGTAGCCCTCGGCTTCCATGTCGCGATAGCTCCAGCCGCTTTCGCGGAGCCAATCGGTGCGGCCAACCTCGAACCACACGAGATAGTTCGAGTAGTAGACGATGCCCATTTGATCGGTTTCGGCGTACCGGACGCGGACGCGCGATCGCGCGAGCTCCGCCTTCATTGCGGAACGGCCGGCGAGGTGATGGCCGCGAGCGCCGCCGCCTTCAAATCGCGGGTCGCGCGCTCGGGGTCCGGCGCATGAAAGATGGCCGATCCGGCCACGATCATGCGCGCGCCGGCGGCCACGACTCGGCCGACGTTGCGGACATCGATGCCGCCGTCGATTTCCACCGGCGCCGGGTTGTCCGCGCGATCCAGGAGCGCTCGTACATCGCGGACTTTGGACTCGCTGCGCGGGATGAAAGTCTGACCGCCAAAGCCGGGATTGACGGACATGACGAGCACGTAGTCCACGTCGGCGGCCATCGGTTCCAGGACCATCACAGGCGTCGCTGGATTGAGGACCACGCCCGCTTTGAGCCCGAGCTTCTTGATCGCGTGCACCGTGCGATGCAGGTGGGGCAGGATCTCGACATGAACCGAAATCATCGCCGCGCCGGCGTCCGCGAACGCGTCCAGGTAGCTGTCCGGCTCCTCGATCATCAAGTGCACGTCGAGCGGCACGTTCGCGACCCGGTGAATGGACTTCACCACGGGCGGCCCGATAGTGATGTTCGGGACGAAATGTCCGTCCATCACGTCGACGTGGATCAAATCCGCGCCGCCCCGTTCGGCGGCCGCGATCGCCGCGCCGAGCGCCGCGAAATCGGCCGACAGGATCGACGGGGCGATGAGCACGCTCACCGGCTCACCTCCAGCGCGATCGGCTCGCCGGGACCGACCTGGAACCCGCCCTGCGGACTCTGCCGGATCACGATGCCCGCGGCGACGCCCGGATACGGCGTCGATCCGACGACGGCCACTCGAAAGCCGTGGTCGCGCAGAATCTCCGCGGCCCGATCGCCGTTGGCGCCGATCAAATCGGGCATCACGTAGCTGGCGCCGCGCTCGCCGCGATTCACGAGAAGGGCGACGCGTCCGCCGGCGGCCTTCGCCGGCGGCGTCTGCGCGACGACGACGTCGGGAGCGAACGTCTGCGATCGAATTTCCGATACGCCCGTCAGCGTGAGCCCGTCCTGGGCGAGCCGCAGCTGCGCAGTCCGCTCGGTCTCGCCGACGAGCGGCGGCACGGTGGCCGATCGCTGCCCGGCGCTCAGCCAGATGCGGATGCTGCGCTGCTGGCGCGCGGTCGAGCCGGCAGCCGGATCCTGCGCGAGCACGAGTCCCGCCGCGACGCGCAGATCGGGACGGCGCGTGTCGTCCACTCGGACGGAGAGACCGACGGATCCCGCGAGCGCCGTCGCCTCGTTCGCGGTGTGATTCACGAAATTCGGCACCTGCACCTCGCGCGATCGCAGCGCGATCCGCATCGCCGCCGCCGCGAAGATCACGTACGTGGCCGTGAGCGCTCCGGCGAGCAGCAACAATTTGCCGGCGCTCCACACGCGGGTTGTCAGGGGCATTCGCTGACGAAGATCGTACTACGAATTCGCAAACACACGTAGGGGCCGACCCATGTGTCGGCCCGGGGCGGTCCGCCCCTACGATCCGCGCCGTTCGAACACCGCGCCGAAGAACGCTTCGAGGCCGTGGCGATGCGGCTCCGTGCGCAGATGTCCTCGCGCATCGACCACGGCTTCCGGAACGAGCGGCGCTGCGTTGCGCGCGGGAACGGCGACGAACTCGGACGTCGATGCGAGGAACCTCGCAGCGACCTCTTCGTTTTCTTCGGGTTCGCTCGAACACGTGGCGTAGAGGAGGCGCCCTCCCGCAACCACGACCTCGGCCGCGCGCCGGAGCATCGTCAACTCGGCGGCGGAGAATGCAGGGAGATCGGTCTCGTGTCGCCGCCAGCGAATGTCGGGATCGCGGCGCAATGTGCCAAGGCCGGTGCACGGGACGTCGACGACTACGAGATCGAACGGCGCGCGAAAGGGCAGGGGTTGCGACACGTCGGCCTGCACGATGCGAGCGTTGGCCGCGCCGGTTGCGGCAATCGTTTTCCGCAGCAGGGCGACCCGGCGGTCGCGCAGATCGGAAGCCACCAGCAAGCCGCGGCCTTCCATGTCGGCAGCCATCGCGGTCGTCTTGCCTCCCGGTGACGCACACGCGTCGAGCACGCGCGCGCCGGGACGCGCTGCGGCGAGCACCGCGACCAGCTGCGAGGCTTCATCCTGTGCCACGAAATCGCCGTCGTTAACAGCGTCGCGCAGCGGATTGCCCGCTTCGACAATCAGGGCGCCTGGCGCAAACTGCCCGCGTCGCACACGCACGTCTGATGCCGCCAGACGGGCTGCCAGCGCGTCCGGCGTCGTGCGAAGGCCATTGGCGCGCAGGGTCACTGGCGCGGCCTCGTTGTTGAACCGCATCCACGCTTCCGCGACTTCGAAGCCGAAGCGGCCGTACCACCGTTCCGCCAGCCAGCGAGGGTGCGAGAGGCTGATGCTGAAGTACGCCAGAACCGCATCGCGATCGGACGGATCCTCAGGACGGGACGGCAACGGGAGCGAGTGCCGCCGCCGCGAGATCGCGCGGAGCACGGCGTTGACGAATCCCGCCGCGCTGCGTTTGCCCGCCCGTCGCACGAGCTCGACACCATCGTCCACCACCGCCGACGCCGGAACGCGGGAGAGATGAAGAATCTGATAGGCGCTCAGGCGCAGGATTTCGAGAACCTGGGCGTCGAGCGACTGCAGGGACCGCTTCGAGAATTCCGCGATGACGTGATCGAGCGCCGCGCGCCAGCGCTGCACACCGGTGGCAATTTCCGCGGCGAGCGCCCGATCGCGGTCGTCGTCCAGGCGTGTCCGCGTCGACGCGATTGCCGAAGGCAGGTCCCGACCCTTCGAGACCGCGACGAGGGTCTCGTACGCCGCGACGCGAGCGGGCGCGATCACTGACTGGGCGCCGGCGCGAAGCGGTCGCCGACGGCCACCGAGTGACCGGCCAGGAACTCGCGAACCGGCATCTTCCGCTTGCCCTCGGCCTGTACGTCGAGCAAATCGAGGGCGCTCCCCCCCGTCGCCACCATGAGCCGATCGCCGTGCGCTTCGAGGATCGTGCCGGGGTCCGCGTTCGGCGGCAGGACAGCGGCCACTGCCGATCGATGCAGGATCACGCGGCGTTGGTGGAGAAACGTGAACGCATGCGGCCACGGGTGCAGGCCGCGGATGAGATTGTGCAGGCGGTCCGCGGTCCAGGACCAGTCCACGATCCCATCGTCTTTCGTCAATCGCTTCGCGTAGGTCGCGAGCGTCTCGTCCTGCGGCGTTTCGCGGACACGACCTGACGAGAGCTCGTCAATCGTCGCGACGAGCAGATCGGCGCCGAGCCGCGCGAGCGCCCGCTCGACCTGTTCGCTCGTCTCGTCGGGCCCAATCGATCTCCGAGCCACGGCCAACATGGGACCGGCGTCGAGCGCCTTCACCACGCGCATGATCGTGACACCGGTTTCGGGGTCGCCCGCGATGACAGCGCGATGGACGGGCGCCGCGCCGCGGTACTGGGGCAGCACCGACCCGTGGACGTTGAGAAGACCCATGCTGGGCATTGCCAACACGCGGTCGGTCAGGATTCGGCCGTAGGCGGCGACGATGCCGAGGTCGGGGGCCAGGGCCGCCATCTGATTGAGGAACCCATCGTCGTTCAATCGCAGCGGCTGCAGGATCGGTAAGCCAGCCGTCTGCGCGCGCTGCTTGACCGCCGATTCCGCCATGTGTCTGACCACGTCCGCGAGGTTTGTCTGGCTGCGTCACGACGCCGACGACACGATGGCGCGATCGAAGCAACGCGTCGAGGGTCACGAGTGCGAAGTCCGGGGTGCCGAAGAACAGGATGCGGAGCGGCGCGTCGGTCTTGGGCGCCGTAGCGCGAAGCGCGGAGGCGGCTACCATTTGCCGCTGCGTGTCAGCTTGCGGATCTTGCGGACGATGATGTCGCGCTTGATGCCGCGCAGCCGATCGACGAACAACACGCCGTCGAGATGGTCCATCTCGTGCTGAAAGGCGCGGGCCAGCAGCCCGGTGGCTTCGTACCGCTGTTCCTGTCCGCTGCGATCGAGCGCCTTCATCACTGCCCGAGTCGGTCGGACCACAGTGGCGTTGAAGCCGGGGACGCTGAGGCACCCCTCCTCTTCGAGCTGCGTGCCTTCGCGTTCGACGAACTCGGGGTTCACGAGCGCCAGCAACGCCTTCGGATCGCGGCCGACCGACACGTCCACGACGAAGACCCGCATCGGCACACCCACCTGCGGTGCAGCGAGCCCGATCCCCGGCGCCGCGTACATCGTTTCGATCAAGTCGTCGATGAGCCGCTCGATCTCGGGCGTGATCGCGTCGACGGGACGCGCAGGGCTGTGAAGCGTCGAGTCGCCGTACTTGAGGATCGGCCGAATCATTCCACTGACACGACGTTCAACGCAGAACACGCAGAACGCGCAGAGAGAAACTCATTTCGGAAAGTCATTGACAACGCGCTTGATGCCGTCGGCCGTGGACCATTTCACGTGAAGTCTATAGCCGCTTTTCGGATCGGTGTCGTGCAGCTGAGCGTGGAGTCCGCCTTTCGGCGGACCTTCAGACGAGCGCGTCACATCGGTCTGTGTCGGTCCGCAGTCTAAAGCCGGACCCCACGTAACGGACGATTTGCGACTCTCGGCCAGCGCTACATCGAAATAGACAACGCACTAGCCAGGCGTCCGGTCCGAGCTCGTGGTGAACGGCGATGGCTGCGCCGATGACTCTCTCGGTTATGGAGTTGAGCCTTTCTTGGTCGGTCATGCGCCCCGAGAATGCAAGGGACGTGCGCGTGCTAGAAGAATTCTGCGTGTTCTGCGAGTTCTGCGTGAAATGTCCGTGCAAAGCCGCGGTTATCGTGCAAACCGCCCAATCGTGCGGGCGTGAAATGTCTTCCAGTTCGTAACCAGCTCCTCGACGGTGTCGCCGCCGAACTTCTCGATCGCCGCATCTGCCAACACGATTGCGACCATTGCTTCACCGACGACGGCTGCGGCGGGGACGGCGCAGACGTCGCTGCGCTCGACGGTCGCCGGGCTCTCGGTCATCGTGTTCAGATCGACCGAGCGCAGCGGCTTCATGAGCGTCGAGATCGGCTTCATGTAGCCGGTGACGCGGAGATCCTCGCCGTTGGTGACGCCGCCTTCGAGCCCACCCGCGTTGTTGGTTGGCCGTCGCACACCTAATGGATCTGCGGACTGGCCCTGGCCGAGCGGAAGGATCTCGTCGTGGACTCGCGAGCCGGGGATCGTGGACACGAGCGGGCCGCGGCCGATGCCGACCGCCTTGATCGCGGGAATCGACATGATCGCCTGCGCGAGGCGTCCGTCCAGCTTGCGATCCCAGTGCACGTAGCTGCCGAGGCCGGGCGGAACGCCGTGGGCGATCATCTCGAAGCTGCCGCCCATCGTGTCGCCGGCGTCTCGCGCGCGATCGATCTCCGCAATCATGGCCTGCTCGACGGCCGCGTCCGCGCATCGCAGCGCTGAATCCGACGGGATCGCGCGCACCTGCTCGAACGTGAGGGCGAGCGGATCGGTGAGGGTCGCCGCGCCGATGCAGGTTACATGGCTGACGATGTCGACGCCGATGGACCGCAGCAACTGGCGGGCGACGCTGCCGACGGCCACACGTGCCGCGGTCTCGCGCGCGCTCGCACGCTCGAGCACATTCCGCATGTCGTCGTGGCCGTACTTCACGAAGCCGGCGAGATCCGCGTGTCCGGGTCGCGGGCGCGTCACGGTCGGCCGGTCCGCGCCTGGCGCATCCGCCGGCATCTCCGCCTCCACGTGCATCGTCCGCTGCCAGTTCTCCCAGTCCTTGTTGGGAATCAACAGCGCGATGGGCGAGCCGGTGGTCAGCCCATGCCGGATACCGCTGACGGCGTCCGCTCGATCGGACTCGATCACCATGCGCCGGCCGCGGCCATAGCCCGTTTGGCGGCGCCGGAGCTCGGCGGTCACGGCGTCGAAATCAATCGCGAGGCCGGCCGGAACACCTTCGAGGATCGTGACGAGCATTCTGCCGTGAGACTCGCCGGCAGTGAGGAATCGCAACATGCGGTCGTCATTCTAGCTGAAATTTTTGCAACGTCCTGGACGCCGCATCCGCGGCACACGATGCGATCGCGTGGGCGACATTCTTGCAGCCTGCCTCGCGCGTCATCGACAGGAGGACGTCATGAGGCTCCTCGAGGATCGATTCGTTGCTCATGATGCCGGACCCGCGATCGATCTGGCCACCGGCGAGCCGGTCACGTTGAAGGTCGCTCGCGCCGGCACCGCCGCGGACCAACTGCAATGGACGCTGCGATGCGATCGTTGGCGCACGCTGCAACATCGCGTGTTCGCGCGACTTCTCGATTTCGGTCTGACAGCGGAATCCGATCGGTTCGAAGCGTGGCACTGCGGTGCGCAGTGGACTGGTGCGCGAGACGACATCGAGTCGGTCTCCGAGACGGCCACGGCGTTTCTGCGGGCGGCGGGCATGTCCGTAGGGACAGACCTCGGAGGCGCCGTCCATCATGGGCCTTGTGGTCCGGTTGTCGTGCCCGATACGGGAACGGGCTACCCCAATGGGTCCGATGAACCCGTTGGGTTGTCGCTGTTGATCAAAGGCCGCGCTCTGAGCCTGATTCCGCGGCCGGCTGTCGCAGCCCTGGGCGAGATGGCGGAGCATGGCGATCGAACGCGTTCGCGCATTGCGGTGTTGTGGGGACCGGCCGGATCAGGGAAAGCGGTGGCGGTGCAGGAGCTTGCGCGAATCGCGCGGATCAACGGCTTCGTGCCGATCGCGTCGCGGCTCCTGGAGGCGCCGTACGCGGATCTGTGGCAGGGCCGCAGTCTGTTCATCATGGCTGCCGGCGACACCGCGTCGGCCTGGAGCGCGGCGCTGCAATCCGCGCTGCGCTCGCCCCGGCCTCACGTCGTGCTCATCGTCCGCGAAAGCGAACAGCGAGGTGTCGATGGCGTGCGGCTTGCGCCCGTTGACGCGGACACGCTGGAATCGGCCGTCTTTCCTCGTCCGGATGATTCTGCGCAGATTCGCCGGATTCGGCGCGCGGCGATGCGCGCTCGCGGTCTTCCGGGTCGATTCGTCCGGCTTCTGTGGCACCGATTCGACTACGAGCATCCGGCTACCGCAAGTCCCACCGCTTCTCGTGGCTTACGTGTCGCCGAGTCGAGCGTCGCCTACGGGTCTCCCGAAGAGATCGAACCGCCTCCCGCGGCCGACGTGCAGCGGCTCTGGCCGGTCTCGGGAGAGCTCGCCACGCTGCGCAAGCGGATCGACGCGGCGCAGGATCTCATCGATCGTGGCCGGCACAGTCCCGGGATGCGTCAGCTGCGCCATGCGATCGGCGGCCTGGCGCGGCGGGACCAGTGGGACGGCGCCGCCGTTGGAGCGTTGCGAGCGGCTTCGTGCCTGCTGCAACGCGGGCGCCCGCGTGATGCTCACACCGTGTTGGACGATGCGCGGCAGTACGCCGCGCGGGCGGGGCGCGACGAGGTGTTGGTGGACGTCGCCACCCTCACCGGGGAAGCGTGGATCGATCTGGCGCGATTGGACGAGGCGGAAGCCGTGTTGGCCGCCGCCGCGACGACCGCCCGAGGACTTCAGGATGCCGACCGGATGGCGACCACCGCGGTGTCGCTCGCGCGGTGTTTGTACTGGCGAGGCCAGTACGCGGAAGCGGCCTCCGCATTGGCGGACATCGAGAACCGGCGCCCAGGCAAGAACACACGCCGATCGGATCTGCTGGGGGCGCGCATCGCGACGGGCCGCGGTCAGTTCGAGCGAGCGACCGCGCTGGTCACCCACGCAGTCGTCGCCGCTCGGGCTGTGGACGAGGCGCGCGGTCTGGCCGCCGCGTGCTACTGCGCGGCACTCGTCCGCCTCGCGATCGGCGATGTGGATGCGGCCGAGAACGATCTCGCGGACGCGCTTGCCGCGGCACGAGCGGGTCGCGATCCATTGCGCGCGGCACGAATACGGCTGCTCGAAGCCGAGGTCGAGCGGCGGCGCGGGCGGCATGGCAGTGCGCGGGCTCGGCTCCAACGCGTTGGACGCATCGCCCGCACGCTTCCGCCGTTGCTCCGGGCCAGAGTCGATCTGCTGCAAAAGGTGCTCGAGGCCGGGGATCTCGGTCAAGCCGCCGATGATGTGTCACGCCTCGTCGCGGCCACAGGGTTAGGCGCGCTTACGCTCTATGCGGGCGGCCTCCGCGCCGGCGCAGCTGGGGGCGATCCGATCGAGTCGCTTGCCGGCGAAGTCATTGCGATTGTCCGAGCGTGCCAGATGGCCGCGGACGAGACCATCGTGCTCAAGGACGTGTGCGCGCGGGTCCGTCACCAGACACACGCAGCCGCCGTCGCCTTCGTCGCAGGGCCGGCGCAACGGTACGGGGCCGTGGCGTCCGTCGGGCCGCGCCTCGACACCTCGTCGGCAGAGCGGGCCGTTACCGCCGGCATCACAATCGCACCGCATCGTCACGAAGATCGTGTCGAAGCAGCCGTTCCGGTTCGCTACGGTGGTGCGCTGATTGGCGCGCTGTGCGCACGGTGGACTCTCGGATCCACGCACGACATCAGGCGTGCGGCCGCCACACTGGAGATGGCGGCTGCCGCCGCCGCGCCAATCGTGTCGGCCTTACTTGGCCGCCGCGAGGTCGCGACTTCGGTGGGTACCGCCTTGCTTGGCGTCACAGCGCCGATGGTGGACCTCCGGCGATCGGTCGAGCGCGCCGCCGCCGCCCCGTTTCCAGTGCTCATCGAGGGTGAGAGTGGCAGCGGCAAGGAACTGGTCGCGCGCGCCATCCATCGGCTCGGGCTCCGGCGCGACCGCGCGTTCTGCACGCTCAACTGCGCCGCGCTGCCCGACGACCTGGTCGAAGCCGAATTGTTCGGGCACACCCGCGGCGCGTTCACGGGCGCGATCGCCGAACGCGCCGGCGTGTTCGAAGAAGCGCATGGTGGGACACTGTTTCTCGACGAAATCGGCGAGCTGTCGCTGCGCGCGCAGGCCAAGGTGCTGCGCGTCATCCAGGAAGGCGAATTGCGCCGCGTTGGCGAGAACCAGCCGCGCCGAGTCGATGTGCGGATTGTCGCAGCCACGAATCGCGACCTGCGGCAAGACGTCGAGGCTGGACGCTTCCGGACCGATCTTGCTGGTACCGCCTCGACGTGATTCGCGTCGAGCGTCCCGCCGCTCCGCGAGCGTCGCGAGGATATTCAGATACTGGCGGAGCATTTCTGGCGCGAAGCCACCGAGCGTCTCGGCGGACAGCGCCACGCTCGGCGCGGCGACGCTGGCTGCGCTGGCGCGCTATGATTGGCCCGGCAACGTGCGGGAACTGCAGAACGTCCTTGCGTCGCTTGCCGTCCGCAGTCCTCGGCGCGGTGTCGTGCCGCCGACCGCGTTGCCTCCTCAGTTCGGACCTCGAGACGAGGACGAGGCCTGGCGATTCGACGATGCGCGCCTGGCCTTCGAGGAACGCTTCGTCCGGGCCGCGCTCGTCCGGAGCGGTGGACATCGCGGGCGAGCCGCCACCGAATTGGGCGTCTCGCGGCAGGGCCTGACCAAGCTGATGACGCGCCTTGGAATCGCAGCCGATGAAGACGCCTCAACGACCGAGTGAGCAGCCGCATCGCCCGTGATTCGATTTCTTGTTCGCCGTCTCCTGCTGACCATTCCCGTCTTGCTGGGCGTCGCGACGCTCGTGTTCTCGCTCATTCACCTCGTGCCCGGCGATCCGGTGCAGGCCATGCTCGGCGACAGCGCGTCGCCGCAGGACATCGCCGATCTGCGCGGGCGGCTCGGCCTCGATCGGCCGCTCCTGGTCCAATACGGTGCCTTCCTGAAGGGAGCGGTCCGCGGCGATCTGGGATCGTCGCTCCGCACCAACCAAACCGTCACCGCCGCCATCGTCGAGCGGCTGCCGGCGACCTTCGAGCTGGCGCTCGCCGCGATGTTCGTGGCGACGTGCCATCGCCATCCCGCTCGGGCATCATCGCCGCCGTTCGCGCCGGCACCGGCGTCGACTATGTGGCGACGACGCTGGCGCTGGTCGGGATTTCAGTGCCGAACTTCTGGCTCGGACCGCTGCTGGCGATCGTGTTTTCGATTGGGCTCGGGTGGCTTCCGGTGTCGGGACGCGGTACAGCGGCGCACCTCGTGCTGCCGGCGCTGACCCTTGGCGCGCCGCTGGCGGCGGTGCTCGCGCGCATGACGCGGGCGAGCGTGATCGAGGAACTGCGCGAGCTGTACGTCCTGGCCGCGCGCGCCGCAGGCGTGTCGTTCGTGCGCGCCGTCCTGCGACACGCGTTTCGCAACAGCCTGATTCCCGATCGTCACCGTCTTCGGGCTGCAGTTTGGCGCCGTCCTCACCGGGGCGGTGATCACGGAAACCATCTTTGCGTGGCCTGGCGTCGGGCGACTGCTCATTCAGTCGATCGCGTTTCGCGACTACCCGCTCGTCCAGGGATGCATCCTGCTGATTGCCGTCACCTACGTGGCGATGAACCTGCTGACCGACGTCGCCTACGGCCTGCTCGATCCACGCATCCGCTTCGATTAGTCGCATGCTTCGGGTTGGCGCCGTCATCGTGCGTGTTCGGAGTCGCTGGCGGCGCTGCTCGGCCCGTTTGCGACCGCCGTCGACCCGGCGGCGCAGGACCTGGCGCTTCGGCTGGCGGGGCCGACCTCTGCGCATCCATTCGGCCTCGACGAACTCGGCCGCGACATCCTCGCGCGCGTGCTGGCCGGCGCGCGCATTTCGTTTCTCGTCGGCCTCACGGTCGTGTCGGTGTCGGCAACGCTCGGCACGCTCCTGGGCACAATCGCCGGCTACTTCGGCGGCGTGGTGGACGATGCGATCGGGCGAGTGATCGACGTGCTGCTGGCGTTTCCCGGGCCTGCTGCTGGCGATCGCGCTCGTCGCTGTTCTTGGCCCGAGCCTGGGAAACGTCCTCTTCGCGCTGACGGTGATTGGATGGGTCGGCTATGCGCGCCTGGTTCGGGGGCAAGTCCTCCGGGCGCGCGAGTTCGAGTACGTGCAGGCAGCCCGCGCGCTTGGTGCACCCACCGTTCGAATTCTCTGGCGCCACGTCGTGCCCGACAGCCCTACCGGCCGTGGTCGTGCAATCAACGCTCGGGATGGCCGGCGCCATCATCGGCGAGGCGGCGTTGAGCTTTCTGGGTCTCGGCGTTCAGCCGCCGACGCCGAGTTGGGGCACGATGCTGAACGGCGGCCGCGCGCATCTGCTCGACGCGCCGCACCTGACGATCTTTCCTGGACTCGCCATTGCCGTCCTGGTGCTCGGGTTCAATTTTCTTGGCGACGGGCTGCGGGATCTCACGGATCCCAAACTCAAAGGTAGAACTTAGAACTTAGAAGTTAGAAGGACAGCGAAAAATCTCAGTCCTTCTTACTTCTTACTTCTTACTTCCGCGCGAGCGGAGGCGAGCGCGGCGGTGATGCGCGGGTCGTTGGGGTTGGCCTGTTGCGCGCGCTGGAGCCACGCGATCGCCACGTCGCGGTTCGCCCAGCTGCAGCGACAGGCTGGCGATGTGCGCGGCTCGGGCCGCGACGTCCGCCTTGTTGGCCGTGAGCGCGCCGTACTTGATGAGGGCGTCGCGTGCTGCAGCAAGATGGTGCTGTCGTTCCGACGCCGTGGCGAATAGCAGCAGCGATTCGGGATCGAGAGGGTAGCGGGTGGTCGCGGTCTGCAGCACGCGCTCCGCGGCGGCGGGGTTGTCATCGTCGAGCAACGCTCGCCCGTAGAGAGTGAGGACTTCGCTGGTTGCGCCCGGACTCGATGCGACGCGCTCCAGCGCTTCCTGCGCCTTGCCCAGCGCGTCGCGATCGCCACGGGCCCGCGCGGCCTCCAGCCAGACGCGGCCCAGCGCGCCGTACAGACTCAGATCGTTCGGGGATCTTTCGAGCGCGTTCCCCAGCGTCAGGACCGCCAATTCCCACCGATGGGCTCTCGCATGCGCAAGGCCAACGGCGACCTGCCGTTCTACGTTCGAGCGGTCGAGACCGGCCAGCATCTGCAGCTGTACGAGCTCGTCGGCGCGACGATCGAGCGATCGATAGAGCTCGGCCAGCTCCTCACGTACAGGGATGGAGCCCGGTTCGAGAACGGCAGCTTTCTCCAGGGCCGCCAGCGCGTCGGAGGCACGGGCCTGTTCGCGAAGACTGAGGCCCAGCACGTAGTACGCGTTGGACATCTTGTCGTCGAGCCGAAGCGTCTGGATCGCGCTCGCCATCGAGGCGTCAAAGGCGCCGTTGTGATATTGGGCAAGCGCCAGTTTGAGCGTGATGCGCGGCGACCGGTCGTCGATGCGGGCGGCGCGCTCGAAGGCCTCGGCGGCGCGGTCGTAGCGATGCAGCTGATACAGGACGTCCCCGAGCTCTTCGAGCGGACGCAGCGAGCCGGGGTCGAGCGATGCGGCGGTCCGAAAATCGCGCGCCGCCAGGTCGAGGTCGCCCCGGTCTCCGCGGCGCTGGTAGGTCTCCCCGCGCCTGAGGTAGGCCAGCATGGAGTCCGGTCGCAACTCGATGGCGCCGCTATAGGCTTCGATCGCGGCAAAGGTCTGGCTGTCGCGAAGCGAGGCGTCTCCCCGCGCCAGAAGGGTCTCGTACGAGCGCTGGCGGGCCGCGGACTGATAGACAACCGTGCCCCCGATGGCCACGGCGAGCAGTCCCGCGATGAGAATCGCCCGCCTCATTCGGCCCTATCTTACCAGCCGGTCGGAACATCCGGTCCCGAGCGGGGTCTAACCTTGATATAGTGGACTCGACCGTGAAACAGGCCAGGGTTGTCGGTTGGTCTGACGTCGACGGACGCGAAGCCGCGCTGGTCCAGCGCTGTGCGAGCGGCGACGAAACGGCGTGCGCGGATCTGGTGGCCGAGCATCAGCGGATGGTCGTCCAGCTCGCCATCAACCTGCTCGGCGACCGCGACGAAGCCCTCGACCTGTCCCAGGAAGTCTTCCTGCGAGTTTTTCGCACCATTCACCGGTTCCGGGGGCAGTCCAGCCTCCGAACCTGGATTTACCGCATCGCCGTCAACCAGGCAAGGAACCGTCATCGATTCTGGCGCCGGCGCCACCGCGCCGATCAGGTGTCGCTCGACCAGCACATGGCGGCGCATGGCGAGCTCGAATCGGGCGGCGAAATGACCCCTGACCGCATTCTGGCGCAAAAGCTGCTCGCCGACCGCCTGCAGCGCGCCCTCGACGGTCTGCCGTTCGATCAGCGTACAGCGATCGTGCTCCGAGAGATCGATGGATTGAGCTACGACGAAATTGCCTTCTCGCTCGGCGTGGCGATCGGGACCGTCAAGTCCCGGTTGACGCGCGCCCGTCAGGCGCTGCGCTTCGAGCTGCGCGAGGAGTGGCGAGCATGAAAGCCCTCACGTGCGCCGCCGCTCGCCGGCGCCTGCAGGCGTTCCACGACCACGAACTGAACGTCCGCGATCAGATCGCGGTCGGGTCGCACCTGGAATGGTGCGACCAGTGCGCGGAGCTGCTCGGCGATCTGCGCGCGATTCGGGTGACCTTGAACACGATCGCGCCGCGCAGCGTCGCGTTGTCGCGCGACGAAGCCGCCGCGTTCAACGCCGCCGTCGTCAATCGGCTGAAAGCGGAACAGGCCGAGTCGTTCCTGGTTCGCATGCGCGCGATGCTCGACGAGCCGCACCTGCTCTATGCGGGTCTCGGCGCCGCCGTGGCCACCGTCGTGTGCGTCGTGGTCATGCTCGGCATGATGCGCTTTGCCACCAACGAACGCCCCGACTCGCTCGCCGGGATCGTCACGCTGCTCGCGACGCCGCTCGAGTGCGAGCTCGGGAGTGAGCTGGCCGAGGTCGCCAGCTGCCGGGAACGCTGGGTGGAGCGGTTTCAGCGAGCCAACGAGGCCGCGGAGCAGGACGCCGTCTTCACACTGGAGGCGGTGCTGACGACCGACAGGCAGCTCCCGGAACTGACTGGGTCAACCCTGCGCGGGCGGCGGACGGCGCCGAGCCAGGCGAGGCTGATCGAAGGGCTCCTCGACGTCGTCTCGCGCTCCCGGCTCGAAACCGGTCAGGCACCACAAGCGCCGGCGGCGAACGGAAGCATGCTATGGCTCGTCGCGCGCGAGACCGTTCGCGCCACCAAGCCGGTGCCCCCGCTCGACGTGCCGCTCCCGCCGAAGAAGCGCGCCGCGGCGCTCACGAGCGCGCTGCGTACCACACGCGCGTAGTTCGGTCCTTCGTTCTTCGTTCTTGGTTCTTGGTCCGTCCTTGGTCCGTCGTCCTGGGGTCCGTCCTCAGTCCGTGGTCCTTGGTCCACGTCGTCTGGAGTGCACCAGGGACCAGGAACCTGGGACGGACCAAGCACCACGGACCTGGGACGGACCAAGGGCCAAGGACCAAGGCCGAAGGACTGACAGCTTTTAAGGTCTGCGGGGTGCGTCGACGTGCGTCGTCGCGAGGTTGTTCATCGAGTCGCTCGCCCGAAGGGTCAGCCCGCGGTCGCCCAACTCGCCGTCCACCACCAGCTCGTAGTGCTCGCTGCGCGAATCGGCAATGCCGTCGACGGGGAAGACGCCTCGCCAGCGCTGGCCGTCCTGCGAGAACTCGACGCGGAGGATCGGCGAGTGATCGTCCTTGACGTCGAAGGGGATGATCGTGCGGCCGCGGTCGACGCGCACGGTGCCGACGACGAGCTGCGGCGCCGTGTTGTCGATTTCGAACGCGATGCTGTCGAGCTCGCCGGCGAGCGACGTCCCCATCGGATTGGAGGGGCCGTCGGACGCCACGATCTTGACGAAATAGGTGCCGGTGGGCAGCGTCGAGGTGTCGAAGACCAGAATGGAGTCCTGAGTCGCCTTGCGCAGAGTCTTCCAGGCGGTTTCGCCTTCGCGCCGGTACATGACGTCGTACAACAGGTCGTCGTCGTTCTCGTCGTCGGCTTTCCATGCGAGCGTTTGCAGCCCCTTCTGGTAGGTGCGGCGCCCGAGAGACGAGGGCGAGCCCTGCTGCGACGCAGCGGCCGCGAGCTTGCGATCCGGCGTCGTCTGATCGTCAAAGCCGGCCAGGTCCGGATCGCCGGTGGAGAACGGCTTCTGGAACACGATCCCGGGTGCATGGATGGTGATGGAGCGGACCTGCGGCCGGAGGTTGCGCTGCAGGTAGGCCGCGGTCACAGACGTCAACACCGGGCCTTCGGTTTTGCCGGTCAGCACCGCGCGCCACTGCAGGTAGCGCGCCTTTGGGCTGGTGATGGCCGACCCCGCGCTGTTGGTGAGTGCCGCAGACCAGGAGCTCCAGGTGTCGTCGGGCGTCTCCGTGTTGCCCGATCGCGTGAAGAGCTCGATTCGCGATCCTGCCGGCGTCGTCGCGTGCCAGCTCACCATGCCCCACGTCGCCACCATTTGCGCGTCGCGGGCTTCGGATTCGTAGGTGCCGCGCGCCGCGCGCTCCGAGGTGAGCCGGAAAACCTTCCCCGGGTTCGCCGTCGAGTAGTACAGCCGGCCGCGCGCGTCCTTGTAGAAGGCCGTCACCTGCTGCGCGCTCGCGCGCGCGACGAGCGTCGGCCGGATCGGATCGCCTTCGAGCCGATAGATCTTTCCCTTGTTCCCGGTCGCGACGATGAGCGCGCCGTTCTGATCGAAGGTGAAGTCGTACGGCGAGTCGTCGCGCGACTCCCAGAGCTGATCCCAGACACCGTCCGGAGCGATGCGGTAGACGGCGCCCTTCGGAGACCGGCGGTCTTCGCGGCTGCCGCCGCTTGTCCGGGGCCTCCACCCACGTCAACGACCGAGATGGACGTAATCTCCGCTGACACCGATGGCACCGGTGGACGGCCGGCGTCGGGGCTGACCCGTTCGGGCCGATCGTCGCTGAGCGTCGGCTGGCCGCCGGACCCGCCCGCGCCGCTCAGCGCCGCGACGTACAACACACCCTTGTCGTCGAATCGCAGCGACCGGATCTCCTGAAACGGCGAGTCGAGGAGCAGAAACGCCTTGCCCTCGGGATCGATCCGCAGCACCTTGCCGGGCGTTCCGGTGCCGGCGAGCAGGTTGCCGGCCTTGTCGAACGTCAGCGTCATGACGTGGGTGGTGTTCGTTTTGTAGAAGACGGCCGCCTTGCCATCGGGCGTGATCTTGTAGATGACGCCCTTGTCGCCGGTTGCGGCGAACACGTTGCCCTTGGCATCGACGGCGAGCGCCCAGATGTACTTGGCATCGGGCGCGAAGAACGTGGTGCCGGTGCCATTGCGGTCGACTTTGTAGATCTTGCCGTCGGGCGACGTGCCGACGTACAGCCCGCCGTCTGGCGCGAGCGCCAGCGCGTGCGCTTCGAGCTCCGCGCTGTCGAAGAACATCGACCCGCGTCCAGCGGGATCGACGCGGAACACTTTGCCTTCGTTGCCGGTGCCGACGAAGAGCGTCCCGTCGGGCTGCGCCGCCATCGACCAGAGAAACGGCGCCGCGGTCTCGTAGACGAGCTCGATCGCCGGTCCCAGCGTCAGCTGACCGTTGCTGTCGATGGTGAGGTTCTCGACGTCGCCCTTGAGAAAGTCCGCCTGCGTCGCGGCCTGAAAGAATTTGGGCGACGAACCGCTCAGCGGCACGCAAAGAGCGCCAAGGACGCAAAGACAGCAAAGATGTGTAGGGGCCGACTCGTGTGCCTGCCCTGAGCTCGTCCTTCGACAAGCTCAGGACGAGCGTCGAAGGGTCGGCCCCGGGCGACACGCGGGTCCGCACCTACGGAAGAGGGCGGTGAAATTGAGCGCTGTCTTCACTAGTTCTGCGAGATAGAGATAGTGACCGTGCGCGAACCGGACACTGCGTGCTCGGTCGGCAGTTCCCATTCGCCGAGCGTGGCGTTGTGCAGCGGGTTGAAGGTGCCGCCGTTGCGATCCGCCTCGAGCACGCTCAGCACGGAGGGCGGGAGCGACGACAGCAGCTCGCCGTTGACGACCGCGCCGGCATCGGAGCCGAGCAGCTTGACGTAGAGCGTGTTGTTCCGCCGCGCCTTGTTCAGCGACTTGATCACCTGATCGACGCTGCGAGGCTGCGCCGAACGCGCTTCGCGCTGTTCGGCCTGACCGAGCCGGGCGCCGTCGGAGACGAGCACCGACAACGAGCCGCTCGCGTTGGCCGGGATCTCGATCGGCAGCGTCCGGACGATGTCGTCGCCGCGATAGGTGCGGAAGAGGACCTTGAGCGGAACGCGTCCGGCCGGCGCGCGGGCGCGGATCGTCCAGCCACACGCGCTCGAGCGTCGCCGTTCTCGGTTCCTCGGTGGTGCCGATCGTGATCTCGACGCCTTCGAGGTCCACCTTCTCGTAGTCGTTGCCCATGAGATAGGTGATCGGCGCCACGATGTACGCGGCCGCGCCCATCGACGCCTGGTCGCCCGAGAAGAGGTTGTCGAACTCGATGGCGTCGTGCTTCTTGACCGCGCGCGGTGCCTCGCACCTGGAGCGTCGCGGATCCGAACTGCCGCTCGTAGTTGTTCAGCGTGCTCAGCACGCTCGCGTACGTCATCAGCGGCCCGAGCAACTGATCGTTGACCACCGTGAAGTTGAACGTGCGCGTCGCCGCGCGTTTCGATTCGAGCGTGAGCGTGACCGGAATCATGCGCGGCCCGGGCCCGAGGCGGCCGGCGATGGCCGTCGCCCGATCCTGAACCACGGTCCCGATGACATCCGCCGGTGCCCGACAACTTCATCGACGAGAACAGGCTGGGAAGAACGGTGTAGACGTACGCGCGCGTCATCGGGAATTCGGTCGGCCCGAGGTTGTACATCGGATGCCCGAACGCGTACACCTGGTCGCCGTCGATGTGCGTCACCGTGCCGGTCGCGCCAAGCCGCAGGTCGCCGCCGACGAGCATGACGCCAACCGCGTCGCCCGGCTTGAGCGGTCCCTCGAACGGCATCTCGCCCGTGCGAAGTCCGCCCGCGCCGCCGGCCGATCGGAATGAATCCGTGCTCGCGGAACGCGCCGCCGAGCAGATCGACCACGTCGGGTTCGAAGCCGGACATCGACAAGCGGCGTCGCGATGGGCCGCAGCAACGTGCTGAGCTGATCGCCCGCCATCCCGAGCTGCGGCAGACGCCCGAGAACTGCGTATCGCTCGGTCGATCGGCGAACGGTCGGTTCCAGTTCAACGCCTTCCGAAACGCGGCCGTCAGCCCTTCGCGGGTAAGCGGGAAGTCGAGCTGCACTTTGCGCCGCGGCCGGCCGGACGACGCTGACAGCGGCCGAATCGGTCATTTCGGCGATCGGCGTAATCCCGGCGATCGGTTCCTTCGGAAAGCTGCCGAGCGAGTACGACACGGCGCCGATCAGCTTGCCGTCGATGTAGACCGGGCTGCCGCTCATGCCGGCAATCACGCCGGTATGGGCCAGTGGACCGCCTTCGAGCTTGGCGAGAATCAGGTTGCGGTGTGCGCCGATGACGTTTTCGAGCACGCCGATGATGTTGACCTTGAATTCCTCGACGTGCGTGCCGTCGAAGACGGTCCGGCCGATGCCGATCATCCCCGGCCTGATGTCTGCGACGCTCATCGTGGGGGCGGCGCCGGAGAGAAGGACGGAGGTAACGACCGCGAGCCCCGCGAACGGCGCGAGGCGCGCTACGATCAGCCGGACAATTCGCATGGGTTTCGATCTCATTGTCGGGGAGAAGTGCTTACTGGTCAAGGAGAAATGGGCGATCGCCTTGACACGTGTCGGCGCCGTTTGATATTGTCCCGGTTTCTCGTGATGGGTTGCCGGTCGTTTTGCCTCGGTCCACGGTCCAGTTCGCCGCTGTCGGCGTGGCGGTGGTATTGGGGCTCGACTGAAGAGGCATCCGCCTTGGCCTGACCTGCCACCGCGAGAACGAGCATCCCAAGCCTCTTCAGCCGACACGGTTGAAGAGGCTTTTTTTATGTCCACAGCCGCTTCTGTGCGTCACCGTCACGCCGCCACGACGGCCGAGTTGCGCGCGAAACGCGACGCGGTCGCCGACGCCGATCTGATCGAGCTGCGGCTCGACTCGGTCAGCGATCCGAACGTCGCGGGTGCGCTCGCCGGTCGTCAGACGACCGGTCATCGTCACCTGTCGTCCGGAGTGGGAAGGCGGCGCGTTCAAAGGCTCCGAGGAAGAGCGGCGGCGGATCCTCGACCGAGGCGCTCGCGCTGGGCGCCGAATACGTCGACGTCGAGTGGCGCGCGCGCTTCGACGATGTGATCGCGCGGACGCAAGGGCGGCGCATCGTGTTGTCGTTGCACGATTTCGACGGCGTGCCGGCGGATCTCGCCGAGCGCGTGCGCGCGATGCAGGCGACGGGTGCCGAGATCGTCAAGGTGGCGGTCAGAGCGAACCGCCTGTCCGACTGCGTGCCGCTGCTCGATCTCGCGTCGCGCGCCGGCGCGCCGATGGCGGTCTGATCGCGATCGCGATGGGCCCGTACGGTCTGGCCACGCGCGTGCTGCCGCGCGCATTTCGGATCCCGGTGGACGTATGCCGGCTCGCTCGAAGAGGTCGGGCAGATCAGCGCCGAGTCGCTGCTGAACATCTATCGCTTTCGATCGATCACGCCGTCAACGCGGATTTACGGTCTGGTCGGTGGAGGGTCGCTCACGCATTCGTTGTCGCCGGCGATGCACAACGCGGCGTTCGAAGCCGCGCATGTGGATGCGGTGTATATGCCGTTTCCAGCCGTGGACGCCGACGACTTTCAGGTCTTCGGTCGCGCGCTCGGGATCAGCGGGCGTGAGCGTGACGATCCCGCACAAGGTGTCGCTGTTCGATCGGGTCGACGAGGTGTATCCGGTCGCGAGCCGCATCGGCGCCATCAACACGATTCGCGTCGTCGGACGGCCGGTGGATCGGCGGCAACACCGACGCGACCGGATTCCTGGCGCCGCTCAAGGATCGGATCGCGCTCCGCGGCCTGCGCGTGTCCGTGCTCGGCGCCGGCGGCGCGGCCCGTGCGGTGACGGTGGCCCTGGCGTCGAGCGGCTGCGCCGTGCGTTTGCACGCCCGCAATCGGGCGCAGGCCCAGGACGTGGCGATTCGCACGCCGCTCGAGCTCGGGCCCTGGCCGCCGGAGCCTGGCAGCTGGGACCTCCTGGTCAACTGCACGCCGATCGGGACCTATCCGCGGGTCAACGACACGCCGATCCCGGCCAGCCAGCTGACGGGCCGCTACGTCTACGACCTGGTCTACAACCCGCCGGCGACGCGTCTGGTCCGCGACGCCGCGGCGGCGGGCTGCCAGACGATGGGCGGGCTGGACATGCTGGTGGCGCAGGCGGAAGAGCAGTTCCAGTGGTGGACGGACGTCAAGCCCACGAAAGGCGTGATGCGCGAAGCGGCCACGAAGCGACTGGCGGAGTTCACACGCGATGAAAATTACGTCGTTTGAGGAGTTCAAAGAGCTGGCACAACGCGGGACCTTCGTGCCCGTGTGCAAGGAGATCGTCGCCGATCTCCTCACGCCGGTGTCGGCGTTCCTGAAGATCGCGGAGCACGCCGACTACGCGTTCCTGCTGGAGAGCGTCGAGGGCGGCGAGCACGTCGGCCGCTACTCGTTTCTCGGGAAGGATCCGTTCCTGATCCTGCGCGCCCGCGATGGCAAGACGACCATCGATCGGGGCGGGCACGACCACCGACGACGATCGGCCCTTTGTCGAGACGCTGCGGCGCCTGATGGCCGACTTCCGATCGCCGTTCGTGCCGGATCTGCCGCGCTTCACGGGCGGCGCGGTCGGGTACCTCGGATACGGCGCCGCATCGTGGTTCGAACCGGTGCTCGGCGACCTTGGCGCCGGCGAGGACGGCGCCGACCAGGCCGGGTTCATGCTGTTCGATACCGTGCTCGCCTTCGATCACGTGCAGCATCGCATCCTGATCATCGCCAACGCGCGCATCACCGCCGACGATGATCTCGAGTCGCTGTATCAGTTCGCGTGCGCGAAGATTCAGTTCGTCGAGCGGGAGCTCGAACGCGGCCTGTCGCAGGTGCGCCGCGAGGCGAACGGCAAGCCCGACCTGCAATCGAACTACACGCGCGAGCGGTTCGAAGAGCAGGTGCGGACGGCCAAGGAATACATCGCCGCAGGCGACATCTATCAGGTCGTGCTGTCGCAGCGTTTCCAGGCGGACGTGTCAGCGGATCCGTTCACGGTGTATCGCGCGCTGCGGCACGTGAACCCGTCGCCGTACATGTACTTCGTCCGGATGGGCGGCGTGTCGGTGGTCGGCTCGTCTCCCGAAATGCTGGTCCGCGTGGAAGGGTCTCGCGTCGAGACGCATCCGATCGCCGGCACCAGACCGCGCGGCCGGAACGGAGACGAGGATATGCGGCTTGCCGAGGAGCTGAAGCGCAACGAGAAGGAGCGGGCCGAACACGTCATGCTCGTGGACCTGGGTCGCAACGACGTCGGCCGCGTCTGCGAGTACGGGTCGGTGCGCGTGCCGCAGTTCATGGGTCTCGAGCGCTTCTCACACGTGATGCATCTGACCTCGATTGTCGAAGGCAAGCTCGCCGACGATCGCGACCGGCTGGATGCGCTCGTGTCGTGCTTTCCCGCCGGGACCGTCTCGGGTGCGCCGAAGGTCCGGGCGATGCAGATCATCAAGGAGCTGGAGCCGTCGGGGCGTGGGCTGTACGCGGGCGCCGTCGGCTATCTCGACTTCGCCGGCAACCTGGACTTCTGTATTGCGATTCGCACGATCATCATGTCGAAGGGGCGCGCCTACCTCCAGGCCGGCGCGGGCATCGTCATCGACTCGAATCCGGCAGCGGAATACGAGGAGACGAGGGACAAGGCCCGTGCGCTCGTGAGGGCTCTCGAACTCGCGCAGGAGGGCCTGTGACATTGCAGAATTGTGGGATGGCAGGATTGCAGGATTTCATTGTGAAATTTTGCCATTTCGTAATCCTGCAATCCTCCAATCCTGCAATCCTGCAATGACATGGTCCTAGTCATCGACAACTACGATTCGTTCACCTACAACCTCGTCCAGTATCTGGGCGAGCTGGGGGCAGACCTGCGGGTCGTGCGGAACGATTCGGTGACTGTGGACGATGTGGCGGGAGCGAAACCGGATCGGATTGTGATTTCGCCCGGGCCCGGCCGGCCGGAGCAGGCGGGCATCACCATGGAGGTGATCAAGCAGTTCGGGCCATCGACGCCGATTCTGGGCGTCTGCCTTGGGCATCAGGCGATCGGCGCGGTGTTCGGCGGCGCGGTGGTCCGCGCGGGCGTACCGATGCACGGCAAGACGTCGACGATCGAGCACGATGGCCGCGGCGTCTTTCGCGGGATCTCGGGACCCTTCGTGGCGTCGCGCTATCACTCCCTCGTCGTCGCCGATGCGGGGCTTCCGGACACGCTGGAGGTGTCGGCGCGCACGCAAGGGGAGGGGACGATCATGGGGTTGCGCCACAAGACGTGGCCGGTCCACGGCGTGCAGTTTCATCCGGAGTCGGTGCTGACGGGCGAGGGAAAGAGCATTCTTCGCAATTTTCTGAACAGTGATCGTCGTGTCCGGCTTTAGCCGGACCGTGGTGAGCATGTTTCCACATCTGATCGACAAACTGACCCGGCACGAAGACCTGACCGCTGACGAAGCGTCGGCGGCGATGGCCGAGATCATGGCGGGGCGCGCGGCGCCGTCGCACATCGCGGCGTTTCTGGTCGGCCTGGCGATGAAAGGGGAGCGGCCGATCGAAATCGTGGGCCTGGCGCGGGCGATGCGCGCGAACGCCGTGCCGCTGTCGGCGCGGTACGACGATCTCATCGACACCTGCGGCACCGGTGGCGATCGGTCGGGTACGTTCAACATCTCATCCTGCGCCGCGCTCGTGGTCGCCGCGTGCGGCGTGCGGGTCGCCAAGCACGGCAACCGGTCGGCGTCGAGCAAGGCGGGCGGCGCCGATGTGTACGAGGCGCTGGGCGTGCGTGTCACCGCGTCACCGGCCGTCGTCGAGCGGAGCCTGACCGAGGCGGGCATCGGATTCTTCTTTGCGCCGACATTTCATCCGTCGATGCGGCACGCGGGGCCGGTCCGGCGCGAGCTCGGGATTCGGACCGCGTTCAACCTGCTCGGGCCGCTCACGAATCCTGCCGGCGCGGCGCGCCAGGTCGTGGGGGTGTCGCGGCCGGAGTTCACCGAGCTTCTCGCCCGCGCGCTGATGTTGCTCGAAACGAAGCGCGCGTGGGTCGTGCACGGCGCGGACGGGATCGACGAGCTCACCACGACCGGCTATACGAAGATTTCCGAATGTCGAGACGGCGTCGTCAACACGTTCTATCTGCATCCGGCCGACGTCGGCCTGGCGAAGGCCGCTGCGGGAGCGTTGCAGGGCGGCGATGCGCAGGAGAACGCGCGAATCATCGAGGGCATCCTCGCCGGCGCCCGCGGTCCCGCGCGCGATGTGGTTCTGCTGAATGCCGGCGCCGCGCTGTTCGTGGCCGGGGCCGTCGGCTCCGTTCAGGATGGCATCGCGCGCGCCGCGGCTGCCATCGACAGCGGCGACGCGAAGCGGACGCTCGAACACCTCGTGACAATCTCGATGACGGAGGCGTCGAGCGTATGACCGCCCGCACCTCGAAGGTCGCACGAGTCGTGTCGGCCGGAGAACGACGAACGACGAACGACGAACCTCGAACGGCTGATTTGTTGGCCACGATCGTGGCGGCCACGCGACGGATTGTCGACGTCCGGCAGGAACGGGAATCGCTAGCGCAGCTCGAGCGTCGCGCCCAAGCGGTCGCACGGGAACGGGGACGATTCGAGGCCGCGCTGAGCCGCGGCACGATCAACATCATCGCGGAGTGCAAGCGGCGGTCGCCGTCGCGGGGCGTGCTGCGCCAGGAGTACGATCCCGCGGCGATTGCGCGGGGCTACGCGGATGCGGGCGCGGCTGCGATCTCGGTCCTCACCGAACCGACGTTTTTCGACGGATCGCTCGAGCACCTCGCGGCGGTTCGCCAGGCTGTGCCGGTCCCTCTGCTTCGCAAAGACTTCATCGTCTCGGAATACCAGCTGTACGAGGCGCGCGCGGCTGGAGCGGACGCCGTGCTGCTGATTGTCGCGGCGCTGAGTCCGATGGAAGTCGAAGCGCTCCACCAGCACGCGGTGGCACTGGGTCTGGATGTGTTGGTGGAAGTGCACGACGTGGCCGAGCTGGCGATCGCGCTCGACGCGGGAGCGAGGATCGTCGGCGTCAACAACCGCAACCTGCGCACGCTGCAGGTGGACGTGAAGGTGTCAGACGCATTGATGGCTTCCATGCCGGCGGACGTGGTTGCGGTCAGCGAGAGCGGCCTGCGGACTGCGGAGGACCTCCTCCGGTTGAAAGCGAGCGGCTACCGAGCGTTTCTCATCGGCGAGCGTTTCATGGCGGCGCAGAATCCTGGTGCGGAGCTCGAGGAGTTGATCAGCCGATGCTCGTGAAGATCTGCGGCATCACGCGCGCGGAAGACGCAGCGGCGGCCGTGGACGCCGGAGCGCGCGCGCTCGGCTTCGTGTTCTGGCCGAAGAGCCCGCGCTTCATCGACCCGTATCGCGCCCGCGCCATCGTGTCGACGTTGCCGCCGTTTGTGACGGCCGTGGGGTTGTTCGTGAACCAGCCGGCTGACTACGTGACGGGGGTGGCGAGTCTCGTCAAGCTCGGGGCGGTGCAACTGCACGGCGACGAGCCTGTTGCGTTCGCCGAATCGATTCGCAATCCGTTGATCAAGGCGTTGACGCTCGGCGATCCCATCGATGCGTGGCCTGCCCGCGCGACGGTGCTGCTCGACGCGCATGATCCTGAACAGCGGGGAGGAACCGGCCGCACGATTGACTGGGGCGCCGCATCGGCCGTCGCCGCGAGGCGGCCCATCCTGCTGGCTGGTGGCCTCACGCCCGAAAACGCCGCGGAGGCGGTCGCGCGCGTGCGTCCTTTCGGCATCGATGTGTCGTCGGGCGTCGAGCGGTCTCCCGGTGTCAAGGACCACGGCAAGATCAAAGCGTTATTCGAGGCTCTGCATGTCACCAGTCCCGGTCCTCACGTTGTGAAGGCGCCGGTCGGTTGGGTGGCAGCCGGTGAGGACCGGGACCAGTGACGTCCCGGCGCGATCCTGACGCGCGCGGCTACTTCGGCGAGTTCGGCGGGCGCTATGTCCCCGAGACGCTCGTCGAGCCGGTCGAGGAGCTCGAGCGGGCCTATTTCGCCGTGCGCGAGGATCCGCAGTTCGCCGCCGAGCTCGATCGTCTGCTCGAACACTACGTGGGTCGGCCGACGCCGATCTACGAAGCGACGCGTCTCTCGGAGGCATCGGGTGGCGCGCGAGTCTTTCTCAAGCGCGAGGATCTCACGCACACCGGTGCGCACAAGATCAACAACGCCCTCGGACAGGCGCTGCTCGCGCAGCGGATGGGTAAGCGGCGCATCGTCGCCGAGACGGGCGCCGGCCAGCACGGGGTGGCGTCAGCGACAGCCTGCGCGTTGCTCGGTCTCGACTGTTGCGTCTACATGGGCGCCGAGGACATGGATCGCCAGGCGCTCAACGTGTTTCGCATGCGATTGCTGGGCGCCAAGGTCTGTCGAGTCGACGCCGGCAGCCGCACGCTCAAGGACGCAATCAACGAAGCGATGCGCGACTGGGTGACCAATGTCGCGGACACGTACTACCTGCTCGGGTCGGTGCTCGGTCCGCATCCGTATCCGTTAATGGTTCGCGAATTTCAGGCGGTGATCGGACGCGAGGCACGCCCGCAAATTCTGAAGCTCGCCGGCCGTCTGCCGACCGCCATCGTGGCCTGCGTCGGCGGCGGCAGCAACGCGATGGGGATTTTCGACGGCTTCGTCGACGACCGCGATGTTCGACTCATCGGTGTCGAAGCCGGTGGGGAGCAGATCGTACGCGGACGGCACGCGGCGCGCTTTGCCGGAGGCAGCACAGGAGTGCTGCAGGGAACGCGGACGTTCGTGCTGCAGGACGATGACGGCAACATCGAGCTGACGCATTCAATTTCCGCCGGTCTCGATTACGCGGCGGTCGGACCGGAGCACGCCTGGCTGCGCGCGCGTGGCCGCGCGGAGTACGCATACGCGACTGATGAGGAGGCGCTTCAAGCGTTTCAGACGCTGGCGAGGCTCGAGGGCATTCTGCCCGCGCTCGAATCGGCGCATGCGATCGCGTACGCGCAGCGCCTGGCGCGCGACCTCGGGCCGTCGGCGATCCTGCTCGTGAATCTCTCGGGACGCGGCGACAAAGACGTGCAGACGGTGGAGAAGAGTCTTGCGAAGTAGAGACGTGCGCGGTGCGCAGTGCTCAGTGCGCAGTGCACGGTGCTCGGTGCGCAGTGCTGAGTGCGAAGTGCTCAGTGCTCGCTGCTTTTCGTGTGCTCGGTGCACGTGGCACCTGGCACCAGGCACAGGGCACCGGGCACTAGGCACTGGGCACTGTATCGTGGAGGCCGCGCCGTGAGCCGCATCGCGGATACGTTCCAGACGTTGCGAGCGGCGAACAGGCCCGGCCTGGTGACGTTCACCACGGCAGGCGATCCCGACCTCGAGCGGTCGGCGGAGATTCTGCGAGCGCTCGACCGAGCAGGCGCGGACGTCCTCGAGGTCGGCGTGCCGTTTTCTGACCCGCTGGCTGATGGACCGGTCATCCAGCGCGCGACTGAACGCGCGCTGGCCGCCGGCACGACGCTGCGCGGCGTGCTGGCGATGATCGAGCGCGTGCGGCCGTCAATCACGGCGCCGATCGTCATGTTCAGCTACGCGAACCCGCTGCTGCGAATGGGCGTTGGCGCGTTTGCCCGCCAGGCGGCCGCCGCGGGCGTGGACGGCGTTCTGGCGCTCGATCTGCCGATAGAAGAGGCAGGTGAGTTTCGTGAGACGCTCGAGGCCGCGAGCCTGGACACCATCTTCTTGCTGAGCCCGACGACGACCGACGAGCGGATTCGGAGGGCGGGCGAGTTGGGGTCCGGCTTTCTCTATGGCATCTCGCGACTGGGTGTCACCGGCGCGCGGGATCGCGTGGCCAGCGGCGCCGGCGCTCTGGTACAACGCATTCGTGCCCACACGTCGCTGCCGATCGCCCTTGGCTTCGGGATTTCGCGCCCCGAGCACGTGGCGGAAGTCTGCGCCTACGCGGACGCCGCGGTGGTGGGCAGTGCGCTGGTGTCGGTCGTCGCGGAGTCCGGCGGCTCACCGCACCTGATCGAACGGGTCGAAGAGTACGTCCGATGGTTGAAAGGCGCTCCCACTATGGTGCACCAATGACCGCGAAGACCGCGAAGACCGCAAAGGTCAGACGGCCCTTGCGATCTTGGCGATCCTGGCGTAGCAAACCATGCGCACACTAGATGAGCTGAGGGCGGACATCGATCGCGTGGACGAGGTCCTCGTCCGGCTGCTGAACGAACGCGCGCGCGTGGCGTGCGAGATCGGCGCGGTCAAGAAGGAGCAGGGCATCGAGCTCTATCAGCCGGACCGCGAAAAGGCGGTGATCGCCCACGTGCGGAGCATCGCGTCGGAGGGACCGCTCGGCGCCGACGCCATCGCGCGGCTGTTCGAACGAATCATCGACGAGGCCCGGCGGCTGGAACGGCGGATGATTCACGGCGACGAGCAATCCGGCGCTGCCGAGTGAACTAACATGATCGGTCAGACTTTGGAGGCGACAGACGCCATGGTCGTAGTAATGGAAGAACGGGCCAGCGAAGAACAGATCGAAAAGGTCGTCTCTCGGCTTGTCGAGATGGGGATGGACGTGCACCGCTCGACGGGCGTGACGCGAACCGTCCTCGGTGCGGTCGGCCGCGGGCATCCCGACAAGGGGCTGATCGAGATGCTCCCGGGCGTGCACGAAGTGCTGCGCATCTCGGAACCCTACAAGCTCGCGAGCCGGACGTTCAAACCCGAAGGCACGGTCGTGTCGGTCGGCGACGTCCGGATTGGCGGCGACGAAGTCATCGTGATGGCCGGTCCGTGCTCGGCGGAAACCGAGAAGCAGGTGCGCGACGCCGCTGCCGCGGTGCGGCGCGCCGGCGCGAAGATCTTCCGCGGCGGCGCATTCAAGCCGCGCAGCTCGCCCTACAGTTTCCAGGGGCTGGGCGAGGAAGGGCTGCGGCTGCTGCGCGACGCCGCCAACGCCGAAAACCTGAAGCTCGTCACCGAGGTAATGGACGTCAGCCAGATCGAGGTGATCGAGAAGTACGGCGACATCTTCCAGGTGGGCGCGCGCAACATGCAGAACTTCACCCTGCTGCGCGAGCTGGGTCACACGCGGAAGCCGGTGCTGTTGAAGCGCGGCATCTCGGCGACCATCGAGGAGTGGCTGCTGTCGGCCGAATACGTGTTGAGCGGCGGCAACCCGGATGTGATCCTGTGCGAGCGCGGGATCCGCACGTTCGAGACCGCGACGCGCAACACCTTCGACATCAGCGCCATTCCGGTCGTCAAGAAACTGAGCCATCTGCCGGTCATCGCCGACCCCAGTCACGGCGCCGGCCGGCGCGACATGGTGGCGCCGATGGCCCGCGCGGCGGTCGCGGCCGGCGTGGACGGACTCATCATCGAAGTGCACTGCGACCCGGATCACGCGCTGAGCGACGGCGCGCAGTCGATGTATCCCTCACAGTTCGATCGGCTGATGGCGGAGCTGCGGATCATCGCGCCGGCGATCGGCCGCAGCATCTGTTTGGAACCGGTGGCACGCCGCGGCTGGGGCTCGTGAATCGAGGAAGTTCAGATTTCAGATTGCAGATTGATTTGATGATTGTGAAATCAAGAATTTGTGAAATCAATCTGAACTCTGAAATCTGAACTCTGACATGGAACTCCCCGTCATCCAGCCGGCGCGGCGTGACGTCACGCCGCCGATCTTCGAGAAGATCGGGATTGTCGGCCTTGGACTGATTGGCGGCTCGATCGCGCTGAAGGCGCGGGAGCTGTGGCCGACGTCGCTCGTGATCGCCGTCGACGACAAGGACGTCCTCGAAACGGCGATGCGACTGCACGCGATCGACGTCGCCGCCGACGATCTCATCGTCCTGGCGGAAGCCGATCTCGTGGTCCTGGCCGCGCCGGTCAGGCAGAACATCGCGCTGCTCGAGAAGCTCGACGAGTACGTGAGCAAGCCCGCCATCGTCACCGACACCGGCAGCACGAAGCGCGAGATCGTCGCAGCGGCGCGTGCCTTGCCGCCGCGCTTCACGTTCATCGGCGGGCATCCCCTGGCGGGCGCTGCACGCGGAGGATTGGAGCACGCGCGGCCGGACCTGTTCACGGGCCGTCCCTGGCTGCTGACCGCGGGGGACAGAGTCGGGGAAGGACCGAGCGAGAGGCTGACCGGGTTCATCTCCGCACTCGGCGCAGTTCCGCGCGTCACCAGCGCTGAAGCGCACGATCGGCTGGTGGCGTTCCTGAGCCACTTGCCACAGCTCACCGCGAGCGCGCTGATGCAGGTCGTCGGAGATTCCGTCGGACCCGAGGGACTCGCACTTTCCGGCCGCGGGCTGGCCGACACGACGCGCCTCGCGTCGAGTCCGGCCGACATCTGGACCGACATCACGGCGACCAACGCCGACGAGATCGGTCGGGCGCTCGACGCGCTGATTGGCGTTCTCGAAGAGCTGCGCGATGATCTCGCCAACGGCGATCGGCTGACCGACGTGTTCACCGCGGCTGCCCGTTGGCGTGAGCGGCTGGGGAAGAGCAGAGACTAGGGATTCGGGATTCGGAATTCGTGGCCACGACTATTACAGCCGAACGCCCGGATTCTCCTGACGCCAAGGCGCTGATCTCGGAGCTCGAGGCGCACCTGGAACCGCTGTACCCGAGCGAAAGCCGTCACGGCTACGCGGTCGAGAAACTGATCGCGGAAAACGTGGCGTTTTTTGTCATCCGTGACGATGGCGTCGCTGCAGGTTGCGGGGGGATCAAGCTGGTCGACACCGACTACGGCGAGCTGAAGCGGATGTACGTGCGGCCGCAGTTTCGCGGCCGGAGGTTCGGCGAGCTGATGGTGAATCATCTTGCCGAGTACGCCGGCAGCCGAAGGATCACGACGATACGGCTCGAAACCGGCATTCATCAGCACGCGGCGATCGCGTTGTACGAGCGACTGGGTTTTGAACGGATTCCGGCGTTTGGCCCGTACACCGACGATCCGGTGAGCCGTTGCTACGAAAAACGTCTCGACCGAATCCCGAATCCCTAGACCATATGGAAAGACCGACCCCGGCTTTGCATCTGACGCGGGTTACTCTCAGCCTGCGACAGCTCGGAGCAGAGCCGCATACAAAGGAGGTCGGTCGCCATGCAGTCTACAACGATCATCGCCTTCGATCAGCACGCCGCGACAACGGTGGCCGCCGTCTTGTTGCCGAACCATCGGACGGCAGCGCTGCATACATTGACGTCGGACTGTCCCACGATTGTGCGCTTCGTCGAACGGGTCCGGCGGCAGGGGTGGGTGACGTGTTGTTACGAAGCGGGTCCCTGCGGGTTTGAACTGCAGCGTGCGCTGACGGCCCCCGAGATTCCCTGCGAGGTCATCGCGCCGGCCTTGATCCCGCGCCGCGCAGGCGATCGGGTGAAGACGGACCGGCGCGACGCCGGGCAACTGGCGATCCTGTATCGCGCCGGCGCGCTCACCGCGATCCACATTCCGACGGACCAGGAGGAAGCCGCGCGCGATCTGCTGCGGTGTCGTGAAGACATTCGCGCCGACCTGCTGCGCGCGCGCCACCGCCTGTCCAAATTCCTGCTGCGGCACGGTCGGCGCTTCACCGGGACGAAGAAGTCCTGGACCCACAAGCACGAGGCGTGGTTCCGGGCGCAGACGTGGCCGATTCCCGCGCTCGATCAGACGCAGGCCGCGTATGTGCGCGCGGTCGATGAAGCCGTCGCGCGGCTGCGCGCCGTGGAAGCGGACCTGCGCGGGCTCCTCGATCTCGAGCCGCTGCGCCCGCGGGTCGAGCGGTTGCGATGTTTTCGCGGTATCGACGATCTCACGGCGCTCACCATCGCCGCCGAACTGGGCGACGCGCGGCGCTTCGCCTCGGCGCCGCGCACGATGGCGTTCGTCGGCTTGGTCCCGTCGGAGCATTCGAGCGGGACGAAACGGGCGCGCGGCGCGATCACCAAAACGGGCAATGCGCACCTGCGGCGCGTCCTCGTCGAAGCCGCCTGGCACTATCGCCATCGTCCCTTTGTCGGCGCGGCACTCCGCCGTCGGCAACGCGGCGCGCCCGCGGTGGTCATCGCGCACGCCTGGACCGCGCAGCAGCGCTTGTATCGTCGCTATCACCGACTCGCCGCGCGCGGCAAACCCAACCAACATGTCATCACGGCCGTCGCCCGCGAACTGACGGGATTCGTCTGGGCGACCTTGACCCAGTGAGCTGATCGGCCGACATCGAAAGGAGAATCCTCGCACGCTCTATGCGATCCACGACGTCTGTCGCCAACTCGCGTCCCTAGACCGAGGCAGCTCCCGACGAATCATGGTCATGCGGTTCCGACCCGCGAATATCAGAGTGATTCATCGTCGTTGGTTGCTCGGCCGATCAGCTGACTGGATCTCACACCGCCCGCGCCCGGATGGCTCGATAAGCCGGGCGCGGGCTACGCGCGCAATCGAGCAGCAGAACAGGAGGAGCTCTCTCGAAGACTCAGCTAATCATTGACACCGGTCTTTCCATATCAGAGCGTTTCCATTTCGATGTAGCGGTTCGAGAGCCGCAAATCGTCGTACGACACCGATCTGAAAAACTCTATAGTCCTGAGTCCCAGCCGTCAGGGTTGTGCCGGCGCCGGCACCAGCGTCACCACCGTCGATCGCTCCATCGGGAAAAAGCGCGTGAACGCGTCCTGCAGCACCTTCGGAGTGATCGCGTCGATGCGCGCGTTGCGCGTCATGATCTCGCCCGGGTCGCGACCGAAGAGATTCACCGACTGCAGCCGCCCCAGCCAGTAATCGTTCTGTTTCAGGGCGACCTCATAGGTGCGCCGGGCATTTTCCTTGGCGCGGTTCGTCAGATCTTCGGACGGCCCCTCGTCCTGCAGCCGCTTGATTTCTTTCAGCACGCGCGCGCGCATCGCCTCGATGTTTTCCGGCGCCGCGCCGAATCGCACCTGCATGTATCCCGCACCACGTTGCGGCAGCGGCTGCGACAATCCGACCGAGACGGTGTAGGTCTGGCCGAGCTCCTCGCGGAGGATGTCGCGCAGCGCGGTCTCGAGCACCGTCGCCATCTGCGACACACGTTCCTGCTCGTTGGGATCCTCTGACGGGTCAGCGTAGAAGCTCATCACGGTCTGACCGCGCGGCTCGCGCCCCAACTCGACGCGCGCCTGCTCAGCGGCCTGCGGGAAGTGGAGCCCGACGTCGCGATAGGCCGCGGAGCGTGGCCCACTCGCGGAGCCAGTGTTCGCCGCGCCTCGCGACGGCAACGATCCCACGTAACGCGCGAGCAGCGGCAAGGCGTCGTTGACGCTGAACGCGCCGACCATGAAAAACGTGAAATCGCCGGCGTTCGAGAACCGCTGCCGATAGAACGACAGCATTTTCTCCTTGTCGAGCTTCGCGATCCGTTCGGCGGTCAACGGCTCCGACGTGTAGTGTTTCGACGAGTTGATCTCCGAGAGCTTTTCCGCGAACACCTGGCCGGGCGAGCGGCCACGATTGGCGACGGACGCCTCGAGCTGCCGCTTCATCAGCGTGAACGCTTCGGGATCGTCGCCGGGCTGCGTGAACGTCTGGTACAGCAGCTGCAGCGCCGTCTCGAGTTGCGCCGGGGCTGCCGATCCTGAAATCCCATGCGTCGCCAGCGACACGAACGGACGCGCGGACGCGAGCTTGCCAGTCAGTACTTTCTGCAGGTCGAGCGCTTTCAATCCGCCAACGCCCGACAAGCCGACATACCCGGTGGCCAACGACGCTTCGACGTAGTCGGCCGGCGGCGCCAGTGACGCGCCGCCGACGGCGTTCAAGTTGAAGATGATCTGATCGTTCTTGAAATCCGTGGGTTTCAGCCAGGCTTCGATCCCGTTGCCGAACTTGACGACAGTGATGCCGAGGTTGTCGATCGAGCGCCGCTCGCCGATCGCGCCAGGCGCCGGCGGGGTTTCCATCAGCGCGCGGGTCATCGCCGTCTCGGTCCAGGCTTCGACGGGCGCGGCGTTCGCGGTCGTCAGGGCCGCCTGCACGTCGGCCTCGGCCGGAATCCGGATGTTCGGTTTCTGCGGTGAGATGGCGAGGATGACGCGGCTGTTGTCGACGAGCAGGCTCTTGATGAGCGCCGACGCTTCGTTGACCGTGATGCCCGGCAGCAACTGCTGCACGAGTTGGTGCTCGTAAGCGATCCCCGGGCTCGGTTCCCCTTCCAGGAAGTTGCCGACGTACTCCGAGGCGTAGGATCCGCTTTCGGTCTTGTCTCGCTCGTTGTACGCGCGCTCGTAGAATGCCGCCATCCAGCTCTTGGCGCGCTCCATCTCGGGCGTCGTGAATCCGAATTCGCGGAGACGCTTCGCCTCTTTGGCGAGGACGCCGACGCCGTCCTCCAGCTTGCCGTCCTCGACCGCCGCGTCCATCGAGAATGTCGCAACGCCGCGGCTCAGGGAGCTGTTGCTCGCACCGGCGCCGAGGAACTTCGCATCCGGCTTGCGCGCCAGCTCGTTGAAACGTTCCTCGATCATCTGATCGACGAAGCGTTCGAGCAGAGAGCGCCGGTAGTCGGCGACGCGCGTCTCGGACTCGCGCGTGCGTTTCCGCAGAATCGACACGTTCGACCGGGTCACCTCCGGATCGGCGACGACGCTGACCAGCGGCTGATCGTGGAGCGGAACGGTCCGGTCTGGATCCGCCGCCGCGGGTCCGCGCGCCTTGATGTCGGCGAACGTCGTTCGAATGCTCTGCTCGAGCTTCTGTGGATCCATGTCGCCGACGGCGACGACGGCGATCCGATCGGGGCGGTACCACGTGTCGTAGAACGATCGCAGCCGTGCGGCGGGCGCGGCGCGAAGAATTTCCGGCTTGCCAATCGGCAGCCGATCCGCGTAGCGCGACTTGTAGAAGACGATCGGCAGCTGCTTGTCGCGGATCCGCGATCCAGCGCCCAATCCGCCGCGCCACTCCTCGATCACGACGCCGCGTTCCTTGTCGATTTCTTCGGCGCTGAGCGTGAGACCGCCGGCAAAGTCGGCGAGCGCGGTCAAGCCTTGGTTCACGATCTCGGGTTTGTCGGTCGGGAGATCGAGCATGTAGACCGTTTCGTCGAAGCTCGTGTAGGCGTTGACGTGCGGACCGAGGCGCGCGCCGGACGACTCGAAGAACGACACCAGCTCGCCCGGCTTGAAATGCGTGCTCCCGTTGAACGCCATGTGCTCGATGAGATGCGCCAGGCCCTGTTGATCGTCGGCCTCGTTGATCGACCCCGCCTTGACCGCGAGCCGCAGCGACACGCGCGCCGCCGGCCTCGAGTTTTGACGCACGTAGAACTTCATGCCGTTCGGCAGCGTGCCCGTGCGGACGGCCGTGTCGAACGGAATGGTGTCTTGAAGGTTGATTTGCGGGCGCGCCGCGGCTTGACCCGAAACGCGTTCGGCGGTGAACCCGCCAACGGCGACGCAAACGAGGAGCCACGAAAACACGAAAGCACGAAAGTGGCTGGAGCCAGGCCGCTTCATATGTCGTTCCTCTCCGATCCTACGGATCGTAACACGTATAATTCCAACATGGACAAGGACTTCGAGGCGCTCATCCTCAGCGCGTGCCGCACGCCGATCGGATCGTTTGGCGGTGCGCTCAAGAGTATGTCCGCCGCCGGTCTGGGCGCCGTCGTCATCCGCGAAGCGATCGCGCGCGCCCGGGTACAACCCTCAGACGTCGGCGACGTCATCATGGGCTGTGTGCTGCAAGCCGGCGCCGGCATGAACGTGGCGCGTCAGGCCGCGTTGAAGGCCGGGCTGTCCGACGAGATTCCTGCGGAGACCGTGAATCGCGTATGCGGATCGGGGTTGCAGGCGGTTGTCCATGCAGTCGAAGCCATTCGGGTCGGATATGTCGACACGGTTGTCGCGGGCGGCACCGAATCCATGTCGAACGCGCCGTATCTGCTCGAAGGCGCGCGCTGGGGCTACCGGATGGGGAACGCCGAGGCCGTGGACTCGATGCTGCACGAAGGTCTGACGTGCGCGATCAAGTCGTGTCACATGGGTTTGACAGCCGAGGAAATCGCGAAGCGGTACGGCGTCTCGCGGAACGATCAGGATGCGTTTGCCGCCGAGAGCCAGCAGCGCGCCACACGCGCGATCGCGGAAGGCCGTTTCAAGGATGAAATCGTTACGGTGCCGGTGCCGCAGAAAAAGGGGGAGCCCGTGCTCGTCGATACCGACGAGTATCCGCGGGCCGGCACGACCGTGGAGAAGCTCGCGGCGCTGAAGCCCGCGTTCACCAAGGATGGCTCGGTCACGGCCGGCAACGCCTCGGGCATCAATGACGGCGCAGCCGCGCTGGTGGTGACGACGCGTACCAAGGCGCAGCGCATCGGCGCGACTCCGCTGGCGCGGATCCTGTCGTACGCGTCCACCGGCGTCGATCCGATGGTGATGGGCATCGGGCCGGTGCCGGCGGTCCGGAAGGCGCTCGATCGCGCCGGTTTGCAGCTCTCCGACATCGATCTGTTCGAGCTCAATGAGGCGTTCGCGGCTCAGTCGGTGGCCGTGGTGCGCGAGCTCGGCGTCGATCCGGCGCGCGTCAACGTGAACGGCGGCGCCATCGCCCTGGGCCATCCGATTGGCGCCAGCGGCGCGCGGGTGCTGACGACGCTTTTGTATGCGTTGCGTGCGCGAAAGCTGCGGCGTGGTCTCGCATCGCTGTGCATCGGCGGCGGCATGGGCATCGCGATGGCCGTGGAAGTGCTTTGATATACGGAACTTTGTGAAACGCCGGTTCGTCACAGTCGGCTGAATGCTCAGGCTGTCTTCGACCGTCGCTCTCCTTTGGGCGCTGGGTTCCTCAGGATTGGCGGCGCAGGAGCCGGTTGCCGCCGCCCCCCAGCCTCCCACCGTTCAGGACACCCAGATCGTTCAGGACATCCAGATCACAGGCGCCAAGGAGCTCTCGGTGCAGGCGGTGCTCGAGGAGTTGCCCGCCTCCGTTGACGAGCCCTTCACCGTCACGACCGACAAGATTGTCGACGCGGTCGTCCACCTGTATCGAGACGAAGGCTTCACGTTCGCCAGGGTGACGGCCGATTTCGACGCCGCGTCCGGCGTGCTCACGATTGCGATAGACGAAGGCATGATCGACGGCGTCGAGTTCGAAGGCGTGGACGCGAAGCTGGCGAAGACGTTCGCCGACGCCTTCGCGCTGCGAGCCGGCGATGTGTTCAACAGCGGCAAGGCGCGCCAGGCGCTGAATGCGCTGTTGCGCCCGACGCGCGGCGCCGTCATCGCGGGACGCGTCGCCGAAGTGTCGTCGATCTTCACCGACTCGCGTCAGTTGGGAAATTCCGGCCGGCGCACGTTCGATCTGGTGGATATCGAGGGTAAGCGCATTCTCCGGATCGGATTACGTGAGCCGGCGGGGCGGTTCAAGCTGAACCCGGAGCTCGGCGGCCGTGAAGACTGGTTCACATCCGTGGACGGCATCGTCCCGGCGCTGGACTTCGGGGCCGCGGTCTTCGAGCACACGCGTTTCAATCACACGTTCATCGCCGGCCATCTTGCGGTCAAGGGCGCCTCGCGAGACGTCGGCTACGCGCTCGGCCTCGAACGGCCGTTTCTCGTCAGGCCGCAGCTGTATCTGGGCGCCGAAGTGTTCGACCTCACGGGAACCGACGATACCTGGCAGATTACCTCGTCCGAGGCTGGACTCGCCGCGTTCGGGCCCCGCCGCAGTTACCGGGACTACTACCGCCGTCGTGGCGGCCAGATTTCGTCGGCGCTGCGTCCGGAAGCCCACACCGAAATTCTCTTCGCCCTGCGATCCGAACGGCAGCAGCCGCTCGTCGTCGAGAGCGATTTCAGCCTCTGGAACGACGACGACCCGTTCCGCCCAAATGTGGTGGCGACGGCAGGGTGGCTGAACGCCGTCGTTCTGGGGGCCTCGTTCAACAGCCTGAGCTTCGACCGCGAGACGCTCGAAGCAACCTACCGCCGTCACCAGCTCGAGTCGCTGTTTGGCGAATGGCTCGCCGATCCCAGGCGGCGCGACGACGATTGGCGCGCGTGGTCTGTCGACTGGACGTCGGAGCTGTCGTTTCCCGGCGCGCTCGACAGCGACTTCGATTTCAAGCGCCACATCCTCAGCGGCCGCGTCCGCGCGCAGGTTTCGGATCATCAGGAGGTCGGCGCGCGTGTCATCGGCGGCTGGTCGCAGGGCGTGCTGCCGCCTCAGCGGTTGTTCGCAATCGGCGGCATCGGGTCGGTGCACGGCTGGCCGTTCAAGGCGTCTGTCGGCGACAGCACGATAGCGCTGATGAATTTCGAGTATGCCGTCGGCTGGCGCTCCGGCCCGCGACTCGTCGGCTTCCTCGATGCAGGACGGACGACGAACCGCGTCGCCACCTCCACGTCGACGGCGATCGTCGGCGAGTGGTTGAAGGGCATCGGTTGGGGCATCGCCCTGGGTTCGTTCCGCGTCGATTTCGGATACAAGCTGGCAGAGGAGTCGGGTCCGGTTCAAGTTTTGTGGCGGTTCGCCCGCACGTTCTGAGCATGTCTCGAGTAACCGTGGCACGCCGAGCGCGCTGCGCGATGGGCGCGATTGCGCTGTGGCTCGCGCTGGCCGCTCCAGCCGCCGCCGCGCTCGACGTGCAGGTCAAGGACGTCCAGACCCCCGCCTCCGCCGTCCGCACGACGATCGAGCTCCGCGACATCGTTCCCGATCGATTCAGGCGGATGATGATGGACGACGGGCGCGTCCTGCACTTAAGGGTGCAGGCCGAGCTGTGGGAAAGCCGTCCCATCTGGGATCGCCTCGTGTACCCCGCGATCGTTCGCGTCTTTCGCCTGGGACGCACGCCCGCCGGACGCAGCGTGGCCATCACGGATCCTGAGGGCGGCGCCAGAACCTTCCCGGCCGTCCCCAACACGATGCCGGTGATTGTCGATCTCGGCGACCGGAATCGTGTCGCGGTCACCGAGAAGTACTACGTCCATGTCGTCGCGACGCTGGGCACACTCGCGGAAACCGAGGCCGACGAGGTCGGCGACGCGGTGTTCGGCAGCGAGGGCGAAACGAACAGTCTCGGCGCGCTCGGCCGGCTCGCCGTCAAGACGGCGATGAAGGTCAGCGACTATCTGCAGAGCGTGTCTGCGGAAGCCAGGAGCCGCAAGCTCGCCGGCGCCGACATCCTGCGGCGCTTGAATCCCTGAGCAGGAAGGTCCGCCTAAAGGCGGACCCCACGTACGTCAATCCCAAATCGCGAACCGCAGAGCTAAAGCCCTGCGCCACGTTCTGCCAAGACCCAATTCTCTTTGAACGTGGGGTCCGGCTTCAGCCGGACCTACCCGGACCTACTCGGGCCTCTGTCAGGTTTTTACTCATCCCTCAGCGCGACAAGCGGATCCACGCGGCTGGCGCGAAGGGCCGGGACGAAGCTGGCGCAGGCCGCAACGGTAGCTATCAGCGCGGCCGCGCTCACGAACGTCACCGCATCGGTCGGACTCGTGCCGAACAGGAGCGCGTTCAGCAACCGCGTAGCGGCGAGGGCGAGCGCGATGCCACCGACGACGCCGACACCCGCCAGCCGCAGCCCTTCGCCGAGCAGGTCCTTGGCGATGTCGCGCGGGCGGGCGCCGAGCGCCATGCGCACGCCGATCTCTCGCCGCCGCTCGCCGACGATGAAGGCGAGGACGCCGTACAGGCCGACGGCCGCCAGAGCGACGGCAATCAATCCGAACGACGTCAGCAGCGTGACCCCGAAGCGACGGCGCGCAAGCGTTCGCGAGAGGAACTCGTCCATCGTCAGCGTGCCCCCGACGGGCTGGTCCTTGTCCACCTGGGCGATCGCGTCTTGGATGGCACGGCGCACGGCGTCGGGCGGCACCGACGTACGGAGCGCGAACTGCATCGCCGCCCACGGATCTTGATGATAGGGAACGTAGAATGTGGGATTCGGTGCGGCCTCGAGCGACACGTGATGCACGTCGCCGACGACGCCGACGACGGTCATCGGTTTGTCCTCGTCGATCGCGATCCGATGTCCGATGGGATCGATGCCCGGCCAGAACCGCGCAGCCATCGACGCGCTGACCACGGCGACGAGAGGCCGAGAATCGCGATCGTCGTCGCGAATCGACCGGCCGCGAAGCAGCGGAATCCCGAGCGCGCGGAAATAGTCGGGAGTCACCGTCCGATAGTCGGCTTCGGCTGGCGGGTTCAGCTCGCGGCCGTCGATCGTGAGTCCCCGACCGCTGTTGCCGCCCGAGAGCGGAAGGCGGCTGCCCGCCGCCACGACATCGACGCCGGGAATGCTCTTGAGTGACTCGAGGGCGCGATCCCAGAACGCGGCCTTCTGCGCCGGCGTGGGGTAGCGTGCCGCGGGGAGACCCACGTACGCAGTCAGGACGCCGGCGGTGTCGAACCCGGTCGGGATGCGCTGCAGCCGCACGAAGCTCTTGATCGTCAACCCGGCGCCCACGAGCAGCATCAGCGAGAGCGCCACCTGCGCCGACACGAGGGCGCCGCGCAAACGACGCTGGCGTCCCGTGCTCGAGCGGCTCGCTTGTTTCAGGTCGTCGTGAAGACGACGGGTCATCAGTTGACGAGCCGGCAGCATGCCGAACAGCACGCCGGCCGACACCGAGGAGACGAGCGCAAAGATCAGCACGCCGAGATCGAGATGCACGTCGCCCGAGATGCCCAGCGCCCGCGGGCTGATGGCGACGAACGGCGCCAGCATCCACATCGACAGGAGCACGCCGCAGGCGCCGCCCACGATTCCGAGCAGGACGCTCTCCGTCAGGAGCTGCGCGGCGACACGCGCGCGCGTCGCGCCGAGCGCCATCCGCACCGCGATCTCCTGGTGGCGGGCGGTGGCGCGCGCGACGAGCAAGCCGGCGACGTTGACCGTTGCGATCAGCAGCAGGATTCCGACGGCGGCGAAGAGCAGCAGGATGGTCGGTCGGACGTCGCCGACGAGATCCTCGCGCAGCCGGACAATGGAGGCGCCGACGTCCTTGTTCGCGTCGGGGTAGTCCCGCGCGAGACCGAGCGAAACACTCTCCATGTCGGACAAGGCCTGTGCCTGTGTGACGTCTGCCTTCAGCCGCGCGAGCACGAAGATGTACCCGTGGCTGCGTTGCGGCGCCGGATCCTCCGAAGGGGCGAGCGGATCGTCAGGGACGCGCCAATGCGAGGGTGTCCACAGCGCGGCGCGATCGGGGTAATCCACACCCGGCGGCATGACGCCCACGATCGTGTGTTGTTCGTCGTTGAGTCGAATCGTCTGCCCAACGATATCTGTTCGTCCGCCGAAACGTCGTTTCCAGAGGCCGTCGCCAAGAATCGCGACCCGCGTCGCGCCCGGGCCCTCGTCGCGCGCCTCGAAGCGGCGGCCAATCGCCGGCGTGACGCCGAGCACTTCGAAGAAGTTGCCAGTGACCATCGCGCCGCCGACGCGCTCCGGCCGATCGCCCGACGACAACACGTACGACTCGTCCCGCAGGGCGGCCATGCCGGTGAAGCTGCGATTGCGCGCGCGCCAGTCCAGGAAATTTGCCGGCGTTGCGTTTCCGACTCCCTGTTTCGTCTGACGGTTGACCTGCGAGACGAGCACCAGCGCCTCCGGATCGGCGAAGGGCAGTGGACGCAGGAGCACGGAGTTCACGACGCTGAAGATTGCCGTGTTGGCGCCGATGCCGATCGCCATCGTCACGATGGTGAGCAGCGTGAAGCCCGGCGATCGCAGGCAGGTTCGAATGGTGTAGCGGACGTCCTGAAGGAGCCGTTCGATCACTGATGTCTCAGCGCCTCAACCGGCGCGATGTGCGACGCGCGGCGCGCGGGAAGATAACTGGCGAGCAGTGCCACCGCTCCCAGCACGACAACGACGCCGGCGAAGGTCAGCGGGTCGGTCGAGGCGGTGTTGAAGAGCAAGCTGCTGAGCGTTCGGCTCAAGGGCAGCGCCAGAACGATGCCGATGGCGAGCCCGATTCCGGCGAGCCGAAGACCGTTGCCGACGACCAGCGACAAGATGTCTCGCGTTTCAGCGCCGAGGGCCAGGCGAATCCCGATCTCGGGCGTGCGCTGGGTGACCGCGTACGAGATCACGCCGTAAATCCCGATCGATGCCAGCATCAGCGCGAGCAGGGCAAACACCGTGAGCAGCATCGAGCTGAACCTGGCCTGCGCGAGCGAGCGTGCCACCCATTGATCCATCGAGCGCACGTCGGACACCGGCTGATCCTTGTCGATCGCGTGCACCTCGCGCTCGAGCGCAGATGCGAACGAGAGCGGGTCGCCGGCAGTGCGCGCCGTCAGCGTCATGGCCGTGTAGGGAAGCTGGGGATGCGGCCAATAGCTCGTCGGCTTCACTTCCGTGCGGAGATCCACGAACTTCGCGTTGGTGACCACTCCGACGATTTCCGTGGGCACGTTCGGCGAGGTCATGTTGATCACGACTTGTTTGCCGATTGGATCCTGCCCGGGGAAGTAGCGCGAGGCCATGGTCTCGTTGATGACGACGACGTTGGACTTCTCGCGCATTTCGCGCTCGGTGAAGAGGCGGCCCTTCACAAGCCGCAGCCGCATCGTCTCCAGGTAGCCCACGTCGCAGACGGTGACGTCGGTCGAGTGATCGTTGCCCGGTGCGGGCGGCGGCTCGCCGACGATGGTGAAGTTCGTGCCGGCGCCGAGGCCGGTAAACGGCAGGTAGCTGACGATGCCGGCGGATTGCACGCCGGGCACGGCGGCGGCGCGCCGCGCGGCCTCCTCGAAGAAGCGCAGCGTCTTCGCCGGTTCGTGGTACTTGCGGCCCGGCAGCGCGACGCGCACCGTCAACACGTTCCGCGTGTTCAACCCGGTATCGACGGCCTGCAGCGAGGCGAAGCTGCGGATCATCAAGCCGGCGCCGACCAGCAGCACCACGGCGAGCGCCACTTCCGACACGACGAATATCTGCCGAAGGCGGCGGGCGCGGCTGCCGCCGGCCACTGCCCGTGCACCTTCCTTCAGCGATTCCTGCACGTCGGCTCGCGCGCTCTCGAACGCCGGCGCGAAGCCGCAGATGACGGCGGTCAGGAGCGACACGGCCGCCGTGAACACGAGCACGGGATAGCTCAAACGCACATGGCCGAGCGTGGTGAGATCCACCGGGCTCAGCGCGATCAGCAGCTCGAGACTCCACTGCGCGACGAGCAGGCCGACGCCGCCGCCGACGAGTCCGAGCACGAGGCTCTCGGTCAATAGCTGACGGATGACGCGCGTCCTGGCCGCACCAAGCGCGCTGCGGATCGCCATTTCGCGATGGCGCGACGCGCCGCGAGCCAGCAGCAGGTTCGCGACGTTCGCGCACGCGATCAGCAGCACGAATGCGACGGCGCCCGCCAGCACGAGCAGCGCCGGGCGAATGTCGCCGGCGAGCTCGTCGCGAATCGCGACGACGCGGACGGTCCACCCGGTGTCGAATTGCGGGAACTCCGCCGTGAGACCGGCCGCGATCGTGTCCATCTCGGCCTGCGCCTGCTGGATCGACGTGCCCGGCTTGAGCCGGCCGACGACCGAGATGCTGCGCCCGCGGGGAATGCGCGCCGATTCGGACAGCGGATAGGGGATCCACAGATCGGTCGGCCGGCCCACCAGGGAGAGCTTGGTCTGCAACTGCACATCGGGCGGCATCACGCCAACCACCGTCGTCGGGGCGCTGTTCAATTGCACCGTGCGGCCGACGACTCCAGGATCGGATCCGAACCGGCGCTGCCACAGCCGATGGCTGAGCACGGTGACGTTCGCCGCGGGATCCGCGAGCTCGGCGTCGCTGAACGTACGCCCGAGCATCGCCGGCACGCCGAGGATCTTGAACATGCCGCCCATCACGAGCTGCGCGGTCACTTCCTCGGGGTCGCCGCCGCCCGTCAGCACGGAGCGCGTGTCCGCAAAGCCAGTGAGATCCTCGAATGCGGTCGCCCGCTCCCGCCACCGGATGTAGTTCGCGGGACCGACCACATTCGATCGGCCGGGCCGTCGCGCGCTGCTTTCCCACACCAGCACCAGGCGATCGGGGTCCTGGTATGGCAGCGGCTCGATGAGCGCCGCGTTGACGATCGTGAAAATGGCGGTGTTGGCGCCGATGCCCAGCGCGAGGGCAATGACCGCTGTGATCGCGAAGCCTGGAGTCCGGACGAGCGTGCGAATGGCGTAGCGAACGTCTTGCAGCAGTGCGTCCATGTTCCGATTAGAAAGGGTTCGAGCCGAGTTTGGTTGAAGTTGGGATGAGCGGAATCGCCGACCATCCGAGGTGCATGTGCATGCCGCCGAGTTTGAGATCCACGTCGAGCCCGAGCGCGTGCGCCCGGGCTTCAGTCATCGCGTCGGCGTTCATCCGCAGCAAGACCGGCCGGATGCGGAGCGAGAAGGGCCCGTCGCCGGGTGCTGTCAAGCCGACCGAGGTCAGCGCCGTGGCCAGAATGGCCACTCCGGCGAGCACTCGTGTCAGTCGTTTGCGAAGGGTCACGCGGGCGCAAGAGGCGAACTCCATGCCACGTGTGCCGAGCGCCAAGGGGCGCGTTCGCGGGCGAAAACGAGCCCAATCTCTCGCGTTACGGCGCGATCTGTCCGCTTGTGGGACGAGGGCGTTCGTTACTGACCGTCCGGCAACCCGGGCCGGACCTGGACCTGGGCGCTGGCGAAGCCGACGGCTTTGTCGCGTCGCTTCAGCCGGAAGGTGACCCGATAGTTGTCAGGTCGGCGGAAGATGTGCTCAACCGTAAAGCGGCGTTTGATTTCGCTCTTGCCCGCTTCGTACGGCGCGCAGTCGGCCGACGATTCGGACTGTGTTCCGTCGCCCCAATCCCATTCGACGGTGGGGCAGTAGTACTCCTCGAAATCGTTTGCGCCGCCGACGATCTCGGCGACGAGCGTGATTTTCGCGGGCGACACGCTGATGACCGGATTCGCCTTCAGACGAACTTGAGGACGCTTCGCGTCCGGCGGCTCCTTCGCGTCCTTCCCGGCGTTTTTCTGCGCGTCGGACGCGGCGACCGTCGCCGCGAGGCAGAAGCATGCGGCGCCGACTGAGAATGATCGCCGTAAGTGATACATAGAACTCAATCCTTGACGGCAGGGCCGCTCGGAATTGTACAGGCCGCCACCGGCCCCAGCAAGGCCGTTCTCCAAAGCGAGAAGGGGCCAAGCAGCATCGGTGATAATACGCCAATGCCCAGTGTGATGACGCCATCGCCGATCGCGTGTGTCGGCGGTTTGCTGGACGCGGTTGATGTCGATCTGCTCGTGATTCCCTGGTTCGAGGACGAAGCGCCCGACGCCGTGCCTGGTGTCGATGGCGCGACCGCGGGGGAACTGGCGCGCGCGCTCGCGAGGAAAGAATTTCGGGGGTGCCCCTTCGAGCTGTTTCTGACGCCGGTCGTCGAGCGGAAATGGCGCGCGCGACGCATCGCCGTCGTCGGCGCTGGCCGGCGCACGGATGGTGCAAGCGATCGGCTTCGCAAGCTCGCGACGATGGCCGGCCTGTCGGCGCGCCAGAAGCGTGATGAGAGCCTCGCGTTCGTGATTCGCGGCGACGGCGACGTCGCCCTGCTGGCGCAGGCCGTCGCGGAAGGGTTGACGCTCGCCGAGTTCGACGGCGGCACTTACAAAACGGGCGACGAGCCACCCGGCGCGCCGCCAGCGTGGACAGTCGCCGTCGAAGGCGCTCGCGAGCCCGGCGAACAGGTAATCCGGAGTGTCGCTCGTGGCCGCATTCTCGGCGAATGCAGCAATCTCGCGCGCGGGCTCGCCAACGAGCCGGGCAACACGCTCACGCCGCGCGAGTTCGCGGCAAGGGCGAACGCGCTCGCGACGGAAGTCGGCGTCCGCGTCGACATCCTGGACGAAACACGCATCGCGGAGCTGGGCATGGGCCTGCTGCTCGGCGTCGCCCGAGGCAGCAACGAACCGCCCCGCCTCATGGTGTTCCGTCACGATCCGCCCGGCGCACCCGACTCGCCGGTTCTGGGTCTCGTCGGCAAAGGCATCACGTTCGACACGGGCGGCATTTCGATCAAGCCGGCCGACGGCATGGAGCGGATGAAGGACGACATGGCAGGCGGCGCCGCCGTCGCCTGCGCGATGCGCGCGATCGCGCTGCTCGGTGCGCCGATTCGCGTGATTGGGGTCGTCCCCACGACTGAAAACATGCCGGGCGGCAAAGCCATCAAGCCGGGCGACATTCTCAAGAGCGCGGCGGGCAAGACGGTGGAAGTGATCAACACGGACGCCGAAGGCCGCCTGATCCTGGGCGATGGGCTGTGGTACGCGCAACAACTCGGCGCCACGCATCTCGTCGACGTCGCCACGCTGACCGGCGCTTGCGTCGTGGCGCTTGGAAAAATCACCAGTGGGTTGTTCGGGACGCCCAGCGCGTGGATTGAGCGGATTCGCTTGGTGGCGGAACGCGAAGGCGATCGGTTCTGGCCGATGCCGATATTCGAGGAGTACTTCGATCAGCTCAAGAGCGAGATCGCGGACTTCACCAACACGGGCGGACGTCCCGCCGCGGCCGATCACGGCGTCGCTCTTCCTGAAGGAATTCACCGGCGGTCTGCCGTGGGCGCACCTCGACATCGCGGGCACGGCGTGGGCGGACGATGCGCGGCCGTTCATGCCGAAAGGAGCGACCGGCGTCGCGGTTCGGACGCTGGCCGAGCTCGCCTTCGAGCCGACCCCATGGTGAGCTTTCGTACTTCGGACTTCGGACTTCAGACGTTCGCGTTTCAGCAGTCCCCGCCCATCATCGTGAAGATCATCGAGCCGAACAGAGATCCCACCGGTCTCGCCGACGTCCTGATCGGCGCTCTGGGCCTCACCGGCGTGATGGTGTTGGGCGCCGTGATCGCGGCGGCGATTTTGGCCGCGGTGTTGTTCTGGTCGCGGTCGCGTAAGCCGTACGATCACTGACTCGCGACGGCCGTCCCCTTTTTCAGCGACGTCTGATAGTTCCGAATCGCGTTGAAGAGCGCCTCGGCGATGCGTTGCCGGTACGCGGCGCCCCTCAGGAGCTTGGCTTCCTGCGGATTGGTGACGAACGAGATTTCGGCCAGCACGCTGGGCATCGCCGCGCCGATCAGCACGACAAACGGCGCCTGCTTCACGCCGAGATCCTTGATCGCGCCGTTGGCCCCACGAAGCCGCTCGAACATCATCCGCTGAATGTGCGCCGCGAGATCGCGCGATTCGTCGAGCTTGTTGTGCAGGGCGATGGCCTTGACGATGTCGGGCAGCGCGCCCATCGGTTGTCCCGAGGCCGCATTTTCGCGGGCGGCAACGGCGGCCGCCGACAGGTTGTTTGCGAAGTTCAGGAAGTAGGTCTCGACGCCGCGCGCCTGCGCGTTCGAGCTGGCGTTGGCGTGAATCGAAAGAAACAGATCCGCGTTTTCGCGGTTCGCGATCGCCGTGCGCTCCTGCAGCGCGATGAACTCGTCGGTCCGTCGCGTAAGAATGACTTCGACGCCCGGCGCTTTCTGCAGCAGCTTTTCAAGACGTAACGCGACGTCGAGCACGACGTCCGCTTCTGTGACGCCCTTGCCGGTGGCCCCGGGATCGTGGCCGCCGTGACCCGGATCGATCACGATGCGCGAAACGCCCAGACCGAGCTGGCGCGACATCGAGAAGCCCCCGTTGCTGTTCCTCGAAGGGGGCACCGACGTCGGCGGCGGCGGAGTGGACGTGATGTCCGCCGTCGTGCCTGAAGTGTCCGCTGCGGTCGGCGTGGGAGCCGGTGCCGCCGCTGGTGCCGGCGCGGGTGCAGCTGGAGGTGCGGCTGGTGCCGGTGCGGTGTTGGTGCTTGCGGCGAGCGTCGCGTACGCGTTGTCCAACGCTCTGGTTGCACGGGCGGCCGGAGTCACCAGACGGCGTGTGATCGGCGGCGCCAATGGCTGCGCGATCAAGAGTGCCGGCGGCAGTTGTCGGGTGGCCGGCGAACTGGACGCAGTGACAACCTGCGCACGAACACAGTCGATCACGATCCGGAATGGGGCGTAGAGCGGGTAGACGGAGTACGTCGACACATCCGCCGCATCGAGTACCGACACGCGTGGTGTTGTTGGGATGGCGTCCGAGGCGGATCTGGCGGACGATGTCGGCGTCGAGCTCGAAGCGGATGGTGTGATCGGCCAGCGCGGCGACGGGTCGGGTGCCGGGCAAGTCCACGAACACGCGCATCGGATCGGGAATGCGCTCGTCGCGGAACGGCACTTCGCGATCGAGCTCGATCGTGACGCGCACGGCGTCCGGCAGGACGGTGCGGCGAATGTCCTTGATCGTGGCGATCGCGGGACTCGTCTGCGCGGCGGCGAACGACGCCGAGATCGCAAACGCTGCAAGTTGAACGCAAAGACCGCCAGGGCCGCAAAGACAAATCTTCTTTGCGAGCTGTGCGCCCGTTGCGTTCCCCCGCGCCGCTGTTCGGCTCACCATCGCCTTTCTCTACCGAAGCTGCGCATCGACTTCGTCGAAGTAGTCCTTGTCCACGAGCACCTCGCGCGGCTTGCCGCCGGCGGCCGGCGAGACGAGGCCTTCCATCTCCATCATGTCCACCAGGCGCGCGGCGCGGCTGAACCCGATGCGCAGCCGGCGCTGCAGATACGAAATCGACGCCTGGCCGCTCTGGACGACGATGCGCGCGGCCTCGTCGTAGAGGTCGTCCTTGTCCATCTCGATGCCGTCGGCCGACGATCTTCTCCTCGGCGGTGATCGTCTCGTCGTAGATCGGCTTGCCCTGCTTGCGCAGGAAGCTCGCCAGCCGCGCGCTCTCCTGCTCGGAGATGTACGGGCCGTGCAGCCGGATGAAGCGCGACGAGGCGGGCGGCAGAAACAGCATGTCGCCCTTGCCGAGCAGCTGTTCGGCGCCGTTGCCGTCGAGAATCGTCCGCGAGTCGATCTTCGACGACACGCGGAACGAGATGCGCGCCGGCAGGTTGGCCTTGATCAGGCCGGTGATGACGTCGACCGACGGCCGCTGCGTCGCCAGAATCAGGTGGATGCCGACGGCGCGCGCCATCTGCGCGAGCCGCGCGATCGACTCTTCGACCTCGTTGCTCGCCACCATCATCAGGTCGGCGAGCTCGTCGATCACGACGACGATGAAGGGCAGCGGCTTCGGCTCGATGCCGTTCTTCGGCGTCCGCTTCTCGGCGATCGCGCTGCTGGATGTTGCGGTTGTACTGCTCGATGTTGCGCACGCCTTCGGCCGCGAGCGTCTTGTAGCGCTCCTCCATTTCGCGCACCGCCCAGCGCAGCGCGTTGGCCGCCTGCTTCGGATCGACGACGACCGGCGTCATCAGGTGCGGGATGTCGTCGTACATGCCGAGCTCCAGCCGCTTCGGATCGATCATGATCATCCGCACGTCGTCCGGCGTCGCGCGGTAGAGGATGCTCGTCAGCATGCCGTTGATGCCGACCGACTTGCCGGTGCCGGTCGAGCCGGCGATCAGCAGGTGCGGCATCGTCGCGAGGTCGGCGATGTACGGCTCGCCGTGGATGGTCTTGCCGAGCGCGATGCGTCAGCTTCGACGTCGAGCGGCGGTACGACTCGGATTCGAGCAGCTCGCGCAGCGAGATCTGCTCGCGCGTGCGATTCGGGATCTGGATGCCGACGGTCGACTTGCCGGGAATGCGATCGATCAGCACCGACTCGGCCTGCATCGCGAGACACAGGTCGTCGGCGAGGCCGGTGATCTTCGAGTACTTCACGCCGGCGTCCGGCTTGAACTCGAAGGTCGTGACGACCGGGCCGGGATGAATCTGCACGACGCGTGCCTTCGACCGAGAACTCGCGGCACTTCTCCTCGAGCAGCCGGGCGCCGTCCATCAGCTCGCGCTCGTCGATCTTGCGCTCGGTCTTCGGCGCGTCGAGCAGCGCGAGCGGCGGCAGCGCGTACTCGCCCTTGCGGCGCTCGGCCGGCGCCTTGGTCGTCGGCTCCGGATCGGACAGGGGCAGCGGCAGCGGCGGTGGCGGCACGTTGACCTTTGGCGGTTTCGGCGGCGCGAACGACTTCGGGCTGCCGAAGCTCGCAGCCTTCGCGGCGGCGGCCTCGTCGAGCCGTCGGTCCTCGGCCGTCGACACGTGCGGCCTGCGGCGGCGCAGGCGCTGGGCTTCGGCGACAGCCGTCCGCGCGGGTTTCGCCGTCCGATCCGGCGCGGGCTGGGCGCGCTGATGCGAGCAGCCGGGCGCCTTGGCCTCCGGCATCGGCGTGCCCTTCTTCGTGTGCTTGGCGATCACCTCGCGCCGCTGCTGTTCGCGCCGCCGTTCGTCGCGCCACTCGCGGAAGCGTGTCGAGGCCGCGCACCGCGCCGGCCTCGACGTCGCCGATCAGCGCCGCGAAGAACCGGCCGAACGAAAACTGCGTCGACATGATGATCGGCGAGAAAGATCAGCGTCAGGATGACGATCAGCGAGCCGGTGCGAGTTCAGGTAGTCCGACAGCGCCGTGGCGAGCCAGTCGCCGGTGTAGCCGCCGGCGCGGAACGACTTGCCCGACGACGTCGAGCGTGCCGAAGACGAGGCTCAGGAACGCGCTGATGCAGGCGAACAGCAGCGCGGCGCCGGTGGCCTTCGTGCCGGCGGCGTCGACGGTCCGGCACCAGAAGTAGTGCCAGCCGATGATCACGAAGGCGGCCGGGATCAGGTACGACGGCGTAGCCGAACAGCTGGAACGACAGCTCGGCGAGGAACGCGCCGATGCGGCCGGCGAAGTTCGACGGGGCGGCGTGCGAGCCCGTGCTGAAGAACCAGACGGGGTCGGTCGGCTCGTAGCTGGCGAGCGAGATGATCCAGATGAGCGCGGCGGCGAACAGCGCGACGCCGACGAACTCGCTGACGCGGCGCGAAACGTCGATCCCCTCACGAGTCAGATCTCCATGATGACGGGCAGCACGAACGGCCGCCGGCCCGAGCGTTTGCGGAAGAAGCGGCGCAGCTCGACGCGCAGCTTTTCCTTGATCAGCCCCTGATCGGTGCGTTCCTCGACGCTCGCCTGCTCGACGACCTCGGCGAGCAGCCGCGCGCCGTCGGCGAGCAGCGCCTGGCTGTCTTCCATCACGAAGCCGCGCGTGATGATGTCGGGCACGCCTTCGAGCGCGCCCGTCTGCTTGTTGATCGCGACGACCGGAACGACCAGGCCGTCCTCGGCGAGATGCCGGCGATCGCGCAGCACCTCGTCGCCGACTTCGCCGGTGCGCGTGCCGTCGATCAGCACGCGGCCGACCGGCGCCTTGCCGGCGATGCGGCCGCCGCGCCTCGTCGAAGTGGAGGACGTCGCCGTTCTCGGCCAGCAGGATCTCGGGCTGCGGATCGCGTGCCGGCGAACACGCGTTCGGCGATGCGCGCGTGCTGCGACAGCTGCCGGTACTCGCCGTGGACCGGCACGAAATAGCGCGGCCGCACGAGCGAGAGCATCAGCTTCAGCTCTTCCTCGCTGCCGTGGCCCGACACGTGGACGTGCTTGATGCCTTCGTGGATCACGTCGGCGCCGCGGCGGCGCGATGTGGTTGATCACGCGGCCGATCGCCTTCTCGTTGCCGGGAATCGCGCGCGCCGACAGCACCACGGTGTCGTCGGGCGCCGAGCTTCACGTGGCGGTGATCGTCGATCGCGATCCGCGAGAGCGCCGACATCGGCTCGCCCTGCGATCCGGTCGTCAGGCACAGCACGTCCTGCGCCGGGATAGTTGCGCGACGTCCGAGTCGCGAATCTGCACGCCGGCCGGAATGCGCAGATAGCCGAGCCGCTGCGCGATCTCCGAGTTCTGGATCATGCCGCGCCCGACGAACGCGACCTTGCGATCGAACTGCGCCGCCAGGTCCACGAGGATCTGCATCCGATAGATGCTCGACGCGAACGCCGCGACGATCAGCCGGCCGCGGGCGCTCGTGAAGATCTCCTCGAACGCCTCGACGACCTCGGGCTCGGATCCGGTGAAGCCGCGCCGGTCGATGTTGGTGCTGTCGGCGAAGAGCGCGAGGACGCCCTGCGAGCCGAGCTCCGCGAAGCGGTGCACGTCGAAGTGCTCGCCGTCGATCGGCGTCTGATCGATCTTGAAATCGCCGGTGTGCACGATGACGCCGACCGGCGTGTGGATGGCCAGCGCGACGCAGTCCGGCATGCTGTGCGTGACGCGGATGAACTCGATCGCGAACGGACCGACGGTCACGCGGTCGCGCGGGCGCACCGGCACGAGCGACGGCGCGCTCGAGGCCGTGTTCGACGAGCTTCGGCTCGACGAGCGCGAGCGTCAGCGGCGTGCCGTAGACCGGGCCGTCGACGAGCGGCAGCGACGTGCGGCACGCCGCCGATGTGATCCTCGTGGCCGTGCGTCAGCACGAGCGCGGCCACGCGGCCCTTTCTGCTGCAGGTAGGTGAGATCCGGAATGATGCGGTCCACGCCGAGCAGTTCGGGATCCGGGAACATGACGCCGGCGTCGACGACGATCGTCGTCTCGCCCCAGGTGAGCGCCAGCATGTTCATGCCGAACTCGCCGAGTCCGCCGAGCGGAACGACTTCGAGCATGCGATGCAATCGGAAGTACACACCATCGCCGGAGACACTCCGGGCGGAGCAGTCCCGGCGAAGGGAGCCGCGTTGCGGCTCAATCAGGCTGCTGGGCGCGCCTGAGATTGAAAGGCGGGATGGCCGTCGCGCCTAAAGCTGGGCGGTACCGATACTTACGGCGAAACTATAGCACAGCTCGGCGAGGGCTGGACGATTGGGGTCTGACCCCAACCCAAAAATCTCGGGGCAAGGCGGACGCCCGGGGTCTGACCCCAGGCCTCGAAATTCCCGGGCGAAACGAAAGGGTGGGGTCAGACCCCGGTGGGGGAGCTAACGGCGTAGACGTCCGACAGGCGGGCGAACTCGGCGATGGTCAGCGTCTCCGGGCGGCGCCGGCCGTCGAGGTCCGCCCGCTCGAGGGCCTCGCGCGGCGAGAGGCGAACCGCTGGATCGAACGCCCGGAGGGCATTCGCGAGCGTCTTGCGGCGCCGCGTGAAGACCGCCTGCACCAGTGCCGGTGAACACGGCGTGATCCTGGACGGCCGGGTCCGGGCGGGTGAAAGCGAAGCTGAACGAGCGCCGACTGGACCTTCGGCGCGGGCCGAAAGGCGCCGGGCGGGAGCGCGAGGAGCCGCTCGCACGGCGGCGGCGTGCCGAATCAGCACGGTCAGGACGCCGTACTCTTGCGTGCCCGGCGCGGCGGCCAGCCGGTCGGCGACCTCGCGCTGCAGCATCAGCGTCGCGTCGGCGAGCGGGACGCCGGTCGCGGAACCAGTCGACGAGCTTGAACAGAATCGGCGACGCGACGTTGTAGGGCAGATTGCCGGCGACGCGGACGCGCGATCGCTCGACGCGCAGCGCGAGACGCCGGCGTCTCGAGGAAGTCGCCCGTCGACGACGGTGACGTTCGGCAGGCCGTCGGCCATCAGATCCGCGGCCAGATCGCGATCGATCTCGAAGGCGATGACGCGCTTGACGCGCGCGGCCAGCGGACGCGTCAGCGCGCCGCGGCCCGGTCCGATCTCGACGAAGACGTCGGTCGGGCGCCGGATCGATCGCGCGATGACCTTGGTCGACCCAGGCCGGCTCGAGAAAGTGCTGGCCGAAGCGTTTGCGGGCGCGACCCACGGTCAACCCTCTCCGTCCTCGTCATCGTCCTCCGCGGTGCCCGCCCAGTACTGCTCCTCGATCTCCTCGATCTCCTCTTCGCTCATGCCGAAGTAGTGGCCGATCTCGTGAATCAGCGTTTCGCGATGCAGACGACGAGATCGTCCTCGTCGTCGGATTCGCGCTCGTGCGGACCCTGAAAGAGCAGGATGCGATCGGGCAGGGTGTTGCCGTAGCCCCCAGTGCCGCTCGGTCAGCGGCGTGCCCTGATAGAGGCCGAGCAGCGTGTCGGGCGGCTCGATCTCCATCTCGTCGAGCAGGTCCGCCGACGGCTCGTCCTCGACGACGATGGCGATGTTGTGCATGGCGTCGCGGAAGCGCGGCGGAATGGACGCCAGCGCGTCAGCGACGAGGCGCTCGAACGTTGCGCGATCCATCGAGCCGGTTCTCGGACGCTTGGCGCGACGCGCTCGCGCAGCGATCGACGGTGCGATAGAAGTCGCAGTCGTCGCTGCACGGCGCACTGATCGCAGAGCGGCTTGGGCCGGCAGATGCGCCGGCCGTGAAGAATCAGCGTGTCGGACGTGCGCGTCCAGCGCGCGTGCGGCAGCGCCTCGCACAACTGCTGTTCGACGACCTCCGGGTCGTCGGACTCGGCGATCCCGATGCGGTTGGCCACGCGCAGAACGTGACGATCGACCGGCAGGCCGGGCACGCCGAGCGCGTGGCCGAGCACGACGTTCGCCGTCTTGCGGCCGACGCCGGGCAGCGCGATCAGCGCGTCCATGCTTCGCCGGCACCTCGCCGCCATGGTCGGCCACGAGCGCCTGCGCCATGCCGATGAGCGCCTTCGATTTCGCGCGAAAGAACCCGGTCGAGATGAATCTGCGGCTCGAGCTCCGCTGGCCGTCGCGCGCGCGAGCGTGCGCGGCGTCGGGATAGCGCTTGAACAGCGCCGGCGTGACCATGTTGACGCGCTGCGTCGGTGGACTGCGCCGACAGGATCGTCGCGACGAGCAGCTCGAACGGCGTTCGTGTAGTGCAGCTCGGTGTCGGCGTCGGGATGCTGCGCCTCGAGCTTGCGCAGGATCTCGCGCGTGTCGCGGGCTGTTTTCATCGTACGTGGCGTCCGGCTTCAGCCGTCCTCGACGTTGCTCAGGACGGCCCTGAGCTTCGTCGAAGGGCCGGACCTCATCTCAATGGACCGGCCCGGTGCCCTTGTTCCAGCCGACGTTGCTGTACGACTCGGAGAAGACGCGCCAGTGCTCCTGGAGCGCGGCAATCAGGTTCGGCACGAACTGCACCGGCACGACGATCTTGGCGCGCACCGGCGCGCGCACGACGTGCTCGGATTCGGCTTCCTTGATTTCCTTGTCCGAGAGCGGCATCACCTCGCAGAAGGTGAGCGTGAAATCGAACGGCGTGTGCGCGATCGAGCAGAAGTTCGAATAGGTGCGCGGCGCCGTCGAGTTGTCGTCGGGGACGATCGTGAAGTTGATCTGCTTGGGTTGCTGGTCATCGGACATGCCGAAGAGTGTAACAGCCCGGCTGTCAATACTTCCGCATCACCCCCACGACGACGCCCTGAATCTGCACCTGGTCGGGATCGACGAAGATCGGCTGCATCGCGGCGTTGGCCGGCTGCAGGCGGATCTTGCCGCCCGGGTCGCGATAGAACTTCTTGAGCGTGACGTCGGACCCGCGGAGCAGCGCGATGACCATCTCGCCGTTGTCGGCCGTCTTGCGATCCTCGACGACGACGAAGTCGCCGTCGCGGATCTGCTCGTCGATCATCGAGTCGCCGCGGACGCGCAGCACGTAGGTGTCCCGCTTGCCGGCGAGATCCTCGGGAACCGCAATCGTCTCGTTCGAGGCGACCGCCTCGATCGGCAGGCCGGCGGCGACGTAGCCGAGCAGCGGGAGCTCGACGGCGCGGCCGCCGGTCCGCGTCGGCACCATCTCGACCGATCGGCTGCGGTTCCACGCGCGCTTGATGAAGCCCTTTTCCTGCAGGTTCGTCAGGTGCTTGTGGACCGTGGCCAGCGAAGAGAGGCCGAAGCGGCGGCCGATCTCCTCGAGGCTCGGCGCGTAGCCGTGCTGCTGGATGAATTCGTTCAGGTAATCGAGGATCTCGCGCTGCCGTTTGGTGAGAGGAAGCATGTGCGGCTCCTTTGAGCGGCCCTACGATACGCAAAAGAAAGGCGAAGGTCAAGGCGCCGATGAGCTCGGCTGTGAAAACGCTGCGCAGCCGACTGCTACGATTCTGACGTGCGCCTCCCGTTCGGAATCCCGACACGCCGACTCACAGCCGTTCGATGTGGTCGGCTTCGGGCTGAACAGCGTCGACCTGGTGACGGTCGTCGCCGAATATCCCGCATCGAACACCAAGCAGCGGCTGCAGCGCTTCGCCCGATTGCCAGGTGGGCAGATCGCCACGGCCACGGCGGTGTGCGCTCGACTCGGGTGGAGAGCCCGGTACGTCGGCAGCTTCGGCGACGACGAATTCGGGGCGTTGTCGCGCGAAAGCCTGACGAATCCGGCGTCGACGTCAGCGCGGCGCGCACGGTCGCCGGGCGCGACGAACCAGTTCGCGGTGGTGCTCGTGGACGCGCGGACCGGTGAACGGACCGTGCTCTGGGATCGCCATCCGGCCTTGCCACCGATCCGAGCGAAGTGCCGAAGGAGGCCGTGACCTCGGGACGCATGCTGATTGTCGACTGTCACGAAACGGCGGCGGCCGCGCAGGCCGCGCGCTACGCGCGCGAGGCCGGCATTCCGACTGTCATCGACGTCGAGAAGGTGCGGCCCGGCATCGCGGATCTGCTGCAGCACATCGACGCGATCATCGCGGCGCAGGAATTCCCGATCGGCGCTGACCGGGTACGAGCACCTGGGACGGGCGATCGAAGCGATCGGCCGCGAGTTCGGCGCACTGGTCGTGTGCGTGACGCTGGGCGAGGAGGGGAGCCTGGCCTGGTGCGGCGGCCGCGAAATTCGCACGCCGGCGTTTCAGGTCGACTGTGTCGACAGCACGGGCGCCGGCGACGTCTTTCGTGGTGCGTTCGCCGCCGCCTGCCTGCGGGAGCCCGACGGCGACCTCGAGGACGCGCTCGCCTACGCCAACGCGGTCGCGGCGCTGAATTGCCGCGCGCTCGGGGGCCGCGGAGCGCTCCCGTCAGCCGCCGAGGTGGACCAGCTGATGCTGGCACGTCACCACATGTAACATCGGGCGGGCCCGGACGGTCTAAGGTTGTAAGCCCATCTGAGGCCGATTGATGGATTCCTCTCTAACGTGGACCCAGACGGGACCGTGGCCGATGGCGACCGTTGACGTCCCCCTGGACGGCCTGGACGAGCGCGCCCTCGTCGAGGCCTGCCTCGCGGGCCGCCGGGACGCTTTCGACCTCATCGTCGAACGCCATCGCCGTGCGGTCTATCAACTGTGCTATCGATTCGTCGCGAATCACGAGGACGCCAGCGACCTGGCGCAAGACGTGTTCGTGCGCGCCTACCGCGGTCTGCGAAAGTTTCGCGGGCAGTCGTCGTTGGGAACCTGGCTGTATCGCATCGGCGTCAACGTGTGCCTGAATCGCGTGGCGACGCGCAAGCCGCCGACCGAGCCGATCGCCGATCGCCAGTTCATCGATTACGACGGCGAATCCGGCTCCGATCGGCTGCTCAAAGCGGAGCGCCAGGCTCGGGTGCGCGCCGCGATTGCCCAGTTGCCGCGCAAGCAGCGAGCCACGCTGATCCTGCGGATGTACCATGAAATGTCGCATCAGGAAATCGCCGACGTGCTCGGCAGCTCGGTCGGCGCGGTGAAGGCGAACTTCTTTCATGCGCTGGGAAACTTGAGAAAGCTGCTGGGCAACGAAGGTTTGTAACGTGCATTTGACGCCCGAAGAATTCGTCGACGTCGTCGAGGGAGCGCGGAGCGAGGCATCGCTTCCGCATCTCGCCGAGTGTGTGGCCTGCCGCGATGAGGTCGCCGGCATGCGTGCGGCGATGACCGTTACGGCTGACAGCGATGTCCCCGAACCGTCGCCGCTCTTCTGGGAGAGTCTTTCCGCGCGTGTCGCCGAGCGCCTCGACACCGCACCCGATCCGCGATGGTGGCTGTCGTGGACGCGCCCGCGCGTGCTCGTCCCGTTGTCCGCGTTCGCGGTTCTGGCGCTGGTCGTCGCGATTGCGCCGAATTGGAGGGCGGGACGGGTTTCGTCCAGTCCGCGGCCCGCGACGACGACGGTGGCGCCTGCGCTGGGCGCTGCAATCGATCCATCCGGTGACGCGGCCGATCTCGCGGCCGATCCGCTGTTGGCGCTCGTGTCCGATTTGAGCGCGAACATGGACCTGGAAAGCGCGTCCGCGGCGGTGCTGGCCAAGCCCTCCAGCGCGGAACGAGCCGTCACCCACATGAACAGCGACGAACTGCTGGCGCTCAAGCAGTTGTTGCAGACGGAACTGGCGCGGCCGGGCGCCTGATACAGTTCGAAGCGAATCGATGAAATTGCTCGCAACGGCAATCGTCCTGGTCGCGCTGAGCGGCATCTCGCTGAGCGCGCAGGTCGTCCGGCCCCGTGCCGGTGGCGCGGCGCCGGCGGCGCCACTCGAACAGGGCGTGTCTCCCGCGGAAGTGCAGCGCATGTTCGATGCGTACGCCCTGATGCAGGCGCAGGAGCAGCTCAACATCGCCGACGATCAGTTCTCGGCGTTTCTGACGCGCTTCAAGGCGCTCCAGGACGTGCGGCGGCGGACGCTGAATGGTCGGGGGCGGGTCCTGATGGAATTGCGCCGCATCCTGAACCAGGCGCAGCCCGACGAACAGATGATTCGCGAACGCCTCAAGACTCTTCAGGACATCGACGTACGGGGTGCCGACGAGGAAAAGAAGGCATACGAGGCGATCGATCAAGTGCTCGATCTGCGCCAGCAGGCTCGATTCCGCGTGTTCGAAGAAGCCATGGAACGCCGCAAGCTCGAGCTGGTGTCGCGGGCCCGCCAGGCGAATCGTCCCAAGAATCAGCGGTAGAATAGCAGGGTGACACCCACGCTCGAGCCGTTCTCGCCTCGGCCCAGCCGAGGTGTCCCGGTGCGCATCGCGAGTGTGAGAACGGCTCTCGCCTGCGCCGCGCTGCTGGTGGCGACGGCATTCACGGCTGCCTCCGGCGCCGACATCCGCGCCACCAAGCGAGACGCGGAGGTGCTGCGCGAGAAAGTCGCGACGATCAATGCGGAAGCGGCGAAGCCGAGCAAACAGGGCCGCCAGACCACGGTCACCGAAAACGAGGTCAACGCGTACCTTGCGTACGATGCCGGCAATCAAATCCCGGTTGGAGTGGTCGAGCCGTCGGTCTCCATCGTCGGCGCCGGCCGGCTGTCGGGCCGCGCGGTCGTGGACCTCGACGCGTTCCGGCGGCAGCGGAACCCGACGAGCATTTTCGATCCGATGAACTACCTGCGTGGCCGCCTGCCGGTCGCGGCCAGTGGCGTGCTCACGACGAAGGCGGGCGTCGCGCAGTTCCAGCTGGAGTCAGCCAGCATCAGCAGCGTGCCGGTTCCCAAACTGCTGTTGCAGGAGCTCGTCAGCTACTACTCGAAGACGAAAGAGAACCCGGCGGGCATCAACATCGACGATCCCTTCGAGCTGCCGGCGAAGATCCGCGAGATCCGCGTCGAGCGCGGGCAGGCCATCATCGTCCAGTAGCATTGACCGACGAGGTACTGGCGACCCCGCTGCAATTCCTCAAGGGTGTCGGGCCAAGACGCGCCGCGGATCTCGAACGCGCCGGTCTGACCACGGTCGAAGATCTCCTCTATCGGTTTCCGATTCGCTACGAAGATCGCAGCCGCCTGCAGCCGATCGCCACGCTGCGTCCGGGACAAGTCGCGTCGATCGCGGGACGCGTCCTGGCGTGCGGGCTTCGCTCGACGCGACGACCCGGTTTCAAGATCTTCGAGGCCGCGATCGACGATGGCAGCGGGTCGCTGCGTGCGGCGTGGCTGAACCAGCCGTTTCTGCGCGACGTCTTCGCACGCGGACAGCACGTGGTCCTGTTCGGCGCGGTCGAAATGCGCGGCTCGGCCAGCCTGCAGCTCACGAATCCGCAATACGAAATCCTGGACGACGAAGAGGGGGAGACGATTCACACCGGCCGCGTGGTGCCGGTGTACGAGCGATCGGGCTCGATGACGCCGAAGATGCAGCGGCGCCTGGTCCACGACGCGTTGCAACTCGTGCCCGCCGACCTGCCGGACCCGTTGCCGGACGAGGTCCGGTTGCGGCTGAACCTGCCCTCGCGATACGCGGCGCTCCTGGCCACGCATTTTCCGCCGCAGGACGCGCCGCTCGATCTGTTGAATCGCTTTGCGACGACGGCGCAGCACCGGTTGATCTTCGAAGAGGCGTTTCTCTTCCAGATCGGGCTCATCGCGCGCCGCCGGTCGGCGGCAGCCGAGCGGAAGCCCAAGCCGGTGCAGGTGGACGACCGCATTCGCGAATCGGCGCGGCGCGTGCTGCCATTCAAGCTGACCAACGGTCAACGACAGGCGCTGAAGGACATCGTCGAGGACATGCAGCGCCCGCAGCCGATGAATCGGCTCCTGCAGGGTGATGTGGGAGCAGGGAAGACGATCGTGGCGCTCATCGCGGCCATCGTGTCAATGGAGAACGACCTGCAGGTCGCGTTCATGGCACCGACCGAAATTCTGGCCGAGCAGCATTTCTTCAACATCTCGCGCCTCCTGCAGTCGTCGCGCTTTCGTGTCGCGCTGCTCACCGGTTCGACGGCGGCGGCGGCGAGACGCGAACAGCGTGCGGAGATCGCCGCCGGCACCATTCCGCTCGTCGTCGGCACGCACGCGCTCGTGCAGGGCGACGTCGAGTTCCGTCAGCTTGGCCTGGCGGTGATCGACGAGCAGCATCGATTTGGCGTCCTGCAGCGGGCGACACTGCGGGCCAAGGGTCTGCACCCCGACGTTCTGGTGATGACCGCGACGCCGATTCCGCGCACGCTCGCGCTCACCGTGTACGGCGATTTGGACGTGTCGGCCATTCGCGAGCTGCCCGCGGGGCGCCTGGCCGTCAAGACCCTGGCGAAGCCGGAGTCGCGGCGCGACGACGTCTACGAATTCGTCCGCGCGCAGCTCGATGCCGGACGTCAGGCCTATGTGATCTACCCGCTCGTGGAGGAGTCGGCGAAGGTCGATTTGAAGGCGGCCACCGAAATGGCGGACACGCTGCAGAACGAGGTCTTCCCGGCCTACCGCGTCGGCCTGGTCCATGGCCGCTTGAAGGCCGCCGCCAAAGAGCGCGTGATGAAGGCGTTTGCCGACGGGGACCTGCACATCCTCGTGTCGACGACGGTGGTGGAGGTGGGCATCGACGTGCCGAACGCCGGCGTGATGATCGTCGAGCATGCGGAGCGATTCGGCCTGTCGCAGCTCCATCAGCTCCGCGGGCGCGTCGGCCGCGATCGCCACCAGTCCTACTGCTTTCTCCTGTATCAGTCGCCGCTGTCCGAGGAAGCGCGCGCGCGGCTCCAGGCGATGACGGAAACGACCGACGGCTTCGAGATCGCGGAGCGCGATCTCGAGCTGCGCGGCCCGGGCGATTTCTTCGGCACGCGCCAGGCGGGTGTTCCGACCTTTCGGCTGATCGATCTCGTCCGCGATCGCGAGGTACTGGATCGCGCGCAAACCGAAGCGGCCAATTGGTTCGATCAGGCGGTGCCGGCGCCAGGCGCGATCGACAAACTGCTCGTCAACTGGGAACAACGGTTCAAGCTGATAGAAATCGGGTAATTGGGTAATCTGGTAATCGAGTAATTGATTGGAAACTTGCAGAATTCAATTACCCGATTATCCAATTACCCGATTACCAGATTTCCATGCGCATCATCGCCGGTTCGCTGAAGGGGCGCCGCTTGAAGGCGCCGACGTGGGACGGACTGCGGCCGACCTCGGACAAGCTGCGGGAGACGCTCTTCAATATTCTTGCGCCGCGGATCGCCGGCGCGCGCGTGCTCGACGGCTATGCCGGCACCGGCGCCGCGGGGATCGAAGCGCTGAGCCGCGGCGCGGCGTTCGTGACGTTCGTGGAACGCGATCGCCGCGCGCAGGCGCTGATCGCGGAGAACCTGACGCACTGTGGCGTCGCGGACGGCTATGTTATTATCCGCGCAGAGATGGCGCGCGCGATCGCACAGCTGCGCGCCGCGGAGTCGCCGTTCACTATCGCACTGCTGGACCCGCCGTACGACCAACTGCCCGACGCGGAGCTGACGGCCGTGGCCGACCTGCTCGCGCCAGGCGGCATTGCTGTTCTCGAGCACGCGCGCCGTCGGCCGGCGCCGGAGCGCGCCGGTCGGCTGACGCGATCGCGCGACGTCGTCGCGGGCGACAGCGCGCTCGCCTTTTACGAAGCTGACTTCTAACTTCTGACTTCTGACTTGTTGATGTCCACCCTAGCGGTTTACCCAGGATCGTTCGATCCGCTCACCAACGGGCACGTGGACATCATCATGCGCGGCGCCCGTCTCTTCGACCGCATCATCGTCGCGATTCTGGTCAACGCGGAAAAAGCGCCGCTGTTCTCGATGCACGAGCGCGTGGACATCGCGCGTGAAGTCTTCAAGGACCAGCCGAAGGTCGAAGTCGACACCTTCGACGGCCTGCTCGTAGACTACGTGGAGCGCCGCCACGCCCAGGTGATCGTGCGCGGTCTCCGCGCCGTATCGGACTTCGAGTTCGAATTCCAGATGGCGTTGATGAACCAGCGGCTGAACGCGAAGATCGAAACCGTGTTCATGATGCCGGCGGAACAATACACATACATCAGCTCCCGTTTGATCAAGGAAGTGTTCAAACTCGGTGGCCGGGTCAATGGCCTCGTGCCGGAACTGGTCGAGCAGCGGCTGCGAGAGAAAGTGTGACAGTTCAGAGTTCAGAGTTCAGAGTTCAGAGTTCAGATTGATTGTTGGAGTTCAGGATTGCAGGATCTCGTTGAACGAATCTGAAATCAATCTGAAGTCTGAAATCTGAAGTCTGAAATCGAGTTACGTGGATGCATCCTATGAAACTAGCTGACCGAACGACCAGAATCGCAGGCTCTCCGACGATGAAGGTGACGGCGACCGTCGATCGGCTGCGGCGCGCCGGCGTCGAGGTGATCGACTTCGGCGCCGGTGAGCCGGATTTCCCTACGCCGAACCCGGTGAAGGCGGCCGCGCACGACGCGCTCGATCACGACTTCACCAAGTACACGCCGGCGTCGGGGATCGCCGAGCTGCGGCGCGCGGTCGCGGATCGCTATCGCGCCGACTACGGCGTCGACTACAAGGACGCCGAGGTCATCATCACGGCGGGTGGAAAGCAGGCGCTCTACAACAGCGCGTTGACGCTGTTCGGACCCGGCGACGAGGTCATCACGCACGCGCCGTTCTGGCCGACGCTCACCGAACAAATCAAGATGGCGGACGCGGTCCCGGTGCTGGTCCGCACGCACGCGGACGACGGGTTCGCCATTCACGCGCAGGCGATTCTGGATGCCATCACGCCTCGGACGCGCGGCATCATCGTGAACTCACCGTGCAACCCGACCGGCGCACTGATTGCCGAATCGGATCTCGCGGCCATCGGCGAGGCCGCCGCGCGGCGGAGCATCTGGGTCATCCTCGATCTCTGCTACGAAAAACTGATTTACGACGACGTGCCCCACAACCTGCCAGGCGTCCTCGCGCGGACCTGCCGCGACCAGGCCATCCTCTGCGGATCGGCGTCGAAGGCGTACTCGATGACCGGCTGGCGCTGCGGGTGGGCGATTGGTCCGGTCGCCGCGATTTCGGCCGCCGGCGCGCTGCAGAGTCATTCGACGTCCAACGTGACGTCGATCACGCAGAAGGCAGTCGTGCAGGCCCTGACCGGACCGCAGACGCCGGTGCGCGAGATGCTCGACGAGTACCGGAGCCGCCGCGATCAGCTGCACGCATGGCTCAGCGCCGACCCACGGCTGCGGTGCCGTAAACCCGCCGGCGCCTTCTACATGTTCGTGGACGTGAGCGATGTGCTCTCGCTGGAGGGTTTCAGGACCACGGTCGATTTCGCCGATGCGCTGCTCGAGGAACAGCGGGTTGCGCTGACACCAGGCGAAGCGTTCGATGCGCCTGGCTTCATCCGCATCTCGTACGCCACGTCGATCGAGAATCTTCGCGAGGGCAGCTCGCGGCTCCTGGAGTTCGTTCGCGCGCACGCGCCGCGGGCCGCGGCGGCGAGTTAGGGCTCGTCCTTCGACAAGCTCAGGACGAGCGGAAAGAAATTCGCTCATGCTGAGCTTGTCGAAGCATGAGCGCGGTATTGAAACGATGCCAAAGACCGTCGCCGTCATCGGCGCCTCGAGCGATCGCCGGAAGTTCGGCAATCGTGCCCTCCGCGCCTACGTGCAGCAGGGGTTCACGGTCCTCGCGATCAACCCGAACGAATCGGAGGTCGAGGGGATCAAGACGTACGCGTCCGTGCTCGACGTGCCGGGCCCGATCGACATGGCGACGTTCTACGTGCCGCCCGAGATCGGCGAGACAGTGATCGAAGAGGTAGCGAAAAAGGGGATTCCAGAGGTGTGGCTCAACCCCGGCGCCGAGAGCGACGCCCTGGTCGAGCGCGCGCAGTCATTGAACATCCGGCCGATTCAAGCATGCAGCATCATGGCCATCGGCGAAGACCCGTATACGCGGTGAGCCTCGAGACTTGAAAACCCGGGAATGCCAGCCTATACTCGGGACTCCTCGTGAAGCCCGCGGGCTGTTCCGCCCGCCATACTAATCTCCACATTCCGATGCCCGAGAGTCGTCATGCCAACCAATCATAAGCGCCATGGTCCGGCCCGTGTGGCCAACGGACCGGCCTCCGAACCCACCGCACCCGCAGACGCCCCTCCCGAACAACCCAAAGCCGGACAGCAGCCGCCGCAGGCGCAGCCCGCCGCGCCGCCGCCGGCGCAACAGCCGGCGCCGCAGGCGCAGCAGCCGGCGCCGCAGGGCCGCCGGCCGGGAGAAGGTCTCAACATCACCGATCTGAAGGACATGAGCATTCAGAAGCTCACGCAGATCGCCAAGGACCTGAACGTGGGCGGCGCGACCGGGATGCGGAAGCAGGAGCTGATCTTCCAGATCCTGAAGGCGCAGACGGAGCAGAGCGGGTTCATTTTCTCGGAGGGCGTGCTCGAGGTGCTGCCCGACGGCTTCGGGTTCCTGCGCGCGCCGGATTACAACTACCTCCCGGGGCCGGACGACATCTACGTGTCGCCGTCGCAGATCCGCAAATTCGATCTCCAGACCGGCGACACCGTGTCGGGTCAGATTCGCCCGCCGAAGGAAGGCGAGCGGTACTTCGCGCTCATCAAGGTCGAAGCGGTCAACTTCGAGGCGCCTGAACAGGCGCGCGACAAGCTTTTCTTCGAAAACCTGACGCCGCTCTATCCGCAGGAACGCATCGTCCTCGAGACGCCGGAGAACCTGTCATCGCGCGTGATGGACCTGTGGACGCCGATCGGCAAGGGGCAGCGCGGCTTGATCGTCGCGCCGCCGCGCACCGGCAAGACGATGCTGCTCCAGAGCATCGCGCAATCCGTGGCGAAGAATCACCCCGAGGTCTACCTGATCGTGCTGCTCATCGACGAGCGGCCGGAAGAAGTGACCGACATGCAGCGATCGGTGGACGGGGAAGTCATCTCGTCCACGTTCGACGAGCCGGCGCAGCGGCACGTGCAGGTCGCCGAAATGGTGATCGAAAAAGCCAAGCGCCTGGTCGAGCACAAGAAGGACGTGTTGATTCTGCTCGATTCGATTACGCGCCTGGCACGCGCCTACAACACCGTGATTCCGCCGTCGGGGAAGGTGCTCTCCGGCGGTCTCGATTCGAACGCGTTGCAGAAGCCGAAGCGCTTCTTCGGCGCGGCGCGCAACATCGAGGAGGGCGGTTCGCTCACCATCATCGCCACCGCGCTCATCGACACCGGCTCGCGCATGGACGACGTGATCTTCGAGGAGTTCAAGGGCACCGGCAACATGGAAATCCACCTGGATCGGAAGCTCACCGACAAGCGCGTCTTCCCGTCGATCGAAGTGTTGAAGAGCGGTACGCGGAAGGAAGAGCTGCTGATCCCGAAGGAAGATCTGAATCGCATCTGGGTGCTGAGAAAAGTCCTCAACCCGCTCTCCGCCGTCGAGGCGATGGAGCTGCTGATCGACAAGCTCTCCAAGACCAAGACGAACGCCGAATTTCTCGCCTCGATGCAGAAAATGGGTTGATGCCGATGCCAACGACGATCACGGTTCGACAGAACGGCTCGTACAAGGTCGAAGGCGATGTGCAGGTAGTGGACTGGAACGGCAATCCGTACCCGACGCCCGAAGGGCGGCCGTTCGCGCTGTGCCGGTGCGGAGCGTCGAAGAACAAACCGTTCTGCGATAAATCGCACCTCGAAATCGGATTCCAGGCAGCCGAACCCGCGCCGGTGCCGGCGAGCGTCGACAAGCCCGCGGTTTAGGGCAGGTAGGCCTGGTGGGGCAGGTAGGGCTCGTGGGGAACGAAACCCACCTGGCCTACCCGCCCCACCCGCCTTACCTGGCCACGCGGTTCCCCGCGATCCAAACCGAATCGATCTTCTTGACGTTCGCGATGTCGGCGAGCGGGTCCGCGTCGAGCGCCACGAAGTCGGCCCACTTCCCTGATTCGAGCGTGCCGAGCTCCCGATCCAGCTTCTGACACTTCGCCGCGTCGCGCGTCGAAGCGACCAGTACCTGCTTCGGCGTCATCCCGGCGCGCTGCATCATCTCCATCTCCATCAGCTCGAAGTAGCCCTGAAAGCGGCCGGCGGGCGCGCCGGTGTCGGTGCCCATGGCAATCGTCACGCCGCCGTCGGAGAGCTTCTTGAGATTCGTCTCGGCCACCTTCAACGCGGCCTTGTAGCGCTGCGCGCTCGCGCTGTTGCGCATCGCCTCCTGCCGCTGCGGTTCCTTGAGCGCGGCGACGGTTTGCGCGTCCTGATACTTGACGAACAGCGGATCGGCGAAGAATGGCGGCACCGATTCGTAGACGAACGTGGAGACTTCACGCGTCAGGGTCGGGCAGTAGCAGACGTCCCGCCTCTTCAACGTGAGAATCAGCTCCTGGTCGACATCGGCGTCGCGCACGCTGTGGGCGATGAAATCCGCACCCGCCTCCAGCAGCGCTTTCGCGTCGGATAGGTAAAACAAGTGGACCGCGACGCGCAGCCCGCGCTTGTGCGCTTCGTCGATGACCGCTCGATAGATCTCCGGCGCCATCTTGGTCGTCGATCCCAGGTTGTCGTCGACGCGGATCTTGACGATATCCACTTTCATCGCCTCATCGTCCGCCACCAGCTTTCGCGCCTCCTCGGGAGTCTTCGGCGCGAGCACGGGGCCCGCGGCGAACACTCGCGCGCGATCGAGCGCCGCGGTTCGCTGGCTGTCTCGAGCGGCGAAGGTCGGCGCCTGATCGTCGCCAAGGCCGACGACGGTGGTCACGCCGTACTTCGAGTAGAGGCGCAGATCGCGCATCACGTTCTCGGCAGAGTAGCGGTTGCCTTGAAGACCAACCGTGCCGCCGACGTGTCCGTGGGCGTTGACCAGACCCGGGATCACAGTCTTGCCGGCGAGCGAGATGCGCTCGGCTCCCGCAGGCACGGTCACTGACGCCGCCGCGCCGGCCGCAACGATCTTGCCGTCGCGCACGACCAGTGTGGCGTTTTCGATCGGCCCGCGGTCGGTGCCGTCGATGAGGCGCGCGCCGGTGAACGCTTTGACACTTGGTGCTTGCGCGACCATGTGGAAGGTCCGGCCAAAGCCGGACCCCACGACTGTGAGGAGAGCGGCAGACACCATAAGGAACGCGCGTCGAGAAACGCTTCGTGGCTTCATGCGCAACAATATAGTCCAATGGAGCGCCTGCCGACGTTCCCCATCATCGTGGCGGGGTTCGCCGCGTTCGTGGACCTCTACGCGACGCAACCGCTGCTGCCGCTGCTCGCGCGCACGTTCAACGCTTCGGCGTTCGAGGTCAGCCTCACGGTCACGGCGCCGGCCGTCGCCGTCGGCATTTTCGCGCCGATCGTGGGCCGCCTCGCCGATCGCATCGGCCTCCGCCGCGTCATCGTCGGATCGGCGTTCGCGCTGACGGTCGCGACGGCGCTCGCGGCCACCTCGACCACGCTGACCCAGGTGGTGTTCTGGCGCTTCGTGCAAGGGATGATGACGCCCGGCATCTTCGCCAGCGCGGTTGCGTACATTCACGAGGTCTGGCCGCCAACCCATGCCGGCCGCGCCACTGCGGCCTACATGACCGGCACGATTGCCGGTGGCTTCACCGGCCGCGCGGTGGCGGGACTCGTGGCGGCGGACGTGTCGTGGCCGGCGGCGTTCGCGGCGCTCGCGCTTGTGAATGGCGTCGTCGCGGTGATCCTCTGGCGCTCATTGCCGGATGAGCGCGTTCTGGGGATGGCCACGAAAGCACGAACACACGAAAAACCCAAAGTACGGTTTCGTGATTTCGTGTTTTCGTGGCAAACAATCGAACTGCTCAAGAACAAGCCCCTCGTCGCCACATTCGCCGTGGGCTTCTGCGTGCTCTTCACGCAGGTCGCGATGTTCACCTACGTCACGTTCCATCTCGCCGCGCCGCCCTACGGCCTGAGCACGGCTGCCCTCGGCTGGCTCTTTGTGGTGTACATCGTCGGCGCCTTGGTGACGCCCACCGCCGGGCGTTGGATCGACGCGTACGGTCATCGTCTCGGGATTGGTTTGGCGATGGCTATCGGTGGCGCCGGTGCGCTGGCGACGCTCGCGCCCTCGCTCACCGTGATCGTCGCGGGTCTTGCGTTGTGCGCGACCGGCGTCTTCTGCGCGCAAGCTACGACGAGCAGCTACATCGGCGCCGTGACGACGCGAGATCGCGCCCTGGCGGTGGGGTTGTACTCGACGTTCTACTACGCCGGGGGCAGCACCGGCGGCGCGCTGCCGGCGGTGCTCTGGGCGCGCGGTGGCTGGCCCGCGTGTGTCGGACTGGTTGTCACCGTGCAGGCGATCGGCGTCGCGGTCGCGATGACGTGCTGGCGGAGTCGGCCCGGCGTTGCGATCCCGTTCGAAAGTGGCGCAGGGCTTTCTTGACGCGCCGAAGCGCGGCACGCGCGAAGGCGGTAGCCCTGCGATCGTGGCGCCACACTCTACCTAACCGACTGGCGGAGCGGGCGGCGCATCGGTCGGCGGCAGCGGCACTGTCTCCGGCGTCGGTTGCGCAGGCGCCAGCCCCAGCAACCGGCGGAGCTCGTCGCCTTCCATGACCTCGATCTCGAGCAGCCGCCGCGTCACTTTCTCCAGATTGTCGCGCTGACCGGTGATCACCTCGCGCGCCTTGTTGTGCGCGTCGGTCAGGATGCGCCTGATCTCCGCATCGATCTTCTGCGCCGTCTCCTCGGCGTACAGCCCCCGTTCTGCCGGCATCGGCAGGTCGAGGAAGCGCTGGTGCTTGTTGCCGTCGTAGTTGATGGCGCCGATCGCATCGGACATCCCGAACTCCGTGACCATCGCGCGCGCGATGTCCGTGGCGCGCTGCAGGTCGTTTTGCGCGCCGGTGGAGATCTCGCCGAGCGCGATCTCCTCGGCAGTCCGGCCGGCGAGCAGCACTGCGAGCTGGCTTTCGAGATCGCCCCGCTGCATCAAGTAGCGATCCTCGAGCGGCAGCTGCATCGTGTATCCGAGCGCGCCGAATCCGCGCTGGACGATCGAGATCTTGTGAACCGGATCGAGGCCCGGCAGGGAGCTCGCAACAATCGCGTGGCCCGATTCGTGATACGCGACGATCTCGCGCTCCTTGGTGCTCATCACGCGCTTCTTTTCGAGTCCGGCGATCAGCCGATCGATCGCCGATTCGAAGTCCTTCATCCCGACGGACGCCTTGTCGGCGCGAGCCGCGAGGAGCGCCGCCTCGTTCACCAGGTTCGCGAGATCGGCGCCGGCGAAACCGGCGGTCCGCGCTGCGACGATCTTGAGGTCGACGTCCGGCGCGATCTTCACGCCCTTGGCGTGGATACGCAGAATTTGTTCGCGTCCCTTGACGTCGGGCTTGTCGACGAGCACCTGGCGGTCGAAGCGGCCGGGGCGTAGCAGCGCCGGGTCGAGGACCTCCGGGCGGTTGGTCGCGCCCATGATGATGACGCCCTTCCGCGAATCGAACCCGTCCATTTCCGCGAGCAGCTGATTGAGCGTCTGTTCGCGTTCCTCATGGCTGCCAAACGGGCTCTGCACGCGCACTTTGCCGAGCGCGTCGAGCTCGTCGATGAAGACGATGCACGGCGCCTTCGATTCGGCCTGCTGAAACAGGTCGCGAATGCGCGCCGCGCCGACGCCGACGAACATCTCGACGAATTCGGATCCGCTCAGACTGAAGAACGGAACGTGCGCCTCGCCGGCGACGGCCCGCGCCAATAGTGTTTTGCCCGTACCGGGCGGGCCCACGAGCAGGACGCCTTTCGGAATTCGGCCGCCCAGGTTCGTATATTTCTTCGGCTGCTTCAGGAACTCGACGATCTCCTTGAGCTCCTCTTCGGCTTCGTCGACGCCGGCGACGTCCGAGAACCGCACCTTCACTTCATCGTCGGCGTAGATCTTCGCCTTGCTCCGCGCGAATGACATGACGCCGCCTTCGGCGCCGCTCATGCGCCGGAAGAAGAATCCCCACAGACCGAGGAAGAACAGCAGCGGGATGATCCAGCCGAGCACTTCAGGGAGCCACCGGTTCACCATCTCGCCGGTGTACTTGACGCCGCGTGTCTCGAGCTCCTCTGTGAGCTTCGGGTCTTCGACCCGCGTGACCGTGAAACTCCGCTGCTTCTCAGGACCCTCTTTGAGCATGCCCCGAATCAACTGGTCGCCGAGGACGACCTCGGCCACCTGGCCGCTCTTGAGGAGCGCCTTGAATTCCGAGTAGGGCAGCGGGCGCCCGGCCGGTATCAGGTAGTACATCTGAGCCAGCCCGAGAACCAGCAACAAGGCAAGCCCGTACCATAACGACGACGTCGGCCGCGCACTGATTTGGCGCTGGCCACGCCGGTCGCCGCTTCTGGGGTTGAAGCGCGACTTGGATCGCTGATTCCCCTCAGCCATTCGCTCTCGAGTGATTCACTGTGCCACCGGTTGGCGCTTCTCGAACGTCAGCCCGTTGCCGCTCGCGTCGACGACCACGGTGTCGCCTTCGAGGAAGTCGCCTTCGAGCACCCGCAGCGCCAGCGGATCCAGCACGCGACGCTGAATGGTCCGCTTGAGCGGGCGAGCGCCATAGTTCGGATCATACCCCTCGCGAACGAGAAACTCCTTCGCCGTGTCGCTCAGCTCGACGCGAATCTTGCGCTCCTCGAGCCGTTTGATCAGTCCGCTGAGCTGGATGTCGACAATCTGCTTGAGGTGCTCGCGGCTGAGCGCGTGGAAGAAAATGATCTCGTCCACGCGATTCAGGAATTCCGGCCTGAAGTGCTCGCGGAGCGCGTCCGTGACCTGACGCCGCATCCCTTCGGTGACGTCGCCGGTCAGGAAATGGCTTCCCAGGTTCGACGTCATGATGACGACGGTGTTCTTGAAGTCCACCGTGCGTCCTTTCCCGTCGGTCAGCCGACCGTCGTCGAGCAGCTGCAGCAGCACGTTCAGCACTTCCGTGTGCGCTTTCTCGATCTCGTCGAACAGCACGACGGCATACGGACGCCGGCGAACCGCCTCGGTCAGCTGTCCCGCCTCCTCGTAGCCCACGTATCCGGGCGGCGCGCCGATCATGCGCGAGACGGTGTGCTTTTCCTGGTACTCCGACATGTCGATCCGCACCATGGCCTGCTCGTCGTCGAACAGGAACTCGGCCAGGGCGCGGGCGAGCTCGGTTTTGCCGACGCCGGTCGGCCCGAGGAACATGAAGCTGCCGAGCGGACGGTTCGGATCCTGGAGCCCCGCGCGCGCGCGCCGAATGGCGTTCGACACGGCGGCGATCGCCTCGTCCTGTCCGATGACCCGCAGGTGCAGCCGCTCTTCCATGTGAAGGAGCTTCTGGATTTCGCCCTCCATCAGGCGGCTCACCGGAATGTGCGTCCACTTGCTCACGACGTCCGCGATGTCTTCCTCGTCGACTTCTTCCTTCAGCATGCGCTTGTCTTTCTGCAGCGCGGCGAGCTTCGCTTCCTCGTCTCGGACTGCCTGTTCGAGCTCCGGCACGCGGCCGTACTGCAGCTCCGAGGCTTTCGCGTAGTCGCCGGTGCGCTGGGCCCGCTCGATCTCGTTTCGCAGCGCTTCCTGCTCCTCCTTCAATTTGCGCGCTCGCTGAATGGCGTCCTTTTCCTGTTGCCAGTGCCCGGCCAGGCTGCCGCGCTCCTCCTTGAGGTCGGCCAGCTCTTTTTCCAGCTTCCCGAGCCGCTCCTTCGACGCTTTGTCTTTTTCCTTCCGGAGCGCTTCGCGCTCGATCTCGAGCTGCATGATCCGGCGCTCGAGCTCGTCGAGCTCGGCCGGCATCGAATCGATCTCCATCCGCAGCTTGGACGCCGCTTCGTCCACGAGATCGATCGCCTTGTCGGGCAGGAAGCGGTCGGAGATGTATCGGTTCGAGAGGACGGCCGCGGCCACGAGCGCCGCGTCCTTGAACGTCACGCCGTGATGGATCTCGTAGCGCTCGCGCAGGCCGCGCAGAATGCTGATCGTGTCTTCAACAGTAGGCTCGTCTACCACGACGGTCTGGAATCGGCGCTCGAGCGCCGCGTCCTTCTCGATGTGCTTCCGGTACTCGTCCAGCGTTGTCGCTCCAACCGTGTGGAGCTCGCCGCGCGCCAGCATGGGCTTCAGCATGTTGGACGCGTCCATTGACCCCTCGGCCGCGCCGGCACCGACGACGGTGTGGAGCTCGTCGATGAAGAGGATGATCTGGCCCTCGGCGTCGGTGATTTCCTTCAGCACCGCCTTGAGCCGCTCCTCGAACTCGCCGCGGTACTTCGCGCCGGCGACCAGCGCCCCCATGTCGAGCGCGACGATGCGCTTGTTCTTGAGGCCTTCGGGCACGTCGCCGCGCACGATGCGTCCGGCCAGGCCTTCGACGATCGCCGTTTTGCCGACGCCGGGTTCGCCGATCAGCACCGGGTTGTTTTTCGTTCGTCGCGACAACACCTGAATGACGCGGCGGATCTCTTCATCGCGGCCGATGACCGGATCGAGCTTGCCTTTCCGCGCGAGCTCCGTGAGATCGCGGCCGTACCGCTCGAGCGCCTGATAGGTGCCTTCCGGGTTCTCGTTGGTGACGCGCTGCGAGCCGCGAACCGACGTGAGCGACTGCAGAATGCTGTCGCGGTTGACGCCGTGCTGTTTGAGCAATTGCGCAGCGGGGGAGCGTCCGCCTTCATCCGCGATCGCGATCACGAGATGCTCGGTGCTGACGTACTCGTCCTTGAGGCGGTCAGCTTCCGCCTGCGCCTGATCGGTGACGAGTTTCAGGCGCGGCGACATGCCCGGCTGCGCGCCGCCGTACGCCGACGGCAGCTTCGCGACCAGGTCGCGGGCCGCGCGCGCGATCACGGCGGGATCGGCGCCTGCCTTGCGCAGCGACTCGGGCACGACGCCGTCGCGCTGCTCGGCCAGCGTGACGAGCAGGTGTTCCGGCTCGAGCTGCGGGTTGTTGTGATGTTGCGCGAGCTCGCTCGCGGCTGCGACCGCGTCCCGCGCTTTCTCCGTGTATTTGTTGATGTTCATCGGCGTTTACACGACCTGCGTCGTGCCTTTTTCCAGTTTCTGCAGCTCTTCGAAGAGCCGCTTCTGCTCCGGCGTCAGCTCGCGCGGCAGCTGGACGTCCACCGTCGCGTAGAGATCGCCGTGTTCGCCCGACTTGTCGGTGGTCGACATCCCGTGCCCTTTCAGGCGGAACACCTGGCCGTTCTGCGTCATCGGCGGAATCTTCAGGCGGAGCGACTGGCCCGCCAGCGTCTTCACCTCCGCTTCGCCGCCGAGCACAGCGGTGGTCAACGGGATCGCGACACGCGTGTAGAGGTCGCGGCCCTTCCGCTCGAACTGCGGATGCGCCGCCAATCTGATGCGCAGATACAGGTCGCCCGACTTTGCGCCGCCCGTCCCGTGTTCGCCTTCGCCCGATACCCGCACGCGAGATCCGTCGGTGACGCCGGCGGGAATGCGCACGTCGACGGTCCGTGCCTGGCCGTCGTGCGTCATCGCCAGCCGTCGCGTCGTGCCGTGATAGGCGTCGGCGAGCCCGAGCTCCAGCTCGTGTTCCACGTCGCGACCGGCGCGCGGTGCGCGGCCGGCCCGCCCGCGCGTGCGGCGGGTGGCGTCTTCGGCGCCGCCGAAGAACGTCTGAAAGAAGTCCGAGAACGGATTGTCTTCGTCGCCCAGGATGTCGCGCAGCTCGTCCTCGGTGACCCGCTGATACGTGCCACCGCGACCGACGTTGACGTTCCACCCCCGACCTCGACCTGCCTGACGCGGATCGAATCCTCCGGGTCCCTGCTGCGCGCCCGCCTGTTCGTACATCCGCCAGTTCGCGCCGAGCTCGTCGTACTTCTTGCGCTTCTCCGGATCGCCGAGGACTTCGTACGCCTCGTTGATCTCCTTGAACTTCGACTCGGCGGACTTGTCCTTCGGATTGACGTCCGGGTGGTGCTTGCGCGCCAGCTTCCGGTACGCCTGCTTGATTTCCTTTTCGGTGGCGGTTTTCGCCACGCCGAGCGTCGAGTAGTAGTCTTTGAAATCCATCAATCGAGCCCCAGCATCCGGCTGAGCTCGTCGAGCTCCTGCACGGCCCGCCGCCGCGCATCACGCGCCAACAACGCGTCGTCGCGCATCAGGGGACGCAGCCGCTGCACGACTTCCGCAATCGAGAGCAGCCGCTGCACGCCCGCGAGGTTGATGCCGTTGTCGTCCACCAGGCGTTTGATCAGCTTCAGCCGTTCGAGCTGGTCGCGCGAATAGATCCGCATGCTGCCGATCGTGCGGGTCGGCTGCACCAATCCCAGGCGCTCGTACTTGCGGAGCGTCTGCGGGTGCATCCCGAGGATGCGCGCTGCCATGCTGATGAAGAACAGATCTTGATTGATCCCTGACACGTTCCAAGTCTAGGACTTGATATGACTCGTGTCAACTTCAGCCGTAGACTATGCTGTCGTTGAAACCTGGTGTCAGACACAGGAGTCTGACACTGTGCCTGTCCTGCGCGAGCTCGTCCCTCGACCCTTCGAGCAGCCTCAGGGTCGCCCAGAGCGTGTCGAAGGGCGACAGGCTCAGGGCGAGCGAATCGAAGGATCCCGACACCAGTGCCTGACTTCCAGGTCGCCGACCTCGTCACCATCGCGCTCCTCGTTACGCTCGAAGGGCTCTTGAGCGCCGACAACGCCATGGTGCTCGCCGTCCTGGTGTTGGGCCTGCCCAAAACAGAGCAGCAGCAGGCGCTTCGCTACGGGATTCTCGGCGCTTTTGCGTTTCGAGCGCTGGCGACCGTCCTGGCCGCATACCTCATCAACCTCGCCTGGGTGAAGCTCGTCGGGTCCGGCTATCTCCTCTACCTGGTCTACCGGCACTTCTGGGGCGGCCAGAGCGGCGATGATCGCCGGAAGCCCCCGAAGGCGCAGCCGTGGCTGGGCATGACGGCGTTCTGGGCCACCGTCGCGAAGGTGGAACTGACCGACATCGTCTTCGCGATTGATTCGATTCTCGTGGCTGTCGCCATGTCGCCGAAGCTCTGGGTCATTCTGACGGGCGGGATCCTGGGCATCGTCATGATGCGACTCGTGATCGGTCGACTCTTGGCGATGGTCGAGCGCTACCCGCCGCTCGTCGATGGTGCGTTCGTCATCATCGGCTGGGTCGGCGCCAAGCTGCTGGTCGAATTCCTGCATACCGAGGGGTATCTGGCCTTTGAAATCCCGAAGTGGCTGTCCCTGGGGCTGATTGTGGTCATCTTCGGCATTTCGCTGGCGATTGCCTTCATTCAGGAGCGGCGGGGCGCCGCGCACGCGGAAAGCGCCGCTGAACGCCTGTTGCGAGGAGAAGGAGACGGGCGCTGAACCTGCTTCGCCCGAAGCGGACAACCGAGTGGATCGCCCTGGGGCTTGTTGCCGCGCTCGTCGCGGGAGGCGCGATCTCCGCCATCTGGCTGTCGCGGTACGCGGTCAGTGTCCACCGGCTGACGCGCGGGATTGGGGACACCGTGTTCTACGCGGCCGACGGCCGGCCCTGGTTCCGGCTGGACGAGCAGCGGCACGACGTCCCCCTGTCAGCGATTTCCGTCGACCTGCAGCGCGCGATCGTCTCGATCGAGGATAAGCGCTTCTACCGGCACCCGGGCATCGATCCGATCGGCGTCCTGCGCGCCGTCGTGCGCGACGTGCGGGCCGGTGGCCTGGTCGAAGGCGGCAGCACGCTGACCCAGCAGTTGGCGCGCACGCTGTTCCTCTCGAACGTCCGCACGCCCGGCCGCAAGGCGAAGGAAGCGGCGATTGCGCTGCTGATGGAAGCGCAGCTCACCAAGCCGCAGATTCTCGAGCTGTATCTCAATCGGATCTATCTGAGCGGCGGCGTCTATGGCGTCGAAACGATGTCGCAGCACTTGTACCGGAAGCCAGCTCGCGCGGTCACGCTGCCGGAAGCGGCGCTGATGGCGGGCCTCATTCAGGCGCCCGCCACCTTTTCTCCGTGGAACAACTACGAAGCCGCGCTCGAACGGAGCGGTGTCGTGCTGGCGCAAATGCGCGAACAGGGCATGATCACCGAGGCGCACGAGCAGGCCGCGCGCCGCGTGCGCCCTCAGATCCAGCCGTTCAGGCTTCCCAACGACACGCGAGCCGCGTGGGCCAAGGACTACCTCCGCCAGCAGTTTCGCAACGAGTTCGGCGGCGATCATCCGCCCGACTGGAAAGTCCACACGTCGTTTCTGCCCGAGGTGCAGGAAGCGGCCGAGCGTGCCGTGGAGATCGGGCTCGCGCGGTTGAGACGGCCAGGTCTGCAAGTGGCCCTGGCGGCCGTCGATCCCCAGACCGGCGACGTCCTCGCCATCGTCGGCGGCGCGAACTACCGCCGCAGCACCTACAACCGCGCCACGCGCAGCCGCCGTCAACCCGGATCCGCGTTCAAGCCGTTCGTCTTCGCGGCGGCGCTGGAGCGTGGGTACTCGCCGGTCTCGGTCCTGAAGAATCTGAGGAGCGTGACGGCGCCTGAAGATCCGGAGTGGAATCCCGGCGCCGCGCACGGCGACCAGCCCGACGAGATGGCACTGCGCGCGGCACTCCTCGAATCGAACAACGCCGCCGCCGCCGACCTTCAGCAGTCTGTCGGATCCCGTGCCGTGATACGCCTCGCGAACAACGCAGGACTGAGCGATTTGCCGGACGTGCCGTCGTTATCGCTCGGCACCGGCGTCGTCTCGCCGCTCGATCTCGCCGTGGCGTATTCGATTTTTCCGGGAGCAGGCGACTCGGTGAAGCCCCGCGGCGTCCTGAACGTGATCGACGGACAGGGGGCGCAAGTCTCCGATCATCCCGTCGAGCGGTCGTCGGTGATTCCTGCGACGGTGGCGTTCCAGATGTCCACCATGCTGCGCGACGTGATCGACCGGGGCACCGGCGCACCCGCGCGCGCGTTCGGCGTGCGGGGCGCGTTCGGCGGTAAAACCGGCACCACCGATGACTACCACGACGCGTGGTTCGTCGGCTTCTCGACCAAAGTGGTCGCGGCCGTCTGGGTGGGCTTCGATCAACCGGCCTCGATCGGCCGCGACGCCTACGGCGCCCGCGTGGCGCTGCCGATCTGGGCGGAATTCATGAAGCGCACGGCGCGCGTCCTCCCGCCCGACGAATTCCTCGCCCCGAACGGCCTGAGTACCGAGGAGCTGTGCCGCGAGTCGTACCTGAAGCCGGTCAGCGGATGCCCGCGGTACACGGAGTACTTCAAGGACGGCGATCCGATTCCTTCACGGCTGTGCACGATCCACCGCGGCTCGTTCGAGCAGCAGGTCAAACGGACGGTCGAAGGCATCATCCGGACACTCGGCAACAAGATCTCAGGCATCTTCCGACGCTAAACTACTCGCGATGACCGCTTCCATCCGCGTGCTCGTCGTGGACGATGCGCTCGATTACGCGGAGATGGTGGTCCAGTTCCTGCGCGCGAGCGGCGAATGGACGGACGCGTCCATGGCCATTGCGACGACGTACGAGGACGCCGTGCGTGCGCTGACGGCGGAGCAGTACGACGTCGCGTTCGTCGACTATTGGCTGGGCGCGCGCGATGGCCTGGCGCTGCTTGGCGACGTCCGGGCTCGCGGTGTCGACACCCCCATCGTCATTCTCACCGCCTACGGCGCGGAGGACGTCGCGGTGAAGGCGATGAAGGCGGGCGCTGCCGACTATCTGGCGAAGACGCAAGTGTCGGTGGAGGCTCTCGACCGTGCGATTCGCCACGCGCTGGCGTTGCGGACCGAAGAGCGGCAGCGGCGGCAGGCCGAACGCGCGCTGCGTGAGAGCGAGGAGCGCTTCCGTGCGCTCGTGGAAAACAGCTCGGACGCGCTGCTGCTGATCGATGGCCTGGGCCGGGTGCAGTACATGGCGCCGTCATCGACCCGCCATCTGGGGTGGACCTCCGAACAGATCTGCGGCCGATCGATCTTCGACTTTCTCCATCCCGACGATCGCCATCAGATTGCCGGCGCGATGAGCGGCACGCTGAGCCGGCCGGGCCAATCGATGACGGTTGAAGTGCGGGTGCAGCACGCGGACGGCGGCTACCGGACGCTGGAAGCCGTCGCGGCCAATCACATCGACGAGCCCTCGGTCGGCGCCATCGTCGTCAACGCCCGCGATGTGACGGAGCGGCACCGCCTGGAAGAGCAGCTGCGGCACGCGCAGAAGATGGAAGCGCTCGGCCAGCTCGCAGGCGGTGTCTCGCACGACTTCACGAACCTGCTGACGGCGATTCTCGGCTACTGCGATCTGGCGCTGTCCGATGTGGACGCAAGCGATCCCGTGCGCCACGATCTCGAAGAGATCCGATCGGCGGGCGAGCGCGCGACGTCGTTGACGCGCCAGCTCCTCGCGTTCGCGCGCCGACAGGTGCTCCATCCGCAGATCGTGGACGTCAACGCGCTCGTCACGCAGTTGGACAGATTGCTGCGCCGGCTCCTCTCGCCAAACGTGGAGCTGATGTCGAAGCTGAGTCCGGATGTGTCGCGCGTGAAGCTCGATCCGGCGTCCATCGAGCAGATTCTCGTGAACCTCGCCGTCTACGCCCGCGACGCCATGCCGCTTGGCGGCTGCGTGACGATCGAGACCTCCAACGTGTCGGCCGACGCGAACCATGCCGCGACGCACGAGCCGATGCCAGCAGGGGCGTACGTGTTGATTGCGGTCCGGGACACGAGCGATGGTCTGGATGCCGACGCGCGCGCGCACATCTTCGAACCCTTCGCCGCGCCGCACAACCTGGGGCAGAGCAGCGGGCTTGGACTGGCGGCCGTCTACGCCATGGTCAAACAGAGCGGCGGCTACATCTGGGTCGAGAGCGCGCCCGGCGCAGGAACTGTATTCAATGTGTTTTTCCAGCAGGCGGAGGCCGTGTTGATCCCGCGGGCGAGGGATCGTCATGAGGACGTCGAGAACAAGGCCGGGTGGGAAACGATCCTGGTCGTGGAGCAGGACGAAGCCGTGCGCGCGCTGGCGCGCGAGGTGCTGCGCCGCCACGGCTACGCTGTGCTCGAAGCGCGGCACGGCGTCGACGCGCTGCGCACTTCGGAGCGGCATCGCGATGCGATCCACCTGCTGATCACGGATCTCGTGACGCCGCACATCAGTGGCCGCGAGGTCGCCGAGCGGCTCACGTCGGCTCGTCCGAGCATGAAGGTGTTGTTTGTATCAGGACACACCGGTGATGAACTGCCGTCCGAACTCGCGCTCGGTTCGACGTTCCTGCGTAAGCCCTTTACGCCAGACGCCCTTGCGCGCAAGGTGCGCGCGCTCCTCGATCGTTGAGCGAGTGGCACCATTTCTGCACGACTGTGTCACGCGATGCCAAGCTCAGCGGTTGTTCGGTCTGCCTCCGAACGGTTGACGCCTCCGGTCCGGCGACGCTTGCCGATTGGCGCGGAACCCGTCGACGCGGGACGAACGCATGTGCGCGTCTGGGCGCCGCGCGTGACGCGCGTCGAGGTGGTTCTCGTTTCAGGCGCGACGACAGCTCTGGATCGCGAGTCGCACGGCTACTTCAGCGGGCTGGTGAACGCCCGGGCAGGCGATCGCTATCGATTCCGCCTGGACGGCCGCGATCACCTCTTGCCGGATCCCGCGTCGCGCTACCAGCCTGAAGGGCCGCATGGCCCGTCCGAGATCATCGACCCGTGCACGTTCCGGTGGACGGACGAGGGCTGGCGCGGCGTGGTGCTCGACGAACAGGTGTTCTACGAGCTGCACGTCGGCACGTTCACGCGCCCAGGCAGCTGGGCTGCCGCGGGCGGCGAGCTGGCGGAGCTCGCGCGGCTCGGCATCACGTGCGTCGAGGTGATGCCGGTCGCCGAATTCGAGGGCCGCTTCGGATGGGGCTACGACGGCGTCGACATGTTTGCTCCATCGCACCTGTACGGGACTCCCGACGACTTTCGGCGGTTCGTCGACGCCGCCCACGGCGTCGGCCTCGGCGTGATCCTCGATGTGGTCCCGAATCACTTCGGTCCGGTCGGCAACTATCTGCGGGAGTTTTCGGCATCCTACTTCACCGACAAGCACGACAACGAATGGGGCGAGGCCATCAATTTCGATGGTCCCGACTCCGCGGCGGCTCGTGAATTCTTCGTCGCAAACGCCGGATACTGGGTCGAGGAGTTCCATCTCGACGGCCTGCGCCTCGACGCGACGCAGCAGATCTTCGACGACTCCGACGAGCACATCCTTGCGGCGATGGGACGGCGCGCGCGTGCGGCGGCTGGCGAGCGTTCCATCGTCATCGTGGCGGAAAACGAGCCGCAGGAGACGCGACTCATTCGTCCGCTGTCCGACGGCGGGTATGGGCTCGACGCGCTGTGGAACGACGACTTCCATCACAGCGCGATGGTGGCGCTGACCGGACGATCGGAAGCGTACTATTCCGATACGCGCGGCGACCCGCAGGAATTCGTGTCGGCCGCGAAGTACGGCTACTTGTTTCAGGGCCAGCACTATCACTGGCAGCGGCAGCCGCGCGGAACGCCGTCCTGGGGACTCGCGCCGGCGCGTTTCATTACCTTTCTGCAGAACCACGATCAGGTGGCCAACTCCGCCTGGGGCCTGCGCGGGGATCAGCTCACGAGCCGCGGGCGCTGGCGCGCGATGACCGCGCTGCTGTTGCTCGGGCCCGGCACGCCGCTGCTGTTTCAGGGGCAGGAGTTCTCGGCGTCGACGCCGTTCCTCTATTTCGCCGACTTCGACGAGGAGCTGAACGCCGCCGTACGCGAGGGCCGGAAGAAGTTTCTCTCGCAGTTTCCGACCGTGTCGAACGCGGCACGCCGCGGCCTCCTCGACGACCCCGCGGCGGTCGTGACCTTCGAGCGGTGCCGCCTCGATCTGCGCGAACGCGAGTCCAACGCGGCGTCCTACGCCCTTCATCGCGATCTGCTGCGGCTGCGGCGATCGCTCCATCAACTGCGCGGCGGCGAGCGTGGCGTTGACGGCGCGGTGCTGTCGTCTTCGGCATTCGCGCTGCGGTTCTTCATGACGCGTCGCGCGGACGATCGCGTTCTCGTCGTCAATCTGGGCGCCGATCTGCGCCGGTGGTCCATCGCCGAGCCGCTGCTGGCGCCGCCGTACGGGTCCGATTGGACGCTCGAATGGTCCAGCGAGGATCCCAGCTACGGAGGCGGCGGCATCGCCCACGTCCTGCCGGACGACGGGCACTGGTGGTTCCCGGGCGAGAGCGCAGTTCTTCTTGCGCCGCAGGTTCGACAGTCGCCCGTCGTTCCGACGTGTCACGGGGCGCGGACATGAATCTCAGGCACGACGCCGGTGTGCCGATCCGGCGAATCGCCTGGCCGCCGGTCGATGCGGTCGACGCGGAATCGATGGTCACGCGCGAATGGCTCGTGACCAACGGCTTCGGCGGGTACGCGTCCGGCACCGTCGCGGGTGTCATCACGCGCCGGTATCACGGCATCCTGATCGCCGCGCTCGCCGCGCCGCTCGGGCGCATGGTCATGCTCAGTCACGTGGCCGAGACGGTGCGTCTGCACGGCGGCCGCACCGTTGAGATCGGCGGCCGCGAGCGTACTGGGGACTCGCCCGACGCGCACGGGACCGGGTATCTCGTCGAGTTCCGGCTCGAAGCGGGCCTGCCCGTCTGGCGGTACGACGTCGAGGGCGTGACGATCGAGAAGCGGCTGTTCCTGCCGCACATGCAGAACACGGTGATCGTGATGTACGAGCTGCTGTCGGGCGCCGATCGCCTCGAGCTCGGGCTGCGACCGTCCGTCAACTTTCGCGTGCAGGAGGCGCCCCTCAGCGAGCCGCTGGGCTGGCCCTACGAGATCCGGATGGTCGACGGGCACTCGGAGATCTGTCTCCCTCGCAGTCACGTGCCGCCGCTTCGCCTGAAGCTGTGGGGCGTGGAGGCGACGCTGACGCTGGAAAGCCGGCGCCTCGAGAGTGTGCTGTATCCGGTGGAGGAGAGCCGCGGGTACCACCCTCGCGGCGACTTGTGGAGTCCCGGATACTTCCGTGTCGAACTTGAAGCGGGCCGTCGGGTTGCGCTCGTCGCGTCAACCGAATCGATCGAGACGATGAGCGTTCTGACGCCGGAGCAGGCCCTGGCCGCGGAGTTCAGCCGTCGCCGTCGTCTGTTGGCCGTCGCGGCGCCTGAAGCACGCGAGGGTGTAGGCGCGGAGCTCGTGCTCGCGGCCGATCAGTTCATCATCACGCCCGCCGGGCGCAGCGAAGACACGGCTCGCGCGCGCGCCTACGGCGACGACGTGCGGACCGTGATCGCCGGTTATCACTGGTTCACTGATTGGGGCCGCGACACGATGATCAGCCTCGAGGGGCTGACGCTGGTCACCGGCCGCCACGTCGAGGCCGGCTACATCCTGCGCACGTTCCTGCACTACGTGCGCGACGGGCTGATTCCCAACATGTTCCCGGAAGGGCAGCAGGAAGGGCTGTACCACACGGCGGATGCGACGCTGTGGTTCTTCCACGCCATCGCGCGGTACGTCGCGGCGTCCGGCGACCGCCTGACGCTGTCGACGCTGTATCCGACGTTGAAACAGATTCTCGCGCATCACGTGCGCGGGACGAAGTTCGGGATTCGCGTCGACGACGACGGCTTGCTCGTGCAGGGGGCGCCCGGCTACCAGCTCACGTGGATGGATGCGAAGGTGGACGACTGGGTCGTCACGCCGCGCCGCGGCAAGGCCGTCGAGATCAACGCGCTCTGGTACAACGCCCTGAAGCTGATGGAAGCGTGGGCCGGCGAGCACGACGATGACGCGTGGCAGTATCGCGCGCTCGCGGACCGCGCGCGCGACGCGTTCAACCGGCGCTTCTGGTTCGAGGACGGCCGCTATCTCTTCGACGTCGTCGACGCGGAAGGCGGTGAGGCCGGACATTCGTACGACGATGCGAGCTTCCGGCCCAACCAGGTGCTGGCGATTTCGCTGGATCATCCCGTGCTCGACACTCACCGCTGGGAGCCGGTCATGCACGCCGTCTACGACCGGCTGGTCACGCCGGTCGGGCTGCGCTCGCTCGCTCCCGACGATCCGGATTTCAAATCGCGTTACTTCGGCGACCTCCGATCGCGCGACGCCGCGTATCACCAGGGCACTGTGTGGGGGTGGCTCGTCGGCCCGTTCATCGATGCGTGGCTCAAGGTCTACCCGGACGATCTGCCGGGCGCCCACCGCGCGGTTAGCGGGTTGGTGCCGCATTTGGATGAGGCCTGCATCGGATCGATCAGCGAGGTCTTCGACGCGACCCATCCGTTCACGCCGCGCGGTTGCATTGCTCAGGCGTGGAGCGTCGCCGAGGCGTTGCGGGCGTGGGTGAAGCTCGCGCGCTTCTCGCGAGAGCCGGACCGTTCGCTGGTGGCGCTTGCCTTGCCACGGTGATCTTCGGAGGAGACTGCCATGGAGGCGGCGACATCGGCAATCGACCAGAGTAGTCGGCTTCTAGTCGCTCGCCTGTGGCGAGCTTCGACTTGGCAAGCGAGCCTCCGCGAAAAATGAACGCTGGTATAGTGTCAGCGGCAGGCGTTGGCCGGAACGCTGGTCGTCGTGGCTTTCACCCCAGGCGCTCACCTTGGCCCGTACGAAATCCACTCGGCCCTCGGGGCCGGCGGCATGGGCGAGGTGTATCGCGCGACCGACACCAAGCTGGGTCGCGCCGTCGCGCTGAAGATTCTTCCGGACGCGTTCGCGACCGATCCAGAGCGCGTCGCCCGATTTCAACGCGAGGCGAAAACCCTCGCCTCGCTCAACCATCCCAACATCGGCGGCATCCACGGCCTCGAGGAGGCGAGCGGCGTCACGGCACTGGTCCTCGAGCTCGTGGAAGGACCGACACTGGCCGACCGCATCGCGCAGGGACCAGTTCCACTCGATGAAGGGTTGCCCATCGCACAGCAAATCGCCGCGGCGCTCGAAGCGGCGCACGAGCAGGGGATCGTTCATCGCGATCTGAAGCCGGCGAACATCAAGGTCCGCCCCGACGGCACCGTCAAGGTGCTCGACTTTGGTCTCGCGAAGGCGCTGAGCACCGATTCCGCCGCCAGTGCGCGCGCCGACATCTCGGCGTCGCCGACGCTGACGACGCCGGCGGCCACACGCGTCGGCATGATCATGGGCACCGCGGCGTACATGAGCCCGGAGCAGGCACGCGGCAAGCCGCTCGACAAGCGCACCGATATCTGGGCGTTTGGTTGCGTGCTCTACGAAATGCTGACCGGGCGGCGTCCATTTGCAGGCGACGAAGTCGCCGACGTGATGGCCGCCATTCTGACGCGCGAGCCGGACCTGGCGGAACTGCCGGCCGCGACTCCGACATCGATTCGCCGGCTGCTGCGGCGATGCCTGCACAAGGATCGCGCCGAACGTCTGCGCGATATCGGCGATGCGCGAATGGAGATTCGCGACGCGCTCGCCCAGACCGACGCACAGGACGCCGTCGCTCAGGTTGCGCGGACCGGCCGCCGCAGCCAGGTGCGGTGGTACGCCGTGCTCGCGACCATCGTGGTCGTCGCCGCGATTGCTGCCGTCGCGACAGGGAAGATCCCTCGATCGTCGGCGCCGCCGCCTTCTGAAGTCCGTCTCGACATCAACACGCCGCCGTCGACGGTTCCCACGTCGATCGCCATCTCGCCCGACGGCCGGACGATTGCATTCGTCGCGACCTCCGACGGGAAATCACGCTTGTGGGTGCGTGGGCTCGATTCTGCGACGGCGCGGCCCTTGACTGGAACCGATGGCGCCATGCACCCGTTCTGGTCGCCGGACAGCCGCTCCATCGGTTTCTTCGCGGACAACAAGCTCCGGCGCGTCGAGCTCGATGGCGGTTCGGTTCGCGGACTCGCGAACGTCTACCGGGGAACGGGCGGAGCATGGAGCCGCGACGGCGTCATCCTGTTCTCGAGCCTCGGCGATCCGATCTCCCGCGTGCCTGCCGTCGGCGGAGAGCCGGTTGAACTGACTGGCCTCGTCCAGCAAGGGAGCAATTTCCTGCCCGCGCTCCTCCCTGATGGGCGGCGCTTTCTCTATTTCGTCCGAGGGACTCCCGACGTCCGCGGAGTCTACGTCGGCCAGCTCGAGGGCGTGTCGAAAGGCCCGCGTCTGCTCGATTCAGATGGGAGCGCCGTCTACGGCGCCGGACATCTGTTCTTCCTTCGGCAGCGAACGGTGTTTGCGCAGCGCTTCGATCCGACCCGGCTGGAATTGATCGGCAATCCCGTGGCGGTGGCGCAGAATCCAGCGGCCGGTCCGGCAGGTGTGTCCGTGTCGGTGTCCGATACCGGTTCGATCGCGTTTCGCACGGCGTCAACCGGCGGCCGGAGGCAGTTCGTCTGGTTCGATCGGTCGGGCAAGGAAGTCGGCAGGGTGGACGGCACCATGTCGACCCCCTCGCTCTCGCCCGACGGCGAGCGAGTCGTCGGCTATCGGGGCAACCCGGTCGATGGGAACGTCGACATCTGGATACTCGACGCCAGACGCGGTGCGGCCAGCCGCGTGACATCGGATGTCAGCGACGACGTGGCTCCGAACTGGTCTCCGGATGGGGAGCACATTGTGTTCAGCTCCAACCGGAAAGGTACGCACGATCTGTATCGGAAGTCAGCGACCGCCGGCGGCAATGAAGAACTGCTGCTCGAGAGCCGACAGGAAAAAGGGGGTTCGGACTGGTCGTCCGACGGGCGCTTCGTCCTCTTCGAAAGTCGTGACATGAAACGACGTTCGGATATCTTTGCGTTGCCGCTCGATGGACACGCAAAGCCGATTCCGGTCGCTCAATCAGATTTCGAGGAACTGAGAGGGCAATTCTCGCCCGACAGCAAGTGGGTCGCCTATCAATCCGATGAATCGGGCCGTCACGAGATTTATGTCCAAGCATTCCCCGGTCCCGGCCGCAAATTACCCGTTTCGATCGGTGGGGGAACACAGGTGCGCTGGCGGCGTGACGGGAAGGAATTGTTCTACGTCGCGCTCGATGAACGGCTCATGGCGGTGCCGATCACATTCACTGGAGATGGGCAGTCCGCGGCCGTCGGCGCGCCGGTCGCGCTGTTCGCGGCCCCGCTTGGCGGCTTCATTCAGCAAGCCGATTTTCGCCATCAGTACGACGTGGCGTCCGACGGACAGCGGTTCCTGATTGCGGCGGTCACCGAAGCACCCAGCAACGCGCCGATAAGCATCATCCTGAACTGGCGCAGGACTGAAAAGGACGTTCCGTGAAACGGACCCCACGTTGTGAATAGGTTCCGGACGCGAGTTGCGATTCAGTCCTTGCCGCGCAGCTTTCGCAGCGCGCGGCGTTGTCGCTTGTCCGGCGAGCTCGGAGTCATGACCGAGGCGCGGAAGATTCTCGCGAGTCTCCGCGCCTCGATTTCTTCCGGCGACGGCGGCGGCGTCAGATCTTCGTAGAGTTGTCGCGCTTCAGCCCTGGCCACATGGCGCTCGGCAAGCGCCGCAATCCGCACACGCTGCTTCCGGCCGAGCGGCCGGCTGATGTCGATCTCGTCGCCGACCTTGATTCGCCGGCGCGGCTTCGCCGGCTCTCGATTGACCTTTACGCGCCCGGTCTTGCACGCCTGCTGGGCCTCCGACCGCGTCTTGAACAAGCAGGCGACGTCGAGCCACACGTCGAGACGAACGCCGCTCCCCGACGTGTCGTCATCCCTGGTCATCGGCCCTCTATTTGGGCGGCGGGGCGGGCACCAGGCCCGGGAAGACGTAGGCGAACAGCAGCGAGACCAGACCCATCACGGCCATCAGCAATACGCTGTGTTTGATCGTGAAGCGGAACAGCCGCCCCTCGTCTGCAGAGGTCATCCCCGTTGCGGCGACAGCGACGGCGATGCTCTGAACGGAAATCATCTTGCCCATCACGCCTGCCGCGGAGTTGACCGATGCGGTGAGGATCGGGTTGAGCCCCAGGGTGTTCGCCGTGACCACCTGCAGGTTGCCGAAGAGCGCATTGGCTGAGGTGTCGCTGCCGGTGAGGAAGACGCCGAGCCAGCCGATGACCGCGCTGAAAAACGGAAATGCCACACCCGATGTGGCGAGCGCGAGGCCCAGCGTGGACGTCATCCCTGAATAGTTCATCAGGTAGGCGAGGCCGAGCATCGAGGCGATGGTGACCATCGCGAGCGACAACTGGTTGAACGTCGCCTTGTAGATTCCGACGAACTTCGAGGGGCTGACGCGCAGGAACAGCGCCGCCACGATCGTCGCGAGGAAGCACGATGTGCCGGACGCCGTCAGCCAGTTGAGCGTGAAGACGGCGGCATACGGCGACGGTCGTGCGGTGACGGGCGGCACTCGCGTGATCTCGTTGTGAAGACCCGGGACGTTCAGCCCGTTGATGACGCCGGCGTTCGTGGGCAGAAACGACGGGAGCAGGCTGTTGGTCCAGCGGTCGATCGCGCCCTTGATCGACGGTTCCCCCCACGCGAGCACGAACACGACCAGCAGCAGGTACGGCAGCCACGCCATGAAGATCTCGCCGGCCGGATGCCGTTTCAACGCGACGGTGACGGGCTTGTCGCCCTCGAGCCGCATGATGGTCTTGGGCCGCCACAGTTTCAGCACCGCCACCATGACGACAATGCAGGTGAGCGAGCTCATGATGTCGGTGAGCTCGGGGCCGAGCGTATTCGATACGTAGAACTGCATCGCGGCGAACGAGACGCCGCAGGCGATGATCGCCGGCAGCACCTCCATCGCACGGCGCGTAGCCGGCCATGACGACGATCAGATAGCCGGGGATGATCACGGAAATCAGCGCGCAGAGCCGCCCGACCATCGAGCTCAGCGACAACAACGGCAACCCGGTGACGTTGGCCAGCGTCGTGACCGGGATCCCGATCGACCCGAACGCCACCGGGGCCGTGTTGGCCAGCAGGCAGATGCCGGCGGCATAGAACGGGTTGAAGCCGAGCCCAGCGAGCATCGCGCCCGACACGGCGACGGGCGCGCCGAAGCCGGCCGCGCCCTCGATGAACGCGCCGAACGAAAAGGCGATGAACATCGCCTGCAGGCGGCGATCGTCGGTAAGGCTGCCGACCGAATCCTTGATGATCTCGAACTTGCCGGTGTCGACGGCGAGCCGATACATCATGATCGAGCTGAACACGATCCACGCGATGGGGAAGATCCCGAAGGCCGCGCCGTAGATCGTCGACAGGAGCGCGAGCTGCGCCGGCATGCCGTACGCGACCAGTGCGATCACGAACGCCGATCCGAGCGCGGAGAGCGCCGACATCCAGGCCGGCTTGCGCAGGACGCCGAGCATGACGAACAGCACGACGATCGGGACGGCTGCGACACCGGCTGACACAGCCAGACTGCCGCCTATCGGCTGATAGTTGTGCTGCCACATGGATGTGAGCCCTCGGAAATGAGGCGCGGATTATAGTTCAGGTTACTGGTCGTGCCAGAGCCGTTCTCACGCCGCGACCCTCACCAACGATCCTGGTTTTGATCCAAGTGAGAACGGCTCCAGCCGAACACCGGCGGCGACGTTGAGGTCACCCCGGTCAGCGTCGTGTTCGGCGGCACCTCGAGCCGCGCGCGAATCGCGTCGAAGAACGCGCGCGCAATGGCGTCATATCCTGCCTGGGTGGGGTGCAGCCCGTCGCTGCCGATGAACGTGTTCAGCGATCCGATCATCGCCTGGTAGACGTCCACCAGCGTCGCTCCCGTGCTGCCCGCCAGCGCGCGAATCTGGTCGTTGGCCGGCACGATGAGCGGCTGCGCCCCGGCGCGCGAGCCGTTCGGGATCTCCGGCGGCAACGTGCCCAGGAACACTCGAATGCCACGGCCCTGGGCCTGTTGAACCATGGTCCGCAGATTCGAAATCATCGGCGGGATTCGGGCCGGATCGCCGGATGGAAGATCGTTCACGCCCTCGAGCAGCAGAAGCACTTCAGGAGTCTGCGCGTTCAGCACGCCCGGCAATCGGCTGACGCCCCCCGCGCTGGTCTCGCCGCCCCCGCCCTCGCCGACCACGACGAACAGTTGCGACGTGTAGCGTCCTTCGAGCTCGCGCTTGACGCCGGCGGGGTACGGCGTCGAAACGATGTCGCCGTTCGCCAGCTTGCCCTCGGTGAGGCTGTCGCCGAACGCCACGTAGCGCGTGGCACCGATGAGCGGGACCGATTCGACGGTCACGCTGAACGTGCAACGGTCCGTGCGCTGCATCGCGTCGGTGGCGACGCACGAGGCCGTCGAGTTGCCGAGGGGGAAACTGGAGCCCGACGGCGGCGTGCACGCCACGGTCACCGGGGCAACGCCGCCAGTCGCGATGGGCGGCGGAAACGTCACGGTCGCGTTGCGGCTGGTGGTTCGGACCGATTGATTGGCCGGGCAGGACACCTTCGGCCCTTCGACGGGTGGCGGTGTCGGTCCCGCTGGATTATCGCCGCACGCGACAGTCAGGAGGGCTGTAAGCAGCACGCCGCCCGGCCGGATGAAGTGACGAAACCGCAAGGTGAGGCGTCATCTTAGCATCGACACCTTGACTGGCCTCAAGACCGCAAAGACCGCAAAGACCGCAAAAGAGCAAGGCGTTCTTCGCGGCCTTCGCGGGCTTTGCGTTCTTGATGCCGTCGTTCAGGCGGAGAGCAGCCGGCGGACGGCGACGGCGACGACGAAAATCGCGACGAGCGGGCCGACCCACCCGGCCTGCGCGATCGGCTGTCCGATCACCCAGAGCGGCGATGCGGCATTCACCGGGACGGTGATCGGCCACGGCGCCGTCCCGAGCGCGAGCGCCGCCATAAGATCGGCTCGGCGGTCGCCGCAGAACAACTGCGGCCGCAGCGACCGGCGGTGCGCGAAGTACAGGCGCTTGGCGACCTCGCACCCCGCAATCACGGTGAGAATGGTCATGAGGCGGCGGTCGCCGATCCCGAAGAAGAGATACCAGAATCGCAGCGTCAGGGCCGTGCCCAACACCAGCGTGACAATGTCGATAAAGTGCAGCCGAACCCAGGCGCGAGTGTCCATCTCGCCCCGGCCAGACTGCAACCGTTGAGCCGGTGCCCGGTCGCCGTAAACCGTTGAAAATGCAGGCTAGGCTTTGTGCGCGACGAGCGAAGCCGGGACAATTGTCTGGGCGGCGCCAGACAATCCATCTGCGCCGGCCGGCTCCTCGAGCGGCGGGAGCAGCGTGAGAATAGAGCGCCGCGAATGGGGCGCTTCGTGTCTCGCCGTGCGGAACTCCCGGTAATCGACGCGGCAGTCGTGCGTCGAGAGAAAGTTCATGAATCGCTTGTAGTCGCTCGACGGAATCCCGAACAACTCGAGGAGTGCGCGATAGCTGCCTCGCGTCGAGCTCAACCCTCGACGCAGGAGATCGCGCAGATCGTGCCGCGTGATGTCGCGGTTCAGGAACAGCGGGTGGATGTGTTGCCAGAACGAGTATCCGCCGTGCACGAGCGCGTGATACAGCTCGTCGGCCACCTGCCGCCGCCGCTCGCGCATCGGCGTGTTCGCGTGGCCCGCGCTCTTGACCACAGCCGGCAGCTGATCGACGCCGATCGGCTCGTCGGGCGAGGCGGCCAGCCACGCGATCTGCTCGACGACATTCTGCAGTTCGCGGACGTTGCCGGGCCACTTGTATCGTTCCAGTGCCTGCCACGCTTCGTCCGTCAGCGTCACCAGCCGTCCCGAGCGCGCGAAGAAATGCATCGCGAGCGGACGAACGTCGGAGGCGCGTTCGCGGAGCGACGGCACGTGCAGGTGAATCACTCGCAGCCGGTAGAGCAGATCCTCGCGAAACGCTCCTGCCGTCACCAGGTCGGGGAGATTGCGATTCGTGGCCGCGATGACGCGGACGTCGACGGTCGTGCGCGCGGCATCGGATCCTACCGCCTGGATCTCGCCGTTCTCGAGGAATCGCAAGAGCAGCGCCTGCATGCGCAGGCTCATCTCGCCGACTTCGTCGAGGAACAGCGTACCGCCGTGCGCCAGACGAAGTTTGCCGATCTTGTCGCGATACGCGCCGGTGAAGCTGCCCTTGACGTGGCCGAACAGCTCCGATTCGAGCAGCGTCTCGGTGACGCCCGCGCAGTTGACCGCCACGAACTCCCCTGCGCGGCGGCTCGAATGATTGTGAACGTGCCGCGCGACGACATCCTTGCCGGCGCCGCTTTCGCCGGTCACCAGCACTTTCGCGTCGCTGGCCGCGGCGCGCTTGGCGAGCGTCAGCAATTCGAGCATCGCGGCGCTCGCCACGATCGGGGTGGCGGATGCGTGGTCCGATCCTCGAAATCCGGCGGGCGTCGGCATGGGATGGCGGATGAGCAATTCTTCAGCCGCGGCGCTCAGTTTTCGTAACCTGCTGATGCGGGGTGAGTTCTCGGTTCTGCCGGCCCTGACTTTACCGGCCGAGGCTGCCTAAACCGTCAGCGTGCAGAAAATCCTGTATCTGCCAGAAAAGGTCGCGTCAGCAAGAGACCTGAGCGAACGAGCTCGTCGAGCAGTTCGGTGACCTCGTCGACGTCGACGCTCGGATCCCACGTCTTGATGTCGGCGAGCGTAAAAGCCGGAGAGGCAAGATCGCGTTGACGGCGTCCCAGCCGCAGAATCGCACGACGTCGCGCCCTGCCGCGCGGAGCAGGACGGCTTCGCGCGTCCAGTAGCGGGACAGGAATTCGCCCGGCGGAATCGGCGCCGTTATGTCTGCAAAGGTGAGCTGATCGCCGCCGAGATGTCCTGCAGTGAAGGTAGGTAAGCGCAGCCTTCGCGCGTCGCGCTTCGGCTTGCCAAGCCGTAGCTCGCTGAGCCGTCACGCGAGCGAAGGCTGGTGGCGAGGGACAGAATCGAACTGTCGACACTACGATTTTCAGACCGACCAACCAAGAAACGCAAAGCCTGAAAAACTCGAATGATCCGCGGATTCATTGCTTGAACCCTTAAGCGAACGACTCACGAGGAATACGAGAATTGGCTTGCTATGCGAAGCGGTAGGGACAATTTCAGGGACAGGCTGGGGCTACGTTTTCGCAGAGGCACGCCGACGGCCAACGCGGACACCTGGCAATCGGAGTGCTACCTTCTTCGCGTACTGTCGGTGACGGTTCTCCGATAGGCGTTCTCGATTCTTCTGGCGCCACTCTCTGACACGATCGGTGCCGCCACATCTCGTCGTACAGCGTTTCTGGCCTGGGCGCTTCATAGAGAATAGGCGACGACAAGAGGGCGTTTCGCAGCGGCGCAACCGCGGCCCCACCGTCATCAACAGATTCACGACGGAGGCGAGCACCTGCGGTAGTCCTGGCGCGCGTGTCACGAGAAACACGCCACGATCGCGCCGCCAGAGGAGCCCGTCCGCGATCGACGAAGAGAACCATGCGTTGCCATCAGGCGAAAGGCCGTCGAGCAGGGCGCGCACCTCGACCTGTATGCGCGGGACGTCATTGGGCTCGATGAACTGTTGCAGGTCTACGGCCGAATTGAAGTCGCCGGCCCATGACTTGTAGTGATGCGAAAGGAACACGTCAAGTTCTTTCGCGGCGCTCACGCGCGTTGAGTCGTCTGAGGCCTCGCGCTTCACGAATGCCGTCAGCCATATGAGCCTCTCTTCTGGACTTGACCCCACCGCTTTCAGCTTCTCGCTGAATGAGTGAAGGGCCGCGTGTAGCGACTGCCGGAACTCCTGCTGTTCTCGCTTCGTGTAACGACGAGCCATCCAAAAACCCCACGTTGGTTGTAGCCTGAAGAATGTAATGTCGTAACTACGAAATGCTATTACATCGTTTCGTAGTTCTCGTATTCTAGCACTCATGAAAAACGAAACCGTATCCGTGACGAGGCATCCGCGCGGGCCGCGGACAAAGCGCGCTGGCGCGCCGGCATCGCCTCGCCTCGGGCTGCTCAAAGCCGTGAGCACAGAACTGGGAGTGCCCTATACCTCGATGAGAGATCGGGCGAAGAGTGGTGAGTTCCCGACGATTACGATCGGCCGTCTGATCTACGTCGAGCGCAGCGACATCGACAATTGGGTTGCAACAAGGAAAGAACGCGCTGAGGCCGGGCGGTGAGCGACGGCGGCCGCTACCGCAAGCTCTACACCCGTCTGTGGCGTCATCCCGGCTTCGTTGGACTCGCCGAAGGCGAGAAGGTGCTCACGCTCTACGTCCTCACAGGACCGCAATCGAACCGCTTGGGGCTGTACGTCTTGTCGATCGCCACGGCCGCGGAGGACCTCGGAACCACTCCTGAAACCCTCAAGAAACGTTTGCTCAACGTTTGCCAAACGTTTGGGTGGTGGTTTGATGCCGCCGCGCGCGTCGTCTACATCCCGTCCTGGTTCCGGTGGAACGTGCCGGAAAACCCCAACGTGATGAAAGGAAGCATGAAGGATCTCAACGAGATCCCGCCATGTGGCCTTGTGGACAAGTTCGGCCGTAACATCGAAACCCTTCCCGAAACCCTTCACGAAACGTTCCTTGAAGGGTTGCGGCAACGTCTGCCTCATGGTTCACCGAATCAGGAGCAGTATCAGGAATCAGGAGCAGTATCAGGGAAACAGGAACCTGCGGCGCTTCGCGCCTTGCTGGCAGTTAAAGAACGAAAAGGCAAAACCAACAATGCACCCCAAGTCGACAGTCGGGTAGTTCGCATCGCCGAGGACGTCATCAGGGATGGCCCGCGACAGGCGGAGACCGAATATCTAATCGACGCCTTACAGCAGGAGTGTCGTCATCGAGGCATCGAGGTTAATCGCGCACAAGCGATCGTCGCTTTAACTCTGTCGCAGCAAGGGCTGAGCGCATGACTCGGCGTGGCGGAAACGCCCGTAACGGCGCGCTCGCTCCCAAGCGCTGGCAAGCCCTGAAGGCTGAACGCGACGACCTACCTCTGTCGCCGTCGCTCTTCGATGTTCTGCCGGCGAGAAGCGAACCCGACGACAGTCGGCAGAGGCTCAAAACTCCCCCCTCTACAACGACCGGCGCTGGCAAGCGCAAGCCGAGTTCGTGTTCTGGTGGGATACCACGTTGAGAAGAAGGTGCGTCACGGATCGGTTACGCAGATCCTCCAGATTGCTACGAGTGGACGGCGATTCAGTGGTGCATTTACCCGAATAGGAGGGACGAGCATGGAAATGAGACGCGACGTCACGGCATGGGCCGATCTGTTCCCAGAGGGACGCACGATCTGCTACGAAGGCGACGAGCCTGACCAGTTCTGCGCGGTTATCCGCAATAGCTACGGCTTATGATCCGAGCGCGGACCCGGCGTGGCACACGACCTGGCTGAACGGCGATCCTGACATCGGCCGCGATCCCTTTGGCCGGACCCACTGGTTCCATTGTCCTGCCACGCACCTTGACGCCATCTACTGCGACGCCTTCCGCGTGGGGAGCTAGCGCCCACATCTGGCTGCAGTGATGGCCTCGAATCCTTTCTCACGGCACTGCGCGATCGCCGGCTGCAGCGCTCCCGTTGCGTCAAGGTGCGCACTGCGCCCTGCACGGCCGACAGCAGGACCAGCACCGCAGTCTCGGCCGTGACCGCTCATACGCGCGCCTGTACGCGTCCGCCCGCTTGGTTGCGTCTGCGTCGAGCGATCCTGGCTGAGCGCCCGCTGTGTGAGTGCGATGCCTGCCGCGCCGGTCAGATACGTGTGCGTCTCGCGACAGTCATTCACCATCGGCAACGACACGGCGGCGACGAAACGTTGTTCTTCGACCGCGCCAACCTGCAACCGTTGGCGAAGGTCTGTCACGACCAGATCACTGGACTCTCAAAAGGTCGGGGGGGACGTCAGAACATCCAGCCTGCCTCGTCCTCCGTGCCGCTTCCCCGTGCGGCTCAAGAAACTCTGAGTTTGGGAGGAAAAACGCATGGGTAGACGAGGACCGAAACCAACTCCAGCCGCGATTCGGCTGTTGCGCAACCATCCCGTCACGAGTCGGACGCCAGCGCCGGCCAGCAGTGACCCTCCGGTGATGCCTGGAGGGACTCTCGGAGGCGGAGCAGGCGTCCTGGGCGGGGCTGATGGCGGAATTGGGCGCGGTGCCCGGGTTGGCCGCTCGATGCGATCGTGGCGCCTGTGAGCTCGTGGCACGCCTGGAACCGATGCTCCGGCAGGCGTCGGCGGTCGTGCGGGAGTCGGGGCCGACGTTTACGGTCTATGACGAGCGGGGGCAGGTGCGCGGGATTCGAGCGCGCCCGGAAGCGGGATTGGTCCTCCAGGCGGGCGGGCTCCTGAAGGCGTTGTACAGCGAGCTCGGGCTCTCGCCGTCTGGGCGCTCGCGGGTCTCGCTGTCGCCGTCGGCGCCGGCCAGCAAGCTCGATCAGTTCCTGGCGGGCCGACATCATGGCGCGTAGGCCGCGTGTGCCCTCGCGACTGATTCGCACCGCGGCTGACGAGCGGGCCGCGGCGGCCGGGCATTGGTTCGACGAGCGCGCGGCGGCGGCCGTCGCAGAGTTCAGCCGTCGAATTTTGCCGGCACAGTCAGGGCGTGTGGGCCGGCCGACCGTTCGCGCTTCAGCCCTGGCAATTCGACGACGTGATCGCGCCCGTGTTTGGCTGGAAACGCCTAGACGGGACGCGGCGGTATCGTCGCGCGCACGTCGAAATCGCGAAAAAAATGGCAAGTCTGCGCTCGCCTCGATGCTCTCGCTCTATCTGCTCGTGGCGGACGGCGAAGCCGGCGCCGTCGTCGGCAACGTGGCCGTCGATCGCGAGCAAAGTTTGATTGTGTTCGACGTCGCGGCCAGTATGGCGCGCTCGTCGCCGGACCTCGCGGCCGTGCTCGACATCATCGATAGCCGCAAGGTGATCGTCCATCCGGCCTCCGGCTCGAAGTATTTCGCGCTCTCGTCCGATGTCGCGAGCAAAGAGGGGCTGAACCTCTCGGCGCTCGTCCTCGATGAATTGCACCGCTGGAAGGGCGAGATGTTCCACACGCTGTATCACGCGGGCGCCGCGCGCCGTCAGCCGTTGTTTCTCGCAATCACCACGGCTGGTATTTACGATGAGACCTCGATCGGCTGGCAACAGCATGAGTACGCCCGCAAAGTGCTCGACGGGACGATCGCGGACGATCTCGCCTTCTTTGGCTACATCCGAGCGGCGGACGCGAGCGCCGACTGGACCGATCCACAGACGTGGGCCGCGGCGAATCCATCGCTCGGCGTCACGGTCACTGTCGAGGAACTTGGCGAGCAATGTCGCGCCGCTCAGCATTCGGTCGGCCTCGAAAACAGCTTTCGACGCTATCGCCTCGATCAGTGGACGCAATCCACTGAACGGTGGCTCTCGCTCGAGACGTTCGACGCCTCCGCCGGCCATGCGATCGATGAACGCGACTATGCCGGCGCTCCCTTTTTTGGCGGGATCGACATCGGCAGCGTGAGCGATCTGTCGGTCGTCGCCGAGTTGTTTCCATGTCCACATGATCCCGCGGCGCTCGACCTGGTCCTGCGGTGTTTCCTGCCATCTGCGGCGTTGCGTGACGGGCCGAATGCGCTGCTCTATCAGAGCTGGGCGCGCGACGGCTGGCTCACGGTGACGGATGGCACGGTCACGGATGAACCGACGATCGTGCAGACGGTGATCGCGGATGCGGCGCGGTGCGGCTGTCGCTCCATCGCGATCGATCGCCTGTTCCAAGCGATGCGGCTCTCACAGGATCTCGCCGCCGCGGGCCTCCAGGTGTTTCCGTGCGGGATGGGCAGCATGAGTTTGTCGCCCCTCGTCGCGGAGCTCGAAAAGCGCCTCCTCTCGAAGACGTGCCATCACGGCGGCCATCCGGTGCTGCGCAACGCGGTTGATGCGGTGGACATGGAACTCGATAGCGCCGGCAATCGAAAACCGAGTCGTGCCGATCGCTCGAAAAAGATCGATGCGTTGATCGCCGTGCTGCTCGGTCTCGATCGGCAGCTGCGCGAGCCGGCGCCCGTGCTCACGCCGCCGCCGCAATTGCTCGTCCTGAGCCATGGACCGCAGCCGTGGCGGCGACTGTGACCCCGCTGCACCCAACGAACCGCCGCCGCGCGCGGCAGAAGGATTGACGATATGACGACCGCCACAATGTTGCAGCAGCTCAGCGATCCGGCGATGTCCAGGACCGAACAAATGGCGACGGTGCTCGCCGTGGCGATTCACGAAGCCACGACGCCGCTGCTCGCCACGATCGTGGCGCTCCACCAGCGCCTCGCCGCGCTCGAAGCGCGTCGCGCCCTGAGATACATTGGCATCTGGCAAGCGGGCCAATCGTACGCCGATCAGGAAGCCGTGAGCCACCACGGCGGCATCTGGATCGCGCTCAGAGACACCGTGCAAACGCCGGGGGCGGGCCCCGATTCCGGCTGGGTACTCGCCTGCCGACGTGGTCAAGATGGCAAAAACGGCCGTGACGGAAAGGACGCGGCATGACGCCGACGCTGATTAAGTCAGACGCGCGCAGCGTCTACGCCATCCACGAAGCCGGGCACACAATCGTCGCGCTCCTGCTCGACTTGCCGGTCTATGGTTGCTCGATCATCCCGGGGCAAACGAGCCCGCTCGCACCAAACTGTGGTCGCCATTCACTGAACTCGAAATCTGGAAACTCGCCGTGATGTTGCACGCTGGACCGGAAGCCGAAAAGCAATTCACCGGTTCACCGGACGCTTCGGGCGGCGCGAGCGATTACGCGTACGCTCGGGAATTCCTCGCGGCCACGCGGCAAGAGACTGATCCGGAGACGGATGACCTCATGGACAGATACGCAATCATGGCGCGCGCGAAATGCATCGTCCACGAAGCGTGGATCCATCGCGTCGCGCACGCACTCCTGAAAGAGCAACGGCTCACGGCCGATCGCGTGCGCGCCTTGCGCGATGAAGGGATCTAACAATGCGCGACATTCCCTTGACGGGCCGAGAAGCCGCCATTCTGCTCCTGGCCAAAAACTCGACGCATGTTCGTGGCGATTCAGCGTTGACGCGTCTGACGGCGAACTGCTGATCCAGGTCGGCACCGACCCGCCACGCATGACGCAAGCCGAGGTGTTCGATCTGATCTGGCCTTTAGCGGAGGAACTCAAGCTGCTGCTCGCCGCTGATGACGACGGCGCGCGCCAGACGATTCATTGAGACAATCCAATGGCATATTTCCCGCGCCGGTATTTCGCGCCGTCCTATTTTCCGCGCCGCTACTTCAGCGATCGTCCACCGCTGGTCCCCTTGGTTCTTGGGCGCGCGCGAATTCGCGGTGAACGCCTCCTGCAGGCCGCGACGACTCGCGGCGCAGCGCTGCGATCACCGGGCGCTCGGTCATGTCATCTGCGGCACACGGCGCGCGCCACAAAGGAGACCCTGGAATGAGAAACTTTGCAATTTCCGCGGGTACGTCCGCGACGTTAAGTTTTCAGCTCGTCTTGGCCGATGGCTCGGGACTACCCGGTAGTGCGCTCGATCGCGCGCGTCTGAGCATCCGGGCGCGAAATGATCGATCGGGCAAATTCTCCGACGGCGCGATCATCGTCTCGAATCGCAATGTCCTGAACGCCGGCAACGTGACGATCGACGAGTCCGGCCTCGTCAGCTGGGCGATCACACCCGAGACCTTGCGGATCACCGGAAACCGTGACACCCAAACGCTGCGCGCCACGTTTCAATTCGCCTGGGACGATGGCGCAAGCGGCTGCGTCCATAACACGATGTTCACCGTGGTCTGCTGACGCCGATGGCGAGCCCTGACGTCCGCTGTTCGGCAGGTACACCGACAACGGTGTTGCACAACCGCTTCTCCCAGTCTGCCGACATGTTGCACAGTTCACTCGACGATCTCGTGCTGTTCGCGTTCGCCTTCGCGGCGGGGTTCGGCACTGGCCAACACGTCGATCGATCGGTCGAAGAGGTAACCGCGCTCGTCGCCGCGCTCTGGGATGCGTCCGACACCGATGCTGCCGCTCGTCTGATGTGACGAGGATGTTGACTGAAGGCTTTGTATTGCATAGCGTTGCTCTGGCCATTAGCGGTAGTGGTGGTCGGAGGACTGCGCGATGCGCTCAATCTGGAAGCGGTTACGAACGGCCTGGGATCTTTGGTCTCACTTCGATACCGCAGCGAATCTACCGTATTGGTATTCAGCCGCGAAACTGGCCATCGCGTCAATATCTGGATTGGGGCTTGGTGGCTGGACGGCTCGCGTGACTCACTGGCCCCTTCCTGTCGTGTTTACCGTAGGGCTGTTTGGCTGCGGAAGTGTGATGTTAATTTTCAACCAGTTCGCGATTCGTAGGCTAACTTTGCCCGCGCAGCGGCACGGAACTGTTTTGGAAAGCCTTGGGATCGAGTTTTATCCGGATCGCGCACGTTTAGCGGCTCGCCATCCCCTTCTCCCGACACTTCAATCAGCTAATGAAGTGTGGGCGTGGTTCAGTGTCGGAACCGCTGTCCGTAGTGGCGATGCGGTTCGGCATCAGCGTATCAAGCGACTGCTGTTGGCATCGCCCACCGATCCAAGTTTTCCATTACTGGCCAAAGCAGTCAATCGCACAACCGAGGATCTCGCGACACAAATACGGTACTTGACTCAAGAAGCGCAAGCAGCAGGCGTCGCGGTTAAGTGGTGTGATGGTCTCACTGGTGACTCTTTACTGATCGGAAATCCTGAGTCTGTGTCTGGCTGGGCACAGGTAGAAACCTTCATCCCTGGAGTTGTGCAGACGGATCGGCCAAGTTTCCGTGTTCAGCGTCAAGACCAAGATGGACTGTTTGCAACGCTTAAAGCCGCCTACGTTCTTGCATGGGACCGTGCCGTCGATCCACCACAAGCCGGACCAGCTAAATCTGAACCATTCTCCAAAACCCAACAACTCGTCCAAACGACGAAGCGACTAGTCATTAATGCAGCCAGTTATGGTTTTGGAGATAGATGGTTTGATGCGACGAGTGCCGTCAAAGGACTCATTGTCAACGATCGAATCAGCGTGCCGAAGCTCACGAATGCGGTGCTTGGCTGCGACGGTTCCAAGGATCCATTTCCGCACCAGCGCAAGGTGTTAAGGATTTCATACACGGTGGAAGGCGTCGAACGCACGGTCGCTATTCCTGAAAAGTCTACGCTGCAGCTACCGTGACGTTTAAGCGGTGAGTGTTTCGTACGGGAGCGATTCGGAGTCGATGAGTCTCGACAGCGTATCGCGGAACCAGAAGTAAGGGTCAGGCAGAGTAAGCTTGACAAAGCAATACAAACCATTACGATAGGCGGTAGACCGTGACTCCTCTTAAAGCTGCTACGTTCAGACTAGAAACGGAACTCCTGGAAGGACTGCAGGAGGTTAGACAGCGTGATGGCGTCGCGATCACAGAGCAGGTGCGACGGGCCATCACCGCGTGGTTGAAGGTCAAAGGCGTCACGGTCAAAGCGGAGCGCAAGCGGGCAGTTACCCGCAAGCGCCCCTAACCCGTCACCGTATCTGGCCGGTCGCGGGCTCCCGCCATTATGCGGGAACCTGCAGAGGGGTTCCCGATGGCTTCCCGAACGGATCACGACCCCGAGGATCGGCAATCGCGCCCGATGTCTGCGACGCGGTGGCGTCCGCGGTGCGGCGAGCACCTGACCCGTGACGAGATCGGACTCGTTCGGTGCTACCGCGGGTTGTCGCCTGACAAACAGGCCGTGCTTCTGCGGCTCCTCTCTGGCATCGTGCTCGATGACGTTCGGGTCAGCGGCGGTGCTCGATGACCGCCTCACGCACGTCCGAAGAGCCCGCGCTTCGCGTTCTCTCGATCGCACGCGTTCTCTGTGGTGTGGTCGCGCTGTCGTTGTTTGCGAACGTGTTCGCATCAGCGTTCGTGGAGTGGGTCAATGTCTACACGGCTCCAACCGGCTCATCCCTCCATCGCCTCGGCGTCCTCGACATTGTCCTTGGCGCGCTCGTTGTGCCGACCGTTGCCGCGATCGCCACGCTCGTGATCTGGCTCGCATTGCGTCTGGCTGCACCAACGGTTACGAAACCTGAACGGCGAATCGGACTCGTCCTTGGCGTCATTCCGCTGTTGGTTGCGGCGGCGTCGATCGGGTCGACCCTGTGGTTTCTATTTCGATGACCCACGACCCCTTCTACAAACCGAACCTGAAACCGGCGCCGCTGAGTGTTGGCCAAGCCGGCGAGAAGCTGTACGAATTCCTCGTCGGGCACGATCGGTATCTGTTCGAGCTGCGCAACCACGGCGAGGCGCTCGGCGTCGAAACTCAGATTTTCAAGAACGAGGAATTGCTCATCGCGCAGCGGTTCGACCCGCGCCTCGACGCGTCGCGGCCGTCGAGGGAGTTGGCGCTGCAGTGGGCCGAGGAGATGCGGAAGCACTTCGAGGGAGGCGGCGCGTGATGGCGGGCCCACCAGGAACCGAAGGCGTTGGAGTGAGTGACGACGACAAAGAACGTCTCAACCGCCTCAACCAGCAGTTGACCCGCGTATCGGCCACCCGAATCGAGACGAATCGATCTGTCTGGACAGTCTTCAGTATTTTTCTCGGCGCGTCGGCCGTTCTCGTCTCCGCCGTAGCGACGAACAAGGCGCCAGAGACGCGAGTGTGGTTGTCGGGAATAGGTTTCTTTGCGGCCGTCGTGTGGGCCGCGTTTTTGAGTCGTGCAATCAGTCATCTCGACTTCAATGAACATCTAATGCACGAACTCGAAGAGGCCATCGGTGTCGAGTCCCAATTCTCCATCCTCTACTCGAGGAACCCGGATGGGTTTCGGAAGTTGGTCAATGAGGGTTATCCGCGGCCGATTCGGCCGGAGATGGTTCGTTTGGCGTGCGCAATCGGTCTGGCGTGGTTCATCGCGGCTCTCTACTTTGGCCTCGCGATTCGAGGGTAACGGGATATGGGCCAACTTCGTAAACGAGGCGGCGTCTGGTGGATCAGGTACTACCGGGACGGCCGGCGATTCGAGGAAAGCGCGCGGACGGACAAGTGACGAGACCGCGCGCGATCTCCTGAAAGTCCGCGAGGGCGACGTCGCGAAGGGTGTCCCGATCTCACCGAAGATCGGCCGGCTGCGATTCGAGGAGGCGGTGAAGGATCTCCTCAACGACTATTCGATCAACGGCAAGCGCTCGCACGACAACCTGAAAACGACGGTCATCGAAGGCGCGCTCGAACCGTGGTTCCGCGCTCGGCGGATGGCGTCGCTGACGACGGCCGACATCCGCGCGTACGTCGCCGATCGGCAGGAGAACGGCTACGCCAACGGCACGATCAACCGCGAGCTATCGGCGCTCAAGCGGATGTTCACGCTCGCGATTCAGGCGGGGAAGCTCCTGCAGCGGCCGCACATTCCGATGCTCGCCGAGGACAACGTCCGTCAGGGGTTTTTCGAGCGTGAGCAATTTGAGGCCGTCCGCAATCGGCTGGCGCCGATGTATCAGGGCGTGGTGACGCTCGCGTACTACACCGGCTGGCGCGTGAACAGTGAGATCCTGCACGCTCGAGTGGCGCCAGGTCGACCGAGAGGCCGGCATCATCCGGCTGGAACCAGGCACGACGAAGAACCGAGAGGGCCGGACGTTCATCTATGCCGGCGCTCGATGAGATCGTGCGCCGTCATCGACGTCCTCTGGGCTCGCCATCAGACGCTCGAGCGCGAGGGCACGATCACGCCGCTCGTGTTCTGCCGGCGACGGGGACAGGCCGTCAAGACGTTCTGGAAGCGCTGGAAGACGGCCAGCGAAGCCGCGGGCTGTCCTGGGCGCATCCCGCACGATTTTCGCCGTACCGCCGTCCGGAACCTGAACCGCGCCGGCATTCCGGAGACGGTCGCGATGAAGATCACCGGCCACAAGACGCGCAGCGTGTTCGATCGCTACGACATCACGAGCGAAGAGGACCTCGCGGAGGCGACGCGGAAGCTGCGCGCGTTGACAGGGACAATTTCGGGGACAAACGCGATCGCGGGCGCCGACGCGCTTCAGGATCGGACTCGCTAAATCGGTGAAGGGTAAGACGTTGTTGGTGGCGAGGGACAGAATCGAACTGTCGACACTACGATTTTCAGTCGAAAAGAACGAGGCCACTTGGGGCAGCCTAACACGGCTGCCCCCGTTTTCATTGGGGTTTCGTCAAACCCCCAACCACCTGAGACCACCCCGAGCCGCTACCGATTGTCACCCGTTTGTCACCCAAACCTGATCGCACGGATCGCGCACGGCGAACGCGTTCAGCACGGGCAAGGAGGTCGCCATGGCTGACGATGCGCGCTGGGGCGACGATCCGCGCGACGGCGACGACGAGCGTCGCGACCGCGAGCGTGATGACGAGTTCGACAGCGCCGCTAATCGCCACGCTCAGACTGATCAAGAACGAAGTCGAGACGACACGAGGCAACCTTCGCGCGGATCGGGATCCGACGATCGAGGACGCGATCCACGCGAGACGTTCACGCGTCACGTCGATCTACCGCGCGGCGAAGAGCGCGAACGCGTGCACGATGCACGCGGTCGCGAGATACACGCTGAGAGGCTCGGAGAGTCGCACGCTGTCGACAACCGGGGCGTTCCGTGTCGTGCAGTCTCGTGATCTCCGAGATCATGACGGGAGTCGCGGCGACGCGCGGCGCGGCGACCTTCGGCATCTTCGCGAGCAAGGGCCTCGTGGAAACCGTCCGCGTGCATGGCCAACGCGACGTCGCGGTCACCCTGACGGACCGCGGTCGCGAGCTCCTGGAAGCCAATCGGCGCGACGGGCGACGACGATCGCGCAGGAGTATTACGCCGGCGTAAAACGTGAGCGCGAACTCGAGCATGACACGCAGGTGTACAGCGCTTACGTTCAGGCCGCCGAGCGACTGGCCGAGCGCGGCGCCGAAGTCGATCGCATCGTCCTCGATTGCGAGCTGAAACGCGAATATCAGGAGTGGTTACACGCAAGGGATCGCGAGCGCGCCGACTACGACGGACACCCTGATCGAACCGACCAGGAAATCCGTGAATGGGCCGATGATCACGACCTGCCGTACTTCGACGACCAGGTGCATTTCCCCGACTTGCGCATCGAGTATCACGAGATGGACGGCCGGCACGATCACGAGGACATTGAAATCGTCACTGCGCACTACCGAGGCGCCCACGGCGCGGCCGTCGCGCGGTCTGGATTCACCGCGTATCGCGGCGCGAGCATCCGCGTCGGCGGCCGTGGCGGCGGCAGTGGACGGGGTGGCGGACAAGTCCGCGGGATAGCGGAGGAGCTATGGGATTGACCACGACGCAACGCGTCGATGCCATCGTGGGATTCCGCTTCACCGAGCGCCAGGCGCGGTTCCTGGAGATCGTGATGCGGCACGGCGGGATTCTGTGTGCCGCGCCAGTTCGCACGGTTCGCCGGCGTGGCGAACGGCGGTGCCAAATCGAACGCGTTCTTTCGTAAGCTCTTGCTCCACGGACGGGCGTCCGAGGTCCCGTGCGTGCACAACCGCGCGCGGCTGTACCACGTCCATCACCGTCGCCTGTACGAGGCGATCGGAGAGGGCCACAGCCGGTATCGCCGACCCGTTGCGGCGGGTCAGGTGATCGAGCGCCTGATGCGACTCAATGCGGTACTCACGACGCCGGACCTGGAGTGGCTCACGACGCCGTCTGAGAAGCTCGCATGCATCGCGGCGGTCACCCGGGACGCGGCAGCCGAAGCGACGGAAACCGATGCAGCACCGCCAGCCGATGCGCCGGTTGACACACCGAACAGCCTGCCGGGCTCGTTCCCGATCGGCATCGCCGCGGATGGTCGCGCCGTACTGCTGTACCTGGCCGTCCAACCCTGGACAGACGCGTTCAGAACGTGGCTGCAGGGCCATCGGGCGTTCCTCGAACGTCTGCCCACCTGGACGCTTCGAGTCGCATTTCCGCGGCCTCTCGACCGTGCATATGACGACTATCAGCGAGTGATTCGCGACGAACTTGAAACGCCGCTTCAAGCTGCGACGATCGCCGAGCTGCGCGCGTCTTTCGAGCGGCTGCCGAAGACGGCGCCGGTGTCGCCGGGCACGGTTTCTGGACCGGCCGCGCGCACGATCGGCCCGTTCAACACGGCGCGATTCGCCGCGCTCTACCGCCGCTGGTTGAAACGGGGGGACAGCGTCCTCGAATCCCTGGCGTCCCCTGTGCTTCGCGATGCGCTCGCCCGCGGATCAGGCGCTGTCGAATGCGTCGTGTTGCCGCACACGTACCGCCATCTCGCGCCGGTCTGCCGACCTGCCAGTCGCATCACCGGTTCTGTTGAGAAGGGCGACCAGGGGGGAGACAATCCCTCGACACGCGCTCAACCCCAGGCCTTAACCCCATCGCAACGTCTGGAGAATCTCCGGCGAGAATCCGAGCGCGCGTGGAATCGACTCGTCGGACGCGCGTGAATCCATCGGTGCGTAAATAAGTTAGCCGTCGTTCGCCCATTGCCGTGTGTCGCGCTGCAAAGGGCGGCGTTCTGTGCCGCCCGATCGCGGTTCACACGCAGCGAGGAGAGGGAACCGAGGTGTGAACGACCCCGGTTCGCGCCGCTTTCGCCGCCCCGCGTCCGTTCCGGGGTCGTTCACACCTCGGTTCCCGCCGTCCTCTGTCGCGACACTTGATTCGACGCAGGCCCGGCCCTCTGTGCGTGTCGTTCGCGGCACCGGCCAGCGCCCTCCTGAGGCGTGCGTCAGCGCGCACATTCGGCTGCTCGAAATGCGCGCGCCGACCGCTGGTAAAATGACGGGCAGGCACCCATGACGAGTGCGGTCAAGGCCATCTACGAGGACGGCGTCTTCAAACCGACAGAACCCGTCCACCTGCAGGAGGGCACCGAGGTAGAGGTGCTTGTCGCAACACCCGCGCCACCTGATGACGATCCGACCGGCTGGGTCGCGGCGCGCGCGCTGATCGGCTTCATCGATGACGCGGCGCCTGACATGGCCGAGCACCACGATCAGCACATCGTCGCGATCGGACACGTTGTTTTCGGCAATCAAGACGAACGGCGCCGGTAAAGACGAGCGGAGTCACACCGGGACAGGTTGGCAACACATCGGCGTCATCGGCAGCCGATCGACCACCTACCCTATGCTGAAGTACACGCGCATCTGGGTGGATCTGCCGGACGACGTCGTGGCGCAGCTCGTCGAGCAAGGCCAGGATCTGTCTCGCTCGGCGCTCGAAGCGATGGCCATTGATGTGTACCGGATGCAGCGGCTGACCAGCCATCAACTCGGTCAGCTCCTCGAGATCCCGTCGCGCGATGAACTCGACCGATTCCTAAAGCATCACGGCGTGCCGCTGGGAGTACACGTTCGAAGACTTCCAGCGTGAAGGTGCCACAAGTGCCCGGCTGTGGGAGAAGCGCCAGCGCGATCTCGGTACCGATCCGCACTTCTGACCGACAACCTGAGTGATTGTCGTCGCGGACGCCAGTCCACTTCGCTACCTGATTCTGATCGAACACATTCATGTCCTGCCGGCCTGTGACCGGTACGTGATCGCGCCACCGGCCGTGATCACCGAACTTACCCGAGAGCCTGCATCCTGAGTCCGGTCAGGACCTGGGTGATCGAGCGGCCGGATTGGTTGCATGTCCAGGCGCCGATGCAGGTGATTGCGCCGGCGCAAACCGATCTCGGAGAAGGCGAGCGTGACGCGATCTGCCTTGCGGTAGAAATGTCAGCCGACGCCCTGTCTGGTCGATGATCCAGACGCACGACACGAAGCAGAACGGCTCGGTGTTCCGGTCCTTGGCACGCTGCGCGTTCTGGCGGACGCGTCAGAGCATGGCTTCGCAGATCTCACCGTCGCGTTTGCTCGCCTGCGCCAGACCAACTTCCGCGCCAGCGACCAGCTACTTCAACAGCTGTTGCGCGACGCGACACGCCGCCGCGAACAGTAGCCACGGACCGACGCTCCGCTAAATCATTTTGCGGAAGCGTTGGCGCAAGATGCTACCCCTTCCCTCCGTCCCGTCGGCGCTGCGCGGGATTGACCTGCGCCCGCCGCTTCCGACGTGTGCTTTTGTCGGAGCGTCGGCGTTCGCGACATCCGTTGCGTCGACGTCCCAATCCTGCAAGCCTGCCGGCGGCAATTGCCAACACCGCGCCGCGCGGAGGCCGTGTCCAGGCCGCCCTGAGCCGAATCGAAAGGCGCCCGCGCAGCGGGGCGAAGCGTCTGGACGCGCGCCGAGCACGGCGCCAGACTCACGCCGCCGACGGCAGGCTCCGGGCTGCGCCGCGAGACGCAGGTCGGTTGTCGCTAACGACTTCTCGCGAGTGTCACTCTGGCGAAGACGTCGTTGGCTGCAAGGATTCGCAGGCAATCCCTTTCGCGCCGGGCCGTTGCGACGCGCAACCCCTCCACGGAGTCACGATTGCCACTCGTGGCCGCAGAGGCCAGCGAGCGAAGTTGGCTGCGGCCCGCTGCAGCCATGCGCGCCGCTCGCAGCCAACTGGCATCCCGCTCGATCGCGCGGCCGGTGCTATCATCGCGCGAGTCTTGGAGTTCTGGTCCGAAGTTGCCGTGGAACGGCCGGCGTTGGCTGCAGATACGTTCGCCGGTCTACTCCAAGAGTAGTTAGGCCACTTCGCACCAATTAAACTTTATGCCCACAAACACACCGACCAGCACACGAGCACGCCACAACGAGAAGATGATTGAACTTCGGATTCGCTTTTGGACAAACGCCATTGCGGAACCTGTCAATGACATTGAGACACCGAGGGTTGAGTAATTAGAGTCGCGCTGCAATCGATCATCACGAGCCCGAGGTCGTCATGTGCGTTCGCGAATCGGGGCGACCCGTTGGTTCGGCCGCGCCGATCGCCGTTTGTGGGCATCCTGACGCGCCGGTGTTTTGACGGGCGGGTTAATCCAGACGGCGGTCGGCAGATCAGCGGGTCGTGGCGGTCCTTGACGAAGCGTTCGGGATGCGCCACATACGCGCGGCCAGCACGACTTCACGCTGCGCGCGCACCGCAGTCGCCTGGCCGAAGTGGACGACCGCCGGCGTCAGGAAGCCGAGCCCGCTGTGATGATGGTCGTGGTTGTACCAGCGAAAGAACGATCTGGCAGAACGCGCGGCCATCCTCGATCGAGCCGAACCGCTCTGGAAACTGCGGGACAGTACTTCAGCGTCTTGAATTGGGCTTCGGAAAACGGATTGTCGTTGGAGACGTGAGGGCGGCTATGCGTCTTCGTCACCCCGAGATCCGCGAGCAGCAGGGCCACCGGCTTGCTGCGCATCGACGCCGCCGCGATCCGCGTGGAGCGTGAGTTGCCCTGGGCTGAATGCCGTGCTTCGCGCAGGTCTCGGCGATCAGGCGCTCCGCCAGCGCCGCGCTCTCGCGCGGCGCGACCATCCAGCCGACGACGTAGCGACTGAAGATGTCGAGGATCACATAGAGATAGAAGTAGGTCCACTTGGCCGGCCCGAGGAGCTTGGTGATGTCCCAGCTCCAGACTGCGTTGGGCCGCGTGGCTAACAGCTCGGGCGCTGCGTAGTGCGGGCCGCCGCACCTGATCGCGCCGCTCTTTGACTTCGTCGGCCGCACCGAGCAGGCGATACATCGTGCGGGGCGAGCAGAGATAGGTGCCCTCGTCGAGCAGTGTGGCGTGGACCTGCGCGGGCGCCTGATCGACAAACCGCGTGTGCAACAGATCCAGGACCTCCTGACGCTCGACCCGATCGAGCGCGCGTGGGCGGCGCCGGCCGTGGACGCGCCGCCGCCGCGGGGCGTCGTCCCCGGTACACGGATCCGCGGGGCAGACCCAGCGACGCTGACACGCCGGCGCGGTCCCGATCGTAGTCGCCACGCGTTCGACCGCAGTCATCAATCGTCCTCGTCGCTCGGCATGGGTTTCAACGGGATCTGCAGGAGTGCCGCAACTTTTTTTTGGAAATCGATCACGGCTTCAGCCTTCTGCAGCCGCGTGGTGAGCCGTCGATTCTCCTGCTCGAGTCGCTTCAGTTGCGGGTCGACCGGCACCGGCTTTGCGTCCCCGCTTCATCGGCGTCAATCCGCGTTCGCGCTGTTGCCGCCAGGTGATCAGATGCGACGAGTAGAGGCCCTCTTTCCGGAGCAGCCCGCCGAGCTCGCCATGTCGCGTGCACGCATCGGCTCGTCCGCAAGATCTCCAACTTGTAGGCACTCGTGAAGCGTCGACGTGTAAGGCGCGCCGACACTTCCGGATCGGGTCACCACCGGCAGCGCCCGCTCGCTCGATCGGAGAAGACCCTCCGCTGCGGGGCGTCTCGCTTCGCTCGTCGCCCCTCCGCTCCGGCTCTCCCCCGATCGACTGGGCTGCCTCTCTCATGCGGATCGTGGTCATCAAGCTCCTTGCACCTCCCCGCCCTCTACACTAATTTCCGGACGAGGAAGTGTCTCAGCTATCTTGGCAGGGAGGGTTGCAGAGACCGACGGCGAGATTATCCCGAAGCATTCCTGGGACGCTGGAGTTGTTCACATGCAGCGCAACGCGTCGCACGGCATCGAGCCGGAGAACCCGAAGCCTTTCCATACACTGATGGATTTGCCTGCGGTCATCGAGAAGGTATTGGTCGCGCATGGCATCCAGTTTCATCACAGCAAGCAATCACGGAAGTATTTCAGTGAAGAATGACAACCAACGGGCAGCAGCCTAACATCGGCTTGCAGCCGACGGCGGCGGTCGGCATCCTGAGCCGCCGCGGCTGAAGCCGCGCGTTCGGCTGACTCAGACAGGACTGGTTCATTGTGAGCGGTGATCCGGGAGTCACGTTTTCGGCCTGGTACCGCGGGTGGATCGCCGTCGACTGAGGCGCTGACGACGGTCCTTGGCTTGGACTTTACCTATGGGGACGTTTCGAGCGCCCGCCCGACGAAGCCGACCGCCCGTACCCGGTGCTGCCAAGACAAGTGATCTACGTGGGCGAGACGAAACACATCGACTTGCGCCCTTTGACCGGCGAGCATCATCGCCTCGCCCACTACCGTGATACGTTTCCGGACGACGATGGTTTGAAGCTGCTGTATGTCACAGTCGGCCGTGTCGAAAGGTTCCCGGACGGGTACGAAGGCGCCGAGGCCCGGTCCACATATCGCAGATTGCGCGTCTTCACGCAGTACATCGAGGCGAAGATCTATTGGGAATACACGAAGCAATGGAATTGTCCTCTCCGCTTTGCACTACAAGAAGAGCAGGAAGACCTCGCTGGACCCATAAACGCGCAGCCGAACACGCGCTTGCAGCCGTCGCGGCTCCGCGACATTCTGAGGCAGCGAGGCTGAAGCGCAACGTCTAGCCAGACGCGGCACGTAATCGTCCACGACGGCTGGTGCGCCGCCGCGCGAAAGCCGCGCGTAAGTCGCGGATGACGCCGAAGGAAGGACTGGCTTCGCCGGCGATGCGCGGGCGGGAGGCGTGCGACCCGACGTCTTTGCGGGCGTGGTTGGCGAGCACCTCGTTGATCAGCGTGCGGGCGTACAGAGCGGCATTGGCGTCCGGGAGCCGTTGCACACATCCTTCGCCGAGCGAGCTCGAGATCGTTGACATGCTAATCATGCTCGCGTAACCTGCGACCATCTCCTGTGGCGATAGTTCGCCACCCCTCCACGACGCCAGGACGTGGAGCGCTTCTCAGCTGCTCGCCTCAGGGCAACAGCTCCAAGCAAACAAGCCGGGTCCCCCGAATTGGACGCAGCCGCCATTCTCGGCGGGAGGTCCAAGACGAGACCGACGCGTAGACCACCCGGCAGACGGCGCACAAACGCGCTGGGCGCGCTTCCGGCGGAATGACGGGAGCAACGCACGAGCACTCGCACAGCCGCTCCAGAGCGGCGACGTGAGCCCTCGACATCGTGACGACTGACTGGATCGCACGCTGAGCGGCGTGCTCCAGTCGCCGCGACCGAGCTCGCCGCGCCGGCGATCGGCACTTCGCCGATTCGCCCGGACGCGGCACCTACCAGCTCGAGACGTCAATCCATCATTCGTCGCCAGCGTTCACCGCGACGACGAGGGGCCGGAGGATAACCATGAGAAAACACACGCAGGAGCAACAGGAGCATACTGGCGTCGACGTGCCGCCGCCCGCGGCCGCGGCAAGCAACACGAACGCGTTGCCGAATCGGCTGATGACTGCGTTCGAGGTTGCCGAGTTCATCGGCTGCCACGAGGAAACGATCCGGCGCGCGTACTTGCGAGGGCTGCTGAAGTCGCAGCGGTTCGGCGTGAGAGGAAGGAGATTCCACCCGGCGGACGTGCTCGATTGGATCAAACGCGGAGCACCGACGCGAGTCTCATAACCGGAAAGGAGGAAGCATGGCTGGTACGCAAACGATGTCGGAGCCGAGGCTGCAAGGCGAGCCCGCGCTGCGAACATTCCTGGTGGCTGGACCTCATGCATGACGGCGTCCGCTATCGGATGCCTGTAGACGACTTCGCCTTCGCGCGAGGCGCGATGTCGTCGGTGACGTCGAAACAGGAGGCGGAGAAGAACTGGGAGCCCAAGTTCATCGCGGAAATCGCATCAGGCAAGGATCCGCGGGTCGCGCCGGCGCCCGAACGATTGAAGGGCAAGCCGGCCACCGTGGCGGACTTGCTCGCGCTCTACCAACATCGGTACGTCGAGGTCGAACGGCTGAAAAGCCGTGCGACGGCATTGAGCCAGCTCCGAGTCCTCACTGCCGAACTCGGCGAGCTCCCGAGAAAAGCCCTCGAACGGCCCGACGCGATCGAGGACTTCAAGGCGCGGTGTTCGGAGCGCGCAGTAGCGACCACCAATCGCTACCTGGCGCGACTCCGACACGTGTGCAACTGGGCGATCGGGCGGGAGTTACTCGATGCAACGCCGTTCCATCGCCGCGGAGTGCGGATTTCGACGAAGAACGAACGCCGGCGCGATCGGCGTTTGAGCGAGGGCGAAGAGCAGCGCCTACTCGACACCTGCAAGCTGCTCAACGACCTCCCTCGTGGGAACGCGAAGCTTACGTGGGACGTCGTCGGGAAAATCAGGTCTCACGCGGAGCGGCGAGTTCCTCAGCGGCAACTGGCAGCGATGTTCAAGATTCCGCAATCGCTGTGCAGCGACATCGTGTCCGGACAGATTTGGGATCCGGACGCGAGACTCACAACCGGTGACGAGATGCGTGACCGGCTGATCGGCGCTCTCGACACAGGTTGCCGGTGCGGCGAGATGATGAAGATTCAGAACAAGCACGTCGACTGGCAGCATCGATGGATTCGTATTCTCAAGGAGAATTCGAAATCGGAGGTGGCGCGAGTTATTCCATTCGAGCGGGGCAGTCGACTGGAGGAGGTGTTGCGCCGACGAGCGTTCCTCGGACCCGAGGTGTACGTGTTCGGCCATGCGAAAACCGGTGAGTACGTTCGCAGTTTTCGGTCAGCCTGGGAGACCCTGCTTCTGAGAGCGAACGACATCAAGCCTGCGGAACGTTCGCGAGGGCACCGTCGGCTCGAGCGCGACGCTCTACGGAAAATCAACTTGCACTGGCACGACCTGCGACACGAAGCGTTGTCACGGTTGGCCGACGATGGCGTGCCGGTGCACGAACTGCAGATGCTCGCCGGGCACGCGAGCATCACGACGACCCAACGTTACATGAACGCGCGCGCGAACGCGCTCGCAGAATCGATGAAACACGCGCGCGAGCGTCGGAAAGAACGACTCGCTAGACCGGCTGAAGATCAGATGCAGGTGGGCTGAAAAATGGCTTCGAGCCTGTACCGATTGTCACCCGTTTGTCACCCGACCAGGGTTTCACGGCTGACGGTTCTCGAAACCTTCCAAATTGTTCGGGAAATTGGTGGCGAGGGACAGAATCGAACTGTCGACACTACGATTTTCAGTCGTATGCTCTACCAACTGAGCTACCTCGCCCCATGGGTGGATCGCAATTGTACAGTTCACTCAGATCGGAGGGCAAGCTTCCGTCGACGCGGATCGCGTTGATCGGGTCCTGATGGAGTAGCATGGCGGCCGATGGTTTGCGCCTCGTGCGGACGACGGTGCGATCCCAACCGCTCGTTTTGCACTCACTGCGGCTGCTCGGTTTTCATGGACGAAAGCGCCAAGCCGGCGTTCTCAGCCTCGCCAGTCTCCCGGTCATCGTCAGTGTCAGCGACGTCGCGGCAGTTGCGAGCGCTCCAGCGTTCCGCGCAGTCGATCGATCGAACCGCCGTCGCCAACGCGACGAAGAGAGCCCGGAAGGCCGCGGCCGCGACGGCGGCCCAGCCGTTCCGCTTCGTCCCGCTCATCAAGTTTGCGGTGTTCGTGTTCATCGTCTGGAACGCCGTTGGCTGGCTGCTGCGAATCGCCGAAGTGCGAGCGTTGAAAGACGCGATTCAGACCGGTCAGGTGAGCGACGAGGTCGTGCGTGCCGCGGGCGAGGCGCTCCGGGCGCGCATCGACGCCGCACTCGGAGGCACGCCGGCGCCAGCCTCCCCGCCGCCATCGACGCCGGTCGGTCGGTCGCAACGGCCGCAACAACCGGAACAGCCCGGAGTCGAGCGAATACCAGCAGCGACGAATGCGGCGCCGGCAAGTGTCCTCGTCGCGCCGCCTGATACGGCCATTCTTCCTCCCGGCGTCTCGCGGCCTGGCGTCGACGTCACGCTGCCGCAGGTGCTGCAGATGGTCGATCCCGTGTACACGCCCGAAGCGCGTCGAGCGAAAGTTGAAGGCACCGTCGTGCTGCGTGCCGTGGTGCGGACGCATGGCAGGGCCGTTGACATCTCGGTCGTGCGTTCGCTCGACCAACGCTTCGGCCTCGACCAGCAGGCTCTTGCCGCCCTCCATCAATGGCGATTTGCGCCGGGAGAACGATTGGGGCGGCCGGTTCCCGTCCTGGTGCAGGTCGAGATGGAGTTTTCGCTCAGGTGAAACCCGAGCGACGGCGACTGCTTACTCAGACGGGTAACGTGCCGCAGGCGAGGCCGCACGGTCAACAGGTTCTCCGCCGACCGTGCGGGGTGAGTGTTCGGAGCTGGGATACGGATGTTCAGGTTCCAACGGCGCGAACGCTCGGTGTTGTAGGGGCGGACCTATGTGTCCGCCCCAGGCCGACACATGGGTCGGCCCCTACTTGTACAAACCGCCGTTCTTGAGACGGACCAGCTCGTCGGGATCCGTCGTCTTGTAGCCGCGCGCCCGAGCGTGGTTGACGAAGCCCGGGGTGATGCCGTGGTCGCGGAGCCGCACGATCTGCGAGACCGTGAGGTCTTTCAACAGATCCTTCATGTCGGCCAGGTATTCCGGCGTGACACCGTGATCCTTCATGCGGACGACTTCTTCGAGCGGAAGGTTCTTGTATCCTTGCGCCGCCAACTCGCGGATGAACGCGGCCGTCACACCGTGGTCGCGCAGCCGAATGATTTCCTCGGGCGCCAGCTTGTCGTACCCGGCCGCCTTGAGCTCCGTTGCGTACGCCGCACGGACGCCGTGATCGCGCAGCCGGATGTACCCATCCAGGCCCGTCACTGAGAACCCGAGATCCTTGATTTCCTTCACGTACTCTGGCGTGACGCCGTGGTCCTTCGCGCGCACGAGATCGTCCACGGTGGCGTCGCCAAAGCCGGCCTGCCGCATGCCCTGGACGTATGTCTGGGTGACACCGTGATCGCGAGTGCGAACGAATTCCTCGAGGGTCGTGCCCTTGTAGCCTTCAGCCTTCATCGCCTTGATGTACTCGGGCGTGACGCCATGATCGCGCGTGCGCACGAGCGTCTCGAGGCTGACGGTCCGGAAGCCTTCCGCCTTGATGCCCTTGATGTACTCGATGCTGACGCCGTGAGTCTTCGCACGCTGAATCTGATCCAGCGTGAGCTTGTCGAAGCCCTCGGTTTTCAAGTCGCGCACGTAGCGCGGACCGACGTCGTGCACGGCCAGCTGATAGCGGCGCCAGAGCGGCAGCTCGTCGTTGAACCCGAGCGACTTCATTTCGGCGGTATAGGCCGCTCGCGGCGCGAACGTGAACAGTCCCGCTCCGCGACCATCGCGAAACGATCCGTCGAAGGCGATGGTGCCGGCCTCGCGCCGCATCTCGAACTTGATGTTCGTTGCGGTCAAATGCTCGTCGTTGGCAGGGAGTCCCGAGAGCTCCTCGACAGGGTAGGTCGTGCCCATGTTCCAGCCGCCCCGGCCGTCGCCGGACTGCCAGTCGGCCGGCGGATCGCTGCGGACCTGGAGAAAGACACGGCCCTGGCGGAGCTCGGCCGTCCAGGTGCCGTGGACGTCGGCGGACTGCGCCGCGAGGGGCGCAGTGAGTGCCGTTAAAGCGAACAGAACGAAAAGGCTAAAGAAGCGACGCATCGGCCCTCCTGGCTGGCGTGTCTACGTTTCTTGTCCAGGCTTAGATAGAGGAGGAGGGCCGATAGTTGAAACCGTCATGGCTGATGGCTAATGGCTGATGGCGCATCGTCAATGGCCAAAGCGGCCAACCATTGACGATAGCCATTAGCGATCAGCCATTAGCCATAACCGGCGAAGCTTCAAACCGCGGCGACCTCGACCTCTCGCACCATGCCCAACTCGCGCCGGACCCGGTCCTCGATTGCCTTGAAGATGTCCGGATTCTCCTTGAGAAACTGCTTGGCGTTCTCGCGGCCTTGACCCAGACGCTCGCCGCCATAAGCAAACCACGCGCCCGATTTTTCGACGATCCGTTTGTCGACGGCGAGATCCAGAAGATCTCCAGTACGCGAGATCCCTTCGCCGTACATGACGTCGAACTCCGCCTCGCGGAAGGGCGGCGCGACCTTGTTCTTCACGACCTTCACGCGCGTGCGGCCGCCGACGACGGCGTCGCCGTCCTTGATGCTGGCGATGCGCCGGATGTCGATGCGCACAGACGCGTAGAATTTCAGGGCCCGGCCGCCGGTGGTCGTTTCGGGATTGCCGAACATCACGCCGATTTTTTCGCGCAGCTGGTTGATGAAGACGAGGCAGGTCTTCGACTTCGACACGACGCCGGTGAGCTTGCGCAGCGCCTGCGACATGAGGCGCGCCTGAAGCCCCATCTGCGCGTCGCCCATCTCGCCTTCGATTTCCGCCTTCGGCACGAGCGCGGCCACCGAGTCGACGACGACGACATCGACGCCGCCTGATCGGATGAGGACTTCGACGATTTCGAGCGCCTGCTCGCCGTTGTCGGGCTGCGAGACGAGGAGGTTCTCGAGATCCACGCCCAGCTTCTGCGCGTAGGCTGCATCGAGCGCGTGCTCCGCATCGACGAACGCCGCCATGCCGCCGAGCTTCTGCGCCTCGGCAATCACCTGCAGCGCGAGCGTCGTCTTGCCCGATGACTCGGGCCCGAAGATTTCCACGACGCGGCCGCGGGGGACGCCGCCGACGCCGAGCGCGTAATCGATGCTGATGGCGCCGGTTGGAATGGCATCGATTGGTTGAATGGCGCCCTTCTGGCCGAGGCGCATGATCGAACCCTTGCCGAATTGCTTTTCAATCTGACCGACCGCGAGCTCCACTGCTTTGAAGCGTTCCCGATCCTGACGATCTCCGTCGCGTTCCACGATGCGTTCTGGGGGCATGCTGGCTCCTTTTCGAAGCGCCGCTATTCTAAAAACGTGCCGGGCGAAAGTCAAGCGCAGTTCTGTGCATGAGTCGCCAGCAATAATCTGATAAATAAGGCCTTTACGTCAACGAGGCACTTTCGCCTCGTTTCCCGAATGTTTGCAGAATCTGCCATCATAGGCGCGCCGTGCCTAGCCCAATTGGCCATGTGCTCGCGGGCGCCTCCGTCGTGTGGGCCGCCGACGCTATCGACCGGCGCCGTTCCTCGGCGCGCCTGCTCGCCGCGTGCGTCCTGCTCGCCGCACTTCCCGATCTCGATCTCCTCATGCCGGGTCATCACCGATCCTTCACGCACAGTCTGACCGCCGTGGCCCTTGTTCTGATTGTCGCGGCAGCCGTGACAGAGCGGGTCATTCGGTGGCGGGTCGCGCTCATTTGCGCTGGCGCGTACGCAACCCATCTACTGCTCGATTGGCTGGGATCGGACACACTGCCGCCCTTCGGCCTCCAGGCGTTGTGGCCCTTCGTCGACCGATTTTTCGTTTCCGGCTGGAGCGTCTTTGCTGAAACCGAGCGCCGCAATCCCTTCTCGGGCGCGACGCTGGTGCAGAACCTATGGGCCGCCGCGCGAGAAGTTGCGATCGTCGGACCCGTGGCCGCTGCGTTATGGCTGGTACGTGTAAAAGCCCTGGCCCGACTTCCGACCGAGATGGCCCGCCGCGACCATGCGGCGCAGTAGCGGACACGGCCGGTACTTGGGATCGCCGAGCCCGTCGTGCAGGACGTTGAGGATGGCGAGGCAGACGTCGAGGCCGATGAAGTCCGCCAGCGTGAGCGGCCCCATCGGGTGATTCATCCCGAGTTTCATTACAGCATCTATCGCATCGGGCGTGCCCACGCCTTCCATCACCGCAAAGATCGCCTCGTTGATCATCGGCATCAGCACGCGGTTCGCAATGAACCCTGGATAGTCCGCGGCTTCCACCGACGTTTTGCCGAGCGCGACGCACAGCTCCGCCGCGGTGCGCATCGATTCGGCGGATGTCGCCTGACCGCGAATGAGCTCGACGAGCGACATCAAGGGCACCGGGTTCATGAAGTGCATCCCGAGCACTTTGTCCGGACGGGTCGTCGCCGCGCCCAGCGTCGTGATCGAGATCGACGATGTGTTGGAGGCGAGGATCGCGGTCCGGCCGACGATCGCATCCAGGCTCGTGAACAGCGCCCGTTTGGATTCGGCCTCTTCGACAATCGCTTCGACGACGTAGTCCGCATCACTCAGCTTGTCGAGCGTCGTCGTCGTCGACAGCCGTCCCAGCGCGGCGTCGCGGTCGTCCTTCGACAGCTTGCCCTTCTCGACGAACTTGCCGAGGCTCTTCTCGATCGTGGCGCGGGCGCGATCGAGCATCGGCTGCGCGACGTCCAGGAGCCGGACGCGGAACCCCGCCTGGGCGAACACCTGGGCGATCCCGTTGCCCATCGTGCCAGCGCCTACAATGCCGACGATCTTGATCATGATGGCTGTTCGTTCTTGATCATGATGGCTGTTCGTTCTTGATCATGATGGCTGTTCGTTCGTGGTTCGTGGTTCGTGGTTCGTGGTTCGTGGTCGTTCGTGGTTCGACGTTCAGCGAACGACGAACGAGCTCGATCACGACGAACGTCGAACGTCGAACGACGAACGTCGAACGACGAACGTCTACATTCTCTCGACAGCAACCGCGACGCCATTGCCGCCGCCGAGACAGAGCGTCGCGATGCCGCGTTTCAGATTGCGCCGCTCGAGCGCGTACAGGAGCGTCGTAAGCACGCGGCTGCCGCTCGAGCCGATCGCGTGACCCAGCGCGACGGCGCCGCCGTTGACATTGACCTTGGCGGGATCGATGCCGAGCTCGTTGAGGACGGCCACGGCCTGCACGGCGAACGCCTCGTTCAGCTCGAACAGATCGACGTCCTCCAGTTTCCAGCCCACTTTCTCGGCGACGCGCCGCACGGCCTCGACCGGCGTCATCAGCACGAACTTCGGGGCGAGACCGCTCGTCGCCTGGCCGACGATCCGCGCCAGCGGCGACAGGCCGAGAGACTTCGCCCGTTCCGAGGCCATCACCACGAGCGCCGACGCGCCGTCATTCACGCCGGGCGCATTGCCGGCCGTCACCGTTCCGTCCTTCTTGAAGGCGGGCTTCAGCGCGCCGAGCGCTTTCACGGTGGTGTCGGCGCGGATCGCTTCGTCGCGATCGACGACAATCGGGTCGCCTTTCTTTTGCGGAATCGCAATCGGGAGCATTTCTTCGGCGAAGGCGCCCTCGGCCGTGGCCCGCGCGGCCTTCTGGTGACTCAACGCCGCGTACTCATCCTGCGCCGCGCGGCCGACGCAGTAGTGCTCGGCCACGACTTCGCCCGCGTTTCCCATGTGCCACTGTTCGAACGAGCACCACAGGCCGTCGTTGATCATCGAATCGACGATCTCGGCGTTGCCCATCCGAAGGCCCTCGCGCACGCGCGGCATCAGATACGGGCAGTTGCTCATCGACTCCATGCCGCCGGCGACGACGACGTCTGTGTCGCCGACTCGAATCGCCTGATCGGCGAGCATCACCGCTTTCAGCCCGGAGCCGCACACTTTGTTGATCGTCAAAGCGGCGACGTGATCGGGCAGTCCGCCGCGCAGCGCCGCCTGGCGGGCCGGGCTCTGGCCGAGGCCGGCGGACACGACGTTGCCCATGATGCATTCGTCGACGATCGCCGGATCGATGGTGGCGCGGCGGATCGCGTCGGCCACGACCAGCGCGCCGAGCTCGGTCGCCGTGAATCCCTTGAGGGCCCCGAGAAACTTTCCGGTCGGCGTGCGGACGGCGCTGACGATGACGGATTGGCGCATAGAGTTCAACTTCAAGAACGCGAAGATCGCAACGACCGCAGAGAACACCATACCTTTGCGATCTTGGCGGCCTTTGCGTTCATGACTATTACGCTCGTACCTTGATCGCACTGACTGTGTCGCGGCCCAGCAGCGCGCCCAGACGGGAGAGAATCACGCCGCTCGATCGCTTCACTTCGCGCGCCCATTGCGCGCTTGGTACCTCGACGATGAGGATCGTGCCGTCGAGTTTGATGGCGGTGGCGCGCTCCATAGCGGGGCCGACAGCGACTTTCCACGCGAAGGCCACTTTGCCGTCCGAGAGCGGCGCGCTGCGCAGCAGTTCCGCGACGGCGCCCGGCACGGCGTGCGCGAGGGGACGCATGCGAAAATCGTAACATGCGTCTGATCCTCGCGTCGGCTTCTCCGCGGCGGGCCGATCTGTTGCGCGCGGCGGGGTTCACGTTCGAGGCGGTCGTGGCCGATGTCGACGAGCGCGTTCGCGCCGGCGAATCGCCGGCGATGTACGTTCGGCGGCTCGCCGCGGAGAAGTCGTTTGCGGTGCTGAGCTCGTACGTGGGGTCCGGCTTTAGCCGGACCTACGGCCGGATCGAAGGAGGTCCGCCTAAAGGCGGACCTCACGTACCAGCTCAGAACGCAGAGCAGAAAGTGGCGCAGGGCTTTAGCCCTGCGGAAACGATCATCCTGGCCGCCGACACGGCCGTTGTCGTCGACGGCGAAATCCTTGGCAAACCGCGCAACGATGCCGACTCGGCCGCGATGATTCGACGCCTGTCCGGCCGGCGGCACGAGGTGCTAACCGGCGTCAGCCTCCGGCGCAACGCCGAGGAGCTTGGCCGCGTCGAAACGACGGCGGTCTATTTTTCGGCCATCAAGGAACACGACGTGGCGTGGTACGTCGCCAGCGGGGAAGGCCGCGACAAGGCCGGCGCCTACGCGATCCAGGGACTGGCGTCGCGTTTCGTCACACGAATCGAGGGTTCCTATTCGAACGTCGTGGGTTTGCCGGTCGCGACTGTAGTCGAGTTGATTTGCATCCTGGCGCCAGTCGGGCTATTCTGACGAGGTCCATTCCTGGAAGTCCTTATGACTCATCGATATATCAAGATTGGTGCGACCGCGCTGGTGCTTGGGCTGGCGTTCTCTGGGATGCTCTGGTCCACGCTCCGCGAAGGGACCGAATACTTCAAGAACGTCGACGAGGTGATCGGCAAGCACCAGCAGTGGCAGGACAAGCGTGTCCAGCTCCATGGCTACGTCGTGCCGGGCACATGGGTCCAGCGGCCGAACACGCTCGACTACAAGTTCAAGGTGCAGAACAACCCCGCGCGCGGCGCGATGCCGGGCGGCGTCATCGAGGCGTCGTACACCGGTCTCCTGCCCGACACGTTCAAGGACGAAGCGGAAGTCGTCTTGAAGGGCAGCTTCGACGCGGACGGCCGATTCCACGTGCAGAAAGATGGTGTGATGGCGAAGTGTCCCTCGAAGTACGAAGCGGCGGCACGGGCCGGCGCCGAAGGACTCTAGGCGGCCATGGCAGCTCTCGGCACCTTCCTGCTGCTCGCCGCGTTCGTCACGTCAAGCTATGCCGCGGTCGCGTCGGTTGTCGGCGCTCGCCGCCGGTCGCGCCGGCTGATTGAAAGCGGCATCGGCGCCTTCTATCTCGTCTGCGCGCTGATGGTCTGCGCCTCAGCGGTCATCGTGAACGCCTTCCTGACCGATGATTTCTCGATCAAGTACGTCTCGCGATACTCGGACAGCGCGCAGCCGCTGTTCTACAAGATCACCTCGTACTGGGGCGGGCTCGACGGCTCGATCATGTTCTGGGTGCTGCTGCTGTCGATCTTCGGGACGGTGGCCGTCTACGTCAACCGCGAGCGATACCGCGAGCTGGTGCCCTACGTGGTGGCGACGATCTCCGCTGTGCAGATGTTCTTCATGTACTTGACCGTCGTGCACAAGAACCCGTTCGCAACCTATCTCACGAACGCGCCGGCCGATGGCGAGGGCTTGAATCCGCTGCTCCAGAACTTCTACATGGCGATTCACCCGCCGTCGCTCTACTTCGGCTTCGTCGGCATGACGATCCCGTTTGCGTTCGGCATCGCGGCGCTCATCACCGGCCATCTGGACGACTCGTGGTTGCGTGCCGTGCGCCGCTGGACGATGTTCGCGTGGCTCTTCCTGTCGGTCGGGTTGTTCCTCGGCATGATCTGGGCGTACGAAGAGCTGGGCTGGGGCGGCTACTGGATGTGGGATCCGGTCGAGAACGCGGCGCTGCTGCCGTGGTTCACCGCCACGGCGTTCCTGCACTCGGTGATGGTGCAGGAGCGGCGCAGCATGCTGCGCGTCTGGAACGTCACGCTCGTCATCATTACGTTCTTCCTCACGATCTTCGCCACGTTCATGACCCGCTCGGGCATCGTCCAGTCCGTGCACGCGTTCGGCGACGATCCGATGCTGGCGCGGCTCTTCACGATCTTCATGGTGACGATCCTCACCGTCAGCTTCGGCCTCGTGATCTACCGGTTGCCGCTGCTCAAGGCGCGCAACGAGTTCGACTCCTGGGCGTCGCGCGAGGCGGCGTTCCTGTTGAACAACTGGATCCTGCTGTTCGGGGCGATGTTCGTGCTGTTCGGCACGATGTTCCCGACGTTGAGCGAAGCGGTCGGAGGCGAGCGGCTCACGGTGGCGGCGCCGTTTTTCAACAAGTGGATGGCGCCCGTCGGTCTGGCGCTGCTCCTGCTCTGCGGGATCGGGCCGCTGCTGGCCTGGCGCAAGTCGACGCTCAAGAACCTGCGCGATCAGTTCCTCTGGCCGGTCACGTCCGGACTCGTCTCGGGCGCGACGGTCCTGGCGTTGGGCATTCCGTTGTGGGCGTCGGGGCTCTGCTTCGCGCTGTGCGGGTTCGTCACCGGTACGATCGTGCAGGAGTTCTGGCGCGGGGGGGCGATCCGCCGGAAGAACACCGGCACCGACATGGTGACGGCGATCATCGGGCTGGTCGGGCGCAACAAGCGGCGGTACGGTGGATATGTCGTTCACTTCGGCGTCGTGCTGATCTGCCTCGGGTTTGCCGGCAACGTGGGGAAGAAAGATCTGCAAGTCCTGCTCAAGCCCGCACAGGAAGCCAAGCTGGGCCGGTACACGATCCGCAACGACGGGGTGAAGGTCACCCACGACGGTCAGAAGCAGGCGGTGACGGCGGTGCTGTCCGTGTTCGTCGACGGGAAGCAGATCGACACGCTGTATCCGGCGAAATGGTTCTTCGACAAGCGCCCACAGGAACCGACGACGGAAGTCGCGATCCGGCGGACGCTCGCCGAGGATCTGTATGTCGTGATGGCCGCACCGCCGCAGATCAAGGATCAATCGGCGAGCCTGGAAATCTTCGTCAACCCGCTGGTGAACTGGATATGGATCGGCTTCGGCGTGATCGCCATCGGCACCGGCATCGCGCTGCTCCCCGAGCGCGCGTACTCGTTTGCCGTCGCGAAGATGCCGATCGAGGCGGCGGCGACGTCAACTGTGGCGCTGGTACTGGCGTTCATCCTGCTGGGCGGCACCAGAACGTTCGCGCAGCACAATACGGGCGCGGCGCCCAACGAGGACATTCAGAGCTCGTACTACGCGCGGAGCGAGTTCGAGAAGCAGCTCCAGCACGAGATCGTGTGCACCTGCCCCACGTGCGGCCACGCGGCGATCGGCGAATGCCGCAAGGATCCGTGCGGCACGTCCCACGTGATGCGCGGAGAGCTCGCGGCGCTCATCGACGAGAAAAAGTCGCGCGACGAGATCATCCAGTGGTTCGTCACGAAGTACGGCGACCAGCGGATGCTGGGCGCGCCGCTCGATCGCGGGTTCAATCGGCTTGCCTGGCTGTTCCCCTACCTGCTCGGAGCGACCGGCGCGGTCGCGGTGGGCTTCGCGGCCGTGCGTTGGTCGAAGCGCCCCGACCGCGACGTCGAGGCGGCACCGGCCATCGACGCGGCGACCGACGAGCGCATCGACGATGAGCTCCGCGATCTCGACTAGGCCGCCTTCGCGCTTCGCGCTTCGGCGCCCAAGCGGGACCCATCTGCCGTGACATCGAGCACAATCGAGAAGACGCAGACAGACCACGGATTGCAACCCTGGCAGTTTTTCGTGCTCGCCGCGCTGGGCTGCGCGACGGCCGTGGCCTATCTGGCGCGCGGGCAGGGCATCGCGGTCGTGGTGCTCGGCACGGTGCTGATGTTCGGCGCCGGCCTCGTGGGGTTGGCGGCGCTGAGGGCGCTGCGGCCGCTCGTGTCGCCCGAGGGCGACCGCGTCGCGATGGTCGGAGAGCGGACCCGTGCGGCGCTCGAGCGCGAAAAACTTCTGACGCTGCGCACCATCAAGGAGCTCGAGTTCGATCGGGCGATGGGGAAACTGTCCGACGCCGACTGGCAAGAGATGTCCACGCGGCTGCGCGCGCGCGCGGCGGGGTTGATGCGGCAGCTCGACGCGGCGCAAGGTTATCGCGATCAGATCGAGAAGGATCTTGCGAAGCGCATAGGTGCAAACGCTCGCCCTGAGCCTGTCGAAGGGCGAGCTCGTCCGGCGCAAGACGTCAATCTGTGCGCGTCGTGCTCCACGGCGAACGACGCGGATGCGAGATTCTGCAAGTCATGCGGGCAGAAGCTGTGATCACAAGAGCGACACCACGGTGGACACGGACACAAACGGAGGTCACCGCGAAAAGTAGCAGTGTCCTCGGGTTTCGAACGTTGGCGCGTCGGTGTCCTCCGTGGTTGTGCGTTTGGCTGGTGCTCGCGTTGGTACCCGCTGGTCCGGCACACGCGCAGTTCCAGATGCCCGACGCCAAGGAGATGTCGGGCATTCCGCGGCCGGTTACGGACCTGCCGGACAAGTCCATCTCGGTTCGCCTGATTCGCGGCCAACTGTCGAACAACATCCCGAATCATCCGGTCGAGCTTCACGCCGGGTCGAAGGTCACCACCGTCAAGACCGACGAGAACGGACGGGCGCAGTTCGACGCGCTCGCGCCGGGCACGTCGGTCAAGGCGGTGGCCGTTGTCGATGGCGAGCGCCTCGAGTCGCAGGAGTTCCCCGTTCCCGCGCAGGGCGGCGTGCGCGTGATGCTGGTCGCGACCGATACATCAAAACCGCCGGCGACAACGCCTGATGCGCCGCCGATTGCCGGCCAGGTCGTCCTCAGCCCGCAGTCGCGCATCGTCGTCGAGCCGGCCGACGAGGCCGTGAACGTCTTCTACTTGCTCGACATCTCGAATACGTCGCGCGCGCCCGTCAACCCGCCGGCCCCGTTCGTCTTCGACCTGCCGGCGGGCGCCAGCAATGCTGCCATCATGCAAGGCTCGTCGCCGCAAGCGAGCGTCAGTGGACGGCGCGTCACCGTGGCCGGACCGTTTCCGCCGGGCTCGACGTTCGTGCAGGTGGCGTACGCGATGCCGCCGGGCGGCGGCTCGGTCTCTGTCACGCAAGCGTTCCCGGCGACCTTCGAGCAGCTGGCCGTGATCGTCAGGAAGGTCGGCAGCACGACGTTCAGTTCGGGGCAGATTGCGAATCAGCGCGAGATGGCTGCGGAAGGGGAGACGTACATCGCCGGAATGGGCGGAGCTATTTCGGCCGGCCAGCCGATCTCGTTGGCGGTGAGCGGATTCCCGCACCACAGCCAGGCGCCGCGCACGATCGCGCTGGTGCTCGCCCTGGCCATCGCCGGCGTCGGCGTCTGGGCGGCGTGGCGGCCCACGGGCGACGAGGACGCTGGCGCCGCGGAGCGCAAACGATTGATCGCTCGTCGAGAGAAGCTGTTCGCCGATCTCGTCCGCCTGGAGAACGATCACCGCGCCGGACGCGCCGACGAGCGGCGGTACGCGGATCGTCGCGAGCAGCTCGTCACCGCTCTGGAGCAGGTCTACGGCGCGCTCGACCGCGGCGACGACGTGGCGGCGTGAGCGTGGCCGTCGACTTCGACTCCGCTCAGCTGATCGAGGTCTCGCGGCATTTCGGCCGCCGGCGTGCTGTGTCGCGCGTGTCGCTGACCGCGCGCCGCGGCGACATCGTGGGGCTGCTCGGTCCCAACGGCGCCGGCAAGTCCACGCTGGTCGGCATGCTGGCGACCCTCGTGACTCCATCGTCCGGCAATGTTCGTTTCGGTGAGCACGGGCCGCGCGCAGGTGGGGGAGAGCTCCGCCGCCGCATCGGCCTGCTCGCGCACGAGCTCTACCTCTATCCGGAGTTGTCCGCGCGACAAAACCTCAACTTCTTCGCGCAGATGTACGGCCTCAGCGATCGCGCGGCCGTCGATGCCGCGCTGGAGCGGGCCGGCCTGACAGCGCGCGCCGCCGATCCGGTGAGCGAGTTTTCACGCGGGATGCGCCAGCGTCTGGGTCTCGAGCGCGCCCTTCTGCACGCACCTCGTCTCGTGCTGCTCGACGAGCCGTTTACGGGACTCGACGACAGCGCGGTGTCGCTTGTGTCCGAACGCCTGCGGCGTCTCGCGGCCGACGGGGCCATCGTCGTATTGGCGACGCACGATCTCGACCTGGCCGAAGGCCTCGTGTCGCGCGTCGCACTCGTGCGCGACGGCCGCCTGGTGGCCGACGAACCCGCCGCGCCGGGTCTCCGAGCGCGCTATCGCCGTGCGGTGGCGCATTAACCTGATGGCGACGTTCGTGGTTCGTGGTTCGTGGTTCGTCGTGCGGGTTCGTCGTTCGTGGTTCACGCACCCGCCGAACGCCGAACCTCGAACCAGAACGTCGAACGTCGAACGCCGAACCTCGAACGTCGCGATGGCAGCCTGATGTTTCTGCGTACCGCGCTGCTCGTGCTCCGCAAGGACGCCGCCATCGAGGCGAAGAGCTGGGAGGTGCTGACGACGACCGTGTTCTTCGCGGTGTCGGCGGTGCTGGTGTTTTCCTTCGCGTTCGTCAAGGAGGGGCAGCCGCTCGAAGACGCGGCGGCCGGGATCTTGTGGATTGCCGTGGCGTTTTCAGGGACGCTCGCGCTCGGCCGGACATTCGAGCGCGAACGCTACGCCGAAACGCTGCGCGCGCTCCTGCTCGCGCCGGCGCCGAGGCCCGCGCTGTATGTCGGCAAGCTGCTCGGTATCCTGCTGGTGCTCGGCATCGCGGAGCTGCTCCTGACGCCGCTCATTGCGCTGCTGTTCCACGCGCCGCTCTTCGCGCGGCCGCTGCTGCTCGCGGCGCTGCTGGTGACCGGCACGACGGGATTCGCCTGCGTGGGCACGTTGTTCGCGGCCATGCTGGTGCGCGCGCGGTCGCGCGACGTGCTGCTCCCGATCCTGTTGTATCCGATCACCATTCCGGTAATCATTGCTGGCGTACGCGGCACGAGCGCGCTGCTCGCGTCGCCGCCCGACGAGCCGACGGCCGTGATGTGGATCGGGATTCTGACCGCGTTCGACGTCGTATTCGTGACGCTTTCGCTGTGGACGTTTGAGCCGTTGATGACGGAGTAGCGTGTGAATCGAGCGTTCGCGCCCCTCGTCGCCATTGTCGCGGTCCTGTTCGTGTGCGCGCCGTACTTCATCGCCCAGGCGCCCTACGAATCGACGATGGGGCTGGTGCAGAAGATTTTCTATTTCCACGTGCCGTCGTGGATAGCGATGTACACGGCGATTGCCGTCTGCGGTCTCACGAGCGCGATCTATCTCTTCAAGGGCAACAAGACCGCGGACGCGTACGCAGTGGCCGCGACCGAGGTCGTGGTGTTGTTCGGTCTGATGGGTCTCGTCTCCGGGCCGCTGTGGGGGCGCAAGGCGTGGGGCGTCTGGTGGCAGTGGGATGTTCGCCTGACGAGCACGCTCCTGATGGAGTTGATCTTCGTCGCGTGCCTGCTGGTGCGGAAATACGGCGGCCCAGGATCCGAAAAGCTGGCGGCCGCGACGGCGCTGTTCGGCACGGCCACGGCCCCCTTCGTCTACAAGTCGGTGGACATCTGGCGGACGGTGCATCCGAAAACGAGCGTCGTCCCCGAGTTGTTGAAGGGATCGATGCCGGGAGCGGGTCTGCCGTTCCTGATCAGTTCGCTGGCGTTCGTCCTGCTCGCGACGGTGCTGATCATGCTGCGCGGCACGCTCGCCAAACGGCAGGCGGCGCTCGACGATCTGTATCTGGCGTACGAGGATTCATGAAGAACACGTTGTATGCAGCGCTCCTTTCGGTCCTGCTGGCGGGATCCGCGGTCGCGTCGCAGCCGCCCGCCGCGCAGGGCGAATTCGTCCCGGCGACGCCGGGCACGGCGACCGAGCAACTTCCGGCCGCGCCGCTGCTGATCGCGGCGTATGGCTTCGTCTGGATCGCGGCGATGGGCTATATGTGGACCATCGCTCGCCGGCTGAACAAGGTCGAGGACGAGCTTCGCGCGCTCGAGCAGAAGGCCGCGCGCACGTCGAGATGACCGCCGGGCATTTCATCTTCATCCCGTCGGTCCTGCTGATTGGGATCGTGATCGGATGGATCCTCGGATCGCGAGCCGCGCGCGACGCCTATGCTGCGGAGCTCAAGCGGCGCGAAGAGCGCGCCGCCCGGAAAACGGCAAGTTAGACGTTTTCCATGTCGATGTAGCGCTCTGAGAACCGCAAATCATCGTACGTGGGGTCCGGCTTTAGCCGAAGCCCTAAAGGCGGACCCCACGTACTACACCGATCCGAAAAACGCTATAGAAGTCAGAAGTCAGACCGACCAACCCGCCCGCGCTTCGCGCTCCAGGTATTGATTCGCGGCCGGGACGTTGGTGATGCGCATGTTCGCCGCGTCGTACTCGATCCGTTTGCCGGCACGCAGCGCGACGACGCCGAGCAGCATCACCTCGGTCAGTTTGGCGGCGTACTCGAATGGACACGAGGCCGCGGTCTTGCCCTTGGCGGCGTCCACCCAATTCATCTGGTGATTCTCGTTGGGGATCCGCGGCAGCCGCTCTGCCGGCTTGCCGAATGACTGATGCAGCGAGTCGGGGAGGAGACGCGGATTCCGGCCGTACGTCTCGTGCATCAATTTCCCTTTGCTGCCAATCAGCAGCGCGCCGCCTTCCTTGCTCAATTCCGTTTCGCCCATCTCCACAGGCTTCGGCGGCAACAACCCGCCGTCGTACCAGGTGAGCTTCACGGGCGGCCGGCCGCCGCGCGCGGGGAATTCGTAGAACGTCATCGTCGCGTGTGGGTAGCACACGCCGTTGAACGGTGTCGCCACCGTCTCGATCCTCGTCGGGTAGCCGAGATCGAGCGCCCACATCGAGTGATCGATGAGATGGGCGCCCATGTCTCCAAGCGCGCCCACGCCCCAGTCCACCCAGCCGCGCCAGTTGAACGGGTGATAGATCGGGTGATAGTCGACGGCGGGCGCCGGGCCGAGAAAGAGATCCCACGCGAGGCCGTCTGGCTTCGGGTACGAGCCGACCATCGCGCCAGCGAGGCGCGCCTCGACACCCGGACCATTCCATCTCAAACCCGTGGCCGGCGGCGTACGCACTTCTGGACGCGGAATACCCTGCGGCCAGTAGCCGAGCGGACGGTTGGTCCAGATGTGCACTTCGCGGACGTCGCCGATCGCGCCCGCCCACACATACTCCACGGCCTTCCGCGCGTCGTCCCACGAATGACCCTGGTTGCCCATCTGGGTCGCGACCTTCGTGCTCTGCGCCTTGCGCGCGAGCTGCCGCGCCTCCGCGATCGACCACGTCAGCGGCTTCTCGACGTACACGTGCTTGCCGAGATCCATCGCGGCAAGCGCGATCGTCGCGTGCATGTGATCCGGCGTCGCGATGACCACGGCGTCGATGTCTTTCTGCTTGTCGAGCATCTGCCGGTAGTCCTGGTAGCGCGCGGCTTTCGGCAGGTGCTCGGACTGCAGCCGCTTCATGCGCTCGATTTCCACTGGTATGCGCTGCCGCTGAATCGGCGTCAGCGGAGCCTCGGGCCGGCCCTGCGCGTCTACGCGCGGCTCATTCGGCGGCCGGTCCAGTCGCTCCTGCTGGTTCTTGATGCTCGTCTCCAGCGCCGCGAAGCTGCGATCGGCGTACGGCCAATCGACATCACACAGCGCGACGATGTTCTCGGATGCGAGGTTGATCAGATCGCTCCGGCCCTGTCCGCCGACGCCGACGCCGGCGATGTTGAGCGTGTCGCTCGGCGCGGTGAACCCGCGGCCGAGGACATGTCGGGGCACGATCGTCAGCCCGGCGCCGGTAATCGCGATGTCCGTGAGGAAGCCGCGACGCGTTTGTTTCGCCATGAATGCTCCTATCGAAGTTCGCGGATCCTGATGTTGCGGAAGGCCAGCGCGCCGGCGTGATCGCCCTGCAGGCCGATGTGCCCGCGCTTGGCGCGGCCGAATTTCGGCCACGCTTTGAATTTCGTTGACTGCACTTTGGCTTCCCAGTCCGGGCTCCACAGCTCGTACTCGACCACCTTGACGCCGTTCAGCCAGTGCTCGACATGCGCGCCTCGCGCGACGATTCGGGCGGTGTTCCATTCGCCGACCGGCTTCAGGTGGCCCTGCGGGCGACGGGTAGAACCCGTAAGCCGCGGCCGCACAGGTCAGGCGCGTCTTGTTGTCGGCGGCCTCGAGGTCATCGAGCAGCTGATACTCCGGGCCGGTCGTGTAGAGGCGGTCGTCGTTGGCAGGGCCGCGAAAGTCGGGATCCTCGATGCCTCTGTAGAAGATGCCGCTGTTGCCGGCGCGGCCGATCTTCCAATCGAGTTCGAGCTCGAAGTCGGCGAACTGATCCCTCGTGATCAAATCTCCGACGTGACCGTCTTTGGCGAAGGCGCCGTTCTCGACCTTCCACCCCTCGGGCACTGCATCCTTCTTGTAGCCCTTCCAGTCTTTCAGCGACGTGCCGTCGAACAGCACGCGCCAAGCCGGCGCGGGTTGAGGCGTCGCCACGGAAGCCAGGAGGCAGAATACGCTGACGACGATGGCGGTTCGAATCAACATGATCGGAGATTATGCGACTTTCTCCTGCCGCAATCCACCTGTGGCGATGGCGGCGAGATAACAGATGGCGACCGGCACGAGCAGGAACTGGTAGCCGGCCAGCAGCGACAGATACTCGCAGACGCCGCCGACCATCGCGCCGAGGAGATTGGCGCCGAAGTCCGTCGCCGTGGACGCCGATTGCCGGAAGCTCGAGCTGAAGAGCAGACCGGCGCAGAATACCGGACTGAACACCAGCACGCCGTAAAAAAGCGATTCCGCGAGACGCGTTTCGAACGCGATCCGTCCAACCGGAATCGCGTAGTTGAGCGCGATCAGCGCGAGGAGAGCGGCGGCGACGACGCCCCGCCGCCGGATCGGTGCGCGGCGCGCGATGAGCGCGCTGCCCAGCGCCATGACGAGCACCGACGTGATCGCGAGCGACGCCGACGACCACGTCGATCCCCACAGCAACGCGAACTGCACGATCGACTTCGTTTCCAGCAGCATGAACCCCGCGCCCAGGAAAAAGAAGTGCCACGACCATCGCGGCGGTGAAGGGGTCAGACCCCTGTCCGCCGTGAGCGGGGTCAGACCCCTGTCCGCCGTGGGTGGGGTCAGACCCCGTTGCAGGAGTTGCAGCGTCAGCCAGACCGCGATCGCAGAAACTGCCAGCACGAGCCCCAGCGATGCGAGGTAATGCTGCGGCAAGCTGCGCTCCCGCATGTAGAGAAACGGCCAGTCGTCGGTCGCGGGGGCGACCGATTCGTCGCGCGCCAGGCGCTTCGCCGGGCTCGGCTCGTGCTTCTGGCCGTACGCGTTGACATCCGGCGGCAGTGGCGGCGGTGTCGTGAGCTCCGCCACGCGCGGACCGGAGAGCATGACGGCGAGATACGCCCGATCCTGGTGGACGTGGCCGACCGGCTCCTGGCCGAACACGTCGGCGGCGGTGTTGGCGAGGCGATCGACCAGCCATTTCTCCCGGAAATAGTTGTAGAGGACCATCACACCGCGCGGCGACAAATGGTCGCGCACGGCCTCGAACGACTCCCGAGTGAACATGTAGCTTTCGAGGCGCACGCCGGAGAAGCTCGATTGGACGGTGAGCGAGTCGATCAACGCGAACACGACAAGGTCGTACTTCTTGGTCGTCGTGCGCAGGAAATGCCGGCCATCGTCGCAGATGACCGTGACACGCGGATCGCTGTACGGGTGGTCCGGGTGAAGCTCTCCGCCCAGGCGCAGAATGACTGGATCGATGTCCACGGCGTCCACGTGCCTGGCCCCATGTTTGAGCGCCGCCGCGACGTCGGTGCCGGTGCCTGCGCCGAGGACCAGCACCTCACCCAAGGAATCGCCGAACGTGCTGTACGGCCACTGGTAGAAGTACTCCTTCTGCGCGACGGGCGCCATCGACTGGTGAAAGATGTGGTTCACTTCGACGACGGTGTCGGACTGATCCTGGAACACCGTGATGCGGTAGTACGGCGACCACAGGCTGCCGGCCTGCATCCGATACACGACGAACAACGCGAGCGCGAGCAGCGCGATGTTCACGCTTACGACCAACCGCCGGCGGTCGATCATCACCATGAGTGCGGCAGCGGCCACGACCGCGAACCACACCACTGGTGGCATTTCGAGCCACGAGATGATCGCGAAGGCTGCGACGCCGCACAGGCTGCCGAGCAGATTCGCGACGTAGGCGGTGAGCGGCGGCCGCCCGGCGAACTGGCGTCCCATCTGATGCGCCGCCGTGACGAAGAGCCCGCCGACCGCGACGAACAGCAACGGCAGCAGGAGCGTGCTCTCGACGGGCACGACCGGCGCCGCCGTACCGCTGCTGAAGTAGATCGACGCGGTGCTGGGGATCGCGACCTCGAGGCGCAGCCAGTCGACCGCCACGATTACGGCGAGCAGCGTCGCTGGAAACCAGTCGATGAGCCGCCGGCGCGAGGAGGCCAGCAGACACCCGATGCCGATCCCGAGAAAGCTGGCGAGGAGGATGAAGTTGGAGAAGTAGGCCAGCAGCCGGACATAAGCCGGCATCCAGCGAATCAGTGCAGTCTCGAGAAAAAGGACGAGAAACGACGAAACGAACAACCGTCCGATTCTTGCACAACGAGCACAGATCGAACATGTGATCGATGTTCCATTCCGGAGCACGCATCCTGCCTGATTCTGTCGAGCACGGATTCTGAGGAATTGCGTGGAAGCCCAACGCTGAACGCAGGTTAGGGTCACGGCCCATCCAGTAGGCATGACTATTGCTGACTCTATAGGACAAGAGAAGCCTCCCTAACCCCTGGGTGATGCGCAGCCTTCCGATCTGGGCACGTGTGTACGTCGTTGGGATCATCGCAGGCGCGGCCGCGCTGCTCGCGGTGTTCGCGACGCTGCCACGTGCGAGCGAGCTCCATCTGTTCGTCGGCCTGACCGCGGCGACCGTCGCGGCGTCAGCCCTCAAGCTGCGCCTGCCGGCCGCGAAGGACCGGGCGACGCTGTCGGTGTCGTTCATCATCGACTTCGCCTCGCTGCTCCTCATCGGGCCGCACACGACGGTGCTCGTCTCGGGTATCGGCGCCATCGGGCAGTCGCTGATTCGTTCCACGCGGCGCAGTCCGCTGCATCAGATTCTGGTGAACGTCGGCTGTTTGGTGATCACGGTAGAAGCGGCTGGCGCCGTCTACCAGCTGACCGGTGGAAGGCCTGCGCCGCTCGACTGGACACGCGATGCGACGCCGATGATCGCCGCCGTGATGACCTTCTATGTTCTCAACAGCGCAACGGTTGCCTCCGCCATTGCGTTGTCGACGGGCAAATCTTTCCGGCGTGTATGGGAGGAAGGATTTCTCTGGGCCGGTCCGACGTACTTCGTGGGCGCAGCCGTGTCGTCGATCATCGCCCAGATCGTGGCGACACGCTCGTGGGAGTTGCTCCCCTTGGCTGCTGCTCCCATCTACGTGACCTACCGCGCCTATCGCTCGTTTGCGGGCCAGGTCGAGCAGGAGCATCGCCATCGCGAGGTCATCGAATCGCTCAACGAAGGCATGGCGGTCGTTCAGAGCGACGGCCACGTCGCCTTGTGGAACGATGCGCTCGAGCGCATCACGGGCGTGGCTCGCAAGGATGCGATCGGCCGCACGCTCACTGAAGCCGTACCCGAGCTCGCGGGCACGGCGCTGCCGCAGGCGATGGCCGCCGTGCTCGAGAGCGGAACCAGCGAGCGGATCGAGTACCTCGAGGTCCGCCGGAAGGGCCGTTGCCTGATTCTCGACGCGCGCCTGTTCGTGTTCACCAACGGCGTCGCGATCTTCTGCAGCGACGTCACCGATCGCGCCGAAGCGGCAGTGGCGCTGCGCAACAGCGAAGAGCGCTACGCGCTGGCGGCGGCGGGATCGAATGACGGGCTGTGGGACTGGGACCTGGTCAGCGATGAGTTGTTTCTGTCGCCGCGCTGGCAGGCCATGCTCGGGCTGGCGTCACAGGCCACCCCCACGGGGCCCGATGGCTGGTTCGACCGCGTGCATCCCGACGACGTGGCGTCGTTCCAGGCGGCGCTGCGCGCGCACATCGCGGGGAAGACCGAGCATTTCGAGCACGAGCATCGCATCCGGCACAAGAACGGCAGCTATCGGCGGGTGTTGTGCCGCGGCGTAGCGGTTCGTCAGCCGGACGGCGCCGCCACGAGAATCGCGGGATCGCAGACCGACATCACCCAGCGCGCCGCCATCCAGGAGCAGCTGCAGCACGCGGCCGTGCACGACGCGCTGACCGGCTTGCCGAACCGGCTGCTGTTCATGGAGCTGCTGGCAAAAGTGCTCGACCGAAGCCGGCGGCAGCCGGACCACGGATTCGCCGTGCTCTTCCTCGACCTCGATCGCTTCAAGCTGGTCAACGACAGCCTCGGTCACCTGATCGGCGACGAGCTGCTCGTCGGCGTCTCGCGTCGCGTGGTGGCGTGCATGCGCCAGGGCGATGCGATCGCGCGGTTGGGAGGGGATGAGTTCACGATTCTGCTGAACGACGTCAGCGACGTGACGCAAGCGATCATGGTTGCCGAACGCATCCTCCATGAGCTGCGCGCCCCGTTTGCGGTGAGGGGCCGCGAGGTGTTCGTCACCGGAAGCATGGGCATCGCGCTCAGCGCAACCGGCTATCAGAAGCCGGAAGAGATCATGCGCGACGCCGACACGGCGATGTACCGAGCCAAGGCGCTCGGCAAGGCGCGATACGAGCTGTTCGACGCGTCGATGCACGCCCGCGCCGTCGAGCGTCTCCGGCTGGAAGGCGATCTGCGGAGGGCGATCGAACGCGGCGAGTTCGTCCTGCACTATCAGCCGGTCGTGTCGCTCAAGTCGGGGAAGTGGACCGGCTTCGAAGCGCTCCTCCGCTGGCCGCGGCCAGACCGCGAGATGTCGCCTGCGGAGTTCATCCCCATCATCGAGGAGATGGGACTGATCGACCTGCTCGGTGCCTGGGTGATCCGCGAGGCCTGTTCCCAGATCGCCATCTGGCGCACGCGTTTTCCCAATCTGCCGGCGCTCGGCGTCACCGTGAACGTCTCGGCGCGACAGCTCGGCCAGTCGGACTTCGTCAAGACTGTTCGCGAGGCGGTCTCGGCGGCCGACCTGCGCGCGGGTGATCTGCGAATCGAGATCACGGAAACGACGCTCATGGAGAATCCGGAAGGCGCCGAAGTCGTGCTCCGCCAGTTGTGCGGGCTGGGCGTGAAAGTGTCTCTGGACGACTTCGGGACTGGCTTTTCATCGCTGAGCCATCTCCACCGGTTCCCGGTGGACACGCTGAAGATCGATCAGTCGTTCATCGCCAGCCTGTCGAACGGCAGCTCTCAGCCGGCCATTGTCGAGAGCATCGTCGCGCTGGCGAAAACGCTGGGGACGCACGTCATCGCCGAAGGTGTCGAAACGGAAGCGCAGAGATCCGAGCTCATGCGGCTTGGCTGCAGCGAGGCGCAGGGATTCTTCTTCGCGCGCCCGCTGCCGCCGTGCACCGCCGAGACGTTTCTCGAGCAGAGCGAGCGCAGCGCGACGCGATTGCCCGTCGCTACTCGTCCGGCTCCGATGCCGATTCGCCGAGCAGAGGAAGGCTCCCGGCCGACGGCTTGAGCAGGCCGGTCTTCACGTAGGTCATCAGCTTCTCGCGTGTGTCTGCGATGTCGAGGTTCCGCATCGTCAACTGCCCGATGCGGTCGAGCGGCGTGAACGCCGAGTCGGCCTTTTCCATCGTCAGACGCTCCGGCTTGTACGTCAGATTCGGGCTGGTCGTGTCGAGAATGGAGTAGTCGTTGCCGCGGCGGAGCTCCAGCGTCACCTCGCCGGTAATCATGCGCGCGACCCAGCGCTGCGCGGTATCGCGCAGCATCAGCGCCTGCGAATCGAACCAGCGCCCCTGATAGAGCAGCCGGCCGAGCCGGCGGCCGTTGTCGCGGTACTGCTCGATCGTGTCCTCGTTGTGAATGCCGGTGATGAGGCGCTCGTAGCCGATGAAGAGCAGCGCCATGCCGGGCGCTTCGTAAATGCCGCGGCTCTTGGCCTCGATGATGCGGTTCTCGATCTGATCGCTCATGCCGAGGCCGTGGCGCCCGCCGATGCGATTGGCTTCGAGCACGAGCTCGACGGGATCGTCGAACGCGCGGCCGTTGAGCGCCGCGGGCCGTCCTTCGTCGAAGCGGATCGTCACAGGCTCCGGCGCAATCGCGACATCCTGCCGCCAGGACGCAACACCCATGATCGGCTCGACGATCGTGATCCCTTTGTTGAGCTGTTCAAGATCCTTGGCCTCGTGCGTCGCGCCAAGAATGTTCGAGTCCGTCGAATACGCTTTCTCCGCGCTCATGCGGTACGCCAGGCCGGCCTGCCGCATGTACTCGGACATTTCCTTCCGGCCGCCGAGCTCGTCGATGAAACGCTGATCCAGCCAGGGCTTGTAGATCCGGAGAGCCGGGTTCGCGAGCAGGCCGTAGCGATAGAACCGTTCGATGTCGTTGCCCTTGAATGTGCTGCCGTCGCCCCAGATGTGCACGTCGTCGTCCTTCATGGCGACGACGAGCATGGTGCCGGTGACGGCACGGCCGAGGGGCGTCGTGTTGAAGTATTGAACGCCAGCCGTGGAGATGTGAAACGCCCCGCATTGCAGGGCGGCGATGCCTTCCGTGACGAGCTGCTTGCGGCAGTCGATCAGCCGCGCTTTCTCCGCGCCGTACTGCAGCGCACGGCGCGGAATCTCCTCGTAGTCGGTTTCGTCGGGCTGGCCAAGGTTCGCCGTGTAGGCGTACGGGATGGCGCCCTTCTCCCGCATCCAGTGCAGCGCGGCGCTCGTGTCGAGCCCGCCGGAAAACGCGATGCCGACCTTCTGGCCGGTTGGGAGACTCTGAAGTATGTGCGCCACTACTTCTTGAGCTCGTCGTACACAGCCTGGATCGCCGCTTTCACCCGTTCGTTCTTGTAACCGGGATACTTCTCCACTTTGAACGCCGCAAAGGCGTCGTCCACGCTCTGGCCGGCCTTGTTTGCGGCTTGGGCGTGCGTGGCCAGGTCGGCCATGAAGCGCTGGTACTCCTGCAAATCCTTCGGCGTCATCATCGGGCTGTGACCCGGAATGACTGTGTCCACGTCCTTGATGGCCGCGACCACTTTCGCCAGCGTCTGCGGGAATGCGATGCAGCTGCCGCCGTTGTTCCGGTCGCAGCCTCCCGCGTCCTTCCAGGCGAACATGTCGCCGGTGTGGAGCACGCGGAGCGCCGGGAACACGACGAACGCGTCGCCGTTGGTATGTCCCGCGCCGAAGTAGTACAGGTCGATCCGATCCTTGCCGGTGCCGACCGACGTCTTGTCGGCGAAGGTTGTCTTCGGCAGGAATTGCGCTTTCTCGCCCTTGAAGGCGTCCATCTTCGCCATGTTCGCTTTGGTGTTGTCCTGCGCGACAATCTCGACCGTCGCGCCGAACTTGTCGTCATTGCCGGTGTGGTCGCCGTGCGTGTGCGTGTTGATAATCCTCGTGACGGGCTTGGTGGTGACCTTCTTGACCGCGTCGAGGAGCGCAGATCCCCACGCGACCAGTTTCGTGTCGACGAGCGTCACGCCGGCGTCCGTGATGAACACGGCGACGTTGCCGCCGCTGAAGGTTGCGGCGTCGCCCGGCGTCGAAGTCGTGAGCACGTACAGATTGTCCTTGAGCTTCAGGACGTCGATGACGCGCGGTCCCCCCGGCGCCGCCGGAGGCTGCTGATACGCGGTGATCGTCATGGACAGCGCGCCGACAGCGACGAAAAGGCAAACGAGCAGGCTTCGTTTCATGCGGGGAAGCGTAACATAGAGCGCCTTCTTTTCGCGGAGACGCACATGAACAGACGAGACTTCACCCGGCGCGGACTCGCAGGCGTTGCGGCATTGGCGCTGCCACGTGTCACCACGTTCGCGCGCACTCAACAGGCGGATGCGCGAGCGTACCGCTACGTGCATCTCGACGTGTTCACCGATCGCCGCCTGCAGGGCAACCAGCTCTACGTCTTCGTCCAGCCCGCGGGGCTGGAAACCGAGGTGATGCAGACGCTGACGCGCGAGTCGAATCTCTCCGAATGTACGTTCGTCTTTCCGCCCGAGCAGGCCGGCACCGACCACCGCGTCCGGATTTTCGGGCGCACCGCCGAGATGCCATTCGCGGGACACCCGACGATCGGCACCGCGTTCGCGCTCGCGCACACTGGAGTGTTGAAGGCCGGCGCGGCGAAGACCGTGTTCGGCCTCGGCGTCGGGCCGACAAACGTCGATCTCGAGTGGAAGGACGGCAAGCTCGCGTTCGCGTGGATGACCCAGCTCAAGCCGACGTTCGGCAAGGCGATCGACAGCGGTGCGGCGGTTGCGGCAGCGCTTGGTCTCGAGGCCAGCGCCTCCGCCGCGAAGAGCGGCGTGCCCGCCGGCCAGGAAGTCAACTGCGGATCGAATTTCTTCATCGTGCCGCTCGCGACGCGCAAAGCCGTCGACGCTGCGGTCCTCGATCGCGCGAAGGCTGACGCCATGTTCACCGCGGCCGGGATACAGCGCCGGGGCATCTACGTCTTCAGCACCGAGCGCGGGCAGGACGATGCGACGGCGTACAGCCGGCTGTTGAGCGCGGGCGGCATCGAGGATCCGGCCACCGGCTCGGCGGCCGGTCCGGCGGGATCGTTCGCGGCGAAGTACGGGCTGGCCCCGGGCGACGCGTCGATCGTGTTTCTCCAGGGTGCGCTCGTACGGCGGCCCAGCCGCCTTCACGTCCGCGTCGGCGCGAGCGGTGGCGAGATCACCAGCGTCAAGGTCGGCGGCAGCTCCGTCGTCGTCGGCGAAGGCACGATGACGCCCTGAGCTTAGGAGAGCTCCCGCACGCTGATCGAGTAGCGAAACACGTCTGGGTCGAGGGGATCGCGCCGCCGGCCTCCGGTTTCGGCATGCGGGTGCATGAAGGACCGTACCGTGCCGCGTGTGGCCGCGTTGGGGAGGACAACGTCCTGCGCGGCGTTGTAGGCGAACCAGCGCATGTCCCACGAACCGAACCGCTTCTCGGGTGCGTCGACAGGCACCCAGCCATAACCGACGAGATACGCCTCGGCGCGATCGGCCTGTGCGCGCGTCGCGTCGATTGCCGACAGGCGCAGACCGTGAACGAGGCGCGCGGGCACGCCGGCCGCGCGAGCCAGCGCGACGAAGAGCGTGTTCGAATCTGACTTGCCCGCGACCGACTCGTAGATCGCGCGTGCGTGGTCGAGATCCGTTCCCGTCTGACGCACGACGCCCGCCGCGGCGGCTTTCACAGCGGCTTCGTCCAGCGGTGGCGCCGGCATGGCTCGCAGGTACGGGCTGAACGCCGCGAAGTCTTTGGGTGGCGGCACGGTCGGCGTGCCGAGATCGATCGCGTGCTCGGTTGTCGCCACGCGCGAGGTGAGCGTCAGAATCGGGTCGGCACCGTCCGGCCATTCGGCGAGGAGCACATCGATTCCTTCGCGCTCGACCATGGCCGCGGACCCGTGTTCGATTTGATAGGTGTCACCAAGCGTTTTCTGGTACGGCGCAACAGCCAGCGGCGTCGGCAGCCAGAGGCGCGTCTTGCCGCTGGCGTTCTGGACATGGACGTGTGTGATGATGTCGAAGGTCGTCCAGGCTGGCGCGGCCGCACTCGCGAACGAGCGTGCGAACCAGGGCAGTGCGATCGCCGATGACAGAAACTCGCGTCGATGCACGTGTCAGGATTCCGGCAATGCAAAGGCGACAATCCCGCTGCCCGACGGCGCGCCGTTCTTGCCGCCGCCGCAGACGATGACCACGTACTGGCGTCCGTCGATCGTGTAGGTGGACGGCGTGGCGTTGCCGGCGGCCGGCAGCGTGGTTTCCCACAGCAGCCTGCCGGTGAGCTTGTCGTACGCGTGGAACTTCCGGTCGAAGTTCGTCGCGCCGATGAAGAGGACACCGCCGGCCGTGACGAGTGGTCCACCGTAGTTGTCGCTGCCGGTGTTGGCGAGTCCCATCGCGGCGAGCTCGGGATACTCGCCGAACGGAATCTTCCAGCGGATCGTGCCGGCGTTGAGATCGATCGCGTTGAGCGTGCCCCACGGCGGCGTGATCGGCGGATACCCGTCCGGATCCCGCCACAACGTGTAGCCGTCGGTCCGGTACTTCAGCCAGGCCGGATCGCTCGTCACCTTCGGATCGTCGACTTGGTCGCGGCCGGTGATCAGGAAGTCGGCGAGGTCGCCGATATTGCGCGCGCCCAGGTCGGGCTCTCCCGGCATCCGGCCGGTTCCTTCGCGCACGATCGTCATGATCTCGTCGCGCGTGCGGCGATCGCCGATGCCCAGGAGCGACGGTGCCTGCGGCGTGCCCGACCGGTCTTCGCGGTGGCACGTCGCGCACTTGCTGATGTACAGCGACGTGTCGTTGTTTGGGATGAGCCGGATGATCCACGGCATCTCGTTCGAGTTGACGTAGAGCAGCGCCGACTCCGGATCGAAGGCGGCGCCGCCCCATTCGGCGCCGCCGTCAACTCCGGGAAATATGATGGTCCCCTCACGCGAGGGCGGCGTGAAGAGACCGGTCGCCAGCTTCTTGAACTGCGCCAGCACAGCCGCGTGCGCTTGCGGCGTCCGCTTCGTGAGCATGCTCTCGGCCAGACCCTGTCTGGCGAAGGGCGGCGGCTTGACCGGGTAGGGCTGGCGCTCCGACAAGAGCTCGCCGTCGATCGTGGACGGCGGCACCTTGCGATACTCGACCGGGAAGAGCGGTTCGCCGGTCCGTCGATCGAGCACGTAGACGTAGCCGTGCTTCGTGACTTGCGCGACCGCGGCGACCTTGCGCCCGCTGCGCGTCACCGTGACGAGGTTCGGCGCCGCCGGGAAGTCGTAGTCCCACACGTCGTGCTTGATGCCCTGGAAGTGCCACACGCGGCGGCCGGTGCGCGCGTCGAGCGCGAGGACGCAGTCGGCGAACAGGTTCTCGCCGTGTCGCGTCACGCCGTAGAAATCGAACGACGCCGATCCAGTGGCGGCGAAGACCATGCCGAGCGTCGCATCCACGGTGACGCCGGCCCAGGCGTTGGCGCCGCCCGCGAGTTGGTACGCCTCCTTGGGCCACGTGTCGTAGCCGAACTCGCCGGGCTGCGGAATCGTGTGGAAGATCCAGCGGCGTTTGCCGGTGGCGACATCGAAGGCGCGGATGTGGCCGGGCGATCCCGGCAGCGTCTCGGGCACGCTGCTGCCGATGATCAACATGTCCTCGAACACGACGCCGGGTGTGCTGGCGCTGACGGTCAGTTTGTCGGCCGGCCGGTCGAGTCCTTCTCGCAGATCGATTCGACCGTTGGTTCCGAACGACGCGATCGGTTCACCGGTTTTTCGGTCGAGGGCCCAGAGGAAGCTGCGATAAGTGACGAACACGCGGTCTTTGTGCACGGTCACGCCGCGATGACGGAACCGGCCGGTCGATCCCGCGCCGCCGCTGGGATCGAACTTCCAGATCTCGCGCCCACTCCGCGCGTCGACCGCCACGACCTTCAGCGTGGGCGTCGTGACGTAGAGCACGCCGTCGACGACGACGGGATTGCTCTGCATTTCTGAGCCCTTGAAGGCGTCGTGCGAGTCGTAGGTCCAGGCGATGGTGAGCCGCGAGACGTTGTCGCGGTTGATCTGGGTGAGTGGGGAATAACGGATGTTATCGGTGCCGCCGTGGAGGGGCCAGTCGGCATCGCCCTGCGCAGCGTTCGAGAACGCAAAGACCGCTAAGACCGCGAAGCTCGCACGAGCCAATCTCGTCTTTGCGGCCTTTGCGATCTTGGCGTTCCTTGGGAACGACATCACAGTCCGGCGACGATCAAACATCCCCAGCCGACGAGAAACGCGAGGCCGCCGATCGGCGTGATGGCGCCGAACGTCGTGGTGCCGGTCAATGCGAGCGCATACAGACTGCCCGAGAACAGCACGATGCCGATCGCGAACGCCCAGCCGGCGGTTCGGATCATCGGCCCGCCCATCGGCGCCGTCATCAGCCCGACCAGCAGCAGCGCGAGCGCGTGGTACATCTGGTAGCGAACGGCTGTCTCGAACACCGCCAGCATCTCCGGCGAGAGGCGATTCCGCAGCCCATGCGCACCGAACGCGCCGAACGCCACACCAAGGAAGGCCAAGAGCGCGCCGATGAGCAGAAAGGTCTTGTTCACGCGGTCGATTCTACCGGCAAAAATGACAAAAAATTGCCCGATTCATTGGGAGAAATATGCGATAACAGCTGACACATGCTTCAACGAATCCGGGTTCCGGCCCTGGCCTCTTCGCTCGCGTTTGTGCAGCTCGTTTCGCCAGCGTTCGCCGCCGATTCACCGATGACGGCCGCAGGCATGCCGCTGACCGAGCTCACGGCGGTTCGGCTGGCCGACGGCGCGTCGGCGCCGGCGGTGGACGGCCGCGTCACCGACGAAGCCTGGCTGCGCGTGGAGCCGTACGCGACCTTCACGCAGACCGATCCGATCGAGGGCGCGCCGGCCAGCGAGCGGACGGAAGTCCGCGTTCTGTTCGACAAGTCGAACATCTACATCGGCGTAATCTGCTTCGACTCGGACCCGTCGAAGATCATCGTCAATCAGAGCCAGCGCGACGCCGATCTCACGGAGACCGACGGCATCATCCTGGTCCTCGACACGTTCAACGACAACCAGAACGCGTTCGTGTTCGGCACCAATCCGCTGGGCATCGAGTACGACGGACAGGTATCGGGCGAAGGGCAGACGAGCGGAAACTCCAGCAACCAGTCGGGGACTCGCGGCTCGCAGCGCGGCACGATCGGATCCTTGAACCTGAACTGGGACGGCGACTGGAAGGTGAAATCCGCGATCACCGACCGCGGGTGGGAAACCGAGATCGCGATTCCGTTCAAGACGCTCCGTTATCCGACTGGCATGGACCGCACCTGGGGGTTCAACGTCAAGCGCAACATCCGCCGGAAGAACGAACAGGTGTACCTCTCACCCGTGCAGCGCGGCTTCGACGTGTACCGCGTGTCGTCGGCGGCGAAGTTGAACGGGCTGAACCTGCCGGCTCGCCGCGACCTGAAGCTGACGCCGTATGCGCTGGCGGCCGTGAACAAGGACTTCGCGGCCACTACCAAGCAGGTGACGCGCAAGGTCAATCCGTTTGCCGATCGGAACATCGGGATCGACGCGAAGTGGGGGGTGCGGCCCAACCTGACGGCCGACTTCACGCTCAACACTGACTTCGCGCAGGTCGAGGCCGACGAAGAGCAGGTGAACCTGACGCGTTTCGACCTGTTCTTCCCCGAGAAGCGCCCCTTCTTTCTCGAGAACGCGTCGGTCTTCCAGTTCGGGTCGCCGCAGCAGGTTGACTTGTTCTTCTCGCGCCGCATCGGTCTGTCCGGCGCGGGATCGTCAGGCGTGCCGATCGACATCATGGGCGGCGCGCGGCTGTCGGGCAAGGTCGGCAACTACAACGTCGGCGTGCTGAACATGCAGACCGACGAATCGAGCGACATCCGCACCGGGCGGCTGGTCGCCAATGCCAACAACTTCGGGGTCGTGCGCGTGCAGCGCGAAGTGGGCCGGTCGAGCTACGGCGGGATCTTCGTGAACCGCGCCGGCACCGGCGATGCCGCCGGACGCGACAACTACAACCGCGCCTACGGCGTGGATGCCAACATTCAGGTGTCCACGAACTCGAAGTTGTTTGCGTTCATCGCGCGCACCGATTCGCCGACGACTGGCGTCGCGGCGCAGCCGCAGGGCTCCGATCACTCGGGGCGCGTGTTCTACAACTTCACCAACAATCTGTGGCAGGTCTCGGGCGGCTACTCGCAGGTTGGCAACAACTTCAACCCCGAGGTCGGTTATCTGCCGCGTCGCGGATATCGCCGTCCCGAAATGCGGGTGTTCTTCAACCACCAGCCGAAACAGTGGCCGTGGATCCGCCGCATCTCGCCCCACGTGAGCCAGACCAACTATTACGGCCTCGACGACGGCCTCGTACAGAGCTCGCAGGGTCACTACCATTTCCTCGAAATCCAGCCGAGGCAGGGCGGCCGGTTCGGCACGTTCATCGAGCGCTCGCAGGATCGTCCGACCGCGCCATTCACGGTGTTCAATTCCGGCGGCAAGCGCGTGACGATTCCGGCCGGCTTCTACACCTGGTATGGGGTGGCGAACGAGTATCAGAGCGATCCGAGCGCCGTCGTGTCCACCCAGGTTCGGTGGCGGCATGGCGGTTACTACGACGGGGACTTCGACGCCTACGAACTGTCGTTCGCGTGGCGCGTCGGCCAGCGGTTTGTGGGGTCGGCGGGGTACACGCGTCAGAACATCGATTTGCCCTACGGCACATTCCACACCGATCTCGTGCCGTTCAAAGTCAGCTACGCGTTTACGACGCTGGCCAGCGTTCAGGCGCTGGTGCAGTACAACAACCAGTCGTCGCTGCTGACGTCCAACGTCCGGCTCGCGCTCCTCAATCGCAGCGGCACCGGCCTTTTCATCGTCTACAACGACCGGCGCGATACCACCGAATTCACGCCGATCGAGACGCTGGGGCGATCGTTCATCGTCAAGTACACGCGGTTGTTCGATTTCTAATCCGATCGCCTGTAGGGGCCGACCCATGTGTCGGCCCCGGGGGCGGACACGCGGGTCCGCCCCTACACTGTGATCGTGAAAGGTTGACCGCATGCGTCAAACCGTTCTGGTCATCGGCCTCGTCGCGATGGCGACGACTGCGTCCGCACAGACGGCCCGCGAGCAGCTCGCGCGTGGACGTGCGCTCTGGGAACAGCGGCTCGCGAAGAGCGCCATCGCCGCGCTCGAGATCGCCGCGCGAGACCGGGATACGGCGGCCGAAGCGCACGAGGCGCTGGGGCGGATCTACACCTTCAAGGGCTGGCTCTCGGACAACGTCATGCCCGGCTGGCACGACGAGCCCTCGCTCCGCGAGCGCGCGCTCGCGGAATTGCGGGCGGCCGTCGCCGCCGATCCGGCGCGCGCATCGGCGCGGGAGGCGCTCCGCGAGGCGGAAGGGTATGCGGCCGCCGAGGCGGTCGAGCCGGCGCCGCCACGATCCGAGATTCGAGCGCTGGACGCGGCGCTGCAGGCCTATCAAGCCAAACCGGACGCGCCGGTGAACGAGGTGCTCGCTGCGCTCGAAGCGCGCTCCAAGGCGCAGGCCGACGCGGCGCCGTACTTCGTCGCGGCCCAGATGCTGATCGACCGCGGCGAATACGACCGCGCGATCGCGCTGGCCGAGCGCGGCGTGGCCGCATCCGATCGCTTCATCGAAGAGAACCTCAGCGCCTACATGCTGCCGGGCAAGTCCAATGGCTCCTACGCGCGTGGGCGCAGCCAGGCCGCGGACCTGACGGGTTGGGCGCTCTTCCTCAAGAAGGATTTCGCCGGCGCCGCCGCGAAGCTCGAAGAGGCCCAGCGGCTGTCACAAGGCGGCGACTTCCCGAACCAGTACCATCTCGGCGAGTTGGCGCGGGCACAGAACGCTCCCGCGCGGGCACGCGAACACTACTTGAATGCGCTGTCGCTCTCGGGAGGACCCGCTCCACTGCGGCAGCGTGCGACGCAGGCCTTGAATGCCTTGCAGGCCGACGCGGCCGGCGCGGGTGGATTCGACGCCTGGCTCGAGGCCGAGCTCGGCCGGAGGCGCGAGGCGCGCAAGGCGTCCGCGCTCAGGAGCCTGATCGATCGTCCGCTGCCGAAACTGGCGTTGACCACCGTCGACGGCCGTCCCTACGACACGTCGGGGCTGCGCGGAAAAGTTCTGCTCTTGAACTTTTTCGCGTCCTGGTGAGGGGCCTGCCGTGCGGAGTTGCCGCACCTGAAAGCGTCCTACACGAAGTATCAGAACGATGCCAACGTCGCGTTCATCCTCGTCAGCATCGACGAGGACACCAAGCGGCTGCAGCGCTACATCAACGAGATGAAGTTCCCGTTCCCGGTCGTGCGCCTCACCACCGCGCAGGCGGAGCAGGCGATGGGGCTCGACAACACGCCGACAACGTTCTACGTCGGGTCCGACGGGATCGTGCGCTACATGATCGTCGGCGGCGAATCGCACGGCGACTCTCCGGCCCGCGTTCCGTGGTATATCGACCAGCTCAAGGCGGGCCGCTGACGATTTCAGATTTCAGACTTCAGATTTCAGATTGATTCTGGGATTGGTTGATTTGGGGTGTCGGCGCAGTCAATCTGAACTCGTCCAATCTGAACTAACTCTGAACTCTGAAATCTGAACTCTGAAATCGGCATGTTCCGCAAGGAACTGATCGCGCTCCTGTCGGCGGAACCACGATCCGTCTCGTCGCTGGCGCGTGAGCTGGGCCTGCGGCGGGGCGACGTCGAAGACGATCTGCGACACGCGATCCGCTCCGCCCGCGCCGCCGGCCACCGCATCGAGATTCTGCCCGCGCGGTGCCGCGCCTGCGGCTTCACGTTTGGCGAGGAGAAGCTGTCGAAGCCGGGAAAGTGCCCCGCCTGCCGGGGCACCCGGTTGTACGAAGCGCAGATCCGCTTCGCGGAAGTCTGAAGTCAGAAGTCAGAAGTCAGAAAAAGTCAAAAGCCCGAAGTCGGCGGTCGCGTTCTGACTTCTGACTTTTGACTTCTGACTTTCGCAGTCTCAGTTAATCGCGAAACAGTAGAACAGCCCCGCGCCGCCGGTGGCCACCAGATTCTCCTGGCTGCAGCCGCGGCTCGGATGCGTCGAGTTCCACGACGTGTTACCCGCCGCCGGTGCGATCGTGGTGCCCGAGCTGCGCCGTGCCGGTCGCGCTGCTCGTCCAGTTCTGACAGGTGTGATCCGCGCCGTCGGTGAACGCCGTGCCGTCCAGCTGCGATCCGGTGAGGATGTCGTGCTGGTTGGGCGTGTCGCCGACGCCGTTGATCGGGTCGCCCTTCTCGGTCAGCGCCGTCGCCTTCGTCAGGTTGTTGCCGCGCCGCGCTGCTTCGAGCGTGTCGCCGTGCAGATCGGCGACGTTCTGCGCGATCCGCGCGCCCTTCGCGTTGTACCAAGGTCCTGCGCCGATCCGATCGCGCGCGTTGACCGCCGGCTGGCCGCTGGCCGCGTGCACGCTCAAGTAGGCGTGCCACGTCTTGCTGCCGCCGCCCGCGGCGGCGGCGAGCGTCTGGCAATGCGGTCGGCCCCGGCGAGGCCGCCGAGGTCGGCGCCGTTGCCCGAACCCGACGCTCGTGACGAAGAACGACATCGGCTGCGGTGGCTGTGCCGGCGGCCGGCGGTGCTGCTGGGCGGCGGCGAAGACCAGAATCCCGAGATTAGGCGACGGCGAATCCGCGCAGAATGGTGCGCATCGATGACCTCCTGTATGCGCGCGCATATTACACTTACCACCATGTTGACGACTTCACGACGTCCGAACCTGGCTCCTCGTGTTCTGCCGGCCTCGCCGTCATCCCGGCGATCGTCACCGCGCAGCGTGGACGCGCAGAACAATCCGTTTCCCGGCGGCACCAATCCCGACGGCTCGCTGCGGCCGACGCCGCCGGTCACGCGGCTGTTCACGCAGGACGCCTACACCGAGTACGCGATCCTCGAGCCGGGCAGCGAGGAGTTCCGCATTCGCTTCCTGCCGGAGGAAACGCGCGTCGGCGCCACCGAGCTGGTGAACGCGACGCGCGGCGGCAGCGAAGGGTCGGACATCGAGGTCTACGACCCGCGCACCGGCAAGCCGCTGCCGTTCACCTACGAGCACGAGGGGAACGATCCGGACAACCACGCGATCCACGCGAAGCTGCCGATCCCGGTGCCGGAGGGCGGCGTCGGCCGCGTGCTGATCTACAAGACCTACAAGGATCCGCGCACCTACATGATGCACGGCGACGACATCGTCTGGGTGCGCAGCCTGAGCGGCTACCGGCTCGGCGTGCTGCTGCCGAAAGGCTTCGCGTTCATCTCGTCGAACGTCGCCGCGCAGCTGACGACGACGGCGGATGGCCGGCTGAAGCTGGCGTTCGCGAATCCGAGCGGGCAGAGCAACCCGGTCACCATTCACGCGCGCAAGACCGCCGCGACGTTCACGCCGCGCCACGACGCGGACATGTTCTTCGACGACATCAAGACGCTGTACGACCTCGATGCGCCGGAAAGCGGACGCATCACGGTCGAGCAGATCTACAGCGACTATCGCAAGGGCGACAAGGCGAAGCTCGACTCGCTGGCCTACCTGCCGCTGCAGGATCTGAAGGTCGTCGATCTCGACACCGCGAAGCCGTTCGCGCCGGCGAAAGAGGGGAGCGCGACCGTCGTGAAGCTCGACGTGCCGATCGTCGACGACAAGCAGAGCGCGCACCTCAAGCTCACCGGCACGCTGAACGACGGCAGCTACAAGGTCGATGAACGGCGATCTCGTCTTCGAGCGCACGCTGCACGGCCTGCGCAACACCGTGCTGCTGCCGGCGGGATGGGACGTGTCGCGCGGTGTCGCAGTCGGGGACGATCGGCACGTACCAGGGCCGCGCGTTCGTCGCGCTGATCAACCTGAACGCGGAAAACAGCTACAAGGTGACGATTCGCGCGCGCAGACGAGGCGCTGCCTCCGCCTCCGCTCAGAGCTCGAGCGAGCTTCGGCGTGACAAGCCGTTCGATTCCGACATCTTCGACCTCTGGTCGCGGGGTAAACCGGCGTTCGGCATCTACGCGCCGAACGAGAACCCGGGACCGCGCGGCCAGGGTCCGCGCCGGGCCGTCTACACGAAGGCCGGCGGCGAAAAGCTCGCGGCGAATCCTCTCTACGACTACGCGTTCCTGAATCTCGAAGGGGCGTACGACGCGGCTGCGGTCAAGGCCATCGCCGACGGGCTGCGCGCGCCGGCGGCGGCCGGGCGCAAGGCGCTCATCGTGCGGATCCCTTCGATCGACGCCGATGGAGCAGCCGTCGCCAAGGCGCGGGTCAAGGAAGCGTTCGACCTGGGCGCGGATGGCGTCACGATTCCGCACATCACGGGAATCGAGCAGGCCACCGAGGCCATCGGTTTCTTTCGAGAGGCCAAGGTGAACGTGTGGTCCGCCGCGAATCCACGCGGCGACAGGATCGCGATGTTGATGCTCGAGGATCCTGCCGCCGTCGCCCAGGCGAGCCGCATTGCGGATCTGAAGGGCTACAGCATTCTCGCGTGCGGCATCGGCAGCCTCGCGCAGGCCATGGGCGGCGACAGGGCGAAGGCTGAGGCCGGCACGCAGCAGGTCCTTGCCGAGTCAAAGCGCGCGAAGCTGGTCAACATGCTGACGTTCACGGCACAGGATGCCGAGCAGCGCATCAAGGAAGGCTTCCTCGCGCTGCTCACGCAGGGCCCGAACGCCGACGAAGCCATTAGGATCGGCCGGACAATCGCGGGCCGCTGACAGTTCAGATTTCAGATTTCAGAGTTCAGATTGAATTCGAAAATGCCGAATTCTGAAATCAATCTGAACTCTGAACTCTGAACTCTGAACTCTGAATTGTCACTCTGACCGCAACGCCTCCATCACATCCACACGCGCCGCACGCGCCGCAGGCAGCAGCGACGCGACGAGCGCGGCGGCCAACAGCACTGCCGCCGCACCGATGATCGGCAGCGCGCCAGGCACCTTCACGTCGGGAATCGCACTGCCGACAATCCGCGCGAGCGCGTAGCCGCCGATGGCGCCGGTGATGACGCCGATCCCCGCCATCAGCGTCCCCTCCGTCAGCACGCCGGTCAGGATGTGTCTCGGCTGTGAGCCTATCGCCAGTCGGACGCCGAACTCGCGAATCCGTCCGCTGACGGAAAACGCCAGCACACCCGCGACGCCGACGACGGCGATCGCGAGGGCAACCGCGGCGAATCCGCCGAACACAATCGTGTTCAGCTTGGTGGGCGCCAGCACTTCGGCACGCACGTCTTCCAGCGTGCTGGCGCGCTCGACCGGCTGATCGCGTTCCAGTTCACGGATCGTCCTGGTGAGCGGTACGACGAGAGCGTACGGATCCGATTTCGTGTGTACCAGCAGCCGGCCCGCGCCGAATTCCTGCTCCGCCGGGTGGTAGACCATGAACGTCGGCGCCGGCTGCACGTTCTCGTCGTCGATATCGGCCACCACGCCGACGATGCGGCGAGGCTCGGGGCTGACGCCGATGAACTTCATCACGCTGTCGGTCCACATCAGCCTGCCGTTGACCGCGTTCTGATTGGGGAAGAAACGCTGCGCCAGGCTCTGCGTGATGATGACCACGCGTTCGGCCTTGCCGGTGTCGGCGTCGGTGAAGTCGCGGCCGGCCAGCAGCGGCACGCCGAGCGCGGCGAAGAAACCTGGCGACACGGAGCGGAACTTCGCCCGCGGATCTTCCTCGCCGTCCTCGCGCACGCGCCCTTCCACCGAGAACGAAAACGGGGGACCGGAGTTCCGCGCGTCGCGCCAGGGCACGCTGTTGGCCAGCGCCACTTGATCCACGCCGGGCAGTTCCGCGGCACGGCGGCGCACTTCGCGGTAGAAGCCTTGAACCTGTTCAGGCGTTTTGCCGAAGGACAGGACCGGCACGTCCACGGCGAGCACGCTCCTCGTCTCGAACCCCGGGCTCGTCGCTTGAAGCTCGAGCAGCGTTCGAAGCAGTGCGCCCGCGCCCGCCAGCAGGACGAACGACGCGGCGATTTGCGTGACGGCAAAGATTTGCAGGCGGCGATTTGCGTTCCCCGTGTTGCGCGAGCCGCTCGACAGGCCGATGCCGGCAGACCCCTGGCTCGACGGCAGTCGCGGGACGAACGCGAGCAGGACGGCGGAGATCAAGGCCAGGACGACGCCGACCCACAGCAGCGTTGAATCAAGCGTCACGTCGAGCGCGCGCACGCTGAAGCGAGCCGCGTATCGCCCAAGCACCGATACCATAGGCCCCGCGGCCGCCACACCTAGCGCCGCGCCGCCCACGCACAACAGCAGGCTTTCGGCGAGCAGCGTTCGACGCAGCGCTGCGGTGCCGGCGCCGAGGGCGGCCCGGATAGCGAGCTCCGACTCGCGGCGGACCGAGCGGGCGAGGATCAGGTTGGCCACGTTCGAGCACGCGATGACGAACATCAGGCCCGATGCTGCGAGCAGGACCCACAGCACGGTGCGGGCGCGCGACGTGATCTGATCGCGCAGCAGCATCGCGCTGATGCGGAAATCAGATTTGGCCGTGTAGGTTTCTGGATGCTCCTTCACGATGCCGGCGTGAACGGTCTGGAGCTCCGCGCGCACTGATTCCAGCGAAGCGCCCGGCGCCAAGCGGCCGAACACTTCGGTCATCCGATGCTCCCGCCCGGTAACCATCGTCGCCGACATGTGATGCGGGCTCGTGACGACGTTGGCGATCAGCTCGGTTTCCGCGGGGTAGGGGACGCTCGGCTCGAGGACGCCAATCACGGTGGCCGTGCGGCGGCCGAGCCGAATCGTCTTACCGAGTACGGTTGGATCGCTCTTGAGCGCCGTCGACCAGAAGCGGTACGTCAATACTGCGACGCCGTCGGCGTTGGGTCCATCGTCGGTCGAGTTGATCAGCCGGCCCATGACCGGATGCAGACCCATCACCTCGAAGTACGAACCGGAGACGACGCCCGCGCGCACCTGGCGCGGTTCGCCGAGCCCCACCATCGTGAAGCCGATGGTGGAGAAGTCGCCGATCGCCGTGAGCGACTTGACGCGCGCCTTGAGATCGATGATTTCCGGTACGGAGAACGCGGCGTTCTCGGCACCGAGGCCGGGCGCGCTCTGGCGGACATAGATCAACCGGTTCTCGTCTCGGTTGACGAGCGGCCGAAGCAGCACGCCGCGTACGAGGCTGAAGATGGCGGCGTTGGCGCCGATGCCCAACGCGAGCGTCAGGATGACGGTGATCGCAAGGCCTTTGACCTTGAGCAGCGAACGGACGGCAAAGCGCAGATCAGTGAGAAAGCTCATCGGGATAATTTACTGTCAACGTCAAGCGCCTGCGCGTCCCAATAGCGGACACGCGAGCGTCATTGTAGGTCCAGGCGCGTCAGGGTCGGATGCGAGTTGTGTCAGGGTCTTGTGAGGGAGGAGGGCGAGAGCGCGTTAGGCGTTACGGACGCGTCAGGCGCTTGAATTCTTCGTCGTTCAGCAGCGATTCGAAATTGCGGTTTCTCGGAATCTGCCGCTTGTTGGCGGCGTTGATCTCGATCGCTTTCGCAATCGCTGCGAGGGCGTCGGCCTTGCGTCCGGCTTTCAAGTGGACGTTCGCCAGGGCCACCCACGCGTTGTCGTTCTCCGGTACTTTGTCTTTGGCGGCGAGCGCCGTTCGAAGCGCGGCCGGCGCATCGCCAGCCGTGAGGTGACGATTGGCCTCCGTGATCAGTTGACCGGCCTCGTAGAGGCTGAGCAGACGGCGGAGATCGACGAGCGGTGTGCGGCTGTCGTCGACGCGAATGTCGATCACGCGATCGGAGAAGCCGCCGGCGCCGCCGAGCGCGCGGGTGACGACCATTGCCGCCGACTGCATGCCGCGCGCGTCGCCTCCGGCCGCCTGCGCGGCGTCCAGGGCGTCCATCAGCCGGCTCGCCAGCGGACGGCCCGCGGACGATTCAAACGATTGCGCGAGTGCGTCCACGACCTGCGGGCCGACGAGGATATTGCCCTGCGCGCAGTAGGTCGCTGCGCACTTGTGCCCTTTCCAGTCGTTCGCGCCCGGGCCGTCCCAACTCGCGGTGCGTCCCTGTACGTCCATGATCGCGACCTGACGCGAATCGCGACCTTCGTCGCTGCGCAACATCATGTCGAGCGCCTGCTGCGGCGTGTAGCCGGCGCGCAGGAGCTCGAATCCGATCTCGCCGTACATCGGGTTGGCTGACGCCTGGTGCGCGATGACGCCGACGCCGGCCTTGATGTGGACGGCGCGATTGCCGGCGGCGAACGCTTTCGATTGCACGGCGTAGCCGAGCTCTCCTGTGGCCGGATCGCGAGCGATGATGGAGAACGTCGCGAGCAGAGTCGGGTCGTAGTCCTGCGCGGCGGCAGGCGCTGCGATCGCGGCGATCAGGCCGAGGCACGACGCCCGGCGGCGCAGTGTCCCGCTCATTGACCGGTGCCGCGGCCGCGTTGCGGCGGTGGAAGCGCCTTGCGCGGCAGTTTCTCGTCGCGCATCGCCGCGTTGTACGCGAAGCACGGCGATCACCGTCGCCTGCTGGATCATGTCGTCGCGCTGGACGCGGTCGAAGGTGTCCATGTTCGAATGGTGCGTACGCGAGTTGTACTCGAGGCGATCGACCAGCGAACTGGAACGCCGGAAGGCCGGCATTGTCGAACGACGAGTGGTCGGTCGACGTGACCGAGCGCGGCGACAGAATCGTGACGCCGAGATCGCGCAGCGGCGCGATCCACTGCTCGAAGATCGGTCGCACGGCGAGATTGCCCTGCATCCAGATCGCCGCGCACGCGGCCGGTGCCGTTGTCGGAGTTGAAGTAGGCCGCCAGCTTCGCGTGCTCCGGCTTCGAGCGCCATCGTCTCGACGTCGGCGAAGTGCTCGCGCACGTAGGCGCGCGAGCCGAGCAGGCCCTGTTCCTCGCCGCCCCAGAGGGCGACGCGAATCGTCCGGCGCGGCTTCACGCCGACCGTCTTCAGGATCCGCAACGGCCTCCATCATTGCGGCGCTTCCGGTGGCGTTGTCGGTCGCGCCGGTCGCGTACGGGTGCGAATCGAAGTGGGCGCCGAGCATCACGATCTCCGACGCGAGGTCGGTGCCCGGCAGATTCGGCGATGGTGTTGAAGCCGTTCATGCTGGTTTCGTCGTAAAACTTCGTCTCGACGTTGAGCTCCACCTTGACCGGCAGCCCCTTGTCGAGCACCCGGATCATCCGGTTGTAGTGCTCGACGGCCAGCGTGACGCGCGGCACGCCCTTGCCGGCGTTCTCGTCGCGCGGCGCCGACGCCGGCCGGGAAGATGGTGCCGCCGTCGGGACGCTGCTGCTGCCACGTCAGATCGCTGCCGCCGGCCGCCATATCAGCTGTCGCTGCCGCGATCGAGGACTCGCGAGCGCGCCCTCCGCGGCGATGAACTCGGACACGCGCTGACGAAACTGCGCCTGCGCGCCGCGCCCGCCACTCCCGGGTTCGTCCACGATCAGGTCGCGGCCTCCACGGGCGCCGCGCGCGGACGGCACCGGCGTTGTCTCCGCCTCCGCCGTCCACTTGTCATCCATGCGCAGGATGATCGGGCCCTCGAGGAGGCGCACCTGGCGGGCCGGTTGGGTCAGCACGATCTTGCCGGCGAGCTTGCCGCGGTATTTCGCGAAGTCGCCTTCGTTGGCGATCTGGACGCGGACGACATCGCCGGTCACAGTGCCTTTGGTGCCCGCGCTCCATTCGATCGGGAAACCAATCAGCGGCTGAATCTGCGGCTCGATCAGGTGCGCGGAGAATCGGACCAACGACCAGCCCTTTGCCGAATTTCCACGCGCTCGCGGTGCGCGTTGCTCAGCCCCCAGTCAGTGACCTTCTTGATGCCCAATCGCTCGCCTGTTGAATCGCCGGCGATCCGGTCAGCCGCGGGCCGTACACGTCCGACAGCCACGAGACGTGGTCCATCACCTGCGACCGGTTCAGTCCTTCGTCGCGGATGCGGCCGATGGTCGCGTAGTCGAGTTTCTCGCTTTGCGCCTCCGGGAACACAACGGCGACTGTGACAACGAGGAGCAACAAGCCGATGCGCTTCATAAGGCTCCTAGCCCCAACATCAGAGCTAAAAGGCAACCACGAAAACACGAAAGCACGAAGAAGACAACTCAAGGGGTTTCTTCGTGGCTTCGTGCCTTCGTGGTTGCATTTGTTCTGGTCGTTCACTTTTTCATCGTGGCGCCCGTGAGCGTCGCGATCGCCGCCGAGAGTCGTCTGCGCGGCGTTCAGACCGAGCCGGAAATCCTTGTCCGAGTACGTCGCGAACACGTCGGTCGGCTGGTGCCACTGCGGATCCCAGCCGCTGCCGATCTGGGTGCCGCGCTCGTTTTCGCGCAGGCTGATCGACGGCACCAGATCCTGGAACGGCCCCGAGTCGGTGTTCGTCATGTGGCTGCCGACGGTGGCGGGATAGTCGGTCGCATACTTTTCGTTCGCGACCTCGAAGCATCCAGGCGAGCGTCTGCGACTCGGCGGCCAGCTTCGAGTTCACCTGAAACTCGATGTTGACGTCCGCTTCGGGACGCTGCTCCGTGACTCATCGTGCCGTCGGCGCGCGGCATGCCGTGGTCGAACAGCATCATGTCGTGCTGGATCATGCCGAGCCATTTCGGTTCGGGATATTTGCCGGATCCTGGCGGGTCTTCCTTGCCCTGCAATGCCTGCCGCTGCGCGACGTACGCCCGCGCGCCGTTCATCCCGGTTTCCTCGTTGTTCCAGAGCGCGAACCGGATCGTTCGCTCGGTCTGCACGTCGGGGCCGCTGAAGACGCGCGCCAGCTCCATCACGAGCGCCGTTCCCGATCCATCGTCGTTCGCCGCCTCGCCCCAGCCATGGCCGTCCATGTGCGCGCCGACGATGTACATCTCCTCCGGATGCGTCGATGCCGACCTTGGTGCAGAACACTTCTTCGCGCGGTCCGGGCGTGGTCGGCTGCATGTTGAGCGCGCGCAGCTTCTCGTCGGGCTGCTTCATCGGATCGGTGTTGACGCCGGTGCGCGTCCGAATGCCGCGCAGGCCGGCCGCCGCCCTGCGCCAGCCCGGTATTCCCGCGACCGCGGCCGTCCGCGGCCGTCGGTCTGCGGCGGCGGGTTGTATTCGTACTTGATGCGCTCGGTCGGGCAGCCGTAGCTTTTGAGCTGCGCCTCGATCCAGTCGATCGCGGCGCGATTGCGATCCGTGCCCTGGCGGCGATCGCCGAACTGCGTCAGGCCCTTGATCGTCGCTTTGTATTTCTCCAGCTCGAGGCGATCGACAAGTGCCTTGATTCCCTCGTCGATGAGCGGCGCCGCCAGCGGCGGCAGCGGCGCGGCCATCTCTCGTGGCGCCTGCGTCCGCGTTTGCGCGAACAGCCACGGCCCGGCCACCAGACCGCACAAGGCGATCAGTAATAGCTTCGAACGCATGAGTCCTCCAGCGTGATGAGTCTAGATGATACTCGTCCCGCAGGCGACTGGTTTTGCTTGACGCGAAAGAGCGAATCGAAAAACCGCAGGGGCGGACCCGCGTCCGCCCGGGCCGACACATGGGTCGGCCCCCTACGGCGACGTCACCCGTCTGTACATCGCGCCGTAATTGAGGTATTGCTTCACGGCATCGCGGGGATACGAGATGCGCACGCTGGCGACGTTCCCCTTGTCGTCGAGTTGCGCGGTCAGCTCCGGATTGATCCCGGCCCAGTAGGTGGGGATGTCGAGCTGCTGGTAGCGCGCGATCACCTGGTCGCGCAGCGCGGGATCGAAGTGCACGCCGTACTTGTCGACGAGCGCCTTGATGGCGTCGTAGTCGCCCTCGGCTTTGATCCGCATCAGCTCGCGCAGCAGCATGCCGGCGCCCTCGCGCATCTTCTGGTAGTCCTTCACGCGGATGTACGTCTTGCCGTTCTGGGTGATCTGCTCGATGCCGCCTGTCTTGTCCTTGATGTAGTTCGCGATGAGGGCTCGGTCGCGTGCGTGATCCTCTTCGATCGTCGTGCCGCGCGGAATACGGCGCAGCTGCGTGAGCGAAACCCGCGCCGCGTTGTCGTACATCGCCCGCGCCACGGATTCCTGATCCGAGACGAGTCCCAGTTTCTTCAGCTCCGGATCCCAGACATTCCACAACGCCATGAGGTCCGCCCGCGCTTCTTCGAGCGTGGAGAAGTACTCCTTCAGGAACGGCTCGGCGCCGCCCTTGAGCCGATCGCTGAGCTTGCCGGAGCCGTGGCCGATCACCTCGTGCATGGCGGTCATGAGGTCCTCGGCTTCCTCGCCGTACTTCGACACGCGCGCGACTTCCTCGGGTGACGCCGCGTATTCCTGCAGCACCTTTCCGGAGCTGGCAGCCGAAATCGCATGGCTGCTGCCGGGAAGTAGAAAATTCTTCGAGCCGTCCTTTTCGCGGATTTCGTTCTCGTTCGGCAGGTTCACGCCGATGGTCGTCACGTGGAAGTCGCCGGTCTCGATCAAAACCTCTATGGCTTTGACAACCGGCGGCTGGAAGGTCTGCTTGCGGTACTTCGGATCCCACGGCGCGGCCTGCTCGAAGAGCGCCGCGTTCTGCGCCAGCTTGGTCATCGCCTCGGTGACCTTGCGGTCCGTGATCGAGACGAAACTTTCCGCGCTGCCTTTGGCCCCGCGCGCGTCGCGATAAACCTCGATGAAGCCGTTGGTGAAATCGACAGTCGCGTCGTTGCGTACCCAGCCGGCGCCGAACTCCAGCCAGTCCTTGGGATCGCCCGTCTGGTAGTACCGGATCAGATCGGCGATGACTTTCGCCTGCGGCGGGTCGGCCACGGCCCGCGCCTTGTCCAGGAACTCGATCGCTTTCTTCAGGTACGGGGCATACAGGCCGGGCGGGACGCTGCCGTCCGCTGTTCCGGCGCGATACACCTCTTCGCGAATCGTGCCGTCGGCTCCCTTCACCACGCGCGAGTTGAGCGGATAGCGTTCGGTGAACGACTTCAAATCCTGCAGCGTCACGCCGCGATAGAACGTGTTGGAGCTCGCCTGGAGGATGTCCTGTCCAGGCGGCGGCGTCTTCGCCGTCGTCGTCGGCTCGACGTTGGCGTCGAACAAGGACGGGCGCAAGGCCTCCAGTTCCCGTTGCAGTGCATCGGGTGTGGCGAGCGGCGGCAGATCCGCGTATCCCGTTTTGAAGCCACCGTTGGTCTGTGCCTTGAGCGCGGCGTCTTTCAGTTCGTCGGGGCTGAACGTCGGGAGGAATTTCTGTGACGTGTTTTCGTTGTGGTTGCCGCGGTTGGCCCAGAAGAGCAGCGCGTACTGGCGGATCTTGGCGAGTGGTCCCGCCGGAATGCCAGCCGTGTGCCCCATGATCTCTTCCAGCAGACGCTTTTGACGCACGCCGTATTGCGAGAGCTGGTCGTAAATGATCGGATCGATGGCAATCGACGCTTGCGTGAGCCAGTACGCAAGCGCCTGCTGACGCGTGTCGAGCGAGGCGAAGCTGTTGGCCTGGATCTGAATGAAGCCGGTGTCGGCGACGCGCTCGACGAGCGGTGTTTGCGGCGCGGGCGCTTGTTGCGCGACCACCGCCGTTGACAGGGCCAGAATGAAGGCAATGCGTAGCAGCATGCCTTCAGTGTAACGCGACGAAAGACAGTCGTAGCGCGGCCCTAGCCCCGCGCGACACACGCTACTTCGCATACAGCGCGGCGTTGAACAGCACGCGGAACGTCCCGAACGGCTGACCGCGCCACTGCGGACGGAAGCCCAGCAGCACGACATGACCGTCGCCCACGCGGGCATCGAGGGCCGCCGCGCGGCCGTTCAGATACTTCTCGCCGATCAGATACCCGGATCGCAGGGGCGACCCCGACTCCTGATAACGAGCCAGAACAGTACCGCTGAACCCCTCTTCGGTTTCGAACACAGGGCTCGTATCGACGAACACCGCGGACGTGTCGGGCATGCCGGCCATGACCGGGTGCTGCGTGTCGACGGCCACGTCGACGATGGAGCCCCGCAGGAAGAATTCTTCGGGACGAAGTCCGGCGACGACATTCGTGACGGGCAGTTTGAACTGCTGGATCGCGAACGTGCTCGCGTTGCTCAAGCAGATGAGCGTCCCGCCGCTACGCACGAATTGTTCGAGACGCTGCAGATCGTCCGCGCCGAGTTGGTATGCGTACTCTGGACGAGTCGGCCCGCCGCGTCCGCCACGACCGCCGGCAGGCGCGCCTGCGATCGGAATGCGCGCATCGTCGGCCACAATCAGGACGTCGATGTTGTCAGCGAGCGAGGACTTGAAGTCTTCCGGATGAATCAGCGTGAACGAGAAGCCGTACTGCTCGAGCACCCAGCGCGTCCAGCCTTCGTCCATGCTGGTCGTCCACGGCTGGTAGACGCCGAGACGTGGGCGTTTGATCGGTGCCGCGCCTGGGGGCATCGCTCCGCGTTCGGCCTGGAGCGCGAGGCTCTTGACGAGCATCTCCTGCACGTCCTGTGACAAGCCGCCGATCGCGAAGCGGTTCCCGGCGCGCGAAACGGTCGCACCCTGGAGCCACGCGCGATTGATGGCGCGGAACGTGTTGTTCTGCGCCGGATCGACGATCAACACCGGTCCCGATCCGCGAGCCTGACCGGCTGGCGGGACGATCGCGGACGCCGCCGGATCGGAATTGAATCCGAGGCCGGGCACGCTGTCGAACAGCGCCGCGTCTGTCGCGACCGCAGGCTCGTAGGCCGACGGCTTGACCTTCGTCTCAGGCATTGCGCCGACAAGCTTCCAGGTCCGGCGAATGTCTTCGGCGATCGCGACGTTGGCGGGCACAACGTCCACTCCCATTTGCAGCGGAAGCGTCCACGCCGCCGCGTCGTAGGGTCGTTCCGGCGGTCCGCCGGGATACTGGCGGAGATCGGGATAGCGCTGGATGTCGAGCACTTCGCGGGCCATCGCGGCGAATTCCTGATCGGTTGGAATCACCCACGTCCCGGCCTCGGTACTCGCGGGATTCCACGCTGGCCGAGGTCGTGAGCTGATAGACGCGAACGCCGCCGAAGGCGAGCCGGCGCAGCAGTTCGACCGCAGCAACCGGATCGCGCTGGCGCTGCGGAATGAAGTAGGCGAACGGCGCTTTCCTGGCGCCGAGCGCGATCTGATCGCGACCCGCCTTGTAGCGATCGAGCAGCAGCGAGTCCTTGTACTTGGCGGCGTACTCGAGCACCGAGTAGGACGCCGTCTCCATGTACTCGACCGCATCGCGCAGCCGCCACCATCCGGGCGGCCACGGGCTGGAATAGAGACTCTGCGGCCGCAGATCCCGCATGTTCTGCGGAAAGTCGTCGAGCGTGTACTGGCGCGGCGTCGCGTACTGGTAGAGCGCCGTCTCGGTCCAGAAGGCGGCGATGTTCTTGAAGATCGGCGCGTAGTCGATGTACCCGGGATACCAGGCATCGAACGCCGTCCCCATGTGCGTCGCGCCGACCTGCCCGCGCTCCTCGAGGCCCTTGGCGATCGCCATGCCGATCATGTTCACTTCGCGCGAGATGACGTACGGCGCGGCGATGCCGACCGGCTCGGAAAACGGGGGCAGCCAGATCCGCGTCGGGAACGGGCCGGACTGATGGTGCACGTAGATGATCTGCGGTTCCCACTGCCGCCACACGTGCTCGAGAGCGCGCGACTCGATCATGTTGAGCATGTAGGCGTCGCGATTGTTGTCGTGCCCGACGTACTCCTGATAGAGCCGTGGCATGCCCGACAACTCGTACGGCGTGCCCACGTTGCCCATGTACCACTCGGCCACCATCTGGTGCCCGTCTGGGTTGATCGTGGGCCACAACATCAGGACGACGTTGTCGAGGATGAACTTGACGTCGGGGTCGTTCGCGCGGCTGACGATGTTGTGGAGCAGGAGCGGGGTGTGCTGGGGGCCGGCCACCTCGGTCGAATGCAGGCCGCCGTCGATGTGGACGAACGCGCGGCCGTCGCGCGCGAGCTGGCGGGCGTCGGCGTCGCTGAGCCCCTGCGGATGCGCGAGCCGGCGCGCAATTTCGCGGTACCGATCGATCTTGGACAGGTTCTCCGGCGACGACACCAGCGCGAAGGACATCGTCCGCCCCTGGGTTGTCTTGCCGGCGTCCACGATCCTCACGTACTTGGTCGCGGCCGCGACCCTCTTGAAGTAGTCGATGGATTGGTCGTAGGTGGCCAGCTTGAAATCAGCGCCTGGTTTGAATCCGAAGACCGCCTCGGGCGTCGGCAGACTGGCCGCGGCAAGCGGCGCGACGAGCAGAAGAAAGATGAGAACGCGAGCGCGGGTCCGCATGGACCCAGATTCTAGCGTGAGGTCACGCTTTGGGCGGGCGGCGTCGCCCCCACGAACGTCCTTCGTAGAGCAGCGTCAGGGACGCCTTCAGATCCTCGTGCAGGACTCGGGCATGGTTCATCACGCGCTCGTCGACAGCCTGAATCTGCGCCTGCAAAGCCGCGTACAGCTCTCGTGCGTGTTCCATGACGCGGTCGTCGCCAGCCCTGATTTCTTCGAGCAGGCTTGTTCGCGTTTCCACATCGCCGCCACGAATCTCCGCCCGGAGCTCATCGCGAAGATTGGAGAATCCGCTGCGCATCTCCTCGCCAAGTTGCGAGATCTGCGTACTCAGCGCATCCATCCGAGCGGGCAGTTCTTCGAGTTTCGTCACGCGCTCTTCGAGCCTTTCTACTCTCGCTTCAAGGACTTGCGGCTCCATCGTCGCTCCGTTTCATGCATCCCACGCGCGAAGAGCGCGCAGGGCGCCGAACGGACCAGCTGCGAACGCCGTACCGTCGTCGATTGAGCGACGACGGTAGCATCGTCGCCGGGGACGGACAACCGAAATAAAATGAAAGCGGAGATCCGACATGATTGTGAACTCTCGTCTGGCGCGCACGGCGATCGTCCTCGCCCTCCTCGACGCGACGCTGGCTGCGCAGTCGTCGCTGAAATATCCGCAGCCTCGGAAAGGTGACGTCGTCGACGACTACTTCGGCACGAAGGTCGCCGATCCGTATCGCTGGATGGAGGACCTCAACGCCGCCGAGGTGAAGCAGTGGGTCGACGCGCAGAACGCGGTCACCTTCAAGTATCTCGACTCGCTGCCGCTGCGCGACGTCGCTGCAAGAAGCGGATCACCGAGCTGTGGAACTATTCCGCGTGTCGGCATCCCCGTACTTCGAGGGACGCCGCTGGTTCTACTCACGCAACACCGGCCTGCAGCGGCAGTCCGTGGTCTTCACCCGCGAAACGCTGACCGGCCCGGAGACGGTCGCGCATCGATCCGAACCAGCTGTCGCCGGATGGATCGGTCGCGCTCTCGGGCTTCGTGCCTGCGCCAGACGGCGCGCACTTCGCCTACGGCCAGTCCGAAGGCGGCTCCGACTGGTCGACGTACTACGTGCGCGAGCTGGCCAGCGGCAAGCAGCTGCCCGACGTGATTCGCTGGGTGAAGTTCAGCAGCATCGCCTGGACGAAGGACGGCAAGGGATTCTTCTACGGCCGCTATCCGGAGCCGCCGGCCGGCAAGACGCTCGAGGCCGCGGTCCGGACAAGAAGATCTACTACCACGTGCTCGGCACGCCGCAGTCGGCCGATCGCCTGATCTACGAGCGCCCGAAGAGCCGATGCTGTTCATCGACGCCGACATCGACGAGACCGGCCGCTACCTGTTCGTTCGTGACCAACAAGGGCACCAGCAACAAGAACGAGCTCTTCGTGAAGGATCTTGGCGATCCGACTGACGCCGAAGCTCGATGCGCCGGTGCGTCCGCTCTACCCCGGCCACACCGCCGCCTACGATCCGCTCGGCGTCGTCGACGGCACGCTCTACCTGCGGACCGATCGTGACGCGCCGAACAAGAAGAGTCGTCAGCGGTCGCCGATCGACGAGCCGGATGCTCGCCGAACTGGAAGACGATCGTCCCGGAGAGCGAAGAACGCGATCGAGTCGGCGCGTCTGATCGCCGGCAAGCTGGCGGTCAATGCGCTGGTCGACGTCGCGAGCGAGGTCCGTTCTACACGCTCGATGGCGCGCCGGCGGGCGGCATCACGCCGCCAGGCCTCGGCACGATCAACGGTCCGGTCGGCCGGTTCGATCGCCAGGACGTGTTCTACACGTTCACGTCGCCGCTGTATCCGTCGACACTGTCTTCCGCTTCGATCCGGCGACCGGCACGAGCACGCCGTTCGAACGCGCCGAAGCTGACGTTCGATCCCGCGCGGCTACGCGACCGAGCGCGTCTTCGCCGCCTCGAAGGACGGCACGCGCGTGCCGATGTTCATCACGCACCGCAAGGACCTCAAGAAAGACGGGACGAATCCGACGATGCTGTACGGCTACGGCGGATTCGACATCGCGATGCTGCCGACGTATCGGCAGCGACGTGCCGGCGTTTCTCGAGCGCGGCGGCGTCTGGGTGACCGCCAACATGCGCGGCGGCAGCGAATACGGCGAGGCCTGGCACGAGGCCGGGATGTTCGAGAAGAAGCAGAACGTGTTCGACGACTTCATCGCCGCGGCGGAATATCTGGTCCAGGAGACGTACGCCTCGCCGCAAACGCTCGGCATCATGGGCGGCTCGAACGGCGGCCTGCTGGTCGGCGCCGTGATGGAGCAGCGGCCGGAGCTCTTCGCGGTGGCGCTGCCGGCTGTCGGTGTCATGGACATGCTGCGCTATCACAAGTTCAGCGGCGGCTCCGCATGGGCGACCGAGTACGGGTCCGTCGGAGAACGCGAAAGACTTCGAGTATCTCGTCAAGTACTCGCCGCTGCACAACATCAAGCCGGGCACGTGCTATCCAGCCACGCTCGTGACGACGGCCGACCACGACGATCGCGTCGTGCCGAGCCACTCGTTCAAGTTCGCGGCGGCGTTGCAGGCCGCGCAGGCCTGCGGCAAGCCGGTGCTGATTCGCGTCGAAACGCAGGCGTCGCACGGCTATCGGCCGACCGACAAACGGATCGCCGAGCTGGCCGATCAGTGGGCGTTCGCGCTGGCGAACATGAAGGGGAAGGACGGGGGCACGCGCTAGCACCACCTGCGGCGTATAATCGCGCCCTGAAAGCTGAAAGCTGAAGTCTGAAAGCTGAAGGAGGCGCGTATGTGGTCCCGCCGAACGTTTCTCCGTTTGACCGGCGCCCTGGGCGCATCTGCGTGGACTGTCGGCCGGAACGGCCTGAAGGAAGTCGAGGCCGCCGGCGCCGCGGTGGCGGGCCGCTCGCCTGACGAGATCGCCCAGGACGAGCTCTACTGGCGAGAAATTCAGGAAGCCTTCACGCTCGACCGCACGATCAGCAATCTGAACAACGGCAACAGCTGTCCGAGTCCGCGCGTCGTCCACGAGGCGTTCAAGCGCTACGCGGACATCTCGAACCAGGCCCCGGTCTACTACCGCGGCATGATCGAGCGGAACATGGAAACCATCCGCCGCAAGCTCGCGGCGGAGTTCGGCGCGGACCCCGAAGAGATCGCCATCACGCGCAACGCGAGCGAGTCGCTGCAGATCGCGCAGGACGGCCTCGATCTCAAGCCGGGCGACGAAGTGCTCACCACGCATCAGGACTATCCGCGGATGCTGACCACCTGGGATCAGCGGCAGCGGCGCGACAAGATCAAGGTGACGCGCATCCAGTTCCCGGTGCCGACGACCGAGGACGATCTGTACACGCGGCTCGAAGCAGCCGTGACGCCGCAGACCAAAGTGCTGCACATCTGTCACATCACCAACATCACCGGGCAGCTGTTCCCGGTGCAGCGGTTGTGCCGCATGGCGCGCCAGCGCGGCATCACGAGCATCGTCGACGCCGCGCACTCCGTTGCGCATTTCCCGTTCAAGCTGAGCGATCTCGAATGCGATTTCGCCGGCACGAGCCTGCACAAGTGGCTGCTCGCCCCGCACGGCACGGGGCTGCTGTACGTGCGGAGGGAAAAGATCGCCGGCACATGGCCGCTGCAGGCCGTTGCCGAGCGGCAGAGCGACAACATCCGCAAGTTCGAGGCGATCGGGACCAGCATGGTCGCTCCAAGAGCCGCCATCGGCGAAGCGCTCGCGTTTCATCAGGCGATCGGGATCGAGAACAAGGCGGCGCGTCTGCGGTATCTCACCCAGCGGTGGGCGAATCAGGTGAGGGATCTGCCGCGCGTGAAGATCCACACGAGTCTCGAACCGGGGCAGTCGTGGGGCCTCGCCTACGTCGGCATCGACGGTATCGAGGCGCGCAAACTCAACGAGTTCCTGTGGAACAAGTACCGCATCATCGGGCAGGCGATGGTGCAGGGTCAGTATCCGGGGCAGCAGTACGATTACCAGGGCGTGCGGATCACGCCCAACGTCTACACGACGCTCGAGGAGATCGATACGTTCGTCGGCGCGTTCAAGGATGTCCTCAAGAACGGCGTGCCGTCGTAACCGAGTCGCCGAGGTCCCATGAATCGTCGAACGTTTCTGACAGCCGGAAGCATGGCCGCGGTCGGCTTCGGCGTCGGCGCATGCGCGCCCCGCGCCAGACCGAACGTCACGCCGCCGCACCCGCCGATCGATCTGCCGCCGGTGAAAGCCTCGTGGGATCGCGTCATTCGCACGACTGTCGGGCTGCGGCCGCATCGCCCCACGGGGTTCGTGCTGCGGCCGGACCGGCTGGACGACAAGCTGCTGATCCACAACTACGGCCACGGCGGCGCAGGGATGTCGCTCGCGTGGGGCACCGGACTGATGGCCGCGGAATTCGCGACCGAGCACCAGGCGCGCCAGGTGGCGGTGATCGGCTGCGGCTCGGTGGGGTTGACGTGCGCGCGCCAATTGCAGCGGCGCGGCTTCGACGTCACGATTTACGCGGCGGCCGTGCCGCCGCACGTAACGTCGAACATGTCGCTGGCCGGCTTCACGCCGGCATCGGGCCTGGTCGACAACAGCCGCCGCACGCCGGAGTGGGACGCGCAGTATCGGCGCGCCGCGCAGATCGCCTACCGGCAGCTGCAACTGCTGTCCGGTCCCCACTACGGCATCTCGTGGCTGGACAACTACTCTCTGACCGACGAACTGCCGAATGTCGGCGGGGGCGGGGGCAGCAATGCCGAGCGTCCGAGCCTCAGCGAAGGGCTCACGGCAGGCCGCGAAGTGCTCCAGCCGGGCGAACATCCGTTTCCGACGAAGTACGCGATTCGCTCTCCGAACATCCGCATCGAGCCGTCGATCTATCTCGAGAACCTGGTGCTCGACTTCACGCTGTGGGGCGGCCGCCTCGTGACGCGCAAGTTCGACACGCCGCGCGATCTCGCCGCGCTGCTGGAACCGATCGTCGTCAACTGCACCGGCCTCGGCGCGCGTGAGCTCTTTGGCGACCAGGAACTGATCCCCGTCAAAGGGCAGCTCACGGTCATGGTGCCGCAGGCCGAGGTGCGCTACCAGACGAACGGGCCGAACGACGCCGCCGCCCAGCAGCGGATCGGCGGCATCGGGATTCACATGATGGCGCGCAGCGACGGCATCATCCTCGGCGGCACGGCGCAGCGCGATGTCTGGACGCTCGAGCCCGACGAAGACGAGCGCAAGCGCGTCGTCGAGAGCCACATGGCGATGTTTTCGGCGATGCGCTCACCCAAGGCCAGACGGACCTGACCGCACCGCGGCGTGCTTACGCGCAGTAGCGGCGGACGACGTCCAGCAGGACGTTGAAGTCGATCGGCTTGGCGACGGTGGCCACCGCGCCCAGCGCCTCGGCGCGCTTTTCGATGTCGACCGCGCCTGACATGACGGCGACTGGCACGCTCGCCACGGTCGGATCGCCGAGCTGGGCTCTTCGGAATTCGTCGCCGCTGAATCGCGGCATCGTCAAATCCAGCAGCACGAGGCAAGGGGCGTCCGGGGCGCGGCGGCGGACCGTGCGGAGCAAGTGGAGCGCCTCGAGGCCGTCTTCGGCGGACACGGCGTGGAACCCCTGCGTCGAGAGCAGGCTGGCCAGCATCTCGCGGGTGTCGCCGTCGTCTTCGACTATCAGGATGTTGCCTGGGACGGTCATCCGGCGCCTCTCGCAATCAAGTCCCGTACCGCCTCGGTCGTGCCGGTACGCGCCTCGATACTAGCGCGTGACGCGGCTCCCGTGTCATGTTTCATGTCATGACTGCAGAGGCGGCCCCACTTTCATACGCGGAGTTCGATCGCATGGACATCCGCGTCGGCCGGGTCATCGAGGTCCTGGATTTTCCCGAGGCGCGTAAGCCGGCCTACAAGCTGCGCATCGACTTCGGGCCGGCCATCGGCGTAAGGAGATCGTCGGCCCAGGCGACGAAGCACTACGCGAAGGCCGATCTTCTGAACCGGCACGTCGTCGCGGTGGTCAATTTCCCGCCGAAACAGATCGGGCCATACCTCTCCGAGGTGCTCACGCTGGGTGTGCCCGATGGGGACGGCGGCGTCGTGCTGCTGGTGCCGGAGCGCGACGTGCCGATTGGCGGACGGATGTTCTGATGGATCAGGACGAGCGGCGGTTGTGGCGCGTGGGCGACGTGGAGTGCGTCATGATCTCGTGCTGCACGGGCGCCGAGCTGCAGGTCCGGCGCGCGGATGCGATCATCCTGCGTGAGTTGTATCCGACGAAATCGGATCTCTACGAGAGAGCCAGAGATTTGAGTCGCGAGTACGGCTCTACCACGGAGGGCACTGGCACAAACTGAGGGCACGGTCTTTTCAAAAAAGGCCCGTGCTCCTCCGTTCGTGTCTATGACCTCTGTGGTAAAGCTCTTATGGTCCTTAGATCGGCAGACGTAGATACGCGCGGCAGCCCTGCCGATCGGTACGGTTCTCCAGCGTCAGCGATCCGCCGTGGGCTTCCGCGATCTGTCGGCTCAGGACGAGGCCGATTCCCGATCCTCCGGGCTTGGTGGTGAAGAACGGCACGAACAGGTTCGACGCGTTGGTCAACCCCGTCCCTTCATCGTCCACCCACAGTTCGAGGCTGGTGCCGATGCGTTTCCATCCCACGCGCACTCCGCCGCTGGTCTGCAGCGCGGCGTCCGCGGCGTTGCGGACCACGTTGATCAGCAGCTGCTCGAGCTGATCGGGATCGGCGCGAATCGAGAGGTCGGGGCCCGGCAGGACGCGCACGGTCAGACGCGTTTCGAGGCCGGCGACGCGATGCACGAGCGTCGACACCTGCACGCTGTCGAGTCGCGGCGCGGGCAGCTTGGCGAGCCGCGCGTAGGCGGTGGTGAAGCGGCTCAGCGAATCCGAGCGCGCGGCGATGACCGCGAGCCCGCGCTTGATGTCCTGGTCGAGGTCGTGCGGCCGCTCGTCGCGGGCCAGCATCGACTCGAGGCTGCCGGCGATCGATTTGATCGGCGTCAGCGAATTGTTGATCTCGTGGCCGATGACGCGAATCAGACGCTGCCACGCCTGCCGCTCCTCGTCGCGCAGCGGGCGGCTGACGTCGGCCAGGACGAGGAGCTGGTGCGGCCGTCCATCCTGACGGAACGTGGTGCGGCGCACCTCGTAACGTCCCGCGCCTCCGGGGAAGGTGGCGTCGGCGATGCGCGGCGACAGCCCTTCGAGGCAGTTGGACAGTCCGAGGTCCGCGGCGGTGCGTCCGAGCAGCTGTTCCGCCGGTTGTGCCAGCAGCCGCTCGCCCGCGCGGTTGACCAGCCGCAGCGCATGCGCGCCGTCGAACGTGAAGACGGCCACGTCGATCTCCACCATGACCGTACGCAACAGGGCGCCGGCCTCGAGCGCGCCGAGCCGCTGATCGTGCAGCGTCGCGGCCAGCACGTTGACCTCGAGCATCACCGCGCCGAGCGGATCGTCGCTGCCGCCGCGGCGGCCGCGCGCCGTCCGGGCGCGAATCGAGAAGTCGCTCTCGCGAAGCGCCGCCAGCAGGTTGGAGAGCGTCTGCAGCGGCAGCACGACGCGCCGGCGGACGCTGAAGGAACAGCCGGTCCAGACGCCGACAATGAAGACGGTCAGCGTCCATTGGACCTTGGGCGTGTAGTCGCCCGTCCACAACAGAATCAACGCGACCAGCGCGGCAGGGAGGCCCGACGCGAGAGCAAGCAGGAGGATGCGCTGGTCGAAACGAAGCCGGGACGAGGAGTGGACGGCAAGGGGACGCAGCGCGGGGACGATTGCTGCTTCCGACGACTCGCTGTGCGGCGCGGTCACCAACATGATCTTAGGCCATGGCTAATGGCTTATGGCTAATGGCTGAACGTTGGGGTTGACCCGAGCGCCCTAGCCATCAGCGATCAGCCATCAGCCATGTCGCGGGTCGCCTACAACCCGTACCGCTGCAGACGCCGATACAGCGCGCTGCGGCTGAGGCCGAGCGCCTTCGCGGCCTGGCTCACGTTGCCGGCGAATCGGGCCATCGCCTTTTTGATCAGGAAGCCCTCGACCTCCTCGAGGCTCATGTCCTCGACGCGCGACGTGGAGTCGCGTTCGAGCCGCAGCCCGAGCTCGCTCACCCGGATCGTCCCGCCGCCGGCCATCAGCACGCCGCGCTCGACGGCGTGATCGAGCTCGCGGATGTTGCCCGGCCACGGGTGATCCATCAGCGCCTGAAGCGCCGCCTGCTCGAAGCCGCTCAGGTTCTTCCGATATCGCTGCGCATGTTGCCGCAGGAAGTGCGTCGCCAGCGACGGAATATCGTCCCGACGCTCACGGAGCGGCGGCAGACTGATCTCGATCGTGTTGAGGCGGAAGAGGAGATCCTGTCGAAATCGTCCGCCCGACACTTCCTCGCCCAGCTTCGCGTTGGTCGCGGAGATGATGCGCACGTCTACGTGACGCGTGCGTGACGATCCGACGCGCTCGAAATCGCCGGTTTCCAGCACGCGCAGCAGCTTGGGCTGGAGGTTCAACGGCACGTTGGCGATCTCGTCGAGGAACAGCGTGCCGCCGTCGGCGAGCTCGAAACGCCCGACGCGGTCGCTCTTCGCATCGGTGAAGGCGCCCTTCACGTGGCCGAAGAGCTCGCTTTCGAAGACTCCCTCGGACAAGCCGCCTGCGTTGACGGTGACGAGCCCCTTGCCGGTGCGTCCCGACACCGAGTGGATCGCCTGCGCGACCGTCCCCTTGCCGGTGCCGTTCTCGCCCGTGATGAGGACGTTGGCCTCCGAAGGCCCGACGCGCGCGATCAGTTCGAGCACGGGCCGCATCGACGGCGCGTCGGCGATGAGCATCGGCCGGATGTCCGGCTTCAGCCACTTGTTCTCGGCCTCGAGGCGCTGCTGGCGGCGCAGTGCGCGGGCGAGCTCGACCTGCGTGCGGATGATGGTCAGCAGCCGCGCGTTCTCCCATGGCTTCTGGACGAAGTCGCGGGCGCCTCGGCGCATCGCTTCGACGGCGACGTCCACGCTGCCCCAGGCAGTCATCACGACGACCGGCAGCGTCGCATCGTGCGAGCGGATGTGGGTCAGCAGGTCGAGTCCCTCGCGCCCTGACGTGGTGTCGCGGGCGTAGTTGAGATCCATCAGCACCGCGTCGAAGTCGTCGGTGTCGATCGATTCCAAGATCGCCGCCGGCGAGCCGACCGATTCGATGCGGTAGCCCTCGCCCTTGAGGAGCAGGCGGAGCGCTTCGAGGACATCCGGTTGATCGTCGGCGATCAACAGGCGCGGAGAGTCGGTGGACACCCGCCGATCGCCGGATTCGAAACGCGAAGGCGACGGCAGTGCCGGGGTAGTAACCACTTCTGACTGAGGTGTGCTGGTGCTAATCATCGACCACCCATCCATCTCGCAGCTGAATGATGCGAGTGCCGTACGAGGCGTTCACTTCGGAGTGTGTGACTTGCACGATCGTCGCGCCTGCTTCGTTGAGCGAGCGGAACAGCTCCATGATTTCCTTGCCCTGCGCGGTGTGCAGGTTGCCGGTCGGTTCGTCGGCGAGAATCACCTGCGGATTGGCAATGACCGCGCGGGCCACGCCGACGAGCTGCTGCTGGCCGCCCGAGAGCTGATTCGGGTAGAGGTCCTTCTTGCCGACGATCTGGAACCGATCGAGGATGTCGCCCACCATGCTCTGGCGATCCTTGCGGCTCACGTTGCGGTACGAGAGCGGGATTTCCAGGTTCTCGTACACCGTCAGGTTGTCGAGCAAGTGGTAGCTCTGAAACACGAACCCGATGTGTTTCTTGTGCAGTTCGGCTCGCTGCTTCGGATTCAGCCGGTGGACCGGCTGCTCCATGAAGTAGTACTCGCCGGACCATGCGCTGTCGTGCATGCCGAGAATGTGCAGCAGCGTGGACTTGCCGGCGCCCGACGGCCCCATGATCGAGACGAATTCGCCGTCCTTGATGTCGCAGTTCACCCGCCGGAGGACGTAGGTGCGCCCGACGCCGTGCGGGTAGGACTTCTCGACATTGCGGAGTGTGATCAGCATGGTTGTTACTCGGACCTCAGAGCGCTCATCGGATCGACGCGCGTCGCGCGCCTCGCCGGCAGATACGCCGCGATGAGCAGGACCGCGGCGAGCGTCGCGGACACGCCGGCGAACGTCGCCGGATCGCTCGCGCCGACGCCGAAGAGCAGGCCGGACAGCACCCGGGTGGCGGCGAACGCCGCCGCCAGGCCGACGACGATGCCGATCGCGCCGGTGCGCACCGCCTGTCCGACGACCAGGCCGAGCACGTCCGCCGGCTGCGCGCCGAGGGCCATGCGGATGCCGAACTCGCGCCGCCGCTGCGTCACGGAATAGGCCATCACGCTGAAGAGGCCGAAGCCAGCCAGCAGCATCGCGAACACCGCGAACCCGCCGACGAGCAACGCCGTGAATCGTGGCGTGGCTACCGATCGGGCGGCGTACTCCTCGAGCGTTTTCAAGTCGCCGGCCTGCATCGGATCGAGCCGCGCCAGCATCGCGCGCATCGACGCGGACACCGATTCGGGTGCCGCCGTCGTGCGCACGACCGCCGCCAGGAACGGCCACGGCGTCTGGTCGAACGGCGTGTACATCTGCGGCGCCGCCGCATCGGCGAGGTTCCCGTTCTTGACGCCGGCGACGACGCCGACGATCTCGCGCGGTCCGCTGTTGTTGTAGCCGATCGTCATCCGCTTGCCGAGCGCATCTTCGTTCGGCCAGTGCTTGGCGGCGAGCGTGTCGTTGATGATCATGACCTCCGGCGACCCGGCGTTGTCGCGTTCGGTGAAGCCGCGGCCGCGCAGCATCGGAATGCCCATGGTGGAGAAGTACTCCGGGCTGATGCCGAAGTACACGGCGGACAGCCTCGATGCCGGATCCGCAGGGCGCCCCTCGATGGTGAAACCGACGCCGATGTCGCTCCCCGACAGCGGCATCGTCGTCGAGATGGCGGCCCCCGAGACGCCCGGCAGCGTGCGCAGCTCGTCGCGCAGCCGTCGATAGAACTGGCGCATCGCGTCCATGTTGGGATAGCGGGCGCCGGGCAGCCCCAGCTGCATCGACAGCGCGCGTTCGGTGACGAACCCCGGATTCACGCGCTGCAGCGTGATGAGGCTGCGCGCGAGCAGACCACCCGCGACAAGGAGCACCAACGAGATGGCCATCTCCGCGATCACCAGCGCCTGCCGAGTGCGCGCGCCGGTGCCGGCGCTGCCACCGCGTTCGCCATCCTTCAGCGATTCGCCGGGGTTGGAACGAGACAACTGAAACGCAGGAACCAGCCCGCTCACTACACCGGTCACCATCGAGATGGCCGCCGTGAAGAGCAGCGCGATGCGATCGACACGTACGGTGTGCAGCCGCGGAATCTGAAGGGGGCTCATGCGAATCAGCAGTTCGACGCCCCAGAGCGCCAGCAGCGCGCCGCCAAGTCCTCCGACGGCAGCCAGCAGCAGGCTCTCGGTCATCAGCTGCCGCACGATGCGCCCGCGGCTGGCGCCCAGCGCCGTGCGAACGGCGAGCTCACGCCGGCGAACCGACCCGCGCGCGAGCAGCAGATTCGCCACGTTCGCGCATGCAATCAGCAGAACCGCCGCGACCGCGGACAACAGCACGACGAGTCCGAGCCGATAGTCCTTGACCAGGACGTCGCGGTAGGGACGCACGAGGATGCCGCGGCTCTGGTTGCGCGGATACAGAGCGGCGAGCCGCCCCGCGATCGTCGACAGATCCGCCTGCGCCGATGTCAACGTCGCGCCAGGTGTCAAGCGGCCGATGCCGTGCAGAAACGACGCGTTTCGCTGTTCGGCCCAATTCGCGGAGAAGCGCGAGGCGCGCACCGGCATCCACACCTGCGTGGCTTCTTCCGCATCGAACGGGAACTCGAAGCTCGCCGGCATGACGCCGATGATGGTGAACGGATCGCCGTCAAGAGTGACCGTCCGACCGGCGATGTTTTCGTCGCGGGAGAAGTGCGAGTTCCACACGGACTCAGCGATCATCGCGGTCCGCGACGCGCCCGGCTTGTCGTCCTCCGCGGTGAAGACGCGGCCGCGCAGCGGCGCGACGCCGAGCAGAGTGAGCAGATCGGGGCTGACGACCAGCGCGGTCATCCCCGTCGCCTCGCCCATGCCGGTCAGCGTCGTGCCAGACGTGGCGTAGACCCCAAGCGTGCTGAAGCTCGTCGACTGCGCTTGCCAATCGAGGAAGTCGGGATACGACGTGTTGTCGGGCACGCCGCGCACGGCGGTGTCGACCGAGACGAGCTGGTGCCCCTCCGCGAACGGCAGCGGCTTCAGCAGCACGCCATTGACGATGCTGAACATGGCCGTGTTCGCGCTGATGCCGACGGCGAGCACGACGACAATCAGCAGGCTGAAGCCTTTGGACGCCGTAAGCGTGCGAAAAGCTTGTCGGAAATCGGAGAGCATGAACGTTTCAAGTCTCAAGTCTCGAACCTCAGAGTACGAAGTTCCACCCTGCTGACTTGAAACTCGAGACTTCGAGACTTACAGGGCCGTCTGTTATTCGGTGACGGCCATTTCTGTTCGCTCTTCGACGACGCGGCCGTCGAAGAGGTGGATGCTGCGCTCGGCGTGGCGTGCGTAGCGCGGGTCGTGCGTCACCATGCAGATCGTGGCGCCGGCCTGATGCAGCTCGCGAAGCAGATCCATGACGGCTTCGCCGCTGTGCGAGTCCAGGTTTCCGGTGGGCTCGTCCGCGAGCAGGATGAGCGGTTCGCCGGCGACGGCGCGCGCCACGGCGACGCGCTGCTGCTGACCGCCGGAGAGCTGGCTCGGGAGGTGCTTCGCGCGATGCGCCATGCCGACGCGCTCGAGCGCCGCTTCCGCGCGCTGGCGCCGCTCGGCCGCCTTCATGCCGCGGTAGGTGAGCGGCAGCTCGACGTTCTCGAAGACGGTGAGATCGCCAATCAGGTTGAAGCTCTGGAAGATGAAGCCGATCTCGCGATTGCGGACGCGCGCCCGCTCGGAGGCGGCCAGCTCGGCGACCGGCCGGTTGTTCAGCAGTGTACTGGCCCTCGGTCGGCGAATCGAGCAGGCCGAGAATCGACAGCAGCGTCGACTTGCCGCAGCCGGACGGTCCGGCGATCGAGACGTACTCGCCTTTGCCGATCTCCATGTGGATGCCCGACAAGGCGTGCGTCTCGACTTCGTCCGTGAAGAACACCTTGGTCACGCCATCGAGCTTGATCAGCGCCTGTCTGTCGTCGGCCATGCTTCGTCTCGCTGCGATGCGCTTGCGTCTACTTCAGATCGGATACGATCGTATGCGTCGTACGCGGACATGTCGGACAGGATCACCTGATCGCCGACCTTGAGGCCCGAGAGGATTTCCACGGTGTTCACCGAGCTGCGACCGAGCTTCACCTGCGCGCGCTCGGCGTTCACGCCGTCGGCGCCGATCTTGAACAGACCGACGACGCTCTGTTCCTGACCGAAGGCGGGGCGGCCGATGTAGAGCACGTCGATCAAGCGTTCGAGCTCGATGGTGCCGTCGACGCTGAGGTCGGGCACCGCGCCCTTCGGGCAGATCGCCGCTCAGCGTGACGTCGACGGTGCGCGTGCCGTTCTGCACGGACGGATCGATGCGGGTCACGCGGCCTTCGACGATGCCGTTGCGCGTGTCGATCGACGCCTTCTGGCCGATCTGAATGTCCTTGGCCTGGGTTTCCGCGATCTTGATTTCCGCCTTCAGACGGCTCGGATTCGCGACGCGCGCCAGGTTGGTGCCCGGCGCCGACCTGCTGTCCGACCTCGACCGGCACGACCTGCAGCATGCCTGTCGAGGCCGGCGCGAACCTTCAGCTCGTCGCGCTGCTGGCGCGTGAGCTGCGAGGACGGCGCGCGCCTGATCGACGACTGACTGCTGAACGGCGAGCTGCGCGCGGGTCGATTCGGCCTTGCTCGCGAGCTGCTCCTTGGCGATCTCGATTGCGGACGCTCAAGCTGAGTCGGCGTCGACCTTGCGACTGCTGCAGGACCAGGTTCGAGACGAGCTGATCTTTCGCCAGCGCCTCGTTCATCTGTGCCTGCATCTTCGCTTTGTTGTAATCGGCCTCGACGTTCGCGGCCGTTGCGCGCGTGCTGGAGCAGGTCGTTCTGCAGCTGCACGCGGAGATTTGCCAGAGCGGCATCGGCGGCGGCCAGCTTCAGGTGCGGCGTCCTGCAGCTGCTGCTCGAGCGTGCGGGTTGCGTCAGCTCCAGAATCACGCTGTCGGGTTTCACCTGCGTGCCCGGACGCAGGATGATGCGCTCGACCCGGCCCTGCGTCGTCGCTGGAATCCAGCGGATGTCTTCCGGCGTGAGCGTGCCGAGTCCCGCGTACCTCGCGCACGATGGTGCCGCGCTTCACCGTGTCGGGCCACACGACGGCGCGTTCGACGGTTGGCGCCGCCGGCTTGAGTCGCGAGAGCCCGACGCTCACGCCACCCACGACGAGGAGACCGACCACGATGTAAATCGCATTGCGGATGCGCTTCTTCCTGAGCGTTGGACGGACGAGCAATATCCATGGTTGTTTTCGTGTGAGCTTAGACGGAACAACGGACAAAAACGATCGGACGAATGCAGGGCAAACCGCACGCCAGGTGACTCGGCGACGGCAAGTCATTATATGGTAAATAGTTATCGGAGTGCAAAAATGGACAGCGAAGCCGAAAAAGTGTCCGTTTGTGGGACGGTGCAGTCCCACAAACGCGCCTACCTGCTCCTCGCAGATCTGATCCCAGCTCTGATCCCGGATCAGATCCCGGATCAGATCCCGGATCAGATCTGCAACCTACCCGCCCCTGGTATGCATTTCGAGGTGGGGATCACGCTTGAGCACGTCCTGGACGGGTACGAACGCCCGTTGGGGTCGCCGAATGCGAGCCGGTCTTCCGCGCCGCGATCGTCTCGTGCCTGCCAGCCCGCGGCGATCAGCGCCCTGCAGCTCATCGGCTGAGGCGCCGCGCCGCAGCGGGTCGCGGAGATCGGCTCCCTGCGTCGCGTACAGGCACAGGTACCACATCCCGTCAGCCGTCAGCCGGCTGCGATCGCAGGTGCGGCAAAACGGCTCGGTCGTCGACGAAATGATGCCGAAGACGGTGCCGTCGGCGAGCGTAAAGCGCTCGGCCGGCGCGGATCCGTCGTTGGCCATCGGCTCGATCGGCCCGTAGCGCGCCGTCAGCTGCGTCCAGCATCTCGCGCGTCGAGACCACCCGTCCTGGCGCCCAACGCGAGGCGCCGCCGACGTCCATGTACTCGATGAACCGCACTTCGCCGTTCACCGACTTGCCGTACTCGATCAGATCTGCGAGTTCGTCGTCGTTCACGCCGCGGATGACGACGGTGTCGATCTTGAGCGTCCCGAAGACGCGGCGCGCCGCGGCGATGCCCGCGTGTACGGCTTCGAGCTGATCGAACCGCGTGAGCCGCGCGAAGCGATCGCGGTGGAGCGTGTCGAGGCTGACGGTGATCCGGCCGAGTCCCGCGGCTCTCAGAGCGTCGACCTGATCGGCGAGCAGGACGCCATTGGTCGTGAGCGCCAGATCCTTGAGCCCGTGCTTGACCGCGATCATCCGGACCAGCGCGTGCACGTCGCGGCGGAGGAGCGGCTCGCCGCCGGTCAGCCGAACCTTGTCCACGCCAAGCGAGAGGAACACGTCGACGAGCGCGCTGATTTCCTCGAACTGCAACACGTCTTCGCGCGGCAGCCAGACGTAGTCGTCCTCCGGCATGCAGTATTCGCAGCGCAGGTTGCAGCGGTCGGTGACCGACAACCGCAGGTTGCGCAGCGGCCGGCCGAGGCGGTCAGGTTCATTGGGAATTGAGAATTGTAAACCGGCGGCTGGCCGGGATGAACGGCCGCGACGCAATCTGGCCGCCGAACCCTGCGCTCCAGCGCCCCGGGACCGCCGTCTGAGCATGACGGGCAGCGGCCGTCCGGCGTGATGTGGTACTCGCGAATGTGGTAGCCGTACCGGCCGACGAGCAGCGCGTGGCACCCGCTGCACCGCGTGTCTTCGAGGTCCCCGACCTCGCCCGGCAGGTTGCCCGCATAAACGTAGCGCAGGCCGTTGGCGCGTCCGATGTCCGCGGCCGTCAGCAGCATCTCCGCGGTCGTGTTCGCCGGGTCGGTCATCTTGTAGTCGCGGTGAAACGCCGTGACGTGCCACGGGATGTCCGGCGAGACGCCGGCCACGAACGCCGTGAGACGCGACAGCTCGTCGCGCGAATCGTTGAAGCCGGGAATCAGCAGCGTGACGATCTCGACCCAGAACTCCATGGCGTGCAGCCGCCGGATCGTGTCGAGAATCGGTTCGATGCGGCCGCCAAGCTGCCGGTAGTGCCGATCGTCGAAGCTCTTGAGATCGACCTTGTACAGGTCGACCCACGGCCGCAGATATTCGAGGACCTGCGGGGTTCCGTTGCCGTTCGAGACATAGCCGGTCGTCAATCCGGCGGCGCGCGCTTCCTTGAACACCGCGACGGCCCACTCGCTGGTGATGAGCGGTTCGTTGTACGTGCTCACCATGACGCGGGCGCGTTGCGCCAGGGCGTCACGGACCAGTTCCTGCGGTGACGTCCGCAGCGGCGGCGCGACCGCCGCGGGATCGCGAAGCGCTTGCGACGTCACCCAGTTCTGGCAGTACGCAGCAATGCAGGTCGCAGCCGAGCATCCCGAAGCTGTACGCCAGCGCGCCCGGGGTGCGCGTGAAAGAACGGCTTCTTCTCGATCGGGATCGCACTGCACGCCGCCCACATAACCCCACGGCACACGCAGGCGGCCGCCGTCGTTGAAGCGCACCTTGCACACGCCAATCGCGCCTTCGGGCAGCGGACAGCAGTGTCCGCAGGCGTAGCAGCGAAGACGTCCGTCGGGCAGCGAATCGTACAGCTCGCCCTCGCGCGTTTCCCGCGCGAGCACGTCAGCCAATGTAGACATCGGACATTCTCATTGTACAGTGGCGCCGATGTCCGGCCGCTTGAGCTCCGTTGATGCATTTCGCGGTCTCACCATGGCGGGCATGGTGATCGTCAACAATCCCGGCACGTGGGAGGCGATCTACTGGCCGCTCGAACACGCCGAGTGGAACGGATGGACGCCCACCGATCTCATCTTCCCGTTCTTCGTGTTTCTCGTCGGCGTCTCGATGACGCTGTCGTATCAGACGCTGCTGGCGCGTCCGTCCCGCATCGTCGAGCGCGGCCTTCTCATCATCTGTTTTGGATTGGCCATGGCAGGGTTCCCGTGGTTCAACCCGGGCAACTGGCGCTTTCCGGGCGTGCTGCAGCGCATTGGTCTCTGCTACCTCGCCGCGGCGTTCATCTATCGACGGACGCGGAAGATGAGTGTGCTCGCCGCCGTCGTGGCTGTGCTGCTCGTCGGGTACTGGATCGTGCTCGCGAGCTTCGGGGACCTCACGCCCGAGGGCAACATTGGCGCGCGCATCGATCGAGCGCTCATGCCCGGCCATCTCTGGCGGCCGAGATGGGATCCGGAAGGCCTGCTCGGCACGCTGCCTGCGGTCGCCACAACGCTGCTTGGAGTCATCGCCGGCATCTTTCTCCAGACGCCGGTGACTCGTGAACGGAAGGTCGCTGTGCTTGCGATAGCCGGTGCGTCGCTTGCGGTGGTCGGGCAGGCGTGGCATTTCGTTTTCCCGATCAACAAGGCTCTGTGGACGAGCTCGTACGTATTGCTGACAGCCGGGCTCGCCGCGCTGTTCCTGGCTGCGTTCATCTACATGGTCGACGTTGAGAAGGTCCACGCGTGGTCGCAGCCGCTCATCGTCCTCGGCCGGAACGCGTTGACGCTGTTCGTGGTGTCGGGCCTCATCGCGAAGACACTGATCCTGATTCCTGTTCCACTCCGCGACGGCTCGCGCGAACCGCTGCAGGCCGTCATCTTTCACTACGGTTTCGAATGGATGGGCCCGCCCAAGATCGCATCGCTCAGCTTCGCGCTCGTGTTTCTCGCGCTGATGTACGGGCTCTGCCATTTCCTCTACCGCCGGGGGATCTTCCTCCGCGCCTGAAGACCTTGTCACGCCGCAGCTCGGCTCGAACCCGCGAGCGAAGGCGGATGGCACGCGCGTTGAGTCTCTTTCAGCAGTAGCGCGTCGGCCGCGATCGCGGGGCTGCCCGCCGTCGCCAAGGCTTTGGCGCGTCCGCCGTAGCTTTAGCGGAGGCGGAAAAGCCCCCGCTACGTGGGGAGTTGGTCATGCGTGTCTGCCTGCTCAGCCTTGTCCTCGCCACCGCCTTGATCCCGACTCAAACCGTTTCCGGCCTCGGCATGCAGCTGCAGCCCCCCAACCCGGACGCCATTGCCTTCGACGCCGAGTGGCAGGTCTACAACGAACCGATTGTCGTGCAGGGTCTAACCTACTATCCGACCCGCGAAACGCGGATGTTCGACGGCCAGGTGATGACACAGGTCGATGTCTACTACGGCGTGCCGGTCTACGCGGACATGAGCATGACGCCGTTCTTGCTCGTATATGTGCCGCTGACGCCGACTCGCATGCGCACCTACGAGCGAGGGCCCGATGGCGAGCGCTATTTCATTTCCGGCAGAGGACGGTTCGACATCCCTCCGGTCGGCACGGCAGGAATTGACGCGGGGGTGCCGGTCATGATGGAGGCTCCGTTCGCGCCGTTCATCGGTGAAGCCCCGACCGCTCCGAGCGTCGCGACTGGCGTCGAATCGATTCCGCCGCCGCGCGTTACCCGGGGCATTTGGGTCGAGTTCGATGGTGCGCGCTGGTATCTCGACGGCGCAGCGGAAGCCTTCACGCCCGATCGCTTTGTGCCGGCCGGCGATTATCATGGCTTCCCCGTGTTTCGCGAACGTGGACCCGGCGCCGATCGGATTTGGATTGCGGCCGTACCTGGCGGACCACTGACCCCTTACAAGAAACATTGAGCCTCCCGCGACCCGTTTGGCTACTTGGTTGGATCAGCCTCGCGACCGATGCGGCCAGCGAGGCCATCTATCCGCTGCTGCCGTTTTTCCTGACCAACGTGCTTCGCGCTGGTCCGGTGTCTCTAGGCGTCGTCGAAGGAGCGGCCGAGGCCGCCAACAGCGCCCTCAAGATCGTGGCGGGGCGCCTGGCCGATCGATCGGCCCGCAAGCGGCCGCTCGTGTTGTTCGGCTACACCGTGTCGTCGCTGGCGCGGCCGCTCATGGCGGTTACGACGAGTTGGCTGCAAGTCGTGGCCGTCCGCGTGATCGATCGCGTCGGCAAGGGCGTCCGCGGTGCGCCGCGCGACGCGATGCTCGCCACCTTTACGAGCGACAAGACTCGCGGCAAGGTCTACGGCTTCCACCGCGGCATGGATCATCTCGGCGCGGTCGTCGGACCAGCCGTGGCGACCGCGTTTCTGTTTTTTTATCCAGGCTCCTATCGCACGCTGTTCGCGCTGACGATCATTCCAGGAGCTATCGCGGTTGCGCTGATCTTTTTCGTGCGGGAAGACGAGGTCCGGCTAAAGCCGGACCCCACGAAGAAGGAGCAGCCCGAGTCGTACGTGGGGTCCGGCTTCAGCCGGACCTCCCCAGAGCGGCTCCCGCGCAAGCTCACGGCCTTCATAGGCGTCTTGGCGCTGTTCACGCTCGGAAACTCGACCGATGCATTTCTCCTCCTTCGCCTCACCGACGTCGCCGGCAGCGTGCAGTTCGTGCCGTTGATGTGGTCCGCGCTGCATGTCGTCAAGGCAGCCGTCTCCGTTGTCGGCGGAAGCTGGTCGGACCGGATCGGGCGTCGCGCCGTCATCGGGATTGGGTGGATCGTGTACGCAATCGTCTATGTCGGGTTCGCAACGAGCAACACGCTACCCATGTTGCTCGGATGGTTTCTCCTGTACGGCTGCCACTTCGGATTCGCCGAGGGCGCCGAGAAAGCGCTGATTGCCGACCTCGCGCCGGCCTCGAGGCGCGGGTTCGCGTTCGGCATCTACTACGCCGTGCAGGGCCTCGGTGCGCTCGCGGCCAGCCTGCTGTTTGGTGTGATCTGGAGCATGTTCGGAGCGCAGGCGGCCTTCGGCCTCGGCGCCGCGCTCGCGATCGCTTCGACGGCGCTGCTCTTCGTCGTCCTATAATCGTTGGACTGCCGCCTCCGCGCGTTCTCGCGCTTCGGCGAGCCAAGCATGCGAATACTTGTCACCAACGACGATGGGTATCGATCGGATGGCATTCATGTACTGGCCGCCGCGTTTCGAGCATTGGGCGACGTCACGGTTGTCGCGCCGGTGGAGGAAGCGAGCGCGATCGGTCACGCGCTGACGCTCCGCCGTCCGCTTCGTCTGGATGCCATCAGTGAAGGCGTCTACGCCGTTGACGGCACGCCCACCGATTGCGTGAACGTCGCGATCACGCAGGTGTTCAAAGGCGAGCTGCCGCAGCTGATCGTGTCGGGCATCAACAAGGGCTGGAATCTCGGCGACGACATCACGTACTCGGGAACCGTTGCCGGAGCGCTCGAGGGCGCGCTCCTGGGTATTCCGAGCCTCGCCGTGTCGCTGCGCGCGACGCGCGGCGACTACGACTTCAGCTACGCGGCGCGCGCCGCGGCCGTCCTCGCCGGAGCGCTCCTGCGATCTCCGCTTCCGCCGCGCACCTTCCTGAACGTCAACGTGCCGAAAGGACAGCCGAAGGGTTATCGCACGACCGTGCAGGCGAAACGCAATCACGTGACATCCGTGGCCGAGCGTCAGGATCCCAAGGGCCGGTCGTATTACTGGATCGAGGAAGGGCAGAACGAGTGGGAGCCGCACGACCGCTCCGACTATCACGCGGTTCGCGACGGCTACGTGTCGGTTACGCCGCTGCATCCGGACCTCACCGCGTACGCCGCGCTGAAGGCCGTTGAAGATCTACCCGTCGAGAAGGAAGCTGAGGTAAGGTAAGCGCCGGAGGGCTAGGCTCGTTCATGCAAGTCTGAAGTACGAAGTCTGAAGTACGAGTGACTTCTGACTTCTGACTTGCGGAGATCCACCATATGCGCAGTCGTTCGACCAGCGCTCTGGTTTGTCTGGCGTTCCTGGCCGCCCTGCCCGCCGGGACGGTCTCTGCAGCCGATCCACCACCTCGAAAACCTCTCGGCATCAACGAGCGCAATGCGGTCTTGAGTCTAATCAAGGCCGTCGATGTCGCCCAGGAAACCGACGTGACCTCCGGTGATCGCGTCGCGTGGGAGGGCCATATCCTGCGCGCGGGGAACCAGACGGCGTACGTGCCGTTCCGGTTGACGTTTGAAGATGGGTTCAAGGAGGCAGTTGTTTACGTCCGCGCCGTCACGCGGCACGACGGCATGCGCGCGCGCGATGAACGATCGGTCGCGCGCGACTGGCTCCTGCGGGGCAACAGCGCCCCGCCGCGGCTGCAAACCGTGTCCGTGTCGACCGGTGAGCTGCCGGTCGGCGGACCGGCGTCGCGCTCGTCGCGCGAGACCGTGGCCGGCGCCAACCAGGCGCTCACCGTGCTCGCGCTGCAGCAGCGCGAGATAGAAAAGCAGAAAGCCGCAGCCGAGGAGGCGAAGAAGAAGTCGGAAACACCCCAGCGCGATCCCTACTTGTTTCCGTTCGAGGATTATTACGTGGCCGACGTGACGCGCGACGGCAACCGCACGCTCCTCGAGCGTGCGCTCTCGCTGCCGCCCGGCGAATACGATGTGTACGTCGGGATGATCGATCGCCGCCGCATGAAAACGAGCAGCCCGCTCATCGTCAGGCAGACCGTCACCGTGCCAAATTTCTGGAACGACGAGATCGCGCTGAGCAGCCTGATCCTCGCCTCGGACGTGCGCGTGCTCGGCGCCGCACCGACCGCGAGGCAGCAGGCCGAACACCCCTACACGTTTGGCCGGGCCGAGGTCGTGCCGGTTTCCGCGCCGTCATTTGCGCCGAGCGACGCGCTATCGATCGTGTATCAGGTCGTCAACTACGGCGCGCCCGACTCCGATTTGCAGGCGGAATACAACTTCTATCGCCTCGATTCCGGTCAGAAGGTGCTCTTCAACCGGACGCCGCCGCAGCAGTTCGGCGACGAGGACCTGCCGGTGCCCGCTCCGTGGGAGAGCGTCGCGTTCGCCACGCAGACCGTCTCGCTGCAGACGTTTCCGCCAGGGCGATACGAGCTCGAAGTGATTGTCCGCGATCGGCTGACCCGGAGATCCGCGTCGGGATCGACCGCTTTCACGGTCGTCGCGCGTTGATCGCGCGAGAGGGGAATCGGTTCATGCGAAAGGCAGTCGCGATCGTCGCCGCGTGTCTGATCGCGGGAATGGGGCTGCCGCTCGTCGCGCAATCAGGTGCGAAAAACGGCGAGTGGCCCACCTATGGGGGCGATACCGGGCACACGCGGTACGCGCCGCTCGATCAGATCAACGCGTCGAATTTCAACAACCTCGAGATCGCGTGGCGGTTCAGGCCAGACAACCTTGGTCCGCGCCCCGAGTATCAGTTCGAATCGACGCCGCTGATGGTGAAGGGCGTCGTGTACTCGACCGCCGGCTCCCGCCGAGCTGTCGTCGCCCTCGATGCCGGCACCGGCGAGATGTTGTGGATGCACAGCGAGAACGAGGGGGCGCGCGGCGCCGCCGCTCCGCGGCAGTTGTCGGGGCGAGGTCTCGCGTATTGGACCGACGGTCGCGAACAGCGCATTCTCTACGTCACGCCCGGCTACCGGCTGATCGCGCTCGATGCCAAGACCGGCATTCCCGTGACGACGTTCGGCAAGAACGGCGTCGTCGACTTGAAGCTCGAGAACGACCAGGAGATGGATCTGATCACCGGCGAGATCGGGCTGCACTCGACGCCGGCCGTCGCGAAAAACGTAGTCATCATCGGCGCCGCGCACAAGACGGGCGGCAACCCGAAGAGCCGGCGGAACGAAAAAGGCTACATCCGCGGGTACGACGTGCGCACCGGCAAGCGCCTATGGATCTTCCACACCATCCCGCTGCCCGGCGAGTTCGGCAACGACACATGGGAACGGGACTCGTGGTCGTACACCGGCAACACGGGTGTGTGGGCGCAGATCTCCGTGGATGAAGAGCTCGGGCTCGTCTATCTACCTGTCGAGATGCCGACGGGCGATTACTACGGAGGGCATCGCCCCGGCAACAATCTGTTCAGCGAGAGCCTCGTGGCGGTGGAGCTGGAGACGGGGAAGCGGCGCTGGCACTTCCAGCTCGTGCACCACGGCATCTGGGACCATGACATCCCGTGCGCCCCGATTCTGCTCGACATCACGGTGAACGGCCGCACCGTGAAGGCGGTGGCGCAGCCGACCAAGCAGGCGTTCTTGTACGTGTTCAACCGCGAAACAGGCGAGCCGATCTGGCCGATCGAAGAGCGTCCGGTCGCGAAAGGCGACGTGCCCGGCGAGTGGTACTCGCCGACGCAGCCGTTTCCGACGAAGCCGCCGGCCTACGATCGTCAAGGCGTGTCGGTGAACGATTTGATCGACTTCACGCCGGAGTTGCGCGCGGAAGCGGAGAAGGCGATCGCGCGCTACAAGATCGGACCGCTTTTCACTCCGCCGGTGGTCAGCAAGGTCGACGGTCCGCTGGCGACGCTGACGTCGGGCTTCGCCACCAACTGGCCGGGCGGCGCGTACGATCCCGAGACGCACATCGCCTACATCTACTCGCAGAGCGGCGCCAGTCCGCTTGCGCTCGTGGTGCCTCCCGCCGAGTTGTCGGACATGAATTACATCCAGGGCAACGCGCTGACCGGCGCGCGCCGGACCGGAGGCTCGGGATCCGCGGCTGGCGGTGGACGGACTGGAGAATCGGCGAGTAGCGCGCCGGCCGCGCCCGCAGCCGCATCGGGCGAGGGCGGCGGCGGTACGGGTTGAGTCTGAACGTGCAGGGACTGCCCGTGCTGAAGCCGCCCTACGCGCGCATCAGCGCGATCGACATGAACAAGGGCGAGATCCTTTGGCACATCGCCCACGGCGAAACGGCCGACAACATTCGCAATCACCCGGCGCTGAAGGGGCTGAACATTCCGCGGACCGGTCGCCCCGGGCTCATTGGACCGTTGGTGACGAAGACGCTCGTCGTCGCGGGCGAGGGCGGTCTGTTCACGACGCCGACCGGAAAGCGCGGCGCGATGCTGCGCGCGTACGACAAGGCGAACGGCAAGGACGTCGGTGCTGTGTACATGCCGGCGCCCGAGAGCGGATCGCCAATGACCTACATGCACAACGGCCGGCAGTACATCGTGATCGCCGTCAGCGGCGGGAACTATTCGGCGGAACTGCTGGCGTTCAGGTTGCCGGAAGGTTCGTAGGTACGTAGTATCCGCCTTCAGACGGACCAGGAGAAGCATCAATACGTCGCCTTCACGCAGCACATGGGCGACAACACGGACCTGGACATTCCACCGGGAGAGATGGCGCGCAGCGACGGCTACTTCCGATTGCCGAGGCCCGCGGTGCTCTCACCCTTCCAGCCGCACATGCACAACCGCGGCAAGGCGATGTGCATGGAAGTGATCTATCCCGACATCCGCGCCGACTCCGCGCGGCCGGGCCCGGCGCGGACCGAAACGTTGAACTGCGTCAGCGACTATCAGTTCGGCCGGCACATCACCTATCCCTAGGCAGACGAAGTGGCGCCGATTCTGCCGGCGGGAACGATTATTGGGCTTCGTGCCTTCGTGGCCTACCCCTAGCGGTGGTATTGGTCGCATCGTCGAACGCTGCAGCGACGGCGCAGCAACTTCCCACCGCGATCCCGCAGACCAAGTTCGCGAGCGGCCTTCTCCCGCGACGGCAAGGCTGGGTCTACCGCGTGCGCGTGCCGAGCAATTTCGGCAAGCAGGTCTCGACCTGGACGATCAAGGCCCAACGGCAAGACCGAAAAAGCCTCCGGCGAGCTGATGCCGTTGAGGAAATCACCGAGCGCATCATCGTGACGCGCGGAAATCTCAATCGTGGCGAAGAGGATCCGAACAAGCCGCCGGTCGTGGCGATCGCGGCGGTTTCGGGCGTTGGCGTCAATGCGCCGGTGACACTGGCGGCGACTGTGACCGACGATGGGCTGCCGAAGCCGCGGGTGATGGTGGCGCGGCCGCAGACGACTGTCGCCGACGGCACCATTCGCGCGCAGGCCAAGTCCTCCGCGAGCGGCCGGCCGCGGGGATTGAACGTGACGTGGATGCAGCTCCGCGGCCCCGCGCGCGTGGCCTTCGAACCCGCTGGGGCGTTCATGGTCAGCGAGGGCAAGGCGAGCGCGACTGCTCGCTTCACCGCTCCAGGCACGTACGTGCTGCGCGCGATCGCCAATGACAGGCGCCCTCTCGACGAGTGACCGACGTCACCATTACGGTCGAGCCAACGCGCCAACCATAGCGCCTTGCGGGTCCATGTCGGTAGCGCGACGGCTTTAGCGAGCGCCATCAGTCGGCCTTCACCTTGCACCAGCTAGGCGTGAGCGGTGACACATGGCTGACCATCGAGGATCGCGAATGCCGCGGTCGTCGCGCTGGTGGGGCTGACGGCATCAGCGCCGACCGTTACGGCGCAGCGACGTGGGAACCGCTCTCCCAGATTCCAAGCGGTACCACCGTGCAGGTGAGGACGCCGGAACCGATTCGGTCCGACGTGGGCGACGGCCGCATCTATCGCGGCGTCATCGACAACGACGTTCTCGACACGGACGGCCGGCTGGCCATCGAGAGCGGCTCGACAGCTGAGCTCGTCGTGCGGCCGATCGGCGGCAACGAGATGGAAGTCGATCTTGATTCGGTTACGGTCGACGGACGTCGCTACGCCGTGCGGGCCGATTCCGCCGTCGTCGGCACCTCGGGCCGCACCGACATCGACGTCGATCGCCGGACCGCGGAATCCGCCATTGGAGGCGCGGTGGTAGGCGGCATCATCGGCGCGATTGCCGGCGGCAAGAAGGGCGCAGCCATCGGCGCGGGGGTCGGCGCAGCCGCCGGGGCCGGCGCGCGCATCCTGACGCGAGGACGCACGATTGATGTGCCGACGGATGCCCTGTTGACATTCCGCCTGACGCGGCCGCTCAACGTGGACGTGGTGGACGACGGCTACGATCGCGACGGCGTGCACTATCACCGCCGGCGCTAAGGGGCAGGCCTGCGCGCCGACCGAGAGCAAATGCGGTAAGATACCCATTCGCCTCGGTCGGGGCGTGGCTCAGCCTGGTAGAGCACTCGGTTCGGGACCGAGGGGTCGGAGGTTCAAATCCTCTCGCCCCGACCAATCAAAACTCAGAGAACAACGTGCAAAAGGCCCTGAAAACAGGGCCTTTTCTGTGTACGGCCGATCGTGTCGGGAAGTGTTCGGAAGTGTTAACAGATGGGGGGAGGCTTCCCGCCAGTTGCCAATCCAGTTGCCAAGATGTTAACAGAAAGCTACCATGGTAGCGCGAGGTGTTAACACGTGCCGCCAGGTTCGACCCTGCATCAGTTTCGGCCGGCGGATATCGACCGGCTCTGCACGGCCCTCCAGTGCTCGCGCGCGCAACTTGCCGGGCGCGCTGGGGGTGTCCCGGGCGTGCGTATCACAGTGGGAAAAGGGCAAGCGCGTGCCCCAACGGGCAGACGCGGCGCGCCTCAGGCAATTGCTGGGCGAACAGGCGGGTCCCTCCGTCGACGTCTTTGAGCTCAGAAAAAAGCTCGGAATGACACAGCGTGTATTCGGCGCGGAGTTTGGCGTCTCGCGGCAGCAGATTCAGAAATGGGAAACCGGTAAGGCGATTCCACACCGAAGCCAGCTGCACAAGTTGATGAGGCTCGCAGACGCGGCGGCGGCCGTTCGCGCCCCTCTTACGACGTCCCATCCTGAAATGCTCACCGTCAGCGGCGCAGTGGCGTATAGCGGCATCACCGAAAAAACGATTCGCAAGGCGCTCAAGGGCGGGCGACTCGCGTACACGGTGGATACGTCGCCCGGTCCCTGGCCGAGGCAGGGACGGTACATGATCAGGCGCTCAGATCTTGACGCATTCAAGACGAACGGATACGACCCGTACTTCAAGAAGGGGCGCTGGTTGCGTGGGAATCACGAACGGCAAACCACCGCTGGTGCGGTCCTTCCGTTTAGCCGGCCTCGATCTGTCCCACCAGATTGACGAACGCGCATGGCACCACCTTCTCATCGATCGTGGTCCCGTCCGGCAGCTCGTCAGACCGCTAGAATCGGCGCCGTGTCGCGTCGTGACGATGAGAGCACGCGAGCGCTCCCATCCCGTCGTCCGTCTCCAGCGGGTGCAAGTCCCGTCTCGGTAAGCGCCGGAGCGCCGAGTAGCAGGCCCCAGGCATCGGGAGAGATCCCGGTGGCCCAAGCGGGGTATCACAAGCCTCTACGGAGGGAGCAAGTCCGCGGGCCGCAACGTTACGTGAAGCCTGCAGCCTCGACAGATTTACAACCCGAGAGCCGAGCCGATCACGTCGCGGCGAAGGCCACGTCTGCCGCGTCTCAGTCCGGAGATCACGCGGCGGGTCTCGGCGGGGTACGGGGCGCAGCACGCGGACAGGGAGACGAACGGAACACGAGAGGCCCGTCTGCGCCGTCCGAGTCAGGACACGCGCGCTCGTATAAGCCGACGGTGAAAGCGAGGCGTGCGCAGCGGGAGTCCGAGGGGATCGTAGTACCGCGGATCGTCGCGACGAACAACGCGGCGGGAGGGAAGGGTCCCTGCGGTGGGCACGTCGGGGGCGCAAGCACGCGCGAGGGCATGGCCGGCAGGTCCGGTCCCAATCACCCCGGTCGTCATCCGACGGCCGACAAAGTGCGCCAATTGCAACGTCGACTCTGGGTCGCGGCCAAGCGATCCCCGGGGCGCCGCTTCCACGCATTGATGGATCGGATCTGGAGGCGTGACGTCCTCCAGGAGGCGTGGCGGCGGGTGAAGGCGAACCGCGGCGCGGCGGGCGTTGATCGTGAGACGCTCGACCGTGTCGAGCAGTACGGCGTGGAGCGGATGCTCGATGAGCTCCATGACGGGCTGCGCGCAGGCACGTATCGCCCGCAGCCGGTCCTGCGGCGGTACATCCCGAAGACCGATGGCCGACAGCGGCCGCTCGGCATTCCGACGGTGCGGGATCGGGTCGCCCAGATGGCGGCCACGATCGTGCTGGAGCCGATCTTCGAGGCCGACTTTCGGGCCTCGTCGTACGGCTTCCGGCCGAAGCGTAGTGCCACACAGGCACTGGAAACACTGCGCATGCGCGGTGTGCGCGGCGGCAACCACGTGCTGGATGCGGACATCCGTGACTACTTTGGCAGCATCGATCACGCGAAGCTGCTGAAGCTGGTGGCGCTGCGGATCTCGGATCGGCGGGTGCTGAAGCTGCTGCGGCAGTGGCTCGCGGCAGGGGTGATGGACGCAGGGCAGTGGCGTGCCACGATGACGGGTACGCCGCAAGGCGGGGTGCGCGGCGTCAACTAGTTTTGCCGGTCGTGTTGCCTCATTTCGGAATGCTACCAGCGAAACACGGATCCGTTGCGAGACGGATGGGTTCATAGGAAGCGCGTGAGACTGAGGCAAAGTTCTTCTCCGACGTTCTGAAAGCGACAGCGCCGCAGCGCCGACAGGCGCGGAGGCGCCAGGAGAGATCCAGAAGAGACTGCTGCTCTCAACGGAAACCCGATGCGACTCTGCGAGAAACAGCACGACTCCGCAGTCGATCGGGGCGGATCTACGCGGCGTCCTCGGACGGCGACGCGAACACGAGTTGCCTCGCGGCGGCGTGGCGCCACTCCTTGACCCGGCGCTGAAAGGTCCGCAGTTGACCATCGGGGAAGACGCCAGGGAGTTCCCCCTGGAGGCGCCTGAAGAGTTCTTTGCCGACGCGGTCTGGCTCGGCCTCAAGCCACGCGCGCACGCAGGGCCAGGCGCGGTCGAACGGATCCTTGCGGGTGCGCCAATCACGCGCGGGCCTGGGCGCGAGGCGATGCGTGGCGCGGACTTCGCCGTGTTGCCACGCGGTGGCCAGTCCAGCGAGAAAGCCATCGAGGCTGCTTTCAGAGCGGGGCAGGTGGGTGGTCTCACCGGCGGCCAGTGCTGCCAAGTGGTGTTGCACCGTTCGGATCTCCTCCAAGAGGCGTAACGGGTCGAGTTGGACGGCCACCGCTCTCAACCGGTCCTTCATCTCGTCGGTGACGGCCGCGCAGACGAGGAGTCTCGCGTAAGGCGTCTCGGGCGCGTGGTAGGTCTTGCGGACCTTGGCCCCGAGACGCGTCTTGGACGCCAGCTTGAACGACGGTTGAAAGAAGTTCACGAAGAGCCGAGAGGCGGCGTAAAGCCGCGACAGAGCCGCGGCGGCTGCCAACCCCTCCAGGCGCCGATAGCCGACGAGTCGCCGCACCACGGAGCCGTTCTTTTGCTCGACCCAGGCTTGATCGTTTTTGTGGTACGGGCGAGACCGCGTGCACGGAATCCCATGCGCGTGGCAATAGGCCGCCACCGTCTCGTTCATGAACTCGCCGCCGTTATCGGTATCAAACCCGCGCAGCGGAAACGGCATCGTCTTACGCAGTTGCTCGAGTGCGGCCGCGACCAACGCGCCGTCGCGGACCACGAGTGCGACGCACTCGGTCCATCCGGAGGCCACATCGGTCAGCGTGAGGGTATGGACGAAGCTCCCCGCCGCTGACTCACCTCCATGGCTCACGAGATCCGCCTCCATGTCGCCGGGCAGCGGTTCCTCCCACTCGGCGAAGGTGCGCACGGGCACGTTCTTCTGCACCGCTGGAACGGCTCGCCGACGCACGCGCTGGCCAGAGACCGACGCGCGTGTGGGGCGCAGCATCCGATCGAGCGTCGCCGCACTGGCGGCCAGCACGCGCGCCCGAACCGTCATCTCCAGCGTGAGGTGGCCGTGCCGCTCAAGAGCCGACACGAGCAGCGGAAGGAGCGGCTTGAGCCGTTTCCCGCAGATCCGGTCGGAGGCCTCCCACAACACCACGAGCGCCTCGCGCACCGCCTCATCGTAGACAGGAAGACGCGCACGCCGGCCCAGCTCGCTGGCGACTGGCGACGCATTGAACAGTCGAATGACGTGCTTGCGGTGGTAGCCCGTGACCGCGACAAATTCATCGAGGATGCGGAGTTTGTCTTCCTTCAGGCTTCCTCGATACCGTTCCCGAACCGCCTGCAGTAAATCGTGACGGGTTTCAGTGCTGACACTCCGTGCCATCGTGCCCTCCTTGGGTCTGCCACAGTGGTAACAGACTTCGTGAGGCAACGGCCCCCTTTCGGTAACAGAAAGGGTGAGTCAATGCGACCGGCAGAAGTAATTGTCGCCGCGCACGGGGTGATCTCGCCGTTGCTCTCGAACATCTACTTGCATGTCCTCGACCGGGTATGGGAGGACCGGTGTGCGCATCTGGGCACGCTGGTCCGCTACGCCGATGATTTCGTCGTCATGTGCGACACGAGCGCGGCGGTCGAGGAGGCTCGGCGACGTGTGAGCGTGGTACTCACGCGCCTCGGGCTGGAGCTGCATCCGGAGAAGACGAGAACCGTCGATCTCTCGCGCGGCCGCGAGGGCTTCGACTTTCTCGGGTGTCACTTGCACAAACGCATGAGCGGCCCGATGTGGGAGCGGACACGGCAACGTGTCTACTTCCTGCACCGGTGGCCGTCTCAACGCGCGACGGCGCGAGTGCGCGCCCGTGTGCGAGGGCTGACCGCCCGCGCGCGGTGTCACACGGATCTCCGCCTGATCGTGGCGGACCTCAATCCGGTGCTCCGCGGCTGGGCACAGTACTTTCGCACGGGGAACGCGGCGGATCGATTCATCGAGGTCGACACGTACGTCGAGGAGCGTCTGCGTGGTCTGCTGCTCAAACGGCACGGCTCGCGGCTCCGCGCCGGACGGGCCGAGCCTTGGCGCCGCCCCTTCTTCGAAGCGTTGGGTCTCATTCGTCTGCGCGGAACGATTCGGTATCCGGGGGTGGCGCATGCCGTGTCCTGAAGCTCACCTGGTAAGCCGTGTGCCGGAAATCGGCACGCACGGTTTGAACGGGGGTCGTACTCACAGCGCCGCGCTCGCGCGGTGCAACAGGTAGGATCTACCAGTGGCGAACGAACCAATTGTCCTCACCCGTGAAACGCTCTATCAGCACGTCTGGTCTGAACCCATAATCCACGTGGCGCGCCGAGTCGGTCTCTCGGGGCGAGGCCTCGGAAAACTGTGCGCTCGATACAGCATTCCCGTCCCGCCTCGAGGTTGGTGGGCCAAGAAGCACCATGGCCACAACGTGCGGCAGACGCCCTTGCCGCCAATCGGAGATCCGCGGCTCGAACGGATCGTTCTCTATCCATCGGATTCCGCACCACTGGAGGTTGAGGCCCCGGAGCTCCTCCGCGAGAGCAGTCCCGAGTGGCGCATCGACGCGGATGAGGAACTTCAGATCTTGCATCCCCTCGTAAAACGTGCGGCGACCGCGATTCGCACCAATTCACGTGACCCATCGAAACGGCCCGCCTTTCCATGGAACAGGCGACATCAGGCGAAGTTGTCGAGACCCGGCCCTGGGTGCTTGGACGTCTCCGTTTCCAAGGCGCTTGTCTCGCGAGCCCTGCGGATCATGCAGGCGTTGGTGACCGCGTTCGACAAGCGCGGCTACGAGGTTTCCGTCACGCCGGAAAGTGCCACGATCGTCCGAGTACTGAACGAGCCGTTCCAAATTGCCCTCACGGAGCGCTTCCAAACAAGTGATCGTCAAGGACCGCTACAGCCAACGAATGGAGCTGGAGCCGTCCGGTCGCTTGGTGCTGCGAATCGGTTCCAGAGACTCAAGTACCGGGATCGTAGACAAACCGCGGCAACTGATCGAGAGCCTCCTGAATCGCTTCGTCGCACAGTTGGTCCGGCGCGCCCTCGACGCGAAGCGTGACCGCGCAATTAGGGCCGAACGCGAGCGCCGATGGCGGCACTACGACGACGAACGTCGTCAGAGGCAACAGAAGCAAGATTCGGAGACACTACGCCGACGGAGGCTTCAAACAGCGGCGACGCGGTGGGGGCGACACCAACGCGTTTGCCAATTCGTCGAGAGTGTAGAGCAACGCGTCCTCGCCGGGCGAGTCAGACCGCAACATCAGGAAACCGCCGGCCGCTGGATCGAGTGGGCCAAGAGACACCTCGCAGAAACGGATCCCATCGATGCGTTCCTCGACGAACCTTGGCCCGCCGCGGTTGCGAGCGCAATCGGCAATGCCATGGAATTGGGAATGACGCTGCGGTTCCGGCGTTGCGGGCGCATCAGCTTCTGCCGCCGCTGGCCCGCACGAAATGGCAGTCGGCTTTGAGGTGGTGGTGCGGGGTCCCCGAGAGACGTGTGCGTGCTCGACGTCTCCCCGTCCGCTACGACAGACGGCCCGACCTCCCACCGAGGCATTTCTCTCGCTCGGGCTGGGTGTGGATCGCTGGCCAGTCGCTTCGCAAGGACCGGACGACGGCCTGCAGGAACCCCTCGACCTGACCTTGGGCCCGGTTAGTAGATACTGGGCGACTTTCCAGGACAAATCCGACGTGCGCGCCTGCCTCTGTGATTAGAAGGTCAAGGTGCAGAATCCGATGGGGCTATTGCGGGCAGGCGCCGTTATCGTATCTTCAATTCCTGCAAGCTAGCCCAGAACCGCTCGCCATTCGCTTTTTGAACCCAGTATTGAGTGATCTGATTGGAAGGTGAACACCGCGCGCCAACGACGACGCCTTCGCCGAACTCGCCCAGCACCTTCGCGTTAACCTTCAGCGCGAAACAGTCCGGCGGGCTAGACGAGGTGGGACGACCAGGCAGCAGCAGAGACGTCAGTGAGAAAATGCCCTTGTCAGTAAGCTCGTACACAGGCTCGACGATCGTTGACGCAAACGGTCCGATTCCGTGAATCTGTAAAATCGTTTCCGTCTTCGACCACGCAAAGTGCGCCATATTCTTGGGCGCGATCCCAAACGTCCCCGTATCCATTGGTTCCAAGGCGGCTCGGTTGAACCGACGACCCATACCGAGCGACCAACTCCCTTTCACGACAGTAATGTTTTCGTCTATCGGATGAGTGTGGGGAAGAGTGATATATCCGGCATCCTGATGAATCCGAAACACGAACGGATCTCCGGGCTTTGTGAAATCGCCCGACACCTTCTCGACCCATTGCCCCGGCTGAAATTTGCTCAGCGGGTAAACGCTGTGCTGCGCTGATTGATCCTGTGCCTTCGCGTTGTCGCACGTGAAGGACAACGCCAGGAGAATGACGATCGAGACAGTTCTGGTGAACAACATGGAGCACCTCGGCGTTTGAATGTCGTAAGAAGGATATCAGTACCGATCAACGCCGGTTTGGCGAGCGACTGACCATTCTCGGTGATCCGAATCAATACGTAGGCTGCCGTTATGAAGATCGCTTTCGTGTCTTTGTCTTTCCTGCGTTCATCTGCTTGAGGACGACTTGGGCGGCGCCCACAAGTGGCTGCCCGGTGGCGTCGGCGACCGCCTGTACCGCCTTCACGAATTTAGCGCGCTGATCAATTGACCAATCCTTCTGCACGAATGCCGCAAGGGCGACCTCCGCCTCTTGCGCAGCGGAGCGCTCGTCGAGCACATTTGCGGCTAGAACGGCGACGTCCATGCCCTCAAGATGCCGGTATCTGGCGAGCGTTCGATCCGATCTGATGCCTGTGAAAATCTTTACCTGCGCGTCGTTGAACTGGGGGCTTTGCGAGAGAGCCGAGATGGTCTCATGTCGTGCATCGTGAATGCGATACTGGCCACGCCCCCGCCCAAACTTGAGACCGACCAGCCGGAACAGTTCGATCGCGGCCTTCCTGAAGGTCGTGACACGCACGCCGCTATTGGTGCCGAACAGAAACGCCTTAGGGCGCCCCTCGAACTGCTTCATCTTGCGACGAAAGACCTCGACCGCGCTCGCCGCGGCGACATACCGCGTGAAGCCTTTACCGGTCCGCTTGCCACCCTTCGTTTCCTGAGGCGGAACGCAGACGCGCACCATGACGCGACTTCCACTTTTCAACTTGAACAGCTTGGCTGTCTCCAGTCCTTCTTCAGTGACAAATGCGCAATGTTCTCGTTGGATCGCAAGCATTTCCCCGGTGCGGATTGACGTGCCAAACAGCACCTGCAGCCGGTCGCGCATGATGTCCGCCTGATGTGGGAATCGCTTCGAATCGGCCCACCGGGCATCACACGCGGCGAGCAGCTCGCGCTGCTTCGATGGTGGGATACGGCGCGATGGAACCTCCTGCTCGAACTCCACAAATTCGCGAACACGCCCGACGAGAAACGGATTCGAGCCGAATGGGATGAGCCGATGTTTTTCCGCGAACTTGAAGATGGCCGACGCGCGCTCGCGGTACCGGTTCCACGTCGTGTTGCTTTTCCATGCGTACGCCGTCTTCGCCTGCGCCGTTTTCACTTCCTTGAGGTATCGCTCCGCTTCCGCCGGCAGCGCCGTCGCCATCGACGCGATGAGATACTGGCCCCAGACGCGCTCGAGCACGGCCGTCATGGGTAACATGGATTCGCTTTGGTCCCGCTCATGCCCAGGGCGCACCCAACGACCATCAGGGCGCTGGTATGCGCCAAGTCCACTGACTTCATCCAGTTTGTAGCGGCGGGCCAACTCCGCAAACGTGATCGCCTCCGAGGCTTCAGCGTGGTGTCGACCAGCAGTGCTCAGCGTCCCCGCTTCGATTTCTGCAATCCAAGCCTTGCGGACCGCACGCGCAGCGTCGAACGTCAGAGCCCCGCGCTGGTTCCACGTTGTGAGATTCACGCGGAACTTCTGTTTCGGCAGCGGAAATTGTCTCGTGTGCCAACCCCACCACGGGTGTTTGCACTGCGGCCACAACTTCTTCTGGCAGCCGCAGCGTTTACCGAGACCGCGCTCTTCAAACATGCTGGTCATAGCGACCCATTATGAAGGATGCACGTCGTTCTGAATCGCAAACTGCTCGAGCCACTGGTCGAGCCACGCCCGTTTGAAGCGCAACCGAAGCCGACCGCCCACACGTACATGCCGGAGTCCGCCCGTCCGTACCGCGTCGTAGACGGTGTGCCGTGAGAGTTTCGTGTAACGGCTGGCGCCCTCGATATCCAGCCACTCATCACCAACGGGATCGCGTCGAAGAACTGCTGTTGCCATGACGTTCTCCTCGACTGTTGCCAACTGTTTGCAAAAATTACGTTCCCGGACGCCGCCACGTTAGCGGCGTCCGGGACCGATCCTCGATCTACGACGTGGCTACCGCCGCCCGCTCCTCGTACTCGGCGAACGCCTCGAGCACGAGTTGGCGGACCCGCTCCTGCGCGCTGGTGTCGCTGATGGGACGCAGCAGTGCGAAGCTGCGTCGCTCACCGTTGACGGCGTACTGGCGCGCCGGGAACGTGACGTTGCGGCCATTGCCGCCGCGGCGTTCCCACACGGCGAACCCGATCAGCTTCAAGCCGTCGAGCTCGCCGCTTGTGAAATGCAGCTCGGCTTCCGCGAGTTTGCCGGGCGGGTTCCCCTTGTCGTTCGGGGTGATCTTGACGACGATGCTGTTGCTGTTCATACACGTACCTCCTGAGAAGCTCGCCGCTCGGGCGAGCAGTGGACGCGAACGAAGGCCGGCGGGTCATGCGTGCACCTCGCAGGAAACGGGTGCCTGAAGGCGCGCCCACAACCACTGCTGGAGCGTCTTCACGCTGACGAGGACTGGATCGCGCGGGGGCGCAGATGGCGTGATCGGCGCGGTACTTCTCGCGCTGCCACGCCAGCTCTCTCGTCTCGATCAGCACGAGGCGCGCGAGCGTGCGTCCTCGCGAGGCGTCGAAGACGATCGGGTCGGCGGCGAACCCGGACACGTCGGCGAGCGTCGACGTGTAGAGCGTGAGCGTCGACGGCGCATCTGCGGCCGGCGGCCGCGGTGGTGACGAACGCGTGGTAGATGCGAATCTGGCCAGCGATCGTCACGGTGATGGTGGGGGTGAGATACAGGTGCGACATCGGTGCTCTCCTCGCTTCAGATCCCGGCGCCGATCCGATAACTGCCAGACCTGACCGCGCGCAGGACGTGTCAAGGCCGCGACGCTCGGCTCTGCGAGCGGTGAGCGACGCGAACGAAGCCTTGACACGGCTGAGCACGGGCGTAGCCTCACGGGATCGGAGCGGCGCTCGGGAGCCGCTGTAGATGGGTGGGAGCCGTCCACCGACGGGTGGTGGACGGCCGTCGGTCGCGGCGCGGTTGCGGGGGTTGTGCCGAGCAGGCCGGCTTCGCGGAAGCTGAAATACCGCGTGTCCTCGCCCACGATCAGGTGGTCGAGGAGTGCGATCTCGAGGACGTCGCCTGCGACGCGCAGCCGCGCCGTGAGCGTGACGTCGTCCTGGCTGGGAGCCGGATCGCCGGACGGGTGGTTGTGCACCACGATCACGGCAGTCGTGCCCGGCGTGACGCACGCCGGCACGAAGAGATCCGGCATCGAAATCGGCGTCGCGTCTCGGGTACCGCGCGAGACGATGTGCCACGCGAGCAGGCGATGCCGGGTGGAGAGGCAGGCGACACCGACCAGTTCCACCGGCTGATCGGCGATGAGCGGACTGAGAATGCGAACGGCCTCGCGCGGGGTGCTGAGCGCGAGTGACGAGACGCGCACGATGCGGCCTTCGCCGTCGCGGAGGGGTCGGTAGGTGCACACGAGCTCGCGCACCTGGTAGCGGCTGCGGGCCGGAACATAGGAGTCGACGCGCGTGTGCATCTCCGAATCTCCTTGCTGGTGATGAAGCCTCCGGCCCTATGCGCGGAGGCAGGCGCTCGCCGGCACGAGGCCGGCGAGCTGTGAGGCGGGTGACGCGCAGTTCCAGCGGAACGCACGCGTGACCGATCGCGGCGGGGAACGAGGGGGCGGGTGGCCTGGACCGACCCGCTAGGTCGTGCTACGAAAGGACCGCGCGAGGATGTGCTCGCGCGGCAAGGACACGGTCAATGGACCGTGGTGAGGAGGCGACTGGCGGCGCGATCGAGCGCGAACCGTCCATCCTGCCAGGGCGTGCGTTGACTGAGTCTGGTCAGCCCCTGCACATACCCCCAAATCGACCGAGGATTCGTCTCGAACTGGTCCGCTAACGAATACGCCTCGGCGGCCTGCTTCTGCGACACATCGAGTCGCTGCACGGCCAGGTCAAGCACCGCCTCGCGGGTCGGACCGACCTCCCGCGTCATCGCACGCTGGAGCCGTGTCCGATCGTCAGCGGTGTCGGCATCGAGGGCCGCGCGCACGTCATTGAGCGACGTCGTCCACGCGTCCTGAATCGATGCCCCGATGTGGCGGCGCCGGAAGCCGGCCACATGCTGGAATCCCCAGATGATGTGATTGCCGCAGACCATGCGGAACAAGAACACATCCAGGGTGAGGGCGGCGGCACCCACGTCACTGTTCCGGAGAATGAATCCGCGGAACAGGCCGGACTGGGTGCGATCGGTCGGGTCGTCGAGATCGCGGTTGCCGTCCACGAGGAACAGGAACATATCTCGGTCTCCCAGGTAGGCGCCGGATGGAACCTTCTCGGCGCCGAATTCGCCGTCCTTGTACCCGAGCGGAAGGTGCCAGGACGGATGCGCGGTCATGAGATCGAGCACCCGGCTGGCCAGCTCGTCGTGGTGGACACGTGCATAGCGCGGTGATGTGATCGCGTGCACGGTCCACGGGGCGGTGTCCTCGGCGAAGAGCTGATGCTCGTCGCGCGAGACCCGTTGCAGCCCGAAGTTGATCGCGTCGGACGCGATCGCGGCGGGCAGCGAGCGGAGGTACTGGGGCGGGGCCGCGGCGATGGTCGCGAGCTGCCCGAAGCTCCAGTGGGTCAGTGTGGCGATGCGACCCGACGTCTCGCAGATGGCAAGGTCGTCGGTGTCGAGCGCCTCGGTCCTGAACGTGCCGGTTTCGATCGTGCGCTCGTCGAGGCGCTGGCGTCTGGCGCGAGCGGCCTCGTAGAGCGCGTGCACGCTGGCGAACCGTTCATCGGGTGGGCGGCTGGCCCATTCCCGGTGCGCGGTGGTCGCCGTGACAGCGGACGCACCTGTTCCGATCATGATGAGCTCCTTTCGACGTGCCCTGGGGCGACGGAAGGGAAAGCAGCTCCACGTCGGGCGACGTGGAGGAGTGGCCAGGACGGCCACAGCGAACGATGCTTCGAATCTAGGACTGCCGATTTAGGTTGTCAAGAGGAACTCGATGGCTTACGAAAAGGAGTGTGCAATCGACGGTGGGAGCCATCGTGTTCGTAAACCCTTGGCGACTGCTGTAGAGCGACAGTGATATTGACCCCCTCGCGACACTAATTCTGACCCCCTCGGGAGGAGGGTCGAATGGAAGCCGAGAGGGATGTGCTGGTATCTCCTACCACGGAGGTGCCGGTGGTCGAAGGTGAGCTGGTCCTCGCGATTCGTGCACTCGCGGATTGCGGCGTCGGCAGCAAGGCGATTGCGCATGCGGTCGGAGTGGCGCGGAATACCGTGCGGCGATATTTACGGCAGCCGATCGAGGCGGAGGGCCAGACCCGACCCACGGCGCGGCGGCTGACCGACGCACGGCGCCTCGAAGCGCGGACGCTGTACGAAGGGCCAGCGGGCGGGAATGCGGTCGTGGTGCAGCGCTTGCTGGCCGGGCGTGGGCTGACGGTCAGTGTCCGGACCATTGAGCGGGCGGTGGCCGACCTGCGACGCGCGCGACGGGTGGCGCAGCTGGCGACGGTGCGCGTCGAAACGGCGCCGGGCGACCAGCTGCAAATCGATTTCGGGCAAAAGCGCGTGCGGATTGCGGGTGCCTGGGTGCGCGTGTTCCTCTTGGTCGCGGTCCTCAGTTATTCCCGTCGCCTCTTCGTGAAAGCCTTCCTCAATGAGCGCCAGGACGACTGGCGCGAAGGGATTGCCGGCGCGTTCACGCACTTCGGCGGGGTGCCGCGCACCCTGCTCGGGGACAATGCGCGGGCACTGGTGGTCGGCCGAGATCGCGGGACTGGAACGGTCATGTTTCATCCGACCTATCTCGCGTTCTGCCGTGATTGGGACGTGCAGCCGCGCGCGTGCGCACCCTATCGGGCGCGGACGAAGGGAAAAACGGAGGCCGGCGTGAAATTCGTGAAGCGCAATGGCCTCGCCGACCAAGCGTTCGACTCATTCGCGGCACTCGAGGCCCACCTGACGGCGTGGATGACCACGGCCGATGAGCGCGAGCACGGGACCACCCATGAAGCTCCGAGCGTTCGCTTCCATCGCGCCGAGCGCCCGATGCTGCGGCCGCTCCCCGCACGGGCGCTGCCACGCCGCGAGCAGCGGCTGCGGCGACGTGTGGCCCATGACGCCTTCGTGGACGTCGACACGGTGCGTTACAGCGTGCCGTATCGCCTGGTGCGGGATCACGTCGACGTCGCGATTGACGAGCACATCGTCCGAATTTTCCACGGGACCATGCTCATCGCGACCCACGCCCGGACGCGAGAGCCCTACGCCCGCGTCATCGATCCGACGCACTTCGCCGGATTGTGGCGGCCGGCCGTCCCGCCGATCGAAATCGCCGCGGCCCCGTTGACGGCGCTCGGACGCAATCTCGCCGACTACGCCGCCGTCGTGGGCGGTGACCAATGAGCGTGGTCATTCACGCCCGCGTCGTCGAGCAGCTCACGCGCCTGCGGCTCCGGTATGTCGCCGATCGTCTCGATGCGGTGCTCAATGACGCCGCGCGGACGGAGCCGACCTATCTCGATTTCCTCGACAGCGTCCTACGGCAGGAGGTCGAGGCCAAACAGCGGACCCGCGTCGCCATGGGACTCAAGATCGCGCATTTTCCGACGGTGAAAACGCTCGACGACTTCGACTTCAAGTTCCAGCCCTCGGTCGATCAGCGGCTCGTGCGCGAGCTGGCGACGGCGCGCTTTCTCGCCCAAGCCGAAAACGTCCTGATCTTTGGTGCGCCGGGCGTCGGCAAAACGCATCTCGCGATTGCCCTCGGCCGCGCCGTCGTCGAAGCTGGTCACTCGGTCCTCTTCACGAGCGCCACGGCGCTGCTGGCGGCGCTGTCGAAGGCGGAGACCGACGGCCAGCTCAGTGATCGGCTGATGTTCTATACGAAACCGAAACTGCTGATTATCGACGAGCTCGGCTACCTGCCCTTCGAGCGACGCAGCGCCCACCTCTTTTTCCAGCTCGTCGCCCGCCGCTACGAACGCGGCAGCCTGCTGATCACCACCAATCAAGTCGTCACGCAATGGGGCGCGGTCTTCGGCGACGACGTCCTCGCCGCGGCGATCCTCGACCGGCTCCTGCATCACAGTCACACCTTGATGATTCAAGGTGAGAGCTATCGGCTCCGTCAGAAAAAGAAAGCGGGCTTGCTCGGTCAGGCGCATCGAAACGACGGCTGATATGGATCGCTTCATCCCGTGCCAGCTTCGGGTTTCTGCGGGCGCTCGCCGGCGCAGACGCCGGCTCGCGCTGATCAACCAAGAACAAACACCGGATCGGAGGGGGTCAGTTTTAGTGTCGGAAGGGGGTCAGTTTCTCCTGTCGCTTGACAACTGCACGGGAGCAAACCTGCTCAGGGCCATCGAATCCGGACTCGAACTGGCAATTGGCGACCGCAGTCTATTCCATGACGCCAGCGCCAATTCAGCGGTCGCCCACGCGCCTGCCTCGCAAAATGCCTGCGTCGGTTGCCTTTGACCGCGCAAGCAGCGCCGGTAGAATGGCTCCGTTGAACGACTCCCGCGGGTGAGGCGCGAAGGGCAGCTGCTGCCGAGCACCAGGGAATGGAGCCGTTTACCCATACGACGTTAGGCAGACGAAGAAACAAAGCATGGGTCACGAACTCTGGACATCACCCATCACTGGGTACCGACGAAAGGGCACGCGTCTTTCCGAACTTCGCGCCCTGATAGAGGCGGGGATTACCGCGCGCGCAATTCTGGAGCCACTTCAATCCTGTTCCGCGAGTGCGCCAGCGACAGAGGTCTCTCGTTTGTTGGGAGAGCGGGACTTCGATCTGGCCGGCGTGCAAGAAGAACAGGGTGGTCGGGTCATCGGGTTTGTGACGAGGGAATCCCTGAATGATGGCGTTATCCGCGACCAAATGAAGCCGCTCACGGCCGACCATCTCATTTCTGAAGCCACACCTCTTTTGGGCACATTGTCTGTCTTGAGAGCGAAGCAGCATGCGTTCGTCCTGGTCGGTCCTGAGGTGAAAGGAATCGTCAGGGCCTGTCAGACAACAACTGACTTGTCTGGCGTGCGCGTGGCGGGGTGAATCGTGTAGTTCCAGTCACCGTGGAAGCGATGGCGTTCAAGCCGGACGGTCGCGAGTTGCGCAGCCGTGACGGTGACGCCGCCGGGGTACGCACCGCGATCGAGTTCCGATCGGACACGGAGGCCGGACCGACTGTGCGTCGACCCAATGAGGCTCACGACGGTGGCGAGGTCGACGAGCGGCGTGCCGCGCCAGTTCATGGCGATGTGTGAAAACAACCGGTGCTCGATCTTGTTCCACTTGCTCGTTCCTGGCGGGAAATGACACACCGTGATGGCGAGGCCCGTGCGGGTGGCGAGCTGCTGCAGTTCCCACTTCCACAGACGCAGACGGGCGCCGTTGCTGCCGCCCGCGTCGGCGGTGATCACCAGGGACTGGGCGTGGCGATACGCCGGACGGCCCATCTGCTGCCACCAGCGCCGAATCGACTGGACGGCGAAGGTCGCGGTGTCGTGATCGATCCCCACGCTCACCCAGCCTTCGTTCCGGTGCAGGTCATAGACGCCGTACGGAATGGCCTTCCCGCCGGTCGTGGGGGTGGCCGGGATCACGAAGTCATGAACCCGCACGCGCTGCGGCGATTTCGCCGGACGCCACGTGCGGCCCGTATTCTTGAAATCCCCGATCAATTCCTTCTTCTTCGTGTCGACCGAAATCGTGGGCTGGTGCTGTCGTTGGGCCGCTCGGACGCGTCGCGCGATATACCGAAACTGCGCATCTCGGTCGACGTGTTGGCGGCCTTCCCGCGTCTTCACGTTGCCCTGCAGGCTGTAGCCCAGGCCATGCAGCAATTCGGCGACCACGGTGTGGCTGATGTGATGGCCCAGCCCCTCAAGCGCCACCGCCAAGGTGCGTGCGCTCAGGCACGTCCAGCGCAGCGGCGAGTCCGGATCGCCGGGCGCCGTGGGCTCCACCAGCGCGTCCAAGTCACGCAACAGCGTGGGATCGCGCTCGGTGGCTCGCTTACGACCCCCACCGGCCTTCCGGCTCCGTGGGCCGGGCAGCGTGTCGCCCGATGCGAGTTCACGCAGGCCTCGCTGAATGGTCGACGCCGCGATCCCCGTCGCGCGCGCCACCTGCGTGATACCACCGTAGCCGATCGCCTGGGCTTCCGTCGCCGCCCACACGCGGCGGGATCGCTCCGTCAACACGGGCGAGAGAGCCGCATGCTTGGCTCGCAGGGTGGCCAGATCCACAGCGGCACCGTACCACTTGTCGATCAGCAGTACAAGCTTTTAATTCCTGACAGGCCCTCACCCGAGCAGACCTCAACAAGCCGCCTCTCCGAATCTACCTGTTTGGTCTCGTGTCGCTCCTGGAAATGCATCTTGCATTTTGGGTGCGGGCGGAGTACCCCGGCGATAGTTGGCAAGGCGACGTCGCGACCAGCCGCCTGGAGGCTGCTCAAAAGATCCAGGAGGAGAGGCGTTCGCGGAATCAAGAATCCGAGCTTGTGGACTGCCTCCAGTTGTGCGACAAACGCGACCTAGTGTTGAAGCGAAAACAGCTCTGCGAGAGCCTCGGATTTACGTCCAAAACCAAAGCCCAGGCTCAATTGAAACGCGCGGAGGACCTTCGGAATCTGTTGGCTCACGGACAGCAAAACCTTGTGGAAGGCTCTTCGTGGGAAGCGTTGATCGATCTGGCCGAATGGATCGAAATGGTCGTGCACAAGTCTGACGAACAGGTCGAGAGCCGGGCTGTGACGTCGGCGCAACAAGGTCTTGGCGCTCTGTGGTCGTCTGCCTAACACGGGCTGGAGCCGACGGCACTGGTGCTCGCGAGCGCCGCGGCTCAGCCCTGATGTTAGATAGACAGAAAACAAATCGTGTCTCGTACCTATCGAGCATTCGTGCGAGTGCCACCAGTTGAGTGGCAGATCGCAGGCCCCCTCGAACGCGGGCGGAAACATGCGCTGTTATTCGGCCCAACGTTCAGGAACATCACTCGGCAGTTGCTCGCGGCCAGGGTCCTGCGTTGTTGGCGAGAGCCAGCTTCGAATGAGGGCGGGGCTTACCGCGCGTGTATCAGGCTCGGCCTACCGACATCAATCGTCGACGCATTCCACAATTCTGCAACTGGGTATCGCGCCCAGTACTATCGAGATCCGGCTCTTGGCGATCGCGCCAACGCTTTTGCAATCAAGATGCTCGTCCCACGTGTCGAAGAGCTGCTGCGTGGCGGCGAAAAGAGGCGGGAGCTGTGGTCGTGGGTCGAGCGCTCGCTCCTTGATCCCAGTGCCAAGATTTGGATTCATCAAGGACCATGGCTGCTGCAAGCCCGCGTAGCCGACCGCCGTCTCCGGGTTGCCAAGTGGGTCCGTCACGAGATGGCATCGGATGCCAAGCGGCGCAAGATCGCTCGCTGGGCGATGCTCACGCCAGGTCATGAAGAGTCCATCGACATCAAGGGCGGCTTTCTGACGCTACACGGCAAACGAGTGGGCAGTCTTAAGCCAAACCGCTCGAAGGACATTCATGATTACGGGTTTACATCGCTGTATGAGGATCATCAAAATGGAGCCGACGCGCCGTACTGTCCGTGCGATCATGTCGCTGAGCAGCGCGGCTTATTTTGCACATTAGCCGGACAAGAGAAATGCGGACGCTCATCTACAAACGGACTCACCACGGGGATCCCGACACGACGGGCCAGTTTGGCATTCATGATTGCATGGGCCGAGTGCGAACGTGGGACTTCGAGGCGGTCATTGGCGTGGGCGGCACAGGCCCAGAACCGAGGTCGCATGGATTGGACGGCAAGGTGAACTGGATCGGCATTGGGCCGCACAAGAAAGCAAGCGCAGGCAAGCGCGGGCCAATCGTCACCTTCGACCACTTCGTTTTCTACGGCTGCGACGGGCCTGACTTCGAGATATTGGCTCCTCTGCTGGCCGACAGAATCTACTCGAGGAATGTGCGAGTCCTCATGAAGGGCCTGAATAAGGGAGAACAGGAAGAAGTCAACAGGATACTCGCTCGGGCGAAACACGCACCGCCGTCTTCCGCTGGCCCCACCTCGACCTCTTCCGCCAAGACCTCATTAGGGACGCCAATCAAGGGTTGTTCGAGCTGATAAGTTCCGGCGACTGGCTTTCAAACCACTTCATGAATCGTCGGGGGTCGAGCAGTGTCGGCAGGACCGCACTTCGCTGGAGGTATCCGTTGCGACACGACAGCCCGCCCCACTCAGCGAGGATTCCCCGGTCGACGCGGTACGCCCGATCCCGAAACTCGCCAATCGGAATGCATTTCTTCAGTCGGCCGCTCGATCCGGGTACGGCCCTTACGACAACGTCCTTGTCTTCTCGATCCGTACAGCGCGTATGGGCGTTCTCCGACCACCGAGACGCCGGTACGGATTGGACCCGCAGGGACTCCGCCACTTGATAGAAACCTACCAACGCGTAAACCAAACGATGTTCCGAAGGAGCCACCGGCTTCAGGCCGCTGTAGAACACGATGATGTCGCCGGGGCCGAGATCGGTTAACCCCTTGCCCCTGCGTGTGCCACTGTCGCCGTACGTGAGGTGCTCGAAGTCCGGATCAAGGTGCATGTTCGCACTGGCCAGCTTCACCGGCAACCGCAAATACGCACGCGGTGCGCCAGCGTGCATGCCTTCGAACTTGACCAAAGAAGCTTGCACGACAGCGTACGGTGTCGCGAGCTCTGTCCGCATGGGTCTGCTCTCAGGGATGGGGACGTAGACAAACTCGTTTGTCTCGGGATTCATCGGAGCATTCCATCCGCCGTAGGCTTGGTCGACGCCAATCCGAATGAGGTACGCGCGCATCTTGTCATTCTCTCAGACTCCGGAAGCCAAGGGGCTTCTGAACGGGCCATCTGTGTCGTCAATCTGGTATTCGCGTCGCAATATGAACGGGCCGAGCCTCCGCGTCACGAGCAAACCGTTCAATGTGAGCGTCGGGGCGTGACGATCGCGCACGTGAGCCAGGCGATGCATGCGCAGCGTGACCGTCCCACCCGGAAAGAGTGTCTGCGCTTTCTGCATGCGTGCCCACTGCGTCGATGATGCCTTCACTGCGTCCGTGCTGGTGATGAGCAGATCGCGATCCGTCAGCACGACGTCGGCGTACTCCGGAAACGGCCGCAGAAAGGCCTGGTACTGAGCCGCACCGCCGCGTTCGTACCGCGGCCAGTCGGCAAGCGGCACGAACGCTTCATCTGTGATCGCATCGATCACCTCCTCCATCGGCAGCATGTCGGCCGCTTGACGGGCCCGTTGATCCGGTGTTCCCTGCGCCGCGATCCAGTCGGCGATGAAGCGCTTCTTCTCCTCGTGAAGAGCCACCTGGGCCGCGTGTTGCTGGCGGCCACGCTCCGCCCGGGCTCGGAGGTCAGACCGAAATCGACGATTCGCTTCCGGCGGCACGTCGCGCGCCGAACCCTCGTCGTGCCTCGTATCGAAGCGCATAAGGCTCCCGTTCACGGCGAGATAACAGCGTGTTGGCGTGGGCGTCGGATGCACGACGGCCCGACGTTCGGGATGGTCGAGAAATGCCCGCGCGAGCTGTGCGCGACGCCCGCGATCGGCGTCGCGCCGTGTGGCGCGCTCGGCACGGCGCTGCGTGTCGTACGCGCGCTCGAGTTGGTGGTTGCGGGCGGCTTGCTGGAACAACGTTTCGAGGTCCGGCGGCATGTCGTACGTGGGCGGCGCATCGATTCGTACGACCTGTTGGTTGCCATCCGACGCGTAATGTGGGCGCAACCGGAGGCGCGCGACACCCTGGGCATCGACGGTCACCAGGTGCAGTCGGTTCGGTGGGACGTGGACGGTCAGTTGTTGCACGGCGCGGCCATCGCCGCCGCTCAGGAGCGATAGCTTGCGTCCCTGTTCCGACAGGCAATACGTGGCGGTCACGGCCAACGATCGTTCAGCCGACGTCGCCGGAGATGTGTCGGCAGACCGTGGGTCATGTGCCGGCAAGACCTCAGTCATGGCATCCATCGAGATTCCTTTCCGCCGCGCGCCAGCAGCCACACACCGAGTGGTCCAAGAGAGACGGCCCAGGCGGCGGGATGTTGTGTCCAGCCGCCTCGTCGTGCAGAAGGCCGTCAGGATGCCGCATTGTTGCGGGTGTACGCGACGACGCTGCATTCCTCCGATAGGTGCGGTCAGTCCGACGCGCCCGATGAGGGCGCGACAGCACGCCGCGCGATGCACCGCACGCCGTCGGTCCTGGAACGGACGGTGTCGGTGCGGTGGTGTTCGCTGCCATCGTTGACGACGGCGCGAACGGGATGACGTGCAGAGCCCTGGGGCGCATGCGCGTCGACGAAAACTTGGGCGTGACGCCTGGGGAGCGAGTCGGTCGAAGTATCCGGCCGAGCGCGACGCGAGCGTCATACCGCCACTCCGGGAGCGACGCGTTCGCGCTCGGCGATGCGTGTTTCGAGGAGGAACCGATCGCGGCGCGTGTCGTACCCGCGCACGCGCGCGACCTCCGTGACCCGCCGACGGCCGTGCTCGCGGCTGATGTGGACGACGAGATGAATCGCGAGCGCGATGGCTTCGCGAATGCTGCGGTGCGGAAGGCCGACATTGGCGGTCAGCACGCAATGCGCGAGCCGCGTCAGCGCCTGCTCGGCGGCATTTGCATGAATGGTGCTGAGGGTGCCGAGATGGCCGGTGTTGAGTGCCTGCAGCAGGTCGAACGCTTCGGCGCCCCGCACCTCGCCCAGCAGAATGCGATCCGGTCGGTGCCGCAAGGTCGCCCGCAGCAAATCCGCAATGGTGACGGGTGGCAACGCGGTCTCCTGGCCGAACGGCACCTGCGCGCGGCGCGCCTCAAACCGCAGCAGGTTGGGCTTCGTCAGGTGGATCTCGGCGGTGTCCTCGATCACGATGATGCGGTCGTCGTCCGGAATGTACGCCGCCAGCGCATTGAGCAGGGTCGTCTTGCCTGTGCCGGTCCCGCCCGAGATCAGGATGTTCTGCTGACATGCCAGTGCGGCGGTGAGTTCGCTGGCGAGGTCGAGCGTCACGGTCCCGACACGCACGAGATCCTCGAGGCTGTACCGCCGCGTGAACTTCCGGATGGTCAGCGCCGGGCCGGCGACCGCGCACGGCGGAAACATCGCGGCGACCCGCGACCCGTCTTCGAGCCGGGCGTCGAGCAGCGGCTGACTCTCGGAGATCTCATCGCCGCACGCGCGCGCGATGTTCTTGATCGCCGCGGTCAGATTCCGCGGTTCCAGCCGACGATCCGGCACGGCCTCCAGCACGCCCTCCCGCTCCACGAACACACGCCGCCCACCCTCGTTCACCATGACTTCCGTGACCGTCGGGTCGCGGAGCAGGTCCTCGATCGGCTTCAGAAACGGCAGGATGCGATCCAGGCTGCTCATAGGGTGCCTCGCGCCTCGTGATCGAAGTAGCTGGTCTGGGCATCCAGGTAGTAGGGCTTGAGGTAGCGGTACTGCGCTGGGAGTGGATTGAGGCCGTCGTACGGCAGCGCCACCGCCTGCGCGTGCGGCAGCTCCGTGAACACGCGCGGTTGGAAGACGAAGTCCGACTCGATCATGTAGGTCTTGCTGGCGCTGAGGCTGTGACTCGCGGCGGTTGCCCGACCGGTCAGGAGCGAGACGTGCGCGCCCTGCCCGGATTCGGACAGCCCATACCGCGCCTTCACGCGGTCGGCGCGCCCGCACAGTTCGGCAGCGATCCGGGCGGTAAATTCGTCGCTGGTCGCCAGGAAAATCTTCGTGCGGAAGCACTGGAGCAGCGTGCGCCACGCCTCGTCGCCCGGCAACGCGGATCGCAGCGAGCTGATGCTCTGCGTGGCGACGATGGGAATCAGCCGCGCCTGCCGGGACAAGGCGAACGCGCGCTCGTCACCCGTCGGATCGGTCTCGCCGACGGTGGCGAACGCGTGGTACTCGTCGGCGACGAACAGGAGATCCCGCCACACGCGTTCCGGATGCCTCGTCATCCTGCCGATCCGATTCAGGACGGCTCGCTGAAAATCCAGCTTGAGCATCACGGCGAGGCCGCGGGCAAGCGCCGGGTTCAGCACGACAGGAAAGTTCAAGCCGAGCACGTGGCCGGTTTCGAGCAGGTCTTCGAGCGGCGGCAACGGCCGCGGGGCGCCGGGAGCGAACGGCGGGATGTAGGCTTCGCGCGACGGGCAGAACGCGCGGTGGACCGCCGGATTCTCATCGAACAGCGACAGGAACACGACGATGCCCTCGACGATGGACGCCTTGAGCCGGTTATCGAGTCGCATCCATGTTTGGTTGAACCAGCGGTCGATGGCCGCGAGCCGATGTCGGCGATCCGCACAAATCGCGGCCGTCCCTGTACGGACCTCGAAGGGGACCTGACGCGCGACGAGAAATCGCTCGAGGTCGGCGTCGTACGGATGCGCGATCTGCGTGTCGGTGAGCGGCGTCCACAGCGTCCACGGCGCCCGACGGATGTCGTCGACCTCGTAGTCGTGAAATGTGATCGCGATGACGTCGCGCGGGGTGTCGAACTCCGCCCGGAGACTCCGGATCGTCTTGTCGATCTCCGATTCATTGATGATGAGTTGGTAGACCTCCGACAAGGTCGTGTATCCCACCGTAATCCGCTTCAGCGAGATCACAAACTTGAGGAGATCCGTGTACGCCTGCTGCCAGAAGGGCTCCTTCGACTTGCCGTAGAGATTGTTGACCGTGTGCCGCATGTCGCGGCCCAAGCGACAGCAGCGCAGGGACGCCGACGAGCGCCTGAAGCAAGAGGTCGAGCGCTTGCGACGGGAGCTTGCCGAACGCGAGCGACAGATTGCCGAGCAAGCCAAGCGCATCGCCGATTTGGAACGACAGCTCGCGCTGCGGCAGCAGAACTCGACCACGACCTCGAAGCCGCCGTCCTCCGACGGCCTCGCAGGGCGGCAGCGCGACCGAGGTCGCCGCATGAAGAGTCGCCGCAAACCGGGTGGACAGCCGGGCCATCCGGGACATGCGCGGCCGTTGGTTCCTTGCCGAGCGCGTGAATGCCCTCGTCGATCTCGTGCCTGACGCGTGTCGGCATTGCCATCATCGTCTGCACAGGGGCGATGACGGTTGGCGACCCGCGGCGTCATCAAGTGACGGAGTTGCCGCCGATCGAGCCTCATATCACGGAATATCGCTGCCATCGGTTGCGGTGTCGAGCCTGCGGGACGCACGACGCAGGCGTTGTTGCCGGACGAGGTCGCCGGTCAGTTTGGCCCGCAACTCACGGCGTTGATTGCGTATCTGACGGTCGTGTGCCGGTTGCCGCGCTTGGTCGTGCAGCGGTTGCTGGAAGCCGCGCTGCAGATTCCGATCAGCGCGGGCAGTACGCAGAAGGCCTGGGAAGAAGCCAGTGCCGCGGTCGCGGAGCCGTATCAGGAACTCCAGGCGGCGCTGCCGCACCAGCGCGTGCTCAACGCGGACGAAACCGGGCATCGCACCAACGGCGACAAACGCTGGATCTGGGCGCTGGTGGCGCGCACGTTCATCTTCTATCAGATCGCGGCGTCCCGCGGCTCCGAGGTGCTGCACCGTCTGCTGGGTCCGACGTTCGCAGGCACGCTCGGGAGCGATCGGTTGCCCACGTATCTGACCTACGCGGTCAACCAACGTCAGTTCTGTTGGTCCCACTTCACGAGAAACCTCCTCAGCGCGCAGGAACTGGCGAAGACCCCCGCCGCCAAGCGCTTTTGCCGCGAAGCCCTTGCCCTGCAGAAACGCCTGTTCCGGCTTTGGTATCGCTTTAAGGGCGATCCGCACGCGCGCGGCGGGCCGCTGACGCGCCAGCAACTGATCATGAAGGTCCTGCCGATCGAGAAGAAGCTCTTTGCCTTGGCGGGCCGCTCCGTGAACGCCGCCAACCGCGATGTGCAAAACCTCGCGCGCGCGCTGTTTCTGCATTTGCCTCACTTCTTCACGTTCGTGTACGAGGACGGTGTTGAGCCGACGAACAACGCGGCTGAACGCGCGCTCCGGACCGCCGTGGTGTGGGTGTCATTGTCACGTACCTTCTCTACAGGCCCGGAATCATTGGTGTTTGATCGTCGCGGCGAGCCTCCCGCGGGCGACCAGTGGAGTGGCGGCCGGCGATAGCAGCACGCACGGCCGCGGTCTCGAGATCCGCGCGGCGAATTTGCCAGGGCGCTTCGGGAACGACCTGCTTCGCCGGCAGCACGCCGCGATCGATCAGCGTGCGCATGAAGTGATGACTCACGCCGGCGTACTTCGCTGCGTCTCGCATCGTCATCCAGTGTTGGGGGTCACGCGCGGATGCGTAGGCGCGAATCCCAGCGCTCCTGCGATAGGATTCAATGCGCTCCGCGGTCCAGGTCTGTCCTTGCCCGGTGCGGATTCCCATGCGATTCAGAGTGGCGGCGGTGTGCCCGTCTGACCAGGTGCCGGCCATCTCCCGAATCACTGCCGCGGCTTGATCGGCCGTCCTTCGGCGATGCTCACCTGGTTGCGGCTTCCGTGCGCGCACTTCGGAGTGCTGCCCGCCACGCCAATGGATCACGAGCACGATGTCACACGTCGCAGTGTCGACATCGACGATGATCTCCTCCACGAGCGTGCGCACGAGTTGTTGCTTGACGCGGGCGTCTGCCGTGGGGGCGTCCCACGCGGCGCGCAGGTCGGTTGCCAAGCACAGCAAGGCCTCGCGGTCGGGGAGCGACTCCGGCGTCGCGGGTGGTTCGGCCACGCGCGCCTCACACACCCGCAGGTGTGTGAGGGCCGCATTCCAGCGGACCTCGAGCTCCGAGGCCACAAGGCGGTTGTCCGGATCAACGGCCTCGTACCGGCGCTGCGCCAGGTGCACGGCGTAGCGCGCCTGTTCGCACTCGAGTTCGAGGGCCCGGCGGCGCTCGGTGGCCTGCTCCTTCGCGAGATCCATGGCGGCTAACGCGGCTTCCACTGCCAGCGGCTCCACGAGTGCGAGGACTTCTCTGGCCACGAGCTCGTCTGGGCGTCGGGCTCCGACGCCGGTGCAGGGCGCGAGGCCGTGCATCGCGTGACCGATTCGACAGAGATACCGCGCGACGCGGCCGCGAGTGTTATACGCAACCGAGAGCATCCGGCCGCATCGACGGCACCGCAGCAGGCCGGCCAAGAGCGCGCGGCCGCCACGACCTGCCTTGGCGCCGCCAGCCGGCTTGCCGAACGCATTGCGCGCCAGCTGCGCCTGATTGCGCTCAAACTGGTCCCAGGTGATGTAGCCGGCATGATGATCGCGCAGCAGCACACTCCAGGCCGCCCTCGGCCGGTCGTGGCCATAGGTCTTCGTAAGCCGACCCTCCACGAGCGTGGTGCGGTGGGTCGACTTGCCGTACGCGTAGGCGCCTGCATAGAACGGATTCTGCAGCACCGTGATGATATTGCGATAGACGGGGGCTCGCCACTCCCACGGGCCTTGGCGTTTCCCATTGACTGGCCGCGGGAAGGGAATCCCCTCGCGAACCATGTACATCAAGACCTGATGTGCGCTCTCGAACCGATCAAACAGCCGGTACACCGTCCGGATGGCCTCCTGCACCCGACGGTCCGGATCCATCTCGAGACCAGTCTCGCGCGTCCAGAGATAGCCGACAGGGACCGGGATCCGGTACTCACCACGCTGCGCCTTGGCCTGAGCCCCTTCGACGAGCCGACGGTGCATCAGCGTCAGCTCGAACTCACTCATCGTGCCTTTCAGACCGAGGAGCAGGCGATCATTGGGCACGCTCGGATCGTAGACGCCATCGAGATCGATGACACGCGCGCACACGAGGCCACAGAGCTCCAGCACGTGATGCCAGTCCCGGCCATTGCGGGCCAGGCGCGAGGCTTCGAGACAGAAGACGGCGCCGACTGCCCCCTGGCACAGTTGCGCGACGAGGCCGTCGAAGCCCGGGCGCGCCACCAACCCGCTGGCCGAGCGCCCCAGGTCCTCGTCGATCGTGACCACGTCGCGGAATCCGTACGTCCGCGCGAGGTCGGCCAGCTCGTACTGGCGTCGCTGGCTTTCGAGATTGTCGTGCACTTGGGCACCGGTCGATTGTCGAACATAGATCAGGGCGCGCCGTTGCAGCACATCATCCGGGAGGTCACCGCCTCTCATCGCGTGCCTCCGGATCGATGGACGCGCTGGCCAGCAACTGCGCGAGCAACCCGACCACCGCGGCGCGTGTCGCGTCGTCCAATCGCGGCACGAGCGCGACCGGCAAGTACAGGGGCAACTGTCGTACCGGACGGTGCGCGTCCGTCTTTGTCTCGGTCATGGTCGTCCTCCTGCTCGCCGCATCCACGCGCGGGAGCACGACCATCAAACCCCAACGCGTCGAGCAGATGCCGGAGGGCACAGAAGGCTTCGAGGGAACAGCGTGGCGGCCCAGCGGTCAAGGTCGCGCAGGCGACCCGGTCAAGCATCCAGGCCGGGATGACTGCGCGGGAGCCGTCAGGCGTCTCGCAGATCGCGACAACCTCGCCCCGACGCTGCTCGGTATAGAGAATGGGCACGCGGTGCCCGAGCAGCGGATGCCAGGGATAGTAAATCTCGCCAGTCTCCCCGACGCGGGCAGAATGAACGGGTGATCGTTCAATGGCGGAAGATCATGTTTGGCACGCGCAGCGAGAACGGCGAGATCGCCGTCGCCCGCCTCCTGACCGTCACACGTACGTGCCAACTGCAGCAGCTCAATGCGCTCGTGTACCTCACCGCCGCGATTCGCACCCATCGTCGGCGTCAAGTTGTCGCGTCACTGTTGTCGAAGTCCGCAATCCCCTGAACTGTTACGATTATTGAGAAGGCTCGCGATCGCGTACGCGACGGCATACGGATCGAGGTCGTTGTGCAGCGGGTTGTAGCAGACGCCGGTGTCGAGGCCGAGTTCGAGGTAGTCCGCGTCGCGGTGGGCGCCGGCCAGCACCGCCCGCACCTTGTGGCAGAAGTCGCCTTTGACTTCGAGCACGAGGCCCCCGATCTTGCGCTCGGGATCGTCGGCGTGCCACCGCAGCAGTTGATCGACATACGGATACATGCACGCCGATGTTTTGCCGGTCCCCACCGCGCCGAGGACGAGGACGCCGGTGTAGAGGCCGCGCTGCGGAATGGTGAGCCACGTGGGGTCCGGTGCACGGCCCCGGCGTCGTGGAAAATGCGTCTCGCCGAGCACGAGCGTCGGCGCGGGTCGCGTCTCGGGCTCTGGGTACGGCGGCAGCGGGTGCACTCGTGCATGCCCCGGCCGTCGGTACACGATCATCCCGAGCAGGGACAGCACGACCGAGGTCGCGATCCAGGGCGTGGTGAACCACAGCGTGGCGTACCCGTACACGAGCACCCAGAAGATGACGGGTTTCTGCAGGTGAATGAACGCGAGATACACGTCGTCGCCGTCGAGGGCGTACGTGTGCAACCCCCAGACGCAGACCAGCGCCGCGACCATCAGCCCGACCGGTGCGCGCGCGTCGACCAGGGCACGCAGCATCGGCCTATGCCTCGATCTCCCGGCTGAGCGGCGCACGTGTGGCGCGCGCCACATCGCGCCGATCCGCCGCAGGCGCTCGGTTGGTCGCGGCGGCACTCGTCACTGGCCGCGGGAGGTACGACTCGGGATGGGTCGCGCGCCACGCGAGAAAGTCCTTGTCTTTCGGCAGCACGAGTTCGATCACCTGATTGAGGATGTAGTCGGTCGGCTCGTCCAGAAACTGCGCGTACGCATACAGCAGTTCGAGATTCTCGCGGTCCACTCGCGCGACATGTCGAAGCATTTCCTTGCCGCGCGTGCGTGGTTTTATTGCTGGCATCGCTTGCCTCCTCCGTCTACATCGCCGCCGAGGTCCACCGCCTGTTCCGACTGCGGCGCCCGACAACGTCTCGAACACCGCATTGGATCCGGCGCTAGGTGGCCCGTTGGCGCGTGGATCGCCGCCCGGTTCCGTCACAGAATTTCGACAACATGCTCCTCGCAGCCGGGACGTGAGCGACCCCCTGGGACAGACCCGGGGCCGGGGATCGGGATCGGAGTGGGGGTCGCTCACGTCCCGGTTACTGTTCCCGACCGGGACTCCCGGGCGGCACACTGCGCCGCCCGTCTGCGCCACGCGCGCCGCGGCGTCCTCCGCAAGCGATTCAGACGCGGCCGGTTACGACGACCTCGACACTCGAAGGGCGATCGTCGTTGCCAGAGAATCCATCACCACGCCGCTCCGTGTGGCTGGAAGACCACGCTTTCGGGTCTCTTCACCCCTCCCTTCCATCACGAATCACGTCACGCCGTGCCCACCAACGAGAGCAGATAGCCGTACCGATGCGGGAGTTCGACGATCTCGAGCTGGCCGATTCCGCGCTCCACCGCAACGGCCAGCGTGCCGGAGATCGTGGCCTCGACCACGGGATCACCGCGCTGCAGCCAGGCGCGATAGACGGCCTGGAAGCGCGGCGCCCGGAACGCGCGGACCGCCAAGTCAAAGCGCTCATCGGGTCCCGTCGGCGGCGCGCGCCGCATGTGGAGGTACCAGCGCAGCTCGTCGACGACGGCCCGGCGAAGCGGTGACGTGAGCTGCTCGCGGAACGCCGCCTGGTAAATGGGGACGGCGTTCGTCATGTGCCGCGGCACGAGCAGGCGGACCGTCCACGAGGGGAGCCGCCGCAACAGCTCCGCGTACCGCTCCAGGAATGCGCGGAAGTCCATCGGGATGTCTTGGGTCGCCACATACAGGAAGACGGTTGACCGGCGGTCCGTGTCGATCCCGATTGAATCGTACCGGGTTTGTCGGAGGGCCCATTCCGAGAGAGGATGTGGCCCATGGGAAGACCGAGCAAGTACTCCCCGGAACTGCGTGAACGAGCGATCCGTCTGGTCTTCGAGCACACTCACGACCATCGGTCGCAGTGGGCGACGATTCGATCCGTCGCGGAGAAGATCGGGTGCCCGGTCGAAGTGCTGCGCCGCTGGGTGCGCCAGGCGGAGCGGGATGCGGGAACGCGTCCTGGCCTGACGACCGACGAACGCCAGCGCCTAAAACAGCTCGAACGTGAGAACGTCGAGCTGCGCCGCGCCAACGAAATCCTGAAGAAAGCGTCCGCATATTTCGCACAGGCGGAGCTCGACCGCCGAGCGAAGTAATGGTGCGGTTCATCGACGACCACCGAACGGTGTACGGGGTCGAGCCGATCTGCCGGCGTGGTGCCGATCGCCCCGTCGACGTATTTTCGCTACAAGCTGCTCGAACGGGATCCCTCGCGGCGCTCGCTGCGTGCCTTGGCGCGATGAGGTCCTGCGTGCCATCATCCAGCGGATCTGGACAGAGAATCATCGCGTGTATGGGCCGCGGAAGGTGTGGCGGCAGATGGGGCGCGAAGGTCTGCGTGTTGCCCGGTGCCGTGTCCGGCGCTTAATGCGAGCACTGGGGCTGGTCGGTGCGGTGCGAGGACGAGCCTGGACGACGACCACCCACGCGTCGCCGGAGGCCGATCGCCCGCGCGACCTCGTCGACCGCCATTTCACGGCGACGCGGCCAAATCAGCTCTGGGTCTCGGACTTCACGTACGTCGCGACGTGGCGCGGCTTCGTGTACGTCGCCTTTGTGATCGACGTCTTCGCCCGACGCATCGTCGGCTGGCGCGTCTCCGCCTCACTGGCGACCAACTTTGTCCTCGATGCGCTCGAACAAGCGATCTATGACCGCTGCGGAGCGGCCGCGACCGGCCTGATCCATCACAGCGATCGCGGCACCCAGTACCTGTCGATGCGGTATACCGATCGGCTCGCTGACGCTGGCATTGCACCATCGGTCGGCAGCTGCGGTGATTCGTACGATAACGCGCTCGCCGAATCAATCATTGGGCTCTTCAAGACGGAGGTGATTCGTCGGAACGGCCCGTGGCGCCATCTCGAAGCCGTCGAATTCGCGACGCTCGAGTGGGTGAACTGGTTTAATCATCGCCGGCTGCTGGAGTCGATCGGCTACTTGCCTCCGGCGGAGTACGAGGCGCGCTACTATGAGCAGGCCGCGGTGGCCTGACTCACACTAACTGCCCTTCGAGGATCCCGGTACGATTCAAGCGGTCGATCGAGTTGTGGGACACTACGGCCCGGCCTTGTTCCACAACTCCAGTTGGGCTATTGCAAACGAATGAATTTGGCCACTGACGGAACGCCGTCTTTGTTAAGGATGAACAACATGTAATAGCCGCGCGGCGCCGTCGCGTGTGGATGCCAGCCGTTGGGCGTCTTCGCGCGGAGACAATTTTCGCCTGCACAGTTGAACTGCAATTGAATGACGCGTTGCTCACTGTCCGTGTTATGAGTGGGCGCCATTGGCCGGACCAGCACCACCTTCTTAATCTCGTATGCCTGATACGTATAGATCTCAAACTCGTCACCCACGTCGACGGCGTCGGCCACCGAGTCGATCACTGGCCGTGCGCCTTTGAACAAGTAGGGTGGCGCAAAGATGTCGATCATGCTGGCGTTCTGCCAGCCGCTCGACATCACCTCACCGGTGGGCAACAGCAGTGCATGCGAGTGGTATTGCCGCGTGCGTGGCGCATCGGCCCTCTGCGACCATCCCCCCGTGGTCGGGTTATATGACCAACATGGTTCTCCGGCAGATGCGCCACCAGACAGGAAAAGGGTGCCGTCCGGTAGTAAAACTGGGTTAGGGTTCAGACGGGACGTCGGTTGTGTTTGCCCCGGCGCCATTGGAAAGCTCATGGCCGGTTGCCATTCGGGGGACAGGCTGGAAAGATTGATAATCTGGAAGGTCCTGCTCTTATTGAGATTCCCGCCTCCTACGACCATCACTTGCGCGAATGGATAGGTCGGACTGAGCAAGAGCACAGACATACCTTTCGTGCGATCGTTCGGATCGAGATCGGTCCACTGGCCTTTCAGGTTATCCGTATTGTCGAACTCCCAATACCCCGAGGGTTCATTCCCTGGGAAATCATTTGGGGCCGAGCCGCCGCTGGCGAACCCGACCGGCACAAAGAATATCTCGCCGCCCGGCAGCAGATGCAGGCCGGGGTACCGTGGCCGGAACGCTCGATCGGGGCCGTTGGCGGTGACCTGCGTGAAGGTGCCGGTCGCCTCTTCATAAATCTCCATCCGATTGTTGTCGGACGCAATCAGGACGCGCCCCGGCACGTCGCCCAATGTGACAAGCGTTGGGTACCAGCGATCAACGTGCATGCGGGTCCGAACGTTGGCGTTGTCTTTGGTGAAGCTCCAGGTTCCATCCGGTCCGGCCACTGGATCGAATATCCAGCCAAAGTTGGGATGCGGAGTGTCTCCAAGATCGCCGCCGCCTCCTACCACCAGCAGTCTGCCGTCCGATAGAAATGAATGTCCTGAGCAATAGAGGTTGTCGGTGGGAGATGCGGGTACCTTGATTTCCACCGTCGCGCGGTTGAAAGGATTCCAGAGTGGCGTGCGCGAAGCGGCTAGGCCACACGCGGCTTCGATGAACATAACCCAGCCGGTGCGCAGCATCGCTGCGTGGACGATATCGATGATCTGGCCCTGGTCATCTTTAATAGGCCCTATCGTGATCCACTCACCAAAGCGCGCGGGGCCCATGCACGCGAGCAGTCGATCCAGAAACCCTTGCAGATCCAATCGGCCGATGATGTCGCGCAGTTGATCGATGTGTGCGAATCCGTATAAGGGGCTCACCTTGTCGCGCGCCAGCAGAATGGCGAGCGCCTGATCAAAGTCAATGAGCTGTTCCGGTGCCTCACGCTGCTCACGCACGTCCGGTCGTCGTACTATCGGTTCAGCCTCCGCAGGCGGAACATCGGTTTGTGGAACGAACGCGAGATCCTGAGGGGTGCGGGCCACATTGATGAACTGAAGCAGACGCCGATGCGTCCGAGGCTCCACCTTTTCCTGATCATCATGTGTGGGGACATTGTCATCAGCCATTTCTGTCCTCCATTCTGAACAGGCGTCCAATCGTCAACAGACACCCACCAAGCCGCATCGGCTGTTTGTCTGAATTTCTGGCTGAGCTGAGCCGAACGACAAGGTGCACAGTGACAGTTGCTTGCGTTTCGAGGCGGGCGGAGTCTATACGCGGCCCCCGCAGCTGTCAACGGGTCCCAGCCGAAAGCCGACAGCGTTTTCGATCCCCCGCCGGCGTCCCGTCAAGAATGTACGACGAGAGACGCTACGCTTAACTCATCAGCAATGTCCCCTGTTGATGACCTGTCGCCGTGCGAAACGGCCGAGGACATTTCTCACGAGCTGTGACACGCGACGATACGCGGCTTGACGGCTCAGCCGCACAGACCTATTCTTCGCCTCGAAAACGCGCGCAGGCGTACTGCGCTCATGACGACTGAGTGCAGAGATGCGGCCGGGAGCGTCGAGACACACTCGTCGTCGATCGATCCTCGATCAGTACGCTGCACACTTCGTCGCCGGCCTCCTCGCAAGATGGCAAGCCCGAGATGATAGAACCAAAGAGACCATTGATCCACATACCGTTGTACTGTGCGCCGAACGACTCCGACGCGTGGGCTCGATACATGGTCGAGCAGCATCTCGCCTGCGTGGAGAGCTACTTTGCGCATGGGAATACGTACGATCTTCTGGTGACGACGAACGACACCAGGCCTTTGGAAGTAATTGCCGCCTACAAAGCCAAAACCAAGCGCCGCTTCGAGTTGCAACTGGTGAGCCGCGCAGATCTCCGCTCCGTGTTCCGTACGGACGACACCCGACTGGCAGACAATATCTGCATGAGGACGGTCTTCTCGAAATTCTTTCCAATTCTGCGTCGGGAATGCGATTCGATCGTCCATGTCGACTGTGACACAATGTTCATGGCGAAGGTGGATCTCCGCCCATTGTTGGTCTCGGATGTTGGACTCGTGGACGCGAACCAGTTCATGCGCCACCATGAGCCGTGGTGCCCGACTCACAGACAAGCCGAGTTCTTTCGCATCGCGCACCCCGTTGCGCCTGTCTCACGCTGGATCAATTCGGGTGTGTTCGCGGTTCGGGGAAATGGATTCGAGATGTGTCGCGCCGAGATCGGGTATTACTTGGAGAACCTCGAGCGCGCCATCGCCGACCGTCTCCATGTCGAGTCGGACGAGATCATCATGAACGCATTGGCGGTGCGAGAGAGAACCCAGGTCACCGTCATTCCAGATTATCGCTGCAATTTCCTGGCCTACTATCTGAAACACGATCCGAGCTGGAGATGGAGCGGGCAAATCGTGCATTTTCACAGCTTGAAGCCGGACGCGTACTGGTACGCGAACGGGAACGTCCAGCCTCGCTGCGACGAGTCTCAACGGGAGCGACTCAGCGAAGACTTCTATGTGGCCGTCCTGATATGGTTCCGTCATCTCCACGCCGCCTGCCGCGACCTCACTTTTGAATTTCCGATCCGCGCAACAATGCCGCTCGAGGTCGTCGAAAGGGAACTCATGCACCTGGTAGCGGGGCGTGACGCTCGAATGAATGCCTGGGTGGGTGACCCTTTTTCGCTGTGAACCAGCGCCAGTCTGCGTGGGCATCGTGGCGTGCTGCAATGAGGCGATGTAACTGCGCGAACATGCTCGCGCGAGAACTCCAGGCCCGTTCTGTTCCACAACTCAGCCGAGCCGATGACCCAGATCGCTCGTGCGCATCACGCCGCTCGTTCGTAGTAATTCAGTAACCCGCGCCGAGCCGCGGACGCCGGCGAACGCGTGCGGTGCCAGGTGGCTGATCGACGCCCTCGACCTCGCCGAGGGGAATGATCCGATCGAGGCACATCTTCCTTGATCGACCGCACGAACCACTCAGCGTACGCGTTCGCGTTCGGCGCCCGCAGGGGCGTCAGCACCACGTCAATGCCCGCGTCGCCCAACAGCCGTCGGACCTCCCAGCTCCATTTCCGATCCCGATCAGATCAACGCGTGATGGTCGCGCAGGAACCCGTCATCGGCGGCGCTCAGCGTGCGTGCCACTTACCGCATGAACAGATCATGGGGATGCGGTGTAGACCCGACGATGTGCACGCGGCGGGACGCTAGGTCGATGACGAACACCGCGTAGTACGTCACCAGCCCGCGCCACGTCCAGACCTCGGTGGTGAAGAAATCTGTGCTGGCAATCGCGCCCAATGCGCACGGAGAAACGTCTGCCACGACGTCGGCCGCTCGGGCACGGGGGGCAGGCCATCGGCCTTGAGCATCCCGGCAATCGTCGAGCGACCGACGCGATGCCCGACGCTCTTCAGCGGATCTTGGAGCCGCGTGTAGCCCCAGGCGGGATTCTCCTCCGCCATCCGCACCACGAGGCGTCGGATCTCGCCGAGCACGCCGCGACGGCCCGGCCGCGCCGCGTACGTCCACTTTCGGGCGATCAGCTGACGATGCCAACGCCGCAAGGTGTCGGGCGTGACGATCGTCGCGATCTCGCGTAACCCTTGACGCCCCACTCGGTACGCGCGCACGGCGAGCCGCCGCCGGTCGTCATCGGTCCACTGCAGGCGGCGGCCCCGTAGCTGGCGGCGCAGGAGGCGATTCTTGTCGATCAGGTAGGCGAGAGCCTCCCGCTCCCGGCGGTCCAACCAGCCGGTCAGCACCATCAGTGTAGTTGGAGGGCCGAGGGGTCGATCACGAGCGGGAGGTTATAAATAGGATCGGCGGGCAGCGGGGCCGGAAATGACCGTCCGTGAATGTGGGACAGAACGGCATCCAACCGTGACCTATCGTTGGCCAACCTGGGCCGACGTCAGGCCCGAGAAGAAAATCGTTGGAATCGACTTGTAACATTCACGTCGGTTCTCGAACCCGCAACTCGTCCTCACGACATTTCTAAGGCTCAACCGATGAATCGTGTGGCGGAGTGATGACCGTTGCAATACGCTTTTGCTCGATAGTGACGATCACCTGCAGCGAACAGATCGGCCGGAAGATCTGCTACGACGTCATGGCGGCCGGGATTCGATGTCCTGCGCGTCGAATGTGGATATGAGGCGAACCGTCGGAATTTCTATCCTGGGACGTTCGGGACGGAATACGACATCTTTCAGCAGTCGACAATGTTCTACACGCGCTAGGCGACGCGACTGACAACCTGCAAGCCAGGACAACGTCTCGACGAGAACAATTGCACAGTAAATGTTCTCAAGGACAAGGCGTTGCTGTTTTCAGTGCCGTTGGTGCAATAAATTCTGGCTCATGGGCAAGATGCTACCGAGCGCTTTCGTGACAATACCACTCGTTAGGGCCTGTCAGACAACAACTGACTTGTCTGGCGTGCGCGTGGCGGGGTGAATCGTGTAGTTCCAGTCACCGTGGAAGCGATGGCGTTCAAGCCGGACGGTCGCGAGTTGCGCAGCCGTGACGGTGACGCCGCCGGGGTACGCACCGCGATCGAGTTCCGATCGGACACGGAGGCCGGACCGACTGTGCGTCGACCCAATGAGGCTCACGACGGTGGCGAGGTCGACGAGCGGCGTGCCGCGCCAGTTCATGGCGATGTGTGAAAACAACCGGTGCTCGATCTTGTTCCACTTGCTCGTTCCTGGCGGGAAATGACACACCGTGATGGCGAGGCCCGTGCGGGTGGCGAGCTGCTGCAGTTCCCACTTCCACAGACGCAGACGGGCGCCGTTGCTGCCGCCCGCGTCGGCGGTGATCACCAGGGACTGGGCGTGGCGATACGCCGGACGGCCCATCTGCTGCCACCAGCGCCGAATCGACTGGACGGCGAAGGTCGCGGTGTCGTGATCGATCCCCACGCTCACCCAGCCTTCGTTCCGGTGCAGGTCATAGACGCCGTACGGAATGGCCTTCCCGCCGGTCGTGGGGGTGGCCGGGATCACGAAGTCATGAACCCGCACGCGCTGCGGCGATTTCGCCGGACGCCACGTGCGGCCCGTATTCTTGAAATCCCCGATCAATTCCTTCTTCTTCGTGTCGACCGAAATCGTGGGCTGGTGCTGTCGTTGGGCCGCTCGTACGCGTCGCGCGATATACCGAAACTGCGCATCTCGGTCGACGTGTTGGCGGCCTTCCCGCGTCTTCACGTTGCCCTGCAGGCTGTAGCCCAGGCCATGCAGCAATTCGGCGACCACGGTGTGGCTGATGTGATGGCCCAGCCCCTCAAGCGCCACCGCCAAGGTGCGTGCGCTCAGGCACGTCCAGCGCAGCGGCGAGTCCGGATCGCCGGGCGCCGTGGGCTCCACCAGCGCGTCCAAGTCACGCAACAGCGTGGGATCGCGCTCGGTGGCTCGCTTACGACCCCCACCGGCCTTCCGGCTCCGTGGGCCGGGCAGCGTGTCGCCCGATGCGAGTTCACGCAGGCCTCGCTGAATGGTCGACGCCGCGATCCCCGTCGCGCGCGCCACCTGCGTGATACCACCGTAGCCGATCGCCTGGGCTTCCGTCGCCGCCCACACGCGGCGGGATCGCTCCGTCAACACGGGCGAGAGAGCCGCATGCTTGGCTCGCAGGGTGGCCAGATCCACAGCGGCACCGTACCGCTTGTCGATCAGCGGTACAAGCTTTTAATTCCTGACAGGCCCTTAGCTACTTTCCGGTGAAGAAATGACCGCTCGCGAGCTGTGCCGTCCGCGATCGAGCGGCCGGTTCGCTGACCGATCGTTCCATTTCTCTCGTTTCTCTATGCGGTGGCCCGCGCACGTGTGTAGGTCGCGATGTTCATCAGATTGTCAGCGATGACGCCGAAGCCGACCCATCGATGCATCCCGTCGACACCATGGTAGCGACAGCGGCGCAGGCCGTGCCGACGTTTGAGCACACTGATGCGGCCTTCGCATCCGACGCGCCAGCGTTGCCCGCGGCGGAACCAGCGTTGACGTTCGTAGGCGCGACGCGTCGGCGACTTGTGGCCCCGCCGCGGCAAGACCACGCGTCGAACGCCGCAGTCAACCGCCGCCTGTTCGTTCCTGGCCGAGCTGAAGCCGCGGTCGCCGGCGGCCAGATCCGGCGCGCGTCCAAAGATGGCCTGATGCCGATCCAATGCTGGCGTCCACAACGTGACGTCGGCCGGCCGCCCCGCGTGAATCTCGAAGGCGGTCACGATCTGATGTTCGGCTTCCTGAATGGTCACCAGGTTTCCGAACTCGTTCGGTGTCGCGATCTTGCCTTTGCGAATCGTGGTGGTGTGCGGTTCGAAGAGGCTCAGCACTTTGTCGGGGGCGTGGGTGTCGCCACCCAGCACCCGCGCCCGCGCTTGGTCGATAACACGCTGCACGACGGGCCGCATCGCCTGCAGCTGATCCTGCGCCCCCCGCAGCATCGGTTGGAGCTGCGGACGGGCCGTGCGCACGCGTTGACCCAGGCGCCGCACCATCGTCGCGGTGTCACGCAGCACGGCACGCGTCGTCGCCATCAGTTTGCGGTAACTCTTGACCATGGCGTCTCGAGTCTTCGGCGATCGGGCTTCGTAGCCAATGATCAGCACGCGCCGGGTTACGCTCCGCAGGCGATTGCGAATGCGGCCGGCTCGATCGCCCAACGCCCGGCTCGCGCGTTGCATCGTCCGCGTCAGCACGCGCACCCCGTCGCGCAAGAGTGTGCTGTCGGTCGGGTAGTGCACATTCGTTTCTACGACCGTGGTGTCGACGCGAAATCGGCGACCGTGCGTGACCCCGGCACGCTTCGCGACCTCGATCACTTGCCGATGCAAGTGTTCGATGACCTCCGGACCGAGTGCCCGCGCGATCTTCAGGATCGTCTTGGCGTCCGGCACATCGCCCGCATCAATGCGCGTGAACATCCGATACACCAAGTTGGCGCGCACCTCGCGCTCAAGGTCGTCGTAGCTCCAGTCGAACAGATGCTTCAGGATCAGCATCCGCATCACGACCTCAGCGGGCGTCCCCGGACGCCCGCGTCGCCGGCTCTGCGGCCAGCGCGCGTCGAGCGCGTGCGTGACGACGTCAATCACGTCATCGTCCTCGAGCACGGTGTCGATCTTGCGCAACCAGTCGGGCCACAATTTGTGTCCGTCTGGCAAGAGCACTTCGAACAGACTGCGCTCGCGCTGTCGGCGCTGAACCATGCCCGCTCCTTTGATGAGTCATCGTGCGCGGGCAGTGTAGTACGGCAGATCGGTCGTCGCAATTGCAGAATCGCGCGTTTGGTCACGGCCGGCCGCCGGCCATCGGTACCAGTCCGTGATTTACGCGGTCATTTCTTCACCGGAAAGTAGCTAGCCCGCCGGTACAGACCGGGTACATAGGTAACACAACAAACCGGGCCGGGAACATGGGTGACATTCACTACGCTGGGGCCCAACGGAGGTTGGTCGATGCCCTGGCTGGAGACGGCACCCATGGAACAACGCGAGCGATTCGTGCGGGACTGGCACTTGGGTCTGTACACGATGACGGAGCTCGGCGCGCGGTACGACATCAGCCGCAAGACCGGCTACAAGTGGCTCGAACGGTTTGACGAAGGCGGGCGACAGGCGCTGGGCGATCGGAGTCGGGCGCCGCATCACTGTCCCCACCGGATCTCGGACGAGATGGCCAGGCTGATCTGCGACGCGCGCCGACAACATCCCAGTTGGGGACCGGAAAAACTCCTGCAGTGGCTCGCACCGCGGCATCCCACCCTCGACCTGCCGGCGATCAGCACCGCGGGGGATCTCTTGGCGCGCACGGGCCTGGTGAAGAAACGGCGCCGCCGACGCGTCTTCACGCATCCGGGCGTGGTGGCGCCGACCACGACGCACCCGAACGATCTGTGGACGGCCGACTTCAAAGGGCAGTTTCGAACAGGCGATGGCATCTACTGCTATCCGTTGACGGTCGCCGATCAGCACAGCGCTTCCTGCTCGGGTGTCAGGGTCTGTTGTCGACCCACGGCGCCGGCGTCCGCCCGATCTTCGATCGTCTGTTCCGCACCTACGGGCTGCCTCGGGCGATTCGCACGGACAACGGCGTGCCCTTCGCAACAGTGGCGATTCACGGCCTGTCGGCGCTCAATGTGTGGTGGCTGCGGCTCGGCATTCAACACCAGCGGATCCTGCCCGCGCATCCGCAACAAAATGGCGCGCACGAGCGCATGCACAAGACGCTCAAGGCCGAGGCGATTCGACCCGCGCGCAGCCGGCTCGGGACGCAGCAACGGGCGTTCAACCGCTTTCGCGACGAATACAACCACGAGCGGCCCCACCAGTCCCTGCACGGTCGAACGCCAGGGTCGCTGTACCGTTCTCCGCCCGCACCTATACGGGCGAGCTGCCGCCGTTCGAGTACCCGGGCCACTTCCTGGTGAAGCACGTGACCAACGCCGGCACTTTCCGTTTCAAGAAGCGCGTCCTCTTTATTGCCAACGGGCTCATCCATCACCGCGTGGGCCTCGAGGAGGTCCACGACGGCATCTGGTCCATCTACTTCTGTCGCGTGCTCATCGGGCGACTCGATGAGCGGGACTATGTGATTCGGGGATAGAATTCGCGGACGCTCTCTGAGAGCTGAAGACCCGCACAGAACGCGGCTCTTCAGCTCCCAGAGAGCGTGTCATCGGCAACCAGAGTGTTACCCATGTTGCCGGTTTACTTTGTTACCGATGTTCCCGGCCGCTCAGCCTCGCGCAGACTGAATAGCAGCGCCGCGCATATGGAACCGAGAGCAGCACAACCACTCCGGTTCATTCAAAGATTGATTGCAAGGCGGTGGCATCATGCCGAGAGTCCTGCAGCGGAATCAAATAGCCAGCTATCACCGAGACGGGTTCCTATTTCCGCTCCCAGCGTTAAGCGAGGCGGAAGTGGCACACTTCCGATCCTGTCATGATGAATTGGACCGCCGTCTCGGCGGGCGACCCACCGCCAGGCAGAAGGGTGACTGCCATCTTCATTTCAAATGGGTCTGCGATCTGGCAACGCATCCGAGAGTACTGGATGCTGTCGAGGACATCATTGGTCCCGATATCTTGATCCATTCATCGACGATGTTCTGCAAGTACGCTGACGATGAGAAGTTTGTCTCCTGGCATCAGGACAGCTATTACTGGGGTTTGTCGGAGCCGCGTCTAGTTTCCGCATGGATTGCCCTCACAGACAGCACAATCGAGAATGGATGCCTCCGTATCCTGCCTGGCACACACACGCGAAAATTCGAGCACCTGGAAAAACCTCAGAAGACCAACATTCTGGAAAAGGGCCTGACAGTTTCGGGCGACCTGGACGAGGGGGCGGCCGTCGATATCGTGCTGCTGGCGGGTCAAATGTCTTTTCATCACGCCAACCTCGTCCACGGGTCGAAACCTAACCAAAGCATCGGGCCAAGAATTGGCGTCGCCGTTCGCTATGTGGCAACTGCTGTGAAGCAGGATAAGTTCCACATTCAAGTGATTCTCGCAAGGGGACGAGATGAGCATCACTACTACCGACTGCAGGAGAAACCGACGGCCGATATCGACGAAGGTCTGGGGCTGCGGGCACGCCAGTACGATCCAGACCAGCAGTGAAGCTTCGCCTCAAACCGACGAGTAAGACTCCGGCTCGATCGTGATGTTCATGAAGCTCGCAGCATCTGCGGTGCGTCGCGACTCCGGCGAACCTTCAGGGCTCGGCCGCTCCGCGGCCGTTTGATGTTGGGACCGATGCAGAGACCGGCGTCCTCCGGGAGGAGTACCATCATCGACCTTCCCGCCAAGGAGGGTCAGATGACGCCCAACATCGACAGCATTATCAGGGATCACGTGACATTGACGGTCCGGTGCCTCGATCGCATCTATGTGCAAGGCTACATGCCCAAGCTGCAGACCTCCGGGGGCCTGTGCTACTTCTTGCGGGATCATCTCGGCCATCCGATTCCGTCGCCCGCGTTGTTTCGCCCGATGCACGACGGCTTTGTGACCGCCGTCAAGACGTACGCCGCCGAGCACGCGGTGCCGGTCGTCCCGTTCGAAGCGGGCCAAGACAAAGACGCCATCGTGGCTGGCTATCGGGCGAAATTCACCGCTCCAGAGGGTGTCGTGATCCTGGGCGTCGCGCAAGAGAAGATGCGATCCTTCAAGGCCCAGAAACGGTGCGGGCCTGGCAAAGCCGTGACGTTCGATTTCTCGCGGCAGCCCGTGTGGGTCAATCACTATTATTTTTATCTGCACGACCCCGCGTGAGGACCGGCCTTCATCAAGATCGGCACGTATCTCCCGTACCCGATCAAGATCTGTTTGAACGGTCACGAATGGGTGAAACAGCAGCTGCGAACCGCGCAGATTCCATTTCGCAGCCTCGATAACGGGTTTCTCTCGTGCGCCGATCCGGTCCGGCTGCAAACGATCTGTGACCAGCTCGGACCCCGTGACATTCAGCAGTTTTTCGATCGCTGGTCGCACCGACTCCCGTGGCCCATGCGCCCGGAGGATCGGGCCGCGGGCTATGATCATCGGGTCACCCTCTGCCAGCTGGAGATCAGCCTCACCCAGATCTTTGACCGGCCCGTGCTGAATCGTACCGGGATCCTCGAAGGGCAGTTAGGGCCTGTCAGGAATTAAAAGCTTGTACTGCTGATCGACAAGTGGTACGGTGCCGCTGTGGATCTGGCCACCCTGCGAGCCAAGCATGCGGCTCTCTCGCCCGTGTTGACGGAGCGATCCCGCCGCGTGTGGGCGGCGACGGAAGCCCAGGCGATCGGCTACGGTGGTATCACGCAGGTGGCGCGCGCGACGGGGATCGCGGCGTCGACCATTCAGCGAGGCCTGCGTGAACTCGCATCGGGCGACACGCTGCCCGGCCCACGGAGCCGGAAGGCCGGTGGGGGTCGTAAGCGAGCCACCGAGCGCGATCCCACGCTGTTGCGTGACTTGGACGCGCTGGTGGAGCCCACGGCGCCCGGCGATCCGGACTCGCCGCTGCGCTGGACGTGCCTGAGCGCACGCACCTTGGCGGTGGCGCTTGAGGGGCTGGGCCATCACATCAGCCACACCGTGGTCGCCGAATTGCTGCATGGCCTGGGCTACAGCCTGCAGGGCAACGTGAAGACGCGGGAAGGCCGCCAACACGTCGACCGAGATGCGCAGTTTCGGTATATCGCGCGACGCGTACGAGCGGCCCAACGACAGCACCAGCCCACGATTTCGGTCGACACGAAGAAGAAGGAATTGATCGGGGATTTCAAGAATACGGGCCGCACGTGGCGTCCGGCGAAATCGCCGCAGCGCGTGCGGGTTCATGACTTCGTGATCCCGGCCACCCCCACGACCGGCGGGAAGGCCATTCCGTACGGCGTCTATGACCTGCACCGGAACGAAGGCTGGGTGAGCGTGGGGATCGATCACGACACCGCGACCTTCGCCGTCCAGTCGATTCGGCGCTGGTGGCAGCAGATGGGCCGTCCGGCGTATCGCCACGCCCAGTCCCTGGTGATCACCGCCGACGCGGGCGGCAGCAACGGCGCCCGTCTGCGTCTGTGGAAGTGGGAACTGCAGCAGCTCGCCACCCGCACGGGCCTCGCCATCACGGTGTGTCATTTCCCGCCAGGAACGAGCAAGTGGAACAAGATCGAGCACCGGTTGTTTTCACACATCGCCATGAACTGGCGCGGCACGCCGCTCGTCGACCTCGCCACCGTCGTGAGCCTCATTGGGTCGACGCACAGTCGGTCCGGCCTCCGTGTCCGATCGGAACTCGATCGCGGTGCGTACCCCGGCGGCGTCACCGTCACGGCTGCGCAACTCGCGACCGTCCGGCTTGAACGCCATCGCTTCCACGGTGACTGGAACTACACGATTCACCCCGCCACGCGCACGCCAGACAAGTCAGTTGTTGTCTGACAGGCCCTTAGTGTGAGTCAGGCCACCGCGGCCTGCTCATAGTAGCGCGCCTCGTACTCCGCCGGAGGCAAGTAGCCGATCGACTCCAGCAGCCGGCGATGATTAAACCAGTTCACCCACTCGAGCGTCGCGAATTCGACGGCTTCGAGATGGCGCCACGGGCCGTTCCGACGAATCACCTCCGTCTTGAAGAGCCCAATGATTGATTCGGCGAGCGCGTTATCGTACGAATCACCGCAGCTGCCGACCGATGGTGCAATGCCAGCGTCAGCGAGCCGATCGGTATACCGCATCGACAGGTACTGGGTGCCGCGATCGCTGTGATGGATCAGGCCGGTCGCGGCCGCTCCGCAGCGGTCATAGATCGCTTGTTCGAGCGCATCGAGGACAAAGTTGGTCGCCAGTGAGGCGGAGACGCGCCAGCCGACGATGCGTCGGGCGAAGACGTCGATCACAAAGGCGACGTACACAAAGCCGCGCCACGTCGCGACGTACGTGAAGTCCGAGACCCAGAGCTGATTTGGCCGCGTCGCCGTGAAATGGCGGTCGACGAGGTCGCGCGGGCGATCGGCCTCCGGCGACGCGTGGGTGGTCGTCGTCCAGGCTCGTCCTCGCACCGCACCGACCAGCCCCAGTGCTCGCATTAAGCGCCGGACACGGCACCGGGCAACACGCAGACCTTCGCGCCCCATCTGCCGCCACACCTTCCGCGGCCCATACACGCGATGATTCTCTGTCCAGATCCGCTGGATGATGGCACGCAGGACCTCATCGCCCAAGGCACGCAGCGAGCGCCGCGAGGGATCCCGTTCGAGCAGCTTGTAGCGAAAATACGTCGACGGGGCGATCGGCACCACCCGGCAGATCGGCTCGACCCCGTACACCGTTCGGTGGTCGTCGATGAACCGCACCATTACTTCGCTCGGCGGTCGAGCTCCGCCTGTGCGAAATATGCGGACGCTTTCTTCAGGATTTCGTTGGCGCGGCGCAGCTCGACGTTCTCACGTTCGAGCTGTTTTAGGCGCTGGCGTTCGTCGGTCGTCAGGCCAGGACGCGTTCCCGCATCCCGCTCCGCCTGGCGGACCCAGCGGCGCAGCACTTCGACCGGGCACCCGATCTTCTCCGCGACGGATCGAATCGTCGCCCACTGCGACCGATGGTCGTGAGTGTGCTCGAAGACCAGACGGATCGCTCGTTCACGCAGTTCCGGGGAGTACTTGCTCGGTCTTCCCATGGGCCACATCCTCTCTCAGAATGGGCCCTCCGACGAACCCGGTACGATTCAACCATCCAATTCCCAGGAATCGAGAGCGGATCATTGGTCCAGGCGGCGATCGGCATCAGCCATCATTTGCTCCCACTGCGTGAAGAAGTGCCGCTCGTCGTGCTCACGCGTTTTGTAGATAGCGACGATCTGATCGACGGCCCGCTGCGCGAACACCCGTTGGCTGAAATGGAATTCGTAGGTCTGCCGGGCTAGATCCCCCATCTCCTTCCAGCGCGGCTCATGTTCGCGCAGAATGGCCGGCAGATCTTGAAGAGAGTTCTCGGCGACGAAAACGGCAAACCGTTCCCAATCCAGATCGGCGGCCGGAACCCAGTCGTCACTGATGATCACTGGCGCCCGGCCTAGTGCCATCGATTCTTGCACGCGGTAACTTCCAGCTCCATTGCCCCTGGGACAGAGACTGAATTTTGCTTCGAGGATCGTGTCGATGAAGGCAAGCTGAGAGGGTTTGAGTGACGGGTCCTGGGAAATGACAAATCGGTTGTATGGCGTTGCTGTTAACTTGATGTCATGCGGGGCAAGCGAATCCGCCATTTCAAACAGCCGGCATCTAAGCGGATGCGAGGGAGCTCCCAAAAATGAGGCGAGGTTGATCGGAGACGGAGTGTGCCTGCTAGCTCGGAGCGACCGGAGAAATGGATTTGGTGTTCGGTAATAAAGCGTGGTCCGATGCCTGTGTGGATGATGACGCCATGCCGGCAGGGATGTGTAGAGTCCCGAGAGTAGTCCAAGCGGCGAATCCTCAACCGATACTACGAATACCTTGTTAGGGAATTGTTGGACAAGTGGATGCGATCGCAAGCGCGGGATCCGAACGACCTGTGAACGCTGGTGCGGCTCCCAGAAGATAATGATGTCCGCTTGTTCGGGCCGGTCAGTCATTTCACAAGGCGTGTTGTGATGGGATTGGAGCATCTGATTCCGCATTGAGACGGCCCAATCGCAGCCCTCCCAACCCCAAACCTGCTCTTCGTATTCCGTTTGCGTCAAAAACGATTTCAGCTGCATGTCAACCGCGTCCTTCGAATCCCTGGTCAACGCCGCCGCCGCCCACGACCGGCGCCACCGGCAGATCCTTTCCGCAATGTTCAGGCGCCATCTGCGCCAACGAATCCTCCTCCGGGTCGAACATGGCGCAGGGTGCGCTGGGATCTGCAGTGCCACCGCAGACGAAGACCTTGCCGTCCGGCAACAGAACGACACTGACGTTGTTGCGCGCCACGCCACCCGGAACGTTCATCGGCATCTCCCACGTCGGCGTCAGTGTGGAGAGGTGGATCGTCTGGACAGTCTCGCTGCCGGGAGCACTCGTTCCGCCGTGCGGATCGCATCTTCAGAGGAGGACCGACATGCCCCGGACCCGGTCCGGGAATTCCGCGACGTTGGCGATTTCAGTCCAGGCGCCTGTCGTCGGCGCGCTGTATCGAAGGAACGCGTTGGTATGAGCGGGTCTCCGGTGCCGCCCGGCCCCGTGCCAGCCGAATCGAATCCGGTTCGCGAATAGAACACCTCGCCGGTAGGCAGGAGGTGCAGGCCTGGATAGAGCTGTGGAAACGACCGGGTCGAGCTCGGTCCGGTCATCGCCGCGAAGCTGTCCGTGACTTCGTCGTAAATCTCCGTTGTGTCGTTCGATGGTGCGCCCCCTTCGACGAGGATGTGACGGTCATCGGCGAGTGTGACGAGCGTCGGATACCATCGCGCCTGGCTCACGTCCGAGACCGTGCGAGTCCAGGTTTTGTCACGGGGTCGAACTTGTAGGCGCGATTGACGCCCGACGGACCGCCGCCGCCACCGCCGGCGACGCGGGCTCGCCCGTCGGTCATGTGCGTATGACCGGTGCAGAACAGAAACTCGTCCGGCTGATCGATCATGAATTCGAACTGCGGGTTGACGAGATCCGACGGATCCCACAGCATCGTGGTCTTCAAATTTGGCTTGGGGAGGAACAGGACCTTTCCCGTCCCCAGCATGATCGCGTTGGCCGCGTGATAAGGACCGCCGTCGGGCAGGCGCGTTTCGTATAGCGTGTCCCATTTGCCGCGTGACGAGGGGCCGCACAAATGGATCAGCAGGTCGATGAGTTTTCTACTGATCCCTCCGATGTCTTCCAGCTGTTTCAGATGTGTAAAGCCGAACGGTCCGAGTGCGTCTCGTTGGTTGAGAACCGCTCGAGCGACCTCAGGTTCCTTGCTGTCCTGTTCGTCGAGGCCCAGGTCTCGAAGATCTTCGGCCCGGCGGGCGGCGTTCAGGCGTTGAGAATGTGCCGATGGACATCTCGGTCTAGACCCTCAAGTTGCCTCCCGGAGTCCCCTTCGTCTTTGTCCACCATCATGTCCTACTTGTGCGTTGCGACGAGTGGCGAACGCACAGTTCTTCATTCGGACACCGAGTTCGAGTGTCTCACGCTGGCTGCAACCGCAAGCCGTAATTGGGTGATTGAAACACGCGAATCTGTTTCGCTCGTGGCGACAACAGTGACCCGGGCTCCTCGTCTTCAGCCCCTTTCAACAGAATCTGAATGGCATCGCGCGTAAGAAAGCGACAATAACCGTCGCGTCCGGTGCCTGGTGACGCCTTTGTCATGATGTCGATCCCTTGCGTCGTTCGAGCATTGCGAAGCCGCAAGGAATTTTCCGCGGTCAACTCGACGATCTTGCTGAACCCGGTGACACAGCCGTACCGCTCGCACATCCTCAGATTGGCTCGAATATCCAGTGTTTCGAGGTAGATGTCGCTGTCACAGAGGATGAACAGATGCCTGCCCGCCGACGATTGACCGATGCCATCGATGAAGCAGCGTTCTCGATCGAACCGACCCTCGTCTTGCCGAAACACGTAGCGGCAGTTGGGGGGCAATGCCGAGGAATCGAGGCTGGGCGCGGCGCCTTGATCGACGATCACCATTTGCATGAACGGTCCAAAATACCTGTTGTAGTAATGAACCAGATACAGCAGGTTGTCCGGAGCGCGTCCGACACCGATGCGATCGCCGTGGGCGAAGACGATCGTGGTCTCGCTCAAGAGGCGATCGACCTCTGGCCCGAACAGGACGAGCGATTCCTGCAGATACCAGTGATCCACCCATCGCCGCTGGGCATCCGAATGATCAGCTTCGACCCAGGCTAAGTGCGGCAGGAAGCAGTAGCTGTTGAATCGCCGTTGGAGAATCAGACTGTTGTTGTCCAACACGTCTTCCGTGTTGCTATTCAATTCGATGAAGTCGTTGAACACTGTCGCCTTCAGGGCACAAGCATAGGTCGAGTTCGCCTGTGTGATGCGCGCGATTTGGCCCGATACTTTGATCGGCTGGTCCTTATGCAGCGCCCCGAAGAACAGCAAGTCCCAATCGCGCGGCACTTCTCTGAAACAGGCCTTGAATTTCGTCTCAAAATGATCGTCGAAGACGACATCATCTTCGAAGATGAGAACGCTGGCCACACCGAGTCGCCGCGCCTCGCGCACGACCTGCAGATGGCTCAGCAGGCAGCCGTAGGCGCCTGGTGTGTGAGCCCAGTGTGCCGGAAGGCGCAGGTGCTCCCCGTCAAGCCCTGAAAACCGGTGCACTGAGTGAATGCCGCTCCGTTCGAATTTGGGCTGCATCTGTTGCCAGCGAGCCCGTCTACGGTCGAGGTTGATGCACACCTTGTACGGGAATGCTTCGTTGATTCCGCCGGTGGCGTCTGCATCGCGGCGAAGCCGAACGGCGCCGTCGTCAGCTTGACGCGCGGTGACTTCGGACATGCGCGGAGCCCGATTCAAAACGTGAGGACGCAGGAATGATCACGGTCTTGACGGTGAATCATACACCCTGGACTTCCTGAAACTGCTGTCCAATCGGTCCGTAAGGTCAGAGGGCAGGTACCGATCGAGATCATGGTGATCGACAATCAGTCAACTGACGGGAGTCGGGACGGGCGGCGGCGCAGCCGGATGTCGAGGCCCATCTTCTGACCAGCAATACCGGCCATGGCCCTGCTTGGAATACGGTCTGCGGCTGGAGCGATTCGACTGGGATGTGGACCTGATCAAGCTCTACCGATCCGAGCCGCGACGGCGGCTAATCGCGGCGAAGGGTGGAATCGAGAAACCGGTCCATCCCTGCTTCATGTTTTTCGAGACGCAGTATTTCAGAAGCAGTCAGTTCTCGTTTGAGGCGCGCGACGGATACGATGTCGGCCGGAGGATTTACTACGATGTCACAGAGGCCCGATTCGATGTCCTCCGCATCGAATGTGGATACGAACAAAACGTTAGTGTTTTCAATGCCGCTCGTGCGTGAAATCCTAGCTCATGAAGAACGCTCACCGAACTCATGATGGTGTCGAAGCGGAGTGGCAATCGCCGCTACGTTGACGGGTCCTCAACCAGCCTCTAGACTGTCCCATCGAAGAACGGCGTGGAGACGGACATGACTCCTGGCGGCGATCCGGTTCTGACGAACCAGCAATTGGTCGACTACGAGGAATTGGGGTTCGTTCACGCCATCCCGATCCTGTCGGACGACGAGACCAGCCACTATCGCGCCGAAGTTGAGAAGACCTGCCAGGCTATCGGTGGTCGCGTGACGCGGCTCGATGGACTCCATTTCTTTTTTCGCTGGGCATGGGAGCTCAGCACGCATCCGCGCCTGCTGGACTGCCTCGAACAACTGCTGGGCCCCGATATCCTGCTCAAATCGACCAGAGTGTTCTACAAGCACGCGAAGACCGGGTCGTACGTCGGGTGGCACCAGGACGGGATTACGGAACGACTGGAAGACGGTCGCGCACCGGCGGTGTGGCTGGGGCTGACCGCCGCCACCGTCGAAAATGGGTGCCTGCGAGTCGTGCCGGGATCGCATCGTCTCGGTCTCCTTCGACACGAGTCGAGCCCTGACCTTCCCCCTCTGCGAGACGAGGACCCGGCGGCTCTGGTGTCGAGTTGGTCCGCGGCATACGGAGACGAGTTGTCCGGCAGGATCACGAGAGTCCCCACCGACGTGAAGTCCCGATGTGATCTCGTGATGCGTCCGGGCGAGATGAGCATTCATCACCCAGTGACGCTGCACGGTTCAAACGCCAACGTGTCAACGGCCCCACGAATCGGGTTGTCAGCAAGCTACTCTGCGCCGGAGCTCTATCACGGTCGGCGACCAGTCGTCTGGGCGCGCGGTGATGGCGCCCGCGGTCACCACTCGTTCGACGTCATCGATGCCGCGCCGACGGCAACGTTTGCCGCCGCCGTCTCAGCGTACTGCTCCAGCGATCGCCAGATATTGTTTGCCCTTGACGAGAAATGAACCCGTCTGAGTCCCGGATTGTGTCCTGCCAACCTGCGTAGGCGTCCATGCTGACTCGTCCCCTGTTATCTGTTGTCATCCCGACACGGAATCGTGCCCGCATGGTCGGCGAGGCGGTCGAAAGCGCACTCTGCCAGCGGAATGGGGAAGTCGAAGTCATCGTCGTTGACGACGGGTCGACCGACGACACCGCGAACGTCCTGGAGCGGAACTTTGCCTCTCGTATCCATCTGCTGCGTCTACCTTATCGGCGGGGTGCAGGCGGCGCGCGAAACGCAGGCGTTCGCGCGGCAAGCGGCGAACTCGTGGCGTTTCTCGACGATGACGATCTGTGGCTGCCAGGGAAGCTGGATGCCGAGCTCCGCGTGTTCGAGCGCTTCCCGGAGGCGGAGGCCGTTGTCTCCGATAGTCTGACCTTCGTGAACGGGCAGCGTGCCGAGAAAAGCTTTTTCGCACGGAACGGTCTGCTCACAGCCACCAACGGCGAGGTGCGCTGGGCCAATGAATGCCGATGGCTCTGGACCAACAGTGTCAACGGCGTGGCGATGTGTTCGATCACCGTCCGTCGCAGCGCGTTGGACCGTCTCGGGCTGCAGACGTGGTTTGCCGAGGATCTCGTATCGTGCGAGGACTGGGAACTCGAAATGCGTGTGTACCATCGCTGCCGCGTCGCCGTATTGCCAGAAGTCTGGGCCTGGGTACGGTGTGTAGACGACGGCGCACGGTTGGGGCGGGCGGCCCCTGGGACGCCACGCACACGGGAGCAGGAGATGGGTCTGCTGCGGGATCGCCTCAAGGTGATGGAGCGGTTGCACTGGCTCACCGGCCTGGACGGGGAGTTAAGTGCAGAGCTCGAGCGCTTCCGGGCCAGCAACATTCAGCAGCTGGCAAAACTGGTCAAGTCCGAACCCTGACGCGGTCGCCATGACCTCTCACGTCTTCTATACTGAGCAGTTCTTGCAGCGTGAGTTCCCCGATGCGACCATCCGTCCTCCGGTCAACGGCGAGATGCAGCATTGCTGCATCATTCGGCGTCGGCGGTGAGCTGGCGCGGTCAACGGCGATGCTGGGGTGTTGTCGAATTAGCGGCGATACGCCATCGATCCTGTGCCGGGTTTCAACGGTGCTAAACTCCGGAGGCGTACATGCAGTTCGCGCAATTGTCGGATCGAGTTAGTGGCGGTGGCGCCGGCCCACTCGACCTGCGGGCGTTACCAGGAACGTGGCTCAATTCGAACCCTGATTCGACTGGCATCGCGCGGATTGTCATCAGCGAAAGCGGCGGCAATCTGTCGCTGCAGGTTGTGGCGATCGGGCCGGACCGCCTGATCGAGTGGGGCACCGCACCCGCCAACGTCTTCACGTCATCGCCATCGTCGCAGGTCGCCGCTGGTTTTACATGCCGTTACGACTTCGGGTTCGCGGAGACGCGGCTCCAGGGGATGATCATGAAAGGGCTTCTGGTCCTCGCACAACTGCATTGCTTCAAGGACCAAAGCCGTCGCGCAGACTACTTTGTGCGTGAGTATTTCGCTCTGACCCACGAGCGATACTAGGGCGTCAGAGTTGCTCCAGAGCCTGTCATGACGCACACGGTTCAGTTCAAACAGAGCGGTGACCTGGCTCCCTCCCTCCTGGACACCGCGATCGCCACAACCGGTGCCGCCAAGCTCATTGGAAGATGGCTGAATACCGACCCCGACACGCGCGGAATCGTCGCGATCGTCATCGAACAGCAAGAGGGGTTCTTGAGTGTTGACCTCAGAGGCGCTGGCGACGACGGCCTGATCGAATGGCCAAGGGTCAGAGCGACTCCGCTGGCGAATCTCGAGGAGGAGGCAGGACAACGGGCCCTGGCGCTTTCCGCAGAGTTCGACCTGGGCTTCTTGAAAGCGGAGGCCTACTTTCGTGTCAATAAGGGAGTCCTGGTGATCGTGCTGTTCGTGACCTTCCAGGACGGCACTGGGAGATCGAACTACGTGAATCGCGAATTCTTCGATCGCAGAGCGTGAACCCGGTCATTCCCATGTTGAAACAGGACTCGAGAGCGACCGAAGCGTTTGTCTCCCGCAAGATAGGACAGTTCACTTATTTCGCCATGCAAATCGGCGATTCGATGTGGCGCGAGAAAAGGGTCCTGGACTTCGGCGGAAACGTCGGGAACATCCTGAAGGATCCCAACTCGACGATCGAACCCGACCGCTACTGGTGCTTGGATGTGGTCGAGGAGTCACTCGAGCGTGGCCGAGCCTCATATTCCACTGCCCACTGGGTGTTTTACGACCGCTACTGTTTCTATTTCAATCCGTACGGCATCCCTCACCTGGCTCTTCCGGATCTCGGCGGCTCATTTGATTACGTCGTTGCCTATTCGGTCTTCCCGAATACCACTCGGACCGACATGCTTCAGCTGGTACACGAACTCGAAGGACTGGTGGCCCACAACGGCGCCCTGGCCTTTACGTTCATCGATCCGCACTATCGGTCGTGGCCGGGTCGGTATCACGGCAACAACTTTCAGTGGCGGCTGGAACGCGAACAACAGCTGGAACGTGAAAAAGGCAATGTCCTGGATATCGACCTTGATCAGCTCACGAGACGGGCAGGTGACGCCGACTGGTGCATCCTCGTCAACGGCGAGGATCTCTACATCGAGACTGAAGACATCGGTTCCTATGAGCCGGAACGACAACGCACGCATCATGCCTTCTACTCGGAACGCTATATGAAGACCCTGTTTCCGCATGCGACGATCCTGCCACCGGTCAACAACGAAATGCAGCATTGTTGCGTGATCAGGAAATGAGCGGTTGATACGCCTGGCGGAAGGACTGGCAACAACATGGATTTCATCCAACTGACACCCGAACAGCGCCAGCGCTTTGACGAGGATGGGTTTCTCGTCGTTCGAAACGCACTTGGGGCAGAAATGGTGAGTCATCTGATCGAGGAAGGCGATCAACTGGCGCAATCGTTCCTGCGCAAGCCAGAAGTGCCGCACAAGCCCGAATACAATCATATCGACCTGCGTCAGGGCCTGCTCACGCAACCGACGCTTCGCGCGCTGGTCGCCCATTCATCGACGGTCCCACTCGTGGTTCAGCTGCTGAGCCCCAATATTCACCTGCACTCGACGACCTTGATTTACAAGAGACCGTCAAGGCCGCTGGTGTCTGCGTTCAGGAGGGGATGGCACCGCGATATTCGGATCCCCCGCGATCTTGGAAACGAGTCGCTCCCACGGGTTGGTATCAAGATCTGCTACTGCCTGACAGATTTCCACAAGTCCAATTGCGGGATGACGTTGATGGCCCGCGGAACGCATCTGCGAAACGAGCCGCTGGCGATTACGAAGGGCGCGGTCGATCCGCTGGGCGTGGAGGTGTGCGATCTGAAACTGAACGCTGGCGACGCCTTGTTGTTCGAGAACCGCATCTTTCACACCGCCGCGCCAAATCTGAGCGACCGCGTCTCCAAGGTCTTGATGTACGGCTATGCCTATCGCTGGATGAAACCGGAGGTCTATCTCGAACGTCCCGACAAACAATTGCTCGAAACAGCGGACCCCGTAAGCCGTCAGCTGCTGGGCGGATACAGGGACGTGGATACGCCGGCCTGGGCGCTGCAAAGTTGGGCCAAACGCCATGGAGTTCTTCCAGAGGCCGTGCCTTGGACGGTGGAAGTGTGAAGGATGTGACTTGATAAGAAGGGCAGGTGACAGATGCTGGAACTCGAGAAGAACAAGATTCTGCCCGTGTTGATCTCCTACACAGTTCCCTACGCCGACATGCTGGTGGATACGGACGGTTGGGACTGGATCAAGATCGCGCTGCGTTCCTTTCACGCTCACTTTCCCGGAGAGAAAGTCCTGGTCGTCGACAACGACAGCGATGACAATCGGTACGCGCGAAAACGGGCATGGCTGCACGCGTATTCCGGCGCGATCGTCATCAGAAACCCACTGACTCGCGATGCCGTGTTCTGGCGGCAGCATCACTCCCGTCATAATCATCACCATGGTGCGGGAATCGACCTGGCGGTCGACTATTGCCGGCAGCGGGGTTATGAATTCCTGCTGTATTTTGAACCCGATTGCCTCGTGGCCGGCCGGGCCTGGGTGGAAAACATGTGGCGGCAGCTGCAGCGCGGCGCATGGGTGGCGGGAGGCCACATCGCCGCGAGGACAGATCGAATCATTCACGTTTGTCCCAGCATGTGGAGAATCGATTCGCCGTGCTGCGCAACAAGTTTCATGAGGCAATCGAAAGACGCGGATCGGCGTCATCCACTGTTTACGGTCCTGACCGGGTTCGACGAGGTCGCACTGACATGGGAGAAATGGGATACCGCTCAGAAGAATTGGTGGATCGCCGCCCTGCACGGAAGAGCCTGGCACTCGACGATTCCGCCGGGCGACTTCATTCACTATTGGAGTGGAAGCGGCTATCTGGGAAAAAGCGGAGTGCGAGGACATCCGCATTACCCCAGGTTTGCGCCGTACCTCGACGAGTCTCGACATGCGCATTCAGGCGGGGCGGTCGTATCGCGTGATGACATGATGTAACGCTCGCACAGGCGCTGTGAGAACTCCAGGGTAGGGGAGGACCAAAGCAACCCACATTTCGAGTCGGCGAACACAATTTCGGTACTTTGATCAACTGCTGAAACGGCCGGCTTGGAAGCGCCGTACCATCCTGGATTTTGGCGGCAATGTCGGAGGCTTCCTTCTGGGAGCAGGCAACAAAGTTGACCACAATCGATATTGGTGCCTGGATGTCAGCCAGTCCCCGATCTGGGGGTGAAGTTCGATGTCGTGCTGGCTTTCTCGGTGTTCACTCACATGCACCAGAAAGAGATGATCGAGCTCATTGGACAACTCCGCCGAATGCTGGCGCCTCGATGGATTGTTGCGTTTACGTTCTGCGATCCGTGGTATGAGAGCTCTCCGGCTGATTCAAAGCGATCCACTCGATGGTATGTAGAAGTCGGAGGCAACTCCATGTCGAGCCGGCCGATCAACTGTGCGAGCAGGAACGATGGTGCCAGCAGGAGGAGTCTTATTGCTCGTACTTTACCGCGGACTATATGGCGTCGCTCTTCCCGGGTGCGACGGTGCGTCCGCTCGTCAGCCCTGAACGGCAGCACTGCTGTATTTTGAGGAGTCCCGAGAAACTCATTCCGGGTGGCGGGACAGCTCCATGGAGTTGAGATTCCACTGGATGCTTCCGAAGGCCGGAGAGGTATCGGTCCACGCGCCTCAGACGCCTCAGGAGGCCGCACGGTATCGAATCGAGTCGACTCGCAGCACCTCGCCGGCGCCGCACCCGGACGTGGAAGGCTGGCTCCACTTTGCTCGGCACGCGGAGAAAGCCGGCATCGAGTCGGTGCTGATCTCGTTCAGCCGCTACGAGCCAGATCCGTTCCTCGTGAGTGGCGCGCTTGGCGCAGCCACGGACAAGCTCAAGTTCATCGTGGCCTACCGATCCGGGTTGATGCAGCCGACGACGTTCGTGCAGCAGATGAACACCCTCTCCGCACTAATCGGTGGACGTGTAGCTTTCAACATTGTCGCCGGCAGCTCGACGTCGGAGCAACGCGGCTACGGTGACTTTCTCGCCCACGACGACAGGTACGCCCGCGCCGAAGAATTTCTGGCCGTCTGTCATGCCTTCTGGCGAGCCGACGGTGATGTGGAGTTCGACGGCAGGTTCTATCGAGTCAAGGGTGGGCGGCTCCACACGCCTTTTCTCGCGCCCGGGAGAACCGCCCCCGAGATCTATGTGTCGGGACATTCCGAGCAGTCCGAGCAGTTGGCGTGCTCCCAGGGCACCTGCTGGCTGCGCGTGATTGACACTCCCGAAAAACTTCAACCGGTCGTGGCGCGAGTTCGAGAACGTGGGATCAAGGTCTGTTTGAGGCTTGGCCTGATCTGCAAGCCGACACGCGAGGAAGCGGTCAGCGTCGTCGAGTCCCTGATGCCGAAAGACGATCAGGAAAGCACCACGCGGCTCAAAGATGATTCCCAAATGTACAGGGAGGGAGCTGCGGTGACCCGCGACGCGCACTGGCTGAACCGGTCCCTGTTTGCTGGGTTGGCGCCGTATTACGGCCCTGTCTGGACCACCCTGTTGGGGACACCCAAGGAGCTTGCCGAGGCTTTTCTTGCGTACAAGCGAATCGGCGTCAGCGAGTTCATTATTTCGGGCTGGCCGGAGGTTGATGAGGTGGATATTTTTGGCCAGGAGGTGTTGCCGCTGGTCAGGGCAGCCGAGCGGCGGGCGTGAGACATGGACTCGAATCTCAGATTCCACTGGATGCTGCCAAAAGGCGGCGAAGTCGCGATGAAGACCGCTCAGGAAACGTCGCGCGTGCGCACCACCGCCCGCACGTCGCCAGCCGCATTGCCTGACATGGAGGGCTGGGTCAAGTTTTCACGTTGCGCCGAAGAATCGGGAATCGAGTCGGTGCTGCTGTCGTTCAGTCGATACGAGCCTGACACGATCCTGATCGCCTGCGCGGTCGGACGGGCGACCACGAAGCTCAAGTTCATCGTTGCCTATCGCATGGCTTGTGCAGTCGACGACGTTCGTCCAGCAGATCAACACGCTCTCCGGTCTGATCGGGGGACGCGTTGCCTTGAACATCGTAGCCGGCAGCTCAACCGAAGAGCAGCACGGTTACGGGATTTTCTCGAACACGACGCGCGATACATGCGTGGCGACGAATGCCTAGAGAGCTGAGCACATAAAGTCACGCGGCCTCAGGGAGCCGGGCAATCCGCTGGAGATTCGCGACGACGGCAATGCGTCGGACATCGAGTGCGTTCTTACGGATGCCTTTATAACGCGCCTTCGGTCCTTGCAGGTGCTCGACGCGGGCGAGTGAGTGTTCGATGGTCGTCCGCTGACGAAGGTGAGTCCGGCCGTCCGGTTGCTGCTGGTGCGCACGGAGCGATTGGAGCAGCGCTTCCTGCGGGTGAATCGCGATGGAGCGTCCGCCGCGAGCGGTCGAGCAGTCCGCGCGGAGTGCGCAGGGATGGCAGACCGCAGCCGGGAAGTGAACGGTCGCGGCACCGGGGACGATCGCGGCGGTCTGATGCGCGGGACACGTGACGCGCGCCTCGGCGAGGTCGATCGCAAACGCCGACTTCGGAAAGCGGCCCCGATCGGTACTCGTCCACGCTTTGGCGCGAATCGCGACGCCGCGCGCGTGCAGGGGGCCAATGGCGGGACTGCCCAGATAGCCGCGATCGATCAGCAATTCGGCGAGCGGTCCGTACCGGGCGAGGTCTGGCGTCAGCAACGCCAGCGCCTCGTGCTCCGGTTCGTTGGCGGGTCGGACAATCGCGCCGACAATCACATCGGCGTCCACCAGTTTGATGACGTGGCGCTTGTACCCGGTGAAGAGCCGCGTCCGCGTCTTGCGGCCATGACGCATTTCGGGATCGCCCAGCGACGGCATGCGCTCGGCGGCGACGCCGCGCCGAATGCGACGGTGCCCCGTCGTCGGATCGGGTTCCAGATCTTGCGTCAAGACCCGCCGCAGTGCCGCTAATGCGGTCTGGACGGGCGGCGCGTCGGCGACCGGGACCTGCCGCGTCACCCACTGCTCCAAGCGGTCGACCTCGCTCAACAATCGGGCGAGCGCCTCGGCTTGCGCGGCGGGATCGCTCCAGTCGATGTCCAGCGCCGCCTTGAGGCTCCTGGTACCCAGCAACGTGACCCCGGCGTCGCGGAGCACTTGGTCACGGGAGATCTGCAGCGTCTTGGCAGCGCAGGTCGCGACCGTCCGCAAGGCGCGGCCGATCAGATTCCAGGTGTCTTCGACCCGACCGGCGCCGATGAGGGGGGAGGAATCGAGCGCGGCCCGCAACGCTTGCCAGCCGAATCGACCCGTCTGCTTCGCTAACGCCACCGTCCGATCCAGCAGCTTCTGATCGAGATCATTCGCAATCATCCGCGCCCGGAATTTCACCAGCGCGCCTTGGGAGAACGGCGCGGCGCTGGCCCCGAGACACCCGAGGGCCAACTGCCACCGCTGGTCGACCTGCGCCGTGACGACGGCCTCGGCATCGCCAACTTGATCGTAGGCCTGCAGCAACGTCACCATCGCCAGGAGCGCCGGCGGCAACGGGGCCACCCCGCGCGGCTGATAGGCGGCGGCCAACTCCGCCTCGAACGCCTCATCGAAGAGCTCCGCGCGGATCTCACGCAAGAACACGTAGAACTTGCCAATGCGGTGGAGTTTGTCTGCCACCTGCTGCTCGGCGGCGCTCATTTTCGTCGGGACCTGCCAGCGAATCGGTGTGGGCATGCGCCCATCAGATCACAAGCCGATCGCCGTGTCGATCCCCCCGCGGCCGCGCACCGCAATTTACGTGATCAGCTCTCTAGCGATTTGTCACTCCTTCTGGCGCAATGCGGGTGACGTCGACTTCGAAGGTCAACACTGTCGAGTTGCCGTCGGAAGGTTGCACACGACGTTCCGAGCGCCGGACAGAAGTGCTCCGGAAATCTACGTCTCCGGACACTCCGAACAGGCGCAACGGCTGGCTCTCGCTCGTGGTTCCAGCTGGCTACGTCTGATTGATACGCCGGGGAAGCTCGGCCCTCTCGTGAGCCGGTTTCGAGGACGAGGCGTCGAAGTCAGCCTGAGGCTGTGCATAATCTGCAGGTCGACGTTCGACGAAGCCGTGAGGGCCGCAGAAGCAATGCTACCGGATGAAGAGATTGGCAGGCAGGAGCGCGCCATTCTCATGAAGAGCGATTCCCAGACGTTGAAGCAAGCGTTGGCGGCCGCGGACGATGTCGGCTTGTTGAACCGGAATCTATGGGCTGGTCTCGTGCCCTATTACGGCTCGTCTGCGATAACGCTCCTCGGATCTCCGCAAGATCTCGCCGAGTGTTTCCTCGAATACAAGCGCATTGGTGTGACACAGTTTGTTATTTCGGGTTGGCCGAAGCTCGACGAAATGCTCATCTTCGGGCGCGAAGTCCTGCCGCTCATCAGGAAGGCCGAGCAATCCTGAAGAAGGCTGCCAATGTCAGAACCCTCGAGCGTCTCAGTCGGTCCGCTTGCGCATCTTGTCGCCCGTTTGCGGGCGTCGAACGTCGAAGCGGAGCCATATCCGCACTACTACCTCGAAGATGTCCTTCCCGACGATTTCTACCGGGAGCTCCTCAGACATCTGCCAGGAATCACGTCTTACCAGAACCTGTTCGAGGTGACGACACTCAAACTTGACCACTTTCGTTACAGAGATCAGAGAGCTCTGATGGATGGCTGGACCGAACAGCTACCCGCTGAACTCCGGGACTTCTGGAATCGTTTCAACGAATGGTTCTTCGGGCCTGATCTGGCCGAGGCGGTTCTCGATTCTTTTGCGGAGCCGTTACGAGCGCGAATAGGCGAGAAAGGATCGTGGCCGCAGGTCTCGGTGGAATCGCAGCTTATCCGTCATCGTGCGGGGTATTTTCTCGGGCCGCACTCGGACCTGCACACAAAGCTGGTCGTGCTCCTCCTCTATCTGCCGCCAGATGAGAGCGCTCCTCATCTGGGGACGTCGCTCTACCGTCCCAAGGACCCCGGTTTTACGTGCCCCAATAGCATCCACTATCCGTTTGAATCGTACCGGGTTTGTCGGAGGGCCCATTCAGAGAGAGGATGGGACCCATGGGACGACCGAGCAAGTATTCCCCGGAGGTGCGAGAGCGAGCCGTCCGGATGGTCCGCGAGCACGCGCCCGAGCATCCGTCGCAGTGGGCGGCGATTCGGTCGGTCGGCGAGAAGCTCGGGATCCGCACGGAGATCGTTGCGCCGGTGGGTGCGCCAGGCCGAGCGCGACGCCGGCCAGCGCCGCGGCCTGACGACCGACGAGCGCCAGCGATCTGAAGGAGCTCGAGCGCGAGATCGTCGAGCTGAAGCGCGCGAATGAGATCCTGCGGAAGGCGTCCGCGTATTTCGCCCAGGCGGAGCTCGACCGCCGAGCGAAGTGATGGTCCGCTTCATCGATGAGCATCGAGACGACGTACGGGGTCGAGCCGATCTGCGCCGTCCTGCCGATCGCCCCGTCGACCTACTTTCGGCAGCAAGGCGCAGCAGCGGGATCCGACGCGGCGGTCGGCGCGGGCGCGGCGCGATGACGAGCTGCGCGCGGCGATTCAGCGGGTCTGGGACGAGCAACCAGCAGGTCTATGGGCCGCGGAAGGTGTGGCGGCAGCTGCGGCGCGAGGGCGTCCGCGTGGCGCGCTGCACCGTCGAGCGCCTGATGCGCGCGATGGGCCTGCGTGGCGCGGTGCCGCGGCCGCGCGTGGATGATCACGACGCAGTCGCGAGCCGCGCGCCGACCGGCCGGCCGATCTCGTCGATCGCCAGTTCACGGCGACGCGGCCGAATCAGCTCTGGGTCGCGGACTTCACCTACGTCGCGACCTGGCGCGGCTTCGTCTACGTCGCGTTCGTCATCGACGTCTTCGCGCGCCGCATCGTCGGGCTGGCGCGTCTCGGCGTCGCTGCGCGACCGACTTCGTCCTCGATGCGCTCGAGCAGGCGATCTACGACCGGTGCGGCGCCGGCGCCGACGGACCTCGTGCATCACAGCGATCGCGGGACGCAGTATCTGTCGATGCGCTACACCGATCGGCTGGCCGACGCCGGCATCGCGCCGTCGGTCGGCAGCCGCGGCGATTCGTACGACAACGCCCTGGCCGAATCGGTCATCGGCCTCTTCAAGACGGAGGTGATTCAACGCAAGGGACCGTGGCGGCATCTCGAGGCCGTCGAATTCGCCACGCTCGACGTGGGTCGACTGGTTCAACACGCGGCGACTTGCTCGAACCGATTGGCTACGTGCCGCCGGCGGAATACGAAGCGCGCTACTATGAGCAGCAGCCGGCAGCGTAGTCACATGCGTCGATTTGAGCCCGCCGCCGAGCAGACCGCCCACCCCAAGAGCGGTCCGCGCAGGCGGCCCCACGAGTTACCCGAGTCGTACATGATTCGTGGCGATTCCAGACGGACGACTCACATTAACCGCTCTCCGAGATTCCCGGTATGATTCATTCGGTCGTGGCCGCATTTCAGCGTTCGCTAACACGGCTTGCGCGGCATCAGCGTCGCCGCTGTTTGCCGGGCGCTCGACAAGTCATCACTGAAACAAATTCTTGGCCAAGCCGGTATCAACGCGGCTCGCAGCCAGCTGATCACCAGCAACGCGGGCGCCAGCCGGTTCGTCGACGACGTAGCTCTTCCAATCGTGTTGAAGCCGCTCGGGGGGAGCGGCGGTCTTGCAACCTGGTGCGTACGACGAGTCGAAGATCTCGAGCTGGCGCTCGAACTCATGCGGCCGTCGCTCGAGAACGCGTGTCTTGCCGAAAGCCATTTGAGCGGTCAGGAGCTCTGTCTGGATACCATCACGATTGCGAATGAACCGCGATTGTCCTCCATCTGCTGCTACCGCCCCTCAATCCTGGAAGCGCTGGAAGACCCGCAGGTACAGTGGAGTTGCGTGATGCCGCGCGAGATCACCGACGACAGGTTGCAGCAATTCACCGAACAAGGCCTGAGGGCAGTGCGTGCACTCGCGGTCGGCAACGCCGTCACTCACATGGAAGGCTTCCTGCTCGAAGAAGGCGGGTGCGCGTTCACCGATGTCACGCTCAGGCCTGCCGGCGCGAGGATTGGCCCCATGATGGGGTTTGCCTACGATATGGACTCTCACTTCGCCTGGGCGAGAGCCGCGATTGATGGATGCTTTGACGGTCCGTGGGAACGCAAGTACGCTGTCGGGACCTGTTTTCTGCGCGGGACAGGGAGCGGACGGGTGGAGCACCTGAGCGGAATCGAGGCCATGATGGACTCCGTCGGCGAGCTTGTCGTAGACGCTCGCCTGCCACGAGTCGACGCGGCCAAGTCCGCGACGTACACCGGCGACGGATATATCACGATTCGACATCCTGAAACAACGGTCGTGGAAGATGCCATTCGGCTGATCGCAGAGACAGTCCGCATCACATATAGTCAGCCGGAACGACGCGTGCCCTCGAGCATGGCTCTCCGGGAGCGATGGTCGGAACAGATTCAGTACTTCGAGAGGCAGCTCTACAGACCGGCCTGGGAGGGCGACCCTCCGGTCATAGGCCGACGTGTGACTCCCGCGCGTCACACACGCATACTTCAAGCGGGGACTCGCACAACGAAGAGAGGGAATCGGTGACGTCGAAAGCACCGCGCGCCTTCAATCGGGAGATGTACCACGACCATCGGGAGAACGTGTTCTATGGCACGGATGACGGCAGCCAGGATGGATCGTTCCGCGAGTTCGCGGAGTTCAAGGCGCACTACGAAGGCGTTGCTCTCCACAGGCGCGAGAACATTCACATGGTCAGTGTGGTCGGCGGGCTGTACGGTCTCAATTTCATTCCGCTCTGGAAACCCAGCCGGATGACGATTTTCGATATCAACCCCACGGCCGTCACCTACTTTCGCACCATCCACCGCGTGTTTACGACAAGTGACAACGCGGCGCACTTTCTCGACAGGCTGACCGCCGGCGATTACGCCGCTGACACCGAGAACGAACGATTTGTGCGTGAGAACATTTCTCTGAAACAAAAGGGATGTTTGCCTCGCTCGCGCGGCTCCACCAAACGTCCCTACGAGCAGAGCTGGCAGTACGCGTTCGAACACTTCGAATTGACCAGACAACTCCTGGCCCAGGTTCCGATGGAGATCCGCACGGAGCCGATGGAGAGCGAAAGTTTCAGCGCGTGGATTCGAGAGCAGGACAACCTCTGGATATATGCGTCGAATATCACGCAGTTCCACTATTTCAGCCTGGAGTTTGCGAATCCCACCAACGTCGTGATCGTGCAGATCATTCATCCCGAGCAGCCGCAACTCCTCGATCTGAGTCCGTTGGGCGGAGGGCCCGTGAGGGTCAGATTCGAAATCCCGCTGGTGGCAGAGCGGATATAAGATCGAGCTCTCGGATTTTGCTGTTCAGCCAACGAGCGTGTGAGATGGTCAACAAGGTTCGCATTGTCACGAACGCGGCTGCCCCTGCCACAGGCACTTATTCGCAAGCCATTCGCACCGGTGACCTGGTATTCGTGACGGCGCAGACGGGGCGGAACTCCGAAACCGGCAAGCTGGAGGATGGCCTCGAGGCGCAAACCCGGCAGACGCTGTCGAATGTCGAAGCGATTCTGAACGCGGCAGGATGCTCCCCGGCGGATATCGTCAAGTCCACGTTGCTACTCGCGGACATCAAGGATTTCAAGGCCGTGGATGCGATTTACGCAGCCTGGCTACCCGGTCTTGGTGTTACCGCATTGCCGGCTCGCACCGCCTTCGCGGCAGCGGCGCTCCCCGCGGGGGCGTTAGTGATGCTGGAAGTCGTGGCAGCGTTTCCGGTCGACCAAATCTGACGTCACGTCCTCATTTCGCACGAGGGGTCGCTCTGATCCAACTGCGAATCATCAGGCGATTGGAAGCCTTCCCGCTGCTGATCGGGGTGCGAGCGTGAATCGTGCGCCGGTTGTCGGCGAACAGTAAGTCGCCGTCGAGCAGCAGAAAATCGAGCGTGCGAGGCGTCATCGCTATGACCCCCTCAAAGGCATCCAGCAAGCTCAGTGCTTCATCCGACAGCCTCGCGCCTCCGGATTCCAATGCGCGGTTGATGGTGTAGCGTCGCCAACACATCCCCGATCCTGCAAACACTGTTCGCCAGGTCACCCCGCCGCCACGGTAGGTCGACAGTTGCCACGGTAACGGTTCAGTCTCCAGGCGGTTGAGCGCCTCTGTTCCCAGATTTTTCCTGACTTCCTCTCGAACGCTGTCCATGTCCAGCACTCTGGATCGGCCACCGCCGCCTGAATCCGCGCGGACGCAGACCATCGAAACCAGCTCAACTGGTGTTTCCCAGTCTGCGGTATCGGTATGGAGCCTTTCGGTTTCAGTGCCTCCATGCGCCGAGGGGATGTCCATTGCCGGCTGTATGTAGTGGATGAGCTGTGCCCTGGGCGGGTTGTACGGCAGTGCGACCAATTCCCCAAAAGCCCGATTCAGGCCAACGAACAACCGGTTGCCCTCATCGAATCGAAGACCGCGGACAGCTGTGCAATACGGCCACCGCGCCAATCGCTCGGCAATCTGTGCGACGAGCCAGTCGAAACCGTCCGGACACGCTTCACGTGTTCGATCCTGGACAAGGCTCTGGAGATCGACGTCGTAGAACGACTTGTTGTCGTAGATAGGAAGGCCGTCGACCACTTTCCGCAAATCGCGGGCGAGTGATGTGGGAACCTCGATTCTTCCAGAGTCCGGAAACGCGGTGAGCATCGTCGTCCGCTCCAACCTCAAACATATTAGACATGACACTCAGTCTCGTCTTCCAACTCATCCATTGATTTTGTATTTCGACTCGCGCACGTTTCACATTCAGTCGTCATTGCGCGTCGATTAAGTTCACGTCGGCCCGCTCAACTCGATTAGAATTGCCGCACACGTCACCCGACTCACTCACGGTGCGTAGTTCCGTTGCCGTTGATCGCTGACGGCTTGCGCGTCGAAAGAACTGGTGGAAGCGGGCGCTCCTAGAACACGGCGTTGTGTCGAACAAAGCTTGCCTCGTTGCGACGTTGTCGACACCACCTGCAAAGGGTGGTGGCCAGCTACGTGTTCTCCCCGATGCGGTTGAGTGGCTGGAAGTCAGGGGAGACCTGATAGGCCGACCGGATCCTGACTGGCTACGCAGCCACTTCAAAGGAAACCTCCTCTTCACGCTCCGAAGCAAGGCCGAAGGCGGTTGCTTCGAGGGTTCTGCACGTGAAAGACGGAACCACCTCCTGGCTGCCGCGCCCCACTACGATCTGATCGACCTCGAGGGTGAACGGGACCTCGTTCCGGATCTGCTTGCGGGCATCTCACCACGGAAGCGCCTGATCTCTTGGACCGGAGTCGCCGACTCATCTGGGCTGCGCCGTCGCGTTCAGCGAGTCATCGAGGTCGAAGCTCGATTGTACAAGCTGGCCGTTGTTGCGGCGAAGACGGCCGACGGTTTCGCTCCACTTGATGCACTGCGCTCGTTCCATCGAAAAGACATCGTCGCGTTTGCCACCGGGGAGGCGGGATTCTGGACTCGGCTGCTGGCACCTCGCCTCGGCGCACCCTTTGTCTTCGGGAGTCTCGGTGATCAGCCGTCTTTGAGCGAGCCTGGGATCTCCCAGCTCGCGGAAGACTACGGCCTGCCGCACCTGCCACCGCTAGGCGACCTCTATGGCATTGTCGGAAGCCCCGTCACGCACTCACTGTCGCCTCGCTTGCACAACGCCGCCTATCGAGCCCTTGGCCTCCCGGGCTTGTTTGTGCCGTTTCAGGAAGAGTCGTTCGATCGATTCTGGCATGACGTCGTACAAGAGGACGCTCTCGAATTGTTCGGGGCCTCGATCAAGGGTCTCACGGTGGCGTCTCCACACAAGGAAGCCGCCCTCAATTCCGGAGCGTGCGCGACTCCGATGGTTCACCGCGCCGCTTCGACCAATATCTTCACGAGGAGTGATCGTGGGTGGACAGCGGACACGACCGATCCGGAAGGTGCCGTCGTCGCGCTGCGTGAGCGCAATATCGCCATCAAGCGCCGCAAGGCAGCCGTCGTCGGCTGTGGTGGAGCCGGCAGGGCGGTCGCGGCGGCGCTCCACAAACTCGGCGCCGACGTGACTCTCGTGAACAGAAGTCTCGATCGCGGTGCACGAGCCGGGGCTCTGCTGGGCTTGCCGTTCGTTCTGCTGTCGCAGTTTTCGTCCGATGGGTACTCGCTGATCGTGAATGCGACGCCCCTCGGTCGGAACGGCGAAGCATTGCCATTCGACTGTACGTCGGATGCAGCCCAACGGATCGGTGGTGGATCTTACGTACGGCCATGACACGACGCCACTGGTTCGCGAGGCGCTTTCGTTGGGCATGACCGCGATCGAGGGTCTCGAAGTCCTGCTCATCCAGGTAATGCGCCAGTTTCGCCTCATGACCGGTCGAGACATGCCGCCGGATCTTCCCCGGGAGCGACTCGGTCTGCGGGTCCGGGAGCCTTTCGCTCCGCGTTCGCGCCAGGCGCCTCTCGCCGACTCCTCGCTTGGCCTGGCTGCTCGTCTGTGGCGGACGCGAACCGAACGAGCACTCTGATCATCATGCTCAATCAGGATCTCACCCCGGATCAGACGGAGCTCACCAACCAGTTCGCGAGGCTGGCCCGGGAAAACTTCGCCCCGAGAGCCGCGCACTACGACCGGACCGCGACCTTTCCAACCGAAGACTTCGATGATCTGTTCAAGGCGCGTCTGAACGCTCCGACGATTCCGAAGCAGTACGGCGGGCTCGGCCTGGGCCCGTACCGTGGCGAGGCGCTTACGCTCTGGATGATCACGAAGGAGATTGCGAAGTCGGACCTCTCCCTGGCGCGTTGCTGGGAAGGACACGCCAACTCGCTGTCGCTGCTCGACGGCATTGCCACCGCCGATCAGAAGGCGCGCTGGTTCGCCGGAGTCATCGAACGCGGTGACAAGTGGGTCGCGTGGAGCGGCGAGCCCCAGGCGCGCGAGCCAGGCGGCACGCCAGCAGTACGGCACCACCATCACCAAAGTGGCAGACGGCTACATCGTCGAGGGGACCAAGGTGTTCGCGACCAGCGCGACCGCGGCACAGTGGGCAATTCTGTTGGTCAGCCTCGACGGACCCGGAGGCATCCGACACGCCGGCGGTGACGTTGATTCACAGCTGTTGTTGTGCTGCGACCTGTCCGATCCGTCGGTGACGATGGACAGTTCGTGGTGGGACCCGATCGGGATGAGAGGGACCGTCAGCTACCTCGTGCGCTTCAATCGCACGTTCATCCCGGAAACAAATTCGATCGGGTATCCGGGCCAATACGTCAAGGAAGCCTGGCAGACGTATTTCATCCCTCACTACGCCGCCACTTTCCTGGGTGCCGCCGAAGCAGCCTATGACTTCGCGCTCGACTACGTCACCAACCAGAAGAAGGAGGGCGATCCCTACGTCCAGCATCACATCGCGACGATGTCGATCAACATCGAGACCGCGCACCTCTGGCTGCGGCACGTCGCGGGCCTCTGGGAGACCGGACGGTGTCAAGAGGCCCGGCTGGCCGGTAGCCGGGCACGCCATGTCATTGAGCATCTGGCGGAAGACACCGTCAAACACTGTATCCGGGCCTGCGGCGCGCGATCGCTGAATCGCCCGAGCGCTTTGGAGCGGGTCTATCGCGATCTCTCTTTCTACGTTCGACACGACAATGACGATCATGTCCTGGCGATGATCGGGAAATCGCTGTTGGGTCAATGCTATGACGACTCATTCTACAAGCCGTGAAGTCGGACGGCCACGCAATGTGAGCAAGCGCTGGCGACCGGGCCGGCGCCAGCGGCCCAGGGGAGAACGTTCGGACTTGGCATCTGGTGGTTAGCGCTCGGCTACTTCGTTTTTTATGCGCCGTACGCCGCGCTGACCAAGATCTTCAGCCAGGGTTTGCTGCCGGGTCTCGACCGCCCGGCGTCGCCGTTCGAAATGCTTCCCGCCACCGGGTTCGCGACCGCTGTCGTGACGCTGCTCATCATCACCGTGCTCGGCTGGTGGACGTTACCTGGGACGCCGCACCCTTTGGGGAGTGACGGTGCCCTGGCCGATGCGGCGGACCCTGCTGGCTGGCGTCGCGACTGCAGCAATCATCTACACGACAACGTTGATGTACACGTTCACCGGGGTGTCCGTCTTGTTGGCGTTGCTGCTCATGCGAAGCGGCGTGCTCATTCTTGCTCCAGTGGTCGATTGCCTCTTCCGAAAGCGCGTGCGATGGTTTTCCTGGACGGCGCTCGGCCTCTGTTTGCTCGCCGTGGCTGCAACCGCAGCCGAGTTACAGAGCTACGAAACAACCTGGGGCTTGCTCGTGACAGTGGGGATCTATGTCGGCGCGTATGCCGTCCGACTCCCGTGCCTCAACGCCCTGGCGAAGACGACAGATCGCGCCGCCACGTGCCGCTATTTCGTCGAGGAACAGTTCGTGGCGATGGTCGTCTTGATCGGAGCTCCGCTGGTCATTGCCCTCGTGGGTTCGAGCGGCATTCCGCTCGAGATTCGTCACGGCGTTCACGTCGTTCCTCTCGACCAGCGCGCTATGGCCGTCTCTCCTGATCGGAGTCATGTACGCGGTTCTGTGCTGGTTTGGCACGCTGATCTATCTGGACCGTCGCGAGAATACGTTCTGCATTGCCTTGAATCGGTCGTCGAGTCTGCTCGCCGGCCTGGCAGTTTCTTATGGGATTGCCTTCTATTTCGGCGAGAGAACACCTACTGCCACGGAACTTTTTGGAACGGCGCTCATCACAGTCGCCATCCTCGTGCTTTCGCCGCTTCATCATAGGCGACTGTGGCTGGGGTTTTTCGACCGACTGATGTCTCGGAGCCAGTCGGGGCATTCGGAAAGTGGGCTCGCGGCAGGCCGCGTCGAGCCCCTGCAGGCCCAGTCGGACCTACCGGCGGTGACGGTGGGTATGGGCCATGTCGGCGAGGCGCTCTCGGTCAGCACGCCGGAGAGGTGAGGATGAATGGATCCACCGGTGCAACATGACGACGACGATCTCCAACCCGACGAAGGAAGTCATTCAAGGACTCTGGGTCGGATCTGAGCTGTCGACGTTGGAGCGGTTGTCAATCGCCTCATTTCTCGCCTGCGGTCACGAGTACGTGCTGTACACGTACGGCTATGTTCACGGCGTCCCCGAAGGGACCTCGATCAAAGATGGCAATGAAATACTCCACGAATCGCTGATTTTCCAGTACCGCCACCATGAAAGCTTCAGCGCGTTCGCGAATTTCTTTCGGTACAAGTTGCTCCTGGAGAAGGGCGGCTGGTGGGTGGACACGGATACCGTGTGTCTCAAGCCCTTCGACTTTTCCCAGGAATATGTCTTCTCGTCGGAGATTCTCGATGACAAGGAGCTCGTCAACTGCGGCGTCGTGAGGGCCCCTGCGGGAAGTCCCGCGATGTCGCATGCGTGGAGTGTCTGTCGGAGCAAGCGGACCGAGAACCTGGTGTGGGGCGAAGTGGGTCCGCGACTGATGGCCGAATGCGTCGACAAGCTGTCGCTTCAGCGTTTCGTGATGGGCCCGAGCATGTTTTGCCCGATCAACTATCTCGAGTGGGAAACGGTTCTCGATCCAACGACGATCTGGAACTTCTCAGACGACGTGTATGCCGTTCACTTGTGGAATGAAATGTGGCGACGCAACAAACGGGACAAGAACCATTCCTATCATCCGAATTGCCTGTACGAGAGGCTGAAGAGCCGATTTCTGGGAACGCAGCAACAGGTCGATAGAGGAATCAGCATGCGCCGACAAGCCAGCTTACGAGACGTCACGGCCCTCATAAAGACGTTCCTACGGGACGAGTATCTGTTTACGGCAGTGTTGTCGCTTCGCCGCCATTATCCGGAGATCAAGATCATCGTTGCGGACGATGGCTACTGCAGTGACGAGAAGGAAGCGAGGCTGAAGGAGGCAGGCGTTTCAAAGTACATCGCCTTGCCTTGGAATCGAGGAGTCGCGCGAGGGAGGAACGTTCTGATCGATGCGTGCGAAACGCCGTACTTCCTGGTCGGCGATGACGATTTCTACTACACGGAGGAAACCCGGCTTGGCGACATGCTGAAGATGATGGATATCGCGGATCTGGCCGGTGGCGCGCTCAGGTACATGGGCGCTCTTCAGCACTATGAGGCCACTTTCGAGTGGGTGCCTGAATCGAAGGGTTTGATTCACCACGAGATCAGTCGAGATTACCAGTCCTACGATGGGATTGCAGTATGGCCGAGCAGATCTGACTTTCAACTTCTTCGTCGCCAAGACCGCGCTGGCACGCAGGATCCGATGGGAGGAAAGCATTCAGGTGATCTTCGAGCACGAGGACTTCTTCATGGCGGGGCACGAGCGCGGGATGAAATCCGTCTATTGTCCGAACAGCATCGTGACGCACAGGCTGGTCGAACTTCCAACGATACCGGAATACGAGAAGATCCGCTGGAACCGTCAGGACCAGGACAAGTTCTTCAAGAAATGGGATCTGTCCTTCTTCCAGGACGCTCAGGGCAGACGACTCTTTCAGACGGCCCAGGAAAAGAGTCCGATTCAAGAGGTCCAAGCTCCAGCACCGGTTCTCCCTCGTACCGAGACGCGGGAACCGGCCGAGGTATTTGGCGTGAAGGGAGCGCGCGCGCAGGGATAGGTTGGATCCGGGTTACCTGCGAAGAGGGGAGTGGGCACGAAGTGAGAGTCACGTTGGTCATAGCCACGCTGGGCGGCGGCGGCGCAGAGCGGGTCGCGGCAAACATGGCCAATTGCTGGGCCGCCAAGGGCTGGGTGGTTGCCATTATTACTACGTGTTTTGGCGATCAGCCTTCGAGTTATGACCTGGACCCGCGCGTTACGCGAATCGACGTTGAAAGCCGGCGCCTCAATCATCTGCCAATAGATCCGCGAGAATCCGCCCCGCTCGCCGGCTTGCTCGCCGATTGCTCGCCGGCGGAGCGCGCCGCATTGATACCGCAGACGACTCACCTCATGAAGCTGCGAGAAACGATATTGGCCACCCGGCCGCAGGTGGTGATCTCGTATATCGACGTCACGAATCTCTTCGTGCTCTCGGCCACTCGAGGCTCCGGGTTGCCGGTCATCGTGTCGGAGCAGTGCGACCCGAATCACAATGTCATCGGCGACGGATGGGAACTTCTCCGCCGCCGTCTGTACCCGCAGGCACGGTATGTAGCGGTTCTGACCGAAGAATCGCTCGGCTACTTTTCAGGCGTTCCTGGTATTCGCGGGCGAATCATCCCCAACGCGTTGACGCCTTCTGTCTTCTCTGAATCCGATGACACACCGCACCGGAAAGCTGGCAAGACACTGATGGCCATGGGCCGGTTGGCTCAGGAAAAAGGCTTCGATCTGCTTCTTCAAGCGTTCGCCCTGGTTGCCAGGAAGAATACCGACTGGACACTGGAGATCGTGGGGGAAGGGTCACTTCGCCCGTACCTCGAATCGTGCATTCAGAAGTTCGACCTCGAAGGCCGAGTCCGATTGCCGGGATTCACACGCCAACCGTTCGATGCGATCCGCCGCGCCGACCTGTTTGTGCTGCCGTCGCTCTGCGAAGGCTTTCCGAACGTACTTCTCGAAGCCATGGCCTGCGGGATTGCAGTGGTGAGCTTCGATTGTCCGAGCGGGCCACGTCATATCATCCGCAACGGAGTCGACGGGACGCTTGTTCCGCCAGGCGACATCCAGGCGCTGGCGGTGGCTCTAGATCGGTTGATGGGCGATCAAGCGGAGCGCCGGCGACTGGCGGCCAAAGCGCCAGAGGTGGCCGAGCGTTTCGGCGCCGACAGGATCATGAGCATGTGGGAAGAGCTCGTCGTCGAGTGTGCGAGGCACGGATGAAGGCGGCAGCAGCGCTGAGACTGGCCGTGTTCACCATCCTCTCTCTGGTTGGTGAGTATCCCCACATCTACGCTCAGGATCAGAGTCGCACGAACGTATCGCAGACCGGTTCCACGGATTCGCCACGAGCGTCCCGCACGTACACGCAAGAGGGCATCTCTGTCGAGTTCAGTCTTGAACCGGTGACGCTGGAACCAGGTAAACCCGCTGAATTGCAGGCCGGCACGGACGCAAGAGTGCAGTTCACGATTGCCGACACCGCTGGAGGCAAGGCGCTCAGCAACCTGCGGCCAGCTGTCTGGATCGATCGGCGCGAAGCCGGCGTGACCGATGCCAGAGCGTGTCGCGAGAAGATTCAGTCGTTTCTGCAACCGGGCTTCAATCGACGCCCGACCATCAACCTCAACGCCTATTTCATCCTGGCCCTGAATCACGAACCCAACATTTCGGTCATCGATCCGCTTTCGGGTTTCGGGGGCAGCAAGCTTTACACCCTCGTCGCTTTGCCAAGCTCGGGAGCGGATTGGCTGATGAGCGCCGACAGGCGGCGCCTCTATGTGTCGATGCCGCTCGCAGGCCAAGTGGCGGTGATCGATACCACGACGTGGAAGACGATCGACCGCGTTGATGCAGGAGTGGCACCGACGCGTCTCGCGTTGCAGCGTGACGGCAGGTACCTGTGGATAGGAAACGACGGAACGGAAGAAGCCGGCAGCGGAATCACGGTGATCGATACGGTCACGCTGACGGTTGCGGCTCGACTCGAGACCGGGCTGGGGCACCACGAGATAGCATTCACCGACGATGACAGCTTGGCCTTCGTGACCAACAAGCAAGTGGGGACGCTGTCGGTCATCGACATTCGGACACTTGCTCGAGTCAGTGACATCAAGGTCGGTGCGTTGCCGGTGGCATTGGCATTCTCACCTCTCAGCAAAGCCATCTACGTCGCCAACGAAGGCGATGGGACCATCGTCGCCGTCGACGGACGTCGACGAGAAATCATCTCGCGTATCAAGACCCAGCCGGGCCTCAGCGCTCTCCGCATCCCCTCCGATAGTCCATTCGGCTTTGTCGTCAATCGCTCGACTGGCACCGTCTACATCTTCGACGTCTCCACCAACCGATTGATCCATGAAGTACCGGTAGGACCGGCTCCCGACCACATCACCTTTACCAGACAATTTGCCTACGTACGCTCCGCCGGCAACGAGTTCGTCACCATGATCAAGCTGACGGATATCGGCAAGGAAGCTGCGGTCTCTCGTTTTCCCGCGGGCCAGAAGGCGCCAAGAGAATCCCCGGGCCAGTCATTCGCTGATGCCATCGTTCCGGCTCCTGAGGATGGCGCGGTGCTGGTTGCCAATCCCGCCGACAAGATGATCTATTTGTACGCGGAAGGCATGGCTGCGCCGATGGGTGGGTTCCAGAACTATCGACGCGACCCCAAAGCGCTGCTCGTTCTCGATAACGGTTTGCGTGAGAGCGGACCCGGGGTGTACACGACCAGTGTCCGCCTCGCTGACCCCGGTCGATACGACGTGGCATTTCTGCTGGATTCTCCGCGGCTGGTCAATTGTTTCGACGTGACCATCGCTGAAAACCCCGACCTGCCGAAGTCAAGCGGTCCCGCGATCAGGATCGAGCCGCTGGCCGATTCTGCGAACGCGCGCGTGGGCGAAAACCACAACCTGCGCTTCAAAATCACCGACTCACGTTCCAATGAGCCGAAGGCCGATCTCGCAGATGTGGGCGTGCTCGTCTTTCTCGCTCCGGGCATCTGGCAGCAGCGTGCCCGGGCCACATCCCTCGGGAACGGTCTCTACGAAGTGAGTGTTGTCCTGCCGCAACCTGGTGTGTACTACGCCTTCTTTCAGTGCCCTTCGCTGAACGTGCCACTCAATCAGATCGCACCGTTCACGCTGCAGGCGACAAAGTGACGACGCGAGTTCGCAATGAATAAAGTATCGACCGATCTGGGGCGACGACCGACCGAATGGCTTCCTTGGGCCCTCGCGGTCATCGCCGCCATGGGCCTCGGACACGTCAGGACTGTCGCGCACGTGATAGCCGGACAGACGCCCGCTCAGCACTATTTCACCGACGTCGTTTTGCTCAATCAGAACGGCGAACCGATGCGCTTCTACAGCGACCTGCTACAGGGCAAGGTTGTCATCATCAATTCTTTCTTTGGGACGTGCCGCGACAGTTGTCTTCCTATGAATCGCAATCTCGAAAGGGTACAGCAGGCGCTCGGGGATCGCGTTGGCAAGGATGTTCGCATCATTTCGATCAGTGTGGATCCGACGGTTGATACGGTTGCCAGCCTCAAAGAGTACGCGAAGACACTTCATGCCGGGCCAGGCTGGTATTTCCTCACGGGCGATAAGCAGAACGTGGACGCGGTACTGCGTAAGCTGGGTCAGTTTGTCGAGGACAAGCAGAACCATCTCAATCTGATCATCGTCGGCAACGAGCGCACGGGATTGTGGAAAAAAGCCTTCGGCCTGGCGCGAAGCGAAGAACTGGTCAGGGTTGTCCAGAGCGTGCTCAACGACCAAATGAGCAAGTGACGTGAGAAATTCTCATTACGCAACATGAAAGGACCACGCGCCCGGAACTGTCGACTGTTGCTCATCGGGGTGATTCTCGCCCGTTGGCCTGGGGACGCCGGCTCTATCAGGGCGACGACGCAGAATCCCTTAACGGCGCAGGAGCAGCGCGGCAAGGAAATCTATATCCGTGGCACCAGTCCGTCTGGCAATGACATCCGCGCTTACCTCGGCGAGTCGTCTTTCGAGGTGCCGGGCAGTGCGGTGACCTGCGCCAATTGTCACGGCCTTGATGGGCAGGGGAAGCCCGAGGGTGGGGTCAGGCCGTCAAATCTCACCTGGGAAGCACTGACGAAACCCTACGGTCTGACGCACGCAGACGGACGAAAGCATCCACCGTACACCGCGCGCGGGCTCGAGTTGGCGATCACGCGCGGTACGGATCCGGCGGGAAACAGGCTGCAAGGTGTGATGCCTCGGTACCAGATGTCACGGGGGGACCTCGCGGATCTCGTCGCGTATCTGGGATCGCTCGGCCGCGATCGTGATCCTGGAATCAGCGACGACTCGATCATGATTGGAACGGCAGTTCCTGCAACAGGAGCGCTGGCTGACATGGGCCAGGCGCTCAAAGCAGTCACTGGCGCGTTCTTCAACGAAGTGAACAACCAGGGTGGAATATACAACCGCCGGGTGGAGGTGAAGTTCATCGACACCGCTGAAACGCCGGCGGCGACGCGTGCCAATGTCGAGCGCGTGTTGATCGACGAGCGGGTGTTCGCCATGACGGGGGCATTCATCGCCGGCGCCGAACGAGAGGTCGTTCCGCTGATGGCCCAGCAGGGAGTGCCATTGATTGGGCCACTCACGCTGTACCCGCAGACTGGCTTTCCGCTGAACCGGCAGGTGTTCTATCTCCTTTCTGGAGTCGATGGCCAGGGTCGCGCCTTGCTCGAGTTTGCCGCCAGAAAGTCAGTGAGCAACGGTCCCGCCATCGCCGTGGTGTACCCGCAAAGCGAGGTCAACGCCAGTGTCCTCGAGGCGATCGCCGATCAAAGCAGGAAAAGGGGGCTGAGCGCACCGCAGCGCTACGAATATGCGACCGGGCGCTTTGACGTCTCAGACGCTATGAAGCAACTCGAACAGACGGGTCGCGACGCTGTGATTTTCATGGGCACCGTCGACGAGGCCCTGTCATTCATGAGAGAAGCCGACAAGCACCGTTGGTTCCCGGCAGTGTTTCTGCCCAGCAGCAGTAGTGGTCCGGACGTCTTTGACGCGCCGGCCGGCTTCAACGGAAAACTATTCGCGTCGTTTCCGAATTCACCGACCGCGCTGAGCGGGCAGGGCGTCGACGAATTTCGCTCGCTGGCAGCGAAATACCAACTGCCGACACAGCACGTCGCGACGCAGATGTCCGCCTATTGCGCCGCACGGATATTGGTTGAAGCGATGCGGCGAGTCGGGAAGGACCTCAGTCGGGAAAAGCTGATTCAAGCGCTGGAAGGACTCTCTGAATTCTCGACCGGGCTGACGCCAGCCATCACCTTCGGACCCAATCGTCGGATTGGTGCGATGGGAGCGTACGTGGTCACGATCGACCTGAAGGAAAGAGAGTTCGTGCCAGCCAGCGGGTGGATCAGTGTCAATTGAGCGGGCGAATCCCGAGGAGCGCCCGCGCGCGAGGATGCGAGGCATGTTGATCAGAGTGCTTACGGTGGTTCTGCTGGCGGCGTTCATGTCTGCATCAGGGCCGGTGCTCGATGCAGAGCTGGTCGAGGCCCAAACTCGTCAGCAAGCGGGTGGAGAAGCGGCAGGCGCGCGTTCACACACTCGGATCCCCGATATTCCTGTTCGCGATCAGAATGGCAGGCAGCTCAAGTTTTATTCCGACCTCGTCAAAGGCAAGACGGTGGCCATCAACTTCATTTTCACGACCTGCACGACGATCTGCCCCTCCTTGACCGCCACATTCCGGCGGGTTCAGGAGGACCTGGCGACGCGCGCGCCAGACGTGCAATTGATTTCCGTCAGCGTCGATCCGATCACGGATACGCCGGAAAGGCTGCTTGATTTTGCGACAAGGTTCAAGGCTGGACCGGGATGGACGTTCGTGACCGGCGACAAGGCCGACATTGATTCGTTGCTTCTCCTACTAGGCGCAGCGGCCGCCAACGCGTCGGACCATACACCCACCATTCTCGTCAGCAATGATGTGACGGGTTATCGGACCAGGACTTACGGACTTTCCTCACCAGCGGCACTGCTGAAGGTGGTGACGGAAGCTGCGAGCCGCAAATAGTTGAGGCGAGACCGAGGAAGGACGCATGTTTTTCAAGCGTTTTGTTCTTGACTTGGACGGTTGTGAGCACTACCCTCCCGTCAATTTTCGATCGCGTGCACAGTCAGGCCTTCTCACACCGGGCCTTCAAACTCCCGGCAGTTGTAACACGCGTTCTTTCGCTGCCGAGTCCTCTGGCAAACTGGAAGCTGACGCTTTGACGCTCGCTCTGCTCGTGTACCGCATTTCTGGGGCTGACGAGAGGTCAAGTGCTCGTCTTTTAACCTAAGGGAGAACGTCACGTGCCTGGTCGCAATCGTCTCGGTCGACATCTCCTTGGCTACCTGCCGGTGATCCCGGCCGTTCTCCTGGTGACCGTCGACACAGCAACCGCGCAACCGCAGTGTCAACGGACGATCAATGCCAGCGTCGTGGCGCTTTCCCAGCCCATCATGCTGAACCGCCTGGGCGCGGCAATTCCCGACGGATTGATCTTTGCGCTCAAACGCGACACGCAGGTGAACGCGAATCTCACGCAACTCAAGCCGGGCAAGCGGCCGCGGCCGCTCGTGTTGCGCGCCAATGTGGGCGATTGCCTGACGATCACGTTCGAGAACGCGATACCGCAGGCCAACTTCGGAACGACACAAGCGCCCGGCGCAAGCACCGGGACAACCGAGGTCTCCCTGCACATCCAAGGCACCGAGTGGATGTCGGGCACTCAGGATGACGGCGCCTTCGTTGGTGCGAACAATTCCAGTCTGGCCAGTGTCAATCCGCCGCCCCCGTTGATGCCACCGTCGACACAAACCTACAGGCTTTTCGTCAAGGCCGAGGGTACGTTTCTGATGTACACGAGCGGCGACACGAGTACCTTCGGTGACCAGCTCGTGCGCGGACTCTTTGGAGCTCTGAACGTCCAGCCTGCGGGCGCCGAGTGGTATCGCAGTCAGGTGACGGCCGCCGATTTAGCGCTCGCCACGTACAACGCCAATAGCTTGCCTGGCAATGCGACGCTCAATGCCGGCTGTACTCCGACGACAACCTGCACCTTGACAATTACAGGTCCGAACGCGCGACCGCCGTTCCAAGTCAATCGGACACCGACCGGTTTCCTGAATACGTTGGATAACCATCCGCTCATCAATTACGACGCCACGTATTCGGACGGCACTCCCATCCTCAAGATGCTCGATGCGGGGAACAACCTGGTTCACGGCGACCTCACGGCGATCATTACGGGCCCGAACGCGGGACGATTCCCTGGCACCACCGGGCCCAACAATCCCGAACCCGCGTGCAACGCCGAAAACAACCCGGCGTTGAACCCCGGTGGGCCTACGATTGATCCGCTCTTCTGTGAGAACCCTGCCTCGCCGGACCGGAAGCAGCCGTATCGGGAAATCACGATTATTTATCATGGCGGACTGACCCCGGTCACCGCGCAGGCTTTTCCGGTCTTCGCCGATAGCAACATGAGCGCGACGCTCGAGGCAGGTCAGGATGCGTTCGCCATCAACTATGGCACCGGCGGCATAGGGGCAGAGGTCTACGCCAACCGGATCGGCGTAGGCCCGATGGGCGATTGCATCGATTGCAGGTTTGAAGAGTTCTTCCTGAGCGCGTGGTCGGTCGGCGATCCGGCCATGCTGGTTGACAGACCGGCGAACTCCAATCTTCAGGCGCCGTGTACCACAACGGCGTCTTTCAACAGCCCGCCCTGCGGAGGCCAGCGCTCTAGCAACACGTTCCCGTACACGATGCAGCCCACGGCGAAGGCGACGGCGGCCTTCTTCCCCGACGATCCTTCGAACGTCTATCACAGCTACATCAACGATCACGTCAAGTTCCGAATTCTTCACGGTGGCCGGGATGTGACTCACGTGCATCATCAGCATGCACACCAGTGGCTGCAGTCTCCCAACAGCGATGAAGGAAGCTATCTCGACAGTCAGATGATCAGCCCCGGCGCCAGCTACACATTGGAGATGGTCTACAACGGCAGCGGCAATCGCAACAAGGTCGTTGGCGATTCGATCTTTCACTGCCACTTCTATCCGCATTTCGCCGCGGGTATGTGGGCGATGTGGCGGACGCATGACGTGTTCGAATCAGGGACGTTCGTGTTTCCGGCGAATGGGCAAGTGGTGTCCGGTTCTCGTGCCCTCCCGGATGGGGAAATCATCGCCGGCACACCGAATCCGGCATTGGTGCCGCTCCCGACCCGGCCCATGGCGCCACTTCCGTCGTACGCGCAGATTCAGAACAATGTGCAGGTCAACGGCGTAGCAATCGCCCTTGGTGGTCAGGTCGTTCTTGGCGGAACGTGTCAGAGCAACAAGATCACTGGACTCGACGTCATCGGTGGCTGCACCGATGGTCAGCATGTGAATGGCACCGTCATCAACAGTCAGTTCGACGGCACGCAGATGACCGGCCAGTTCCAACCGTCGGCGGGCAATCAGCTGGAGAATCCGGGCTTCCCATTCTTTGTGCCAGGGATTGCCGGCGCGCGTCCACCGCATCCGCCGTTTGATTTTGCTCCGGACGGAGCCGGCGGTTTCCTGGATGGTGGTTTACCGCGCCACGTGAAAAGCGGCGGCTCCGTCTCGTACGAAAGTCACGATCAGTTCGACTGGAGCAAAGACCTGTCGACGATCAGCGCGGTTGGTCTTCCCGAAACCGGCACTGACGCCGAGATAGCCGCGATCAACTTTTTCAGCACGCGATGCCATCAAACCTTCCTACCGGATGGTTCGTCGAGCAATTGCGCGCAAGCCACGCCCTTTGGCTTCCTGGTGAATGGCTTGCCGTTGGGTCCTGTGGCGGGGGCGCCGTTTGCCGACCCGGCGGTGGACGACCTGGGAAACGCGGTCGGTCTCAAACGCACGTACAAGGCCGCAGCCATTCAACTGGATGTCACACTCAACAAGAGACGATGGCACTTTCCACAGCAGCGAATCCTCACGTTGTGGAAGGACGTGCAGCCAACGTTTACCTTCAACCCGGTCAACTCCACAGGTGGGCGTGCGCCGGAACCGCTCTTCTTCCGCGGTAATACCGGCGACATCATTGAGTACTGGCACACCAACTTAGTACCTAACTACTATCTCGTCGACGATTTTCAGGTGCGTACGCCGACCGACATCCTTGGCCAGCACATTCATCTGGTCAAGTTCGATGTGACGTCCTCTGATGGCGCGGGCAATGGCTTCAACTACGAGGACGGCACCTTCAGTCCGCAGGAAGTGCAGGATTCGATCAGGGCCATCAACGCGGACGGAGGTCTGCTCGTCGGCGGCGTCAAGCAGTTGTTGCCGGCGCCAAAAACGCCTCCTTCGGATATTTTCTCGTGTTCCGCCAATCCTCAAAGTCCTCGCTGTCAACCTTGCCCCAACAACTGGACACCGACGTCCCGTCCGCAATGCCAAAGTTGGCTGGGTGCGCAGACGACGATTCAACGTTGGTACCTGGATCCGCTGCTCGACAATTCAGGTGTCGACCGGACACTGCGGACAGTGTTCACGCACGATCACTTTGGCCCATCGACGCATCAACAGGCAGGTCTTTACGCAGGCCTGCTGGTTGAGCCTGTGGGATCCAGCTGGCGCAACCCGGAAGACGGCTCGATCATGGGTCGTCCAGCGAATCAGGCTCCTGTTCGCTCGGACGGAGGTCCGACAAGCTGGAAAGTCGATGTCCTGACGAAGGACAAGGACAACAACGACGTCAGTTATCGGGAATTCGCCCTGGAGTTTCAGGATCTACAGCTTGCGTATGCCTGGGCCACGATCGCAGGAACAAATCCGCCGAAGACGCAACCGAGCCCTAATCCGAAGCTTGGGTGGATAGACCCGGCGTACGCGATCAACGCCCCGTCGGGCAGCCAGACGCAGGCGAAACCGACCTTGATTACCACTGGAGTCAGTGCGGTTCCGGCGGGCACGCAGTCGGTCAACTATCGCAACGATCCAATCGCCTGGCGGGTAGGCCCGGCGAATGACATGTCGTACGCGTTCGATTCATCGCTGAAACTGGCTGCCAACGCGCCTCCGAACGGCGATCCATTCACACCGTTGATGCGCGCCTATCAGAACGATAACGTCCAGGTGCGCGTACTGGTAGGGGCCCACGTATTCGCGCACCAATTCAACCTCGCGGGACCCACGTGGTTCTCCGAGCCGTCGTGGAAGAACTCCGGCTACCGCAGCGCTCAGGCGATGGGCCTCTCAGAGCATTTCGAGTTGCTCTTTCGCGTTCCGTCGTCGTCGGCACCCAGTGCAGGCCGTAAGTGTCCGGATGGGATGTCGACGAAAAACTGCGTTGACTACTTCTACAGTCCGAGTCTGGATGAAACTGGTATTTCGAATGGCATGTGGGGTCTTTTCCGCTCCTACGACCCCACCATCGTCGCGAACCGGTTGCCGCCACTTCCGAACAATGCCATCGGACCCGGCACCAACATTACGTTTGCGACGTGTCCAGCTGTCTTGGCACCACCCGCCGTGCAGCGAGTCTTCAACGTCACCGCGGTCACCGCTGAGAAAGCCCTCGCGAATGTCAGTCCGGTACCAGCCTCCAATCCTCCACGTGGACAAATACTGTTCAACAGTCGCGCGCCATCGCTTCGCAATGAGAACGGCGTCCTGTATGTCCGCACCGAAGACCTGGATGCTCAAGGCCGGTTGAAGCCGGGCGTGCCTGTCGAACCACTGATCCTCCGGGCCAACGCCGGCGACTGTATCAATCTCAACTTGACCAACGCCCTCGACTCGTCGGCACAAGTGTTTCAACAGAAGTTCGTGATGGCTCCGCCGTTCAATGGCGTGAACCCGATCACCCAGGAGCCGGTCTTCAAGTCGAAGATGTCCGGTGCGGTTGGCCTGCATCCTCAACTGCTTAGCTACGATGCCAGTCGGAGCAGTGGAATGAACGTAGGGTGGAACAGGCAGGGCCAGCCGGATCAGCTCGCTGGATTCGGTCAGACCGTCCAATACCAGTGGTACGCCGGCAAGATTGAGAGGGACGCCGGCGGAAACCCTGCTTACACGCCGGTCGAATTTGGTTCGCTCAACTTGCTCCCGTCTGACCCGCTGTATCAGAACATCAACGGTCTCTTCGGCGCGATGATTATCGAACCTTCGGGTTCGACCTGGCAATGTGGCGACACGGGAAGCCTCGCCAGTTGTGACCCGTCCGCCAGCCCTCCGCCGAGCAGTCGGGCGTCGGCAACCGTCACCTTGCCGGATGCGACGACATTCCGTGAGTTTGGGGTGATGGTCAGCGACGACATGCAGATCTCAGACGACACCAGTTTCGCGGTCAACTATCGGACGGAGCCTCGGGTTGTTCGTTTTCCAAGCACCGCAGTGGACTTCTCGTGCATGTTGTCGAACCAGCTCGTCTCGCAGAATCCGCAAACACCGATCTTCACGGCTGCCGTCGGAGACAAGGCGAGATTCCGTCTCATGCATCCATTTGGGACGGGCACGTCCCAGGTCTTCACACTGAGTGGTCACGTGTGGCAGAGGAATCCATACAAGAACGACTCGCGTGCACTAGGTGACAATAGCCTTTCGCAATGGATCGGCTCGCGCGACAACTATGGCTCGACAGATCATTTCGACCTCATGGTCGACAAGGCTGGTGGCGAAGGTGGAAGAGCCGGCGACTACCTGTATTCAGCGTTCCAACCTTTGCAGACAAGCCAAGGCGCCTGGGGACTGTTTCGTGTTGGCCAAAGCAATGTACCGCCGCAAACCAATGCTGCGTGTGCACCGATACCGTCGATGATGACGGCGCCTGCGCTTGTTGTCGTTCCACGCGCCCAGAAGAATGACGGTCTAGGTCGGTTCATTCGGCAGCCGGTCAACAAGGATCGGAGACCCTAGTCAGACGGATTTCAGCTGGTAAGGAACTCTATGCCAAGCAAATCATTTGGCAGCAAGCGAAGTGGCCGCGGAGTGTCCAAAAAGGCCGGGCCTTCGCGTACTAACAAACGTCTTGGTGGCAAGACACACGGCCACGGCGTACCCTCAGGTCGCGGCAGGCCTGCGGACGACAAACCTCGCGGAGGCGGCAAGCCTCCGGGCCACGGCAAGCCTCCGGGCCATGGCAAACCTCCGGGTCGCGGCAAGCCTGCGGACTACAAACCTGGCAAACCGGGCAAACCCGGCGGCAAACCATGGGGCGGCAAACCGTGGGCCGGTAAACCCGGCGGTGGAAAACCATGGGGTGGCAAGCCGTGGGGCGGCAAACCCGGTGGCGGCAAACCGTGGGGTGGCAAACCCTGGGGCGGCAAACCCGGCGGCAAACCGTGGGGTGGCAAACCCTGGGGCGGCAAACCCGGCGGCGGCTACCCGTATCCTGATTACGGGTCAGAGGAAGTCGTCGCCTTCGTGCTCACGAAATACTGCGCGGTGGAGTTGCTCAACGCCCTCATTATCGCGCTCGGCGTTGTGCCCCCCGGTGGAAAAGGCAAAGGTAAGGGCAAGGGGAAGGGCAAAGGCAAAGGAGGTAAGAAGGGCGGCGGCTATCGCTGAGGCGGCGGTGATCCTGCTTGCAGGATCTTTGGGTGTGGGTCCACCGGCGCTGGGGCCGGTGGGTTCTGGTTGCCCGAGTCTCAATCGGTGTGTGGCGACAAGTCTCCGACAACGTCTTGAAATCCGAGAGATCGCCCACTCCTGGACGGGCTTCCCACGGCTCTCGCCGAAACCACGTGCTCAATCTGCTCGCGACTGAGTATGGCGAGTCCGATCAGGCCTTTGCTCTCTTCGACGACTTCCTCCGGCATCAAGCCTACGACAACGCCTTCTGCCAGAGACTCCTGACCTTTGCAAAGCAGCGAGGCTCGGCTTCCTGGGATATCAGAAAGCTGGCGGTACTGATGCTCGAACATCAGATCCTGAAGCTTCATCCCGACGATGCACACGAGTTCGATTTCATATTCACCCAACTCAATCTGAATGAGACACGCGGGACTGACGGAGGGATAGTGAGTTCAGTCCTGAAGGAGGGCTACTCCACGACAGATACTCGCCGATTCATCCGCGAGTTTCTGGACAAACTGGCAAGATGGCAGCGTGTCCACGACGCAGTCAGGGGAAGGAACACGCCAGACACCGCATTGCGCGATTTCATAGAGCTGTCGCGTCACGACTGCAAACTGTCCCTCGCACGCTATCTGTTCACGCCCGAGGAGATCGTCGCTGAAATCCTGAGCCGCCTGCGAGTGACGGATGGAGCAAGAGATCTGGATCCCTCGCAGCCGTGGTTTGTCGAGGAGGAGATCGTCCGGGCGCACAGGAGCCTGCCGGTGTTTGAGGCCATGATCCTCAAGTCCCTCTGCCAAACCTCGAAGATCTACTGGGCTTCCGAAACCACCAGCTCTGAAATCAATTCTCTTGTCGAATATCCAGAGTCAACGGTTGTGCTCGTGATCAAGCCTCCAGGCAGCGAAATCGAATTCGAGATCAAAAGAGCTGGGCGAAGAGGTGATCATCCGTTGACCGTCGTTTACGCGCGCAACGGATCGGCTGTTCCGCCATCCCATCGCCTTGACGGCGGGAGCATGCAGTGGCTGTTGAGATATGAGGCGAACGCCGCGTCCGAGCTCAGCACTGATTTATCGCCTCGTGCATGGAGCCGAGGCGCCGATACCGCACTACGTATCCAGATCGACGATCTACTCTGTCCCGGTGCGAGACGCTGAGGTGCAGACGATCAGGTACTTCACGGAATCTCGAATGTATGAACACGGATTCCGTGAGATGCGAGCGGCGATGGCGCAAAGCGTCGCGGCGTTCAGGGCTGAAGGCTATGGGAGACTCCCCGACCTGCCCGGCGACCTCGGCCTCACCGCGCAATTCATCAGCGTCGTGGCTCCTGCACAGGCAATCCTGAGCGGCACGAGCTCGTTCCGACTGGACAAGCTTGCAGGCTATCTTTCGAGTGACGGCGCCCAGCGCTACGTCGAGGAAAACGTGGCGATCGTGAGCTCGAGGCACCGTTCGAGGCGATTCGCGGACACAGTGCTGGAGGAGATCCTGGGCGTCTACGATCCTCCCGATGTGCGGTACTACAGCTATCGGCAGTATCTGACGGCCGCCTTCGCCGCGGCGCCGAATCGGGCGCGGGCCGATGGCTACTACTTGTCTTTTGTGCAACAAATCGCCCGATTCTGGGGGACGTTGTTGGCGGTCAGGGGTTTTACCCGGGGTGAGTCATTTGTCGCGAGAAATGTCGGCCTGAAGAGCGTCTGGGCGGCGGGCCAGTGGCAGGTGAAAATCATCTTCATGGACCATGACGCAGTGGTCATTCCGGGTCCACGGGACTGTGACTTCTACCCGTGGTTCGCACTCGACGGTATGGAGCTCGACGAAACCTACATCTGGGGAGGCTTGCCTCCGGAGGAACGTGCCACCAGCGCGGTGGGCTACCTTCAGACGATTTACCGAGTGAGCGACGACCTCAAGGAACAGGGCCAGTCGCTGGCTCGAATCGCGTTGAGAGACGCTTACAAGAACACTCAGCAGGCGTTGGTGACCAACGCACAGCTGCGGTCCTTGTTTAATGCAGTGTTCTTGAAGCGCCTGCCCGACTGGGACACGCTTGTCGAAGGCTATCTTCGGATCACGCCAGATACGCCGCCGAGCACGAAGTGGCGAGACGAGATGAGAAAGGTGCTCGCCGAAAAGGGGTATGACAGACAGACGTGTGAGGCGTATCTGGACAGCGTGAGAGACAACAGATGGTTCCTTGAAAGATACCGGTATCTATTCGCCGAATCCGGGTGAACAAGGCTGTTACTTCGCGGGCAGGAAGCTGTTGGTGTAGGTCTGTCCTAGATCGATATTCGAGGCACGCACGTTTTCGAGAGAAACCGAGAGCACGCGTTTGACTCCGTCAGCCGTCTTGGCGTCGATCCGTCCGTCCGCCGAGAACAGCGGCGCAAATGCCTTCATGCACGCCAGATCGGTGTCGGGGTCAGTGCGGTAAACGGCGGGGAGGTGGTCCAGAATCTCGGCCGGTTGGTGCGATTCGATGTACTGAAGACTGCGGACGATCGCTCGTGCGAGGCGCCGGCCGGTATCGGCATTGTCCCTCAGCCACTCGACCCTCGCAAGCAGCGCCGCCCCGGGGTACTCATCGACGCCGAGAGACTCGCGGACACCATCCCGCGAGAAGGTTTCAGCGAGCACCCGCAGCTGGGGCACCCGTCGCTGCAACACCATCATCGCGGCGCCGACCACGGCAGCGTCGACCTTACCGGCTTCGACGGCCAAGGCAGCGGTGTGGGGTGCACCAATACCAACGACACCGACATCGTCGCCACTCATGCCGTGCTGTGACAGCAGATAGTTCAAGTAGAAATGCGTGGGAGAACCGGGCGTTCCGACGCCCACTCGCAATCCCTTGAGATCCTCGATTCTCGTGACGGCGCGGCTGGCTTTGGGTGAGATCACTAACGCCATGCCGGGATACTTCAGCATCGTCACGAAGGCCTGCAGCGGTTTGCCAGCCGCGGTGGCCTCGATCGCGTGCTCGTAGAAACCAGCGGCGATGTCGGCACTGCCGCCCACGACAGACAGAATCGACTGAGAACCTCCTGCGAATTCCGCTATCACAACATTGAGGCCCTCCTCTCTGTAGTAACCCAATGGTTCAGCCAGATACACCGGCAGATAGGTAAACGGCGATCGCGCCACTGCCAGCCGAATCGTTGTGGTGCCCGCGGGTCGAACTCCGCACGCCGACGATGAGAGGGTGGCAAGCGCGAACGCTGCGACCAACAGGATCGCCCCTGCGGGTTTCGGCAGGGAGATAGAATGTCGTGAGTTCGAGACGCTCATTCGAGGCGGTTCGGCTGAAGGGTACATCAATCCGCGCTCTCAGGTCATCCTGAGCAATGATCCAGAACGTGAACCTGTTCTCGACGATCGCGCTTGGAACCGTCACGCTGAAGAATCGGACCGTCGTCGCGCCGATGACGAGAGTCAGCGCCACGGAGGACGGCCAGGTGACCGATCAGATCGTGGCATATTACGAAGAGTTTGCGCGTGGCGGCTGGGGCCTCGTGGAGACCGAAGCGACATACATCGACGCCGAGTCCAGCCAGTGCCGAAGAGGGCAGCCGGGCATGGCGACGGCGACCCACCGAGACGCCTGGCTTCGGGTTGTCGAAGCCGTCCATGCCCACGGGGCGGCCGTCTTCATGCAGCTGCAGCACGCCGGCGCCTTCGCCGAGGCGCGGCGCTATTGTGTGGAGACCGTGGCACCCTCGGCGGTTGCGCCGCGCAGCTCGAAACCGCTGCCGATGCCGCGCGAGTTGACCCATGTCGAGATTGCGAGCATCCAGGAGAACTTCGGCCGCGCGGCGGCGCGCGCGGTCGAGGCCGGTTTCGACGGGGTCGAGTTGCACGGCACCAACGGTTATCTCATCGATCAATTCCTCACTGACTACACGAACCTGCGGACCGATCAGTACGGTGGATCGATCGCGAACCGGATCCGGTTTGCCTGTGAAACCGTGGATGCCGTGCGACGCGCCGTCCCTGCCGGCTTTCCAGTCGGCATTCGTCTGAACCCGGGCAAGACGAACGATCCTGCCTACGAATGGCCGGGCGGCGAGGCAACGGCGTGCGAGATCTTCCGTTCGATTGTCGCCGCGGGTGCCTCCTTTCTCCACATTTCAGGCTTGAACGCACCGCATCCAGCTCGCGCGACGCTGATGCTGCCAGACTTGGCCAAGCGCGTCACGAGCGTTGCTGTCATCGCCAATGGCGGGCTCGACGATCGAGCCCGTGCGGAAGCGATGCTGACGGCGGGATGCGCCGATCTCGTGTCGCTTGGCCGCGGCGCGCTGGCCAACCCCGACTGGCCGCGGCGTGTCGCCGCGAATGCCTCGCTGGCTGCTTACGATCCCGCGATGATCCGGCCGGTTCCCACATTGGAGAACGCCGACGCGTGGCGCAAGCAACACGCACGCGGCTGATGTGCGAAACGTGAGCCGTTCGGACCAGGGCCTCTGCTCGCGAAACAGAAGTATCTTCAATCAATCAGTGGGCTAACGCCAGGCTAACGCCGCGACGAGACTGGATGAAAACGCATGAATTCGGATGCGTACTTCGCCTGAGACAATTGGCCCCGGGCGTGTTTCATGGAGTGGCAGTCGTTTTCATCAGGACGGACTTAAAATCCCACGACTAGGGTGACACATCCAGCTCTCCTTCTTTAGGCTTTGAATCCCTGGAAGGAGCAGCGATGACGAAGGCGGAGCAGGCCCGGCTCACAGCCTGGCGGTTGAGGGCGTATTGTCCCAATGCTCGGCCGAGAGCACTGATCACGCCGCACGTTCGTAATAGTTGAGGAGCCCGCCCAGCCGCGGTCGTCGATGCACGCGGCCGGTCGCACCGCCTGCCAGCAGCGCCTCGATCAACGCGTTCTCGAGCCCTTGATGATTCCGTTCACGATGATTGTGGTGGGAACTCCGTCACGGCCCGTCGGAAATAGCGCTCGCCTAGCGGAATCAGCCGGTCGAGGCACTCCTCCTTGATGGATCGGACGAAGCGCTCCGCGTACGCATTCGCATTTGGTGCCCGCACGGGCGTCAGTACGACTCGAATTCCTGCCTCGCTGAGCTGCCGCCGTACGTCTTCGCTCCATTTCCGATCGCGATCGCAGATCAGGACCGTGTGGTCGCGCAACCCCCCGGTGTCCGCCGCCGTCAGCGTGCGACTGACTTGGCGCATGAACAGTTCGTCGGGATGCGGCGTGGACCCGACGATGTGCACGCGGCGCGACGCGAGATCGATCACGAACACGGTGTCGTACGTAAGGAGGCCGTGCCACATCCAGACGTCCGTCGAGAAGGAATCTGCGCCCGCGATCGCCCCCCAGTGCGCGCGTAGGAGGGTCTGCCACGACGTCGGCCGCTCCGGGACAAGGGGCAGGCCACGGGCCTTCAGGATGCGAGCGATCGTGGAGCGACCCACGCGATGCCCCACGTTCTGCAGCGCGCCTTGGATTCGCGTGTAGCCCGTACTATCCGAAAATTCAGCCGACCTCTAAGGCGGCTCGGTAGTAGTACCGAAGCAGCCCGCCGAGGCGCGGGCGGCAGCGGATGACACCGTGTGGTGGTCTGGTTGGTTCCGGCGTGATCAGCCGGTCGTGCAGGTCCTGGTGATTGCGCTCCCGGTGGTCGTACTCGCTGACGGCCGCCAGCGTGCGGCGGAGGTAGGGTTCCCCGAGGGACACGATGCGATCCAGGCATTCCTCTTTGATGGATCGAACGAAGCGTTCCGCGTACGCGTTACAGTTCGGCGCGCGGTACGGCGTCTGGACCACATCCACTCCGGCGGCCGCCAGCGTCTGCCGAAAGGCCAGGCTCCACTTCGTATCCCGGTCGCAGATCACCACGCGCGCTCCACGACGCCATCCGTCGTCTGCGTCCGTGAGGGCGCGCGCCGTCTGCACAACGAAGGCGTCATCGGGATGCGGCGTCGGCCCGACGAGCTGCGCGCGGCGGGAGGCCAACTCGATCACGAACACGGTGTAGTACGTCACGAGGCCGCGCGGTCCACACCTCGGTGGTGAAGAAGTCTAATCCGCATGTGTGGCGCGGGCCGGCCGGAGGTGCGCGCGATCCACGTTCACGCGCTTTTGGTTGATGAAGAACGCCCGTGGCCCTGTCCGTCGTCCGAGCGATAGTCCGACAATCAGCGCTGTGTGAGGGACCGCAAGGGTTCCTGCATGGTTCCTTGGGTCCGAGACATGGTCTTCCGTTAACGCTCGGAACCGCGCTAATATTTCTGTTATCCGTCCTTCGCGGCGGAGGCCAAAATCGACTAGGAGCGGCCAACAAACCTCCTGATGTTGTTGGACTCAGCACAAATGAAAAAAAAAGATCATCCTGATCGTTCTCGGTTCCTTGTTCACGGTTGTGGTGCTGCTCGCTGCACGCTTCTACATTATTGGCCCGTAGTATCCGAAAACTCCGCCGAGGCCTGAATACGCAGCGGCACGAACGGCTACATGTAGACTCGGCGGATGGGCGAATGCGTTCGCTGGCAGCTCCTGCTGGTGGCTCTGGCCGGTTGGGTGAATCGTCACCAACTGGAAGTGATTGAGTATCTCCGGGAGGAGAACCGTGTCCTCAAGGAGCAACTCCGCGGCCGACGCCTGCGGTTGACTGACGACCAACGGTGTCGGCTGGCGAGCCGCGGCCACGCACTCGGGCGATCCATGCTGCAGCGGGTGGCGACGCTGGTGACGCCGGATACGATTCTGCGGTGGCACCGCCGGCTGATCGCACGGAAATGGACGGCAGCAGCTCGACGCAGCGTGGGGCGACCAGGCGTCCTCACCGAGATCCGCGAGCTGACGGTCCGAATGGCGCGGGACAATCCGACGTGGGGCTACCGGCGGATTCAGGGCGCTCTGAGGAATCTCGGACATCGCGTCGCTCGATCCACGATCGCCACGATCTTGCGAGATCAGGGGATCAGCCCCGTGCCCGGGCGGCCGCTGTCGTGGCGCACCTTTTTGGCCGCCCATTGGGGCGCCATCGCCGCGGCCGACTTCTTCACGACCGAGGTCTGGACCACGCGGGGGCTGATCACCTACTACACGCTGTTCGTCATCGACCTCGCCTCACGCCGCGTGCAGCTGGTGGGCTCGACGCCGCATCCCGACGAGGCGTTCATGGTCCAGATCGCGCGCACGTTGACGCACGCGGGTGATGGGGCGCTGCTGGGCCACCGCTTCCTGATCTGCGACCGCGACACGAAATGGAGTGAGGCGTTCCGGCAGACGTTGGCGGCCGCAAGGATTTGCGTCGTCCAGACGCCGTACCACGCACCCGACTGCAATGCGTACGCGGAACGGTTTGTCCGCTCCATCAAGGAGGAATGCCTCGACCGCCTCGTGATCCTCGGGGAGACTCATCTGCGGCGCACGCTGCGCGAATTCGCGGTGCATTACCACCAGGAACGCAATCACCAAGGCCTGCACGACCGACTGATCGCGCCCGCATCGGCCGGGCCACCGGACGGCGCCATCCGCTGCCGCCCGCGGCTCGGCGGGCTGCTTCGCTTCTATTACCGAGCGGCCTGATGCCTCGGCGGAATTCTCGGATAGTACGCGCCGCAAAGCTGGCGCAAACCGGCGAGTGTGCCGGTTCGACCGTCGTCGTCGATCCGACGCGTCACCCGCGGCCCCCGGCAGCGCTCGTACCCGCCGACCAACGCCCCGCACCACGAAGGGCAGGCCAATAATGGCCGTCATCTACTGGGGCTCCGATGGCGCCGGTGATGGCGTCGGTTCCGTGCACACCGCGTTCATTAACTGGATTCGTCAACAGGGCGACGCTGATCTGATCATCAACGGCGGTGACGTCTACGGCGATGGAACGCCGGAGGAATTCGAGATGCTCCGGGATCAGATGCTGGGCGACATGCGCGGCATCTGCGAAGCACCCGGTAACCACGATTGGAGAACGCGCGCGTCGTCAGCGTTCACAGGACAGATTCCATCGGGCTACGAGGCGTTCTGGAAGATGTTTCCACCGCCAAACTCGCGGCAGCCGATTGATGTGAACAAGAAGGGCGGAGCGCGATACGAGCACCTCATCGACCTCGCCGGCTGGCGATTCGTGTTCCTCGATACTGGTCCCTGTGAAGACATCCAGCCATGGCCGACGGGTGATGCATCACGCGTGACTTGGCTGCGTCAGGCGCTTGATACACCTGGGCGCGCCAAGATCGTGTGCGCCCATCACAGCCGTCTCAGTCGAGGAAAGCACGGTGATATTGAAGAGGTCGATGCCGTCTGGCAGACACTGTTCACCGAGACCGGAGCGCCTCGAGTCGCGATGACCCTCGGCGGCCACGACCACAACGTCAGCGCCTACGCTCCGCGATCCCAGGCCAGAACGGTGACCGTTCCTCCTGCGGAGGGGATACACGTCGTCGTCAACGGCGCGGGCGGACGTGGACACGATCTTGGTTTCCGGGGAACGCGTCCTGAGCTCTTCTTCGAGGAAGACCAGGTCCTGCCTCACACGCATCACGCTCGTCGACGAACGATCCGCCCACGTGGACTTCCTGGGTTTCGGTCGGCAGAAGGATCCGCCGGCGAACCTGATGCCGGTATTGCTGCACAGGCTTTCGATCCAGGTGTGAGCGCGACCCGAGCAAACGGCCGTCGACTGTCCTCGCACGTTTCCACACGCTGGAGGCTGGCATGACCAAGAAAAGGGCTCGGAAGGCGAAGGGCGCTCGCAAAGCGGCTCCATCGCGTCGTCGCGAGACAAAGAAGAAAGCCAAGATCCGGATGCCCACGAAAACGAATCGCGCCGTGACGGAGAAGCGCGACCGCGACGAGGGGCCGGCGGAATGGTTCTTTTCCCAGATCGAGGAAACCTACACACGTCTGGCCCCCGTGGGCTATGTGCCGCCACCTCCGCCCTCTCGCGCAGCCCGAGCACCTGGCGCCGCAGCTCCCGCTTCCGTGCCATTCGAGAGCACGTTGCAGCCAGGGCGTGGGGAAGCCGTCTTGGCGAGCGCTGTTCAAACGTCTATCTGGGCCGAGAGACTCGCGGAGTACAAGCGCAGGAAGGCCGCAGCAGCCGCCCCTGCCGGGGCCGCGCCGCCGGTGCCAGCCAGGGCCGCGCCGCCGGCGCCAGCCATTCCCGGCGGCCGCAACTGGTTGCCGCTTGGCCCGACCGTCGTCCTCGGGGGACAAACGGCTAGCAACGAACCCGTCGGTGGAAGAGTCGTGGGACTCGCCGTCGCCACTGGCGGACGGCTGCTCTACGCGGCCTCTGCGTGTGGCGGTGTGTTCCGCTCGGATGATGGCGCCGCTACCTGGCAATCGTTGATGGATGGCTTCGATGTGGATCCGACGAACTTCGCGTCGGCGAGCCTCGCGTGTGGAGCGATTGCGATGGACCCCGCCGATACCCAACGAGTATACGTCGGAACGGGCGAAGGCGAAACACATCAACTGTTCAGAAGTCGCGTCGTCAACGCGCTTCCCGCATATCGAGGTATTGGACCGATCCGGACTGACGATGGAGGCCAGCATTGGGTGACGGAAGCCACCGCCGTAGGCTCGCCGCCACTTGTCGGTGAGGCATTCTTTACGCTCGCCATCGACCCTCGAGATCGCGAAAACGTCGTTGCGGCGACGACCGTCGGTCTTTATCAACGGACACTGAGCGCTGGGACGCCGACGTGGACCCAGACGCGGGCTGGTGTCCACAGCTCTGTGGTCGTCGCCGGCGCCGGGGCGACCGTCCGGTTCTTCGCGGCTGAATGGGGCGTAGGTGTCAGCCAGTCTACGGACGGCACGACGTGGACTGCTGTGGGGATCGGATTCCCATCGACAAATGTCAGTCGCATCACCTTGGCCGTGCAATCGGGCAATCCGAATATCGTCTACGCAATGATTGCGAGGCAGGACAACGGTAGTCTGCATGGCGTCTACCGTCTCGACGTCACCGATGGGGCGTGGAAGGCGGTCACGAGTCCTCCGAATGTTCTTCCGCTGATTCAGGGGAGGAGTCAGGGCGCCTTCGATCTGGCGATGACCGTCGATGCCGCCGACGTGAACCGGCTGTACCTCGGCGGAAACTTCGCTGGGAACGGCGCCTCGGTGTGGCGCGCGAATGTGACAGCATCAGGGACAGGGTGGCGCTTCACCGGCTCCCGCTCGATCGGGACTCACGCACACGCCGACGTACACGCGCTGCTCCACTCGCCGAATGATCCCAACGAACTGTGGTGCGGAAGCGACGGTGGCGTCTTCCTCAATCGAAATCCGACAGGCACTGGGGAATTCGCCGGCGTCAATTCGGGACTCTCGTGCCTCTGTACGAATTTCATCGCACAGCATCCCACCGATCCGAACATCATCTTCTCCGGTCTGCAGGACAACGGCACCGCTCGCACCGCCGGCGGGTCGCTGTGGCAGCATGTGAACTACGGGGATGGCGGCTACTGCCTCGTCAATTGGAACGATCCTGACAAGGTGTTGTCATTCGTCAATGGCCGCGTGTACAAGTCGGACAACGGCGGCGCCACACACGAGGATTGGGTCGAGGCATGGAACCTGACGTGGGCGACGATGACCCAGCCCATCGTCGGTCCGCCCATGAATGCGGCAGTGGCCGCCGAAGCAGACATCATTGCAGTGGGTGCCGCGCAGAGCGTTCACGTGTCACGAGATTTCGCGGTCTCGTGGAAGACGGCCGATGTCATCACGTTGCCAGGCGTGACAGCGAGCGAAAGTATCTTCGCGCTGGCATTCGCGTCGGCAACGCGGTTGTTCATTGGTACCACGCGTGGCAAGGTTTTCCGGGCAGATTGGAGCGGCACAGCGTGGACGATCGCGCGACTCGACACCGCACCGGCCGGTGCGCTGGGTCTTGTGGGGTTGATCACAGACATCGGTGTCGACTGGGCCGATGCTACGCTCGGGTCCATGTACATCACGTTTGGAGGTTTGGGGGATACCCGCCGCGTCTGGCACTTTGACGGAAATCGGTGGGAAGTTCGAAGCGGATCCCCTGGTCAGGATCTACTCGACGTTGAGCACAATGCGTTGGTCGTTGACCGTGCCGCCCCCGCGAATCTCTATGTGGGAGCTGACATCGGCGTCTGGCATTCGCCGGACAGCGGCAATACCTGGGCGCCGCTCCAGAATGGTTTGCCCGACGCTCCTGTGTTCGATTTGCAGATTCACCCGACGCAGCGATTGATCCGAGCGGCGACGCATGGGCGGGGAGTATACGAGCTTGCCCTGACCTAGTCGCCATTGTCGGGGCACGCCCGAATCAGGACTCATCGTCGGCCTTGGGCGGCGAGTCCTGATTCTCCTCGTACTCATCCTTCTGCGTCGTCCGTCTAACTCGGTCACTCGGCCCTTGGGCGAGACGAACGTGAGCTCGTCGACGACAGTCGAGCGATCCGGAACTGACTTCGGCCTTCGTGTCGTGGCTTTCTTGGGAGCGATGCGCTTCTTTTTCATGGCCCCCGACACCTCGGTCCAGTCTATCAGTCCGGCTCGAATTCCAAGCTCGTCACAGGATGAATTTCCCAGATCGTCGGAATGTCATCTCGAAGATCCTGCGGGCCAGGCTTCCCTCCAGTCGCGTGCGTGACATCGAAGAAAAGTGACCCGCCGATGAGAACGGGGATTGGCGGATCGTAGAAGTCATACGAAGTACCAGGCAAATTGTCGGGGTGATTCCTGAAGAACGTCTTGTACCCATCTCGAACGCCTTTGAGCGTGGCCCGGTGGGTGCTACTGGAAGGTGGCAGGCCGGACACTTCGACGTTCATGAACAACCGCGACGCATCAGGCGACCGCCCGATGATCACGTGAAAGTCGTTATCATTCTCCCGGCTCGCCGCATAGATGAAGGCGCGAACGCGTACGTTGCGTTGCTCTTCGTCGACACGGTCGGAGTCACGGTCGTCATGCAGATCGAGGTCGATCATGTCCTGATCGGACGTGAGGCTATTGATCAGGTCTTTGAGATCGTCAAATTCTTCGACATCCGCCTCGGAGATGGAGATCTTCGCGGCTCTGCGCGCCGTGCCCTGGAAGTTGTCGCCCACTGCTGCGGGCGGCCTCGCCGCAAGAACAGCGCCGACCGGCATTGCCGGTTCGTACTCGTCGACTTGATTGGTTCGGAGTATGCGGAATGTCTGCGGGGGACCAGGAGTGGGCGCGGGTCTGTCGACCACCAGTTCGCGCGTTTCGACGACCGTGGCAGAATTGGGAAGTCCCGGGTTCGCCATAAGTGATCTCCTCAGTGAGTCGTACGGAGTTCATGAGTGACAAAAACAGAATGTCTTTGAACAGTGACAGTCGAGCGAAACTGATCTCTAGCTCGCGCCGTCCTCACCATTGCGATTGCGCGTGAGCGTTAAGGTGGGGACATGACCCTGTTGCAGGGCGCCCAGAACCACGCCGAGATTAATCAGAGCTGTTGCTAGCGCTCCTGCGGCGAGCCAGCGAAGCATCTCGCCGTCGGCCAGGAACAGTAGCAGACCGGGAAACGCGAGACTGGCGAAGAGCATGATCGCGGTGAGACTGGGGACCGAATAAACTCTCTTCGCAAGCGTGGCGATCCCCAGGGCGGCGATGACCTCGAACAGGCCAAAGTCAACGAACACTTCCATGAGGCCTCCCCATTAACGAGTCGAAAGGAAAAGGAAGACGAAGCGGTGTCCCCAGCGTTCGCCTTTATAGTCGCGCCTCAACCGAGTGTCAACGACAAACGGCTAAGGACATAGCCAATGCACGGTAGGTTCGGACGACAAATGGGAGGCGTCGCACGAAGTCGCGATAGGAAATTGCCCTTTGCCCTCGAGATCCTTGATTCGTACCAGGCGGTAGCGCGCTGGATGGTTCAGTCGACTGAGGATTCTGGTACACGAACGTGACGCCGCGCCGCGCACATCGTCGAGCGAGTTCCCTGCGCCTTCCGTGTCGCGATCGACATCATATGTCGGGAGTTGGACCGTTGTGTACTGACCGTGCCGATGTGTATCAGAGTGCCGTAGCGGTCCACGTTGCGTTCGCTACAGTGGCACAAGACGATCATCTCGCTAGGCGTGCCGGTAGTCTAAATGACGCGCTCGCGGCCGCTCGCAAAGCGCGATCGCTCTGGCCCGAAACGCCGGAGCCCGATCTCTGCGAAGGCATTGCGCAGGCGCGAGCCGGTCGCCGAAAGCGGGCGCGTGAATGCTTGGATCGTTTTCTCAGAAGGGCAGGCCGCCGTTTCTCGCATCTCGAATCCAAAACGCGTCCGTACTGGCCGATGATGCCCCGTAATCGGATGCGCACGACAGGAAAGCGGCAACCGCAGGGTGAGTACCTACGCAGATTAGAGCAGGAGCTGAACACTTGCTGACCCGGCGAACAGAGCGCCACGCTTAGAGAGGTGGCCAACGGCAGAAACGGAGGACTGAGTCAAGGCCTCGATCTATGCACATCCTACAGAGCACAGTCGTACTCCATCGTTTGGGAGCCCCCAAAACTTTCGAAACACTTCTTTCTTAACGAATGTTCCTGCCAATGTCTGACCATCACCAGTGAGCGTGGTGCTCCATTGGCTGAGTGTCGTCTCACCAGATTCGGCAGGATCTATGACTCGAGTCGTGCCCGAGATGACGAGGACGTTCCCAGGGTCTATTGCGCCATCAACCATGCCTGTCTCGACAACCCGGTCGTTGAAGTTGTTCAAGAGATCAAGAATGTCAAACAGTCGAGCGCCATCCTGCGTCAGCACTGTCCGCAAGCCGAAGCGTCCGCTCTCCACGAAGCGACACGAACTCGGGCCCGGGCCGCTCAGCCGAGTGCAGGTCTTGATTCGATACCACCCGCTCCAGCCTCCTGCGTAGTCCGGGACCACGCGCATAGGCAACCTAACCGTCAGGATTTGATAACTGGCACTGATGATTGTCGTGCCAAGCCGAAGACCGTCCACACGGCCGTCGGCTGGATGGATGCCACCTCCTGCGCGTCACTAGACCATGTCGCCGACACTGGCGCGCCCGGAATTCCTGCGCACACGGTCGCTCGAGCAATTCGCCGCGTCTGCGGAGCAGTCGTTTGCCGCGAGTCCCGCGGATGCGCCGGCGATTCGCGTACACCGCGTCGCGTTCCGCTTCCTGGTCCGTCCACGACTGCGGTCCGCGATCCGGTTCGCTGATGTAGGTGCGAATGTCGAGCGTCTCGAGGTCGTGCACCGTGGTGCGACTGTGATACCCCTTGTCGGCCACCACTTCTTCGATCACGGCGACGGCATCATCCGTGACCGCGGCCACCGCTTCGAGTTGCTCGGCGGCTTCGGGCAGCGTCTCCTGAATCGTGGCGGTGTCGCCCTTGTCCGCCCCTTGCACCGTGACGCCGACGATCGCGCCGGTCTCGAGATCGATCGCATGCTCGGCCTTGTGCGCGAGATGCGTCCGGCCGTCCTTCATCTTCGTGATCTTGGCGTCGGGATCGTGCGGATGGCGTCCAGTCGTCATTCGAGCCCTTCTTCTTCCGCTTCCGATCGATGCGCGCCAAATCGGCGCGCGTCGGCGTCCCGATGCCGGAGGCCTTGGCGAGCGTCGTCAGAAACTCCTCATAGCTCTCGCCGCTATCGCGTCGCACGATGCTCCGCAACGCCGCGTTTGCTTCGAGCGTCGTGGCATCAATGCCGATCGTCTTGCCTTTGACCAAGCCGGCCGTACTGAGACACTGCAGACGCCGGTCGCCTCCGCTGCCGTTCGCTTGGCGATCTGCACGGCGAACGTACCAGCGCCTCCAGATCCGCCATCATCGAGCCTTGTGCGCGGGTTGTCTCCCTCCGGTGTCGCGCAGTGGCTGAAGGGCCGCGAAGGCGGAAATGAGGAACGCGGCAGCGTGTTCACGTGATGTTGGCAGGCTTGATCGCCAGCGCTTCCTCTGACACTGACACCTATTCGGCGAAGGCCCCGTTCCCCGCGAAGACCTCGGCGCCGGGCTGAAACCGCGTCACGTTCCTCCCGATTCCCTCCACCTCCCCAGCCGCCTCCACCGCGACGCTATTCTTCCATGTGCACGGCATACCCCAGGCGTGCGATCCTCGACGCCTCCGCATCACGAGCCAGTCCCTCGATGGACGCCCGCCGCGTGAACGCGGATGGATACGTCGCGATATCGCCGATCATCGGCTTATGATGTCCCTGGTTCAAGGACATCGGGCCAGCCGTACACCGTCTGGACGATCGCTTTCATGATGTTCTCCTGATCCGTCGTGATGCGCAAGATGTCCCGAGTATGCGCCGCGTGACGCAGGTCCTCGAGTTTCAATATGCCGTCGCCGCTCGCCGTTTGGTGCACGGAGTTGCGCACAAGCGCTAGTGCATCCAGCCGAGCGCGATGCCGGCCACCGTCGAAGGCTGATACCGGTTATTCTCATAGCAAAGTGTCGATCACAATCGCCCGCAGGAGGTTAAAGCGATGACGCGCGTGAAGATCGCGAAGTCGACGCCGATCGTCGCGGCACTGGCTCCTCGTGTGGGAGGACGATGTTGGTTGGGTCCAGCGCTGCCGCTGCAGCGCAACGCTGGCACAAGACTATCCGCAGTCGCATCAACGAATCGCGACGGCGCCGGCCCACGCGTTCGTCGAGCGGCATCGTGGCCGGAAACGCTGAGGCGCAGGTGGAAGATCAGACGTTCGAGAAAGGCTACGCGACGCCGATCATCGTTGCCGATACAGTTGTTATCTCTTCACGCGGCGTAACACGACCGAGGTGATGACGGCGCTCAACGCCGACACCGGCACCGAGCGGTGGCACACAGCTATCCCGCACCATACGCGCCCGGCCGTTCTGGCGGCTGCTCATCGGCGTCAGTACCAAAGCCACCCGCTCTTTCACGATGGCAGGCTGTACCACCCTCGGCATCACCGGTATTATATCAGCCTTCGATGCGGGAACCGGACGGCTCGCGTGGCAAACGCCGCTCGCGCGACATCCGTCGTATGGCATGTCCGTCTCTCCTGTCGGCGACAAGAACCTGGTGATCGTTCGTCCCGGCGATCCACGGTCCGCTGACGGCGTTCGACGCCAACACCGGTGCCGTCGGCATGTCGGCGGGCCGCGACCGTGGTACCGTTCACCGCGTCGCCAATCATCGTCGAACTCGGAGTCCGTCAGGTCGTGACCATGACTCGGCCCGCGTTCGTGCTCTCGTTGTCCGACCGGCACACAGGCTGTCGAGTACCGTGGCTGTCGCGCACGACACCGTGCCGTCGCCGATTCGTCCAACGACGAGTTCATCGTCAGCAGCCAGGCCATGAGGATCCCCGCCTTGAAGCCGACCAGACAGCGGCACGTCGGTCATGAAGATCGTCTGGGAGACAAGGACGTCTCGCTGTTCTTGAGCGATCCGGTCATCGTCGGCGATACGCTGTTCGGCCTGTACCGACGGCAGGGCCAGTTCTTCGCGCTCGATGCACACACCGGCAAGGTTCTCTGGTTGAGCCAGCCCATCGCCTCGATCCGCCGTGGTAGAGAGGCAGGGAGCCTTCTGTTGCTGCTGAACGACGATGGCAAGCTGATAGTCACCAGGCGCGAGCGTAGTTCGAACCGGTGAAGCGGTTAGTCGTGGCGAATAGCGCGACGTGGGCTGCAGCCAACGGTCTCGGGCAACCAGATTTCGTCAAGGACGTGAGCTCGCTCTCGCTGTCGGTGCTGAATTGACGGCAGAAGGCGACGATGAAGGCTCCGGCTCGTCCTCACCGTTGTGGCCAGATTAGATGCTCGCCGCCTCCGGGCGAGCGCGCGTCCTCGACCAGCGCGGCGCGGATCGCCTGTCCGCTGACGCTGACAATCGTGAAGCGCAGCGTGAGCGACGCTTTGCAGTCCGATCCTCAGCCGGTTGCCGTCGTGCAGATGAGGTGCAGGTGCTGACCGGAGAGACGATGCCGATCCACCAGGCCGCTATGGGATCGCAGGTCTTGCGTGATGCTCACCGCGGGCGCCGGCGCGCGCTTCGGCCACCGCCATCGCCGATGCGCTGGACGGTCTGCTCGCCAATCTTTCCGCGTCATGCGGCGTCGATTACCTGTACCATGCAGACTGTCCTCCTGTTCGACGCCCTGCGCTGAGGCATTGCCGATCATGGCCGACGTGACGCCGCGGCCGAAGCGTTCGCGGCGCAGAAGTCGAGGCACGGTGTTGCGGCCGCAGCGGCTGCGCACGTTGCTCAACATTCACGACGATCCCGACTCGGTCGCGGCGCAGGCGTTCGCGCGCCAGACATCTACAGTCCATCCAATCGCGAGGCTGCGGCGCAGATCGGCACTCCAGGACAGCATCGATGCGCTGACCGACAAATATCGAGAGGTTTCCACCAGGCCGTCTATCGGCCCGACAACGCACGCTGATTGTCATCGGCGACATGAAGCCGATCCGCTGATCGCGCTCCTCGAGACGCACTTCGGTAAATCGCACGCCGCCGCGCGGTCGCATCGACACGCGCCCGTCCACCAGCGGAAAGGCGCGTACGCGAGCTGACGATCGTCGACATGCCCAGCGCTACCAAGTCGCCAGTCCTCATCGGCGGATCAGCGGAATAACGTCGATCTCGAGAACCTGTCCCGATTTACGTCTTGAGCAGCGTCCTCCGGCGCAGGTTCGCGGCAGGACGGAACGCGACGCTCCGAGAGAACACGTCCGGTGTGCGAGTCGGCTTCGACATGCGCAAGTCCGCGAGTCCCTTCGTTGTCGCCGCTGCCGCGCAGATCAAGCAAGAACAGGCTCAAGCGGTCCAGGAGCTGCTCAGCGAATTGACCGGCGTGCTGACGGGAGTCTCTCCCGACGAGGTCGCGCGCGCGAAAGACGACATCGCGGTCCAGTTTCCGCGGACGTTTCAAGCGACCGGCCGCATTTCGACCCGGCTCAAAGCCATGGAATCGCTGGTCGTTTACGGCCTGCCCGACGATTACTATTCCACGTACATGTAGGCAATTCGGGCGGTTGGCCCTGGCGACGTGCAGCGCATTTCTAAGCAGTACATACAGCCCGACCATCTCGCGATCGTCATCGTTGGCGACCGGAAAACAGTGGAACCGCCGCTCAGGGCACTCAATGTCGGAGCAATAAAAGAGGTCAGCATTGACGACCTCTTTGCGCCTGGCCGCTGACGAGGTGTTGCTAGGTGGAGACGTGGTCTGATGGAACAGCCATGTCCCTAGCCACGACCAAGAATAGCTTCGCGTCGATTGATTCGAGTCATGTACGATCGCCGGTCGCAACTTCGTCGCGGAGCGAGGTAGCGCGCCGCCCGTGACGAC
>CAVYRS010000004.1:0-727054 GCA_963770995.1 uncultured Acidobacteriota bacterium | reverse complement strand
AACAGATCCCCCCCGTCATCGGGCGCGGAGAGTCCCGCCGGTTCCTAAAGAGGAGGTGAACTGAAGCCTCCCGTTATAGATGCCTCAGGCCAAACCCAGAATATGAGTCAATTGCCCACGGGACGAATTGTCGCCAGCACCATCTTCGAAACCTTTCGCAGTACCGCATAGTCGAACTTTCTAGGCCGAATCGGTCGACCGGTGATAAACACGGGTTATCCCCTCCTTCGTAGGCGCCGATGCACGCTGTTCCCTTGGCTTCGAACGGCATATAGTCGCTGTTCCAAATGTCGGTATGTTCAACAGCAAGGTCGGTGTAATCCGCGGCGGCCTGGGCCATCACAAGTCCAAACGCTTTCGATGCAGCGTCGTTGCCGGGCGTCTTGTTCCCCTGGTCGTATTCGACGACGATCCGGGCGCCCGGACCTTGAGTCGGCGTCCATCCGATCATGTCCATGTTGATCACAAGTTCGATCGGCCAGGAGTTTTCTTCCGCGATCTTCGCGCACGCAGCGGAACCAAAAGTCCCTGCTCTTCTCCGCCGAACGCTGCATAAAGAACTCCCGCCGCTTCAGTTCGAGCGGCTGAGCGATCCGAGCGATCTCCAATAAAGCGGCAATGCCCGATGCGTCATCATCCGCACCAGGAGCCTTGGCGCCGGGGGTCTCTGAGAGGGAATCGTAATGGGCGCAGACCAGGATGATCCCCTGCTCTGCTTTGCCTGTGCAGACCAAAGCACGTTTCGTTGCTCTGGCCCCCCGGGAATAGTGAACGGTTGAAAGGAAATCTGCTGGGTCGTGTACCGAAAACCCTTGAACTGTTCGAACAGCCAATCGGTAACGAGGCCGACTTTCGAAGAATAGGTCCATCGCGTTTCAAAGGCAGCCAATTTGTTGACCGTGGTCTTCAATCGGCTTTCCTCTATCTGCTCGACGATCCCCTTGATGGTCGGATTGACTTGCTTGCTCTTGTTCGCTTCGCTTGCATGTCGACCGACAGCTGCGCTCGATTTCTTGCAGCAAGGAGAGAACCTAAAGAGGCCTTCGACGATCGGCACGATATCCGCCAGCTGCTGCACATCCCCTTCCGACTGATCGGGGCCTTTCACATGGATCGCATGCATGCCAAGCTCCCGGGCGGCATTCACGTGCTGGCGATTCTCAGTGATGAAAACCGCGTCGTGGAAATGGGCGTCGGCGTCGATTCGCTTCAATGCAGTTCGGAATATCTTGGGATCTGGCTTGAACACCCCCACTTCGGTCGAGAGAGTCACTCTTTGCGAAACTGGCTCAAAGAACTGCCGGATATCGAGCTGATCGAGAATCGCAACGTAACTCGCCTTAATGCCCTCGACGCTGTCGTCCGGTCTCGGCATGTCGAAATCGGATATCAATCCGAGCGCCGGGGCCTGCTGATCAGGCAAGTTCATGTCACGAAGGGACTTCAAGACCTGCTTAGCGCCGGGTGTTAGGACATCATTGTGTTCCAGCGTATCGCCCAGGTCGAAAAAGATTGCGCGCATGGTCGTATCCCGTTGGAGTTCCAATGGAGTCGCAAGAAAGGCGCGGATTCAGCGTCCGATCACTTCCCGGCGCCCTTCTTCTTGCTCGGTTTCTTAGCCTTCTCTTTCGCGTTTGAGCCTGCAAAGATCCCGCGCCGAACAAAAATATCCCGGATCTTCGCTTCGTTCGCGCCGCCGTTGAGATTCTGGTCCGCGGTGATCAGCGCCTGCGAGGCGTCTTTGAACGAAGCGGTGGACGGAATCAGAAAATGGTGCGCGAAGACAAGCTTGTCCGTTTTCTTCTGACGAAGCTTGCCCCGAAGTTGCCATAAGCAAGCCGACCAGATTTCGCCGTCGGCATGTTCTTCCCCTTCCATGTCCTCGGGGTATTTCTTGGCGCTGTCCAGCCGTCTAAGACTGGGCGGATCATCGTTGCTGTAGGCAACAGCGTCCCAGGTCCCGACACAGGGCTTAAGCTTGTTGCTCTTGAGCGATTCGAAAAAACTTCCCGCGAGGTAGTCGCCAAAGCCCTCTCCCATCGCGCGGGCCTCACCACTCGGACCGAACCCTGGCACCTGGTTGTCCTGAATGGAATGCCCTGTACTCGTGCAAGATGATGTCTGCGTCCTCGGCATCATCGACGCCGCCGGTCCCAAAAGTCAGAGATTTTGTCATCGGACTGTAGAACGAGTTGTCCTGGGTCGTGCCATCGATGTTCACCTCGATGGCGCGATTGTTGACGTTGTCGAATCCCAGGCTTTGGATGTACTGCTGCACTTGGTCGATGTGGTAGTAGACCATGACTTCCTTGAAGGCTCGATCCGGTCGCTTGAATTTGAAGGAATGGTTGTTGGACTGAACCCGATTTGCCGTTCGCTTGGTGCTGACAAAACTGCCGTCGAGAAAACCGGAGCTGTCCAGATTCTCGAGAGTCACCTCTTCGTAGGCCTGTGCCGGAATCACGGATGAGTCCTTCAGCGACGGGTCGTCAAGAACGACCACCGGATTAGGATTGAAGACACGGCCTTGCCCGCCGACATACTTGATCAGGCTGATCTTCTCGAGAATCTTGCCGTCGCTGGCTCGAACGTAGACCTTCCATTCCCTTGCGGGCTGGCCGGCCTTGAGCATGACCTTCCAGGCCATGACGGGTTCGCCCTGGTAAGGGAAGGCGACAATTTCCGGATCTTCGATTTTCTGGACCTTGGTTTTTTGAATCTTGGTCGCCGCGAGGGCCGCTTGAATCGCTTCATCTCGCGTGAGCTTTTGCTCCTTCTTGGCCGCCGCGGTCTTCTGTTTCATCAGGTTACGCGGCAAGAGATCGTTCACGACGTTGAATACCTTACCGGTCTTATCGATATCGACCTTCGCCCACGCGCCCGAGACAGGCCGGCCATCAAAGGACTGTTGGAACAGGACATGATTGCCGAGGACGCTCGAAGTGACCTTGTCGAACTTAAGCTGCGACAGGTCCGGTTCGATCTTGATGTCCTTGGCGATGGACTTGAGAAATGCCTCGGCGACCTCTCTCAAGGCCTCGTCACTTTTCGCCCCGACTTTCGCCACCGCCTTCTTACCGGCGGCAGCAATAGGCTTGGGCGTGGATTGAATATTGTAAATTCGATTCGGCACCTTGTATTGCGGATGAAGGTCCACGCTCGCCTTGAGTCCCTTGATCTTGGCTGCTGCCACGGCCTTTGACTTCGCCATGATGGATGCTCCTTGTTGTTGGAAACCAGCGAGTCTTCATCGAGCGCCGATCGCTCCTGACGATGGATGAAGGCGTGCACTGAACGATGCAACCGGCACTGCCCGGCATGCTATGTGAACGCGGTCAAAGAAATGCCGGCGACGCCGCGACCGATTCGCTCCATCCCCCACCATCCAACTATGCGAAAACCGGATCAATGATCCGGACAGGAAGTTCCACAGACGCAAGAAATCGGCGAGGGAAATTACAGAGGGTTGACATAAAAATGCAACGAGTCCGCCCGAATGGGCAGGAGGATAGACAGATTAGCAGCCCGGGGTACAAGTGACTTCCGCTGACGAATTGATCAGGAACGTGGTCGGCGAGAGTCGGTCGCGGACGGCTTCAACAAACCGATGCGATCTGCCGATCGCGGCGAGGCGGCAGCGAGACGCGCTGAGGAACACGAATAACGTCGCAAGAACGGTCGCGAAGCGGCCCTGCAGGCCGCGCGGTGTGCCGAGTCCGATCAGGTGACGCATGACGAGCCCGAGATTGAAGCCACCGGCATGAATCAACAGGCGTTTCAGAATATTCGTGTGCCCGCGCAGATGGGTCCGACGCATGCCTCCGGTGTCATAGAGATGGGCGAACGAGCGCTCGATCATCTCGCCCCGTCGCCGCATCAGGCGGCGGCCCCGTGCTCCGCGAATCCGCCGACGGTTTCCATACACCGGCGCTTGGGCGGCCGGCTCCTTCGACCAATCGCGCCGACCGCGACCCGGCTCCGCCACGTAGGAGCGAACACCGACGGCGTCGAGGTCCACCATCGTCTGGTTGCTGTGATAGCCCTTGTCCGCGATGATCTCGTCCAGTGGCTGCGGTTCGCTGACGTCCGCTTGCGCGTCTTCGACTTGGTCGGCCGCGGCCGTCACCGTGTCGCCGATCGTCGTCGTGTCGCCTTGGTCAGCGCCCTGCAGGGTGACCGCGACAATCGCGCCCGTCTCGAGGTCCACGGCATGCTCGGCCTTGTGGGCCAGATGCGTCCGCCCATCTTTCATCTTCGTGACCTTCGCATCCGGATCGTGCGGGTTCGTCCAGTCCTTGTTCGACGTCTTCTTCTTGCGCTTCCGATCCAGCCGTGCCAAGTCCTCCCGCGTCGGCGTCTCGATGCCCGAGGCCTTCGCGAGCCGCGTCAGAAACTCCTGATAGGTTTCCGCCGTGTCCCGCCGCACGATGCTGCGCATCGCGGCGTTGGCTTCCAGTGTGGTCGCATCGATCGCGACGGTCTTGCCCTTGAGGAGCCCGACCTCGACCAGCCGCTGCTGCACCCAGGTGAACACGGCGCGATGCGTCTCCAGATCGATCAGCCGACGCGTCCGCGAAATCGTCGTGTGATCGGGGGCCGCCTCATGGAGCGCCAGGCGCACGAAACTGCGGACCGCCAAGGAGTCGCCGGCCCGCCACGCGATGCCACGCTCCGCGTCGATGCCTTCGAAGTAGCCAACCAACAACAGCCGGAAATATTGGCCCGGCGGCAAACCCGGCCGTCCCATGACCGTGGCGTAGAACTCGCGACACTGGTCTTCGGCGAACCGGTCGAAGCCGTGGGCGTCCAGGACCGCGTTCAATCGAGCGTAGAACGGGTGGGCCGGCGACGTCGGCAGGTCCGACGCGGCGATCCACAACGGCGATTGGTCAGTTTCTCGCGTCCCCATCGACATGCGCGGCATTGTAGTACACCGACCACGGTGACACAGATTGCGTCACCGTCACTTTCACCCCGGGCTGTTAACCGGTGGGGAGGTTGACTGAACGCCCGTTATGCGACGTCGGTGTCGCCCGTACTATCCGAGAATTCGGCCGAGGTGACTAGCACTGGCGAGATGATCGGTTGCCTATAGACTCGGCGCATGGTCGACAGCGTTCACTGGCGGATCCTGCTCGTGGGTCTGGCAGGTTGGGTCAATCGCCACCAACTTGGAGTGATTGCCTATCTGCAAGAGGAGAACCGCGTCCTCAAGGAGCAACTCGGGAGCCGACGCGCGCGGCTCACCGATGTTCAGCGCCGCCGGCTGGCAAGTCGGGGCCACGCGCTGGGGCGATCAGTTTTGGCGCAGGTGGCGACATTGGTGACGCCGGACACGATTCTGCGGTGGCACCGTCAGCTGATCGCGCGGAAATGGACCACGAGTCGACGCAGCGTCGGCCGGCCAGGCGTCCTCATGGAGATTCGTCAGCTCACGGTCCGAATGGCCCGGGAGAATCCGACGTGGGGCTACCGGCGGATCCAGGGAGCCTTGAACAATCTCGGGCATCGCGTTGCCCGATCGAGTGTTGCCGCCATCCTGCGGGATCACGGGATCAGCCCGGTGCCGGAGCGCCCAACGTCGTGGCGCACGTTTCTGGCCGCGCATTGGGAGGCCATCGCCGCCGCCGACTTCTTCACGACCGAGGTCTGGACCGCGCGCGGCCTCGTGACCTACTACACGCTGTTCGTCATCGAGCTTGCGTCCCGTCGCGTGCATCTGCTGGGGTCGACGCCGTATCCGGATGACGCGTTCGTCGTCCAGGTCGCGCGCACGCTGACGCGCGCCGATGACGGCGTGCTCGTCGGCCACCGCTTTCTGATCTGCGACCGTGATTCGAAATGGAGCGAGGCGTTTCGGCAGACGCTGGCGGCCGCGGGAATTCGCGTCGTCCAGACGCCGTACCGCGCCCCAGACTGCAACGCGTACGCGGAACGGTTTGTCCGATCGATCAAGGAAGAATGTTTGGACCGTCTCGTCATCCTCGGGGACGCGCACTTGCGGCGGGCACTGGGTGAATTCGCCGCGCACTATCACCAGGAACGGAATCACCAAGGCTTGCACGACCGCCTGATCGTGCCAGTACCGACAGGGCCACCGGATGGGGCGATCCGTTGCCGCCCGCGACTCGGCGGGCTGCTAAGGTCCTATTACCGAGCGGCCTGATGGCGCGGCCGAGTTTTCGGATAGTACGGCCACGATCCTCCTCGAATCGGGCTCGCGGCTGATCGGTATCACGCCGTACGATCTGTATACGCCTCAAGTTCCGCGATGGGAGTTCACGTTTTCACTGCGCGACGCGGAGAACCACCTAGCCGTCGTGTCCTACGCCCGCATGAACCCCACCATCTTCGACAATGCGCCCGACGACGCCTTGATCCAGAGTCGACTGCGCAAGATGGTCAACAAGAATATTGGGATCATGTGCTACGGACGATCCCAGAACACCAACCCGAGAAGCGTGTTGTTCGGCAATGTCGGCGGCACGGACGAACTCGACCTCATGACTGAGGACTTTGATCCGCCGACGCGATAGGCTGACTATCATCGACCGTTGCGGACAACGATGCGCGCTGCGCTCGCGAAAAACGCTGGCGCGCGGAAGGGTAGTCATCCAAGGTACGAAACCTGTCCACCGAACCGGATCAAGCCCAAAGGCCACATGTACGCCGTCGATATGCCAGACGGCGACGCTCCACCGGGGTCGTGGATCGCATCACGCGCAAAAGGTCGTCGTCGGGACCCGGGAGACCCGACCGGAGTCGCCAGCATCGTCGCGGGCGGGGAATCGCCGCGAGGGAAGACCGAAGCGGCGAGTCGAGCCGAGGTCGGGAGTCGGACCTGCTCATAGAGTGGCCAGCAGACCGAACACCTCGGCCGTCTGCTCGAACGCTCCGTGCCGGCAGGTGCCGATCGCCGGTTTCAACGCCACCTCATCATCGAATTTGATGAGATCTTCAGCTCCCTCTTGACCTTGAGCCTCGACGCCACGAATTGGCGGCCGAACCGCGATGAATCAGGTTTCAGAACTGCAGATCCCTCACCGTGAAGACGCGTCCAGGCTTGCGGCCGAGGATCCGGAACATGATCGAGTTGAGTGTGTCCGGGTCGTTGTCGAAGCCACCATGCGAGTCGCTTCTCGACACCGAGCCGGTGTCCTCGCCCTTTTCGTTCGCGCCCGCGCGGCCCGCGAGCACCAGCGTCGGTCGGCCATCCACCTTGCCCGCCAGCAGGCTGGCGAGCGCAGTGTCCACGTGCTTGGGATCTGTAAGCTCGGGCCCGCCGAAATAGCGCTGCATGCCGACCAGCGGAACATCCCGCTTTCCTTCGAACGCGTTACTCACCAGGTAGAGCAGCGACTTCCCGTACGCCCACACATCGTCGTCCCGTTCTCCGACGTCGCTCAAGGCGTAGACCGTCGGCAGCGGGCAGGTTCCAGCTTTCACCGCCTTGCCGATCGTCTTGTGAAACAGATCGTTGGTAATGGCAGGCGCCATGAGCTGCAACGAGGTGAACGGCACGCCGCAGGCGGCCATCAGCGGCAACGCATGCGCGGCGAAGATGCTCCCGGCGCTGTGGCCTACCACGTGCAGCTCCCAGTTGGACGCGGCCTTGGGGCCGGCATCCTTCATCGCCTTGCGAGCGGCGGCCGCCAGTAGTTGCATGCCGCCTTTCCGGTCGGGGTGCGTCGAAGCGAGGCGCGCGTTCTCCTTCATCTCGCGCCACAGCGCGCCGCCAGGGCCGGCGGCGGTCAGCTCGAAGGTCCGGTCCTTGGCCTCGATCAGCCCCTCACGGAGTTTGCGCAGCCATTCCGGGACCGCCCCGGCCCGGTCGTCCACGTCGGAGAACAGATCCCGGAACAGCCCGTGCAATGACGCGGCGAGCGACGACTCCCACATGATGTGCAGCGGGTAGATATCGTTCGCCAGGAAGATATCGCGGTAGGCGACGATGCGTTTGGCGACCTCGATCTCTCCGTTGAGGCCCCCGTGCAGGTAGACCATCAGCCGCGGCTTCGCCCAGTTCCTGGCGCGGTCCGGAATCTCCTCGTTGAACAGCCGCTGCAGGTCTTCGGGCGTCGTCCAGTACTCGCCCTGGTCCGACAATTCGCCGTTGTTCCCCAGATCGGCGACGAACGGGCGGATCGTATCGAGCGGGATGTTCTCCGTCGCCCGGGACAGACCCGTGGAGTCCACGTTTTCGACGTTCCAGATGTCGACGGTGACCGGAACGCCCAACTGCGCCACCCACACGTCGGTCGCGTGCAACAAGTAATCCTCGTAGGGCAGCAGCGCGAAGCCGCCGGCGCCCCACGACGGGCCCCACGAGTTCTGGATGATGAATCCCTCTAATGTGTAGCCCACAATGGCCACCGCATGGCCATCGTCGGCCCGTCCCTGGCGGGTGATGACCGGAAACGTCAGGGCCTTCATGTTGCCGTGCTCGACGTAACCAACCGTGCGCGTCGCCGGGCCTGGCGTGTCCCAGCCGCGGTGCACCATCAGGGTGACGTAGAGAATGCCGGCTTCATTCAAGGCGGCGTGCATGTCGCGGATCTGCCGATGCATGACCCGGTAGTACGCCCCTCCGGGAATATCGCGCGCCGCCTTCGACAGCGCCGGCGTCAAATGGCCGGGACCCTTGGTCTGTTTCGGCCAGCTGCTCTCGGTGACGACGCCGTGCGCGACCCAGCCTTTCATGCCCCCGCGGGCGGATGATCCCTCATAGTTCTCGCCCGGCCACTCGTCGTAGCGTCGCGCCATTTCGTAGAGCATCCGCGGGCTGACATGGCGATCGATGTTCCGGGCGTGCAGCAGGAAATTGATGACTCCGGCGAGTGCGAATCCCGTGCACGCGCCCTCGCTCCCCTGGTCGAGAATCGCCGGCACCGAGTCGCAGTTGACGACGACGTCAGGGAGCGGAGCGAGAGCGGGCTGGTAGAACCAGTCTCGGACGTCGATGCGATCCGGCATCGCATCCAGCGTGCGGCTCATACGTTCGCCAGCCGATTTCGGCGCTTCGGGAGGGCGGCGTGACTTCGAGGCAGGCCGCGTGGTCTTGGGAGCAGACCGATCCCGATCGAGTGCAGTTCGCCGCTTTGCGGGTTTCACTCGCATATGTGCTCGTCTGGTTGGCATCGGCTGGACCTCCGAAGGCGTTGGTGCCCCTTATAACATCACTTCTCTAAAACTCAAGATCAGTCGAAACGGCAGCTGGCCGTCATGAATCACCTAGCGCAGAACCAATATAATGCGCCAGAACAGGGGTGCTCCCCATGATTCCAGATGATGAACTACGTCTTATTCTGCGCGATGAGGCAGTCCGCTATAAGATTCGCCTCGAGCTCGACGCCGCACTTACGCAAGCCGCGTCCCCGTCCAATCGTTTGGGCAAACTTTGGTTGCGGGGAAGCCGCTGATGACATCCGCCGACGCAGGTAAGCCCCTCTCGCAAGAGACACGCAAGCCGCGCTTGATCGCTCGGCTGACCCGCCCCGCGAATTCAGTACACCGGAATGGATACCGAGCGACCTGCTGCTCCTGTCCTCCTCAATGCCAGCCCGAGCGGGACATTGCCTGCTGCAGTTGCTCCACTACTGTCTTGAACGGCCCACTGGAGCCTCCGCAAAGACCTGCCACCAGCGGCGGCTCGCGCCGTAGCCGTACTCCTCGACCAGGTCCTGTCAGATGCGCTGCAGGCTCAGGCCAGCGTCGAGTTTCTCAGCGATCGCCGTGCGGTAGAGCGCGGCGGCGAACCGCTGGCGCGGTGCCGAGCCGAGGACGTTTTGGCCGGGTTTGGCCCGGAGCCGGGGAACGTTTTGGCCGGATTTGCCTGGCGCGCGGCGTCGTAGCCGCTCACCGTTTCCCGGCGCACGCCGGTTTCGGCTTGGATCCGTCGGTGGCTCCAACCGAGCTCGAGCAGCGCGAGAACTTGCGATTTCTTCGGCATCTTCAGGTAGTTAGCCATCGACATCCTCAAGGAGGTGAACCCTCAAGGATGCCTGAGCACCCCTACCTGCAGTGGCCGGTTTTCAGACGTTCGATCGTGGCCGCATTTCATGAGCGGCCGGGGACATGAATAACAGATCAGTCCGGGGACATGGGTAACACTTCGTTGACTACTACGCCGTGTGAGAGCTGCGGCGCGCGCGTTCTTCGCGCGCCTCAGCTCTTACATGGCGTCCGCCGACTCCGAGGTCGTCCCGGCCGGCCCTCTCCGGACGGTGCGGCCTTTGTGATCTTCAATGCGGAGGATGCGTTCGTTCATCCGTCCGAGTTTCACGGGCCCGAAGTATACGTCCCAGAGCCCATCGTCGACTTCTTCCAGTCCGACGGACTCGCCCGCCAGCGTATGCGTGACGCAAACCCAGTGCTTCTTCCATCGGATGCCGCTGTTGCGACTGACGAGGCGGACTTCGAAGTGGCCGGGGGCGCGAGAGATACCTACGAACGCATTCGCGAGAACGCTTCGCTGGATCCCGCCGCGAACCTAGCGTTGGCGAACATTTACGAGCGACAGTACAAGGTCAGAAAAGCACCGGAGCTACTGGCGTCGTCGGATCAAGCGATCAAGCGTGTCGTCGACAACAAGACTGCAGCGCAGAAGGATCGGGTGGAAGCGCTCGCGCTACGGGGTCGAAACGCGAAGACCCGCTGGCGCGAGCAGTTCGCGAGCATCACGGACCTCAGCCGACGCCGAATCGCTGCGATGACTGAGCAGCTGCGTCAGTCCTATGGCGGCTATGCCGACGCGTTTCGCGAAGACCTCAATCATTTCTGGTCAGGCCTCGCGGTGCTGCAGATGGGCGTCATCTTCACCGATCTTACCAAGGACGACGGGTGGTCGGCGTCGTTTGACGATGACACCGACGCCGGCAACTACCGCCAGACCATCGATGCGGAGGTTGCCGCGCTTAAGGTTGTCGTCGGGTCGTCGATCGATGCCGGCCTGAGACGGCTTCCGACCAACGACCCGAATCGCGTGTGGGCGAACATCAGCAAAGCCGACCTCCGGTTCCTCACGGATGATGCCGCGGCGCGCGTGGTGAACCGCTATCTCAACTCGATTCCGCCGAACGATCCATTTGCCTGGGACGCAGCGCGCGGACAGCTCGAGCTGTTCGAAAGCCTCGGGGTTCGCGCGGCGCTCGCGCGCCAGGTGATCGATGCTGTTAACGCAAGCATGGAAGCGCCCGGCCCTCCATCGAGCGCCAGGCCGCGACACGTCGTCATGTTCGCCGGTCATCAGTTCGACCAACCGGGACGGTCCCCGACGCGCTTTCCAACCGTTCTGGAGCAGCCCGCCTGTCGCGCGATTCTGGAATTCCTGTTACAGGAGACCGACGATGTCATCGGGCTTGCTTCGGGAAGCGTCGGCGCCGACATCCTCTTCCATGAGGCGTGCAGCGAACTGAAGGTCCTGAGCAAGATGTGCTTGCCGATTGCATCACGAATATCGGTTGGAACGCGTGGCGGCGTGAACAGTGGGACGGATGCCGTCGCCGCACGTCATTCTTGCGGATCACAAGTGGGGGACAGTTTTGGGTACAGTGCGACACGCTTCGAGAAGTCGACGAGCGTACGTTATTGAAAGGATTGGCTCGCCGCACCGGACGATTTCCGCAACTGTAAGCCTGGGCCTTCAGCCCGCGAAAGCTGATGAAAGTCGGCAGTGACGACTTTCGACCCTGGCTCATCCGTGATTACCGGTTGAGCTGGCGCCCGCTCTTGGGCGTCTCATGATCGGTTGACACAGCGATCACAGGGCACTAGCGTGTGCATCGCCCTGCGCCGCCTGTCGTGTGCGACCTCGCGGCGGGTTGACGCGGCCCTTGTGCCTCAGGAGTCCTCCGATGTCCCTTTCCGACAAAGAAAAACGCAAAGACGAGAAGCAGTGGTACGAGTTTCCCGACCTCATCGCCGGGCCGAAGCTCTTTCAGAGCCGGAACGAGCTGCGCGAGAAGAACCTGCACGACACGGAGGAGCCGCCGCTCGAACGCTCGTCAGAACCGGTTCCAGGCGATGCTCGCAACTGGCGCACGAGCGATGGGACCTATAACGACGTGACCTGTCCGCGCATGGGCAGCGCCGGCGTGCGGTTCGGACGCAACGTCCCGCTCAGCGAGACGTTTCCAGACACCGAAAACATGATGAATCCCAGCCCCCGTCTGGTGAGCCGCGAGCTCCTGACGCGGACCACATTCCAGGAGGCGACGTTCCTGAATGTCATCGCCGCCGCCTGGATCCAGTTCATGGTGCACGACTGGTTCGTCCACAAGAAAGGAGTCTGGTCGCACACGCACGACGTCCCCCTCGACGCAGGCGACACCTGGCATGAGCGGCCGATGCGTGTGCCGAAGACGCCAGCGGACCCGCCGAAGGTGGCCCAATCCACGCGCCCTCCGGCCTATACCAACGAGAACACGCACTGGTGGGACGGCTCTGAGATCTATGGCAGCTCGGCGTCAACGCAGGCATCGCTGCGTGCCGGACGCGAGGGCAAGGTGCTCGTCAGCCCGAGCGGACGGCTGGGTGTCGACCCGGTGACCGGCAGGGAGATCACCGGTTTCACCGAGAACGGCTGGGTGGGTTTGAGCCTTCTGCACGCGCTCTTCGCGCTCGAGCACAACGCGATCTGCGACGATCTGAAGAAGCACAACCCGCTGTGGGACGACGAGCGGCTGTTCCAGCAGGCGCGTCTCGTGAACGCGGCGCTGCTCGCCAAGATCCACACGGTTGAATGGTCGACGTCGATCATTCCGCACCCGGTGGCGTCCACCGGCGTGCGCGCCAACTGGTTCGGCCTGTTGGAGAAGCTCCCGAACGATTTTCCCGGGGCTCGAGGACCGTGACATCCTGCGCGGCATCCCCGGTTCGCCGACCGAGCATCACGGCGCGCCGTTCTCGCTCACGGAGGAGTTCGTGTCGGTCTACCGCATGCACACACTGATGCCGGACCAGTTCACGTTCTGCTCGGCCGAGACCGGCGGCGAGCTCGAGCAGCTGGAGCTGCCTGCGCTGTCCGGACGCCGCGGCGTCGATGTCCTGGCGCGCCTCAACCCGGCGGATCTTTTCTACTCGCTCGGGATCGCGCATCCGGGCGCGGTGCGGCTGCACAATTATCCGAAGTCGCTGCAGAACCTCGTGCAGGACAACGGCGAGCGCTTCGACCTTGGCACCGTGGATATCCTGCGCGATCGTGAGCGGGGCGTGCCCCGCTACAACCAGTTCCGCCGTCTGCTCCACAAGCCGGAAGTGCGCAGCTTTGACGAGATCAGCGACGTGCCGGAATGGTGCGGGGAGATCCGCCGTGTCTACGACAACGATCTCGAGAAGGTGGACACGATGGTCGGTCTGATGTGCGAGCCGTTGCCAAAGGGGTTCGGCTTCAGTGACACCGCCTTCCGGATTTTCCTCCTCATGGCGTCGCGCCGGCTGAAGAGCGACCGCTTCCTCTCGAAAGACTTTCGCGCCGAGGTCTATACCAAACAGGGGGTGGACTGGGTGAACGAGACGACGATGATTGACGTGATCTCGCGTCACTTCCCGTCGCTCGCCGAGCCCATGAAGGGGCTGGACAGCGCGTTCAAGCCGTGGACGGCGAAAGGAAGGAGGACGTAGTCTCCGCCGGACGGATTGCGGTCGCGCTCCTTGGCCAGCACGGATACCCACAAGAGGGAGGACGCGTATGAGGATCGCTCCAGGCATCTTCAGCATGGGACAAAAGGAAGGTGGTCACGTGCACGCCTTTCTCCTCGACGACGGCAACGGGCTCACCCTGATTGACACGATGTACGATGACGACGCCCGGCACGTGCTGGCGGAGTTGAAAAACATTGGCCGTACGCCCGCCGACATCAGGCACATCATCCTGACGCACGCGCACAAGTCACATGTGGGTGGTGTCGCAGCACTGAAGAAGGCAAGCGGCGCACCTGTGTATGCCCACGATTGGGAGGTCGATATCATCGCCGGCCGACGCGAGGCGACGCGTGTGAGTGCGGTCCCGCGCAGGCCGCTGGCGGTCTACCAGCTGCAGCTCGGGCTGGCGCTGGGGCTCGGCAAGCACACGCCGTGTGAAGTGGACCACCGCTTGAAGGCCGGCAGCCGCGTGGGGCCTCTCGAAGTCGTCGAAACGCCAGGGCACACGCCAGGCAGCCTCTCCTTCTGGTGGCCCGAGCGCCGAGCTCTGTTTGCGGGCGACGTCATCGCCACCTGGCCTGAGTTCGAGGCGGGGTGGCCGGGTCTCACACTGGATAACGATCGCAACCTCCGCTCGGTGCACCAGTTGACCGACTTTGGAGACGCTGAGATCCTTTGCGTCGGCCACGGCGACCCGATTACGGAAGGAGCCGCGAGCCGGATCAAGAGCCTCGTCAGATGAGGCGATGCTCGTGGAGGGGCACGAGCGCCTTTGCTATGGTGAAGTAGACAAGGCTGTGGACCGCGGCGTTGGTGCGTGAATCGGAGCCACCCACAACGATCCCAACCCACAAACTCGACACCTCCCGATGGCGTACGACGCGGGCCTGCTGCGCTGAGTCATTTGATTGAGGATATTGCAGGCGAGGACGGCTACGCCGCCGAGCTCGTATTGTCTCAGTGCTCGGCCGAGCCTGTCGTTCGCCAAAACAGTGTCGCGGTTCACCATGGTCGAGTCCGTCCTGCTGAAGGACTTGTGCGTCGCCAATACTCCGACCGTCTGCGAATCACCACGCAGACGTGCCCATCGCAGACCAAACGAATAGGTCTCGTGTTCCGATGATGCTCGCACCGATCGCAATCGGGGACCCGCAACGGTCTCACGCAGTCAATGGTTGCGGTTGGTCCGGCGCCGAGAGCAACGAATCCACCTTCAGCGTGCCCGCCGTGAGTCGGCTGCACGTATCCAGTCCTCGGCGGGGCCCGGCCGGCGCTTGTCCCTACTGAATATTCGGTACGTGTTGTATCCGTTGCGGTTGCGGGCCGGAGACTGATACCGTTCTCGGGCAGGATGACTGCGCTGTTCATCGCCCTGCTGGCCTCGCTTCGAGCCACGATCCGCTCTCGGCTCGAACTCGCGGCGGAAATTCTCGCGCTCCGGCATCAACTCGCCGTGCTGCAACGGACCGCTCCGAAACGACCGCGCCTCCGTCCGATCGATCGGCTGCTCTGGATGCTGCTCTCGAGCGTCTGGCCGAACTGGCGGCAGGCGGTGCAGATCGTGACACCCGCCACCGTCGTGCGTTGGCATCGCCGCGCGTTCGCCGCCTATTGGCGCTGGAACTCGCGACCCCGCCGCGTCGGTCGGCCAGCGCTGGCAACTGACCTCCGTGCGTTGATTCGCCAGATGCGCGAAGCGAACCCACTCTGGGGAGCGCCACGCATCCACGGCGAGTTGCAGAAGCTCGGAATCGAGGTGTCGCAGGCCACCGTCGCGAAATACCTCGGGCGTCGCGTTGGTCCTCCATCCCAGTCGTGGCGCACCTTCCTCACCAATCACGTCTCCCAGCTCGCCTCGATCGACTTCTTCACGGTCCCCACCGCCACCTTCCGCGTGTTGTTTGTGTTCGTGGTGCTGTCTCACGACCGACGCCGCATCGTCCACGTGAACGTCACGGCGCATCCGACCGCGGCGTGGACCGCGCAACAGCTCCGCGAGGCGTGGCCGTGGGACACCGCGCCGCGCTTTGTCATCCGGGATCGTGATGCGATCTACGGATCGGATGTTCGGCGTACCGCTCAGCAGATGGGCGTCGAAGAAGTGCTGACGGCGCCTCGTTCTCCCTGGCAGAATCCGTTCGTTGAACGCGTGATCGGTTCCCTCCGACGCGAGTGCCTCGATCACGTCATCGTGTGGAACGAGCGCTCGTTGCGCCGCCACCTGCAGCGCTACCTCGCCTACTATCACGAGTGGCGCACTCACCTCTCGCTGGACAAGGATGCGCCCGTCCCGCGGGTTGCCCAACCGCCAGCCTGCGGCACGATCGTCCCAGTCCCACACGTCGGCGGTTTGCATCACCACTACGAACGTCGCGCCGCCTGACCGTCGCTCACGGCGCCAACTTACCTGGCTGGACTCGCCCGTGGCTTGGCCGATGTGCCTCCACACCGGTCTCGGTCGTCCACCGAGACGGCGTACCTCCCGTTCGAGGTTCTGGAGTTGCGTGTTGGCGACCTCGACAACACGCCATCGGAGGCTCGTCACGGCGCCGATGGAGTTTCTGGTAGGGACAACGGCCCCGATAGGGTGGGTCGCTAGTCGACATCCCGTAATCAGTTTTTCCGGCGATCGGGCTGACGCCAGGCAGCTGATCGTTTGGTTGCGCCAACGCAAACACGTCTTAGTGCGCAAGGTCATGATGGGAGGCGTATCGAGGTTGGGCACGACGTGCGAAGAGGAGGGCGGACATGCTGACACCGGCATTCAGGCTTCTGGCGATCATGAAGCAGGGGACCGCAGCGAGTCTGCCCGAAACGTGGACACACTACCCGTCCGTCGAGGCCGCGCGAGCCGGCGCGAAGCTCATGTATCACAACGATCGCGTCCTGCGCGTGATGCTCGTCACCGATAGCGTGGGATCGTTCGTGGAATGGATCGAGCGATGACCACTGAGCCTACCGGCACAGACAAGGTGTTCAGGCTCGGAGATCCTCTTTCAGACGTCGACGCAACGGATCCCAGCGGATAGCCTGTCAGTCTGCAACGCGCCGGAATTCGACAGCGTGATCGAAGTCCCGCCGCATCGCAAATACGTTGAGACGGGCGTCACGAGCCGCGAGGAATCAATTCTTCCTGATGGGCAGCCGTCCGGCCTTCCAATCCTTGAAGATCTTTCCAGCATCTCGGCCCCGGATCTCGAAGTGCCAACGCTTTCCACGAGCCTCGATGCCGTTCTCGTGCGGCGTGACATCGGCTATTGGAAATGTGAAAGAGTCATCGGAGTCGCGAGCGACGTATCTGACGGATCTCCGCGAAAACGTCAGGACACCGTGACAGTCGCGCAGACGGTGTTTGTGATTGGCGGAAAAGGAAACCTCGCCAGTCTGAGGCACGCGGTTCGCCGGACCACCATCTTGTGGCAGTCGTTGCGAAGCGGAGTCACGTTTCTCCGAAGCCGGCGGAGCAGCGGGCTGAGCACTGCTTGCGGTTTCCTTTGCTTTCGGCGTCCCGGCCATGGGCGGTTCCGCCACGGGCCGAGGGCGAAAAAGCGCGTAGGCGACCGCAATCAACGCGAGCAGAAAGACCAGCAGGCCGACCGTCTTTCGCCGCGTGCGACGTGGCTCTTTCCGGTCCCCGTCGGCGGCCTGCACGCTGTCGCGTTCCATCCCTCTCAATTGTGAGCCAATTGTCGCGCCAGGAGCATCACCGTCTCCCGGCCACGGGCCCGCAGGCGGGCGGCGGGCGCCGATGGTGCGTCGCCGACGCGTAGGCCGTCCCGACCTTGATCAGAACCGGCTCCTCGCCCTGGCCACCCTACGACTCGAAGTGCGAGTCGAGTGCGGCCCTGACCGATCGCAATAGGTCGCGCATGGCGCGTCGTCGTCCGCCGCTCCGATCGGCATTGCGCGATGAACGAGCTTTGCCTTCACGCGTCCTCGGACCGGTTGCGTGTTGCCACGGGCGCCAGGTCCAGATTGCCCGCGACTGCCGCGCGCGGCGCTTCGGTGTCCACCCGTTCGCCATACTCCTCCAATAGCTCAGCATCCAATACTTCGATCGGCCCAGGATTGTCCTCGCGCGCGCGCGGAAAATGGTTGTTCACTTGTTGCGGACCGTGCGCGATGTTCGCCTGTCCCGCGAAAACAGTAGGCGGATTCTTGATGGCGGCCAGAGTCTCCAGGGTCGCTCTTGATTGCGCTTGTGCCCTCAGAGCGAGGCGCAGGTACCGCTCGGCGGCGTCGAGGTGCGACCCGAGATTCCGTTCAGCGCGAACGGCCAAGTCGGCGAAGATTGCATTCAACGCGACTGCCTGCCCGAGGAGCAGAGCCTCTGGCTCCCCAAGATCGCCGCGGTGCACCATCTCTACGGACCGATCGAGTTCCGCCAAAGCCAAATGAACGTCGATCGCTCCGAGCGTAGAGTTGGAGTACATCGCCGCTAAGCAAGAGTTGTGGACGCGCCCGGCAATCGTCAGGCGCGACAGTGCGGCCGCTTTGTCCTCCACTGCGGTCGCAGTTCCAGATGGCGTTGGCCGCGCCTGTGGCTTCCTCAGTTTCTGTTCAGTGACTCTCGCGCTCCGTCCCTTCTCGAGCTTTGCATTCTGGCGGCGTATGCGTCGCGAATCGGCGGCTTGCGCCTGGTCCGATCCGTTGTTCTCGGCCATCTCAGTACCAGCGCGCCTCTCAGGCGCCCTTCCTCCAGCCGGGCCCGAGCTGGTTCGCCGGCAGCGCCACACGGAACCGGAGCGTTCCGAGCGTTCTACTGTCGGCCGCCTGGGGGTAGAAGGAGCCCAGAGAAGTTCCGTTCAAGGATTCAGGACCGCGTTTCGAGTGCCTTCTCATTCTGGTCGTCCTGGATCGCAAGGATCGAGTCGGTCGAGCAACGCCTGCCGGCGCGAAGCTTGAGACTTACGCTCGGCGAGTTTTCGACAGGCCGCTCGACAGTGACGTTGTCTTGTCCGTTTGGCCGTGAAATGTTGTCCGCAGCCAGGGCACAGACTGCCGTGAGAACGCGTGCGCACGCTTTCTGAAGCACGATCGGCCTTGGCGCCTTCCATCGAGACTTGGGCGGGTATCAGCAGCCTCATGCCGCCACCACGTAGAGCGAGGTCGGTATACGAACATCGGTCGGTATTGACGGTTGCGGGCCCCCGCAACCAACTGCATTTGGTCCAAGAGGGCGTTGTTTTCCGACGGTTTCTTCTGGCTGCGCGGCCGTCGTCGGATGTTCGGGCTACGCCGTCAGATGGATGAATGTGCTGGCGACGATCGAAACAAAGGTTAGGCCGGCCGCAAGCGAATCGACATCGAAATCGCCAGGAGGAAAAAATTCTACCTGCCAACTTGTCGCAGGGTCGAAAGCCGATGCGCCCCATAGCCAGATCGGAATCGCAAATCGTAGCTGCCAGACGAGAGTCAGCCTGCTACCGAGTTCGGCGATCCACTCCTCGCGAAGGCGGTCACGTATTTCTTCAGGCACGCGACGCGCGGCGCGCTCAACAAGAAAACGCATCAACGCGTTGGATGTCTCAACGTGCGGCTGGACCATGCTCGCTCCGGAAGAAGCGCACGACAGAAATACCCATTCTTGTGGTCGCGAACAGAAGACAGAGCGCCATGAGAGCCGTGCCGACGATGTCGATCGGGTCCATCTTCATGCGCGGCAGCACGGCGCTGGCACGCAACATGTCGATGCTATGTCTCAGCGCATACGCGATCAGCAGCGCTACCGCCGATGGTCGATTTGCATATACGAATACCCCAAGGCGGGAGAAGGTCCTCGGACGCTCCTTTAGGGCGATCGGGTCCCGCCGCAAGAAGAGCGAGATCGAGAAGCGAGTGCGTGCGCGAAGTCGAGGGCGGCGGAACGATCGTGATCACCGCGCACGGCCGCCCGATGGCGCGGATGATCGCCGCCGCAGACTCGTTGGCTGAGCGACTCGATGTCCTGCGGCACGCTGGCGGCATTCTGTCGAGCGGGCGACGCCTGCGATCCACGACTCGTGTTGCACCGTTGCGCCGCGGCCGGAGGACGCGGGCGCATTTGATCATTGAAAATCGCGAGTGATTCGTCTCGGCGCGAGCACGCACTCTCACCTCGGGCTTTGACCCGTGGCGACGGTACCGATCGATGCGTGATTTGACGAAGCCTGGAAGGAGATCGTCACCAGGCGAGGACGTTTCAGTTGCCGCCCCAGTTACCAAGATCACGGCGGATCGGCTGAATTCCTAACAAACACTCACGGAAGCGCTCGGTTCGGGACCGAGGGGTCGGAGGTTCAAATCCTCTCGCCCCGACCAATCAAATCCCCGAGAACAAGCTGCAAATGGCCCTGAAAACAGGGCCTTTTGTTTGTACGGCCCACGTTGTCAGGACGTGGCGGACACCAATCTTCCAGCACGCGCACCAGCGCTCCACTCGCGAGGTGTCGCCGTAGCAACTGAGTACCGCGCGGCGCGGTCGTCGGACGTGGCGGCAAAACCGACCGGGGCTCTTCAAGGGCCCCTGCGTGGACATCATAATGTTCAAGCGGTCGCGCAACTGAGACGGCGTATTGCCGCATCTCTGTGTGACAGCGTGTAGGAAGCGCAAAGAGCGCAGCGCGTTCAGCCGGCCAACAACTTCTTGGCCATCCATCGCGCGTCGCGCGCCCGCTGCGGCCCGTCAACCTCCGAGCCCGCGACGGCGCCGTCGAACAGCACGAGCAAGGCGCGCGCTGTCGCCTTCGCATCGTTCACCCCGGCCGACGTCGTCCACTCGAGGAAACGGTCGCTGAACCACTCACGCTGACCGTGAGCGATGGCGCGCGCCGGGTGCGCGGCATCGGTGAGCTCGGTGACCGTATGCTGCAGCGGGCAACCGCGGAAGTCCTTCGACTCCGCCCACTCCACCACCCAGTCGAAAAACTTGAGCGCGCGCTGTGACGGTGGCGTCTGGGCCAGGTACGCCTCGATGTGGGCGCGGGCATACGCGGTTCGTCGCTCGAGGTACGACGCCACGAGCTGGTCCTTGCAGCCGAAGTGCTGATACAGCGACGCCTTTGCCGCCTCCGCTTCCGCCAGGACGCGGTCGATGCCCACGGCCCGAACGCCCTCTTGGTAAAACAAGCGATCGGCGGCGTCGAGGAGGCGATCGCGGACACCGATCTTGGAGCTTTTTGCCCGTTTCCTGGCTTTCTGCGGCACGTCTTGACAATACAGACAGATCTGTCTATTGTCAACGGATATGAATAGACAGAACGGTCTGTTCTCGCCTTACGTACGTGCCGTCCCGCGTCTTCAGGTGGAACACATGGCTAAGCTCGAAAAGAACAATCGCACTCGTGACGGGCGCCTCGTCAGGCATCGGCAAAGCAACGGCCGAGCGCCTCGCCAGGGCCGGCTACACGGTCTATGGCACCAGCAGGCGCGGAGCGCAAACGGGCCAGCAAGCGTTCGCGATGCTGCCCCTCGACGTGACCAGCGATGAGTCCGTCGAGGCGGCCGTGAACGAGTTGTTGCGATTGGAAGGTCGCATCGACCTGCTCGTGAACAACGCCGGCTTTGGTGTCGCTCCCGCCGGAGCGGAAGAGAGCTCGATCGATCAGGCCCGATCGATTTTCGACACCAACTTCTTTGGGGTCGTCCGCATGACGCGCGCCGTCGTGCCCTACATGCGAAAGCAAGGCGGTGGTCGCATCATCAACATCGGCTCTGTGCTTGGTTTCCTGCCAATGCCGTACGGCGCACTGTATGCCGCGACGAAGCACGCGATCGAAGGCTATTCCGAGTCGCTCGACCACGAGCTTCGCACGAGGGGCATCCGGGTCTCAGTCATCGAGCCCGCATACACGAAGACGACGTTCGACGCGAACTTCCTGGAACCCGACGCCAAGCTCGATGAGTATCGCGAGGTTCGTGCCGCCGTGAATCAACGCGTGAAGGAAGTGATGACAACTGCGGAACAGCCGGGCGTCGTGGCTGACGTCGTCCTGAGAGCTGCCAGCGCCGCTCGCCCGAAACTCCGATACACAGCCGGTGGCCTCGCGAGCCGCCTGCGATTGCTTCGCAGATTTGCGCCTGCTGGTCTGGTGGATGCTGGGATTCGCAGAGATCTCCGGCTCGACGCGATGCTGGTCGTGAAAACATCATGAAAGCATTCGTCGTCGATCGCTATGGAAAAAAGCGCGCGTTGCGGTTGGCAGACGTGCCGGCGCCGGAACTGCGCGATGACGAGGTTTTGGTCGAGGTCCATGCCGCCGGCGTGAACCTGCTGGACTCCAAGATCCGGGACGGAGAGTTCAAGCTCATCCTCCCTTATCGCCTGCCCCTCATCCTGGGCCACGACGTCGCAGGGGTGGTCGTCAAGGTCGGCCCGCGCGTGCGGCAGTTCAAGCCTGGCGATGAGGTCTATGCGCGGCCGGATGACTCTCGCATCGGTACGTTCGCTGAGTTTGTCCCCGTCAGGGAGGCTTCTCTGGCGCTCAAGCCCAAGGGCCTCACGATGGAAGAAGCCGCTTCCATTCCTCTGGTGGCTTTGACGGCGTGGCAGGCACTTGTCGAGAGGGCCAATCTGAAGAAGGGGCAGAAGGTCTTCATTCAGGCCGGCTCCGGCGGCGTAGGCACTGTTGCCGTCCAGTTGGCCAAGCATCTGGATGCAAAGGTTGCCACGACGACGAGCACGGCCAATGTCGCGCTCGTGAAGAGTCTGGGCGCGGACGTCGTCATCGACTACAAGACACAGGACTTCGAGGATGTCTTGCGCGAGTACGACGTCGTCCTGAACAGCCAGGATGGCAAGACGCTCGAAAAGTCCCTGCGCGTCCTCAAGGGCGGTGGGAAGCTCATCTCCATCTCCGGACCGCCTGATCCCGAATTCGCCAAGGAGATCAACGCGCCCTGGTTCGTGAAGCAGGTCATGCGGGTGCTGAGTTCCGGAATCAGGCGAAAGGCGAGTGGGCGCGGCGTCGACTTCTCGTTCCTTTTCATGAAGGCCAACGGGAGCCAGTTGCGCGAGATCACCCGACTCATCGATGCTGGATTCATCCGTCCCGTCGTGGATCGGGTCTTCCCCTTCGCATCGACCAGGGAGGCCATGGCCTATGTCGAAGCAGGACGCGCAAAAGGCAAGGTCGTCGTATCACTCAAGTGAAACGCGACGGGAGAGCAACATGAGTCCATCGCAGAACCTGACGGTCAATTGGAATAACGTGCCCACGCGGACGATCGCCGCATGCGGCGTGGAGTTCGCGTATCGGACGCTCGGGACGAACCATCCCGGCACCCCGGTGGTGTTCCTGGTCCACCTGGCCGCCGTCCTGGACAACTGGGATCCCCGCGTTGTTGATGGGTTTGCGACGAAGCGTCGCGTGGTCGCGTTCGACAATCGCGGCATCGGCGCGTCCAGTGGCTCACCGGCTACCTCGATTGAGGAGATGGCCAAGGATGCCATCACGTTCATCAAGGCGATGGGATTCGAGCAGGTGGACCTCTTCGGGTTTTCGATGGGCGGGATGATCGCGCAGGAGATCGTGCTGATGGAGCCGCACCTCGTACGGAAGATGATCCTCGCGGGGACCGGTCCGGCCGGGGGCGAAGGCATCAGCAAGGTGGCCCGCGTCACGTACCTCGACATGGCCCGGGGCTTTCTGACGGCTCAAGACCCGAAGCAGTTTCTGTTCTTCACGCGGACGCCCGCCGGGATCCGCGCCGGCAAAGACTTTCTGACGCGATTGAAGGAGCGCTCTCAGAACCGTGATAAGGACATCACCATCAGCGCGCTGCAGGCACAATTGAAGGCCTTGCGTCGCTGGGGATCCAAGCTACCAGCGGATCTGTCAACGGTTCGCCAACCCGTGCTCGTCGCGAACGGCGAGAGCGATCGCATGGTGCCAACCAAGAACTCGCACGATTTGGCCCGGCGTCTTCCGAACAGCGACCTGATCATTTACCCGGATGCGGGACACGGCGGCGTGTTCCAGTTCCACGCGGACTTCGTGCCGAAGGCGCTCGAATTCCTTGCACGATAGCTCATTGGCCAGACATCATGAAGGAGCGCAGGATGACTCAGCCCAGCACAATCCGTATGGAGCGACTGATACCTAAGATCTGCAAGGTCGGATGCGCGAAGGTGCACATGGAGCGGAAGGGGAGTAGGGGCCGTTCTCAGTCGTTAGGCTGTCATTAGGGAGAGTGAATTCTTCGAAAATCCAAGGAAATCAGCGGAGTTCAGTCCGCGAGGTCACTCGGTTTTTCGTCGGGAATTGCGACTCTCGAACCGAGCGCTCGACGCTTCAAACACGCCACTCTCTAAATTCGTCAACATTTCGCTCGTTCGTCGATTGTGGGTCGGTTACTGCGTTCACTTTGCCGTTCAAAGGGTTACCCTCGAAGTTACCCCAAGGCTTCAACGACACCGCTATGTCGATCCGGTCAATACGCGGAAAGCGCAGGCGCAGCAGCGGTAAGAACGTCACGCCAGCGCGGCGTGTGTTGCAGCGAGAGGCTGTTCGAGCCGACGCGACGTTTACTCGGCTAGCGCGTCGTCAAGGAACGCGCGGCAGTCGGCGAGCAGCTGCTCGGACTCTTCGCGCTGGAGCCCACGGGCGAGGATTACGCCTCCGACCATGCAGGCGAATACGCCGGCCGCCTGCTTGTCGCGCGCGCGCGTGGGCAGCGACGCGGGCAACAGCCGCCGCAGCCGGTCGAGACGCGCGCGAATGCTTTGACCGAGCGAAACTTTCACGGCGCGCGGCCCGCGCGCGGCTTCAGGTCCGAGCGCCGCCACGACGCACCCACGCTCAGGATGCGCGACGTGGGCGGCATCCAGATAGCTGTCGATGACCGCCCGCAGCGCGTCGGCGCCGGCTGCCTCCGCCGTCCGATCGAACTTCCGCGTGGTCTGGCGGCTGGCATGGCGCAGGGCCTCCGCCACCAGCTGTTCCTTCGACGCGAAGTGTGCGTAGAAGCCGCCATGCGTCAGGCCCGCACGCGACATGACGTCGCCGACCGCGATCCCGTCGACGCCTTCCGCACGGAAGGCCGCGGCGGCGGCGTCGAGGATCCGCTCCCGTGTCTCGGACTTGTGATTCTCTGCCCACGGCATCTTGACAATATGATATACATCATATTATCAACATGCGTCAACTGCCCGCCGCGGCACTGATCGTGGTCGCCGCCGTTCGCTGCTACGGTCAGGACCCGGTGTATGCGAAGGACGCGGCGGGTCGCGTCACGGTGCGCGCGACACGGGTCGCCGCGCCCATCAAGGTCGACGGCCGGCTGGATGAGGAAGCCTACACGCAGGTCGAGGCCATCACCACGTTCATTCAGGCGGAGCCGCAGCAGGGCGCGCCGGTCAGCGAGCGGACCGAGGCGTGGGTGCTGTTCGACGACGACAACCTGTACCTGGCGTGCCGGTGCTGGGACGAGCATCCGGAGCGGATGATCGCGAACGAGATGCGCCGCGACAGCCCCAACCTGCGCAACAACGACAATTTCGCGGTTGCGCTCGACACGTTCCACGATCGGCGCAACGGCTTCCTCTTCACCGTCACACCGCTCAGCGCGTTCTTCGACGCGCTGACGATCGACGAGCGGACGTACAACGCCGACTGGAACACGGTCTGGCAGGCGAAGGCGGGACGGTTCGACGGAGGGTGGATCGCGGAGATGGCGATTCCGTTCAAGTCGCTGCGCTATCCGCCGGGCGCCGATCAAACCTGGGGCATCAACATCCGCCGGAACATTCGCGCCAAGAACGAATGGACCTACATCGCGCCGATGCGGGCCGACTGGGGGCAGGGCGCGATCTTCCGCCTATCGGCCGCCGCGACGCTCACTGGCCTGCGGGTGCCGCCGGCGGGCAAGAACCTCGAGATCAAGCCGTACGCGATCTCCCGGCTGTCGACAGATCTGGTCACGACGCCCCGGATCAACAACCAGTTCGAACGCGACGCCGGCCTCGACGTGAAATACGGCCTCACGAAAGGGCTCACCGCGGATCTCACCTACAACACCGACTTCGCCCAGGTCGAGGAGGACGAGGCGCAGGTCAACCTCACACGTTTCAACCTGGTGTTCCCGGAAAAGCGAGAATTCTTCCTGGAAGGCGCAGGGACGTTCACGTTCGGGACCACGCCAGTGACCACGGGCGGCGCGCCGCCGCCGCCGGGCGCGAATCCGCCGCCGATCAGCGGCGACGCCCCCGCCGTCTTCTATAGTCGCCGCATCGGCCTGAACGGCGCGCGCGCGGTGCCGATCGTCGCGGGCGGACGGCTCAGCGGCAAGGCGGGCGCCTGGAACATCGGCGCCCTCAACATCCAGTCCGACCATGACGCCGCCGGCGCGGTTGACACCAACTTCACCGTGCTCCGCATCCGGCGCGACATCATGCGCCGCAGCACGATCGGTGGCATCTTCACCGGCCGATCGGCGTCCGCATCCCGCGTCGGTTCGAACCAGGCGTATGGCCTCGACGCGAGCTTCGCGTTCTCCCAGAACGTCTATCTGAGCGGGTTCGTCGCGCAGACGAAAACCACCGGTAGGTCGGGACGCGACTACAGCTATCGCACGCTGTTCACGTATACCGCCGACAAATACGGACTGACCGTGGATCGCATCGAAGCGCAGCCGAACTTCAACCCCGAGATCGGTTTCATGCGGCGTCTTGATTTCCGCGAGCACATCGTGAACGGACGCTTCAGCCCGCGGCCGGTGAAAAGCCATTTCGTGCGGAAGTATTTCTACGAAGGCAGTTTCACCGATGTCGTCGACACGAGCGGCGCGCAGCAGAGTCGCACCACGACGGCCTCGTATCGCGTCGAGCTTCAGAACAGCGACCTCTTGTCGGTGACCTACTCGAAGAACTTCGAGTATCTGCCGGCCCCGTTCGCAGTCGCGACGGGGGTCCGCATCCCCGTCGGCGGCTACGACTTCAACAGCGTCCTGGCGACGTACAACCCCGGCCAACAGCATCGCCTGTCGGGATCCGGATCGATTGAAATTGGCACCTTCTACAACGGCGACAAGAAGACCGCCGCCTTCCGCGGGCGCGCCAGCCTGACGACGCGCCTTGCGGTCGAGCCGAACATTTCGCTGAACTGGATCGATCTGCCCCAGAAGTCGTTCACCAACACCGTCGTCGGCGCACGCACGCTCTACTCGATGACGCCGCGCATGTTCGTCACCGCGCTCCTTCAGTACGCCTCGAGCACGCTGAGCCTCTCGGCGAACATCCGCTTCCGCTGGGAGTACATGCCAGGCAGCGAGCTCTTCGTGGTCTATACCGAAGGACGCGACACGTCGATTCCCGCCACGACCGCGCTGCAGAACCGCGGCTTTGTCGTGAAGATCAACAAGCTGCTGCGGTTCTGATCCCGCGAAAGGCGCGAGGGACACGTTCGCGCACTGAAAGGGGAGAGTCCATGCGTTCAGCCCATATCGTCCGGTTCGCCGTCATCGTCATGCTCGCGTCGGCGCCTGGTTACGCCGGTCCTGACCTGTTCGCGAAATCGGCGCAGTATCCGCTGCTGCCGCGTACGCTCGAGGTGGAGCTCGCGCTGAGTGCGGCGCCCAAGCATCTGCGCGATCAGGCCAGCGTCTGGGTGCTCGAACGAAACGGGTACACGCTGGAGAAGCAGGGCACGAACGCCTTCACGTGCGTCGTCAGCCGCCGCGCCGGCGATCTCTTCCCGGTATGCTGGGACGCCGAAGGTGCCCGATCGCTGCTGAAGGTCGACTTCGACGACGCTCAGCTGCGGCTCGCGGGAAAGACGGCGGCAGAAATCGACCAGATCGTCGCGCAGCGATACAAGAACGGCGACTACAAGCCGCCGTCCAGGGCCGGGATTGCCTACATGCTCGCGCCGGTTCGGTACCGCATCGACGAGCGCGGCGCCGTCACACGGACGACCTCGAATCCACATCTGATGTTCTACGGTCCGAGTCTGACGGACGCCGACATCGGCGGCGCGCGCGCTGGCTTCGTCTTCATGAACCGCGTCGGCCCCGACGGCATGATGATCGTCCCGGTCGGCCAGACCGAGCGCGCCGCGATTCTCGGCGAATCGCAGTCGCTCACCGAACAGCTCGAGCGGGCGATCGGCTATCAGCCATCCCGCTGATTGCCGACCAGAGCGAGGACACCATTGCGATTGGACGACGGACGTGGCTCAAGAGCACGGCAGTGCTTGCGATGTCGGCAGCGGGTCGGGCGCAAGAGCCAGCGGCAGTGCAACCTGCGACCACGCTCGCGGACGTGCCGCTCGGTCCGACGGTGACGGTCACCGTCGAGCGTCGCGGCGACATTGTGCTCGTCGGGCTCAACTGCCCGTTCATCCAGAATCGGCTCGATCCGCCGACGCGGATCCGATTGGCGGAAACGTTCTACCAGTACGAGCACGATGTCTCGCTGCGCGCGCTGGTGCTGTTCGGTCACCTTCTTCGCTTCCTCGGTGACGGCTGGCCCGCGTTCCTCATAGCGAACGGCCTCATGGAGAAATCTTCCAGATTAGTACCGGTGTCAGCTCTGACGCCGTGAACGTGAGGACCTAACGCTTGGGATGAAATAAAATTGCGGTAGCGACGACGGCGACATAACTGTACAGCTCTAGGTCGTCCTCACGCCGCGACAAGACCGTCACAGTTTCCGGCGCAGAGGTTGTGATCGGACGTTGAACATTCGGCGTTTGGTGCACAGTGGCGCACAGGCGCTAGTGCGGTGCGGGGCCGAGTGCGATGCCGGCCACCGTCGAAGGCTCCATGCCGGGTTATTCTCATAGTCGGGAAGTCTAATCACGATCGCCCACCAGAGGTCCGAGCGATAACCGCGTGAAAGATCACGGAAATCGACACAGATCGTCGCGGCGCTGGCTCCTCGTGTGGGGGGCGATATTGGTTGGGTGCGGCGCTGCCGCTGCAGCGCAACGCTCGGCGCAAGACTATCCGCAGTGGCGTGGACGGAATCGCGACGGCGCGGCCAGCGCGTTCGTCGAGCCGGCATCGTGGCCGGAAACGCTGAGGCGCAGGTGGAAGATCGACGTCGGAGAGGGCTACGCGACGCCGATCATCGTTGCCGATACGGTCTATGTCTTCACGCGGCGTGACGCGACCGAGGTGATGACGGCGCTCAACGCCGACACCGGCACCGAGCGGTGGCACACCAGCTATTCCGCACCATACGCGCCGGCCGTTCTGGCGGCTGCTCATGGCGTGGGTCCAAAAGCCACCCCGCTCTTTCACGATGGCAGGCTGTACACCCTCGGCATCACCGGTATTGTTTCAGCCTTCGATGCGGGAACCGGACGGCTCGCCTGGCAAACACCGGCTGCACGCGAACATCCGTCGTACGGCATGTCCGTTTCTCCTGTCGGCGACAAGAACCTGGTGATCGTTCATCCAGGCAATCACGGTCCGCTGACTGCGTTCGACGCCAACACCGGCGCCGTTGTGTGGGCGGGCCGCGACCGTGGTGCGTACGCATCGCCAATCGTCGTGGAACTCGAGGGAGTCCGTCAGGTCGTGACCATGACTCAGGCCAGCGTTCTCAGTGTCTCGTTGTCCGACGGGACGCGGCTGTGGGAGTATCCGTGGCTGTCGCGCACGACACCGAGTGCCATCACCCCGATTCAGTACAACGACGAGCTCATCGTCAGCAGCCAGGCCATGGGGATCGCCGCGTTGAAGCCGACGAGACGCGGCGGCTCGTGGGTCGTGGATGTCGTCTGGGAGACCAAGGACGTCTCGCTGTTCTTGAGCAATCCGGTCATCGTCGGCGATACGCTGTTCGGCCTGTCCGAGCGGGCGAGAGGCCAGTTCTTCGCGCTGGATGCACACACCGGCAAGGTTCTCTGGTTGAGCCAGCCGCGTCAGGCCTCGAATACCGCCGTCGTCAAGGCAGGCAGCCTGCTGTTGCTGCTGAACGACGATGGCGAGCTGATCGTGGCGAGGAGCAGCAAGCGCGGGTTCGAACCGGTGAAGCGGTACGTCGTGGCGAATAGCGCGACGTGGGCGCAGCCAACGGTCTCGGGCAACCGGATTTTCGTCAAGGACGTGAGCTCGCTCTCGCTGTGGGTGCTGAATTGACGGCAGAAAGGCGACGATGAAGGCTCGGCTCGTCCTCACCGTTGTGGCCGCGATCGCGATTGTCGCCGCCTCCGGGCAAGCGCGAGTCCTCGACCAGCGCGGCACCGGATCGGCCTCTCCGCTGACGCTGACGATCGTGAAGCGCCAGTTGAGCAACGGCTTGCAAGTCCGGATCCTCGAGCAGCACGAATTGCCCGTCGTGCAGATGAGCGTGCAGGTGCTGACCGGAACCGATGACGATCCGCCGGGCCGCTACGGGATCGCGAGTCTGACGTCGGCGATGCTCACCGCGGGCGCCGGCGCGCGCTCGGCGACCGCCATCGCCGACGCGCTGGAGAGTCTGCTCGCCAATATTTCCGCGTCATGCGGCGTCGATTCCTGTTCCGTGCAACTGTACGTACCGGTTGGACACCTTGCTGAGGCGTTGCCGATCATGGCCGACGTGACACAGCGGCCGACGTTCGCGACGCAGGAGTTCGAGCGCGTGCGGCAGCAGCGGCTCGGCGCCCTGCTCAACATGCGCGACGATCCCGACGCGGTCTCGGCGCTGGCGTTCGCGCGCGACATCTACGGTCCATCCGATCGCAAGGCTGCGGCGCCGATCGGCACTCCGGACAGCATCAAGGCGCTAACCGCGGCGGATCTCGAGAGCTTTCACCAGGCGGTTTATCGACCCGACAACAGCACGCTGATTGTCGTCGGCGACGTGGAGCCGGATCCGCTGATCGCGCTCCTCGAGACGCACTTCGGTAAATGGCAGGCGGCAGCACCGCGCGGTGGCATCGCCACGGCGGCCCCACAAGCGGAAAGGCCTCTGCGCCAGCTCACGATCGTCGACATGCCCGGCGCTCCCCAATCGCGAATCCTTATCGGCGGAGTGGGCGGGGCGACGTCGATGTCGGATGTCTTCCCGATTCAGGTCTTGAGCAGCATCCTCCGGGGCAGGTTCGCGGCAGGACGGAACGCGACGCTCCGAGAGAACACGTCCGGTGTGCGAGTCGGCTTCGACATGCGCAAGTCCGCGAGTCCCTTCGTTGTCGCCGCTGCCGCGCAGTCAGACAAGACGGCTCAAGCGGTCCAGGAGCTGCTCAGCGAATTGACCGGCGTGCTGACGGGAGTCTCTCCCGACGAGGTCGCGCGCGCGAAAGACGACATCGCGGTCCAGTTTCCGCGGACGTTTCAAGCGACCGGCCGCATTTCGACCCGGCTCAAAGCCATGGAATCGCTGGTCGTTTACGGCCTGCCCGACGATTACTATTCCACGTACATGTCGGCAATTCGGGCGGTTGGCCCTGGCGACGTGCAGCGCATTTCTAAGCAGTACATACAGCCCGACCATCTCGCGATCGTCATCGTTGGCGACCGGAAAACAGTGGAACCGCCGCTCAGGGCACTCAATGTCGGAGCAATAAAAGAGGTCAGCATTGACGACCTCTTTGCGCCTGGCCGCTGACGAGGTGTTGCTAGGTGGAGACGTGGTCTGATGGAACAGCCATGTCCCTAGCCACGACCAAGAATAGCTTCGCGTCGATTGATTCGAGTCATGTACGATCGCCGGTCGCAACTTCGTCGCGGAGCGAGGTAGCGCGCCGCCCGTGACGACTCGAACCTCCGACGAGCGCCTCTCGATTCCAGCTCCGTGGTGGGCGGAGCTGGTGGGCGCACCTCGCGTTCACCCGCTTAAACGTTAAGCTGACTATCCCTCAAAAAAGAGATCGAGGAACGCCCCGACATTCTGGCATCTGAGCGCTTTCTGGCCAGAATTGATGAAGGCGCCGATCACCAGACGACGGCGGCCGTCTCCTGGAGTCGCGACAACACTCAGGAAATCTCACGGCGTCTCAAGCTGGTGGGCGCAGTGGTGGGCGCGCGGATTGATCGTGTGTCCGAGGTACGAAACCTGTCCACCGAATCGGATGATGCTCAAACGGGGTCGGCTCGGCGCTGTCGCGCGAGCAGCATCTTGGTCAGCATGTCTTTCGCGATCGTGTGCTCGGCGCACGGGATTGAGTGCATAATGCCCTCGGTTTGGCCCGCAACGCGGGGGTGGGAGGGAGGTCGGGACGACGCGCAGGCGGTCGCTGGCTCCCTCCTCGGGATCCCGGTCGCCGGCGGTCTGCTGGCGGCCGAGATCGTGGAACCGGTGCAGACGCGCTCGGCCGGCAAGAATCGGCGCCAGGAACCAGGGCGGAGAAGGGTAGGCGAAGATGACGCGCGCCGCGATTGTGGCCATCGCCGTGATGCTCGTCGCGCCGGCGCGCCCCGCGACCAGCGAGCGCGACCAGTGGTCCCAGTTCCGCGGACCGCGGGCGGGCGTGGCCGCTGACGATCCGGCGTTGCCCGAGCGCTGGAGCGAGACCGAGAACGTCGTATGGCGGATCGACGTGCCGGGGCTCGGGTGGAGCTCGCCGGTAGTGTGGGACGACCACATCTTCCTCACGTCGGCCGTCAGCTCCGGCCAGGAAGCGACGCCAATCAAGGGTGTCTTCGATCCGGGCGACGCGCAGGGGAGCCTGCGGTCGACGAACGCTCATCGCTGGATCGTCTACGACGTGGACTTCAAGACTGGCGCCGTGCGGTGGCAGCGCGAGCTTCACGGTGGCGCCCCGCCGACGGCGCGGCACATCAAGAACAGCTTCGCGTCGGAGACAGCCGTCACCGACGGCGAGTGCGTCTACGTCTACTTCGGCAGCATCGGCCTCGTCGCCGCCCTGACGCTGGGCGGCGAGGTCGTGTGGTCGCAGCACGTTGACGCCTTCCCCAATTTCGGCGGGTTCGGCGCCGCTGCTTCGCCGACGCTCTACAAGGATCGCCTCATCGTCGTGAACGACAACATGACGCGATCGGCGATCCATGTCTTCGACGCGAAGACGGGCAAGGAGCTCTGGAAGGCCCCGCGCGAGGAGCGCGGCAACTGGTCCACGCCGTTCGTGTGGGAGAACGAGCGGCGCGTCGAGATCGTGACCGCCGGCACGGGCCGCATCCGGTCGTACGATCTCGACGGCCAGCTGTTGTGGGAGGTGAACGGCATGTCGGAGCTCACCATCCCGACGCCGTTCAGCAGCCACGGCCTCCTCTACGTCGGATCGGGATATCCCGCGAGCCCACTGCGGCCCGTGTATGCCATCCGGCCAGGCGCCTCCGGCGACATCTCGCTCACAGGGGACCAGTCGGCGAACGACTTTATCGCCTGGCGCCAGCCGCTGCTCGGCACCTACAACACATCGGCGCTGGTCTACGGCGACTACTACTACACGCTGCTCGATCGCGGGTTCCTCCTGTGCCACGACGCGCGCACGGGCCGGCAGATCTACGGGCGCCAGCGCATCTCGTCCGACTCGAGCGCGTTCACGAGCTCGCCGTGGGCGTACAACGGCAAGCTGTTCCTCCTGAGCGAGGACGGCGACACGTTCGTCGTGCAGGCCGGTTCCGAATACAAGCTGCTCGGCCGGAACTCGCTCAACGACATGACGCTCGCGACGCCGGCCGTCGTGCGGGGCAGCCTGATCCTCCGCACCCAATCGAAGCTCTACCGCATCGCAAAGGCGCCGCGGTCGTGATCGCGCGCGCGCTGCTCGCCCTGGCGCTCGGCGCGGCGGCCGCGACTGACGCCGGCGCCCCGACCGTCGCGTTCGAGCGGGTGGGCGCGATTCCCGGACCCGTGGAGATGGTCAGGGTGCAGGGTCGCTTCGCCTATCTGTCGGCCGACCGGCAATTCACAATCTTCGACATCTCGGACCCGGCGGCGCCGAAGCGCGTGGGCGGCTACACCTTCCCCGAAGAGATCTGGTCCTTCCGACTCGCGGGCTCAACGGCCTACGTCGCCAACAACTTCGCCGGCCTCAGCCTCCTCGACGTGTCGAACCCGGCGGCGCCCGTGCTCCGGGGATCGTTCAAGGGTCCCGGCCAGATCAAGAGCGCGGCCGTCTCTGGGACGAAGGTCGTCCTAGCCGATCATTTCTCGGGCCTCGATCTCGTCGACGTGTCGAATCCGGTGAAACCGACATCACTCGGCTCGTTCTTTCTCGAGGGCTACGCGCGCGACGTCGTGACGTCGGGATCGCTCGTGTATGCCGTGGACAGCCCGGCTGGGTTCTATATCCTCGATCTGTCGAGGCCCGACGCGCTCGAGAAGCCGGTGAGCTCCGCGCAGTCTACGAAAGCGACGGGCATGCGGGTGCGGATCGACGTGTCGCCGCCGGCAGCCAGGCGGAAGCTGGCGCTCGTCACCGGTGGCGGGTTCCTGCATGTGTTCGACGTCACGGACCCGGCCGCTCCGGTGGCCGCAGCGCTCCACAAGATGAGCGGGCCCATGGGAGTAGCACTGGAGGGCGCCCGAGCCTACGTCGCCGACGGCCGTGAGGGGCTGCAGATCGTCGACCTGACGACGCCCGCGACGCCAACCGTCGTCGGCACTTATGCGACCGCCGGCCTTGCGCGCGACGTGGTCGTTGCAGAGGGGTTGGCGTTCGTCGTCACGGGCATGCGCGAGGGCGGGGAAGTCGTGATTCTGCGGCAGCGGGACTGACTGATCGGACGATAGGACGATAGTCCGGACGAGAGGCGCCTGCTGGATGGTGCTCCGTCCGGGCTACTGGCTGCTGAGCGTCGCCGCCGGCGGCCCGACGATCGACTGCATCACCGCGTTCTCGAAGTCGAGACGGAACTCGTTATTCGGCGTCTGGATCATTTCGATCGCGACAATCTGTTCCTTGCGATCGACCCAGAAGTGCGTGCCCCACGCGCCGCTCCAGCCGAATGTGCCTTCCGACAGCGAGGTGCCGCGCGCCATCGGATCGGTGACCACGCGCACGCTCAAGCCGTAGCCCTCGCCTTTCGTGCGTCCGGGCAGCGTATCGGGCGCGTTCACCATCGCCATCATCTCGATGCTGCGCGGCGACAACAGCCGCTTGCCGTTGTGCTGGCCTCCCTGCATTAGCATCAAGCCAAACTGCAGATAGTCTTCGGCGGTGCTGAGCAGTCCGCCGCCGCCCGAGAAGTACGATCCGTTCATGAAGTCGACATTGCGCTGCTTCTGCAGCTGGCCGTCGGCCGTGCGCCGGTAGATGGTGACCATCCGCGGATTGCCGGTCGCCGGATAGAAATACGTGTCCTTCATGCCGAGCGGATCGAAAATCCGCTGCTTGGTGAACTGATCGAACGGCTGCCCCGACACGACCTCGACCACCCGCGCCAGCGCGTCGAAGCCGGCGGTGGCGCTGTAGGCCCAGCGCGTGCCCGGTTGGAACTCGAGCGCCGTCTTCCCGAGCTGCGGCACGATGTCGGCGAGCGTCGAGGTCGCCTTGATCTCGATCGCGCGCGCGGTGTAATTGCTGATCGTGCCGCTGCGCAACCCGGACACGTGCGACAGCAAATCCCGGAGGGTGATATCGCGATCCACTGGAACCGTGTAGAAGCGCGGCGCCTCGTCACGACGCTCGGCCCCAGTCGCCGGGGCGCCGGCAGCCGCCGGCTGCGGCACGGCGACCTTCTGTTCCTTGAATTCGGGAATGAAGCGCGACACCGGATCGGTGAGCCGCAACTTGCCTTGTTCGATCATCATCAGGATCGAGACGCCGACGACCGGCTTGGTCATCGACATGATTTGGAAGATGGCGTCCTTCTGCATCGGCTTCTTCGACTCGATGTCCATTAGGCCCTGGGCTTCGAAGTGGCCGATGCGGCCGTTGCGCGCAACCAGCGTCACGGCGCCGGAAAATGACTTGGCGTCGATGTTCCGCTGCACCAGTTCGGTGATGCGCTTGAGGCGCTCCGACGACAGGCCGAGGTCTTCGGGCCGCGCGGTCGGCGTGGTCGCCGAAACCGGCAGGACCAGCAGGGCGAACAGGACGGCAAGCAGTTTCTTCATGCCGCGCATCCTACACCTTCGCGCTGCTGCCGAAGCGGGTAGAGGTGCAGCATCAGATCGGACTAACTGGAAGAGGAGTCGGTTCAGGACGTGGAGCAGGCGTTCGAGGTGATCGTCAACCTGTGCAGGGTCTGGGAAGAGGCGGCCTGAGCAGAACGCCGCGGGTTCGAGTCCCGTCGCCCCCGCCAACTAAAGCACGTAGCAGATTGGAGATAGCGGATCACGCATCCGCCGTCTCCAATATGATGTCTCCACGTGAATTCTCTTCGTGGCGTCCGGCTTCAGCCGGACCTGGCATCTCCAAAAACCGAATCGCGCCCTCAATCGCCGCCGGACTCAGGGGCATGTACCGCTGCGTCGTGCTGAGGTCGTAAGAGAAGGAGCCCCTGCACTCTTCATTTGGCACGACGTAGAATCTCTGGCCATGCGTATCACACTTCCGGCAGGGCTGGTCGGTCTTGCTCTGATCACTGTCTTCGCGCTACCGGCGTCCGCGCAGGTCCGGCGCGATGCCGCGGCATCCACTCCGGTTCATCGGGATGCCGGCGCGTGCGCGGCGCTGACGAACCTGCAGATTCCCGGCATCACGTTATCGATTACAAAGGCAGAATGGTTTCCGGAGGGCTCGTCGCCTCCGGCGGGTCGCGGTGGCGCGCCGAATCCGATGAAGCTGCCGGCGTACTGCCGCGTGGACGGCGTTCTCGATCGCCGAACTGGTGCAGACGGCAAGCAGTACGGCATCGGCTTCGCGCTCGCATTGCCAGGTGACTGGAACGGCCGCTTTCTGTTCCAGGGTGGCGGTGGCTTGAACGGCAGCGTACAGTTGCCGCTGGGCGCCGTCGCCTCCGGCACGACGCCCGCACTCCTTCGCGGCTTTGCCGTCGTCGCGACCGACACCGGTCACCAGGGGCAGGGAGCATTCGACGCCAGCTTCATGCAGGAGCAGCAGGCAAGTCTCGACTTCGCCTATCAGGCCGTGGGACGGATCGCCGGGCTCGCGAAACAGATCATCGCGCAGCACTACGCGAAGGCACCGGATCGTTCGTACTTCACCGGCTGTTCGACCGGCGGCCGCGAAGCAATGTTGATGGCGCAGCGCCATCCGACGTTCTTCGACGGCATCATTTCCGGTGCGCCGGCGATGCGCACGGCCTACTCCGGCATTGGCGACGAGTGGGTCGCGACGATGCTCAATACCGCGGCGACGAAGGATGCGTCAGGAAAGGCAGATCCGCGGACGGTGTTGTCCGATGCGCAAAAGAAGGGCGTCATCGACGGTGTGCTCAACGCGTGCGATGCCAATGACGGTCTAAAGGACGACATGATCTTCAACACGAAGGCGTGCCGCTTCGATCCGAAGACGCTCGTCTGCGGCGCGAACAAGACGGACACGTGCCTGACGATGGCGCAGGCCACGGCGCTCGAGAAGGGGTTCGCCGGACCCAAGGACTCGAAGGGCCGACAGGTGTATCCGGGCTTCATGTTCGACACCGGCATTGCTTCCACGCAAGGGATCCCGGGACTTCTGCTCGGCGGCTTGAATCCTGTCGGCCCAGCGTTCTCAGCGACGTCGATGGATGTGGATGCGCGCGCCGCGGCCGCAGCGGCGAGCTCCACGGACGTCCTCACGGCGACAGGGAGCTGGACGAACCTCAACACGTTCTCGAACCACGGCGGCAAGCTGATGTTCTTCCATGGCGTCAGCGATCCGTGGTTCTCGGCGCTCGACACGATCGACTACTACGAGCGCATGACGAAAGCGAACGGCGGTCCCGCGAAGGTGACGAACTGGAGCCGGTTGTATTTGGCGCCCGGTGTCGGCCACTGCGGCGGCGGACCCGTCGCGCTCGACACGTTCGACATGCTGTCCGCGCTGGTTGACTGGGTAGAGAAGGGCACGGCCCCAGCATCGGTCGACGCAACCGGACGTGCGCTGCAGGGTCGCAGCCGTCCGCTTTGCGCGTATCCGCAGCACGCACACTACAAGGGCAGCGGAGATCCGCAGGACGCGAAGAACTTCGAGTGTCACGACTGAGTCCTCCCGGCCGATCATGCTCGTAGAGGCGGGTCTTTAGACCCGCCTGGGTCAGGCCGCCTGCGCGCACGCGCACCACGGGACTTCCTCCGGACTTGCTGTACGACTTCGGGGCCTACCGGGACTCGGCGGGTACGAACCCCGTCGACAGCAAACGGCGAAAACGCGACGTCGCCGTCGCTCCACGACGGCGGTCGATTCGCGAGCACGCGAGTGAACGGTAGAAGAACACTTCGGAGTGGATAAGTCGTTCGGGACCAAACCGTTAACACCAGAAGTCGCGCGTCATCATCAGCGGCGCGCCTCTTCGATCTCCGCCTGGCTGCGGTGAAGGCGGTTGGTCACGGTTGACTTCAACTGACCAGACGCGTCAGGATCCGCCGGCGCCGGCTAAATCCGCGCTGTTGCCGGGGCTATCCCCGCTGTTTGCCGGGCTAATCTGCGCTGTCGCGGAACGGGGCAGCAGGGTCTGAGAACGCAGATTCCGTCAACCGGCGGCGTTCGCGAAGGCACTTTGTCGGGGCTAATCGATGGAGGAGTCCGACACGCGCTGGAGCTCGGTCGGGGCAATTTGTTCACTCGCGGTGTATGCGAAGAAGCCGGGAACCGCTTCGCCGTTGAAGAGCAGCTTGTTGCATTTGCCCCTGTTGTTCAGCCCGACGCCGACGCGGAACCCAGGGAGGTTCGACCGCTGAAGGACCTCTGCCACTCCGGAGCGCTTTGTGTCGGCGTTGAGCCGGCAACGAACGCCGCTAACGCTGAAGTGGATCCAAGGCGTGCCGCCAAAGTTCGGACTGTTTCCGACGACCTCCTCCTCCGTCTGATCGATCCATCGGCGCAGGCGCTCGAGCAGCGACTCGAATGACCCGACATCCACCCCTTTCGCGAATGAGGCGATCGAGTCGTCGGAGGACACGTAGACGGGAAGAAGTTCCTCAGGTGTCGGTTCGTCGAGCTCGACGATCTCGTTCGGGTTCTTAGCCGCAAACGAGATCCGCGGCTCCGATGCGGGAGCCGCACCCCGTGCGCCCGTCATCTCCAGGAACGCACGGAACGCCTCGGCGGCAGCGGGCTCCTGTTCGTATCGTTGGCGCAGCCAATTGACGATGAAGTCGAGAACATCTGGAGATTCACCCCAATCCCGCGACATCGAATAGCGGCGAGGCGATGGCATCGGGACGTGATTGAGCGGGCTGATCAGGCACATCGCGCGTTGTCTGAGCTCGGCGGCGTCGCCAATCAACCGCCCGCGCGGTGCCGCGTCGACGAGATGGCAGTGTTTCCAACCGGCATCGGCGAACACCTGCGCACGCCGAGCGCGGCCGATGGTCTTCCATCGCTGCACCGCGCCCTCAACCTGCGTGAGCGCATAGGCGATCGTCATCCGCTGTTCGCGAAGGAGCGTTGCGATGTCCGCCGGCGGCTCCCCGTCGAAACATTGCATGTAGGCCCACACGGCGGCTTCGTTGTCGCTGACCGTAAACGGCAGGCCGTGCTCGGTGGACGTGGTGCCGCGATGCCGGAACGCGCCGGTCTTGCGGATCAGCAGCAATTCGCTGTCGTTCAGCGCCCATGACGATACAGCTTCGTGCCAGGCGACGGTCGCAGCGGGCGATGGCAGCGCCGGGGCCACGTACTCGTCGAGGAAGTCGCCGAGCTTGCCTTCGAAGGAAGGCGGGCAGGCGGGAAATGGATCGTCGCGACGTGGCTCCTGGTTCTTCTGGGCGCGGCCGCGACGAGCACGCGGAGGGGTTTCATCCGCCGGCGGTCGGTCCGTCGATTCAGGCGAACCAAGATCGACGTGTGACATATCGCCTTCCGCCAGCTCGCTGTCCTCCTCGGGCATGTCCACGTGCACGCCAAGTTGACGGCCCGCCTCGAGCACTTGCTCGACGATCGCCTCCCAGACTTGGCGCGCCCCGGCACGTTCGCACACAGTGCTCTGGAAATTCTGCCAACTCTTCGGGTTGATCAGACCTCGAAGGTCGCCGGGCAACGCAATCGCCGGCCGCTCGAACCGAGCGTCGCCGCCGTCGTTCGGCAAGCACGGGGCAAACGAAAACATGTGATCGACCGCAGTGTCCGGCGTAGCGCCTTTGTAGAGGCGGAATCCCGCTGGGAACACTCCGGTCACGCCGCTTATGTCCGGATGCTGCGCAGTGGGTGTGAGCGTGACGGGAAAATATTCCGCCGGCACCTGCCCGGTAAGTGTTGCCGCTTTGTCAATGAAGTACGGCGTGGCATCCCGAACCACGAATACAGTGTCGAGAACGAAGACGCCCTCAATGCTCGAGCCGAACACAATCGCTGAGCCTGGCTCTAGGTAGAGCAGCTGCGTGGGCGTTTGCATGTGGTGCGTGTACTGCCGGCAGTTCCCGTAAAGGAACGGCCCGCCGAACACGAACGGATCGGTGTTGTGCAAACCGGCGTAGCTCGATCCCGCGCGCCAGAACGGCTTCCAAGCGGTGGCCGGCAATGTCGGGTGCTTGTCCTGCCACTCTGCCGCGGGGCGCGATTCGGGTTCCCATTCGCCCCAGAAGGCCAGCGGGCCGGTCTTATTCGGCGCCTCGGGGTTTGACCGATACATACCGGTCGCGTACAAGAATTTTCGCCGGTGTGGGCGCGCAGCGACGTTCCAAGGCAGCTCTCTGGCGCCCTTCGCAAGCGTAGGCTCCTGGCCGGGATGAGGGAAATGTACGACGGAGATCGGCATTAAAAGTCTTCGAAACTGAAGTGCTCACGAACGGGATCACGCCCTCATGGAGAAACTGCACCTCGACGCCGTGTTCGCCGGTACAGCAGCTCCGCATCGACGCGTTTGACGCCCTTGGTGAGTGTCCAGGGCGGTTCGCGTGGGACGTGGTGTGCAGACGCCTCGCGAAAGGCTGTCGACGTACGCGAGTGCGAACCACGGCTTCTCTTGGGCCATGAGCGATCCTAGCGCGGAGCGTGACAGGACCGGTCATCGTCTGGTGCCGAGGGTTCTTCGTTCATCGGCAGAGTCCCACATTGCTCACCCGGTGGTGGGCGCACCTGGTGGGCGCACCTCGCGTTCACCCGCATAAACATTAAGCTCACTTTCCTCAAAAATCAGATCGAGGAACGTCCCGACATTCTGGCGTCTAAGCGATTTCTGGCCCGAATTGATGAACGCGCGGGTCACCAGACGACGGCAGCCGCCTCCGCGGATCGCTACAACACTCAGGAAATCTCACGGCGTCTCACGGGTGGTGGGCGCAGTGGTGGGCGCGCGGAAGTGTTAATCCTAGCGGGCCAAGCCCCGATTTTTTCCGTTATCGCGAGGTCCGGTCTTTGCGCGACAATCAGGTGTTTTCGGGACTCGTTCAGTCCGGAAGACCGGACATCGGTCGGCACCGTGGAAGACCAGTGCTGAGCTGCGTGCGCAACGGGATGCGTCGGGTGCCGTGAGGCATCAACGGTAGCGGAAACACGGGTTCAAGTCCCCAACGCACATAGGCGTTTACCCAGACATCGTCTGAACTCTTCGCTTTTTGAAGGGCCGCTTGCACCCGACGACGTTCGGGACGCGTGAAGGCGGGCAACCATCCTGCCACATGGCATGTACCGGACGTGCTCTCCGAGTGAACTACGAACGTGGCGTGCGTCGAAGGGCGGTGCGTCGCGCACGATCGCGAGCAGGTCTTCCTTTGAGCGCTGCGCGAGGAAGTCGGAGACGTTGGGTTAGGCTGCGCGTCCAGGTTTGCAACTCGTCAGCAGCTCGATCAATTCGTCGAGTGTTGCGTTGCCTGCAAGAACAGCCTCCCGCGGCAGTCGTCCCGTTGCTTCCACCGCCTCAATTGCCGCCATCGGGGACAGGCCTCGGGCCGCAACGAGCCAAGCCGCGAGCACGTGACCGGTTCGGCCATTGCCGCCCCAGCAATGGATGACCGCGCGTTCACCGTCCGTGTCGGCGGTGCGCAGGAACGGCAGGATATTTCCTTTGAGCGCTTCCCCTGAGCAGAGATGGTGGTCAGCGACAGGCTCCATGAGAATGCGGACTGCGCCGAAAAGCCTCTTGTACTCGGCCTCAAGGCTGACCGGGAAGCCGGCCAACTGGTCATCGTCGAGGAGGCAGCACACTCGGGTCACGCCCCGACTACGAATGAAGTTGGCCCACTCCAAGATGCTGTTCACCGACACGTCAGGCATCCGTGCCCCGTACACTGTCTGCTCGCCGCTCCGGGCCGGCCCAAAGTGGAAGGCCGAATCCATTTCCTTCATCCAGGGAACCGTAACATGTTTGTCGGGCTGGATGTCCACAAAGAGACGATCGACGTGTCCATCGCCGAGGGGGACCTGGGCTTGATTCGCTTTGGTGGACATCTTCCGAAAGGGGAATACGATGTCGACCATGGCGATGATTGCCCTGAAGCGGATTCTCGTCCCGGTCGATTTCAGCGATGCGTCGGAGGCGGCCGTGAGATACGGGGTCGCCCTCGGCCGGGCCTTCGAGGCGACGCTGCACCTGCTGCACGCCGCCGTCCGCCACGAGTTGCAGGTGATGGTCGAGCGCCAGCGCGTGATCGATCTGTTCCTCAGCCAGGACGCCGCCACGACGTCACCGCCGAACGCCGCGCACGCGCTGCTCGCGACGCTCCTGACCGCCGACGAGCAGCAGGCGGTCCGGGCCGCATACGTGCTGCGCGCGAGCGGGCCCGGCGGGCCGTATGTGGAGATCGTCCGCTACGCCAAGGAACGCGACATCGATCTGATCATCATGGGCACGCACGGCCGCGGCTTCGTCGCGCACATGTTGATGGGCAGCGTGGCTGAAAAAGTGGTACGCAGGGCACCATGCCCGGTGCTGACGGTGCGTCACCCAGAGCACGACTTCGTCGTCCCGTAGTGAGCGGTTGCCTGCTCGAGCAGGTCGGCGATCCGGCCGCCCCTTCAGTTGGTCGACGTCGTTGAGCGGCTGATTGAGGATCTGATCTTCGAGGCTGAAGAACGATGAATGACGACGATCTTTTCTAGCTCCTACCGCAACCGCCGGCTCGCGTGAGCCCGGGCCAGTGCGGGGAGCGGCTTCTTCGAGTTCCTCCGCGCCTCGGACCGCGCGCCGATCACCTGAGAGCTGCGCCTCAACGGCGAGAGCTACGGCTGGGAGGCGCAATTCCTCGAGCGCGGCGAACTCTGGTACGCGCACGGGCTGTTCATCACCAGGGCGGTTGCGGTGCAGTGGGCCGAGCAGGAAACGAAGTCAGATCGAGAAAGGCGGGCATCGCTCTTGAGCGGTGCCGCAGCCGTCTGTTCCCGCCCGGTGGGAACGGCACCAGCTTGTATGGGTCGGCACCAACTTCGGCTGGCGGACGGACTGGTCGAGCCCCCATCTGCGAGGAACCGACTACCGTGACGCTCACTCGACCGCGATCCTGCTGCCCGGCGGCATGATGAAACAGGGACGTCTTGACGGTCGTCCTCGATTTCGACAGCCTGAACTGCTCGACCATGTAGACGATCGGCAAGTTCCGCTGCGGCCGAGCAGAGGTCATTGCGCGGCATCGACGGCCTTGACAGTGCCCGCAATACTTTTAGTCTTGGTTTCCGCCCCACCCGCCTTGATGGCGACCTTCACCGCATCTTCCATTGGATCCTTGAAAGGCACCTCGATTCGGAGCAATCCGTTCTCGTAGGTCGCTTCGGCTTTGTCAGGCTTCACCGGCCAACCTAAAGCCAATGCCGAAACGTAATCGATGTCCCTTGCTGGCGCCAGTAAGTGGACGCTATCTTCGAGGATCTTTACGTCGATGGTCTCCGTTGGCGCCCCTGGGATGGCGAACTCCACTATTAACTTGTGGTGCTCCCCGTCGGCATACGCTACGGTATCGGGCGCAACTTTCATCCGCACTACTTGCATCTTGACACCCTCCTCACCTATTGACGATATACAGATTCGTCGGGGTTGCGCATGGGCGCCCTGAGTGAACTGCTCCTTCGATAATGCCAAGATCCTCCGCTCGTATGGGTGTTGTCCCGTTCTGCACAGGCGGTCGTGGGTTGGTGGACCGGCTGACGAACGTAGGGACTGTTCTCGGGGCCATCGAATACGGGAGGGGCTCTCGGTGGGACGGCGGCGCCACGACAGGAAAGCGATAGTCAAACATGCTGCCTCCAGTCGTCGAGTGATCGACGCTTTAGTGAGGCGACTGCCGCGGGACGGGGACAGAGCGTCAGGAAAGCTAGGATCCACTCTGTGCCCTTGCCCGAGGAATGTCACGGTTAATCATTGCCGAGCTGGCGAGGCGGCCTGGCGGAGCTGCCAGGACTCCTGAACCGGCGCTCTCCGCGCGTGCTGTCGGTGATCGATCTCTGAGATCTACCGCGCTGGGAGCGACACGGATGCGGTAGGCTCGTGTCGTCATCGCACGGCGGGCATCTCCTGCAATCTGTTAGAGTTCCGCTTGCATGCCATTCGAAGCCCTGGGAATGATCGAGACCAAAGGCTTCATTGGAGCGGTCGAGGCAGCCGACGCGATGGTGAAGACCGCCAACGTCGTGCTGGTCGGCAAGGAATACATCGGCGCCGGCTACGTGACCGTGATGGTACGCGGCGACGTCGGCGCGGTGAAAGCGGCGACAGACGCCGGGGCCGCGGCGGCGCGGCGCGTCGGCGAGCTCGTGTCCACACACGTCATTCCCCGTCCGCACACCGAGATCGAAAAGATTCTTCCCCAGGGCGGCAAAGGCCCCGTTCCCACGTAAGCTCCCATGGCGGCCGAACCTTGTGCAGGCGGGGGTGATCGATCCGACCAAGGTGGTCCGCTCGGCACTGCAGAACGCGGCATCGATCGCGTCGTTGCTGCTCACGACCGAAGCGGTCATCACGCAGATTCCGGAAAAGAACAGGGACGCGGCGATGCCGGGCGGCGGCGCAGGCATGTACTGAGACGTTCAGTCAGCGCAGATGGAGAGCACCTGTCTCGCTCTGGACGGCGCGGGTGCACAGCGACGAAGTGATAACGTTGACGATGGTCTTCCTCAAGAAAAACCTCACAACTTCAGACAGACGAGAACGACATTCACACGGCGTTGAAAGCCTGGTATCTCACGCCCGGTATACAGCGCGACCTCCGAAACAAGGAGAATGAGGCTGTGCAGACAGTATTGGAGGTGCTGGAGCGACGACGGGCGGCGGCTCGCAAGATCGTACACACTGACCACCTGTCGGCTGCGACGAAGCCGAGATAAGCGGTGACGCACGTCGTCCCCTGCTGTGACGGCGCCTCTCTCACGCGTACCGTCGCGCGACAGTACGACCTGTTCCAGACCTCCCTGGAATTGCTCCAGAAGGACCGCAAGTTCTTGAACTACGGGTACACGGTCTCGAGCACGGAGAGCTACGAAGGGCGCCAGCAGCGGCTCTGCCTCGAGGTGTTTCAGGCGGCCGAGATCGGCAAAGACGACGTCCTCATCGACGTCGGCTTCGGGAGCGGAGAACAGGATTTCCTCCTGTCGAATGCGTGCGAGTTCAGGCGCCTGATTGGCTTCAACATCTCCGAACGACAGGTTCGCTACGCCAACGAGCGGGCGATACGCGAAAACCTGGCGCACAAGCTGTCGTTCCACCTGGGAGAGGCCGAGCGTCTTTCCGGTGTCGAGGGATCATCGGTGGACCGCGTGCTGGCGATCGAGTGCGCGTTCTACTTCGATAGGCCGCGCTTCTACGAGCGCGCGGCGCAGGTTCTGAAGCCGGGCGGCCTGGTGGTCCTGGCCGACATCGCTTTCGCCGATCGTGCCGCCTTCCTGACGCGACGCGCTGAGGACCTGCGACGGGTCGGCACCCAATCGTCGAACCGTACCGCGTGGGAGCGGCATTTCCGCACCCGATCCGTGCGCCGCATCAATGAGCACACTCGGCCCGGCGCCCAGATGACCGTCTGGCAGATCCTCAAGACCGCACCCTTCTCGCGCCTGAGCGCCGCCGAACGCCACGAGTGGCTGAAGATGGCATTCTATTCTCAGCTCGTCGCGCTCGGCTTGCAGGTCAGCTTCATCCAGTACGATCTGATCGTGCTCCAGAAGACATAGTCCGTCGCTGGCTCATTCGTCGGCTGGAACGTGCCGAACAGGCGGTCCCAGATCGTGGTGCTGATGCCGAAGTTCACGACCTGTCGATGGTGATGGAGGTGATGGAGTCGCTCGAGACGTCCCAAGTAGGCGACGCGCGCGAGCGTCGTGGCCGCGATGGTGTTGCCAGTGGTGCACGAGGGCGAAATAGTTGTATCCGGCATACAGCCCGAAGACCAGAAGGGGGGCGAGCCCGGCCGGAAACACGAGCCCGAGCAGCCCCCAGATGGCCAGCGCCCCGATCGTGATGACGAAGAGTGGCGTGCTGATGAGCGCTCTGGGCTCTGCGTGGTGTTGGGCGTGACCGCGCCTCGCCAGAGAAGGTGGGCCGTGCAGGACCCACCGATGCACGACGTACTCGAGCAATCCATAGGACATGAGCCCCACGAAAGCGACGCCGCCGGCCACGAGCCACGGGCCGGAGAATCGGTTGAGCCCGAGGGCCAGAAATGCCAGCGCCGCGGCCAGGTCGCTCAGCATTACCACCCAGTAATTAGCAGAGCTGTAGACCATCCGATCCAAGGCGCTGAGCAGGATTCTTCGGGACTGACGGGCCATCAGTTCATCCACTCTATACCCTTCGGCCACGCACATTTCGCACGCGGTCGGATTTTCGGCTTCGCCTCGCGAGAGACGTAGATGCCGGCGGCTGCGAATCGGCCCGACGGGAATAGCGGGGCGGCCGGACTGATTTGTCCGAGCGTCGTTTGCCGGCGGCGCTGGTTATCGAACGCCGCGATGTAATCGAACAACGCCATCTTCGCCTCGCCGCAGCTGTCGAACCGAGCGCGGCGGCGGCGGTCGCGCCGGCTAATTCTTAAACAATTAGTTGACAGGTCGGGACGATCGCGGTAGGCTGCTTCCGTGCTCCTAAAGAATTAGGTGCTCAGGGGAACATGCCATGGCCAGACCACCGTCGCCGGGGCTCACGGACGCCGAACTGCGCGTCATGCGAGTGCTCTGGGAACGCAAGCGCGCAACCGTCGGGGACGTGGTCGAGCGTCTCGCCGGCACGCACACACCCGCGTATAACACCGTGCTCACGACCCTCGGCATCCTCGAGCGGAAGGGCTATGTCACGCACGAGAAGGACGGGCGTGCGTTTGCGTACCTGACCGGTCGTCGATCAGAGCGAGGCGCGCCATAGCGCGCTGTCGCAGGTTCTGAACCGGTTCTTCGACGACTCGCCTCGTCTGCTGGTGCTCGACCTGCTCGGACACGAGCGAACGGATGCCGACGAGCTCCGCCGCGTGCGCGAGCTGATCGAACACGCGCCGCCGGATACCGGCGACGCCACGCGCAAGAGGAGACGCCGGCGATGACCCTCATCGTGACCTGGCTGTGGCAGGGACTGGCAATCGCCTGGATCACCGCAGCGGCGGTTCGGGCCATGCCGCGGCTCAACGCCGCGACTCGTCATGCCGTCTGGTGGCTCGCGCTCGCCGCCGTGCTGGCCATTCCGGTCGCTCACGGACTCGCGGCGATCACGACGGGTACGCCATCGGCGCCCGACCTGACAGCCCCTCGATGCCGCCGGTGCGCTGATGCTGCCGGCGATCCCTGACGGCGTCGTGGCCTGCGCGGCCGCCATCTGGGCGATGACCGCCGCCGTCGGCGTGCTGCGGATCGCGAGGAGCTGCCGTGCCCTCGGGCGGCTGAAGCGCGCCTCCTCGCCATTCGACCGTTCGCGCGAAGCGCGCCTGCCGCTGTGGGTCGCGGCTCGCGACGGCGGCCACCGGGCAGCCGAACTTCGAACCTCCGACGGCATGACTGGAGCGTGCGCGCTCGGACTCGGCCGGCCCGTCATCCTCGTCTCGCGCTCTGTGGCCGACGCGCTCAGCGACGAATCGCTGGACGAGATCGTGATGCACGAGCAGGCGCATCTCGATCGCTACGACGACTGGTCGCAGCTGCTGCTGGCCGTCGTCGGCAGCCTCGCGGGACTGCACCCGGCCGTGCGATTCCTCGCGCGACGGCTGGATGTCGACCGCGAGGCCGCGTGCGACGATCGCGTCGTGTCGCGCACCGGGGCCACGCGCCGCTACGCCTCCTCCCTGCTCGCCGTGGCTGCGGCGTCGAATCCGGAGGCGGGTGGGGTCGAGTTCGCCGCCGGCGTGCCGACCGCGACGACGACGGCGTCGGCCTTACGGGTGCGCGTCGGCCGTCTGCTCGATCCCAGGCGCGACCGGGGCGCGCGACTCGCGAGGGCGACGAGCCTCGTGAGCGTGACGGCTCTGGCGCTCGCCGTCGTCATGTCGACGCAGGTGGCCCCCGTCGTGATCTTCCTCGAGACGGCTGCCGTCAACGCCCCGGCCGCCGCCGTCGCGCCGGCCATCGACGTGCGCCGCGCGCCGGAGCCGGCACCCCGCACGAACGTGAACGCCGCCGCGGGGGCGCTCAAGCGGCCGCCACGCCGCACGCTCACGCGTGTTGAAGCGTCCGACACAGTCCGACCCGCCGGAAGCGGCAGTTCACCCATTCGAGGGCACGACACTGGACGCACCCCCGACGGCGCCACTCGACAGCCGCATCATTGCGGCGGATGCCAACGCGCCCGTGCTCGCCGTGTCGCTGCCCTCATCGCAACCGGCTGCCATCGCGTCGGCGCCAACGCATGCCGCGGCCCCCTGGGAAGCCGTCAGGACCTCCACGGCGTCTGCCGCCAGCGATGTCGCGCGCGCCGCTGCGGCGACCGGCGCCCGCGCCCGGAGTGCCGGCGTCTCGATCGGCCGTTTCGTGACACGCGCCAGCAAAGCCGGCGCGAACGTTTTCTAAACCTCGTCAGACCGTGCGGCTCCGTCGCACTCCTCGTGGAGGCTCCGCTATGCGTGTGTTCCTCGTCAACCCGAGTCATGTGTCGTTCGGCACGGCGGTGATTACGCCGCGGTGGCTGTATGTGCTCGCGGCCGCCACGCCCTCACGATGGGGCGAGCCGATCGTCGCTGATGAAACGCTGGATCCCTTTGACGCCGCGCAGCTGGCTCCGGGCGATGTCGTCGGTATCGGGATCCATACCGGGAATGCGCTGCGTGGCTACGAAGTCGGACAGCTCGCGCGTGCGCGCGGCGCCTACGTCGTCTTCGGCGGTATTCACTCGACGCTCTATCCGGCCGAGGCCCATGCACTCGGAGGCGCACACGCCGTTGTCCGCGGGGACGGCGATGTCATCTGGGCGACCGTCATCGACGACTGCGCCGCCGGAACGCCGCGTCAGATGTACGAAGCGGGACGAATCGGTGGCGAGACGTTCAAGACCGCCCGGTGGGATCTCCTGCCGAAAGACCGGTATATGTGGGGATCGATCCAGACGGTGCGCGGGTGCCCGAAGCATTGCTCGTTCTGCTCGGTGTGGCGCACCGATGGCCAGGCCCCGAGGCAAGCGGCCGTCCATGCCGTGATCCACGAGGCGGTGGAGTTACGACGACGAGGGTTCCGGTTCATCGCGCTCGCTGACGACAATTTTTACCCTGTGACGCTTGCAGACCTGGCCCAGGCCGCGCGCCGGAGCGACCCGTCGCACCTGCGCGAGCTCGAAGCCGTTCGCGCCGAGCGCTTCGCCCTGATGGACGGACTGGCAAAGCTCCCTGACGATATGGTGTTCTTCACCCAGATCACCATGGAGGCCGCAGAAGATCCGGCGTTCCTGCAGGCCATGGCGCGCGCGCGAATCCGCGGAGCGCTCGTCGGCGTGGAGGCGGTCACACCGGAGGGGTTGAAGGACGTGCACAAGGGATTCAATCTGGTGGGCGAACCGCTCGTCGAGCGCCTGCAGACGTTCCGATCGCACGGCGTTCATGTGCTTGGGGTCGTTCATTTTCGGCTTGCCGAGCGACCGTCCTGAGACGTTCAAGGCGACCGCCGACCTGGCGGAGCGTGCGGGCATCACCTTCGCGCAGTTCGTGATGCTGACGCCCTATCCGGGTACCGTCGACTTCGAGCGCTGGGAACGCGAGGTGGGTGGCGACGCCGCGACCGTCAGCGGCATCCCCGTCACGCGGCACTGGCTCATCCCGCAGGCGGACCGTCCGAAGGCCTACGCACCGCATCCCGTGATGTCGCCGGACGAAATCCGGCGCCGCACGCAGGCGGTGTGGGACCACTTCTATGCCCTGCCACGGGTCTGGCGGCGATCGCGGGTCGCCCGGACGTGGAAGGGCCGGCTCGCGTTCGTGCTCAGCTCAAAGTTGTATCGACAGATGTATGCCAACACCGGGATTGCGACCGATTCCGCGCGACGCACACGATCGGCTCGTGTCGCGCGCTGGATGGCGGGTCCGTGCCGCCGGCTCTTTGCCGCAGCCCCGATGCCGCACCTCGAAGTTCCCCGCGTCTGACCGCCTCTCGAACCCGCGCAGAGGGTTGCACGACAGGGTGTGCTTGAGGTGGGCGCACCTCGAGTTCACCCCGATAAACACTGCGCTGACGATCCTCAAAAGAAAGATCGAGGAATCTCGGAAGCTTGCTCTTGTCGACGTCCTGTCGAAGGCTTCGCGGGCGGCGGCCAGAGTTTGTATCTGGAAGCCGTTGAAAGCGCGTTCAACGAGGACATCGACTATTCGATGCTTCAGAAGGTTTGCCGCTCGAATCCCGAAGGCCAGACGCGCTACAGCCCCGCGCAGTGTATCAGCTGCACGCCGCAGACGATCTCCGGAACGCCCGACCCAAAACACGTCTCCACGAGCTACGCGGAACGCTAGAACCTCACGATGCGGATGTCGATGCGACGGTTTACCAGGCTGACGAACGCCTTCTCGAAAATGCTCGAAAATCACGCGGCGATGGTTGCCCTATACTTCATGTTCTACAACTTCGGCCGAGTGCATCAGGCGCTCCGCGTGATGCCAGCAATGGAGGCCGGAATCTCTGACCATGTCTGGGCCATCGAGGAAATCATCGCCCTCCTCTGAGCAAGAGCGCATGGTTGTGCGCTGCGAGCGGCTCCGCGAACAGGCCGAAGAATTTCAAAGAACGGTCGAGGAAGAGTTGCGGACAATCCGCATACTCATCGAAGATCTGCGAGTCAATCAGGCCAAAAGGCGTGGTCATGGAAGACGAATGGACTAAGGTGATTGCCGGCGGTCGACTCGTGAAATTCACCTACCTCGATCTTTCGGAAGGGGCAGTATTTATGACCGCGCAGATTGCCGGCCATGATGTCGTTTACTCAGTTATCTTGCGACGCGCTGAACAGTCGTTCAACCGCGAAGGCGTTGAGCATCACTTCCGTCATGAATGCCCGCCAATTTCAAACTGATGTCATAACGACGTCGACCTCGAATCGACCCGCGTAGACTGTGCTGCGTCCACGGTCGCAGCGCTCGGGTTGAAGGAGGCCGAGATGAGATTGATCGGGTGCGATGTACATGCGAGCCAGCAATCGATTGCGATGTTGGATCGCGACACCGGTGTAGTCGTCGAGAAGACGTTGACGCACGAGGGTGGGGTCGTCCGCGCGTTCTACGCCTCGATTCCGGCACCCGTCGTCGTCGGGATCGAAGCGACGGGCTCGATGGGCTGGTTTCTCAGGCTGATGGAGGAGCTGGCGATCGAGTGTCGCGTGGGACATCCCACGGCGATGCGGAAGGCAGAGACGCGCCGGCAGAAACACGATCGCCGCGATGCGGCGCTGCTGCTGCAATTGCTGGCGGAGGATCGGTTTCCGGCGATCTGGATGCCGTCCACGGAGGACCGGGATCTCCGGTCCTTACTCCTGCACCGCCATCAGTGGGTCCGGATGCGGACGCGCGTACAGAATGCGCTGCACGCGATCGTGCTGGCCGGCTCGCGAGTCGCCGCTGTAGGCGCCGGGCAAGACATCGAGGACCTGCAGCGACAGGACGCGGGCGCATGTCTCCGCGGGCTGAATTGTGGGTCAGCGTTGCAATAACCCAAGGCGTTAGGTATCATCATGCCTACGGTTCTTCGAGAGGACGGGTTCGAGGTGAGGATCTACACCTTCGATCACCCTCCAGCGCACGTTCACGTCGCGAAGGCTGGCGCCATCGTGAGGATCGAACTCGCGACGGGAACGGCGACCGAGATCGTTGGAACCATTTCAGACCGGGACGTGAAGCGAGCTGAGCGACTTGTCTCGCGACATGCGAGACATTTGAAGGAAGCGTGGACGAGGATTCATGGCCGACACTGACCTTACCGCAAAGGATCGCGAACGATACACGCGGGCGCGTGCACGAGGGAAAGCGCGGGCGCACGATCCTTCCGCCGTCGTGGAGGCGCGCTACGACGCCAACGGGGATCTTATCAATCTGAAGTTTGGTGGGGGCGGGTCGATGGCGATTCCGCGGAAGGCTGTTCCCGGATTGCAGCGGGCGTCCACCTCCAGCATCGAATCGATCGTGGTTTCTCCGGCTGGCGACGCGTTGTCCTGGCCGTCGCTCGATGTGGACGTGTACGTGCCGGGTCTGGTCGAGCGTGCGTTCGGCAGTCGCTTGTTCGCTGCAGCGACGGGACGGCGCGGTGGGCGGACGCGATCGAAAGCCAAGGCCGCTGCGGCAAAGGCCAACGGCGCCAAGGGCGGGCGTCCGCGGAAGCGGCTATCGGCATAGCGATCGCACGTCCTGTCGCGAGTTGACTCGACGCGTGAAGTGTCTCCCACAAACCCTGAACACCGGACATGCGGATCCGACGCGAGCAACCGGCCGACATCGCCGCGGTTCACGCCGTCAACAGAGCGGCCTTCGCGTCCGGCAGCGAAGCGGCCCTCGTTGATGCCCTGCGCGCGCAAGCGGAACCGATCATCTCGCTGGTCGCAGAGGATGCGGAATTGATCGTCGGGCACATCTGCTTTTCGCCGGTGACGCTCTTAGGCCACGCCGAACTCAAGATCATGGGTCTTGCCCCGATGGCGGTGTTGCCCGCAGAACAGCGCCGCGGGATCGGCTCCGCGCTCGTACGCGGCGGCCTCGACCGCTGCAAGCAGCTCGGATGCGACGCCGTATTCGTGCTGGGACATCCCGCGTACTATCCTCGGTTCGGCTTCGTCCCGGCGTCGCGCTTCGGCATCAGATCCGAGTACGACGTACCCGACGACGTGTTCATGACGCTCGAATTCGAGGCCGGCGCCCTGAATGGGAAGGCTGGCACGATCCAGTACCACGCGGCCTTCGCGAACGTGTAAAGGGCGTTGATCGATGCGTCCGTTGACTGAAGCCTGGAAGGAGGTCGTCACCAGGCGAGGACGTTTCAGTTGCCGCCCCAGTTACCAAAATCACGCCGGGTCGGCTGAATTCCTAACAAACACTCACGGGAGCGCTCGGTTCGGGACCGATTACCAGGCTGGGACCAAGGTAAGCCCCAAAAGGTCATTTTCGGGAAGTAGCGAAGCATGGTATCGCGCCCGGTTCGGGACCGGGAGATCGCGGGTTCAAACCCGCCTTCCCGACCACTTGCATCCAAGAGACCGCGGTCGCACAACGGCCACCAAACCACGAGCAGAACTGATTCCAGGACCTCCCGACAAAACGCCGTCGCCGCCGGGCGAAACATCGATAGCAGGTCAGAAGAACGGTCCATTCAAGAGTATCGAGGAACGTCCCGACATTCTGGCATCTATGCGATTTCTGGCCAGAATTGATGAAAACGCCGATCGCCAGACGAGGGCGGCCGTTTCCTTGGGGCCGCGACAACACTCAGGAAATCTAACGGCGTCTCACAGCTGGTGGGCGCAGTGGTGGGCGCACGGAAGCGTCGTCATCCAAGGTACGAAATCTGTCCACCGAATCGGATCAAGCCCACACGCGGCTCGATCCTTCAAATGTGCACAAGGCCTTTGACCGCGTCCTGACGCCGCGAAGGTGCACGCTGGACCAGCCCGCGGCCCTTGCGCCGCTGCCGGTGACACCGTACTTGGCCGTGCTGATCGTCTGCTCCGCGCCTCGTGATCGCCGGTTGACGCGACGAATCCCACCCAGCAAGCGCGGTTCGTGCTCTGCTATATGATTCGCCCGTCTATGAGGATTCTGTCTGACCCCATTGCTCGTCTTGTACAGGCTCGTGAGCACCTCGCCGACATTGCAGACAATCCGTTCGACTTCAACGTTCCCGTCGAGGCGATCGTCGACCTCAAGGCGATCATCCAGCACTTGGACGAGCTGACGATGCGGCTTGCGCGCGCCGAATCAAAATCGCACTGACATCACAGCTACGTCACACCAGCCGCTCGACAATCGTCACATTGGCCTGGCCGCCGCCTTCGCACATCGTCTGTAGACCGTAGCGCTTGCCACGGGCCTGCAGCGCATGCACCAGCGTCGTCATCAGCCTGGTGCCCGACGCACCGAGCGGGTGGCCCAGCGCGATCGCGCCGCCGTTGACGTTCAGCCGCTCCGGGTCGGCGCCGGTGTCCTGCAGCCAGGCCAGCGGGACCGAGGCGAACGCCTCGTTCACCTCGAAGAGATCGATGTCGTCGACGGTCATGCCCGCCTTCTTCAGCGCGTGGTGCGTGGCGGGCAGCGGCGCTTCGAGCATGATCACCGGGTCGCCGCCGATCACGGTCATGTGGTGAATGCGCGCGAGCGGTCGTGACGCCCATCGCCTTCAGGCCGCGATCGTTGACGACGACCACAGCCGCTCGCGCCGTCGCAGATCTGGCTGGCGCTGGCGGCCGTGATGCGGCCGCCTTCGCGCAGCAGCTTCACGCCGCGGATGCCTTCGAGCGTCGCGTCCATGCGAATGCCTTCATCGGCGACATGCATCGCGACATCGATCAGCGTCATCGATCACATCGGACGGACTCCCGGCGACGCGCACCGCCACCGGCACGATCTCGGCCGTGAAACCTCCGTCCAGCGTGGCCGCCGTCGCGCGCTGATGGCTTTGCAGCGAGTAGCAGTCGAGCGCGTCCCTGGAGAGCTGGTATTTCTCCGCCATCATCTCCGCGCCCATGAACTGGCTGAACTCGGGCCCGGGATAGCGCGCCCGGATCGTCGGGCTCATGTAGTGGCCCAACCCGGCGTCCTTGTAGATCCCCGACAACGCCGTCATCGGAATGCGCGACATGCTTTCCACGCCCGCGGCGATGACGCAGTCCATCGTGCCGGACATCACCGCCTGGGCGGCAAAGTGCAGCGCCTGCTGCGACGAGCCGCATTGCCGGTCGATGGTCACTCCCGGCACCGCCTTCGGCAGCTTCGAGGCGAGCACCGCCATGCGGCCGATGCAGCCGCTCTGCTCTCCGGCCTGCAGCACGCAGCCCATGATCACGTCGTCCACCAGCGCCGGGTCGGCGTTGGTGCGCTCGAGCAGTGCGTCGATGACCTGTGCGGCCAGGTCCGCCGGATGCCAGCCCGAAAGCCGCCCGCCGCGCCTGCCCCCTGCCGTGCGCGCGGCAGCCACGATATAAGCTTCAGCCATGAAACTCTCCTCCAGCATCTCCGCCGTCATCACCGGCGGCGCCTCCGGCCTGGGCGCGGCCACCGCGCGCCGCCTCGCCGCTCATGGCGTCAGGGTCGCGCTGTTCGACCTGAACGAAGCCGCTGGCGAAGCGCTGGCCGCAGAACTGGGTGGCGTGTTCTGCAACGTGGACGTCACCAGCGAAGAGCAGGTGGACGCCGGCTTCGCCAAAGCGCGCGCCGCCGTCGGCCAGGAGCGTGTCCTCGTCAACTGCGCCGGCACGGGCAAGGCTATCAAAACCGCCAGCCGCGACAAGAGCACCGGCGCGATCGTGTCGTTCCCGACCGCCGACTTCGACCGCATCATCCAGATCAACCTCGTGGGCACATTCCGTTGCACCGCGAAATCGGCGGCCGGCATGATGACGCTGCCCGTCCTGGACGACGGCGAACGCGGCGCGATCGTCAACACCGCGTCCGTGGCGGCGCAGGACGGCCAGATTGGCCAGGCATCGTACTCGGCCTCGAAGGCCGGCATCGTCGGCATGACGCTGCCGATTGCGCGCGATCTGATGGGCGAGGGCATCCGCGTCAACACGATCCTGCCGGGCATCTTCGACACGCCGCTGCTGGCCCGGCTGCCCGAGCATGTGAAGAGCGCGCTGGCTGCGTCGGTGCCGTTCCCCAAGCGGCTGGGCCACCCGGACGAGTACGCCGCGCTGGCCGAGTTCATGATCACGACAGGATATCTGAACGGCGAATGCGTGCGGCTGGACGGCGCGATCCGCATGGCGCCGCGTTGAATCCTGCGCGGTCCTATAATCGGCCAGCCCGGTGCGCGTCATTCATTGAAGGAGTCGCCATGGCGAAACACTCGTCGCAGGAGCCGTTGGGTCGCATGAACCGCCGGAAGATGCTCAGTGCCAGCACGGCACTCCTCGGCGGCGCGATCGCGGGCGTTGGCGGAGACGTCTTCGCGCAGGAGAAAGCGCACACGCCTTCGACCGGTGCGCCGGCCGCGAATCCCAACCTCGCGCCGCCTGTCGTCCAGGTCAAGGGAGGGAAGCTCCGCGGCATCCGCGAAGGCAAGACGTCGTCATTCCTCGGCATCCGCTACGCGGAAGCGGAGCGCTTCGAATTGCCGAAGCCGGTCGCAGCGTGGACCGGCGTCAAGAACGCGCAGGTCAACGGAGCGATCTGCCCGATTCCGGATCAGGTGAATGTCGGCGCCGACGAGCTCGTGTTTCCGCACCGGTACTGGATCTAGAACGAGCACTGCCAGTACGTGAACGTCTGGACGCAGAACCTCACGCCGGCGACAAAGAAGCCGGTCATGGTCTGGATGCACGGCGGCGGGTTCACCAACGGTTCGTCGATCGAGTCGTACGCGTACGACGGCAGGAGCCTGAGCGAGTTCGGCGACGTAGTGGTCGTCAGCCTGAACCACCGGCTGAACATTCTCGGCACCCTCGATCTGTCGGCCTATGGTCCGCAGTACGCGAGCTCCCGCTACACGGGCACCGCGGATCTCGTCGCCGCACTGCAGTGGGTGCACGACAACATCGAAACGTTCGGCGGCGATCCCTCGAACGTCATGATCTTCGGGCAGTCCGGCGGCGGCGGCAAAGTCGTCCGTATGATGCATATGCCAGTCGCGAAAGGCCTGTTCCACAAGGTGTCGGCGCAGAGCGGCGGCAACAACACGTACCGCACGACGGACGTCGCGGCGAGCATCACCGCGCAGCAGACGATCGCGGCGCACACGCTGAAGAACCTGAACCTGACCGCCAGTCAGATCGACAAGCTGAAGACAGTGCCGTATTCGGCGCTGATCACGGCCGGCACGGCGGCGCTGCGGTCGGCCGCCGAAGAACTCGGCAGGCCCCCGCTCAACTGGGAAGTCATCGCTGACGATCGCTACGTGATGCGCGAGTTCTGCGACTGGGCCGACACGATTCCGCTCATGGCGGGTTCGGTGTTCAGCGAGATGCAGGGCACGCTCACGCGCGGCGACGGCCGCAAGAACGAGTGGTCGCCGCAGGAGATCGAAGAACAGCTCGCCGCCGCCTTCGGCGACAAGAAGCGCGACGTCGTCGCGCAGTTCAAGCAGGCGTTCCCGCAGAAGAAAGTCCAGGATGTTTTGTACTACGCGGGCGCCTCGCGTCCCGGCGTGAAGAACCTGCTCATGCGGAAGCTCGAGAAATCGAAGACGCCGGTCTACAACTACCTGTTCGCGTGGGAGTACCCGATTAACGGCGGCGTGACGTCGTTCCACTGCTCGGAGCTCGCGTTCTGCTTCCATTCCTTGAACGTGCCGCAGATCAAGACGGCGACGGGCGGAGGCCCAGTCGCGATGGCTCTGCAGGACAGGGTGGCGCAGGCGTGGGTGAACTTCGCGCGCACGGGCAGTCCCAGCCAGCCGGGGCTCGAATGGAGACCGTTCACGAAGGAGAGTCCGCAGGCGATGGTGTTCGACACCGTCAGCCAGTCGGTACCCCTCGCGGACGACGCGCTCGTGTCGATGTTGCCGGTCCCGGCCGGTCGTGGCGGCGCGCCGACCGCCACGCGCAGTTCCGGCCCCGCGCGTGGGTAAGGACTCGTTGATCACGTTGAAGGTGTACGGGAGTGAGGGCAAAACATCTCGATTTCGCAAAGCGTCTGATTCATGGCCGTGTCCGATCGCCGCACGGCCTCTCGCGCTCATTGCCAGACAGCGGATCGCGCGGCGATCGACGTCGTCAGACGCGGACGATGCCGCGGCCCTGTTCGAAGGAAATCGACGTGCCGTACGGTTTCGACTGAGCGATCATCCGGCTTATGATCCGCTCCGCCGTCTCTCCGGTCGCGAGCGATGGGGTGCCGCGTTCGAACCGCGGTAGCGACATGTCGCTCGCCACCGGATGCAGGACCATCTGCTGCAGGTCTGATCCGGCGAACGTCATCATCGGCAGGACGCTTTCCCAGATCGCGGGATCGTGCGGCAACGTGATGCGGTCGCTCGCCAACGAGTGGTCGGGCGTCTGCGGATCGAGCTTGAACGCCTCGTACGTATCCGCCGCGTAGCCGCGCACGGTTTCATACTGGAACAAAAAGTCGCCGAGGCTGTAGCAGATCGGTTTTCCCTTGTACAGCTCGATCCCCCACGTGACGTGCGGACCGGCGCCGAAGAATGCATCCGCGCCGGCGTCGATGCAGGCCCGCGCCAGCGGCTGGAGGAAGCGAGCCGGCGCATCGACCAGCGCATCCGCGCGCTCAACGCGCACGCCCCCGATCCGATGACCCCAGAAGAGCTCGAGTGTTGGTCAGACTGGGCGCTGGCGCAAGCCGACCGCATCGACCCTGTTGTCTCGGGCGCGTACAAGACACGCCCTCCAGAGGACTCGTAAGGATCGGCCGTCGAAATTGGAAGAGAAGCATTTCGAGACGTGTGGACCCGCGTTTTCTGGTCATGCCCGAATGCTAAAGACTGGTTCCTTCCACTACGCCGCACGGGCTAGCCAGTTTCGAAACCGTCCGGGACGGTGAGACGTGCTCGACGGCATCGGTGCCAAAGTCCGATGCGAATCCTGAACCCGACGATCGGCTTCGGATGTGCCCATAATGTGCGCAGCATGACGGCCAAACGGTCTAGCAGGGTGCTGAGTGCGCCGGGATAAACCGGCGTGGAGTCGTGAATGCAAGAGTCACACAGGAAGGGAGTAGCGATCCATCCTGACCCCGAGTCATGCATGGCCAACCGCGAGGTTGCCATCGAAGCGTTGACAGGGGCACATGTAGGCCGGGTATTGAGCTGCGAAATAATCGCGACCGGAGTGCCAACGTCGTTCAGCAAGGCGGAAGGCCATATGGACAGGGGCGTTATCGCGAGTCTCTGCCCGACTCCGCGCAGTCTGAGACCCCGCGCATGCATGGAAACTCCACGCGCGAGAACCGGGAGACCCCATCGACACCCGCGGTCGTCGGTCGGATGTGGGTTGGTCAGGGAAGGCTATGAGCCGCACGCCTGACATGCACGTCGGTGGGGAGTCGGACGGTCGCATACTACCAACGAAGCGCCCGAACAACGGCGGACATCCGCTCGCGGAGGGCGTGGAGGGAAGGCGACCGACCACGGAGAACATCGAGCAAACGACCGCGCTCCGGACACAGAGCCGGATTCGCGCGACGAGCGGCTTGCTTGGTGTGCGGGAAGTCGCACGCAAGGACAAACGGATACAGTTCACCGCGCTTCTTCACCATGCGACAGTGGCGCTGCTCTGGGACAGTTTCCACGCGCTCAAGCGGGACGCTGCGCCTGGCGTGGACGCCGTGACGTGGAAGGAATACGAGACGGAACTCGACGCGCGGCTGCGGGAGCTACACAGCCGTGTGCACATCGGGACGTATCGTGCGCAGCCTTCCAAGAGAGCCTACATCCCCAAGGCCGATGGACGGCCGCGTCCTCTGGGCATTGCCGCCCTGGAGGACAAGATCGTTCAACACGCCGTGGTCATGGTCCTGAACCAGATTTATGAACAGGACTTCATGGGGTTCTCGTATGGGTTCCGTCCCGGGCGCAGTCAGCACCAGGCGCTGGACGCGCTCTGGGTGGGGATCATGCGGAAGCGGGTGAACTGGGTGCTCGACGCAGACATTCGTGACTTCTTCGGGTCGATCGATCACGGATGGATGGTCAAGGTTGTTGAGCACCGGGTCGCCGACCGCCGCGTACTCCGCCTGATCCGAAAGTGGCTCAGAGCCGGGGTATCGGAGGACGGCATCTGGTCGAAGACAGAGGTCGGTACCCCGCAGGGTGCGGTGGCGTCACCGCTTCTGGCGAATATCTACCTGCACTACGTCTTCGATCTCTGGGTCCAACGCTGGCGCAAACGTCAGGCAACGGGTGACATGATCGTCATTCGATACGCCGACGACATTGTGTTGGGTTTCGAGCATCGCACCGACGCCGAGCGGTTCCTCCCCGAGTGGCGGGACCGCCTGCGTGCGTTCGGGCTGGAACTTCACCCGGACAAGACGCGCCTGATTGAATTCGGGCGCCACGCAGCCGTCAACCGAAAGCAGCGCGGCGAGAACAAGCCGGAAACGTTCGACTTTCTGGGCTTCACGCACCTGTGTGGGACGACCCGGAAGGCCGGCCGATTCATCGTCAAACGCAAGACCATCCGCAAACGCCTCTCCGCCAAGCTCGCAGAGCTGAAGGAGGAGCTTCGGCGACGCTGGCACGCGCCGGTCGTCGACGTCGGGAGGTGGTTGAGGTCCGTTGTACAGGGCTACTTCAACTATCACGCGGTTCCCGGCAACATGGATAGTCTGAACAGCTTTCGGGCTCAGGTCATCTGGCGGTGGTACCGCGCACTCCGACGACGGAGTCAGCGGCACCAGATGTCGTGGGATCGGTTCTGGCGGTTGGTAGATTGCTGGATTCCGAGCGCCAAGATCCTGCATCCACATCCGAACGTGCGGTTTGACGCCATGCATCCAAGGTAGGAGCCGTATGCAGCAATCCTGCACGTACGGATCGGTGCGGGGGGCGTCGGGTTGACCGGCGTCCCTACCGCGACAAAAGTGACTCGCGAGGGATCGACATCGTGATCCCGTCGTACTACCATGCTCCCGACTCTCGAAGGGAGCGACCGCATGCGTGGACCCGACGAGCAGACGAGCCACATGTTCAGTTACCTGTCGCCGGAGCAGCGCGTGCGCCAGGACCATCCGTTGCGTGCGATTCGCCGGATGACCGACGAGGTGTTCGTGTCGCTGTCGCCGCGCTTCACGCAGATGTACTCGGACATCGGTCGGCCGTCGATTCCGCCGGAGCAACTGCTGCGCGCGCTGCTGCTGCAGTCGCTCTACACGATCCGGAGCGAGCGGCTGCTGATGGAGGAGATCGATTACAGCGTCCTGTTTCGCTGGTTTGTCGGGCTCGGGATGGACGAGCCGATCTGGTCGCCGACGATGTTCAGCAAGAACCGGGACCGGTTGCTGCGAGAGCGACGTCGCGGCGGCGTTCTTCGATGCGGTGATCGCGCAGGCGCGGACGGCGGACCTGCTCTCCGATGAGCACTTCACCGTGGACGGGACGTTGCTGGAGGCGTGGGCCAGCCTCAAGAGCTTTCGCCGCAAGGATGACGGGCCGACGCCGCCGCCCGATGATCCGGGCAATCCGACAGTCAATTTCCATGGGGAATCGCGGCGGAATGACACGCATCACGTCCACCACCGACCCCGACGCGATGCTGGCGCGGAAGGGGCCGGGCGGGAAGCGAAGCTGTCGTATGCCGGGCATGTGCTGCTCGACAATCGGCACGGGCTGGTCGCGAATGTCTGCGTGACGGCGGCGACCGGGACGGCGGAACGCGAGGCCGCGGTGCTGTTGCTGGCGGAGGCCGCCGGACGCGACGACCGTCGGCGGCGACAAGAATTTCGACGTCGCCAGTTTCGTCGCGGCGCGTGCGCGCGCTGGGGGTCACGCCGCACGTCGCGCAGAAGGTGAAGCACAGTGCGATCGACGGCCGGACGACGCGGCACGCCGGCTATGCGATCAGCCAACAGAAACGCAAGCTGGTCGAGCAGGTCTTCGGCTGGATGAAGACGGTCGGTGGGTTGCGCAAGCTGCGACATCGTGGCGGCGAACTCGTCGATTGGATCGTGACCTTCGCCGCGGCCGCGTACAACCTGATCCGTCTGCGGACGCTGCTGGCGAGGCCGGCGTGAGCACCGACGCGTCGCCGGCGGTTCGCCGTCGGCACCACCCCGGAGCGGCACACGCGGAGATGATCATGCGCGCGCGAGTCACTTTTTCATCGTCCTGCTAGAAAGCGCGTCGCATCGGTGCGTGAGTACGTCGCGTCGAAGCCGAAAGAGTCTCGAGCCAGCCTCGAAGCGGTGCGCCGGGCGATTCTCAAGGCGCTCCCGAATGCGCAAGAAGGGCTGGCCTACCAGATGCCGGCCTACACGCTGAACGGCGTCGGCGTGCTGTATTTCGCCGGGTGGAAGTCACACTACTCGCTCTATCCCGCAAGCGATGCGTTGGTCGAGGCGTTCGCCAAGGAGCTGGCGCCATACGAACGCAGCAAGGGGACGCTCAAGTTCCCATTGTCCGAGCCTGTGCCCGTCCGCCTGATTGAGCGGATCGCGAAGTTCCGGGCCCGGCAACTCACGACGCGCGACGCGGCTACGGGCCGGCGCAAAGGCGGACGGGAAGGACAGGTCGATCGGATCCGCCGCATCTGCGCCGCGCTTCCCAGCGCGTTCGAGAAGATGTCGCACGGCACGCCCTGCTTCTTCGTCGAGCAGGGCAAGGGCTGCTTCGCGATGTTTTCCGAGCACCACCGCGACGATGGCCGGCTGTCGCTTTGGGTGCCGGTGGCGGACGGCCTGCAGCCGCTGATGATCGAAGAATCGCCCGACATCTATTTTTACCCGCGGTATGTCGGCGCCGGCGGGTGGGTCGGCATCCTGCTCGATCAGATCGCGGATGACGCGCTCGAGAGCCACCTGCGCGAGGCGCGGCGGATCATCGCGTCCAAGCGGAAGCCCGCGCGCAAGCCGCGCGGCATGTAGGGTCCGCACGGCGGACCGAGCCCACGAGCCGCGACGTGCAAGAACGTTGGGAACGTCGACGGAGTGGCAGAGAACTGGCGGAGAGGGATTCGGACCCTAAATCGGTTCAACTTGCCGCAGGAAGCCGCGACCGACTGCCGCCGACCACATCGAGCTGAGCGCCGGGCAGATCGAGCGGCTGAACAACCTCATGCCCGCCGTCGGTGCGTGCGTTTTTGATGGATGCCTCAGAGGCCACTGGGGCGAGCTGCGAGGTTTGATCACCGAAGCCGGGGCATGACCTATCCCGAAGTGTGGTCGATGACTTTTGGAAAGATGTGGCCGAATTAACCGAGGGCACTCAGTACTGCCCAGGTGGGGGGCTATCAAGCTGCAGCACGAGCGTGAACCGTCGTGTGGGACCGAAGGTGTTCAGCGGCTGCTGGCGATCTTCACAGCTCTCTTTCAGCAAGGCGTCGGAACTCGTCAGGGACGGAGCGCACATCCCGCATCGCTGACCCATAATCGACCGCTTGTCCTCCGAAACGCTTGCGGATCGCATCGACGGCCCGGTCTGCGCGCGATCGCGCCACGCCCTTTCGTGTGCCAGGACGGCGTCCTTCGTCAGCAAGCCCAAGCGGCAGCTCCAGTTGCACGATCGCATGCGCTTCGAGATGTGAGACGGAGATCGCCAGCAGCGAGATCGTCCTCTCGTCACGGTGATCCGCAAGGACGCCGCGCACCAAGTCCTCGGCGATCTCAGCGAGCGCCCTCGTTGCAGAAATCGGCGCTGACAGCGTGAGCGCGCGCGTGACCGAGCGCAAATCGGCAAAGCGCACGCGGACCGTGATCGTCCGGCCGGCCAGAGATTTGGCGCGGAGCCGCGCGCCGATGCGGTCGGCGAGATGATGGAGCGTCGGTTTGAAGACGCGCTCGATCGCAGGCCGTCGTCCGAGCGCCGATTGTGCGCCGGCCGAGCGCGCGCGCCGGCGCGTCTGGATGTGACGCGGATCGCGGTTCCACGCGAGTGCCGTCAACTTGCTTCCCGCCGCGTGCCCAAGCAATCGCTCCACGGACGCAGGAGCGCTCTCAGCCAATTGACCGATGGTGGTGACGCCGATCTTGGCGAGCCGCGCCTCGGTGGCGGGGCCCACGCCCCACATCAGCGCGACGGGCAGTTTGTGAAGGAACTCGAGTTCAGTCTCTGGATCGACGACGACCAATCCATCCGGCTTCGCGACCTGCGATGCGATCTTGGCCAGGTGCTTGGTACGCGCCACGCCGATTGACATCGGCAAGCCAAGCTCGGCGCGCACGCGTGCTCGAACCGTCCTGGCGATCTCTGCCGGCGAACCGAAGAGATGCGTACACCCGGCAACGTCGGCGAAGGCCTCGTCGATGGAGATGCGCTCTATGGAAGGCGTGAACTCGCTGAGGACTCCGATGGCGGCGTCACCGAGCCGTTGGTATTCGCCGAAATGTCCGCCGACAAACACGAGGTCGTGACAGAGTTGTCGTGCGCGCCGTCCAGGCATGCCGCTTCGTACGCCGAAGGCCCGCGCTTCGTAGGAGGCCGCGAGAACGACGCCGCCGCCGACGGCAATCGGCTTGCCGCGCAGGCGAGGGTCAAGCAGCTGTTCGACCGACGCATAAAAGGCGTCGAGGTCCGCGTGGAGAATGGTGGCTATGGAACCCATCTCGTAGACTCCTCGTCTCGGTCGACCATCTGCCACCCACGCATCACACCCACCACAGCGCAAACGCGAGTCGCGACTCGTCGAGTGGCGGTCCGACGCCCAGGCGCAGCGCCACTGGAGCGCCAGCCGCAATCAAGCGTTTCAGCTCCGTCGTCAATACCCGTAGGCGATCGAAGGAGCCGAGGGTGAAGGCCTCACGACGTGCGGCCACTGGACGGCGGTAACCCGGTGGAATCGGTGGCGTCGCGTTGGCGTCGACGGCCCCGCTCCATACCACCTCGCTGTTCTCGATCACAATGAGCCGCGCACAACTGTCAGCGGGCTCGCGCCACACCACGCTCGAATCGAACAACCGCGTCAACCAGATCGCGCGGCGGCGCGCGAGCGCTCCTCGCAACGAGAGCCACTCCAGAGAGCGTTGCACGAGCTCCGGAGTCCACGGCGTGATGGCGCGAGTGTCTTCATCCGCGTCGATGTCGTGGTCTCGTCGACCTTCTCTCCATAGGCGTGTGCCAAGCCGCAGCAATCTCTCGTGTGCGTCAACGTCGTGACGCGAGAGCTCGGGGTGTACTGCGCACAGCCTTGCGTAACCCGCTTCGAACGTGGCCGCATCGGGCCGCCACCGACCGGAGCCGAGCGCGCGAGGGTTAGCCCCGGCGAGCGCAGCGAATTCATCGAGCACCCCTGCCGAGGGAAACGGGCCGAGGGAGCAGTGCGACGATGGGTCCGCGCTGCGCGCGCTGAGATCCGGTGGCGCGAACCACAACGCGCGGTCGCCGGTCAGCGCGATGTTGTACGGCGGTCGATGTCGCTTGATCTCATCGGGCTCGAAGAGAGCAGCCTCGAGCACGCTCGGCATCACATCGACGGAGATCGCACGCGCCTGCGACAGCATCTCTAGCGTCCGCTCGGGCATGCCATTCTGCTTGCGAAAATAGCTATTGACCCGATGACGCAGCGAGGCCGCCTTGCCGACATACAGGACGTCGCCACTCGTCCGAAGCATGCGGTAGATGCCTGGCGCATTCGGCACTGAGAGTCGCACATCCCGAGGCATCGGCCATACGCGCCGCTTGCGCCGCCTAGCGCGGCTGACGGCGAGCCATTCCTGAAGCGCGCTCCAAGTCGAAATTCCTTCGTCGCGAAGTAGCCGGACCAGTTCTCGCCAGACGAGCGCAGTGGCCTCCACGTGATCGGCGCTGCGACGCAGTGTGCCTACCCCGTGACCGAAGTACCCCGCGAGCGCACGCACGCCGCAGCGGGGCAGATCGGGTAAGAGGCGGCGGGCGATGTCATGCGTGCAGACAATGTCGAGGGGAGGCGTGCCTCCGGCCAGCGCACGGAGAAATGGCTGCTCGAATCGAGAGAAGTGAATGACCGTTGGCGCCGGCTGTCGACCCAGCGAGGCGGCTTCGCTGGCGAGCTCGCGCCATGCGACCTGCGCATCGACGCCGTCCTGCACCATCCGTTCGGAGATGCCAGTGAGACGGGCGACGGCGTCCGGAATGTGCTCGCCGTTTGGAAGAGCGATGAGCCGCGCTTGTGTCGCCGTTGTTCTCGTACCGCCATGGGCCCACCCAATCTCAAGCAGGTGTCCATGTGGAGCTGCAGCGGTCGCCTGACAATCGACGACCAGCACGTCGAGTTGCGAGAGCGACTCTGAAGCAGTGGACATCACCGTTCGGGCGACCACCCGTGGCGGGTGCTCGTCAGGCCAATAGTTGTTTCAATCTGCGCTTCTTGAGCGTCTCGTCGGGGCTGACTGCGATGCCGTCGCACCAGCGATGAATCTGCTGGACCGTGATCCGGTGGCATGTGGGTGGCTCTCGGACCTGAACCTCGAGCTCAGTTCCCGACGCCACACCGTCAACCCACTCGCTCTCCCTGAGAGCCGAAACTCCCAACGCAGCCGCCTCGTAGACTGACTCTGCGGTTACATCAACTGAATGGCGGATTCCGGACGGCCCCACGAAGCTGACAGTGCACGTCCGAAGTGCCACGGCGGAGCGTAGCATATTCGCCGTATCTTCGCCTACGCCGCCCGAGAGAAGGCAGAGAACAGTTTGTCTGCTCCCCGGTCAGAGCTTATAGGGTGGTTCAAATCCCGCCCCCGCAAGTCCAATCTCACCAGGGAACCCGCCTGTGTTTGCGCCGGGTTCTTGATGTCAACGTCCCCCGCAACCATCTGTATTTGGTCGTCGACCTCGGACGAAACAGCGCTAAGCTCCCGGGGCCCGACAGGGCGGTGGCCGGCGCTTGACCAGCGTGGACCGGCGCCATTTCCCGCCGTATAAATGGTGGGGCTGGCGCCGTCGGAAAGGCGACTAGTTGAAGAGGTCCGAGCGGTTGATGCTCGCTACGACGGCCGTGGTTCTCGCGGTAGGCCTTGAGTTGCCTGCCCAGCCCGCGACCGTGCGCATTGACGGGGGGCTTGTGTCAGGTGTCGCGGGCGGGACGCCGGGCATGCGCGTGTTCAAAGGCATTCCATTCGCGGCTCCGCCAGTCGGTCCGTTGCGGTGGCGCCCGCCACAGTCCGTCAGCAGCTGGGACGGAGTTCGCCAAGCCGACCAGTTCGGAGCACAGTGCATGCAGCCAACTAACCTGGACGGTGGGAGACGGGGAGTTACAACAGCCACGGCTCCGCAATGTTTCCTATCGTCCCTATTACTCGATTACCCGATTCAGGATTCTGACGCTTCGGTCGGCTTCACGACAAGCTGGAGGATGCCAAGCCCTCACTCGTTGCGCAGCGCCACCATGGGATCCACTCGAACGGCGCGCCAGGCGGGAAGGCCGCAGGCGAAGAGTAGAGAGAGCGCCATCACCACGGAAGCAGCGCCGTAGCTGATGGGGTCGGCGGCGCCCACGCCGAACAGGAGGCTGTCGAGCCCGCGCGCGATGGCAAGCGCTCCGCCGATGCCGGCAACCGTACCGGCCGCACCCAGCAGCACTCCCTGACGGAGGACCAGCCGGACGACGTCCTGAGGCCTGGCCCCGAGCGCCATGCGCAGGCCGATTTCCTGCGTGCGCCTGACGACGAGCTGCGCCATCAGCCCGAAGATACCGACGGCTGCCAGAAGCATGGCGAGCACCGAGAACAGCGCCAGCAGCCACGCCTGGAAGCGGCGGACCGCGAGCGATTCTCCGATCTCGGCCTCGATGGTGCTCACCGCGGTGACCGGTCCCGACGGGTCGATCGTCCGGATTTCCGCGCGCACGGAGGGAGCCAGCGCCAGCGCGTTCGCGTTGCCGCGCGCGGTCACCAGCAGCTGCATGTTGCGTCCGACGTTCTGCGCCGTGGACCTGAACGTTTCGAGCCTGGCGCCTCGATGCAGGCCGCGGCGGCGCATATCGCCGGCCACTCCCACGATCGTGATCCACTGGCTCTTGGGGTTGGGAGTGCCGAACACCATCCGTTTTCCGACCGGATCCTGGTTCGGCCAGTAACGGTTCGCGAACGTCTCGTTGATTACGACGACCGGCGGGCCGCCGGATCTGTCGTCATCGTTAAAGAAGCGGCCGCGGACCAGGCGTACGCCCATCGTCTCGAAGAAGCCAGGCGACGCCACGTCGCTCGTCACTTCGATCTGTTCGGACGGCGGGAACGGCGGGCGATCCTCGAGCGTGAACATCCCCGAGTTGGGCGTGTCGGTCAGGAACAAGTCGGAGACGATTGCCGCTCCGGTCACGCCTGGCAGGGCGCGCACCCGCTGCAGCAGCTGGTCGTAAAGCTGAGTGAGCTGCGGGGCCTGCGGATACCTCGTGCGCGACACGTTGACGCGCATGGTCAGCACGCTGGCAGTACGAAAGCCGGCGTCCATGCCGCCGAGCGCAGCGAGCGGTCGCAGCAGCAGTCCCGCGCCGGCCAGCAGCATGATCGCCAGCGCGCACTGCAGGACGATGAGAGCCGATCGAGTCCGGGCGGCCGCATGGGAGCCTGCCAGGCCCCGCCCCGCCTCGCGCAGCGCGTCCTGAAGATTCACTCGCGACAAACGCCACGCCGGCCACAGCCCGAAGGCGAGCGCGGTCAGCGTTGTCAGACCCACGGCGAAGGCGAGCACGGTTCCGTCGAGTGCGATTTCGTCGAGGCGGGGAAGATCTCGCGGGGCGAGCCAGACGAGAGCGCGGACGCCTCCGTAGGCGGCAGCCACGCCCGCCACGCCGGCGACAGACGCGAGCGCGGCCGCTTCCATCAGCAACTGCCGGACCAGGCTGCCGCGGCTCCCGCCGATCGCCGCCCGCACCACGAGCTCGCGGCTGCGCGCCTCGGCGCGGGCCAGAAACAGGCCGGCGACATTCACACACGCGATCAACAACACAAACCCGACCGCGCCCAGTAGTACGAGCAGCGGCGTCTTGACAGCGCCGACCACGTGGTTCTCGAGCGGATTCACGTAGATTCCGTAGCCGGTGTTCTCGTTCGGATACTGCTGCTCCAGCTGCCTGCCCGCGACGTCCATCTCGGTCCGTGCCTGCATGATGCTAACGCCGGGTTTCAGGCGGGCGACCATCTGCAGATAAAAATTGCCGCCGCGTTGCTTGCTCTGTTCGGCCACGACGAGAGGCGCCCAGAATTCGCTGGTCTTCGACGGAAAGGCAAAGCCGGAAGGCATGACACCGATCACCGTGAGACGCCGGCCGTCGAAATCCAGCATCTTTCCAAGGACTTCGCCGCCGCCGAAACGACGCTGCCACAGGCCCCAGCCGATGACGACGACGTTCTCTTTGCCGGCGGTCTCTTCCTCGGCGGTGAACAGGCGGCCTTCGATCGCCCGGACGCGCAGCACGTCGAAGAGCGCGGCCTCGGCGAATGCCCCGCGGAGGCGCTCGGGTTCGCCGTCATTGATCAAGTTCACCAGCGGTTCGTTGAAAGCGGCAATCGACTCGAATGACGTGCCCAGACGTTTATAGTCCTGGTAGTTCAGGTAGGACGCCCAGTCTTCGCGCATCTGCAGCCGGCGGTTGTCCATCCAGACGCGCACCAGCCGCTCCGGTTCATCAAACGGCAGCGGTTTCAGGATCACGTTGCGAACGACGCTGAACAGCGCCGTGTTGGCGCCGATGCCGAGCGCCAGCGTCACGATTGCGATGGACGCGAAGCCGGGATTGAGGCGCAGCTGCCGGAAGCCGTAGCGCAGATCTGCCAGCAGGCCGTAAACGGAAGCCATCATCACTCCCCCGCCAATAGACGTGGCAGCAGGCGAACAGGTTGGCGGCGTTTGTCGAATCCAGTCGTGTGATCCGCCTTAGCAGTCCGCCTGAAGTGAGAAAGAAGTTAGAAGTCAAAAATGGAGAACCAGGCCATCAGTACTTCTACCTTCTGACTTCGCAATTCTAACTTCAGGTTGCGGACTTTTCAGACAACCTGTAGGCGGATTTGCACGTCAAGTCGGCTGAGTTTGGGAACTCCCTACCCGCGGCGTAGTCACGGAAGATCCGACGAATCACTTCGGCTTCAGGCTGCCGACAGCCGTGCGGACAGCGACACGGGCGGCACAAAGCGCCGCCCGAACACCGGCAGCGAAATCGCTCACTCGCAAGGACATCGACCAGTCGATCCGTATTCAACCAACGTTCACGCCCCGACCCGTTTCGATGCAGCCCCGCGGCCAGAAGGGGAACACAGCTCCCGAGTCTGTGTTCCCTCCTGTTTTTCGTCAATCGAAGTCCAACGGTCCGCAATCAGAGGGTGGAACGAGGGGCCTGCGGGGGGAGTTGGATTGCGGCTACGAAGGACCCTGCGAACCCTTGAGGGGCAGCATCCTTACGCGCGTCCCCCCTTCGTCAATCGACAGGAGCGCACCTCGTTCGATGTCCTCACGATGCGCTTCGAGTGCCCTGGCGACGATGCGCGCGGCGCCCTCCGAGAGCAGGTCCTGCGTGCGAAGTTGGACGACGCTCGGTCCATGGACGGCGCCGGCCGCGAGGATTGCCGAGAAGTCCAGGTCGTTCGTGATGAGGACGAACTCGTGCTCGTTTGCCCACGTCAGGATCTCGACATCCGGCGCGGTCGCCGCACCGATGGTGGACCAGTGGACAGCCTCGAACCCGACACGCACCAAGCGCTCAACCCAGCTTGGCGACAGGTTCATGTCCACGAGTAGCTTCACGGCTGGCGCAGCGGAACTTCGACTTCCTCGGCTCGCCAAGCAGCGTAAGAGAGGGCCTCGGCGATGTCCTCCGCTTCCAGGTAGGGATACTCGCGGAGAATCTCGTCTCGCGTGCGACCGGTCGCGACTAGCCCGACCACCGTGCCGACCGTCACGCGCATCCCCCGGATGCACGGTTTTCCGCCCATTACAGCGGGGTCACGAGTGATGCGCGTCAGCTGTGGCATGTCGAAACGCTCCTGGACTTGACACCCCTATTGTCGGCGAACCTCGACCTTTGACCAAACGCTCGTAGTCGCCCAGAACGCCAGTTCCACATCGCAATACGGCCGCGGAATCCATGAAGGATCCGCGGGCCACACACGAACTGCCGATTAGCGAAAATTGTTCACCAGCATCAAGTCGGCGTCGGTGCTCTCAAGACTTGTATAGAGAAGCCAGCGACTATCCGGGCTAATTGCAAAACCCGGCGTGTTGGACCATGAGACCGTGTTTTCGACCGTGCCCACCTGTGTAACCTGACGCGACTGGAAATTGAAGAATCTCACGGGCCGAGGGGCGTCGCTCGGCACCTCGAAGTCGATGAAGTAAAGGCCGCTTCGGGCGACAGCCCAGTAGCCGAACCGGGCGGATTCCAGAACGCGCTGTTCGTCGCCGCCACCCGTCGGCACGCTCCAGAGTCCCGGCCCAATCTCGGGGACTTTGGCGTAATAGATGATGCGGCCATCTGGCGATTCCGAGGCCTCAGCGCCACCACCCCTCGTGAGTTGCACAGGTACTCCACCGGCGATGGGCATCTTCCAGATCTGCAACGACCCAGAACGGCTGGACGTCAGATAGACCCAGCGGCCATCGCGAGACCAGGCGGGCAGCGCTTCCAACTCGCCTTCAGTGCGCGTAAGGCGCGACGGTCGGCCGCCGGTTGCGTCCGCCACATGGGTCACGTAGCTTCCCGCGCGTCCGGTCGTTGCGAAGAACGCGATCCGACGCCCATCCGGCGACCACTGCGGGCCAACGACGATCGGCCCCTCCATTGACGTCAGACGCACAGGATTGGACCCGTCGCTCGCACACAACCAGACCTCCTGCGTGCCGGAGCGGCGGGACACGAACGCGATCTTCGTTCCATCGGGCGAATAGCGAGGATGGTCGTCCGACTTCGTCGACGCGATGAACGGTGCGCCGCGACCGGACGCTCGAGACATTGTCGATTGCGTCGACCGGGCGGCTGCATGTGGTCGGGTTCCGAGCTTACTTCTCGAGACCGCGAATGAAGCGCACGGCCGAAAGAAGGATGCCTTGCGAGACGTCGGGCGGGTCGGTCGGCCGTTCGGAAACGAAAAAGAGTCGGTGGTCGCGCGTCGCCACCGCCGATATCCGATAGCCCAATCGCGTCGTCGCGTGAACGTCGAGCGCGTCTCCGGCCAGTACTGTCGTGGGCGTGTCGGGCAACGCCCCGCGCTCGGCGCGCTCGGCGAACAGCGACAGAGTCTGCCCGTCGCCGCGGATAACGACGTGTGCGTAGTTGCGACCCTTGTACGGGCACATGTGCGCGTCGATCACGTGGTAAAGGCCGTGTGACCGACCGACGGCGTCGACAATGTGCTCGAACGGTGGCACGAGGTTTTGCGCCGCGCGATCCGGGTCGTACACAGTGCCACTCGGGTAGGTAAGCGCGCAGGCGACGTGATCCTCGGCCGAGTCGTTATAGGCGGCTGCGTCGACACGCCTACCGGCCCAGTACCAGACGGCAACGGCGGCGACCAGCGTCGCGGCAACGGCTCCGAGACGGGCGACACGTTGCCACGAGCGCCGCTCGCGTTCGACGGCGTAGCGTGATGCGCATCCTCACGCGATCGGCGTCTACTTCGTTCACAGCGAGGTCGAGCGTTTCTGACAGCAGCGCGCGCAACCGCTGCCGGCGCTTCAGTTCCGCCGCGCAGTCGCGGCACTCGGCCACGTGGCGGAGGACGCCATGGTTGCTCTCGACCGAGAGCTCCTCCGAGAGATACGAGTCCATCACCTCGCGTACCTGCTGGCAGTCCAGGTTCACGACCGCGCCCTCCGCTGTGCAGACAGGTCCATTCCGCTTCGCGCTCCGCTTAACGATTCGGGCACATGCCGCGCCAGCTCCAGGCGCAGGAGTCCACGACCGCGACTTAGACGGGACATGACGGTGCCGACTGGGACGTTCAGCGCTTCCGCCGCCTCGCGATACGTGAGTCCCTCGACGTCCACCAGCAGAACCAGGGTTCGGAAGTGTTCCGGCAGGCGGTCGAACGCCGCCTTCACGGCCTTGGCGGTCAGAGCGTCCGGCGTTGGCGCATCGATGAGCAACGCCGCCTCGCCGGCGGCATCGAGGTCGACGAGAAACGGTTGCCGTGCGCGCTTGCGGTTCTGAGCGGAATGCGTGAAGAGCAGGATCTTGTAGAGCCAGGCGCGGCAGTTGGTGCCGGCTGCGAAGCGATGGAACGACCGCCACGCCTGCAGATACGTCTCCTGCAGCAGGTCCTCGCCGGCGTCGGCGCTTCCGCAGAGCCGCGTGGCGAAGCGGAGCAGTTCAGGCACATGCACCAGCGCCGCCCGATCGAATTCTTCGCGCCGCTGATGAGATTTGCCGAACATCGCGCGTGGCGATTGTAGATGTTCCGACCGGGCACTTTTATTCCCGGAATAGATCGACCGTCGGCGGATATACAGCATCTGTCGGCTTCGGCTCGGCCGGGAGCAGCCCGCCCGTTCGTCGAAGCCCGGAAAGGTCTGCCATGTCCCGACTTTCCTATGCCGTGTCGATCGCCTTGCTGGTGTCAGGCTCTGTCGCAGCCGTGATGGCCCAGCAGGCCAAACCAACCCCCACCTACGAGTCCGCGCTCTCGCGGTCATGGGAGGACGTGCACAACCGGGTCCTGGCCATGGCCAAGGACACGGTGTTTCCCGACAGCAAGCTCGCCTGGAAGCCGCATCCCGACTCGCGCAGCGTGCTGGAAGAACTGCGGCACGTGACCATCGGCCTGGAAATGACGACGGCGGAAGCCAAGGGCGAGAAGTTCGATTTTGATGCGCGCGAGAAGGCCGACGCCGGCAAGCCGAAGACCCGGGCGTCAGTCGTCGCAGAAATGGAAGCGGCGATCGCCGCCTCCTATCCTCTCGTCAAATCGAAGCCGCGGCCGCAGCTGCTTGGCTGGCTCGAACACCAGGGCGAACACTACGGCAAACTGGTGACCGCGTACCGCGTCAACGGCGTGGTCCCGCCTGTCAGCCGGCCGAAGAAATAATCGGGGAGGAATCGCTATTCCTGCCGCAGCGTTTTCATCGGATCGACCTGGGCGGCTCGACTGGCAGGGATCCACGCGGCGCACAGGCAAGCGACGACAATCACCAGCAGGCTGGAGAGGTATGCGACCGGATCGGTGACGTGCACGATCGTGGCAATCATCGCGCCGAGCTTCGGTTGCGAGCACGAGCCTCGCCAGTGAGGCGGCGAGTCCCGCACCGGCCAGCAACCCGAACAGGACTGGCCGGGTGGTTTGCGCCAACATCAACTGCGTCACCTTCCGGGACGAGGCGCCCAGCGCGATCCGCACGCCGATCTCCCTGGTGCGCTGCTCGACCAGATACGACAACACGCTGAAGAGCCCCGACACGGTCAGCAACAGCGCGAGGCCGCCGAGAATCACGGACACCCAGAAGGCAAGCGTCAGCATGAAGGTCTCGAGCCGTGCCACGGTCCGCAGCGTGATGATCTTGCCCATGTTCGGATCGATCCTGGTGAGCCGCTCGAGCAGCGTTTGCCGCGCGAGGTCGGCGTCGCCTCGAACGCGAGCCAGCAGGAAGGTCTTTGGCGCATCGACGGTGGTCGGCAGGAACAGGCCGGCCTCTCTCACATCGGTGATCCGAAAACCGGCGACGTCTTTCGAGACGCCGATGACCGTGACCGTGCGCGGTGTCAACGGCGCGTCGCCGGCGCCTGCCTTGGGATTGATGGTGAGGAGGGCGAAGCCGCGCTGGGTGGTGAGATCCGGCTCGATCCTCAGTGTCTTGCCGACGCCGTCGCCACTCGGCCAGAGCGTCCGCGCAACCGACTCCGAGACGACCGCGACCGGATGCCCGTCGCGTTCAGCGATGGTGAACGCGCGCCCGCGCACGATGGGGATGCCCAGCACGTCGAAATACCCCGGCGAAACGTGCTTGTACGAGAGAGCGATCTTCCCCGCGCCGGCGTCGCCGAATGCGAGGGGTGGCCGTGCCAGCAACGGCGGCCTGGCACCGGCGACCGCGATCACCGTGGGTTCGTTGCCAAGCGCCTGCAGCATGGCGTCGCGCTTGCTGTCTTTGATGGCGTCGATCGACAGCGTATCGGCGGTGCGAAACCCTGGACTGAATCGAGACGATGCGATCGCGCTTCGCAGAAAGATCGCGGAGCAGATCAACAGCAGCGCCGATGCAAAGACTTGAACGCCGATCAGGACGTTGCGCGCGCGGCCAGGCCGCGCGTCCTTGAGCAGCCCGCCACGCAGCGTCCGGGCCGGCTCGATGCGGGTTGCGTGCAGCGCCGGCACCAAGGCGAAGAAGGCCGTGGCGGCGATCGCCGTCAGCACCAGGAACAGCGCGACGCGCCAGTCGGCGGCCGGCACGCTGAAGCTGACGTCACCCAGATCGACGGGCATGGTGCGCATCGCCCAGTAGACAGCGCCCTCGAGCGCGAGGCGCGAAACGAGGTATCCGCCGCCGGCGGCCGCCAACGCGAGCAACACGCTTTCGGTCAGCAACTGTCGGACGATGCGGCGCCGCGATGCGCCAATCGACAGTCGAATGCCGATTTCCCGCTGACGCGCCACGCCGCGGGCGAGCAACAGGTTCGCGACGTTTGCGCAACCGATCAACAGGATCAATCCGAACGCGACGAACAGCGGTGCGGACACCGCGATGGCTTCGAGGGGCTGCGGCACGGTGCCGCGACGCGGTACGAGCTCGATGCTCATCGTCCGGTCAGTGGTGGCCGATTGGTTCGAGTCCCATGCCGTGAGCTGGGCGCGGGCGCTCTCCATCGACACGCCGGGTTTCAGCCGTCCGATGATCTCGATGCCGACCGTGGCTTCGCTGCCGCGGACGTCCGGCACGAAATCGCCGATGCGGGCGAGCGGTGCCCAGAAGTCGGGCGCACTGACCTCGAGACCGCGGAATCCCTCCGGCATCACGCCGACGATCTCGTAGGGCGCGCCGGTGACGAGCACCGTGCGTCCAATCACGTGGGGATCGCGGTTGAACTGGCGCTGCCATCCCTTGTCGCTCAGCACGAGGACGGGGTTGCCGCCTGTGCGATCGTCGTCGGCGGCGCTGAGCGCGTGTCCCATGATCGGGTTCACGCGCACGACACGGAAGAAGCTCGCCGACACAAGATTGACCGCCATCATCCGCCCGTCGACCCGCAGATCGATGTCGTTCACCGCCGCGTAGGCCTCGGTGAAGACGTTCGTGTCCGATCGCAACACTTCGAAACGCTGGCGAGTGAATTTCGACAGGTCGCCGTTCGCCTGCTGCGGGCGTTCAAGGGCGTAGATCTCGGTGATGTCGGGCACGGAGTCGGTCCTGAACAGCAGCACGTTGAGGACCGTGAAGAGGACGGCCACCAGGCCGAGTCCAATCGCGACCGTGATGACGATGGTGATCGTTGCGAGTGGCGCGCGCCTGAACGTGCGAAGGGCGTACTGAAGATCGCCGATGGTGTTGTCGATGAACGCGGTGCCGCGCTCGTCGCGACACTCGTCGGCGGTGACCGTCACCGATCCGAAGCGCGCTCGCGCCTGCATGCGCGCCGTCCTCGGCGCTCAGACCTTCCTCGATCAGCTTTCGCGTCTCGCGCTCGATGTGGAACTGCAGTTCGTCGTCGAGGTCGCGCTCGGCGCGATTGGGTAAGAGGAGCGCGCGAACGCGCAATGTCAAGTCGCGGAGATTCATGCGATTACGCCAGTTTCATGACGCGGCTGATCGCGTTCTGCATCCGGTCCCACTCACGCGTTTCGATCGTGAGCTGCTTCCGTCCCGACGCCGTCAGCCGGTAGTACTTGGCCCGCCGTCCGAGCTCAGACACCTTCCACTCGGCTTCGATCCAGCCCTGATGCTCGAGCCGGTGCAGGGCCGGGTACAGGGAACCCTGGTTGATCTGGAGCACGTCCTCGGAAAGTTGTTGGATTCGCTCGGAGATTGCCCAACCATGGAGCGCGTCCTTCTGCAGCGTGCGAAGGATCAGCAAATCCAGCGTTCCGGGGAGCAGATCTGGGGTGCCGAGGGCCATTGGTGTCGATAGACGACATCAACGGCAAAAAGGTTCGAAGAAGGGCTAGGTGTGAGCCCGCGTTCGCGGCTTTGCCGCTTCGGCGGGCAACCTCCGTCCCGGCAGGAGAGCGGAGGTTGGTGGACCAGATCGGAATCGAACTGCTCTCCGAAGAGCAACGTCGCCTGCGGCTGATTGCTCGATAAGTCACGCAGTGGCGCGTGATCCGACTGGCTCACGGCTCTTAAGCGACCAGCCGCCGGAGCTGCAGATATTGGTGGTTGCGTGCCCCCGCAACCAACTGAACCGGCACGAAAAGGTCGCCAGTTTCTGGCGACCTTTTCGTTTGTTGGGCGACGGTCAGCATTGCGGCCAGATTGCCGATGATGACGGCCCGGCCTCCGATCACGTTGGCTTCACTTCCACGAACGCGTCGTAGAGGCCGCTTCCGCCGCCCCAGTCGGTCGGCTCCTCCGCCGTGAGGACGTTGACCGAGAGGCGCTTGCCACTCGCATCCGTGAACCCGCCGAACGGCATCCAGGCCACGCCCGGCCGGACGCGATCCGACACGCGGCAGACGGCGCGCACTTCACCGCTCCCGTTTCGCACGGACACGTACTCCCCGCTGGCGACGCCTCGCGTCCGCGCGTCTGCCGCGTGGATCTCGATGAACAGCTCGCCCGCGCGGCGGCGTGCCGGTCCTGATTGCTGTATCCCGAATTCAGGAAGTGCAGCTGCTTCCCCGTGATCAATTGCAGACCGTCGTTCGAGCGAATCTCGCCGGGCGACGGCAGCGGGTCGTGCCCGGCCACGCGCAGCGGCTCGGAGTACAGCTCCGCCTTTCCGCTTCGGGTCGGGAAGCCGCCGTGTGCAAACGGGCGCCAGTCCTCCGGACGGTTCAAGCGCGCGTATCCCTGCTCCCACAACCGTTCGTACGTGATCCCGTCGAGCCACGGATGTCCGCTCGCCAGAGCCGCGCGCAGCATGGACTCGTCGCTCTCGAACAGGTACGCCTCCGTGCGGCCGAGCGCCCGTGCCAGCCGTCGGAAGAGCTCGGTGTTCGACACCGATTCGCCGCGCGGCGCGATGGCGGGCCGATTCAGCGCCAGATACAGGTGGCCCCAGGCGGGTGACAGATCCAGATGCTCGATCTGGCTCGTGGCCGGCAGCACGTAGTCGGCGTACACGCGCAGTCTCGGTGACGAACAGCTCGTGCACGACCGTGAACAGGTCGTCGCGGAGCAGACCCTCCCGAATCCGGCTCTGATTCGGCATCGACACCATCGGATTGGCGCCGTACACCATGAGCGACCGGATCGGTGGCTGCAGGTCGCGGTCGCAGAGATCCTTGCCGAGATCGCGCATGTTCAGGACGCGGACGCCCGGCTGGTGCACCTCGGGCCTCGTCACGCTGTCCATGTCCAGGACCGCGAAGTGGAGCTTGTGCGTCGAGCGGGCCAGGCCGCCGCCGCGATGCCTCCATGCTCCGGTCAGGACCGGAAGGCAGGCCATCGTACGGAACTGCATCGCGCCGTTGCGATGGTGCTCGGGGCCGATGAGCGGCCGCAGCAGTGACGGCTGCGTCGTCGCGTACTCGTGCGCGAATCGCTCGATATCGTCCGCCGGCAGGCCCACCGTGGCCGCTACGCTCTCCGGAGCGAATTGCCGCACGTGCTCCACGAGCGCCTCGTACCCAACGGCGTACTGCGAGACGTACTCCTGGTCCACCAGACCGTCGCGGACGATGACGTGCATCATCGCGAGCGCCAGCGCCGCGTCGCTGGCCGGCTTGATCGGCAGGTGCCAGTCGGCCGCTACCGCGGTCCGGGTCCGGACCGGATCCACCACGACGATCTTCGCGCCCCGACGCTGCGCCTCGCGCACGAGCGGCCAGAAATGGAGGTTCGTGACGATCGTGTTCGTCCCCCACAGCACGACGTACCGGCTATGGACGACCTCCTCCGGATCGATTCCGGTGCCGGTTCCGATCGTGGACGTGAGGCCTGCGGAAGCGACCGCGCCGCAGATGTTGCGGTCGAGGCCGCTACACCCCATCGACCCGAACAGCCGCATGTCGAGCGAGGCCTGCTGTATCAGTCCCTGCACGCCCGCCGAGCTGTAGGGCAGGATAGCTTCGGCGCCCGATTCCTCGACGATCGCCTGCCACCGTGACGCGATGTCGGTGAGCGCCTCGTCCCAACTCACACGGACGAATCGCCCCTCACCCTTCGGCCCCACGCGCTTCAGCGGATGCAGGACGCGATCAGGGTGGTAGACCCGCTCGAGATAGTGATTCACCTTGGCGCAGAGCGTGCCGCGGGTGAACGGATGCGCCGGGTCGCCGTACAGCTTCCCGGCGCTACCGTTGTGCACTTCTACTATCCAACTGCACGTGTCCGGACAGTCGTGCCCGCATGCGCCGCGAACGATCTGGATCGAGCCGGTCGCGCTCATCGAGCGATGATACCTTCTAACCTAGGGCGCCCCATCATGGCGATGAACGTGGGCGGATTCATTCCAATCACGTCACGGCATTTCATGCGTCGCACGTTGAACGCGAAGAGCGCGAAATGGAAGCCTGTAAAGGGATCGGCCTGGAAAGTGGTCATTCTAGTAGCCGCCACAGTTGCCAAGACTGAGCGGGATCTGTGAAGTTTCGGAAACCCGTTCGACCTAATTTGCACCCGCCTGTCGCGCGTCCTGCAGGCAGCCGTCCGGCTCAATCGCAAATGACGCGACGCGTTTTATCGGCGAGTCGCTTTTTTGAGATCCTCATGGTCAAACGCCGAGGCCATTCGATCAATCTCGGCCTTGCTCAGGCCAGGGCGGCTGGCTTCCCGTCGCCAGTTGGCAACGCCGCGCGCTACGTCGGCGGCGATCTTCCGCGCCTCCACGTTCTTCAGCTCGAAATAGGACGCCACCTGAAACGCCAGATCGAGAGAAGCCGTCGTGTCTTCTTCGTTGATGGCCGTCGTGAGGACGCGCGGCTTGATGTCGACGGGAACAGGATTGAGATCGTACGCCGGCGATAAACGCCAGCCGCGCGTGCCCTCGTACACGAACCCGTGATTGCGCAAATGATCATCGGTATTTGAGATGAGGATGTTGAACACCATCCTGCGCCAGAGCGCCGGAATGTCTTCTTTCGGCGCGGCACCATGCTGGCGCAGGGCATCGGCAATCTCCATGTAGCTGTGCGTGTCGTTGTCGCGGGCCCCGAGCATGCTCATTGCCGATACAAACGGGATTCGGTGTGTTCCGATCCGATCGAAGCGCCGTACGACCATCACGGGCTTGCGGCCCACCTTCTCGATGCGCGCATCGGGCACCTCGATGCCGGCCTTCCGGGCCAGGCGCAACGCGACGGCTTCCCACACGACGACGTTGTATTCGTCATCGAGACGCGGAAACTTTGCGATCGCGAGATCGCCGTTCTTCTCGCGCACGGACGCCTTCGGACGCGCGCCACCGAGCGCCGACCCCGGTGCGAACAGGAGCGTCAGATCTTCGTCCGTGTCTTTGCCGTCGAGTACGTGTTCAGCTGCTGACAAGAGGCGGGGAAGTTCGATCAGAGGGGGAATGCGCTTCGCGTCGTCCTGACGGAGGAACGGCCCGCCCGCGGTTTCCGCGAAGCGGAGCGCGCCGGCACGCGATTCATCGTCGACCAGCAGCAGGTAATCGACTTCCTGAAGCGTTCGCGGCGGGCCGCCTTCGCGTTCTGCACGTCGGCGCTCCATGCGGCGCATGAGCGCGCGGCCCCACCGGTCGGGCGCCGAGTCGCCAATAGCGCCAAACATCGGCATGTCGGCGTCGGTGTGAAAAGGGCCTGGCCCGAGTTGCAAGGCGGGTTCGAGCGAGAAGCGAGCGGGATGCTGAAGCCAGTTCGCGTCGTATTCGAAGGTGGCGGTTTCCTTGTTCTTCCGCAGACGGGTCCAGAGACGCCCCACGAGATGCGGTGCGCCGTCCAGATCGACGTAGACGAGCACCTCTCTGTCCATCACTCGCGCTTCGTGGCGGTCTTTCGGCTCGTTCGTATCCGCTGCGGGAGATGTTCCTCTTCGAGTCGAAGGCCCGTTTTGTCCTGCGCGGGATCGGCGACGTCGGCGAGGCGTTCGGACAGTCCGAGGACAAACAGCACAGTCGCGTACGTGCCCATCGCCACGCCTGGGTCGCCCTTTTCAACCTTCAGCAGCGTCATCCGACTGACCGAGGAACGCGCGGCGGCCACGGCTGACGGGATGCGACGCCTCCGGCGAGCGTCGCGAAGATCGTGGCCGAGTTTCAGCAGAGCGCGCCTGACTGGGATGGGCAGGGTCGGGCGAGTTGAGCGCACATTTACGGCCATAATCATTTACGCTAACTCTTTTAGTGTAAATGATAATGGACGTCAAGTAAAGTCACCTCTGGCGCAAAGAAACCCGGGCCAACCCATTTCGGGGCGAACTCTGGTAAATTTTGGGACCCACGACTGTTGAGGAGACGAACGATGACGCTGAGAGGAGGTCCGCGATGACGTAGGAGGCGACAAGCATGAGAAAAGACATGGCCAAGGTGGTCACCGAGGCTCCGCGCCGCGGGCACTCGAACCCTAGCAGCAAGTGGGGGCGACGTCTCACCGAGGACGAGTACACGCTGGACGATCATGGTCCGAATCGCGCACCCGTCTCGCGCCACCGACAGTACGGCTGGAACGCGAAGGAATTCTCCGACTCGCTTGGACCGCTCCGCGGCTATCTCCGCAAGCAGGTGGGCCGACCCTGGGACAAAGTCTGGTCCGAGATCGCGGCTACTCTCGACAGCCGGTCGCTGACCGGACAGCACATCTTCGATCACATTCGCTGGGAAGTGGAGTTGGACGCGTGGTTCGGCGACGACGGACGTCTGTACCACAAGCCCCGCTGGGGTACGATCGAACTGCTCACCGGACTCTTCGTCCACCCCATCACTCGTCTTCTCGCCTGGAAGCCGGAACGTCGATGGGCGTTTGGCTTCGGAGCGTTTCAAAGGGCACAAGCGGCCCTGCGGACGTTCGGCATCGCTGCGTCGACCGCCCAGGATGTGCGGCGCTTCCGAATCGACGGGCTGCGCGTCTGGGAGTGCCGAGACCGCTGCTGGTTTATTCACAGCTACCGGCACGTGCCAGAGCAACTGGTTCGCGTAATTACGCGCAGCGACGGTCGTGACGTGCCCATCTTCGGGCCGGCGCACCTCGAACGCACCACGACCAAGCAGGCAAGCAAGAAGGAAATTCGTGACGCGCACGCGCTTCTGCGGCGAGATCCTTTGGCGCCGAACGGATCGAAAACGCGGCGACGTCGGGGAATCGTTAAGAGGATCTGAAGTTCACCGAGCGAACACCGCGCCATGGCAGAACGTCGCCAAGCGTCCGGCCACTAATGAAGCTATCTAGTCGTACTCGGGCACCCCTTCATGGGGTGCCGCATTACTCGTCGCGCAGGGCTTCGATCGGCTGGATGCGCAGGCCCTGCCGCGCCGGACCGATCGCCGCGATCACGCCGATCGTCATCATCAGCAAGACGACGAGCGGCAGCAGCATCGCGCGGTAGTTCCGCATCATGTCACCTTCGAGGATCTGCTCCAGGCCGACCGCGGCGATCAAGCCGAGGACCGCGCCGGCACCCAGCTGGGCCAGGACGCGTGAGAAGATGCCGACAAGGATCCGGTTGCGATTGGCGCCCAGCGCCGCGCGAATGCCGATCTCGCGCCGCCGCCGCGCCACCGTGAACGACATCAGCGAATAGATGCCGGCCGATGAGAGCAGGATCACGCTCAGGATCACCAGCGCGAGGCTCACGCCGATCAGCCGCATCATGCCCTGAGCCTGCTTGAACGCGATTTCGGCGGTGGAGACGTCGAGCAACTGCACGTCTGGATCGATCGACGCGCTGAGGTCGCGCAGTGGATCGGCAAGCGCCGCCGGATCGCCGGTGCGCACGCGCACGTTGAGGCGGGCGGGATACAGGTCGCCGGCGGCGACGGCGTGGTAGACCCGGCCTTCCGACTCGTCGTCGAACGATCCGGGAACAGGGAAGTCGGGCACCACGCCGACGATCTCATACCAGCGTTCAAGCACGACATTCCGCGACGGCGCCTCACGGCTCCGGCCGACGTACTTGATCCGGCGGCCGAGCGGATTGGCGCCGCTGAAGACCTGGTCGACCAACCCGCGGCTGACGAGCACCCCGGGCGTCACGCCGGCGGCGTCGGCCGACGCATCGGCGGCGGTAAGGCCGCGCCCGATGCTCACCGGCACGTCGAACGCGGAAAAGAAATTGGTTGCGACGCGATTGAATCGCACCAGGGTGCCGCGCTTGGTGCCCTCGACGATGTTGTAGTCGACGGCATCGACGGGCACGGGCACGCCTTCAGCCTCGAGCACCACGGCGAGCTCGCGGCCGGGACTGGTCAGCGAAAACGTCACCTCACGCACGCGTGAGTCGTCTTTCAAGCGGCGCTCGATTTCCGCGAGCGCGCCGCCATACCGGGCGGCGAAGGCCTTGTCACCCGCCTCGGTCGGCGGTGCAGCCGTGCGATCGAGCGACAGGCTCGCGTTGAGAAACTCGGCGGTGGCGTAGCCGCCGCCAGATTGGAGCCGGAGGGAACTCCACGCAAAGTACGTCGCCATCGGCAGGATCGCGACCGTGACCGCGACCTGTGCCACGATCAGCGCCGTCCACAGCCGCCCCATCTGCATGCGCGATCCGCTGCCAGGCGAAAGCGTTTGCAGCCGCGTGTGGACCTGGCGGCCGGTCGCCTTGAGCGCCGGCGCCACGCCGACGATGGCCGCCGCGAACAGTGTCAGCCCGACGACGTAGATCACGGTACTGGTTTGAAGCTCCAGCGAGAACCAGAAGGGCCAGCGGCCGACCAGGGTGAGCATCGCGCCCTCGATCTGACGGAGCCCGACGGCGGTGAGCCCGATACCGATCGCCGCCGACACGCCGGCCAGCATCAGCGCTTCGACGAACAGCTGCGCCACAATCCGGCGCCGGCTGGCGCCGAGCGCCCCTCGCACCGCGATCTCGCCTTGCCGCGTCGCCGTCCGCGCGTAGACGAGGATGGCGACGTTGACGCAGATGAGGACCAGCAACAGGACGATCGCGATCTCGATCGCGTAGACCGCGAGCGCGTCCTGCGGATCGTCGATGTCGCTGAAGGCGTGGGCGTACGCGCATCACCAGCGGGCGCAGGTGTTCGTGGGTCGCCGGCGACGCGGCCGCCAGACGCCGGCTGATCGCCGTAAGCTCCGCCTGCGCGCTCTCGAGCGTGGCCCCAGGCGCGAGCCGCCCGAACACGTTGATGCTGGGACCGCTGCGCGGCGCATAGGCGGCGGCATCGAGACGCCACGGGATCCAGAAGCTGTGGTAGCGTCGGGAACCCGAACCCTTCCGGCATCACGCCGACGATCGTGTAGGCAGTGGGACCAAGCCCCACCGATTGGCCGACGATGTCCGGATCGGCGCCGAAGCGGCGGACCCACTCGTCATGACCGATCACGATCGCGTCAGGCGCGCCCGCGCGCTCGTCTTCCGGCAGCAGCGTCCGGCCACGATACGCCCCGACGCGGGCCGCGCGGAACGCCGACGCCGAGATCTCCGCCACCATCACGACCTCGGGCGGCCGGCCGCCGACGATCAGGTTGCGCTGGACGTTGCGCGACACGCTGAAGTCCTCGATGGACTTCGCGTCGCGCCACGCCTCGAGGTCGTAGAGCAGGCGCAACTCGCGATTGTTCGTCGAGGCGTCCCAGTTCACGAGCGAGACCAGGCGATCACCCTCGGGCAGCGGCAGCTTCGTGCCCATCATCATCGAGACGATGGTGAAGGCGCCGGCGGCGATCGTGATGCCGACCGACATACCGAGCACGCTGACGAGGCTCAGGCCCGGATAGCGGAGCAGCATGCGCCAGGCCAGCGTGAAATCGAGCGCGGAAAACGCCGGGCCCTTACGGATCCGGCGCTGGCGTTGCCGCTCGACGAGTCCGGTGCCGATCGCGTTCAGACAGGCCGCAAACCCGAAGGACAGGCGGGCCCGTCCCGCGCGGGCGGTGAGCTCGCGGTCGAAGGCATCGATCATCTCCACGCCATAGAGATCACGGTGGCGGCGGGGAAAGGCGCGCAGCGCAAGCTGATACAGACGCGTCACTTCGGGCCTCCGAACATGTTCTGCGCGCGGGCCACATCGAGGAGCGCCCGCAGCCGTTCGGATTCCGCGCGCGCGACCGCGCGGCCGAAGCTGGTGCGCTGGTAATACCGCCGCGCCGGCCCGCCGCTCGCATCGTCCTTCGGCGTCGATTCGGTGACCAGGCCTTCGTCCACCATCCTCGCGAGCGCGGCGTAGAGCGTGCCGGGAAGGATCGCCTCGCGGCCTTCGGTCATGGCCGACACCGCCTGCATGATGGCGTAGCCGTGCATGGCCTCGCCGTCGCCGAGGGCGAGCAGCACCTGGTAAGTGGAGTGTTTGAGCGGGATTAGCTCGGCGGGGTCACGCGTCAGTCGGCGCATCGTATTCGTCTTAGACTATAGTTTGAATCGAATAGTTCCCGCGCCCTGCACTTTTTTTCTGCGACGGGTGATGCGACAGCCCCTCCGATGTGCGAGAAAGCCGGTACGTTCGTCCGTCTATATCGGGGAGGTCCTCAATGCCAACGCCTATCCGTCGGATTACCGCGGCGCAATTTGGCCTGCTGGGCCCAGCCGACGCAGCTGACGCGCAAGATCGCCGCGGTCCACGTTCATCACACCTGGCGCCCCCGGCGGCAGGATTTCCGCGGGTTAGCGACGGTGGAAGCCATGCGCACGTTCCACATGGAGCAGAACGGCTGGAGCGACCTCGCGCAGCATCTCACCATCGACCCCCAGGGCGGGCTGTGGACCGGGCGCAACTGGAACCTCGCGCCGGCGAGCGCGACCGGCCACAACGGCACCGCCGGCGAAGGGCCCTTCATGATCGAAATGGTCGGCGACTTCGACGCCGGCCAGGATCCGTTCGACGGTGAGCAGCGAACGGCGGCGATTGAAACGGTGGCGCACCTCGTGCGCGCGTTCGGGCTGCAGGACGCCGACGTCAAGTTCCACAATCAGCTGACCAACCGTGCCCTCGGCGCACGCCAAGATAATCCGCGCCCGCCGCGCCAGCGCCGCGGCCGATCGCGACCGATGCGCAAAAACGATTCCAATCGCTGTCGCTCCTCCGCCGTCAGAATCAACGCAACCTTTGGCCGTCCCTTTCGCATGCTCGCCTCCTTGTACGGGAGTACCAGTGGGCCGCGCCATTTGTTTCACTATTTACGGTTACAGGACACTAGATCGGTGTAGACGCCGCCTTCGCGGTTCTGCACCATAACATCGTTTACTTCGATATCACGCCGGAACGTATCCGCCAAGGAGCGCGAAGCCGTGAAGGTCTGCCGAGGATCCTGAGCTGGCAACTTGGACTTGCTCGGCCGACTCGACGCGTATATCCTTGTGTATGTACATGGTGCCCTGTGAAAACAGCCAAAGTCTTCAAGAGCGGCAATAGCCAGGCGGTCCGCATTCCGAAGGAATTTCATCTCGACGATGACGAGGTTCAGATCCGTCGACGCGGCAAAACGCTTGTGCTCGAACCGCGGAAACGGTCCTGGACACAACTGTTCGAGAGCCTCGACAAATTCACCGACGACTTCATGGCTGAGGGCCGTCAGCAACCGACGCTCCAAAAACGGCGACGGACGTTCTGATGAAGTGGATGCTCGACACGAACATCTGCATCGATATCATCAGGGAACGTCCGCAATCCGTCCTGGATCATTTTAGGCACCACGCGGTTGGCGATATTGGAATCTCCGTTGTCACGCTCGCGGAGCTCGAATACGGCGTGAGCGCCAGCAGTCGGCCGGCCAAGAATCGCGAAGCCCTGGACCAATTCGTGTCGCCGCTCGACATCGCGCCATTCGAACGGCCGGCGACAGCGGAATATGGGCGACTGCGTGCGGCGCTCGAGAAGAAGGGACAGATGATCGGCTCCATGGACCTATTGATCGCCGCGCACGCCGTCAGTTTGGACGTTCGCCTGGTCACACACAATTCGCGCGAGTTCCGGCGAGTCCCGGCATTGAAGATCGAGGATTGGCAGTAGACGGTGGTCGGCGAAAGCCTGCGGTGGTGTCGTTCCGATGCTGAAAACGTTCTTGAAGGAGGAGCGGTGACGCCCAGTTCCGATCGCCGCTCCCGCATGGTTGGTCTTGGACGCAGCCGCGCGGTCTTCGGCCTTCGAATCGAAGCGAGAAGGCGGCGTTCGAATCCAGACGCGACCCGTTCTAGATTTGTGCGGCGATGCGCTGATCGATGCGTCTGTTGACGAAAGCCTGGTAGGAGATCGTCCTCAGAGGGAGACATTTCAGTTGCCGCCCCAGTTACCAAGATCACGCGAAATCGCCAAGATTCCTAAGGAAGATTGACGTGCCGAGGAAGCGGTGGGATAATCCCACCATGATCGTGACGCTCGATTCCAAGCGCCGGCTGACGGTCCCGACAACCTTGGCGCCGGCATCGCCTGGCGAGTATTTCGACGCGCAGTTCGATGAGGAAGAGGACGCCATCGTGTTTCGCCGACTGGCCGGAAAGGAAGATTGGCTGACCGTCCTCAAGGAGTGTCCCGTCAGCATGGATGACGTGCCTCCCCGGCGTCGTGAGATGGCCCGGCGCCGCAAGCTGTGAGCTGGCTGCTCGATACGGACGTCATGTCCCAGCCGGCGAAGCGCCGCGGCGATGCGAGAGTCGTCGCTTGGCTCGAGCGAGAAAAAGATCAGTGCTACACGAGCGCGGTCGTCATTGCACAACTCGCGTACTGGGTGCGAACGAAAGAGGGGCGACAGCGGCAAGCGCTGCAAGCGTGGCTGACCCGCCTCGTTGAGGCCATGCACGGCCGCATCCACGGGTTCAATGTGTCAGTGGCACACGTGTGGGCGGAGCAGGAGCGTCAGCTCGAAAAAGCTGGTCGGCGGATGCCAATCGAAGACAGCTATGTCGCTGCGACGGCCCGGCGGTACGGCCTGACGATTGCCACTGGTAACGAGCATGACTTCCGTCGGCCTGGCTTGAGGGTCTTCAACCCGTTCAAGGAACTGCCGAGCGGCGAACCGTAAATGGCCGACATCGATGAGCGGTCATGTTCGGCGAAGGCAGTTCGCTGGGTGGTCGCTAGTCACTACCCTGGCACTACTCGGCACCTGAAACGCACAGAATCAATTCAGCAATCTGCGCGAGTCAACTTGCCTCGCGACCGAGGGGTCGGAGGTTCAAATCCTCTGGCCCCGCCAATTGTTTCAGCGACGCTCCCTACTCGATCCCCCGCCACGCGTTCACGATCTCGACGATTCCCGCGGACGGCTCATCGCTCTGTTGCCAGTCCACGGGCGACCCGGCGTCGAGCAACAGCCGTCCCACCGCCGCGTGATCCCGGTCCCCGCGCGGTGCCCGCGAGCCCTCCGCCGCCCAGATGAGCGGCTGCGCCTTGAACTCCCGGTCGCGCACGGTTACCGATGCGCCGTGCGAAAGCAGCACACGGACCGCGTCGGGCCATCCCGCCATCGCCGCGGCGTGCAGCGCCGTCTTCCCGATCGAGCCATCCGGCTGGTCTGGATCGAAACCGCACGCAAGCATCGCCTCGAGCACATTCGTCTCGTTGCGCTCGGCAGCGCGATAGAACGCATCGTAGTGCTCGGGACCGATCGCGCTGCGAAGATCGGGACGGGCGTCGAGCATCTCGAGCGCGGCCGCCTTGTCACCGCGGCTGCACGCGGCCACCAGTTGATCGACATCGGACAACCCGGCAGGCGCGCCGTGCGCCAGGAGCCAGGCCGCCACGTCGCGGTTTCCACTCAACTCGGCCACGGCGTAGGGCGTACGGCCGTCGGCACGCGGACGCGCAATGTCCGCGCCGCGAGTCACCAGTGCCTCGGCCAGTGGGACGTCCCAGCGCGCGGCCACCACGTGCAACGGCGTCTCGCCGTTGCCGGCGAACACCGGATCCGCGTCGGCGCCGTGATCCAACAGCCACCGCACGCCCACAGGCGTCGTCGCCCAGTGGAGAATCGCGTACAGCGGCGACGCCCCGTCGGTGGCCCAGGGCCGGTTCACGTCCGCGCCGTGCGCGAAGAGGAGGTCGAGCGCGGCCACATCGCCTGCTGCTGCGGCGAGCGGCAGCGTCACGCCGTCGCTCGGATCGGCGCCGGCGTCGAGCAGCGCGGCCGCGAGGCGAAGCGAGCGGACGAAGGACACGGCGCCCCAGAGGACCGGCCGGTGCACGGCATGATGCAGCCAGGGAAACCGCAGGTTCGGGTCGGCTCCGAGTGAGACGAGCCGGCGCGCGATCGTGACCAGCCCTACCTCCCGCGCTCCAGACTGCGCGCCCACAGATGTGTAACAGACGTAATGCAGCGGCTCCCACCCGCGCGGACCGCCGGACTCTGTTGCCAGTTCGGGCCGCTCGGCAAGCCGCGCCTCGAATTCGGCTGTGTCGCCGAGAAGCAGCGCCGTAGGAAGGTTGGCGCGGGCGATCGCCGGGTACAGTGCGAGCAGCCGTTCGGCGCGATCCCTTCGGCCGTCGGTTGCGGCTTCGATGAACTGGTCCAGCGCGGCGGCGAACTCGAGCGTCAACTCATCGACGCGCTCGTGCAACGCCTTCCACGAGTCGAAACCGTACTCGCGGGCGATCGCCGATTGCGCGTCGTGGAGCGCGAGCGGCCGGCGCGCGAGATCGGCGTCAGGGACGTTCGCGAACGCCGGCAGAATCCGGAATCGCTGGAGGGCGGTGGCGCCGTGCGCGCGGGCAGCGCGCAGCAGGTCCTTCGCCTGCCGTTTGAGCTGATCGAGGTTCGGGCGCTCGGGTAACTGCCTGGCCGTCATGTGACCTCCATGCTGAGATGCCGGTGGTCCGCAAGCCGGTCAGCACGGAGACAGCCGTGCAGTTGTGGGGTTCGGAGGGTGGACTCAGTCCTTCGCGCGGACCCGCGGGCGCTCCCTGGCGCACCAACTGCAGTTATTCTCCGTCACGTGGCTCACCCGTTCAAGACTGTTTCTCGCGCGCGAGGCACAGTACCATTCGCCGTCCAATGGCGAAATCGCGGCCGCTCCTCGATCGCCTGCTGAAGACGCCCGACCTCGCGAAGATCGTTCCCCATCTCGAGCCGCAACTCATTCACCGTGTCATCCAGGCTTGCGGACTCGAGGACTGCGCGGAGCTCGTCGCGCTCGCGACGCCCGAGCAGATCTCGCGGGTGCTGGATCTCGATCTGTGGCGTGGCCGCGCGCCAGGCGCGGACGAGCAGCTGGATGCCGATCGCTTCGGGACCTGGCTCGTGGTGCTGATGGAGTCGGGCGTGGCGGTCGCCGCGGAGAAGATCATCGGGCTCGACATCGAGCTTGTCACGACGGGACTCGCGCACCACCTGGCAGTCTTCAGTCATGCAGCGGTCTCGTCGTTTACGACGTTGGACGGCGAGCTCGTCCCCGGCCGAAAGTTGAACGGAGATCTCGGATGCGAGATCGGCGGCTACGTCATCGAATCGAGGCGGACGGCCGCGTGGGATGCGATCGTCGAGCTGCTCATGTTCCTCGACGCCGAGCACTCCGCGTACTTCCGCCGTCTGATGCGTGGGTGCGTTCGATTGTCGAACGGCACGCGTGAGCCGGACGGGTTCCACACCGTGCTGCAGGACGAGGCCCAGAACATGTTCGATCTGGCTCTCCTGCGCGAGGCGCGCCGCGAGAAGCAGGGATACGTGACGCCGGCGCAGGCGCGCGCCTTTCTCCAGGCCGGCCGACAGCTTGAGCTCGACGGTGATCCGCCGCCGGCGAGCCCCGTCGCGCAGGCTTATTTCCGATCGATTGAGTCGACGCCACCGACGGAAGGCGATGCGGCTCGCGGACCAGCCGGTACATTGAGCGGATCAGGCCTTGATATGGCTCCGGAAATCGAGCCGGACGCGATTGCCGCAGTCGTCGACCTGCTTCGCGACGCGGGCGCCATCACCGCACCACCGCGAGGGCTTCTCGATAGCGGGGAACAGCAGAGATCGCGTTTCGTGTGGATCCGCGCCTACGTCGAGTCTCATCCGTCGAGCGCGGAGGAGCTCGCGTATCTCGCGAACACGCTCATCGCCGGATGCTCCATCCAGGCACGGGCGTTCACGGCGCAGGAAGGTTCTGACGCGGCCGCGACGATCTGCAACCTTGGCCTGGAGAACTGGCCACATCACTGGCCCGATCAGAACCTGATCACAGCGTTTCAAGTCGGATGGACGGTCCTCCATCGCGATGTCTGCTTGTTCACCGCGAAGCGGCTGATCGACATCCTGGCCGATATCCGATGCACGGACAGCGACATTCAACTGCGGTTGAAGGGACTGCGGCGCGAACTGACCCAGCACGTCCGCGATCGAGCGCCGTGGCGCGCCCGACATGCGCTCGAAGTCATCGTGATGCTGGACGCGCCGTCCTGGGCTGCGCTCTGTGCGCTGATTGATGAATGTCCAGCGATACACTCGGCCGTCGGCGCGTCGCAGCGTCGCGAACGCTCGATTAACGCCGCGGACTTCGAATTCATCGCCCAGAATAGTCAGATCGCAGCTGTCCGCGAATTCCTGGAGTCACTACCGTCTCGATTGATCGCCTGAGACACGCGTTCCGGTGTCCACCTCGAAAACGTAGAGCGTCGATCGATCGTCCTCGGGCATGAAATAGCCCTGCAAACCCGAGGCGCTCGGCTCAATCCAGACGGCGTTGTGGGTCATGTCCAGGCCGCTCGACGTCCACAACAGGACCGGCACCTGATGCAGCGGCCGGCCCTGCACAAGATCCACGAGCTCGAGGCCTCCGAGCCGGAACGGCGAGCCATCCGTCGACTGACGCACTTCGGCGACGCCGGTGCAGAGCATGCGATGGCGTCCGGCATACTTGCAGTCCTGGTAGTCGACGTAATGCGACGAATTGAGCGTACGCGTGGGCAGCGGATCCGCGGGCGGCGTTCCCCGCGGACCAAGAGTCCAGCGATAGAAGCGACGCGATCCCCAGCTCACCGCGTGCAGCGTGTTGTCATCTGTGTCGTGCACGAGCGCGCCGAGGTGGTCGCCGAACCGGAGGATCTCGGTCGCCTTCATCGTCTCGGGATTGACGCGAAAGACAATCGAACGGCTGTTGGGCCGATATTCGGCGACCGGCACCCAGAGATCGCGCCCATCGTAATCGAGCCCGCCCGGATGGTAGACGGTGCCTTCTCCCAGCCTGAGATCTGTGATCAGATTCCCTGACAGATCCACTTTGAACAGATGACCGACGCCCTCGCCGGCATCGCGATCCTGACCGGCCTCAGGTGTCGCAAAACGTTTCGTGGGAACGCGGACCTCGACCGACGAGACGAAGAGCGTGTCTCCGATCTTCACCATGCCTTGCGGGTGGAAAGTCCGGAAACCAATCGGCACCGACGCAACCTGACGCCATACCGAATCGCGCGACAACGTGATCACCCGCGAGGCGACGACCGATCGACTGTCCGCGGCCGGTGGGCCTTGCGACCCCAATGCAACCGGGGCGAGAAGGGCCGCGACAAAGCAGCACAGCGGGCGCACGGTCAGCATCGAGGCATAGAATACCGCTGCGAAGGATGACGCTCTCTCCAGGCATCCGCCTCGGCCGGTACGAGATTGTCTCCGCGGTTGGCGCGGGCGGCATGGGCGAGGTCTACAGGGCTCGTGACGCACAGCTCGGACGCGACGTCGCGATCAAAGTGCTCCCCGCCGAGCTCAACGAGTCGGCGCCGGCGCGGCAGCGCTTTCGCCGCGAGGCCGAAGCCGTCGCTGCGCTCCAGCACCCGAACATCTGCACCGTACACGATGTCGGCGAGACGGCGAACGGCCGGGCGTTTCTCGTGATGGAGTTGCTGCAGGGCGAGTCGTTGCACGAACGGCTGGCTCGCGGACTGCTCGATGTGCCGCTCCTCGTCGACGTGGCGAGCGCCCTCGCCGATGCGCTCGACGCCGCGCACGGCGCGGGCATCGTGCATCGCGACATCAAGCCGGCGAATATTTTCCTGACCCCTAAAGCGTGGCCTACAGCCGCGTGGTGTCCTGCGAGGAGGATGCAGCGGCGTGCTCCGGCACCGTGCGGACCCAGTAGAGGATCGACAGGGTCCCCAGCGCCCCCAGTCCGAGGGTGACCACCGCCGCCGTCCGGTGCGTCCCCATCAGCACGCTCGACGACAACAGGACCGCCACCCACATCGCCGTCAGCGCGGCGCGCTTCGCCGATGGCGGCATGCCGCCGGCGCCCGCAATCCGCTGCAGCCGCGGACCGAGCCAGCGGTTCTCCCGGAGCCACCGCTCGAAACGCGCAGAGCTCCGCGAGAAGCAGTATGACGCGATCAGGATGAAGATCGTGGTCGGCAGCCCGGGCAGGATCACGCCGGCCAGGGCGAGCGCGACAGCGCACCAGCCGAGAGCTCCGTACAGCATCCTCATGGATCTCCGAAAACCATATCACCGAGCCGGTCGCGTGCGCACCATCGAAACAGGTACACTTCGGACATGCCCCTGTTCAGCCGGCGGACATTTCCGCTGGCGCTGCTCGTTGCGATCGTCACGGTGACTTGTATCGTCGCGCTGCCGGAGGTCGTCAGCGCGCACGGCGTGTCGTCGAAGGACGCGCGCTACCTGCTGTCGCTGCAGGGGCCGGCGATCGTGCCGCTCATGTATCTGGGCGCGAAGCACATGGTGACGGGCTACGACCACCTGCTGTTTCTCGTCGGCGTCATCTTCTTTCTCTACCGGCTGAAAGACATCCTGCTCTACGTCAGCCTGTTCACCATCGGTCACAGCGTGACGCTGCTCGCGGGTGCGCTGGGCGGTATCCACGCCAACGCACATATGGTCGATGCCATCATCGGCGTGTCGGTCGTGTACAAAGCGTTCGAAAACATGGGTGGGTTCAAGGCGCTCGGCTTTCAGCCCGACACGCGCGCGGCCGTCTTCGCCTTCGGCCTCGTCCACGGCTTCGGCCTCGCCACGAAACTGCAGGAGTACTCGCTTTCCCGCAACGGGCTCGTCACGAACATCGTCAGCTTCAACGGCGGCGTCGAGATCGGGCAGTTTCTCGCCCTGACGGCTGTCCTGCTGGCGCTCGGGTTCTGGCGTAGGCGCGCGGGCTATCTGCGACATGCCTACATGGCCAACGCCGCGCTGATGACCGCCGGCTTCGTCCTCGTCGGGTACCAGATGACGGGATACTTCGTCGAATGACGACCACCGCGCAGAACAATCTCCAGACGCCGTCGCCGTCGCTTGGGAGGCTGGCCAAAACGACCGCCATCGCAGTGGCCGTGGCGGGCATCCTTCTCGCCGCCTTCGTGTTGCCAGCAGAGTACGGAATCGATCCGATCGGCACCGGCAGCATGTTCGGCCTGACGGCCATCGCGTCGCCGGAACCGGCACCGGTTGACGAAGGCATGTCCAACCCCGACGCGGCGCTGCTGACACCAACCCAGCGCGGGCCGGTGGGTGAATATCCGAGACCGTTCAAGTTCGATGTCCACGAGGTCGTCCTGGCCCCGAAGGAAACGATCGAATACAAGTACCACCTCGAAAAGGGCGCGATGATGTTCTACTCGTGGACCGCCACGGCGCCAGTGATCTACGAATTTCACGGTGAACGCAGCGGTCTCGTGAGCGACAGCGGATCAGCCAAAGAGGAAAGCTACGACAAGCGGAGCGGCGCCCGAACGAGCGGCAGCTTCACAGCGCCGTTCGTCGGCATCCACGGCTGGTACTGGGAAAACGCCGGCGCGACGCCAGTCACGGTTCGCGTGACGAGCTCGGGGTTCTACAACAGCGCGGTCATCATTCAACCGAACGGCACGCGGCGGCATCGCGATCTGCAATCGCTCGACACGCTGCCTGCGCCGACGCCCGCACCGCCGGCTATCACGTCGCCGCCGGCGAAATAAGACGACACTATTCCCGGACGACGTCACGCGCGGTCTTATCCTCGCGCACGCCGACGAACTTCGTGTGCCGCAGGTGATTCTCGCCGGTCCATTCCAGGAACTCGAACTGGCCAACCAGCACCGGCTTCAGCCAGCGGCAGTCCTTCATCTTCGCCTGCGTCAACCCCGCCCCCCATCGGCCGCTCTTGGCCTCCGGTAGATTCGCAAAGGGGCAGTCCGGGATTTCCAGCCCGCGGAACTTCTTGAACAACTGCTGGCGCAGGGCCGGCGTGAAACCGTTGCGCGTGCGCGCCGCGTAGATCAGCCGGTCGTCCTCGTAGTATCCAAATATCAGCGCATCGAACGTGTTCGTGCCGATGGTGTATCCGCCGATCACGAATTCCTGGCCGCGGTTGATCCGCATCTTCATCCACGCGCCGGACCGCAACCCCGATTCGTAGCGGCTGTCCCGGCGCTTGGCGACCAGGCCCTCGAAGCCGTGCACTTTGACGGAATGGACGAGGTCCCGAAGGCCCGCCTGAAGCTCGCCCGAGTAGAGCACCGGTTCGTCGAGCGTGGGGACAACCTGCTCCTCGAGCAGCGCGCGTCGCGCGTTCAGCGGCTGCGCCTTCACGTCGCGGCCAGCCAGCACCATGACGTCGAAGACGTAGTAAAGAATCGGAACATCCTGCGAAAAGTTCTGCAGCGCGTTGAAGGACGGGCGGCCGTCTTCGCCCAGCGCCACGACCTCGCCGTCGATCACGGTCTCGTTCGGCAGCCTCGCGAGTCCCGTCACGATGGCGGGATAGCGGCCGCTGAAGTCCTTGTTGTTGCGCGAACGCAGGTGCACCCTGTCACTCGTCTTGAACGCGATGGCGCGGTAGCCGTCGAACTTCAGTTGAAACTCCCAACGCCCCTGGTCGTCCGGCAGCATGTCGGTCTTCAGCAGCAGCATCGGCTCCACGAAACCGGCTGTGACGCGCGCGGCCATCCGGCGAGTCTACCGGACGTACCGCCGCGCGGACACGCTCTCGGGTTGACATCTAACCCGTAGGTAGTCATCTATTTCGAGGCGCTGGGTCTCGCCATCCAGCGCGGCCGCGGGCTCGAGCCGCCGGACGCGTCAGATGCCGGCAATCCGGCTGTGCTCACCGATCAAGCGTGGGCCCGGCTGTTCGGCCGCGATCCGGCGGCGCTCGGCCGTGCACTCGATCTCAACGGCCGGGCATTCACCATCGTCGGCGTCCTTGCGCCCACGTTCACCGGTCTGGGGGACCTGCCGCGGGATGTGTTAACCAGGAGGCCGCCGAGGCCGCCCATCCGTTGGACGAAGACGACGAAGAGGGTCGCTCACCGGTTCGCTCACGAAAGGGAGGAGCGGCGGCGGTGATGGCGAAACGGACGGCCCGGCGCTAGGCACAGGATCGCTCGAGCGCGTGAGGATTGATGCCCACGCGCTCGAGGTGTTCGGACGACGCCCCCAGCATGTCGTTTGCAGAGCAATCGCCGAGGTTTCTATGGCCAGATACGGCAAGTCAGTCGAGAAGACGGTGGAGTCGGCGATGCACCGCAAGAAGCGCGGCACGCTGAAGAGCGGATCCGGCAAGCGCGTGACGAGCCGGCAACAGGCGATCGCCATCGGTTTGAACGAAGCGCGGAACAAAGGCGCGAAGGTTCCGCGCAAATCGTCGGGCGCGAGCTCGCGGTCGCGCAGCGGCCGGAAGAAGTAGCCCATGCCAAAGCGCGGAACCGGACCCATCCGCTATGCCGTCGTCGGCCTCGGGCACATCGCACAGGTGGCCATGCTGCCGGCGTTCGCGCACGCCCGCCGTAATTCCCGCCTGACCGCACTCGTCAGCGACGATGCGCGGAAGCGCAAGCTGGTCGGCCGGAAATACGGCATTGAGAAATCCTACGGATACGACGAGTACGACGCGTGCCTCGAAGAGGTTGACGCGGTGTACATCGCCCTGCCGAACTCGATGCACGCCAAGTACACGATCCGTGCGGCGGAGGCCGGCGTCCACGTGCTGTGCGAGAAGCCGATGGCGGTCACCGCGAACGAGTGCGAGGAGATGATCGAGGCCTGCCGCGACCACCGCGTGAAATTGATGATCGCCTATCGGCTGCACTTCGAGGAAATCAACCTGGCGGTCATTGATCTGGTGCGCACGAATCGCATCGGGAGCCCGAAGTACTTCAACTCGTCGTTCTCGATGACGGTCCGCGGCAGCGATATCCGGACAGAGAAGGAGTTCGGCGGCGGCACGCTCTACGATATCGGCGTGTACTGCATCAACGCCGCTCGCCACGTCTTCCGAGCGGAACCGAAGGAAGTCATGGCGATCTCGGTGAACAGCGGGTCGGCAAGGCTGTCGGAGATCGACGAATCGACGGGCGCGCTCCTGCGGTTCGACGGCGAACGGGTGGCGGCATTCGTTACGAGCTTCAATGCGGCTGATGTGGCGTCATACCGGATCGTCGGCACCAAGGGTCAGATCCGCGTCGATCCGGCGTATGAGTATGCGGAAGGTCTCGCCTACGATCTGACGATCGACGGGAAGACGAGGCGGAAGAAGATCGGGAAGCGCGATCAATTCGCGCCCGAGCTGCTGTACTTTTCGGATTGCATTCGCCGCAACCGGGAGCCGGAGCCTTCCGGCGAAGAAGGGCTGCAGGACGTCCGCATCGTCCAGGCGCTCTACGAATCCGCGGAAACAGGGAAGGCCGTGCAGATCCCGCCGTACCGCCCGGCGAAGCAACCGACCGGCCGGCAGCGAATTCGGCGGCCAGGCGTCGCCGCGCCGGAACTGGTCCACGCGAGAAGCGCATCTACCTGACGACGACGTCGGTCAGCGCAGGCGGCCAAGCGGAACAGGCGGTGATCGGGCGATCGAAGGCCTTGCCACTGTTCGAGCAGCCTCGACACGAGAGGCAGCCGCATCGGCGTCCTGGCGATGCGCGCCGGCGTGACTCGACAGGCCGCGGGTCAGCTGTTGAAGGAAATCGAGCGCTGCCGTTACGTGGAGCTCAGAGCCGCGCCTGACGATGCGCGCGCGACGACGGTGCATTTCACGGCGCGAGGACGCCGGCTGCTGGCGACGGTGTTCGAGTTGGTCGAGGAGATCGAGCGGGATTTCGCCGCCGTCTTGGAACCTGGAGCGTACGACGCGCTGCGCGAGGATCTGCTGCGAATTGCCGATCGCATCGACCCCGGCGGCGCGCTCGGCGCGGGAGACGCCCGTGAACGCGACGCACCTGCCGTGAAAGATCTGACACGGTGCACTGACAGCTCATGGGGCGCTGACGCCCGCCAATTCGCATCATCACCCTGGCACTGCTTTTGACTGTCCCGCAGTCGCCGCGACAAACGGCACTCTCTTACAACTCAACTCATTCCGTCGGTTCGAAAGGAAGGTCATCGTGCGTACTACTCATGTGGGCCGCGTCCGCGAGTTCGCGGCCACTGCGGTGTTGGGGTTGCTGGTCGCCGCTTCGGCATCAGCTCAAGCGGGGCGGTCGGCCGTCCGCATCGACAATTTCGGCCGCGTCAACGCCAGCTATTACCGCGGAGCTCAACCGATGGGGCAGGACTACGCCGATTTGGCTGACCTCGGCGTCAAGACCGTGATCAACCTGACGAGCGATGACGCCGAGCCGAATGAGCAGGCGATGGTGGCCAAGGCCGGCATGCGTTACGTCCAGATTCCGATGACGACGCACAAGGCGCCCACGCCACAGGAGATCGCCAAGTTCCTGAGCATCGTGAACAACCCGGAGAGCCAGCCGGTGTACGTGCACTGCGTCGGCGGGAAACATCGCACCGGCGTCCTGACCGCGATCTATCGGATGACCAACGAGGGCTGGACCGCCGATCGGGCGTTCGCGGAAATGAAGCAGTACAAGTTCGGCGCTGATTTCCTGCACGCGGAATTCAAGCGAGCGGTGTATGCGTATCCCACCGACCTGGCGCGCAGCAAGGCGACAGCCACCGCCGACGCCGCGATGAAGTAGTAAGGGCCCGTAAGGCCCTAACTGGACCGTTTCTCTCCTTGACAGTCTAGGAGAAGTCTTGGTAGGCTTCTCCTAGTCAGTCGAGGAGAGCGCGTGAGCCGACAGCCCGAACTCCTGCAAGGCACTCTCGACATGCTGATCCTGAAGGCGGTCTCCCTGGGGCCGCTGCACGGATACGGCGTCCTGCTTCGCATTCAGCAAATCTCGAAAAACCGGCTCGGCATCCACCAGGGGTCGCTCTATCCCGCGCTGTACCGCCTCGAGCACCAGGGTCTCATCGCGAGCGAGTGGGGCCAATCGGACAACAACCGCAAAGCCCGCTTCTACCGGCTGACCGCCGCGGGACGCCGGAAGCTCCAGGAAGAGACCCGCAACTGGAACCAGATGGCCGACATCATCGGCGGCATCCTGTCAGCCGCGCCGGAGGAGCTATGAAAGCCATCGCGATGCTGCGGTCGTGGCTCCGGGGCGCCACTCGACGCTCCACCTTCGAGCGCGAGATGGATGCGGAACTGCGGTTCCATCTCGACAGCTACGCCGACGACCTGGCGCGGTCCGGCGTGCCGCCGGCAGAGGCGCGGCGCCGCGCCGCGGCGGAGTTCGGTGGTGTCGAGGCACGAAAGGAAGACTGCCGGCAGGCGATCGGTCTGCGGCTGCTCGACGATCTTGCCAACGATCTTCGCTACGGCGTCCGCCAATTGAAGCGAACGCCGGCCTTCACCGCCGTGGCCGTGGTCTCCCTCGCGCTGGGCATCGGCGCGAACACCGCCATCTTCAGCATGATGGAAGCGGCGCTGTGGAAGCCGGTGCACGTCTCCGAGCCGCACCGTCTGCGGCTGTTTTCATGGGTCTCGGGTCCGCGCGCAGTCATGAACTCGTCGTCGGGCAACTGGAGTCGGGTGGTCGAAGGCAGCCGCGCCAGCACATCGTTCTCATATCCCGTCTACAAGGCCTTTCAGCACGAGTCGTCCGACGTCGAGCGCGTGTTCGCGTTCAAAACGATTGGGCGCGTCACGACCGCGATCGACGGCGACGCCGAGCTGGCGGCCGCGCAACTCGTCTCCGGGACGTTCTTCGCCGCCCTCGGCGTCACGCCGCAGCTGGGACGGCCGATCACGGCCGCCGACGACACGCGCGGCGGCGCCGAGACGGTTGCCGTCATCAGCGATGGATTCTGGGCACGGCGCTTCGGCCGCGATCCATTGGCCGTGGGCAGGACGATTCGGGTGAACGAGGTCCCGGTCACCATCGTGGGCGTGAACCCGGCGCGCTTCGACGGCGTCGAGCCCAGCGAACATCCGGACCTGTTCATGCCGCTCGAGACGCAGCCACTGGTGTTCCCGTTCCGCCGCGCGCAGGCGGGGTCGCTGCTCGACAACCCGGACTACTGGTGGCTGCAGATCATGGGCCGGCTGAAGCCAGGCGTCAGCGACACGGCCGCACAAACGAAGCTCGATGCTGAATTGCAGCAGGCCGTGCGCGCGACGCTGCCGGACAGGGCCCACCGCGACCAGCCCCACTTCCGGTTGCTGCCGGGGGCGCGCGGCCAGGACAACCTTCGGGAAGAATTTGCGAAGCCGCTCACCGTGCTCGCGGCGCTGGTCGGACTCGTCCTGCTGATTGCGTGCGCGAACGTCGCGACGCTGTTGCTGGCCCGCGCGGCATCGCGCCGGCGCGAGCTCGGCCTGCGCCTGGCGCTCGGGGCGGGCCGCGGCCGCCTGGCCCGCCAGCTGCTGACGGAAGGACTGGTGCTCGGCCTCGCTGGGGGAGCGCTCGGCGTCGCGATCGGCTACGGCGTACGCGACGCCATCCCGAGCTTGCTCGTACCGTCATGGCTGGCGGACCTGCAGCTCCGGGCCGATTTCGATCTGCGCGTCCTGCTGCTGGCGATGGGGGTGACGCTGGCGACGAGCGTCACGTTCAGCCTCGCGCCGATCTGGCAGGCGTTGCGAGGCGATGTCAATCCCACGTTGAAGGACGGCGGCCGGACGCCGGCGCCTGGCCATCCACTGCGCGCTCGATCCCTCGTCGTGCTGCAGGTCGTGGTGTCGGTCGTTCTGCTCGTTGGGGCGGGCTTGTTCGTGCGGACGCTGTGGAACCTCCGGTCGGTGGAGATCGGCTTCCGGCCCGAACGCATCGTGCTGTTCACGATCGATCCGCCGCGAGCCAAGTACGCCGGCAGCGCGCGCAAGACGCTGTTCCTCAAGCTCCACGACGCGGTCGCCGCGCTTCCGGGCGTCGAGGCGGCGAGCCTCTCCGAGAGCCCGCTCCTCGCCGGCGGCTCGTCGAGAACGCGTGTCGGCGTGGATGGCCGCCCGCCGGGTCCGAACGACGAGGCCTCGGTCAACGACGTCGGCGCGCAGTTCTTCGAAACGATGGGCATCCCGATCATCGCGGGCCGTTCGTTCGACGCGCACGATCGCGAGAGCTCGACGCCGGTCACCGTGGTCAGCGAACGCTTCGTGAAACAGTTTGTTCCCGATCACGATCCGATCGGACGGACCGTCCGCAACAACGACATCCTGTACCAGATTGTCGGCGTGAGCGGCGACGTACGGTTCACCCGCGCGCGCACGCCGCCGCCGCCGATTTTCTACCGCCACTTTGCGCAGGCCGCCAACGAACCGGGCTCGATGACCTTCGAGGTACGTTCGGCGATGGACGGGGGCGCGATCGTCAACAGCGTCCGCCAGGCGGTGCGCGGCATCGACCGCGACTTGCCGATCTTCAATGTGCGGACGCAGACGGCGCAGATCGACGCGACGCTTGCGCGCGAGCGTCTCTTCGTCATGCTCACCCTGGCGTTCGGAGCGCTGGCGGTGGTGCTCGCTGCGGTCGGCATCTACGGCACCGTCGCGCACAGCGTCGTCAGACGGACCTCCGAGATCGGTCTCCGGCTGGCGCTCGGCGCCGACCGTCGACAGGTCCGGTTCATGGTGCTCCGGGAAGCGTCGTCTCCTGCCGCAGTTGGCGCGGTGATCGGCCTTGCCGCGGCGGCGGTGCTCACGCGGTACGTGCGGGCGATGCTGTTCGGTGTGGCGCCGCTCGATCCCGTCACACTAACGGCCGCCACGACGGTGATGTTGGTAGTCGCCGTGGTCGCCGGGTGGCTTCCGGCGCGCCGCGCCTCGCGGCTCGATCCGATGGAGGCGCTTCGACACGAATAGGTCGTATCAATTCGCTACAGGCGCAGCCACGGAAACGTGGTACACTTCACACCTCTTCAGTGAGCGAAATCATACCGACGCAGAGATTGTCGAGGTGTGTGTGGCTGGCCGTGTACATCTAGTCAACCCGAGCACCAAATCCTTCGGCGTCGCGGTCATCACCCCGCGATGGCTGTATGTCGTCGCCGCCGCCACCGGCACCAAGTGGGGCGATCCCATCATCGTCGACGAATCACTGGACGTCATCGACCCGGAAACGATCAAGTCGGGCGACGTCGTCGGCATCGGCATTCACACCGGCAACGCGCGGCGGGGCTACGAAATCGGGCAGGATGCGCGCGCCCGCGGGGCCTGGGTCGTGTTCGGCGGCATTCACGCCACTCTATTTCCAGACGAGGCACGCGAGCAGGGCGCAGCGCACGCGATCGTCAAGGGGGACGGCGACATCATCTGGCCCAAGGTCGTCGAGGATTGTTTCGCAGGGCATCCGCTGCCGCTGTACGAGGGCGGTCGCGTCTCTGGCGACGCGTTCGTGTCGGCGCGCTGGGATCTGTTGCCGCGGGGCCGGTACATGTGGGCCTCGGTGCAAACGGTCCGCGGCTGTCCGAAACATTGTTCGTTTTGTTCCGTCTGGCGGACCGACGGCCAGGAGCCGCGTCAACGCGGCGTCGATCGCGTGGTGCAGGAGGTCGTGGAGCTCCGGCGCCTGGGCTTCCGCTTCATCGCTCTCGCCGACGACAATTTCTATCCCGTGACGCTCGCCGACCTGGCGCAGGCGCGGCGCCGCAGCGATCACACGCGATTGCACGAGCTCGAGGAGATGCGCCAGGAACGGTTCGAGTTGATGGAGCAGCTGGCGCTACTGCCCGACGACATGGTGCTTCTTCACGCAGATCACCATGGAGGCCGCCGAAGATCCCAGCTTCCTCGAGGCGATGCGCAAGGCGCGGATCAAGGGTGCGCTGGTCGGCGTCGAGTCGGTCACGGAAGAAGGGCTGAAGGACGTCTACAAGGGATTCAATTTCGCGGGCGACGATCTCGTGGCACGCCTCAAAGAATTCCGGAAGCACGGAGTCCACGTGCTCGGGTCGTTCATCTTCGGCCTGCCGAGCGATCGCGCCGACACGTTCGATTCCACCGTCGCGCTTGCCGACAAGGCGGACGTGACCTTCGCGCAGTTCGTGCTGCTGACGCCGTTTCCCGGCACGATCGATTTCGAGAAATGGGTCGCCGATCAGGCGCAGGATCCCGTTGTGGTCGACGGCGTCCCGATCACGCAGCACTGGCTCATCCCGGAGCACAAGCGGCCGAAGCTGTTCAGTCCGCATCCGACGCTGTCGCTCGAGGAAATCCGAGTGGGGACGCAAGGCGCGTGGGACCGGTTCTACAGCTGGCGGCGGGTGTGGGTCCGATCGCGCGTGGTCAAATCGATGCGCTCGCGGCTGGCGTTCGTGCTGGTGTCGCGGCTCTACCGGCAGATGTACGCGAACACGGGGATTGCGACCGACAGCGCCCGCGTGCAGCGCTCGACACGGTGGGCTCGTTGGATCGGAACGGTGGCTCGGCGGTTGTTCATTGCGGAGCCGATGCCGGACCTCGCGATGCCGAATCGGCGGATGCCGGACTTGAGCGACGCGGCCGCGGGCCGTTAGGATTCGGACTTTTCCGAGTCTGCGTCGGCGTCGGCGTCAGGCTCGGCCTTCTGCCATTCCTGCAACGGCTGGGGTCCCGGCTGAATCCCTTCGAGATCGGGATCGACACCGTCGGCCCGCGTCGGCGACGAACCGCGCCGCTCGGCGGCCTCCTGGCGGCGCGCGAGTTTTTCGGTCCGGCGTTCCTGTTTCTGCCGCTCGCGTTGACGCTTCTGCTGTGAAGGACGAGACTTGTTCACGGCCCTCATTGTACGCCATTCATAGAGAACTGGAAATGACCGGTCCCTCGTATCCCGCTGCCCGGGGCGTCGCGCCAACGGTGTACGACCACTTCGCGCGGCACCTGGCGGAGGCGCGTGAGCGCGGCGAGGCGCCTCTGGCCGGCATCCCCGACGCCGCCGCGATCGAAACGATGGTGGACGCGGCGTTCTGGGCGAGCCTGCGTCGCGAGGAAAGCTACATCCCGAAAATTTCGCTCGCGTTCCTGACCCCGGAACAGACCGAGCATCCGCTGATCTTCGAGCATTCGCTGCCGCTCGACGCGGCCGCGCTCGTGCGGCTCGCGCCGGCGGTGGAGCGGCCCGGCATCCACCTCGGCGTGTCGCGGGACGGCGACCGCCTGATCGTCTGGGGAACGGCGCAGGCGATTCCACCGCTGTGCCTGGTGATCGAAGTCGCGGCGCCGGGCCTGCTGGTCGTCAAACATCATCGCGGCGAGGAGACGGCGAAGTACCTGAACGTCGCCGTGCTCGAGGGCGATCAAATCAAAATCGTGGACGAGCAGGCGCCGAGCCTCCCCGACTGCCCCTCGCTGCTCGCGTCGCTCATCGGCTTCGAGTCGTCTGCGTTCGATACCCACTCGGTGAACGTGCTCGTGCAGCTGGCCGTGTCGATGCGGGCGCACGGACGTGGAGGGCTCCTGCTCGTCGTGCCGGCGGGGAGCCAGGCCTGGCTCGACTCGATCGTGCAGCCGATTCACTACGCGCGTGTCGCCCGCGTTCGCCGAGCTCGCCGAGCTGACTCGCGAAACGCCGGACGGTCCGCGGTGGCGATTGTGGCAGGACGCGGTCGGCCGCGTCGTGGAGAGCATCGCGGGGCTGACTGCCGTCGACGGCGCGACGGTGATGACCACGGAATACGAAATCCTGGCATTCGGCGCCAAGATCGCGCGGCGCAAAGGGTCGCCGCAGGTGGAGCAGGTGACCGTGACGGAACCGATCCGGGGCGGCGAGGCCACGGTCGTGCATCCGACGCAACTCGGGGGCACGCGGCATCTGTCGGCCGCGCAGTTCGTGCACGATCAGCGCGGCTCGGTGGCGCTCGTGGCGTCGCAGGACGGCCGCTTCACGGTGTTTGCGTGGTCGGCGTGCGAAGTGATGGTGCACGCGCACCGCGTCGAAGCGCTGTTGTTGTAGGTCCGGCTAAAGCCGGACCCCACGTACCCTCGCAGAAGACTGGCTCTGCGTGTTCTGCGTTTTCTGCGTGAAATGTCCGTTCAGAAACTGAAAAACAACAGCAGATCGATCCCCGCCCGCTCGACCCGCCGGAACGGCGAGCGCGCGCTCAGCGACTGCGCGTCTGAGAAGGTCGCTCGCAGCCGCAGGATGCGCGACAGGTAGTACTCGACCGTGGCCTCGTCGTACGGCTCGGGCCCGAACTGCCGGCTGAAGCGGGCGACCAGGCCCGGGGCGATCTCCTCGCCGATCGTCAGCCGCGGGCCGCCGCGGAATTCGCCCGACGGATCGATTTCCAGAATGTCCAGGCCGATCTCGTTTTCGAGCGCGGACACCAGCGGCGTCGCGATCAGACCCGCCGCCAGCGCGCCGGCGCGGACGATCAACTCCTGTTGCTGCGCGGCCGACAACTGGTTGGTCGAGCTGTTGAACACGATCAACGAGAGGATGTCGGATTCGTCGAGCGGCGGGACGCTCGACATGTGCAGCGAGAGCATTTCCAGCGGCCCGAAGATGCCGACGCGGGTCTCGACGCCGGAAATCACGCGCGTCACGAAGACGTCGACATCCGGAGTCAAATCGTCGTGGAAGTTGATCGAGCTGTTGGGCTGCAGATCGAAGCGGCGGCCCATGAACGAGAAAGTGCCGGTGACCTGATCGAACGAGCCGTTGACGTAGAGGTGCTGGTCGGGATCCCTCGGGACCTTGAACAGCGAGAGATCTCCTCGCGCCCGCAGGTTGATGTCACCCAGACCGAGGGGCGTCCCGGTCGTCACCTGAATGTTCTCGCCCGCGAACCGCAGCGTGTTGTTGGGCACGTGCAACGCCACGTCCACGCCCAGCCGATCCCAGGGGTTGAGCGCCGCCACGGCGTCTCCCTCGATGATGGCCGTCGGCTCGGTCGCGTACGGCTGGAACAGCGTGCGCTGCAGGATCTCATCCACCCGCACCTCGCCGCTCGAGACGGTCAGGTCGCCAGTCACGAGGGGGGCTTCCCACTGCCCACCGAGCTTGAGTGCGGCGTCGAGCTCGACACGCCCGAACTCGTTGCGCATGACCTCGAACCGTCGCGCGGTTACCTCGATCGCGAGATTGCCGACGCGCATCTCGTGTGTGCCGAGGCTGCCGCGCACTTCGAGCGCGCGCCCGTTCACGTCCTCGAGGTGAAAGGACTCGACGTCGATGCGGTCGGTGGTCAGGTTCACCTTCGCCCGGCCGTTCTTGTAGGCCGAACCGGAGGCGGCAACCGTGAACGCGGCGTCGGCGAGCGTCACGTCGCCGATGAAGTGGGGATCGCGATTGGTGTTGCTCGCCCGCACGTTCACGGTCAACTTGCCATGCATGTCACGGATGACATCGGTCAGGCCGCCGAGGAGGCCGAGATCGATGTCGCTCGATTTGATCTCGAGGTCCACGGGCTGCTCGGTTCCGGCCGAGGTAAACAGCGCGAGGGGAACCGTGCCGGTGGCCGTGATCCACACGCCCGGCTGCTGGTCGAGCCGCAGATCCAGCGCCAGATTGCGGTTCGTGTAGTCGACCTTGCCCGCCAGCTGATCGTAGGTGACGCGATCGACGCGGCCCTTGCTGACCGTCAGCATCGCGTCGATTCGTGGATCCGCGCGCGTGCCGCGAATCGTCGCGTCCATGTCGAGCAGGCCGCCATAGCGAGCGGGCTCTGTGAACGCTCCAGCCAGCGTGTCCAGATAGACATGCGTGGCCTTCACGCGCAATGCGCCGCTGCCGTCGGTGCGCCACGAACCGGAGAGGGCAATTCGTTCCTCCTCGCCACGCTCGGACACGAATTCAACCGGCGAAACGTCGAATCCAGCATCGGTCCACCTGATCGTGGCCGGCGCAGGGCCGGTCACGAGGGTCCATGGCGCGGATCCGAGCGCGACGGTCAGCGCCTGGACATCGGCGGCGCGGCCGTCGGCGTGAAGCACCGCACGGCCCTTGACGTTGGCGTTGCGGCCTTCACCTTCGACGAGGTCGAGATTGAATCCCACCGTGCGCGCGTCCAGCGTGATCTCGCCGCCGGCCTGTTCGATCGACTGGCTGCCGGCAGTCACCGACGATGCACGGACGTCGACGCGGCCGCTGGCTCTGGCGATGTCGCCGGACGGAACGGTCGCGTCGTACGTCCCGTTCAGGATTTGCGCGCGAACGTCGTAGCCCTCCAGCTCCGTGATTTCGGCGCCGCCCTCGGCGCGCATGGCATCGAGCGGGCCGCTGAGCCGTCCCCTTGTGACCAGCCCGCCCGAGAGGGCGAGCCCGGTGAGATCGCGGATGGCCGCAAGGTCCACGCGCGTCAGGTCGTACGCGAAGTCAACCGTCCCGGCTTCGCCGAGGCCGATCGAGCCGTGGCCCGCGCCCTCGATCTCGCCGCCCGCAAGTTCCGCGCGGGCGACCTCGAGGACGCCGCTGCGCAACGATGCATCCAGCCACCCGCGTTCCACGCGCAGCTTCTGGACGGTCGATGAGGTCAGCGCGAGCGAACCCTGCACCTCGTAGTCGTCCAGCGTTGTCCTTCGCGTGAAGAGATCGTGGATGGTGGCCGTCATGCGGCCCGATCCACTCAGCGCCGCGGTGAATCGCTCGTCGTCGAACGGGACCGCGGGATCGATGTTGGCGAAGGCCCCGTCGTACGAAGCGCGCAGGGTGCCGTCCGCGATGTCAACGGACACGTCGGCGTCCGAGAGCACGCCTTCGAACGCCGTCGCGCGCGAGAGGCGGCCGCCTCCGGTGAGCGCCATCGTGGCGCTGTCGGTGCCGACCACGTCCACGCGAAAGTGACCAGCCACGACGCTGGCGTAGCGCGGGTCCCGCATCCAGGCGACATCGAGGCCGTCCCCAAATCGCCGAATGCTCAGGTTCGCGACGTCACCCTCGCCGGCGAAGTGAACGGGTTGCTGCGATGTGTCCACGAGTCCGATTGTGCCGGGTTCGATCGTGGCGCCGAGAAACTCGGATCGGCTGAACACGGCGTCTCCCGCGATGAACGGATTGCGAAAACGTCCAGTCACGTCGTAGTCGAGCGCCAGCACGCTCTCGACGTGCGGCACCGGAACATTCCGCGGCAGTCGTCTGAGATCGACGCCGGTGGCCTTTCCCTGGAAGTGGAAGGGAAACGGATCGTCAATGCCGATCGAACCGTCCGCGAGCGTGACGTTTGCGCCGTACGCCAGTGCCGTGGCATCCGACACGAGGACCGTCGTCGACGTAATCTGTCCGCGCGCGCGAACGTTGTCGGCGGCGTATCCCAGGTACATCGCGTGCGCGCCGTCGAAGGCGTAGACGCCGCGCGGAAAGTGGCGGCCCAGTTCCAGCGCCAGGTTGAACGTCACGTGGCCGGTGATGTTGGAGGGGCGATCCTCGCGATTCAGCCAGTGCGCGAGGTTCAGCCGATTCACGTCGACGGCACCCGATCCATGCCAACCCGGGACGCTCGTGTCGAGCGTCAGGCGTCCCTTCACATCGCCGCCAGTCCCGGCAAGCTGAATCGTCGTGTCCAGCGCAGTGACCGGACCCTTCAGCGACGCGTCGAAGCTCGCGTCGATCGCGATGTTCCTGAGACCGCGCATGACGCCGGACCACTCCTGAAAGGCGAAGCGAGGCGCGGCGACATGCAGATCGATGTCGGTCGGGCGCTGATTACGGTCGATGCGGCCGTCCAGCGTAAACACCGACCGAGGCGACTCGACGGTGAACTTCTCGAAGTACCAGCCGGTAGGGCCGCGGCCCAACGTGCCCGACAGGCGATTCACGGTCAAGTCGGGCGCGTGCCCGATCCAGGACACGCGATCGAACAGGAGCGACCAGCGGACAGGGAAGTAGGCAAAGCTGAACGACGCGTTCAGCGATTCGAAATCGGTCGGCACGTGCGCCGGACCGAAATCCAGCGGATCCTGCAATGAGATGCGGCCGTCCACGATCTGAATCGCCTGCACGGCAATCGGCCGGGCCGGACCGGTCCGTTCCTGTTCGCGGGCGTCGCGCTTGACCAGACTGCCGAGATCCCACTTGCCGTCGGGCTGCTTGCTGGCGACGATCCGAGGGCGCGTCAGCCGAACCGCGCGAATGACGACGCCGCGCTGCACGAGCTCTCGAATGCTGTAGCTGACGGCGATTTCGTCGATGTGAATGAGCGTCTGGCTGCCGCGAGCGACGTCCACGTCGCCGAGCTGAATCCCGCGCAGCAACGAACCCTCGAGCCGCCCGATGGAAAGGGTGGCTGTCAGGTATTGATTGGCCTGGCTGACCAGCAGCGCCCGGATGCGGTTCTTGCCCCAACTTGTTTCGATGACGAGCAGCACCAGGACGACGACGGCGACAACGGCCAGGAGGAGCCCGACAATCGTCTTGGCAATCCTCGCCGAAACCGAACGAACTCGTCGTCGCCACGCCACTCAACTGATCGTAGCTGATAGCTGGTGGCTCACGAGGGGAGAGCCTACCTGCAGAACCGGCGGACGAGCTCGAGCAGGCGGTCGAAGTCGAGGGGTTTCTTGATGAAGGCCGCTGCGTCGACCTCGGCGGCACGCCGCTGATCGATCGCGGACAGGATGATGACGGGAACGTTGGCCAGGGTGGGGACGGCCTGTTGCTGCCGGCGGAATTCCCAGCCATCCATCACCGGCATCATCAAGTCGAGCAGGATGACGTCCGGCTTGTCGCCGCGCTCGAGGTATTCGAGGGCCTCGAGGCCGTTGGCGACAGTCGTGGCCACGTAACCTTCGAGCGCGAGCAGTTGCGCCATCATCTCGCGAAGGTCGGCGTCGTCCTCGACGATCAGCACGGGCCGGTGAGCGACCGTGGAAGCAGCCATTGGTCGTTTTCGGCCGTTAGTGTATGCTCACAGGTCGCAATTATTCCTCGCAGGACCCCGTAATCTTACTAGTAGCACGGGCTCGTAATCTTACTAGTAGCAAGTATCGGCACTACACCCGGCGATAGTAGGTTCTAGTCTCAAAAAAACCGAAACGTGGCCTTGCTTGCCGCACGAGTGCCCGAGGGCCAGGAGTGGCCGGCCTCCGCGCGAACTCCGCAGGCCCCGCCGGGTCTGACGGCGTGGCTGGAGCCTGTCGCGATCGTCGGCCTGTCGCTGGCGCTGGTCTACGTGACGCTGTTCTGGCGTCTCGGCGTGCCGACGTTCTGGGATCCCGACGAGGCGCACTACGCCGAAACCAGCCGGGAGATGGTCGCCAGCGGCGACTGGCTGGCGCCCTATTACAACGACGAACCCTTCTTCGACAAGCCGGCGCTGTTTCACGTGCTGCAGGGCAGCGCCATGTCCCTGTTCGGCGCGACGGAGTTCGCCGCGCGCATAGTACCCGCCGTGGCGGCGCTGGCGCTGATTGGGATCACCGTCTGGCTCGGCTCCGTTGTGGCCTCCCGAAGTGTGGGCCTGATCGCTGGACTCCTGCTGGCGGCGAGCCCAGGAGTGTTCGCACTTGCGCGATATGCCATTCTCGACACCGTGTTCGCCGCCTTCGTGTTCGGCGGCGCCGCATGCCTGGCGATCGCCGCCCTCAACGGTCGACCGCACTTGCAATGGCCGGGTTACGCATGCGTGGCGCTGGCGGTCCTGACCAAGGGCCCGCTCGCGCTGGCGCTGTGCGGCCTCACGCTGGCGCTGGCGTGCCTGGTTTCGCGCGATCTGCGCCGGCGACTGCTCGGCCTTCGGTGGGTGGTCGGGTTGGCAGTGATCGTCATGGTTGCCGGGCCCTGGTTCGTTTACATGTACGTCCGATTTGGCGACGCCTTCGTCGACGGGTACGTGCTCGACGAGAACCTCCGCCTGTTCGCGACGAGCCGGTTCTCGAATCAGCCGGGGCCCTGGTTTTACTTTCAGATCCTGGCGACTGGACTCTTGCCGTGGACCAGCATCCTGATCGGCCGGCTCGCCGACGACGTCATGTCGGTCGTTCGTGGCGAGCGGCTCGATGCGTTCGAAATCCTTCTGTGGGCATGGATCGCGGCTGTCGTCGGCTTCTTCACGGCGTCGGCGTTCAAGCTCGACCACTACGTTTTCCCCGCCGCGCCGGCCCTGAGCCTGCTGTGCGCGCGAGCCTGGGTCGATCTGCGCGCGAACCCGCGCGCGCCGCGGAACCGCGCAACGCGCGTCGGTGCCCAGCTGGTGGGCCCGGTGCTCGTGATCATGGGCATCGGGATCGGCTATTTCTTGATCCTCCGACTGGATTTGCCCAGAGCCGCAGCCGTCGTTCCCGCTGTGATGGCCGGATCTGGGGCCGCACTCACGGTCTTCAAGAACATGAAGGGCCATATCGGCGGGCGGCCGCCTCGTGTGCCCTGGTTCGGCCTGGCGGCGCTCCTGACAGCGTATAGCGGTGTGGTCGTCCTCGTGTTACCTGCGCTCGAGCACCGCAAGGTCGTGCCCGACGTGGCGCGGTTCGTGGCATCACAGTCGAAACCGGACGATCGCATCGCTGCGTTCCGGCTGAACCGCTGGAACCCAGCGTTCCGATTTTATGTGGATCGCCACGTCGTTCTGCTCGAGAGTGCGGCGGACGCAGCCACTTTCTTCGACCGGACACCCGACTTCTACTGCGTCATGTACCGCCGCGCGTACGACGAATTCGTGGGGCAGGGCCAGCCGCTGAAGATCGTGTACCAGCGGGACGGCATGTTCGCGACAAGCGGCCGGGTCCTCTGGCGCCGGCGCGTCGACCCCGCACAATTCGTCGTCGTCCAGCGGGCGCGATAGAATTCACTCTCATGATGCACTTCTTGCGGCCTTATCTGATCGTCCTGGTGTGCGCCGGCGTCGGCGCACCGGCTTTCGTCCCAACCGTCCTGCACGCCCAGGGTCCGCGTGCCACGCCCGCCGCCCCGGCGGGCCCGTTCGGCGCGCTCCGGTGGCGCAGCGTCGGCCCGGCCCGCGGCGGCCGTTCGATCGCCGCCGAAGGGAGCGTCGCGCGCCCGAACGAGTACCTACATGGGCGCGACGGGAGGCGGGCTGTGGAAGACGACCGACGGTGGCGTCACCTGGCGCGCCGTTACGGACGGCCAGATTCACAGCTCATCGATTGGCGCCGTGGCGATTGCGCCGTCGAACCCAGACGTCGTGTACATCGGCACGGGTGAATCGGACATTCGCGGCAACATCATTCAGGGAGACGGCGTCTACAAGACCACCGACGCCGGCAAGACCTGGACGCACATCGGCCTCGGCGACACGCAGGTCATCTCCAAGATTCGCGTGCATCCAACCAACCCCGATCTCGTGTACGTCGCGGCCTTCGGACACCATGCCGCCCCCAACCCTGATCGCGGCGTGTTTCGATCGAAGGATGGGGGCAAGACGTGGGAGAAAATTCTCTTCCGCGACAACAAGACCGGGGCCATCGAACTGATTCTCGATCCCGGGAATCCACAGGTGATCTACGCGGCGTTGTGGGAGGCCTATCGAAACTCATGGGAGATGTCGAGCGGGGGTCCTGGCAGCGGTTTGTTCAAGTCGACGGACGGCGGCGATAGGTGGACAGAGATTTCGCGCAATCCCGGACTGCCAAAAGCTGTGCTCGGGAAGATGGGCCTGTCGGTGTCGGGCGCCGATTCGAACCGGGTGTACGCGCAGATCGAAGCGGATGACGGCGGGTTCTACTCGTCCGACGACGCCGGGGCCACGTGGAAGAAGGTGACGGACCGGCGCGATCTGCGTCAGCGCGCGTTCTACTACACGCGTGTGTACGCCGATCCCAAGGTGAAGGACACGGTCTACGTACTGAACGTCAACTTCCACAAGTCGATCGACGGCGGCAAGACCTGGACGACGATTCGCGTGCCGCACGGTGACAACCACGACATGTGGATTGCGCCGAACGATTCGAACCGGATGATCGAAGCCAACGACGGCGGGGCGAATGTGTCGGTCAACGGCGGCGAGACGTGGACCGCGCTGACGATGCCGACCGCGCAGTTCTATCACGTGACCACGACCAAGCACGCGCCGTATCACATCTGTGGCGCCCAGCAGGACAACAGCACCGCCTGCGTTTCGAGTCAGGCTGGGACGGGGGCCGGCGGCGGCAGCGTGGACGACGTGTTCTATTCGGCCGGCGGCGGCGAGAGCGGATACATCGCCAGCGATCCGCGAAACCCGGACATCTTCTATGCCGGCAGCTACGGCGGGTACTTCACGCGGCTCGATCGAAGAACCGGTCAACAGCGCGCGATCAATCCGCATCCCGACAACCCCATGGGGTACGCCTCGGCCGACATCGCGGAGCGCTTCCAGTGGACGTTCCCGATCGTGCTCGCGCCGCGGCCGGGGACGGAGGTTGGTGGTACGGGTTCAGCACCAACCTCCGTCCCCGTCCTCTACGTCGGTTCGCAGCATGTCTGGAAGTCGACAAACGAGGGCCAGAGCTTCGTGAAGATCAGCCCTGATCTCACGCGACACGATCCCAAGACACTGGGCGCGTCGGGCGGACCGATCACGAAAGACAACACCGGCGTCGAGACCTACGCGACCATCTTCACGATTGCGCCGTCGCCGCGCGACGAGAACGTCATCTGGACCGGCTCGGACGATGGGTACGTGCAGATCACGCGGGACGGCGGGAGGGCGTGGAAGAACGTCACGCCGAAGGGTCTGGGCGACTTCGCGCGGATCAGTCTCGTCGAAGCCTCGCCCTTCCGCGCCGGCACGGCGTACGTCGCGGCGAATCGCTACCAGTTGGACGACTTCAAGCCGTACGTCTACCGCACCGACGACTACGGAGAGACGTGGACCCAGATCACCGACGGCATTGCGGCCAATCACTTCGCGCGGGCGATTCGCGAGGACATCAAGCAGGCCAAGCTCTTGTACCTGGGGACCGAGCACGGCGTGTACGTGTCGTTCGACGACGGCGCGCATTGGCAGTCGTTGCAGCAGAACCTGCCCGACACACCGGTGCACGACCTGGTCGTCGAGCAGCGTGACCTCGTCATCGGCACGCACGGGCGAGGCTTCTACGTGATGGACAACATCGCGGCGCTGCGGCAGGGCGGTCTGCCGGCGACGAGCACCTTCCATCTCTACAAACCGGAAGATGCGCTGCGCGGACTCGATCGATCCATCGCGGTGGACTACTACTTGAAAGCGCCGGTGCAGAAAGTCACGATGGAATTCCTCGACGCGCAGGGGAAGGTCATTCGTACCTTCACTGGCACACCGGCTGACGCCGAGCGTCGGCCGGCGCCGGCTGGCGGTGACGACGCCGGCGGGTTCCGGCGTCCGGTGGATCCGAAGCCGCCGGCCGCGGCCGGCTTGCATCGCGTCACGTGGGATCTGCGGTACCCCGGCGCGACGGATTTTCCGGGAATGGTGATGTGGGCGGCGGGAACACGCGGACCGCTTGCGGCGCCTGGATCGTACTCGGTGAAGGTGACGGCCGACGGTCAGTCCGCATCGGAGACGTTCGCCATCAAGCGCGAGCCGCGGGTGCTGAAGGACGTCAGCGATCAGGATCTGCGCGAACAATTCGATCTCGCGATGAACGTCCGCAACAAGACGAGTCAGGCCAACGAGGCGGTTCTGCTCGTGCGCGGCATCAAGGCGCAGATTGCCGATCGGAAGGGCAAGCTCGACGCGGCCAAGGCCGCCGGCGTCGTCAAGGCTCTGGAGGATCTCGAGCAGACGCTCAGCGCCATCGAGAGCGAGATCTATCAGGTGAAGCTGCAGAGCAGTCAGGATCCGCTGAACTTCCCGATCAAGTTGAACAACAAGATCGCGGCGCTGCAGGGCGTGGTCGAAAGCGCCGACGCGCGTCCGACCGAGCAGGCGTACTCGGTCTTTCGGACCTTGTCGTCCAGCCTCGACGACCACCTGGCGAAGCTGGATGCGGCGGTGAAGACGCGGATGCCTGCCGTCAACCAGCAACTGCTGCGTCAGAAGCTCGATGCGTTGAAGGCGGAGCCTTTGAAGATTGAGCCCACGAGCACGGGCGCTCCGCAGTAGGGCAGGAAGGGCAGGAAGGGCAGGAAAAGTCTTCCCCCTCCCGCCCTTCCAGCCTATCCTGCCCATCCAGCCTGGGAGATGAGAGTCGCGCGACGGTTTCTGGTCAGCGGCCGCGTGCAGGGCGTCGGGTTTCGATTTTTTGCGGAACGCGCCGCCCGCCGCGAGGGCCTGCACGGCTGGGTACGGAACCTGCCGGACGGTCGCGTCGAAGCCGCGGCCGAAGGCGAGGCCGAGGCCGTCGATCGATTCGAAGGGCAGCTCCGTCACGGGCCGAGCGGAGCGCGGGTCGAGAACGTGGAGGTTGAAGACACCGTGCCCGAAAGCCGGTATCCCGGTTTTAACATTCGATGAACAAGGATCAGCCGCGAAAACACGAAAACACGAAAAACAATAAGACCAAGGTTGGTTTCGTGCTTTCGTGGTTTCGTGGCCTACCGAAATGGTGAACATGGAACAGCTCAAGACACGCATACGTAACGTCCCTGACTTCCCGAAAGCCGGGATTCTTTTCTACGACATCACGACGTTGTTGCAGGACGCGGCGGGGTTCCGGCTGGCGGTTGACAGTCTGTCGATCCCCTTCAAGGATCAGGGCATCGACATCGTCGTCGGCATCGAGAGTCGTGGCTTCATCTTCGGATCGGCGGTGGCCGATCGGATTGGCGCAGGATTCACGCCTGTGCGCAAGCCAGGCAAGCTGCCGTCGACCACTGTGCGAGCGACCTACGACCTCGAATATGGGACGGACGCCCTCGAAATGCACAATGACGGCGTGACGCAGGGGCAGCGCGTGCTGATCGTCGACGATCTGCTCGCGACCGGCGGCACGGCGCGCGCCACCGTGGATCTCGTGAAGGGGTTGGGTGGCCGCGTGCATGCGCTGGCGTTTCTCATCGAGCTGGTCGCACTGAACGGACGTGCCAAGCTGCCTGACGAACAGGTCCACACCGTCCTGAAATATTGAATCTGGTCCTCGCCGCGCTCATCGTTGCCGCTGCGATTGCCTTCGCGGCGTTTCGCATCGCCGCCGAGATCCGCGCCGGACGCGAAGCCGCGGTCCGCGGCCGGGCGCTCACGATCCTCCAAGCGTTCAGGCCGGGCCTCGAGGCCGCACAGGCGGACCCGCGAGCGATGCTCGTCTGGCATCCGCTGGCCGGCGCGGTCCGACGGCTGTTCCCAGCAGAGTGCGCGATTCTCGACGACGCCGCGGGGCATGCGTTTCCGTTTCCGCCGGATCAGGTGCAGACCGCGCATGCGCAGTGGACGACGAGCTGGTTGGCGTGGGAGCGGGCGCACGACGCGGAGTACAAGGACCGGGCCGCGGTGGCCGAGCAGGCGCTCGCCGCGTCGGGCGGGGCGCCCGCCGCGCGGGCGCACCTGGACGCGATCGAACGCGAGAAGCTGGATCTGTATCAGCGGAAGTATCAGGAGTACGTGCAAAGTGCCAGGGCCCTTCAGGCGTTGATTGACCATGCCCCTGCTGCGGGAACCGCGCCAGCAACCCGACGCGCAGGGCAGTGAGCCGGCTGGCGCGAGGCACGGCGCCCTGGCTCTCGGCGCGGTGCTCGTTCTGGCGGCTATCCTGCGTGTGTGGGGTCTCGGCTTCGGTCTGCCGCACACGCTGGCGAGACCGGACGAGGACGCGACGGTTGCGATCGCGCTGAAGTTCTTCAGCCGGTCGTGGAATCCCGGCTTCTTCGACTGGCCGTCGCTCTTCTTTTACGCGTCGACCGCGGCCTTCGTCGTCTACTTTCAAATCGGCCGCCTCGTCGGCTGGTTCCCCTACGAAGTGAGGTTTCTCGCGGCGGCGTCGAGGGACCAATCGCCGCTGCGCTTGATCACCCGCGGTCTGAGCGCCGCGGCAGGCGTGCTCACCGTGGCCACCGTCCACGCGATCGGCCTGCGGCTGTTCGACCGGACGACCGCGCTCATCGGCGCGTTCTTTCTTGCCGGCGCCGCGCTGCACGTGCGCGACTCGCATTTCGGCGTCACCGACGTGGCAGCCACGTTTCTCGTCACGGTCTCGTTCCTCTACACCGTCAAGTTCGCACAGCGCCGCTTGCGGGGTGACTGGGTTCGCTCAGCGCTCCTGGCGGGCGCCGCGGCGTCGACCAAGTACAACGCGGGGCTGATCGTGCTTCCTGCCGTCCTCGCGATTCTCAACGGATCCGCCGAGTCCCGCGACGCCTGGAACCTGCGTCTTGGACGCGTGGCGGGCTACATCGCCCTTGCGATTGTGGCGTTCTTTGTCGGCACGCCCTACGCGCTGATCGATCGCCCGGCGTTTCTCGCGGCGCTCGCAAGCATCTCCGCGCACTTGCGCGGCGGGCACGCCGCCATGGCGGGACCGGGCTGGCTGGTCCACCTGACTTCGTCGCTGCGCTACGGCGTCGGTCTGCCGATTGTCGTCGCCGGCCTGGCGGGATTCGTTCTATACGTCTGGCGGGATCGGCGGTTGGGCCTGCTGTTCGTGGTGTTTCCGCTTGCGTACTACGCGCTCATCGGCGCCGGGGAAACCGCGTTCGCGCGCTACATCATTCCAGTCGTGCCGTTTCTCTGTCTCGCCGCGGCGCACACGGTGGTCGAAGCCACACGTGCGATCGCGCGCTGGTCGCGGCGGCCCGCGGCGGCGCCGGCGTTTGCGTGGGTCGTGGCGGCGCTGGCGGCAGCTCCGTCACTAGCATCGGCGATTCACACCGATCTCCTGCTGTCGAGGAGAGACAGCCGACTGCTTGCCGCGGACTGGATTCGGACGCGCTATGCGGAAGGCGCGAGCATCGCGCAGACGGGCACGGTGGCCGGGCAGGTGCAGATGGCCACGGCCGCTCCGGACACGCCGGAGCAGTATCCCGCGCTGGCGTTCGAACCGGAAACCGGCCGATTCTTCACGGCTGGCGGACAGGAGGGATCCCCTCAACTGATCGTCGTCGAGCAATGCCCGCTGTCGTACTGCAACGTGCCGGATCCCTGGCTCACGGTGCTTCGCGATCGGTACGAGCTCGAGCAGATGTTCGTGGCCTACGACGCGTCGAGTCCGACGCTCGTCTACGACCGCGACGATGATTTCTATCTCCCGCTGGCCGGGCTGAGCGCGGTGCAGCGGCCGGGTCCCAACATCACGATCTACCGGCGCCGCTCGAGCCAGTGATGCGGCGGGCTCCCATCGCCAGCGCCATCAGCGCCCACGACGCCAACGGAACCATCAGGAACCTGGAGGCGGGTGTTCGTGCCGGCGGCCTGATCACGACGTCGGCGTACAGGATAAACCGCGACGCCAGAAGTTGGCAGCATCCCCGGGAGGCCACATTCTTGACGACCGTCTCCTTACTGATCCGTGATTGTGATCGACACGCTCCGCAACTCCTCAGCCAGGTACGTGCTCAAAGCCACGATGAACATCGCCGCGCCGGTCATCTCCATCCCTTCTTCGAGCGTGCGAATGAGCTGACTGGCGGCCAGGTTGCGGCTGTGGTTCACGATATATGCGCTCCACAGCACCTCGACAAGGACTGCCCCGCCGACATAGACGGCAGCCGCCCAGACGAACCGACGGCGGCCGCGCGCCGGCAGGTCCCAGACAAACCGCAGGACCTGGTTATCCACTTGACTCAGGTGACCGCTACATATAGCGTCCGGCGCCGTGGAGGATTATCCGCGGACGCAGGCCGAATTCGAGGCGCGCTTCGCGACCGAGGCGGCCTGTCGGGCCTACTTGACGGGGCTGCGCTGGCCCGAGGGATTTCGCTGCCCCGTCTGCCGGGGCGCGAAGGCCTGGGCCGTGCGAGCGGTGCTGTGGCAGTGCGCGGCTTGTGGACGACAGACCTCGGTGACGGCCGGCACCATCTTCCAGGACACCAGGACCCCGCTGACCATGTGGTTCCGCGCGATGTGGTGCGTGACCAGCACCAAAACGGGGACGAGTGCTCTGGCGTTGAAGCAGGTATTGGGGCTCGGCAGCTATCAGACCGCGTGGGCGTGGCTGCACAAGCTGCGTCGCGCCATGATTCGACCGGGCCGCGATCGGCCTCTCGGGACGGGTGGAGGTCGACGAGACCTTTGTGGGAGGCGGCGGCGCGCAGGGGCGGTCGACGGCGACCAAAGCGCTGGTTGTCGTCGCGGCCGAAGAAGTGGGCCGCGGCATCGGACGGATCCGAATGCGCCGAATCCCCGACGGAAAAGCCAAGACGCTGCAGGCGTTCATCGACGATGTCATCGAACCGGGCAGCGAAGTACACACCGATGGATGGGACGGCTACGAACGGGTCAAGATCCGGTACCACCATCGTGTGTCGTTCCTTCGCGGACACCCCGCAGTTGCCACCGAACTGCTGCCGCGGGTCCACCGCGTGGTCTCGCTGCTCAAACGCTGGTTGCTTGGCACTCATCAAGGCGCCGTGAGTCACGCCCATCTGGACTACTACCTGGACGAGTTCACCTTTCGCTTCAACCGTCGAACGTCCCGACACCGTGGCAAATTGTTTTTCCGACTGGTCCAGCAAGCGGTCGCCATCGAACCCGTTCCGTATCGAAGATTGGTGCAACCCGGCGCCCGTCCCCGACGGCGCCGCCACCACCGGTGGGAATCTTCACGTGCGCGATCACGGCAAGCAGCAGCGCGTTCGCGGCCAGCAGCATCGTCGAAAACCAGGTGGGCAGATTCCCCTCCCAGCTGACATTGATGATGGTCATGGGCGAGCTGACGTGAAATCCGAAGCGCAGGACAATGCGGAGGATATCCAGACCGACAACGGTTCCGACGGCGATCGCCAGGAATCTTCTAACGACTGAAGGCCGGACCACGACCGAGGCAGACGACATGTTCACGGTTATCGGTCAATCACGAGCCGCACATTGGCAGTCGATTATTTTGAGATTCTCTCCGTGCGGCCCACACTGGTACAACTTTTGACGCGCTGTCGCAGAAGGGCGAGGGTTGGGTGCGATAAGGCCTGTACTTCGCGAAATACGTCGAGGCTGAAGGAGCTTGCGCGATCCGGTGACCGTGAAAGGCCGGCTCAAGGCGCTCAAGGCAGCCCTCGGGGATCGATCTGCACTGGCACGACCGTGCGGTTACAAACGTCGTCGAACGCATGGCTGAAACCCTGCGCCACTTGTTCGAGGGGACTTTTCGCCCCTCGACACTCCACCGATTGTCAGTCATTTGTCAGTCGGGACCCCCTGTGACCGGAATACACCCGCAGGTGTAACGCGCCCGGCAGGACTTGAACCTGCGACCCCCGGTTTAGGAAACCGATGCTCTATCCAACTGAGCTACGGGCGCACATGGACGCGGAGGCTTCAGTGTAGCAAACCGGCGTATTTGAACTTTGGCGGACAAATCGCCGACAATGGGACCGATCTATGAAGCGAGCCGAACGTCATCATCTGAAGGAAAACGAGCTGCAGACGCTCGCGCGCGATCTCACGGGCCGGTTCGAAGAGAAGCGCCGGGAAGCCCTGTGGGGACTGTTCGCCGCGGCCGCGATCGTGATCCTGGCGATCGGCTTCTTTGCGTGGCGTGAGCGAACGCAGACCAAGGCCGCGACCTTACTGGCGGGAGCTGTGGCCGTCAAGGATGCGCGGATTGGGCCGCCGGGCACCGCGGAACAAGGGTTGCGGTTCAACACCGAACGCGAACGCGCGCAGGCCGCGCTGACGAAGTTCAAAGAGGCCGCCGACGCCTACCCCAGCACCGACGCCGGCATCTATGCCCGTTTCCAGGAGGCGGCCACCTACATGGTGCTCGGCAACCCGGCGCAGGCGGCGACGGCGTATCAGCAGGTCATCGACAAAGCGGGCAACGCCATCTACGGGCAGATGGCGCGACTGGGTCTGGCCGAAGCGCAGGCGCGCGCAGGGCCAGTACGATCAGGCGATCAACACGTTCAAGGAGCTCGCGCAGCGCAAGGACGGTCCGCTGCCGGTGGACGGCATCCTGATGCAGCTCGGTCGCACCTACCTGGACGCGGGCAAGCGCAGCGACGCGCAGCAGACCTTCAACCGGCTGGTCGAGGAATTTCCCCGAGTCGCCGTATCTCGGCGACGCGCGCAAGGAGCTGGATAACCTGAAGAAGACCTAAGGCCTTCCGCGATCTCCCGCCCGAACCGGTACGACAGGATCTTGTAGACCAGCTTCGCGCAGAGGAAGTTCGGCGCGACGTTGCCGCCGATCGGCGACAGCTCCACGAGGTCGCAGCCGACGACCGTTCGCGCCTCGATGACGCGTCCGCAGCAGCGTCAGCGCCTCGTACCACGACAGGCCGCCCGGTTCCGGCGTGCCCGTCGCCGGCATGATCGCCGGATCGAGGCCGTCGACGTCGATCGTGATGTACACCGTGTCGGTCAGCGAGTCGACGACGCGATCGATCCAGTGCGGATCGTCGCGCATGTTGTAGTCGTAGAAGATCGTCGTGCGAAGCGACGGAGACCGCCGCGGCTTCCTCCGGCGACAGGCTGCGGATGCCGACCTGCGTCGTCCGGCGCGCACTCGAGCGTGCGCCGCATCGCGCACGCATGGTTGTGCGGCGTGCCCATGAACGACTCGCGCAGGTCGGCGTGCGCGTCGATCTGCAGCACCGACAAGCCCGGATACTGCGCGGCCACCGCGGCGACGACTGGCGGCGTGATCGAGTGCTCGCCGCCGAGAATCATCGGAAACTTGTCGCGCGCCACGAGCTCGCCGAGCGACGCGGCGAATCTCGCACACGACCTCGTCCATCGACGCAAACGGAAACTCCATCTCCGGCAGCGTGAAGATCCCGATGCTGTGGACGTCGGTCTGCGTCTCCTCGTCCCACAGCTCCAGGTGCGACGAGGCGACGAGAATCTCGTGCGGCCCGTTGCGCGTGCCGGAGACGTAGGACGTCGTGCGATCGAGCGGAATCGGAAGGATGACGACGCGGGCGTGCTCGAAATCGGTGGTGGTCGGGGTGGTGCCGCCAAACTCGCCGACGGCGACGCGGTCGTACTCAAACGGCAGGCTCATTCACTTCCTCGAAGCGTTCGCTCGGCACGGTCTGGCCGTCGACGGTCATGACGCGCGACGGCCAGTGTGAACACTGGCCGTTTCCGCGTCGCCAGCAGCGGCGGCCGCGGTGATCGCCAGCGCGCTGACCAGGAGCGGCAGCGCGATCGTCGCGTCGGCCTGCACCGACACTCTCGCCGAATCGGTGGCCAGCTTGCCCCAGCTCTGCGCCTCCTCGAGGCTCGATCCCGACGCGCCGCCGAAATGCGGCACGTCGGTCACGATCTGCAGCGCGTAGCGATGGCCGCCGACCTCGTCGCTGTAGAACTCCGCCTGCACGCTGGCCTGGTTGATGAAATTCTTCGGCGTCCCGCCGCCGAGCACGACCGACGCCGTCCGCGGCCGGCGGATGACCAGGTTCGCCGACTCGACGATGTCGCCGATGATGTCGATGTAGCCGGCGCCGGGCGTCTTCTGCCGCGCCTGCGACAGGCCCATGCCGATCGACGAGTCGGCGATCGCCGGGCAGAAAATCGGGACGTTGGCGCGATACGCCGCGGTGAGGATGCCGTCGCTGCCGGTCGTTTTCCAGAGGTGGCCGCCGAGCAGATAGAGAAACTCGCGCGTGGTGTACGGGCGCTTCTCGAGCGTCGACGCGAACTCGGCAATCCAGCTGTCGTTCGCGATGAACTCCTCTTCGCTGGCGTAGGTGTCGTACACGCGATCGATCCGATCCTCGGCGAGCGCCGCATCGTCGGCGTGCGGCGATCCGACGTAGTGATGCTGGCCGCGCGTTTCGTGCAGGTCGTGATAGAGGTTGGCGCCGGTCGAGACGAGGCAGTCGACGTAGCGATGCAGGATCAGGTGCGCGACGATCAGGCGCAGGCCGCCGGCCGACAACGCGCCGGCCATCCCCATGAAAATCGTGACATCGTCCTGCAGCATCTTCTGCCAGATGCGATGCGCGGTTGCGAGGTTGCGCCCCTGGAACGAAATCCGCTCCATGCGCGCGAGCACCTGATCCGCACGCAGACCCGCCTCGACGGCGAACGGCTCGATCGGCGTCTGCAGGAAACGCGATTTCTTCTTCATGCGCGGCTCATTACATCACAAAGCATTCGTCAAAACGCCCGCCCGATTCGAACGTAGAAGGTCGCCCGATTCCGTGTCTCGCCCCTCGGGTCGCGGCCCCACGCCGCACCCGCGGTCGCGGTCATGGGAAAGAAGAATCCAGCGACGATGTCCATCGAGAGCTCGCCGCCGACGGACGTTGTCATCACCGTGGCGCGCCGCGAGTTCGTCCACACCTGGCCGGCGTCGCCGAATGCAGACGCATGAAGCGTATGCAAGAACAGCGGCCAGGCGCCTGCGCCGCGCTGGGGACGGACGATGGGGAATCGGTAGTCGGCATTCAGCAGGACGAGGTGACTGCCGGCAAACTGGTTGGCCGGGAAGCCGCGCATCAGGCTGAGCGCATCGCGGCTGAAGCTGATGACGCTGAGGTTCGGGCCGGCGCCGCCGAGCAGGAACGTGCGGCGGAGGGTGATGTCGCCCGAGGACGTACCGCCCGCCACACGAACCGCGAGCACGTGATGGGCGGCCGGCATCGGCGCGTAGGCGCGAACGTCGGCGGTGAAAGTCGTCGCGTTCGCCGTGGATCCGAGCGCTTTCCGGACGGCTTCCACGGTTCCGCCGACACGGACGCCCCGCTCGGGGCTGATCGAGTAGCCGTACGTACGCGCAGTCGATGTCGTCAACGCGCCCCGAAGCGCGACGCGATCGCGCGAAAGCGTGTCATCGGCCATCGTGAACTCGTCCATCGATCGAAGCACGGCCGCCAGCGCCTGGTGCGACCTGCGCGCGTGGAGAACCGGAAACAACACGCCGCCCTCGATCTGCCGCTCGCGCAGCGTGACCGGGAGCGGTGTGCCCTCTGCCGTCGCCGGGCCGGCGAAAAACGACGTCGAGGACTCCGCTGTCAGCCACAACACGGGCCGCCACCGGGCGTAGGAGTAGTACAGGTTCCAATCCGGCACGCCGGCATCAGGTTTGGGTGCGGCCGCCGGTCCGGACAACAACCACGTGGCCGTCGCGGCATAGAGGTGATAGCCGAGGAGGTCGTAGCCCGCCACCGACGCCCCGAGGCGCAGCTGGTCGCCGTCGCTCTCGTACACGGGGGACCACGACGTTGGCCGGATCGTGCGAAACGGTGAGTAGCGACGCGCGGAGGTGACCATGGAACTGAGAGGCTCGATCCGCCTCGCGAGCATGTCTCTCGGCAGTGTTTCCAGGTCGGCGCGAGCAGCCGAGGCGGCACCAGTGGCGCTCGCATCAGGTGGATACGGCATTGTGAAGAGATCGAACCCGTCCACGGTGTAGGCGACGAAGACGATCGTGCGGCCGTCGGGCGACACGTCCGGCCAGGTCGCGCCTCCGGTCGTGCGCGTCAACTGGCGAGGCGAACCAACCCCGTCGAGGTTGAACTCGTACAGATTGAAGGGCTCCTCGCCCGGCGCCACGGCAACCACGACCGCGCGGCCGTCCCGGCGCCAGGTCGGCGTGACCATGCGCACTGGTCCCGTCCACGGGAGGATGCGCATGCTCATGGACGCGACGTCGATGAGAACGACGTCTGAGGCAGCTGTGCCCGCCGTGGGACGATGCAGTTCTACTGCGATCGTGCGCCCATCCGGAGACCAGCGAGGAGCGTTGAACTGCGTGTCGGGTTCGGAGATAAGAGTCGTTATCGCACCGGTCCGCCTAAAGGCGGACCCCACGTACGTATCAGCAGTTTTCGTCGTTGCGTCGTACGTCGTCGTCGCTGTGTCGTGCGTCGTCGTCGTTGTGTCGTACGTGGGGTCCGGCTTTAGCCGGACCAATACGAGATCGCGGCGTCCCAGCTTCTGCTGCACACACACGATCGTGGTCCCGTCGGGCGAGAGGTCGGGATCGAGCAGCCGCGCCTCGGACGTCAGCCGAGTGACGCGACCGTTCGACCGGGACCAGGCATAGAGGTCGCTGTACAGGCCAACGTTGCGCCGGAATTCCTGCTGATCGAAGTAGATGCGATCGGCGGCGACGGCGGCGGTGTCGCCGAGATAGCGGGTCGCGATCCGCTCGGGCGCCGAGCCGTCGATGCGGACACGATTCAACGCGGGAAAACCGTGCGGTGTGCGCGTGGAATAGACGATGGAGTTGTCCGCGAACCGATCGAAGCGCGGGCCCGAGGCCACGAACCCATCGTGCGTGAGCCTGACAATCCGCGGGTCGGATGCGGCGGCGCTGCGTGATGTGCTGCGGAGCGTCGCCTCGAAATCTGCCCACAGCGCGCCGAGTGACTCGCTGAAGACGCGTTTGAAGGCGCCGGCCGCGAAGTACGGCACGCGGCCAGCCGTCGCCGTCGAGAGCCGTCCAAGCGAGGCGGGTCCGAATCGATCCGCCAGATACTGATGAAAGCGCAGACCGTACGCATATGGGCCGAAACCTGACGGCCAATCCGTCAGCCCGCCGTTCACGCGGTCGAGCGGCTGCATCGCGTGCTGCCGCGCTTCCTCGCCGACGATCGCGGCGAAGTCGCCCGCGTGCAGCCGGCCCACGCCTGTCAGGGCGCTCTCTTCGTAGGTCGCCAGGCCCTCAATCTGCCACGTCGGCAGGTACAGATTGGGGAAGGCGAACGCCGTCCGACCCAATACCGCACGCACGGCGCGAGCCCAGCCCTCCGAGCGATCCAGATGCGCGATGTGCGTGAACTCGTGGGTAAACACGAGGCGCAGCCAGTCATCCACGTTGCCGATGAAGTCGGCGCCGGCCGGCCACGAGGCGGCGATCACGACGGTGTTGCGGGGGATTGGAGTCGCGTACCCGTTCGCCAAGTCCCATTGGTCGACCAACACGACGTGGGTCACGGGCGGCGGCAGGCGATCGAATGTCTGCACGAGCGCTGCCCACGTGGACTCGGCAATGTTTGCCAGGCGCCCGGCGAGGTGTTCCTCGCCCTGATGGAAGTAGATGATGAAGTGCTCCGTAGCCATCACCCTGAACCGGAGCGCAGGATCGAACAGTGTCGCCGCCGACAGGTCCGGCGCGCGTGAGACGAGGCTAATGAGCAGGAGCGCCGTCAGGCGCCACGCGCGCGACATTTCGGAGAAACGTGAAGTCCGCGATGGGCGGAATCTGGATCCCGGCAAGCGTCCGCCGGGCCACCGCGACGTTGGTCTTGTACCACAGACTGATGTACGGCGCCTCCTCCGCAATCGTCTTCTGCACCTCGCCGTACAACTGACGCCGCCGATCCTCGTCGGCGGTGACGGCGGCTTCGTCCAGCAGTCGATCGACCGTTGGATTCTGGAAGAACCCCCGGTTGAAACCTGCGGGCGGCATCTGCGTCGAGTGGAAGACCCTGCGCAGGATGTCCGGATCAGCCACCGCGCCGCCGACCCACTGCAGCGTGAACAACTGGAAGTTCCCTTTCAGGACGTCGGCGTACAGCGTCGCGAACTCGAACGTCCGGACGTCGAGCGCGATTCCCACCGCGCGCAGATTCTGCTGGATCACGGCGGACTGCAGGCGATTGAACTCGACGTTGGAGACCTTCAGCGTCAGATGAAAGCGGGGTTGGGGACCGTCGCCGTCCGGGTCGGCGTAGCCCGCCTCGTCGAGCAGGGCACGCGACCGCGCCGGATCGTAGGTGAACGTGAACATCGCCGGCTCGAATGCCCACGAGACCGGCGGCAGGAGTCCAGCGGCCGGCGCAGCCAGGCCGCGACGCAAATACTCGACGATCGCCTGGCGATCGATGGCGTAGCCGATGGCCTTGCGGACGCGCAGGTCTTTCAGCAGCGGATCCCGCAGGTTGAGCCCGATGTATTGGTAGTCCACGCCCGGCGACTGGACGACCTGCAGCGATCGGTCGCGGCCCAGTTGATGGACGATGTCGGGGGCGATGTCGTTGACGACGATGTCGATGGTCCCTTTGCGGAGTTCCAGCCCGCGCATGATGTCGTCGGGCACGACCTTCAAAATCAACCCGTCGTTGCGCGGTCGGCCGCCGAAATAGTCCGCGAAGGGTTCCAGTTCAAGGCGGTCGTCGACGAGGTAGCGGACGAATCGATAGGGGCCCGTGCCGACGGGGTGCTCGCGAAACGCGGGGCCGGCGCCGTCGGGCACGATCGGGATCACGAGGTTCACCGGAAACGATCCGAAGGGTTCCTTCAGGATGAACGCCACCGTGTAGCGATCGCGCGCCTCGATGGTCTTCACCATGCGATAGGCGCCCTTGCGCGGCGAGATGAACGCGGGGTCCAGCAGGCTCTTGAAGGTGTAGACGACGTCGGCGGAGGTCAGCTCGTGGCCGTCGTGAAAGCGGACTCCTTTTCGGAGAACGGCGACATACGTCGTGGGATCCGGATTGTCGAGGCGCTCGGCGAGATCGGGCGCGACATGCAGGCGCTCGTCGAGCGTCATCAGATTGTTGAACACCAGTTGCGCCGCCTTCGCCGACACATCGTCCGTCCCGATGCGCGGGTCGAGGTTGTTCGGCCCGCTCGTGACGCCGACGACGATGATGTTCGGGTTGGGCGTGGGGCGGTGGAGACAGGCGCTGAACGCAACAAGAAATCCCAACATTGCGAACTGGCCACGAAAGCACGAAAGCACGAAAAAGAAACGCAGTGTGGTTTCGTGTTTTCGTGTTTTCGTGGCAGATCGACAAGGTCGGCCGGTCATAACTCCTTCTTCAGCTCTGCCAGCGCCGTCAGCGCTTCGAGCGGCGTCATACGATCGACGTCGAGCGCGGCGATCTTCTGCCGCAACCGATCGTCCTCGACCGCCGGCTGGAACAGCCCGAGCTGCTGCTGCGGTTCGGTCGGTGTCCCGCTGACCGACGGCCGGCCGCCGCGCGCGAGTTCGTCGCGTTCGAGCGCCAGCAAGATGTCGCGCGCGCGGTCGATCACGGCGGCGGGCAGGCCTGCGAGTCGCGCCACCTGGATGCCGTAGCTGCGATCCGATCGGCCCGGCAGGATCTTGCGGAGAAAGATGATGTCGTCTTTCCACTCGCGCGCCGCGACGTGGTAGTTCACGACGCCGGGTGTGGCTTCGGCCAGGTCGGTGAGCTCGTGGTAGTGCGTCGCAAAGAGCGTCTTCGGCCTGGCTTTCGGGTTCGTCGCCAGATACTCAGCGACGGCCCAGGCCAGGCTGAGGCCGTCGAACGTGGAGGTGCCGCGGCCGATCTCGTCGAGAACGACCAGGCTCTTCGACGTTGCCGTGTGGAGGATGTTCGCCGTTTCCTGCATCTCGACCATGAACGTCGACTGGCCGCGCGCGATGTTGTCCGACGCCCCGACGCGCGCGAAGATGCGATCGACGATCGGAATTTTCGCCTCGCGCGCCGGCACGAACGATCCGGCCTGGGCGAGCACCGACAGCAGCGCCGTCTGCCGCAGGTAGGTCGACTTGCCGCCCATGTTGGGGCCGGTCAGGATGACGAGCTGAGAGGCCGAGCCGTTGAGCGTCACATCGTTCGGCACGAACGCGCCGCTGGTGGACCCGGCGCCCGCCGCGCGCCGTTCGACGACCGGATGCCGGGCATCCACGACATTCAGCTCGTCGCCGTCGTGCATGTGCGGCTTCGTGTAGTTGTTGACTGCCGCCGTCTCGGCCAGCGCGGCCAGGACGTCGAGCGTAGCCACCGCACGCGACGTGGCCTGGATGCGCGGCGCTTCGGCGGCGACGGCGCTGCGAAGCCGCTCGAAGATCTCGAGCTCCCGTTCGAGGATCCGTTCGTCGGCGCCGAGGACCTTCTCCTCGTACTCCTTCAGCGCAGGTGTGATGAAGCGTTCGCCGCCGGCAATCGTTTGCTTGCGGTGGTAGTCGGGCGGCACCGCGTGCAGGTTCGATTTCGAGATCTCGATGTAGTAGCCGAACACGCGGTTGTACCGGACCTTGAGCGACCCGATGCCCGTCCGCGCCCGCTCGCGCTCTTCCATTTCGGCGATGACCTGCTTGCCGGAGCGGCTGATGGTGCGCAGCTCGTCGAGCTCGGAGTCAACCCCGTCCCGCGTGAAACCGCCGTCGCGCGAGAGCGCCGGCGGTTCGCTGATGAGCGTCGCCTCGATCATCCCGCGCACGTCCGGCAGGTCGTCGAGTTCCGACACCAATGACTCCACGAGAGGTGCGCGGAGCTCGCCGAGGATCGCGCGCGATCGGGGAACCGCGGCGAGCGACTGTTTCAAGCCAACCAGGTCGCGCGGTCCGGCCGTGCCGAGGGCCGCGCGCGCCACGAGACGGTCGAGGTCCTGCACGGCTTTGATGGCGTCGCGGAACTTGCCGCGCTCGGTGGTTCGAAACGCCAGTTCCTCGACCGCATCGAGGCGATCGCGAATGGGCTCGAGCGACGCGAGCGGACGCAGCAGCCACGCGCGCAGCATCCGCGATCCGATCGACGTCAGGGTCCGATCCAGTTCCTCGAGCAGCGAGCCATCGCGTCCGCCCTCCGCGCCCTCGATGATTTCGAGGTGCTTGAGCGTCATCGGATCGAGCAGCAACGCGTCGGCGCGGCGCCGGTAGACGATGGCGCGGACGTGCGCGAGGTCGACCTTCTGCGTGCCGCGGAGGTATTGCACGAGCGCGCCAGCGGCGCGGACCGCGGCCGGCCGATCGGCGAGGCCAAACCCTTCGAGCCCGGCCGCGCGCGTCTGATCCAGGAGCGCCCGCCGCGCGGATTCGAGATCGAAGGTCCACGGATCCGCCGTCGTCAGCGGCAGACCCGAGGCCACTACTGGCGCCGGCGCATCGATCGTGGTGCCCCCGTTGGTAGAACCGCGCGCCTCGCTCGCGGCAACCAGGATTTCCCGGGGCCGCAGCACGACGAGCTCGTCGGCCAGCGCCTGCAGGCCCTCGGCGCCGACATACTCGGCGGCGCTGAACTCGCCTGTCGAGACGTCGAGCAGCGCCACGCCAATCGTCGGACCGTCCGGCGCGTGCCTGGCAGCCGGCGCCACGCTCATGAGGAAGGCGGGCTCTCGCGCATCCAGGTAGTTCACGTCAGTGAGCGTGCCGGGAGACACGACGCGTACGACCTCGCGCTTGACGATCCCCTTGGCCTTTCGCGGATCCTCCACCTGATCGCAGATCGCGACGCGGAATCCCTTCTTGACCAGTCGCGCGATGTAGCCGTCGACGGCGTGGAAAGGGACACCGCACATGGGAATGCCGCCCCCGTTGGCGTTCTTCGATCGCGAGGTGAGCGTCAGCTCGAGCGTGCGCGCGGCGACGAGCGCGTCCTCGTAGAACATTTCGTAGAAGTCGCCCATGCGGAAGAGCAGGATCGCGTCGCGATGCTGATTCTTCGCGTCGAGATACTGTCGCATCGCGGGTGTCGCCGACGCGGACATGTCATTCAAGTCTAAACTAGCTGAGAGCCGCATGCTCGTACTCGCTCTTGATACGACGACGCGCGCCGGCAGTGTGGCGTTGATCGACAACGAACGCGTCGTCGACGAGCGGCGCGGCGATGGGACGCGTTCGCACGCTGAGCGCTTGCCTCAGGAGCTCCTCGCGCTGGCGGACGCGCACGACGTCGCGCTGTCGGCGATCGAACTGTTTGCGGTGGCAACGGGTCCGGGGTCGTTCACTGGCCTGCGGATTGGCATCGCGACGATTCAAGGTCTGGCGCTGGTCACGCGCCGGCGCGTCGCGGGTGTTCCCGCGCTCGACGCGCTCGCGCAGATAGCGAGTCGAGATCTTCGGCCCGATACAACGGTTGCGGCATGGATGGACGCGCACCGCCGCGAGGTGTTCGCGGCGCTCTATCGCGTCTCCGCGGCGCCGCCATTCGATCCCGCGCGACTCGTGGCGCTCGACCCGCCCAGCGCCGCGAGTCCAGACGCGGTGCTCTCGCGCTGGAGCGATCTGTTGAACGGCGAGCATCCGGCGTTCATTGGGGATGGGGCCACCTTGTACGCTGACTGGATTGCCGCCGCGCATCCCGGCGCGACGATCGTCGAGCCGCCAGCGCTTGCCGGGACGATTGGGCGCATCGCGGTCGCCGCGGCGCGAGACGGCGCTGTTATCGATCCAGCCGAGATTCGGCCGGTGTACGTGCGGCGTCCGGACGCGGAGGTCGCCCGCGACAAACGCTCGCCATGAGTCCCTGGCACATCGAGCAGGTGACGTCACCCGATCAGATCGACGCCATCCTGGCCATCGAGGTCGTGTCGTTCACGAATCCCTGGACGCGCGAGATGTACCGCGCGGAGCTCGACAATCAGGGCGTGTCGTACTGCTACGTCGCGAAGGACGAAGCGGGCACGACCGTCGGCTACTGTTCGTTCTGGCGCGTGCTCGACGAACTGCACATCAACAACCTGGGCGTGCTGCCGAGCCGCCGGCGCTCCGGCGTGGCGACGGCGCTGCTGACGTTTGTTTTACGCTACGGCGTGGCCCTCGGCGCGACGCGGGCCACGCTCGAGGTCCGTCGATCGAACGAGGCGGCGCGCCTGCTCTACGAACGGTTCGGGTTTGTCGTATCGGGCGTTCGCCAGGCGTACTACACGAAGCCGGTCGAGGACGCGCTTGTGCTATGGCGTGAACGGCTGGGCGGGCTCGGTAACGGCTGACACGGCTCGAATGGGAACATTTCTCACGCTCTTTGACACGGGACGCCGTTGATCTTGAAACCCCGGGGCCCTTGTAGTACGTTCGGTGCGAAGCAATACGCCGGGTTTACATGCAGCCGCAGGGCCCCCCTCATCGTTCGAGAAGTCCCCGCTTAATCGACGTCCAAGGAGGCGGAGCATGAATGCAGAGCCGCAGGATCTGAAGGCGGAGTTAGTGCGAACCGACCAGGAGTTCCACCAACTCGTCGCCAAGCACCACGAACTTGAAGATCGCCTGCACGAACTGACCTCCAAGCATTACCTCTCGGAACCCGAACAACTCGAGCAAGTCACCCTCAAGAAACGGAAGCTCCAACTCAAAGACCGGATGGAAGACATCCTGCGCCGGCATCGCGCCGGGCAGGCGTAGTCCGCGGATTGCGACTCGATCCAGCCGGCGGGCCGTTCATCGGCGGCGCGTTGATCGCGGCGCTGCTGGGCGGCCTGCTCGTCGGCTGGCCGCTCGCGCTCGTCTTCGTTGCGCTGAGCGCGTTCTTCGCGTTCTTTTTCCGCGATCCCGATCGTCGCATTTCGGCGCGCGACGATGAAGTGCTGTCCCCGGCGGATGGCCGCGTGCTCGTTGCCGGGACGCCGCAGCCGGGCAACGCGCCGCCCGGCGAGTTTCAGCAGGTCAGCATTTTCCTGTCGCCGATGGACGTCCACGTCAATCGCATCCCCGCCTCGGGAGTCGTGACTCAGGTGAGCTACAAGGCGGGCCGGTTTCTGCCCGCGTATCGCGCCGACGCCGCCACTGCCAACGAACGCAGCGAGGTGTGGATCGATCACGCTGGACGGCCGATCGTGGCGCGCCAGATCGTCGGGGTGCTGGCGCGACGTGTGGTCTGTCGGGTGCAGACGGGTGCCGAGGTGCGTGCCGGTGACCGTTACGGGATCATGAAGTTCGGATCGCGGATGGACGTATTCGTCCCCACCGACGCAACGCTCAAGGTCAAGGTGGGCGACACGGTGCGCGGCGGGGAAACGGTCATCGCGGTGCTACACTGAACCGGGCTGAATGTAGGGGCGGACCCGCGTGTCCGCCCTGGGGCCGACACATGGGTCGGCCCCTACGACGGTTTTTGTATGCCGATGGCGCAAAACCAACCCCGGCTTCGCTTCCTCCGTCGCGCGGCGGATCAACGGCGGGCAAAGCTGCGGCGCGGCGTGTACTTGTTGCCCAGCCTGCTGACGATGGGCAACATGTTTTGCGGCTACGCGTGCGTGGTCTACGCGATGCGCGGTGAATACGAGACAGCCGCGCCCTTCATCGGCTTCGCCATCGTGCTCGACATGCTCGACGGCCGCATCGCCAGGCTGACGGGAACCACGAGCGCCTTCGGGGTGGAATTCGATTCCCTCGCCGACATCATCTCCTTCGGCATGGCGCCGGCCATTCTGTCGTTCCAGTGGGGATTGTCCCCGCTTGGGCGCCTGGGATGGGCGGCCGGATTCCTGTTCGTCGCGGCGGCAGCGATGCGGCTGGCGCGCTTCAACATTCAGTCGTCGAGCGGCGGCGACAAGCGGTACTTCGTCGGGATGCCGAGTCCGGCGGCTGCGGCTATTCCGGCAGCGACGGTGTTTGCCTATCCCTATGGCCTGCCGGACTATCGCGAGGCGCTGCCCGCGCTGGCGATGGTGCTGATTCCGGCGATGCTGATGGTCAGCACGATCAAGTTCCGCAGCTTCAAGAATCTCGCCGCGCCGACGCGGCGCCCGTATCGCGTGCTGCTGTTCATCGCGGCGGCCTATATCCTCATCACCGCGCTGCACCGGTATGTGCTCGTCGTGGCGGCCTATACCTATCTCGCGTCGGGATTCATCGAGCTGGCGGTGACGCGGATCAAACACCGGACCAGCGGCAGTCATCAGTTTCCCGTCGCCAGTCCTCAGCCGGACGTCATCAGTCGGAAGCCTCAGTCGTCAGCCAAGAAACGACCGATGACTGGGACCGACGACAGGGGACTACCGCCTGACGACTGATGACAGGCGACTGACGCTACGAGGCCGGCAGAGTGATTGTCACGGTCGTCCCGCGGCCTCGTTCGCTCTGCACGGCGATCGTCCCGCCATTCAACTCGACATTGCGTTTCGCGATCGTGAGCCCGAGGCCGGTGCCGGTGGCTTTGGTCGAGAAATAGGGCTCGAACAGCCTCGCCATCGCATCGTCGTCCAACCCCACGCCTGTGTCGGTGATTTCGACGACGACGGCGCGGCCCGTGTCGCGTGTGACCGCCGACGCACCGATCGTCAAGCGTCCATTGCCGGGCATGGCGTGCAGCGCGTTCTCGATGATGTTGGTCAGGGCTCGGGAGAACAGCGCGCGGTCGATCGTCACGGGCGGCACGTCCTCTGATGCCGCAACCTCGATCTCGATGCGCCCGGCGAGAGGAACACGATAGGGCTCGATCACCTCATCGATGAGGGCGGGCAACGCCGTCGGCTCGGGCCGCGGCGTCGGCGACGACGCGAAGTTCGAGAACTCCGCGGAGATCTGGCGGAGCAGTTTCACCTGCGACAGGATGGCGTTGACGCAGTCGTCGAGCACCGGCGAAAGCGGGCGGCCGCGATCCATGTTGACGCGTCGCGCGTGTTCGGCCGACAGCTGAATCGGCGTCAGCGGGTTCTTGATGTCGTGCGCGACCTGTCGCGCCATTTCCGCCCAGGCTTCGAGCCGCTGTGTTCGCTCGAGCTCGCTCCGCTGGCGCTTGAGATCGGCGGCCATCTGGTTGAAATCCTCGACCAGCCGCCGCAGCTCGTCAGACGAGGTCGCGGCGATGCGAGCGTCGAGGTCGCCGCGCGCGATCCGCCGCGTGGCGCGCGTCAGGCGGTTGACCGGATCGGCAATCCGTTCAGCCATCCAGTAACCCAGCGCGGCGCCAAGCAGGCTGAAAAGCACCGCCGCCGAAATCACGCGCCGATCGAGCTCGTCGATCTGCTCTTCGATCTGCTGCTGGCGATTGGTCAGCGGTACCGTCACGATCTCCTCGCGCCCGCCGCCGCGAACCGGGGCCGCCGCCAGGAGATACGGAAAGTCGCCGACTTCCTCGTGGCTGACCATCGTCGGCAGCCGATCGAGCACGATGTTCCGGTAGATCTCGCCAGGCGTCCGAAGCGAGAGCAGCTGCGACGCGAACAGGTCGCGCGCGCTGGTCGCCTGCAGGCGTGTGCGATCGAACAGGTTGACGTCTTCGTCCACCGCACGGCGGACGAGAATCATGATCTGGTCGTCGATCGTCGCAAGACCCGAGGTGCCGCGCTGCTGCAGCGTCGCGTAGTCTTCCACCAGACGCTGCGCCGTCGTCACGGTCCGCGCGGCGGTCTCTTCGGCGCCGGCCAGCACCTGCGCGAGGAAGTAGTTCCGCGTGAAGACGGCCAGGATCAAGACCGGCACGACAGCGCCGGCGACGAAGAACAGGAAGAGCTTGTGGTAGAAACTCGAACGGATCTCCCGCAGCAGCGCGCGTCCGCTCTCCGGCGCCCGCAGCATCATCACGCTGAACAGCGTGGCGCCGGCGACCAGCAGGAGGTAGAGCACGAACGCCAGCATCATCAGCTCGGCCAGCGTGATCATGTGGCCGGTCCACGTCACGGTCGGGTAGCCCAGCGCGTAGATCCCGCCGCGGTCGTTGAGGATGTAGACCCGGTAGTCCGTGCCGTTTCGCTCGATCGTCGTCCAGAACGGCGCGCGTGATTCGACGCAGCGCCGGAACACCGAATCATCGAGCGTCCAGACTTCGGTGCCCAGCGCGTAGATCGGGCCGCGGCTCCACCCGTACATCGCGAACTCGACGTCGCGGCCCGATACCGCCTCGGCCTGCGTCCGGCGGGTCGGTCGCAGCGCCTCCGGGTACGGGCTCTGTGAGGAGATGAACGGCAGATCCTGGGGGTCGAGCATCGCGCGGACGACCATGCCGGCAATCGGGCGGCGATTGGAGTCGCAGATGCCACGACTCGCGCGCAGCACGTGGCGCTCGGTCGATCCGAACGGCGAGGCTTCCTCGAGCGAATCCCAGGTGCAGCCGACCGGTCGATACGGTGTCGTTTCGTAGTCCGGGAGATTCAATGCGAAGCGGCTGAGGAGGCGGCCGTCCGGGTAGTAGAGCTCGACGGCCGATTTCAGCCGATAGGTGTGCAGCGGCGTGCGCGACCAGATCACGAACGCGAGAAACGCGCGGTCGGCGGCGGGGGATCCGGTCTGCGATCCGGCCACGAACTGGGCGAGCGACGGCTGCGCGTCGATTTCATCGACGGTCTGTTGCAGTTGCTCCTTCAGCGCTTCGCGCTGGCCGAGCGCCTGCGGCCCGAACTCGGTCGCCACGAGCTGCTCTTTGGCCTCGGTCGCAAATGCGTAGAGGGACGGATACATCGCGAGCGCGGGCGTCACCAGCACCAGAAGCAGGGCAAACATCCGCGCCGCCTGCGACGCATGGCGGGCACGACTGCGCAGCCGCACCAATGAGGCGGCACAACCACCGGCGACCAGCAATGCGATCAGGAGCGGGCCGGTGGGCACGGCCGAGACCGTGCGCAGGGCGACGATGGCCACGGCCGCTCCGGCGAACCACGCAATCGGGGCGCCTCGAGACGCCAGCGTCTGCGGGACTCGCCGGATGAGGGACGGAAGACGGATGATGGCCGCCGCCGTCCAGATCGCCGCCGCGTGCAGGAGGACGAGCGAAAATGCCAGGCCGATCCGCGCGACGCTGAGAGGATGCAGGGAAAAACGGATCAGGTCGAAGGCCGTTTCAGAGACGATGTTGCGCAGCAGGCGCTCGTAGTTCCAGAGCAAGACCACGTCGGCCACGCCGGCCGCGGCGAACGCCACGGCCACGAAGGCCACCGCGCCGCTGCCGGCCGGGAGCATCCGCGGCCTCGGCCGCGCCACGCGCCGGCGCTCAATCAAGTCCACGCCAATCCACACCAGCGCGGTCATCGTCAGCGTCGTGAGCAGCAGGTCGAGAGTCGTCGGTACGCCGGTCTCCGAGAAGGGCAGCAGAGCGAAATACAGGATGAAGCGGGTCGCGACCACCAGCGCGACGAGCGCCGCCGTGCTGAAGGCGAAGCCGCGCATGTCGCGCGCGGATCGGCGCCGATCGATGAAGGGCGCCGCGCAGAACAGGACAGTTACGGCCGCGACGAGGAGGAGCGCGGTCTGCACCATCCGGCGCCATCGGGTCCTCGCTCCGGAGAGATTGGCCGGCGTGACGTTGGCTTCCAGCAGCGCCGCGCCGTTGGGCCCTGACACCGCGAAGGTAAACGGCCGCCGGCCATCGGCGCCGGCGATGGCCGCGGGTCGCACGGTGACCGGGGCGACCGAGGTCGGCAGGACGAATGCGTCGCCGCCTCCGGCCACTGGCTGGTCAGTTCCAAGGGTCTGCTCGACCACGATCGTCGCGCGCCGGGCCGCCGTCGCCCCGGTGCCCTCCACGAGCGGCTCGACGTGGATGAGTCGCGGACCCAGTGCGCCCGGCGACACGAACACGGCGCGTGGACCCTGAATCCTGCCCGCCGGCAGGTCCCAGACGCGGCCCGCCCAGGCGACCGGTGCACTGCTTGCGTCGTAAATGGTGACGCCGGCTCGATTCCGCGCCTCGTCGGGCACCGTGGCGTCGACGAGGTCAAACAGGCGGCGGGCCTGAGCCTGATCGCGCGGATCGATGCGTACCAGATCGCGCGACGCTGCCAGTTGAGTTGCGGTTTTCTGAAGGGCTTCAGCCTCCATGCCGATGCGCTGCCGGAGCTCGGCCTCGACCTTCGCGACTGCCGACTGCTCCGACGGCCGAACGGACGCGCCGAACACGGACGCGCTCGGCGGCAACCAGGCCGATGCGGACGACGCGTAGAGGTCACCAGAGCCGTCGCTGCAATCGTGAACGGCCCAGGCGCGCTGCGCGCACGACGTGACACATGGCGTTTTGCCGGCGAAGCCGGCTCAAGCGTGTTGCGGTTGCCGAACACGCTCACACAGGATACAATAGAGAAATCGCTTGGACCTGAAGCACCTCCTCAAACGCGGCGCGCTCCTCGTCGCCGCCAACTGGCCAACGATCGCCATCCAGTTCGTCGCGCAAACGACTTTTCAGGTGCTGCTCGCCGTTCCGATCATCGGCGCCGCCATCCTCGTCGGCGTCCTGCTCGGCACCGATCTCGCGGATCTGCTGCAGCAGAGCATGCGCGAGATGTTCTCGACCATCGCGAGCGCGCTCTTCTCCGAACCGCTCGCCCTCGTCGCATTCATCACCGCGTTCAGCCTCGTGCTGCTGGGCGGCTCGGCCCTCATGTTCGTCGTGAAGGGCGGCACGGTGACGGTGTTGCTCGAGGCGAATGCCACGACCGGACCGATCGAGCGGCAGCCGTTGGCGCTCGAGACGATCCGCACGGCATCGCGCTTCACCCTGCAGCGATTCACCGACGGCTGCACGCGGCTGTTGCGGCCGTACCTGTTGCTCGGTCTCGTGCTGATCGTCGACCTATCTCATCTCGGTCGCGGGATATCTCGCGTTCGTCGTCTACGGCTATCAGGTGGCGGAGGGCCGGATCCTCGTGATTGGCTGGACGTTCATCGCGGCGCTCGCCGCGGCGATGCTGGTCGGATGGATCACGCTGATCAATCTCCTGTATCTGCTGATGCAGATCGCCATGGCGGCCGACGGTGTCGGCCTCGTTGACGGCGGACGCGCGGTCGCGCGATTTGTGCGCGCGGAGTTTCGCGATCTCGCCCTGGTGTTCCTGGTCGTGTTCGCGCTGGTTGCCGCGGCGATGCTGGTGTCGGCGCTCGCCTGGTCCGGCGTCGGCCTGATCGCGTTCGTGCCGCTCGTCGGCCTCGCGGTCTTCCCGCTGCAGATTGCCGCGCTGCTGTTGCGCGGTCTCGTCTTCGAATACCTCGGGCTGACCGCGCTCGGCGCGTACGTGACGCTCTATCAGGGTCACGTGTCACGCCGGGCGGAAGCGCCCGGGCGCGAGTCGGTTCGATCGGCGCTCCAACATCCGGCATAGGAGAGTGTGAAGTCAGAAGTCTGAAGTCAGAAGTCTGAAGTCAGACGTCACGAGGCGCTCCTACTTCTGACTTCGTACTTCTGACTTGCAGGTTACTTCGCGACAGCGCCCATCTTGATCACGTTGGGGAGCGGATCGTTCAATGGAGTCCCCTCGGGTTCCAGGCGCCGCGTTACCAGTCGCGCTGCCGCGCCTTTCGCGATGTCGCGCGTCACGACCAGCACGACGGGCAACAGAGCCGACGCGTCGCTCACGAGATGCGGTACCGCGGCCATCTCCGCGCCCGCCTCGAGCGTTCCAGCGCTCGCGCCGTCTTTCAGGTTGAAGCCGTGGAGCTTGGCTGCCTGACCTCCGACGATCAGCCGGTCGATCACCTTGAGCGGGCCCCAGACCGGCCGCACGGGCAGCGGACGCATCCACTGTTGCGAGCCGCTAATCCGGTTGAGCGAGCGCAGGATGTTGTCGAGCGAGACGAAGTAGATTTGGTGATCGTCGACGGCGGGAAGCCCGATGACGTCGCCGCCGGTGCGCCAGCGCCAGTCGACGGCGCCGTTCTTGGTGAGAATGCAGTAGAGGAAGTTGTCTTTCGAGCCGATGTAGAGCCGGTCCTCAATCACCAGCACGTCATTCGCGGCGCCACCCAGACGGCGCTCCCAGGCTGATTCGCCCGTTTCGATCAACAACGCGACGACGCGGCCGTCGCTGGTGGGGATGTAGAGGTGATCGCCGGCCATGGCGGGTGACGCGTTCGCCGGTGAACCGATCTCGCGCGTCCAGAGAACCTTGCCATCGTTTGCGCGAAACATCGTCGCCGAACCATTGGCGGTGACGACGAGCAGCCAGCCCGCGGCCCATGTGGGAGCAACGCTCGAGTCGTCGGTCAACGGTTGACGCCACGCGACCGATCCGTCCGTGACGCGCCGCGCCACGATCTCGGCGGGTTCCACGCAAAACACCATGCCGTCGCCCACGGTGGGCTGTTTCAGCGGTCGAGCTTGAACCAACCAGAGCTGCGTGCCATCCGCGATGGTGTACGCGACGAGGCGCTCGCCGTCGATCCCGAAGAAGACGCGCTCGGCGTCGTACGCCGGTGGAACGGTGATCTGGCTGTTGAGCGAAAGATTCCAGATTTGACGGGTGGGAAGGAGCGAGAACGGCGTCGATTCGACCTTGTCGGAAGCGGCCAGACTCACGACAGACAGAGCTATTAGGGCAACTGCACTACAACATCTTGTGGTCAACCCCGCTATAATAGCGTGCGTCCCCCGGCCTCAGTGGCCCACCAAACCATCATCGTTCTCGATTTCGGGTCGCAGTACACGCAGCTGATCGCGCGGCGTCTTCGCGAGCTGTCGGTCTACTCGGAGATCTGGCCGCCGGACACGCCGGCCGAGAAGATTCGCGCTCGAGCGGCCGGCCGGGCATCATCCTGTCGGGCGGGCCGAAGAGCGTGTCCGACCCGGGCGCGCCGAAGTGCGACGTCGGTGTCTCGGCATCGGACGCCCGGTGCTCGGCATCTGCTACGGCATGCAGTTGATGGCGCACTCGCTCGGCGGGCGGTGGCGCCGGCGCCGCAGCGCGAATACGGCCACGCGACGGTCCGCGCTGCGGCGCGCCCAGCGGCGCTCTCTCGCCGACGTCCCGCCGGAGATCCGCGTGTGGGCGAGCCACGGCGACTTCGTGTCGCGCCGCGCCGGATGGGTTCGCGGTCGTCGCCACGAGCGCCAACGCGCCGGTCGCCGCGATGCAGGACGTCGAGCGCGGGCTCTACGCGCTTCTGTTCCATCCCGAAGTCGTGCACACCGAGCGCGGCCTCGAGATCCTGCGCAACTTCGCGTACGGCATCTGCGGCTGCACGGGCGACTGGACGATGGCGTCGTTTGTCGAAGAGGCGACGGCGAAGATTCGCGCGCAGGTCGGCGACGGCCGCGTGGTCTGCGCGCTGAGCGGCGGCGTCGATTCGACGGTCGCCGCGCTGATCATTCACCGCGCGATCGGCGACAGGCTGACCTGCATCTTCGTCGACAACGGCGTCCTGCGGCTCGACGAAGCGTCGCAGATTCGCAAGCGGTTCGAGCGGCTGCAGCTGCCGCTCGTCTTCGTCGATGCGTCGCCGCTTGTTCCTCGACCGGCTGGCGGGCGTCACCGATCCGGAGACAGAAGCGGAAGATCATCGGCGCGACGTTCATCGACGTCTTCGAAGCCGAGGCGGCGAAGCTCGGGCGAGGTCGACTTTCTCGCGCAGGGCACGCTTTATCCGGACGTCATCGAGTCGGTGTCGATCGTCGGGCAGTCGGCGCTGATCAAGAGCCATCACAACGTCGGCGGGCTGCCGGAGCGCATGCGGATGAAGCTGGTCGAGCCGCTGCGCGAGCTGTTCAAGGACGAAGTGCGGGTCGGTCGGCCGCAAGCTCGGCCTCGACGAGGAGTTCGTCGTCCGCCAGCCGTTCCCTGGACCGGGGCTCGCGGTCCGGATCCTCGGGCGCGGTGACGCCGGCGCGGCTCGACCTGCTGCGGCGCGCCGACGCGATCGTCGCCGAAGAGGTGAAGCGCGACGGCTGGTACACGCGGCTGTGGCAGAGCTTCGCCGTGCTGCTGCCGGTGCAGAGCGTCGGCGTGATGGGCGACGAGCGCACCTACGAGTACACGGTCGCGATTCGCGCGGTCGAGAGCCGCGACGGCATGACCGCCGACTGGGCGCGGCTGCCGCACGACCTGCTCGCGCGCATCTCGTCGCGGATCGTCAACGAAGTCAAAGGCATCAACCGGGTCGTCTACGACATCAGCTCGAAGCCGCCGTCGACGATAGAGTGGGAATGAGTTGAAGCGGTGCGGAGTTCGAGAGTTCGGGCTCGGCAGTCGGATGACTGAATTCGTCCACCTGCATCTTCACACCGAGTACTCGCTGCTCGACGGCGCGTGCCGCATCGACGAGCTGCTCGATCAGGCGGCGGCGCTGAAGATGCCGGCGATTGCCGTCACCGAGCACGGCAACCTGTTCTCGTCGGTGATCTTTCACGATCACGCGCGGCAGCGCGGCGTGAAGCCGATTCTCGGCTGCGAAGTGTATGTCGCGCCGGGCGATCGGCGCACGCAAGAGCGGCAACCCTGGCGAGACCGCGAATCATCTGGTGCTGCTCGCGGAGACCAACGAGGGGTACCACAACCTGATCAAGCTGGTGTCGGCCGGCTACACCGAGGGCTTCTACTACAAGCCGCGCATCGACAAGGAGCTGCTCGCGCAGCACGCGAAGGGGCTCATCGGCCTGAGCAGCTGCCTGAAGGGCGAGGTGGCCGAGGGGCTGTCGCACCAGCAGGACGAAAGGCGCGCGAGGCGGCGGGCGCGTATCGCGACATCCTCGGCGCCGGGAACTTCTTCCTCGAGATGCAGTGGCACGGCATCGAGGAGCAGCGGGTCGTCAACGGCGGCCTGCCGGCGATCGCGCGCGATCTCGGTCTGCCGCTCGTCTGCACCAACGACGTGCACTACCTGCGCGAGACCGACGCGCACCCGCACGACGTCCTGCTGTGCATCGGCACCGGCAAGGCGTTCAGCGATCCGAAGCGGCTGCGCTACGACGCGCAGCAGTTCTTCCTGAAGACGCCGGAGGAGATGGCGGCGGCCTTCAAGGACTTTCCCGACGCGCTGGCCAACACGGTCCGCATCGCCGAGCGCTGCAACGTGCGGCTCGCCGAGGGCGAGAACTACCTGCCGAATTTCGACGTGCCGGCGGGGTTCACGCTCGACGACTACTTCGAGCACGTCGTCCGCGAGGGATTCGAGGAGCGACTGCCGCGGCTCCAGCAGCTGGCGGCGGCGGGACGGCTGCGCCACACCATCGACGAGTACGAGCGGCGGCTCGCGTACGAAATCGAGATGATCAAGCAGATGAAGTACCCGGGTATTTCCTGATCGTCTGGGACTTCATCCGCTACGCGCGCGAGCAGGGGATTCCGGTCGGCCCCGGCCGCGGATCGGCGGCCGGCAGCCTCGTGGCCTACTGCCTGCGGATCACCGACGTCGATCCGCTCGACTTCGACCTGATCTTCGAGCGCTTCCTGAACCCCGAGCGCGTGTCGATGCCCGACATCGACATCGATTTCTGCGAGCGGCGGCGCGGCGAAGTCATCGACTACGTCACGCAGAAGTACGGCCGCGAGAACGTGGCGCAGATCATCACGTTCGGCACGATGAAGGCCAAGGCGGTCGTGCGCGACGTCGGGCCGCGTGCTCGAGATGCCGTTCGCCGACGTCGACAAGGTCGCGAAGCAGATTCCGGCCGCGCTCGACATGACGCTCGACAAGGCGCTCGAGGAGAACGAGACGCTGCGGCAGATGGAGCAGACCGATCCGAAGGTCAAGGAACTGCTGAGCGTGGCCAGGCGGCTCGAGGGGATGACCCGCCACGCCTCGGTGCACGCCGCCGGCGTCGTCATCGCGCCGAGGGCGATCACCGAGTACGCGCCGCTCTACCGCGGCGCGCACGACGAAATCGTCACGCAGTGGTCGATGAAGGACATCGAGCGGGTCGGCCTGCTCAAGATGGATTTCCTCGGGCTCAGCACGCTGACGCTCATCGACGACGCGATCAAGGAGATCGAGCGGACGACCGGCGAGCAGCTCGACATCGACCGCGTGCCGCTCGACGATGCCAAGACGTATCAGATCTTCCAGGACGGCCAGACCTACGGCATCTTCCAGTTCGAATCGAGCGGCATGCGCGACATCCTGCGCAAGGCCAAGCCGCAGTCGCTCGAGGACCTCATCGCGCTCGAACGCGCTGTACCGCCCCGGTCCGCTGCGCAGCGGCATGGTCGACGATTTCATCGCGCGCAAGGATGGGAAGATCGAGATCAAGTACGAGCTGCCGCAGCTCGAGCCGATCCTGGCCGAAACCTACGGCGTCATCGCCTATCAGGAGCAGGTGATGCGCATCGCGCGCGAGCTCGGGCGGCTTCACGCTCGGCGAAGCCGACATCCTGCGCAAGGCGATGGGCAAGAAGAACGCGACGTCATGCAGGCGCAGCGCGGCGAAGTTCGTCGACGGCGCGAAGAAAGGCGGGATCGCCGAGAAGAAGGCCGGGCCGATCTTCGATCTGATGGAACACTTCGCCGGGTACGGCTTTCCCAAGGCGCACTCGACCGCCTACGCGTTCCTGGCCTACCAGACGGCCTATCTGAAGGCGAACTACCCGTGGCACTTCGCCGCGGCGCTGCTGACGATCGAAGCGCAGAACACCGACAAGCTCGCGCTGTACCTGGCGGAGTGTCGCGAACGCGGCATCCCGCGTGCTGCCGCCCGACATCAACGAGAGCCAGCTCCGGTTCACCGTCGAGCCTGGACGAGGTGTCCGATTCGGCCTGACGGCGATCAAGAACGTCGGCGAGGGCGCAATCGAGTCGCTGCTGGAGGTTCGAAAGAAGCAGGGACGCATCGCGTCGCTGCACCGCGCTGTGCGAGGACCTCGATCTGCGGCTGGTCAACAAGCGCGTGTTCGAGAGCCTCGTCAAGGCCGGCGCCTTCGATTCATTGACGGCAGGCACGCCGTATGCGGGCCTGCCGTCCTCGACGTTCAGACCCGCGGCTCTTCGCGGCCATCGACCCCGTGTGCGAACACGGCGCGCGCGTTCAGCGCGATCGTAGCGAAGGGCAGGCTCAGCTGTTTGGGGCGTTCGACGAAGCCGCTCATGATGGGGCAGGCACGGATGGCGATGCATCCGCGATGCGGCTGCCGGAGGCCCCGTCGTGGAGCGACGCCGAGCAACTGGCCTTCGAAAAGGAAACGCTGGGGTTGTACCTGAGCGGCCACCCGGTCGATCGGTATACTGCCGCGCTCAAACAGCTGGGCGCCAAGACGATCGGCGAGCTCGCGACCTCGCCTGTCACGGCTCCGAGCGATAACGGATGGGGGCCGAAGGGTCCGAAGCCGATCGAACCGGAAACCAGCCTCGGCGGCATCATCGCCACCGTGCGGCCGCTCAAGACGCGCAAGGGCGATCGGATGGCTGTCTTCACGCTCGAGGACTCGCAGGGCAGCGTCGAGGTGGTGGTCTTTCCGGAGGCGTTTCAGCGCAGCGCAACCATGATCGAAATCGGCACGCTCGTGCTCGTCCGCGGCCGGGTGGAGCGCGACGAGGAAACGGTGCGGATGCTGGCGGCCGAGGTGGCGCCGCTCGACATCGGTCCGCGAGCGCCTGGCCCGCGAGGTGTCGATTCATCTCCGGCGGCCGGCGGACCGTTCGATCCTCGAGGCGCTGGGCGCGATTTTCGCCCGGCACCGCGGCGATCGCCGCGTTTCGTTCGAAGTCGAGGCGGGTGAACCGCCGAACCGCCTGCGCGTGACGCTCGACGTCACCGCGCAGATCCGCGTCGCGCCCACGTCCGCGCTGGTGGCGGAGGTCGAGCAGGTCGTAGGCGCGGGATCGGTCGAGCTGCGATGATCTCGATTCAGCCACGAAACCACGAAAACACGAAACCTGTAAGGGTCTTTTTCGTGCTTTCGTGGTTTCGTGGCCGTACCGAAATCTAAATGCCTGTCGAAACGCTGGAATTCGAGGAACCCATCGCGCGTACTCCTGAAGGAAATCGAGGCGCTGGGACAGCTGCCTCGTACCGACGCGCGCGATCGCGAGATCGAGTCGTTGAAGCGCCGCGTCGATCTGGTGCGCGCCGAGCTGTACCGATCGCTGACGCCGTGGCAGCGTGTGCTCGTCGCACGCCACCCCGACCGCCCGGGACTCGAATACTTCGTCGAGCATCTGTTCACCGGCTTCACCGAGATTCACGGCGATCGCCGCTTCGCCGACGACCACGCGATCATGACCGGCTTCGCGGACTACAAGGATCAGCCCGTCCTGCTGGTCGGACATGTCAAGGGTAACGACACGAAGGAGAAGATCTTCCGCAACTTCGGCTACGCGCGGCCCGAGGGCTACCGCAAGGCGCTGCGCGCCATGCGGCTGGCCGAGAAGTTCCGGCGGCCGATCATCGTGTTCGTGGACACGCCGGCCGCGTATCCGGGTATCGAATCGGAGGAGCGGGGCGTCGCCGAAGCGATTGCCGTCAACCTGCGCGACATGATGCTGCTGGACTCCCCGATCATCATCATCGTGAGCGGTGAGGGCGGGAGCGGCGGAGCGCTCGGCATTGCCGTGGGGGACCGGGTGCTGATGCAGGAGTTCGCGATCTACAGCGTGATCCCGCCGGAAGGCTGCGCCGCGATCCTGTGGCGCGACCCCGCGAGAAAGATCGAGGCGGCCGACGCGCTCAAGCTTACGGCCCCGGACTTGCTGCGAGCCGGCATCATCGACGAAATCGTCCCCGAGCCGGTTGGCGGCGCCCACACCAACCCCGACGCGGCGGCGGCGCGGGTGGACGAGGTCCTGACGCGTGTCATGGCCGAAGTGAGCGCGCTCGACAGCGAGGCCAGGCTGGCGAAGCGGTACGACAAGTTCCGGAATATGGGGAGGCTGGGAGTGGATTTCGTCGACGAGGCGGGTAGTTCGTTCCCGCCCGGGTAGTTGCTTCCCGGTAGGTGCTACCTCAAAGCACTACCACGGAGGACACGGTTGCACACTCGCAAGACAGAGGAACACGGATTACGAATACCCACAAATTTTTCTACGGATGCCGTCCCGGAGTCGCACGACGTTGAAATTGATTAGCAGGCCGACGCGCTTCTTGGAGAGTTTCAGATACGAGAGAACCTGCGCTTCATGGACCGGCAACAACGTTTCAAGCGACTTCAGTTCGACGATGACTTCGTTTTCCACGAGAAAATCGACGCGGTACCCGAGCGAAATCGTGATGTCCTCGTAGATGACGGGAAAGGGCTTCTCCTCTTCGAAAGAAAGCCCCATGCGCGTGAACTCGTACGCCATGCAGGCTTTGTAAGGACGTTCGAGCAGGCCTGGGCCCAGACGCGAATGAATCTTGTAAGCAGCACTGAGCACGCTATTCGTGATGTTGCCGTGAACTAGTTTGTTACTGTGTTCTCCGTTCGTAACCGTGTCCTCCGTGGTGTTGCTGTGATGCTGCAAGCACCGAGCCGCTGAATCATGCCCACAACCGCCGCACCCCGCTGGGATGCCCTTGGCTGCGACGAAGCGGCTGTCACACGCCTCACCGACGCGATTGGCGTCGCTCCGATCGTCGCGCGGTTGTTGTGTCAGCGCGGGTTCTCTGACCCGGAGCGCGCGACTCGCTTCCTGAATCCGTCCCTCGATCAGCTGCACGACCCGATGGCGTTGGCCGACATGCGGGTCGCGGTGGATCGCATCCTCGGCGCGATTGCGCGTCGCGAGCGGATTGCGATCCATGGCGACTACGACGTCGACGGCATCACGTCCACGGTGATCCTGCGGCGCGCCCTCGAGTTGATGGGCGCGGACGTCGTGCATTTCATTCCCGAGCGCCTGCGCGACGGCTACGGCCTGCAGCCGGCGGCGATCGATCGTCTGCACGCGGACAACGTCCGCCTCGTCGTATCGGTTGATTGCGGCATCCGCGGTGCCGAAGCTGCGCTTCGCGCGCGCGAACTGGGCGTCGATCTGATCATCACCGACCATCACGAGCCTGACGCGACGCTTCCGGCGGCGCTGGCGGTGATCAACCCGAAGCGCGCTGATTGTTCGTATCCCGACAAGGACCTGGCCGGCGTTGGCGTCGCACTGAAACTCGTGCAGGCGCTCTGTCGACACGCGGGCCGCGATGCCTGGCTGCCAGGGTTCGTGAAGATCGCAGCCATCGGCACGCTCGCGGACGTCGTGCCGCTCGTCGGCGAGAATCGCGTCATCGCGAAGATCGGGCTCGGGCTGCTGTCGCGCGGACCGCACAAGGTCGGTCTGCGATCGCTCATCGACGTCTGCGGGCTGACCGGCAAGACGATCGACAGCTACCACATCGGGTTCATGCTCGCGCCCCGGGTCAACGCGGCTGGAAGGATGAGCACGCCCGACATCGCCACGCGCCTGCTCCTGGCCGCGGACGAGGCCGCGGGCGACGCTGTGCGGCAGCTCGCGCTGCAGCTGGACGCCGAGAACCTGCGGCGTCAGGAAGAAGAAGCCGGAATTCTCGCCGCGGCGAAGAAGGTCGTCCAAACGGATCCCGAGGTCGGGGCGCGATCGATCCTGGTGGTCGCCGGCGACGGATGGCACCGCGGCGTCATCGGCATCGTCGCGTCGAAGCTGGTCGACGCGTTCCACCGGCCGGCGATCGTGCTGTCGGTGGAGGATGGCGTAGCGCACGGTTCGTGCCGCAGCATTCCGTGCTTCGACATGCTCGGCGCGCTGGAACGATGCGCACCGTTCTTCGCGCGGTTCGGCGGCCACAGGCAGGCCGCCGGGCTCACCATGGAGGCCTCGCGCGTGTCGGCGTTCCGGCGCGCCATCAATGCCGTTGCGGACGAAACGCTCGGCCCCGAGGATCTGATGCCGCGTCTCCGCATCGACGGCGACCTGTCGTTTCGCGCGATCACGGGGCAGGTGGCGGAAGGCGTGGTGTCGCTCGCGCCGTTCGGCGCCGGCAATCCCCGGCCAGTGTTCGCCGCCCGGCGCGTCGAGATCATCGACGGTCCGCGGAAGCTGAAGGAGCGCCATCTCAAGATGGCAATCAAGCAGGAGGGCCGCATTTTCCGCGCCATCGCCTGGCGCGCCGCCGAACGCCACGACTTCCTCGAAGCCCATAAAGCCGCGCTCGACGTGGCCTTCTCCCTCGAACAGAATCAGTACAATGGAGAGACCTACGTCGAGCTGACGCTGGCGGATCTGAGGGAACCTGGCTAGGTCGTGACAGTTCAGATTTCACATTGAGGAAATACGCGCGCCTGCTGCTCGCCGTATTCGCGATTGGCTTCGGGGTCTTTGTCGCGCAGCAGCTCAAGCCGCGCACACCCGAGGTCGCGCCGCCGGCCGTGCCTCGAACCGATCCCGGCGCGGTCGTCGAGAGCACCGGCGGCCATGTCTTTCGCGTCAACTCGTCGCGAGAAGACTTCACGGTCTACTTCGATCGCCAACTGACCTACGAAGACGGATCGACCAAGCTGTTCGGGTTGCGCATCGTCGCGCCTGAGCGCGGCAGCGGCGGACGCACGTTCACGGTCACCGCCAAGGAAGGACAGGTCGGCCAGAAGGAATCGACGTTCACGGCGAACGGCAATGTGGAGCTGACGGCCTCCGACGGCCTCTCGGCGCGCACCGATCACGCCACCTACGCCGACAGCGACGGCGTTGTTCGCACCCCGGGGCCGGCGAGCTTCACGCGCGGACGTGTCAGCGGCAGCGGCGTCGGGATGACTTACGACAAGGGCCGCGATCTGCTGTGGCTGAACGCCGACTCGCACGTCCGGATTGGTCCGGACAAGAACGGCGCGGGCTCCGCGGACGTGACGTCGGAAATCTCGGCGTTTGCGCGAAAAGACAAGTTCGTGAAGTTCGAGCAGTCGGTGCGGGTCCAGCAGCCCGGCCAGACCATCGAGGCCGACAACGCCGTCGGCTACCTGAGCGACGACCAGGACCACATTCAGAGGGTCGAACTTCGCGGGCACTCCCGGATCATGACGGCGAAGCCGGCGGTCGGCGCGCTGCAATCGCTCAGCGGCCGCGACATGGATCTGAAATACAGCGCCGACGGCCAGGTGCTGGAGCGCGCGACGATCATCGGTCAGGCCGAGCTCAGGCTTGCGGGCGAGGTGGGCAAGGAAGGCCGGCAGATCACGGCGCCCGCGATCGACATCACGCTGGCCCCAGACGGATCGACGCCGATTGCGCTGACGGCACGCGATGGCGTCGTCTTGACGTTCCCTCCGGAAGCCGACATCCCCGGGCGACGGATCGAGGCGGCGACGCTCGAGGCGAAGGGGGAAGCCGGAAAGGGTCTCACGCGCGCGCTGTTTACCGGCAATGTCGAGTACCGCGAACGTGGCGCGGGCGTCGAGCGCCAGGCCAACTCCGGAACTCTCGACGTTGGCCTGAAGCCTGGACTCAGCACGATCGAGGATGCGCGATTCAGGCAGAAGGTCACGTTCGTGGATGGAAACATGACAGCGGTGGCCGTCACCGGCATCTACGACCTCGACAAAGGGACGCTGGCCTTGAGCGGCTCGGACCCAGGACTTGAAGCCCCGCACGTCGTCAACGATCGAGTGGCGGTGGACGGCGCCACCATCGACGTCACGTTGGAGGGTCCGCGGGTGAAAGCCGTCGGCACGCCAGTCAAGAGCGTGCTGCAGCCGCCCAAGAAAGACGAGAAGACCGGTGAAACCGGCAAGATGCCGTCGATGCTGAAACAAGATCAACCCGTCACGGTGCTGGCCAACTCCCTCGACTACGACGGGGCGGCCTCGAAGAGCGTGTACACGGGCGAGGCGCGGCTGTTTCAGGGGGATACATCGATCAAGGCGGCCGAGATTGCACTCGACGACAAGAACGGCGACCTGAGCGCGACCGGCCCCGTCACCACCACGACGATGCTCGAACAGACGGACAAAGACGGAAAGAAAGACCGCGCGCGCTCGATCGGGCGGGCGAAGGACTTCAAGTACGAGGACGCGACGCGGCGGCTCACCTACACGGGCGACGCGCACATGACGGGTCCTCAGGGCGACATGGACGCCGCGAAGATCGAGCTGTACCTGAAAGAATCGGGCGACGAGCTCGAACGCGCCGAAGCCTACGAGAAACTCAAGCTGCGCGAGCAGAATCGCACGACGACAGGCGGGCGGTTGACGTACACGACGGCCGACGAAAAATACGTGATTACCGGGCTGCCGGTTGAGATCGCCGACCAGTGCGGCCGCAAGACGACCGGCAAGACGCTGACGTTCACGAAAGCCACCGACACGATCGTCGTGGACGGCAGCGATCAGATCCGCACGCAGACCAAAGGCGGAGGGAAGTGTCCGTAGCGGCGACCCTTCGCACCGACAAACTCACCAAGTCCTACAACGGCCGGACGGTCGTCCGCGGCGTCAGCCTCGACGTCGCGTCTGGTGAGATCGTCGGCCTGTTGGGGCCGAACGGCGCCGGCAAGACCACGACGTTCTACATGACCGTTGGCCTCACCGCGCCCGATTCCGGTCGCGTCGAACTGAACGGGCAGGATGTCACCGACGATCCGATGTACGTCCGCGCGCGGAAGGGGATCGGATATCTTCCGCAGGAGCCGTCGATCTTTCGTGGGCTGACGGTCGAGCAGAACATTCTCGCCATTCTCGAGACGATGAAGCTCGACGGCGCCACCCGCCGGACGCGCCTCCGCGAGCTGCTCGCCGAGCTGAATCTCACGCCGCTGGCCGATGCGCCGGCGCACACCTTGTCGGGCGGCGAGCGCCGACGCGCCGAGATCACGCGTGCGCTCGTGATCTCGCCGCAGTTCATCCTGCTCGACGAGCCGTTCGCGGGCATCGATCCGATCGCGGTGAGCGACATTCAGAAAATCATCTTCCACCTCAAGGACCGCGGCATCGGCGTCCTGGTCACCGATCACAACGTCCGCGAAACGCTTCGCATCACGGACCGCGCCTACATCGTGCACGACGGCGCGATCTTCAAGAGCGGCACGCCCGACGTGCTGGCAGCCGATGACGAGGTGCGTCGGATTTATCTCGGGACTGAGTTCCGATTGGACTAATCGCGAACGTCACGTTCTTGGCTTGCACCCGCCAAAAACCATGCGTCGACACAACTGGCGTTCGGGATTAAAATAGGCGTGGGAATTGCATCAGCTGAGGCGTCGCTAACGAGCCGGCCACAACGACCGGTCGTCGATTCATGCAAGTGGCTATGCGACAACGACTTAGCTAACGCTCCTATTCATGGGCATCCAGCAGAAGCTTCACACCAAGCTAGTTCAGAAGCTGATACTTACCCCGTCACTGCAGCAGGCGATCAAGCTGCTGCCGATGTCGACGCTCGAGCTGTCCGATCTGCTCAACCAGGAAATGGTTGAGAATCCGATGCTCGAGGAAGTCCCCACCGAAGACCTGCAGCCCGCCGAAGCCGCACCGACGCCCGAGAAAGCCGAACCGGATCAAGCGCCCAACAAGACAGATACCTGGGACGACCAGGACTACGAATATTTCTTCGGCGACTATCTCGACGACGGCTATCGGCCGAAGGCACCGCAGGAAGTGAAAGAACTGCCGCCGATCGAGAACACGCTGTCGACCAGCAGTTCGCTCTCCGATCACCTGATGTGGCAGCTGTCGATGCAAACCGACGATGCGCTGATGCGCGAGATCGGGTCGGCGATCATCGGCAATCTCGACGACGACGGCTACCTGGTGGCGTCATTCGAGGAGCTCGCGGCGATGGGCCCGTGGCCGGTGTCGGACGTCGAGCGCGGCGTTGGCGACTGATTCAGGGTTTCGATCCGACCGGCGTGGCCGCGCGCGATCTGCAGGAGTGTCTGCTGCTCCAGCTTCGCCATCTCGGCCTCGAAGGCACGCCCGACGGACAAGATCGTCACCGAGCACCTGCGTCTGCTCCAGAATCATCAGGTGCCGGAGATCGCCCGCAAGCTCGGGATGACCATCGACGATCTCAAGGAACACGTCGAGGTCATCCGGCATCTCGATCCCAAGCCGGGGAGCCGCTACAACCCCACGCAGTCGCAGTACGTCATCCCCGACGTCTACGTCATGAAGGTCGAGGACGAATACGTCGTCGTGCTCAACGAAGACGGGCTGCCGCAGATGCGCATCAGCCCGGTGTACCGGCGGCTGCTGGACAAGACCGCTGTCGACAACACGCGACGAAACGCGCGCCTACGTCAAGGACAAGTTCCGGTCGGCGCTCTGGCTGATCAAGTCGGTGGAGCAGCGGCAGAAGACGATCTTCAAGGTGGCCAAGAGCATCGTCAATTTCCAGCGCGATTTCCTGGATCACGGCATCGAGCATCTGCGTCCGCTGGTGCTGCGCGACGTGGCCAACGACATCGGCATGCACGAGTCGACGGTGAGCCGCGTGGTGACGAACAAGTACATGCACACGCCGCAGGGCGTGTTCGAAATGAAGTACTTCTTCCACAGCGGCATCAGCAGCTCGTACGGCGAGAGCGTGTCGTCGGTCACGATCAAGCAGCGCATTCGGAAGATCATCGAGAACGAAGATCCGCGCAAACCGCTCAGCGACTCGAAGATCGTGAGCATCCTGCAGCGCGAAGGGCTCGTGCTGGCGCGGCGTACCATTGCGAAATACCGCGAAGAACTGAAGATTCCGACGTCGAATCAACGCAAAGTCTTGTACTAGCCGCTCGCAGATGTAGCGCGGCTTCAGCCGAGCGATCCATATGCGACTCGAACTCACCGGCCGTCACGTCGACATCACTCCCGCCCTTCGCCGGCTCGTCGAACACAAAGTCGGCAAACTCGAACGCGTCCTGAACGACAGCGCCGTGTCGGCGCAGGCCGTGCTGACGCGCGAAAAACACCGGCATCGCACCGACATCACCCTGCACGTCCGCGGCGAGAAGTTCCTGCACGGTGTCGGCGACTCCGCCAGCTGGGAAGCCTCGCTGAGCGTCGCCATCGGCAAGATCAGCCAGCAGGCCCAGAAGATGAAGGGCAAGTGGCAGGCGCGCAAGCGGCACGGCGGCAAGGTGGTCCCGGCCGCGCGCCGAGCACCGCGAGGCCGTGGCCGTGCGTCGCGCTCGGTCGCGCCGGCGTCGCGGGCTCGGATGCCGCGCATCGTGCGGTCGTCGCGCCAGACGATCAAGCCGATGTCGGTGGCCGAGGCCGCGAAGGAGATGGACATCGCGCGCGACGGCGTGGTCGTCTTTCGCGATCCTGCGACCGAGGGCGATCAATGTCCTGTATCGCCGGCCGAACGGCGAGCTGACGCTGCGTGGAGACTGAAGCGTAGACGTACGGCGCGCATAGTCGTTAGTCTGTAGTCCTTGGTCTCTCAACCGAGCGTCACCGTCGCCGCGCTCCTGGCCAGCCGGCCGGAGGCCTTTGGGCTGCCGCTCGAGCTGCTGGCCGGCGCGGACGGCCTGGATCGCGTCATCACCAGCCCGCACATCCAGAAGACCGGCCTGGCGCTCGCCGGCTTTCACGAGTATCTGAAGCGCGGGCGCGTGCTGATCTTCGGCGAGAGCGAGATCCGCTACCTCGAAAGCCTCGACGTCGATCGCGCGCGTGTCGGCGCTGCGGCTCGCGCTGACGCTCGATTTTCCCTGCGTGCTGATCACCGGCGGGTTCTCGCCGCCCGCGGAGCTGGTGATCGAAGCCGAGCGCGCGAGCGCTGCCGCTGCTCAAGACCGCCGTCGTCGACGCCGACCGCGATCGCGAAGCTGACGTCGATTCTCGAGGACTCGCTCGCCGAACGCATCATTCTGCACGCCGTGCTGATGGACATCCTCGGCCTCGGCGTGCTGATCGTCGGGCGAGAGCGGCATCGGCAAGAGCGAGTGCGCGCTCGACCTGATCGTGCGCGGTCATCGCCTGGTCGCCGACGACACCGTGGAAGTCCGCCGGCGCGCAGGAGGCGATTCTGATCGGCACCTGCCCCGAGCTGACGCGCCACCACATGGAGCTGCGCGGCCTCGGCGTGATCAACGTCAAGGACCTGTTCGGCATCGCCTCGACGCGCTCGTCGAAGCGCGTGGAGCTCGTCGTCCAGCTCGAACGCTGGGATCCGGCCCGCGAATACGAACGGCTCGGCCTGGACGACGAGCTTCTTCGAGATCCTCGGCCTGCGCGTGCCGCTCATCCGCATGCCGGTGGCGCCCGGGCGCAACATCGCCATCCTGGTCGAGGTCGCCGCGCGCAATCAGCTGCTGCGGTCGCGCGGCCATCATGCGGCGCGCGCGCTCGCCGAGCGTCTCGAGCAGCCAGCTCCGGCAGGCGGCCGCTCGAGTCGCCGGCTGACGAAGAGGACGAGGAGCTCGAGCCGGGGGGAGCCGCTAACGCGGCGGCGATGGGCCGGAAAGGCAGGAAGGGCAGGACCGCGAAGACGGGCGGGAAGGGCCGCGAGGCCGACCAGCCCAGCCCGATCGTTGCGGGCGAAGGGTGGCGGCGCGTCCGGGCCGCGCAGCCGTTCATCGTCCTGACCGGCCTGTCGGGCTCCGGCAAGTCGCAGGCGATTCGCGCGCTCGAAGATCTCGGCTATTTCTGCGTCGACAATCTGCCGACCACGCTGATTCCGACGCTGGCCAAGCTCTCGCTGCGCGGCGGCAGCGACATCGAAAAGGTCGCGATCGTCGTCGACGTGCGCGAAGGCGATTTCCTGTCGCAGTTCCCGAAGATCTTCAAGCGCCTGCGGAAGCATGCCGCGGCTGAACCCGGTGCTGATCTTCCTCGAGGCCAGCCACGCGGCGCTCGTGCGCCGCTTCAGCGAGACGCGCCGTCCGCATCCGCTCGCGCCGGATCGCTCGGTCACGCGAAGGGATCCGCGACGAGCGCTCGCGCATGAACGCGATTCGCGACCTGGCCGACGAAATCGTCGACACGTCCGACATGACGGTGCACGAGCTGCGGCAGTTCTTCATGGGCCTGTCGCGCGGCGCGCGCGCGGCCGCGGCTCGTCATCACGCTGCTCAGCTTCGGCTACAAGCACGGCGTGCCGGTCGACGCCGATCTCGTGTTCGACGTGCGCTGCCTGCCGAATCCGCACTTCGTCGCCGCGCTGCGCCGGCGCACCGGGCGCGACCGCGCCGTGGTGGAGTTCATGGAGCGCGACGGAGTCGAGCCGCGAGTTCATGGATCGGCTCGAGGAGTACCTGCAGCTACGTCGTGCCGTACTACGTCGCCGAAGGGAAGAGCTACCTGACCGTCGCCATCGGCTGCACGGGCGGCCGCCATCGGTCGGTGATGATCGCGGAGCGGCTGCGCCGGCGCCTGGCCGACGTCGGCGGCGCCCGGGTCCGCGTCCGGCACCGGGACATCGTGGACAGGCGGGCAGGTAGCCGGCGACCGTGCCTACGATAGGAGACGTTGTGATTGGCGTCGTCGTCGTCACGCACGGGCAGCTGGCCATGGAGCTCGTCAACGCCGCCGAGATGATCGTCGGCGACCTGCCGCAGTTCACGGCGGTGTCGATCGGCTGGCACGACGATGTGAACGACGCGCGCGAAGAGATCGCGCAGGCGATCGAGCGCGTGCGCGGCGATGCGGGCGTCCTGCTGCTGACCGACATGTTCGGCGGCACGCCCTCGAACCTCGGCATGACGTTTCTCGAAAAGGATCGACTCGAGGTCATCACCGGCGTCAACCTGCCGATGCTGATCAAGCTGGCCGGCCTGCGCAGCTCGTCGGATCTGCTCGCCGTCGCCCAGGAGATGCGCGACCATGGCCGCAACGCCATCTGGGTGGCGTCGGACTTTCTCGCGGGGAAAAAAGCAGTGCATAAGACGCGGTGCTCAGTGCAGAGTGCGCTGTGCTCAGTGCTTGGTGCAGGGAGCATCCGGCACCGTGCACCGCGCACCCTGCACCGAGCACTGTGCACCCTGCACCGAGCACTGTGCACCGTGCACCGTGCACGATGTTCTGTATGACCTCCCGTTCAGTGACCGTCGTCAATCAGCTGGGCATGCACGCGCGCGCGGCGGCGAAGTTCGTGCACCTCGCGACCCGGTTCACCGCGCACGTGCGGGTGGCGCGCGATCGCCGCGAGATGGACGGCAAGAGCATCATGGGGATCCTGCTGCTGGCGGCCGCGCGAGGATCGACCATCACCATTAGCGCCGACGGCGCCGACGAGGACGACGCGGTGTCGGCGCTCGCGGCGCTGGTCGAGTCGGGCTTCGGCGAGGACGCATGCAGCGGCTGACCGGCATCGGCGTCTCCCCGGGCGTGGTCGTCCGGCCGCGCCGTCATCCTCATCCAGCGGGCGCAGGTGCTGCGCTATCAGATCGCGCCGGCGCGCGTCGACGCACGAGCTGGCGCGGCTCGACGAGAGCCGCGACCGATCGCGGGAGCAGCTGGTGGACATCCGCGCCCGCGTCGCCGAGCGGCGGCCCGAGCTGGCGTCGCTCTTCGACGCGCAGCTGCTGATGCTCGACGATCCGATGCTGGTCGCCGCGCGCCGCCGACGATCGTCCGCGAGCAGCGCGTCAACGCCGAGTGGGCGGTGCAGCAGGTGTTCCACGAGTTCAGCGCGGTGTTCGACGAGGTCGCCGATCCGTACCTGCGCGAGCGGAAGGGCGACGTCGCCGATCTGGTCGGCCGGCTCCGGATGAACCTGCGGCGCGACGTGTCCACGCCGCGCGATCTGCTGCGCGAGCTCGACGAATCGTCGGTGCTCGATCGCCGACGAGCTGACGCCGTCGCTGGCGGCGCAGGTGGACTGGACGAAGGTCCGCGGCTTCGCGACCGACGCCGGCAGCCGCACGTATCACACCGCCATCCTGGCGCGATCGCTCGACGTGCCCGCGGTCGTCGGCCTGCACAACGCCAGCGAGCGCATTCAGCCGGGTCAGCTGGTCGTCATCGACGGCATCGGCGAGCGCAGCTGATCCTCGATCCGACGCCGGAGGAGCTCGCGCGCGCCGCCCAGCACGCGCGACGATCGGCGGCCCGCGGCCGGCGTCGAGGGCGAGCGCGCGCGGACCGGCCGTGACCGCCGACGGCGTCCGCGATTCGGCTCGACGCGAACATCGAGTTTCCCGACGATCTGGCCGCCGCCCGCTACGCCGGCGCCGAAGGCATCGGGCTGTATCGATCCGAGTTCCTCCTCGCCACCGACGTCGACGACCTCGCCGACGAAGATCGCCAATACGAGATCTACCGCGGCATGCTCGAGGGCGATGGCGCCGGGGTCGGTCACCGTCCGGACCTTCGACGTCGACGAGGATCAGCTGGCGTCGCGGCGCGTCCGCCACCCGCTCGACGCCAGGCTGGCAGCCCGACGAGGAGCGCGCGAGCCGCCAGGGCCTGCGCGGCCTGCGTCTGAGCCTGACGCGTCCGGAGCTGTTCCGCGTCCAGCTGCGCGCGCTGCTGCGGGCGGCGCGGCACGGCCAGCTGCGCATCATGTTTCCGTTCGTGTCGAGCGTCGAGCAGTTGCGCGAGGCGCGCCGCATGGTGGCCGAGGCCGCGGCCGACCTCGCGCGGCGCGGCGAGCACGTGCCGCCGCGTGCCGATCGGCGTCATGATCGAGATTCCCGCGGCCGCGTACACGGCCGACCTGCTGGCGCGCGAGGTCGATTTCTTCACGATCGGCACCAACGATCTGATTCAGTACTGCCTGGCCGTCGATCGCGCCGACGAGCGCGTCTCGCAGCTGTACGAGCCGCTGCATCCGGCGATCCTGCGGATGATCTGATGGTGCGGCGCGCGGCCACGCGTCAGCGGATTCCGGTGTCGCTCTGCGGCGAGATGGCCTCCGACCCGGCGCTGCTGACGCTGCTCGTCGGCCTCGGCCTCACCGAATTCAGCATGACGCCCGGCGCCATTCCGGTCGCCAAGCAGGTGCTCGGCGAGCTTCGCCGCGACGACCTGCGCGCGCTGGCGCGCCGCGTGCTGCGGCTGGCGACGGTCGACGAGATCGAACGCGAGCTGATGGCCGCCATGGGCAGGTTGACGCTCATCAAGGGAGTGACTCCGTGACCGAAGGGATCGCACGCGTCGAGAAGCCGTGGGGCTACGAGCTGCACTGGGCCAAGACCGATCGCTACGTCGGCAAGCTGATTCACGTGAACGCCGGGCACGCGCTGAGCCTGCAGTACCACAACGTCAAGGACGAGACGATCTACCTGCACTCGGGACGGCTGCTGTTCGAGATTCAGGAGGACGGCAAGCTGGTCGAAGCGCGAGATGCTGCCCGGAGAGCGCGTGCACATCACGCCGAAGACCGTCCACCGCATGACGGCGATCGAAGACAGCGACATCTTCGAGGTCTCGACGCCGGAGCTGCACGATGTGGTCAGGCTCGAGGATCGGTACGGCAGGAAAGACAAGCCGTGAATCGGGTAATCGGGTAATCGGGGAATCGGGTAATTGATTGGCTGATTGACTCAATTCCCCAATCAATTACCCGATTACCAGATTATCCAATTACCCGATCTCTCAGAACGGTATATCGTCGTCGGTGAGCGGTTCGGACGAGGGTTCGGCGGGCATGCGTGGCCGGCCGTGTCGTCGCCGCCTCGCGCGGCGCGCCTGCGCCGCGGCCACCGCCGCCGCCGCCGAGCAGCACGACGCGGTCGCAGCGGACCTTCGTGCTCTTCCGCTTGGTGCCGTCCTTGTCGGTGTACTCGTCGGTCTGGAGGCGGCCCTCGACGTACACCTGCTTGCCCTTCGACAGGTACTCGGACAGCGACTCAGCCTGCTTGCCCCACAGGTCGATGTTGTGCCACTCGGTGCGTTCCTGGCGCTGGCCGCCCTTGTCGTTCCAGACCTCGGTGGTCGCGAGGCTGAACTTGGCGACCGCGGCGCCGCCCGGCGTGTAGCGCAACTCGGCGTCGCGCCCGAGATTGCCGACGAGAATGACTTTGTTGACGATCCCATAGGACGACGATTCTACTCCAGGGGGTCTGACAGGGCAGGTCACACCCGAATCAGCGTGCAAGACGAATCGGGCAAACGCTAGTCGTGTCGGCGGGTTTGCTCCAACCGCTGTTTGGCGAGGCGGCCCGCGTCGCTGTCGGGGAAGTTCCTGACGACGATTTCCCAGGCGGCGCGCGCGCCGTTCACGTCGCGCATGTCCGCCAGGGCCAGTCCCTTCCGGAAGTACGCATCGGGAATCGCGTTGCCGCTCGGATAGGTGCGAATCGCGGTGTCGCACGCGTCGACGGCCTTCTGGTACTTCTTGTCCGCCAGGAAGGCGGCGCAGATCAGCACCTGGGCGTCGTCGGCGGAGTCGGACTTCGGGAAGTTCCGGATGTAGGCTTCGAACCCGAGCACGGCGAGATCGTACTGGCCGGAGGTGTAGTCGGCGTACGCGGCATCCCAGACCTGGCGGGGCGACGCAGTCATGGCCGACGCCGGCGCGCCCGACCCCGAGGAGGGCGGAGCGCCGCCGCCGGGTGGCATCACGCCGGCGCCGCCGGCCGTGCTCGGATCGAGCGGATCGGTGGCCGTGGGCCGCGTCGCCATTTGCTGCATCGATTGCCGCAGCGCGTCCACTTCCTGCGTGAGCGATCCGACCCGGACGTTGTTGTCGTCGAGCTTTTCGCGGATGACGCGCACATCGTTGGTCAGGTTGTCGATTGCCAGCTTCTGATCGGCGGCCATCTTCCGATTCGTCTCGGTCTGCTGATCGAGACGCGTGTTGACGGCTTTCAGCGCCTCGTTGAACTGGCCGAGCAGGTTCTGCAGCAGCTGCGTCTGCTCCTGCAGCATGCGGATGTCCGCCATCAGCTGCTGATGCTCTTTGTTGGCGGCCGACGCGGGCGCCGCGAGACCGATCAGCAGGACTCCAGTGACGACGGCGAGTAGTTTCTGCGTCATAGGACACTCACTTCGCGGTGATGACGAAATGCGCGCGGCGGTTCTTCGAGAACGCCGTCTCCGTCGTGCCCGGCGTCGAACGGGAATTCCTTGCCGTAGCTCACCGTGCGCAGGCGTTCCGCGGCGATGCCGAGCGACATCAAGTAGGCGCGCGCAGTCGACGGCGCGCCGTTCGCCCAATGCCAAATTGTACTCGGCTGTCCCGCGCTCGTCGCAATGGCCTTCGATCGTCACGGTCCAGGTGGCATAGCGTTTCAGGACCGTCGCGTTCTCGTTGAGGATCTGCTGGGCGGCGGGGCTCAGCTCGTCGCTGTCGTAGTTCGAAGAACACCGGCTTGAGCGGAGAGTTCTGGTTCAGGTCGTCGAGCGACGCCGACGCGATGGCGTCGTCGCGCACCGGCTCGGGCGGCACCATCGGCGGCGCCGGCACCGGTGACGGCGGCGTCGGCGGAGCGGCGACGTCGAAGACGTGTTCGCGGGCGCCGGCGGAAATGGCCGGGCGACGGGCGGTTGCTTCTTGCCACAGGCCACGCTCGCTATCAGCGCCGCCACCGAAATCACCAGAGCCATCCGTCTCATCGTCGTCGCTCCATTGCTGACAATACGTACCTGATCTATTTGGACCAGTCCGGCTTCTCGTTGTTTCCCGCTTTCGTCAGCTGCCGCACGTCCTTGCCGTCGCGGGCCATGGTGAAGACCTGGGTCTTGCCCGACCGCGTGGACGTGAACGCGAGATGCCGACCGTTGGGCGCGAAGGCGGGACTCTCGTTGCGTCCCTTCGCCGAACGTCAGCTGACGCGTCTGGCCGGTCGCGAGGTCGAGCACCTTGATGTCGAAGCCGGGGCCGGTCCGCGACGAGTACGCGATCTCGTTGTAGGGCGGCGACGACCACGTCGGCTTGTCGCAGTAGGACTCAGAGGTCTTGCGCTGGATGTTGAGGCCATCGGCGCCGACGGTCCAGATCTGCGGCGATCCGGTGCGGTCCGAGGTGAACGCGATCTTGCGTGCCCGACGGGGACCACGTCGGAGAAATGTCGATCCCGGGATGGTTCGTCAAGCGGCGCACGTTCGATCCGTCGCGGTTGGCGACGTAGATTTCGGGGTTCCCGTCACGTGTCGAGGTGAACGCCACGTGCGTGCCGTCGGGCGACCACGCCGGCAGCCAGTTCTCGCCGACCCTGGGCCCCTCCGTCACCTCGACGAGGGTGCCCTGGAAGATGTTCGAGATGAAGATGTTGGCGCCGCCGCGCCGGTACGAGGTGTAGGCGATCGAGCGGCCGTCGGGCGACCAGCGCGGGAGTGATATTGAGCGTCTTGTTCGACGGTGACTCGCCGCGCATTCTCGCCGTCGTAATCGGATGACGAAGATGTCCTTGACGCCGCGATTCTCGACCGTGCCGCCCATCCGCTCGCCGTCGCGATCGGAATTGAAGGTGAGCTCGTGTCCGGGCGACGCCTTTGAGGGCGCGCTGCGAATCGTGGAGCTCGTCCGATGCCGTGTGCGCGATCAGCGCGGGCGTTGGCGCTGCGTGTACTCGCGCGAGTAGGCGATCTGCCGTCGTGCGCACGTTGATAGAGCCGCAACTGCGCCTTGATCCCATCGGCCGCCTTCTGCACCGTGCCGACGATCAGCCCGTCGGCGTTCAGCTCGCGCCAGCGATCGAAGGGGATGGTCGTCGAACGACGTGGCGCGCGGCATCGAGGCGTAGACGTCGCGCGGGATGAAGCTGAATTCCCGCTCGAAGTTCAGATCGTCCCACAGCACCTGTCCGATCGCTTTGGCGACCGCCACCGTTTCGGCGTCCTGCGTGAGCGCGATGAAGTCCAGGACCACCAGCCGCGGCGCCGCTCCGCTTTCGCCCGGAGAGCGTCGTCATGATTTCGCTGGGCTGCTGCGGTGGTGGCTGCGCTGGCGGCTGTTGTGCGCGGCGGCCACGCCGCGAGCACGACGACCGTGAGTGTCGCCGGAAGAAGATGTTTCATCATTGGTATTCGAAGTTGAGGTGGACGGTCAGCGTGGGATTGGGGAACTGAGCGGGCAACGGCGGAAGCCTATCCTTCGTGTTTTGCGCCACGGCGCGTAGCGACGCGCCATCGAGCACGGGCGATCCGCTGCTGCGTTCGACTTCGTACGACGGCTGATGGTGCCGTCGCGCTGGATGGTGAACTTCACCAGCGTCTGGCCCGGCGCGCCCTGACGCGACATCCACACCGATCGGATCCGCTCAACCATTGTCGCGACGTACTCGGGGCAGCAGAAGTCGGCGACGTCCAGCGTCGAACCGGCGCCAGGACCGCCGCCCGTCGAGAGCCCGAATCCCTGGCCGCGCGCGCCTGTTTCGGCGATGGCAGTGCCGGGCGTGATTTGCGCGCCTTTTGTCGGGGTCCGGCCTCGCGCCTCGTCGGGTGCCTGCTTCACATCCGGTGCCTTCGCCGTTTTCGCGGGCGCCTTCGTGGGCAGCGTCATGTCCGGCAGCTTCGCGGCCGGTGGACGCACCGCCTCACGCTTCGGCGGCTCGTCCGGCGGCGTCACCGCCTGCACGGGCCGCCCGCCGATGCTGGTGAACCCACCGCTGAGCGGGCCTTCGCCGCCGCCGCCAAGCGAAATCGTCATGACCTCGCGCATCGTATCCCGCTTCCCGAGGAAACCGCCGGGCGCGAGGATCACGAGCGCCGCGATCACCGCGTGCATCGCGATCGACAGCGTGACCATGCGCTGAAACCCGGGGGTTGCCGCATCCGGTCGCGGAGGATGTCGGTGCGTCCATCAGCGTTCGCCCGGAAACTTCGCGACCAGGCCGACGTCGCTGACGCCGGCCGCTTTCAGGCGATCGAACACTTCCATCAGTTCCTGATACTGCACGCCGCCGTCGCCGCGAAGGTACACCTTCTTGTCGGTGGCGTGCTCGATTTTCTGCCGGACCCGCTCCTGCAGCGCGTCGGCGCGGATCGCCTCGTCGCCGAGGAACACCAGATGGTTCTGACGATAGCCGATGGGGACGGTGATGAACGACGCGATCGCCGCTGATCTGGTTGGTGCGTGTGGCGACGGGCAGCTTCACGTCGACGCCGCGCTGAATCATCGGCGCGGTGATCATGAAGATGATGAGCAGCACCAGCATCACGTCGACGAGCGGCACGACGTTGATTTCGGCGAGCGAGGTGGTGATGCGCCGCCCGCGCGCGGAACGTCCGCCGCCGGCCGGCGGTATCTGCGGCGCTTTCACTACGTGAAATTCCTTTCCGCGATGTTCAGGAACTCCATCGCGAAATCGTCCATGCCCGATGCGAACATCTTCACACGATGCGAGAAATAGTTATAGAAGAGAACCGCCGGAATCGCCGCGAGCAGCCCCGCCGCCGTGGTCACGAGCGCTTCCGCGATCCCTGGCGCGACCGAATTGAGATTGGTCGAACCGGTCTGGGCGATTCCCGCGAACGCGATCAAGATGCCCCACACCGTTCCGAACAGCCCGATGAACGGCGTGATGCTGGCCGTCGTCGCGAGGAACGGCACCCAGTGTTCGAGCTTGTTGATCTCAACCGCCGATGCGCGTAGCAATGCCCGATCCACAGACGGCAGGCTCTTGAGAGTAGGACGTCCGGACGTCGTGCCTGGATTGGGACCGTTCGACAGGTCCGGCGACTGTTGCCTGAGCTGCGCGGTCAACTCGGCATAACCGGACTGGAACAGTCCAACGAGCGGACTGGCCCCGAGCGATTTGCACACGGCGTGAACTTCAGAGAACTTGTTGCTGCGCCGGAACACGTCGAGGAACTGCGACGATTGACGTTCCGCGCGATTGAACGTCCAGGCCTTGTGGAGCACGACGCCCCACGAAATGATCGAGAAGAGACCAAGGACGAGCAGGACGAGACGCGCCGTGTAGGTGGAGCCGGCGAGGAGCGAGACGATCGAGGTGCTGGTGCCTTCTAACGCACTCCCACCCTGCGCCTGCAAGAGCAGGGCAGCCAACAGGCTTCCGAACGTGCGCAAGGGGGCCTCCGAGACATGGTTAATGCGCCTGGGACAGCGCGACTGTGTCGCAATGTATCACGGTGTGAAACAGCTGTCAAACCTATGTTACGATTGAAGTTCCGGTCGTCGCGGCGGTCCTGGCCGGCGTTCGGACGCAACTCAGCCATAAATGCTGCGCTTTCTGCGAATTCGGCAGCTCGCGGTGATCGACGCCGTCGAGGTTGAGTTTGGACCCGGGTTCAACGTCCTGACCGGAGAAACCGGTGCCGGCAAGTCGATGCTCGTCGGTGCCGTCGGACTGCTGCTGGGCGGCCGCGCCACGGGCGACCTCGTGCGCACCGGTGAAGACACGGCGTCAGTCGAAGCCATCTTCGAGAGCGGTGGGGAGGAGGTGCTCGTCCGGCGCGAGTTGACGGCGCAGGGTCGCAGCCGCGCGTTCATCAACGGCACGCTTGCAACGGCCGGCGCGCTCCGCGACTTGTCGTCGCGGTTGGTCGAGCTCCACGGTCAGCACGAACATCACACGCTCCTCGATCCTTCAACTCATCTCGGAGTCGTCGACGGCTTTGGCGGGCTCGACGCGCTCGCGGCCCGAACGCAGTCGGCGTTCGACGCGCTCTGTGCCTCTCGCGATGCGCTCGCTCGATTGCGAACCGCGATGACTGACCGTGAGGCTCGCCAGGATCTCGTCAGCTATCAGCTCGGCGAGCTGGATCGCGCCGCGCTCACTCCCGGCGAAGACGACGAGTTGGGCGCGCAGCGAACAATCCTCGCCAACGCCGAGCACATCGAACGGCTGTGCGCGGAGAGCTACGCCTCGCTGTACGAACGCGACGATGCAATTCTCGCGGCGCTGGGGCAGGTGTGGCGGCGTGTGGGCGAGCTGGCCGCCCTCGACCCGCAATTCGCCCCGTACATGGAGGCGCGGGACGGCATCAAGTCACAGCTCGAGGACCTGGCGCTGTTTCTGCGCCGCTACGCAGACGGCGTTGAAGCGTCTCCCGCGGCGCTGCAACGCATCGAGGACCGGCTGGCGCTGATCGAGCGGCTCAAGCGCAAGTACGGGCCGACCGTCGCCGACGTGATCGCTCGTCGCGACGCGCTGCGACGCGAGTTGGACGAGATGGAAGGCGGCGAGAGCCGTATCGGCGAGCGCCAACGTGAGTTCGAGGCCCAGCGCGCTGCGTACCTCGAGGCGGCGAACACACTGTCCGGGGCGCGGCGTCGAGCCGCCGTGGAGTTGGGGCGTCGTCTCCAGGACGCGCTTGGCGAGTTGGCGATGGATCGGAGCCGAATCGAGGTTCGCTTTGCGGATTCGACTTTGCAAGAGTCGGCCTGGACCGGGAACGGGATCGATGTCGCCGAGTTTTACGTGTCAACCAATCCTGGCGAGGATCTTCGGCCACTCGCCCGAATTGTGTCCGGCGGCGAGCTCTCGCGCATCATGCTGGCGATCAAGACGCTTGCGGCGACGACGCGCCACGGGTTCTCCGAATCGGAGGATCGGCCGCCGAGTGCCTCGGCACCCGGACTGATCTTCGATGAAGTGGACGCCGGCATCGGTGGGCGAGTGGCCGACGTGGTGGGCCGGCGGCTGCGCGGCCTCGGGTCGGCGTTTCAGGTGCTGTGCATCACGCACCTGCCGCAAATCGCGGCGTATGCCGACACGCACTTTCAGATCGACAAACAGGTGTCGCGCGGCCGCACGCGCACGACGGTCGTGCAGTTGGACGAGAGCGGCCGGGTCGAGGAGCTCTCGCGGATGCTCGGAGGGACCACGGTCACGGCTGGTGTGCGGGCGTCGGCTCGTGAGATGCTGGCGGGCAGGGCCCTTCGACTCGGCGGCGCCGGCGACGGTCGCGCAGGACAGGACGTTCGACTCGGGCGTGACGGGACACCTCGCTCAGGTCAGGCTCGCCCCGAGCGAGCTCCCGAACTGGCGAGTCGAGGGGCGAAAGCGAAAGGCGAAAGGCGAAAGCGAAACTAGCGGAATGGCGCGCAAATACCTGATCGAAACGTTCGGCTGCCAGATGAACGTCCACGACTCGGAGCGCATGGCCGGCTTGCTGGAGCAGGCTGGATTTGAAGCGACTGACGAGGCGCAGGACGCGGACGTGGTCGTGATCAACACCTGCAGCGTGCGTGAGCGCGCCGAGGACAAGCTCTACACGCGCCTGGGTGAACTGCGGCAGCTCGCCGCCGAGCAGGGTCACAACCCCATCGTCGCCGTCGCCGGCTGCGTCGCGCAGCAGGAAGGAGAGGCCATCGCGCGGCGCGCGCCCGGCGTCGCCGACGTCATTGTCGGAACACAGGCGATTCGCCGTCTGCCGATGCTCGTGGCCCAGGCGCAGGTCTCGCGCCACTCGGGGTCTGATCCGGATCAGACCCCGACCCGGCGGCGGCCGATTCCGCTCATCGACCTCACCGCGCAGGACGATGTGACGTGGCCCCTCGGGGTCACCGCGCGCCACGACCCGGTCAAGGCCTACATCACGATCATCGAGGGCTGCAACGAGTTCTGCAGCTTCTGCGTCGTGCCCTACACACGCGGGCACGAGCGGATGCGGCCCAGGGCGGACATCCTCGCCGAAGTGCGCGAGGCGGCGGCCACCGGGCACAGGGAAGTGCAGCTCCTCGGGCAGATCGTCAATCACTACGCCGCGCCCGACGATCCGGCGTGCGACTTCAGCGGCCTGCTGGAAGCGGTGAACGAAGTCGACGGCATCGATCGGATCCGGTTCGCGAGTCCCCACCCGCGGCACGTCACGCCGCGGTTTCTTGCCGCCATGCAGCGGCTGCCGAAAATCTGCCGGCATCTGCACCTGCCGGTGCAGTCGGGGTCGAGCCGCGTGCTGGAGGCCATGCGCCGACGCTACACGCGCGAGAGCTATCTGGATCTCGTGGGCGAGATCCGCGCGGCGCTGCCGGACGTGTCGCTCTCGACCGATATGATCGTCGGCTTCCCGGGTGAGTCCGGCGCGGACTTCGACGAGACGCTGACGCTCACGCGGGCGGTCGGGTACCACAGCATGTTTTCGTTCAAATATTCGCCTCGACCCAACACGCTCGCCGAGAAGCGCATGCCCGACGATGTGCCCGACGAGGAGAAGACGCGGCGGATTGTCGCACTGCAGGCGCTGCAGCGCGAGATTCAGACCGGGCTGAACGAGCGGCTGCTCGGCCGCGACGTCGAGGTGCTCGTCGACGCGGCCAGCCGGCGGCGATCCGACAGCGAGCTGTCGGGGCGCACGAGCAGCAACGTGGTGGTGAACCTCCCCGGGCCGGCGGACTGGATCGGCAGGACCGCGACCGTGCGCGTGGAGCGCGCGGGCCCCCACAGCGTCTGGGGCCGCGCGATTTGACAGGCGTGCCTTCGACGCCTAGGTTGTAGAGCTATGCAAATCGAGATGTCGATCAAGGGTCTGATGGTGGATCCGATCACGAACATGCCGATCGTGATCCTGCGGGACAAGGACGGCCAGCGCGTGCTGCCGATCTGGGTGGGCATCTTCGAGGCGAACGCCATCGCGCTGCAGATCGAGAACATCGCCACACCGCGGCCGATGACGCACGATCTGCTCCGCAATGTCATCCAGGATCTCAAGGCGACGGTGCAGAAGGTCGTCGTGTGTGACTTGCAGGAGAACACGTTCTACGCGCTCATCTACCTCGCCATGGCGGGGGACACGATGGCCATCGACGCGCGCCCCAGCGACGCGATCGCGCTGGCGCTGCGGACGCGGGCCCCGATTTTCGTCGAGGATACGGTGATCGACCACGCCAAGACGGTCGATTTCACCGCCGACAAGACCGACGCCGACCGGCTCCACAAGTGGCTCGAGAGCCTCGACCCGGACGACCTGGGCAAGTACAAAATGTGAATCGGGTACTTGGGTAATCGGGTCATCGGGTCATCTTTATTGGTCAATCGCACAATTCAATGACCCGATCACTCGATTACCCAATTACCCGATTCCTCCGCCGCTCCCTCTGGTACAATCCCGTCGCTCGCCCCCAATGATCGTCGCCATCGCCAACCAAAAAGGCGGAGTGGGGAAGACCACTACCGCGATCAACCTGGCGGCCGCGCTCGCGCTGCGCGGCAAGCCGACGCTGCTCATCGACCTGGACCCGCAGGCCAACAGCACCCTGTCGTTTCTCGACATGCAGCAGGTCGAGCAGAGCGTGTACGACGCGATTTCCGACCCGCACCTGCCGCTCGAGACCGTGATCATCCCGTCGTCGCTGCCGGGGTTGTCGGTGGCGCCGTCGCGGATCGCCCTGGCCAAGCTCGAAGCGAAGCTGGTGGGGGAGCTCGACGCCCATTTCCGGCTGAAGGACAAGATCGAGCCGCTGCGGAAGACCTATCCGCAGATCGTGATCGACTGCCCGCCGACGCTCGGCCTGCTGACCGTCAACGCGCTGGTCGCGGCGACCCACCTGCTGATTCCGATTCAGTCGTCCTACTTCGCGCTCGAAGGCACCGACGATTTGCTCGAAACGATCGAGAAGGTGCGGGCGCGCCCGAACCCGGCGTTGCGGATTCTGGGCGTGGTCATCACCATGCACGACAAGCGCACCGCGCTGGCTCGCGACATCCGCACGCAGATTCAGAAGGTGTTCGGTCCCAAAGTGTTCAAGACCGTGATCACCAAGAGCGTGCGGCTGGAGGAGAGCCCGGCCTACAAGGAATCCATCTTCACCTTCGCGCCGGAGTCGTCCGGGGCGACCGAGTACTACAGCCTGTGCGAGGAGGTCATCGACCGTGCCTAGACGAGGGCTGCCGGAGACGTTGGCGATGCGGCACGACGAACACTACGTGGAGCAGCTGGCCGCGTCGGCGGGGACGCCGATTGGCCGCCTGGTGCCGATCGATCGGATCGACCCCAACCCGAGCCAGCCGCGGCAAGTCATGGGCGATCTGTCGGAGCTGATTGCGTCGATTGCCGAGAAGGGCATTCTCGAGCCGCTGGTCGTGCGCCCGCGCGGCGACCGCTTCCAGATCGTCGCCGGCGAGCGGCGGTACCAGGCGGCCGTGCAGGTCGGCTTGCGCGAGCTGCCGGTGGTCGTCCGCGACGTCGACGAGACGGAGATGCTGGAGCTGGCGCTCATCGAGAACCTCCAGCGCAAGGACCTGACGCCGTTCGAAGAAGCCGAGGCGCTGCACGGGCTCGCGGAACAGTGCGGCTACACGCACGAGGATCTGGCCCGGCGGCTGGGGAAGTCGCGCACGTCGGTGACCGAGTCGCTGGCGCTGGCGGCGATGCCCGAGGACGTCCGGAATCTGTGTCGGCTGGCCGACATTTCCTCCAAGTCACTGTTGCTGCAGATAGTTAGGCAGGACTCACCCGAAAAAATGACCGCGCTCGTCGAGCAGATGGCCAGTCAGGGCGGGCCAGCCACCCGCCAGCAGCTCCGGGAGGCGGTGCGGAAGCCCAAAGCCGGCCGGCCGAAGCACTACGTGTTCGCCTACCGCCCGACCACCAAGGCGTTCAATCTGAAGATCAGCTTCGCGAAGAGCCGCGCCACGCGCGACGAGATCATCGACGCGCTCGAAGCCATCCTGCGGGACCTCCGGAAGAACAAATAACGAGCGGAATCAGGTAATCGGGTAATTGGGTAATCGGGTAATCGGGTAATTGGATTGTTCGAGTGCCCGATCAATTACCCGATGATGCGGTTACTCGATGACCCGATTTCTGCCCGTTCCCACGAGTCTGATAATGTATGTTATGTTAACCTATCGGTCAGCGCGGCCCTGAAAAGGCCTTTTCTCAGGCGCCTCAGGCGCTCCACATCCGCGCCGTAAATGCTGCATCCGGCCGGCTCACCTGAATCGGTCGATCCGACGGGTGCCGCTCGATTTCGGTCTCACGCTGGTCCACCGCCACGAAGAACGCGACGACGGCGCCGGGTGTCACGCCGACCGCGGCAAGCGGCAGCGCGACTTCCAGGATTGAGCCGGCCGCCACCCGCGCGCCACGGGGTGTCTCCGGAACCCACTCGGACGTGGACGGATGACGCGTGGCGAAGAGGCCCTCGAGGCGTCCGGATGTCTGCCGGACGAGGAATCGGAGGTCGGCGGGGGCGAGGAAGGTCAGCGAGACCGCGCGGCCCTCGCCGAACAGATTGACCATTTGAGTGGACCCCTCGACGTAGACGAACAGGCGCTCGGCGTCGAAGCCGAACCGGATCAGCCGGATGAGAGGCTGCATCCGGTCGCTCGGCTGCATCGCACCGCCCACCGGTCGCACCTCGAACGAGCCTGCCGCGAGCCATTCGAAATAGCTGGTGACCTCGCCGTCGATGACGGGCGCCAGCATGCCCGTCGGCTCCGCCTGTGGCAGCGACGTCTGGTCCGTGGTGCGGTTGCTCGCGTACAGCTCGTCCGGCACGGTCCGGCCCAGCAAGCCGTAGACGTTCCGGACGTGGCGCCGGAAGAGGTCGTCGAATTCGGCGTCGTGGGCCGACGAATGGTCGTCGCCGTACCACCAGAACCAGTCGCTGCCTTCGGCGATTAGCAGTTCCTCGCGCGCCTTCGCCGCGGCGTCGCCGGTGCCCGCGCTCGCGAGGGCTTCCCGGGCCTCCGCCAACTGGCTCCAGGCGCGTTGATCGTCGCGATGGCCGATCCAGATCGAGAAATTGGCGTCGATCCAGGAGCCCGGAAAGATGGTTGGCAGCTCCTCCCGCGGGTCCGCGCAGGCTTCGGCCATCGTCACGGTCCGCAGCTCGGCATGTCCTGAGAGCCGGCGGAAGAGCGCCCGGAGGAACGGACGGCCGCCGCCCTCGAAGTGCTCCCAGGCGTTTTCCCCGTCCAGAATGACCGAAACGGTGGGCTCTCCCCTGCCGCCGCGGTCGGCAAAGGCGCGCCCGGCATCGACGAGGCGCCGGACGAAATCGTCCGCCGCCGCGTCCGCGGTCCATCCCGAATAGGTGAAGCCAATCAGGTCGGACAGCACACGGTCGCGGAAGACGCAGGCCACGCTGGCGCCGCCGACCCGGATGCGATAGGGCGTGTAGAGACGCTCGGGCTGATCGACGCGGCCGTTGCCGTCACGGGAAAAGTCGACGCCGAGCGTCCGGGCCAGAATCAGCTCGTCGGTCGCCATCCACTGCAACCCCGCCGCGGCGACGATCGGCACCATGGCGTCGGACACGGATCCCTCCGAAGGCCACAATCCCCTGGGCGCCGATCCAAACAGCTTCTGGTGGTAGGCGACCGCGCGCTGCAACTGCTCCGCCGCCTCCCCGGGGTGTCTGAACGGCCGCCGCGGCCGGCTGGCATCGGGGTGCGTGTGCAGGTAGACGTCCGTGTCGCACAGCAGCGGCAGAATGGGATGGTAGAACGGCGAGGTCGAGAGCTCGACGTGACCGCGGGCGGCCGCCGCCAGGTACTCGGGCACGACCTTGTTCAGGATCTCGAGCTCAACGGCCCTGAGGGTCTCTTTGTCCGCTTCGGTGAAGCCGCGGCCCTTGGCGACGAGCGCGCGGATGCGCTCGTCGCCGTCCAGATAGAACGGATCGATCCACGCGAGCTTGTGCCAGACCTGTAGATCCCGAAGATCGGCGCGCGTGAAGGCGCGTCCCGCCTCGCGGCGAGCCGCCGCCGTCGCCGTCGGACCTCCACGTTTGGCCAGGAGCTCGGCGTACCGCGGGTACACGTCCACCATCCGCTGTCGCTGGGCGTGAAAAAAGGTCTCGAGAATCGCGTCGATGTCGCCGTCGGTCAAGGCCTCTGCGGCCTTGAGCGAGAGGTCGAGATTCCGGTCGTGCGCCCGGTTCTCGGCGATGGCCTGCAGCTGGACCAGCAACGACGGGACCAGGTTGAACGTGAGCCGCACGCCGGGGAACTCGCGGGTCAGGGCCACCATGCCGTAGTAGTCCTTGAGCGCGTGGAGGCGGACCCACGGCAGGAGATGCTCGCCCGTCACGAGATCCTCGTAGTAGGGCTGATGCATGTGCCACAGGATCGCGACGCGGGTCATACGTTGTAGTCTAGGACAACGGCATTGAGAATCCTCGATCGGTACATCGTCCGGGAGATTCTTCCGCCTTTCGTCATCGGCCTGCTCGTCCTGACGTTCGCCCTGATGATGCCGCCGATCCTCAGGAATGGCGAGGCGCTGGTGGCCAAGGGCGTGGCGTGGCTGACCATTGCGCGGGTGCTCTGGACGCTCACGCCTCAGGCCTTGAGCATCACGATCCCGATGGCGCTGCTCGTCGGCATTCTCGTAGCGCTCGGGCGGCTGTCAGCGGATCGCGAGTTCGTGGCGCTCCAGGCCTGCGGCGTCAGCGCGTTCCGGGTGCTGCGCCCGATCGCCGTGCTCGCGGTGCTGGGGACCGGCGCGACGGCCTACGAAACGATCATCGCCCTGCCCGACGCCAACCAGACCTTCCGCGAAATTACCTTCAACATCGTCGCGTCGAGCGCCGAGACCGATATCAAGCCGCGTGTGTTCTTCACGAACTTTCCGAGCCGGATCCTGTACGTGCGCGACATCCGGCCTGGCGCAGGCTGGCACGATGTCTTCTTCGCCGACGACACGAAGCCCGATCACACGACCGTGTACTTCGCGAAGCGCGGCCGGCTGCTCATCGATCGGCAGAAGCGCACCGTGCAGCTGCTGCTGGAGGATGGCGCGAGCCACACGACGTTCCCGACGCGGCCGGACGGTTACGACGGCAGCGCCTTTGGCACGCTGGCCCTGAACATGGACGCGGACACGGTGTTCCCGCGGACGCAGGTGATCAAGGGCGACAACGAGATGACGATCGCCGAGCTGCGAAACAAGATCGTCGAGAACGCCAAGACGGGTGCGTGGAGCGCCAGCCAGTACTTCACGATCCAGCAGAAGTTCGCGATTCCAGCGGCGTGCCTGGTCCTGTCACTGATCGGCCTGGCGCTGGGGGTGAACAACCGCAAGGAAGGCAAACTCGCGACGATTGCGCTGGGCGTCGGCGTCATATTCGTCTACTACATCCTGCTCTATTCCTCTCGAGCGGCGGCGCTGGCCGGGCGTTTGTCGCCCACGCTGGCCCCGTGGGTGGCGAACGTTCTTCTCGGCGCAGTCGGCATTGCGCTGGTCATCTGGCGGGCCGGCGCCGCAGACCAACCGATTCGAATCCCTCTCCCCACAGCTTGGTGGCCGTGGCGTCGCCGGGCCAGTGACGCCACGGCGGGCGCGGTTCGCGTTCCAACGCCGCGGCGGCGCATGGTGCTCCGCGTGCACAGCCCGCGGCTGGATTGGGTGCGTCCCAGCCTGCTCGACATCTATATCGCGCGCCAGTACCTGGCGGTGTTCGGTGTGGCGTTTGCCGGGCTGGTGGGGATCTTCTACATCTCCACGTTCATCGACCTCGCCGACAAGCTGTTCGGCGGGATGACGACCACCGGCATGCTGCTTCGGTACTTCTATTTCCAGACGCCGCAGTACGTCTACTGGATCATTCCGCTGTCGGCGCTCGTCGCGACGCTCGTGACCGTTGGCGTGCTGACGAAGAACAGCGAGCTCGTCGTGATGCGCGCCTGCGGCATCAGCCTGTATCGCTCGGCCACGCCGCTCGTCATCTTCGCCGTCTTGTTCAGCGCGCTCCTCTACACCCTGCAGGAGCGCGTGCTCGCCGACTCCAATCGCGAAGCGCGGCGGCTGAACGCGCTGATTCGTGGCTATCCCCCGCCGACCTACGGTGTGCTCAATCGCCGCTGGCTCGTCGGCGCGAGCGGCGACATCTATCACTACGAGTTCTACGACCCCCGAGCGAACCATTTCACGCGCCTCTCGACATTTCACATGGACGAATCGGTCTGGAGGCTTGGCGTCCTGATGTTCGCCAAAGAGGTCAAGCTCTCGGGAGAGCCGGGCGGAGAGGGTCAACCGGCACTGAGTTGGGTCGCGCACGACGGCTGGCGGCGCGAGTTCAGCACGGTGGGCGGCGGGGCGGATCAACGGACCGCGGTCAAGTACGACCCCTTCGGCGAACGGGCGGTATCGCTCGAGCCGCCTGCCTACTTCAAGGAAACCGAGGACCCGGACGCCGATCGCATGACGTTCGGCGAGCTCAAGCAGTACATCTCGCAGCTCGAGAGCAGCGGGTACCACGCGGTGCCCTACATGGTGCAGCTCCAGCGCAAGGTCGCCTTTCCTTTTGTCACGCTGATCATGACGCTGCTCGCGGTGCCCTTCGCGGTCACGACCGGCCGGCGCGGCGCGATGTCGGGGATCGGCATCGGGATTGTGTTCGCGATTGTCTATTGGACGGCGCAGAGCATTTTCGGAGCGCTCGGCGCCGGCGGCTGGATTTCACCGATGCTGGGCGCGTGGGCGCCGAACATCATGTTCGGTGCGGCCGCGCTGTACATGGTGCTGACGGTTAGAACGTAAAAGACCCTGCAAGTCAGAAGTACGAAGTCAGAAGTCAGAAGAATCATGGGCGCCCCGGGCTCTTTGACTTCTGACTTCTGACTTCTGACTTCTGACTAGCGGCTATCTCTGCAAAGCCGCCTTTTTGATCCACAGCCGCCCCGACGCCCCGGGCTTCGAGTTGGTCGTATCCACTACGAACATCAGGCTGCGGATGCTCGCCAGGGGGGCTCGGGGGTACGAGTAGTGCCCACGGGCTTGCAGTCGTCGAAATACACCGTGTGCTCTCGATCGACGGTGTCCACGTAGACGGATCGCTGCCAGCGGTCCACCACGCCTTCCCCGCCGCGTAGCTGCACGGAGATCCGCATCCGCCGCTCGCCGCGAACGGTGAAAGTGACTCGATCGGCGACGAACGCGTCCGCAGGAATGTCGTGGACGAGCGCCGAAAACTGACCCACGGGATCGCCTCCGGCAAGTCCGAACCGAAAGCGCATGTCGTTCCCGCTGACGCTTCCCGCGAGCTCGACAGCGCCGACGGACAAGGCGTCATGCTCCGCCCGCCAGACGGCGACTGAAGCTCCGTCGAAGATCGTCTGCGTGGCCGACGCGGGTGGCCGCGCCGGCGGACGCGGCGCCGGTTCGCCGCTCCGGACGTAAATCGCGTTGCTGCGAACCCACGTCATCGGGGCGGCGCGTCCAGTCGATCGAATCTCTACCCAGTAGACGGCCGGCTCGGCAGGGGCAACGACCGTGAACTCCGGCTCATGGTGGCCGCCGCTCAGCACGCGCGTCCCGCTCCACACGGCGGTCGAAAAACCTGCCGGCGCATTGCTGCGCACGCGCAGGGTGACCGGGCCGTCCGCGGCGATCTCGTCGCCGCCGTGCACCGTGCCGCGCGAATTCGTGGCGCTGAAGTCGAACGACGGCGGCGCGGCCGCAGCGTCCACGGCGACGTAGAGGTGTCCGCTGCGGATCCCGCGCACCAGTGTGCTCGCGTCCGCGGCGGCGTTGCCGGTCAGCGGCCGATCGGTGGTCACGTGCACGGAGAGGACGCGAAACGACGACTCGTAGCCGGGAAACGGCAGCGCGAAGCCGTTCTCGCCAGGGTCGCCGCGAAGGGCGAGCTTCGCGTGCGCGTCGATGCCGGCAATCGCCACCAGACGCCGGCGCGAAGCGACACTGGCCCACCGCGGTACCGCGCTCCCGGAGGACTCCAGCTGCATCAGGCTCGAAATGGTCTCGGATGGACGGAAGGGATAATCGAGCAGCGAGAGCGCGAGCCGGCGCCGCGCGCTCCAGGCGCTGCCGCCGGCGGGAATGCTGCTCGCGCCACCGGAGGCCTGTTGGGCCCAGACGCGCCAGTTCGTGTCGGGGTTCATCAGCTCGACGCCGTCGAACGGCGCGTCCCAATCGCTCCACTGCAGCTCGGACTTCGGCGAGTCGGGATGGGCGGCGATGCCGAACCCGCCGAGCCGCCGGACGTCCTCGACGACGTCTCGCGGTTCGCCGGCCAGCGGGTACGGCGAGGCTGGCAGATCGAGGGCGACGTAGTGGCCGCCCGTGGTGCTGATCTCGACGCCGTCCAGGCACAGGACGCCGGAGCGATATGTCGGCGGATCCGGCGTCCGCGTCGCGTCGCCGTGGTCGGTGAAGATCAGGAACTTCAAACCTGCGCGAGCAGCCGCCGCCGCTACTTCGTCTGGACTACTGCGGCCGTCCGATCGGTTCGTGTGGACGTGCAGGATGCCGGGGACCGTCCCGTCTGTACTGTCAGGCAGTGTCAGGCGGCGCTGCGGTAGCGAGGCCAGAATCAAGACAGCAACGGCGGCCACGAGGGCCGCCGTTACGATCAAAGTCTTCTTCACGAACGGGCTGGATGATCACGCCCCGGCTGCGGCGCGCAGAGCGGCCGCTTTGTCCGTGCGTTCCCAGGTGAACTCGGGCTCGGTGCGGCCGAAGTGACCGAACGCGGCGGTCTTCTTGTAGATCGGCCGGCGCAGGTCGAGTTCTTCCATGATGCCGCGGGGCGTGAGCTTGAAGTTGTCGCGCACGATGGTAGTGATCAATTCTTCCGGAATCCGGCCGGTGCCTTCGGTGTGCACCATGACCGACACCGGATCCGCCACCCCGATCGCGTAAGCGAGCTGCACGAGCGCGCGCTCCGCGATCCCTGCCGCGACGACGTTCTTGGCGATGTACCGGGCCATGTAGCAGGCCGAGCGGTCCACCTTCGTGGGGTCTTTGCCGGAGAACGCACCGCCGCCGTGCGGCGCCGCGCCGCCATACGTGTCGACGATGATCTTGCGACCGGTGACGCCCGCATCGCCGTGCGGTCCGCCAACGACAAAGCGTCCGGTCGGGTTCACGTAGATCTTGGTGTTGGCGTCCATCAACTCGGCGGGAATGACACGGTTGATGATGTTCTCGACGATGTCTTCCTTCATCGTCTCCTGGGTGACCAGCGGGCTGTGCTGGCTGGAGACGACGACGGCGTCGACGCGAATGGGCCGTCCGCCGTCGTACTCGACGGTGACCTGCGATTTGCCGTCCGGCCGGAGGTATTCGAGAACGCCGTCACGCCGCGCGCACGACAGCCCCTTGGTGAGCTTGTGCGCGAGCATGATCGGCAATGGCATCAGCTCGTCGGTTTCGGTGCACGCAAAGCCGAACATGAGCCCCTGATCGCCGGCGCCGCCGGTGTCCACGCCCATGGCGATGTCGGGCGACTGACTGTGAATCGACGAGAGCACCGCGCAGGTGTCGGCGTCGAACCCGAACTTGCCGCGGTTGTAGCCGACTTCCCTGATCGTGCCGCGCACGACGTCCTGGAAATCGACGTACGCGCTCGTCGTAATTTCGCCGGCGACAATCGCGAGGCCGGTGGTGACCAGCGTTTCGCACGCGACGCGACCGACGGGATCCTGGGCGAGGATGGCGTCGAGAATCGAATCCGAAATCTGATCCGCAATCTTGTCGGGGTGGCCTTCGGTAACTGATTCAGACGTGAAAAGGTGCCGTGCCTTACGGCTCATGCGCTGCGCTCCTTATGTGACGAGAAACGGTTAAGTCTAGCAGAATCAAGCGCGTGGGTGAAACCGGTCGTAGATGGTTCGCAGGCGCGTTTCGAGGACGTGCGTGTAGATTTGCGTCGTCGAGAGATCGGCGTGGCCCAGCATGAGTTGAATGGCGCGCAGGTCTGCGCCGTTCTCGAGCAGGTGCGTCGCGAACGAGTGGCGCAGGACGTGCGGGCTGAGCGTGCGCGGCAGCTGCGCGCGTGCGGCCGTGCCGTTTCAGGATTTTCCAGAACCCGACGCGCGTCAACCGGCCGCCCCGGGCGTTCACGAACACTGTGTCACGCGCCTTCGGCGCGGAGTCGGTCAGCTGCGGCCGTCCGTCCCTCTGGTATCGTCGAATCCACTGCGCGGCCTGGTCGCCGATCGGCACGAGGCGCTCCTTGCTGCCCTTCCCCACGCAGGTGAGGTACGCCTCGTCGAGGTGCAGGTCGCCGAATCGAACGCTCACCAGCTCCGTGACGCGAAGGCCCGTGGCATAGAGCAACTCGATCATGGCGCGATCGCGGAGGCCGAGCGGCGTGGTGACGTCGGGTTGTGCAATCAGCGCGTCGACCTCGGAGAGCGACAGGAGCTTGGGCAGCGCGGGCCAGGCGCGGGGCGGCTGCAGGTCGTCGGCCGGGCTGTGCTCGATGCGGCGATCCAGGACGAGGAACCGGTAGAAGCCGCGGATGGCCGCGACGCGCCGAGCCACCGACCGCGGCGAGAGGCCGCTCGCCATCTGCTGCCGGACGAAGGCCTCGAGCGCCCCTCGATCGAGCGCCTCGATCCGGCGCTCGGCCGCCGCGGCATATTTCGCCAGCGCTTCGAGGTCGCGGCCGTAGCTCTCGAGCGTATGCGCCGCGAGCCGCCGCTCCACGCGCAAATGGTCGAGGTATTCACCAAGGTGGTCGTTGGTCATTGGTCGTTGGTCATTGGTCGTTGGTCGTTGGTCGTTGGTGTGACCTTTGGTCAATGACGAACGACTGACGACCAACGACAAACGACTAATATGATAGTATCCGCGGTTTGTTCCCGAGGTCCTGACCGCATGGCCGTGCGTTCGAAGTGGCAGTCGCTTCCGACCGAGCAGATCAATCCCGCCACGCTTGCGATCGACAAGCTGTCCTCCGGCGACATCGTCGAAGGGATGCTGAACGAAGACCGCAAAATGCTCGAGGCGGTGAGGCGCGAAAAAGATCGCATCGCCGTCGGCGTGGACATCATCACCAACGCGTTGCGGAAAGGCGGACGCGTCGTGTTCGTGGGCGCGGGCACGAGCGGCCGGCTCGGCGTGCTCGAGTCCGCGGAGATGCCGCCGACGTTCGGGACGAGTCCCAATCTCGTGCAAGCCATCATGGCGGGCGGCCAGAACGCCGTTCTGAAAGCGCGTGAGGGCGTCGAGGACAACTACGAAGAGGGCGCGCGGTCCGTGAACCGGCTGCGGCCGACCAAGAAAGACGTGGTGATCGGCGTGTCCGCGAGCGGGATGACGCCGTTCGTCCGCGGTGCGCTGACCCGGGCGCGTCGTGCCGGATCGAAAATCATTTTCGTCACGTGCGACCCGAGGACCGAGCTGCAGACGTTCGTCGATCTGACGATCGCGCCGGAGGTCGGTCCCGAGGTTATCGCGGGGTCCACCCGGCTGAAGGCCGGGACGGCCACGAAGATCGTCCTGAACACGTTGACCACGGCCGCGATGATCCGGATCGGCAAGACGTACGGCAACCTGATGGTCGACGTGCAGATGGGATCCGAAAAGCTCAAGGATCGGGCTCGCCGGATCATCTCGATCGTCACCGGGCTCGACTACGACGCGGCGGACGCGATACTCCGGAAAGCGCACTGGAACGTCAAGGCCGCCATCGTGATGCAGAAGGCGGGCCTGTCGCACACCCAGGCACTGGCGCGCCTGCGCCGCTCGCACGATTTCGTCCGCGACGCCATCGGCGAGGACGTCGAGGCGAGGCTCAAGGAACTGCTGAGAGTCGGGTAGGTCCGCCTGAAGGCGGACCCCACGTACCGAACTGAGTTGCTCGTGGTCGTCGTACGTGGGGTCCGGCTTTAGCCGGACCTACAACCGCGACGCGGCGGCGCGGTCCAGCCACACTTCGGTGTTTGCGTGCAATTGGAGAAACGACGCGGGCAGCCTCGTCGTCACCGGGCCCCTGAGCATCCGCTCGACGCATCGCGCCTTGCGAACGCCCGTCGACAACAAGACGGTTCGCCGGGCGCCAAGGATGGTGGCCATTCCCATCGACAACGCGGCTTCCGGCACGGCGCGGATGCGGTTGTGAAACAGTGCCGCGTTGGCGCGCCGCGTCGCCAGCGTCAGTCGGACGCGATGCGTCGCCGCGACGAGCGCGGGGCCAGGCTCGTTGAATCCGATGTGGCCGTTGAGGCCCAGGCCCAGGATCTGCAGGTCGATGCCGCCGGCGCGCGCGATGGCGCGCTCGTACCGCGCGCATTCGGCGACCGGATCGGCCGCTGCTCCGTTCAGAAAGTGAATGTTCTTTGGCTGCAGGTTGACGCGATCGAACAGATGCTCGCGCATGAAGGCCCGATAGCTGCTCCGATCGCCGGGCGCCATTCCGAGAAATTCATCGAGGTTGAACGTGGTCGCGAGACGGAAATTCGCCTGCCCGCGCGCATGCAGACGCGCGAGCTCGTCGTAGAGCGGAATCGGCGTGCGGCCGCTCGGCAAGCCAAGGACGAGCCGCGGATTCGCCGATAGCGCCCTCGCCACGTTCCGCGCGAGCGCTCGTGCGACGACTCGAGCATCCTCAAACACCCGGACCCGCACATCAGCCATTCGCCATCTTGTAGGCGGGAACCTTCGCGCCGCCCCGCGCTTCGGCCAGGGCCAGCCAGACCGCCCCCTTCGCCGGCTCTTCTAACAATTGCTGTACCCGCGCCCTCGGCGCCACCTCGACGAGCCGCCGCCCCAGCTCGGCAACCAGCCACGGCACCACCTGGAACGCTCCGCCAGCCAGGTGGAATGTAAACGTCTCGCCGCGCATCTCGAGGCGGGCCGCCACCGATCCCGCTGCGATGGCCAGCTCGTCGGCGGCCCGCTCCAGGATCCGGCGCGCCACCGAGTCTCCCAGCTCCGCCGCCTTCTGGACGATTGGGCCAAGCGCGGCGACGTTGACCCGAGGCACGTCGCGGTCGTACACGATCCGCGGCAAGCGCGACACGTCCGCGACGTCGAAATGCGCGAGAATCTCCGTCGTCAGCCGGGTGGCGGGCCCACGGCCGTCGCCGGCGCGCATCACCGCCGCGACGGCTTCGCGGCCAATCCAGTACCCGCTCCCCTCGTCGCCGACCATGTGTCCCCACCCGCCGGCCCGCGCCGCCTCGCCATTCCGGTTCCGCCCATAGGTGATCGACCCGGTGCCGGCGATGATCACGATCCCGGGCGCGTCGTGCGCCCCGGCGACGAGCGCAATCAGCGCGTCGTTGACGACGAGCAGACGCGAGCCGGGGCTGATGCCGTGCACGATGCCGTTGATCGCCCGCGCCTCGTCGTCGCGATCGACGCCGGCGATGCCGATGCAGATCGCGGCCGGGGTCACGCCGGAATCGCCGATGGCCTTCGCGATCACCTCACGCAACGTGTTTTCGACGCCGGCTTCTCCGGCGACGTGGAGGTTGGCGCCAGGTCCGCGTGCCTCGGCGATGACGTCGCCGCGCGCGTCCGCGAGCAGGCAGACGGTCTTGGTACCACCGGCATCGATGCCGAGCACGTGCATGAGTGGCGGGAATTCTATGCTACTCTCGCCGTCGGCTCGGACCGTTCTCGTCCCGGCACGGGCGGCGATCGTGCAGGTCCACGAGTTGGTTCGATTCGTCAGCCATGCTGACCGACGCAAAACGAGAACGGCCCTCGTGGTCCTGACCTGGATCGATTACGTCGTAATCGGCGGGTACCTCCTGGCGATCACCGCGTTCGGTTCCTACTTCGCGCGCTTCCAGAAAACCACCCGCGACTATTTCCTGACCGGCCGATCGGTGCCGTGGTGGGCCATCTGTTTCACGATTGTCGCGACCGAAACGAGCACGCTCACGTTCATCAGCGTTCCGGCCACCGCGTACACGGGCGACATGACGTTTCTGCAGCTCGTGTTCGGATACGTGATCGGCCGCGTGGTGATCAGCCTGCTCTTCATCCCGGCGTATTTTCGCGGCGAGCTGTTCACGTCGTACGAACTGCTGCAGCGCCGGTTCGGGTCGCGGGTCAAGAATCTATCCGCGTCGATCTTTCTCGTGACGCGCTCGCTCGCCGACGGTATTCGCCTCTTCGCGACCGCGCTCGTCATTTCCGTCGTCACGCAGCTGCCGGTCACGTGGGCCATCGTGATCATCGGCGCGGCGATGATTGTCTACACCGTACGGGGCGGCGCGTCGGCCGTCATCTGGACCGACGTGGTCCAGTTGTTCGTGTACGTGGCCGGGGCGATTGTCGTGTTCGTGTCGCTGCTGGCGCTGATTCCCGGCGGCTGGGCGGAAGTCGTGCGGGCTGGCAACGAGGCCGGAAAGTTCCGCGTGTTTGATCTGAACCTGCTGTTCTCCCGGCCGTACACGCTCTGGGCCGGGATCATCGGCGGCATCGCGCTCACGCTCTCCACTCACGGGACGGATCAGTTTCTGGTGCAGCGGCTGCTGGCCGCCCGGTCGCCCCGCGAGGCATCGCGGGGACTCGTGCTCAGTGGTTTCCTGGTGCTCGTGCAGTTCGTAATGTTTCTGATCATCGGCGTGATGCTGTTCACGTATTACCAGCACGTGCCGCTACCCCGGACACTGGCCCGCAACGACGAACTCCTGCCGACGTTCATCGTGACCGCGCTCACCCACGGTGCCGCCGGATTTATCGTGGCGGCAATCGTCGCGGCTGCCCTTTCCCCATCCATCAACGCGATGGCGGCCACGACCGTCAACGACTTCTACGCAAAGTACGTCCGGCCCGACGCCGACGAGGCGACGCTCATGCGCGTCTCGAAGCTGTGGACTGTCATCTGGGGGCTGGTGCAGATCGCGGTGGCCATCGGCGCGCAATGGATGCAGCGGTCGGTGCTCGACGCCGGCCTCGCGGTACTGTCCTACGCATCGGGATCGGTCCTCGGCGCGTTTCTGCTTGGCACCCTCGTGCCGTCGATTGAAGAAGGTCCGGCGTTCGTTGGCATGATCGCCGGACTCGTCGTCATGACGCTTGTCTGGGGGTGGACGTCGATCGCCTTCACCTGGTACGTCTTCATCGGGTCGACGACGACGATGGCGTGCGCGTGGGCGGCGCAGATGGTTGCGCGCCGTCTCCGGCCGGCATGAGCGCGACCGACGAAGCGGCCCGCGTCATCCGCGACGCGATCGAAGGCCGCGTGTTCCCCGCGGCGGTCGCCGAAGTGGGTGCGAGCCAGGGCGTGCTGTGGCGCGAGGCATTCGGCAGCCTCACGTTCGAACACGATTCGATCGCCGCCGACGCCGAGACGCTGTTCGATTTGGCCTCGCTGACGAAAGTCCTGGCGACGACGCCGGTCATGATGCAATTGATCGCCGACGGGGGCGTGCGGCTCGACGAGCCGATTGCCAGGTTCTTTCCCGAATGGCGCGGCGGAGACCGCGATGGCGTCACAGTGCGCGATCTTCTAGAGCATGCCTCCGGGTTGCCGGCGCGACTCGTTGACGCGCCTCCCACCAGCCGCCGCGAATTCGAGCATGAGATCTGTACGATGCCGCTTGAATACGAACCGCGATCGCGATCGATCTATAGCGACCTCGGATTCATCCTCCTCGGTTTTCTCGCCGAGGATCGCGGCAGCGCGTCCCTGGAAGCCCAGTTCGACGCCATTCGGGATTCCATTGTAGGGGCGGACCCGCGTGTCCGCCCCGGGGCCGACACATGGGTCGGCCCCTGCACACTAACCTTCAACGTGCCGGCCACATCGCAACGACTCGCTGCGCCGACGTTGCCGATGGACGACGATTCGCGCCGGGGGCGGGTGCTCACCGGTGAGGTCCACGACAACTACGCCGCCGCACTGGGCGGCGTCGCCGGCCACGCCGGGCTCTTCGGAACGGCGTCTGCGGTCGGGCGGTTCGCGCACGTCATCCTGCGCGCCGCGCGCGGTGCGACCGATGCGCCGCCGCCCTTTTCGCCCGCGACTGTTGCGACGTTCACGACGAAGAGCACCATTCCGGGAAGCTCGCGCGCGTTGGGATGGGATACGATGCTCCCGACTTCCTCCTGCGGAACGCGCATGTCGCCAGAGGCGTTCGGCCACGTCGGCTTCACCGGCACCTCCTTGTGGATCGATCCCACGCGCGATCGGTACTGCGTGCTGCTGACGAATCGTGTCTACGGCGGCGGCTCCCTCGACGCCATGCGCGCCGTGCGCCGCGCCTTCCATGACGCGCTCGCGGACGTCTGAATGGTCCTCACCGCTCTCGACTGGACGATCATCGCGGCGTACTTCCTGATCTCGCTGGCCATCGGCGTCTACTACTCGAAGCGCGCGGGCAAGAGCGTGGGCGAGTACTTCCTCTCCGGCCGCGACCTGCCGTGGTGGCTGGCCGGCACCTCGATGGTCGCCACCACGTTCGCCGCGGACACACCGCTCGCGGTTGCCGGCTTCGTTGCGCGCGACGGGATCGCGGGCAACTGGATCTGGTGGAACGCCGCGCTCGGCAGCATGATGACCGTCTTCTTCTTCGCGCGGCTCTGGCGCCGGGCCGGCATCATGACCGACGTCGAGTTCGCCGAACTGCGCTATGCGGGCCGTCCGGCGGCGATACTTCGCGGCTTCCGCGCGCTGTATCTCGGCTGGCCGATCAACTGCGTGATCATCGGCTGGGTGAATCTCGCGATGGCGAAGATTCTCTCGGTCACGATGGGTTGGGATCGGTTGACCGCCGTCCTCGCCAGCCTTGCCATCACCGGGTTCTACTCGGCGCTGTCCGGCCTCTGGGGCGTCGTCGTCACTGATTTCTTTCAGTTCGCGTTCGCGATGGCGGGGACGACGGCGCTGGCCTGGTTCGCATTGCAGTCGCCGGGCGTGGGCGGCATCGGCGGGCTGCTCGAGAAGCTGCCGCCGTCTACGTTCGACTTCGTTCCTCGGATTGGCGAAGCGGACTCGGGCGGCGTCGGCCTGGCGCTGCCGCTCGCGTCGTTCTTTGCCTTCATCGGCGTGCAGTGGTGGGCCAGCTGGTATCCGGGACAGGAGCCGGGCGGCGGCGGCTACATCGCCCAGCGGATGATGTCGGCGCGCGACGAGCGCCATTCGTTTTTCGCGACGCTCTGGTTCACGATCGCGCACTACTGCCTGCGTCCGTGGCCGTGGATCCTCGTGGGACTGGCATCGCTGATCCTGTATCCGGGCCTGGCCGACAAGGAGGCCGGGTACGTCATGGTCATGCGAGATTTCCTCCCGCCCGGTTGGCGCGGCGTCCTGATCGCCGCGTTTTTCGCGGCGTACATGTCGACGATCTCTACTCAGCTCAATTGGGGCACGTCCTACATCGTCAACGACTTCTACCGGCGATTCGTTCGTACGGACGGCACCGAGCAGCACTATGTGTGGGTCTCTCGCTTCGCCACGATCGTCACGATGATCCTGGGGGCCGTCGTCACGTTCTATCTCGAGAGCATCCGCCAGGCGTGGGAGTTCGTGTTGGAGTCAGGCGCGGGGATCGGACTGGTGCTGATTCTGCGGTGGTACTGGTGGCGCGTGAACGCGTGGTCCGAGATCGCCGCGATGGTGGCGCCCGCGTTGGGATTCTTCTACTTGAAGGCGTTCACGTCGATCGCGTTCCCATACACACTGCTCTACCTCGTGGCCTGGACCACGATCTGCTGGCTGGTCGTGACGCTCGCGACGCCGCCAGAACCCGAAGCGCACCTGGTGGCGTTTTATCGGCGCGTCAGGCCTGGTGGACCGGGCTGGGGACCGATCGCGCGAAAGGCTGGCGGTCCTCCACCGGCGCCGATCGGCGGCCTCGTCGTCGATTGGGTCGCCGGCTGCATTCTGGTCTACGCCGTTCTTTTCGGAATCGGCTCCGCGGTGCTCGGATCGATCGTCCCGGCGCTCGCGTGCTTCGGTGTCGCGGCGGTCGCCACGTTGGTCATCTGGCGCGACCTGCAGCGCCGGGGCTGGAAATCGGTGGTGGAATAGCTCGTTCGAACCTCAGACTTCAGACTTCAAACTTGCGAAGATCGTCCTAACACTTGTTATTGACGGCCGCGTCCGCCGGGCGGCGCGCTGGGGTTGGTGGGGAATCCGGTACCGCCGCCGGGAGCGTCCGGGAACCCAGGGCCGAAGCCCGGACCTCCGGGAAAGCCGCCGCGCCCGCCGCGGCCGTCGCCCCGCCCGCGTTGGCCGCCGATGGGACCAGGGCCGCCGACACCGGGCTGTCCGCCGCGTTGTCCCGGGATGCCGCCCGGTACACCGGCGCCAGGAGCACCGCCGCCAGGAGTTTGTTGCTGCGGCTGATAGATGAACGCCCACTCGTTGTAGCGACTGCGTCCGTTGTACAGACGAATGGATTTGTCCTTGCTCTTGCTGGCGACGCCGACGATGCCGCCAATCGGGTTCGCGCCCGGTGATCCAATTGCCGACGTGCCGCGTTGGGCGCCCGGCGCGGCCGGGCCCGGCGTGGAACTGCCGGGTGCTCCACCGCGGCCCGGTGTCGCCGAAGACTGTGCACCTTGCTGCGGCGCCTGGTTTGCTCTCACGAGGTCGAAGTCCTGGTTGGTGATCGGATCCTTGAACTTCTTGCGCAGAAAGCGCTGTTCGACGAGCGCGTCGAGGCTGGGCGGCTGCGTGTTGGCGTACTTCCGTCCGTACAGCTCAATTGCCTTCACGTACTGCTTGCCGCGAAAGACGAGCTCTTCTTCCTTTTCGCGCTGGACCTGATGCTTCCAGACCGGCATTGCCACCGTCATCATGACGGCCATGATGCTCATGGCGACCAGGAGGGCGACCATGGCGTAGCCGCCTTCGCGCGGCTCGTTGCGGTAAGGAGCTTGACCGGCTAAGTTCATGGCCCTTAATATGTTGAGCGGTTTCATGGTAACACGTTCGCGCCGCGGCTTCCGTGCGCTTGGTGTCTTCGTCTACGTAGCGCTGGCCGCCCTTTCCTGCGAAAAGGTGCCGCTGCTTGCGCCATCAGGCTCGACGATCACCCTGTCGACGGCGACGAGCGCGCTCGGTTTCAACGGAACAGCGGACATCAGCGCCCAGGTGCTTGAAGCCGCCGGGACGCCGCCGCACAGCGGAACCCACATAACGTTTTCGACGAATCTCGGGATCGTCGAGCCGGCCGAGGTGCAAACCGATGTGAACGGGCGCGCCACGACCCGCTTCAAGGCTGGGAATTCGTCCGGGATTGCGACGATCATCGCAACCTCCGGCGGTGCCTCAGTCGCGGCCGCGAACGCGATCAAGATCGCGGTCGGGTCGGCGGCGGTCACTGCCGTCGTCGCGAGCGCCAACCCGGCCGTCGTATCGTCGCGCGGAGGCAATTCGACGATCAGCGCGAAGGTGACCGATGCCGGCGGCAACGCACTCGCTTTGATCCCCGTGACCTTCACTACCGATGCGGGATCGATGAGCGAGAGCGTGTCCAATACGAACTCGCAGGGAATCGCCACGAGCGTGCTGTCGACGAACCGGACCGCGAAAGTCACCGCCACGGCCGGCGTCACGACGACGACGACGACGCCGCCGAGCAATGGCAACGGCAATGGAACGACGACTACGACCTCGCCTTCGTCCTCGACGGTCACCGTCACCGTCAATTCGACCGCGTCGATCACCCTCGGCGAGCCGTCCCCGACAACGCCGCAAGTCGGACAGACCGTTGCGTTCACCTTGACGTATCCCCCGAGCACGACCGGCGCGAGTCCCATCATCCGCGTTGACGTTGATTGGGGTGATGGACGCAGAGAAAGCTTCAACGGCAACCCGTCGGTGATTGCGCATGCGTACGGTTCGCAAGGGTCGTATCTCGTCGTGGTCACGGGCTTTGACTCGCTCGGCGACAGTACCAGCGCATCGCGGGCTGTTACCGTCACGGCCCGATCGCAGCCGACGGTGTCGATCAGGGCAACGCCCAGCAACCCCTCAGTCGGCCAGACCGTGACATTCGACATTACGGCGTCGCCGACGAACAACAATCCGATCACGTCGGTGTTCGTCGATTTCGGCGACGGCCAGAGTGTCAACCTGCCTGGGAACGCAGCCTCGGTTCAGCACGTGTACACGACAGCCGGCAGCAAGCAGGTCACCGCTACGGCGACCGACACCAGCGGCGCGACAGGGTCCGGATCGATCGTGATCGTCGTTGGAACGAGCGCCGGGCCGACGGCGAGCTTCACGGTGAACCCGACGTCGGGCCCGATCACCACGAACTTCATGTTCAATGCATCCGCGTCGACGGGGACGGGGCTTATCTACCAGTGGGACTTCGGCGACAACATGTCGGGCAGCGGCGTCACAACCAGCCACATGTACACCACCACGGGTACGAAAACGATCACGTTGACCGTGACGGACAATCAGGGTCGGACTGCGACGGCGACGAGACAGGTGACGGTGACTGAGATCCGGACGGACCTAGTCCCAGTCGGCGTACTTCGTGCCGTCGAGCGCGGTGGCTTCCGATCCGCTCTTGACGTCGTAGACGCCGGCCTCGGCGGATGGATTGTTGGGGTCGGGTTCGGCCGGCACGGTCTGCCAGGTCGTGGCACTCTTCGTGAACGGATCCTCGGGCAGCTTGCGCACGTAGCCTTCGCTCACCAGCGCATCGATGGTGCTCGGCCACTGCCCTTTGTCCGCGTAGTACTGGTCGATCGCATCGCGCAGCTGAAACAAATCCTGCTTCAGCACCGCTTCCTTCGCGTGGATGACGCTCGAGCGATATTGCGCCATCCCCATCGTCGACAAGATGAGGATGAGCGAGAGGACGACCAACAACTCGATCATCGTAAAGCCGCGCTGAGCGGCGCGCACTGTTCGGGCCAACACGTGCGATCACCAGTCCTTGTACTTGGTTCCGTCGAGCGCGGTGCCGTCGAACGTCGTGAAGACGTCGAAGACATTCTGGCCGCCCCATTGCGTCGCGTCGGGCTTGTCCTGATACGAGCGCAGGCCCCACTCGGTGGTGTGCGTCATCGGATCGACCGGGACGCGTCGCAGGAACTTGAGCTTCTGCCCTGTCGCATCGTTGGCGGCGATCACGCCTTCGACCAGTTGCTCGAGGTCCGGCGGGATAGTTCTCGCTCCCCGCCTTCAGATCGAGCGAGCCGATCTGCCCGAGATCGGCGGCGTCCTTGAACCTGATCGATCGCGGTCCGCATTTCGCGCAGCGCGCGCCGCAGTTCCGCTTCCGCGCTGGCGCCGCGCGGTGACCCTCGCGAGCGGCATGATCGCGGATGCCAGGATCATGATGATCGTGGACGACCACGAGCAGCTCGACGAAGGTGTATCCGCCTTCCGCGATCTGAACCTGTGCATCGCTACTGGATCGTCACCGTGACCGGAGCGAATCGAAGCCCCATGGCCGCGCCGCCTGGACCGGTGGCCGCGCCGCTCAGCGTGAGCGCGCTGCTGCCCGGCGCCACCGCGTCGAAGAGCACGGCCGCGAGCAGGCCGGTACCGGAGGCGCCGGTGGCATCGCCGCCGCGGGCCAGCGTGATGTCGATCCGGTTCCCGGTTACCTGCTGGCTGAACGCGACCGTCGCCCCGCCCGCGCGCATGAAGCTGCCCTCCTGGACGGAGCGGACGCGCAAGCGTGTCGGATCGTAGAGGAGCGTGAGCGTGACCGTCGAAATGCCGCGACGCGTCGGAAATCGAAATCGGTACCGTGTACGGTCCGCCGCCGACGCGAATCGTCGGCGGCGGCGTGATCGATCACCTGCGCCGGATCCGATCCCCGGCTGACGTGATCGGCTGGGCGGCGCCGGCGGCGCGGGCGGCGCGGCCGCGGCGGCGGCGGCGGGCCAGGTGGCGTGCCCGCCGGCGTGGCCGGCGGCGTCGGTTCGGCCGGCGGCGGTGGCACTGGCATGACGGTCGGCGCGGGCGGCGGCGGCGGCGGGTGTGACCAGCACGGTTCCCGGCACCGGCGACGATCCCGGCGGCGCCGAGACAATGGTGCCTCCCGGCCCGCGCTGCGGATTTGGCGCCGACACGATCTCTCCTGGCGGCGTCATTGTCGCAAAGCCCGGTTGCGTACCTGGCGCTGGCGCGGCCGGCGGCGCCTCGGCGAGCGGCGGCGCGATGAGCGGCGGCGGGCCGCCGATGCCGAGATTCTGCTGCGATCCGATGTAGATCGGCTTGCAGATCGTCTTCGGTAATCTCCTGCGTGCGCACGATGTGCGGCGTGAGCAGCATGACGATGTCGGTCTGATCGATCGTCGTTGTCGTTGCCCGAAAACAGCTGCTTCAGAAACGGCACGTGGATCGCGCCTGGAAATCCCTTGATCGACTCCGACGTCGTTCTCCGCGCAGCAGGCCGGCCAGCAGGTTCGACTCGCCGTCGCGCAGGCGCAGACGCGTCGTGACGGTGCGCTGGCCGAAGGACGGGACTGTTGACGCCGGCGATGACGATGTCGGCGCCGTGCGCGACGTATCTTCGATCGTCAGATCCAGCATGATGTCGCCGTCGAGCGTGACGCGCGGCGTCATGTCGATGTTCACGCCGACGTCCTGATAGTGATACGAGCTCAACGGGTTGACGCCCGCGCCGCCGGTCGCGATCGGCGTGTAGCTCGTGGAAATCGACGGGAATCTTGTCGCCGAGCTTCAACGAGAACTTGCTGCCCTCCGCACCGCGCATCTGCGGCTTGGCGATGATGCTTGCGTGTGGCTGTCGCTCTCGAGAAACCTGCACGATCGCGGTGGGCACCGCGAGGTAGAAATCGGACGTGCTGACGCCGCGCGAGATCGTGTTCAGGTTGAACGGCGGCGGCGACCTCACGCCGCTCGGCGGCGTCGACGACCCGGTGCCGGCTGTCGTCTGAGTGCCGCCGACTGTGGCGCCGCCGGCGTCGTACCCGTACCCCGGCGGTCGTAACGGTTACGTCGTTCGGCGACACCTCCGGCGAGAAGATCGCCCCCAGCGCGTATTCCGACAGGTTCAGGCCGTACGCCTTCGTGCGCACGCGATCGACCTCGAGGATCTCGACGTCCACGACGATCTCGGCGCGCGGCTTGTCGTTCTGCTCAATGATCTTCTCGATGATCTGCATGACCGACGCCGTGGCGCGGACGGTGATCGTGTTCGCCGTCTTGTTGGCGATGATCGCCGGCTGGACCGCGATGCCGGCATCCGCATGATCGTGCTGAGCGTCTGCGACAGCTCGGTGGGGTCGGCGTTCGACATGTAGAACGTGCGGACGACCTGCTCGTCGTACATGCGCGTGCTTCGGGCTCGTGTCCGGGAAGACGAAGATCGAGCGCTCGCTCACGACTCTTGTACGAGAGCTGGTTCATCGTCATGATCTGGTTGAGCGCCTGCTCGAGCGTGACGCCGTCGAGACTGAATGGTGACCGGCCGATCCTGCACGTCGCGGTCGTAGGTGATGTTGATGCCGGTGGACACCGCGATGAAATTGAGGATGTCGCGCAGGCTCGTGTTCGGGAAGATCAGCCGCAGCGGATCGCGAGACGCGGGATTGAGCACCGGCTCGGCGGAGGCGGCGCGCGCCTGCTCGCGCATTTCCTGGATCGCCGGCTTGGGCCGCGACGCTTCGATGCGATCGCGGATCGTGCTGCTCGAGCGCGGCCACCTTCGATACCGACAGGCGGTTGCTGGGATCGTACTCGGCGGCCTGCCGGTACTCGCCGAGCGCCGCTTCGAGCTGATCGTTCTGCTCGAACTCGCGCGCCCTCTCGAGGTGCGCGCGCGAGGCGGCCACCATCGTGCGCTGCAGCGCGATCGTGTAATTCGGGTTGTCGGGATCGGCCTGACCGCTCGGCGGTACAGCGCGACGGCGTCGTCCAGATTCCCGGCGCGAAGCGCCATCGTCGCCCTGCCGGAACGCCTGGCTGGCGGCGCACCCGCCGAGGACCACGGCCACGGTGAGAATCCGACGACCAGCCCTCAGCAGTCGTCTCTGGTCATTGTCAGTTCACGACCCGCTCAGGCGAATCGTCTGCCGCCCGCGGCCGTCGAGGTACGCCATCTCGATCGATTCCACGCCGATTCGCACGATGCGGATACCGGCCCGCGATGATATCGCCTTCGCGCCCGTATACCGGGAAGCCGCGGCCGTCGCTCGAGCACCGCCAGACGCTTCGCCGGCCCGCGACTCCACCATCCCGATGAACTTGAGCGGAATCGGCGGCGGCGGTGGCGGCGGGCGGCGGGCCCGTCGGCACGCACCGGCTGCGCGATCGGCGTCGGCGCGGGCGGCGGCGGCTTCGGCTTGAACCGGAACAAGTTCCGCTCGGCCGGCCCCGGTTTCGGGCGATCGGCGTCCAGCGCTTCGCAGATGCACATCGGGCGCGGTCGCGGCGGTCTGCTGCTGCGCGGTGCGCCGTGCCGCCGACGCGGCGCTTGTTCCGTTAGACGCCGGCAACGGCACGGCAGACGTCGAGGTCCACGCCCGGTACACCGGCAACGGCGAGCACAACGAGCAGCAGCGCAAGCAGGATCTGCTGGCGGCGCTCAGTTGCCATTCGCGTCCAGTCGGTAATAGCTGGAAAGCTCGAGTGACAGCGTCGAGCGGTTTGGTCGGGTCGTTCTGCGCCAGCGTCACGTCGTCGATGATCACGAACGCCGGCGCGCTCTCGAGCTCGTAGATGAACTGCCGCAGGTTCTCGTACTCGCCTTCCAGCTCGATGCGAATCTGCAACCGGCCGACGCGCGCGTCGCGCTTCGGCGAGCTCGACGTCGATCTTCCTGTCGAGGAACTTCACGTTCGTCCGGCGCGCGAGCGTGATAGAACGACAGATAGGTCAGCCGGCGCGCCGAGGTTTGATCCGCCGGCAGGACCTTCTCGTAAAACGTCGCCAGCTCCTCGCCGGCGCGTGTGTGCCGGTGACCAGCGCGTTGGCGACCGTCAACTCGCGTTCGGCGGCGGCCAGCGCCTGTGTGTCGGCCGCGGCCCGCTCGGCACGTTCGGCGGACTTGATCGCCAGCGGCCGGACCACGAACGCATACCCGGCGATATTCAGGATCGCACCCAGCACGACCGGAATGATCAGCGCGCGCTTCTCGACGAAGATGCGTTTGGCCAGCGTCATGGTCGCGGCCGGGCCCCTCGGGCCGGCGCTTCCGGCTCCGGCTTGGCGCTCGCGGGCATGTAGTTCGTTTCGAGGATCGACTCGAGCAGCCCTTCCTCGTTGAAGCGCTCCTTGTCGGACAGCAGGTTCCTGAAGGCCCCGGTTTCCTCGAGGTTCTCCATGAACTCGTTCACGTCGTCGACGTCGCGCGCGACGATGTTGAGCGTGAGCACGATGCCGTTGGCGCGGTCGACTTTCGGCCGCACCGCCATGATGTGTGCCTCGGCGGGAAACGTCGTTTCGAACTGATTGAACAGCTCGGTCCACGAGAACGTGCGGCGGTCGATCAGCTCGTTGGCCTGGCGCGCCTGCGATCGACGCGGCGTCGATCTGCCGCAGGTCGACGCTGCCGCGCAGCCTCGTCGCCTGCGGCCGCAGTTCGCGCGCGCGCGCCTCGTCGCGCGTCGGCCTGGGGCGCCAGTTCGCGTGTCGCTCCGCGGATAGCGAAGACCCGTCGTCACGTTGAACATCGTTGCGAGCGAGCACGAGCAGGGCGGCGATGAGCAGCCAGAGCTGCACCGCGCGTTCGTTGTAGAACGGCCGCGTCGAGAGGTTGGTGCGGATCACGCGGGCACCGCCTCGGGTCTTCGGCTCGCGCAGCAGGAGCCCGACGAGCGGCGTGAGCGTGTCCAGAAGCGCCGGCGCCGGCGAGATGCGATCGGTCAGCGTCGCAGCCGCGCGCGGATCGACGGTGTCGACGGGCGTGGTGAGCCGCTCCTCGAGACTGCGCCGCACCTGATCGACGTCGGCGGCGTCGCGGACGCCCGCGCCGCCGGCCAGCAGCACGCGCGCGAAGCCGCCGCCGCTCAGCCGATCCTCGTAGTACATCGCGGTCTGATGGACGAGATCGGCCAGCGTGCCGTCGGTGTCGGCCGCGCGGTTGCGGAAGAAGATCAGGTGCGGTCCGCGCAGAGATCGCGAGCGACGCCGTAGTCCGGCGCGACGTTGACCAGCAGCCAGTCCTCCTGCCGGCCGCTCCGCGACCGCCGGCGAGCACCGCGTTGATCACGTTGAACGTCGCGAGATCGACGATGCCGGCGTGGGCGCCCGCCGTCGGCGCACAGCTGCTCGTACTCCTCGATCACGCTCGCGGCGCGCCAGCGAGACGATGAACTCCTGGCCGTCGGGCGCACGCTGCCCGGCGACGTAGCTGACCTGCGCCTCGTCGATCGGGAACGGCGCGGTCTTGCGGACCTGCCAGCGCACGAGCTCGTCGAGATCCTGCGCGCGCGCCGGCACCGCTCGAACTTGACGAACGACACCTTCGCCACCGGATCCGGCACGACGAGGGCGATGCGCCGCGGCCGGCCGAGGCGCTCCAGCACGCGGTTGAGGGCGCCGGTCACGGCCGCCGCGGTCGACGATGTTGGCGGCGGTCAGCGACGGCACGAGCGCGCCCTCGGGCAGCGGCTCGACGGCGTGCGCCGCGACGACCGGCCGCCCGCCGCGCCACTCGAGCGCTCGCGCCCGACACGCGCGTGGCGGCGATCTCGACGGCGGCGGTCGGCGCCGGCGCCGTCGCGGAGCGAGGAGAAGAGCTTCATTCGACGAACGTCACCTTGTTGATCTCGCGCAGCGTGGTGATGCCGAGCATGACGCGCTCGACCGCCGACTCGCGGAGGAAGCGCATCCCTTCCTCGCGCGCCGCCTTCTTGATTTCCGATGTCGGCCGCTTCTCGAGAATCATCTCGCGAATGTGATCGCTCAGGTCGAGCAGCTCGCAGATGGCCGTCCGGCCCTTGTAGCCGGTGCCGCCGCACTCGATGCAGCCGATGCCCTCGTAGAAGGTGTGCGTGTGCTCGAGCGCCGGATCGAGGCCCGATTCCTCGAGCAGCGCGCGCGACACCTTCGCCGGGCGCTTGCAGTGCTGGCAGATGTTGCGGACGAGCCGCTGCGCCAGCACGCAGTTGAGCGCCGACACGAACTGATAGGCCTCGACGCCCATGTTGAGGAAGCGGCCGAGCACGTCGAGCACGTTGTTGGCGTGCACGGTGGTGAACACCAGGTGGCCGGTGAGCGCCGAGTTGATCGCGATCTGCGCCGTCTCGGTGTCGCGAATCTCGCCGACCATGATCTTGTCCGGGTCGTGGCGCAGAATCGACCGCAGGCCGCGCGCGAACGTCAGCCCCTTCTTCTCGTTGATCGGAATCTGCGTGATGCCCTTGAGCTGATACTCGACCGGATCCTCGATGGTGATGATCTTGTCCTCGATCGACTTGATCTCCGACAGCGCCGCGTAGAGCGTCGTCGTCTTGCCGCTGCCGGTCGGCCCGGTGACGAGCACCATGCCGTACGGCTCGGCGATGTACTTGCGGAACCGCTTCAGCTCCGCTTCCGGGAAGCCGAGGATGTCGAGCCGCAGCTCGGTGAACTGCTCGCTGATCGACTCCTTGTCGAGAATACGGATGACCGCGTCCTCGCCGTGCACGCTCGGCATGATCGAGACGCGGAAGTCGATCGTCTTGCCCGGCATCCGCAGCCTGAAGCGGCCGTCCTGCGGCACGCGCTTCTCGGCGATGTCGAGCTCGGCCATCACCTTGATGCGCGAGATGATCGAGCTGTGGAACTGCTTGGCGATCGGCCGCATCGCCGGCTGCAGCACGCCGTCGATCCGGTACTTCACGTGCACCGCGTCGTCCTGCGTCTCGATGTGGATGTCGCTCGCGCGCCGCTGGATGGCGGTGTAGATCGTCGAGTCGACGAGCCTGATGACCGGGCTGATGTCGCTCGTCAGCCGCTCGACGGTCAGGCTCTCGTCGCCGGTGTCGTCTTCCTTGAGCAGCTGGAGCTGGAAGCTCTCGGTCGCGTCCTCGAGCACGCGCTGCGAGCTCTCGCTCTTCTTGAGGATCGACTCGATCGCGGACCGCGGACCGACCGCCACCTTGATGGGCGTCGAGAGCAGGACCGCCAGCTCGTCGATCATCGGCAGATCGGTGGGATCGGACACGACGATCTCGAGCGTCTTGCCGACGCGGCGGTGCGGCACGAAGCCGTAGCGCAGCATCAGGTCGGCCGGAATCGACCGGAACAGCTCCTGGTCGATGTGGAACGTGTCCATGTCCACGAACTCGAGCCGGTAGCGCTCGGCGAGCCGGCGCGCCTGTTCGATCTCGGCGCGCGCGATCGACCTCGCTCGGACGGACCGGGTCGCGGAGTCGGCGACGAGGTCGGCGGCGTTCGAGATCCTGGTGCTTGGTCCGTTGCCATGGTCCGTGACTACTGCGAGCACCGAGCTCAACTGGAACAGCGGCATGTACAGCGCGAGCAGCAGCGCCGGCGATCACGATGCCCATGATGACGAGCAGCACCGGTTCGACGAGCGTGACGAACCGCTCCATGTACGTCGCGATCTCCTCGTCGTAGAAGTCGGCGACCGTGTTCAGCATGTCCTGGAGCGCGCCGGTGGCCTCGCCGACTTCCGCCATCTTGACGGCGACGTCGGGAAACGCCTCGCGCGCCTCGAGCGCCGCGGCGAACGACTCGCCCTCGCGCACGCGCGCCGCGACGATGTCGAGCTGCCGCGCCATGTACTGATTGCCGACCGACCGCGCCGCGATGTCGAGCGCGTTGACGAGCGGCAAGCCCGCCGCCGAGCAGCGTGGCCAGCGTCCGCGCCATCTGCGACGTCGCGAACTTCCGCGCGACCGGGCCGAGGCCCGGCACGCCGAGGATCAGGTGATCGAAGCGCGCCTGCTGTCCCGCGCTGCCGGAGCCAGAGCATGATCCCGGCGACGACGGCGCCGCCGAGCAGCGACCAGGATCAGCGCGAACTGCGTCCGCGACGAACGCCGGACACCGCATGATGACTCGCGTGGCGAGCGGCAGCTCGGCGCCGAAGCCGGCGTAGAAGTCCGCGAACGCCGGCACGACCTTGAGCACGATGATCGAGACGAGCACGAGCGCCAGCGAGATCAGGATGGCCGGATAGACCAGCGCCGACACGATCTTGCGCTTCAGGTCGCGATGATCTTCGTGTACTCGACGTAGCGCCGCAGCACGGCGTCGAGGTTGCCGCTGCGCTCGCCGGCCAGCAGCGAGGCGGTGTAGACGCGCGGAAAGAGGTCGCCCTGCGCCGCGAAGGCGTCCGACAGCGCCGTTCCCGATCGCACCTTCTCGTGCACGTCGTCGAGCACCGCGCGGAACACCGGCGACGTGACCCGGCGCTTCAGCAGGTCGAGCGACTGGACGAGCGGCATGCCGGCCTTGAGCAGTGTCGCCAGCTCCTGGTTGAAGATCAGGAACTCCCGGGTGTTGACGCCACGCCGACTGCGGCAGGCGGAGCGAGACGCCCGCGATGGCGCCCTTCGGCTGCAGCGAGAGGACGTACAAGCCCTTCTCTTCGAGCTCGTGGCGCAGCTTCGCCTCGTTCTCGGCGACGTACACGCCTTCGACGATTTCGCCGTTGGGCGAGGCGAGGCGGCAGCGAAATTCCACGCTCAAGGAGTCTGCGACATAGTAGCGAATTATACCAACTTATCGGTCGGTCTTGACGTTACGACCCAAGGGATTAGACCGTGCCGCGGCGCGAAAGGCTGGGACGGATCGGCTTGCGCCGATCGTTCATTACTGGCCGATCAGTTTGAGGATGCGCGCGACGTAGTTGCGCGTCTCGGCGATACGGCGGAATGCCGCGGAACCGCTCGACCGCCGCCTCGCCGGCGTTGTAGGCCGCCAGCGCCAGCGCCAGTGGCAAACGTGTCAGCAGCGACTTGAGGTGCTTGATGCCGGCTTCGATGTTCGCGGCCGGATCGTAGGGATTCGTCACGCGCGTACTGGCGCGCGGTCGCGGGCATCAACTGCATGAGACCCATCGCGCCCTTGCGCGACCGGGCGCGCGGCTGATAGCCCGATTCCACCTCAATCACCGCTCGAACGAGCTTGCGTCGGCACGCCCTGAGCGCTCGCCATCTTGTCGATGAGCTCGCCGTACGGGACCATTGGCAGCGCTTCGACGTCGCGACCGGTGCCGGAGCAGGCTCCGGTTCCGGCTCCGGATACGGGACCTCATCCGGCGCGAAGCGGGCGATCACGGACGCCTCGCAGATGACTTCGCCGCCGCTGCGCAGCGTCAGGACGAGCGAATCGCCCGTCGACCTGGTGTCCCTTGATCGATAGCGTGCGGCCGGTAATGGAAGATACGCCAACTCGGCGCGCGCGGGAGCGGCCGACAGGAGTACGGCAACGCACAGCGAACGGAAATGTGACTTTGCACAGGGGGATCCTCATTGTAACAGAAGCGGCTGGCACGGCTGTGCCCAGCCGGCAGCTCGAGCGAACGAACAAACGCCGTGTAGGGCGGATAACGATCGACGCCGTTGGTGGGTGCGACGATCACCTGCTCGCCTGACAAAAACGTCAGTTTGTAGCTCAACCAGTAATCGGCCAGCGCGCCCTTTACCCCGTTCCTGCTGAAGCACTCGAGCGTCGCCGGAGACCGCGTGTCGGGTGCGAGTCGCTGATACCAGGCCAATTCCTGGCTGGCGAACAGCACGAGGATCGCGCCGAACACCGCCGCCGCCGCTGGCTTGCTCCACTGCCCTACGTGGTTGATCCCGACCGCCAGCACCACGGGCAGTGCGCCGTAGAGCGGCATCACGTATCGATACGACTGCGGGTCGTGATAGCTCCCGCTTGCAACGAACAGATCGGCACGACGACGAGAAGGATGTGAAAGAACGGCGAGACGGCGCGCCGCCGCAGCGCGAAGAAGGACACCATCACGAGGGCCGCGAGGATCAACCCAAACCACGGCGACACGGGCAGCCATTCGGTCGACGGACTACGGAAACCGAGCGTCATCGGGACGATGACGGTGGCGATGGTCCCGGCTGCGTGGACGAGATCTCTCGCGTCCATGCGCGCGAGCGGGAGGCTCAGCGAACCGTGGTTGGCAGCGAGGACCGGCGCGTAGCCGATGAGAAAGCCGAGCACCGCGGCCAGTGCCAGGGGGCGCTCGTCGCGGTGATTCGGTTGAACGAGTTGACCCGCGAATCGCGCCGCCCCGGACACAATCAGCAAGGCTGCGGCGATGTGCCAGAGCTTCTGCGGGTGGTTCAGACCGACGAACAGTCCGCCGATCGTCACGTCGAACCCGCTAGTCACGAACGCCATGAGTCCCAAGCGCGACATAGCCGGCCGCGATCGCGCCGACCGCTGCGGTTGCGATTCGCAACCACGGAGGCAACCCTCGGCCGTCGACGAGCTCGCGCAACCGCGTTCGCGCGGCAGGGGCGGTCCAGACCGCGTACGCCACGAGCGCGACCAGTAATACAGGATGTACTGATGCACCCACAGGCCGAAACCCACCGCACCCGCCGCGACGCCGAGCGCGAGGCGTGAACCCGATCGCTCGCCAGATGTCGATCGCCCAGGCCCATGACGGTGCCCGCGAGCAACGTGATGCACGACCTCCGCGTTCGCGCTCAGGCTCCAGAGGACGAGCGAAGGCGGTCCGACGATCAGGAATGCAGTCGCGATCCAGGCGATCGCGCGCGAGAACATCCGTTCGACGAGCAGAAACTGCAGGCACACGACGATCGCAAAACAGGCGAGCGTCACGGCCTTCAGCGCGACGACACTCGAACCGGCCACTGAAAACACTGCGGCGTTGAGGTAGACCTCAGGCACGCCCTTGTATCGCTGTCCCCAGAGAAACACCGGCAGCTCGCCCTGCAGGACATGACGCGCCATCAGGCCTTCGACGGCTTCGTCCGAGTCGAAAAACCGGTCGGCGTGAAGGAGGAACGGGAGCCGGATGGTAACGGTCAGCGCGGCGACGACGAGGAGAGAAGAGCGCGTCAGCCCGGTCGTCAGTCGAACCGACCGTGGCATGTGACGCGCGACCCAGGGTGACGACCGAGGTTAGCTCGCGGGCTGAACGAAGGCATGGAACACGCGAACGCCGAGCTCGCGCGGATCCTTGTTGTTCGCCACGTTGAGCGTCGCGGGCACGAAGGTCTTGTCCACGGTGACCTGCACTTCGACCATCTCGGCGGATCCGATCTGAGTCGCCTTCAACGCGATTTTCTTCAGCGTGCGGTCCCCTGCCGCGAGCGTGAATTGGTCGACGCGCTCGCCGGCGACGCTGACGTCCACCTGCTGGGTCTCGGTGAAGACGCCGACCGGATGGTCGACATCCAGATAGAAGACGCAGTCTTTCTTCGGGTTCTTGAACGCCAGCGTCGCCGACTCGCTTGGTCCACTGCCACTCGACGGCGGCGTTGTGCTCGGCGACTTCCGCCGGATGCCAGCCGTCCTTGAACACGACGTAGACATTCTCGGTTTGCGGCTGCAGCTGCAGCGTGCCCATCTTGTAGGCGCGCTGGCCCGCGTCCTCGCCGCCCGCCAGCGGTTGGCGTCGCTGGTTCTGGATGGAATACAGGCCGACTTCAACCGTTGCCTCGCCGACGTACGGATAGACCGGAATGAACTCGGTCCGTGTGTACTCAATCGTCTGGCCCGGCTTCCACTGCGACGTCGGCGTCGGCGGGTTGTGATCGTCGGTCCACATCAACTCGTTGTCGGCTATCCACGACGTGGAGCATGACGCGATAGTCTTCGGTCGAATCTGCGCGTCGTTCGCGACGACGAACTTGTAGGTGATGTCGAGCGGACTGCCGAGCGGCGCCTTCTGGTGACTGAGCTGCACCGAAGCCGTCGCCACGGGTGGCGCTGCGGCTCCTTGCCTCCGCACGCGACGGCGAGCGGAAGCGAGAGCACGATGGCGAGCAGATACGGCGTGACGGCGCGACGCAAGATCATAGGCGACTGATGAATCGTGATGATTATTGACTGCGTAAACTGCGGTGAGGCGGCATTATAGTTTAGTTGCGGCTATCTCACGCCATCTGCTAGAGTGCGCGCCGAGAGATGTCGCTCGAAGCCCTCGGTCTTGTCGAGACGATCGGCCTCATCGGATCGGTCGAAGCCGCCGATGCGATGGTCAAGGCCGCGAATGTCATGCTCGTCGGCAAGGAATACATCGGCGCCGGCTACGTCACCGTGATGGTGCGCGGCGACGTCGGCGCCGTGAAAGCCGCGACCGATGCGGGCGCCGCCGCCGCGCGGCGCGTCGGCGAGCTCATCTCTGTGCACGTGATTCCGCGCCCGCACAGCTGAAGTCGAACGGATCCTGCCCAAAACCCCGTCCACCTAAACGGATCACCACGGTGGTCACGGACCCGAAACACACCCAACTGAAGACACTGAAAACCAAGAGTTCCTGTGACTTCCGTTCGTGCCAGTGTCCTCCGTGGATAGCGCTCTGATATGGCGAACGAGGCTGCAGCGCAATCCGATCGCGACCTCGCCTCCATTGCCGAAGCCCGCGCCCTCGCCCGCCGCGCCAAGCAGGCGTGGCTGACGCTCGCCGAATTCAGTCAGACGCAGATTGACGCCATCGTCGACGCGATGGCCGAAGCCGCCACGCCGCAGGCACGAGGCCTTCGCCCGGCTGGCCGTCGAAGAGACGGGCTACGGCGTCGTCGAAGACAAGATCCAGAAGAACCTCTTCAGCTCGCAGAAGGTCCACGCCTTCATCAAGCCGATGAAGACCGTCGGCGTGATCGCGCGCCACGAGGATCGGCGTGTTGTCGAGATCGCGGAGCCGTTCGGCGTCGTCGCGGCGGTCGTTCCGTCCACGAACCCGACGTCGACCGCGATCTACAAGATTCTGATTTCGCTCAAGGCGCGATGCGCGATCGTGATCAGTCCGCATCCCGCCGCCGTCAAGTGCATCACGCGCGTCGCCGAGGTGATGGAAGAGGCGGCCCGGCGCGCCGGGGCGCCGGCCGGCGCCATCAACTGGATGACGCACGGTCACGCTCGAAGGCACACAGGAGCTGATGAAGCACCGCGACGTCGCGGTCATTCTCGCGACCGGCGGCATGGGCCTGGTCCGCGCGGCGTACAGCGCGGGCAAGCCGGCGTACGGCGTGGGGCCTGGGAACGCGCCTGCGTTCATCGAACGGACAGCGGACGTCAGGAAAGCGGTGCACGACGTCATCACCGGCAAGACCTTCGACAACGGTGTGCTCTGCTCGTCAGAAAACTCCGTGGTCGTGGACGAGCCCATTGCCGAGGACGTGAAGCGCGAGTTCCAGGCCCAGCACGGCCACTTCCTGAACGCCGGCGAGATGGAGGCGGTGGCGCGCCAACTCGTGTCGCCGCAGCGATTGCCCAATCCGGCACTGGTCGGCCGGTCGGCCGTCCTCATCGCGGAAAAGTGCGGTATCAGCGTCCCGGCGGAGACGCGCGTGTTGCTTGCGCCGCTCGAGGGCGTCGGACGGGACTATCCGCTTTCGATCGAGAAGCTGTGCCCCATCCTCTCCTACTACGTTGTCAGGGACTGGCGCGAGGGGTGCGAGCGGTGCAAGCAGATCCTCCGTTACGGAGGGATGGGTCACACGATGTCGATCCATTCCCGGAACGAGCAGGTGATCCTCGAGTTCGGCCTTCACAAGCCGGCATTCCGGATCGTGGTCAACTCGCCGACCACGCATGGGTCCGTCGGGCTGTCGACGGGCCTCGATCCGGCGATGACGCTGGGCTGCGGCGGGTATGGCGGGAACATCACATCGGACAACATCACCCCGCGCCACCTGCTGAACATCAAGCGGCTGGCCTACGAGATGGCGCCCGTGGTCAGCCGGTGGGATGGACCGGGTGCCGCCTGGCAGGCCGCCGCATCCCATGTGTCTCTACCGTCGGGGCCCGCCCGCCCGCCGGCGCCTACCGGCATCAGTGCGGACGCCCTGACCCGGCGGATCGACGAGTTCCTCGGCACCCGCGGCTTCAAGGGGTCTGACCCCAAGGCGGCACCAGTCGGGGCCTCGGGGTCAGACCCCCGTGGCAAATTCTCCGGGCCAGAAAAGTCTTCGGGGTCAGACCCCGGGGACAAATCGCCGCTCGACTTCGTCTGCGAGGAGGACGTGAGGGCGGCGATTCGCGCGGGCCGACAGTTGATCCTTTCCGAGCGCGCCATCGTCACTCCAGCGGCGCGCGACCTCGGGGAACAGCACCGCGTGTTTACGGTCGCGCCCTGGCGCGGCTGATCCTTCGCTGCTCAGATTTGCGCAAATGCTGAGCCAGCTGAACTTACGCGGTTACATTATTGTTGACCCACAGCTCGTCTGAATGGTAACGTGCCCGGACCTTTGAGCGGGGGCTCAGCTGCCCTCACACGTATTACCGTTCAGCCCCCGCAGTGACGGTGGGGGCGACTTACGACACGGACGACCCGCGGGGTCGGACCGGATCGCGGAGCGCCCAGCATGATTCGATGTGGATTTGATTGGCGTTGTCGGGTCGTCGTTGCGCTACTTCCTCTAGTTGCAGCCTGCGGATCCAGCCTTCATTCCCAGACTCGTCCGGCAACCGTCGCCGTCGCACCAGCCGTCGAATCAGCACCCGCACAGCCCGCCCAGCTCGTAGGTCCCGTTCCTGCCGACGACCCGGTTCAGACGTTGATCGCGACCGCGGAACGGCACTTCAAGACGGGCCAACAGGAACTGGAACAGGGCCATTTCGAGGCTGCGAAGCAAGAGTTCAATCGCGCCGTGGACGTGCTGCTCGAGTCGTCGTACGGGGCACGGACCGAGCCACGCATCCGCGAGTTCTTCGACCGTCTCGTCGATCGGATCAGCGCCTACGAGGTTCGCGCGCTGGCCGAAGGCGACGGCTTCACGGAGAAGAAATACGAGCCGGCGTCGATCGACCAGTTGCTGGCTCTCTCGACAACCGTCGTTCCCACGCCCACGGCCCCACCAGAGCTGAAGCAGGCCGTCGCGTCCGATCCGGTGGTTCACGACGTGCCGATTCCGTTCAACCAGCGCGTGCTGGCCTACATCGAGCTGTTCCAAGGCCGGCTGAAGGACTTCATCGAAGACGGCATGCGCCGGGGCAGCAAGTATCTGCCCATGATTCAGAACGTGTTCCGGGCCGAGGGCCTGCCGCTGGACCTCGCCTACGTGCCGCTTGTCGAGAGCGCGTTCAAACCCAATGCGCTTTCGCGCGCCAAAGCCAAGGGCGTCTGGCAGTTCATGGCCGGCACGGCGATGGAGAACGGCCTGCGGCAGAACTGGTACATCGACGAACGGTCGGATCCGGAAAAGGCGACTGTCGCAGCGGCGAAGTACCTCCGGACGCTGAGCACGCTCTTCAATGGGGATTGGCACCTGGCCCTGGCGTCGTACAACGGCGGGCCCGGACGGCTGCAGCGGGCCATGAAGCGCGGCAATATGGACGACTTCTGGGATCTGGCACAGAAGCCGAAGCTGCTCCCCCGCGAGACCCGCGAGTACGTTCCGATGATTCTCGCGGCCATCGTCATCGCGCGCAATCCCGCGCAGTACGGCTTCGAGTTCGACTCGGAAGAGCCAGCCGCCGTCGAGAAGGTCGCGCTTCCCCGTCCGGTGGACTTGCGGCGGATCGCGGAATGGACCGACTCGCCCATCGACCATATCCAGTCGCTGAACCCCGAGCTCCGTCGCTGGACGACACCGGTCCAGTCTACGGACTACGAATTGAAGGTTCCCGTCGGCACGGCAGAAACCGTCCTGGCGCGGCTGGAGGAGACCTCCACGACCGATCTCGCCTCGCTCAACTACTACATCGTCAAGCGTGGGGACACGCTACCGCTGATCGCCCGAAAGCTTCGCGTCAACAAGGCCGACCTGGCTGACGCGAACTATCTGAAGGCCACGTCCCGTGTCACAGTTGGCCAAAAACTGATCGTCCCAGCAGAGACGACGGCTCTCATGGCGGCCCGCGCCGAGCGCAGCATCCCGACGACCGAGGCGCGCCGGACTGTCACGCAGACCGGCGAGCTGGCGCGAGCAGCCGCCAATTCGAATCGCGTGAAAGGCGTCTACGAAGTACGGCGTGGTGATACGCTGGCGTCGATCGCCCGGCTTTACCGTACGACCGTGGCGTCCATCAAGACGTGGAATCCGCGCATTTCCGGCGACCGCCTCACCGCTGGCCAACGCATCACCGTCTACCACGTCGCGAACTAGCCCGCGTCTTGTCAGACGCTCGTGGTGAGTTTGTCGCACCACGAGCTCGTCTTTCGACCCTTCGAGGGCCTCAGGGTCGTCCTGAGCACGGTCGAAGGACGACAGGCTCAGGACGAGCGATTCTGTCGCTCGTAATCCTCAGCGCCTCGCTGCTGACATTCGTTCAGGCTCAATCGTCGTCCCGGGACGGCACTGCCCCGCTCACGGCTTCGGGTACCATTCGTGGCCGTGTGATCGCGGCCGACAGCCGCGAGCCAGTCCGCAAAGCCCGAGTCGATCTCATCCCCAGCGTCGGCGAGAGGCTCGACCCCATTTACGCCGACACCGACGGTCGATTCGAGTTCACGGCTGTCACCGGCGGTCGCTACACCCTTTCCGCCTGGAAATCAGGTTTTGCTCCAACGACCCTTGGCGCACGCACGTTTTGGGAACCGGCGGCCGTGATCGCGCTCGACGCTGGGCAGTCGCTTGAGGGTTTCGAGATCGCTCTGAACAAGGGCGCGGCCATCGCTGGACGGGTCGTGGACGACGCGGGAGAACCGGTCACCGACATGACCGTCTCCGTCGGCCGGGCGGCGCCGGTGAACGGCCGATTGCAGTTTCAAGCCGTGGGCCGCTTCGCGACCACCGACGACCGCGGCGAGTACCGCATTGGCGGGTTGGCGCCCGGCGCGTATGTGGTCAATGTCGTCGGCAGAGCGGGTCCGTCGATCCCCATGCCGGGGACCGACCCCGGCTTTCGAGTGCGGAGCGTGTTCTACCCGCAGACGCCATTTCTGACTCAGGCTCGGCCCGTCGGACTGCGAGCCGGTGAGGAAGCCAGCTCGATCGACGTCGCATTCACGCTGGACTCGCTGGTGACGCCGACGGTCAGCGGACGCGTCGTCGATCCGCGCGGCCTCGCCGTGCAGGCGGGTGTGCTGGCCACGTCGAGCGGCGACGGCGTGAGCGCGGCGGTTGGCGGCCAGCCGACTACCGTTCAGGAGAGCGGTGAGTTCAGCATGCGGCTCGTGCCGGGCGACTACACGCTCACTGCTCAGACGGACGGCATGGTCGCGATGACTCGGCTGACCGTCGACCGAACGGACATCACCGGCGTCGAACTGGTGCTGGCCAGGGGTGCAACCGTCGCCGGACGGGTCGTGTTCGAGGGGACGGCGCGCCGGCCCAGCGCGCTCGAGGTCACGGCCAGGCCGCCTGATCGGGCCGTGTTCCAGCTTCCAGGCCTGACGTCGCGGCCGGCTCGGGTTCGCGGCGACGGCTCATTCACGCTCTCCAATTTGATCGGAATCGTCGAGATCCGCGTTGCGCCGGAAGCGCGCGGCTGGCGGCCGACGTCGATCATCGCCGGAGGCCGGAACATCCTCGACGTGCCGGTGGACTTCAAAGGCGGCGAGAACCTTCGGGATGTCGTGATCCTGATGACCGAGCGAACCGCATCCCTGACCGGGACGCTGATCGGCTCGCCCGAGAAATCGACAGTTTGGTCGGTGTCGGTCCTCCTGTTTCCCAGCGATCCGCGGCAGGCGCCGCGCCGCGCGCGCTGGGTGCGGCCCGATCAGCTCGGGCGATTCTTCGTCGACGACCTGTCACCAGGAGACTATCTCGTTGCATCCACGACGAACGTGGACGACCTCCTGTGGCAGACGCCTGCGTTCTTCGATCAATTCCGCGACGGCGCGACGAGGGTGACGATCGGCGACGGCGAGACGAAGTCGATCGCGCTCGAATGGCCGGTACCCCGATGACGCGGCGTTGCCTGGTTGCGCTCGCGCTTGTCGCCGGCGCGGTGTCCGCGTTGGGCCAGCCGCCAACCCCACGCCCGCCGCAGCGGCCTGGCGAAGTGGTGCGGCCAACGACCCGTGCCGCTACTCCGCCTGGAACCGAGGCGACTGCGATCGTTCGCGGTCGCGTAACGGCTGCCGACGGCCGGCCGCTTCGACTTGCTCGTATCGCCATGGTCGAAGGCGCGACGCGCCGCTCGATCGGCGAAGCAAGTGATGCCGATGGCCGCTACGAGTTCAAGGAAGTGCCCGCCGGAACCTATACGGTGACGGCGCGGAAGGCGGGCTTCGCAACGATGGAGTTCGGCCAGCGCCGTCCAGCGGATCCCGGCAAGCGCATCAGAGTCGGTGACGGGGAGACGGTCGAGCGGATCGATCTCACGCTGCCCGCCGCGTCGGCGATGGCCGGACGCGTGGTCGACGAGCACGGCGATCCTATCGAAGGCGCCGCGGTGTCGATCTACACGATGACGATCGTCCACGGCAGACGGCGGCTGGTGGCGAGCGGCGCCGAGCGGCGCACCGACGACCTCGGGCGCTTCCGCCTGTTCAACGTCGACCCCGGCGAGTACGTCATCGCGGCTGCGGCCGCGACGACCGGCGTGCAGCGGATGCCGGGCTACGCGCCGACGTACTATCCCGGCGCGCACAGCCTGGCCGATGCGGAAGTAGTCGCCGTGAAGACAGGCGACGATCTCTCTGCCCTGGACCTTCGCCTGACACCAGGACGCGCCGCCAAGGTCGCAGGCACGGTGCTCGACTCGAGCGGACAGCCGCTCGACGGCGCTCTGTTGATCGACGCCTCCCGCCGATCTGCCGTGCTCGCGGGCCCGGCACTCCGCGCTCGTCCGCAGCCCGGCGGCCGCTTCGAGTTCCTGAACGTCGCACCTGGCGACTACGTGCTGCAGGCGCTGGGCCGCGGGCGCAGCGGCATCGAATTCACAACCCGTTTTCTGGTGGTCGGCGACGACGACGTGACCGGGCTGACGCTGCAGACCGCGACGGGGTCTCACGTGTCGGGTCGCATCGCGCTCGAAGGCGGCGGGTCGCGTGTCCTCCCGCGCGACTTTCAGTTCAACTTCCAGACGGTCAACGAAGATACGTCGCCGGATCCAGGCGCGTATCGCGCGAAGATCAACGACGACTGGACGTTCGAGTACGACGGGCTCTTCGGCTCGCTGCTGCTACGTCCGGCCGGCGCCTCCCAATGGCTGCTGCGGTCGATTCGCGCGAACGGCGTCGACATCACCGATACGCCGCTGCCCTTCGGTCGGCCGGATGACTCGCTGACCGAGGTCGAAGTCGTACTGACCAATCGCGGCGCCGAGGTCACCGGTGCGGCCGTCGATCCGCGCGGGCAATTCGGCACGCCATACACGGTGATCGTCTTCCCTGTCGATCGCGAGCTCTGGACGCGCCATTCACGCTTTGTGAAGGCCGCACGCGCCGAACCCGATGGGACGTTCAGCGTGCGCGGTCTGCCGACTGCGGAGTATTTCGTCGCCGCGCTGGACCGCGTGCAGATGGCTGACGGATCCGGTGAGTGGCAGGAGCCGGCGTTCCTGGAGTCACTCGTGGCGGTCGCGGCCCGCGTCGCGCTCGAGGAAGGTCGAACCGGCTCCGCCGCACCCCGACTCGTCGTGCGCTGAACCTCCGTCCCCGGGCCAACCTCCGTCCCCTGCCCAACCTCCGTCCCACAGCCGGGGACGGAGGTAGTGTGAGTTTCTGCGTACCGGCCCTTCGAGACGAACGCAGTTTCTGCCAGCCGCAATCGACCTCTACACGCTAACTCGTTGACCACGAGTCCGGCGCGCGATGTCAGGGTGTTTGCATGTCGCGCCCGCGATGCTCGCGTGTTTCCGCACTGCGGCGCTGTTCGGCGTCGAGGCGTGTGCCGTCAACGTGGAAGTCGATGTGTCGTTCGGTCTGCCGTCTTTCACGATGGTCGGCCTGCCCGACGCCAGCGTGCGCGAGAGCCGCGATCGCGTCAAAAGTGCGATTCGCAACTCCGGCTTCGAATTCCCGCCCACGAAGATCACCGTGAACCTTGCGCCCGCCGACGTGCGGAAGGCGGGCGCTTCGTTCGACTTGCCGATTGCCCTCGGAATTCTGGCGGCCTCCGGCGTCGTCGAACGCCGTCACGTCGCGGACCTGGTGCTGCTCGGCGAACTGTCGCTGGACGGATCGATTCACGCGACGCGAGGGGTGTTGCCGATCGCCGCGGCGGCGCGGCGCGACGGTCTCGCCGGCATTCTCCTGGCGGCGTCGAATGCCCGCGAAGCGGCGATCGTCTCAGGCCTCGATGTGTTCGCGGTGTCGTCGCTGGTCGAAGCCGTCCAGGCGCTGAACGAGCCGGCGACGAAGGCCGCGCGCGTCACCGCGCTGCCCAGCGTCCCGCGCACGCTGAACGGCGATTTCGCCGACGTCCGTGGACAGCTGCTCGCCCGCCGCGCCCTCGAAGTCGCCGCGGCCGGGGAACACAACCTCCTGCTCGTCGGACCTCCGGGCGCGGGCAAGACGATGATGGCGCGTCGCATCGCGGGCATCCTGCCGCCGCTGACACTCGACGAAGCGCTCGAGACGACAACCGTCCACTCCGTCGCCGGCCTGGTGCCCGCGGGCGGCGGTCTGCTCGCCGAGCGGCCGTTCCGCGCGCCGCATCACACCATCTCGAACGCGGCGCTCGTCGGCGGCGGATCGCAGCCGCGGCCGGGCGAAGTGAGCCTGGCCCACCACGGCGTCCTGTTTCTCGACGAGATGCTCGAATTCAGCCGGCACGTGCTCGAAGTGCTCCGGCAGCCGCTCGAAGAAGGCGCGGTGACGATCGCCCGTGCCGCGCGGACGACGGTCTTCCCGAGCCGCTTCATGCTCGTCGGCGCGATGAACCCGTGTCCCTGCGGCTTCCTCGGCGATCCGCGCCGCGCGTGCCGCTGCACCCCGTTGCAGATCGCGCGCTACCGCGACCGGCTGTCGGGTCCGCTGCGCGATCGACTCGATCTGACCGTCGACGTGCCCGCCGTCCCGCCCGACCTGCTCGGTTCCTCCGACGCCAGCGAAGCCTCGGCCGCGATCCGCGCGCGCGTGGTCGCCGCCCGGACGCGCCAGGCCGAGCGATATGCGGAGCAGCCGGTGCAATCGAACAGCGCACTGACGCCGGCGCTCATGGCCGCTCACTGTGCGCTCGATGCCGCCGGCCGTCGCGTGCTCGACACCGCGCTCCGCCGGCTCGCGCTGAGCGCGCGGGCCTACGATCGCGTGCGCAAGGTCGCGCGCACGATCGCCGATCTCGCCGGCGCTGACATGATCGCCGCCGATCACGTCGCGGAGGCCCTTCAGTTTCGTATGCTCTCATGACGAAACCTCACGGCGTGCAACTCACATCCGGTTCCATCGAGCGGCGGATTCACGTCGTGCGCGGAGAGAAAGTCCTGCTCGACTCAGATCTCGCGGGGCTCTACGGCGTGTCCGCCAAGCGGCTCAACGAGCAGGTCAAACGCAATCGACGGCGGTTCCCGCGCGATTTCATGTTCCGGCTCACGCCGACGGAAGCGCGCGCTTTAAGGTCGCAAAATGCGACCTTAAACGGCGGGCGCGGCCGCCATCGCAAGCACGCGCCCTACGCGTTCACGGAGCACGGTGTCGTCATGCTCGCGTCGGTGCTCAATAGCCAGGTCGCCGTTCGGGCGAGCCTTCAGGTCGTTCGCGCCTTCGTTCGTCTGCGCGTGGTGATCGAGGCTCACGCAGAGCTGGCGCGCAAGGTCGATCATCTGGAACGGAAATACGACGGGCAATTCAGCGCTGTCTTCGAGGCCATTCGACAGCTCATGGAACCCACCGCGCCGAAGGTCAGACGGCAGATCGGATTTCAGGCGGGCGCTGCACGCAACGCGCTTCTGCGGGTGAGACGCTGACACCGCGGGCGGCGGGAGGTCGCTATTTCTCGACCGTTTCCTCAATCTCCGTCATGACCGGCGCCATTCGGCCGTTGAGATCCAGCGCGAAGACCTGCCGCTCCGTTGCCCACCGATTGGGACCAATCCTGCGGACTGTCGTCACGGTCCGGCGGGTCAGACGAAGTGGCTCGCCTGGGCTGACCGGGTTGCGCGCTTCCACCTCTTCGACAGTGCGGTGGCCGCCATCGCCAGTGTCAGTCGTCGAGGTGCGGATGCGGCTGCCGAGTCCCATGCGGCTGTCGGATCGGACGTATCCCTCTGCGTTTCGAGCATACGTTTCGGTCACGACGTCATCTCGTCCGTTTACGTCCGAGCGGCGCGTGATGCTGCGCCTACTGACCACCAATGTCCCGGTCAGGTCCGGACTGTGGATCGTCTCATCAAGCGATTCGGAGGTTTCCGTCTGCCGCAGCTCCTGGCTTCGTGTCTCTGCGGCTTGCCATCGCCCGTTCAGATCGCGAACGAGATGCGCGCTGTCGCGACGCACGACGGCCGGGCCGGTCCGTCGCTCGATATCCTCAGTGCGCTCGCTCTCACGGAGCGGCTCGTTCATTCCTGGTAGAAGAAGGGTGTTGGTAGAGCTACGAACGCCAGGGGCGATGGATCTCGTCTCTTCAATCTGCCGGGACGCCAAGCCGAGGCCGCCATCGAGGTCAGTGAGCCAGGTGTTGTGAACAGACCTGTTGTTTCCGTCCGTTGAGGTTTCCTGCTCCGATTGAGTCCTCCTCAACAACACTCGATCGCGCTGCGGGCCGAGCCTGAAGACGTCCTCTCTCGTCGACGCGCTGTTGGGCCCTGTCCGAACGGTCTCGGTCGTCACTTCTTGCCACGGTTCCAACCCGCCGTCAGTCCCGAGCAATTCAAGGGTCCGGGTGACGAGCTTCCCGTGGTCGGATGTGCTTCGAATTTCGACGAGTCGCGAGGGTGCAAGGCCACTCGAGCTATACGTGCGTTCGATGACACGGATGGACTGCGGCTGCGGCGTCTGGCCGGTTGATGTCCCGCTTTGCTGAGCGGCTGCGGCGGCAGACCCGATCCCGATCGCGACGCACACACCGGCAATACGTTCAAGAGTCATGAACTTCCCACCTTCTACGGAAGAAGGTGATGCACGACGTCTGCCGGATCGGGATCGGCCTTAGGGCCGAGATTGAGACTGGATGCGCGGTGTCCCCGGATCGTTCGGGCGTAATGGAGTCGTGAACTGCAGGCCCGCGTTCGACAAGTCGCCGTCGACCTCGTCGCCGGCCGGCTTCTTTCCGTGTTCCACCCACGCGACCAGGTCGTCGAACGCGCGAATCATTTCGGGCTGGCTGAAGCCGCAATGTCCGCTGACGCGGTAGATCCGCTGCGTGAGCAGAGCGAGGCGTCCCGCGTCGCGCACCGATTTCTTGAGCGTCTGCTGCAGGAAGATCGGCACGAACAGATCGCCCGTGCCGTGCATGGTCAGAAGCGGGCGTTCGAGCTTGCCGTCGTACGGGACGATCTCCTCGTACGGACCCGCGGCGGTGCGGACCTCGGAATCGCCGGCTTTGCGTCGAGCCTTGGTGTTGATCTGTTCCGCTGTCAGACCGAGGCCGTCGTCGATCCCGTAGCGGATGTGCGTCGTGTCGATTGCGCGATTGAGCGGCGTCGTGCTACCGACGAGCGCCGCCTGCGACGTGCTGATGTTCGGGAGAAGCTGCCTGGCTAAGCCTTCGACGGCAAATGGCCGCGGGCCGCCGGTGATCTGAATCTGGATGCTCGCCAGCTGTCTGCCCTTGTCGGTCAGGTCGGGCGGCTTGCCCAACTGTTCGGTCATCGCGGCGATATCCTGCTGCATCGTGTCGCGCGTGAACTGGATGCCCGTTACGACTTCGGCGGCGGCGCTCGAGGCGGCAAAGAAGTCGAAGAGCTCGGGCCCCGCCGGACACATCGCAAGACCTCCCGCGAATGCCGTCGGAAACTCGTGCATGCCCAACACGGTGACGTGGCCGCCCATCGATGTGCCGGTCAGGTAGGTGCGGCGCGGTTGACGTCCGTCGTTGTGCGTCACGAAGCGCTCGGTGAGCGCCATGGTGTCGACGAGCCCCTGCCCCGGGACGTAGCCGTTGCAGTGGTAGCTCGACGCGGCCCACGCGAAGCCGCGCTCGATCAGGTGTTGGCGGATCGGCGCGTTCCCGACGCGCAGCTGCGAGCCGCGTGCGCCGCTGTTGGTGACAAAGCCGTGCGCGTGGAGGACGAGGTCGCCGTTCCACTTCTCGGGAATCTCGACGCGGTAGATGCCGCCGTCGTACTTGTCGAAGAACGCCTTCGCGCCCGGGATCGGCTCGAATTGCGGATCGTCGGGCACCCACTCCTGGACCGGGCATGGCACCGGCGTGACGCCGGGCCGGCCGAGCGCCTGCGGCGCTGACGCAAGACCGACGGCCATCCCCGCCAGGATCACGGCTCCGATCGACGCGCGCACCCGCATGGTCGCTCCTGTTAGGTGTGTCGGTGTCGCCGACTCATGTCCGCGGCTTCGCCGGCAGCGCGAACGACGTGAGGTTCGCCCCTGAAGGAATGACGACATACTGCCGTCCGTCGATGGCGTAGCTGGTTGGTGGCGCATAGATGGCCGATCCCGTCTGGTACTGAAAGAGCTTCCGCCCGCTCTGCGATTCCGCCGCGAAGAACACGCCCTCGTGATCCCCGCTGAACACGACGCCGCCAGCGGTTGCCAGGACGCCCGCCCAGCCCGCGTCGCCGTACGCGATCTCCCATTTGCGCTCGCCCGTGGTGGGATCGATCGCGCGAAGCGCGCCGGATCGTTTTGGTTCGGTGACGATTTGAACCGTGCCGCCCATCGTCCGATCGCCAACCTTGGTCGTCGGCGGCGGCGGACGGCGAATGAATCGCATACAGGTTTCGCGGGCCGTGACGAAGAACAGGCGTCTCGACGCGTCGTACGACGGCGACATGAAATTCGTGCCGCCGAACAGATCCGGGCAGGTCACCGTGCCGGCCTCGGTCGGCTCCTGATCGGGCAGCACGATGGGACTGCCGTCGGCGGCGAGCTCCTTGGCCCAGGTCGTGTGCACGAAGGATTTGCCGAGCAGGTACTGGCCCGTCAGCCGGTCGAGCACGTAGAAGAACCCGTTACGGTTGGCCATCATCACGACTTTCCGCGTGCGCCCGCCAATGGGCAGGTCCGCGAGGACTGGGACTTCGTTCGCATCCCAGTCGTGCGTGTCGTGCGGCGTGAACTGGAAGTGCCACTTCAGCGTGCCGGTGTCAGGATCGAGCGCGAGCAGCGAATCCGTGTAGAGGTTGGCGCCGGGGCGGCTCACGCCATCCCAGTCGGGATTCGGATTGCCCGTGCCCCAGTACAGAAGGTTGACCTCCGGATCGTACGTGCCTGTCAACCATGTGGGAGCACCGCCCCGCTGCCACGCATCGCCTTGCCACGTCTCGCCGCCCTTTTCGCCCGGCGCCGGAATCGTATAGAAGCGCCACAGGCGCCGTCCGGTCGCCGGATCGTAGGCATCGAGGAAACCGCGGTTCGCGAACTCGCCGCCGGCGATTCCGACAATCACCTTGTCGTTGACAATGAGCGGGGCGCCGGTGCCGGCGAAGCCATCCTGGACGGTGGCCATCTCGATGTCGTAGATCACCTTCCCGGTCTTGGCTTCGAGCGCGACGAAGTGCGCGTCGAGCGTCACCATGAACAGGCGATCGCCGTGAATGGCAAACCCCCGGTTGACCATGCCGCAGCACACTTTCAGTCCCTGCGGCAACGCGCGCTGGTAATGCCAGATCTGACGCCCCGTGCGGCCGTCGATCGCCCACGCGTGGTTGAGGGCGCCCGTCACGTACAGGATGCCGTCTACGACGATCGGCGTCGCTTCGAACTTGTTGACGACGCCGGTCTGGAACGTCCACTGGGCGGCCAGCTGCTCGATGTTGGCCGGCGTGATTTGTGTCAGCGGGCTGAAACGCTGCCCGGCGTAGTCGCCCGAGTGGGTCAGCCATCGCGATGGATTGGCAAGCCCCGCGAGCAGATCCTTCGTCGAAATGTCTTGAGCGTGCAGGACGTAGCCGGAACCGGCCACCAGGCAGATCACGGACAGGACGCGGGCAAGTTTTGCGGACATAGGTTCGCAGCATGGTACGCGAAAGAGCGGATGATGCGCCAATCGAAGATTCGCTCGACCTTCGCCTCCGCGCAATTCATGCTTTGGCACCGTCGGGCCATATGGTAGAGTGCCGGGACTTTTTGGAATGCCTAGACGAAACTCGCTGATTTTCGCGAACCGGTCTGGCGGCGCCCTGCGCCATTTGCACCTTCGCCTCCGGTCCATTCTGTGGTTGGCGGGCCTGATCGTCATGCTGCCGGTCGCGATCGGCCTTGGCGCCAAGTGGAATTCAGTCACGGAGATAGAGCACCTGCGGGCCCTCAAGCAGCAGCTCGAAGCCGAGAACAACAGCTACCGTGCCGCGACCGGCGAGCTGACGGCGCAGATTCAGTCGCTCGAGAACGTGATCAACGATTTGGGCAGCCGCTCGGCCGTCGATCCGGCACAGCTGCGCGCGATGCAGAAGCTTCCGGCCGTGGTGCGATCCCGCGCCTCCGGTGGCACCAGCACGCAGAGCCTGGCCATGTCGGCGCTCGCCAACGCGCCGATCTCGTCTCCTGAAGACACCTTCGGGGTTCTCCGTCTTCTGCTTCAGGCGCTCGAAAGCCGGCTCACCAACGTGCAGAGAGACGTCGAGAAGCGCGAGGAGCTGGCCGCCGCGACGCCGTCGATCTGGCCGGCGCACGGCTGGCTCACCGGGAGCTTCGGCGGCCGCAGCGATCCGTTCACCGGCGAACCGGGGTTCCATCAGGGCATCGATATTTCGACCGACAAGGGAGACCCCGTCTACGCGACCGCGGACGCCACCGTGGGCGCCGCCTCGTGGACCGGCGATTACGGCAACCTGGTCGTGCTGCGCCACGCGTTCGGACTGGCGACGCGCTACGGGCACTTGAGCAGGTTCATCGTCCGCGTCGGCCAAAGCGTCAAGCGCGGCGACGTGATTGGCTACGTGGGTGCCACGGGACGCGCGACCGGCTCCCACCTGCACTACGAAATCGTCGCCAACGGCAAGCTGATCAACCCGTTGCAGCTGTTGAGACAACCCGCGCGTCGCTGAAAAGGAACGCAAAGACCGCGAAGCCCGCCAAGAAAATTAGCCTTTGCGCTCTTTGCGTGCTCCGCGTTCCTGCTTGGCCCCTCGACTGAACCCGCATGCTACAATTTGCGGATACCGTCGTCGGGGTTATCCCAAGCTGTAGATGCCGCTTCTCGATACACTCCTCGCCAAAGTCGTCGGGACCCAGAACGAACGTGAGCTGAAGCGCCTGCGCCCGATCATCGGGGAGGTGAACGCGTTCGAGCCGGCCGTCCAGGCGCTTTCGGACGAGCAACTTCGAGCGAAAACCGTCGAATTCCGCCAGCGCCTCGCCGACGGCGAGACGCTCGACGACCTGCTGCCCGAGGTGTTCGCTGTCGTGCGCGAAACCGGCCGCCGGGTGCTCAACATGCGGCATTTCGACGTGCAGATCGTCGGCGGCGCCGTGCTGCACAACTGGAAAGCCAAGGAAGGTGGCGCGAAGGGCAAGATCGCCGAGATGAAGACGGGCGAAGGCAAGACGCTCGTCGCTACCCTTCCTGCCTATCTGAACGCCCTCGAGGGCAAGGGCGTCCATGTCGTCACCGTCAACGACTACCTGGCGCGCCGCGACTCGGAATGGATGGGCCGGATCTACCGCTTCCTCGGGATGTCGGTCGGCGTGATTCAGCACGAGTTGAACGACGCCGAGCGGCAGGTGGCCTACGCCGCCGACATCACCTACGGGACCAACAACGAGTTCGGCTTCGACTACCTCCGCGACAACATGAAGTTCGAGTTGTCGCAGTACGTGCAGCGCGGTCATCATTTCGCGATCGTCGACGAGGTGGACAGCATCCTCATCGACGAGGCGCGGACGCCGCTCATCATCTCGGGTCCGGCGGAGGAATCGACCGAGCTCTACTACGAGGTCGATCGGATCGTGCCGCGCCTGAAACCCGGCGCGGTCATTCGCGGCGACGCGAAAGCCGAAGAGCGCGAAGCGCTCGAAACGACCGGCGATTACATCAAAGACGAGAAGCATAAGACCGTGACGCTCACGGAAAGCGGTCTGGCGAAAGCCGAAGAGGCGCTGAAACATCACCTGAGCGGCGGGCACATCTACGATCTCGAAAACGCCCACATCAAGCACCACGTGGACCAGGCGCTGCGCGCCCATACCCTCTTTCACCGCGACGTGGATTACATGGTGAAGGACGGTGAAGTGGTCATCGTGGACGAGTTCACGGGCCGCTTGATGCCGGGCCGGCGCTGGAGCGACGGACTCCACCAGGCCGTCGAGGCCAAGGAGAAGGTGAAGATCGAGCGCGAGAACCAGACGCTCGCAACGGTCACCTTCCAGAATTACTTCCGCAAGTACAAGAAGCTCGCCGGCATGACCGGCACGGCCGACACGGAAGCCGAAGAGTTCGCCAAGATCTACACCCTCGACGTCGTCGTCATCCCACCAAACCGGACGTTGCGGCGTATCGAGAATCCCGATCTCGTCTATCGGACCGAGACGGAGAAGTGGGACGCGATCGTCGCCGAGATCGTCGAGGAGCACGCGAAAGGCCGGCCGGTTCTCGTCGGGACCGTCTCGATCGAGAAATCAGAAAAGCTGTCGACGATGCTCGATCGGCGCGGCCTGAAGCGCGGGACTACGACCGGGGGCGGCGCCGACAAGCACGTCGGTACTCAACGCGAAGTACCACGCGCAGGAAGCCGAGTTCGTCGCGCAGGCGGGCCGCAAGGGCGCCGTGACTATTGCCACCAACATGGCGGGCCGCGGCACGGACATTCTGCTGGGCGGCAATCCCGAGTTCATGGCGCGGCAGCAGTGCCTGGCCGAAGAGATTGCCGAGCGCCTGCCGAAAGGCGAAGAACGGTTCACCGAGGACGAGCAGTACGCCTATTTCTACCACCTCGATGCGTTCTATCGCGTCCCGAAGGAGGCCTATCAGCGCATCTTCGAGCACTTCAAGCGGCAATGCGACGACGAGCATGACGAGGTGGTGGCCCTGAGTGGGTTGCACATCGTGGCGACCGAGCGTCACGAGGCGCGGCGCATCGACAACCAGCTGCGCGGCCGGGCGGGACGGCAGGGCGATCCCGGAGCGTCGCGCTTCTACCTGTCGCTCGAAGACGACCTGATGCGGATCTTCGGATCCGATCGGATCTCCGGTCTCATGCAGACGCTCGGGATGGAGGAAGGCGTCCCCATCGAGCACAAGATGGTGACCAATGCGATCGCACGCGCGCAGAAGCAGGTGGAGGGCCAAAACTTCTCCGTCCGCAAGCACCTCCTCGAGTACGACGACGTGATGAACAAGCAGCGCGAGAGCATCTACGCGCTGCGCCGTGAGATCCTCGAAGGTAAGATCCGCATCGACGAGGACGAACGCGTCGATTCGCGCGAGTACGGGATGGCGCTCGCCGAAGGGTTGCTCGATTCGATGCTCGAAACCTACGCGCCGGCGAAAGCCGACTTCGAATCGTGGGACCTCGACGCGCTGAAGCGCGCGGCCGACAGTGTGTTCGCCATCGATACGGCGCCGCTGGACTTCAGCGACCGGACCGCGGCTGAGATCAGCGACATCCTGTGGGACAAGATCGTCGCGAACTACGACGAGAAGGAAAAGCTGATCGGCCCTGAGCTCATGCGGCGCATCGAACGCGACGTCATGCTCCAGGTTGTCGACAGGCAGTGGAAGGATCATCTCTATAGCCTGGACCACCTCAAGGAAGGCATCGGGCTGCGTGGCTACGGTCAGCGCGATCCGCTCGTCGAGTACAAGAAAGAGAGCTTTGCGCTCTTCCAGGCCATGAAAGACCGCGTCGACGAGGAGATTGTCGGCTTCATCTGGGGGCTGCGACCGGTGCTGAACGACGAGGCCCAGGTGGCTCGCCGTCCCATGCCGCGCCGTCAGGCGCCGCTGATTCTGAACGATCCGAGCGCCGCTGCCCCGTCGGCGCTGGCCGGGGCCCGCGCGCTGAGCCCGGAGCCGGCCAGCCCGTTCGGCGCGCCCCGCGGTCAGGCGCGGCAGCCCGATCGCGTCGGCGGCGACGATGTGATCAAGACCGTCAGGCGCGATCAGCCGAAGGTCGGCCGCAATGATCTGTGTCCGTGCGGGAGTGGAAAAAAGTACAAGAAGTGCCATGGAGCTGCGGCGTGACACGAACCCGCAGCCTTAAAGGGCTGCGCCACAACGGCGTCAGAAGTGGCGCAGGGCTTCAGCCCTGCGATCTTTTTGTATGGAACTGAAAACCGAGCTCCCCACGCTGCTGTCCATCGACACCGGCCTCGCCACTGCCCTGACTTTCGACGACGTCCTGCTCGTGCCGCGGCACTCCACCGTGGTGCCGCGAGAGGTGGACGTCACCACGCGCCTGACCCGGCGCATCCGGCTGTCGGTGCCGCTGGTCAGCGCGGCGATGGACACCGTCACCGAGTCGCGCCTGGCGATCGCGATGGCGCAGCAAGGCGGGCTTGGCGTCATCCACAAGAACCTGTCGATCGAGGAACAGGCGTCTGAGGTGGATCGCGTGAAGCGGTCCGAGAGCGGCATGATCGTCAATCCGATCACCCTCTCCCCTGCCCATCGGATCTATGAAGCGCTCGATCTGATGAAGAAGTACCGGATCTCGGGCGTTCCGATCACCGAGGACGGCAGCAAGGAGGGTCGCCTGGTCGGCATCCTCACGAACCGCGACCTGCGGTTCGAGACCAATGTGACCCGCGCGATCGGCGACGTGATGACGCGCGAGAACCTGATCACCGTGCCGGTCGGCACGACGCTGGATTCGGCGCGGGAAATCCTGCACCTGCACAAGGTCGAGAAGCTGCTGGTCGTCGATCACGATTTCCGGTTGAAGGGCCTGATCACCGTCAAGGACATTCAGAAGGCGGTGAAGTATCCCTTCGCGTCGAAGGATTCGCTCGGACGCCTGCGCTGCGGCGCCGCCGTCGGCGTCGCTCGCGACACGCTGGAGCGGGCCGAGGCGCTGGTCGCGGCACACGTCGACGTGCTCGTCGTCGACACGGCGCACGGTCATTCGCAGGGTGTGCTCGACATGGTCCGTCAGTTGCGCCGTCGTTTTCCGGACGTCGATCTGGTCGCGGGCAATGTGGCGACAGCGGAAGCGACCGACGCGCTGATCGAGCTCGGCGTGGACGCCGTCAAGGTCGGGATCGGCGCCGGGTCGATCTGCACGACGCGGGTGATTGCCGGCATCGGCGTGCCGATGATTACCGCGGTGATGGAATGCGCGCGGGCCGCCGCGGCCCACGACATCCCGGTCATCGCCGACGGCGGCATCCGCTACTCCGGAGACGTCACCAAGGCCATCGCGGTCGGGGCGAGCACGACAATGATTGGGAATCTGTTCGCGGGAACCGACGAGAGCCCGGGCGAGCTGATTCTGTATCAGGGCCGTAGCTTCAAGGACTACCGCGGCATGGGATCGATCGGCGCGATGCGCCGCGGCGGCCGTGACCGCTACTTCCAGGACGATTTCGATCTCGACGCGCCGGGCGGCAGCGACAAGCTGGTGCCCGAGGGGATCGAAGGACGGGTCGCCCACAAAGGCAGCGTCGCGGCGATGGTCCATCAACTCGTCGGCGGCTTGCGCGCAGGGATGGGCTATTGCGGCTGTCCCACCATTCCGGCGCTCCAGCGCGAGGCGAAGCTGATTCGCATCACCCCGGCCGGTGTCCGGGAGAGCCACGTGCACGACGTGGCCATCACCAAGGAAGCGCCGAACTATCGGTCAGAGTAGAACGTGGCGCAGGACTTCAGTCCTGCGCACGCAGCCACGTCCTGTCACGCTTCAAAACATCGCGCGAATCCCAACGGCTGGGCGCCACACACGCTTGCTCAGGCCCAGGAATCCGCTGTCGCCCTCCCCCGCTTCCGCGCGGTCGATCCAGTGAAACCGAAATTGCGGCACGACGCTGATGTGGCTGCCGAGCCGCACGACGGCGTCCACGCCGGCGGTGACGCCGACCGTCCAACGCGTAATCGAGGTTTCCGGTCCATACGGACCGAAGTCGCCTGTGATGCCGAGCGGGGGCCCGGACTTGTAGGCCGTTCGCTGCAGCGTGTCCTCGCGAACGACAGCCGGGCCGGCGACGATCGCAAACCCCACGCGATTGCCATGACCTCTATGAACATGGAACAGGCCCGCGAGCACGAGATCTCGGTGCTTGCTGGCCGTGCGAAACACCAGGAAATAGTCTGTCTCCTGTATCGATTCGAAGCGGGCCGGGATGCTCGCCTCGAAAGCGACGCTGACTTTCGTCGCCAGGTATCCCCCCGCATCCACGACGAGCCCGGCGGCCGTTCCTCCTACGCCGGATGTCGGGAACGACGGGCTCGAGCCGGGGCGCTCCGAGCCTTGCATGGAGACCATCAGACCGCCGCCGACATACGGCCGGCGCTCCTGGCCGAGCGCCGGAACTGACACGCTGAGCACCCACAACACCGCGCAGGCTCGCCGGCCCACCATGCCGTTATCGTACCGTGATCGTTCGACTGTTCTCCTCGCCGTATTCGATCGACACGCGGATGGCGCCGTCAATCGCCCTTGGGAGCTTCTCGGCCCATTCGATTGCCATCACGCCGTCGCGGGCGATCTCGTCGATCCCGAGATCCTCGATCTCGCGCGGGTCGTCGAGACGGTAGAGGTCGACGTGAAACAAGGGCATTCGCCCGCTCCGGTACTCCTGGATCAACGTGAAGGTTGGGCTGCTCACGTCCTCCGGTGGGACGCCAAAGCCTTCGGCCAGCCCGCGCACGAAGGCGGTCTTCCCCGCGCCCAGCTCGCCGTTCAGGAGGACCACGTCTCCGGCGCGAAGCGTCCGCGCGAGATCGCGGCCGACGTCAGCTGTTTCCGCCTCGCTGCACGTGATCACGCTCATCGCGTGAGCGCGCGCCGCAGCTCCTCCGACCAATTCAACAACCATTCCACACGAGGTCCGGCTAAAGCCGGACCCCACGTACATAGTGGAGCCGGTCGCCACGTACGTTGCGGGCTTCGCGATCGTTGCCGGCTTTGCGTTCTCGTCACGAGTCGTTTCGATTGACGACCTTGCGGCGCGCGGTGAGCTCCATCATCGCGTCGCCGAGATGACCGGCGACGTCGGCCGACGTCATCGCGACTTCCCCTTCATCGGCTTCGGCGAGGTCGCCGGCCATGCCGTGCAGATAGACCGCCAGCTTGCAGGCCGCTTCGGCGTCGAGCAGCTGCGCGAGCCACGCCGCGATCATGCCGGTCAGCACGTCGCCCGTCCCGCCGGTGGCCATGCCGGGGTTGCCGGTTGGGTTGATGAACACTTTTTCGTCGGGCGTCGCGATGAGCGTGCGATGGCCCTTCAGGACGACGTACAGGTGATGCGCGACCGCGAAATTGCGCGCGATGTCGAGCCGGCTCGCCTGCACCTCGTCGCTCGACATCCCCACGAGCCGCGCCATCTCGCCCGGATGCGGCGTGATGATGACGTCGCGTCCCTCGCGCCCCATCAGCCGGTCGGGATCGCCGGCGAACGCGTTCAGCCCATCCGCGTCGATCACCAGCGGCATGGTGGCGCGATCGACGAGCTGCTGGATGAACTCTCGCGTCCCGCTCGCCTGTCCCAGTCCGGGGCCCAGCGCGATCACGTCGCGCGCCATCTCGATCGCGCGATCGACGCCGTCCGGATGAAGACCGGCATCCGTTTCCGGCAACGCCTCGGTCATGTACTCCGGACCCATCGCTGCGATCGTCGAGAGACAACAGCCCGGCGTCGCGATCGTGACCAGACCGGCACCCGAGCGAAGCGCGCCGACCGCAGCCAGATGCGCCGCGCCCGTCTTGCCGCGCGATCCGGCCACGACGAGCACGTGCCCGAAATCGCCCTTGTGGCCGTCCGGCGCGCGGGGCGCGACGAGCTCGCGCATCGCGGCGCGGGTCAGCAGCTCGATGCGTGGACCGTCCACGCCGTCGATGACTTCGCTCGGGATGCCGATGTCGGCGATCACGATGCTGCCGGCATGCACTTCGGCCGGCGGCAGCACGAGCGGGAGCTTGGGCGCAGCCAGGGTGACGGTCAAGCCGGCGTGCATGAACGGGCCGATGGCGTCCGACGAGTCAGCCGACAGACCCGACGGCACGTCAATCGCGACGACTGGAATGGCGGATGCGTTGACGTCCGCGAACACCGACTCGATCAGTCCGGTCACCGGCGCGTTCAATCCGGTTCCGAAGATCGCGTCGACGATGAGCGTGCAGTCGCTGACTTCGGAGAAGTGCAGCTCCCACGACTGGCTGTCGGCAATCTCCACCACGGTGATGCCGAGCCGGCCCAGGATTTCGAGGTTCGTCCGCGCGTCGCCCCGCACGTCGGCAACGCGCGCGAGCAGAAACACGGATACGTCCGCGCCCCGCTGCGCCAGCGTACGCGCGATCACGAAGCCGTCGCCGCCGTTGTTGCCGCGCCCGCACAGCACGGCGATCCGGCGCTCGAGCAAGTCGGCGTACATCGCCTCCATGGCGGCGACAGCCTGGCGGCCGGCGTTCTCCATGAGGACGAGGGAGGGGATGCCGATGTCGTCGATCGTGCGCCGATCGGCGTCGCGCATCTGTGCCGCGTTGAGTACGCGCATGCTAAAAGGTCCGCCTAAAGGCGGACCCCACGTACTCGTCGTGCGGTCCGGCTTCAGCCGCGTTGAGAACGCGCACGGTACGTGGGGTCCGGCTTCAGCCGGACCGTTGCGCGCAGAATAGCACAACGAGTACGCTTCGCTCATGGCAGCTACTGTGAACGTGAACGGCCGGCTGTTCGATCAGGACACCGCCGTGATCTCGGTTTTCGATCACGGTTTTCTGTATGGCGAAGGGGTCTACGAGACGCTGCGCACGTATAACGGTCAGCCGTTTCTCTTCGACCGCCACATGCGCCGCCTGCGGAAGTCCTCAGGAATGGTCGCGCTCGACGTTCCGCTGACCGACGCGGAGATCGACGCGCGCTTCCGCGAGACCATGCGGGTCGCCGGTCTCGGCAAAGCCGACTGCGAAGCCTACATCCGGATCCTGGTCACGCGCGGCATCGGCGAGCTCACCTACGACACCGCCGCCTGCCCCACGCCCTCCGTCGTCATCATCGTCAAACCGAACGTCGATCCTCCGCGGGAAGCCTTCGAGCGCGGCGTCATGGCGTCGCTCGTGCCGATCGTGCGGAACCACCCCGGGTCGGTGAATCCGCTGATCAAATCGAACAACCTGCTCAACAACGCGCTGGCCATGCAGGAAGCGTTTCGCCGCGGCGGCTTCGAAGGGATCATGCGCAACTACAAGGGCGAGCTGGCCGAATGCACGCAGTCCAACCTCTTCATCGTCAAGGATGGCGCGGCGCTGACGCCGCCGATCGATGCGGGTCTGTTGCCGGGGATTACGCGGGAATTCCTCTTCGAAGTGGGACCGGAGGCCGGTATCCCGGTGCGTGAAGCGGTGCTGAGAGACGCGGATTTGTTCGGAGCGGACGAAGCGTTCCTCACCAGCACTACGCGCGAGGTGCTGCCGATTGTGACCGTGGACGAGCGTCAGATCGGGAAGGGAACACCGGGCCCGGTGACGCGCGCGCTGCTGGACGGCTATCGGAGAAAAGCACAGGAGATCACGAAGGCAGAAGTACGAAGTCAGAAGTCAGAAGTAAAAGCCTGACTTCAGACTTCAGACTTGCGGGCCCTGGCTCCTACGGCGGTCCGCCCGCCGGAGCGCGCATAGCTCCGCGATCCGCTCCGGCGTCTTCGGCGCGATCAGAGGCCGCGTGGCTTTCAACTGCGCGATGCGCAGACCGTCGCTGAACACGGTGACGGGACCATCAATCGACACGACGAACGCGAGCACGTCCGGGCAATCATAGGTGTGCCGCGCCGCGGACGTGTGACGGGTGCCACCTATCGGCGGCACCGCCTGCTCGCTGGCTTTGGTCGGCCGCAGGATGACGTTGCTGGCCAGGAGCCGGCCGCCGCGGTCGATCAGGACCGCTCCGTCGCGGTACCGCACCTGGTGCACCAGCAGCGGCTCCTCGCTGTCGTTCAGCACCGAGACGCCAAGCGCTTCGATCGAGATCCCCTCGCCGCGGCGTTTGGTCGGCCGAGGTGTCGTCTCGAGCAGATACAAGAACGTCGCGCCGATACGATGCGGGCTCATGCGGTGGTGGGTCACCTCCAGGAGCCGCCGCACCACCTCGCTGTCGGACGCCGGCGCGACCTCCATGATGTCTTCCGCCACCTCGAACACGAGGTCCTTGGCGATCCATCGCCGCCCCTCGACGAGCGTCACCGAACTGACGGTCACGATGCGGACGACGCCGTCCGCGCTGTTGCAGATCATGAGCCCATCCACCCAGGCTGCGCGTGACGCGTAGTCCTGGTCCGTATCCATCCGCTCGTCCATCAGCAGGAGCTGCAGCGGCTCGCCTTTCACGATCAACACGAAGGTGCTGCGACCGTCGGCCAGGCTACGGATGACGTCGGCCGCAAGACCAGTGGTGTTGATCAGGCGTCCCAGCCGCGGGAGGTGGGGCATCTCCCGCGCGACGATCGCGCCGTACGGCCGAATCGCCTGCTCGAAGATGAAGGGGTCGAAGCAGCGGGCAAGCTCCGCGGCGATCTCCTCTTCGAGACCCTGCAGATACCGGGAACGCACGGACCCGCGACGCTGGAGCTCCGCCCAGGCGAGCGCTTCCGCGGATTCAGGATCGGAAATCACGGCCGCTCGGCTGAAGCTGTCGCGCTACGGAGAACTGACGTACTCCTCGATGGGCGGACAGGAGCAGATCAGATTGCGATCGCCGTACGGGTTGTCGATGCGGCCGACGCTCGGCCAGTGCTTGTGCGCGCGGACGAACGGCAGCGGAAACGCCGCCTGCTCGCGCGAGTAGGGATGGGTCCATTCGTCAGCGGCGACCGCCGACGCCGTGTGCGGCGCGTTCTTGAGGACGTTGTCGCGGCGGTCGGCCGTGCCGTCGATGACCGCCTGAATCTCGGCGCGGATCGCGATCATCGCGTCGCAGAAGCGATCGAGCTCCTCCATCGCCTCGCTCTCCGTCGGCTCCACCATGAGCGTGCCCGGTACCGGAAACGACACCGTCGGCGCGTGAAACCCATAGTCCATCAGGCGCTTCGCGACGTCGCCTTCCTCGATGCCGCTCGCCTGCTTGAGCGGCCGGAGGTCGAAGATCATTTCGTGCGCGACGCGGCCGTTCGGGCGCGCGTAGAGAACCGGATAGTGCGATTCGAGGCGTGACTTGATGTAGTTCGCGTTCAGGATCGCGTAGCGCGTGGCGTCGGTCATGCCCGGACCGCCGAGCATCTTCATGTAGGCGTACGAGATCAGCAGGATGCTGGCGCTGCCCCATGGCGCCGCGGAGATCGCGTGAATCGCCGCGGTCGCCACCGGTCTGGACGATCGGATGCCCGGGCAGGAACGGCACGAGATGCGCGGCCACCCCAATCGGTCCCATGCCCGGCCCGCCGCCGCCGTGCGGAATGCTGAAGGTCTTGTGCAGGTTGATGTGACAGACGTCAGCGCCAATCACGGCCGGACTGGTCAGGCCGACCTGCGCGTTCATGTTCGCGCCGTCCATGTACACCTGGCCGCCGTGCTGATGCACGATCGCGCAGACGTCCTGAATGGTTTCTTCGAACACGCCGTGCGTCGACGGATACGTCACCATCAGGGCCGCCAGCCGATCCCGGTGCTCCTGGGCCTTGGCCTCCAGATCGCGCACGTCGATGTTCCCTTCGGGCGTGCTGGCGACGATGACGACGCGCATGCCGGCCATGACGGCGCTCGCGGGATTGGTGCCGTGCGCCGAGGCGGGAATCAGCACGACGTCGCGATGCGACTCCCCGCGATCGCGGTGATACGCCCGAATCACCATCAGGCCCGCAAACTCGCCCTGGGCGCCCGAATTGGGCTGTAATGAGACGCCGGCAAAGCCGTTGATCTCGGCGAGCATCTGTTCCAGCTCGCGGAAGATGTCGCGATAGCCCGACGTTTGATCCGCCGGCGCAAACGGATGCAGCCGGCTGAACTCCGGCCAGGTAATCGGCAGCATCTCGGACGCCGCGTTCAGCTTCATCGTGCAGGAGCCGAGCGGAATCATCGACGTGTCGAGGCCGATGTCCTTGCGCTCGAGACTCCGGATGTAGCGCATCATCTCGGTTTCGGAATGATGCGTGTTGAAGACTGGGTGCGTCAGAAACGGCGTCGTCCGCTCGAGGGTTCGAAGGTTCGAGGGTGCCAGCGCTCTCAGGTTCTCGGGTTCGAGCGTTCGAGGGTTGGGTGACTTGCCCGTTGCCGCCGCGAACGCGGCGACGATGTGCTTGATGTCCTCGAGATCAACCGTCTCGTCGAGCGCCACGTGGATTGTGCCGTCGCGCCGGTAGCCGAGATTGATCCCTGACGCGAGCGCGGCCTTGACGATCTGGCCGACGGCCTGGACGCCGCCTGGCACCTCGAAGCGCGGCGTGTCGAAGTAGACGTCGTTGAGTTGTGCGACGCCGATCTCGGCCAGCGCACGTTCGAGGAGCTGCGCGCAGGCGTGGACGCGGCGAGCGATCGCGGTGAGTCCGTTGGGTCCGTGATACACCGCGTACAGCCCAGCGATGTTCGCCAGCAGGGCCTGCGCCGTGCAGATGTTCGACGTCGCCTTTTCCCGGCGGATGTGCTGCTCCCGCGTCTGGAGCGACATGCGGTAGGCCGTGTTCCCATGCGCATCCACCGACACGCCGATGATCCGGCCAGGCGCCTGGCGAACGTGCCTGTCCAGCGTGGCGAAGAAGGCGGCATGCGGGCCGCCGAACCCGAGCGGGACGCCGAACCGCTGAGAGTTGCCGTACACGACATCGGCGCCCATCTCGCCGGGCGGCGTGAGCAGCACGAGGCTCAGAAGATCCGTGCCCACGGCGACGAGAACGCCGGCGTGCCTGGCCCGCGTGATGAAATCGCGCACGTCGTGGACGCGTCCCGCTTCGTCAGGGCTCTGCACGAGCGCGCCAAACACCCGATCCCCGAAATCGACGCGCGTCAACTGCTCCATGGGCAGGAGCACGACCTCGATCCCGAGCGGCTCGGCGCGGGCGCGCAGCACATCGAGCGTTTGCGGGAAACACGAATCCGCCACCAGGAACTGCGCCGGGCCGACGACGCTGTCGACCTTCTTCGCCTGCACGCGATGCAGCATCGTCATCGCCTCAGCCGCGGCCGTCGCTTCGTCGAGGAGCGAGGCGTTCGCGATCTCCATTCCCGTCAGATCGCGCACCATCGTCTGAAAATTCAGCAGCGCCTCGAGGCGACCTTGCGCGATCTCGGCTTGATACGGCGTATAGGGCGTGTACCAGCCGGGATTCTCGAGCACGTTGCGCAGGATGACGCTTGGCGTGATCGTGTCGTAGTACCCCAGGCCGATGAACGATCGGAAGACCTGATTGCGTGCGGCCACGCGCCGCAGATCGCGCAGGAACTGGTGCTCGCTCTGGCCGTCGGGCACGTTGAGCGGCTGGCGGAGGTGAATCCGATCCGGAATCGCCTGATCGATCAGGGCGTCCAGCGACGGCGCCCCAACGACCTTCAGCATCGCGTCGCGCTCCGCCTCGTCCGGGCCGATGTGGCGGGACTGGAACTGTTCGGGTGCGAACGACACGCCGGCGAGATGGCTAATAGCTGATGGCTGATGGCTCAAAGAGGGCTCTACTTTACGAGATCCTGGTACTGCGCGGCATCGAGCAGGCCGCCCGACTCGGCGGCCGCGTGTGTCAGCCGGACGACGATCATCCAGCTATTGTGCGGATCGGCGTTGACGACTTCGGGTTTGTCCTTGAGGGCGGTGTTGACCTCGACGACCTCACCGCTGACGGGTGAATACAGCTCCGACACCGCCTTGACCGACTCGATCGTGCCGAACGATTGTCCTTGCTTCAACTTCGCGCCGACCTCGGGAAGCTCGATGTACACGACGTCGCCGAGCTGCTGCTGCGCGTAGTCGGTAATGCCGACCTTGCCCTGCTCGCCCGCGAGCTCGATCCACTCGTGATCCTTCGTGTACTTATAGCCGTCCGGATACGCCATTATTTGGGCCTCTTGTAAAACGGCATGGGGATCACTCGCGCGCGCGTGCGCCGGCCGCGGATGTCCACATCAAACTCAGTGTCTGGCGCGGTGTGCGCAATCGGGAGATAGGCCATGCCGATCGCTTTCTTGAGAAAGGGCGTCTGCGTCCCGCTCGTGACCGAGCCGGCCTTCGTGTTGCTGACGTAGGCATCGTAGCCCTGGCGCGCGATGCCGCGATCGAGCATCTCGAACCCTACGATCTTCCGCGTCACGCCGGCGGCCTTCTGCTCGCGCAGCGTCGCGGCGCCCAGAAAATCGTCCTTCTTCCAGCCGACGATCCAGCCCAGGTCTGCTTCGAGGGCGGTCGTGGTTTCGTCGATGTCGTTGCCGTGCAGACGCATTGACGCTTCGAGCCGGAGCGTATCGCGCGCACCGAGTCCGCAGGGCATGATGCCGGCCGCCTTGCCCGATTCCAGAATGGCCTGCCAGACGCGGTCGGCGGACTGCGGCGGCACGAACACTTCGAAGCCATCTTCGCCGGTATAGCCGGTCCGCGAAATCGTGCCGCGAACGTTGGCGACTTCGCCGTGGGCGAACCAGTAGTACTTCAGCCCCGCGAGCTCGACGCCGGTGAGCGGCTGCAGGATCTCGAGTGCCGCCGGTCCCTGGACGGCCAGGAGCGCGTAGCGCGAGCTGGAATCCACGGCCACCGCGTCTCCAACCGGCTTGATCTGCTCTGCGATCCACTCGTAGTCCTTGCCGATGTGGGACGCGTTGACCACGAGCAGGAAATGAGCGGGCGCGAGGCGGTAGACGAGCAGGTCGTCCACGAACGTCCCGTGTGGCGTCATCAGGCCGGCATACTGTGCCTGCCCGACCGCGAGCTTCGACGCGTCGTTGGACGAGATCCGCTGCACCGCCGCGAGCGCATCGCGGCCGGCGATTTCGATCTCCCCCATGTGGCTCACGTCGAAGAGCCCGGCGGCGCTGCGGACCGCGAGATGCTCCAGCACGATGCCCGAGTACTCGACGGGCATGTCCCAGCCGCCAAACGGGACCATCTTCGCCCCGGAGGCGCGATGGCGAGCGTTGAGCGGGGTTTTTTTGAGCGGGGCGGTGGCCTGTTCCATGAAGCGCGCTGCGAGCCGCCTCCGCGCGTTCGCGCTTCGGCGAGCCAAGGTGCCTGCACAGGACGGTACTATGCGCGTTCAACCGCGGTCAAGAAACCCGCTGGGGTTCGCTCGCTATGCGGGCGGCGGCGCCTCGAGCGTGACCGTTCTCGCGAAGGCAAGACAGTCGCGCTCGCTCCCTGTTCGAATATGTGCCGCACATCGTTGGAGTACTGCGGCAGACTATCGTCGCGACGCTCTGCGAACAGGGTCGGCGCCTGCGAAGGTGCCGGCTGGGAGGCACGCTACGTGACTGACGACAAGACCGTTCGCGAGTCTCTGGCCGCCACGATCAACGCAGATTGGTCGATCTTCGGCCAGCTCGCTGGCATCGGGGAACCCCAGCGGCGCCGCATTCTGCGATCGCACCACGAAAAGGGGTTCACGCAGGACGATCTCAGAGAGATGGCTCTGCGCGACGTGCTGGATAGCGCGCTGAGCAGGATGCTCCTGCTCGAACTGGCCGCCGAGATCGGGGTTCTGCCGTTCGCGCTGCCGTCGTCGGCCGCGTCCTTCACGCGCCTGCTCGACTCCAGCGCGTTCGTTCGCTATCTCGATACGTATCTCTACGTCGGCATTCGGTTCCTGGCCGGACGGGCGCGACCCGATACGCTCACGCGGTTTCCGGGCGGCGAAGACAGCGATATCAACGAGCTGCCGGTCGCGTTGCCGGCGCCGCCCCCGGTCGCCTCGCGTGATGCAGCCGGCGTCGATATCCGGATGCGGCGGTTCCTGGAGTCGCTGCGGGCGGAAAACGACGACGATGTCCAGACAGCGCTGAAGTTCCTGGACGGCTTCGCGGCGCCCGGCGAGCCGGCGCATTTCGAACTGTGGCTGCGCGGACTCGTCGACGGCGGCGCACGCCAGCATCGCTTCGCGCGAATCACTCGCGGCTTCGTGAAGTTCGCGAGCGCGAAAACCGCGTTCTACAAAGAGCTCGAGGGAGATGCCGGCCTGAAGCGGTGGCGTGAGGAGGGGCGCATCAGAGGCGGATGGTGCGCCAGTCAGCCGCTGACCGCCCGCTTTGGAACCAGCGAGCTGTACTGGCTGGCCCGACTGCTCCGCGTCGAGATTGCCCCGACCGGCCTCGTATCGGGGACACATGCGTCGTGGCTGACGCTGATCGCCGACAGCAGTTGGCGCGGCGAGGAATCGGTCGAGACGATACGGGAACTGGACGAGGTGTTGCACGGAGTCCTGGACTACGTCTGCGATGTCATCCAGAACGCGGTGGCGATCTCGCGCGAGCGACTGGATCGGTTGAAGACGCCCGAGACGTTCGCGCCTCCGGTGGCCGCCACCGTCAGCTGGCGGACGACCTACGACGAAGAACTGGACGAGATCGTCAGGCAGCGATCCGAGCGGCGGTTCGACAAGGCCGTGCGGGAAGCGTCGTGGACGGGTGACCAGGACCACGACTCGACCGGCTGGAGCCGTCGCGTCCGCACCGGCGATCACATCGGCGATCTCGTCGGCCTGGCGTTTTCCGGCGGCGGCATCCGGAGCGCCACGTTCAACCTCGGGGTCCTGCAGCGCCTTCAGGAACTCGATCTGCTGCGCCACGTGGACTACCTGTCGACCGTTTCCGGCGGCGGGTACATCGGCGCCTGGCTGCTCGGCAACGTCCATCGCACGCCCTACTGGCTGACGCCGCTCACCGACTGGAGCGCCGCGGTCGGCCATCTGCGCCGCTTCTCCAATTACCTGGCGCCGCGGTCGGGGTTGATGAGCGCCGACACGTGGTCGATGTGGCTCAGCTGGATTCGCAACGCCGCGCTGATTCAAGTGAGTGCCGCGATCTGGGTCTCCGCGCTCCTGGTCATTGCCCGGCTCGTCAAGTTCGTGTTCGACGCGTCGGCGTTCACGTGGCTCGGGAAGTTCCCCGCGCATCTGGTGCTCGCCGGCTTCGTCGCGATCCTGTCGGCCTTCGTGTACCGCAGCTTGCGCAGCCAGATGACGTCGATCAGCGCAGGCGCGATTCACTGGGGGGCCGTCCTCCCCGTCTGGTTCGCCTCGTTTCTCACGTCGGCAATGCTCTGGGCCTCACGCGCGCCGCGCCCGGCGGTCATCGACGAGGCGTACTCCGAGATTCTGTGGACGCGATGGGAGGGGTGGTTGGTGCCGCTCGCGTCCCTGTTCCTGGGTTTCGGCATCGTGTCCTGGTGCTCGATTGGAGCGGCGTCGCACGAAGGCGAAGCGCCCGAGAAGGATAGCCTGGGCCGCGATCTCGTCAGGGCGATCGCCGCAACAGCAGTCGCCGCCGCCGCAATGGCGGTCGTGTATCCCGGCTTGTGCGGTGTGCAATGGATCTTCGAGCACGTCCCGTACCGCTACGACGTATGGTTCGCGTACGTGTTTGGCGGACCACTCGTCGTGTTCGTGACGGGGATCGCGATCATCCTCATCATCGGGCTCATCGGTCCGGACTCGCCCGACTGGCGGCGCGAATGGTGGACGCGGTTCGGCGCGTGGCTCGGGATCTACGGCGTCGGATTCCTGGCCTTGACGCTGACGAGCGTATTTGCTCCCGCGCTGATGGTCTGGGGATTGAGTCACGATCGGTCGTCGTCAATCGCCTGGGGCACCGTCCTGGGCTGGATCGGAACGGTGGCGGGCGGCCTGTTCGCCGGGAACAGCGAGAAGACCAACGGCCGGGAACGCGAGTCGGCCATTGCCAGAGCGATCGGATTGGTCAGCAAGATCGCCGCCTTCCTGTTCATCGTGGGCGCGCTCATCCTCGTCGCGACCGGACTGCATGCGCTGCTCGTCAAAGTCTGGACGACCGCAGCCTTCCGCCCGGATTACTGGCAATCGATGGACGAGTTGTCGGTGGGCCATTACGGAATGTCGCTTGCGGTTCTGATCGCACTCGGCGCCGTCATGTCCTGGCGGTTTGAAATCAACATCTTCGGCCTCAATCAGTTCTATCGGAATCGGCTGATCCGCTGTTATCTCGGCGGGACGCGCTGGCGGCCGGGCATGCGAAAGCCGCACAAGGTCACCGGCTTCGACTATCGAGACGATCTGCCCCTGTGGCTGCTCCGGCGCGACCCGACGCCGCCCGGCCATACGCCGTTCCGTGGACCGTTCCCGATCATCAATTGTTCGCTGAACCTGGGCGGCAGTTCCGACCTGGCCGTGCACACCCGGCGCAGCGCGTCGTTCGTCCTCACGCCGCTTCGCTGCGGCGCCGACCGCCGGCAGGTCGGATACGCGCCGACCAGTCAGCCGCGGGGCAAGTACGCCAACGGCGTGTTCCTCGGTCAGGCGATTTCGGTGTCAGGCGCGGCGGCCAGCCCCAACATGGGCTACAGCACGTCGCCGCTGGTCGCCGTCCTCCTCACGATGTTCAACGTGCGCCTGGCGTGGTGGTTTCCGAATCCGGGCCGCAGCGCGCATGTCCCGTTCGTCAGCCTGTATTACCTGGTCAAGGAACTGTTCGGCATCGCCGACGAAAAGGGCCACTACATCAATGTCTCCGATGGAGGGCACTTCGAAAACCTCGGCATCTACGAACTGATTCGACGGCGCTGCAAGGTGATCATCGCGTGCGACGCCGAGTGCGATTCGTCGCTCTCGTTCGGCAGCCTCGGCAATGTGGTCCGGATCTGCGAGACCGACTTCGGTGCGCACATCGACATCGACGTGAGGTCGATCGGGCGCGAAAACGATTCGCGGAACAGCCGGAGCCACTGCACTGTCGGGCGCATCACCTACGCCAACGGCAGCCAGGGCTATCTCGTCTACCTGAAATCGTCGGTCACCGGCGACGAGGACGTCGGCATCGCCCAGTATCGCGCCGGGCATCCGGCATTCCCGCACGAACCCACGAGCGATCAGTTCTTCGCCGAGGACCAGTTCGAGAGCTACAGGAGGTTGGGCCACCACATCGCGGCGCAGGCGTTCCGCAGCGTCGAGACCGACGAGAAGAATCTCGTGACGATGGCCGGCAAGCTCGCCGAGATGTGGGCGCCGGAGGGCCCGGCCACCGAGTTCGTCTCGCAGACCAAGGAGTACAGCGCGATGATGGAGCGGCTGGGAGAGGATCCGAAGCTGCACACGTTGTTCCGCGAGCTGATGCTGGGAACGCCTGCCGATGGCCAGGTCACGGTCACCAACGAGGAGCGGTCGGCCTGCCTGGAGCTGCTGCAATTGATGGAGAACGCGTATCTGGCGCTGCGGCTCGACGAGTTCTGGACGCATCCCGACAATCGCGGCTGGGTGATTCTCTTCAGCAAGTGGGCGAGCAGCAGGAAATTCAGAGTCGTGTGGGACGACTCTCACACTATCTACGGCATGCGCTTCGCGTACTTCTGTCATGAACGGCTGGGTCTGCCTATCGATGGCAACGCCCGTCGAACCTGACGCGTATGATTTCCCGCACGAGACTACGTGGCGGTCCAGCGATTGCGACGGCAGCGTCGGCTATGCAGGCGGCGGAGTCTCGAGCGTGACCGTCGCCATTCCTGGCGGTTCACCATCCGCTCCCCCGCTGTCCTCGGTCGCCGGATCGGGCGCGGCAGCATCCGCGTGTTCGCTGGCCTCCGCCGCCTTCAGATACGCCTGCAGCGTGTGGTAACTGATGCCGAGCGCCTTGCAAGCCTCGCGCTTGTTGCCCTGGACCCGATCGACGATCAGCCGGACGTAGCGGGTGGCCCAGGCGCGCAGGCTGTCGTTTCGGCCGCGCGAGGGGCCGAGCGATACGCCGTAATCGCCCTTCACGGCCGGCGGCAGATCCTCGAGCTCGATCACGTCGGACTGGGCGAGCGCGACGACCCGCTCGACCACCCGCTCCAGCTCGCGGACGTTGCCCGGCCAGTTGTGCTCCGTGAGCGCGTGGACCGCGTCGCGCGAGAGGCGCAGGACCCGTGCTCCGCGATGGCGGTCGAGGAAATGCCGCGCCAGCTCGAGGATGTCGGGCCGCCGTTCGCGCAGGGTGGGGACGCGAACGTCCACGCCGCTCAGACGGTAGAACAGGTCGGCGCGGAACAGCTTGCGCTCCACCATGTCGGCCAGGCTGCGGTTGCTCGCGGCAATGATGCGGATGTCGACGCGATGGGCGCCGTTGCCGCCGACGCGTTCGACGGCCAGGTCCTGGATGGCGCGCAGCAGTTTGGCCTGTGCCGAGCCCGAGAGATCCGACACCTCGTCGAGAAACAGGGTTCCGCCGTCGGCCGCCTCGAATTTGCCGCGCCGGCCGCGGACACCCGTGGCGGTGCGATCCTCGATCCCGAACAACTCGGCCTCGAGCAAGGTCTCCACCAACGCCGCGCAGTTGATCGCGACGAACGGACCGTTGCGCCGCCGGCTCACCTCGTGAATCTGCCGGGCGACGAGCTCCTTTCCCACACCGCTCTCGCCTTCGAGCAATACCGTGAAGTCGGTCGCGGCCACGCGCTCGATCGTGGACCGCAGGTCGTCCATCACAGCGGTCGAACCAATGAGCGGCGCCGCAGCGTCGCGCCTGACGCGCACGGTCTGCAGGAGACCCGCTCGCGCGAGCTGCAAACGGAGGCGTTCGATTTCCAGGACCAAAGCGCCCACGTGCGCCGCCGCGCCGAGCGTCTGGAAATCCCACTCGCCAAGGCAGCAGCCGGGATCGAATGTCGCCTCGAGCTGCCCGCCGACTGCCGGATCCGCGCCGGGCACATCGAGCACGATTGATTCGATCGCCCCGCTCTCCTCGATCCGACCAGCCCAGCGGCTGCCGGTATCGCGCAGCTGAATCGAACGCACCGGCACGATTCGACGCAGCGCATCCTCGAACTCGCCGCGAATCAGCGAGATGTCCAGTTGGCGATCGAGCGAACGCGTGACCGCCGCCACAAGATCCGCCAGCGAGCGGCGCCGATCGCGGCGGCGAGGCTTCTGCCACGAGTGTGGTGGAGCGGCCGGGCTTTCCAAGAGCGCAGTGTCTGCTGTCATGTCACACCACCTGTTGAGCGACGGCCGCTCCTTCGTATTCGACAAACCACGGAAGCGGCCGATCGAAGCCGATCGCTCCCCGATAGCAGAGTGATGCCGCGTGCACGCGAACGACTGAGCAGCGCAGCACGCGCCCTCGCGCGCTGGCCCGGCCCTGGCTTCGTTCCATGACCAGATCCACACTGGCGCCGGGCCGAAGCCGATGCTCCGTCTCGATGAGCGCGCCCGCCGCGGAAATGTTGATCAACATCGCTGGATTCCCGGGTCGCACCACCACGGACGCGATCCCGTGCTCCTCTCTCCTGGCAAGACGTTGTCCGCCGCGCCGGTCGCGGCCACGGTGGGCACCTACAACGGTTTCCACTGGCGGCTCCGCGCGTCGAACTTCAGCACGCGTGTCTTGCCCGTCTGGCCATAAATGCGGACGACATATTGCGTGTTTCTCCGCCCGCGGATGTACAGGCTCCCAGACGAGGATGTGCCGGATGCAGCAAACGTGGCCATTTCGGCGGAACCGAGCCGGACTGGATCCGTCCCAGGCGGCGTGCCGCCGGGATCGACGGCAGGCAGCCCGGGAATCGCCCCGAAGTCGACGCCGGCGAAATGCTCGAACAACTTCTCCGGAGCGACGAGGCGCTTGTCGATGCCCTGCGAAATGTCGGCCGAGCGCACGCCGTTCCGGTTGCCATCCACGTACACCGCATAGCTGTACTCCCCTGCCGCCAGCGTGACCAGGAGTCCCACGTCCGCGGAGCGAACCACCGCATCCATCCGCGCCCGCTGGAGACGCGCGGCGATATGTCGCGCGGCCCCCGCGGTGCGAAAGTCGTCGAGTCCTGTCAGCACCTGGGGGATGGCGACGCTGCTGAGCGTTGCCACCATTCCCACGACAAACAAGAGCTCGACGATCGTGTAGCCGGTCTCAATCCGCGAAGTGGTCACTTCGCCTGCGGCTCGTTTTCGGCCTTGGCCGGTCCGACGGCAAGCTGCGGCTTGAGCTTCAGAAAGTTCTTTTCGCCGATGCCGCGCACGTTCATCAGCTCCTCGATCTCTTTTTTGAGGATAGTCAGCTCAATGTTCATGCGGGTGAACGTGAGCTGCGCCCACCACGTGCGCCCACCACTGTCCGGCCTCCCGGTCTCTCTACGCTAGGGTCCAGACTCAATTGATTAAAGCCAGAATGCCACGGCGGCAACGAGGCACAGGGCTGAGAAGTAGTTCCGAGCGAGTTTGTCGTAGCGCGTTGCGATGCGCCTGAAACCCAACCGCTTCGCCAATGGGGAGATGTTCTTTTCCGAGGGCCGTTAGCGTGCCTGCTCGCGGCGCCGGTGAAGCGTCCGAGACCGGTCGCGAGCAGCGGCTCGCACAACCGCGGGCCACCGATCATTTCGACCGCCATGGGGTCATCCGCGGTATCCAGCGCGGGACTGCGGCGCGGAACGCCTCGTACTCTTTCCCAAACGTCTGCTCGAGCGTGGGTTCTTCGTACGCCACGACGGCGACGTGGAAGACGAGCCACCACAGCGCGCCGTAGACGATGAGGCGCCAATCGCCCATCAGCACCGCTTGACCCAGGATGATGGCAACGAGCGCGACGTATATTGGATTACGCACATAACGGTAGAGACCGGTCACCACGAGATTCCGGGGCGGCGCGATGGGCGCGGGGGTGCCGAGACCCTGCAGCGCGAAACGCGCAAATGCGTCAACGACCCCAGGCACGCCTGCGAGAATCATTATCGCGCCGATGCCGCGCGTCAGCTCCAGACCAAGGAACGGCGGCCGGAGTTGCCAACCCGTGATCGACCATGGAACGAGCCCCGCCAGCGTAAATGGGGCGACCACGAAGAAAACCGCCGAGCCCAGGACGGCAATGGTTCGTTGCACGGCGGTTCCCGACACTCGCTGCGAGCTCATTCAAACCTCCCCTTCATGGTTTCCCGTCGTCATCCGGGTGCCGACACGCTCGCCATGTTATCCAAAAGCGGAAAACCGCGCACGACTAAAGCCAGAATGCCACGGCGGCAACGAGGCACAGGGCTGAGAAGTAGTTCCGAGCGAGTTTGTCGTAGCGCGTTGCGATGCGCCTGAAGTCCTTGAGCCTGCAGTAGCAGCGCTCGATGACGTTGCGATCCTTATAGGCTTGCTTGTCGTGACGTATGCGTTTCTTCCGATTTGATCGGCCTGGGATCACCGGTTTGATGCCGTCCTTGCGCAGAGACTTGCGGAACGAGTTGCTGTCATAAGCCTTGTCACCGAGCAACTCGGCGATGCCGTCGAGCAGACTGACACATGCCGGCCCGACTGTGCAGTCGGCGGTGTTGCCAGGCGTGAGGATCAAGACCCACGGGCGGCACAGCTTATCGACAAGGCCGTGAATCTTGCTGTTGCGCCCGCCCTTGGTGATGCCAATCGCCTGTTCCGACGCCCCCCCTTTTCCGCCGCCAGCGCAGCGATGCGCTTTGACATGCGTGCTGTCGAGAGCCATTCGTTCCGGCGGTTCAGCAGGTTCGGCCGCCGCCTCGAAGATGCTCTGCCAAATTCCCTGCGCACTCCAGCGGTTGAAGCGATTGTAGACCGTCTTGGCCGGCCCATATTCCGGCGGACAATCGACCCATCGACATCCGCTCTTGAGCACATGCATGATCCCGCTCAAAATGCGCCGATTGTTCTTCGGCTTCACGCCACGGCGATTGCTTGGAATAAACGGCTCAATCCTCGCCCATTGCCCGTCGCTAAACCAAAACAAGTTCGCCCGCATCTGTTGGCCCCCCGATTCGGTTGACCAACCCGTTGAATCTCAACATGGTTAATTGGGTCTTAACCCTAGTAGTTGTTCGCGTTCGGAACGCTGGATAGGGGCAGGCCCCCATGCTGGTCAAGAGGACAGAGGGCATCGGGGCGAGCGACCGCAGAAATGAACCTTCGGAAAGGACTGATGCCGCCCGCAGAAATCGAGCTGCCACCAAAGCGACGTCGGCAACGGGACGCTGATTCGGGATTGTGGTCAATCCGAGCTTGTGTTCCGGTAGATGAGGCGCGGATGTTCCCGGAAGGCAGCGACAATGAGGGTGATGCAGATGTGGAACCTGGACGAGGACGCGGTCAACGCGCTCAAGGCCCTGCCGGAGACGGGCATGGGTTTTCAGTTCGTCGAAGGCTCCCTGATGGGGCGGACAGCGCCTCTGCTCGTGTTCAACGGCGAGCGCGCCTATGACTTGTCGTCAATCGGGCTGGAGCCGGGCGACGACCCGGCGACCATCCTCAGAAACGGCGTGAAGATCGTGGAGCTTCTGAAAAGCGAGATCACGCAGACCGTCATCGCCGCGCCGCATCCGCGCATCATCAGGCTCCTCAGCTCGCGGATCGGCACGCCGCCAGCCGCGGCCGGCGCCACGGTCGCCGCGGGCGTGCAGACCGCGCTGCCGAGTAGTCTCGTCAAGCACGACAAGCTGAAGGCAGACCGGGCGTTCCACCGCTTTTCCGCCTTCAGCCCGGATCCCCGCGTCGATCCGAAGACCGGAAGTTTCCTTGCGGGAACTTACGCAGCTCCGGCATCGGAAGTGCCCTTCGTGCCGACAGGGTTCGTGGCGGTCGGCCGCTTCGCGCTGCCGGTGAATCTGCCCGCATCGCACCACTACGAAATCATGGCGCCCGCCGGGACTCATGTGGATTTCGGGACGGTGGCTCCGGCCTTCGGGCAGTCCGGCGGCGGCGTAGAAGCGTATTTCGCGAAGGCTGTCACGAATGCCAAAATGCCGCTGACGACCCACAAGCCGTTGCCGGATGAGTGATGCCGGTGAGCGTCTGCGGTCCGTCAGCCTGTTCCTATCGCGAAAGAAATAGTCACCCGAGGGACGCGACCTGGGCGCGGTGAGCGCGCCGAAGCCTCCGGCGAAGGCGGGCGAATAGAGCCCGGTCCCCGCAGGGAATTCGCTCAAGGTGCCCACGAGGTTCTTCCACGACTGTTTCGGACGATCTGCGACGACGTTTGAGCTGATAGTCGCGTCGTCTGATCTCGCAGCCCAGACGGATCGCGGTGCTACGATCGGGCATGACGCGAGATGATTTCTCTCAAGCCACGAAGGACACCCTCGCCAAACGAGTAAACTACTGCTGCTCGCAGTGCGGCCAGCAGACGGTTGGCCCGCACACTGATCCCAAGAAGTCCGTCAACGTCGGAGTCGCGGCGCATATCACGGCTGCGGCGGAGGGTGGCCCGCGATATGACTCCTCTCTCACACCCGACGAGCGCGCGTCCGCGGAGAATGGAATCTGGATGTGTCAGAACCACGGAAAGCTCGTGGATAACGACGAGTCGCGTTATACCGTCGAGCAGCTTCGGGCAATGAAAGCCGCAGCAGAAACCGCAGCCTTGCTGGCGCTGGAGAGGCGGGTTGACCAGGTCCCTCGCGGCGCGCAACCGGCTCTGCGTAAGGCTGAGAACCTGATGCCGGAACTGCTTCAGGAAATTCGGTTCGATCTCAAAACGCAGCCCCTTGCCCGCAATCTCGTGCTACTAAAGAAGGCTTGGTCCTATTGGAATGACGGGAGCACCCTGGAGTACTACTACGAGACTCACCCAAACCTCGATCAGAAGATCGGCGTATTGGAAAATCTGGGGTTGCTCCGCGACATCAAGTTCAACGACGTCAAGCGATACAAGCTCACCGAAGAACTCGCCGACTACCTTCTGGCCGAATAGCTCGGGTTGTTCAGATCGCGCCGCGAAGGTGGCGCATGGAGCCAGGTCCCCGCGGGGGATTCTCTCAATTCTTCTCCATTGATGTTTTTCTGAAGGATCGGCGAGGACGTTGAATCGACGGACGCCGGCAGGCAGAAGATGACGATCGGTGCCGATGACAGAAAGGCCGCCATCAAGCGTGCGCTCGAGCGCCTGGCTGACCTGTGTGGAGACGCAAGCGGGATCAGATTCGGCGCGGCGGATCTCGTTGAGGCTTCGCCGCTCGGCACCACGATCAGTGAACTGGAAGAGGCCAGGCTCGTGAAACAGGTCGTGTTCTCGTCGAACGCAGCGCCGTACGCCTTGACCATGGAGGGCTGGTTCCAGGCGCAGCGGATCTCGGGGCGGTTCGCCTCAGAGGAATTCCACCAACGGCGCGGCCGGCCTTGTGCCGCGATGAAGCGCGCCGTGGACGGACGCCAGGACATGGCCTTGGTCGATTGCCGGAAGCTTGCGCAGGATGCCGAACTCCCGGAGGGTTGGGTCTGGAACATCTTTGAGGCGCAGGTGCTCCACCGGCTTGATTCGAAGCACCGCTACCGGATGCGTTTCGAGGATGGCGCCGTGTGGGTGCCGGCGACATTCGGGCAGGAGCCGGTCGATCTGGGCTGAACGGGCGCTCCGCTGATTGTCACCCCACATCAATGCCCTGACGCCGCCAGTCATCGAGCACCTTCAATGTCGTCTCCAGGTACTGCAAGTCGGGCACACGCGGAAGCTGACCCGGATTCAGGCGGCAACTGTTCCCAGCGTTGACGATACAACCATCTCACGCGCGAAGGCGTCAGGCCGGAGAGAACCTCGTAAAGACGGTCAAGGTCTTCCCCGGTTGCCGGGACTTCGTCGGCGGTCGCAGGCTCAGGCGTGCCGCCGCCGGTCAGGCGCCGCACGCGCCTGAACTCTTCAAGGGTGGGAGTCTGGTCTCCCCGCAGCGCGGACGGCGTGCTCGATGCGGGGAAATCCTTTCGCCTTTACCCATATTTCAATTTCCTCAACCGCGTCCGCCTCGGCCCACGGTGACACGACGACATCCGTTATCAGAGAGCGCAGGTCGATGCGCCGCCGCTTGCAATCCGGCACCCAGGAATGGCGAGGATTGATGTCGAGCGGCCGGGGATGGGGAAAATTATCCAGGTCGAAATGCCGGTTGCCGCTGGCCAAAGGATCGTAAACCGTCAACCACGCGCGCACCTCGCACTCCGCCGAGTACACAGCCTGCTTGGTCGTGATGAACTGAATCGTGTTGAAAGTGTTTTCCAGATGGCCGGTCCCGTACCGCACCAGACCGAGGGACGCTTCGTCGAGCAGGCCGTCGAGCGCCGCCTTCAGCAAGCCATACCGTGAGCAGACCGCCACGCCGTCGTGGCCGTATTGTTCCCACATGCCCAGCTGCTCCTGACGGAACAGATGCCAGCAACTGATGTAATAGCACTCGCGATGCTGCGCCAGAGAACCCATGTGATGGTTAAGGCTCACGCGGTCCTTGATGTCATACGGGTCGAGACCAAGTATCCGGCGCGCATATTGTTCCGGCGGTAGTCCTTCGCTCTTGTCCGTGAACAAATCAGCGCGCCGGAAATACAGTTCATCGCTCGCCATGAGGTCCCGGAATTTGCGCAGGTCCATGAAGCGCCAGATCACGGCGTCGTCGCCCGCTTCCAGGCGCGTGGGGTATGACTCAAGAGGCATTCGCCAATCTGGCCTCTCCCCTTCCGATTTGCAAGCTGCCAGAAAAGGTACGCGGCGCGCCGGGAAAGCTCGCCGACGCGGAGCTGCAGCACTTCGCCGATGGCCCGCTTGCCTGGCTGAAACTCATCGGCCTCGCGTCGCGGTTCAGAAAGGAAGAAAACACAGCTAATACCTCGCTACCCGCCCACCGGGCGGTCGGCCTATCGCCCGCCCTCGCACGTGACAGCGTCATCAGGAAGATAATATCTAGTCGTGCGCGATTCTGCTGCAACCGGCGCGGCTAGACGAATGCGGCGCAGGTCGGCATGACGACCGCGATGCCGACGCCGCCTGGCGCGATCGCCACCTCCGAAATGGCAACAGTTCTTGCTGTCGCGTTAGGCTGACAGGATGTCCGGACCAACCGAGAGCGCTGCCGTCACACAGGGACGCGGCAAGTGGTCGAAGGGCGGTGTCCCTCACAAGGGCTGGAGCTGCATCGAGGACGACGACCTCGGCGCTGGCAATACACAGACCTGCGAGATGTGCGAGTCAACTCAGATTCGCTACACGCACACGATGACGCACCCGGACTACAAGGGTTCCCTTGTGGTCGGCGTCGTCTGCGCTGGGCACATGGAGCAAGACCTTGAGGGTGCCAGAACTCGCGAGCGGCGCCTGAAGAATCGTGTCGCTAGGCGCGAGCGATTCCCGCACACGAAATGGAAGACGTCACAGGCCGGCAATGAATATCGGAATCATGACGGCTACAACTGCGTCGTAAAGAGGTGGCCGCAAGGTTGGCAGGTGTTGCTCACCCCGATTCCGGAAGGTGAGCTAATCGCCGGGAAGAAGAGGTTCGGCACCTCGGAAGAGGCTAAGCTCGCTGCATTCGACTACATCGCGAAGCACCCCAGATCGACTGACGATGACGACTAGTCTATGCCGACAGCCATCTTCCTCGTAGCTTAAAGCCGGGCGAAGCACTCCTCTGCCAAACGTTTACAACAGAGGATGCTTCGCAAAAAGCTGACGGCTCGTGAGAGCGCGTCGCACTGGATCTGGCTGAGCAGACCAGCGTCGAGTGCTTCGTGGTCTCGCGGCAGAACTGGCGAGCGCTTTCCCCCGTGGACCTGACTTCCATCCCCGGAGGCAAGCCCACGACAATCCTCCAGCTCTGCCCTCGACAGCTTGTCGGGCGAGGAAACCTGCACGTCCTCCCGTCTCCCTATGCCAGCTGAATGTTCCACCTCGGTCGTTCCCTCGCGATTAGCATCCGCTCCGCCGAGGCGATTTCTGCATCGTCCGTCATCGCATGTACGAAAAATCGAATGTCTTTTCGAGCTTGAGCAATCAGGGCGTTCAGATGGCAGTTTGTCGCCTGTCCGTCTCGAAAACAGTTCTTTGGATGTATGCGACCGTAACCTTGATTGATCCTCTTCGCGAAGCTGTCGATGCTCTTGCCGATATATTTGACCTGACCTTCCGCCACAAAGCAGTACAGCCCTTTCATTCCTCCAATGAACTGATCATCGATGCAGAAGTCGCAATAAACGTCGTCTCCGTACTTGTTCAAGAATTTCAGGGTACTCGGCGTTGCCGGCCTTCTTGAGCTTAATCAGGAACTCGCCCAGTCGGTCATCCAGATCCCCGACGTGACTCGCGGTGACGAAATCCGCAAGGTGTAAGTACTTCGGATGGAGTATGGTCTGGCCAAGAGTCTTGTTATTCTTCGCCGCAAACACGTCGGCCTTCAGAGATTCGGTAAATCGGAGACCAACCGGTCGGAACTCGAAGGTGCGCTCACCGACACCGAGCGAAAAAGCGTCGGAGGGATCCGTTGCATGCTCGCTCACCACTTGACCTTCAGTTCACCTTCTCCGATATCTCTGAGCAAACACACGGGCTCGTGCCAGCCCGACCGCAGGCCCGCTTCAGCGCACGCAGCGGATTCCCCCAACACCCGATGCCACGCCAGACTTGGAAAACGCGACCTTACCGTTTCCCAGGCCATTTCCGGCGCGCCAGCGTGAAGTCGTCCGGTTCCATCGGCTCAAGATCGTCTTCTGATTCTCCCGCCTCAATCGCGTCCTTGATCCACAGCAGCGTCAGCACCGCGTCGTAAAACGGCATGCTGCAGGATTCCTCTAGGATCATCGCATCTGCGCGAAGGTTCGCACCGCTTAGCCACGCATTGGCAGGAACCGCTTCGGGCTTCGAAGGCACCTCTCTGCCCTCGAAGCAATCAAAGGCAAACGTTCTAGGATCGACGGAATCGCGAATCTTGACCCACTGCCCAAACTCATCGGACGGCTTGAACCAGATGACCCGTCGCCGCGAACTCCAGACAACCGCGCACCGGAAAGAAGTCAACTCAGCCAGCCGATAGGCGCTAGCCGTCAACGACGCCGAAAACGTCTCGCCGATCCTCTTGGCGACTGCCATTGACGGCGCGGGGTTGCCCACCGTCGTCCGGACAACCGATTCCGGAAGGAGGAGTTCGGCTGCGAATTCGTTCGCTTCAAGCTCGCGCGCGGTGAGCTCCTTACTCCATGTTTCGATCTGCGACGACCGACACACCGAAGATTCGTCGTGCTTGGGCAGAACGAAATGAGCGATCTCATGAGCGATGGTGAAGTTCTTCCGGCCGCCCTCGCGTATCGACTTGCGAAGTGCAATGATCCCTGAGGACGCGCCCTTCACGCGTACCAGCGCGCCGTCAAAGCCGGTGACATCGCCCTCTTCGATCCCGAGTCCCAGCTTACCGGCGATAACACGGACGTCAGGCACTCCGGTCACCCCAAGCTTCTCGAGCAAGAGGCCTGCGTAGAGAGCGGCACGCTCTCTCATTCGTCTCCCTTTTTCTCCTCGGCGACCTTCATTCGCTCGCCAAGGCGATCCAGAAAATCCTGATCCTTCGTGTTGAGGTCCTGGTCCTTGCCGCGAAATGAATACACGACTTCCACGGTCGCAGGAGCGGGCTTGGGTTTGAAGAGATTCTCAACCCAGCGTCTTGCGCCCTGCATCGCGGTGTCGGGGTCCGACGTCCCCAACTCGAGAGGCCTGGTCTGTTGCAGGAAGTCCTGCAGATGGCGCGGCACGTCCTCATTGCGCATGCGGTGCTGACCAGCAAGCTCGCTAGCTCTTTCGAACAGCCGCTTCGAGACAGAATCCGCGTCGACCCCGGCTTTCGCCAACGCTTCATCGATGTCTTGAGCGCCCCACTCCTCAACGGGCCCGACGACCGCGTCAATTGTCTTGAACATCGCGTTCAGTTGTTCGTCCGAGGGCTTTTTCATCGAGGATCACACCCCTCTCAAGTTCGGCGCTTTGCTCAGCGCCCGGAAGAGTCGTTTCTTACGGTTCTGAATGTCGGCAACCGTCGTGGATAGCAGGTCCGCCAAGTCCGCGGGCTTGCTCACGTTCATCTCGAGGGCGGCAACGGCATAGTCGACGAGCTGTGGATCGTCTTTGACCTGTTCCATGATTCTCTTGCGCAGGATGAAATCTGGTGTGACCGGATCTTCGGCTGCGAGGGAATCGATGCCTACCGCCCGGTCCTCTTGGCGCTGCCGGCGTTCGTCACCGCTGAAAATGTCCGTAGTCAGCCAGGACTTTTGCCTAAGGAGATCGAGGAAGTCGCGCTTCAGCGTCAAGATGAGGAACGGAAGAAGAGGCCCCTTGTCCTTTCGGTAGCGGACCTCGTCCGCCAGGACTTTCGCCACCGTTCCGTAGGTTAGGTCCTCCGGGGAGACGCCGAGGCCCTTCATCACCGCGTCCGGGCCGAGCAACCGGATGGCCTTGAACAAGCCCATCGACACGAACGTCAAGCGCCTGATGATGTCGGGCCAGTCGGCGCCGCTGAACCGGTGATCCGCCAAGGCTGGCATTCCGTACAGTATTCGAATCAGCCCGGCGTTTCTTGCCGTCCTGTTGGGCGCCTGATCATAGGTCGGCTCGGCCAAAACTCGTCGTCTCGTTCGAACTATATGTTGAGGGGGCGACGGCGTCGTCCAGCACGATACAGGCGCGACAGCCGTGGAACAAATGGATATATTCGTATGTATAATGTGATGAGCTATGGCCCAGCGACCCCTGACGTCCAAACAGGACGAATTCTTGCGCCTCCTGCTCGATCTCGTACAGGAGACCGGGAGGCCGCCAACTATCCGGCAGCTTCAGGCTCGCGGTCGGTTCAACTCGCCAAGAAGCGTGACGCAGTTTCTCGAAGCGCTGGAAGGTGCTGGCTACATTGAACGGGGCGAGGGAGCTCGAAACATCAGGGTACTCAAGTCAGCGCCAACCGGCGCTCACGATCATGCCCACACTGTGCAGGTGCCAGTTGTCGGAACGGTCGCGGCAGGTGCTCCGCTCCTAGCAATGCAGAACATCGAGAGCTACGTAGCTGTGTCTGACACGATCGCAAGGCCGCCGCACAAATACTTCTTTCTGCGGGTCGCTGGCGATTCGATGAACCGCGCCGGCATCCAGCACGGGTCCATCGCCCTGATCCGGCAGCAGCAGGCCGCGCGAACAGGAGAGAACGTTGTGGCGCTGATCGACGATGAGGCCACGATCAAGCGCCTCAAGCTGGTCGATGGCATGGTCATCCTGGAGTCTGTGTCGTCGAATCCAAGACACAAGCCGATCGTTGTCGACCGGGAATTCCGAATCCAAGGTGTCGTCGTTCGCACAATGTCGCTCAAGGTTTAAACACACAAAGCAGACTAGAGGAAACGCCTCATCATGGCCGTGAAGACTGCGACGCTTACGCTTCATCGACGGATCTCGACCTTCGTCAACTGGATCGCCACGCAATCCGATCGGGAGGACGAAATCCGCGAGCAGATGTCGAACATCCGCGATGCCATTTGTGCAAAAGCAGCCGAGGACGACCTCACCGTGCGTTCGACGCCGAACTCCGGCTCCTTCGCGACCCGGACGGGTCTGCGGCGGCATATGCGCGGCCTGGCTGAGGTCGAAGGTCAGGATGTTGATGTGCCGTTCGTCGTCTCGCCGAAGACGAAGGATGACGAGCGCCTTGAAGTCCTCCTGCCCCGGTTCGAGAAATATGCGCGGCTTGCGTACCCTGAGACGGAACTGCAGCCTTCAAAGAGTTCGATAAAACTCAAGTTCACGAACAATCTGAGCTACGACCTCGTCCCGCTTCTGGCGACGAGTGATGCAGAACGACAGATTCTCATCCGAACCGACGGCGAGCGGCGCGAAACGTCGCTCCAGAAACACGTGGAGTTCATCAAGTCGAGAACCAAGAAGAGCGAGGCCGTGCCCGGCAGTGTGAAGTTCAACGAGGTAACCCGCCTGCTCAAGTGGTGGCGGTGCTTCCGTGAAACGCAAGACGGTGCTGTGGTGACCGACGTACCGAGCTTTCTTGTAAACCTTCTGGCCGCGCACGCATTCGACGCGCGCGGCGTCCGCGAAACATACGGCGAGACAGTAGCAGACTGGTTCGGCTATATCGCCCGCACGGTCCGAAAGCGAGCGACAGTTCACTTCACCGACTTCGCGCCGGCTCCGCTGGCCGCCACGGCCGCCGTGTGGGCAGTGCACGATCCCGTCAACACTGAAAACAACGTGGTCTCGAACTGGAACGGGATCATGTGTGACGAGTTCGCAGAATGGTTCGAGGAGGCTCGCGACTCGATGTACGAAGCGATCGCCGCCTTCGACGACGGTAGAGACAATGATGGCCTCGATGCCCTCGTCACGATCTTCGGAAGTCCGATTCGCCATCATTCGGAGCCAGGAGTATGAGCTACGCCGCCACAGCCACGGCGACTCTCGCGAGCACCATGACGGAAGCGCGCGTCCGGATCGTCATGTACAAAGTTAGCGCCAATTTCACCGCCCTCGTGGTCGCCGGCCATGTCACCAACGACAGCGCACGAAAGTGGGCGGAGGACCTTACTTATCTGCAAGTCGCCAAAGCTCTCCAGTACTTCGAGTTGCAGATCCGGCCACCGGGTGGACAGCAGTTTGGTCTTCGATACACCGTCAGCGCGGACGGCTCCGTGCAACAGGACTCTTCCTCCGGCGGCATCGATTGGCATGGAATCCCGGTCGGCACATCCGTCGGCCTCTATGCGCACCTGTGCGACGGCATCCCAGGTTCCGTGCGCGAGGAACTGGGTCGACGAGGGTGGGGTTTCAATGGGAAGCGTCTCGACGCACCGGAGTCCGAACCGCGCGCCTTCAGCGCCTCCGGCTACGGTCTGACGCGCGCAAAACTAGGCGTCTGGCCATGAGCGCCGTTCACCTTCACCAAAGCAAGCATCCTAACGATTCTGCGATCGCACAGTACGAAGGCCTTATAGGCATTGATGAACAGAAGGCGGAGGTCCTGGACTATCTTCTCAACGTACTGGATCCGGATCGCTTGACGCGCTGGAGAAAGAAACATCATTCGCGTGGATTGGCGCTTGCGAAGCGAATCGAAGGGCGACCTCCTCTTGTCATCCTGTCCGGCGATGTAGGCTGCGGTAAGACGGCACTTGCCGGGTCCGTCGGCTCGCCGATAGCGCGGATACTCGACGCGCGCGTTATGGCCCTGGAAACACCCTCCGACATCCGTGGGGGCGGTTTGGTCGGCGAGCTGTCTGCTCGCGTCACGGCCGCCTTCGACGAAGCCCGCACCGTCATCGGTAAGGATGGCCGCGGGATCTTCATCATCGACGAAGGCGACGACCTCGGCACAAGCCGATCGCAGATTCAGGCCCATCATGAGGATCGGGCTGGTCTCAACGTCCTAATAAAACAGATCGACCAGCTGGCGCGAGAGCGCGTGCGACTCGCAGTGATCTTGATTACGAATCGCCTGTCCGCCCTCGATCCGGCCTTGGTCCGACGGGGCCAGGTAGTTCGCTTCGTTCGACCAAACACCGAAACCCGCCGAGCCCTGTTCAGGGTCCTTCTTGAAGGCCTCGATCACGATGAGAAGGATATCAGCGCTCTCATTAAGGTGTCGGACCGCACGCCTGGGTTTAGCTATTCCGACCTTGTTCAGCGTGGCGCCGAGGCTGCTCTGCTGGCAGCTCTTCGTGCCGATCAACCCCTGACCGTACGCATGCTGCGCGAGACGATCGAGCAACTGACTCCCACGCCGGTCATCGAGGATGTACGCGCGTGACATGGCTGCTCGCTCGAGTCAACGTTCGACATTGAGTTCCTCAGGCTCCGCGATGACGAAATCGCCGTCCACGAAGCGCCCAGGCAGACCGTCGGGCCGAACATCGCCGGTCACGGATGTGACTCGCCACATCCGGTGGCCGCGGAAACTTCTCCTGGCCGTCCGTGCCGGAGGCCGGTGCGAATTCGACGGCTGCCCTGAGTACCTCTTTGAGCATCACGTGACGCTACGCGAGGGAAACTTCGCGCAGCTCGCCCACATCGTGGCATTTAGCGAAGTTGGGCCGCGGGCTGAGGCTGGCGAGCGGCCGGCCGACGTACATTCGCTCGACAATCTCATGCTCCTCTGCCACAGGTGCCATAAGCTGATAGACGATCACCCCGCCGATTTCACCAGGGCGGCCCTCCAAAGCCAAAAGGCGGATCATGAAGCCCGCATCCGCTTCTTGACGGATCTACGGCCCGACCGAAAGACTGCCGTCGTTCAGTTCAAGGCCAAGGTTCGTGGTCAGATGGTGGACATCCCGAACGCCGACATCGCGAGCGCGATCGCGCCGCGATACCCAACCAGCAAGGCGGGATATTTGATCGACCTGACGGGAATCGACGCCGACGGCATCCACTACGTGCGGGCCGGGATGGAATGCATCGATCGAAAACTGGCACTCTTTTACGTCACCGGGTCAGACGTTGACACAGCCCGCCACGTTTCTCTATTTGCCATCGGCCCGATTCCCCTTGCTGGCGTACCTCGGAAGCAGGCTCAGTGACAAGATCCAGGTCGACCTGTACCAGAGACACCGTAACTCTGGAGACTGGTCTTGGAAGACCGACGGTCCGCTGGCGGAGTACGTGACCCGCGCTATGAGGGTGGGAACCAATCCCGGACACGTGGCGCTGCTGCTTTCCCTTAGTGGTGCGGTTCGCCCTGATCGACTGCCGACCACGATTGACGGCTCGTTCACCGTTTATGAAACGTCGATGGTCAACATGGAGCCGAGTCCGGACTTCCTTCGTCGTCGCGAGAGTTTGGATTTCTTCCGCCTGGAATACCGACGGTTTCTCGCCCAGGTCGTACGTGACCATCCGCAGGCGAAAGAGATCCATCTGTTCCCCGCGGTGCCCGCTCCGGTCGCCGTAGCGTGCGGGCTGGATCGTCTCCCTAAGGTTCAGCCGCACGTTGTCATCTACAACGACGAAGGCCCAGAAAAGGGCTTTGTCGAGAGCTTAACTGTGGACGATCCGAAATGAGTTCTGCAAGCTTGCTTGATCCGGTCTTGGGACCTGGTTTGTGAAGTGGTCGGGGCGAACATGCTTCGCTACTTCCCGACACTACGCTGCGAGACGTCGGGGCGTTCGATCCTGGTAGCTCTTCGGTCCCGAACCGAGTGCTGTCGTGAACTTCACCTACGAATTCACGCAATCCGGCTCAGTCTTGGCAACTGTGGCGGCAACTAGAATGACTACTTTTCGGGCCGATCCCCTTACAGGCTTCCATTTCGCTTGACACCGTCAACGTGCAACGTTCGGGAGGATGCCGGCGCTGGCAGAGTCGTCACGAAGTGTCCCCCTTGTAGGGTGTCGGCGTTCCGCATCGCGGACGTGTCAGTGCCTTCCGCTCACGCGCCGCGTCAAGGTCAAGCCCCTTCGGAGTCGCTGCGCGAGCCCTGACCCGTCGCTCCGCTTCAGGACATCGGCTGGCTATCGGTCGCAGAGCGAGTTCTGCCTTCATGAAGGCGCCGCGATATCATCGGGGTGTGACTCTAGCCGCGACACTCGACTTCGCTGACGCCACCAACCATGAACTCTGGGACGCTATATACTGCGCGCCGTTCGACGGCTCGATCGTCACGCACAAGATGCTGTACCTGACTGCGCTGATCGATGTGGCTCTGGAGCATCAGAGCGCGATAACGCTGCTGATCCGCCACAAGCATCCCGGTTCGGCCATGGCGCTCGTCCGCTCCGTTATCGAGGCGATGTACAAGGGCGCGTGGGTCATCGCCAAGGCGTCCGAGCAGGACGCCGAGAAGATTCGCGAGGACAAGTTCAAGTTCCCCGGCACCGGCACGATGGTCACCCAGGCTGACGAAGAGTTTCAGACTGGCGGATTCTTCGCTGCCGCCAAGGCTGGCAACTGGAACACCCTGAACAGCTTCACGCATACAGGCGGGATGCAGCTCGGGCGCCGGTTCACTAAGAACGACCTCGCCATCAACTACCCGGACGAGGAGCTCGCGCACGCGGTGAAGTCCACGCTCACGGCCATCGGCATCTTGGCGCTGCCCTTCCTCGCCTCGATCAACCGACCCGACGACGTCGCCAAGGTCACGGCGATCCTCGAGCGGATCGCCAAGCTCCCGTAGGACGGCAGACCGGATGAGCTAGAGTCTGCCCGGGAACTGGCTAGCGTTCTGGGCATCCATCATCGGCTCGCTGGCTTGGCCGGCGACGTCGACGCGCTCAAAGCGATCGCGACCGACGACAGTCCGTGCTTCTTCTCGACCGGCAACGGTCTGCGCAAGTCTGCGGTCGCTGACTCGCAGCGCGCCATCCGGCGCCTGTTCGAGATCGCCGACGTCACCGGCCATCCGCACATGTTTCAACACACGTTCGCGACTGACCTGCTCGTGCGTGGCATCCCGATGGAGGACGTCTCAGTGCCGCTCGGACACAAGTCCGGGCGGATCACGGAGGCGTACTACTCGCACTGGATCAAGGCACGGCGGAAGCGGCTCGAGGAACGCGTGCGCGAGCTGTGGGCTGAACGGAACCTCATGGTCGCGCGGTAACGCAATCAGGGCATCTTCGAAATCCGCTCCCATTCCTCTTCCTCCCCGCGTGCGGTAGCTCAGCAAGGGCTCCGCCATTGACGACTACCCGCGACTAGAGCGCGATGTTCCGAATTACGTAGTCGCGACGCCGGCGGAGTCACTCCTCCACCGACCGCCATTCAACTACCCAGCTAGAATCCGGTTCTACTCGTTCTCGATTCGGACCCGACCGTCGAGTGCGAGGTCCTTCAAGATCAATCGAAGATCGGCCTCAAGAGTCGACGCACCTTCGACCTGTACGCTGATATCGATGCCAACGCGCAAGTCTTCCCCGGCTCTCACCTTTGTTAGTTGATCCAGCCGCAAGGGAACACTGGCGGCCTCGTTTCCCCCCCCGGCCACTCGAGTCCAAGCTGGAGACCTTCCGCCCCAACATTCCTCTTCGTCGCCCGCGATTCCGTGCAGCTCGTTAGAGCCTCAAGGCCAATTTTGACCCGGGATCTCGCTCGGGTTGAAGCATCATGGCCGTGGACGGACAGGTCCGGTCATACGCCAGATGTTCGCCAGGGCGTCAAGGAAATGCCTGCCGAATTGGAGCTGCCGCGCGCCAGCATCAGCGGCAAAATAGATCTGCGGCATCCGCATCCGGCGGCTGATGAAGTGTCGGAAAGTAGAGGGCCGCGGCATGCGGACAGAGTAGCGCCACGAAACTGCCTGGGCATGTCACGCCTTGCCGCCCAGGCAAACAACAAGTCAGACTGCCGGCGGTAATTGCCTCTTGCACCTTGAGCGGAGCCGGCGTCAAGCCCGCCAGCCCCGCGAAGCGGGGTCGGAGCGAAGCGACGAGGCTTGACGCCGGTGAGCACAAGGTTATCGTCGTCGACCGCCGGCACGTCAACGGATGCTGACGCAAAGGCCAGTGTCGTCATACCGACAAAGCCGCAACCCATGACTCCAGCAAGTCGAAGTCGCCCCATTTCGGAAGGACGGCCACGGCACCCGCAGCCCTCGCGTCGGCGAGCGCGTGCGGATCGCAAGACGAGGTCAGGACCAGCACGGGAATACACCGTGTGTTCTCTGCGCACCGCAGGCGGTCGATCAGGTCGTGGAAGTTCAGATCGCGGGCTCGCAAATCCGTAACGATCAACTGCGGCCGCTCCCGCCGGAGCGCCATCAAAGCCCGACTCGTCCAACGGCGCACATCACCTGATATCCGCGCGTCGCAAACCAGTGCCCGTACAGGTCGCGCGCGGTTTCCTCCTCGTCGATGATCAGGACGAGAGGCCGAACGTCAGCGTTCATGAAGGTTGATCAGCGTAACGCTACTTAACGATCGAAGGAAGCCCCAGGGTCATTCTTGTGTGCAACAGGTTTTCTGCGCATGACGTCACGGGCGAGGCTGTCGCCTCCGCGCGGTTCGGCAACGGCGGCGGGTTTCGCCCGTTTCCTTCGTTCCCGCGCGGGAACAAACTACCCATTGCCAGCCGCCACGACTCTTCTTCAACGCAAGCTCAATAAAACCGAGCGAATTTCACACCCTCGAACGATCTGCGCGCGCCGCACGGGTAGCACCTACTCAATCGACAGGCCAGGACGTTTCTCTTCGCAACCGCGTCTCACGCGATCACAACGCATTGCCTTCTTGATCGCAACTCTTTGCTGCGACTGAAGTTGCTGCGACGCGAATCGTTCTTTGCGCAACTCCTGTGCAAATCCCACGCGGTTGGTCACGCTTCTTGCTCATAGCGTCACCGTTCTCGACGACATCGTCGCACGAGTCGATCTCGATGATGCACGGGAGACCTGACGTGGCGTGACGAGCCACGAACGCCTGCGGAAACGACTGCTCACAGGAGAGACGCTCATGATCTATTCAGTCCGCGATCGCGCTCGCCCTCGACGCCGCCTTTCGATCGTTCGTGCAACACGAACGCTGTGCGTCACCGCGCTGGTCTTCTTGATCTTCTCGCGCGCGGCATTCGCTCAATCGCCGTGGGAACGCGCCGCGATGAATCTCGAGCTCTCGTTCACGGGGCCACTGGCGCGCTCGCTGGCACTTGTCGCCATCGTGATAGGCGGACTTTTGTTCATGTACGGAGAGTCTGGTGCTAAACGACAGATCAGCGGGATTGTGTTCGGCGGTGGCTTATCGCTCTTTGCGGCGCAGTTTCTGACGTGGCTCTTTTGAGAATTGCAATGAGCGCGCCACTCGCTGATCTCGTGTCACGCCCGGTGTATAAGGCCGTCCATCGACCGCTCACGATCTGGGGCGTCGATCGGCGTCTCTTCTTCCTCGCCCTGTTGATGGGCGCGGCGATGTTCAACCTGTTCTACTCGTTCCTCGCCGGCCTGCTGATGTTCGCCGGCCTCTACGCCTTCGCGGTCTGGGCCACGACGCACGACCCGCAGATGCTCGCGATTCTCCTGTCGTCGTCGCGCGTCAGGCGTCGGTACGACCCGCTGAAGCACTGGCCGTTCGAGATCGAGGTGCGCGCATGGTGAACCTTCGCCGCGTCGTCCGCGCCTACAAGGAGGCGGGCAGCGTCAACAGCCTGCTCGCTGTCTTCGGATTCGTCACCGATCAGATGTTTCTGACGAAGGCCGGCCATGTCGGCCTGGTGTACCGGATCACCGGCGCGGACTATGGCTGCCTGGAGCCGACCGAACGGCAGGCCATCGTCCATCGGTACGAGGCCGCCATTCGACTCCTCGATGAGTCCTGTCGTGTGTATCAGTACCTCTGCAAACGCCGGATCGATCCGATTCGCCCATCGGTATGCCGTCAGCCGGTGGCCGCAGACGCCATCGCTCGGCGCGCCGCCTCGCTGAATGACCGTCGCGCCGAATTGTACGACATCGACGTGTTCCTCGTGCTCGTGTACGAAGGGTTCCGCGCGCAACACGTCACGGCGCGGCGCCTCCTGGACGTGCTGCGCCGGCCATGCGCGGCCATCCGTGAACGGCTCTCCATCAATACCGTCCTCGTACTCATTCAGGCAGAAATCGACCGCGCGATTGCCCAACTGGATCAGAAGGCCAGAGCGTTTGAGGTGCAACTCGCCGACACGATTCGACCGGCACGGTTGTCGAAGGCCGACGCCTTTCGCTTTCTGCGACGACTGGTCAACTACACGCCGAAGCACGCCGAGGGCGCCACGTTGCGGTACGACACGCACGTCGACTACTTCATGGCTGACAGTCCCGTCGAGTGCCATCCGACATGGCTGGACGTCGACGGTGCAGTCGTCAAGGTGCTGACGATGAAAGAGCCGCCCGGCCACACCTTCGCGCACCTGCTCGAGGACCTCTACACCATCCCCGGCGAATGCATCGCCTGCCTCGAATGGCGGCGCCTGTCGAGCGACGCAGATGCGCCGCGACGTGCATCGGCGGCGGCGGCATTTCTTCAACAAACGCATCTCGCTGGTGAACTACGTCGCGCCCGACACGAAGCACGACGACATGCTCGTCGACGACAGCGCCAGCGCGACGGTCACGCAGCTCGGCGATGCTGCTGACGGAAATGGAGGTGAACGGCCATTTCTTTGGCGAATGCTCGCTGACGCTGGTCCTCTACGACCAGGACCGCCGAACGGTGGAGCGCGCCGCTGCCGAAGCGATCAAGGTGATGGCCGCGCATGACGGCACGCTGATCGAAGAAACCTACAACCTGCTGAATGCCTGGCTCAGCATCGTGCCCGGCAACAGCGCGCACAACCTGCGCCGGCTGGCGCTCCTCGAGACGAACTACGCGGATCTGAGCTTCCTCTTCACCCTCGATCCGGGACAGCCGACCAGTGCGCATCTGGGACGTGAGGCGCTGGCGATCTTCGAAACGCCGTATCAGACGCCGTACTTCTTCAATCTGCACGTGCAGGACGTGGGCCACACCGTCGTGCTCGGCGCGACCGGCAGCGGGAAGAGCTTCCTCCTGAACTTCTTGACCCTGCACGCACAGAAGTACGACCCGCTGACGGTCATCTTCGATCTGGGCCACAGCTACCGCAAGCTGGCGACGCTGCTCCAAGGCAGCTACCTGGAGCTCGGCCTGCGGCAGCGCGACGTGCGGATCAATCCCTTTGCCCTCGATCCGACGCCGGAGAACCTCCACTTCCTGCAGAGTCTTCGTCCGGGTGCTGCTCGAGGGTGCGGACGCGTACCGGCTGTCGGACGCCGAAGATCGCGAGCTCTACGACGCGATCGAAAACCTGTATGTGCTCGATCGCGAGCAGCGTCGTCTGTTCACGTTGGCGAACCTGCTGCCGCGCGCGCTCGCGGCGCGGCTCAGCAAATGGGTCGAGGGCGGGCGCTACGCCGAGCTGTTCGACCACGTCGACGACACGCTGAGCGTCCAGCGGTTTCAGGTGTTCGACTTCGAGGCCATGCGAGCCTATCCGGCGCTGCTCGAACCGCTGCTCTTCTACGTCCTGCATCGCGTGACGGCGCACCTCGACGACCCCGCCGAAGCCGGGCACTTGAAGCTCTGTGTCATGGACGAAGCGTGGCGCTTCATCCAGCACGAGCGGCTGCGCGCCTACGTCGAGGAAGCGCTCAAGACGTGGCGCAAGCGCAATGCCGCCATGCTGCTGGCGACGCAGACGATCGACGACTTCGCGTCGGCCGATCTGCTGCGCACGGTCGTGGAGAGCTGCCCGACCAAGCTCCTGCTGGCCAATCCGGCGCTCGATCGCGCCCGCTACGCCGAGCTGTTTCAACTGACGGGGAAAGAACTCGACGTCCTCGTCGATCTGGTCCCGCGGCAACAGTTCCTCCTGAAGCGTCCTGACCTGTCGAAGGTCCTCGTGCTCAACGTCGATGAGCGGTCGCGCCGGCTCTACACGAATGTCGTTGCGACCGGCACCGGCGATCGCCTGGTCGCCTCAGCCTGAGAAGGAGTGGACCTATGTTCCTGCGTGCCCTGATCCGTATCGATCGCTGTTCCGCTGATGGTGGCGTCGCTGAGCGCCCAAGCCCCCGGCGTCCGTGAGGTCACCGCGTCGACCGCGCAGTGTCATTCCGCTCGACACGAAGCTCCGCTACACGACGATGGTCATCCTGCCGGACGGCGAGGAGATCCTCGACGTGGTGTGTGGCGACCGCGACTTCTGGGTCATCTCCGCCGCGCAGAACATCGCGCACGTCAAGCCCGCGAAGGAAGGCGCGGCGACGAACCTGAATCTGGTCACGGCGAGCGGCGCGGTCTATTCCTTCCTGCTCACAGAAGGCAAGACCGCGCAGCCCGACCTGAAGGTGTACGTCAGCGGTGACCAACCGGTGCGTGCCGCGACACACCGAAGTACTACTCGGCGACCCAGGTGAGCGCGCTGCAGACCGCAGCTGACCGAGACCGCGGGCCGCCGTCGACCAGGCGCAGCATCGCGCCGACGAGGCCGATCGCGACCTTCAAGCAGCAGTATCCGAGTTCCCTGCAGTTCGTCTACGGCCGGCCGAAGTACGAGAAGCCGTTCTTTGTCCGATCCATCTGGCACGACGGCCAGTTCACGTACATCAAGTCCGACGCGCCCGAACTTGCCCGCGCTCTACGAGATGAAGCCGACGGGTCCGAACTCCTGAACTTCCAGGTGCAGGAGGGCACGTACGTCGTGCCGAAGGTCCTGGATCGAGGCGTACTTGATGCTCGGCAAGGAGCGGCTTCCGGTTCGGCAAGGACGGTAGTCATGGCCGACCCGACTCCTGGAACCGCCCCCGTCACGGATCACCGCACGCCGCCGCGCGGCGTGCTGCCGCGGCACACGCAGACGTGGCTCATGGTCGCGCTTGCGCTCGGCATCCTCGCCATCATCGTGTTCACCGGCCGTCCGCAGCCGGCCTCGCGCGAGGCCGCGCTGACGGGCATGCCCGCGCGCGCCGCAGTCCCGATCGGCTGCGCGACTACCAGGACCGGCTGCGCGTGTTGGACGAACGCGCCCAGCAGCCGCCGCCCGCGGCGCCGCCGCCGACCGTGCGACCGATGCCGACCGCCGAGACCCATGCCGCCGGCGCCGCCACCGCCATCTGATCCGACGGAGGCCGACCGCAAACGACGCGAGTACGAGAGCCTCTTCGCCAGCAACGTCGTCATCAGCCGCCGGCCGGACGCCCAGCGCTTGACGAGCGGCGACAATGCCGCCGCCAGGTTCAGTCGGACCACGCCGGCAAGCGACGGCCTCCCGACCATGCCCAGTCTCGACGACGTCGCCGACGCCGTCGTGCGCGCGAGCGCCCGCCAGTGCACCGCCCGCGTTACCTGGCCTGGCGCCGTCACCACCGGCACCAGCCGTTTCGGACACGCACACGGCCGCAACCGCTGCGGCATCGCCAGCTTCCACGCCGCCGATCCGCGCGACCGACGCCCTGCACCGGATCCTCGAAGGCACCGTGATCGACACCGTGCTGACGAACCGGCTCGACGGCACTGCGTCGGCTCCCGTCAACTGTCTCGTCACCAACGCCGTCTACTCGCACGACGGACAGGGCCGTCGTGATTCCGGCCGGCGCGCGCGTGCTCGGCGAGACGAAGCCCGTCCAGGCGTTCGGCGAGACGCGCCTCGCCGTCGCGTTCACCGCCTCGTGATGCCCGATGGTCGCACGTATCCGCTCGATCACTTCCTGGGGCTGAACGAGATCGGCGACGCGGGACTGCGCGATCAAGTGAATCAGCACTACAAGTCGACGTTTGGCGCGTCAGCCGCCGTCGGTCTGCTGTCAGGATTCGCGCAATTCCTGACGGGCGCGGGCTTCAATCGCGGGACGGGCGACCAACCCGTCATCATCGCCGGCGGCGTCTGCCAATGCCACGACACAAGCGACGGCCCAGACGATGAACCGATTTCTCAATCGGCTGCCGACGGTCACGATTCGCGAAGGCCACCGCGTGAAGGTGTATCTGACGAGCGACCTGGAGCTGCCGGCGTACGCACCCGCGCGTGATCGGACGCAGGAACGTCTGGCGTCTCGTTAGGAGGGGTCATGAAGCGCATCACCGCATTCATCGTGGTCGTCGTGCTCATCGCGCCATCCGCGCATGCGCAATGGGCGGTCCATGATCCGGGGAACCTCGCGCAGGCCGTCCTCATCGCGGAGCGCACGCTGCAGGAATACAACACGCTCGTGGAGCAATACGAAACCATCGTGCGGATGGCCCAGAGTCTTGGCGCGCTGGATCGCTATCGCATTCCTGCGATCGACATCACCGCGCACGATCCGTCCCGCTGGCAGTACGGCGCACCGTGGCTGCAGGGGCTGAACAGCGGCGACGCGACCGGCGCGCTCTACATGCAGACGACGCGCGCCCTTCAACGGCCGGGCACCCTGCTGGACACACTGCCCGGGCCGACGCGCAAAGCCGTTGAAGACGCGTACGCCACGATCGAGATCACCGATTCGGTCGCGCAATTGGGCGGTCATCAAGTGGCCCTGGTTCGCGGATACAGCGGCCTCCTGCAGGCTGTCACGCAGTCCTCGAATGCGACGTCCTCAACACCGGATCGTCGTTTCACCAAATGACGGCCATCCTCGACAAGATCGCGGCCGGCGAGCTCCTCGGGCGGCGGCAGGACATCGCGACCAACCAGCTCCTGTCGCACACGCTCGAGCAACTGCTCGCGCGCGGCAAGCGACTGCGCGACACCGAGGCCGCGACGATGAACATGCGGCTGCTGTCGATGCGTGACGGCCGCGCGGCCGGAACCGCCGTGATCGCGGGCGCCGCGGACGACCTGCGGTCCTGGCGGCAGCCGTGACAACCGGAGGCTCACTGATGAGACGGCATGCTCGCACGCTGCTGATCGCCCTCACGTGCCTTGGCGTGGGCGCCGGTTTCGCCGGTGCGCAGTTCATCGTGTTTGACGCGCTGACGACCGCCAAGAACGCCGTCATCGCGGTGTTGAAGAGCAGCTGCTCGAGACGCTGACCGATGAGAGCGTCGCTCCTGAAACGGATGGCCAGACGCCTGAGCCTGCTGACGGACCTGGCCAAGTACCGTACTGCCAGACCCGCCACGCTGGCGGACGCATCCGATCGATGGCGATCAGTTCCTCTTTGCCTACCCGTTTACCGCCGCCCTGAACTACGGCGACAGCGGCGGTGGCGGCTACGCGCGAGTCAGTCGCGATCGGGAGGTGCCGGGAGCGGAGTTGGCGGCGCTGCAGACCGCGGCTCCGGACGCCTACAAGGCCATCCTCGCCGCCCTCGCGACGCTGGATCTGGCCGACAGCACGCTGATCGCGGGCACGGATCAGACGGGCCAGCTGCGGTTCAACGGCCGGCGCGAATTGTCCGCGATCGACGCGCTCGAGCGACGTGATCGACCCGTCCAGCGAGCAGAGCGCGACGGCGGTCCTCGACAAGATCAGTGGCGCCGTGCTCATTGAGACTCGGCAGAAGCAGGCGCGCGTGCAGTTCCTCACGGCGATCGTCGAGCAGCTCCTCGTCGACAACAAGCGCGCCCGCGACACCGAGGCGGCCGTCATGAACATGCAGCTCGGCCGCCTGCGTGATCGGCCGCGCAGCGAACGCCGCCATCATCGCCGGCGCTGGCGCGGACCTGCGCACGTGGCGGCAGCCCTGAGGAACTCCTATGGCACCCAAGCCTCGACTCGCCATCGTCGCGACCATCCAGCAGGCCATCACCAGCTTGCTGACGACCTACGAGCCGGAGTTCCTGCGGTTCGGGTACTCGCTGTTCATCGCGTTCGCCACGATCCTGATCGTCTGGCAGGGCATCCGGATGATGTTCAGCAGGCGGGCGCTCGGCGACCACATGTTCGACTTCGCCAAGCTGCTGCTCTTCATCTCGTTCGGATACGCCTGATCGCGTTCTACGAATCGCCGATTCCGGGCATCGGCGTCTCGTTCAGCAACCTGATCACCGACCAGACGCACCAGTTTCGCCAACATCCTGGACGCGCGGTCGCTCGAACTGATGTTCGACCATCTCGACGAGCTTGTGGCAGCACTTCGTCCAGCCGGACGCCTGGTCGATCCTGGCGAATCTGCTGTACTGGCTGCTGCTGATCGTCGTCACGCTCGCGAAGGTCATCTCGCTCGCGATCGTCGCCTTCGGGCTGATCGCGAGCGCCGTCTGTGCGCTGCTCGGCCCGATCTTCGTGCCGTTCTTCATCGTGCCGAAGCTCGACTGGCTGTTCTGGTCGTGGTTCAAGGCGTTCATTCAGTACTCGTTCATCCCGGTCGTGGCGCTTCGCGTTCCTGATGATTTTCGAGCGGTTCATCTTTCAGTTTCTGACGACGCTGCCGCCGGGAATCACCGAGGACCTGTACCTGGTTTACGGCCTGCAGGCGCTCGTCGATCATCGGCGTCTTTGCCGTCGGAATTCTGCTCGGTCCCGTCGCTGACGAGTTCGATCTTCTCGGGACGCGGCGGGGAGAGCGTCCTGCCGACGGATCAGGTGCGTGAGGTTGCTGATGTGCGATGTCTCACGTGACGAACGCGAACAGGCGACGCACGGCCGGTCCTGCGATTCGCGCGGCTGCTATTTCGATCGCGTATCGGCATCGCCGCGCTGATCGGGCTCGGTGATCGGCGTGGTCTGGGTGATCGCCGGACTGCTGCACTTTCACCCGCTCTGGTAGGAGCTGTCATGGCTGCCACGTCGCCGATCTGCAACCCGAAGACCCTCGAGAACGCGAAGCGTCAGTTCGTCGAGCTGTACGGCTCCGCGCTGGTGATGAACACCTACCTGAAGATCGCCGCTCGCTCCTCGTCTCGCTGCTCGCCCTGGGTCTGCTGGTCCTGAACTTCCGCACGCAGGCGAAGTACGCCAACGTCAAGCCGCTCGTCGATCCGGATCGACGACGTCGGCCGGGCCGAGGCCGTCGCACTACGACGCGACCACGTACCAGCCGCAGGCGCCGGAGCTGCGGTACTTCCTGACGCAGTTCGTCGTCACGCACTTCAGCCGGCTGCGGGCCACCGTGCAGCGCGACTATCCGGACTCGCTGTTCTTCCTCGACCCCGCGCTGGCCGACGCGACGATCGCGCAGAACGAGCAGAGCCGCGTCGATCGAAACGTTCCTGACGAACCCGCCGGCGACGAGGTCGACATCGACGTCAAGAACGTCAGCCTGAGCGAGCTGACGACGTCGCCGTACAAGGCGTCCGTCGACTTTCGAGAAGGTGCTACTACGCGCCTGGCACGCGCCAGGAGCGGAAGCGCGAGACGCTACGTCGCGCAGGTCGATTTCGTCCTGCGCGACGCACGTGCCGAACGAGTTCGTCCGGGTCAACCCGCTGGGCCTCCAGATCACCTACTTCCGCGTCGATCAGGCCTTCGAGGAGACCCGGCGATGATCGCGAACACCGCCTTTCTGGCCGCGCTTGACGCTGTTCCTGCTGGTCGGCTGGCTGGCCGGCGAGCTGACGCTTCCTGGCGCCGTACAAGGTCGCGCTCTTCCGCCTGCACGGCACGGTCATCGTCGGCGCGCGTCTCCTCGTCTTCCTCAATCTGCTGCGCCGTCTACTACGCGCTCGCGCGGTGGCTCTTCCTGCGCGATACCGGCCGGAAGCTGACGCACGTGGATCGGCAGCTCATCGCGTCGGACGGCGTCCACGAGGATCTGCCGGCGCGCACTCTGGTCGCACGAGGAGTGAGGCGGCATGTGGGACGGCCTCGATCCACGTTCGCTCGACGACGCCCGCGATCGTGATCGCGGCCGACCCGCGTGACGCCGGAGCCGGTCGATCCGCGCGATGTCTTCACGCGCGGACCTCGACCTGCCTCGCGGCCTCGAACGCGAGCGCGTCCACGTGCACGACGACGACTATGACGCTGCGCGGATCGGAGGTGCGCACGCTGGCCACGATCGGCGCGTTTCGCGTGCGTGCCGGCGACGATCTGCGCGACGACCGCGGCCGGACCGGGCGACCTGCGGCACGGCGACCTCGAGCGGTCTGCGCAGCGCCGGCCTGATCCGCACCGTCGCGCCTTCGATCGCGGCGACGGACGCACGACCGTCGTCACCCTGACGGAGCGCGGCCGCGAGGTCGCTCGAGAGTCATCGGAGCCGGGACCGCGAGCGCTCGCAGACGTTCTACGCCGGGCCGGTGCAAGAGCCGCGAGCTGTCGCACGACGCGCAGCTCTATCGCGCCTACCTGCGCGCGGCCGAGCGGCTCCGCGGCGACGGGCGCGCGCATCGAGCGCGTCGTCCTCGACTACGAGCTGAAGCGCGAGTACCAGCGGTTCCTGCAGGAGCGGAATCGCGATCGATCCGACAGCGACGGCCGGCCCGACCGCATCGCGCGAGGAGATTCGGGAGTGGGCGCACGAGCACGACCTGCCGATGGATCGACGACCGCGTGCAGTTCCCGGATGTGCGCATCGAGTACGAGCGGCCGGACGGCCGCCGCGACGTGGAAGACGTCGAGGTGACGACGCTCCACTACCGGGGCGCGCACGCCGCCGGCAAGGTCGCGGCGGGCTTCACGCGGTTTCGCGGGTCGACGAGCCGCGTGGGCGGCGGCGGGCGCGGCGGCCGTGGCTCGTCGTTCGATCCGCACCTCGCCGAGGAGTTCCTCGAATGACCTGGGAGGAGCGGCGTGGCCACGCGTGCGGCGACATGGGCTTCACCGAGCGCCAAGCCGCGCTTTCTGGTGACCGTCATGCTCCATGCGGGCGTCTGTCTCGGCCGGCACTACTGCACGTTCGCCGGCCTGCCTACGGCCGGAAGATGCACGACTTCTTTCAGATGCTTGCTGCGCGCGCGGGTACGCGACGGCGCGACGCTGCGGCCATCACAACGCGCGCCTGTACCACATCCACTACAAGCCGCTCTATCGCGCCATTGGCGAACCGAACAACCGTCATCGGCGGCCGACGGCGCTGCCGCGCGCCATCGAACGGCTGATGGTGCTCGACGCGGTGCTCGCGGATCGCGAGCGGACGTGGCTGGCGACCGAGCAGGACAAGCTGGCGCACTTCACGCTCACGCACCGCATTCCGCGACAGGACCTGCCCGTCGCTGACGTTCCGGGCGAGCGGAGCGAAACGGTCCGGTACTTCCCGGACAAGCTGCCGATTGGGCTCGACCCGGACGGCCGGACGCACACTGTTCCTGTACCTGGCTGACGCAGGACGTGCCGATCGACTTTCGGGCGTTTCTCGAGCGGCACGCCGAGCTGCTCCGGGCGTCTGCCGGCGTGGACGGTGCGGCTGCTCGTGCCGCGGCACAAGGCCGAGCGCCGTCCCGATCTATCAGGCGGCCTTTCGCGAGCAGCTCGCCTCGCCGCTGCGACCGGCCGTGGTCGACGATCTGCGCTGGTACTTTCAGGCGCGCCGAGCGCCGCCGACGCGGACCGCACTGAACGGTTCGATCAGGCGGTGCGGGCCTTCGGCGCGCCGCGGTTTCAGGCGCTGTATCGAGCCTGGCTCGAACGCGGCGATCCGGTGCTCGACGCGACGCTTTCGCCACGTTGGCCGACGCGATCGCTCGCGGAGACGGGCCAGTTGGAGTGTCATGTGCTACCGCATCGCTACGTGCATCTGCTCTCCCCTGGTCGGCACCGCCTGACGAGCCGTGTGACGCGGAAGAAGACGGGGAAGAGACCCAGGGCGGGTTCTTCCAGCTCACGCCGAGCGGCGCTGGATGCGGTCTGGCGACGCTGGCGGTCGCGTCAGACGCGCGACGTGTGACGCGCGTAACCGGCACGGCGCGTGGACGGTTACGGCGGGACGCGCGGCGCGGCGACCGCGCGCGACGGGCGGCGTTCTGTTGCCGCCCGGAATCCCGGCGGAGGACAGCAGCCGGGACGTGAGCGACCCCCGCCGCTGGCCCCGCGTGCTCGGCCCCGGGCCGCGTCCCGGGGGTCGCTCACGTCCCGGCTGCGCAGGTTTCGGCGTGAAATCGTTCGGCGGAACCGTGCGGCCAGCCGCGCAGAAGTCCGGCGGCACTCGCGGACATTCGCGCCGCCCGTTGTCGCGCAGTCCGCGCGGGCGCGCGGCGCGAACGATCGCGGCGGAATCTCAGGCGGCGCTAACGAGGAGGTCGGCCATGTCAGTGATCAAACCACGCACGCGCGGCAAGCAGCTCGTGCGGCACATCACGCGCCTCGATCGCGAGAACAACGAGACGTCTGTACGCGTACGCAGCAGTTCCTCGGCGAGCCGACCGAGTACGTCCTGAATCAGCTCATCGACACGGTGCTCGCGAAGGACAAGGACTTCCTGGCGTGGCGCGCGACGCATCCGGAGTCGTATGTGCCGCCGTCGGTCGACGCGTCGAGGCGCAGCGACCGCGCCGTCAGACGGCCGCGGATCGCGCGCGACGGCGCGCGCGCCACACGGTCGCCGCATCACGTCGCAGGTCGAGGCGTAGTTCCGAGGATGCTGACGCATGGTGCGTCGATGCGCGTGCGCGCGGCTGGTCGCGATGGTGGTCGGCCCTCGTGTGGCCGTGGGGGCTGCACACGCTATCCGGTCGACGCGGACGACCCGTTCCTGGCGCTTGATTCACGCTCGCAGAAGCCGGTGCGTCTTCCCGCTGCTGATCGTACGGGTACGCCACGCTCTGGTTCACGACGCCGTTCCTCGCGGCGTCGCTCGTCACGTCCGTCCTCGCGATCGATCGCCTATCGCTACGCGGGCCACGTCGCGCATGCGGCCCTTGCCGCCGTATCCCGAGCCCGGAGTCGCGACCGACGCCCGACGCTCGTGCTCGGCGAGAGCGCATTTCGCGCGCGACGCTGCGGCCGCGCGCCGGAGCCCACGTGGCTGACGATTCCGCAGCGCGGGCTCTACACGGGCGTCATGATTCTCGGCGCGGTCGGCACCGGCAAGACGTCCGCGTGCATGTATCCGTACGTCGACCAACTGCTCCGCTGGCGGGCCGACGATCCGCGCGCAGAAGATCGGCGGCCTCGTCCTGGAAGTGAAGGGCGACTTCTGCCGGCAGGTGCGCGCGATGCTTGCCGCTGCGCGGCCGCGAGGCCGACTACCTCGAGATCGGCCTCGACACCGGCGTCTGCTACAACCCGCTGCACAACGATCTCGATCCGTACGCGGTCGCGTACGCGATCGGCGAGTCTGCTGAACAACCTGTTCGGCAAGTCGAAGGAGCCGTTCTGGCAGCAGGCGTACACCGACCTGCTCAAGTTCGTGATCTCGCTGCGGCGCATCACCGACGGGCTACACCACGCTCGCGGAGGTGTACCGCTACATCATCGAAGACGGCACTGATCGAGAAGAACATCCGCGCGCTGAAGGAGCAGTTCGAGCAACCCGCCGCGACGTCCTCGCGATCCGCCGCGAAGACTACCAGGTCGCAGGACTGCGGCCAGGCGCCTGGACGCTGTGGGTGCCGCTCGAGCGAGACGCACGTCGGCCATCCGTACGATGCGGAGCTCGAAGGCTACCTCGCCGAACATGGCATTCCGTTCGAGCGTCCGCACCGGGATCGGCCGCGCATCTGCGCCGACCGTCGGCACCGGCTCGAGGCGATCACGCGCTGGTTCTACCACACGCTGGACGCGGCTCGATCACCGGCTCAAGGCCTCCATCGTCGAAGGCATCGTCGTGTTCCTGTCGCTGTTCGACGAGAACCCGGCCGTCTACCGCGCGTTCTGTCCGCCGCGCAGACGCGTACATCGACCCGCCGAAGCCGGGCGAGCCGCGGCCGCTGCCGCCGCTCGAGGATCTGCTCGAAACCGGCCACGTGCTCGGCCTGAACTTCCCGGTCGCCGCTGAATCCGGCGCTCGCGCGCGGTCTCGGCGTGATGCTGAAGCTGGATTTCCAGCGCGCCGTGCTGCAGCGCATCCCGAAGATGGCGGCCAACCCGCAGCGCGTGTGGCGCGACCTCCTGTTCGTCGCCGACGAGTACCACGCCTTTGCGACCGTCGGCGAAACCGATCCGACCGGCGACGAGCGCGCGTTCGCGCTGTCGCGGCAGGCGCGCCTCATCCCGATCGTCGCGACGCAGAGCATCAGCTCGCTGCGATCGGCGCTGGCGAGCGACGAGGCCTGGCGCACGCTGCTGCAGTGCTTCCGCACCAAGATCTTCCTCGCCACGAGCGACGAGTTCACCGCGCGCATCGCGGCGGAACTGTGCGGGCGCGCGGACCGGCTGAAGGCGCGGTACACGCTCGCCGAAGGCGGGCCAGGGCGCGCACATCTCGCTGCTGACCGGACGCGCCACGGCGGCGAGGCACAGCCTGAGCGCGAGCAAGACCTACATGCTGGAATCGGACTACGTGTTTCAGCCGCGCGTCTTCACCGAGCTGCAGAACGCGCAGGCGATCGTCGCTGCCGTACGACGGGCTCAATCCGCTGCCGCCGCAGTACTGCTACCTGAAGCCGCACTACCTCGACGTGCAGACCAGCTACTTCGATCACGTGGCGCGAGGGGCGCTATGAGCAGCCTGGATCGCATCCTGCCGTTCCTGAGACCGATCGAGGATCTGCTCCGCGATCCGACCGTCACCGAGGTGATGGTGAACGACGGCGGCCGGCGCGTGTTCGTCGAGCGCGACGGCGCGCTCGAGTGCGTGCCGGATCGTCGCGCTGGAGCCGCGCAATCTGACGGTCGCGATCAAGAACATCGCGCGCGCCTGCGGCGACGAGATCTCCGACGTGCAGCCGATGCTCGACGCGCGGCTCGAGGACGGCTCGCGCGTCGCCGCCATGTTCCCGCCGTGCGCGGTGGCCGGCCCGGCGCTGACGATTCGGAAGTTCACGCGCCGCTACAGCCTCGACGAGCTCGTCGCGCGTCGGCACGCTCACGCCGGCGCTCGCTGGCGCAGCTGACGGACGCCGTCGCGAGCGCAGCAGAACATCCTGATCTCCGGCGGCACCGGCACCGGCAAGACGACGCTGCTGAATGCGCTGGCGGCGCACATTCCGGACGAGCGATCGCATCGTCGTGATCGAGGAGACGGCCGAGATCCATCTCGACAAGCCGAACCTGCTGCGCTTCGAGGCGCGGCGCGCGCAGGTGCCGCTCGGCCAGGAGAGCCGCGCTGCCGCCGGTCACGATCGCCGACCTGCTCCGCGCGACGCTTCGCCATCGGCCGGACCGCATCCTCGTCGGCGAGGTGCGCGGCGCCGAAGCGTTCGACCTGCTGCAGGCGCTCAACACGGGCCACCTCGGCAGGCTCAGCACGATTCACGCGAACTCGGCCGAGCAGGCGCTGACGCGGCTCGCGCACTGCGTCCTGACCGCCAACGTCGGCCTGCCGCACCGCAGCATCCGCGAGGCGATCGCGCTCGCCATTCACCTCGTCGTGCACATCGCGCGCGAGGAGGCGACGGCGCGTGACGCGAGGTCGCGCGCGTCCGAGGGCTACGACGCGCGACCGCGATCAGTTTCTGCTCGAGCGACGTACCGTCGAGCCGAACACGTCGGTCAGGAGTGACGGTATGAGGCCGGTTTACGTCGGTCGGGCACCGGGCGTGCACGAGGCGAATCTCGCCGCTCATCGTCCAAGGTTTCGTCGACGTGCACGCGCTCCAGGGCTGTGCACGTCATCCCGCTCGCGCCGTCATCAACGATGGTAGCGAACGACACCGCATCCGACGCCGTTCGTCCCAGGACGACAGCTGTGCGGTGCCTCGCGCGGCGCATCGCCGCGCCCCACTCGGGCGCGGTGACACGCCGCACGATCCAGGAATGCAGCCTCGCCGCGTACACCCGCCGCGAGACTGCATCCTGACGGCCTTCGCAACATCAGGCGGCTGGACACATCGTCCGGCCGCCTGGGCCGTCGCTTGTCGCTCGCGATTCGGTTGCGGACGTCGGCTCGGCGGTTCGCGAAGTCGGGCCGCGGAAAGGACTGTCGATGGATGCCATGACCGACGTCGTGCCGCTGCCGTGATCGAGCAGAACCCGCGGCCGGAAGCCTCGTCGCCGTCGACGGCGGCCGAGCGAACGCTGGCCGTGACCGCCATCTACTGCCTGTCGGAACAGGGGCGCAAGCTGTCGCTCCTCAGCGGCGGCGACGGCCGCGCGGTGCAGCAGCTGGCCGTGCACGTGCCGCCGAACCGACTGCACCTGGTGAGCGTCGACGCCGACGGTGTGGCGCGCCTCCGCTTGCGGCCGCACTACGCCACGACGACAAGCAACAGGTCGTCCGGATCGATGCCCCGCCGACGTACGACACGCCGCCGGACCTGGAAACGCTGTTTCAGCAGGCCGCCCGCAACCACCAGCTCGAGCGGGCCTATGACACGCAGCGGCGCGCCGAGCGCGCGACACGGCGTGACGCCGATCGCGACCGTCGCGCGCAGAACTCGCGCGCGCGTTCCTAAGGAATCCCGAGCGGCGGGCCGTCGTCCATCCGGTGCCCACGCCGAGACGCTGCTATCTGTCCGTGAACGGAGGTCTCGTCCGGTTCGACGTTCGGCACGACGAGGGCCTCGCGCGCGACGTGCCGCCCGAAGCACATCGTCGGTTCCGCGCCGATCTCCGCGCCCGGGCAGAGCGCGGGCGACAGCAGCACGCCGAGCAGTCGCGCTCCACGAGGAGAAGAAGCGTGTAATCGCCGAGTGGATCGCGACCCACGGAAACGCCGGATCAACAGGCGCGTCACGCTGCCGGCATGCTGCCCATCGAGGAAGCGATCGAGGCGATCACGGACGAAGGTGTTCGCGCCGCTGCGCGAGTGGCCGCGCTATGAACGCGGCGGCGCCGCGCAGTATCAAGCGTATCTCTGCGGCACTTTCCGGAGTACGCCGACGCGGTCGTGAGTGATCGCGACGTGTTCGATCACCAGCACCGACGCCGTCGAAGGCGTCCGCGGCGCAATGGGCGCGCATGCAGGAGGCGCAGACACTCCTTCCTGGCGCGACCGTCACGCTGCGCGTGCATCGGCTCGCTTGCGCGCGCGATCGTCATGCGCCGACGCTCATCTTGAATGGACTTCTCGTGACGCAACGGTTCGGCCCGTTGATGTTGCGGCGTGAGTACGATGCTGTTGAGGTTTGAACGTTACTTCGACGTTGATCGTTACAACGCTACGAATGAACCACGCGCTTTCGGGTTCCAGATCGCGGTGACTCCATTGGTTTATTGGACCGCTTCGTCCCTTTGTGCTCGCCTATTAAATCTGCACCGACGTGCTGCCAAATTGAGTCCAGCATTCTCACTGCAACTTTTCTAAGCGCGTACTGGTGCGGTAGTTCGTGCTTCTTGTCGAACTCACGGGCGTACAAACGACCAAGTTCGGAATCGGTCTGCGCGAGAATCCAGGCCAGCTCGGCGACATAACCGTAGGTTGTTGAGAGTGCGCCCGTATCTCTCGAACTAATACCAGACGCTGGAGTGTCGCGCATGGACCACAGATTCTTGAAGCCGCAGAATGAATTGAATTGTGGAAGACCTGCGAAACGTCGAGTCCGGACCTCGGCGATCAACGACATCCAGGCGAGTCTTGCACCTTCGTTCTCCCACGGCGCATCTCGGAAGTGAAACGATGGCCAGGCGCGAATCATCGCAGATTCGATCTGCGTCAATGTGTCTCTGATCTCGGCTGCTATTGTGATTCGACCCTGGATTATTCTGAGGCGAATGTCGGACTGCGCACTCTCCCCCAAATACGATTCGTGAGGAAGATCCCTTGATGCGAAATCGGCAACCGTGAATTGGCCAGCTATCGCCCTTGGACGCCAAGACGATGGGATCTCATGAATCTGACCGCGCGTTGGGTGGTAGTAGGTGGCCGCGACAAGCCACGACCATTTCGCCCTCGCGAGTTCGATGCGGTGATGAAGACGCTGACGCGCGAGGAAAAGAGGTGTTTCGCCACTTGATTCGGCGGACTCCGCGAGATCTGAGTCGGAGTCGTGGCTCGGTGAAGCTGACGCCTTGGAATCGCCTCCAGCCAGAAGGCCGAAAACCCCCTTGGCGGCCTTTACTCCAATGTCGGCCAGTAGGCTCGCCACGAACTCGGCTGGTACTTGTTCAATCATCGTCGTTGCCTACAAGCCGTCTAACGTTTGCGCCGACCCGCGGCGCTCTCCATGCTTCTGGCGCCGTCGGCTTCAGTGCGCGATCACGTTGTCCGCGGCGCACCGTGCAATAGAGTCTTCAATAGCCTGCGCAGTACACCTTTATCGAGTGCGCGCCGTCGCATTTCCATGTTCATGAATTCGTGACTCCCCTTGCAGTTCGTTCCAATCTTGGGCAGCCTGTCGCTTGAATTTAGCCGCGCGCTGTGGCGACATGATCGCACAAGAAATAGGGCGCTCCTGGACGTGATTCGTCACGATTTCATTGGGAACAGGTACAACACCGCTTTGTTTTCCGTATCGAAGACCCAGACGCGTGAGAACTGCGACGAAGGCATATTATCCTGGACAAACGCTTGCACCGCGGGGAGTCGCACTTCGGCGCGTTGTGTAGGATGCAACTCGTAGAACGCCAACAATTCGAGGCGGTTGGCCGTCTGATATCGCTTCGCGAACTTTCCGGCAATTCGCTCGACTACCGGATCCGAGATGAACGTCGCGCCATCGACCTGGAAAACGGGGCCGACAAATTCGCCCCTCGTGACGCGCACTTTTCGCACAGCGTCGCTCAATATCGTGCCTCCTCCTATCGGAACGTCGCCTCGAAAACCGCCACGAAGCTCCTGAAGCAGCGCCATGAGATGCGGTATGGCGTTGTTTCGTTGGGTGGAAGTGCTGGCATGAACAAAACCTACGAAAATGACGCTGTCCGAGAATCCCTGGAGCCCATGATTCTGTGCGGCGTCCGATAGACGTTGCTGGAACGTCAGCTGGTTACCGAATGCGCGCGCCAAGTCAGAATCGATGACTTCAACGAGCTCGAAACACGTACAGCCATACTCGCCGAGTTCGCATTGAATGTCTGGTTCAGGCGGCTGACGTTTCTGAATGCTTTCCGCACGAACGGCAAGCCTTGCGGACTCGACAAATAGGCTGAACACTCTCAGTTCATCATCGTCTTGTCTGTTAGCCACACGATTCTCCGGGTTATGACAGTCTGGTGTTCTGACATCCCTGGGCACGTGGCTCGATGCGTCGATGTCGAAGTTCTTCATCAACGTATGCACAGCATTCGCGGCGTCGGATGCCGGCTGTGGCCTGATGCCGGCAGACTCGAACAGGACCGCCTCGCCGAACACTTGGCGGCCAAGGTATTCGGCGAAGACGCTTCGACGTATTGCCGGTGCAGACGAACAGCACCCGTGTCTTGGTTTGGCTATCGTTCGTCATAGTCAGCTGCCTTAGCGTTTCTGTCGCACCATCGGTAAATCGTCTTCTCGCGCGCATGCCGCTCAGAGCCTCACGTTGTATTGAAGGACCGCGCCATGCACTGCTTGTCAGTGGTGCTTCTCGAAGCGCGGCCGCCCCCGATGTGGCGATTCGGCGTCATTATCTCTGCGATTGCCTGCCGAGAAGTCCGCGAAATGCCGTGGCCCTCAGGATTCCGTCTTGCGACAACGACATGGTCGCTGCCCCATTTGCACACTCTCTTGTCCCGGGCACCGAGTCCCCGTTGACAACTTGAATCGCGCGATCTAGATTCGAACCATCGTTCGCTGTGGCCGTCCTGGCCACCCCTCCACGTCGCCCGACGAGGAGCCATTTTCCCTTCCGTCGCCCCAGGGCACGTCGAAAGGAGCTCATCATGATCGGAACAGGTGTGTCCGCTGTCACGGCGACCACCGCGCACCGGGAATGGGCTAGCCGCCCACCCGATGAACGGTTCGCCAGCGTGCACGCGCTCTACGAGGCCGCTCGCGCCAGACGCCAGCGCCTCGACGAGCGCACGATCGAAACCGGCACGTTCAGGACCGAGGCGCTCGACACCGACGACCTTGCCATCTGCGAGACGTCGGGTCGCATCGCCACACTGACCCACTGGAGCTTCGGGCAGCTCGCGACGATCGCCGCAGCCCCGCCCCAGTATCTCCGTTCGCTGCCCGCCGCGATCGCGTCCGACGCGATCAACTACGGGCTGCAACGGGTCTCACGCGACGAGCATCAGCTCTTCGCGGAAGACACCGCCCCGTGGACCGTGCACGCGATCACATCACCGCGCTATGCACGCGTTCATCACGACGAGCTGGCCAGTCGGGTGCTCGACCACATGGCCGCGCATCCGGCCTGGCACCTCCCGCTCGGGTACAAGGACGGCGAGTTCGGCGCCGAGAAAGTGCCTTCGGGCGCCTACTTGGGAGACCGAGACATGTTTCTGTTCCTCGTGGACGGCAACCGCGATCTCGACGACCCGACCGATCGCACCCAGTCCGGCCTGTTCCGCGGCTTCATTTTGCGGAACAGTGATGTGGGTGCCGCCGCCCTGACCCTGGATGTGTTCTTGTTCCGCATGGTCTGCGGCAATCACATCATCTGGGGCTTCCAGCATGTGGCCGGCTTCCGGCGCCGCCACATCGGGGCATCGATTCAGGACGCGTGGACGACGTCGCTCAATGACGTGCGCGCGGCCCTCGATGCCGACACCGCTGACGATCGGACACGGCTCCAGCGTGCAATGACGCGGGAGGTCGGTCCGACCCGCGAGGCGGTGCTTGACCTGGCCGTGCAGCGACTCGATGTGTCGCAGAAGCAGGCCGCCGAGGCGTATTCGTTGTCGGACCAGTTCGAAACGAATCCTCGGTCGATTTGGGGGTATGTGCAGGGGCTGACGAGACTCAGTCAACGCACGCCCTGGCAGGATGGACGGTTCGCGCTCGATCGCGCCGCCAGTCGCCTCCTCACCACGGTCCACTGACCGTGTCGTTGCCGCGCGAGCACATCCTCGCGCGGACCCTTCGTAAGTCATAGCGGGTCGGCCCAGGCCACCCGCCCCCACGTCCTCACGTCCGCGATCGGTCACGCGCGCGTTCGTCACGAACTGCGCGTCACCCGCCTCACTGCTCGCCGGCACATCGCCGGCGAGCGCCTTCCTCCGCGCAGTGGTGCCGGAGGGTCATCACCCAGCAAGGAGACCGGAGATGCACATGCGCGTCGACTCCTACGTTCCGGCCCGCAGCCGCTACCAGGTGCGCGAGCTCGTGTGCACCTACCGACCCGCCCGCGACGGCGAAGGCCGCATCGTGCGCGTCCCGTCACTCGCGCTCAGCACCCCGCGCGAGGCCGTTCGCATTCTGAGTCGGTTCATCGCCGATCAGCCGGTGGAACTGGTCGGTGTCGCCTGCCTCTCCACACGCCACCGCCTCCTCGCGTGGCATATCGCCTCGCGGGGCACCCGTGACGCCACGCCGATTTCGATTCCCGATGTCTTCGTGCCGGCCTGCGTCACGCCCGGCACGACCGCCGTGATCGTGGTGCACAACCACCCGTCCGGCGATCCCACCCCTAGCCAGGACGACGTCATGCTCACGGCGCGGTTGCGCGTCGCGGGCGACGTCCTCGAGATCGCGCTCCTCGATCACCTCATCGTGGGCGAGGAGACGCGGTATTTCAGCTTTCGCGAAGCCGGCCTGCTCGGCAAAACGCCCGCAGCCGCGTCGCGACCCACGGTCGTCCACACCGCATCGGTGGACGACGCACACCCACCCACGGCGGCAGCACCCAGCGCCGCTCCGATCCCGTGAGGCTACGGACGTGCTCAGCCGTGTCAAGGCTCCGTTCGCGTCGCTCACCGCTCCCAGCGAGGAGCGTCGCGGCCTTGACACGTCCTGCGCGCGTCCGCGGCAGGCGGTTATCGGATCGGCGCGGGGACTCGAAGCGAGGAGCACACCGATGTCGCACCTGTATCTCACACCCACCATCACCGTGACGATCGCCGGCCAGATCCGCATCTACCACGCGTTTGTCACCACGGCCGCCCCGGCCGTCGATGCGCCGTCGACGCTCACGCTCTACACGTCGACGCTCGCCGACGTGGCGGGCTTCGCCGCCGACCCGCTCGTCTTCGAGGCCACGCGTGGGCGCACGCCCGCGCGGCTCGTGCTGATCGAAACGAGAGAGCTGGCGTGGCAGCGCGAGAAATACCGCGCCGATCACGCCATCTGCGCCCCCGCCGATCCGGTCCTCGTCAGCGTGAAGACGCTCCAGCAGTGGCTGTGGGCGCGCCTTCAGGCACCCGTTCCCTGCGAGGTGCACGCATGACCCGGCGGGATTCGTTCGCGTCCACTGCTCGCCCGAGTGGCGAGCTTCTCAGGAGGTGCGTGTATGAGCAACAACAGCATCGTCGTCAAAATCACCCCAAACGAGAAGGGGAACCCGCCCGGCAAACTCGCCGAAGCCGAGCTGCATTTCACAAGCGGCGAGCTCGACGGCTTGAAGCTGATCGGGTTCGCCGTGTGGGAGCGCCGCGGCGGCACCGGCCGCAACGTCACGTTCCCGGCACGCTCGTACGCCATCAACGGTGAGCGTCGCAGCTATTCGCTGCTGCGTCCCATCAGCGACGCCAACGCGCAGGAGCGCGTCCGTCAGCTCGTGCTCGCGGCGTTCGCCGAGTACGAGGAGCGGGAAGCAGTCGGGTCGACGTCGTAGATCACGGGACGTTCCCAGACACCGCCAACGGGCGGTGTCTGGGGTTCTCGATCAACTCTGCCCACGCAGAACTGATTTCAGCAGGAGTCAAGCATATGCCGACCGCGGTATTAGGCGATGCCGAGCGCGAATACGGGGCGCGCCTTGCGCGAGAGTTGCCTCCCGTCATCGATCTTGACGACCTTCCACAATGGATTGGCATGTCTCGCGCAACCATCTACAGACTTCGTCAACGAAACCGATTCCCCATTCGTCCGATTCATCCAACGACGCGTCGCGTGCAATTCGCCGGAATTGACGTCTTGCGGTATCTTCTCCGGAATCGCGAGTAGGAGGTGGAGCATGGCGCCTCGGATTGATCGGTTGCCGACCGGGATCACACGGGTTCATCCACATAGCCGGCGCGCATTGCGAACCGCAGCAGATCTGGCATCCTGTGAGAACTGGGTGTGGCGCGTCCGGGTGCGGCGACGCGGCGCTGGCGAGTTCGACGAACTCTACCCGCAGCACGTGCGAGACACGCTCCAGGCGACGCTCGATCATCTCCAGCGCGAACGGTCCACGGCGGTTCACGATCTGCGGCGAGATGCCGAACGGGCCAGCTCTGGTGTGTTCACAGACGACATCCAGACGTACCTGGCTCGCCGTGCGAGCGTCTCGGATTATCGAGGGCGCGCACGAAATCTGGCCCTCTGGGACGCGTGGCTGTGCAGCAAGCTCGGGACGTCCTTCAAGACCGCCAAGATCACTGCAGCACTCGTGGAGCTCGCCCTCGAAGAATGGAAGCAAGCCACGGCGGTCCGCAAGTCCGGCCCCATTGAGCGGCGTTGGTCATCCGCGACGTTGCGGACACGGGCACTCCACCTGTCAAACGTGTTCGCCGTGCTGTATCCGGATCTCCCGAACCCGGTCCTCGCCCTCAAGGACCGTCTGCCGCCGAAGTCCCCAGAGATTGAAAAGGCGCAGCCGATGACGGTGGTGATGGCGCTCTTGGAGTCGATGCGGAGTCCACCGCTCGTGGCACGGAGGAAACACCCGTCGTTTGCGTCCATGCGCGCGGCGGTATTCGGATTCACCGGCATCACCATTCAGGAACTCTGGTCGATCCGAGACGCGCGCGCGTTTGACCTGAGAGCCGGAGTCCTCCGCATTCCGGCGAAGCGCGTCGTCGAGCGCCATGCCACGGTGAACGGTCACGGTGTCGTGCACGTGGCCACGGAGCAGCGTGAAGCTCGGACCATCACGCTCAACCCAGAAGGTCTGGCGGCGTGCCGAGCATATGTGGAATACCCCGACCGGTATAACGGCGGTGGCAAGCTGACGAAATTCGGCTACTTTGCCGTGGGGTCCTTCCGGAATGTCCTCCGGTCTGCCTCCCGCACGGCTGGCCTCGACTACGCGGTCACGCCACGCGACTTTGGGACGGAGCGTGCGCCCCGTCTGCACGACCTACGTCGATTAGTCGAGGCGATGCGGCGCGACACCGTGCCCTATCGGCCGACGGCCGATCGAACACGCATCACGAAGGCGTTCGTGCGTGCGTCGCTCTTGGCCCATACGGGCGCGCGTGTGGGTGAGGTCGCGATGTTGGAGCCCGAGGATCTGCGGTTGAGTGAGCGCGCGGTCTTGATGCCGACCGAGAAACGGCGCCGGAATGCGGGTCGCATGGAGCGAATCATCAGCCGGCGACGTATTCCATTGAATGACTACGGCGTGGCCGCTTTGAAGATGTTCGTGAAGTACGACCTCTTCGATCGCCTGCGCGATCGGACGCGCGTCCCAGACGAAACGATGGTGCCCTGGTATCAAGAGTTCTACTACCAGGTGATCACGGCGGCCCGTCGCGTGCGGGATCCGCATACCGGCGCCGCGGTGTACTTCACCCCCCATGTGTTTCGGCATTCATTTGCCACGGCGCTGGCGCCGCTCATTGGCGGGGACGCCAAGACCGGCGCGAAGATCATGGGCCACTCGCCGCAAACCTTCATGCGCTATGTGCGCGCGAACGACGAGACCGCACGCGCGGCCGTGCAGAAAATGGCCGAAGGATTACCGGCCCTCGGTCAACCCGTCAGTGTGCCAGCCACCGTGACCAGGCTGCGGGTCGTCGGCAGTCCGAGGCCGCGATGAGCGTCGCACCCTCGCGCCCACGAATCACCGAAACGGCGGCTCCTGGACGTAGCCGCGGCAAATCCTCTGAAGCGGGTGGTCGGACGTCGGGCGCCGGACGGGCTAGGCGCGCGGCTGAATCAATCAGGATCTGCACGCTGCTGCATGGGATCTGTGACCTTCACCGGGCGTTCGCCCCAAAGTACTGCTAGCTTCACGAGGTGTCCGGCGGTGGCGCCAGCCCTCTACTCGCGGACGAAGTACCTCGGCATCAGGACCGCTGTGGAGTCCACGTTCCTGAAGCTGCGGAATCTGTACAACGAGATCACGCCACGGTTTCAGCACTATGGATTCACGCCGCCGTCGGCGGGTGTCGTGGCGCGTGACCTGTCCGAGAAAATCGAAGTCGCGATTGTCCAGCACTGTCCATCTTTTGCCAAGGGCGTTGGTCACTGCGACCTCCAACGCGGCGGCGAGCCATGGGAGGTCAAGGTCTGCAAAGACTCGGGCCTCACGATCAATCAGAACAAGACCGTCGGCGGCGAGAACTACATCGTGGTGAACTACAAGGCCAACACGCAGGTCGTCCGAATCTGGGTGCTGTGGCAGGCGAACGATGCATTCTTTTCGCCCAGAAAAGCCAACTCGAATGCGCGGTCCGTCATCATGGCCGCCGCTGCGGATAGCGTGCAGGAGATCTACCGAACCCCGATCATCCGGGCCAAAACGGACACGCACCAGCAAGCCCCGAAGTTACCCTTCGGACCCAAAGCGCAGGCCGGCTAGCGCGTTCGGCTCCGCCGTCGCCCGCTCGTTCAACCGCTGCATCGACCGTGCTCCGGGCTGGCTCGCGTTCGGTCGCTCGGAGCGCTGAAGCGGTCGACGAGCCCGTTGGAGTGTGGCAGCAGTTCGCTCACGGCCTCAACGAACGCGCCACGCGACGCCGGCGGAAGCAATCTTTCGACGCGCGTGGCAAGGTTGAGGGTCCGTTTCGAGCGGCATCGGCCTGTAAGTGCGCCCACCACTGCGCCCACCACTCGCGAGCCATCGCGAGATTTGCTGAGACTTTCCGCGACTCCTGGAGACCGATGACGGGGACACCAAATCAAAAACAGGCAATGAATACGGGCCTGAACGTGAAGTTTCCAGAATTTCCTCGACCTTCTTGAACGGGCCGTTTTTCTGGCGGTATTCCACGATGCGGGCGGCGGTCTTGTCGCCGATGCCGGGCAGCGTGGCGATCTCGGTGGCCGATGCGGTGTTGATGTTGACCACCATGGCTGCGGCCGGCTTGGCCGCGGCGGGCGGCGTTTTGGTCTGCGCGGCTGCGACCTGGCTTCCCGCGGTGAGCAGTGCGGAGACGATGACGAGCGAGAGCGCGATCCGGAACATGTGTCCTCCTTGTGGGTGAATGAGGGCCCCAGCGGCAGTCAGCGTCCACGCTCCCGAGGTCGGGCACCGCGTAGTTTGCGAAACCGTCCAGGGCCGCCGAACGCCATCGCAAGCGGCAGTCCACGTTGTGCCGTTCGGCGATGTCGGTGTAATTCGTTGATGGAAAAACGGATCGCCATCGCGTCTGCGCGGCGGCGCCGGGCAGCGCCCAGCTACGTGATCGAAATGACGCCGCTGGTTGCCATCGGTCGAGCCCGCGTCAGTCGGTGCAGGTTGGCGACAACGTCTCGAACGCGCTGATCGTGATGCGCTGCTCGTTGGACAGCTTGATCAACAAGCCGCGCACGTACATCTTGTGCCCGATGTGGGCTTCGGCAGCATAGGCCAGCGCATCGACCAGGTGAAACGTGTTCGTGCCGAGCACTCTCGGCACATCAGCGGCCGATGCACTGACTGTGGCGGCCGGATACACCGCAATCGGTTCGGATGCGCGTGTCAGCGTCCACGTGTGGCGCGGTCCACCCGACAGGCAGCCGACGACTTCGACATACGAAAAATCGCCGACCGGCGGAGGCGGCTTGGGTCGACCCGCGACGATGCGTATGCTGTCGAGCGCGCCGGCGCTCAGGTCCGCGTCGCCAGCGCGGAATCCGTTCTCTTTCAGCAGGTGCGCAACGATGTCCACATACACATCGTCGGCCAGGCTCGCCGGCACGCCCCGCGGCATGGTTGTCGCGATCTTCGTGAAGAGAGACTCGAGATCCTTGCCCGCGTAGACCTGGGCGAAGCGCTGTTCCTTGAGCGATGGACCGCTCCCGCCGCTCAGATCGGCGCGGTGGCAACCGCTGCACGACGCCTCGTACGCCGCGGCCCCGCGAATCGCCTGCACATCGGTGTAGACGCCGTCCGCCACGGTTCTCGTGGTGGCCTGCGCGGGAGCTGGATTGCCTGCGCCACGAGCCGCCGCGGCCACGAGGACTGCCGCCAGCATCACGACGGAGCGAACGACACGCGAAGAACCAACGGCTGCCAGGCGATGCATTACAGACCTGGCTGCGGCGGCTTGATCGGTTCCCACGCCACGACCCCTGTGCGTTTCGTCTGTCGACGGAAGAGCCGTCCGCCTTGCGTCACGTACAGCCACGTACGATCCGGTCCGCCGAACGCGATGCTTTCAATCGGCGCCGGATCGAACCGGGGTTTGTTCAGGATGTTCGTGCATCGACCCGGCTGCTCGCAAACCTGAATGCCCATCGCGGTCGTGGCCCACATGTAGCCGAGCGTATCCACGGCGAGGCCGGCGACGCGGCTGAAGAGTCCGTCTTCTGGCATCTCAACGCGCTGAAAAGGCTCGCCGTTGATCAGCGCCCCGTCCCCACCGATTTGAAACGACCATTGATAGCGGTCCATGCCGTCACCGACGAGCAGCATCGCCTGATCTGGCGTGAGCGTCAGCGCCGCCGGCTTCATGATCTCGCCGCCCTGGTACACGGTGCGCGGCCGCCCTGACGGGTCGACGTAACCGACGGTTTTCTGCTTGCTGTCGACGAAATAGATGCCGCCGGCTTTGGTGATCGCGAGATCGCTGGCGTCGATCTTTTCGGCGACGACCGTCTCGTCACCGCCGGGACCGTACGAGACGAGGCGCCGGCGCGACGGCTGCGCCACGTACAGACGTCCATCGGCACCGAATCGCAGCGCACCGGCGCCGCTCGTGTTCTCCTTGAACACGGTCACGCGGCGCTCGGCGTCGGACCGGTAGATGCGGTTCGCAACGGGATCGGTGAAGAAGACATCGCCGTCCTTGTTGACAGCCGGACTGGCCGCCGACCGATAGCCATCGCCGACCTGCTCCCACCGCCGGTCGCGGTAGATCAATCCGTACACGGCGCCGCGCGGGCCGGTCCCCTGTCCTGCCCCCGGCGCTCCCCTGCCCTGCTGGCCCCGAGCACCGGCGGCTGGCGCTGGATTCGGCGGCGGCGGCACCACCTCGCGCCGCGGGACGAGCTGCGCAAAAATACCGCGCCCTCCGCCCTGCGGCGCCTCACCCGTCTCGATCGGTTTCGGATAGTCCCGCCACAGCCACCGCAGCGTCTCCGGGAGCACCGACGCGCCGTGACGATTGCTGTGGCCGTCCTCGCCGAGTTCCATGCGCACGTCATTGCCGGCGAACTCGAGTGCGGCGGCCATGCGAGGATTCTCGAGATACCAACTGCCGGCGTAGTTGACCAGATCCTGACGCCCGGTTTGCATGAACACACGGATCGGCCGCGGCTCGGTCCGCCGGATCAAACCCGGCAGGCGATCGGCGCCCCTGAAATTCCCGAAGCTGCCGACCCATGTGATGACGCGTCGAAACTGATCCGGACGATTCCAGGCCGCGACGAACGCCCCGACGCCGCCGGTGCTGATGCCGGCGATTCCGCGATCGTTCGGATCGGTCGAGAGAGTGCAGGTCTTGGACACCTCGGGGATCAGCTCCTCGACGAGGAAGTTCGCGAATCGGGGTGTCAGTGAGTCGTACTCGAAGATGCGCTCGTAGCGATTCTGCGCCTGATCCGACCTCGCCGGCAGCACGCCCGGGTCGATGAAAATAGCCGCCATCGGCGGCACCTCGCGGCGTGCGATCAAATTGTCGAGCACCACGGGCACGCGCACGTTGTTGCCGGCGTAGCCGCTGCCGTCCAGGAAGATCATGAACGGAATCGGCCGGCTCGGATCGCGCTGCGCCGGCACGTAGAGCTGATAGTTGTGCGGCGTGCCGGGGAAGAACCTGCCTGGCGCAAGCGTGTGCTGTGTCAGCGACCCCTTCTCGACGCCGGACTGCGGCTGCGAGTCCGATCCGAGCGAGTAATCGACGGGGCCCTGCGCGCCAAGCGCAAGCGCGGCGGCCACCAGGAGATATCCGGACGTGTACCTCATCTCACCGCTTCGACGGAATCTTCGGCGCGCCGCCCCGTTCCTTGATCAGCTTCGTCAGCAGATCGACCGCGAGATCGACCGGCAGATTGTCGGCGATCGAAATCGGTGTACGGCCCGCAGCGTTGAGCTCATCGAGCTTCGCGCCGCGATCGGCAAGGAACTGGATCACCTCGCACACCTCCGGCTGCGTGCGGTTGTTCATGGCTACGGCGACGTGCATGATGGTGTTGCCGGCTGTCGTCACACCGTCGATATGCGGATCGAGCTCGAACGCGTAGGTGAACGCCGGAAGCCGTGCCCCCGAGGAGGCGGCCATCAACAGCGTCGTCCCATCCTGCGCTTTCAGTGACGGATTCGCCCCGGCTGCCACGAGCGCTCGCATCACGTTTTCGTGATCGCCTCGCGCGGCCAGCATCAACGGCGTCTGTTCACCCGCCGGCGCGCCGCGCCCGCCGCCCCCGGCGCCGCGCGCGCCAGCCGCCGCCATCGATCGCGGCGTGCGCACGTTTGGATCGGCGCCTTTCGCGAGGAGCGCGCGGACCAGCGCGAGGTCGCCGACCTGCGCGGCGAGATGCAGCGCGTTGTTGCCCGCCCGATCGCGGATGTCGAACGTCGCGCCGCCGGCCAGCAACGCCAGCGCGGCATCAGTGTGCTTGTACTGGAGCGCGACCAGAACAGGCCTCGCGCCAGACGCCACCGTGACGTTCGGATTGGCGCCGGCCTTCAGCAGCGAACGGATCGACTCCAGGTCACCCTTGACGGCGGCGAACACGAGCGCGGTGAAGCCGCTCCTCGACGCGGCGTTCACGTCCGCGCCGAGCTCGATCAGGCCAGCGACGATGTCCGCGTGCCCTTCGGCGGCGGCCCACATCAGCGCCGTCTGACGGCCCCGTGGCTCGGCCGCATTCACGTCGGCACCGCGTCGCACGAGATCGCGTACGGCATCGAGGCTGCCGGCGTTGGCAGCAATCATGATCGCCGTTTCTCCATTCCACCGCGCCGCACGCGCGTCGGCGCCTGCATCCAGCAGCCGCCGCAGCAACGCCGCATCACCGTTCGCCGCCGCGAGCGTCACCGGTGTTTCGGCGTACTCATCGCTGCTGTTGACATCCGCGCCGGCCGCGACGAGCGCCTCCGCCATGCGCCGTTCGCCGAGAAACACCGCCCAGGCCAGCGCCGTGGCACCGTCGGGTTGCGCACCATTGACGTCCGCCTTGGCCTGCATCAGCGCATCGAACGCTTTCTGATCGCGGCGCTTGACCGCCTCGAGCAGGCGGACGTCGCGCTCGTCGGCGCGCAGCGGAAGCCACGCCACGAGCGCGAGGAGCACGGCGGCGAAGAACGAGCACGCGCGGCGGATCGCGCCGTGTGACATCTCGATCTAGATCTGCGCGAGCCGCCCCGTGCTGTCGCCGAATCCGTCGACGTGCGGCACGCCGGCGAGGTCCAACATGTTGAGGAACAGATTGTTGAGCGGTGTTTCCTTGGCGTAGGCCAGATGGCGATTGCCGGCAATCTGGCCGTTGGCCCGACCAGCCAGCACGATCGGCAGATCGTCGTGCGTATGAATGTTCGACTCGCTGATGCTGCTGCCGAACACGACGAGCGAATGATCGAGCAGCGTGCCGTCGCCGTCGCGCGTCTCCTGCAATCGTTTCAGCAGGTAAGCGAACAGCGACACGTGGAGCTCGTCGATCTTGGTCAGCTTGTCGAGCTTTTCGCCATCGCCCTGATGATGCGAGATTGCGTGATGTCCGTCGGAGATGCCGATCTCGCGGTACGAGCGGTTGCTGCCGTCGCGCCCCAACATGAACGACGCGACACGGGTCATGTCCGTCTGCCAGGCGACGACGAGCATGTCGATCATGAGTTTCGAGTACCTGCAGGTAGTCGTCGGGGACGGCGGCCGGCCGATCCAGGTACGGGAGCGGTGCCGAGTCGTTCTGCGTCTCGGCCAGCGCAATCCTGCGCTCGATGTCGCGGACCGCTTCGAGATATTCGGCAATCTTCCGCCGGTCGCCGACGCCCAGGCGCTTCTCGAGACGAGACAGGCTCGCCGCGACGTAGTCGAGCACGCTCTTCTGTTTCTCGAGCCGCGCGGCGCGCGCCTGCGGGTCGGTGCTGTCGCCGTCGCCGAACAGCCGCTCGAACACCGTACGCGGATTGATTTCCGCGGGCAGCGGACTGCTCGCTCCACGCCACGACATCGACATGTACGCGCAGGTGTAGCCCGAGTCGCAATTGCCGGCGAGCGGCTGCGGCTCCAGCCCGAGCTCGAGCGATGCCAGCTGCGTGTATCGGCCGAGCGCGCTGGCGGCGATCTGATCGGCAGAAATCCCCAGGCGAAAATCGGCGCCGCCGGTCTTGTACGGATGCACGCCCGTGAGGAATGTCGCGGTCGCACGCGCGTGGTCGCCCGGGCCGTCGCCCAGCGCACGCCCGGTGACCTGCGCGAGCCCGCTGAACACGTTCAGATGCTCGCGGAACGGCTCGAGCGCCTTCATCGTCGGACGGAACTCGAAGTTCGCGCCGACCGTTTTCGGCGTCCACAGGAACGGCCTCGGGCTCTTGTCGCAGGCGCCGACGATCCCGTTCGGCGTGTAGACATAGCCGAGTCGAATCGGCGCCTGTGCGCCGAGCACGGCGGCCGCGGGCCTCATGGAATCGAGCAACGGAAGTGCGACGGTGGCGCCCAGGCCACGCAGGAACGTCCGCCGCGGGAGCGTCTGGTTCAGATTGATCATGACTCCGACCGCCTCCGCATTTGAAAGGGCGCGCTCTTGACGATCGCGACAACCCACGACGAGATTCGGTAATTATCGCGCGCCGCCTCGCGATTGATAGCACGGATCGTCGGGGCGTCGTAGTACTCCAGGCCGCGTCCGAGCGCGTAGGTCAGCAGTTTCTCCGTCGCCGTTCGCACGAAATCGTCCCGATACTTCGTCTGGAGCAGCCGCGAGAGGCCTGCCGGGCCCGTAAACTCAGTGCCATCAGGCAGCTTGCCGCTGGCGTCAATTGGCGCGTCCGCGTCCTCGGTCCGCCACCGACCGACGGCGTCGTAGTTCTCCAGGGCGAACCCGATGGGGTCCATACGAGCATGACACGCCGCGCAGGTCGGGTTCGTCCGGTGCTCCTGCATCTGATCCCGCATCGACAATCGCTTGCCGTGTGGCGCCGCCTTCAACTCGGGGACGTCCGCCGGCGGCGGCGGTGGCGGCGTGCCGAGCAACGTCTCGAGCACCCATTTGCCGCGCTGCACGACCGACGTGCGGTTGGGATACGACGTGACAGTCAAGACGCTCCCCTGGCCGAGCAGGCCGCGCCGATTCACGTCGGTGACTGCCGTACGGCGGAACTGCGAGCCATACACTCGCGGCATGCCGTAGTGTTCCGCGAGTCGCTGGTTGACGAACGTGTAGTCCGCCGACAGGAGGTCGAGCAGGCTGCGGTTCTCGCGAAAGATGCTCGAGACGAACAGCGTTGTCTCGGTCAAAAAGGCCTGGCGCAGCCATTCGTCGAACGGCAGGAGGATCGGATCCGGCTTTACCGTCGCAACGTTTCTGAGCTGAAGCCACTGGCCAACGAAATTCGAGACGAGCGCATCGGCTCGCGGATCATCGAGCATCCGCTGAACCTGCCGTGCGAGCGTCGACGGGTCGCTCAGTCCGCCCCGCTCGGCCACACCGAGGAGCTCATCGTCCGGAATGCTGCTCCACAAGAAGAACGACAGTCGCGACGCGAGCTCGACGTCGCTGATCCGATACGGGGCGCCAGCAGCGGCCGATTCGGATTCCCGTTCGATGCGGAACAGGAATTCGGGCGACACGAGCATCGCTTCGAGCGCCGACTGGATCCCGCTGTCGAAGTCCCCACCGCCTCGCCGCGCCCGCTCGTAGAAGGCGTACAGCGGCTCGACGTCTCCGCCCCCCGGCGGCCGCCGAAAGGCCCGATGCGCGAGGGTGGTCAGAATCGTCCGCGCGCACGCCGGCTCCTCGCTCACACGCCCCGGGCGGCACACGAAAATCCTGCGCCGGCTCGCCGTGTCGCCGCGGCCGGTCGCATCGTAGGGACCGCCGACGATCAGTTTGCCGATTTCGGGCGGCGACGCGATCACGTCGAACCGTTTGAGCCGCGCGCCGTCGAGCCGCAGGTCGACGGGAGTCGGGATCTGCGTCGGGCCGCCGCGCTCGCCTCCCCCACCGGTGGTTGGAGCATCACGTTCGGGCTTCAGGTTCTCGCGCGGGGACGTGACGCCGACGGTGTGGAGGCCGGCCTTCACGCTGACGCGGACCTGGAATGGATCGGTCTCGGCTGGCTCGCCGTCGGCCTGCACACCGAGAATCCGGAGCTTGAAGACGTACTCGGCGTCGACCGGAAAATAGTGCGAGACGACGATGCCGGCGCGTGAGTCGAACGGCAGGCCCGGGGTCCCCGGCGCGGCAGCCGCGCCGGGGTGGAGGTCATCGCTCAATCGCTCGTTGCGGGTACCTTTGTTCGGATCCCGCTTCGCGTCGTAGATGTCTTCGACGGGTTTGATCGATACATCGCCGACGGCGAGACGGCTGACCTTGTAGGCCGCCGACATGTAGCGATCGAGCAGCGCGGGCGACGTCGACAGCACTTCAGCGATGTTGTCGAAGCCGTAGCCCGAATCGTCGATCGGCAGCCACTCACCGGGGCGAACGTCGACCGCCAGCAGATCGCGAACCGCGTTGCTGTACTCCGCCCGGTTCAACCGCCGGATGATCGAACGCCCAGGATTCGGCTGCGCAAGCGCCGCGCGATCAATCGCCGATTCGAGATGGGATGCGAAGCCATCGGCGAGCCGCGCCTCGGGACGCCTTCGCACCGTGGTTGGCGGCATGTCGCCCGCGCGCAGCTTGCGCGCCACGTTCTCCCACACGTCCGCGCGGCCGGCAACGTCCGCCAGGTCCACGTTCTCGAGGGACAGCCCGCCTGTTTTCAGGCGATCGTTGTGGCACGCGACGCAGTACGTGGCGACAAAGGTGGACAACTCCGGAGCGAGGGGCGGCTGCGGGAGCGCGAGCGGCGCCGATGCAAAAGGCGCCGAGCTGATCACCACCAGGAACACGAGGCACGCGACCGAGACGAAGCCGAGAGAGCTTCGCGCCGTCGTCTTCGTGTTCCTGGCGGCGGTCATGTCGTCTTAGAACGAATATCGGATCGTCAGCTGTGTACTCCGCAACGGCTGCGCTCCGATCGCCGCCCCGAATCCCGCGTTCCGCGGCGTCAGCCGGTTCGGGTCGAGCGTGCCGTCCGGCAGAAACTGCGAGTTGACGACGGTTTGATCGGTCGGGCTCCGGTAGATCACCTGCGTCACGCGATCGTTGATCACGACCGTGTTGAAGAGGTTGAACACCTGGAGCTGGAACACCAGCCGCTGCGCGCCGGGGAGCTTGACGGTCCGCCCAATGGCCATGTCGACCATCTTGTTCGCGCAACCGCCGAACAGGAACCGGCCCGACTCGAGCCCAACGCTGCCGTAGGTCGGGCCCTTGATCGTCGCGGTGTTGAACTGCGCGTACTGATTGTCGGAGCAGCCCGATCCGGCATCCCCCAGCAGCACGATCCTGCCGTTGTAATCCGGCGATCCGGTCAGGTTCACCGCCCCGCCGTTGTTCTGGTACGTGAACGTGACGTCGTAACGCCCGTTGCTGGCGTTCGCCGGGTTGGCCTGGGCCGTGCCGTTCGCCTGGACGGCGCCGGGTTGATACGCGGAGCCCGCCGTCAGCACGCCCGACAGCTGCCAATCGCTCAGCAGCATGCGCCCGGCGGATCCGAAACGAGACGGACTCGGGAGGTCCCATACCGCGTAGGCCTTGATCACGTGGCGCTGCATCGCGAGGTTTTCGTTCAGCTTTTCGTACTCCGCCTGGTCGGAACGGACCGAAAGCGTCCCGTCAGCGGCGTGCTGGAGCCGGAGCTGGAGGCCGGTGTTGCCCTTGAACGACAGGCCGAGGTTGTAGTTCGCACCGAAGGCCAGCCCGTTCTGGAGGCGGCGGCTCGCCGACATCTGCAGCCCGTGGTACTCGTCCCAGTAGCGCGTCTGCTGTTCGTTGATGTTGCTGAACCCGCGGTACGCGCGCAGCACGTTCGAGGGATACGCGCTCGCGCCAGGCACGGCGCTCACGCCGAGCGTCGGATCCTGGTTCTGCGGCAGGTAGGCGGCGCCGAAGTCCACGGCGTTCACATCGACGGACCCGTTGGCCCCGCCCTGGAACGCGCGCAGCCGGTTGAACCCATGACTGCCGACGTAGGTGACATCGAGGACCGTGGCCCATGGCAGCGCGAACTGCGCGCCGCCCTGCCACTGCCACGACGAAGGCACCTTCGCGTCGTACTGGAACGTGATCAGTGCCGGAACGCCGGTTGTACTGAGGCCGGTGCCGAGCGTCTGCAGCTGACCATTGCGAAGGTCCTGCGAGGTCGAGATCGGCGGGTTGCCGGGAATCGAGAACACGGTGTTGCCGTCGGGGCGGTCGAAGAACAGGCCGCCGCCACCGCGAATCACGACCCTCTGGTTGCCGGTCACGTCGTAGGCCAATCCGAAGCGCGGTGCGACGACCAAGGTCGGCCACACGTACGACGTGTCCGCAATGCCGTTCCCTGCCTGTTTGACGCCATTGGTCAGATTGCCCGAGCCGGGGACGACGGTGCCGATCGCGGCGGCGGTGTTGGCGGCGCCCGGGGCCGTCAGAATCTGACCGGTGCGCGGATCGACGGCGTTGCGCGCGTTGCCGCTGCAGACGGTTGCGCCGTTGTTGCAGCCGGCGAGGTAGAGGAGCGGCGCCGCTCCCAGCGACCACTGGTTGGCAAAGAAATTCGACATCTGCTGGAACTGATCGTGCTGCGGCTGCTGGCGCGTGAACCGCACGCCGTAGTCGAGCGTGAGCCGGCCGTTCAGCTTCCAGTTGTCCTGCAGATAGAACTCGGTGTTGTTGTAGATCATGCTGCCTTCAATCAGCTTCGACTGCTGCAGGTACTGACTGAAGACCCCCACTGCCGCGTTGGAGAAGCCGAAGCCGGTATCCAGCGCGTTGTTCGTGTCGTTGCCGAAATTGACGTAGCCCTGGAAGCCGAGATTCGGCACGCCGCCGGCGCCGGTGTTCTGCGCCTTGAAGCTGTGGTTGTTGTAGAAACCGCCCTTCAACGTGTGTGCGCCCTTGATCGTCGTGAGGCTGATCGCCACGTCCTGCGTGCGGTTGATGTTCAGGAAGCCGGGGAACAGCTGATTCGGCGGGCCGGGCAGCGCCCCGACGCCGGCGGCGCCCATGATGCGGTTGCCCCAGCCGAACGCCGGCGGCAGGTTGATCTTGTTGCCGTCCCACCAGTTGGGACTCAAGTCATTCATCACGCCGAACGCGTAGTAGCGGGGATCGACGACGCCCGCGTTCGGGTAGAGCAGCGGAAAACCGGGGAGCGCCGTCAGCCGATTCGCCGCGTTGTTGACCAGGATGCCGCCGGTGAGGATGGCGCCGATCGATCCGCCGCCCGCGAGCTGATTGCGGATGAACCCGTAGGTGCCCTCCACAAACGTCGAGTTATTCATCACGTAGTCGACCGTGACGCCGTAATTGGTGATGTACGGATACGGATTGAGCACGTCGCTGAAGGCCTCGATGGCGCCGGGCGTCACGAGCCGCCGTGCCCGCTGGCCGGAGTACTTGCCGTTGAAGCGCAGCCTCGACGACAGCGAATAGTCCACACGAATGGTCGGCTGCTGGGTGAGGTTCTCGACGACCGGCGCGGCGACCTCGTAGTTGTAGTTCTGCCCGGGCCCCTGCGCGACATTGGGCAACGGGTAGCGACTGAGCGCCGCCAGTCCCGGGCCGTACAACGCGCTCGCCGGAATCCGGCCGAGGACGCCGCCGTCCTGGTAGCAGCCGGCGAAATTCGCCGCCGTGCACGGCAGCGTCGACGCCGGATTCTTGATCAGGTTGAACAGCGCACCCGTGTTATCCCGCGTCTGCGAAAAATCGCCGGCGCGCTCGGCCGCCGTTGGCACCCGGAGCCGGATCGGATTGGCGTTGTTGATCGCCGTCGCCGTCGGGCGGAATTCATGCGCGTAGAAGAAGAACAGCTTGTTGTCGCCGCCCGGCTTGCCGACCGGACCGCCGATCGTGTACCCGAGGATCTTGCTGCTCGTCTTCGGCTTCGGATCGCCGTTCTTCTCGTTGACCCAGCTGTTCGCGTCCCACTTGGAGTTGGTCTGCCGGTCGTAGGCGGACCCCCGGAAGCGGTTCGCGCCGCTCTTCGTGACGGCGGTGATCTGCAGGCCGCTCGATCGGCCGAACTCCGCCTGGTAGCCCTGGGTCAGAATCTTCACCTCGCCAATGGCATCGATGTTCATGTTGAGCATCTGGCCGTTGTTGCCGGTATCCATCGCCGAGATGCCATCCATCATGATGTTGTTCTGGCCCGCGCCGCCGAGGCGCGTGCCGCCGGCCGAGGCGCCGGTCGGGACGACGCCGGGCGTGAACGCCGTCACGGCGGTGAAGTTGAGGCGGGCGAACGGCAGCGTGTCGATCTGCTCGCTGGTGACCGCGAACGATCGCTCGCCGCTCTGCGTCTGCACGATCGGCGACATGCCGGTGACGGTCACGGTCTCGGCAATCGCACCTGGCTCGATGACGGTAGTCCCTAGACCGACGCGGGCGCCGCCGCTGACGACGATGTCGCTGCGCTGCGCGGTTTTGAACCCCTCCAACGTCACTTCGAGGGAATAGGTGTCGGGCGTGAGGTTCGGAATGACGAAGTCGCCGGTTTCGTTGGTGACCGCAGGCGCCGACTTCGTCCCGCGGGTATAGCTGGTAAGCACGACCGTGGCGCCGGGGATGACAGCCCCCGTCGGATCTTTCACGGTGCCTGCGACCGTTCCTGTGGTGATTTGCGCCAGCAGCGGCGGCGAAACCAGGATGAGAGTGGCCATCACGCTCATCACGACACCGAGCCTCTTTCGTCGCATGTCTCCTCCCTCACCCGTCTGATGGGCGACCCACGGCGATCCATGAAATCGGTTACATGGGCGCAACAGTATGAAGGGACCGCCCGGCAGTCAAGAAAAAAGACAAGCGGTGGCAACGGTTTTTCCTGCACAATTCCGATGGTTTGGATCGACCGGAAAGGAGCGCACGATGCGCCGAACAGCAATGACAGTGACCCTGACCATGTTGATCGGGGCCCTGGTCGCCTCACTCGGCGGCTCATCGCAGCCGCCGGACCCGGCAGGCCGCGGGGCCGGCTCAGCGGCGCCGGCCTTCGTGTCGCCGGAGGTGCTAACCGATAGGCGCGTGGTCTTTCGCGTCTTTTCGCAGAAGGCCGAGGACGTGCGCCTCGTCGGCACGGACATCCCACGCAATACGCAGGGTCTGCCGATGGCGAAGGGCGACAACGGGGTCTGGGAGGCGACCGTCGGGCCGCTCGCCCCGGGCGCCTACCGCTATCACTTCAACGTGAATGGCGTCGCCGTCATCGATCCGCGGAGCCCCGCGATCAGCGAATCCAACAACAACGTGTGGAGCCTCGTCTACGTGCCCGGCGCCGACGTCATGGACGCGAAGGACGTGCCCCACGGGGCGGTGGCGACGGTGACCTACCATTCGTCGGCGCTACAGCGGGTCCGCCGCATGCATCTCTACACGCCGCCGGGCTATGAGCTTGGCACGGGACGATTTCCGGTGTTCTATCTGCTGCACGGCGCCGGCGACAACGACGATTCCTGGTCGTCGGTCGGGCGCGCGGGGTTCATCCTGGACAACTTGATCGCGGCGAAGAAAGCCGTGCCGATGATCGTCGTCATGCCCGCCGGGCACACGAGTCGTACGCCGGCCAGCGCCATCGGGCGATCGGCGACCGACGAGTTCGTGCAGGATTTCGTGCAGGACGTGATGCCCTATGTCGAGAAACACTATCGCGTGATCGCCGATCGAGCGCACCGCGCGATCGCCGGCTTATCGATGGGCGGCAATCAAACGCTGCGCGTCGCCATTCCGCGCCTCGATCAGTTTGCCTACGTCGGCGTGTTCAGCTCGGGGCTCCTCGCGGCGGCGCCTGTCGGCCGGGGTTCAACGCCCGCGCCGGGAACGCCGCCGCCGGCCCCGGCGCTCGACGAGGCCTGGGTGCAGGAAAACGTCGCCGTCATCGGTGCCGGCGCGAAAAAACGCGCGCTCGACCTGTTCTGGTTCGCGACGGGATCAGAGGATCGGTTGCTGCCGACGACGAAGGCCTCTGTGGAGATGTTCAAGCGGCACGGATTCACGCCGGTGTTCAAGGAGAGCGCGGGAGGCCATACGTGGCTGAACTGGCGCGATTATCTCACCGAGTTCGCACCGCAGTTGTTTCACTGAGCGGCGCGCCAACTGTCACGACGCTGGCGGCGGGGCTGTGCTGAAGCGGACGGTCAGCGTGTGCGGCAGTGTCACCGACGCCGGCGCGGCACCATCGCCGTTCAGAATCTCGAGCAGCAGACGAACGGTGCCCTCGCCGATCGCGCGCATCGGCTGCGCCACGGTCGTCAGCGGCGGATGGGTGTAGCGCGCAAAGCGGATGTCATCGAACCCGACGATCGACAAGTCATTGGGTACCCGCAGCTGCCGGCGCCGGGCCGTTTCCAGCGCGCCCATCGCCATCTCGTCGTTGAAGCAGAAAATCGCCGTGGGCGGATGGCGGCGGCCGAGCAGCCGCTCCGCGCCGTGCGCGCCGGATTCGATCGAGAAGTCGCCCGTGACGACGACGAAATCGCGGTCCGCGCGCGCCGTGTGCGCCCGCGCCGAGGCGCCCTTCAAGCGGTCGCGACTCAACGGACTGACCAGCGGCCCCGTCACGACGCCGATACGGCGATGGCCGAGCCTGTAGAGGTGGTCCATCGCCTCCGACGCGGCCTTCGCGTTGTCGATGTGGACGCCCGGGATGCCGAGGCGAGGGTTGAACTCGCAGCCGTTGACGACCGGCGCGCAGCGCGGGGCCATCGCGCGCACGAGCTCCGCACCCTGCTTCGGCAGGCGGTGTCCGAGGAAGATGAGGCCGTCGGCCTCTTTCCGTTTCAGCATGAGCGCGTAGCGTTCTTCGCGCAAGCGGTCGTGCTGCGTGTCGCCGACGAGCACCGAGTAGCCGGCGCGCTGCGCCGCGTCCTCGATCCCCTGGAGGATCAACGAAAAAAACGGATTCGAGATGTCGGGAACGGTCACCAGCAGCTTGGTCGTCCGGAGCGTGCGCAGGTTCTTGGCAGCCGAATTCGGCTCGTAGCCCAGACGCTCGACGGCCGCCAGGACGCGCCGGCGCGTGGCCGGCGAGACGACGTCGGCCTGACTGAGCACGCGGGAGACTGTCGCAGTTGAGACCCCGGCGCGTCTGGCGACGTCGTAGATGTTGGCCACGATTCGGTGATATCGGCGGCGCTGCCGACGAGCGATCATACCGTGAGACGCCACGGACCCGCCGATGTGGGCGGATGCTCTGCCGAGCGGAGCGAGGTCGACGTGATGGACGACGTGAGGGCCGTGCCGGCGAGCGGCAGTCTTTTCTGACGTCGCTGCTCGTTGCAGTGGGATCGGCGCAGCCGTCGACGCCCCAAGGGCCAGGCGGACGCGGAGCGATCAAGCGAAAACGAGTGGCTCCCTACGGGCGGTATCTGACACTGAGCCCCTTCACACACTCCATCGGCGCGCCACTCGATCGGCGCGGCGGCCCTTTGTTCAGTCGATCCGAAGCGCGTCTGTCGGCTGAATCGAGGCAGCGCGGTTCGCTGGAATCGCGGCGGACATCATCGTCACGACGAACAGCATCAGGCTGACGGCGACGAGCACGACTGGATCCTCTAGATTGCCGATCGACCACCGGGCTACAACCGTGTTGAGCCCCACGCTCAATGCGAGACCGGCGAAGAGGCCCGCGACGATGGCCAAGAGCGTCGGCTGCACCGCAGCGTTGACGATGCGCCCGCGACCGGCACCGAGCGCCAGACGGATGCCAAATTCTTTGAACCGGCACGTCACCGAGTACGACACGACACTGTAGAGCCCGACTACTGCGAGCATCAGCGCAAACACCGCGAAGCCGAGCAACAGCAACGTCACGAACCGCTCACGGGCCCAACCCGCCTCAGCCAGCGCGTCGTCCGCTGTGCGTACCCAGTTCACTGGTTGATTGGGATCGACGCTCCGCACTGCCTCCCGAATCGATCGGGTCATCGAAAGCGGATCGTGACTCGTCCGCAGGATCACATTCAGGGCATCGCTCAACATGAGCGTGTATGGCACGTAGATCGACGGCGCCGGCGGCTCATGGAGACCGACATTGGGTGTGTCGCCGACAACACCGATGATCTCGAACCAGCCGTCGCTGCCGGGCGCCGCCAGCCTGTAATAGGTGGATGATTTAATGTACCCGGGAATCAGAACTCGCCGTCCAATCGCGGATTCGTCAGGCCAAAGCGCACGAGCCATCGTTTGGTTGACGACGGCGACGTGGGGCGCTCCGGCGCTCTCGGAATCTGACCACACGCGGCCTCGAATGAGCGGGATTTTCATCGTGGCAAAGTAGTGGGCGCTGATCCGTTGAAGAATCGGTGCCTCGTCTCCTGTCATGTCCCGTCCGGGAACTTCGACCACCGACCGTTCGCCCGACCGGGGTGGTGTCGCGTAGGTGGCGAGCGCGACCGATTCGACGTCGGGCACGTCTGCTATTTGATTCCGTAGGCGCTCATAGAACGTGGCGCGGTCGGCCCATTTTGTGTAGCCGTTCTCTGGAAGGTTGATCAAAGCGATCATCACATTGTGCGGATCGTAGCCAAGCGATGTCCGGTACAGACCAATGAGCACCCGGACGGCCGCGCCGGTGCCCGCGAGCAACAGCACCGTCAGCGCAATTTGAGCCGCGAGCAGGAGGTGATGCGCTCGCCGGCTTTCGACGCCGGCGGTCGTCCGGACAGTCGCCGTCAGGCGTGGGCGCGAAAACGACAAGGCCGGTGACAGTCCAGAAATCAGAGCCGACGCCATCGCAAGGCCCGCACTGAAGAGCAAGACCGGTACATTGACGGGCACTGCGATGAGGTTCCCGACCGGAACCGAATTCGGGGGCAAGAGCCTAAGGATAGCCGGCAGGCCCCAGTAGCCCGCCGCAACGCCCAGTGCGGCGCCGCTGAATGCCAGGAGCAGCGATTCCACGAGGAGCTGCCTCATCAACCGTCCACGACTTGCCCCTATGGCGGCCCGCACGGCGAACTCATGCGCCCGCGACGTCCCGCGCGCCAACAGCAGGATGGACACGTTCGCGCATGCGAGCAGGAGCAGCAACATAGACGCCGCGAAGATCAACAGGAGGGTCGGCACAAAGTCTGCCGCCCTTTGTGTCTCCACCAGACTTCGTACGAGCGGACGCACCCCCTTCGGAAAGCGTTGCGGGGCCTCCTTGGCGAACTGGTCGAAGAGCGGCTGGAGTCGCTGTTCGGCCATGCGTGGAGTGACGCCCCGCTTGAGACGGGCCTGGACGCTCCATACGACTTTCGTATCGAACGTCAGATCAAGGGGAACGAGAATCTCCGGACCAGTGTAAAAGTATTGACGTGGCAGCACGCCAATCACGGTGTAGGGTTCGCGGTTTAAATAGAGGGTCTGCCCCACTGCCTCAGGCCGCCCGCCGAAGTGTCGCTGCCAGAACCGATAGGTGAGCACGACGACCCGTTGGGGCTGCTCGCCCGCCGGCCCGTCCGCCTCGTTGAAGACTCGTCCGAGGAGGGGCGGAACCCCGAGAACGTTCAAACCGTCTGCTGAAAAATACTGGGTGGGCACTGCTTCCGGGACGCCCCGGCCGGTCAGCGTCATCTGCCAACTGTTCGAGGCGAAGGCGCCGTCCAAGACGTCGCTCTGTTGAAGGGCGACGAGCTGTCGCACCGTGACAGACAGACCACCCGGCTTGCCTTTGTAGTTCCCGTCAAGCCTGACGATCCGATTGATGTCGGCGAATGGGAAAGGATTCAGTAGTGCCGCGTTCACGATGCTAAACACCCCTGTAGCGGCGGCAATCCCGACTGCCAGGGAGACGATCACGGTGAGCGAAAAGCCTGGGCTGCGCCAGAGACCGCGAGCGGCGTGTCTGACGTCTCGCGCGACATCTTCTGCAAGGGGCATCGTGCGTCGCTCCATCAACTGCTCCTTGACTTGAGCGACGCCGCCAAATTGACGCCGCGCCGCGTAGAAGGCCTCGCTCGGATCCATCCCATTTCGAACGAAGCGCTCCTGGAGCATGGCCAGATGTTCCCGGAATTCGTCATCTATTTCGTCGTCCAGTCGAGACCTACGCAACGTCGCCCGGACGCGCGAGAGAAGCACTCGCAGCATTGGATTAGTGCTCACTCCCTAGCCGCAGCACCCTGCCAATCACGCCGGAGATGCGCTGCCAACTCTCAGTCTCCCGAGCCAGTTGTTTCCGGCCAGTCTTCGTGATCGAGTAGAACTTCGCCTTGCGGTTGCTCTCCGAGGCGCCCCACTCGGAAGAGACCCAGCCCTCTTGCACCAAGCGCAGCAACGAGTTGTAGACGGTGCCTTCGTTCAGCCGTAATCGATCGTCGCTAATCTGCTCGAGGCGACGCGCGATTCCATATCCGTGCAACGGCCCGAGCGCGTCGAGGGTCTTGAGCACCATCAGGTCCAGCGTGCCCTGCAGCACCTCCGAGCGGTCCTTTGTCATGGCCACAGGTGTAATGTAGCACGTTTCCTTTGCTATGGCCATAGGACTGCCGCAGCTCTGACGCTGACGATCGCGCTCACCTCTCGCGCATCCTCGATCTGATTTGTGAGGATGATAGGACCCATGTTCATGGGGCCGGAGCGAAGGTGCGCCCACCACCTGCGCCCACCCCATGGGGTAGCGCGGCGTAGCCACGGCCCCTACCCAGGAACCTGAAGACCGCTGGCGTTGCCGATCAGAATAGGTTTCGCCAGGCCGAGCGCTTTGATCACCTCGAGAATGTCGTCATTCTGAAGGTCTGCTGCTCCCGGGTAACGCTCTCCTGTCGCGACCGGCCGCGGTGGTGAGGGGCGAGCACCTTGGCGTACGATGCCTCGCGTTGCCCTTCGAAACGACGCGGTGGAGTCTCGTACTGGCGGCCGCCGGGAATGACTCCCAGGCGGCGAGCGAGGCCCTGTCCTCGCTCTGCCAGACCTACTGGTACCCGCTCTACGCCTACCTCCGCCGTCGAGGTCTGGACCCGGAAGATGCACGCGACCTGACGCAGGGATTCTTGACATCGCTCATCGAGCGGCAGGACTTCGAGGGGCTCAATCAGGATCGAGGCCGATTCCGCGCGTTCCTTCTGGCGTCGCTGAAACACTACGTGTCCAACTGGTCGGCACGTGAACGGACGCAGAAGCGCGGCGGTGGCTGGCAGATGGTCCCGCTCGAGAACGCTGAGGGCCTCTACGTGATCGAGCCTGTGAGTCACGCCACTCCGGAAACGCTCTTCGAGCGGCGCTGGGCATTGACGGTCGTCGACGGCCTGCTCGCCGAGCTTCGCGCGCAATGGACCGCTCAGGGACGCGCCTCCGAGTTCGACGAGCTCAAAGCGTGCCTGCTGGGACAGGCGCCGGCTGGGGGCTACGCCGCCGTGGCCGCCCGCCTCGGGACGTCGGAAGGCGCGGTCAAAGCCGCGGTGCATCGTCTCAGACGCCGGTTTCAATCCCTATTGCGCCAGCGCGTCGCGGAAACCGTTGCCGATGGGCGGGACGTCGACGACGAGATCCGTCATCTCATTCAGGCGTTGAGTGCGTAACCCCGGGCGACGGTCCTGTCTGATCCAGATGAACGGCCAAATCTGGCCTCAGACGAACCGGGGGATGTGATGTCCGAAACGGTCACAAACCTGTCGCGACGTTGTCCGCGGTGCGGACGGCAACTGTCGCTTGATGCACCCGAAGGTCTGTGCGCGTCGTGCCTGCTGACCGCCGGGGCGGAAACGCTTACGGGGTCCAACGACGCGACCTCGACAGGCGGGGCGTCCACGGACGATCCATCGCGGCCTGGCGCGCCCCGCCTCGTGGACGGGCAAGTCTGGGGGCCGTATCGGATCGTCCGGTTGCTCGGCCGCGGTGGAATGGGCGAGGTCTACGAGGCCGAGCAACTCGAGACAGGACGACGCCTGGCGCTGAAAGTCTTGCGCGCCGCGCTGCGGGGCGACGAAGACCGTGCGCGATTCATTCGCGAGGGGCAGTTGGCGGCATCGATCAGCCACGCTCACACGGTTTACATCTTCGGCAGCGAAGAAGTCGGCGGCGCGCCCGCGATCACGATGGAGCTGCTCTCCGGCGGCACGCTGAAAGATCGCGTCTCGGCCGAGGGGCCGATGCCTCCGTCTGCTGCCGTGTCCGCTGTGCTCGACGTCATCGGCGGCCTCGACGCAGCGCAGGCGGCGGGGATCCTCCACCGCGACATCAAACCGTCGAACTGTTTCGTGGACGCGGACGGCGCCGTCAAAGTTGGTGACTTCGGACTGTCCATCTCCACGCTGACACGTGACGTGCAGCATGAGCTCGCGACGACCGGCTTCGAGGGCACACCGCAATTCGCGGCGCCGGAGCAGTTGCGAGGCGAGCCGCTCGACGTTCGCGCCGATATCTACGCGTCCGGCGCGACCCTCTACTACCTCCTGACCAGCCGGCCGCCGCTCGACGCGCCGGACTTTCGTGAGCTGGTCGCGAAGGTCGCCGCCGAGAAGCCGCAGTCGCCGCGTGAACTCCGGCGTGACATTCCGCGTGGACTCGCGGCGGTCGTACTGCGCTGCCTCGCGAAGGCTCCCGCCGGACGGCCACAGTCGTACGCCGAGTTGGCGGACCTCCTGCGGCCGTACGGATCCGCGGATGACGTCCCTTCCCCGCCCGGGGCGCGCTTCACCGCGTGGATCGCCGACTCGGTGATCGTCTCGATCACGATCTGGCTGCTCACAGCCTCGGCGTTGACGGTCGGCATGACGCTCGGATCCGCGACGCTGATCGGACTGTCCGCGTGGTCGTGGCTCGTTCCGGTGATCTACTACTTCGTTCTGGAAGGCGGCTGGGGCGCGTCGCTGGGCAAGCGGCTCATGGGCTTGCGCGTGAGGTCGCAGACCGATGATCGGTGGTGGCTGCGCGTTGGCCTGCGTACCGCGGTGTTCCTTGTGCCCACTCTTTTCTTCATGGGCGCCTGGAATGGGCGGCCTTACCTCTTGCTCTCGCAGCTGTTGACAATTCTGCTCTTCTCGACCGCCCGCCGTGGCAACGGGTGGACCGGCGTCCACGAGCTGTTGAGCCGTACGCGTGTCGTGCAGCGGAACGTCAGGGCCGTTGCATCCGCCGCTCCGAAGGCGTCACCTGCCGATCTCGGTCCCGAACTTTCGTCCTTGCGACGCGTCGGACCGTACGCCGTGTATACGACGGTCGGTGAGACCGGCGCCGGACGATTGTTCGTCGGGATCGATCCAATCCTTCGCCGTCATGTCTGGATTCACGAAGTGCCTCCAGGGACACCGCCGGTCGAGGCCGGACGGCGTGACACGTCGCGGCCCGGGCGGCTGGTACTGGCTCGCGGGACGCCGATTGGCGACGGAGAATTGGGACGCGTTCGAGGCGCCGAGGGGCGAGCCATTCCTGACCGCGCCGCCGACGTCCGATTGGCGTCAGGTGCATGGTGCGCTCTCGAGCCTGGCGACCGAGCTCGATGCCTCCGCTCACGAAGACGGGGACACATTGCGCAGTCTCGCCCACGTCTGGCGGCGACCGGACGGACAACTCGTGCTCCTCGATTTCCCGTGGCCCGCGCTGGTCGCGCCGGACGCCAAGCAGCCTCTCCATCCCATCGAGCTGCTGGCGGCCGTCTCCACGCGCGCATGTGCTCCGACCAAGGAACCGGCCGCGGCGCTGTCGGGCACGACGCTGCTGCATCGACTTGCGAGCGGAGCGCCGCCAGCGCTCGCTGACGTCAAGGCGGAGCTCCTGCGTCTCGCATCGATTCCCAGCCGTCCCTCGCGCATCCGTCGTGGCCTCCCGATGGCGTTAGCGGCGATGCCGATGGCCGCACTGTTTCTGATCGTCAGCGTGATGCTGCCCATGTTCGCGAGATCCCTCCAGAGAGATCCCGGCAACATGTTCCGGCAGAGAAACGATTTCATGAGGTGGATGACGTGGCTCACTGACTCAGGTGCCGATGCCGAGTTCAAGACTCGAGAGCAGCGCGACGCGGCGGAGCAGTATGTTGCTGCGCATTTTGGCTCTCAGCTCACGAGCGACGAGTTCTGGAACACGCAGACTCCTCAGATCGAACCGTTTCTCGGCTGGAGACGAACCGCGGCGGAGATCGCCGCGCGCCACCCGGCGGTCTCTTCCGACGAGCTCGCTCGTGCCTCCGCCATCGTCGCGCCGCAGATTCAAGAGTTGGCAGCCGAGAGCGCAAACTTGGGCGCAAATATCCCCGCCGGTGGCGAGGCGCTCCGGGGGTTTATCGCCAGCGGGTTCGCATCCATCCCGGTGTTGGTCTCGATCGGGTGCGGTCTGATATCGGTGCTGGCCGTGCCGGGCGGTCTGGTCACGCGCGCTCTCCGGCATGCGGTGGTGAGGCGTGATGGCCGCGAGATTGGCCGGGCGCGATCGGCGATCCGGTTCCTGGTCGCCTGGTCGCCGGTGCTCGTGTGGATCGGTTGTGTCGGAGTCCCAATGTTCGGCGAGCCGCGTGTGTCTCCGGACGTGGCGTTCATCGTGGGCAGTCTCGCGTTCCTCTTGATGGGGGCAGGCGCCGCGTGGACCATTGCGGTTCCCGGCCGGGGACCGCACGACCGCATCGCCGGCACGTGGGTGGTGCCGAGGTAGTCAACAGCGCCACCTTTCCCGTCGTTGCCTACTGAAAGGAGGGAGACAGAGCGATGATTCGCCAGAAGACCTCGCTAATTCCAGAACTTCCAGGCGATCCTCGATCTCTTTCCTGTGGATAATCAGCTCAATGTTTATGCGGGTGAACTTGAGGTGCGCCCACCGGCTGCGCCCACCACTGGGCCCTGCGATCATCGTGGACGTGTTGATCCCTGCGCGCTGGTTGTCATTGTTCACGGCCGCTAGGGGCAATTCGGTGCGATGAGCGGCTCTCGGCGTGGAACGCCGGCTCTAGCGAAGTGGCGAGTTAAGCGGGTTCAAATCGGGGGCGGGATTTGAAATCTATCTGACGCGATTTTCTAAACTGGTGATGGCGAACGACTTTTGGTTCAAGCGTTTGATTCCGCATCAGTTACTGCAGGTTCCGAAGTGCTCTCACGTTCTCGCCAGGGAACGTGAACTCGACCGGCGTCTTGGAGACATCTCTAACGACGTCGGCGTTGTCAAGACACACCCTGTCCGCTCAGGCCGCCGGAGCCGGCTCTCATAAGCTGACATCATCTTCAGGGCGACGGTGCGCTTGAGGCGCTCATCGCGCGCTGCATACACGACGCCCCATGCCGCCTTGGCCCAGCTTTCGCTCGATCGCATATTGCCCAATGCGAGCGGGCAGGTCCTTGGGATCCGATGCGCTCGCGGGGCTCGAAGGGAGATGCGGAGACGCTGTCGCGGGTATGAGCCACTCGTAGATGGCGCGCAGCCGTCCCCCGGCTGCGTGATCGACTGGCTTGTCCACAACGCGAGTGTCGATCATGCGCTTCCTCCTTTGAACTCCTCGATGCACATAACACCAGAGACGTGGTCGGCTATTCGCGCAATGATCTGAATCCCGCGCGCAGTTCTTCCGTAAAGATCTTCGGCTGTTCCCAGGCGGCAAAATGACCGCCCTTGGCGACTTTGTTGAAGTGGACGAGCTTGGGATACGCCTTCTCCGCCCAGCTCCGCGGCGGTACGTAGAGCTCGTCCGGGAACACGCTCACCGCCACCGGGATGTTGACGCCCTTGGGGGAGAAGTAATTGAACGTGTTCTCCCGGTAGAGGCGAGAGGAGGAGACACCCGTGTTCGTCAGCCAGTAGAGCGTGCAGTTGTCGAGGACGTCGTCGCGCGTCAGGCTTTCCGGCACCCCGTCAATGCGACCGCGCAATCAGGTCCAGGCTATAAGGGAAGTCGATCAGCCAGGCCGCCAGGCCGACCGGTGAATCCGCGATGGCGTACAGCGTTTGCGGGCGCGACGCCATGTAGAGCGCGTATTGAACGTTCTTGTACGCGGCCGCCAGCATGTCACAGGCGAGTTTCTCATCGGCCGAGAGATCTGAAGGCAGCGGACTGCCAGCCCAGAGCAGCTTGTCGATCTCGGGTGGAACGACGGCGGCCATATTCGTGTGCATGCCGATCAGTCCCGGCGGAGCCTGTGCCGCCATCTGCTCCGTGATGATCGCGCCCCAGTCACCGCCTTGCGCCACGTAGCGCGCGTAGCCAAGACGATTCATCAACACCGCCCAGGCGCGTGCGATGCGGTCGGGGCCCCAGCCGGTCGAGGCCGGCTTTCCCGAGTATCCGTAGCCCGGAAGCGACGGGATCACCACATGGAAAGCGTCGGATGCGGTGCCACCATGTGCCGTCGGATTGGTCAGTGGCTCGATGATCTTCGAGCAGTGCGAGCGACCGAGTAGGGCCAGCCGTGCGTGACGATGATCGGGAGGGCGTTCTCGTGTTTCGAGCGAGCATGAATGAAGTGGATGTCCAGGCCGTCGATCTCGGTGATGAAATTCGGGAAGGCGTTGATCCTCGCTTCGGACCGGCGCCAGTCGTAGTCGTCTGCCCAATAGCGTGCGAGCTTCTCGACCGTCGCGAGCTGCACTCCCTGCGACATGTCTGCGACCGGTTCTTTCTCGGGCAACCGCGTGGCCTTGATGCGCCGGCGCAGGTCGGTCAGATCCGCTTCCGGAACATCCACACGAAACGGTCGCAGAGCGGTCGTATCGCTGCCCATCTGTTCTACAGCTGCATTCATGGCTTCACTCCTTGAAATGAAGCCCGCAGACCTCTGTCTGCGGGCCCCGCTCTTCCGCTAGCTGCGCAGGGACCTGAAACCCGCGCGCAGTTCTTCCGTGAAGACCTTCGGCTGTTCCCAGGCGGCAAAATGACCGCCCTTGGCGACTTTGTTGAAGTGGACGAGCTTGGGATACGCCTTCTCCGCCCAGCTCCGCGGCGCTTGGTAGAGCTCGTCCGGGAAGACGCTCACGGCCACCGGGATGTTGACGCCCTTGGCGGTTACGTAACTGAACGTGTTCTCCCGGTAGAGGCGAGCGGAGGAGACGCCCGTGTTCGTCAGCCAGAAGTGGGTGCAGTTGTCGAGGACGTCGTCGCGCGTCAGGCCTTCCGGCACGCCGTCAAAGGACCGCGCAATCATCTCGAGGCTGCGCGGGTCGTGGTCGAGTAGCCAGGCGGCCAGGCCGACCGGTGAATCCGCGATTGCGTACAGCGTTTGCGGGCGCGACGCCATGTAGAAGGCGTATTGAACGTTCTTGTAGGTGAACGCCAGCATGTCGCACGCGAGCTTCTCGTCGGCAGAGAGATCTGAAGGCAGCGGACTACCAGCCCAGATCAGCTTGTCGATTTCGGGTGGGACCGTGCCAGGAAAGTTCGTGTGGATGCCGATCAATCCCGGCGGCGCCTGTACCGCCATCAGGTCCGTGACGACCCCGCCCCAGTCACCGCCTGTCGCCACGTAGCGTGTGTAGCCCAGACGATTCATCAACACCGCCCAGGCGCGTGCGATGCGCTCGGGGCCCCAGCCGGTCGAGGTTGGCTTTCCCGAGTATCCGTAGCCCGGCATCGACGGGACGACGACATGGAATGCGTCCGATGCGCTTCCGCCGTGTGCTGTCGGATTGGTCAGTGGCTCGATGATCTTGAGCTGTTCGACGATCGAGCCGGGCCAGCCGTGCGTGACGATGATCGGGAGGGCGTTCTCGTGTTTCGAGCGAGCATGAATGAAGTGGAAGTCCAGGCCGTCGATCTCGGTGATGAAGCCCGGGAAGGCGTTGAACCTCGCTTCGCACTTGCGCCAGTCGTACTCGTTTGCCCAATAGCGTGTGAGCTTCTCGATCGTCGCGAGCGGCACTCCCTGCGACATGTCCGCGACCGGTTCTTTCTCAGGCAACCGCGTGGCCTTGATGCGCCGGCGCAGGTCGGTCAGTTCCGATTCCGGAACATTCACCTGAAACGGGCGAATCGCGGTCTTGTCGGTCGTCTGCTCGGTGCGTTGTTCGGTAACAGTGGCTGGTGTCATGCTGACCTCCTTCAGTGAGTTGTCGAACGCATGAAAACAGATGCGCGAGGTCGGGATCTATCAGACGAAGGTATCGACGATACCTTCGTATCAATCACAGTTGCTTCGCCGCGGAGGGGATGACCACGGTGACACGTGGTTGCCCATCCGCGACGACGCATTGAAGAAACCGCCTCCTGCTCGTTATCCGCGCAGCGATCTGAAGCCCGCCCGAACTTCTTCTGAAAACAGTTGCGGCTGTTCCCAGGCCGCAAAGTGGCCGCCCTTGGGGAGCTCGTTGAAGTGGATGAGATTGCGGTAGGCGCGCTCGGTCCAACTCCGCGGAGCTTGGTAGACCTCTTCAGGGAAGACGCTTACGGCAGCCGGAACGGAGATGTTGTAGTCGTTGAAGAAGGCGCCCTTGTATTCCACATAGAGACGAGCGCTGGACACGCCCGTGTTCGTCAACCAGGAGAGGGTGATGTTGTCGAGGATGTCGTCCCGGGTCAGGTCGCCGTAGGGCTCCCCATCGACAAAGAGTTTCACGATGTGCCCGTAGCTGGCCACGTCGTGGTCGATCATCCAGGCGGCAAGGGCGACGGGTGAGTCCGCCAACCCGTACAGGGTTTGCGGGTGTGCGGCCATCATCAGTTGCGTAGGGACGTGCTGGTAAAGGAACGCCATCTGGTCGTATGCCCGCTGCTCCTCAGCCGAGAGACCGGCCGGCGGCGGCCCGCCGGACTGAAGCGCCTTGGCAACGTCAGGGGGCGCGGCACCGGAGAAGTTCAGATGGATGCCGATCAACTCCGGGGGTGCCTGTTGCGCCATCAGGTTCGTGACGAACCCACCCCAATCACCACCTTGCGCCGCGAATCGGCTGTACCCGAGGCGCTTCATCAGCTCCACCCACGCCCGCGCCATGCGAGCGGGGTCCCAACCGGGCGTCGTGGGCTTGCCTGAAAACCCGTAGCCGGCCATCGACGGGATCACCACGTGGAAGGCGTCCGACGCGCTGGCGCCGTGAGCCGTGGGGTTGGTCAGCGGATCGATGATCTTCAGCTGCTCGATCGGCGAGCCAGGCCAGCCGTGGGTGACGATGAGCGGCATGGCATCTTCATGTCTCGACCGGACGTGAATGAAGTGGATATCCAGCCCGTCGATCTCGGTGATGAAATTCGGGATGAGCGTTCAATTGCGCCTCGCACCTGCGCCAGTCGTAATCGGTCGCCCAATACCGCGCGAGCGCTTGAATGAAGGCGAGTTGCACGCCCTGCGAAAAATCCGCGACGGTTTCCTTCTCCGGGAATCGTGTCGCCGTGATGCGCCGGCGCATTTCGGTCAATTCCGCTTCCGGAACATTGACACGAAACGGTCGCATAGCGGTCTTGTCAGCTGGCTGTCCGCTGCCTTGTTGTGTCGTTTTCGTTTGGGTCTTCGTGTCCTCCTCTCGAGTAATCGTGGACGTTTTGGTTGCGCTCATGACGATCTCCTTTCTAAAAGGAAGCACTTGATGTAGCGACGACTAGAACACTTTGCGGCGATGCGATGATTCCGCGTCGGACGATGGTGCGGCCTCGGTCGTTCGACCGAGGACATGAATGACCTCTTCGCTGCACCCGGTCGCCACACTCGGCCCGCGACTCGTCGCATGGTCACCAAATACCGTGACCGCGAACTACGAATGACGTGTTCGCCTCAACAATTCCGCAGGTTCGGAAATCAGTGGCACTCACCGAGCATGTGGAATGCCCGCTGGTGTGCGCTCAGTTCCGCGATGGCAAGTATTGGGGACTCGGGCGGTCGCTCGTGACGACCGCCACGTCATGAGGAAAGTCAGTTTACGCCGCAGTGTTTAGTTTCGTGAAAACGCGCTATCCGTGGAGAGATGGGATCATTGGGACCACCGTGTCGCAGGGGCCCTCACCCGAAGCAGTCACACAACTCCTGGTCGAGTGGCAGCAGGGCGATGCCAAGGCGATCGATCGGTTGATGCCGCTGGTCTATGCCGAGCTCCGCGCGATAGCCGGCCGCTACCTCGCGCGCGAGTCACCCGGCCACACGTTGCAGAGCACCGCGCTGGTGCACGAGGCCTACCTCCGGTTGGTCGACCAGCGGCGCGTGCAATGGCAGAACCGGGCGCACTTCTTCGGCATCGCGGCGCAGATGATGCGCCGCATCATGGTGGACCACGCGCGCCGCGCCCACCGCGACAAGCGCGGTGGCACCACGCCGAAGCTGTCGCTCGACGCGGCGATGGCCACGGCGGCGCCGACGACCGAGGTGGATCTGATCGCGCTCGACGATGCGCTGACGACGCTGGCGGCGCTCGACACACGCGCCGCGCAGATCGTGGAGCTTCGATTCTTCAGCGGTTTGACGGTCGAGGAGACGGCCGAGGTGCTGGCAGTTTCTCCCGGTACGATCAAGCGCGATTGGACGACCGCGCGCGCGTGGCTGTACCGGGAGCTGAGTGGAAAGGCGGGTTAGATCACCGAATCACCGCCGAGACGCCGACGACGACGCGGATCCAGTTGTCGCCTTCGCTGAACATCTTGCCGTAGCCGACTCCTGCGCGCGCGCTCACCTTACTGGTCAGCAGGTAGTCGAAGCCGCCGGACACGCTCACCGCCCCTTTCGACTCCGAAAACGACTCCCCAAATCCGTTGAATGCTTCGCGCGCTCCGCCAAACAGCACTTGTCCGAACGGGAACAACCGCGACGTCAGCGGTGGATGAACTCGCGCGCCACCGCCGAAGAACAGGATGCTGAGGTTCGCGTCGGAGTCGAAACAGCACGAGCCTTTCGCGCCCGACACTTCCCCCACCCAGCTCAGAAACGGCAGAATCTGGCCGGCGACGTCGAAGTAGAAACCTCCCGGGAACGAGCAGTCATCGCAGTCGTTGACTTTCAGGTACTGAAACCCGCCCGATACGATGATCAGCTTCGCGCCCGGGCCGGCGGCGGGTTGATCCCGCTGCGGCGTGGTTGGCGGCGGCTGCTGCTGAGGCGACCCTGCTTGGACGAGCGCATTGAACCGGCTCACCAATGACGCCGACAGTCCGGTTTCGGTGAGCCGGAAACTCGGCGCGACCTCACGGATCTGGCGCAGGTCTGCGTCGGCGTCGGCGGTCTGCCCCACGTTCTCGCGCGCCTGCGCCCGGTATTGCAGCGCGCGCGCCAGCAGCGTCGTCAACGCGCCCGAGCGATTCGGCATCGCGCGCAGATCGTCGATCAGCTGGGAGAATTGGGGAATGGCCTCCGGCTGGCGTGCGCTGTTGAATACTGCGAACGCCCTGTCGAACCGGGCCTGCAACTCGGCCAGATTGGTTGCCTGGCCATGGGCCAGGTTCGGCACACCGGCCACGACGAGCAGTCCGAACATGACCTGCACTCGAACCATGCGAGACATCCGACTGCTCCACGTCATCCTGCGTCCTCCGTTTACTGTGGCGTCTGTCCAAACACCTGCTGACCATCAGAGACGATGATCACGGTCTGCCGCTGCTGCTTCCCGGTAACCGGCCAGTTGAACTCCAAGGTCGCCGCGCCAAGCGCCATTGGAATCGTCGCTGGCAGAGTCCCAAAGTACCATCCGTTGATCGTCAGCCGAGCGTTCGCCGGAATCGCGGCGACTCGCACGTTCACCGCGGCGGGCAGCACTTCGCTGTGGGTGGCGCCCGGCCTGCCTTCGATGTTCAGCGTCCGCCGCAGGAAGACCTGCGGAGCAGTCAGCTCCAGTGTTTGCGCGCCAGGCTGAAGCGTCAGCTCGTGCGACGTCGCGGCAGGATAGCTTCGATCGCCCGCGGTGATCAGAACCGGATACGGCGATCGCAGGGTGACGTTCGTCACCGCGGGCGCGGCGGGCGGCGGATCGGCCGGCGTCGGGCGCGGCGTGGCCGGGACGGGTGCAGGAGCCTTGTTGCGAGCGTCAGCGGCCGCTTCTCCGTACAACTTCGCTGTCTCCACATACACTCGCGCGGCAGCCGCCGCCTGGCCGCTGTGCGCCAGCCGCGCCGCTTCGCTCGCTCGCGCGTTCGCGCTGCTGAACCGCGCTGTCTGGCCGGCGCCCGCGTCGGACGCCAGACCACCGGCGGTTACCGCCTGCGCCTCGGCCTGGCGCACGAAGAAGTCCGCGAGCGCACGCGTCTGGCTGTCGCGCGGCTGCATTTTCAACGCGGCTGCGAGCGTCGCGAGGGCGGCTTCCGTCTCGCCGCGCTGCCACTGCGTCCGTGCGGATGCCTGCAGTTCCGCGAGCTGAGACCCTGCGTTCGGCGCCGGTGAGCCCGGCGCCATCGCAACCGGTGGCTCCGGTGGTGACGATGGCCGGCTTGCCTCTGGTGGGGCCACTTGGGGTGATTCGGCAACCGGCGGTACCGCCGGCGTCGCTGCAGCCGGCGTGGCCGGCGCGTCCACGACCGTTTGTTGTGCGCCCCTCGATCCGATCGCCGTCCACACACCGAGCAGGAGCACCAGCGCGACGCCGGCTCCAAGCGCGGCCTTCGCAAGGGGTGTCTGCATGAACTCGCCCCAGGGCCGCGGCGTCTCGTCGGGAACCGGATCTGGAAGACGAGGCGGTGGCGCGACCACGACTCTCGGCTCCGGCTGCGGCACAGGCGCGGGCGGATCGGCCAGCAGCGCGCGAACGGTCTTGAGGGCCCCGTCGAGCTCCTCCGATCCCACCAGGCGGGTCTCCGCGTCGTCGGCCTCGGGACCGGGGTCGGGACGCTGAATCTCCGGCACACGAACCGGCGTGTCCCCGCCTTGTTGATCGATGTGGGAGAGCGCCGTTCGCAGCTCGACGAGCGGCTGCGGCAGGATGATCGTCGCCGGGAGTCCGTCGAGCAGATCGTGCGCGGTCCGGAAGTCGCCCTCGGCCACGCGTCGAAGCGCCTCGTCGATGCGGGCGCGCGCGCCTGCCCGCTCTCGATCGGCGACGCGCCGCGCTTCGAAGGCGGACGCGATCTCACTCCGCAGCGCGTGCGCTTCGACGTTGTCGGCATCGAGGCGGAGCGCTTGATCGATGCTCGCCTTCGCCGATTCGAGTGAGGCTTTGGCCAGCGCTGCGCGGCCGCTCTCCAGCGCATCCGCCACGCGGCGTCGGTGCTCCTCCTGAGTACGGCGCCGCAGCGCCTCGTCGACCTTGTGACGAAGCGCCAGCGCATCCTCGGAATTCGGGTCGAGCGCCAGCGCCCGATCGGCGAGCGCCGAGGCGGCCGACACCCCGCCGCGATCGAGCTCCGCCGCCGCCTCCTGCAGGCACTGGCGAATCAGCTTCCGCCGCTCGACTGCCGTGCGCGCGCGTTCGTTGATGTCGCGGGCCTCGGCGTGTTCCGGATCGAGCATCAGCACGCGCTGGCACGCCTGGAGCGCGACGCTGTGGTTCGCGGTGTCGTACGCCTGCCGCGCGGTTCCCAGGTGCTGCTGGATCTGCTCGGAGCGGATGCGACGCAGCTCGTCGAGCCCCACGCCGCCGTCGGACGTGTCCTGCACGGTCAACTGATGGCGAGCCACCGAGAGCGCCGCGCGAAACGCCGCGAAGTCCACGTAGCGCTCGTTCGGTTGTTTGGCCAGGCAGCGGTTGACGATCGCGATGATCTCGGGGGACAGACCGGCGCACACCTGCTCGAGAGGCTCCGGGTTGTCGATGAAGATGCGCCGCAGAATGGCCGGAGGCTCGCCGGGGAACGCGCGGCGATACGAGAGCAGCTCGTAGAACACCGCGCCGGCGGCGAAGAGGTCGGCGCGTCCGTCCACGACTTCGCCCGCCAGCTGCTCGGGCGCCATGTAGTTGTAGGTGCCGATGACCTGGCCGGCCTGCGTAATCGCGCCGGTCGTGCCGTGGCGCGCGATGCCGAAGTCGAGAATGCGCAGTACGCCGTCCTCGTCGATCATGAGGTTGGCCGGCTTGATGTCCCGATGCACGACGCCCTTCCGATGCGCGTGCTCCAGACCGGCGGCGAGCTCGTCGACGAGCTGCAGCTTGCGCTCGAGCGGCAGCGGGGCGCGGCTGTGAATGAGGTGCGCGAGCGTCTCGCCCTGGATGAACTCCATGACGATGAAGGGCTGGCCCTGGTGGGTGCCGGCCTCGAAAATCGTCACGATGTTCCCGTGTCGCAGTCCGCGCGCCGACCGCGCTTCGCGCGTGAAGCGCTCGCGCAGCTCGGGGTTGTCGAAACCTTCGCGCAGCAGCTTGATGGCGACGAGACTACCGAGATCGGGGGTCCCGTCCCAGATAGAGCCGACCCATGCCTCCTTCCCCAATGGACTGGAGAATGAGGAACTTGCCAATCGTTTCCGGCAAGGACGGGGTCATGTTGTCGAGGTAAAACCGGCCTGTATTTTATTACAACGCGCGGAGTTAGAGCCGTTCACACTCGTGCACGGTCCGGCACGCTCCAGGTCCGCCGGAATTGGGAAGAAGACCCACGACGCCGATGTCTCGAAGAGAAGTGAGAACGGCTTTAGTGCCCACGTGCCAGGTTTAATCCCACCGGCTTTGAGCCGGTAAGCTTTCAGCAGGTCCGATCAAAATGGCCCTGCGAACAACCAAGCACGTGGGCATAGTTGGAGCCGGATCGTTACTATGAACCAACTACCGCTCGCAGGCGGCGCGGCTGCGACTTTCAGTCGCGCGCGGAGTCTACCGCCTTTCAGGCGGTAGTTGGTTCAACGCGAAGCGGCGCGGTCGCGGCGGAACCAGTCGAGCGTGTGGCGCAGCCCCTCTTCGAGACCCACGTGCGGCTCGTATCCGAGCAGCGCCCGGGCTTTGGAGATGTCGGCCTGCGAGTCCTTGACGTCACCGGTGCGTGCGTCCTGATACAGCGGCTGCATCGACGATCCGACGATCCCCTTCATCACGCGAAGCAGCTCGTTCAGGGAGATGCGGCCGCCGGTCGCGACGTTGATCGCCTCGCCGGCGACGTTGGACGCCTCGCACGCGCGCAGCACGCCGTCGACGACGTTGGTGACGTAGGTGAAGTCGCGCGTCTGCTCACCGTCGCCGTAGATGATCGGCTGGCGGCCGTCGAGCAGCGCCGTCGAGAAGAGCGAGATCACTCCGGAGTACGGCGATCCCGGATCCTGCCTCGGCCCGAAGACGTTGAAGTAGCGGATCGAGACCGTTTCCAGACCGTACAGCGCGCGTGAACATGCGGCAGTACTGCTCGCCCACGACCTTCTGGAGCGCGTAGGGCGAGAGCGGGTTCGTCGGCATCGCCTCGTGCTTCGGCAGCGTCGGCGAATTGCCGTACGCCGACGAGGACCCGGCGTAGACGAAGCGTTTGACGCGAGCATCGCGCGCCGCGACGAGGATGTTCAGCGTGCCGGTGACGTTCGCCCGGTTCGAAGAGACGGGATCCTTGACCGATCGCGGGACCGAGGGAATCGCCGCCTGGTGCAGAACGTAGTCCATCCCCCGCACCGCCCGCACGGCGGTTGGCATGTCGGCGAGGTCGCCCTCGAGGAAGTCGACGCGCGGCAGGTGTTCGACGTTGGCGCGATTGCCGCCGGCGAGGCTGTCCACGACGCGCACCACCTGTCCTCGTCCGATCAGCGCCTCGGCGAGGTGCGAGCCGATGAAGCCCGCTCCGCCCGTCACTAAATAGGAAGCCATGCTTTAGGGTGCTCGATCTGGTCGTGCACTCTAGGGTGCTCTCCCAAGCACTCTAGGGTGCTTTTTGGCGTAAAGCACCTTAGGGTGCTGTTTTCTCCAAGCACCATGGTGCACTGTTCTTCGCGTTTCTAGTTCGTGAACCCCGCGCGCGATAGTCCCGGCGTCACCTTCAGCGCGTTCTGGTAATAGAGCTTGCGCAGCACGGGATCCGGGAGGCCGATGCCATAGAGCTTCCAGAATGCGTGGTAGTCGCGGTAGTAGTCGAAGTACTCGTCGTTGGTCTCGAACACGCGCCAGTAGTACGGGTATTCGTCGGGCTGATAGCTGTCCTTCCCGAACAGGATGCGATCCTGGTACTTGACGAAGAAATCGTGCGCCGCGCGCGGCTGCCGGCCGAAATCGTACAGCACCGCCGCTACGTCGTAGAACACGTTCGGGTTCTCGTCGAGGAGCTTGCCGGCGCGGGCGAGGTTGTTCCCGTGCCATCCGAAGTGCGCCAGGATGAAGCGCGTGTTGGGATGCCGCTTCATCATCGCGTTGCGTTCGGTCATCAGCTCCTCGAAGCGGACGCCCGTCTGGTGCCGGCGATCCGGATACAGCGCGAGCTCGAGCCATCGCTCGTTCGAGTAGTCGAGCGGATCGAAGAACGCCTGCGGCTCCGCGATGTGGATGAGCACCGGCACGTTGAGCCGCGCGCACGCGGTCCAGATTGGATCGAGCTCCGGATCGTCGACGCGCAACCGGCTGCCGTCGGCCTTTCGCACGAACATGCCGAGGTCCTTGAAGATCTTGAGCCCCATGGCGCCGGCCTTGATGTCCTCTTCGAGCTGCTTCGCCGCCGCCGCGCCGAACCCGGGTCCGACGGATCCAAAGTTCACGTTGGCGAAGAGGACCATCCGATCCTTGTACTTGCTCGCGCGCAGCGCCTCGACGCCCTGCCGCAGGCGGGAACCCGACGAGCCGCTCAAGTTGACCAGTACGCGCAGGTTGTTCTCGTCCATCCCCTTCATCACGCGATCGAACTCACCGGCAGAAATCGGCGTCGCCTGGTGACTATGGATGTCGATCACCGGAAACTTCGCGCGCGGCACGGTGTGCTGCGGGACGACGAGCGTGGATTTCGGTTTGTATTCGCGGATGTTCGGCGGCGGGAATTCTGGTTGGCGGCCCTCGGCGGGCCGCGGCCGGACCTGCCCGGATCTTTGACCGCTGATCAGTGGCGCCGCCAGGGTGGCGGCGATGAGCGTCAACATCAAACGTCGCATAAGTGTCGCAGTGAGCCGTAAGCCGAATTCTGTTCCCCGCGTCGGCGGGGTAACGATCATTCCTCTCGCCCCGTCATCGCTGACGGGATCCAGCGACCTACCCGGTGACTCGGCAGACGGGCCGTCTGCTCCGGATCGGGAAATCCCGACCCGATGGCCACCCTATTTGGTCTTGCTCCGTGCGGGGTTTTGCCTGCCACCCGTGTTGCCACGGGCGCGGTGCGCTCTTACCGCACCTTTTCACCCTTACTCGCCTTCGCCCTTTCGGGCTACGGCGGAGCGGTATATTTTCTGTGCCACTGTCCTTCAGGTCACCCTGACCGGGCGTTACCCGGCGCACTGCCCTGCGGAGTTCGGACTTTCCTCTCCACTTTCGCGACAGCGATCGTCTGTCTCACTGCGACGGTTCTATTGTAACAAGGACGAACAAGTCAGAAGTCAGAAGTCTGAAGTCAGAACTCTGAGGTTCGACGAGCGTTTTTGCTTCTGACTTCTGACTTCTGACTTGTGGATCTACCCATCCGTCTCCTGCGCGATCTGGTACTGCTCGAGCTTCTTGTACAGATTGCTGCGCGGCGTGCCGATGACTTCGGCCGTCTTGGAGATGTTCCACCCGTTCTCGCGCAGCTTGCCGACGAGAAACGCGCGCTCGGCGTTCTCCTTGAACTCGCGCAGCGTCCCCGCCTTCGCCTGGTCGCCTTCGGCGCCAGGCTTCGGCGCGACAAGCCCGGCGGCGGGCGAGCGCACGGTGTCCGGCAGATCCGGCAGATCGACCGTGTCTCCGCCGGTCATGATGATCATCCGCTCCACGGTGTTTCGCAGCTCGCGGATGTTGCCCTTCCACCGGTAGCGCTGCAGCGCCTCGAGCGCCGCCTGTGAAATCCGCTTCGAGCGGACGTTGTTCTCGCGGCTGAAGAACTCCATGTAGTGCCGGACCAGGTGCGGAATGTCGTCCGGACGCTCCCGCAGCGGCGGCACATGGATCGGAATGACCGCGAGCCGGAAGTAGAGGTCCTCGCGGAAGGTCCCCTTCTCGATCTCTTCCTCGAGGTTCTTGTTGGTTGCCGCGATGACGCGGACGTCCACCTTGATCGTGCGGGCCGATCCGAGCCGCTCCACCTCGCCCTCCTGGAGCACGCGCAGGACCTTGGCCTGTGTCTTCGGGCTCATGTCGCCGACTTCGTCGAGGAAGATCGTGCCGCGATCGGCCTGCTCGAACTTGCCGACCTGTTTCTCGGTGGCGCCCGTGAACGAGCCCTTCTCGTGGCCGAAGAGCTCGGACTCGATCAGCTCTTCGGGAATGGCCGCGCAATTCACCTGCACGAAGCGTTCGCGGCTGCGAAGACTGTTGCGGTGAATCGTGCGCGCGACCAGCTCCTTGCCGACGCCGCTCTCGCCGAAGATGAGCACCGTGGCGTTGGTGGGAGCCGCGCGACCGACGGCGGCCATCACCTGCTGCAGCGCGGGGCTCTCGCCGATCATCTGATGGCGAACTTCGACCGCCTTTTTCAAGCGTGCGGTTCTCGTCGCGCAGTTGTCGCGTGTCGAGCGCGTTCTTCAGGCTGACGAGCACCCGTTCGCTGGCGAACGGCTTCTCGATGAAGTCGACCGCGCCTTTCTTGGTGGCTTCGACGGCGGTGCTGATCGTGCCGTGCCCCGAGATCACGACGATCGGCAGCGTGTCGTTGGTGTGGCGCAGGCGCTCGAGCACCTCGAGGCCGTCCATGCCCGGCATCTTCACGTCGAGCAGGACGAGGTCCGGCGCTTCGCGTTCGGCGAGCGCCAGGCCTTCCTGGCCGGTCGCGGCGCCGACGAATTCGTAGCCTTCGTATTCGAGCGTCATCCGCAACGAATCGCGAATGGCGGCTTCGTCGTCGATGACGAGGATGCGCGGTCGTGGCATGCGCTTATCGGTCGTCTACGCGGACGGTCTTCAACTGATGCTGCGCGAGGTCCGGCGAGTACACGTAGAACGTCAGGATCTCACCAGGCTTGGCGCTGCGCGCCACGCGCCGGTAGTCGGCCAGCGAATCCACACGTTGGCGGTTGATCTCGAGCAGCACCGTGCCCCGCTCGATGCCGCCGTCGAACGAGGAGCTCATCGGTTCGACACGCGTGATGAGCACGCCTCGCACCGGTTTCGGCAGGTCCAGGCGATCGGCGGTCGAACGGTCGAGCTCGCGCACATTGAGGCCGAGAATCGCATCCTGATCGGCGCGAATGCGCTCCGACGCCGGCGGCTCGGGGCTCGCGTCCGCCGTTTCGCGCGCCGGCCGCTCCGCGAGCTTGACCATGAGCGACTGCTGCTGGCCGTCCCTGACGATCTTGAGCCGCGCCGGCGATCCCGGCGCGCGCGACGAAATCTCGCGAATCAGGTCGTCGTCGCTCTCGATTTCCGCGTTGTCGAGCGAGACGATGATGTCGTACGGCCGGAGCCCGGCTCGTTCGGCGGGCGACCCGCTGGTGACGTCCTGGATCAGCGCGCCTTGACTCACCGGCAGCTTCAGCGATCGCTCGAGATCCGGATCCACGTCGCGCAGGCCGACGCCGATGTAGCCGCGGGCGACGCGGCCCTTGACGCGCAGCTGCGGGAGAATCGCGCGCGCGCCGTCGATCGGCACGGCAAAACCGATGTTGCTGGCGCGCGAGCTGACGGCGGCGTTGATGCCCACCACTTCGCCGCGCGCGTTGATCAGCGGGCCTCCGCTGTTGCCGAAATTGATCGCCGCGTCGGTCTGAATGTAGTTGTCGAGGCTCTTGTCGAACAGCTTGCGTCCGAGAAAGCTGACCACGCCCACCGTGACGGAGTGCTCGTAGCCGAGCGGGTTGCCGATGGCGCACACCCATTCGCCCATCCGCAGCCGCGACGAGTCGCCGAGCGGGGCCACCGGCAGGCCGCTCTGCCCGTCGACTTTGATCAGGGCCACGTCGGTGTCGGGATCGGCGCCGAGCACGCGCGCGCGCAGCGTCCGGCCGTCCGACAGCTTGACGATGATGCGCTCGGCGCGATCGATGACGTGATGGTTGGTGAGGATGCTGCCGTCCGCGTCGATGATGAAGCCGCTGCCGGCGCCGCGGCGCGGCATGTCGCCGCGATTGCGCGGGCCGAATTCAGGTGCGTCGAGCGGCGCGCCGGGCAGATCGGAGCCGGTGCGCCCGCGCCGGCCGCGCGTGTCGCGTCCACGGGCCGTGGCGTCGATGTTCACAACGGCCGGGTTGATGCGCTCCACGACCTCGGCAAAGCTCACGAGCGCGGCGGCGGGCGGCGGCGCCTCGGCGCGCGCGGGCCGCGCCGCCGTGGCCTTGGCGGGTGCGCCCGCGGCCACCGAGGACCGTGCCACTCCCCCGGCGAAAATCGCGCCCACCAGGAACGCGACGATCGCGGTCAGACGCGAGCGTGATCAGGGTGAAGCGGCGGGCGCTACGTCTCATCCAGTTTCATTATAAGGGCGCGAAACGCGTCCTCATCGAGCAGCTCGATGCCGAGCGTGCGCGCTTTGTCGAGTTTGCTGCCCGCCTCCTCGCCGTGAACGACGTAGCTCGTTTTCTTGCTGACCGAGCCCGACACCTTGGCGCCGAGGCGCTCGAGCGTCGCCGTGGCGTCCTCGCGCGTCATCGTGGACAGCGTGCCGGTCAGCACGAACGTCTTGCCGGCCAGCGGCACGGGTCTGGCCGACGGGCGCCTCGGGCAGCGTGGTTTCCATGTTGACGCCCGCGGCCTCGAGGCGCGACACGAGCTCACGGTTACGCGGCTCGTCGGCGAACTTGCGGACAGCTTCGGCGACGCACCGGGCCGATCTCCGACACTTCCTGCAGCGTTGCGACCGGTGCGTCAAGCAGGCGGCCCATCGTCCTGAAATGGCGAGCCAGCGTCACGGCGGCCTTCTCGCCCACGTGACGGATGCCCAGCGCGTAGATCAAGCGCGAGAGATCGTTCGTCTTGCTCCGTTCGATCTGTTCGAAGACATTGCGGCCGACCTTGCCAAGCTTGCGCGGGACGGCGCGCTCCGACCGCGGTTCCTTGGGGCTGACCACGAGGTTCTCGAGCGTGGCCGCGTCGAGGTGATAGAGATCGGCGAAATCGTGCACGAGATCCTGTGCGAGCAGCTGATCGACCAGCGACGCGCCGAGGCCCTCGATGTTCATCGCCGAGCGCGACGCGAAGTGTTCGAGGCTGCGGCGCAGGCGCGCGGGACACGACGTGTTCTCGCAGCGCCACACGACTTCTTCTTCGTCGCGCCGCAGCGTGCTCCCGCACTCCTTGCAGGTGGTCGGCATCACCCACGGCTGCGAGTCGGTCGGGCCGCAAGGTCAGAATGGGTGCCACCACTTTGGGGATGACGTCACCGGCCTTCTCGATCACGACCGTGTCGCCTTCGCGAATGTCCTTGCGCGCGATGTCCTCGGCGTTGTGCAGCGTGGCCATCGACATCGTGGAGCCGGCGACGAACACCGGCTCGAGCACGGCGTACGGTGTCACCGCGCCGGTGCGGCCGACGTTCACGTCGATCCGCAGCAGCTTCGTGTGCGCCTGCTGCGCCGGAAACTTGAACGCGGTTGCCCAGCGCGGAAACTTCGCGGTCGTGCCGAGGCGCTGCGCGCAGGGCAAGGTCGTCGACCTTGATCACGACGCCGTCGGTATCGAAGTCGAGCGTGCGCCGTTTCTCGGCCCATTCCTGACAGAAGGCGATCACCTCGTCGATGCCTGCGCAGCGGCGCCAGTGCGGTTCGACCGGCAGGCCCCAGCCGCGTCATCGCGGTGAGCATGGCGGCGTGGCTATGCGGGGACGGACGGTTCGCCAGCGGGACGGAGGTTGTAGCACCTGGTATACGAAGGCGCCGAGGCTCCGCTTGGCGACGAGCGCCGGAGCGAGATTGCGCATCGTGCCGGCGGCCGCGTTGCGCGGGTTCGCGAACAGCGGCTCGCCGGCGTCCTCGCGCTCCGGTTCATCCGCTCGAACGACTGCGCGCGGCAGATACACCTCGCCGCGCACCTCGACGCGTCCGGCCGGGCCGCCTCGCAGCGACAGCGGAATCGCGCCGGATCGTCCGGACGTTGGCCGTCACGTCCTCGCCGCGCGACCCGTCGCCGCGCGTCGCGCCGCGCACGAGGCGGCCGTCCTCGTACGTCAGCGCGATGCTCAGGCCGTCAATCTTCATCTCGGCGACGTACGCGACGTCTCCGGCGCCGGCGCCCGGCGCCCTTTCGCACGCGCTCGTCGAACGCGCGCAATTCCTCGTCGTTGTAGGCGTTGTCGAGGCTGAGCATCGGCACGAGATGCTCGACCGTGACGAAGCCTTCGATCGGCCGGCCGGCGACGCGCTGGGTCGGCGAATCAGCGGTGACGAGATCCGGATGCTCGGCCTCGAGACGTTCGAGCTCGTGCAGCAGTCGATCGAATTCTTCGTCCGAGATCTCGGGAGCGTTGTGGATGTAGTAGCGCTCTTCGTGATGCCGGATCGGCTTCACGGAGCTCGCGTTCAGGCGTTGTTCGGGAGCCGCTGGCCATCGGAATCGCGCAGTCGTCGCGATCGCGTTCGAATCGTCGCCGTACGCGTGTCTGCGCCAAACAGCACGAAACGGACGAGGCGCAGCGACTGCTGCCGACGGATGCGTAGTCGCGAACCGCGCCGATCATGAGTCGCGCGCACGCGTCGAGCGGGAACCCGCCGACGCCCGTGCCGAATGCCGGGAACGCGATCGAGCGCAGGTGGCGCTCGTCGGCGAGCCGCAGCGCGTTGCGCGTGGCGCGTTCGATGAACGACGCGGACGTCACCAGATCCTGCCCCATCACCGCGGCGTGGATCACGTGCCGCGCCGCGAGCCGCCCGCCGGAGGTCACGACGCAGCCGCCTGGCTCGATCGGACCCTGCGCCATCGCCTCGCGCTCGATCTCGACGCCGCCCCGCGCCTTGATCGCGCCGGCGACGCCGGCGCCCATCCAGAACTGGTTGTTGGCGGCGTTGACGATGGCGTCGGTGTCCTGCGCGGCGATGTCGCCGTCGACGATTTCGATGGTGAGCGGCGGAACGCGAAACGTGATCACGACGTTCGGGGTTCGCTGTTCGACGTTCGACGTTCCGGAACGACGAACAACGAACCGCGAACGACGAACGTCGCCGTGTCAGTCATCGATCGCGCGACAGCACGTAGTCCGGCAGCGCGAGCAGCGCGTCACGCTCCGAGCTCGGCGGAAACGCGTACAGCGGCTTCTTGGCGCGCTCGGCGTATTCGACGGCGCGGCGATACGCGTAGTCGATCGACGCGTGCTCCTTCAGGCTGTGCAGCAGCTCGCTCCACTGCTCGCCGGTCACGGTCCGCGAGGCGATGATGTCGCGGACGATGCTGGCGGCCGGCGCCGTCGCTGCTGCTGGCGCTGCAGGTGAATCAGCGGCAGCGTGACCTTGCCCTCGCGCAGGTCGCTGCCGATCGGCTTCCCCACCGCCTCGGCGTCGCCGGTGAAGTCGAGCAGGTCGTCCACCAGCTGGAACGCGATGCCGAGGTTGAAGCCGTACTCGCGCAGCGCCTGCTCGCGCTCGGTGCTCGACACCTCGCCGAGCATGCCGCCGATCTGCGCGCAGCCGCCGAACAGGTACGCCGTCTTGCGGCGGATGATGTCGAAATGCTCGTCCTCGGTGATGTCGGCGTCGCCGTTCTTGGTCAGCTGGTACAGCTCGCCTTCGATCATCTGCAGCGTGACGTCGCACAGCAGCGCGGACGATCTCGAGCGAGTCGTGCGTCAGCGCCAGCGCCATCGACTTGATGTAGAGGTAGTCGCCGAGCAGCACCGTGATGTCGTTGCCCCAGCGCGAATGCACGGCCAGGCGGCCGCGGCGCAGATCCGAATCGTCGATGATGTCGTCGTGGACCAGCGTGGCGGTGTGGATGAACTCGACGACCGCCGCGTACAGGCACCGCGCGGTCGCCGCGTGTAGCCCGCCAGGCGCGCCGCCATCAGCAGGACGCGCGGGTCGGATCCGCTTGCCGCCGCTGGTCTGGATGTAGCTGCCCGATCTTCGGGATCAGGTCGACCTGCGACTGGACGTGCCGCGCGAATTCGCGGTCGACCTGCTCGAGGTCGGCGCGAATCGGCTCGAAGATCTGCGAGAGAGCCGGCGACGACTTTTCCACGGCGGTTCGGGTAGGACTTTATCACGGCCGGAACAGCGTGTGGAAGTTCGCGGCCGTGCGCCCGGCGAGCTCCCGCGGCGTCGACGCCGTGCAGCTCCGCGAGCGCTCGCACGACGCGCGCGACGTGCGCCGGCTCGTTCCGCTTTCCGCGGTGCGGGCACCGGCGCGAGGAACGGACTGTCGGTTTCGGTCAGCAGCCGATCGATCGGCACGCGCGCGTGCCGTGTCGCGCAGGGCGCCGGCCTTCGGAAACGTGATGATGCCGGCGAACGAGATGTAGAAGCCGAGCGTCGAGCCCGGCGTCGGCCAGCGCATCGGTGCCGGTGAAGCAGTGCAAGCACGCCGCGCACCTGCCCCGCCGCCCTCCTCGCGCAGGATCGCCAGCGTGTCGGCGTCGGCCTCGCGCGTGTGGATGACGATCGGCCGATCGAGTCTCGCGCGCGAGCCGGACCTGCGCGCGAAACACGGCGTGCTGGACGTCGCGGGGCGAGAAATCGTAGTGGTAGTCGAGGCCGATCTCGCCAACGGCGCGCGCCAGCGGGGTCGCCGCCAGCTGATCGCGGACGACGGCCGCGGCACGCGCCGGGTCGTCGGCGAACTGATGCGCCTGGTGCGGATGGACGCCGATCGAGAACCGCACGTCTCGGGCCAGAGCCGACGCGATGCGCGCCGCCTGCGCCGCTTCCGCCGCGTTGCCGGCCTCGAGGATGACCAGCGCCCGCTCGACGCCGGCGCTCTGCGCGCGCGCGACGACGTCGTCGAGATCGCTCGGCGAAGGCCTCGTCGGCGAGATGGCAGTGGCTGTCGATCACGCCAGGTTCGAGGTTCTTGGTTCAGGGTTCGCTGCTGACATGGTTCAGCGCACCCGGGTTCCAGGCGGAGGTCGGCGTCGAAACCGACCACGGTCGGTTTGCCGCCCTCGGGGCTGGCCGCGAGCACCATGCCGTTCGACTCGATCCCCATCAGCGTCGCGGGCTTGAGGTTGAAGACGATCACCACGGTTCGGCCGACCAGCGCCTCGGGCTCGTAGGCGTCGGCGATGCCGGCGACGAGCGTGCGCTGCTCGGTGCCGACGTCCACCTGCAGCTTGAGCAGCTTCTTCGATTTCGGCACGCGCTCCGCCGCCAGCACCTTCGCGATGCGCAGCTCGACCTTCATGAAGTCGTCGATCGAAATGCGATCGACGATCGCCGACGCCGGCGGCACGCCCGGCGCGCCCGGCACGGCAGCGGGATCAGGCGCCTCGAGCGGCGCCTCCGGCACGAGCGCCGGCGCGCCGGCGACGGGCGGCACGCCCTCAGGTTTGGTGTCGTTGTCGGTCACGGTCGTTTGCTCCTTACGGGGCCACAGCGGGCCGTCCTGGACCAGCAGGCGCTCGCCTTCGCCGCGCCACCGGCCGTCGCGATCGAAATGAAGATCGTCCGACGGCGCGCCGACGCGCCGCAGAATCTCGCGGCTCGACGACGGGCATGACGGGCGTCGAGCAGGACGGCCGCCAGCCGGATCGCTTCGGCCGCGTCGAACAGCACCTGTGTCAGACGATCCGCCGCCGCCGGATCCTTGGCGAGCGCCCACGGCGAGGTCGCCGCGATGAACTCGTTGGTGGCGTCGATCAGGCGGAACGCGGCCGCCGCGCCGTCGTGGATCGCGAAGGCGTCCATGGCGCGCGTGTAGTCGCTCGACGACCTGCTCCGCCACGCGCACGAGCTGATCCGATCGCCGCGCCAGTCGGCGCGAGCCGGCCGGACCGGTAGCGTTGCGCCATCGCGGTGACGCGGCTCACCAGGTTGCCGAGGTTGTTGGCGAGATCGGCGTTGTACCGCTCGTCGTATCGCTCCCACGAGAAGTCGCCGTCGCTGCCGAAGAGATCTCCTTCACCAGATAGAGGCGCAGCGGATCGTGGCCGCCTGGGCCAAAGCGGTCCGCGGCCTCGATCGGATCGATGATCGTCCCGAGCGTCTTGCTCATCCGCTGCCCGTTCATCGTCATGAAGCCATGGCCGAAGACGTGCGCGCGGCAGCGGCAGCTTCGCGGCCATCAGCATCGCCGGCCAGATGACCGTGTGGAATCGGGTGATGTCCTTGCCGATGACGTGCAGGTCGGCCGGCCACCACTGGTCGAACAGTCGTCGTGTTGCAGCCGAGCCCGACCGCGGAAGCGTAGTTGATCAGCGCGTCGAACCAGACGTAGACGACGCTGTCCGGGGTCGAACGGTAGCGGAATGCCCCACGACTGCCCGGCGCGGCTGACCGAGATGTCGTCAAGACCGCCTTCGATCAGGCGCAGGATCTCGTTCCGGCGAATGTCGGGCTGCAGAAACTCAGGGTGGGCCGCGAAATGATCGGCGAGCGGCTGCTGATACTTCGAGAGACGAAAGAAGTAGTTCTTCTCCCGGATCCACTCCGGCGTGAGTGTCGGGTGCAGCGGACACTTGCCGTCGACGAGTTCCTTGTCCGGCTTGAACTCTTCGCAGCTGACGCAGTACCAGCCTTCGTACACTCCTTCGTAGATGTCGCCGGCCTCGTGAATCCGCCGTGCGAGGTCGGTGACCCCAGCCTGGTGCCGCGACTCCGTCGTCCGGATGAAGTCGTCGAACGACACGTCCAGCCGCTGCCAGGTGTTGCGGAACTCCTGCTCCATCCGGTCGCAATACGCGAGCGGATCGAGCCCCTCCTCGAGCGCCTTCTTGAAGACGTTCTGCGAGTGCTCGTCGTTGCCCATCAGGAAGCGGGTGTCGAATCCGCGCAGGCGCTTGTAGCGGGCGATGACGTCAGCACACACCTTCTCGTACGCCGTGCCCAGGTGCGGGCGGCTGTTCACGTAGTCGATTGCGGTCGTCAGGAAGAAGCGGGTCACGGCCGGCCTCCGTCAGCGTAGGCCGCCTGCGCGATGGCTTGCACGTCCCTGACCGCGAGGTTGTTCGCGGCCGCGAGTCTGGCGCAGTCCTCGAACTCAGGCGTCGCCGTAATCGACTCGGCCGTCGCGCGACGACACTTTGAAGCGGACGTCGCCGAGCGGCGTCTGACACCGTCACGATCTCACGCGCGAGGCATTCGCGTTCGACGTCGTAGTGACGCAGGCCGATCGTCGTGGTCTCGCGGAAGATCACGTCGGTAATCGGCCGATCGCTTGTCGGGCGCGACCACGACCGTCAGCGAGCGTGCCCGGCCGGTTCTTCTTCATCTGGACCGGCATATAGAACACTTCGAGCGCGCCGGCGGCGTAGAGCTGCTCCATCGACGACGCCGAAGAGTCTGCGGGTTCATGTCGTCGATCTCGCACTCGACCACGGACACGCGTTCCACGTCGCCCTGATCGGCCGCGCGCCCGATCAGCACGCGCAACACGTTCGGCGTCTCTGGATTGTCGCGTTCGCCCGCCCCGTAGCCCACCTGCTCCACCGACATCGCGGGGATCGGGCCGAACGAACTGGCGTACGTCGTCGCGATCAGCGCGCCCGTAGGCGTGACCAGCTCTTTCTGCACCGCGCCCGCGTAGACGGGGGCGTCGCCCAGCAGCTTGACGGTTGCCGGCGCCGGCACGGGGAACAGACCGTGCGCGGATTGAACCATCCCGCCACCGACGTTCAGCGGCGAACAGACGATGCGATCGGCGCCGACCCATTCGAGCGCGAACACGGTGCCGACGACGTCAAGGATCGAATCCAGCGCGCCGACTTCGTGCAGATGCACCTGATCCACCGGCATTTGATGGATGGCGGCTTCGGCTTCGGCGAGCCGCTGGAACATCGCTTTCGCGCGATCCCGGCCGGTGGCCGACAGCGCCGATTGATCGATCAGACCGAATATCTCCGGGAGACTGCGATGGTGGGGATGAGCAGTGCCCGGTGCCTGGTGCTCAGTGCTCGGTGCCCGGTGCTCAGTGCCCGGTGCCCGGTGCTCAGTGCTCGGTGCCCGGTGCTCAGTGCTCGGTGCCTGGTGCGCAGTGCTCGGTGCATGGTGCGCGGTGCCCGGTGCGCCGTGCTCGTGGTGATGGTGCTCATGCGAGTGATCGTGCTCGTGGGCGTGGACCGTGAACTTGGTTGCCGACACACCCGCTCGCAGCACACGGTTCGCGTGCACGTGGACACCTTCGATCGCCAGGCTCCCGAAGGCGTGCTTCAACGCGTCGAGCGGCAGGCCGGCATCCAGCAGCGCGCCGAGCGTCATGTCGCCCGAGATGCCCGAAAAGCAATCGAAGTACAGCACCTTCACCAGCTGCCCGACTCCTTGAAGCTCCAGTACCGCGTATCGCCCAGAATCACGTGGTCCACGACCCGGATTTCCATCAACGCGCCCGCCGCGACCAGCCGGCGCGTCAGCTCCACATCCTCGGGACTTGGCGTGGGATCGCCGGAGGGGTGGTTGTGAAACACGACGATCGCGGCCGCACCGCCGACCGCCGCCTCCCGAAAGACCTCGCGCGGCAGCACGCCCGACGAATTCAGCGTCCCCACCGCCAGCACCGCTGCCCGCATCACGCGATGCCTGCTGTCGAGCAGCAGGATGCCGAACTGCTCGACGGCCCGCGCACCGAAGCGCGGCAGCAGATACGCGGCGGCTTCGTGCGGGTCTTTGATCCGCACACGCGCGCTCGGCGCATGCGCCAAGGTGCGTCGCCCCAGTTCCACGGCGGCGACGATCTGTGCCGCCCGGGCGCGGCCCACGCCGGCGACCCGGACCAAGTCGTCGCAGGAACACCGCGTCAACCCGTGCAGACCGCCGTGCGCCGCCAAGAGTTCATTGGCCAGCGCGAGCGCGCTCCCTCGGCGCGATCCGTGACCCAGCACGAGCGCGACGAGCTCGTTGTCCCCGAGCGCCGCCGCGCCATGGCGCGACAGTTTCTCGCGCGGGCGATCGTCGAGGGACAGCTGTTTCATCGTACTACAGTCGCGAGGAGAGAGGCTGAAGTCGAGAGTCGACAGTCAAGAGTCGACGGTCGACAGCTCGCGGTCCAGAGCAGTCTCGAGTTGTGACCAAACAGGATGTCATGGCAACGACGTTGCGATAGCCGACTCGACGGACATCCGAAGCGCGTAGACCATGCGCGCGATTTCATCTGTCTCGACGATGAGTGTCTGCACACGACCTCCTACTCTGAACTGTCGACTCCAGAACTCTCGACCGTTGACTCTCGACTCTTCACTGCCACTGACCCACTTCGCCGTATACTGACTTGATGCCGCTGCGCCGATTGCTCTCAGCGATCGCCCTGAGTGCGCTGCTGATTGTCACCGCCGCCTGCGGCACTCCGCCAGACAAGGAAATCCAGCAGGCGCAAACCTCGATCGATGCGGCGCGCGCGGCGGGCGCCGATCGGTTTGCGGTCGAGGAATTCGGCGCCGCTCAGGATCTCCTCACTCGCGCGAAGGACGCCATTACCCAGCGCGACTATCGGCTCGCGCTCAACCACGCGCTCGACGCCCGCGAGCGCGCGCAGAACGCCGCCCGCGACGCGACCGGACGCATGGCCGCCGCCAAGCGCGACGCGGAAGGCGCGCTGGCCGACGCGGACGCCGCGCTCGCCGAAGCAAAAACCGCGCTGAAGGCCGCAGAAACGGCTCGCGCCCCAAGACCTGCGCTCACCCGCGCGCGCGAAGCGATTCGTGACGCGGAAACCGCCGTGCAAGAAGCGCGCACAGCGTCTGGACGAGGTGACTATCGCGGCGCGATCGACGTCGGCACGAAGGCAACCGCGACTCTGCGCCAGATTTCGAAGGATCTGCAGACAGAGGCGGCGGCGCCCACGCATCGGCGCCGGAGCGGGCAGCGCACAAATTGATCGGTGCGTGAAGGTCAGTACGAAGTTTCCGCCACCCACTCGCCGTCGAACAGGATCTCGGCCCAGCCCGTAAGGTAGACGTTGTCGTCGCGCCACTCGACGCGCTGCCCGCCGCCGGGGGCAATCACCGTCGCGTCCCGCGCCGCACCGCCGAACGCCGCGGCCGCGATCAGCGACGCGCAGGATCCGGTCCCAGACGACTGCGTCGGCCCCACGCCTCGCTCCCAGATCAGGATGCGCACGCGATCCGGCGCTTCGACGGCCGCGAACTCGACATTGGTCCGGTGAGGAAACTGGCGATGGTGTTCGATCGCGGGCCCGAGCGTCCGGAATCGTGCTTCGTCTGGCAACGGGCCGAGCACAACGCATTGAGGGTTCCCGAAGTCCATGACCGCGGCGCGGACGGTGTCACCATCTACATCGAGGGAGACTTCGCGGAGGCCGACCGGCTTCCCCATCGCCGCCCGAAACAGATGGCGGCTGCCGCGCTGTTCCAGGCGAATCAGATGCTTGAGTCCGCCTGCGCTGTCGATGCTCACGGCGGCGTCCGGTCGTGGATCGGTCCGCAGGAGGATCGCCGCCAGCCCGCGCACACCGTTGCCCGACACCTCCGCCGGGCTGCCGTCGGCGTTGAACAAGCGCATCGAGGCTCCGTCGGCTGTCGGTGTGAAGACGATCAGGCCATCGGCGCCGATGCCGGTGTGGCGATCGCAGAGCCGTTGCGCAAGGGTCTCGAGCGGGCCCTGGACGCCGGCGTCGAGCACGTAGAGAAAGTCGTTGCCGTACGCGTGTGCTTTCGTGAGTCTCATTTGCGGCAGAAGGCGATCAAGTGCCAGCCGAATCGGCGGACCCAGGGACGCGGCAGCGCGTTGAACGTGCCGACGAACAGCCCGTTGAAGATCGCGCCCTTCCACCCACCGTGCAGGCGCGACGGCACGGGAAACCGTTCCGGCACGATGCGGACGTCTCGAAAACCGGAGAGCAGACGGCGAAATTCGCCGATGCCGAATTTCGCCAGCACGGGCGCATCCTCGTGCTCGAGCGACACGTTCGAGAGTTTCGACAGCCCGTTCAGCCAGGACCACCGGTTGTAGACCTGGAAGATCGCCTCCCCGCCCGGTTTGAGGACGCGGCGGCACTCGTCCAACATCCGCCGGGGGCTGGGCGTGTACTGGACAACCCCATGGCCATAAACCAAGTCAAAAGCATTGTCCGGAAACGGCAACTGCTCGGCGTCCGCCACTTCGAACCGCCCGGGGAGGCGCTGCTGGGCGAAGTTGGTGCGCGCCAGATCGACGACGGACGCAGACAGATCGACGCCGGTGACGTGGGCGCCGCCCTTGGCAAATCGCGCCAGGTCGACGCCGGCGCCGCAGCCGACATCTAGAACCGATCGGTCGCGGTAGCCGTCAAAGTCCACCAGTTGGAGCAGGTAATGCAGTTTTTCGAAGTGATACTGATCGAGATCGTCGAAAAAGCCTCTGGTCCCGACAGGATGTCGCGTGATCTTGGCGTCGTGCACCTGCCGGTCCCAGTAGGCGCGGACCTCCTCAATTGTGGGCACGGCACAGACTATAAAGCAGCTATAGGATTCTGACGTGAACCGTGACCTCGATCGCTTGACCGGCCGCACCTTCGACGTGCTCGTCGTGGGCGGCGGCATCTATGGCCTCACGATTGCCTATGACGCGGCGCAGCGCGGCCTCGCGGTCGCGCTGATCGAACGCGACGATTTCGGGAGCGGCACATCGTTCAATCACCTCCGCACCATTCACGGAGGCCTGCGGTACCTGCAGACGCTCGATGTCAAGCGCGCGCGCGAGTCGGTGCGCGAACGGCGGACGACCGCCCGCATCGCACCGCACGCCGTGCGCCCGACGCCCTTCGCGCTGCCGCTGTATCGCTCGCTCATGCGCGGCAAGATCGCGATGCGCGCCGGCTTCGTCCTCGATCGCGTGCTCGCCGCGGGCCGCAATCGAGGCATCGCCTCCTCCCATCGCCTTCCTGCCGGCCGCGTCGTGTCGAAGAGCACGGCCATTCAGCTGTACCCCGGACTCCGCCGGCAGGGTCTGACCGGCGCCGCTGTGTGGCACGACTACGTGATGACCGAACCGGATCGGCTGACGTTTTCGTTTGCGCTGGCCGCCTCGGAGCACGGCGCCACGCTGGCGAACCACCTCGAAGCGACCGCGCCGCTCACCGAGGGCCGTCGCGTCACCGGTGTGTCAGCCCGCGATCGCCTGACCGGGCGCGAGATCGACGATCGCCGCGAAGGTGACGGTCAACGCCGACCGGCGGTCAGATCGACGCCTTCCTGAAGCCGCTCAGTTTGTCGTCTGGCGTGCCGATGCTCAAGGCGATGAATCTCGTCACGCGTCGCGACGCGGGCGAAGAAGCGCTCGGGGGCCGCTCGTCCACGGGGAAACATCTCTTCCTGGTCCCCTGGCGCGAGCGTGCCATCTTCGGCACATGGGAATCGGAAACGGCCGTCAACTCGAGCGATCCCGCCATCACGGAGGAGGAACTGTCGGGGTTCATCAAGGAGCTGAACCACGCGTTTCCCGCCCTCGACCTCTCGCCCTCCGACGTAACGCTGGTGCACCGCGGGTTTCTGCCGGCCGTCGTGCGTGGCGACACGCGCGACGCTGGAGGGCCACGAGAAAATCCGCGACCACGCTTCGGAGGGGGTCGAGGGGCTCGTTACCGTCGCCGGGAACAAGTACACGACCGCCCGCGCGGTGGCGGAGCGTGTCACGGATCGCCTGATGTCGAAGCTCGGTCAGGCCGCGGTCCCGTGCCATACGGCGACGACGGCGTTGCCAGGCGGGGGGATCCGCGACGTCGGTTTCACGATCGGCGAAGCGCGCCGCGACCACGACGCCGGCCTGCCCAGCGACACGATTCCTCATCTGATCGGCGCGTACGGGTCTCGCTATCGCGACGTGCTCGACGTCGCCGGCACCCGGTCGGATTGGCGCACGCGGATCGCGAAGGACTCCCCCGTGATCGGCGCCCAGCTCGTGTTCGCCGTGCGCCGCGAGATGGCGCTCACGCTCGCCGATGCGGTCCTGCGGCGCACACCCATTGGAGCACTCGGGGATCCTGGAGACGACGCCCTGGCGCTGGCGGGTTCCATCGTCGGCGCCGAACTCGGCTGGTCCGACGAACGGCGGCGCGAGGAGATCGCAGCCGTGAAGAAGTTTTACGGTTCTAGGGCACTCGGAACGCGTTGAAGACGTAGGTAAATCCAAACGTGAAGCCCACCGTCGGATCGATGGTGGTCAGCCCGAAGAAGACTGCGCCGTCGAGGCGCACGGTTCCGCGCGTGTAACGCCCGCCAAATTTCATCAGCCCGCGGCTTTCGGTTCCTGGCAGCGGTCCGCCCGACCGCGTGGACCCGCGGCCATGCAATTCGCCGACCAGCTCCGCCTGCGACGTCAGGGCCCGCGCGAACGAGACGCCGTAGGTGATGACGTCGTTCTGCCGCGATCCGAGCGTGGGATCCGTGAGGATGCCGACGCCGAAGTTGCCGACGACGCGAATGGACTGAATCGTTTTCGCGGCCAGGATCGACGCGAAGAAGTCCGTGGTGTCGAGTCCGAGGCCGCTCTCGTTCGACGCGTTCGGCAGCTTGGTCGCGAACCGGAAACCGAACGCCGGGCGGTGGCCGGTTTCGGTGAAAATCCGAATCTTCGTCGCGATGGTCGTGTCTTCGACGTCACTCGTAGACGAGCCCGTGGCGGTGACCTGCGCGGCCAGTGGTGCTCGGGGATTGCGACTGGTGATCGACATGTGATTGAAGAGCCCGCCGTCGATCTGCAGTTCGGCGATCGAGCTCAACCCGAAACTGAATCCCAATGTCGGAACCCGCCATGAATTCCCCGTCAGTCCTGAAACGGGATACTGCTCGTCGTGGGCGAAGTCGATCCCGCCCTCGATAAGAATGCGACCGGCGCCAATGGTTTCGGGATCCTCCGTGATGAGCGGGCGCTGCTGCGCAAGCGCCGGCGTCACGATCAGCAGGCACATGATCGCCGCCAAGTCGAGTCGTAGTCTCATTGGCTGAACTTACACCACAGCGGTGGAAAGTACAACGGTCCGTCGGCGAGCAACGGATCAGCTAGAACTGTTTTCGACTATCGAGAAGGAGGGTGACTGGTCCGTCGTTCACCGACGAAACGCGCATCGTGGCCTGAAACGTTCCTGTCGCGACAGGCAGGCCGCTGCTCCGAAGCTCGCGAACGACGTCTTCGTACAGTGGTTCCGCCAGCGGCGGCGCTGCCGCATTGTCGAACGACGGGCGCCGTCCCTTGCGGCAGTCTGCAGCAAGCGTGAATTGCGAGACGACGAGGACACTGCCGCCGACATCGCCAACCGATCGATTGAGATGTCGTGTCGAGTCCGCTGGATCTTCGAACACCCGGAGGTCGCGAATCTTGTGGGCGATGTAGACGACATCCTGCGGCCCGTCGTCGCGTTCGACGCCGACGAACACGAGCAGGCCGTGGTCGATCCGTCCAACGGTCTCATCGCTGACCGTGACGGCGGCGGAAGACACGCGTTGGACGACAGCCCGCATCGGCAGGTCCGGCTAACCGCCTTCGCCAAGGCTTCGGCGGTCAAGAAGCCGGACCCCACGTACGGCTCTGCAAGCGCTACCGTAGCTTCAGCGGGTGCGGTCGTGGTTTCTGCGGGTGCTGTCGTGGGGTCCGCCTTCAGGCGGACCGTGAGATCCGCCGGCGGATTCAATCGTGTATCCAGCAGGTGCCGCGGCGCGACGTTGCCGAGCGCCTTGATCATCGAGTGCTTGACGCCCGGATGCTCACGCTCGAGCTCCATCAGCAGGCGCTTGGTGCGTTGCCGCTGCAGGCTCAGGTCCCCGCACGCCGGGCAGCAGCAGCCGATGATCGGCAGCGCGCACTCCTTGGTGTACGCGCGGGCCTCGTCCTCCCCGACATAGACCAGCGGCCGAATCACCACATGGGCGCCATCGTCCGAGACCAGCTTGGCGGGCATCGCTTTCAGCGCGCCGGCAAAGAACAGATTCAGGAGCAGCGTCTCGATGAAATCGTCCGCATGATGGCCGAGCGCGATCTTCGTCGCGCCAATCTCCTTGGCGATGCGATACAGCACGCCCCGGCGCAGCCGCGCGCACAGCGAGCACGGTGTGGCGCCATCGTCCAGCAGGTCATCGATCGTCTGGCCGATGCCGGTGTGCTCGATGCGATATTCCCATCCTCGCGCCTGGCACGTCGAGGCAATCAGGTCGTGCTTGTATTCCTTGTAGCCGGAGTCGACGTTGACCGCCACGAGCGTGAAGCTGATCGGCGCCCGCTGCCGCAGGAGGTCCAGCACCTGCAGCAGCGCCCAGCTGTCTTTCCCACCTGACAGGCCGACCATGACGCGGTCGCCGTCCTCGAGCATGTGGTAGTCGACGATCGCCTTGGTCGTTTTCTTGGCCAGGCGCGACTCGAGCTCACTTCGATAGGGCATGGATCATTCTAGGCCGGGTCTGGTCGAATAGCATGTCGCACGCGTGCTTCGTGCGCTCCAGGTACGCCTCATCGCTGTATTTCGTCTCGGCGAGGGCCTTGGCCTGCGCGCCGACGCGGGCGGCGCGCTCCCGATCGTTGATGGCCGCGAGCATGCCGGCCGCGAACTCCTCCGCCGTCGTCCCGGTAAGGATCGCGGTATCGTCGCTGAGCACCTGCGTGTGCGTCAGCAGCCGCGTCGCGACGATCGCTTTGCCCGCACGCAGGTACTGGTAGATTTTCAACGGCGTGTTCGTGCCACGCGATCGCGACGACACGAGGACGTCCGCGGCCAGCAGGTACGCCGGAATCTCGGTGGCCGGTCGATCGCCGGCAAAAATGGTCACATCCGCGATCCCGGCGGCCTGCGCCTGTTCCCTCGCGCGCGCGACCTGTTCGGAGTGTCCGCCGGCCAGCAACAGCCGTGCGTCCGGGCGGCTCTGCCGCACGATCGCCATGGCGTCGAAGAGGAGGTCGAGTCCCTGATAGGCCTCGAAGGTGCCCGTGTACACGACCAGCGGCGCTTGATCGGGGACGCCGTGCCGTGCACGAATCGCGGCCGCGTCTGCTGCCGAAGCCTGGCTGTCGCCGGCGCCTGGCGCGTTCTCGATGAGCACGGTTCGAGCGTCCCTGTCGATCGATTTCACGGTGTCTTCGAGTGACGGGCAGATGACGACGACCACGCGCGACCGGCGAATCATGACGCGCTCGATCATGCGGAACGCGCTCTGCAGCACACGCGATCCGCTGAAGGCGAAGTTGGTGAGCTGCTGAGGCAGACTCGAGTGCATGTCGTACAGATGCGGCACGCGCAGCAGCGCAGCCAGCACGACGCCGATGACGCCACCCTCCTCATGGGAATGGATCGCATCGTACCGACCGGCCATGGCGCGCCGGAGCGCGGTCAGCGTCAGAAGCGCGTCGAGCGGGATCTTGGCAAACGACGGCCCAATCTTCGCGCGCTGCACGAACGGAGGCCGGGCGCTCCGGAAGATCCGGAGACCGGTCATGGTCACGCTCTGACCGAACGGATAGGTGACGAGGTCGACTTCGTGGCCGAGCGTCGTGAGGGCGCGAATGCGGTGGAACTCGCTGAACGGTGTGCCGCGCGGCTCGAAAAACGGCTCGGGCGCGATCATCAGAATGCGCACGGGGCTCAGTGATTTTCCCACGAAACCGTAGTAGAGTGAGGCGATCCTGACCTGAATGTCGCCTGACGAACGCGAGCCGCCAGCGGCTCGCCGCCATCTCTTCCTCGCCTTGAAGCTCTCGGTCAGCATCATCCTGCTGGTGGTGTTGTTCCGACAGATCGATGTCTCGCGTCTGTGGGAGCCGGTACGCCGCGCGTCAATCGCGTGGCTGGTCGTCGCGCTCGGCATCTACGCGCTGAACCTGGTGGTCAGCACCTGGCGATGGCATCTGCTGCTGCACGCACAGCAGGTCGCCGTGCGGCGTCGATCGCTCCTCGGCTCGTTTCTGGTCGCGACGTTCTTCAACAATTTTCTGCCGAGCAACATCGGCGGCGACGTGATCCGCATCAGCGACACGGCGGGACCGGCGCAATCGAAGACGCGCGCGACGGCGGTGGTCCTGACCGATCGTGCGCTGGGATTGATGGCGCTCGTCCTCGTCGCCGCGACCGGCGCATCCGTCGCCGCCGTCGTGCACCCGGCTGCCCTGCCGATCTGGCCCGTGTATCTCTGGATGGGATTTCTGGTGTTCGTCGTCGCCTCGGCGCCGGCCCTGTTCGCGCCGGACGGGTTCGGCCGGCTGCTGAGGCCCCTCACCATCTTCAACCCGGAATGGGTCGGCAACCGGATCGAGAAGCTCACGGACGTGCTCTCCCGGTTCCGATCCAAACCCGGCGCTCTCGCCAGCTGTTTTGCGTGGGCGATCTTCGTTCAGGCCACCATCGTCGTGTTCTACTTCGCTGTTTCGTACGCACTCCATCTCGATCTGTCGCTGTCGGACCTCGCGGTGATTGTTCCGCTCTCCTTCATCGCCCAGATGCTCCCGGTTTCCGTGAACGGCTTCGGCGTGCGCGAAGCGACCTTCTCGTTCTATTTCACGCGTATCGGCCAGCCCATCGAATCGGCGCTTCTGATCTCACTGGTCCCGCAGGCGCTGATCATGATTTGCTCGCTCGCGGGCGCCGCCGTCTTCGTCTCGCGCACGCACCAGCGGTCGCGTGCCACCTGAACACGTCGCCATGAAGGCCGTCGCGGAGCTCTGGACCGGGTACGCCGACGTCATTACCACGGGGTTGCGCGAACTGGTCGTCACGGACGCCGCCGGCGGCGTGATCCCCCTGCAGGACGCGTTCGGCCGCTGGGTGGCGATGACGCACGACCTGCAGCAGCGCGACGCGCAGCTGTTCATCATCGGCAACGGCGGGAGCGCCGCGATGGCCAGCCACATGGTGACCGACGCGCTCGTGATCGCCCGCTTGCGCGCGAACGCGCTCAACGACCCCACGGCGCTGACGGCAACGGCCAACGACTTCTCGTTCGAGCAGACATTTTCCACGCAGCTCGATCGCCTGGCGCGTGCGGGCGACCTGGTGGTGGCCGTCAGCCAGTCGGGAAATTCGCCGAACATCGTACGCGCCGTCGAAGCCAGCCGGCCGCGCCGGATCGGCACGGTCACGCTCTCGGCCATGCAGGCCGACAACCGCTGCCGCACGGCGGGCGATCTGAATTTCTATGTCCCGCTCGCCCGGTACGGATTGGCCCAGTCGGCCCATCAGGTGATCCTGCACTACTGGTTCGATCAGTACCTGGATCTGCACGGTCAAGGCGCCGTGTGATCGGAGATCGCCACGTCTCCCGCCTCGGTGGTCGCTTACTCTGAATCCACGGCCGGCGCCAGATCGCCTCGCGCGATGGCGTGGGTCGTGATGACAGCCTCGGCCGCCGCCATCCTGCTGGTCGGTGTCATCGCGACGATTCTCGTCCTCGGCGACTTCGCCGGATCTTTCCAGCCGATCGGCGCAGCCTTCTGGGCGTCACTGGCGGCTGCGTGCGTGCTGACCGTTGTCAGCCTGACCGTCCGCAGCCTGCGCTGGATCTTCCTGCTCCGTCGCGCCGGAACCCGTATTCCGATCCGCGACGCCTACATCGGGTATTTCGCCGGCTTGAGCCTGCTGCTGACGCCGTTCCTGCTCGGCGAGATCGCCGTGCGGGCGCTCGTCCACCGTACGCGCGTGCGCGTCCCGGTCGCGACAACGGTCGTCGTCAATCTGTGGGACCGGCTGCTCGATCTCGCCGCGCTCGCCATCATCGCCGGGTCGATCGGCGTGTGGATTGACGGTCAGAACCGCGTGCACATCGCTCTCCTGACGGCGGCCGCCCTGTCGCTCGTTCCCGGCCTGCGACGGCTTTTCCTGCGCGCCGCGGTGTGGATCGCAGGACCCGTCTCACGACGCGTCGACAGGCAGGCCGTTGGCGACGTGGCCAAGCTCGCGTCCACGCGCAGCTGGATCGTCGCGCTCACCGCGAGCGTCGGCGCCTGGTTGCTGCCGGGGATTGCGCTGTGGGGTCTGGCCGGCGCCAGTGGAGACGATGGGCTCGGTTTATTGAGCGCTGAGCACGCCTACGCCTGGTCGGCGGGCCTCGGTGGCCTCGTCCTCGCGCCCGGCGGCGTCATCGTGTCGGGACGGTCGCTGCTCGACTCGCTGATGGCGGCCGGCTTCCCTCCAGGTACCGCCGCGATCACGGTGTTCGGGACGCGCCTCGCCACCGCGGGCGTCGCCACCGCGCTTGGAGTGGTGTTCGTGATCGTCCACCTGCGTTCGCGGGTGGCTGCCGCCGCGCACTTCGACGAAATTGCGGATGTCTACGACGTCCAACTGCCGGAATTTCGACGGACCGCGCTGCTCGCGCGGAAGACCGAGCTGATGCGCGAAGTCCTCGTCGCCGACGGCGCGGCCGGCTGCGTCGGTCTGGACGTGGGATGTGGGCAAGGGGAGCATCTGGGACGGATGCGCGAGTGGGGCTTCCAGGTGTCGGGCATCGACGTCTCGCCGGCCCAGATTCAGCTCGCCACGCGCAAGCTCGGATCGGCGGAGCTGGTGCGCGTCGGGTCGGCCACCGCGATTCCGGCGCCGGATGACGCATTCGATTTCGCCTACACCATCAACGTGCTGCACCACCTCGAATCGATCGACGAACAGCGCCGCGCGATCGGCGAGTTGCTGCGTGTGCTCAAACCTGGCGGGATGCTGCTGGTGCACGAGATCAACACGCGAAGCGTCCTCTTCCGCTTTTACATGGGGTATGTCTATCCCTCGCTCAACTGCATCGACGAAGGCGTCGAGCGTTGGCTGCTTCCCCATCGCCTCGACGTCTACACGAATGCGCCCGTCGAGCAGATTCGGTATTTCACGTTTCTGCCCGAGTTCCTGCCCGGCTTCGTCGTGCGGCTGTTGACCCCGATCGAGCGCCTCCTCGAGGCCTCTCCGCTGCGCATCTACTCTGCCCACTACCTGGCCGTGCTGCGCAAGACCGGCGTATGAGCGGCGCTGCTCGTCCGGCGTGGCGCGACTCGATCGCGATCGTCGCCGGCGTTGGAGCGGCCGCCATCGCCGCCTGGCTCCTCCCGGCCTCGGTCTACATCGTCCGCTGGCCCGCGAGCGGACCAACGAGGGTTGGCCTCTTCGCCCCGCAATCCCGACTCGTGTGGATCGCGGTGATCGCCGCCGTGTGCCTCGCCGGCGTCTTCGCGTGGACCCGCCGCGATGCCGCTCGACTCGCCCGCGCTGCAGCCTGGCTCGGCCCGCTGTCGCTGCTCTGGTCGTGGACCGTGCCGTTTCTGCCGTGGCTCCCCGATCGCGTTCCTCTCTTGCTGCTGCTGGCGGGTCCGATTAAATGGGCCATCGCGGCAATTGCGCTGGGGTCGGCGACGGGCCTGGTGACCGGTCTCAGCCGTCTGGGTGACATCGCCGTCGACCGCGTCGGACGCCGTTTCGTGTTCGCCGTCAGCCTGGTCGCGTACCTCGCGTTCGGCACGCTGTGGGCGAGGACCATCGGGATTGGCGGCGACGAGCCGCACTACCTGATGATCTCCCAGAGCCTGCTCGCCGACGGCGATCTGCTGATTGAAAACAATCACGACAACAAGGAGTACCGTCCGTTTTTCGGCGGCGCGCTGCGGCCGGACTTCATGGTGCGCGGCAAGAACGGGCTGATCTACTCGATTCACGCACCCGGGCTCTCCGCGGTGATCTTGCCGGCATACGCAATCGCAGGTTATGCGGGATCCCTCGTAGTCGTGTGTCTCATGGCCGCTCTGATGGCGCTGGCGGTGTTCGATCTCGCCGACGCCGTTGCCGGCCGTCGCGCGGCGCTCTTCACTTGGGCTGCGATCTGTTTCACGGTGCCCTTTGTTCCAGCCGCCTGGCTGATCTATCCAGATACCGCCGGCGCGCTCATCGTTGCGTGGGCTGCGTTGTGGATGTGGAAGCCCGTCGATGCGCGCGCGAGCGTTTCGTTCTGGCGCGGCGCGGCGCTGGCGATGCTGCCCTGGTTCCACACGAAGTTCGTGGTGTTTCTCGTCCTCTTTGCGCCGGTGCTGGCGTTTCCGCTGCGGCGTCACCTTCGCGCACTCGTCGCGATGAGCGTGCCCATCGCGGTCTCGCTGGCGGGTTGGCTCTGGTACTTCTACCTCGTCTACGGCGTCTTCGATCCGCAGGCGCCCTACGGCGTGTACACGCTGCAGGTCCATCCTCGGAACATTCCGCGCGGACTGCTGGGGCTGTTGTTCGATCAGAAGTTCGGCTTCTTCGTCTACGGCCCGATCTACCTGGCCGCGATCGTCGGCTGCTGGACCATGATTCGCCGCGCGGATCTCCGCTATCCCGGCCTTGTCTTGTTCGCCACGGCGGCGCTCTTCACCGGCAGCTCGGCTCGCATGTACATGTGGTGGGGCGGCTCGAGCGCGCCGGCGCGGTTTCTCGTCCCGCTCATCCCGTGTCTGGCACCGATGATCGCCGTCGCGATCGCCGACACGCGTCGCACGTGGACCCGTCCGGTCTTCATCGTCTGCCTGCTGTTCAGCGTCGGGCTTGCGCTCACCGCTGCGTTTCTGCCGGAACAACGGCTGGTCTACAGCGATCCACACGGGTACGCGCGCCTGTTTCTATGGCTGCAGGCCGGCTCGCCGCTTGCCGCCGCGTTCCCGACGTTTACGCCGCCAGATTGGTGGCCGCCGTTCAAGGCACTCTTGCCGTGGCTTGCGGCCGCGGTGGCCGGATTCGCGACGGTCGCGGGCGTTTCCCGAGTAACCAAGGCGGAGGCGTCGATCAGGCCGGCGTTGTTCGGCGCGGCCGTGTTTCTTCTGGTCGCCGGCGTCGGGACGGCAAATCCCGAGGCCGCCCTGCGCGACGCCACGGCCCAGCGCGGAACGCTGGAGTTGTTGTGGCAGTGGGATCCCATCCGCTTCCGCGCGTTCGAATACGGGCGCAACGCCCAGCTCACGACCGCACGACTCCGCGAGTTGAGCGTGCTCTCGTGGCACGGACCGGCCGAGCCCGTCGCGCTTCCGGCCGGGGCCTACGAGGCGCGTGTGTGGTTCGCGGGGGCCGGCGCACGTGAGGGCGAGATCCGCGTCAAGTCCGAGCAGAACGCCGTCTTCGGCCGAGCCGGTGGAGCGCTCCAGAATCCGACCACCATTTCCTTCGCGCTTCCCTCTGATGCGCCCAGCGTGCTGGTCAGCGTCGGCGACAAGCGCCTCGCCGAGCGGGTGGTCAACATCGAGGTCGTGCCGCTCGACGTCGCGCCGGTCAGCCAGCGCGACAGCTTCACCGTCCGCGCCGTTGATTCCGTTGCCGACGTCCCCAACGGCTACATCGTCTACATCGATTCGACGACGTACCCGGAAGGCGGTGTGTTCTGGACGCGTGGTACCGATCTCGCGACAGTCCTGATCGCACCCGGCGGCGCCAGGCGTCTCGTGCTCACGATGTTTCTCGGGCCGTTCAGCGGCGATGTGCGTGTCACAGTTGCGGGCAAGACGTCGACGGTACGCGTGGAGGCGAATCAGGTCGCGCATTTCGAAACGGACCTTCCGCACCCGGCTCGCCTCGTGCCTGTTCAGATTCAATCGCCCGGACAATTTCACCCGGCGGACGTCGATGCCAATTCCGACGACACACGCAGACTGGGCTGTCAGGTCCGCGTCGCCCTGCAGTAGAAAACGGACGCAGGGCAAGAGCGGTTCTAAAGCGCTGCGGCACATCAGCGTCGCGCGCGGCGGCGGGACGGGCGGCGCGCGGGCTTATCGGGTTTGGGCTTGGCGGGCGCCTCTGTCATGTGTGGCTGCGGCTGGCACGACGTGTCGGCTGGACGCATCGAGCACGGCTGCCAGAGCGGTCTGAAGTCGGCCAGGATCTGATCGGCGGCCACGAGGCTGGCGCGGGCGCTCGGATGTCCGTCGAACGCGCTGACCACGATGTCTTTCAAATCGGTAAAGCTCGAAAGAAACGGTTCACGCAGATCGATACAGTGGATGTTCTCCTCCTCACACACGGACCGCACGCGATCGTGGAGGTACGCGAACGCGTAGTCTTTCGAGAGGACACCGGGATTCGGAAACATGACCGTACCGACCGGGACGCCTGCCTGCCGCGTGCGCGCGATCAAGTCGCGCAGCATCCCGAAGGCGGCAACCGATTCCGGCGAGTGCGGATCGCCAAGGTAGCGAAACATGTAGTGCTCGTAGGTTTCGAGCCAGCCAAGCTTTTCCTGAATCCCCGGCCACTGTGCCGACAGCATGGTGTACACGGCGGAGGATTGCAGCAGCCAGCCGTCGACGCCAGGCCACGGCAACAGCGGCTTCGCGCGCGGACGCTCCATGCCTCCGATTTCGAAGTCGTTCGTGTAGAGCTGCAGCAGGATGAAATCGGGCGCGATGGACAGCGCCTGATCGAGCGCCGCTAGATGATCTGGCATGCCGCGACCAGGTATCCCGAAGTTCACCACTTCGTAGTCGCTGCCCAGGAAGCGTTGAAGGAGGTTCGCAAAGCGCTCCGCATCCGGCAGGCCCGCGCCCCATGTGATCGAATCGCCCATTACGACGATTCGGAAGCGTTGGCTTTTCTCGTGCACGTCAACATCTCGATAACCAAGGTTGTTGACGCGGGGCGGTTCCTCGTTGCGCGCGGCGAAGAACGTGCGGGCATCACCGCTCGACCGCACGGTGCGAAAGAGCATGCGGACGGACAGTTCCGCCACCAGAAGCGCGACGATCAACGACAGCAGTGGCAGCAGGAGGCGGAAGACCGCACGAGGATTCACCAGGCGTTGCGCGCGTGCCGGCCTGCGGCGCCATTCGTGCCATCGCTCGCGAACCGCGGCCACGACCGCCCGCCCCCTCGTTTCCCATGCCGCGCGCACGAGGATGACGCCGGCTGCGAGAGCCACAGCCAGGAACAGCGGATCGATGATGCGCGTTGCCAGAGCGCGCCACGCGCTGGTCCGGCGGGTCCACAGCGCCCACGCAGGCACTGGTGAAAGGGTCCCTCCCTCGGGCGCCCACGACAACGTCAGCTCGTAGAGGCCGCCAGCCTGCGAGTAGTCGATCAGCACCTGGTGTGAGCCGCGCTGCAGGTCGACCCGTCCGGTCCGCGTCAGCGAGCCGTGCTCGCCCGAGTTGTCGACGACGCGCGCGCCGTCGATCGCGACGGCGGAGCCGTCATCCGACGTCGTGGCGAATGTGTAAGCGCCCGCGCGGGCGACTACGAGATACCCGGTCCAGCGCGCGCGAAACCGCTCGGGCGGCGCCCCCTTCCAGGCGCGCGCGATCGCGGCCGTCGACACGTCGCGATCCACTCCGGTATGACCCTGTGCGCCGCTTGCCGTATCGGCGATGTATTCTGCACGGAGCCCGGCGTCCCACTTCAGAGCGGTGCGAGCAAGCATGACGGCTGCGAGGACCGCAACCGACTTCAGGACCAGTGAACGCGTCAAAGGAGTCTCGGGACCACGCCATATAATATGGCCTTCACCACAGAGGAGTCGCCAGACGTGCGTCCGATTGGCGCGAAGTGGGCGCTTGCTTCGCTCGCGTTCTTCGCGGCCATGACCGTGCTGCACACCTGGCCGCTCGCTGCCGCCCCCGCGACGTGGTCGCGCCACGACAACGGCGACGCGATGCTGAACGAGTGGATCATCGGCTGGATCGCGCACCAGCTTCCACGCGCGCCGCTGCAGCTCTTCGACGCGAACATCTTTTTTCCGGAGCCCAACACGCTCGCCTTTTCGGAACACATGTTCGTGCAGGGGCTGATGGGTGCGCCGTTGTTATGGGCGGGCCTGCCGACGCTGCTCGTCTACAACCTGCTGATCCTGGCAGGCCTCACGCTGACCGGGTGGACGATGAGCCTCGTCGTCTATCGCTGGACTGGGGATGTCTGGGCTGCGATGGTCGCAGGGCTGTTGCTCGCGTTCAACGCGCACTCGCTCACGAGGCTGGCGAATCTTCAGGCGATGCACGCGGAATTTCTCCCGCTCGCCGTGTACGCGCTCGACCGCCTGCTCACGCGGCCCAGGGTGATCGCGGCTGTCGGCCTGGCGGCAGCCATCGCGCTCCAGGCGCTCACGTCGAACTATCTGCTGGTCATGACCGCGTTCGCGATGGCGGGCGCGGCGTTCGTCCGGCCGGGCGAGTGGCTTGGCGCGGGTCGAACACGCACGCTGCTGTTGCTCGCGCTGGCCGCACTGCTCGCGTCCATCGTGCTCGTTCCGTTCCTGCTGCCCTACTTTCACGCGCAGCGCGACCAGGGCTTGATCCGGTCCCTGCAGGCGGTCACCGTGTATCAGGGCTCGTGGCGCGATTACCTGACGACGGGAAGCCGGCTGCACTACGACGCGTGGAGCGTGCGCTTCTGGTCGGGCATGCGCGCCGCCCTATTCCCCGGCTTCATCGCGATGCTGCTTGTCGGCATCTCCGTCGTAAGCGGGATCGCCTGGCGTAATCGCGCCCTGCGCCTCTGGACAGCAGTCGGCATCGTCGGATTGCTGCTGTCATTCGGGACGCGGACGCCCGGGTACGTCATGCTCTACAACCTGGTTCCACTGCTGCAGGGCATCCGCGCTCCGGTTCGCTTCGGATATCTGGTGCTCGTTGCGGTGGCCGCCCTGGCCGGCTTTGCGCTCGCCTCGTTGAATCGACTCGAGTGGTTCTCTCGAGGACGCCGCCGGATGGCGTTCGGCGTGCTCGTCGCGGCGCTGGTTACCATCGAAGCGGCACGATTGCCGATCGGTTGGGTTCACCCCTACCAGGTTCCCGACGTCTACAAGATGCTGGCCCTCGAGCAGTCATCTGGCGTCGTCGAACTGCCGTTGCCGCCGGAGGCCACATTCGGTCTGAACGCTCCGTACATGTTGAACTCGATGGTCGGGTGGTGGCCGCTCGTGAACGGCTACAGCGGTTTCCTTCCCGAGAGCTACACGCAGCGCCGCGTCGACCTCGCGCTCTTCCCCGCGGACGAAGCGATTGCCGTACTTCGCCGCATCGGTGTCCGTCACGTCGTGATCCACCGTGAGGACTTCTCTCGCCGCTGGCCCGATGCGCTCGCGCGGCTCGATGCCGCTCGCGCGCTGCGGCCGGTGGCCACGGACGGCGACATCGCGATCTATCGCGTCGAGGACGACGCCCGCTGATGGCGATGACGCCGCCTGAATCCGCTCGTGGTGAGCCCTTCGACTCGTCGCTCATCCTGAGCTCGTCGAAGGATGAGCGCCTCGCTCAGGACGGGCCCGTCCAGCCACGAGGCTCTCGGCTCGTCCTTCGACAAACTCAGGACGAGCGTGCGGGGAATGTCCGCTACCGGCTTGCTGCTCGCGGGGATCCTGGCGATCGCGTTCGCAGTTCGAGTCTGGGGTCTGACCTTCGGGCTGCCGTTCGTCCACGCGCGGCCGGACGAACTGCTGATCGTCGCAACGGTGCTGGGATTCTTCACGAGCACCCTCAACCCGAAGTTCTTCGACTACCCCTCCCTGTATCTCTACATCGTGTTCGGCTTGTTCGTGCTGTATTACGCCGTGGGCCGCGTCGCAGGGTGGTTCACGAGCGCGGCGCACTTCGCCGGCGGAACGCACGGCCGCTGGCCGATGTTCTATTTCATCGCCCGCGGCGCCACCGCAATCTTCGGGACCCTGACCGTTCTCTGGGTCTACCGCGTCGGCAAGGCGCTCTTCGACACCACGGTCGGCTTGATCGCCGCGTTCTTTCTCTCCCTCACGTTCCTCCACGTGCGCGATTCTCACTACGGAACCACTGACGTCGCGATGACGCTGTTCGCGATGTGCGCGATGCTGTCCATCGTCCGGCTCCATCAGGACCGCCGGGCCAAGCACGCGTGGTGGGCCGGCATTTTCGCCGGGCTGGCGATGGGCACCAAATACAACGCCGCTCTGCTGGCGTTCCCGATGGGGGTGGTCGAGCTGTTCCATGCGTGGCCCCGCCGCGGCGACTGGCGATCGGTGCTTCGCGAGACCTATCTGCCGTCGATGGCCATCGTGATGCTCGTCACGTTTCTCGCGACGAGCCCGTATCTGTTGCTCGACTACCAGAAAGCCTTGCAGGACTTCCGAGCACTGCAGGCATCGATGAGCGTCGGGATGACGCCGCCGGAGCTGCTCGGTCCGGGCTGGATCTACCACTTTCGGTTCTCGCTCGTGCACGGGATGGGGCTGTCGCTGCTCGTCGCCTCGCTGCTCGGCGTCGGCGTGGTCGCCTGGCGATACCCGAAGCTCGCGCTGATTCTCGGGTCGTTTCCGCTCGCGTATTACGTCGTGGCCGGCGCCAGCGCGAACGTCTTCGTCCGCTACATGATCCCGATGCTGCCGTTTCTCTGCCTCTTCGCCGCGGTGTTCGTCGACGCGACGTCGCGAGTCGCGGCCGAGGCGACCGGTCTTCGTTATGGCCTGATCGCGTCCATCTTTGCCGCGGCGCTGATCGCGCCGTCAGCGTGGAGCGTGGTGCAGTTCGACGCGATTCTGGCGCGGGAGGACAGCCGCGTCGTCGCGGCCAACTGGGTCATGGCGAACGTGCCGTTCGGATCGAGCGTGTACACGACGGGCAACATGTACGGTCACCCGCCGCTCGAGGACCGGATCAACCCGAAGTACCGGCTGATCGGCTACGACTATCGCGCGGACAACTTCATCGAACGGACGCGGCCGTTCCCCGAATGGCCCGACTGGATCATCGTGCAGCGCTCGGGGCTGCCCTACAGCCACATCCCGCCACGCGTCCTCGAGATGCTGCCGGTGCAGTATTCGTTGATGCAGGTCGTCCGGGCGGCGGGTCTCGATGCGCCTGGAAACATCTACGACATCCAGGACGCGTTCTACATGCCCTACGGAGGGTTCACAGGCGTGCGGCGGCCCGGCCCAAATCTGGAAATCTACAAGAGGCGCGACGCGAATCGATAGGTCGCAGGCGTCGCTCGGGATACACGCGACGGTCAGGCTCGTGCTTTAGCGGCTGCCGGTGCAGCCGCGCCGCGTCGGCCAGCATCTCGGCCGCCCAGCGGTACCCGTTGTACTGCGCTACTACATTGCGCATCGCACGCATCCGCGCCGCCTGCTCCGAGTCCGGCATGCGCACGGCGTCCGCCAGCGCCTGAGCGGCGGCATCGATCGCAGACGGGTTGACGATGAGCGCGGCGGTCAACTCGTGCGCGGCGCCAGCGAATTCGCTGAGGATCAGGACCCCGCGCTCATCGTCGCGCGCGCTGACGAATTCCTTCGCCACCAGATTCATACCGTCATGCAGGCTGCCGACGTAGCAGAGGTCCGCGGCTCGGAGAAACCGGTAGACCTCGGCAGGTTCGTGGCGCGCCTCCCGCAGCACAATGGGCCGGTACGCGCCCGCGCCAAAGCGGCCGTTGATCCGATTGGCGGCCTCACGCACACGCGATCGCAGCTCGCGGTAGGCCGGCAGGCACTCGCGGCTCGGCTCGGCGATCTGGACGAATGTGAACCGCTCCAGGAATTCCGGATGCGTTTCCAGGAATTGCTCGACCGCCAGGAATTTCTCGTAGATGCCTTTTGTGTAGTCCAACCGATCGACGCCGACACCGAGGAGTGCGTCCGGCCGCAACCCGAGCTCGCGACGGATTGCCGTACGGCAGATCTCGACAGGAGGCGAGTCGCTCGCGAGCCGGCTCGGCCACTCTATCGACACGGGGTAGGCGCGAATCGTCGTCTCGCGACCGTCGTAGGTGATGACACTTCGCGCGCGGTCGATCTCCGCGTCCAACGACGATTCCACGGTGTCGATGAAGCTGCCGCAATCCTTCGGCGTCTGAAAACCGACGATGCTGCTGCCCAGGAGCCCGGTGAGCAGCCTCCGCCTCCAGGGACAGGTAGCAAAATCGCGGGGACTCGGCCACGGAATGTGCCAGAACGTCACGATGGAGCCGAGCGGGAAATGCGCCCGAATCATCCGTGGCGCGAGCGCGAAGTGGTAATCCTGCACCAGGACGACTGGCGAGGCTGTTGTCGCCTCATCGCAAACCGCCTCGGCGAATCGCGCATTCACGGCCTGGTACATCTCGAAGTCGCCCGACCGGAAGATCGGCTGCACGTGAGCGCGATGACACAGCGGCCACAAGCCTTCGTTCGCGAATCCGTAGTAGTAGCCGCGCTCCTCGTGCGCGTCGAGCCAGACGCGGCGGAGTCGATACGACGAGTTGGCGGATGGCACGTCGATGCCGTCGCGCCCATCCACGACCAACCGGTCGGCGGTTCCCGCACCGTGTGCCACCCAGATTCCCGAGCACCCTTGGATCAGGGGTTCCAATGCCGTCACGAGCCCGCCGCTCGATCGCCTGACCGTGATGCTGCCGTCGGCGGCTCGATCGTGTCGGAGCGGCTCCCGGTTGGCGAGGACGACGATGGATTCATCGCGAAAGGCAGTCGCCAGCAACGCGCGGAGGTCGTGCGCGCTCCAACTCGCTTGCCGATTCGGATCCCGTAACGACATTGCCACGTCGTCCTCGTCTCGTCGTGCCCTGGTACCAGTAGACACCATGGCCGTCTCGTCATCCATCCGGTCGATCACGGACAGCAGGTGGCTTTTTGGGGGAGACCCCGCTCGAGGTTGAGGGCCGCCTCATCCGTTACCGGGTCCTCCCCCGCTGACGGGATGCTCTGCCGGTGCTGAACGAGCTACGCTTGGCAAGGGCGGGATTGGCGGGAGGTTCAGGTGCGCTTCAAGACGTGGCCAGTGGCGGCGCTCGGACTCGGCAGTCTTCTCGTTCTCATCGTGGCGTCGATGCTGACCCTGTCGCGCAAAGCGCAGGATATCTACTCGGAGCTCGATCAGCTCAATACCCATCACACGAATGTCGACGCGAAACTGCGCCGTCTTCGCTCGGACGTCAACCTCTCCGGCATCTTCGTCCGCGACTATCTCCTCGACGTCTCGCGCGAGCACGCACCCGAATACCGCGAGCGGATCGCGGAGTTCAGGCAGACCAACATGACGACGGTCGACGAGCTCCGTCACCTCGACGCGACGCATCCGGAGAAAATCGGCAGCCTGGAGGCTCAACTCGACGAGTACTGGCGGACGTTCGAGCCGCTCTTCGACTGGACGGCCCCCGAAAAGATTTTTCGCAGCGCCAATTTTCTGCGAAATGAGGTTGTCCCGCGGCGCGAGGCGATTCTGGGCATCGCGCAGGAAATCGAGGAACTGAACAACGCGAATCTGAGCGCGCAGCGCGCCGAGGTCACCCAGCGGCACGCGGCCTTTCGCGCCGGCCTGCGCCGGCTGCTCGTGCAAACATTGCTGCTCGGGGTCGGGGTTGCCCTGATTGCCGTGTACCGGCTCCGTGAGCTCGAGCGGCGATCGGACGAACAACGAGCCCTCGCTGAGGACGCGGAACGCCAGATGCGCCTGTTGTCGCAGCGCCTGGTCGCGACACAGGAGGACGAACGCCGGAATCTTTCGCGGGAATTGCACGATCACGTCGCCCAGGTCCTCACCGCACTGCGCATGGAACTGGGCCGCATCGAACGGTCCAGAGCGGTGGGCGACACTCGCGTCGGCGCCGCCGTGGCCGAGGGACGGCGGCTCATCGACCAGATGTTTCGCACGGTTCGGGACCTCGCGCTCGGCCTGCGGCCCAGCATGCTCGACGACCTTGGTCTGGAACCGGCGCTCGAATGGCACGTCCGCGACGTCACGCATCGCTATGGCGTGGACGTCGAGCTGCGCGTGGAGGGCAACCTCGAGTCGCTACCCGATCGGTATCGGACGTGCGTCTATCGGGCGATCCAGGAGGCGCTGACCAATTGCATCCGCCACGCGCGGGCGCGCGCAATTCGTGTGAGCGTCATCGGCCGTGCCGATCGGCTGGACGTGGTCGTGAGTGACGACGGGATCGGTTTCGATCCCGCCCGCCGTCGCGATGGCCTCGGCTTGCGGGGGATCGACGAACGGGTCAAAGAGCTCGGCGGCGCCATGACGATCAGCGGAGGCGCAGGCCAAGGGACGACGATCACGATCAGACTGCCCGTTCCCGTGGCGCCGGCCACAGAGGTGCCGCTTGCGCGTGCTGCTGGCTGACGATCATGGCATCGTGCGCCGTGGGTTGAGAAGCCTGATCGAGGAGGCAGGACTGTCGGTCGTGGCGGAGGCGGCGGACGGCCTCGAAGCGATCCGCCTGACCGAGGAGCACCGGCCGGATCTCCTGATCCTGGACATCGGCATGCCCAAGCTGAGCGGCATCGAAGTCGCCGCGCGATCGCAGAAACTGGATCGACCGCCGCACGTCATCATCCTCAGCATGCACGCGGACGAGTCCTACATCATTCGCGCGCTGGCGGCGGGAGCCCGCGGCTACTTGCTCAAAGATGCGACCGATGAGGATCTTCTTCCAGCCCTCCGGGCGGTCGCGTCGGGCAGACCGTTCTTCAGCCCGGCGGTGACGGCCGTTCTCGTCGAGGACTACGTTCGCAACCTCCAGAAGCGCGGGTTGAGCGACTCGTACGCCTTGCTGACGGATCGTGAACGAGAAGTCCTCCACCTGCTGGCTGAGGGCCGTTCGAACAAGGAGGTCGCCACGGTGCTCGATGTCGGCGTGTCGACCGTCGAAACGCACCGGGCCAATCTCATGCAGAAACTGAATCTGCACAGCACAGCTGAAATCGTGCTCTACGCGGTCCGCAAGGGTTTGATCGCCTGATTTTCTCCCCTATGAACCGGATAGCGCGCAGGCGTCCGCCTGAGGTCTAGTTGCACCAGACACGGAGAGACAAGGCGGGTGAGGATCATGATGATGCAGGACGAGGTGCTCGTTCGTGTTCATAGCGACTGGGATGGATGGCACAGCGCGGAGGTGCGGCTGCGCGACCTCCGGGATGTCCAGTGGTTTCAGCCCGCGCACGCGCCGCACCCGATACTCCATGGTTTCGTGCCCTGTACCCGCATCGTCACCGGCGAGATCCCGCATGCCTGCGATCCCAGATCCGCCCCTCATCTGGTGCGGGTGTGCGTGCTCAAGCGGCACGCCATTGCCACCACGTATGCGGAGCTCGCGCGGCGTGCGGAACGCATCAGCGAGCGCGCGCGGACCGCATCGCGAGCAGCGCTTGCAGCAGATCGTCGATCTCGCCTTGGTGTTTGAGGCCGTAGCGGGCGCCGGATCGAGCACGCATGCCCACGCGAATCGCCAGCAGCCGCTCGGCGCTCCACACCGTAAAGGCGTCTTCGTCGGTGCGATCATCTCCGATGTAGATCGCGTTCTCGCAGACAAACAACTGGCAGGCGCGTTCGAGCGCGGCCCCTTTGGTTGGCGCGCCGCGCGGCACCAACGTAAAGGCGTGATCGCCGCCCAGTGAGCGCGCGCCGCGCAGGGTGCGCAGCGCCCGCCGGATCGCAGCCACGGCGAGGCGCGGACGCCGGGCATTGCGATAGTGCACCGTCATCGAATACGTCTTGTCCTCGACGACGATTCCGGGCACGTGCGCAAGACGCGGCGAGAGCTGACTGATCCATTTCTGAACTTGTGCGCGGTACTCGGCGCGCGGCGCCCACGGCTCGAGGCCATAATTCCCGGCCAGGTGAACGATCGGGAGGCCGCGGACACGCGCCGTCAGATCGTGACGGGCGCGGCCTGAGATCACGACACAGGTGTACCGCGTGGCGACGCGTCCCAAGAGACGCCGGGTCGAGGCGCGCATTCGGGCGGCGGCCGGATCACGCACGATCGGGGCGAGCGTGCCGTCGAAATCGAAGGCCAGCAGCACGTTCGATGCAGCAAAACGCTCGAGCAGCGGGAGATTGCGCGTCGCGAGAATGTATCGCACGCCGCCACCTGGCACTCTACCCGTACGCCATCGTCGCCACTATCCGGCGAACGGGGGAGGAAATTGCGTTACATCGACGATGCGGCAGCGTGAGGGGCGAGCGCCCGCTGGCGGCGATAGCGGCGCTTTTCGCGGGCGGCGCGGAGGACGAACTGCGCGTAGGGGCCGATCTGCTTGATGGCGGCGACGTTCATCTGGCAGGGGCTGAGACAAGTCGGGCATTTCTCGTTGCGAATCATGTCCCGGTGCGCCTGGCTCTCGGCGCTGAAGTAGATCTCTTGGGGATCCGTCTCGCGCACGTTGCCCATGACTTCGCTGTTCTCGCAGAAGAACAAGCCGCCGTCCGGGTTGAGCATGACACCCTGCGTCTGGAACGGGCACGGCGCGAGGCGATGGTAGCCGTTCGCGATCATGTCGGCGTAGTGCATGTAGACGAGGTTCTGCCCGTCGAGGACCGAATCCATGCGGATGCGGTCGAGGAAGAACTGGCGCATCTGTTCCTCCTCCTTGCCGACCGGCGTGCACGTGGCCGCGAGGTCCGCGTTGCCCAGCATCGGCTCGGTGAAGCGGACCATGTTGAACACGACGTCGAGCTTTTCCTTCTTAGCCCACGCGTAGATATTGTCCGCGTCGTCAAGGTTCATCGAGAAGATGGTCGTCGAGATGCCGAAGTTGAACGAGTGCTTCTTCTGCAGCGTCTGCATGGCGCGAATCGTCTCGACGGCCTTGTTGAAGCCGTTTTTCACGACCCGGACCTGGTTGTGCATTTCTCCTACGCCATCGATCGACACGCGCGTGCTGAAGATCACGCCGCGCTCCTCGCAGAGCTCGACGATCTTGGTGAGCATCGGAATCGCGCGATGCGGGGTCAGGCCGGTCGTGTTCAGGCCCAGCTTTCGGAGGCGCGGAAAGCGGTCGAGCATGAGCCGCGCGATGTCGACCAGGTCGTTCCGAGTCGTCGGCTCCCCTCCCGAAATGTTCGCGTTTTCGATGCGGGACCAGAGCTTCGACTGGAAGGCTTTGTCGATCTGTTCGATCGACATGTCGGCCGCGCGGTCGCCCCGCTTCCAGTTGTGGCACATCTCGCAGCGGGCGTCACACACGAACGTGCAATGGAAGATGAGGACCGTCGGCCGAATGGGGGTCACCCGGGCGATGTAGCTGTTGACGAGGTCGCGCGGCGCGCTCGCGGCAGCTTTCGCCAGATACCTTAGCGCGTAGGTTTGGGCCACAAGTCGTTCATTGTACAACAATTAGTGGATCGGCCTGCCGCTGGCGTCCGCCGGCGAAAATCCCGATCAGCAGGAACGGATACGCCCACGCGACGTAGGTACCCGTCGATTGGACCTTCACGATGGAAGAAGCGAGCGCAATGGCAGCAGTGAGGAGGGCCAGCTGAGACGCCGAGGCGCCGCGAGCAACCACGAACGTCGCGCCCATCAGTCCAAACAGGAGGATGTACGAAGGCGACGTAAGGCCTGACTCCCCGACCAGCGGTGCGGCGAGCCATCGGCGGATCCCCTCGCGCTGTCCCCAGAAGCCGAACGGGCTCCGGCCGTACCCCTGAGGGTCGGTGTGATGACCGAAGGTATCGCGCAGAATCGTCCCGATGCGGCCCCGACCGTCCGCGGGTTGCGACATCAGCCAGGTTGAGCCGGCGATGACAGCGGCCGCGACGACGAAGCCGGCGATGAAGCGACCCAGACGGCTGCGGTCGCGCCAGAAGAACCCGGCCCATGCCGGCAACATGAACGCCGGGTAGAAGCCGACGCCCGCGCTCACCGCAAGAAGGACGCCGGCAAGCGCTGGTGCCGGCAAACAGGCAAAGGCGACGAGCGTCGCGGCCGCCGGCGCGATGTGCGACGCGAACGTCATCCCGCCGATGAACTCCCGCTCGCCGCCGAGTCCGAGGACGAAGACGCTGCTTGCGTACAGCGCGACGAGCCCCCATCCAACATCGGCACTTCCGGTGAGCCGGCGGCCCACGATGAAGAGGACCAGCACGCCGGCCAGATGAAACGTGATTGTGCACAGTTTCGTGGCCAGCGGCGGCGGCAGGTAGTACGCGGACGCCTCGCCAAGCGGGGGCCGCGCACTGGCATCGGCGTTCGGCGGGTGGGGCTCGATGAGGAATTGGAACGGGACGTGTGCGGCGTACAGAACGGGTCCGTACGCGGCGCCGGGTGTCCCGGTGAGCAGCGGGTCGCCGTACGGCAGCCGGCCCCGTTCGCGCAGCCGCTGCGCTCCCAGATTGACGAAGTATCCGGCATCATCGGGTTCCCGTGCGAGCGCCACGAACACGTCGGAAGCCACGAGCACAAGTGCCAGCGCCGCGAGTGGGCGGCCGCGGAGGTTTGGGCGCCAGGCGGGCTCGCCCACTGGGGACTGGCGCGCCCGCCAGAGTGCGCGCACGAGCAACGCCGCGTTGAGCGCGACGACCGTAGTGAAGACGACGTCGAGGAAGCGCCGGTACTCGGGCGTGAGTCGAACGCGAGCCAGGCGCATGATGTCGAAGAACACCAGGCTCAACGCCATGATCAAGACGATATCCACGTTGCGTGAGCTGCGCGACCGCGAAAAATCGAAGGCGACGCCGAGCGCCACGATGAACGCGATCAGGAGTATGCCGGCCTGCTCGGATACCGATCGCACCTCGCGTTCCCGGCTCGCGCGCGACGCCAGGTCCCGCTGCAGCTGCGCGATGGTGTCGCCGATGGAGGCCATCGGTGGGACGGCCGCGAACGTGGGGCTGTACACCTCGCGGAGCAGCTCTCGTTGCCGCGGTCCCCGACCGGACCAGATGGCGAGCGCGGCGATGACGGCCAGCACGATCCCGGAGAGCGCGAGCATCCGCCTGGTCACATCAAGCTGCTTGAACCGATGATACATTCGCTGGCAGTGCTCTGGCGCCCGTTCCTCGGCCTGCTGATTGGCGTCAACGCGTGGCTGCTCGCGGGATCCATCGTCCCCTACCTCGATGGCGTCGAGCCCGATTACCTAATCCTGCTCCCGTCCTTCGTCAGCCTGGCCGGTTGGTGCGCGGTGGGCGTAGCTGCCGTGTTCCTGTCGCGCGCGGTCCACGAGCGCGGCGATCTGTCGCCGCTGCTGCTGCTCGGCCTGCCGGTGATCGCCGTCGCGATGCTTGCCACGCCGTTGTGGCGGTCTGCGGCGCCGTGGCTGTACGTCGCCATCGATCTTCGCCCCTGGCTGTTTCTCGCGATCGCGCTGTTGCTCCTCTTCCCTGGCCGCCAGCTGCCGGCGCGCGTCGATCGCCTCTGGCTCGAAGTTGGTCTGGTTGCCGTTCTGGCGACGTCATCGCTGCTCTCTTCACCAACGGCCCGGTTCCAGTCGGTCTTGATCGGCGACGAGCCGAAGTATCTGCGCTACCTGGAGAACTGGTATCGAGGGCGCGGCATGGACGTCGCCGCGCTCGGCGCCATCGCTGACCTGCCGCCGGGTTTCAAGCCCGATCTCACGGGAAACCTTCGGCATCTCGGGAGCGCGACGCGAAGCCTTGCATCCGATCTGATGTCCGACGTTCGCCGCCGTCTCGGGCTTGCGGCGCCGCCGCCGCTCCACGCGAAGTCCGAGGGCGGTTGGTTCGTGGACGGCAAACGCGGAGGCATCTATCAGGTCCACAACCCGGGCATCTCGATGCTGTTGCTGCCCGGTTACATGATCGACCGATCGCTCGGGCACGCGGAGGCGTGGCATCCGCAATTTCCGACGGACCTGTACGCCACCAACATCAGCGTTCTGATTCTCTACCTGCTGTGGGGCCTCGCGCTGTTCCGGCTGCTGACGACCTACACCGGCGAGACCATCCTTTCGTGGCTGATCACGGCCGTCGTCTTTCTCAGTCTGCCGGTGTCGGCGTTCGCCTACCAGTACTACCCGGAGGTCGCGGCTGGACTGCTCGTAACGGTGCTCGCGCGATTCGTGGTGTTTTCTACTGTCGCTCGACCCGTGGCGGCGGTCGCGTACGGAATTGGCGCGGGCTTCCTCCCGTGGCTTCATCCTCGGTTCCTACCGCTCACGGTTGGCGTCGCTGTCGCTGTCGCGATCGCGAAACGACGCGAGCGACGAGTGACTCGTGCATTCCTGGCGGGCCTTGTCCTTCCACTGGCACTGATGGCCGCCTACTACTATCACGTCACCGGCAGCCCGATGCCCTGGGCCCTGTACTCGCTGATGCCAGACGTCGCGCTGTTCTCCGCAGCGCGCACCTGGCGCGATCTGCCGGCGTTCTGGTTCGATCGCACGTGGGGACTCATCGCGCACGCACCCATGTACTTGTTCGCGTTGCCCGGAATCTGGCTGATGTGGCGCAAGAAAAGATACGCGGCGCTGGCGGTCGCGTTTGCGGTCCTCGCGATTGCGATCCCGGCCGCGGGACACGGATACACCGGCGCGTTCACCACACCGCTTCGTCTCGTTGCGGCCGCCGTGCCGCTGCTCGCGCTCCCGCTTGCCGATGCAGCGGCCGCTTTCGCGAAGGTTGTGTGGTTTCGGTTGGCGCTCATCCTCTCGGCGGTGATCTCGATTCAGACCGGACTGACTTACAACGCCCACCTCGTCAAGAGCGAGGCGTTCCTGCATGGCGCGACGATCGGTGGATGGATGCTCCCGCTGCTGCTTCCGGACTTCGATCGCGCCAATCGGCTGGCGCAACCGATGACGCTCGTGTGGATCGCCGTGAGCGTGGGCCTGCTCGTCTACCCTGTTCTGCAGCTTCGATCCGGGATGCGATCGCCGGTCGATCGGCGCTGGTCCCTGACCGCGGCGACGGCGGCCGTCATCGTCCTCTTCGCCACGGTCGCCTCTTCAGCCGCCGCCCTCACCGGACTGCGCGTCAAACCGGCGTTCATGCTGTACACCGGCGACGCGCGCGATCGCGCGATTCATTTCGAGCTCACACACCGGCCCGGGGTTCGATGGTCGTCGCAGCGGGGCGCGATCGATCTGACGATGTACTTTCCGAATCCGGAGGATGCGACGGCCACCCTCAAGGTCCAACCCATCGCGCCGCGGGCGCAAGCCCCCGTCGAATTCGAAATCGACGCGCGGCGCCCGGGCAACCGGCCAGCGTGGGGTTCCGCGGACGTCGACTTCGGCGACGGCTCCTCCGCAGAACGCCTGCCAATCGAAGGAAACGCGCGACGGACGCACACCTACGCAAATCCAGGCGACTACCTGGTGAAGGTCGAGCTTGCCCTATGGGGCTTGCCGAAGCGTGAGATCGTGCAGGCGGTTCGCGTGGCGCCTGAGTAGAACTCTATTTAGCGCGTAGGGCCGAACTACACGTCGGCCGTCGGAGTCCCCAAGGCCCTCAGCCACCAGAGTTGAGGCTCGCGCATCATGGCCGACTCCCACTCGAGTCGGGATACATTCAACCGAGAGTCGACGGGCGCTGATCCATCAGCGCGACGGCATGATCCAGGTCGCAATGTCACGGATGACTTCCTCCGCCACGTGGCCGGGCAGTTGGTACTCGGCTGGCAGGCCAGGCCCAGTGCCTGCGATAAAGAGGTGGTTGAGCGCCGGATAGCTATGAACCGTGACATCACGCCGAGAGCCGAGCGCGGCTTTCCAACGAGCGAACTCCTCTGCCGTGACTTGAAAGTCGCGCTCGCCATGCAGGATCAGCATCGGCGCCTTCACACGTTTCGCCTCTGACGGCGGATCGTATCCGCGCAGATCCAGCCAGTAAGATGCTGGCGCGCCGGCGATCATGCGGCCGCTGTTTGCCTCCTCGGGCTTCAGCGCGCGCACGCTGTTGTTGATCGCTGTCGCCTGGTCAATTGCTTGCTGCTCCTCGGTCGCCATCGTTCCGTCCACCATGGCCAGATATCGCGTCTGGGCGACGAGCGCCTCTTCGGGCGGCCGCGCCGCGCCAGCAAGGACGATCCATCCCGCGATCGTCGGATCGGCTGTGCCGATCCGCGGTACGAGCATCCCGCCGAGGCTATGCCCGAGGACGAACACCCGCCTGGGATCGATGAACGACTGCGCGCGCAGCGCCTTCACCGCCTCGAGCACGTCCTCGATGACTTCCTGTCTCACGGTGAAGTTCGTAAGCGCGGCCACCTTGGCGCCATGTACCATCGTGCGCTTGTCGTAACGAAGCACGGCGATGCCGCGCGACGCGAGCCCGGTTGCAAGATCCTTGAACGGCTTGTTGGCGCCGACGGTCTCGTCGCGATCATTCGGACCGGACCCGTGCACCAGGACGATGCCTGGCCACGGGCCTGAACCTGCCGGAATGGTCAGCGTTGCCGGAAGGGCCCACTCGCTGGCTCCGACGGTCATCTCTCTTTCGACAAACGATGAAGGTTTGGCGTACGACGGCAGTGTGTACGCTGGTGCTGTCCTGACGGTCGGGCGAAACACCAGGCCTGAGATTCTGCCGGCGCTGTCGAACGCGAACTGGATGTCAATTGTCGTCCGCTCAAACTCGCACGCCGTGATGACCATTTCCTTGTCATCGATTCTCCTGACTCGCGGGTCCGCGCCGCAGCTCTTGTACGCACCTGCCTGATTCAGCAGCTTCGCCCACATCGCCGCCAGCGCACCGGGCGGCAACGCCGCCTTCATGGCGTCCGTGAACTGTTGCTCGACTGTCGCGAAATCTCCGGCCACAATCGCGATGAGAACCCGTCGCGCCTGCGGGACGACGTCGGGCGACGACCGCCGTTCAGGAATTGGCCCCTGTAACATCGTGGCGAGGATCAGGGACGCGACGAGCAATATCATCGGTCGATCACAACTGTCACCCGTGTCGGAGTAGTCTTCGGTCAAAGAGCCGCGCGGCCAGGAGCAGTGCCAGAACCGAAACCACACTCCCGAGGACCAGATACCCGCCGAAGGTCTCACCGACGGCCGCCGACCAGAGTGCGCGCATGGGCCAGTACGTCGGGAAGATTCCTGCGGCGAACTGGACCGGTCGCGGAACGAAGTACGCGACAATCGGCAGCAGGTTCACCGCGTTGAGCACCTTGACGACCGCGAATCCCGCGACCTTGTTCGGCGCAGCCACTGCGAGGACGAGCGCGAGGAGTGGCGCCGAAAGGCTCGCCACGACGACGATCGGCAACAGCGACGTGAGCGGGAGCGGCGTCAGTCCGGTCAGCGGATAGCCAATCAGCGTCGATGCGGTTCCAAGCAGCAGCGGAAGAGCGACCCGATACGCAAGGTACTGGCGCATCGACAGGGGCGTCGTCCGCAACGCGGTCAGGGTGCGCGCATCCCGCTCGTCCAGGAACAGAAACCCAATGACCATACCGACCATGCCTGGCGCCGTCATCAAGAAGCCACCCATAACGAGCGGATGGTACGGTGTGAGGTCGAAGCCCATTCCCGCGAGAAGCCCCTCCTGCACTCGTGGAATCAGCGGCCTGAGCAGCAGTGCCAGCCCGATCGGCAGCGCGAGGATCCATCCGAGAAGCGGATCGCGCCACAGCACACGCAAATCGGCATAGATGAGCGCGCGAAAAATGACCGCGCTCATCGGCCACCTGAGGCCCGCGTGCTGTGCATGAGCGCGCGGACACGGTTCCGCCCCCACCCAAACGCCAGTGCGCTCCAGCCGAACGAGCCGAGGACCCCGAATGCGACGTCCATTCGGTCGACGACGCCGTAGCCGGCTCGAATCAGGGTCATCGGCGGTTCGAGTGGGTGAACGAAGAACGGCAGACGCGGTGCAAGACCGAAATGAGGCAGCAGCGGCAGGAGCAGGAGCGCGACGAACGCAGAGGCCGGAAGTAACAGAGCGTTGACCGAGTCGTAGCGGGTGGCTACGGCTGCGCCAAAACCGGTATAGATGACGCCAAGTGCCGCAGTTCCGCCAAGAATCAGCGACCACGAACCGCTGGTTCCGAATCCGATCCACACGATGGCGATCGTCTCGGCCGCAGCGAGTCCGGTCAGGCTGACGGTTCGCATCACCAGGTAACCGGACGGGGAAAGCGGCGAGACGGCGAGGGCGTTGAGCATCCCCTCGTCGCGCTCGAGGAGCATCAGACCTGCCACGAAGAAGAAGGTGGTGATCTGGAGGTTGATGACCAGGATGGCCGGTACCCAGGCTGCGGAATTGGCGCGCGCGCTCTCTGGCACAGACAGAAGGAGCGCACTGATGACGATGATCAGAAATGCGCTCGCCCAATAGAAGCCGTTCCTCGCCTGGACGATCACATCCCACCGGAGCGCGTTGAGGATCGCCGTCATGCCAGCGTCCTTCCTGTGACGCGCACGAACACCTCCTCGAGCGTGGTCTCGAGCGTATGAATCGTCTCAACCGCACCTGAACGAAGAAGCCCGAGAAAGTCTGCATCATCGGCCAGACCGCCGACCGCAAACTCGCGCGCGATGCGCGTGCCGTTGGACACGGCCTCCACGCGGACCACCTTCCGGCCGTACGCGAGCCGCAATGACCGAGGTGAATCGAGCGCAGCAATCTGGCCGTCTACCAGAAAGGCCACTCGATCGCACAACTCGTTCGCCGTGACCATATCGTGCGTCGTGAGAAACACCGTCGCGCCGCCGCTACGGGCCTCGCGGATCACCTCGCGGATCCTGCGCGCGGTGACCGGGTCGAGCCCCGCGGTCGGTTCGTCCAGAAATAGGAGCCCAGGTCGGTGCAGAAGCGCGCGTGCGAATGTCAGACGGCCGCGCATACCTTTCGAGAACTCTGCGACGAGCTTGTCGCCGTCCTGTTCAAGGCCGACGCGCTCCAGTACCGCATCAGGATCCTCTGTGCCGCCGCCGTGCAACCCCGCGAAGAGTTGCAGGTTCTCCCGTGCGGTCAGCTTCAGATAGTGGTTCGGGGCCTCGAACGAGACGCCAATTCGACGGTAGTAGCCTCGATCCCAGGCGCGCAGATCCTTGCCCAAGACGGCGACATCGCCCTCGTAGCCGTCCAGCAGCCGGATCAGAACGTTCTGCGTCGTGCTCTTGCCGGCACCGCTCGGGCCAAGGAATCCGAAAATCTCACCTGGCTCGACCGAGAAGGCGACGTCGCGAACGGCCGGCCGTTGGGCGCCGGGATACGTAAAGCCGAACGAGTGAACGTCGATAATGGCCACGTCGGGTGGACTGTAGCAGCTTTGGCGCGAAGCGAAATGCACGACCCTGGACCGACGACACGCGGATCCGGGAGCAACGGTGAAGAACGGCAGTTCAGGCGCTCGGCCTGAACCGCGTATACTGAACGCAGCTGAGAGACCAAGGGTGCAGCGGGCTTCCGCTGCAGGCAACCGGATGGTCGGGCCGCCATCCTCACGGTCGTTGCGAGACCAGGAGGATGCGAGTTGGCAGGCTCGGTTTGCGGATCGTCCGGCCGTTGGCCCTTCACAGGTCTCGAAGCAATCCGACCCATCGTCGTAACAGGGCAGCACGTCTCGACGGTCGCGCGGTCCGTCAACGTGCGCAGGTCCGTGCTCCGATGAGCGACGACACAACCGCGATCACGGCGATTCCGAGGGCGCTGGAGAGTTACCCATCCGGCGCAGATCAGACGCTCGCAGCCGATCTCGTCATGCGTGTACAGATCGAGCCGTTCAACGCCATTGCCACGAGCGTATTCTTTTTTGCGATTCTCCACACGTTTGCAGCGGCCCGCTTCGCCCGTCTCGCGCACCGGGTGCAGCACCGCCACGATGAGGAGGCGCGGGCGCGCGGCAGACCGGCGTCGCCGAGTCTGCGCGCCGAGGCGCTGCACTTCCTCGGGGAAGTCGAAGTGGTCTTTGGCTTGTGGGCGGTGGTGCTCGTCGTCGCGACCACTGCGTACGCTGGGTGGGAAGCGGCCCGCCACTACGTCAGCGAAACGGTCAACTATACGGAACCACTGTTCGTGGTCGTCATCATGGCGCTGGCGTCGACACGGCCGGTCATTGGGTTCGCTGAGTCAGCGCTGAGACGTGTCGCCGCTGCTGGGGGCGCCACACCTGCCGCCTGGTGGGCGGCGATTCTGACGATAGGCCCGGTGCTGGGCTCGTTCATCACCGAACCGGCTGCGATGACGATTTGCGCCCTCCTGCTCGCCAGGCAGTTCTTTGACTTGCAACCCTCGACACGACTGAAATACGCGACGCTGGGAGTATTGTTTGTCAACGTCTCGATTGGTGGAACGCTGACGCAGTTCGCAGCGCCGCCGGTGCTGATGGTGGCGCGCCCATGGGGATGGGACATCCCATTCATGGTCACGAATTTCGGTTGGCGCGCTGTCACCGCCATCGTCGTGTCGACAGCGGTCTACTTCATCCTGTTCCGCCAGGAATTGGGAAGTCTCGCGGCCCGAGCGCCGGTTCCTGAGGTGGAGCAACCCGAGGACGACGCGGCTGGGGCCACGCTGCTACCAGTGCCGCCATGGGTGGTCGTCGTACACCTGACGTTCATGGCGTGGACCGTCTTCAACGCGCATTATCCAGCGCTGTTCCTTGGCGGCTTTCTGTTCTTCCTGGGCTTTGCTCGCGCGACTGCGCCGTATCAGAGCCGGATCGAGTTGAAGACGTCGTTACTCGTGGGCTTCTTCCTCGCGGGCTTGGTGATCCATGGGGGCCTGCAGGGGTGGTGGATTGCGCCGGTGCTCAGCAGGCTTCCCGAGAGTCCATTGTTCCTGGGGGCCACGGCGCTGACGGCCGTCAACGACAATGCGCTCATCACCTATCTGGCGACACTGGTGCCGAATCTGGGCGACGAGCTGAAGCTCGCGGTCGTACAAGGAGCCGTGGTTGGCGGAGGGTTGACGGTCATCGCGAATGCTCCGAACCCAGCCGGCCAGGCGCTGCTGGGTCGCTTCTTCGATGGGGCGATTCTGCCGATCGGATTGCTCGCAGGAGCACTCGTGCCGACAGTCATTGCCGCGATCGTGTTTCGCCTGCTGTGACCAGCATGTTGTGCGAGGCAACTTGTCCGGCGCTCACCCAACATGCCTGAGCGGCAACTGACACCGCGAAACGGCCGCATGCGGTGCGCCGCCAATGATCGAGTATTCGCCGCGACCGCGCTCGTCATTGTTCTCACCGGCGTGCGCTGATCCGATAGGGCGACGTGCTCGGAGAAAAGACGGGGCTGCTGGATCGGCGTCGTCCCGCTCGCCGCGACGACGAACCCTGTTGGGGTATTCGGAGCCCGCTACCTTCGACCGGGCCTTCCGGCGCGGGCACAAGAAGACACCGCAGGTCTTCCCCGAGCGCCGCCGCGTCGACAGCCTTCGGCCGCCTGTGTCATCCACAGAGGCGCCACGAACCCAGTCCGCATGAAGCCACGCGATTGGGCGATGGTGGTCGCGGTCCTCGGCGCGCTCGGGGTCGTGGGGTTTGGTGCGATGGTGTGGCGCTTGACGAGCATCGAGTCGGCGGACGCCGCGGATGCCGAGCGCCAGTTCACGGAGGCCTGTGCCTCGTTGCCCGCAACCGCGCCGCTTGTCACGCGAGACAGCGAGGGCCGTCTCGTGCGCCGGGCGACAACCGAGACCGCTACTGACCGCGTTTTGCAGGCCCAGATCCAGTCCTTGAACCAACTACCGCCTGAAAGGCGGTACACTCCGCGCGCGACTGAAAGTCGCGGCCGCGCCCCCTGCGAGCGGTAGTTGGTTCATAGTAACGATCCTGGTTCCCACTATGCCCACGTGCTGGTTGGTTCGACCGAGCGATTCAGATCGGACCCGCTCAAAGCTGACCGGCTGAAAGCCGGTGGGATTAAACCTGGCACGTGGGCACTAAACAGCTGCTCAAGTGGTTGCCGCGAGCGCACTAACCCAGCCTCAGTAAAGACGACAGACGCTGCTTTGCTCCGAGCGTCGGAGATGTAGCCGCGCTCGATTCATCCCAAGAGCCGAAGAGACACGAGCAGCACCTGCGCCGGCCGCGTGCCGTCATTTTGCCAACGGTGCGGCGTCTTCCTCGGAATCATCATGGCGTCGCCGCTCTCAAGCGTCAGGTCGTCGTCGCCCAGAAACACCGTCATGCGACCCTGAAGCACATAGGCGAACTGGTCGACTGGGCGGCCTCTCGGATGCTTTCCGCTGGTGCCCTGCGGTGCCAATCTGACGGCAATAACCTCGAATGGCTGTCGCGCTCCCGGCGTCGTAAGCAGTTCCACCCGTGCGCGAGACCACGTGCTCGTAAAGCCCGGTCGGTCACTGGCGCGCACAACGGCCGCTGCAGGTACTTCCGATGCCTCGAACAGATCGGACAAAGTGACGCCCAACCCGCCAGCGATCCGCTCGAGCGACGAGATGGACGGCGAAACCTGACCGTGCTCCAGTTGAGAGAGAAAACTGGCCGAAAAACCGACGCGGCTCGCGAGCGTGCGCAGCGACAAACCTAGTTGTTCGCGTAGGCGCTGAAGTAACTCGCCCACACGAGCTTCTCTGGTCGCCGGTGGAGCGGTTCGGGATTTGGCCATTGAGAGTGCCATCAGTCTACAGCACGAGTTTGAAGAGCCACGTGTACAGCCTTAGATGACAGCAGCTCGAGACCTTGTTCTCATTCTGGAAACGCGACGAGGAAAGTACATGCCAGAGAATTCATGTAAAGTATAGATTAACACTTGGTCGTGGCCGCCCTCGGCGTCGCACCGGATGCTTGAGGCCCGGCAACCACCCTCGCGTGCCTGAAAGACCATGAGACATGTCCTCGCCATTACGTTCTGTGCAGTCCTACTCGAGGGTTTAACAGGTGCCCCGCAGCAGTCCGTTACCACTGCGGAGCGGGCGCGGACTGATGCAATCGCGAGCAAGGACTCGTTGGCTTTTGGCCGGCTTGTGGCCGACGACGTGCTTGTGATCGATCGCAGCGGAACGGTGACGAGCAAGCGGGATCAGGTGGATGTGGTTGCTTCTGGAAAAGCATCCAGTACCAGGGCGTCGAACGTGCTCTCGGGATTCGCCGCTACGGAGACGCCGCCATATTCATGGGCCGTTCGATCCATACCGAGGACGGTCAGCCGCAGCATGACTTCTTCAGTCGGATCTGGATCAGCTCGGGTGGGTTGTGGAGGATGGTGGCCGACCACCGTACAGATATAACCGCGGCCGTAGCCGACGGCACTTTCGATACGCTGAAACAACCTGTCGAACCGTTGCCGATATCAGAGAGAGCGTCTGGCGGGGATGCGAGTGCAGAGATCCGACGCGCCATCGGTGAGCAGCACGCTGCATATTGGAGCAAGGATTCGAATCTGTACCGGCGGTACGCTGGAGCAGATCTCATACGGATTGCGGAGAGAGGCGTTCGGCCAGGGGCAGAGCTGATCAGCATGATGCGCGGCAATGCCCGTCTACCGGCGCCGCCATCCGATCACCTCGACGTGCGCGTGCAGGTCCACGGGAATACGGCCGTCACGACATGGTTGGACGAGGGGAGAGACCCTGGTGGGCGTCCCGTACAGAACCGCTTCATGGTCGTGTTTGCGTGGCGCGACGATCGTTGGCAGATGGTCCACATGCAAAGTACCGCCGTGCGGCGGCCTTGAAAGGAGGCGCCGGGATCCCTCTCTGATCTCGATGTCCGCCTTCCGCCTCGCCTCTCGCGAAGCCCCCCAAGCACCGGGCAAACGCTACTTAGAGTTCCGAGCCGAATCGGCGTCAAGGCGAAGCCCAATGGCCTCGCGCAGTGCGGCACCTTGACGACCGATGAGCACAGGCCACCGTGAATTGGCGCCGGCGCAGACAACAACCCACACAACAACCAGAACGATCTAACAGCAGCCTGCTAGCGCGTTCCAGGCGTCTGCAGGTACAGAACGGCGCCTGGCAGATTCGCGACGATGCCGCTCAACACGATGAGCGTGGACAGCGCGAGGGCGTCGGCTTGCGGCACGCCGCGCGGTTGCAGCAGCCAGACGATCAGGCCCTGTGGCGCTCCGAAGCCCGCGAGCGAAATCGGCATCATCAACGCGATCAAGCCGGCCGGCATGAAGAGCAGGTAGTACAAGAACGGCACGTCGATGCCGATGGCGACGCCGAGCAGGTAAGCCTGGAGGATGCGCAGCAGCTGTACGCCGACCGACAACACCGACACCGCCACGATCGCCGAGCGGTGGCCGCGATAGGCGCCGAGCGCGTCGGCCAGCCGCAGAACGCGGCCGCCTGGGCCCGTGGCGTGCCAGCCTCCCGGCAGCGCCACCCGAATCCACCGGTCCGCGTACAAGATCGCGGCCGCGCCAGCGAGAACAACCGCGACGGCCGCGAAGACGGCGATCGAGTTGTCCGCCATTTGCGCTCCGGCCACGGCGATGCCCACAAGCCCGATGACGAGAATCGAAAGGAGCCCGAGGAGCCGATCGACGGCGACCGATGCCACTGCCTCGCTCCCCTGCTCCGTCCGCCGCGACAGCGTGTACGCGCGAGCGGCATCACCGGCCAGCGCGGTATAGCCGCCGACGAACGAGCTCACGAGGTAGATCGATGCGGCGCTTGACGCGGTGATCGCCGTCCCGCGGGCGCGGAGCAGGATGATCCAGCGCCAAATCATCACCGCACGATCGGCCGCCACCAATGCGAGGACGACAAGCGCAAGTCGAAGGTCCAGCCGGGCCAGAGCAGCGCCCGTCTGACGCAGATCGATCCGGCTCGCGAGCAGAAGGAGCACCGCGATGGTGAGCAGCGCTCGGACCCAGAACGATCCGGTCAGCTTCGCGATCAATCGGCGGGCTTCCGGGCGACGAACTCGATGGTTTCGAAGAGGTTCTTTCGGATCTTGAACAGCAGGTTTTCCGTCCCCGTGCGCCGCGACAGGGTGTTCAGGCCGGGGACGTTCGTGAACATCGCGGCCGCCGCCAGCACATCACGTCGGAACCCGGTGGCGGCGCCGATGCTGCGGACGACGGCTTGGAGCTCGAAGCCACCGTCATAGAGGAGCTGGCGCACGCGCCGTTCTGTCGTGACGAAGTTGTGCGTGTAGTCGACGTCCCAGAAGAACGTGCGTTCCTTCAGGTAATCGGGGACGACGACGAAGAACGTGCCGCCGGGCCGAAGCACGCGCCGGGCCTCGGCGACGAAGTCGCGCGCCGCGTCGATGCCCGACATGTGCTCGAGCACCTGGTCGGCATAGACGACGTCCGCGCTCGAGTCGGCGGCGGCGATCGGCGGCGCCCAGCCCTCGGTGACCTCGAGGCCTTTCTGGCGCAACTCGTCGATGAGAATCGCGCTCGCTTCGATCGCGCGGTATCGCCAGCCCGCGGCGATGGCGCCGAGTGCGAGCGTCCCATGTCCCGGTCCGATTTCGAGCATCTCGCCGGCCGGTGCGAAGCGGGTCAGGAGGGCGAGCCGCGACCGTTCGGTGCGCCCGCGGCGGGCGCGACCGAAGGTCGTCAGCTCCTTTTGTCTGTCGGAAAACCAGCGGTAGAACGTTCCAGGCATTCGAGCGAACTGGTTGCCCGTCTACACGCTTTCAGGATGTTTATGTTGAACCACGGAAGAACCACTCCCAGGCGCCGCCGATGTCACCCACGTCAACCGTGCGATTGTACGCGCATCGGTCCGCATTCGGATTGTTCGCCGCAGTGGACGGACAACCGGGCACCGGCAGGAAAAGCCGCGGACGATAATCGCCGCGCCAGCCATTCTGCCAATCAACCTCGACCGCCAGGAGATCCGGCCGAAGGGCGCCCATGGACTGCTCGGAAATCCGGGGTTGGTTCCTCAGGACAACCAGCTGCATGAACCAGGCGCGCCATTCCGACTCCGGAGAGTTCCTGGTAGGCCGGCCCAGCTGCGGCGGCAGCGCTGTGAAGAAACGGGCCGGATTCGACCACGGCCCAGTGCCGCCGCCCTGCACCGCGCGCGATCGCCACCGATACGCCGAGTCGAATGCGAGGGCGACCGGAAGCTGGAACTGCGTGGTGTTTGCGGTGTCGGCTCTCACCAGTTCCCCGGCATCGTTCGTCAGCTCGAACTCGTAAAGGAACGCCACATTCCTGAACTGTCCTGTCGCTGCACCGATGATGAAGGTGGGTCGCTCGTTGGGGATCCGGTCGTTATTGATCGGCGAAATCAGCTGAGGAGCCGTCGCTTTGATCGTGGATCCGTCCGCGGCTTTCCCTTGAGGGCTGGCAGGCACGGGCGCTGGAGTGAGCGGCGTGGAAACCGAGCACGCCGACGTCGTCACGAACAGACAAACAGCGCCGCAGATGGTAGCGGTATTTCCCATTGGGTCGTTCTCCAAGACTGAGCGGCCGCGACACTCGACGCCGCGCCCTCTCAGTCTTTTCGACCCTTAGGTGTGGCCGCGATAGATCCACCGCCACGGACATGAAAATTCCGGCGCACTGGGGTTGGACGCCCTCCAATGGCCTGGGTTGAGGGATGACCGCGGCAGTGGGAGTCCGCCGCGGTCCGTTCCTACGCGAGTTCTGGATGCTTCTTATGTCTGGCCGCGATAGATCCACCGCCAGGGGCGTCCCTCGTCGCCGAGGTCCACACGTTCGAGCGAATGCACACGAATGTCCGGGAGCATTGCCGGGGACCGCTGTCCACGGGCAGCCTGGTACCGGTAAGAAGAGGCGACCACGATAATCACCGCGGAAGCCGTTTTGAAAGTCGGCTTCAACGGCCACGAGGTCCGGCCGCAGGGCGCCCATGGCCCGGACGGTCAAGAGCGGCTCGTTGCGTATCACAATCAGCTCGAAGAACCACTTGCGCCACTCCTCCTCCGAGGAGTTTCGGGTCGGCCTTCCGAGCTGCGGCGGCTTTGCCGTGAAGAACCGCGCGGCCGGCGACCAGGGACCGATGCCGGGCGGAAGGACGGCGCGAGACCGCCACCTATACGGCGAGTCGAACTGCAGCGCGACAGGCAACTCGAACTGCGACGTGTCGATTGTGTCGACGCGGACGACCTCGCCGGAGTCGGTTGTCAGCTCGATCTCGTAGAAGAAGGCGATTTTCGCGAACTGCCCGTCTGCCGGTTCGATGATGAACGTCGGCCGCTGGTTCGGGATGGTGTCGTTGTTGATCGGCGCGATGAGCTTCGGAGCCGTCGCCTTCAGGTTCGAACCGTCCGGCGCCTTCGCGAACGTATTCGCCGGCACAGGCACCGGCGACAGCGGCGCGGAAACGGAGCACGCCAAGCTCGTCGTCAGCAGGCAAACAGCGGCGCAGATTGTAGCGGTCTTCACCATATCTTCGTTCTCCAGTGATGGGGATGGCCGCGTCCCCCGCGGCACGGTCCGTTATTCTACAGATACCTCGGCGATCGCATAAAGAATTCGTAGCGACGTACTACCTGCACCCAGCCCCTTCGCACGTTGTCGACCCTCGCGGGATGAGCTGCCACGGCCCGCCGATATCTCCCAGATCCACCGTGCGTCCGTACAGATTGTTCGGGTTGCCGGTTGGAAGGTAGAGACGCGGCCGGTTTGTACCAGCGCTCGTTTTTTGAACCAGGACCGACGCGGCGAGGAAGTCCGGCTCGAGAACCGACAACGCTGCGATCGACACGTTCGGGCCGACGCCTCGCAGCGCCACCAGCCCAAAAAACCATGTCCTCCACTCGGCATCCGAGGACCCGACGCCCGGAAGCGTGAATCTGGGTGTCTGGAACCGGGCGAGGGTGGCATAGGGTCCCAGCGCGCCACCGAACGTCGCTCTCGCCCGCCATCTGAAGGCCCCGTTGAAGCCCAGATCCTGGGGCACCGTGAATGTCGTTCCGGTGACCGTTGCGCGCGTCACCACATTTCCCGCGTCGTCCTGAAGCTCGAACTCGTAGGAGAAGGCCGCCTGGGTCGTGAACTGTCCCGCCGCGGCCGAAATCGTCAGCGTCGGACGTTGCGTGGTGAGGATCTCGCTGTTGACCGGCGACACGAGCGTCGGCGCGCCTGCTTTGAGCGTCGTTCCGTCCGGCGCGGCCGTTGGGCTCCCGCCGGGGGCCGGTTTGGGCGCGAGTGGCGTGTCGACCGCACAGCTGGCCACCAGCAGACCCAGCAGAACTGTGGTTTGTAGCAGTCGAGCACGCACGAAACATCGATCGCTCCGATTTGGTGGGGTTGCCCCAACGGTTGAGGTCCGTCAGAAGCGGAGTGATTTTAACCTAGGCTTCTCGAGGTCGCCAAGAAAAAAGCGAGCTCATCTTTAAGAAAAGACTGGGTTTACCGCAAAGCGAAGATCGCCGCGTCGGCCGGACCCGAGAGGGGCAACTGCTCCTGCGTTTCCAGAAATGAGCGCACGTTGGGCTGCTGCTGCGCAACCACGGACGAAATCAAAGTCACGAAAAACTGCGCGCCATAACGCTCCCGCAACTGACGAATGACCTCCGGCGTGATCGACGCCGCATCGAAACTCCATCCGCGCCGGCGGGCGTGATAGAGGAGGATCGGCGAGTTCCCTCCGTACCGGTCGTATTCGACCGTAATCAGCAGCGCATCGGTCGGCGTGGCGTCACGAATCTGCCGTCCGAGGATGATCGGGCGTCGATCCAGCGCGTCCGGGCGAAACAGTTCGCGGACGACGCGGCTCTGTCGGAACCCGAGGACGCCGACAACGGCGAGCGCCGCCACCGATGCAGCGATGCCGAGTCCGTACGGCGATGCACGGCGCAGCCAGGCGCCGTCGAACGCATAACGCGCGGCCAATCCGAAGTAGAGCGCGGCCGGAAGCAGCAGCGGCAACTGGTGGAACTCGTGGTACCGGTTGCCCTCCGAGGTCACGAGAATGAACAACACGACGGTGGCAAACCAGACGTCCACCATCAGCCGGTTGGGAACCCAGAACATGGCCATGCCGAGCAGCATCACTACCGCGCCAACCGGCGTCAGGTGCAGCATCCATGCGCGCTCGAGCATCGTCTTGTAGAACTCGATATCCGTCACCTGGCTGAGCGTGCTCCAGTGCGACACCGTCAGCGTGGGGCCGGCCGCGGCCATGATGTCGGGGCTGTACCCGCCGGATGGATGCCAGATCGACTGGCCGAGACCAGTGCGATGGAACAAGACGTCAGCGTGCGCGTACCACGCGACCGTGAGCAGGAGCACCGTCGCCAGCCCCCCGAGGAGCGCGCGGTCGCGCACGAGCGCCAGGCCCTTCGCGCGCCAGGCCATGTACGCAATCGGCGCGAGGATGATGACGGCCGGCACCTTCACCATGCACGCCAGCGCCGCCGTCACCGTGCCCCAGACGAGCGGCGCCCGGTTTCCCGTCTTCAGGTAGGACGCAAATCCCCACACGCCAAAGGCGGAAAAGCACACCATGGGCGTGTCCGACAGAAAGGTTCGACCGAAAAAAATCGCCGACGGAGAAATCGCGTAGAGAAACGCGGCGCCGCGCCCGACCGCGCGATCCCAGAGGCATCGCCCCAGTCCGTACAGGCCGACGAGCGTTGCGAGCGAGAACGCAACCGCGATCGCGCGGCAAATGATGTCGTGGACGCCGAACCATCGGAAGAACACCGCGCCCGTCCATTGAAGCAGCGGGAACTCCATCCCGACGTACGGCTCCCCTGCGCCTCCCCAGCTCACCCGCGGGTAGAGGATGTTCAACGACGTGTCAGAGAAGTTGCGCGCGATGTCGGCGTTGGTGATTTGGCGCCAGCTGTGCTTCTCGGCCATCGGCAGCTGGATGTACTGCAGCCGGAAGTAGGCGCCAAACACCACGATCAGCAGCAGTCCCCAATCCGGCCGCAGCGCGGGGACGCGGCGCAGCCAGTCGGTGTTCCACAGCATCCACACCGCGAAGACGGCGAGAGCCGCCAATGCGAGCGCCGGCAGCGGGTGCACCAGCCGCATCGCGAGGACGCGCCAACTCGGTGGTGCGGCTGTCCACAACGCCCAGGCGGGAACCGGCGACAGGAGCGCCGTGTCGCGGGCCCACGACAGCGACATCTCGTACGGCCCGCCGATTTGCGTGTGCTCGACCACAATCGGATGCGTTCCCGCCATGAGCCGCATCCGGCCGGTTTCTGTGTGATTGCCGCTGTTATCCAGGACGGTGAACCCGTTGATGGTCACCTTCGAGCGATCGTCGGAGGTGGTCGCAAACGTGTACCAGGCGGGTTGTGAGACGAAGAGGACGCCGGACCAGCGGACGGTGAATGTGGCGGGCGGCGAGTCCTGCCAGGCGGCGTCGATCGCGGAGGTTGACACTTCGCGGTCGACCCGCGTGCGAACGTCGCGTCCCCAGCGCCGGTCGCCGGCGTATTCCGCGCGGAGTCCCTGGCCGGCTTCGAGTGGCCCGCGCGCGGCGGTTGCCGCGGCCCACACGCCGACCAGGCTTATGAGTAGGAAAGATCGCGTCAATGGCTAATGGCTGATGGCTAATGGCTGAACGCTCGGGTTAACCCGAATGTCTAGCCATCAGCCATTTAGCCATAAGCCATGACGCGATTGCTATGTCTGGCCTCTGTACTCCCACTTCCAGGGGCCGCCCCAATCGCCAAGGTCGACCGTGCGGCTGTACGCGCACGGCGGCGGGCTCGGGTTCGTCGCCGATGGGCAATTCGGTACTGGCAGGAAGATGCGGGGACGCGGGTCGCCGCGCCAGCCGTTCTGCCAATCCGCGCCCATCGCGTTCAACTCAGGCCGCAGCGCCCAGATGCCCTCGATCGACACGTTGGGGCCGACGCCCCGCTTTTCGACCAGGCTGAAGAAACAGACTCTCCACTCCTCGCTGGTCGCTTCGGCCGGCGATTTCGGGAACGTGCAGCCGCCCGTGCCGCTGCCCCGCGCCGGCGTCTTGAACGTGTGAGTTGGCGACCATGGGCCCCGGTTGTTCGAATCGAACGCGCGCACGTGCCAGAACACCTGTTTGCTGACCGGCAGGTCCTCGGGTGCGTCCACGCCGGTCGTGCCGCTGCCGTGCTCCGGAATGACCGCGGAGGCCTTCTGCGTGAACGTGTCCGAGTCTGACACTTCGATCTCGTAGACCACCCCGTCGGGCGTGCCGATCTTCTGCGCGTTGCTCCACGAAAACTTCGGGCGGAGATTGCTGACCGTCGTGTTGTTCACCGGTGCAATTGCGGCCGGCGGCTGGTAGATCACGGGCGTAAAAAGCGTGAATTGCGCCGCTTCGGAGAACGGGCTCGCGTTGACGCCGTCTTCGGCCCGGACCCGCCAGAAGTAGACGGCGTCAGTCACCAGATTCTCCTGGAGACTGAAGGTACTTTGAGGGCCCGTGCCGCCAGACAATCCACCCTTCGCCAGCACGATGTTCTTGAACTCGACGTCCTGGGCGATTTCGATGAAGTACGTGACCGGCCTCTGACCGGACGACGTCACGGCGGTCACCGTAAATGTCAGCCCCTTATCGGCGCCGATCTTCGCCCCGTTGGTTGGCTGGACGAGTTTCGGCTGCTGAATGACAACGCCAGGCACGGGCCCGGCGACGGTCGGACTGAGGGGATCCGAGCTGCTTTCGAAGGAGCACCCGCTCGCCGCGATCGAGGCGGCGACGGCGCTGAGACAGACAATCCAGCGGTTCATGAGCAGTAACCCCACCCTCTTAGCGTGTATCGGACGTTCGACGGGTCGGACGATCGAGTCGGGAGTACCGAGGTCTCGAGCGCTGGCGTCTCGGACCGGAAGCCGCCTGGGAAGCGGGCTTGAGCCGGCAACAGAGTAACATGATCGGACCGGTACTGAGCAACGCTGTGAAGCACATCAAGGCACGCGCCAAGGGGTCTCGGAGCTGACGTGGCGAGCGTTTCGCGCGAGCACGATCCGCGCATCACGGTGATCCAAAAGGAGCTGTTCGACGAGAAGAAGTCGAAGCGGCAGCGCTACTCGGACCTGGTGATCGGCCAGCCAGGGCTCTGGTCACTGGTCAAATACGAAACCGTTATTACGCTTTGTGCGGGCCTTCCCGGCGCCCTGGGGCTCTGGCTCCGCTCCCGCCTCTATCCCCTGCTTCTCGGCCGGGCCGGTCGCGGCGTCACCTTCGGCGTCGGCGTCGTTCTCCGCCACCCGCACAAGATTCGGCTGGGCGACAACGTGGTCATCGACGACTACTGCTGTCTCGACGCCAAGGGCACCGACAATCGCGGCATCGACATCGGCGCGCGCGCGTTCGTCGGCCGCAACACGATCCTCAGCTGCAAGAACGGGGACATCGTGATCGACGATGAAGCGAACCTCGGATTCAACGTGGAGGTCTTCTCCGCGTCGCGAGTCCGAGTGGGCAAGAAAGTACTGATCGCGGCCTACACCTATCTCGTCGGTGGCGACCATCTCTACGATCGCACCGACATCCCCGTCCTCGATCAGGGCCGCACCGCCCGCGGCATCGAGGTGGACGACCACGCCTGGCTGGGCGCCCACGTCGTCGTCACCGACGGATCGCGGGTCGGGCGCGACGCGATTGTCGGCGCCGGCGCCGTCGTGGTGGGCGAGATTCCGGACTTCGCGATCGCCACCGGCATTCCCGCGAAGGTCGTCCGCGACCGGCGCGACGCGTCCATCTGATGTGCGGCATTGCTGCCCTGGCGGCTCGCGACGGGACGCGGGCGATCCCTCTCTCCGAGCTGCAGCCGATGGTGGCGACACTCGTCCACCGCGGCCCGGACGAGGACGGCGCGATTACGCAACCGGGCGCCGCGCTCGGCATGCGGCGCCTGTCGATCATCGACGTCGTGCATGGCCACCAACCGTTCGGCAACGAAGACGGCACGATTCAATCGGTGGCCAACGGCGAGATTTACAACTTCGAAGCGCTGCGGCGGGATCTGTCGGCGCGAGGGCATGTCTTCCAGACGCGCTCGGACATCGAGGTCATCCCGCATGCGTACGAGGAGTACGGGCCGTCCTTCGTCACGCGCCTGCACGGCATGTTCGCGTTCGTGCTGTGGGATGGGCGGACGCGGACGCTGATCGCCGCTCGCGATCGCGCGGGCGAGAAGCCCCTCTACTACGCCGAAACGCCTCAGGGGCTGGTCCTCGGATCGGAAATCAAAGCGGTGCTGCGCGCGCCTGGTGTCGGGCGCGAGCTGGACCTCGTGTCGCTGGATCAGTTCCTCACCTACGAGTACGTCATTTCCCCGCGCACGATCTTCGCGGGCATCCGCCGGCTCCCCGCGGCGCACTATCTCGTCTACCGTGACGGAACGACTGAGCATCCAGCGCTACTGGGACGCCGCATCGATCCCGGTCCGGGAGTGGAGCGAAGACGAGGCGGTGGACGCGATTCGCGAGAAGCTGCGCCACGCCGTCGCATCCCAGATGATGAGCGACGTGCCGCTCGGCGTGTTCCTCTCGGGCGGAATCGACTCGAGCACCGTTGTCGCCTTCATGGCCGAAGCGGCGGAGAAAAACGGCGCCACGGTGAACAGCTTCAGCATGGGATTCGACGATGGCAGCTACAACGAGCTGCCGTTTGCGCGAGAGATCGCGCAGCGATTCGCAACGAACCATCGGGAGGGACTCGTGTCTCCCGACATCGCCGGCCTGTTCGATCGGCTCATCGTGCATCTGGACGAACCGTTCGCGGATGTGTCGCTGTTCCCGACCTTCATGGTGTCGGAGCTGGCGCGCAAGCACGTGACGGTCGCCCTCGCCGGCGACGGCGGCGACGAGCTGTTCGCAGGCTACGACACCTACGAGGCGCAGGCGCTGGCGGCGCGATTCGAGCGGTTCCTGCCACAGCCGGCGACAGCCGTGATCTCGCGCGTCATGTCGATGTTTCCGCCCAGCGACAAGAAGAAGGGGTTGCTGAACTCGCTGCGCCGCTTCTTCGAAGGCGCGGCCGGGCGGCCGGCAGACCTTCAGCACTACCGGTGGATGACGTTTCTATCGCCGTTGGCGAAAGCGGAGTTGTACACACCAGCCTTGCAGCAGGGGTTGTCGGGCGCCGATGTGTATCTGCCGGTGCGCGAGGCTCTGGGAACGCGTCAGGACGATGCGCTGAATCGGCAGCTGTACGCCGACGTGTCCATATACCTGGCGGACGACATCCTCACCAAGGTCGATCGCATGAGCATGGCCACGTCGCTCGAAACGCGCGCGCCGTTCCTCGACGTCGGCGTCATGGAGCTGGCGTTTTCGATGCCAGGCCGGCTCAAGCTACGCGATCGCGAACGCAAATACATTCTGAAGCGCGCGCTTCAGGGCATCCTCCCCGACTGCATTCTTCAGCGGAAGAAGGAAGGCTTCAGCATCCCGATGAAGCAGTGGCTGCGCCGCGAGCTGTCGCCGTTGATGGAGGATCTGCTCTCCCCCGCGCGTGTGGCCCGCCGCGGCCTTTTCGAACCGGCGGCCGTGCGCCGGCTCGTGCGCGAACATCAGATCGGACGCGAGAACCACGCGCACACCCTCTTTCCCCTCATGGTGTTCGAGCGCTGGGCGCAGGCGTTCCTGGATCCCGCTTGAACACGATCGTGGGCGGGTTGAGTCTGGTCAGCGTGCTGTAGCCGATCGTGCCGAATGCATCGAAGCGCCGTTGATACGACATGCCGGCGAAGGTGATCGGCGTTCGGGCTTCGAAGACCTTCCGATAACCGAGCCGCCCTTCGCGCAATTCCCGGTACCCCGCGTACTCCGCGCTGCCGTAACTGCCGTACCCGAACCGCTCGACCCAGTCGGCGTTGACGACGAGGTAGTCGAGCGCTGTGGCCCTGATGTTGTCGGCAGTCGGGATGACGAGGACGGTCAGGAACCGATCGATGCGCGGAACGTGCTCGACCGGTCCGATCCGGCCGACAGTCGCACCAGGCGGGACGTTCGAACGCATCCACGCTTCGACGGCGTACCGCGAGTCGCGCAGAAGCGCGACGTCGATCGCGAGGACATACGCAATCGTGTACGCGAGCACACCCGCGACTCCCGCACGCTGCCAGACGCGAAGAGACGGCGCCCACTCTTCCAGCCGAGCCACGGCGAATCCGCCGGCCAGCGCAAGCCCGAGGAACATCGGCATCAGGAAGCGGTCGTAGGTGAATCCCACAACCGCAAGGAAGGTCAGGTAGTACGACGCCGTTGGCAGCAGGGCCCACCACAATCGCCGATGCGAACCGGCCGGCCGCCACAGCGAGAGCGCGAGCCCGGCGAGGCACAACAGATAGGCCGGCCAGCCCATCGACACGCGGGCGACGATCCAGACCGCCTGCCACAGCTGCCATTGGCCGGTGAACGTCGGCTCGAACATCCGAAACGCCGTCGAGCCTCCGCCCGTGATGTAGCGGACGTGCGACTGAAAGCCGTGTGTGTTGAAGATCAGGTTGTGGCAGAGCGCAAACGTCGCGACCGCGGCGAAGATGGCTGGCAGCAGATGCTTCCTTCGCACGCACAACAGTGCCACCGCCGGCAGACCGAACAGTCCGTACGCCTGGTCTTTGGTGCAGACCGCCAGCGTCGCTGTCACGGCGAAGATCAAATAGTCGCGCTGCGAGTCGTGCACGAGGATTCGAATGAACGACGCCAGCGAAACGGCGAACCAGAACACGTACGGCATGTCGACGTTCGCGACCTTGCCGTAGAACACCGCCGGCATCGTGAGCGCAGCGATCGCCGCCGCGACCAACGCCGCCCGCGAGCCGTACAGATACGAGCCACAGAGGTACACCATCAACACGGCGCCGACGCCCATCGCGACGCTGACCGCGCGAAACGTGAACCACATGAACTCCGGCGCCGGCGACGCAGCGAACGCCAGGGGATCGAGCCATCGCCAGACAAGCAGCGGGGCGGAGGCGATGCTGCAGACGTAGAAGTGCGCCGGCGGGTACTTCGAAAACCACCCGTTGGAAAAATGACGATCGAACGCGTCGAGGAAGTCGGGCGGAATGAGCTCGTCGGGCGCCCAGCCCTGTCCGGGCACACCCCACGTGATGGCGGTACCGGTACACAGCGGCAGTTGCGGCGAGGAGCGCCACGGCCGTCGATGGCACACCATTCGGAGTGTGGTGGTGTATGAGCGCTCTCACGGCCGGAACGATGCCGTACGCGATGAGGAGCAGCAGGAACGCGATCGTCCACGCCGCAACGATGACGATGCGCGTTACTTCGATTGCGGTTCTGAGCCTGAATTCCGATGGGGACGGACGCGCCGGCGAGACGGCACGGCCCGTCAACGGCGTCAGCGTCGCGAACGAGTGCCCGGCCCACAACAGGTCGACGCCGGCCGGGTTGCCGGCTGAGGAGTATTCGACCCGCAGGCTGTGGATGCCACGGTCAAGCGGGACATCGACCGTCACCTGGCGTGGTCCATGGGGACCGCCGTTGTCGATCGCGATGCGATCGTCCAGGGACAGATATGAGCTTCCGTCAGAGACCAACGCGAAGCGATAGGTCGCGGATCGCGTCACCAACAGGTAGCCCTCCCACCGCACGATGAGGGGTTGGTCCGCGAGCGGCCAGTTGCGGCGTACGGCGTCCGACGACACGCGATCGTCGATCGTCGTGACCGTGGGGCGATTGGCGAGGTCCGATCCGGCGTAGTATCGAGCGGCGAAGCCCGTCGCCACCCGTGGACGCGTCGTCGCGTACCACGACAAACACGTGAGCAGGAAGAATCCAACGATGAAGGAAACCCTGCGCCCAGGAGCCCGTCCGAGTAACGCCAGAACGGGCTCCTAGTAGGCGCGCTCCGCGCGCAAGATGTTTGAATTCATTCGCGTTTCTGCCGGCGAAGCCGGCCTACTAGGAGCGTGTTCGTGTCACTCCGACGCTCCTAGAGCGAAAGAATACGATAGGCTGAGTGCCGTGGATGATTTCGGTGGCGAAGTCGGTCGGCGCCGCTCGGAGCGCGACGCGGCCGACCAGCACTACAACGACGCGCTGACGAGGGTCGACGAAGCGCTGCCGCGACTTCGCGACGGGCAGCCGCCTTCGGAGCGTCTCGACCTGACCGTCGACCTGCCCATCAAAGTCATCCGCGATCGCCTGGCCATCCTGCCGCCGCAGCCACCGAACGGTTCCGGGTTGCGCGGCCGGCTGGCGCGATTCGTCTGGCGGCTCGTGGCGCCTGTGTTCACGCGGCAGCAAGAACTCAATGCGGTCATGGCCACGCATCTCGAGCGCGTGTCCGACGCGCTGCAACGGCTTGCGTCGGCGGTGCCGGAGGCGCGCGCCTCGCAGCGAGCCGAACTCGAGGCCTTTGTCTCGTTCAACTCCCTCCTCGTGCAGTACTTGCAGCAGATCACGCCGTACATCGACACCCGAACGCGGGCGTTGGAGGCGTCGCTCGAGGAAGTGCGTATGGCGGCGACGGCAGCGCGTCGTGCGGCCATTGCCGCGCGCCGGACCGTCGAGGAACCGGTGCTGGCCGCGGAGCCGGGGGCGGGGGCCCCCACGTCGGTTGCACCGTCCAGTCGTGCGTTCAGCGCGGGCTACGTCGGCTTCGAGGATCTGTTTCGAGGAACGTCTGCGGAGATTCGTGGGCGTCAGGCCGACTACGCCGATCGGTTCGTGGGTGCATCCGACGTGCTCGATGTGGGGTGCGGCCGCGGCGAATTTCTGGATCTGCTGCGCGAGCGGGGCATCCAGGCCATGGGCGTGGACGCGAACGCGGAAATGGTCGAGGAATGCCGCGTGCGCGGTCTACGCGCGCAGCACGCGGACGCGCTGGCCTACCTGGCAGGCTTGCCGGACGACAGTCTGGGCGGGCTGACCGCCCTGCAGGTCGTCGAGCACTGCGAACCCGACTACCTGGTGCGCCTGCTCACTACTGCCTTCGCGAAAGTGCGCCCTGGCGCCGTCGTCGTGTTCGAGACGATCAACGCGGCGTGCTGGGTCGCGTACTTCGAGAGCTACATCCGCGACATCACTCACGTCCGGCCGCTTCATCCCGAAACCCTCAAGTTCCTCGTCGTCGCCGCCGGATTCGAGGGCGTGGACATCCATTTCAGGTCTCCAATCGCCGAGGCGGGACGCCTGCAGCGCGTTGCGACCGATGCCCTGCCGCGAGAAGTGGCCGGCCTTGCGCAGACCGTCAATGCCAACGTGGACCGCCTGAACGAGCGTCTGTTCACGAACCTCGATTACGCGATCATCGGCGCCAAAGGGCGCTGACCCGCGACCCGCGTCCGTCTGGTTCAGCAGGAACTTCCAGGAAATCGCGAGCCCGATCTCGCGCTCGGCCTCGACTTTGCCCGTTCGCCACGTCCGATCCACCGCGGCCTCGATGACCGCGTGAGGTCCCGATCCGATGTCGATCTTCCGGACGATCGGCGCGTTCGCGGACAGCTTCATGTCCACAACCGTCTGTCCGTTGATTTTGACGAGCGCACGGACAGGATGCTGGGCAAGGTCGGGATGCTCTGCCTTGACGCTCAGCATCATGATCGGCCCGCCGACGGGAATGACTGCGGCCCCATGTTGCTCGCTGATGAGCGTCACGCCGTCGGTGGATCGCTCCGGCGGATCGTACATGCCGTACATGTACGGCCAGTCGCCGCTGGCGGCACGAAGCGGCGGACGAAGGCTCCGCCTCGCCTCGGTCACCGTCAGCCCAAGGTAGCCGGCGAGCACGACGACGATGGCCACCCATGTGAGCAGTCCGAGGCCGCCCGATGGCGTCGCGGCCTCGCGATCGACAAGGCGCGTGTACCAAAACGCGAAGGTCCAGAACGTGAGCGCAACAGGCAGACTTTGGGCGGGCATCCCCATCAGCGATGCGAGTCCGATGGCGACCAGTGCCCCCTTCAAGGCCGCGGCCGGCACGCGGCGCTCCCCTTCTGCCGCCGTTCGCGCGAGGAAGGCCGCGAACAGCGCGGACCAGATGAGCAGCCCGGCGGCGCCGACGACACCCATTTCCACCAGGTTGTGCCGCCACCAGTTCTGCGCGTTGTCGGGCGGCACTTCATGAAGGTGTACGCGGATGTAGTCAGCACCCATCAAATGAAACATGCCGAGGCCGATACCGGCTGCGGGATGGTTCCCGATCATGATCGCGGCCGCGCCGCCGTAGCTGCTGCGATCCCAGAACTCGTGGATCAGCCAATCGACGCCCTCGTCTCCTGCAAACGTCGGCATGTAGCGAAGGCGATCGAGAGGACCTTTGCTCGGCAGCGCGAGCAGGATCCCGGCTGCCACGACGACCGCTGCGCCCGCCGCGAGCAGCTCGCGACGGCGCGCGCGGAAACCGCCCGCACCGCGGACGACCGCCAGACCAACCGGTGCAAGCGCGATGAACCCGCCGAGAAGCGCCGTGCGCGATCCGGTCATCCACAAACCGGCCCAGCAGAGCAACGCGCCGGCGAAGCCGAGCAAGCGGACGCGCCGGCTGCCGGCAAACGCGAGCAGGCCCGTGCTCCACAGCGCGGCGATCATTCCCGAGGCGTTGGCATCGAGCAGGGGGCCGGCCGCCCGACCCATCGACGGCCACAGGCCTCCGCTCCGAAAGCCGAGATCGACGGCGCCCTGGTAGAAGGCCAATGCGGCGCCTGCGGCGGCGCCGATGGCCAGCGGCCGAGCGATCCATCGCTCAACCTCGTCCAGGCTCACTGTCCCTAGGCGGCGAAACAGCCAGTCGAACCACAACAGCCCGAGCAAGTGAAGCAGCGCCACATCCGAGATCCACGCCACGACCATCGTGGGGCTGCCGCCGATTCCGGTGTTCGAGACGTGATACCGCTCGAGAAGCGCGAACGATTGGAAGTCCACTTCGCGGAAGGCGACGAGCGGCCATCCCAGCGCAACTGCGAGCGCCCATAGCACGAGCGCGAAGCGCCAGCGGCCCGGATAACTCCAGGTCAACGCATCGCGATCGCCGACGACCAGGCCCGCGAGCGCGCCGCTCCAGATGACGAAGAACGACGGCACAAAGGGACGGCTCGTTGCGGCGACGAACAGCACCGGAAACCAATACGCAACCAGCAGGATCGCGGCCGCGGTGTGGCGGGGACGATAGCGGCTCCCGGCCGCCCCCGCGATGACGGCGAGCGCGGTGAGCGTCGGCAGATAGGGATAGCTGAATCGTCCCTGCCAGGTCTCGAAGGCGAGCGCGCCCAGCAGCGACGCCAACACCAGAAGCTTCGAGAGCAGTGTCAAGGAATGTTTCGAGTATGACACCTCTGGATGGCTGATGGCTAATGGCGGATGGCGAAAGCGTTAATGGTTCATGGATGCTTCCTGAGACTGGACACCTGAGACTTGAGACTTGTCCCGTGCTCTATCCAGCAGCCGAGGGCGCGCCTATCCGTTGAGGCGGGATCGACCTCCGCCGGTACGAAGCCGTCCCGCACCGAGATGTCGAGAGGTGCGATTCGCAGATCGAGATCGGGCTGTGCGAGCGTGGGAATCGCGACGTGGTGCGATCCGCCGGGTTCCACCAGGAGCTGTTCGGTCCAGCCGGGCGTCCTGAGCGTCACGCGATTCGCGATGGGGCCACAGCGGACCTCCACGTCGAACGTTGACGGCGCGCTCGAGCCCGCTGCGTAGGTGACCTGTGTGGTGCCGCGACCGCGGGTCCAATAACCGGATGGCTCACCAGCGGTCGTGTCGTCGTGAAAGTACGCGGTCAGCGCACCGTAGCGTGTCGCGCTGAGCACGGGCGGTCGCGCAACGCGGCTACTCTCGTCGACGACTCGCGCGGGAGTGATCTGCAGCTCTCCCCCGCTGAGACCTTTCGGCCCAAGCGGCCGCAGGCCGACGAGCGCCGTGTCGATCGGCAGCGTGACTGTCTGCTCCCACGCGGGCCCGATGATGGTCCAACGTTCGAGCGGCGGACCCACGCGGCCCACTTGAAGTCCTGCCGCGGCGTTCTCCTGCGTGGCGTCCCCCGGTCTCCGCAGTGTCAAGCGGTACTCGCCGGCCGGCAGCGCGAAGCGCGCGTTCCAAAGGAGATCGACCGGTTGGCGCAGCGTCCGCTGGCCGGGACGCGCAACCAGTCGCGTGCGCGCGAACAGATCCGTCGGCGATACGCGCGTCAACGGATCGAACAGGATCGCGATCGGCCGGCGACGCGCATCGAAATCATCGAGCAGCGGAACACGCGCGCGCGCTTCGGGGTCGATCGCGGTCGACGCCGACGCGGGCCGGCTCTCGGTTGCGAGGGCCATGGCGCCGGCGACTCCCAGGAGCAACGTCGCCAGCGAGGCTGCCCCGAAGCCGCGAGGCGTCAACACGCGCACCGCCCAGACGACGAGTGTACCGAGCGCGAGCCAGCCGAAGGTGCGAGCGATCGCTCCGATGAGCGAGCCGGCGATGAAGCTGGGGAGCACTGATGTGAGCGGCCACGTCGGCGACATCCATTCGATGAACGTGGCGGCGCCGTCGCGTTCGTTGTGCAGCAGCGCTCCATCCTGCGTGACTGCCAACACGAACGCCATCGCCAGGCTGAATCCCAACAAGGCCTGGCAGGCCGCGCGCGCCGGAGCCCGCGAGGTTCTCGCGAACAGCGAGGCGATCGGAACGCCCAGGAGCAAGATCCCCGACGCGACCGGCCGCCCCGGGAACGCGCTCCCTCCCCACCAGATATGGAAGGCGCCGACCGCGGCAACGAGCGCGCCGAGTACGGCGACGATTTCGAGCGCGCGACGCGCGTCGCGGCCTCCAGACCGAAGCATGTGAAGGAGTCCGACGAAGGCAAGTGCGAGCACAGGCGCGTAGGCGACCACGCCGTACTCCTGATCGAAAAAGAGGCCCGGTCCCCCGTGCGCAAGATAACCCAGCGTTGTCGTCTGCCCGGCACCGTAAGGCGCTGACGGCGAGAACGTGCCCCAGATCCAGTAGAAGAACGCGAGCCATGTCGTGCCAAGAACGAGCATGGGCGCCGCCAGCACGGCGAGCGCTCGGACATTCCAGCGCGTGCGCAGTACCAGGACCGCTGTCGCCGCCACCGCCATCACCGCATATTTCGTGCTGAGCCACGGCAGCGCGCCGATGCAGATGCCGCGCACCAACTGGACGCCGGCGCTGGTGGAGTCCGGACGCCATGCGAGAGCGATGAGCACGGCCAATGCGCCCGGGATTTCCGGATAGACGGTGAACGAGTTGAAGACGAACGGCGCGGTGAGGGCCACGGCCGCCCAGGCGAACGTCGCAGCGGACGCCGATCCGCTGATGTCGCGCGCCCAGCGCCACATCAACGTGGCGGCCAGCGCCGCGATCGCGATGAGCATGACGACAACGCCGCGATAGCCGCCGACGACGAAGGCCGGTGCGGTAAGCACTGATACGCCGATGGGATGAATCGAATAGATCTCGCCGTCGCGGCCGCGCGTGAGGTAGTCCGGCTTGAGCGGAAGACTGAAGTACGCCCGATAGTCGCCGCGCTGATGGTTGTTCTCGATCCTGAGATCGCGATCGGTCAGCAGACTCTGCGTGATGACCAGATAGTGCGGCTCGTCACCGCTGGGAAACTGGACCGTGCTCGTCAGGCGGTAGGCGACGGCGCCGTACACCACGGCGCTCGCAAGAAAGATCGTCAGAGGCGCGGTGCGCGCCGGCGCGGGCCATCGGATGCCGCTGAAGGCACGGCTGCAGACGACCCAGCACACGACCAGCCAGAGCAGATCGCGCGCGGGTCCGGCGAGGCCGCGAAGAATCGGCAGCCGATCGGGCAGCCACGGCAGGTACGGCACCACCAGCAGCCCCAATGCGCACAGAGGAAGGGCAACGTCTGGATCGCGATTGGCTTTCGCGGCAACCAGCGCGGCCCCTCCGAGCAGAGTCGCAAATGCCGCGAGCTCCCACCACGGCGGCAGCATCGCGGCGCGGACGACACCCTGCGGTCCGGAAACGATGTCGAGGGTGCCTCGCGTGCAGTACAGCCCGCCGGCGGTCAGCAGCAGCGCGCTGAGCCAGCGCAGTCGCGTCATCGGAATGGCGACATGTTACCCAAAAGGCCTACAGAATCGAGTAGTTGGATAATCTGGTAATCGGGTAACTTGATCAATTCAATTACGCGATTACCCGATTACCCGATTACCCAATTACCAGATTCCGTCGCCGCCTACGGCGCGGACGGCGGAGGCAGGTCGATGCGTTTCCAGTCGCCAACGAGGAGCTCGCGCGCGGCGAACTGGAGGATCACGACGCGTTTGTCGCGCAGCCGATCGGTACCCGACGCCATGTCCTGCCGCAGTCTCGCGCGCGTCGCATACGCCCCATCGTCGTTCTGCACGATTCGATCGATGGGACGATCCAGGATCCGAGAGAGATGCTCGATGAAACCGCCGCCGTCGCCCCAGCCCAGCGACGCGAGCGAGTAGATGTTGCTGAAGCTGTCGCCGAGGACGAGGACATCGGCGCTGCGCGAAGGTTGCCATGGCTGGCCTTCGCCGTTCACGATCCGGTGCATCGTGACCGATTCGGGGCGGGCCAATCGGTCTCCCTCCGGCAGGTCGAGCATGGCGGCAGTGTCGCCGACGTTGGTGACCGTGCGTTCCTCGACGCGGTAGCTCTCGTTCGACAGTTCCGGCAGCGACACCGTCGTCTGTATGAACTGACCGAGGAGCTGCGCGGTGCGCTCCATCGCATCCGGTCGCCAGTGCGTGTCAGTGGCCAGGTAACCTGTGGACCCGTTCCCATTGCGCGCCAGTTGCTCGGCGACGTCGAACACGATGACATTCTGGCGGCGGAGATCGTCGACGAACGCACGGTACGACGGATTCTGCACGGGGATCGTCTCGGCCCCGGCCTTCCCGAGCTTCTCAGGGTGCATGGCTGGTTTGACCGGTGTCGGCACGACGATGAGCGCGATGCCGCGCTGCTCGAGTTGCCGCTTGAACGCCACGAGCGCGGGGCGAGGATCGGGCTCAGGCTTGTCGAGCCATTCGCGCTCGGACTCTTGGCGGCGACGCATCTGGCCCGGATCGAGAAATCCGGCACCCATGACGTACTCGACGTCCGGACGATAGAACAGCCAGCCATCGCGGCCCTGGTAGACGCGCTCGTTGCCGACGCCGAGCCAGCCGCTGAGCAGCGACTGCACCGGCCGCCGCAGACGCGCAAACACGGGATTCATCTCGGCGAGATCATCCTCGAACGCTCGCAACGCCGCGAGACTGGTGCGGTTGACAGCGACCACACGCGACATGAATCCGGCCTCGGCGCCCGAGGCATTCTGCTCCGCCAGCGTCGCCCGAATCTGACCGGGCAACCCGGCGAATACCGACCACGCACTCGAACCGTCGTTCGCTGCCCGCAGGTTGACGGCGAGATCGACGAAAGGCGGAATGATCATCAGTACGAGAAACGCCGCAACAAGGCCGCGGGCAGTCGCCGGACTGATCGTGGTGTGGCCCACCTCGATCTTCGCGATGTCCTCTCGCGACATCGCAGCTTCCCGCAGATCAACCTCGACAGCCATGCGATCAGAAAATGAAATAGATGAACGGGTTATACGCCTGCGTCATCAACACGACGGAGGTGATCACGAAGAGCACGATAGCCGTGACCGCCTTTGGAACCGTCAAGGTGCGCGTCCAGTCCCACGTTTGCGGACAGGTCCATGTGATCAACGCCGCGATGACAGCCGTCAGCAGGTAGTACGGCTGGTACACGAGGCCGGCGATCAAGTCGGCTCCGTCCTGGGGAACGCCGAATCCGGCCATGGACTGGAGATAACCCGTTGCCGCGCGCAAATCTGGAGCGCGGAAGAACACCCAGCCGACCAGCACCAGGGTGAACGTCAAGGCGACCCGGGCCGGCGCCGGCAGCCAACCGTATGGAGCCCGCTTGCCGAGCATCCGTTCGAACGCGAGCAGTACGCCGTGCAGCGCGCCCCAGATGACGAAGTTCCAGGCCGCGCCGTGCCAGAGCCCGCCAAGCAGCATGACAACGAACAGGTTGATATACGTCCGCACTGAACCTTTGCGGTTCCCGCCGAGCGGCCGGTACAGGTTGTCGCGGAGCCAAATCGACAGCGACAGGTGCCAGCGCCGCCAGAACTCGGTGATCGACTGCGACAGGTAGGGAGAGTCGAAGTTCTTCGGGAAGACAAAGCCGAGCATCAACCCGAGGCCGATCGCCATGTCCGAATAGCCGCTGAAGTCGAAGTAAATCTGGAACGCATAGGCGATCACGCCATACCAGGCGTCCAGCGCGCCGAGCGATCCGGCGCCGAAGGCCACATCGGCGATCTCGCCGCAGGGATTCGCGATCAGCACTTTTTTCGCCAATCCGAACGACAGGAACGCGATGCCACGGGCGAACTTGGCCATCGAGTACGTCCGCTCGCGCAGCTGGTCGGCGACTTCCTGGAAGCGGATGATCGGGCCGGCAACGAGTTGCGGGAACATCGTTTCGAAGCAGGTGAAGTCGATGAAGCTCTTCACTCCCGTGGCGTCACCTCGATAGATGTCGATCGCGTAGCTCATCGACTGAAACGTGTAGAAGCTGATTCCGAGAGGCAGCGTGACGCGCAGCGTGGTGTCGAGGCCGTAGCCGTCGAGACCGAGCGACGCGATGATCCCGTTGTACGAATCGACGCCGAAGTTGAAGTACTTGAAGAAGCCGAGCAACGCGAGGTTGGCGCACATCGAGATCGCAAGCGCGCGCTTTTGCAGCGGCGTTCGCGGTCCGTCGGGATCGAGGCGATGCATCGGCCGCGACCAGTTGCGCGGCGGGCCCAGCACGATGAACAGCCCGGCGATGTAGTCGATGGCAGTGGAGAGCAGGAGCAGGAGCGAGAACAGCGGATTCGCCCAGCCGTAGAAGATGTAGCTGACGATCGACAGGATCAGGTGCTTCCCGCGCTTCGGCACCGCGTAGTACAGCGCGAGCGAGGCTGGAAGGAAGTAGAACAGGAAGAGCGGCGAGCTGAAAACCATCGATTCGGGGGCGAACGGTTCTCAGCGGCGCGTGACGTCGTAGTACAGCGGCAAGTCGGGCGTGTTGCTGCCCGCGATGAGCCGCTCGCCCTCGAGCTCGGGGTGCGCATCGTAGCGCTCGAGTGTCAGCCGTGCAGTCGAACCGACGCTGCGCTGCCGCGCTTCGTCCAGGACGCGTGCGTCGCGAATCGCCCACTGCGCCACCAGAATCCGCGCCGTCTTGTAATCGCCCTCGACGACTTTGACGACATCGTAGGTGTTCACGACGAGCGCATGGCGATAGGGCGCGATCGATCGAGGCGTCGGAATCGCGGCCGTCGCGGCGAGGCGGGCCTCGACGACGACGGGAGCCTTCTGCGGCGCGGCCGAGGACTTGTTCTCGGCGCCTGCCGTCGACCGAGCGATATCCGCTGCGTGCGGGCTGGCCGCGCGATCGATCCAGACGTCGGGATACGAGTCCCCTCCCGCGTTCTCGGTGACGCGGGCCCAGGCTTCGATGCGCGTGTAATCTGCGCTGAAGCGCCCGAGATAGATTTCCGCCTGCGCGCCGCCGCTGCGCACCTGGTTCGGGCCGCCGCGATTGTACGGGCCGGAGATCGCGACGAACCGGGGATGATTCGCCCAACGCGGGTGATAGACCTCAGGATTCTCGAAGCCGGGCGCGCGGTTGAGGGCCACGTTCCACCGCTTGTCGCTCGCGCGATCCACGATGGTGACGTTGCGATGCGAGCCGTCGAAGTACCAGAAGAGGCTGGTGCCCGCGTCGCGGAACGCCGTCCAGCATCCTTCACCGAAGATCTTCAGATCGCCGTTCGGCAGCGACGCAACTCCAGACTTCGGCCAAGGAAACAGTCCGCCGGCCGTCCGTCCATCGCCCGAGACTTGAAACGTATCGCCGCTGACAAGGGTCTTGTTCCACACGAGCTGGCGTTCCGTCGGCGCATCCACCGGAAAGCGCGTGACGGTGTGAAAGTCCCACGCCGTTTTCGGCGAGTTGTCGGTTCCGACGTATACCCAGTCGCGGCCATTTGCGGTCTCCACCCACACCGCGAGCGCGAAGCCCTTCGCCAATTCGCGCTTGCCCGACCCGTCGAAGTTGACAACGAAGACTCTCTGCTCCGACGGGTCCTTGCCGTAGCCGGTGTAAAGGATGCGCCTGCCGTTGGAAATGAGCAGCGGCTTCACGTAGCTTCCACGCTCGCTCAGGATGACGCGCTCGCCCTTCCCGTCTTCGGTGTCGAGCCCCATCAGCACGAGCGAGTGCCCTGCCGCATATGGATCGGTTCCGTCGCCCTGCACCCAGACCACGCGCGTTCGCGCGCCAGTCAAGGCGTGGACACCCGCCGCGGTTCCCTTTCGGGCCGTCGCCGCGCGCTGCGGCGTTTCCGCAGCGGGCGGGGCTTTGGGCGCCGAAGCCGCGCTCGCCTCCGCTGCGGCGGCGCGCTCGGACGGCGCGGAGTCGCGGCAGGCGGCCAACGTGAAACACAGCAGCGCACAAGCAAGACGTGCAAGAGATGTCATGGCTGAGTCACGCCCACGCCGTGGACGTAGGTTCAGTGTATCAGACGCTCGAAACGCGACTGCGGTACAATCCTCCATCCCTCGAACACCTTTGACTGGTCCTCGGTCCACAGCTCTGCTCTTGCCTTACGCATGAACGTCCTCGTGACCGGCGCAACCGGCTTCACGGGTGGTCATCTCGCGCACGCGCTCCGGCGATGCGGTCATCACGTGCGCGCCCTCGTCCGGCCCAAGAGTCTCGCGAAAGCCGCGCCGCTCGAGGCTGACGGCATCGAGATCGCTCGCGGCGATCTCGTCGATGCCGACTCGGTGCGCCGGGCCACGCGCGACATCGAGATCGTCTACCACGTGGCCGCGACGTATCGCGAGGCCGGCCAACCTTCGTCTGCCTACATCGCGATGAACGTCGACGGCACGCGTCACGTCCTCGAGGCGGCCCGCGCCGCCGGCGTTCGGCGCGTCGTCCTCTGCAGCACCGCCGGAGTACATGGGCATGTGGAACAGCCGCCCGCGAACGAGGATGCGCCGCTTGCGCCCGGCGATCAGTATCAACGCACCAAGCTGCAAGCCGAGCAGATAGCGCAGCAGTTCGGCGCACAGCCCGGGCCTGAAGTCGTGATTGCGCGGCCCGTGGGCATCTATGGTCCCGGCGACACGCGCTTCCTGAAGATGTTCCGCGGCATCGCGCGCGGCTGGTTTCCGATCCTCGGCTCCGGAAAGATCTTCTATCACCTCACGTACGTGGACGATGTAGTGGAAGGGCTGCGGCTGTGCGGTGAAACGCCCGCGGCCGCGGGGCGGATCTATTTGTTAGCGGGTCCGCGGTACACGACGCTGGCCGAGCTCTTCGATCTGATGGCCAAGGGACTCAACGCCCGATCGCCGCGGCTGCGGTTGCCGATCTGGCCGGTGTGGCTCGCCGGCGCGCTGTGCGAAGCGATCTGCGTCCCCCTGCGCCTCGAGCCGCCGCTCTATCGGCGGCGTGTGGACATCTTTCGCAAGAGCCGTGCGTTCGACACGACCCGCGCCCGCCGCGAACTGCGGTGGGAGCCGCGCGTCGATCTCGACGAAGGCATCCGCCGGACGATCGGCTGGTACCGCGAGCGCGGCCTGTTGTGAAGCGTCTCAACGTCGTTCAGATCTGCGATCACCTGGGATGGGCCGGCACCCGGATCCACGGGGTCAAGCGGCTCTTCGCCTGGATGATCCCGAAGTTCGACGCGCAACGCTTCAATGTTTCGCTGATCAGCCTGCGTAAACCGGATTCGTCACCGGACACCCTCGAGTCGCAGGGCATTCCGGTGACCTATCTGAGTCGTTCGAAGTTCGATCCGACGACGCTCCCTGCACTCCTGACCGAGCTCGATCGCCGGCAGGCCGACGTCTTGCACATGCACGGGTACGGCGCGACCACCTTCGGCCGATTGGCGGCCGCGCGGCGACAGCTGCCGGCGATTCTGCACGAGCACGCGAACCTGACCGACACGCCATGGTTCCAGAAAGCCGCAGACATGTGGCTGGCGCGCTACACCGATGTCGCGATCGCGGTCTCGCGTTCGACGGCGACGTTCGTCACGGGCGCCCGCAAGATCCCCGCCGACCGCACGCACGTCGTCTATCTCGGCGTGCCGCTGGAGGAATTCAGCCGTGCGAGGAGCGTCGACGAGATTCGGAACGCTCGCGCGCAGCTGAACATTCCGGACGGCGTTTTCGCCATCGGCACCGTGACGCGTTTGATGCCGTCGAAGGGTAACGAGTTTCTGGTCGCGGCCGCCGCCGCGGTCGTGCAAGAGATGCCATCCGCTCGGATCTACATCGCGGGCGAAGGCGATCTGCAACCGCAGCTCGAAGCCGAGGCGCGAGCGCTGGGACTCGGGGATCGCCTCGCGTTCCTCGGATTTCAGCGCGACGTCGGTGCGGTGCTATCGGCCCTCGACCTGGTCGTGTTTCCATCGCTCTGGGAGGGCACGCCACTCACCGCGTTCGAGGCGCTGGCGATGGGCAAGCCGATCGTGGCCACCGATGCCGACGGCCTCGCGGATATCCTCACCGACGGCGTCGACGCGCGCATCGTGCCTCGACGCGAGCCGGGGGCGCTGGCGCGCGCCATCGTCGATCTGGCCCGCGACCCCGCCGCGCGATCGGCGCTCGGCTCGAATGCCCGCCTGACGGGCGCACGCTATGATATCGACGTGTTCGTGCGCAAAATGGAGCGGCTCTACGAGTTGCTGCACGAGACGTCGCGCGCCACCGGGCGAGCCGTCATTCCGCGCGACAAGCTTTCTTTTCTCGCCGAGTCGGCATCGTGACGTCGGTCGTGGCGCGCACCGGATCGGCAACCGCGGGTCGATCCGTCGGCGTGCTGGCGACGCTGCTCGTCGGCGCCGGCCTCCTCGGCTTCGCGCTGTCGGTCGACTTTCCGCGCGCGGCGCATGGCTTCAAGGGCGACGAAGCTACGTACTACAGCCTGACCCACAGCCTGGCCCGCGACTTCGACTTCGCCTTCACGCGTGTCGATCTCGTCCGCGTCTGGGACGAATTTCCAACCGGGCCCGAGGGCATCTTTCTGAAGCGCGGCAGGCGCGTGACGCTGCGCCGCGCCGACGCGTTCCCGTGGGTGCGCATCGGCAAGCCCTACGTCGTCGATCGGTTGTTCTACGGCAAGTCATTCATCTATCCGTTGGTGGCGGCGCCATTCGTCCGCGTGTTCGGCACGAACGGGTTCCTTGTGCTGCACGCGCTTCTGCTGACGCTCTGCTTCGGCGCGGCGGTCGCCTGGTTGGGCGCCCGCGGATCCTCTCCGCCCCTTGCAGTCGCATACGCAGCCGCATTCCTCGGCGTCTCCATCGTCCCCGTATATTTCGTGTGGCTGACGCCGGAGTTGTTCAACTTCTCGCTCGTGCTGCTGGCGTATTTCCTGTGGAGTTACAAGGAGAGCGCCGGGAGCGGCGCTTCAACCGGACCCGCCCTGTTTCGCGGCTCCGGGTCGGACTACGTCGCCGCGGCGCTCCTTGGCGTCGCTACGTTCTCGAAGCCGGTGCACATCGTCTTGATTGGACCGCTTGTCGCGCTCGCGTTGTGGCGCCGGCAGTGGACGCGAAGCGCCGTCATCTTTGTCGTATTCGTCGCAGCGACGGCCTCACTGTTTCTGGCGAATTACGTGACCACGGGGGATGTGAACTATCAGGGCGGCAACCGGAAAACGTTTTACGGCTACACGGGGTTCCCGTTCGCGAACCCGCGTGAAACCTTCGAGACGACCGGACAGGATCGTGCGACCAACGCCGTACCGCTCGACATCGTCGTCACCAAGGATGCGCCGAAGGTGTTCGGCTACAACCTTGCGTATTTCACCATCGGGCGGTACAGCGGGTTCGTGCCGTACTTTTTCCCTGGCGTCGTGTCGCTCGCCCTGTTTCTCGGAGCCCCGAGGCGGCGGCCACTCTGGCAGTGGCTCATCGCGGGAGTCGCCGTCGTGGCCGCGATCGGCCTCATCCTCTACATGCCGTACACCTACTCGGGCGGCGGAGGACCGGTCGGCAACCGCTACTATTTGAGCTTCTACGGTCTGTTTCTTTTCATGACCCCTGCGCTTACGTTGCCGGTTGCGCCGCTGGTCGCGATGGGGATCGGCGCGCTGTTCACGGCGCCGCTCGTCTTGAATCCGTTCGACATGTCGTTCGATCCCGGCGCCCATGCGAAGTCGGGCCCGGTGCGAATTCTCCCGATCGAGCTCACGCAACTGATCGATCTCCCGGTTAGCGCCAAGGCCGATCGGTCGCGCATCAAGCTCGCCGGCGATCCGCCGATGCTGGGCTATTTCCCGGACGACAACGCCTACCGGATCGAGGGCGAATGGTTCTGGGTGCGTGGACGCTCGCGCGCCGACATCATCCTGCGGGCCCCGGCCGTGGACGATGAGCTGGGAACGGGGCGTCCCATACGGCTCCAGCAGTTGACGGTTCAGATCGAGAACGGCGCAAAAGCGAACGAGGTTCGCATTCAGACAGGCGGCGAACGGGTGGACGTGACACTCACTCCCGGCGAACAGAAAACCGTCACGGTCCGCCCGGGCGCGGGTCTCCCCTATCGGCCGCTGACGTTTCCGACCAACTACCTGTACGCCATCAGCATCTCGAGCCAGAGCGGCTTCGTGCCGTTTCTCGAGATACCTGAATCGACCGATAGCCGGGTGCTGGGCGCGCGGATCCGTCTCGTGCCGACGTACGATCGCGGAACCTAGCGTGACGAATAGCCGCCTGTCGATCTCCGCTCGTGGCGAGCCCTTCGACTCGCCGCTCATCCTGAGCCTGTCGAAGGATGAGCGTCTCGCTCAGGATGTACCTGTCGAACCACGAGCTCGTCCTTCGACAAGCTCAGGACGAGCGTGTTTTGGAACGTCACGCTCACGAGGCTCACGATGATCGCGGGCGCCGGCCTCGTTCTTGGCGTGGCTCTCCTCGCCTGCGTCCGAGCTATCCTGCCGCTCCACTACGCGGCCGTGCTGGCCGCCGGCGTTGTCTGGTTCACGCTCCCGGGGTTTTTCATCGCGCGGACGCTCTATGGCGATCAACCCGGTGCGCGGATTGGGTCGCTGCTGCTGGGCGGCGTCTGGGGACACGCGTTCAGCAATGTAGCGCTGCTCGCGCTCTGGGTTGCCGGGCTCCGCAGCGGCTGGATCATCGTCCTCGCTCCGCTGCTGGCATTCCCCGTCGTCTTTCTCGTCCGACCCCTGGCAGGACGCTTCGCGCTTCCGGCGTTCACGCGCAACGACGTCCTTGCCGTTCTCCTGCTGCTGCTGATCGTCCCGCTCGTCGTCGGCCGGCCCTTCGCCAGGGTGGGCGCCGATCTGCCCGACGGCCGCGCGTATCGCGCGTACTTCACGTCGGATTTCGTCTGGCGCATGGCGGTCGCCGCGGAACTGAGCAAAGGCGACGTGCCGCCGCGCAATCAGTTCCACCTCGACGATCCGCTCCGCTACTACTGGCTGCCCCATCTACTGCCGGCCATTCAGTACCGCTCGCAGATGCCGCCCGCACGCCTCGAACAAGTGCTCCTCGTCAGCTCCCTCGTTCTCGATCTGGTGTTCGTGGCGTTCCTGTACGGGTTGTCGCGTCAACTCGTGTCGAGTCCGACGGCCGCGGCACTCGGCTGCGTCGGCGCCATTCTCTTCACGAGCTTCGAGGGAACCGAGCGCATCTGGTTCCACTGGCGGAACGGCATTTCCTTCGATCGCCTGCGCTACATCAACATCGATGCGGTCGAGCGCTGGTTCTACGGCAGCCTGCCGATCGACGGGCTGCAGCGCGTGCTCTGGTATCAGCCGCACCACGCGATGGGCTACGCCGCGGGCCTGTCAGCGCTGCTGTGCGCGACACAGACGCGCGACGTCGGACGTTTCGGATCCGTGGTCTGGATGGGCGCGCTGCTCGCGTGTTCGCTGCTCCTCAGCACGTTCGCGGCACTCATGCTGGTGACGATGGTGACGCTGTACGTGGGGATCCGGTTGATGACGGAGCGTCGGTTCGGCGCTCTGGTCACCGCGGCAATTGCGGGAGCGATTCCGCTCGCCGCGGGACTGGGTATCGCGACGTCGCTGCAGTACGTCGATCGCGGTGAAACGCTGATCCAACTCGGGCTCAACCCCGCCGCCACGCGCGGGACGGTCGCATCGCTGATGCTCAGTTTCCCGATGCTGGCCGCGGGACTGGCCGGCCTGTGGATCGCGATGCGGCGCAATCATCCGAATGCGGATATCTTCGGCGTCATCGCGGCGGTTTCCGTCTTGTTCTATTTCTTCGTCGACGTGAAGGATCATCAGCACGTGTATGTCGGCTGGCGCTCGGGACACTTCATGTTCATCGCGTGCGCCGGTCTCGCCGGCTATGCCATGCAGGAACTGTTTCGATCGAGTCGCTCCGTGAAGATCGCCGCGGGCGTCGTCTTTGCAATGCTGGCGCTTGGTGCGGCGCCCACCGCGGCCATCGACATCTACAACACCCAGGACACGTCGAACCGCGCGCTCGGTCCCGGCTTTCGCTGGACCTTGATCCTGACGCCCGACGAGCTCGAGGGCCTCGACTGGATTCGGCAGAAAACGCCGGCGGATGCGATTGTCCAGGTCGAGCCCTCGGTTCGTGATTCGTTCACGTGGGCATATGTGCCGGCGTTCGGGGAGCGGCGCATGGCCGGCGGCCTTCCACTGGGGATGGTGCCGATCGACAAGTACCAGGCAGCGAGTAAGCATGTCAAAGAGGTCTACACCGCGCCCGACTGGCGCGCGGCCTACGAGCGCGCGAAGGCGCTGCGGATCGACTATCTGATCGTGGGCCCTCCCGAACGCCAGGCCTATCCCGAGTTCGAATCGATGGCGAACACGCAGCCGCTCTTCTTCGAAACCGCCTTCCACAACGAGTCGCTGTCGATTTACCACCTGGCGCGATGACGGCAGACGGTCAGCGCGACCGTTCTGTGGGTTCCGGCGTGTGGTGGGCGGCGGCGCTCTTCGCGGTCCTCACCGTTGCGTTTGCGTACCCGTTGTCGGTGCGGCCCGGCGAGACGGTGTTCGGCGACAACGCTGACACGCATTTCTACCTGTGGACGTTGTCCTGGGACGTTCATGCGTTCGTGCATCAGCCGTTCTCGATCTTCGACGCGAACATCTACTACCCGAATCGCTTCACGCTCGCCTACTCGGAGAATCAAATCGGCAGCGCCATCTTTGCGGCGCCGATTCTCTGGTTGACCGGGAATCCGGTGCTCGCGGTCAACCTCGTTGCGCTGCTCGGATGCGTGTTGTGTGGCGTCGGCGCGTTCGTGCTTGCCCGCCGTCTCGGCCTCGGCGCTCGCGCCGCCACCGTCTGCGGCCTGGTCTTCGCGTTCGCGCCCGCGCGTTTTGTGCGCACCGGCCAGGCCTATCTCGGCACGATGCAGTGGATCCCGTTTGCGATGGCGTCGCTCCACGTGTACTTCGACCGCGGCGATCGATCGGGCCTTCGCTGGGCCGCGGCGTTCTTCACGCTCGAGGCGTTGACCAGCGGGCACGGCGCCGTGTTCCTGGCCGTCACCGCCCTCGCCTTCGTCGTGTATCGCATCGTGTTCGGCGAACCGATCGCGCCGCTGCGATGGGCGCGGGACCTCGGCGTTCCGGGCGCGCTGCTGTTGCTCCCGTCGGTGCTGCTCTACATTCCATACTGGCGCGTGCAGGTGGAGATGGGCTTGCGGCGCAGCTTGATCGATTGGGCGCCGACGCCTCAGAGCTTCCTGTCCGCCCCGACACACCTGCAGCAGTGGGTGCTTTCGTGGATGCCGGCTCTTCGTGTCAACGAAACCGCGAGCGCCCATCTCTTTCCCGGCTACTTGCCCGTCTTGCTGGCCGCTGTCGCCATCGCGGCGCGGGCCGCTCGTTCCGGGGCGCCGGCCGGCACGGACCGTGTGCGGCGACCGGCTCTCTGGCTTCGTGCCGCCGCGCTGATCGCCGATCTGGTGGCGATCGCTGGTCTGGTAAGCGCGGTTGTCGTGCTCGTTCAGGGCCCGATTCGCTGGCGGATCGGCGGCGTGACGCTGCTCTCCGTTCGGGACGCTCTGCGCCCGGCGATCCTGGGCCTCGCCGTCGCCGCAGGACGATTCGCCCTGGCTCGCGCCGTTCCCTTCAGCTTCGATGGTCGCCTCGCGCGGGTGCAGCGGTGGCGGCGCGAGCGCGCGCCCCACTGGCGAAGTGACGCGACCGTGTTCTACGCGGGGCTGACGCTCCTCGGCATCTTCCTCTCGATGGGGCCGCCGCTGGGGCTGTGGCCGCTCGTCTACTCGCTGCCCGGTTTCAGCTTCATCCGGCTGTCGTCACGGTTCATGCTGCTCGCGGTGCTCGGGCTTGCCGTGCTCTCCGGCGTTGGGACGCAGCGCCTGGTGGCTCGCGTCAGCCGTCGCGCGGCGACCGGATTGACCGTGGCAATCGCGTGCCTGATGCTCGGCGAATTCGCCGGCATGCCGCTGCCGGTGACGTCGTACCGCGTGACGATTCCTCCGATCGATCGCTGGCTCGCGTCCCGCCCCGCACCGTTCGCCGTCGCGGAGTTTCCCACATCATCGGTCGTGCGCTTTCAAACGACGTACATGCTGCACTCGATGGCGCATTGGCAGAAGACCATTCATGGCTTCAGCGGGTTCGAGCCACCGCAGCAGACTCAGCTCTTTCAGGAGCTGCGCGGATTTCCAGACGATCTCAGCCTGCAGCGCCTGCGCGAGCTGGGCGTCTCGTACCTGATCGTGCACGAGGACATGTACCGCCCCGGCGAATGGCCACAGGTGCAGAGCCGCCTCGAGCAGTTCGGCGACCGGCTTACCCTCGAGCACGCGGGAAGCGTCCAGGCCATGTTTCGCTCGTACCTCGACTCGCTCAGGAGGGCTTGTCGAACCACGATCTCGTCCTTCGCCTTCGCCAAGGCTACGGCGGACCGCCGTAGCGCAAAGCGCGGAGGCTGGTCGACAGGCTCAGGACGAGCGTGAGACCAGTAGCCACGAGATTAGAACCCTCTCATAAATGGGGCCGGCATTCGGCCGGCGATGCATCCCGTCAGGCGGCGTTGCTCCTCCTTCAAATACTCCCGGTATTCTCGGTCGTCGCGCCTTGCCACGGGCGCCTCGCCGCCCTGGTACTTCGCCCCATTTATGAGATGGGTTCTAGTTCTCGTTGACGACGAAGCGGGCGACGTCGCCCGTGAGCGATGCCAGCTCCAGCGGCAGGCCCCTGGGCAGGCTGAGGAAGTACTCGGTGAGTGGACGATCGTCGGTGAGCAGCGGTCCCGGACCCACGAACGCGCGGATCTCGTCGGGGCCCGCCGTAAATGTGGAGAGGAGCGCATCGAAGCTCGTGATCTGCGAATCGCGCAGCGCCCGCGCGCGCCCCGGCCAGCCGCTCCTCGCATCGAAGCCGCGCCGCGACAACCGCAGCGGCGTGGTCGATCCCAGAAGGAGCGAGCCGTTGCCCCACGCCGTGGTCTCCGGAAACACACTGAGAAACGTGCGCGCGATCAGCTTGTACTCGGCCTCGGTATCGGGAACCCACTGCAGAACGACGCCGCCGGGATTGAGCGCCTGCTTCATCAGCCGAAAGTACTCGACCGAATAGATGTTGCCGGCGCCGGCATAGATTGGCTGGATCACGTCGGCGGTGATGACGTCGTATCGCCGCGGCGTCAGCATCATGTAGTTGCGTCCGTCATCGACGCGCATGCGCACGTTCGACCGCGACACGACGTTGTGGTTGATCGACTCGAACAGCCGCGCGCCGTTGACGACGCTGTCGGCGAGCTCGACGACATCCACTTCCACGCCGTCGTGAATGCTCACGGCGCCGGCCGTGGCGCCGCCGCCCAGTCCGATGACGAGGGCCGTCCTCGCCCCCGGATGCACGATCATCGGCAGATGTCCGATCCGCCAGTGCAGCGACGCGGTCGGGTAATCGTCGCCCGCCTGGTGGTTGCCGTTGATCGTCATCGCCAGCCGCCGGCGGCCGCCGGCGCGGAAGTCGTGGACGACGACGGTGGCGTCGACGCCCTCCTGCTTCCACGCAATCCCCATTGCCGGGTAGCGCTGTGCGACGAACTCCGCGAACGGATCCCGGAGGGACAGCACGCCGGCCCCAAACACCGCGACCGCAGTCGCTCCGATGGCGACGCGAACGCCGCGGCCTGAGTCTGCGACGGCCAGCAGCGCGAGACCGCTGCCGACGCTGGCCATCCCCAGCGGGACGAGCGACGCTTCGCTGCCCAGCCGCGGCAACAGCAGGAATCCGCCGGCAAGCGATCCGACGATCGCGCCCGCCACGTTCACCGAGTAGAACAGGCCGACGCGCTCGGCGTCGCGCTCGTGCGCGTGTCCACCGGACGCCCAGAGCCGCAGTCCAATGGGAAACGCGATGCCCATGAGCAACGCCGCGGGAAAAATCGCCAGCAGGCTGGCCGCCAGCGGATACACGAGGTAGTCCGGCATGACGCGCCCGAGAAAGGCCAGCTGGCGGGTCAGCGCGTCGAGATACACCAGCGGCCGAAACGTGACGATGATGGCGATGCCGATTGCGAGTTCCAGGCAGGCCAGCACCGTGAGCCAGCGCAGACGCCGGCCGAGGAGCGGCGTCACGAGATAGCTGCCGAGCGCGATGCCGCCGAGGATCGTCGCCAGCATCAGCGAGAAGCCGTACACCGTAGGGCGCACGAACAGGATCAGCACGCGGAACCAGACGACCTCCAACGCCAGCGCCACCGCGCCCGACAGCCCGAACACGATCAACACGACGAGCAGCGCCCGTGTTCCGGGCCTGGTCGCGGGCTCAACCAGGCGCTCAGCGTGAGTCGATGGACTGGTGGACGCCGATGGCTCCGCGGCGCGCAGCGCCGACAAAAGCATGGCGCTGCCGCCGACAATGACGTTTAGCGCGGCGGCGACGAAGAACGTGCGAGTGATGCCAAGCCGCGGGATCAAGTACAGACCCGCGGCAAGAGTGCCGACAATCGCGCCGGCGGCGTTGCTGCCGTACAGCAGGCCGACCTGCCCGGCGAGCACGCTCGTGCGGAACGTCGACGCTTTGATGACGAGCGGAAGCGTCGCGCCCATCAGGGTCGTCGGCACGAGCAGCAGGAGAACCGTGATCGCCAGCCGCGCCGCGGTCAGCGCCCACAGCGACTCCGGCAGCGATGGATAGATCGCGACATACAGTTGCTGCAGCCATCCAAGCAGTGGTGCCGTCGCGAGCGCGCTGACGCCGATCAACGCCTCGGTCACGCCGAACCATTTCAAGGGATGACGGACGCGATCCGCTGCTCTGCCGGCCGCGAAGCTGCCGACGGCGAGTCCGCCCATGAACATCGCCCAGACGGCGCTGGCCGCGTAGACAGTGACGCCGAATACCCATCCGAGCATGCGGAGCCACAGCACCTGGTACACGAGTGCGCACAGACCGGAGGAGAAGAAAAGGACGGCGAGCACCGCGAGCAGCCCGTGCCCGCGCAGACCACCAACGCGTATCAAGAGGCGGGTATTCTAGCCGACCCGCGACTGCCGCCGGGGCAGTCGCGGGGTGAAATGATTCGAGGTTAGCGCAGGCCCAGCTCGCTAATCATCGCCTGATTCTTTTTCCACTGTCGGTAGTGCGGTGCCGACAGTTGGTAGGACATCAGAGACGCGACCATGCTCCGCTCGAGCCAGCCGAGCACAGTGACCGCTTTGCGATGTTCCGGGAAGCGCTGGCGCAGCGCCTGCTCGATGAGCTGTGTGCTGAAGTTGTGAATGGCTGACACACCGAGCACGCTCAGCGAGTCCTTCAGAATCTGGTTGCGCCCCGCATCGTAGCTGATCGCGAAATCGTTGGCGCGGCCCGAACGCGTAAAGCGCGCGTTCTGCTCGACGAATCCATTCCTGAAGAACGGCTGCGACGAGTTCCAGTCGCGCATCGTTGAGTCGTAGACCAGGATGCTGGGCGTATACGTCGTGGGATCGAGTAGAGCGGCCTTGAACGCGTGGCCGAACGCGGATGGTTCACGCTCCTGCGCGAACGTGTCGCACGGCACGAAGAATATGCTGACGACGATCAAACAACCGGCGAGTGAGCGCCACTGCCGAGTCACCATGCGCAACCTCCGCACGAGTGCTCTGCAAAATCGGACCCAACATTAATCGTGGTTCAGCTTGACAACCTGAGGCGAAAGTCAGGAGCTCTACGGTTTGTTTTTTGAATCGTCGCTCGTCGCGTCCTTCATGATTTCCGCAGCGGGACGTCCGCGGCGCGCGTGGCGGCGGTGCAGCCGTCGATTGCGCTGCCCTGGACCTTCACCCGGCCGCGCATCGTCGGCCTCCGGCGGCATCGGCCGATAGACGACGGCGCTCTCGAGCGCGCGCGCACGACGCTCGTCGAATTCGAGGCGGCTGGTGAGCGAGTCGACACGCACCTTGAGATTCTGCACTTCGATGCTCGCGCGCGTGAGCTCGACGACGAGGTTGTGCAGCAGCTCGTAGTACTGGTTTTCGTTGGCGACAGTGATCGTGGCGAGGTGGTTGATGCGCGCGCACGACTGCTGGATCGGATCGGGATTGAGGAACAGCCGCAGCACCGGATGGAGCCACCGGCGAATGCGTGCGATGATCGGCCGCCGCGCGGAGAACAGCGGGTCGGGCCCGAACGGCACGAACAGCTCCGCTGGCTTGGCAGCGCGAAATTCCTTGAGCAGATCCGACCGCACCGCTTTGGGATCGAGAAACCGTTCGAGCTTGACCGCGGCCAGTTCGCGGATTTGCTGCTCGGTGTAATCGACACCGCGTTTCTCGCGCAGGCGTGCGCGGATCTGCTCCATCACGGACTGCACGTCGACGGACCCGGCGCGGATGTCAAAATCGGCCATGAACGGCTCAGCACATGGTAGGATAGCCGAGCCTTTCTCACCAGCGAATCCTGGAGTTCTCGAACACGTCGCGCGTGTAGGGGCGGTACGAACCGCTCGAGGCATCGGATGGTACGCGCGGCGCGACGATCAACGTGAGGAGATCGATGACCAAGACGATGAACAGAACATTTGTGATCGCGGGACTTCTGTTGACCGCAGTGTCGGCCGCGCAGGCGCAAACGTTGACGCCGCAGCTGGAGACTGGCGCCTACATCAGCCTCGGCGCAGGTGTCCAGCCGCAGAAGCGGTCGTTCGGAAGCAGCGGCACGTTCACGGCCTTCAACGAAACGGGACGGTTCGAGATCATTCAGAACGTCGGCCGCGGCTGCGCTGTTCGACATCGGGGCCGGTTATCAGTTTTGGAAGCACCTGGCGGCGGGCATCAGCGTCTGGAACGTCCGGAACAAGGCCGCGGTCTCGGGGGCGGCGTCGTTTCCCGATCCGGTCTTCTTCGGCCGATTCACGACCGTGGACGCAAACGCAGACGATCTCACCCAGTCGACCCTGGGGATCAACCTGCACATCATTTACACGATGCCGATTGCCGATCGCTACGACATCTCGGTCGCGATCGGGCCCAGCGTCATCCGCACGAAGCTCGAAGTCGGGACGCCGGTGGTGACGCCGACCAGCCAGACGCCGTTCACCCTCTCGACGGAGAGTCAGTCGAAGACCACGGCCAAGGCCGGGAACCTCGGGGTCGACTTCACGTTTCGCGCGAACGAGATGTACAACCTCGGCGCGTTCGTGCGGTACGCCGGCGGCGAAGTCGATCTGCCCGCGTTCGCCAAGATGAAGGTCGGCGGCGTGCAGGTCGGTGGGATTGTGCGCTACCGGTTCTAGACGATCGGACTCGCCCGGGCCGGAGATTCCTCATCTCCGGCCTCGGCTCTCACTCTCCGAAGCCAACGCCACACGACGATCTGCAAGTGCCAGTCCATGAAGTCCATATAGCGCACCGTTCAGCGGAGATTGTCCCGAACGGTACGAGAGATCACCGAACGGTTCGGTCGATCGCCATCACAGTGGCCGCTGCGTAAGCACCACGACAGATCGCGACTGTCACCTGGGGGTGCCGCTCAGGATCACCCAGCGAGCACAGAGCACGGGAGCTCCTGCCGGACCAGTGAGCGCCGCCGAAGAATACGAAGCTGACGCAGAACACGCAGCGGAGATCGTGCCAAGCGCTAGCGACCAGAACCGAGTCCTCGCAGAACTGCCTAACGAGCGATTCCTGACCTGCTTCATCGGCGCTGACAGCCGGGATATCTGTTGGGGAACTGCGATCAGTTCCTCGGCCGTCCGCTGCCCATGCGTCTCCACAGGTGCGGTCGGTTTCGAGGATTGTCGCGGACCGCTCCAATCGAAGAAATGGCCCATCATCGGTACCGTAGGGCTCGCCATCCCGGTCCTTCCGACCCCGTCTGATGGAGCACGGAGTCCTGGAACGCGTGAACGTACATCCCCATCGCCGTTGTCGATCCGCTGTCGAATGCCTGACGTCGAAGGTTCTCGAGCTGTTCAGGCGTTGTGAAGTGGAACAGCCTTCGAGCGACGACATTTTCTGGTCGCATCGGGTTGGTCCAAATGTCGTCATCAACTCCTTGATTCGCCATGGCAATCTGAATCGCCGTCGCAACGCACATCCCGACTTGCCTGCCGATCGCGTCCGTCAAGTCGAAGTGCACGTCGCGGTTGTACAAACCGAGCGGATCGGTTGATCTCGTCGGCGCGTTGCCGACGTAGGCATAGAGATTCACGTCGCCGCCGGCAAACTCCAGCGGATCCTCCGAGATAAACCGACCGAGCTCCGGAGAGTAGTACCGCGCGCGAAAGAAGTGCAGCCCCGTGCCGTCGTTCTCGCGCCCTGTGAACTGTGCGGAGTTCCCACTCGCCGCGCCGGTTGCTATTGCGTTCCCGAACGGTTCGTACGCGTTACTGGGTCCGCACGGCGCCCGAGGGATCCGCCAGGCCGATCGTGCTGCCGAGCGCGTCGGTCAGCAGCGTGTTCATGCCGCTGTCGGTTCGCAGGAACGTCTCGTCGATGCCCAGCCCCGTCAGCATGTTCGCCACCGGGACTCCGGTCGCGGCTCGCTCCTGCACGACGTTCAGCCCGTCGTACACGAACTGCGTCGTCGCGCCGCCCACCGCTCTGGAGCGCCGCCGGTTCATCGCGTCGTATTGGAACACGGCGGACACGCCGCCGCTGATGGACGCCAGCAGATTTCGTGCAGTCCACTGAAAAGTGTGCACGCCGTCGTTCGTGAGGTTGCCGTTCGGATCGTACCAAAACGGGGTTCCGGCCCGGGAGGCGACCCGATTGGCGGCATCGTAACTGGCGCTGGCGAGGCGCTGAGGCAGGATGATCCGCGCCAGCGAGCCATCCACAGAGGTGGGGTTCCCCACCGCATCGTAGGTGTATCCAAGGTCGCCAAGCTGCGCGCCGCCCAGCGAATACGTGAGGCTGGTCAGCCGATGCCCGGCGTCGTAGCTGTAGTCGGCGGCGATGCCATTTGGGAGCGTGAGCGACCGACGACGGCCAACCTCGTCGTACGCGATGGCGACGGTTGTGCCGCCCTGGGTGACCGCCGTCAGTTGATGGGCCGCGTCGTACTGGTACGCAATCGTCGCCTGCCCCGGAGCAGTCATCGTCGTCCGCTGGCCGTCTGCGTCGTAGGTGTAGGTTACGGCGCCCGCAGGCGTCGTCTCCATGGTGACGCGATCGAGCGCGTCGTATTGCCAGGCCATGGTTCCGTTCAACGAATCAACGACCTGTGCTATGCGGTCGCCGGCGTCGTACGTGTACGCGATCGTGGATCCGTCCGCGAACGTCGTGACAGACAGCCGATCCAGCGCATCGTATTGGTAGGTGGTGGTCTGCCCTTTGCGATCGACGGCTCGCGTCAGATTGTCGTTGAGATCGTCACTGCCGGCTTTCAGCCCGTGCGACGGGGTCGGTTCGCGTGGAGAGGCGATCGAACGGATCGTATGAGTAACGCGTCGTGTGACCACGGGCATCCACGACCTCCAGCGCATTACCGTTGCCGTCGTACGTCCAGGCCGTCAGTCCTCCCATCGCGTCCGCTGCCGACGTCATCTGATTGGCTTTGTTCCAGGAGAACCGCGCGGTCTGACCCAGCGGATTGGTCGCGGCGACAAGGCGGCCGCCAGCATCGGCGAACAACGCTTGAACGGCATTCAACGGATCCGTGACCGTCGCCAAATCGCCGCCGGTATAGGCAAATCGCCACACGTGCTGAAGCGGGTTCGACACGGCCAGGACTCGCCCGCTGGCGTCGAGCGTGATGCCGGTCCGACGTCCGAGCGGGTCGATGACGGCGGTCACTCGCCCTGACGAGTCATAGTTGAAGGTTTGGACGTGACCCAGGGGATCGCCGATGGACGCCGGCTGAAAGAACTTCGGCTCATAGGTCGCCGTTGTCGAAATCGCCTGCGCGGTTCCGGCAAGCCGCGTCTCGCGAACGATGTTGCCGAAGGCGTCGTACTCGAATTCCGTTCGACGGCCAAGGCCATCGATCTCCGCGGTCACGAAGTTCGTCCCTGGCTGGCGCTCGAGCACCTCCGTGCGTTGCTCGGGCAACCCCAACGCCCTGGTGTCGCTGACGATGTAGTGGTCGTTGTTGAAGAGGAGGCGCTCGCGGTTGCCTCGCGGGTCGATGATGTCCGTCTGTGTGATCGCGCCGGTGCCGCCGACGGTGTAGACGAATTGCGTCGTCGCCGATCCATCGCCAACAGACTGCGACGCGACACGGCCATTGGCGTATGTGTTGCGAAGGAACACGACGTTGCGCGGATCCGTGATGGTGGCGAGCTGATTCGAGGCAGTCCAAGTGTAGGCAGTGACTCCGTTTTCGGCATCAGTAACCGTCGAGAGGTTCCCCGTCGTGTCGTAGGCGTAGCGAGTGGTCCGGCCGATGTTGTCCGTAGCCTGCGTGACGCGGTTGCTGGCATCGTAGGTGAACGCAATCCACCGGCCGTTCGGCGACGTGACTCGCGTGATGTTTCCCGTCTGTCCGTTGGTTCTGAAGATCGTGACGGTGTTGCCGAAGCGATCGCGGATGCGCTGAAGCGGCGCGTTTTCGCCGAAGACGAACACCATTCCGTCTTTTCGCTGAAGGTTCCATCCATTCCCGTTCCACGAGATCACCGACTTGTACCAGATGGTTGGCGTTGCGGACGTCGTGGGCGTTTCCTGATGCACGAAGACCGCGTCCACCCAGCCCGTGCCGGCCGAGGTGCGCACGTAATGCAGCCGGCCGCCCTCCGGCAGGATCAGATCGGCCTCCTGCCACTGCTGTGCGGACCACAGGAACATCGCGTACGTATGGGTCATGCCGCGGCCGAACGGCCGCGCGGCGCTGTCGGCCGAGTTGTACGTGCGTGTCAAAGCGATGGGCAGAACATCGGGAAGAAAGAGATCCGTCTTGTGGAGGCCGAATACGCCGGTTGAGGGATCGACCGGATCGCCCCACCCCGGCCCACCCGGCGTCCATCCCCCGCCCGGCACTGGATCGCCAGTTTGGAGCATGGCGCCCGTGAACTCGTACAGCCGCGTCTTTGCATCCGGCACCACCTGGGTGCCGCCAGGTGCGACCGTGCCGACGCCGTAGACGTACCAGTCTTTCTCGTCGGGGTCGTAGTGGAAGAACTGAAGGGCCTGCCCGGGTGCCGCGTGGCCATAGTTCGGGTACACGAGCCACGCGCCCGACGCTCCGCTTCCGTATGTGTGGACGTACGCGCCGCCAGGTTGAACCGTGAAATACACCGGCACTTCGACGTTCCTCGCGAGCGGAAACGGCGGCCGGTCGACCGGGATCGGCGTGATGCCGAGGCGCGTGACGGGCTTCCCTCTTCGTCCCGAATGACCGTTCGCGGAGGAAGATGCAGCTCCAGGCCCGGAATGTAGGGAGTCGTGATCACGGTCTCCGCGACTGTCGGCGAGGGAATCGTGACCTCGTGCGCGAGATCGAGCCGCGGCATCCAGATCGTGAATGGAAGGACCTTCGTTTTTCCGGGTTCGAGCGTGAGGCCGTATTCGAAGAATCCGTAGACTCTGCCAGGACGGCCGGCCGTTCCGCCATCGATCCCAAGCTCATGGCGGCCTGGTTCGCCTGCAGACACGCGCAGCAGGAATCGACCGGTATTGTCGGTGCGCGTCGAGTCGTCTCCCAACTCGAGCGTGACGTTGCTCAGCGGCCGTCCATCTAGCGTGAGGACTTGACCAGCCACGGCGGTCACGCCCGGCTCGGCCTGCAGCGCGGCGAGCGATTGCCACGGGGACGGCGGCCGATGCGTCCGCCATGTGTTGGGGTTCGACGGATCCGGTGTCCAGATCTCGCTTTCTTCGGTCTGCGTAGTCCTTGGCGTTTTGACCGTTGTGAACGTGACCTGATCGCCAGCTAACGCGACACCTGCCGTGTTCCATACGTTTGCGATTGTCAGCCGATAGCTCGTTTCCGCCTGGAGCGGCTCCAGCGGCCAGACGAACGCCAGGCGGCCGTTTTCCGCCACGACGACTCGAATTGGCAACGAACCGTCAGCATTCGACAACGCGATGGATTGCTCGCCTAAAGTGTCTGGTTCGACCTGTTGTGAGAAACGCACTGTCAGGTTCGCGTCGAGCCCAACATCCTTCGAGCCATTCGCCGGATGCGCCTCTGCGATGAGCGGACGCGCTGCCTGCTCCACCGGCGGCCTATTGACCGGCCTTCCCCGGCCACTGCGCGCATCGAAGACATCGTCGCTCTTCGCGTGAGCGCTGTCCGCCTCAGTGCCACCCGTCAGGAGCACCTGCCCATCCGCAAGCAACGTGGCTGTGTGGCCGGCTCGTGGCTGCAGCCCAGGTACATCCGCGACCATCCCCGACTCGATGTTCCAAATCTCAGAGCCCGTCGCGAGCGCATTTCTCTCGTCGACGCCGCCCGCGACGAGCACACGCCCGTCCGTCAAGAGAGTTGCGGTATGACCCGCTCGCGGGCTCGCGCCAGGCATGGCAACCGGTGTGAAGCTCTCGGTCGCGAGATCGAATCGCTCGGCGGTTGCGATTGAACGTCCATCGGCGCCGATGCCGCCCGCGATCAGTATCGAGCCGGTCGGCAGAATAGTCGCCGTATGCCACGCGCGTGGCTCCAGCAGCCGGGCTGTCAGCCTGACGGTCGTCTGCGTGACCGGGTCGAACAGCGATACACCGCCATCGGGACCGGCAGAGCCGATGCCAGCTATGGCGAGCAGGCGACCGTCAGGCAAGCGCGTCGTCGTCCGGCCGTCGCCAGCGAGGGCATGGGCCGTGGACGGTGCCGATTGCTGACCTGCGCGCAGCGACTCGCCGCCGACGAGCGCAGCCGCGGCGCCAAGACCGAGTGTCAGAGCTGATGACGTACCGCCGAATCATGGACGTCCCCCTCATGAGTTATGGACTTGTCAGTAGCAATGTGATCGAGCCGGTATGCCACTCGACCGGATCGAGCAGGAGCGTGTACGTACCGGACACAGGAAGCGTCCGTTGCCCGAACGAGATGCTTTCGCCGCAGCTGGCGGAGCCCACCAGCGTCGAGCCGTCCGGCTTCAGAATCGAGAAGCTGTACGCATAGGGCCCGCCGCAAAAGCCCGGAATCGTATTGTTGGCCGTCGAAGCGGTTACAACCTGGCCCGCTGTTCCCGCGAATGTCAGGCGCGCGTTCTGCCCCGGCGCCGTGATGGATACCGGCACGCCGCCGCCATTCGGTACGATCGGCCCGGTGACGTCGACGACGGTGTACACGCTCACTGTGGCGTTGCCGGTATGCCACTCCACCGGATCGAGCATGAACGCATAGGTCCCTGTCATCGACAACGTCTGCCGATCGAGGAAAATCCCGCCGCCGCAGCTCGGGATCGACGCCTGCACCGACCCGTCCGGTCTCAACAGCGTCAGCGCGAACGCGTAAGGCCCGCCGCAGAAGCCAGGGATCGTCGCGTTCGTGACCCATCCGGTCACGACTTGACCGGGGGTCCCGCTGAACGTGAAGCGGGCATTCTGTCCAGGCGCCGTGATCGAGACGGCGTTGGGTGCACCGTCGCTCGCTGGGACGACGAGATCGACGACGGTGTACAGGCTCACCGTGGCGTTGCCGGTATGCCACTCCACGGGATCGAGCATGAGCGTATAGGTCCCTGTCATCGACAACGTCTGCCGATCGAGGAATACGCTCCCGCCACAGCTCGGGATCGACGCCTGCATCGACCCGTCCGGTCTTAGCAGCGTCAGGGCGAATGCGTAAGGCCCGCCGCAGAAGCCCGGGATCGTCGCGTTCGTGACCCACCCAGTCACGACCTGACCGGGGGTCCCGCTGAACGTGAAGCGGGCATTCTGACCCGGTGTCGTGATCGAGACGGGAATGCTCGTCCCGTCGGCGGTGATCGACCCGACTACGTCTGAAACGGTGTAGAGCCTGGCCGTCGCCGTCCCTGTGCCCGTCCAGCCGGGATCCAGGAGCAACGTGTACGTGCCTGATACCGGCAGCGTCCGCTGGTCCATGAAGACGCTTCCGCCGCAGCTTGGCGCCCATGGCAACCCTGATCCATCCGGTTTGAGAATCGTGAGGGAAAAGGCATAGCTCAAACAGTTGCCTGGGAAGGTGGCGTCCGACACGGTCGCAGTGACCACCTGGCCTGCGACTCCGGAGAAGGTGAGCCTGGCGTTCTGCGTCGGCGTGGATATCGTCACCGGCACGGGCGTCCCGTCCGTCGCGATGGTTCCGATGACGTCTGCGCCCGAATAGAGGCTGACCGTCGTGGAGCCGACATTCGAGCCGATGGGATCCAGCATCAGCGTGTACGTTCCGGTGAGCGGCAGCGTCTGGTGATCCATCAGCGTCGAGGCGCCGCAGGCGTTGGAGACCAGGGCGTGGATCGAGGCGTCCGGCCCGTACAACGTGAGGCTGTATTGCCCGCCAAACTGACAGCTGGTCCACGTGCTGCTCGTGGACGTGGCGCTGACGAATTGCCCTGCAGACGCCGTCGAACAGGAGCAGCGCAATGCGTCCAGCAGTGCCGATGCTCATGGTTCGGGTCTCGCCAGGTGCGATCCGCTGGCTGGATTCGACGTCGGCCGGCGTATAGGGACTCGGCACGACGACGAAGTCGGAGTCGCTGACGACGGCACCCATCGGTGTCGCGAGCGTGATCCGGCCACCCATCGATGCGAGCGGCACCGAGGTGGCCAGGGACGTGGTCGTGGCCGTGGTGACGTCCGCCGGCCTGATGTTGAGCGTGACCCGGTCGTTGGCCGCGGTCGCCTCGAAGTTGGTGCCGGTGATCGTGAAAGGTGTCCCGGTCACGCCAATCGCCGGCGTAAGGCCGGTGATCGCGGGGACGCCGCCACCGTTCGACAACACCGTGAACGCCGACGCGCTCGTCGCCGAACCGGCTGGCGAAACCACGGTGATCGGTCCAGTCGTCGCACCTGCCGGTACGGTGGCAACGAGCTGCGTCGCGGTCGCCGTGGTGACTGCTCCGGCAACGCCGTTGAAGGTGACGATGTTTTCGCTGCCTGTCGACGAAAACCCTGAACCCGCAATCGATACGGCGGTTCCAGTGGGACCCTGCAAGGGTGCAAAGCCGCTGATGGCGACCGGGCTACTGCCGGCGCCTCCCGGCCGCTCGATGGCCAGGATGTTCCCGACCGCGTCGTATCGATAGATTGCCGATTGCCCACCCGCGTTCGTCGCCTGAATCAAACGGCCGAGCGCATCGTATGCGTAGCTCGCGGGGCCCGCAGGTTCGCGCGCGAGCGAGAAGTTGACGGTCGTGGCCCCGCTGCCTGCCACGATGACCGATTGCTCGCCTGTTTGGAATCCCGCGCTCGCCGCCTGGACGTTGTAGGCGCCCGGTTGCAGCGCGCCGATCGTGAACGCGCCCTGGGCGTTCGCGGTCGCGACGCCCGCGCGAACGGATCCCGCGTACGCCTCGATCGTGGCGCCGGCGACTGGCGCCCCGCCCTCAGCATCGCTCACCACTCCGGCGATCGACGACTGCGGCACGACGGTCGGCATCGGCACCGTGATCCTCGAGTCGTGGTTGCCGTTGAGCGTGCCCTCGATGCGAAGTTCGACTTTCACCTGCTTGTTGCCGGATGCAGCGGCGACGTTGACGCCGACAGCGAGGTAGAAGCGATCACTGGCCGCCATGGTGAGGGTTGCCGGCGTCGCGCAGTTCACGGCGACGGCTGTCAGCGCGGTGGTGAGCGGTGTTGCGCCGGTCGCCTCGCACACGGTCGGACCCGACGCGGAGTTCAGCGTCAACTTCGCTCTCGGATACATGGCGCCGACGCTCGCGGTCTTGCGCATCCACAACACGGCCGACACGCTCGAGCCCGTTGCGATGACGCCCGACGCATTCGGATTCCCCGCCACCGTGTCGAACGACACGATCGGATAGTCGCCAGCCGGCCGACCCTTGAGATCGACGGTAAACACACTGGAGGCGGCATCAGGGCCGGACGTCTTCAGCTGAAGGACGCCTCCGCCGGTCGTCGACGTCTCCTTGTGAAGGTGGTACGTGCTCTGACCGAACGCGACGGTGGGCAGAAGCACCAGCATGAAGGCACACGGATATCGGGACAGACGGCGTAGCTGCATCGCGATACTTCCTTGCGTTTCATCGATCCGCCCCGAACAACATCGAGGGGCGATCAACGCTTGTGAGGTTGCGAAGCCTTAGAGCACGCCGCGTGCCGACGTCACGCGCGCGAATTTCCTAATGTTTTTGGAAAACGATTTCGAAAATGCCGCAGAAACTGCGCCGTCGACTCTGCGTGAGATCGCGGGATTTTCAGATCGAGTGTTTGCCGCGGTCGCCGAACGCGCGCGGACCAACGATCGCCGGCGACCGGTTCTCCGTCGAGGATTGACGGATCTCTTGAATCGAGTACGTGGGCTTGTTCTGCGATTCGTGATATGTGCGCGCCAGCATTTCCGCCAGCAGTCCGACGGTTACCAACTGAACGCCGGTGAAGATCAGCACGATGCCCAGGAGCAGCAACGGCCGGTTCGCCAGCGACATGCCGCCGAACAGCCGCCAGTACGCGAGCCAGCCGCTGATCAGGAACCCGAGCAGCGCCATGGCGCCGCCGAGCATCCCGAACACGTGCAGCGGCCGCGTGGCGTAGCTGACGAGAAACTTCACAGTCAACAGATCGAGGACGACCCGGAGCGTCCGCCCGATGCCGTACTTCGATCGCCCGTATCGTCTGGGCCGGTGATTGACGACGCGTTCGACGATCCGCGATGTCTGCTCGCTCGCCATCGCCGGCAGGAAGCGATGCATCTCGCCGTACAGCCGCATGCCCTTGACGATGTCGGCGTTGAACCCCTTCAGCGAACAGCCGTAATCGTGAAGCCGCACGCCGGTCACCAGCGAAATCAGCGAGTTGGCCATCATCGACGGCAACCGGCGGGACAGAAACGGATCCTTCCGGTCTTTGCGCCAGCCACACACCACATCGGCGCCGCTCTCGAGCTGCTCCACAATTGCCGGAATGTCGCGCGGATCGTTCTGGAGATCGCCGTCGGAGGTGACGATGAAGCGGCCGCGGGCGTGCTCGAAGCCCGCCGCGAACGCCGCGGTCTGACCGAAGTTGCGGCGGAATCGAATCACCCGCACGTGCGGGTCTGCCACCTGGAGCCGGGCGAGAATCTCGAAGCTCTCGTCCGTGCTCCCATCGTCCACGACGATGATTTCGTACGGCCTGCCCCAGGCGTTGAGTGTGGCGGACAGCTCGCGGTGGAGCTCCTCGAGCGAAGCGGCCTCGTCGCGAATGGGTATGACGACGGTCAGCTCAAGCATCAGGTCTGGCGAGTCCAGCCATTCTATCGGCTTTTCCCGGCCTGCGCTTCTTCCATTGGAGGAACGCGAGGAACCCGAGCATCAGCACGGCGACCGCTACCAGCGAGACGATAGCGCCGCGTTCGCTCAACAAGGTCTCCGCGCCGGTGCCGTAGCGGACCGCGAGGGTGCCGACCGTGAGGTAGCGAATAGTGCGGCCGATCGCGATGGCCAGGGCCAGACGCGAGGCGGGAATCCCGATGACGCCGGAGAGCAGCACGAAGATCTTGAATGGCGCCGGCGGCGGCAACAGCGACGGGATGAGCACGGCCATCACGCCGTGATTCCGCAGCGACGCGGTGGCTCGCTCGATCCGCTCCTTCGCGAAGCGGCGGCGGACGAGCACGTCGCCGCCTTTTCTGCCGACGTAGTGCATCACGAGGCAGCCGCAGACGGAGCCGACCGTCGCGGCCGCCGCGGCCAGCACCATCTTGCCCGGCTCGCGTGTGACGACGAGGATCAGCAAGAGATCGGTGGCGCCCGGCAGTGGGAGGAACGACGAGTCGAGCGCGGCCACGATGAAGAGGCCAGGTGCGCCCAACGCGAGCGCGACGCCCCGTACCCAGGCGACGATTCTGCTCATAGAATGAACTCGTGATTATACCGTCCGGCCGACGCGCGGTTCCGTGGGCCGTTGCGATCGCGGCCGGCGCCGGCGGCGCACTCGTCGCGCTGCACTATTACCGCCTCGGCCTGACGCTCTCGCACTACGACGCGCGCGGACACCTCGTGGTGGCGCGCCGCATCCTCGACAGCATTACACCCGGCTGGCAGCAGATTGGCGCGGTGTGGCTGCCGCTGCCGCATGTGCTCAACGCGCTTCCCGCGCAGAGCGATCTCCTCTACCGCACCGGCGGGTCGGCCGTCGCGATCTCGGTCCTCGCATTTGCTATTGCTGCCGGCTCGATCGCGGCGATCGTGCTGCGTGCGACGGAATCCACGCTTGCGGCCCTGGCTGCCGCGGCGGTCTTCGCGCTGAACCCGAACGTGTTGTACCTGCAGTCGACGCCGATGACGGAATCGTTGCTCGTGGCGACGATGACGCTCGCGGTCGCGATGTTGATGCGATGGGCGTCACATCCCGTGGCGTCCGGCTTCAGCCGGACGTCGGTCCGCCTAAAGGCGGACCCCACGTACGAGGTCGAAACGACGCATGTCGCGCACACACAGTACGTGGGGTCCGGCTTTAGCCGGACCTGGGCTGTCGGTGTCGTCTTCGCGCTCGCGTGCCTCACCCGCTACGAGGCCTGGCCGGTCACCGTGGCGGCGCTCGCGGCGGCCGCGTTCGCCCGGTGGAGGGGCGGGGACTCGATACGGGCGGCCCTCGCCGGCATCGGACGCATCGCGATCTACCCGGTCGTAGCGATTGTCGGCTTCGCGATCTTCAGCCGGGTCGTCATCGGCGAATGGTTCGTGGCGGGGGGATTCTTCGTCGCGGAGAACAAGGCGATCGGCGATCCCATGATCGCCGCGAAGGAAATCGGCTGGGGTATCCGAACCGCGAGCGGCCCGATGCTGTTGGCGCTTGGAGCGGCCGGCACCGTCGCGCTCGCGGCAGTCGGCCTCGTTCGACGTCGGCAGGCCGTCGCGCTCATACCGATCGCGCTCCTGGCCATGGCCGCCATCCCGTGGACCGCGTTCATCGACGGCCATCCTTTTCGGCTCCGCTACGTCGTGCCGCTCGTCGCGATGCAAGCGGTCGGAGCAGGCGCGCTCGCCGGCATGGTCCGGCGAGGACGCGCCGTCGGAGTGATCCTGGTCGCGCTCGTCGTCGCCTACGAGCTGCGCCCGCTCGATGCGTCGGCGCCGATGGTGGCCGAGGCCCAATGGGATCGTCCCAACCTGCCGGTGCGGGCGAAGGTCACCAACTGCCTGGGATCGCCTGGCTCGGGCGACAAGGTGATGGCCAGCATGGGCTCGCTCGGACACTACATGCAGGAGGCCTCGGGCGCGGGCTTCGCGATCCGCGATTTCCTGCACGAGGGCAACGGCGACATCTGGCTTGCGGCGCTCGAACGCCCGTATCCGTTCGCAGCGTGGGTCTTGATCGAAGAACAAGCTGAAGGAGGCGACATGCTCGCCACCATCGCGCGCGAGCGGCCGGCCTTTCTCGATGGCTATTCGCGGGTGTGTGAAGGGGCCGGGTTGGCGCTGTACAAGCGAACGGGAAATGGTCGAGGGCAGAGGGACGAGTAGGAGTGTGGAACTGTCCCTCTGCCCTGACCCCGCTCAGAATTTGACGTTCGCCGTAAACGCGTAGGTGAAGCCGCCGAGATCGATCTTCTCGCCGGCGAAATTCTGATCGAAGGGCAGGTCGCCCTTCGCGTTCTGATGGCGCAGCTCGAATCCGAAATCCCAGCTTCCCACTGGCGCTCGCAGGCCGACGAGAATCACCGGTCCCGTCGCCGTGCCGCTCCCGACGAACTTGCCCCGGAAGATCGAGCTGTCCGTGGCCAGGAACTCGCCCGACTCGCTGTAGCGATACGCGAAGATGCCCGCGCCCGCGCCGATGTACGGCGTCACGGCGTCGTGATGGCCGAGCGGCAGGAACCGCACGGTCGCCGAAAACGGGACGACGCGAAGCTTGAGGTCCTGCTCGATTTCGGTACCGTTGACGTTCACGAAATCGCGATACACCGTCGGGACCGTCCGTGTCTGAAAGCCCACGCCAAGGCCGGCCTCGAACTTGTCGCCCAGTCCGACGAGATATTCGCCGCCGATCGACACGTGACGGAAGTCCTTGATGTTGAACGCCAGAAAACTGAGGTTGTTCACGAGGACGTCGTCTGGTGGTGTCCTGTCGTCAGTATCCGCGCGTCCGCGGATCGCGGGCTGAACCCGCCCAGATGGAAGCTGAACGACTGCTGAGCCGACGCCGGTGCCGCCGTCGCGATGCTCAGTAGCAGAACCAGAATCAATCGACGCATGGGACGTGCTCCTTGGTCGAGGTTCCTAGCAGAAGAGGTGCCAGCGGCCTCAGCGCGAAAAACGGCCGCGAAAATCGTGAATCACGGCAAGCATCTGCTCGTGAACGTAGCCGTTGGAGGCCAGGACATGACCTCCCCGGGAGGTAAACGGCTGTCCCTCGATGCCGGTGACGCGCCCTCCAGCCTCGGCGACGATGAGGGCGCCGCCGGCGATATCCCAGGCCTTGAGGTCGCTCTCCCAGAACCCGTCCATCCGTCCCGCGGCCACCCAGCACAGGTCGATCGCCGCCGACCCGAGCCGCCGCACCGCGCGCGCCCGGCCGACGAACGCGCCGAAGAGGCCAACGATCTCGGCGACGCGGGCGTGGACGTCGTACGGAAATCCCGTGACCAGCATGGCGTCCACGAGACTGCGCGCGTCGGACGTCCGCAGGGGCTGACCGTTCAGGAAGGCGCCGCCGCCGCGTTCGGCTGTGAACAACTCGCGCCGGTTCGCGTCGTAGACCGCGGCGATCTCCGCCACGCCGCCGATCTCGAGCGCCAGCGTCGTGCAGAAGATCGGCAGGCCGTGCGCGTAGTTGGTGGTGCCGTCCAACGGATCGAAGACCCAGCACGGCCCGTCGGGCACGGCCGCCGCGCCGCCCATCTCCTCCGCCAGCACCTGGTGATCGGGAAACCGCTCCGCGATCAGCGCCCTGAACATCCGCTCGACGGCCAGGTCCACTTCGGTGACGAGATCGATCTCACCCTTCTTGTCCACGCGCACGTGGCTGCCGAACTGCGCCATCTGCATGTCGCCGGCGCGTACGACTGCCTCAATTGCGGTTGCCAAGAAAAGAGGGGTGGACATCGTTCGTGGGTCGTGGTCTTCGCTCGCCGGTTCGTCGTTCGTTGGTCTTCGCTCCTCGTTCGGGGTTCGTCGCTCAGAGAACGACGAACGTCGAACCGCGAACGACGAACGAACGTGATCTACGCCTGAACGGAGCCGTCGGCGGGATTGGCAGCCTGCACGCGCTTGACCATGCGGATTTCCATGCCGCCTTCGGGCACGCGCTGCAGCTGCACATCGTCCATGAAATTGCGGATGAGGAAGATGCCGCGTCCGCTGGACTTCAGCAGGTTCTCGGGCGCGAGCGGATTCGCGACTTCTTCGGGTTCGAAGCCTTCGCCCTGATCGCGGACGCGAATGCTCAATTCGGGGACCGCTTCCACGGTGGTGGCTTCGAACTCCACGAACACGTGCTTGGCGGCGTCGTGGCGATTGCCGTGCTTGATGGCGTTGATGACCGACTCGCGGATGGCGACGCCGACCCAATGGAGCGAATCTTCGTCGAGGCCGACGCTTCGTCCCATGTGATCGCTCACAATCTGCACGAAGTCGACCATTTCGAACACGCTGTTGAATTCGAGGCGGACTGTTCGGCGGCCGTTAAGCGTCACACGCCCCCTTTAATACCATAAGATCGGCTCCCAATGACCTCGTTGTCGATCGCCACCGTGGCCCCGGCCCGGCGGCTCATCGGCACGCTCCGCGTGCCGGGTGATAAGTCTATCTCGCATCGGTACGCGATTTTCGCAGCGATTGCCGAAGGCGTGTCGTCGATTTCCCACTATGCGCCAGGCGCCGACTGCCGCTCAACGCTGATGTGCCTCCGCGCCCTCGGCGTCGAGGTCCGGGAGGACGGCCGCGAGGCTATTACCGTAGTGGGACGAGGATTCGGCGGCCTCCGTTCACCAGCCGGTCCGCTGGACGCCGGTAACTCAGGCACGACGATTCGGCTCCTGGCGGGTGTGCTCGCCGGCCACGGGTTTTCGAGCACGCTCCAGGGCGACGCCTCCCTGTCGCGGCGGCCGATGCGGCGCGTGATCGCCCCGCTGGAGGCCATGGGGGCGCGGATCGACTCCACCGACGGCCGGCCGCCTCTGACGATTCACGGCACGCGCCTGCACGCGATTACACACCGGCCCGAGACGCCGAGCGCTCAGGTGAAGAGCGCCGTCCTCCTGGCGGGTCTTTACGCCGAGGGCACGACCAGCGTCGTGGAGCCTGCCGGGACGCGCGATCACACCGAGCGCGCGGTCGAGGCTTTCGGGGGAACGGCGACGGTCGACGGGTTGACGATTTCGATCGAGGGCGGTCAGCGCCTGCAGGGCCGGGCACTCTCTGTACCGGGAGACCTCTCCTCCGCCGCGTTCTGGCTGGTCGGCGCGGCAGCACTGCCCGGCTCGCGAATCGAGATTGCGGATCTGGGATTGAACCCGACCCGGACGACTCTTCTCGACGTGCTGCGCCGGTTCGGCGCGCGAGTCGAGGTCACGGTGACGTCGACCGACGCCGGTGAGCCGCGCGGCCGAGTCTGCGTCACGTACGACCGCACCGCGTCGCTCGACATCGGGCCCGACGAGGTTCCCGGCCTGATCGACGAGCTGCCGGCCGTCGCCGCGCTGGCTGCTCACGGCGGCGAGGTGACGGTGCACGGCGCGGCCGAGCTGCGCGTCAAGGAGAGCGATCGGATCGCCACGCTGGTTGCGGGGTTCCGCGCGCTCGGGCTCGACGCCGACGAGCGCCCCGACGGCTTCAGCGTCCGCGGGCCGGCGCACGGCGCCGCGCGGCCGTCGGGCGGTGTGGTGGACGCACAGGGCGATCACCGCATGGCGATGGCGTTTGCAATCGCGGCGCTCGCCGCGGATCGGCCGTGCCGGATCCAGGGCGCCGACGCCGTGGCTATCTCCTATCCGGAGTTCTTCGACACTCTCGATCAGCTTCGAGGCCCGGACGGGCGCGGATAGAACGTGTGAAGGCGGACAAGATTTATCTGGTCGGCTTCATGGCCGCGGGCAAAACGACGCTGGCGCGCGCGCTGGCGAAGCGGCTCGATTGGCGGGCCGTCGACATCGACGAAGAGATTGAAGCGCGGGAGCGCGAGTCGGTGGCCGGCATTTTCGCGCGCCATGGCGAGGGATACTTTCGGGCCGTCGAGCGCGCGGTGCTCGCCGAGCACCTCGAACCACGGCATCTGGTAGTAGCAACGGGAGGGGGCACCTTTGCCGACGCCCAGAACCGCGCCGCCATCAACCGGGACGGTCTGTCGGTCTGGCTCGACGTGCCGATAGACCGCCTGGTGACCCGCATCCCCGCCGACGGCCGCCGGCCTTTGGCCGCCGATCGCGCCGGTCTCGAACGCTTGTATCATCAACGGCAGAGCTCCTACGAACAGGCTCACACGCGTCTCGATGCCGGCCGTGCCAGCGTTGACGCTTTGGTCGAACAACTTATGGACTGGCTCGAACGGTAATGCGCTACCTCGTCCTCACTGACATCCACGCCAACCTCGAGGGCCTCGACACCTGCCTGGCAGACGCGAAGACGCGCGGCTACGATCAGACGCTCGTTCTCGGGGATCTTGTCGGCTACGGCCCCGACCCGAACACCGTCATCGAACGCGTTCAGGCGCTCAAGCCGATCGCCATCGTGCGCGGCAACCACGACAAAGTCGCGTGCGGGCTCGAGCAGGCCGAAGGGTTCAACACCGTCGCGAAAAGCGCGGCGCACTGGACCTTCGACGCCCTCACCGATGCGAATCGCGCGTGGCTCGCCGGCCTGCCCGAAGGGCCGCACGACGTCGACGACGTGATTCAGATTTGTCACGGCGCGCCGTTCGACGAGGACGCCTACATCTTCGACGAGCTCGACGCCGTGCGCGCGCTCAAGGTCTCGTCGCGGCCGCTCTGCCTCTTCGGCCACACGCACTACCCCGTCACCTTCGAGCTCTCGGCCGACGCCTTCGACATGTTGGGCCCCTCGATGGCCGGCGAGATGCAGGTGCAGATGCGCAACGGGTCGAAGTACCTCGTGAATCCAGGCTCGATCGGTCAGCCGCGCGACGGCGATCCGCGCGCCGCTTACGCGATCGCCGACACGACGCAGCGCATGGTCGAGTTGTTTCGACTGGAGTACGCGGTCGAAGAAACGCAGGAAAAAATTCTGAAGGCGGGGTTGCCCGAGGTGCTCGCGCAGCGGCTCGCGGTCGGACGATAGTTCCCGCCCTAGGACCGGTACGGTTCCCGACCGACGCCCTGGACCGGAATGCCCTGCGACGCCAGCACCTCGTGCTGCAGCGCGTACATGCACCCCGCCGCTTCGTCCATGCGTCGCACGAAGGCGATCGATCCCTGCAGAATCGGCGTGAGACGCTCGCGGTCCTGGAGGCGCGCCTTCGGGTACTCGTGTTCGACGACGAGATGCGTGTTCGGCACGTCGAGCGCCAGCAATTCGCGCGCGGCCAGCTGATGATCCAGCCAGTCGACCGTCCGATTCTGCAGGTACGCGAGCGGATCGTGACGCGCGGTGCCAGGCAGCTCGTGCTCGGCCAGCACCACCTGCTTCTTCCACGCGTTGAGCTGATCCGCCGGATCCGGTGACGGCTTCCCGCCGACCCAATCGCCGCGCTCGACCGTCTGACCGTGATACCCCCAGGCGGCGAGACCCTTGGTGTCGATCACCTGACCCTTCACGTGGAAACCGCCGATCAGAAAGTTGTAGCCGGTGTCCTTCAGATACTGAAAAACCGATCGCGTGTCCTGGCCCATGAGCACCGCGTGCGACGGGTCGTAGTGGATGCGGAACTGGTCGCCGACGCCATGACGCTCACAGATCCGGTGGAGCGCGATCCAGGCGCCCGGCGTGTACGCGATGTTGTTGATCCACGTGTCGGCGGTCGTCCATCCCGGCATCGGACATTGTTCGACGCGGTAGGTCAGGCCGCGCGACTTCGCCGCCTGCAAGAGCGGCACGAAGTCGGCCTCGAAGTCGACCAGGTTCTCGTCCATGTCGTGCCGCTGGTTGCGGCCGACGAACCCGCAGACCGCATCGACCTTCAACAGCACCGCCGCGTCGAACACCCGCAGCATGAAGTCGTGCTTCTTCCGGCGCACGGCGGGGTCGTGATGCAGCATATTGTCGAAGTAGCCGATGTCGGAGAGGCCGACGCCGGTCGCGCGCAGCGCGCCCTCGACGCGGCGCGCGCGGTCACTGTCGAAGGGCCGGCGCAAGTCGAGCGTGTTCGCCACCGGATCGAGCATCGCCTCGGGCGGCACGTCCGTCTCGGTGGGATGCAGCGCCGCCGACAGCTGGATGTAGCTGGCGCCCAGCTCGCGCGCAAAGGCGAGCCACTCTTCGATCGCGCGATCCGGGTCGGGGTCGCGCACGGCGCGCGGCGTGAGCTCCTGCAGCGCTGCCGTCAGTACACCCACTTTCATGAACGTCGGCTCGAACGGCTTCATCGGGCTTCTTTCGCTAGAACGACTCGTACGTGACCTTCGTCCATGACCCACCGCCACGATGACTTTCGAGCACCGCGTCGATGACGCAGGCCGAACGGTAGCCATCCTCAAACGTAGCGAAAGCGGGTCCTCGTTCCTTCCTCATGCCAGCAATGACGCCGTAGACGTCGCGCATGACGTTGCAGAAGGCATCGGCCCACGCCTCCTGATGTCCGCCCGGCAGGTGCGCGTAGGCGCGCGCGGCTTCACCGAGCAGCGACGGATCCTTGAGGAGTGTCCCGTTCGCCGCGTCGCGGCGTCCAATCCACAACTCGTTCTGGTGCTCCTGGCGCCAGGCGAGCGACGCGCGCCGTCCGCTGACCTCGAACCAGAGATCGTTCTTGTGACCGGCGCATACCTGGCCGACCGAGAAGGTGCCCTTCGCGCCGTTGTCGAACCGCACGAGCACGCTGCCGAGGTCCTCGCTGGACACCTTCACCGCCTCGCGCGTGCCGGTGCTCGCCTTCGCAAACGCCTGGGTGGAGACGGGCGGCTTGAAACGGGTGTCGATGACCGTCGTGAGATCGGCCAGCACTTCCACGATCCGCTGCCCGGTCACGTGCTGCACGAGATCGCACCAGTGCGACCCGATGTCGCCCATCGCCGAGCTCGGGCCGCCGATCGCCGGCTCGAGCCGCCACGAAAAGTCGGTCGGCTCGAGCAGCCAGTCCTGCAAGTACCCGCCGTGGACGAAATGCACCCCGCCGAGCGCGCCGCCCGCGATCATTTCCCGCGCCTGCTGCACCAGCGGGTTGCCGCGATAGTTGAACGTGACGGCGTGGATCACGCCCGCCGCCTCCGCGGCCTTCACGAGGCGGGCGGCGTCGGCGGCGTTGATCGCCAGCGGCTTGTCCGAGATCACGTGCTTGCCCTGCGCGATCGCGGCGAGGATCACCGGTACGTGGAGATGATTCGGCGTCGTGTTGTGCACGACGTGGACCGCAGGATCCGCGGCCAGCTCTTCGTAGCTGCCGTAGGCTTTCGGAACGCCGAGCGCGTCTGCTTTCTGGCGCGCCGACGCCTTCGAGCTCGCCGCGATGCCGATCACGTCGACGAAACCGAGACGGCGCACCGCATCGATGTGATGCGCGCCGACGAAGCCGGGGCCGACCAGGCCCATGCCGAGTCGTGTCATCCGAGCGCGCCCTTGACGAAGGCGACGCACTTCTTCACCTCGTCGATCGGAGCACCCGCGCCGCGGTACTCGTACTCAATGTAGGCGCGAATTGGCCACCGCTCTTTCTTCAGCAGCTGGAGAACCTCGCGGATCGGCGTGTCGCCTTCGCCCCACGGCGTGTTGTCGCCCTGGTTCTTCCGTCGATCCTTCAAGTGCAGGTTCGTGATGTCGGCGTGGTGCTGGCGGATGTACGCCATCGCGTCGAAGTTCGCGGCGGTGAAGTGGCCGATGTCGAGGTTGACTTTGAAGTTCTTCGAGATCTTCATCGCGGCGGCGAAGCTGTCGGGCGTCGCGAACTCGTTCGGATCGGTCACGTTCGAATGGTTGTGCATCGCCACCACCATCCGGTGCTTGTCCGCGATCGGGGCGATCCGTTTGGACACGTCCAGCGTCGTCGACGCCGTGATGATCTGGGCGCCCAGCGCCCGGGCCATTTCGAAGCCGCGATCGATCTCCTCGTCGGTGAAGCTGGCGTTGGGGCTGTAGTTGTAGGCGTGGACCGTGATGCCCGCCGCGTCGAACTTCTTCTTGACCGCCCGGAAATGATCGAGCGGCGTCTTCAGCCGCCAGGCGCGAAGGTCCTCGCGCGCCTTGACCATTTCAGGCGTCGGCGGAGCGCCCCGCTGACCGCGGCCGGCCGAGAACTGCGGCTCGACCTGCGGCGCGAACAGCTCGCATTCGCTCAGGCCGCACGCCTTCATCGCGCCGATGACGGCGTCCACCGCGTCGCCGCCCGGCGTCCGCGGCAGATCGCGAAAGCTGTAGGTCTGCGCGCCAATCGCCACGCCGCCTACTGTGGAGTCGGCGGCGACGGCGTAGCGCGGGAGCGCGAGGCCGGCCAACGTCAGCTTGCCGAATTCTCGTCGTGAAATCATAAGTCCCCTCGCACGTGGCGTCCGGCTTCAGCCGGACCGATGGTCGTGGCGCAGATGGCTGGTCGCGTCATGAGGCAGCGCATTGTAGCGCGCTCCCAATCCGGCCTGATCGTACAATCGCGCCATGCAGGTCATCCGCCAGCCCACCACCTACGACGTCTGCATCGTCGGCTCCGGCGCCGGCGGCGGGATGGCGGCCAAGGTGCTGTGCGAGGCCGGGGCGAACGTCGTCATGCTGGAAGCCGGCGGCATGTGGGACGCGGCGAAGGACTCGAAGATGTCCACGTGGCCCTACGAGTCGCCGCGACGCGGCGCCGCCACACCCGACAGGCCGTTCGGCGAGTTCGACGGCTGCGTCGGCGGCTGGGACATCGACGGCGAGCCGTACACGCAGGCGGCGGGTTCGACGTTCGATTGGTTTCGCGGACGGATGCTCGGCGGCCGTACCAACCACTGGGGCCGGATCTCACTGCGTATGGGTCCGGATGATTTCCGGCGCCACAGCCTCGATGGCCTGGGCGACGACTGGCCGATCGCCTACGACGACATCAAGCCGTACTACGACAAGCTCGATCGCCTGGTCGGGATCTTCGGGTCGATGGAAGGCCTGGCGAACGAACCCGACGGCGTCTTCCAGCCGCCGCCGAAGCCGCGCTGCTACGAGCTGCTGATCAAGCAGGCGGCCGACAGGCTGCGCATCACCTGCATCTCCTCGCGGCTTTCGATTCTCACGCGGCCGCTGAACGGGCGCCCCGCGTGCCACTACTGCGGCCAGTGCGGGCGTGGGTGTTCGACGCATTCGAATTTCTCGTCACCGTCGGTGTTGCTGCCGCCGGCGATGGCCACGGGAAAGCTGCGCATCATCACGAACGCAATGGCGCGCGAGGTCGTGACCGACGAGTCCGGCCTCGCCACGGGCGTTTCGTATGTGAACCGCACGGATCGCCGCGACTACTCGGTGCGCGCCCGCATCGTCGTGCTGGCGGCAAGCGCGTGCGAAACGGCGCGGCTGCTCCTGAACTCGAAGTCGGCACGGTTCCCGAATGGCCTGGCGAATTCGAGCGGTGTCGTCGGCCGCTACCTGACCGATTCGACCGGGCTCGGCGTCCAGGGTCACATTCCCAAGATGGAGTCGAACGTGCCGCACAACGAAGACGGCGCGAGCGGATCACATCTGTACATGCCGTGGTGGCTCGACACCAGCAAGCTGGATTTCCCGCGCGGCTACCACATTGAGCTCGGCGGCGGCCGGCGGATGCCGGGCTTCGGATTCATGGGCGGGATCCAGCGGTTCAACCGTGTGGGTGGATACGGGAAGTCGTTGAAGGACGACTATCGCCGTTACTACGGCTCGACAGTCGGCTTCGCGGGCCGCGGCGAGATGATCCCCAACGCCGACACCTACTGTGAGATCGATCCGAACGTCGTCGACACCTACGGGATTCCCGTTTTGCGATTCCACGCGAAGTTCTCCGATCATGAAATCAAGCAAGCGAAGCACATGCAGGAGACGTTTCGCGAGATCATCCACGAGATGGGCGGCACGCCGCTCACCCCCATGCCGTCTCGCGAATCGCTGTACGGGCTCGAAAACGTCGGCCGGATCATCCATGAAGTCGGGACGACGAGAATGGGCTCCGATCCGCAGCGCTCGGTCCTCAACGCGAACTGTCAGGCGCACGACGTCAAGAATGTGTTCGTCGCCGACGGCGGTCCGTTTGTCTCGAACGCGCACAAGAACTGCACCTGGACGATTCTGGCGCTCGCCATGCGGACGTCCGAGTTCATCGCGCAGCAGCGCAACCAGGGGACGCTGTAAATCGCCGATTTCAGAGTTCAGATTTCAGAGTTCAGATTGATTTTTGGATTTTGAGAATTCAGATTGAGAACACGCACATGAAGAACCTGTCACGCAGAGCGGCGCTCGAGATTCTGGGAGCCGCGCCGGTCGCCGCCGCCGCGATGATGTGGACGCCGGCGGACGCCGAGGCAGCGCAGGCGCAGGCCGCGCAAACCCGCGCGACGGCTGCGCGCTTCAGGCCGAAGTTCTTCACGGCGCACGAATATGCGACGGTGCGGGTACTGGTCGATCTGATCATCCCGCGCGACGAGCGGTCCGGCAGCGCCACCGAGGCCGGCGTGGCGGAGTTCATGGATTTCATGATGATCGATCAGCCGCGGCGGCAGGTCGCGATGCGGGGCGGCCTCGCGCTCGTCGATCGGCTGGCCGTCAGCCGCCTTGGCAAGAACGTCGCTGCCGCCACGGACGCCGAGCGGCGCCGGCTCCTCGACGAGATTGCCCGGATCCCCGACGAGCAGCGCGAGCCTCTCGAGCGCGATCGCGTTCTTCAACAGCTTCCGCGATCTGACCGCGACCGGATTCTTCACGAGCAAGACCGGCATCGCCGATCTGCAGTACCAAGGCAACGTCTTCGTCTCCGAGTGGACCGGGTGCCCTGATGCGGCGCTGCGAAAACTGGGGGTGTCCTACGATTCGCACTAGTCTGGTCTCTCTCGCCGCTGCCGGTCTCGCGTCCGCAGTCGTCACCGCTGCGAAACCAGTCCCGCCGGCCGGGATTGCCTGGAGCGGCCTGACCTGGAGCATCAAGACGAGCGCCGGCCCTGTCGGTCCTGGTCCGAACCGGTTCGAGCGATCGAACGTCTCGGTCGTGACATCGTTCGCGTACACACCCTGACGGTGCTGCGGTCGAGTTCGACCGGGTCGCGGGCCGCATGTTAGGATCGACCGCTACTCCCGGAGGCGAACAATATGGCGACGTGTCCGAAATGCGGGACGCGCTACGCGTCAACAATACGAATCTGCGCGCACGACGGCACGGTGCTCAACGACGATGAGCCCGTGACCGATCCGCATATCGGCAAGCTGCTCGACGGCAAGTACCGGCTCGACGCCTACCTCAGCCAGGGTGGCATGGGCGCGGTCTACAAAGCCACGCACGTCATGCTCGACAAGATCGTGGTGGTGAAGCTCATCAAGCCGGAGCTCGTGACCTCCGCGGAAATCGTCCGCCGCTTTCAGCGTGAAGCCCGCGCCGCGTCGAATCTGAATCATCCCAACATCGTCTCGGTGTACGACCTCGGGCAGACCGATGACGGCACGCTCTACATTGCGATGGAGTTCATCGACGGACCGAGCCTGAAGGACGTGATCCGGAAGACCGGCCCGATGCCGGTCGCCCGCATCAAGGCGATCCTCTTGCAGGTCGCCACCGCGCTCGGCGAGGCGCACAGCCACAACATCATCCATCGCGATCTGAAACCGCACAACGTGATGCTGTCCAAGGGGCCGGGCGGCGTGGAGGTCGCGAAGCTACTCGACTTCGGCATCGCCAAGACCTTCGAAGATGGCAGCACGCAGCTGACCCAAACCGGATTTGCGATCGGGACGCCTCAGTACATGGCGCCCGAACAGGCCGCGGGAAAAGAGGTCACGCCGGAAAGCGACCTCTATTCGCTGGGTGTCATCCTGTACGAGATGCTGACCGGCAAGGTGCCATTCGACGCGCCCACGACGGCCGCGATCCTGATCAAGCAACTCACCGAGCAACCGCAGCCGCCATCGCAGCGTTATCCCGAACTGAACGTGTCGCCGGTGCTCGAGTCGATCGCGATGCGATGCCTCGACAAGGATCCGACGAAGCGCTTCGCCTCGGCCGGCGCGTTTGCCGAAGCGTTGACGACGGTTGATGCTCGCCCCGCCTTCGACGCGCCCACGAAGATAGTTGCGAACCCGGTCGCGGCTGAGCCAGCGCCTGGGGCCAGATCGGCGTCGACAGCCGGTACTCCTGAGCCGAGTCCAACGTCGTTGGTGACAGCGCCGTTGTCGGCCGCCCCGACGCTGGCCCCGACGGCCACGTCGGCACCGCCGCCGCTTCCGACTCGGGAGGCTCCGCAGGCACCCGCTCCGATCGTGATGCCGACGGCGCCGTCGGCGATTCCGGTCGCCGCTCCGCCAGTTGCCGTGTCGGCTGCGCCGCCGAGCGAGGGCACGCGGCCGACGGTTGCCGGATCCGCGGTGGCGGCCGCGACTGTCCCACCGGCGCCAGCTGCTTCGTCGAAGACCGGGCTGTGGATCACGCTCGCCGCCGTCGCCGTACTCGTCATGGCTGTCGCAGCCGTGCAGCTCGGTGTGATTCCCAACGGCCAGGGCAGCAGCGACCCCGCGGCGGCGCCGGCGCAGCCTGCTTCGGCGCCACTGGCATCGCCCGCGTCCGCGGATGCGCCGGCGACCGCGGCAAAGCCCGCTGCTGCGCCGCAGACCGCGGAAGCTCCGCCGCCCTCGACGCCTGCGTCTCGTTCATCGCTCGCGGCAGCGCCGGCGGCCGGTGCCACTCCCGTGGCCGCGGCCAGACCCACGGCGTCTGCTGCGCCTTCCGCGGCATCGGTTCCAGCCGTGAGCCCCGCATCGGCGCCCGCTCCGGCCGCGGCCGCCAAGGCTCCGGCGATACCGTCTGCCGCTCCGGCTTCGGCTGCGGCGGCTCGACCAGCGGCAGCTCCGGCGCCCGCGCCCGCTCCGACGGCAGCCGCGCGCCCCGAGCACCCGTCTGTCTTTTTTCGCTGCGCGGGCGATCAGTCGGTGTGCGGCACGCTGCGATCGACGATGCTCGCGTCGCTCGAAAAGGGCGAGATGCCCTTCGCCCGGGATGCGGCGCGTGCCAACGTCCTCCTCAGCGCCAGCGTGGAAGTGCTGCAGGATCGGGTGAGCCGGGATTTCGGCACGACGTTCGCGACGCGAACGTACTCAGTCGAAGTGAGCGCCGAAACGAAGGACGGTCAGCCGATTTCCATGCCCGCGCCGAAGACGTTCAGCTTCGACGCGCAGTTCGGGCGCGAGCGCCTCGAGGAAAACGCCCGCGTGATCGCCTCGGACGTCGTGGACAAGGTGCGCGCCTACTGGAACAAGTAGCGCCGCGATCTACCGGGACATCTCGAGGAGCTCGCGCAACGCCGTCACGGCGAGCACCCAGTTCACGCCGGTGCCCGACGGCCGCCTCCCGCGGCCGACGCCAGCGCTGACAAAGTCTCCGCCGACGACGATCCCAACCACTGATCCGGTCTCATCGAACACCGGACTACCGCTCGTGCCTGGAGCGATCATCAGCCCGACTTCGACGTAGGGCAAGCGCACGTCGCCCACGACATCGACGGCCAGCCGTCCCCGCGGCCGCATGGGATCGGTGGCCACCGCTGGAAACCCAAACGTTGCCAGCGGCGCGCCGCGCCGGAGCCTCTCGACCGATCGGCTGTCCCCGAGCGCGAGCGGGGCAATCGCGGGCGCCCCCGCCATTTCGACGAGCGCCACGTCGTGCGCGACGGATCCTTTTCGCCACTCGGGATGTATCCACACGCGGCCGAGAGGCGCCGCGGCATCGTGGTCGCTCAGGATGGCCACGGGCCGCGGAGCAGGTTCTGCACCCGCGGCGCGGCGCAGCGATTCTACGACGTGCGCGTTCGTCGCCAGCAGCGCCCGCTCGCGATCGACCGCGAACGCGGTGCCCGTCACGGTCCGGCGTCCCCGTTCCTCGACGGCAAGCAGATACACCGATTGCGATGCCCTCGCGGCGATCGACTCGAATGGCCCAGGACGAAACATGCGATCCAGGCCGACCACCAGCGCGACGATGGCGAGCGCGATGGCGACGCCGGCCGCCAGCCAGACGCCGCGGCGCCGGCCGATCGCCACTTCGACTTCATGATCCCCGAAGGAGATTCGATCGCCAGTCCGGAGCAGCGCCCGCTGCACGGCCGCGCCGTTGACCTGTGTGCCGTTCATGGAGTCGAGATCGACGATCCACCAGACGCCCTGTTCGAGGCGTGCCTCGGCATGGTGCGCGCTTGCGCGAGGTGAATCCACCTCGGGCAGCGTCACGTCGTTGTCCCGGCTTCGACCAATACGGACACGAGGTCCGGAGAAGATCAGTGCCTGATCGCGCCGGGGACCAGCCACGTACCGGAGCTGCAGCGTAGGCAAGGCCCTTTGAATCGTTGAGCTTGAGAGGGAATTGAGCCCGGGAGGATTATCGGAGGCGGTCGACGGACTGTCAATGTGTGCAGGCCGCGGATGCGCCCCGATTCGCTTTGATCCGCCCTTCCCTTCCTGCTAATCTGTGCCCTGCTCCGGAGACGCGGCCCGACACGCGTCGAAACCCATTCATCCATGGTCACGGGGATCCGATAATGGCAATCAAAGCTCCTCACGACGCAGGTGCTGGCTCGGGACCGGCTGTCTCCTCCAAGACATCGGTCGCCGATCAATTACAGGACGTTGACACCTCGGTGCTCGATCGCCTCGTCAACATCCGTCTCGAGGAATCGCGCCTCGAAGCGTTTCGCGCGCGCGCCGGCGAGATGAAGGGACAGGTCAGCGACCCGGTGTACCGCCGCGTGGTGGAAGACTACACGAAGCGTGCGAACGCGCTCGAACAGCAGGCGACGCCGCTCAAGTCGAAGGGACGCGCGGAGTACCGGAAGCTGCACGTGCTCATCGCGGACGTGACCCGCATTCGCGATCAGGCGCGGTTGGAAAAAGAGGAGCTCGAGTTCCGGCACGCCGTCGGCGAGCTCGACAACGATGCCCTCGCCGCCGGCCTGGAAACACCGCAGGGCCGGCTCGATCAGTGCGAGGCGGATCTCGCGCGCATCGACGAGTACTCGGCCCGCTTCATCGACGCGTTCGGATCGAAGGAAGCGCTCGACGTGCCCGAACCGGCGCCGCCACCGCCGCCGGCCCGTGCGGTCGCCCCGCCGCCGCCTCCTCCACCGCCGCCAAAACCGGCGCCTCCGCCGGCCCCCGCGCGCGTGTCGTCGCCCCCGATTATGGCGAAACCTCCAGTGGATCTCGACGCAACCGCGTACATGAGCGCCTCACCGTCAGACACGGCGCCGCCGCTCGGGCCGCCGCCCGATCTGACGATGATCGTCCCCGATGATGCGACGCGCATGATGCCGGCCGGCGATCTGCCGGCGCCGACGCCGCCCGCGGAGGAAGAAGCCGAGGGCCAGACGATTCTGGTGCCGATGGCCGCCCTCATCGCCGAGCCCGGCTCGATGCCGCAGACCGAATACCGGCTCGGCGCCGTGAACTATCTCGGGCGCGCCGAGGACAACCAGGTGCAGATCATGAGCCCCGAGGTGTCGCGCAAGCACGCCGTCATCACGGCGGTCGGCAGCGGCTTCGAGCTCAAGGATCTCGGATCGCAGAACGGCGTCAACGTCAACGGCGTCCGCACCAACGTCCGCCGTCTCGTCGATGGCGATCAGGTCGAGATTGCCGGCATCGCCCTTGTCTTCCGGTCCCCGTGGCCGGCGCGGCCGTCGAAGGCCGCCGCGTCCGGCAAGGCCGCGGCCGCCAAGCGCTGAAGGATCGCCTGCGGCAGCAGTGAGCCTGACCCCGTCGCCGGTTAGCGGACCACCCGGTCCCCGCTTGTCTGCATGCCGAAACTGACGCTCACGAGCGAACAGCCGGCGTCCGACTTCCAGTTCGACGGCACGGTCGTCATCGGACGGGGCGGCACCGCCGACTTCGTCGTGCCGAACCCGAGCGTGTCGCGCCGTCACGCGATGGTCACGCGCGAGGGCGACGACTGGTTCCTCGAGGACCTGGGCAGCGGCAACGGCACCTTCCTGAACGAACGCATCATCAGCCAGCGCGCGGTGCTGGCCAACCGCGATCAGATCCGCCTCGGCTCCGTGGTCCTGCAGTTCGAGAACACCATCGAGGCCAACACGCCGGCGCCCCACACGATGTCGGTGCGCCTGCGCGAAACGCCCGCGGCGAGCGAGCCGGATCGCGTGCTGGTGCGCGTCCCGGTGGTCGAGCAGCAGGCCTCCAATCCGCATACGCTCGTCGGCTCGGCGCGCCGCCTCCGGCTGCTCGAGAACCTGGCCAAGATCAGCTCGCTGGTGTTCGACGAGCGCGCGATGCTCTCGTTCGTGATCGACGAGCTGTTCGACATGATGCCGCAGGCCGACCGGGCCTTCATCATGGTGTGGGATCCCGAGCTGAACCGCCTCGTGCCCAACATCGCGCGCACGCGCACCGGCATCGCCGACGAAATCAACGCGAGCAAGACGCTGCTCGACGACGTGCTCGCCAAGAAGGAGGCGGTGCTCATCCTCGACGCGGCCTCGGACGAGCGTTACGCCAACGCCGAGTCGATTTCGGTCCTGAAGATCCGCACCGCGATCTGCACGCCGATCGTGTTTCAAGGCGAGATCTTCGGCGTGATTCAGATCGACAGCACCTCGGGAAAATTTCCGTTCAGCCGCGCCGACGTCATCCTGACCGTCGGCATCAGCGCCGAGGTCGGCATGGCGCTCGCCTACGCGCGCGTGCACGAAGAGCTCGTCGAACAGAAGATGCTCGAGCACGACCTCGAGCTGGCGCGGAAGATCCAGCACCATTTCATGCCCCAGGGGACGCCCGATATCACGGGCTACTCGTTCGGCGTGGAGTACAAGCCGGCGCTGGCCGTCGGCGGGGATTTGTATGACTTCATCGACCTCGGCATGGGTCTCAAGGCGATCGTCGTCGGCGACGTCTCGGGGAAGGGTGTGTCGGCCGCGCTCTATTCCGCGAAACTGATCACCCACTTGCGCTACGTCGCCAAGGGCCTGACCAGCCCGGCGGCCATCCTGTCGCGCGTCAACGACGTGCTGGCGAGCGACGATCACGAAGGCATGTTCGTCACCGCGGCGATTGCCGTCCTCGATGGCCGCGTCGGCCGCTTCACGGTGTCGAGCGCGGGGCATCCGCTGCCGTTCGCGCGCGACCGGCACGGCGACATCGCCGCCCTCGGCCAGGCCGACGGACCCGCGATCGGCATGCTGCCCGGCGCGAAGTTCTACGATCACGAGTACGAGCTCGACAACGGCGACGTGGTCGTCTTCTACACGGACGGCGTCATCGAGGCGAACAATCCACAGCGAGACATGTTCGGGGAGGAAGGCCTGCTCGATTCATTCAAGCGATCGAGCGGCGGGCCGCCCGGCGCCGTGCGGCGGATCGCGAAAGACGTCTACCGCTTCGCCGGCAGCGCGCCGCAGTTCGACGACGTGACGATCGTCTGTGTCGGCCGGAACTAACTCACGTAATACGAGGGACAAAGATGTCTGCCGAACTCGCCCCAGCTGACCGCGCTACGCTCGAGAGCCTCGTCGGCCAGCTCGAGGCGGCGTGGAACGCGATGGACGGCCCCGCGTTCGCCGCCCCGTTCGCCGCCGACGCCGACTTCGTCAACATCCGCGGCGACCACTTCCAGGGGCGGCCGGCGATCGCCGCGGGTCATACCGCGATCTTCCAGACCATCTACGCCGGGAGCACCAACAGCTATACCGTCGAGACTGCCAGGCTTGTGCACTCCGAGGTCGCCCTGCTGCACGTCCACGCGGTGATGGACGCGCCCCAGGGTCCGCTCGCCGGACGGCATCTCGCGCGTTTCTCGCTGGTGGTCACGAAGAAGTCCGGCGGGTGGGAGATCGCGTCGTTCCACAACACGCTCGAGGCGCCGCCAGGGCCGCCGCGCTGATCTGCGGCGCAAATTCCGCGCCACGCGGGGTCTTGCGGCGCAAATCCCGCGCCACTTGGGGTCTGATCCCGGATCAGACCCCACGGGACCCGCGGGAGGATCAGGCCCGGCGCGTGTCTTTCTTGCGCGCGGCGCGCGTCATCACCAGGTGATTGCTGCCGTGCTGCCGGGTGTAGCTCACGGTGTCCATCAGCCCACGCACCAGGTGAAGCCCCAGGCCGCCGATCGGCCGATCCAGAATCGATCCACGCGGCGGCTGCACCAGCGTGGGATCGAACGCTCTGCCGTTGTCGATGACCTCCAGCGTCATGCTCGCCCGATTGAGGGTCAACTCCAGCCCGATGCGTGTGGCGCGCGACTTGGCGTTGGCGTGGACCACGTTCGAGACGATTTCGTCGAGCACGAGGTGCAGGTCGCGGCGTAGGCCGACCGGCAGCCGCAGCGTGCGGCCGAGGACGTCGAACCGATCCAGCAGCCGGTTGAGTGACGCCTGCCGCGCCGGCAGCTGAACCCGCCAGAGGTAAGTCTCCGAGAACTGGGCGCGCTGCCTCAATTGAGCCGCTCGCGGACCGCCGCGGCCATATCGGGCGAGGCGAGTTCCTCCAGCGTCAAGGTCGTGAGCGCGAACGTCAGCGCGCCGAGCGTGCCGAGCGACTCCAGATGCTGGGGCTGGTCTTTGGCGAACGCGTCGAGATTGCGCGCGCCGTGCACGGCGAGCGTACGCGCGACCGCCCACGCGTCATCGGAGAGCGGCGGCTTGCCCCGGTACACTTCCAGCCGCCCGCCGGGACGGAACGCCGGATAGGCTTCGAGGCCGAGGAAGCGCAGCGCCAAATCCGACCGGTACTGTCCGAACGCGCGCGCGAGACCGACGAAATCGGCGATCAGCTCGTCGAACACGTTGTTGCGAATCGTGCCAAAGGCGCGATGCGTGAAATAGTGGGTCAGCTCGTGCTCGCGCCGGATCGCGAGCGATCGTTCGAGCCACTCCCCTTCTTCCATCCCGACGTCCCGCGCCGCGATCGCGCTGTAGGGGCCGCGGCTGAGGATGATGAAGCGATCCTGATAGAGCTCCTTGTGCGGAATCAGCTTCTGGAATTCCGCCGCCCACCCATCGTCCGTCCCGGCTGCGCCCGCCGCGCGCTTCCACTCGTCGCGGCGCACGTGAATCCGGCTCCAGTTGTTGAGGCCCTTCACGATGCACGCGCCCATCGAATCGAGCACGACCTTCGGCTCGTTGCGCTCGCTGAACGCCTGTACCAGCTTCACGAAGTCGCCGCGGTGGCCGACGATGATGAGGGGCACGTGGCCGGCGATGGTCGGATGGATCGAGAGCTCGAGCAGATCGGGCCGTTCGAGCGTGAGCGCGTCGGCGGCATACGCGTCCGCCGCCTCGAAAATCCCCCGGCGCGTGGCCTGCTTGTAGCCGTCTTCCTCGCTGATCCCGGCGCGGATCGGGAACCGCAGCTGGATGAAATGCCGCTTCAGCGCCGTAAAAATGTCGCTGCTCTTGCTCTCGGTGTCGTAGCCGCGCCAGGCATCGAGGTGGGCTTCGTCAGGCAGCGGAAACACCGGCCGCGCAGCGGCCGCTTCCGGCGGAAACGGCTTGGTGTTGTAGGCAAGCAGCTCCTCGACGATCCCGGGCGTCGAGGCGCCGTTCCGTTTCAACACATCCGCGCGAAACGCGTCGCTCATGTCTCGCTCGTGGTGAGCTTGTCGAACCACGAGCACCTGGCTCGTCCTTCGACAGGCTCAGGACGAGCGGTACTCACTACGCGACCTGCCGTTTGGCGAGCGCGGCGAACAACCCGTCGAGCTTCATCAGCTCGTCGTAGTTGCCCATCTCGATGATCTTGCCTTGGTCCATGTAGCAGATCTTGTCGGCGTTGATGATCGTGCTGAGGCGGTGGGCGATCACGATGCGCGTCGCCTCCATCTTATCCATGCTCTCGGTGACGATGGCCTGCGAGCGGTTGTCGAGGGCGCTGGTGGCTTCGTCGAGGAATAGAATCTTGGGACGGTTCACGATCGCGCGGGCGATCATCAGGCGCTGGCGCTGGCCGCCCGACAGCGTGCCGCCGCCCTCCGACACGTAGGTGTGCATGCCCATTGGCATCGCCTTGATGTCTTCGGACAGTCCGGCGCGCTCCGCCGCCCACCAGGCGTCCTGAATCGTCTTCGACCCGACGCCGATGATGTTCCGGTAGATTTCCGTCGGCATCAGCTGGCTCTTCTGCATCACGACGCCCATCTGCTGCCGCACCATCCGGAGATCGAGCTGGCTCAAATCCTGGCCGTCGAACGCGAGCGAGCCGCCCGAGGGCACTTCGAAGCCGAGCATGAGCCGCATCAGCGTGGACTTGCCGCAGCCCGATCCGCCGACGAACGCGACGAACTCGCCCGGCTTGATCGTCAGCGACAGGTCGTTGACGATCCACGGGCCGTCCGGGTCGTAGCGGAACTTCGCGTGCGAGATCTCGATGCCGCCCTTCAGCTGCCCGGGGAACGCCTTCGATCGATCGACTTCCGGCTTGGTTTCGAGCACCGGCTTGAAGCGCTCGTAGACCGGCACGATGCGCAGCATGTTCAGCGACGCGTCGCCGAGCGACTGCATGGCCGACATGAAGAGGCCGTAGGCCGCCGTGAACGCGATGAAGTCGCCGGTCGTCAGCGTGGGCGTCCCGGGCTGGGCGTTCGCCTGCGCCGAGATCATCACGTAGAAGATCAGCAGGTTCGACAGGAGCGGGAACGTCGTCGTGAACAGCTCGGCAAAGTTCTGAATCTTGCCGATGGTGAAGCTGACCTTGCGCTGCGCCGAGAATTTCTCGGCCCAGACGCGGAAGGCGTGCAGCTCGGAGCCGCAGATGCGGAGCTTCGACACGCCGGTGAGCAGGTTGAGGACGAGCCCGCTGATCGCCCCGCGCACTTCCATTTCGTTGCGCTGATACCGCAGCTGCGTGTAGTTGGCGGTCATGTTGACGGCGACGTAGGTAAACGTCAGCAGCACCGCGACCAGCGCCAGCCGCAGGTCGTACGAGAACATCTGCCCGACGTAGAACAAGCCGCTGATCGATCCCAGAATCGCCGACACGCCCGCGCCCGACACGAGCGCCTGGATTTCTTCGACGCCGTCCGCGCGGTCCGCCAGGTCGCCGGCCGAGTACTTGCGGAAGAAGTTCACCGGCAGGTTCATGATCCGGTCCCAGACCGCGGCCTGGATCGAGGAGCCCATGCGCGTCGAGATCCGGAGCGTCGCGACACCCTGGACGAACTTGAAGGCCGCCATGGCGAACGCGAAGCCGAGCATCGCGAGGCCGTAGACGATGAGCCCGGACCGATCGGCCTGCGGGACCGCTTCGTCGAAAATCTTGCCGGTGAAGTACGGCGTCACCGTGCCGCACATCCCGACGATCATCGCCATCAGAAGCACCCACCGAAGGTCGGGGCCCATGCCCTGGAAGCCGAACTTCAGCAGCGTTTTCGCCGAGACGGGACCATCGGGGAGGGGGGTGTAGAAGGCGAAGGCGAATACGCTGAGCTCGTCCATGCTCTTGGACGTGACGATCACGCGCTCGCCGGTCTTCGGGTTCACCCGTTCGTACATCTGCGGCTTGGTCTGCAGCAGCGCGACCGGCTCGCCCGTATTCGCCATCTGCCCGAGGAGCGATCCGTGATCCTCCCTGAACCAATCGCCGCGCAGGGCGACCGTGCGCGTCCGGAACCCGGATGCGGTCGCGATCGCCTGCAGTTGATCCTCGTAGGTCCGCGCTTCCTCGGCGCTGGGGTGCGGCATCACCTTGATGCCGAGGGTCGAGCCGACGAGGGCGCACGCCCTCAGGACGGGCTCGGCGGAGGCGGAGGCCAGGTGCGACAGCGGCGAGTCCGCCTCGGTCCGCATCACGCTCGCGATGGCGCTCACGCCCGCGGCACCGGCCGCATCGCGCGCTTCCTTCTTCTGCTGCAGCCGGACGTACTCGTCGACGGTCGCCAGCTTCTTGCTGATGAACTCGCACTCGCAGAGCACACCGTGGAAGATCTCGAGCGCGTACCAGACCGAGTCGTCGGACAACTGCTCCGCGGTCGTCGTGGGGGTCACCGCGATCGGACCGAACTCGTCGCTGAGCGGCTGGATCCACGAATCCGGCGTGATCGGAAAGAGCGCATGGCGCCGATTGAAGGTCGGCGTCGCCATGTCGTCGAAGAGAATGCTTCCGCTCCAGATATCGATCCACAGGACCCGTTCGCCGGAGGTCGCGCGGAAGCGCGAGTCGATCTCCAGGCGCTCTCCCGCGTGCAGCGGTTTTTCCCCGATGCGGTTCACCGGCAGGCCATGGATGAGCGCTTTCGACAACCCCAGCACCCAGGTGTCGACCAATGCCGCGATGGCGGGCCCCTGCGCGGGATCGCTCGCCACGGCCTGCAACTCGGTGCGCGTCATCTTGCGAACGGTGGTCCCCTGCTTCGCCACCGCCATGAAGGCCGATCCGACGCGCTGCGCATCGATCCCGAAGAACGCCTGGCCGACGTTGATCCCGAGAAAGTGCGACCGCGTGCCGACCGGTTTGCCGTTCTCGAGCGCGATCGTGAAGAGCAGAATGCCGCCGGTCTCGACCACCCACACCGCTTCCGTATCGTCGGCGAGGAACGGATCGTGCGCCGAGACCGGGATCACTTCGCCGATGTCCTCGAGCCGCTTCGTGGCCGGAGCCTCCGCGCCCGGCTCCGACACCGCCGGCATCGGCAGCGGAAACGAGCCGGTCGGAATCATCACGGTCTGGCCGAAGTCGGCGTCGGTGACGCCGGGGTCGGCGGGCATCGCTGGTGCGGCGGGCGCCGCCGGCATGTCCACCGGTACGCGTGCTGCTTCGGCCGGAGCGGGTCGTGCGGCCGATTCGACGACGGGCTCTGGCAGGAACGGCGTCGTGGGCGCCGCGGGCGGCGGAGGCTCCACCGCCGGCGACTGTATGTGCGCTCGCCACGCCTGGACCTGCGATTCCTGCAGGTACTGCGTCGCGTCGGCGTCCACCGGGGCGGGCGCCGCAGGCGGGGGCGCCACTTCCGCGCCGATCAGATCCGGCGCGATCACGAGACGCGGCCCGAGGCGAATGTGCGTGCCCGGCGGCACGACTTCGCTCGTGACCTTCCGGTTGTCGCGCCACACGCCCACCGATCCACCGAGGTCGGTGATCAGGAAGCCTTCCGCAACCACCTCGATTTTCGCGGACTTCCGCGACACGTCCCGCTCGTCGAGGACGATCCCGCAGTCGGCACCGCGGCCGATCGTCACCTCGCCGCCGTCGACGATGAATTCCTGCCCGCGCGGAACGAACTCGCCGCCCACGACCACGCGCACGACGAAGCCCACCGCGTGGGCTTCCGGTTGGACCGGGCGCGACAGCTCGGAGAGATCGACCGCCGAGCGGTCCATGAGCATCGTGGCGGCGGTGGCGGCGGCGGCCGCCATCACCGGCACTTCCTCGCAGCACTCGAACACGGTGCGATCCGATCGAGCAGCGCTCGCCGGGCCGCAACACGATGTCGGTGACGCGCTCGGTGCCGACCCAGATCCCGTTGCCGCTGCCGAGATCCACCATGCGCATGCCGTCAGCGCCCTGCTCCGCCCGGGCGTGGCGCCGCGACACGCTTTCGTCGTGGAGGACGAGCGCGCAGGTCGGATCGCGCCCGATCTCGAGCCCGTCGCCGACGCGGATCTCCTCTCCCACCCGCGCGTATTCGTTGGCGGCGACGATGCGCAGGTAGAACAGCCTGCGCGCGATGCTGACCCCTTGGGCTGAAGCCTTCATATCAATGGGCGCCGATCAGTTTCCGATACGGGCCTTCGATATCCTTCATCACGTCGTGCGTTCCACGCTGCACGATCTTCCCCCGCTCCAGGACAATGATTTCGTCGGCGTCGCGAATCGTGCTGAGCCGATGCGCGATGATGATGCACGTGCACCCGCGGCGCCGCATGCTGTCGTCGATGTGCATCTCGGTCGTCGGATCGAGCGCGCTCGTCGCCTCGTCGAGAATCATGATCGTCGGCTCGCCGACCAGTGCCGCGCGCGATCTCGAGCCGCTGGCACTGGCCGCCGCTGAAGTTCCCGCCACCCTCCTGTACCGGCCCCTTGTAGCCGCCCTCGCGCGCCTCGATCACTTCGGCGATCGCCGCGTCGCGGCTCGCCGTGCCGACGCGCGACACCGGCACCGTCGGATCCCACATCGTGATGTTCTCGTTGACCGTGCCGCCGAAGAGGAACACTTCCTGATCGACGACCGCGATCGAGTTGACGAGGAGGTCGCGCGGGATTTCGTGGCGTTGCTTCCCGTCGAAGAGCACCTCGCCGCCCCAGTTCGGGTACAGGCCGGAGATCACCTTCGCCACGGTCGACTTCCCGCTGCCGCTCGATCCGACGAGCGCAACCCGCCGGCCGGGCTCGACGCGCAGGCTGAAATCCTGAATGAGCGGCGGTTCGAGCGGGTTGTAGCCGAAGGTGACGTTCTTGCAGCTCGACCAGCCCCGACAGCTTGACGACGCTCGGATCGTATTCGAGCTTCTGCCGGTCCTGCTCGTACTGCTTGTCCGCGGGATACCGGATGACGTCGTCCAGGCGGTTCATGTCGGCCTGGAGCTCCTGCAGCGTCGAGCCGAACGACACCAGCGTGTTGATCGGCCTCATGTAGCTGCCGAGCAGCGTCTGATAGGCGACCAGCATGCCGACCGTCATCTCGCCGTTCATGACCTTGAAGCCGCCCAGGACGAGGACGGCCGCCGTCGACAGCGTCGACACCAGACCCGGGATGGCCCCCTGCGTCTGGGCAAGCACCGGGATGTACTGCGTCGTGTTGGCCGACTTGGCGTAATAGCCGGCCCACCGCGCGAAGAACTCGGCCTCGGACCCGGTCGCCTTGATCGTCTCGATCATCTGCAGACCGTTCATCGCGACGCCCTGCAGCTTGCCTTTGTCCTGCATCAGGCGGCGGCTGGCATCGACGCGCGCTCTGCGCCGACAGCCGCACGGCGCCGACGTTGAGCAGGCCGATGGCCGTCACGATCAGCGTCAGGCTGACGCTGTACAAACACATCAGGATGAAGTAGAACACCATCATGACAAGGTCGATGGCCGTCGACGCCAGCTTGTCCGAGATGATCTTGGCGACCTTGTCGTTGATCAGCACGCGCGAGCCGATCTCGCCGGCGAACCGCTGCCCGAAGTAGAGCCGAGGGCAGGCGGAGGATGTGGTTGAAGAACTGAGCTCGACGTCGTGAGCGCGAGCTTCGATCTCGAGGCGCAGCAGATAGTACTTCTGCAGCCAGGTGAGTCCGCCCTGCACGAAGAGCAGTGACCGACCATGAACATCATCAGGTACGGCACCATCCACGACTGGCCGCGCACCAGGTAGTCGTCGATGAACACCCGCGTGAAGGTCGGGATGACCAGGCCTGGAATGACGAGGAACAGCCCGCAGATCACCGTGAACATCAACGCGACTTCCGACCCGACCAGCCGCCGCCGCAGCGCCGGCCCCATCGTCGGCGGCGCGCCGCCCTTCTTGAACTCGGGCGCCTTCTGAACGTCAGCACGACGCCGGAGTACGAGCCGTCGAGCTCCTCGAGCTCGATCTCGCGCGGTCCGTGCGCCGGATCGTTCAGGTAGACCTTGCCGTTCTTGTACCCGTCGAGGACGACGAAGTGGTTGAAGTTCCAGAACAGGATCGCCGGCAGGTCCTGCTCGTACAGCTTTTCGAGCTCGCCGTACTTGAAGCCCTTGCGCGTCGAAGCCGTAGTTGCGCGCCGCCTTGAGGACGTTGCTCGCCTTGCTGCCGTCGCGCGATACGCCGCACTGGACGCGGACTTCTTCGAGCGGCACCCACAGCCCGTAGTGGGCCATGATCATGCTGAGCGCAGCGGCGCCGCACTCGACGGCTTCCATCTGCAGGATCGTCGGCGTGCTGACTTTCTTGTTCGGCGGCCGCGGAATCGGCGGCTTCTTTTTTCTTCAGGCGGCGGCAGCGGCTGCGCGGCAGCCTGTTGCTGCGCGGCGCTTGGCGCCGGGGGCGCGGCAGCTTCCGGCACGGTTAGCCTCCCGACCCCGAGAAGATGGGCAACACGTAACTGATCGGCGGCTTGCGATCCACGATCACCGCGACCGTGACCTCCGTGCCGCCTTGAATCTGAGACGGCGGACCCGTGGAGGTCGTCCAGGCGTAGCCGCTCGGCACATTGGGATTCGGCTCGAGCACGGCGTGGACCTCGATCTTGGTCGACTGCGCCAGCAGTTTCTGCACGAGCTGATCGTTCCCTGTCATGGCCTTGACGGCCTCTGCAGTCACCGGATATTCGCCGACGACGCCAATCTTGGCCTTCATGAACCCGTACTCGCCAGGGCGCACGTTAGACGGCAACACGAGCGCTTCCATCCCCGGTTTGATGCGCTTGCCATTGCCGGAATTGATGTACACGACGGGTTCGATGCCGGCGCCTGGCGGCTCGACGGTCGCCACCACCTCACCCTCCTTCACCAGGTCGCCGACCCGCTTCTTCACTTCCACGACACGGCCCGTCACGGTGCTCTGGACGTCTGCCCGAGCGCTGCTGACGGAGCCGACGCGTTCGAACGCCCTCCGCGCCTGGGCCACGCGGTCTTCCTTCGCCCGGATCCGCTGCTGCGCCGACCGGATCTGTGCGTTGTTGCCTGCGATCTCGGTATCTTTGCCGTTGATTTGCGTTTCGAACTCGGCCACTTCGCGTTCCTTCTGCTCGACACGGTTGCGCGTCACCAGGCCTTTTTCCAAGCTTTCCTTCAGCCGTGCGAGGTCTTCCCTGGCCTTTTGTAGCAGGAGCTGCGTATTGCTCTTGTCGGATTCAGCGCCGACACTCTTCGACCGTATGCCGGCAATCGTCGCTTCCTCTTCGGCCCTCGAAATCTCGTACTCACGCTGCGCTTGATCCAGTTCCTGCCGGGCGGTCTTGATCTCTTCGCTGCTGCCGACCTGGATGATCTCGCCGACGATCTGGCCTTCCTTCAACGTATCGCTGATCTTGATCGTCAGCTTCGTCAACGTCCCGCCGCCGCTGGCCCGCACCTCGCGGATTCCCCCGCCGCGCACGACGATGCCCAGCCCTTCGATGCGCTCCGGAATGCTGCCGACGAGGCTCCAGACAATCACGGCGACCAGCGTCGCTCCCAGCGCAAACAGGGCAATCCACCCCTGGGGGGAGGTCACCTTCATCAGCTTTTCCTGCTCGGGATCGGCGGTCTGCACCTCCGCCCTTTTCTTCTTTTTTTCCGGCTTCGCCGGCGCCGCCGGTTCGGGCTGCGCCGCGGGTGCTGGTTCTTCAGCCATGTTGGGTCTCCGTCGTGCCTCGATTCGGCGGACTCAGGTGCCGAGCAAGTTCCTGAAGATCGGCGTGACGTAGTAGTTGAACGGCGACGTCCTGGCGGTCACGACCGACACCGTGACCTTGGTGCCGCCCTCGATCTTGAAGGGCGGGCCGTCCGACGACGACCAGGCGTACCCGCTGGGCGTTTCGCGATTGGCGCTCAACCCCACGAGCACCTCGACTTTGGTGCCGGACTTGAGGAGCTCCTCCGCGAGCTGATCGTTCGCGGTGACCGACTTCGACGGCATCCTTGGTGACGGCGTAGTCGCCGACCACCTGAATCTCCCCCTTCATGAACCCGTACTCCTCACGGCGGACCGTCGAGGGGGACACCTGCACTTCCATGCCCGGCTTGACACGCTTGCCGTTGGCCGAGTCGATGTACACCACTGGTTCGATGGCGCTGGACGGCGGCTCGATCACGGCGACGACCTCGCCGGTGCGCACGAAATCGCCGGCGCGCTTCCGCAGCTCGATCACCTTGCCTTCGACCGTGCTCGTGAGCCGCGCGAGGGAGCTCGTCGTGACGCTGACGCGTTCCAGCTCGCGCCGCGCCTTGGCCACGGCTTCCTCCTTGGCCCGGATGCGCTGTCCGACTGATCGAATCTGCGCGTTCTGACTCGCGATCTGGCTGTCCTTCCCGGTCAACTGGGCTTGCAACCCGGCGACGTCGCGGTCGGCCTGATCGACGGTGGGTCGCGTAACCAACCCTTGGCTGAAGCTCTCTCTCAACCGCGCCAGGTTCTCCCTGGCTTTCTGCAGGAGCTCCTGCGTACGCCGTTTCTCGCTTTCGACACTGTTGATCGTCGCGCGGATCCCGGCGATGGTCGCTTCGTCCTCGACCTTCGACATCTCGTAGTCGCGCTGCGCCTGATCAAATCCCTGCTTGGCCGTCTTGATCTCCTCGCTGCTGCCGATCTGCGAGATCTGGCCGACGATCTGTCCGTCCTTGACGGAATCGTTGAGCGTGATCTTCAGGCTCGTCAGGGTACCGTCCCCGCCGGCCGTCAGCTGACGGTTGCCGCCGCCCCGCACGAGAATTCCGGACCCGTCGACACGTTCCGGGATGTTCCCGAAGATGCTCCAGACGACCAGACCGACGGCCATCGCGCCGAACGTCAGGAGCGCGACCTTCCCCTTGCCTGGCGTGACTTCCATGAGCTCGTCGAGACGCTCCGGTGAGGCCAGTTTGTCGAGCGCCGACTTGCGAAAGAGTTCTTCTCCCATGGTGCTCCTCGTGGCGGCTTCAGCGCCGCACCACGAACTCGGACGTGTTGAACTGCACCTGGTCGGGCGCGACCGTCGTGCCGCCGAACGTCACCAGCGTGCCGGTCTCGAATCGCAGGCGCACCAGATCGGACAGATAGGCCTGCCACAGGTTGATCAGCGCAAGGCGATCGCTCCTCAGATCTTCCTCGGAGAGCAGCGTGTCGATCAGCGTCAGATCGCCGGTCTGGAATCGGGCGATCGCGCCGTCGAGGGTCGTTTTCGCCGCCTCCAGCGCCACCTGCGCGAGCTGGATGGCTTCGGCCCGCTTGCGCAGCGACTCCACCTCGTCCACGACGTTCTCGCGAATGATGCGAAGCAGATCGCGCTCCTGCACCTCGGCGCGCTGCCGGGCGGCCTGGGCTATCACGTAGGAACCGCGCAGGCGGTTGTTGGCGAAGGGCATGTCGAGTTTCAGGCCGACCGTCCAGAGCGGCCGCCACTGTCGCTTGAACATCGCGCGGTAGTAGCCGAGCGGCGAGCTGAACCGCACGGCTCCGCCCGTTTCGATGGGCGGCCCGTCCTGCCGCAGCAGCGTGAAGATCGGGTTTACCTCGTCCGGGTCGCGAAAGAACGTCAGGTTGTCGAAGAACGTGCCCATGCCCGGCCTTGGCGAACAGGTCGACCTGCGGTTTGGCGTTGATGAGCGCGCCTTCTTCGAGAATCTGGGCGGCGGCCCGGAGCGAGCCGAGCGCGCGGGCGTCCAGCCGCGACTGCGCCGCCGTCGCAAACAGCTCGTCCAGCGGCGGGATCGTCTTCGGCGTCATCGCGAACGTCTCGGCCGCGAGCGGCGCGTTGGCGATCGTGTCCGCGTCCACGCCCATCGCCTCGGCCAGCGCGATGCGCGCCTCCACGACGCCGGTGCGTGCCTGGCTCAGCGACGAGGCGACGGAGGTGGCGTTCGCCTGCGATCGCGCGATGTCGACCGCCGGCAGATCGCCCGCCGCAATGCGCCGCTGCGTGAGCTGATTGATCTGCGTCTGCCGCGCGAGAGATTCCTCGAGCGACGTCACCGTGTCCTGCGCGCCGATGAGGTTGAGGTACGCCGTCGCCGTCCGGAACGACTCCTCCGACACCGTGAAGCGCAGCCGATCGGTTTCACCGCTGAGCGACAGCTGCGCCGCCCGTTCGTTGGCGGTCGTGCCGAGCCCGCGCGAACGCAGCAGCGGAACCGTCACGTCGGCCGTCGCGTTGCCGCGGTAGAAGAACGGCTTGCCGGCTGCCGCCGTAGAACGGATCGAGCGACTTGTCCTTGAAGTTGTCCACGCTGTTGTTGAAGAACATCCCCGTGCCGAACGTGATGCCGTTCCGCAACAACCGGGTCAGCCGGACATCCAGCTTCGCCGTCTTGATGACCGTGTCCAGCGGAACGACGCCGAGACGGTGCAGCGCGAGGATGGCCTGGGCGGACGCGGCCTGAGCGAACTGCTGCGTGACCCCGAGAATCTCGTGCGGCGCCTGCTCGAGCGTGACGATGGCCTCCTGCAACCCGGCGCCGGTCAGCAGCTCACGCACGCTCTGGCGTCCGGTCGCGAGCCCGAACATCCGCCGGAACACGTTGTTGCTGGGATCGTCGAGGGCGTTGGCGACGGTGTTCGACACGGTCGACCCCTGGTCGAGCGTCGAGCAGGCGCTCTTGAACGACGCGGCCGTCGCCCGTCCGCCCGAGCCCCCGAGCGTGAAGAACGTGTTCTTGAGGATCGGGATGTCGCGAATCTTGAACGCGAATTGATCGACGTTGAGCCGCGTGATGTCCCGCAGCTGGGCGAAATCGAGCGGGCACCGCGGCGGCCGCGGCTGGAGTGAGTTGATCTGCTCGAGCAGCGTCCGATTGATGCTGCCGAAGGCCGCGGCGATGATCGCGAACTTCAGGCGCCGGTCGCTTTCGCCCTGCCGCGCCGACGGATCGAGCGCCAGGTTGTTGTACTCGCAGTTCGGCTTGAGGAGCAGCTTCCAGTCGAAGACTGCCGCGCTCCCGCTGCACGCTGCCGGTCCGCTCCGCCACCGTCTGGACGCCGAGCTTGATCTGCGGCCCGTTGGCGACTGTTTGGTTGACGGCGTCGGCCATCGAAATCGTCGGCGCCGACAGCCTGGGCGCGGCGGCGGTCGCACCGGGCAGCGATGCCTGGCGCGCGGATTCGTCGATGACGCGTTGCTCGGTGGTCGCCGGCTGTGGCGACGTGGTGGTCGGCGGCTGGGCCCAGGCGGCCCGGGCCGCGACCAGTGACGAGCGATGAGAATGTTCAGCGGCGTTCGCATCAACGGGTCCTAACGGGGCACCGTAATGAGGTTTTGCGGCGTCACTGTCGCACTCGCATCGGGCACCAGCGTACCGGTTTCGAAGCGCAGTTCCGCGATGAGCCGCGCCAGATCCTGCTGCGCCGCGACCAGCGCGCGGCGCGAATCGGACGCCTGCGACTCGGTGTTAATCGTATCGATCAACGTGACCTCGCCAATCTGATAGCGTGCCATCTCGGCGTCGATCGTCTGCTGGAAGAAGCTGCACCGAATCCTGCGCCAGCCTCACCCGCTCGATCGCCTCGACCAGGGAGCGGCCTGTGCGCACGACGTCGAGGCGAACTTGCCGCCGCAGGTCGGCGGACGAGATCTGCGACGAAAGACCGCCGGCCTGCGCTTCGACGAGCAGCCCCTTCTGCAGGTTGTTGCCGAACGGCTTCTCGACGTCGAGGCCGACTTTGTAGCTCGGGCCGACCCATCGCTTGAAGGCGTTGGTGATCACCTTTTCGTCGAGGCCGGTGTAGTGGACGTCGCCGTTGAGATCCACGATCGGCTTGAGATCGAGCTCGGCGCCGCGGACCAGCACCTGGGCGGCCTCGGCGCTCCGCAGCGCGGCGGTCACGTCGCGCCGCTGTGCCAATCCGTCCGTGGCGAGCTGGGCCAGGCGGGCGTCGTCCACCGACGTCGCGTCCGGCGGCGGCGGGAACGGATCGCGCGCGCGCGGCAACGTCGACTCGTCGCTGCCGACGGCGATGCCCATCGCCTTGGCGAGGTCGACGCGCGTCCGGATAAATTCGACCTGCGCGTCGCGGAGCGTGGTCTGCGACCGCGCCTCGCTGGCCTGCACACGCGCCAGTTCGACCGCCGGCAGGTTCCCCGCCGCAATCGTCATTCGCGTGAGCTGGAGCACGCGGCCCTGCAGTTCGACCGACCGGATCGCGATGTCCACGTTGTCCTGCGCCGACCGGAGCGCCCAGTAGGCGTTGATCGTGGTGAGCGCGCTCAGCGATGCCTGATGCTGCGCATCCAGCCGCGCCGCCTGCTCGTTGATGTACGCCGCGCGCTCCGGCGCCGCGGTCGCCGCCGCACCGAGGCCGCGCGCCAGCGGGACGAACGCGTTGGCGCCCAGCTTCAGCGTGTAGAGCGGAAACTGACCCTTGCCGCCGCAGGGCTCGTCCAACTCGCAATTGGAGTTGAACGGCTTGTCGATGAAGTTCGACACGTTCCCTGTTCCGTTGAAGAACGGCGCGAAGCTGATCCCGTTGCGGAACAGGCGCGAGAGCGCCCCGTTGAAGGTGCTGTTGGAGAAGTATCTCCTGATCGGGCGTGTCGCCGAGGTTGGTCACGAACTTCTGGAGGAACGTCTCCGCGGCAATCGCTTCGTTCACGCCTCGCTCGACGTTGCCGATGGTGTCGGTCACGACCCGCTGGCGGATGGTGATCAAATCCCGACGGAGCGTTTGCGACGGATCGACCTGGTTCGATGACGCGCACAGCGCATCGAGAATTTCCAGTTCCGTGGCCGTGTCCGGGTCGATGCGCCGGAGCGCGGCCAATTGCGCGGACGTGCCCCCGGTGCCGCACTCGGGCGGCAGGTTCCGGATGATGTTCAGCTGATCTCTGATCGCGTTCAGGCGGACGCGCGTGGAGACCTGGTCGGCCACCTGCGCCCGGAGGTTGTCGCGCTTCAGCTGCTCGCCGAGAAAATCGGTCGGCGACAGCAATTGGTTCTGATAGTTGTAGTTGGTGTCGCCGCGGAAAGTCGTGTCGAACGTGCCAGTCTGCTGCTGCGCCGCGCCGAGCGCCTGCGTCGCGCTCACCTCCGCGAGGCGAATGTCGGGCGCGTTCTGCAGCGTGATGCTCACCGCCTGGGCGAGATCGATGCCCTGCGGGTCGAATCGCATCACCGGCGGCTCGCGCGCATCGCCGGTTTGTCCCGTCGCCACGCCGGGCTGCGTTTGCGCGAACGTGCGCTGCGGCGCGGCGGCCGCGGAAGAAACCAGCAGGATGATCCCGACCGCCTGGACGGCCTTCGTGGCGCGTATCATTGCGCGAGCTCCTGAGTGTGGTGGATCGGAGTGTTGCTGAGAGTCGGCGTCGGATTCTAGCCACAAACTCGACGCGCCGCAACGGCAATTGCGACGCGCCGCAACGGCAATTGAAGCCGACAAAACCGCCCCAAACTCATCCACATGGCGACGCCGATGACGTTCGTGTCGCCAGCGGGTCACGATCGCGAAAAGTTGTCTCACTTGCGCCACCAAAACAGCGGCCGCGGCTTGCTGGCTCTTGCGTTGGTATGTATACTGCGGCGCAAGTCGTCGGCGTTGACGCGCAAGTCTTCGTGTGATCTCTCTTTCCGATCGCTCGATACTCGACAGCCTGCGCGCGGGAGATTCTTCATGCGGTCACACCGGAGCCGGCGCCCGCTGGGCGTCGCCATTGCCGTCTGCGCGCTGTCGGTGTTGGTGGTGTCATTGGGGTGCGAGACGGTGCCGGTCGGACCGTCGCTGACCAACGTGGCATTCGCCGGCTTCAACGGGGCGCAGATTCAAACCAATCCGGGCTGGCGCCAGGCGCAGCTGCCGACGGTCTTCCTGTCGAACACCGTTCGGGATCCGACCGTGTGCTGCTGCCACATTCGCGGATCGGTCACCAACAGCAACAGCGTGCCGGTCCATGTCATCATGCAGTTCGGCGCCATGTCCGCGAACGACACCGAGCTGGTGCGAATCGTGAACTTCGCGCCGGACTTGCAGCCAGGCGCCACCTACCAGCTGCCGCTGGACGGACCGGGTGCCGCCGGGTTCCTCTTACCCTGTGCGGCGATCGATCATGTGAACTATCAGCTCAACGTCTCGTCGTTGGCGCCACCGCTTATCTAAATCAGGTTTCCGCCCCGCACCGGGGAGAACGGCGGGCGGACAGGGTACATGCCACACATGACCTCGCACGGAACTCGCGGCATCGACGAACTGCTCACGACGAGCATCGATCCGTCGCAGTTCCTGGGCGAGCAGGCGCTGCGGCTGCGCGCGGCCTCGGTGGAACGCTGGGGCGAACCGAGCGCGCTCGAGATGGTCGGCTTCTCCCCGAAGTTCCTCGAACTGCAGTCCAAGCTGGCGAAAGCCGCACGCTACAAGGAGCCGGTGCTCATCACCGGCGAGAGCGGCGTCGGCAAGGAAGCGTTTGCACAAGCGATCTACCTCCTCGGCACGCCGAAGGGCCGGCCCTACGTGTCAGTGAACTGCCCGCAGCACCAGGACGGCAACCTGACCGTCAGCGAGCTGTTCGGCCACACGCGCGGCAGCTTCACCGGCGCCATTGCGGATCGCCGGGGGGCGTTCGAGGAGGCCGATGGCGGCGTCATCTTCCTCGACGAGGTCGGGGACCTGCACCTGACGGCGCAGGCGATGCTGCTGCGGTCGCTGCAGACCGGCGAGTTCAAGCCGCTCGGCTCCACCCGCGCCCGCTCGGCGGACGTGCGCGTCGTGTCGGCGACGAACCGATCGCTCAACACGCTGGTGCTCAAGAACGAGTTCCGCTACGACCTGTTGTTCCGGCTCTGGTATTTCCACCTGGCCGTGCCGCCGCTGCGCGAGCGCGGCGACGATTGGCGCCTCATCGTCGACTACGTCCTCCTGAGGCTGGCGCGGAAGTACGGCATCGCCAAGCCGATGTCGAGCGCGGCGCTCAACACGCTCGAGAGCTATCACTGGCCGGGCAACGTGCGCCAGTTGATCAGCGTCGTGACGATGGGCTACGCGATGTCCGAGGGAACGTTCATCGAGCCCGAAGACTTCGCGGCCGAGTTCGGCAAGCCGACCGAAGCCGACCCGATCGATCGCCAACCGGGGCCGGCGAGCCTGGATCGGCCCACGATGTCGGTGCCGGCCGCGGCCGACATCGGCACCGAGCTCTTCGAGCGGATCACGCGCCACGGCGAGAGTTTCTGGGAGAGCATCTACGAGCGCTTCATGGACCGGGACTTGAACCGCGGGCAGGTGCGCGCGCTGGTCAAGAAGGGGCTGTCCGAGTCGCACGGGAACTACCGCCGGCTGCTGGTGGCCTTCCGCCTGCCGGCGAGCGACTATCAGCGCTTCATGGACTTCCTGCGACACCACAATCTCAAACCACAGACGCAACCCGACCCACTCAAACGGAGGGACCCATGGGGGACGATATCGTAATGTCACGGCGGCAGCTGCAAAAGCTCCTGTCACGCTTCCAGACCGAGCTCGATTCCCGCGGTGGAAAGATATCCGACACCGATCTCGAGCAGGTGGCGACGCGACTGGTCGACGAGCTCAACTCCAGCTGTGTGGTAACAGGATCGGAACCTCAGCGCATGCTGAACAGCAATATCAGCATCAAAGGATGACCGCATCGGATGCCTTCGCTGTCCCTCGACGAGCGCCGCGCTATCGTCTTCGGCGCACTGTCGGTGTACGAGCGCGTTGCCTCGTACTCGGTTCGCGGCACCTCGTCGACTGACAGCCACTCTGAAGGCAACGCCGGGGGCAACGCCGGGGTCAACAAAGCCATCCGGCCTGAAGCGAACGCCGCGCTCCAGAGCTGGAGCCGCGCCTTCTCTCCTGGCGATCGCGACGCGTTCCTCCGCCGGCTGCAATGGGACGGCCTGGATTGGACGACTGTCGGCCAGGCGCTCTCCCAAACGTCCACTGATCCGGAACCCGACACGGAGTGGACCACCTGGCTCGACCTCATCCTCGAGGCGGGTGCGGAGCTCGCGAAAGAGCTCGAGGCGGGACCGCCTCCGGAAGCCGGCTACTTCGCGCCCGGCGACGAACCACCCTTCATCGAGTTCGCCGTCGCCGGCGTCCGCGCCGCCCGGACCTTTCTGCTGAAATGGAATCCCGACGCATACGCGACCTTCACCGATCCGGCGCGGCAGGCGATGGAGCGTCAGCTCGCAAAGGAGCTCGCGATCGCCAGCGAGCGCACGCTGCACGAGCTGTTTCAAAAAGTATTGGGCGCGTCGCCCAACGGTGGTGAACGCACCGGGCAAACCGCCGGCGCCGCGGGCGACGAGCGCTATCGCGCGTTCGTGTACTCGATGCTCGACGACGGTCTGTCGACCTTCTGGGTCGCCTACCCGGTCCTGGCCCGCATGACCTCGCTGATGATCGAGAAGTGGGTCGAGACGACCAACGATCTCGCGAGCCGCCTGGAGTTCGATCGCGAAGCCATCCGGCTTCAGCTCGGCGGGGGGGTCGACCCGGGGTTCGTGACGGCGGTCGCGCCCGCGCTGTCGGATCCGCACAACGGCCGCCGCCGCGTGGCGGCGCTCACGTTCGACTCGGGCCTTCGCATCATCTACAAGCCGCGCGACGTCGGGATCGAGAAGGCGTTCGCCGATTTTCTCGAATGGGTGAACGCGCACAGCTCGCTGCTGCCACAGCGCTCGCTGCGGGTCATCGAGCGTCCGGGCTACGGGTGGGTGGAGTTCGCGGAGCACGAGAGCTTTACCGACGAGACGCAGGTCCGCCGCTACTACTACCGTGCCGGCGGGATGGCGGCGCTGACCTACCTGCTCGGCGCGATGGATCTCCATATGGAGAATGTCGCCGCCACGCTGTCGGGGCCGGCGATCGTCGATCCGGAGTCGCTGCTCTACCCTGCCCGCCCGCGGGTCGTCGAATCGAACCCCGCGTCGCTCGGAAGAAAAGCGCCATCGTGCGTCGAAACCGGATTCATCACGTTCGGCGAAAACGGCGCGGATGGCCGGCGCTACGAAACCGGCGGGCTGCGCGGCACGGGCCTGCGCGGATCCGCGCGCGCGCGGCGAGCCTGGACGGGAATCCGCACCGACGCCATCTCATTCGCCGATCGGCATGAGTTCCAGGCGCCCTCGGCAAACCGGGTCGTGCTCAACGGCGTCGAGCAGCGTCCCGAGGACTACCAGGCGGAACTGCTCGACGGCTTTGCCGCGACCTACCGCTTCTGCGCGGCGAATCGCGACGCGATCGCCGGGCCGGGCGGAGCGCTGAGCGTGTTCGAAGGCCGCCGCGCCCGCGTGCTGTTTCGCCCGACGAACCAGTACGCCGTGCTGCTGGACGTGCTCGGCGCGCCCAAGTACCAGGCAAACGGCGTCACGCGATCGACGTCGCTCGACGTGATGGCGCGGCCCTTCTCGATGGACCGCGCGCAGCCGGTGGCGTGGCCGGTCGCGATCGAAGAGCGCGAGGCGCTCGAGATTCTCGATATCCCGCACTTTACGGTGGCGGCGGGTGAAACCGTGGTGCGCGCCGCGGAGCGGGTGATCGGCGATCGCTTCTTCAGCAAGCCCGGGCTCGCGATGGCGCGTGACCGCTTCCGCGCCTTGTCCGAGCCGGATCTTGCGGTTCAGCTCGAGTGGATCGAGCGATCGCTCTCTGAATCGGCAGCCTCACAATTTCACGTGGCGGCACCTCGAGTGGCAGCCGATGCGGCGAGCGAGGATGCAGCAGCCGCCCGCCACCTCGCCGTCGCGACCTGGATCGGCCGTGAGTTCCTCGATCGCGCCCGCGACGAAGGCGACGCACTGACCTGGAGGCTGCACACACCCGGGTACGTCGCCAGCGAGGTTGAGCGCCACGTGCTGTACAACGGCTCGATCGGCCCCGCGCTCTTTCTCGCCGCGCTCGCGCGCGTCAGCGGGGAGCGGTCGTGGGACGGCGCCGCACGGCGGGCGGCTGTGCCGGTCTGCCGGTTCGCCGACGATGTCGGCGCCGGCGTGTCGCTCGCGGGCAACCCGCTCGGGATCGGCTCCGGCATCGGGTCGATCGTCTACGGACTGCGCTGGCTCGGCGCGCTGCTGGATGACGAGTCGTTCGTCGACCGCGCCGTGCGCGTCGCCGCCGCGATCGAACCGCCCATGATCGAGGCAGACCGGGATCTCGACATCATCGGCGGCAGCGCCGGTGCCATCCTCTCGCTGCTGTCGCTGCAGGAATCGGCCGGCGATCGCTTTCTCGATCGCGCGATCGCGTGCGGCAATCATCTGGTGGCCAGCCAGATCCACACGCACTGGGGATCGAACTGGCCGTCCAGCGACCATCGCCTGCTGGCCGGCTTCGCCCATGGATCTGCCGGCATCGCGTACGCGTTGATCCGGTTGTACGAGGCGACCGGGACTCGCCGCTATCTCGAGGCGGCGCTTCGCGCGCATCGCTACGAGCGCGCGGTCTACTCCGCGGCCCACAAGAACTGGCCGCTCGTTCGCTCCGCCGGCCACCTCCCCGGCAACGTGGCGGTGACGATGACGGCCTGGTGCCACGGCGCGCCGGGAATCGGGCTGGCGCGATCGCTCGTGCGCGACATCATCGTGCGCGAGGATCCCGAAGTGGCCGACGAAGTCGACATCGCGCTGACGACGACGGCGGAGTTCGCGGGAAACCCCGGGGACCACTTGTGCTGTGGAAACATCGGCCGCTGCGATGTATTGTTCACCGCGGGCCGGCATCTCGGCCGCCAGCCAATCGTCGAAGCGGCCACGAAGCTGGCGACCGCGGTCGAGGCTGACGCCTTGTCGCGCGGATATTTTCAGTTCGTGTCGCCGGGTTCGGAGTACCTCGTGTTCGAGCCCACGTTCTTTCAGGGGCTGTCCGGCATTGGCTACCAGTTCCTGCGGCTGGCGGCGCCGTCGCGCCTGCCCTCGGTCCTCGCGTTCGAGGGACGGGTCGCTGTGGGAAGTGAGAAGTTAGAAGTGAGAAGTTAGAAGTGATGATCTTCCGAAAGGATCGTATGCGCGTCAACAGAGTGGTCTTGATCGTTCTGGTCGTCCTGGCCGGCTCTCGCGTCGCGGGCGCGCAGACGACGTCAGCGCCGCTCGCGCGCTTCGTGACCGATCTCGTCGCCGCCGGCGCGCGCGTCGACTCGGTCGCGTCGATTGAGCTGGGCGACTTCCTGATCGCGCAGCAGCTCGGCGGCGTGGCGTTGCAGCTCAACCAGTCGCTCGGCTTCCAGATGGCCACGTTTCCGTTCGACATGGGCCTGTCCACGTCGAAGCAAGGCTACGATTCGGTGCCCACCAACTACGGCTTCGGTCCACCGTTCTCGGTGCGCGCGGGCGGGATCGGACGCGGCAAAGCCAGCGTGTCGTTCAACTATCAGAACGTGTCGTTCGGCTGGCTCGACGGCATCCCGCTCCGCGACAACCAGTTCGGATTCGTGCTGCGATCGCCCGCCAATACGCAGGCAAATTTCGGCCGCGATGTGATCCACGGGACGCTCAACCTGCGCATGCAGCAGAGCGTCGCGACCTTCGGCCTCGTGTACGGCGTCAGCGACCGGCTCGACATCGGCGTCGGCGTGCCGATGATGCACATCGAAATGGAAGGCCAGCTGCAGGCACGGTTGTTCGGGCCCGTGTACTCGTTACCGAGCCGGCCGCCGTGTGTGCCAACAGACCGTTTCTGCAATCCGAACATCCCGGTCGACGCGCACTTCTTCGATGTCTATCCGTCGACCCCGCTGCAGGCGGACGGCTGCAAGAGCACCGCGATCGACATCGAGGGCGTGGCCCATGCGCCGGGCCCGGTCGCGCTGTTCGACATGGTGGAGTTGGCGTCCCGGACGATCACGCGGAAATGCAAAGCCAGCGGGATCGGCGACATCGTCGGCCACATCGGCTATCGACTCAGCTCGTCAGACAGCGGCGGGCTCGCCGTCATGGTCGACGCGCGCCTCCCCACCGGCGACGCGGACAATCTGCTCGGCAGCGGCGGCACGCGCGTCACCGGAGGCGTGGCGTGGCAGGGGCGGTCCGGCCGGTTCCTGCCGCACGCCGCGGCGGCCTACACGTATGGGATCGGCGAGAGCAGCCCGCTCGCCAACGAGGTGACATCGTGCGTCGCGTCGAACCCGACGGTGCCCCTGGCCAATCGGGCCACCACCTGCACATCGGTCAGGCCGCCGACGCCGCTCAATTTGAAGCTGCCGGCAGAAATCAACCTCGCCGGCGGCACCGACATCGTCTTCTACCGCCGCCTGACGGTGGGCGCCGACCTGTTCGTGCGCCGCGTCACAGATCTGGCGACGTTCCAGGTGAATCCGACGACCGCGCCGGCACTGCAGCCGGGCGATCCGCAGGTGCCTGGAAATCTGCTGCAGGTGAAGGGCTTCGGCGCGACGCTGATGGTCGCCGTCGCGTCCGCTCAGGTCGCGCTGACGGATCGCACCCTGATCAAGACGAACATGCTGATCCCGATGGCTGGCAAGGGCGACGGGCTGACGGCCCGCATGTCGTTCGGCTTCGGCCTGGGCGTCCGGTATTGAGGCTAGCAGGCTGCTGAAACACGCAGCCTGAAGTCAGACGTCTGAAGTTTGAAGTCTGAAGTGGCACGAATACTGGCCAAAAATCTGCACTCCGACTTCTGACTTCAAACTTCAGGTGAGGATCTCATTCCTGTTTGAAGCGGTGACTGATCCGGACCTCGCCGATCCGGATGCGCTGCGGCCGGAAGTCGGGAGGCAGGTGCAGGGCGAAGTGCTCGCGGAGCGCCTGCCGATCGACCGCCGAGCCCGGTGTCAACTGACACGTGACCTCGATATGCTGCCCGGTCAGGGGGTTGTCGACTCCCGCCGCCTTCGCCCGCACCACCTCCGTGTGCAACAGCGCGACACGCTCGATCTCGGACGGAAGCACTTTCAGGCCGCCGACGTTGATCACGTCCCGGGAGCGGCCCACGATCCTGATGAATCCGGCGTCTTCGTCCGCGAGATCGCCCGTGTCGTACCATCCATCGACGAACGGATCCGGCGCGTTGAGGTAGCCGAGCATCCGGTGTGGCGATCTGATCTGCAGGACGCGATCGACGATCCGCGTCTCGACGCCCTCCCCTCCAATCTGAATCCACAGGCTGTCCCGCGCGCGTGACTTGACGCGGAGAATCCCCAGTTCGGACATGCCGTAGGTCTGCCGGAAATCGGTGTTCGGCAGGCGTTGTGTCAGGCGATCGAGCGTCGGCTGGGCCATTCGCTCGGTCCCGTAGGTGATGACGCGCAACGAGGGAAGACTCGCATCGGTGACGAGGTCGGCGAGAAGCAGCATCCGGAGAAACGTCGGCGTGGTCGGCAGCAGCTCGACGTCGAACCGCCGAATCTCGTCCAGGATCCCTTCCGGTGTCCGGGCCGCCGGCACAATCAGCGCCCCGCGGTTGAACAACGTGTGCAGCAGAGTATTGATGCCGCCGATGTGATCGAAGCGAAGAAACGCGAGGGTCCGCCACGTCGGGCGCGGCGTGCGATAGCGAATCAGAAAGTGGGACAAATCGTGCAGGATAGCCTTCGGGCGCCCGGTGGATCCCGACGAAAACAGAATCAGTCCGGGATTGCCGCGCTGCCGTAACTCGCCGAGGAGTGGATGCGACGAGCGAGCCACGTCATGCCGCGCGACCTGATCCCCACGAATCGTGATCGTCACACCGGCCTGCTCGCAGAAGTATTGATGCTGGGCCTCGGTGTCCGCCGTCAACGGGACGACGACCGCGTTCCGGTCGATCAGCCGCAGCAGCGTGGCGATGGAACGCGCGTCGAAATCACCAACGAGAGCGACGACATCTCCCGCAGCGACCGCCGACAGATCGAGGTCCTGGCTCTGCTCGACGTCAGAGAAGCGGAGCGATCCGCCGGGACCGATCAGAAACGGATCCCGTCCGTCTGCATATTTGCCGGCGAGCTCGTCGATGATGCTGTTCACGCTCCGCCGAGATGAAGGACCTGGCCGCTGATCATCCGGCCTTCCGGAGACAGCAGCAGGCTGACGACGTTCCACAGATCCTCCGGAGTCGCCTGGACAGGCACGATCTGCCGCTCGACAATCGCCTGAATGTTCTCGCGCGGCACCTTGGCGATCAACGCCGTGTCGATCGGTCCCGGTGCTATCACGTTCACCGTAACGCCGAAGCCTGCCATCTCGCGGGCGAATGCGCGCGAGAAGCCCTCTACGCCGGCCTTCGACGCCGCATAGACGGACTCGCCAGCCAATCCGAGCGCGACCGCGATGGTCGAGAAGTTGACGATGCGGCCGCCGCGGCTCCTGATGAGCGCCGGTGCCACGGCCTGGCAGCAATAGATCGTCCCCAGCAGATTGACCTCGACGATTCGCTGGACGGTCGCGACCGGAGTCGTCACCAACAGATTCATCGACGCGATGCCGGCGGCGTTGAGCAGCGCAAACACGTCGGTCGACCTCCGCAGATCGGCCAGCGCGTCTTTGACCGAGGCGGCGTCGCCCACGTTGCAGGTGCGCATCTCGAACGGGGCGTCGGCGGAAGCGGTTCGCGACAGACCGATGACCCGGTGACCGAGGGCGGCGAGCCGCTCGGCGCAATAGCGGCCGAGCCCCCTCGACGCGCCCGTGACCACGACAGCGGACATCAGAGTGCAGATCGGCTGCGGCTCAAGCCCAGAAGGTGGTTCGCCAGTGAGCCGACGGTGCGAAAGTGGCTGCGCGCCTCTGACATCGCGCTGTCGCTGGCCCAGTCGAAGGGGATTCCCAGACGTTCGTTGGCAAAGTCTTCAGCGGCCAGGAGCAGTTCGACGAAGCCGCGCGAGGCCACCTCGGTGCGCGCGCCGATCAGCGCGCTGGACTCGCCGAACGACTCCACCGGACGCCCCGTGATCGACGCGAGTTCCCGACACAGGAAGTCGGCGATCTCCTTCAGCTCTACGCTCACACGTCAATCCTTTTCGAGGCCATCGGGTGCTCGACTGCCGTCAAAACGCCACACCAGTATATCGGCGCCGCATGCCGGCTCTGCCTAGATCACCTCGAGCGCGCGGAACGCGACGAGCTGACGCACCATCTGCGTCAGGTTCCGGCTCACGTCCGCGTCGGCCACCGGCAGGAGCCGATGGAGATCCGCGACCGTGTGCTCCGAGCCGGGCCGCATGGCGCCGACCACGGGAATCAGCGACATCGACGGCGTCACCATCTGCTGACCGCACGCGATAACCGCGACGGCCCTGCCGAGATCGATCGTCGCAATCGGATGCGCCACGCGGACGCGCGTCGTGTCCGTCACCTCCGCCGCTTCCCGCGGCGCCGGCGGCGTGGTGAAGCCATACGCCGTCACGAACTTGGCCCAGGCGACCTTGGCCGTCGACTCGAGCCGCGCGGTCACCTGTCCCTTGATCGTCGTCACCATCTCGCCGAGCGTCGCCGGCAGCGTTGCCGCGGCGGCCGCGGCATCGTCGACGTCGATGTCATAGAACCGCGATTCGCCGCGCAGGTCGAGCAGCCGCGGGACCATGGTTCGAGCGAGGTTGGCCGCGCTCGCGTTCCACCAGATCGGCAGCGTCACCATGGCCGACCAGTTGTCGGACGTGGAGATGTGCCAGAACGCTTTCGGCCAGTAGATCACGTCGCCTGCGTCGGCGTCGATGATGGTGGCATCGGCGGCGTGCTCGGCAAAGCGGCCCGTCAGCGCCTGTTGATGGCTGGGATTCACCGGTGGGCTCGCGAACTTCACGGCGAAGCTCTCGGGCGGCCAGAACATCAACCGCTTCGGACCCCGTACCACGAACGCGAGGTTGTCGGACGAGTCCAGGTGGATGCCCGTGGGTGTCGATCGGTATTTTCCATAGAAGAGATCGAGCATCATGCCGCCCGCGGGCAGGCCGCCCTGCAGCTTGAGCGCCGGACGGATCACCTCGACGGCCCGCTCCCAGACGGCGCCGTCGTACCCCTGGACCCCGTCGGACAAGTACAGATACCAGTCCTTCGGCCAACGGTCGGCGATTCGCTGCTCGAACGCGTCGAGCGTGCGATCCTCGGGACGCGGCAGGACGTCGGCGTCGAGCAGGTGCACGCCGATCATGCGCCGGCCGTCGCGCCCTTCCTGCGCCCACCGCTGGAGAAACCCGAGGAACTCGGTCTCGTCAACGAACGGCTTCGAAAACGGCCGCTTAATCAGCAGCGGTTGACGATTCCAGGCCGGCTGCACCTTTTGCCAGAACGCGTCGACTTCCCGTTGATCGAAATACATGGCGGTCCGCTTCGGAAAAGTGGCGCAGGGCTTCAGCCCTGCGATCGCGAACGCAGGACCAAAGTCCTGCGCCACATCTTGTTTGCTCCGCGGCCGGCGCTCCAACCGAGAGCTGCCAGGTGTGCGAGTCGGTCGGTGTGAACCCGTTCCCCGGCAGCAGATTTCGAGCCGGTCCATTGCGATCGGTCGGAATGTACCTGGCCTTGATCACTGGATGGACCGTTGACAGGTCCCCGATGATCCGCACCAGGAACATATCCTCGACGCCGAGCCTGATCGACGGAAGCGGCCCGCAACCGCTCGCGCTCGATCTGCGACGGTCGCCAATCGTGTGTCAGGATTTGAAGCCTTCTTTGATAGTCATTCTCCTCCTCCCCTCAACTTCCTCATCAGCACGATGGCCTTGATGACCTTGTTCGGTTCGGTTACCTTCCGGGTCCGCCGCCGCACTTCGTCGGTGATCGTCGCCGGCTGCAGAGACGCGTTGGTCAGCAGCTCCCAGCGAATCGCAAACGGGTTGTCGCCGATGACGAGCACGTCCGGCAGGAACCGCGCGACCTTCTCGCGCTCCAGCGGGTTGCCGTCCACGAACGCAAGCGCTGAAGGGTGCAGGTTCAGCTCGTTGGCGATCGACAGGATGTTGTCGACTTTTTCGTCCCAGTTGATGCGATAGGTGACGAAATCCTGCAACGTCAGCATCGTCTCGTCGATGCGCTTCGGGTAGCGCCAGAGCTTCTTCACGACGTCTTCGTCGTTTTTGCTGACGCACGCGAGCAGGATGCCGCGGTTCTTCAGCGCTTTGAGGGCTTCGTGAATGCCGCGGTACAGGCCGGCGAATCCCCACGCGCCCAACTCTTCCAGAAAATGTCCGGGCGGCGAATCGAGCGCAAACGGCGATCCGGTCTCTGCCAATACGCCCGGCCACAGCGTGCCATCCAGGTCGACGACGACGCACGTGCGCGGCTCGAGCGCGAGCGCCGAGACGAGGATGTCGAGCTGCTCGTTCGCGACGATGCGATCGTATTCGGCGACGTCGCCGCCGCCGAACGCATCCGCCAGCTGACTCCACGGCGGCGCGATCCCGTGCACGTCGCGCTTGAACGACTCGGGCGTCTGCGTGATCCAGCGCAGCGAGCCGAAATGCTGAAACGACCCGTACGTATCGTCGACCAGGCCGCGCTTGCCGTGGAGCGCGAGCGCGCCCTCGACATCGACGACGAAGACGTCCGGGAACTCGAGCGCCAGGGCCTCGAGCTGGACGTTGGTGAGCGCGACGCGGGTCTTGTGCGACGCGATGCCGCGGTCGGCGCGGCCGAGCGGCGTGACCACGGGCACCTGCAGGTTGTGCAGCAGAACCGGCGCCTGCGTGACGCGCCGCAAGCGCTCGAGCGCGCGGCGCGCCGCCGCCACGTAGGGCGTATCGGCTGCGAGCGCATCGCGTCCCGGCTTCGTGTTCTCCCCGGCCATCAGCTCGTACTTCGCCGTCAGCGCGGTGACGATTGCGATCTGCGGCTTCTCGCGCGCGACCTGCTCTTCGAGCTGCGGATCTTCCGTGTGGCCCAGGACGACGTCGAGGTCGATGTTGCGATCGCGAGCAGCGACCCGGAGCACGTCCAGGCCGAACTCCGCGTCGCAGTGGCCGATCAACATCAGCTTGACGGCGTGCTTGACCGGCGCGTAGCTGGCGACGTCGCGCGGCACAGGCAGGCTGTACAGATTCTGGCGCCGGCGCTCGTGCATCGACCCGATCGCGCGAAGCGTTTCGCCCTCCGCGAGCGGGTTGCGATCGAAGTACTCGCCGGCGAACGCGCCGATGCGCGACTCCTCGTCGCCGTCAGCGGCGTTCCACAGCAGTTTCTGCGACAGCAGCTGCGAGACGCAGCCTGCGATCGTCCGCCGATCGCCGTTGGTCCTCGCCGCGAAGTCGTCGAGCCACTGCCCCACATGGCGCGGCTGCGTGAACTCGTCGAGGATCCGGACCACGTCGGGCGTCGCGACCAGCCGGATCTGCAGGAACAGGCTGTCGATCAGGACGTTGCCGGTCGGAAGCGGGATGCTGAAGAAGTATTTCGACCGCTGCGCGATCGTGTCGAGAGTCGAAGCCATCGCAGTCACGTTACGCTGCCGGAGCGTCTGGTTTCCACCAGAAGTTCACGGAAATCGCGTCGTCGAGCGACCGCACATGATGCCACCAGCGCGCCGGCAGATACAGGATCTCGCCGGGCTCGAGCACGCACTCCCAGGGCTTGGCCTTGCGGAATTCCGGGTATTTCTCGAAGTCAGGATGATCGCAGTCCACGTAGCTGAGATAGTACATCACCGATTCTTTGGGATACGGATACAGCAGCTCGCTTTGCGCCGGGTCGAACAGCCTGACGTGTTTGCTGCCGTACACTTCCGCCAGGAAGTTGTCGTCCCGATCGTAGTGCATCTGGGTGACGTTGCCGGCCGAGCCGACCCACAGATTCGTGGTGACCTTCCGATCCTCGATCCATCGGGGCCGCGTGATGTCGGGCAGGAGCTCCGGAAAATCGTCCTGAATCGGCCGCTGCATCAGGTAGTAGTGCTCGCCGGACGCCCTGGCGTTCTGCAGCTTCGTCACGAACTCCGAGAAGCCCATCGCCGCTTTTTGGAACTGCGTCAGGTTCTCGAAGGCGGTCGTGGCCGGATTGTAGTCGTACTTGTGATTCTTCGAGACGGCGACCGTGACCTGCCGATCGGTCAGCACTGACGAGAGATAGTCCGGCGACCAGGTGCCGAATGCCTTCCACCCGTCCATGGCGCCGACGATGATCGCCGGCGTTCGCTGTTGCATCCGTGCCCGATCGAAGTCGTGCGCGTCGATGCGCTCGACTGCTTCAGATTGCCATAGCCTGGTCAACATGGTCGGTCTCCACCTAAACTGCTGGAGCCACCTGCCGCACTCCTTTTCGCAAGGAGCGGCAACAGGTGGCTCCAGACAGCACCGTGCGGGAACGGAAACGGCCTAGCCGAGCTCGATGTTGACGTTGCTCGACAGGAGGTTCAACCCACCCGAGATTTCGCACTTCGCCAGGAGGTTGTTCAGCATCCCGCCGGCGACGTTCTCGAGATCCGCATCCGACAGTTCGCCTTCCTTCTGGACGTAGGGGACCACGACGTACATCGTGTCCGGCGTCTCGATCACCGACTTCACCTTGAGGTTGCCGAGGCTGGAGCCGAGCTGCTTCTCGAGCACCATCTTCGGGTCGTTGATCAGGGCTTCGCGGTACTTCGGGTTCTCGACAGCGAAACGTGCCAACAGGTCGTGCAGCTGTCCGCGGGTCATCGTGAGAGATTCGCCCATAGTCGTCACTCCTTCTTGTGCGACGCCTTCGGCGTCGCGGGTTGCGGGTTGTGGGGTTACTGTTGCCTGTTAACGTCTAACGGGTGTCATCCGAACAGGGAGCAACAGCTGTACCGCCGCCGAGGTGTTCGAAAGGCGCGCGAGACATGACATTTCGGTCGGCCGACCGCGCGACTCGCGCAGGGCCTCCAAGTGATGGAGACATAGCGCCAACTTTGCGCGGCGGGCTTCCAGTGCCAGAATCTGGTGGCCGACGTGTCCGAGGTGTCAGACACCTCTTTGGGAGTCGAAGATGTGCGGTTTCGCGGGATTTGCCTCGCCACCCCCGTCCGAGTATTCGGAGGATCAGCGCGCTGAGATTCTCCGGGCCATGGGCCGGCAATTGAGCCTGCGCGGGCCCGACGACGAACAGCTGCTGATCACCGACCCCCTGAGTCTGGTCTTTCGCCGCCTCTCGATTGTCGATACCGAGGGCGGCCGGCAACCTATCGCCAACGAGGACGGCACGGTCTTGGTGGCGATCAACGGCGAAATCTACAACCACAAGGACTTGCGCCGCACGCTCCGACGCGACCACGTGTTCCGCACGGAATCCGACTGCGAAATCGTCGTGCACCTTTACGAGGAACACGGCATCGACGCACTGTCGAGCTTATTCGGAAAGTTCGCCATCGCCCTCTGGGACTCCGTCGAGCGCCGATTGTTGCTGGCCCGCGATCGGCTGGGCATCAAGCCCCTCTATTACAGCCACCAGGGTCAGAATCTTCTGTTCGGGTCGGAGGTCAAGGCGCTCCTGGCGCATCCCTCGTGTTCGCGCGAGTTCAACTGGCGTGACTGGGGCTCCGACGTGAACCGGCATCCTACGTTCGTGACCGGCGTCGATTCCCTGCCGGCCGGCCATTACCTCATCTGGAACGAACACGGCGACGTGAGCAGGCGCAGCTACTGGAATCTCGAGGAGTTGTTCGCGTCGCCCGATACGGGGCTGCCGGCGCAGCACTATGTCGACCGATTCGCCGACCTCTTCGAGGACAGCATTTCGCTGCGGATGATGGCCGACGTCCCGATCGGCGCATTCCTCAGCGGCGGCCTCGACTCGGCTTCGATGGTTGCCGTGGCCGCCAAACAAGGCCATGCACTCCCCTGCTTCTCGATTCTCGAAAAAACGACGCTGCTTTGCGGCGACGCGCAAGCCGCCGCCGAGGTCGCAGCGCTCGCGGACGTGCCTTTCTATTCCGTGCTCTTCGATCACGAGACGCTCAGCGATCAGCTGCACCTGGGCATCGAGGAGTTCGAGTATTTCATCTGGCTGATGGACTACCCGCTCTTCACGCTCGAATTCCTGTTCAAACACGAGTTGCATCGATTCGCGAAGACGGCGGTGCCCGATCTGAAAGTGATCCTGATCGGCCAGGGCGCCGACGAATTTGCGGGCGGCTACAGCAACAGCGCGAACCGACCCCATGCGAGCTGGGACGACTACATCGACAAGTCCGTCCTGCCGGCGTGGAAGACGGGCCGCCGCTCGGCGCTGGGCGTACCGGATCCGTTCGTCCCGGCGCTGTCGCTCGAGGCGTACGGGCCCTCGCCGGAGGCCCCGTTTGCCGAGGAGATGCGGCTGCGCCTGCGCACGCTGCAGACGTTCAATCTGTGGCACGAGGATCGGACGAGCGCCGGCCAGGGGATCGAGGCGCGCGTCCCGTACCTGGATCACCGAATAGTGGAGCTGCTGGCGAGTGTCCCGGGCCGGCTGCATGCGGAACTGTTCTGGGACAAGGAAATCATCCGCCGCGCCGCACGCCGCTGGCTCCCGGAGGCGTTGACGCGACGCCGAAAAATCCCGTTCGTCTACGCGCCCAATCGCGCCTCCACCGTGGACTTCATGTATCAGTGGGTGGCCAGCGTGTTTCCAGCGTTCCGCGAAAAATATCTCGAGGGTCCGCGGCGCCTGCTCGATGGGACCGTGCTGGCGGGCGTGCTGCGCCTGGCCGCGAATCAGCCGGCGCGGCGCGAGGACGCCGTGCGTCAGCTGATCCAGTGCATGGCGATCGCGGTCTTCAGCAGGATGTGTCAGGAAGGTCCGAGCGACTTCTCCACGATGTGGCGCCCGCCGTCTCCGCTCGAACGGCGCCACCCTGCGGACGCGCCCTGGCGTGAGGACCTGGCCAGTACATGAAGAACCACGCGCCGTATGCCGGCGCGTGGTTTCGGTCTGGCTCGAGCAGAACGGTTGAGCTTGTTAGCCCAACTCGATGTTGACGTTGCTCGACAGGAGGTTCAACCCGCCCGAGATTTCGCACTTCGCCAGGAGGTTGTTCAGCATCCCGCCGGCGACGTTCTCGAGATCCGCATCCGACAGTTCGCCTTCCTTCTGGACGTAGGGGACCACGACGTACATCGTGTCCGGCGTCTCGATGACCGACTTCACCTGGAGGTTGCCCAGGCTGGAGCCGAGCTGCTTCTCGAGCACCATCTTCGGGTCGTTGATAAGAGCCTCGCGGTACTTCGGGTTCTCGACGGCGAAACGAGAAAGCAGGTCGTGTAGCTGTCCGCGGGTCATCGTCAGGGATTCACCCATGTCGTCACTCCTCTTGTTGCGGCGCGCTCAGCGCCGCGGGTTCACGTTATCTTTTCGGTTTGCGCCGCGTGCGATAGCAACCGGCGTACCGTGACGTTTTGCACCAACAATCCCGAAAAGCGTCGCTCGCTCGCGCGTATTCGCGCTGGGACTCCACTTGTTGGAGGTGGGGCACAAATGTCATGGGTACCGGGCTCCATGTATCCACTGGATCACAACGCGCGACGTGAAGCGATGTATTGACCGATCGAAGCTTCCCGGAATAGATTGACGGACTCGCCAATGGTCAAACCTCTCTCGCAAGCGCCGAATCTCGATGACATCGCCAAGTTCACCGTCTCGGGCGGCGTCGGCGACGTCGTCTACAAAGAGGGCGACACTGGCAAGGACATGTTCATCATTCAGGAGGGGAAGATCGAGATTCAGCTGCCGAAGGCGGCTGAAACGCTGAAGCCCGCCCTTCTGGGACCGGGCGACTTTTTCGGCGAGCTCGCGATGTTCGAGGATCAGCGCCGCGATACCACCGCCAAGGGTGTCACGGCCTATCGGCTCCTCCGTATCGATCGGACGACCCTTGATCAGCTCGTGCAGGAGAACCCGGAGATCGCGGTCCGCATGCTGTACCGGCTGGCGTCGCGCCTGCGCGAGCACGAAGAAGCGTTGCGGCGCGCCTCCGAAATTGCGGCCGGCGCGATCAAGCAGGCGATGGCATCGGCGGCGGTCCAGGCATCGGCGGCTGTTGGCGTAGCCGCGGGAGCTCCGGCGCCGGTCCCTGCCCCGGCGGCGCCCGCGCCGCAACCGGCTGCCGCGCGACCGGCTGTACGTCCATCTGCCGCGGAGGAGCCCGCGGCGCCCGGAGAATCGCCAAAGGATCGCGCGAAGGCCAGGAGAGTGAGCACGCCCCCGACGCAGCCCATGGCCTCGCCGCCTCGCGCCGCGCGCCTCACACACTCCGAGTCGGGCACCGCATTCGATCTCAAGGACACGAACGTTGTCGGCCGCTTCGATCGATCATCGGGCTACACCCCTGAAGTCGATCTCACCGAGCTCGACACCAAGCGCACGCTGAGCCGCCGCCATGCTTCGATCACGCGCGATGCCGACGGCTGGCATCTGAGCGAGCCGAAGCCCACCGGCAACGGCACGTTCGTCAACGACGCGCGCGTCGGCGCCGGCGCGAAGGTCAAGTTGTCGGATGGCGATCGGCTGCGCTTCGGTCTCGTGGAGACCCTTTTCAGCGAGCTATGACTTCGGGTTCTTGAGGAGCTCGGACACTTCGGCGGCCATTTTCGACACGCCGCCGCCCTGTCTGCGAGCGGGCGTCCCTTCGGAGTCACCCAGCAGCCGCGTGATCAGCCGCGTCATCTTCGACGCCGGTGCCCCGCCGTCGGAGGCCGCCGCCGCGCTCGGTTTTTTCAGATGATCGATGGCCGCCTCCTGGCTGTCGAATGCCTGGAACACGCCGGCCAGACCGGCGATCTGGAAGACGACCTTGATTTGCTGGTTCAGTCCCCAGAGCGCGACGCGGTCGGTCCCGCCCAGCCGCTTGACGGCCATCATCAGAATGCGGATGCCGGCGCTCGTGATCATGTCGAGCTTCGAGAAGTCCATCGCAAACGATTTCGATCCGGTCTGTAGCAGCGCGAGCACGGCCCGCTCAAAGTCCGCGGACGACTTGGTATCCAGGAATCCCCGGACACGGACGATCGCGAGCGTGTCCTCTCTGTCGACTGCGATGTCCATCTGAAATCTCCCGTCGCGTCAGCTGACGCGGACGATGATGACGGTGACGTTGTCGGGGGCGCCCCGATCGTTGGCGAGCTCGACGAGCGCGTCGCACGCCGCCTGCGGATCCGCGTCGCTCCCGATCACGTGCTCGAGCAGCTCGTCGTCGGTGGTGAGGCCGTGCAGTCCGTCCGAGCACAGCAGGAGCCGATCGCCGACGTGCATCGGCAGCTCGCGAGTGTCGATCTGAATTTCCTCGAGGCCGGCCACGGCGCGCGTCACCACGTTGCGCATCGGGTGCCGCTTCGCCTCGGCGCGATCGATCGCCCCGTTGCGCACCTGTTCGGCGACCCACGAATGGTCCTGTGTGAGTTGTTCGATCTGCCCGTCGCGAATGAGGTAGGTGCGGCAGTCGCCGACGTGCGAGATGACGGCCTTGTCGTCTTCGATGAGAGCACCGGTCATCGTGGCGCCCATCCCCCGCAGCTGCTCGTTTTCGCTGATCCGCCGTGCCAACTGGAGATCGGCCATCGTCACAGCCGTCGTCATCCGGTTCCAGTTGTAGGACACGCGTGGATCGAAGGCGAATGGCCAGGTTTTTTCCCGGTCGCCGGCGGTGTCCCGGATGAACTGATGCACCGTTTCGCCGATCAGCTGCGACGCCACGTCGCCGCGCGCATGGCCGCCCATCCCGTCGATGACGAGAAACAGTCCGAGCTCACTGTCCGAGACAGGGAGATCCTCGTTCCGTGTTCGCTTCCGACCGGGGTTCGTATTTACACCAGCATCGACACGCATGGCGTGTTGGGCCGCCCAGGGGGGCACGGTCATTATATCGTTCGGCGCACTCACGCCTATCCCAAGATTGTCCGGACCCGATCGAGCAGCTCGCGACCCGAGGCCGCGGCGTCCTGCCCCGAGAAGGCGGCAGGCAGCGTCACGACCCTCGCCGTGTCCGCCTGCGTGTTGAACGACTGGGCAGCGGCGGTGTCGCGCTGCGCCCGGAGCGCCTCGCTGATCACGACCACCCTCGGCCGCGTCGCCGTGAGCAGCGTGAGCGCATCGGGCAGGTTCGTCGTCGTGAGGACGACGTACCGCGCCTGGCGCAGCACCTGGCCGACGTACGCGAGCAGGTCGGGCGACTGCTCCACGCACAGGATGTTCGCGCCGGCGAGCGTCCCGGGCTTGCCGGCCGGCGCGTCGTAGAACCCTGCGATCGCGTCGTCTTCGGAGTCGTAGACCTTGAAGAGCGTATTGAGCCCGGTGACCTTGAAGGCCTCGGTGATTTTCGGGGAGGCGGCGCAGACGCGAATGATGCCGTGCAGGCTCTCGAGCCGAATCAGGCACCGCACCAGGAGACCGAGCCCGCTGCTGTCGACGAACTCGACGCCTCCGAGATGCAGGACGACGTACGGTCCTTCCGCGATCAGGCCGTCGATGTGCCGCTGCAGGGTCGCCGACTCGGCGCCCTCGACAATGCGGCCGGCGCAGGTGAGCACCGTGATCTCTCCGGCGCGACGGCTGGTGATCGAGAGCGGCATTCGGCCTCCTTCAATGCAGTTCAATATAATCGGCGGCGCGGGCGCGATGCGGCGCACACGGAGACGATCATGATCGCGATCCTTTGGCAGTTCGAGGTCCGGACCGGTCGCGAGAAAGACTTCGAACGATTCTACGGCGCAGACGGCGAATGGACGCAGGTGAATCGCCATAGCCGGTCCTACCTCGGCAGTTCGTTCCTGCGCGACCAGGCCCAGTCGTCGCGCTACATGGTGATCGAGTACTGGAGCGAGATGCTGGTGTACGAGGAGCACAAGGCCTTTAATAGCGACGCCCGGAGCGACCTCGAAGCGCATCGCGCGGAACTCGTCGCAGCGGTCGAGCCGCTTGGGGTGTACACCGCACTCGACGTCCCTGATCGCTTCGGCCCCACGTGGTCGCGCCGGAGCTGATGCGTGGTTTGTCCTGTTGCGACGACTACACATGAGTCCATCTGAAGACGCTCCGCGCTGAAACGCCTCGTCACGCGCGGTTGCGTGCGGCGCCGCGTGGCACCTGCCTTGTAGCGCCTTCTCCTGACGATCGAGGAGGAGACGATATGCGACTTCGAGTGATGTTCTCCGCGGCGATCCTGACAGCGTTGTGCAGTTCACAAGCATTCGCCGAACAAGTGGTCGTGACGTGCGGCTCGGGCCAGCGCGCGGTCGTGCGCAGCGCGAACGGCGACGGAGTGATGCGCGTGCAATGCGTGAGCAACGGCGCGTCGCGTTCGAGCACGTATCGCACGCGCTATGCCACCGAGCGGCCGCGGCGGTCGTGGGGTAAGAGCGCGCTGATGGTCGGCGGCGGCGCCGGCACGGGCGCGGGCGTCGGCGCGATCGTCAAAGGCAAGCGAGGCGCGCTGATCGGCGCGGCGCTCGGCGGCGGCGCGGCGAGCATCTACGAGAGCGCGAAACGGCGGTGAACGGCGCCGGGTCGAAAGACCCGGCCCCCGATCTTGTTGGGGCTCTGCTACGCTAGACCCGCATGCCGAGTGCTTCCGAGGATTCGGCTCTCCTCGCCCGGCTCCGATCCCGCGACGACAAGGCGTTCGAAACGCTGGTCCGTACCTACGGCGGACGGCTTCTGGCGGTCGCGCGGCACCTGATGCGCGACGAGGCGGACGCGCAGGACGTCGTCCAGTCGGCCTACTTGAACGCATTCCGGGGACTCGACAAGTTCTCGGGTGCCTCACAACTTTCCACCTGGCTGCACAGCATCGTGGTGAATACGGCGCTGATGAAGATCCGCTCCCGGCGGCGCAAGCCCGAGGAATCGATCGAGGCGCTCCTGCCGGCGTTCCTGGCGGACGGACACCACGTCGAGCAGTTCTCCGATTGGGCGACGCCGGCCGACGCCCTGCTGGAACGCAAGGAAACGCGCGAGGCCGTGCGTGCCGGCATCGACCAGTTGCCTGAAAACGTACCGCATCGTTCTGATCCTGCGCGATATCGAGGAACTGTCCACGCAAGAAGTGGCCGACGCCCTCGGCCTGACGACGACCACGGTCAAGGTCCGGCTGCACCGGGCTCGCCAGGCACTCTCGGCGTTGTTACGGAAGACGTTTGCGCAGGGCGTAACGTCCTGATGGAGACAGGCATCCAATGAACGTGACCTGTCGTGAGTTTGCGGATTTCATGGCCGATTATCTGGCCGGCGAGCTGCCGCCGGCCGTTCGCGCCACCTTCGAGCACCATCTCGATTTGTGCACCAACTGCCGCCGCTACCTGACCGGCTACCAGGAGACGGTCAGACTCGGGAAGCGCGCTTTCGCCGACGAGGATGCGCTGCTCCCGCCTGAAGTGCCTGAACAGCTCGTGCAGGCCATCCTGGCTGCGCGCGCGCGCTGATCCCTCGCGGCGGTTACGATAGCTCATCGAATATCTATTGATTCCATCAACACCTTTCGCGGCGCAGCAGGAACAAAGATCGGTCATGGACCCGTGGCCAAGGCGGAACTGCAGCTGTACCACGACCTCACGTCGCGTCTCGGTATCATCTGGTCCGCCGGCTACCTCGTCGCGCGCCCGGAAGTGGCGGGCCGCACGGTGAAGGCCGACGAGGTCCGCGTGCAGGTCGGACTCGCCTTCGCGGTCTTCTGATGGTGCGCTTCTCCCCCTCGTCTCGAGGGCGCCTCACCGATCGCGACCTGGATCGTTTTCCCGGCGACATGTTGTTCGACCGCATCGCACGGGCTTCGTGTCATGCGGGGTGCTTGCCGCGCAAGGAGTTGTACGAGTCGTGGGAGGTCGCGCGGCGCGTCCGCCGGCTGTTTCGGGGCGGCCGCATCGTCGACCTGGCCGCGGGCCATGGCCTGCTCGCGCACGCCATGCTGATTCTCGACGATTCGTCGCCCTCCGCGCTCGCCGTCGACCCCGCGCTGCCGCCGTCGAGCGTCCGGTTGCACGAGGCGCTCGTGGAGGCCTGGCCGCGCCTCGCCGGACGCGTCGAGTTCGTCGCCGCGCCGTTCGAGGACGTCGAGATTCGCCCGAGCGACGTCGTCGTCTCGAGCCATGCCTGCGGAGCGCTGACCGATCGAATTCTCGACCGCGCCCTCGCCGCCCGTGCCCGCGTCGCGGTGCTGCCCTGCTGCCACAACCTTGCGAGGAGCGACGCCGGCGAGCTGGCCGGATGGATCGATCGCGCCGTCGCCATCGACGTCGTACGCGCGATGCGCCTCAAGGCCGACGGCTACCGGATCTGGACGCAGGCCATTCCCGCCAGCATCACGCCCAAGAATCGGCTGTTGATTGGCGCACCGCTCGGGAGCCTTTCGATATCATGAACAGGCATGCTGGCGCCGGTCCGCCTGGCGTTTCTCGGGTGCGGGTTCATCACCCGCGTTCATAGCCGCCACGTCCGCACGCTTGGCGGCGATGTTGTCCCGAGCTACGCGAGCCGGGATCGCGCCAGGGCGGAGGCGTTCCGGGAGCAATTCGGCGGACAACGCAGCTACGGCGACTACCACGCAGCGCTTGCCGATCCCGACATTGACGCGGTGGTCGTTGCCGTTCCGCCCAAGTTCCACCTGGATTTGACGCTGGAGGCGCTGTCAGCGGGCAAGCACGTGCTGGTGGAGAAGCCGGCGTTTCCCGCGCTCGCCGACTACCGTGCTGCGCAAGCCGCACGAAATCGCGCGGGAAGGGTGGTGATCGTCGGGGAAAACGACCACTACAAGCCGCTGACGGTCCGCTTGCGTCGCCTCCTCGCTGACGGCGTCGTCGGCGAGATGGTGTTCGCGCATTTCACGACCATCGCGCACCGCTTGAAGGCGGTGGACGATTGGCGCAACGACGAGACTCTGGCCGGCGGCGACGCGTTCTTCGAGGAAGGCATCCACTGGCTGCATGTCGCGGGCTGCCTGGGACCGGTCATCACCGACATCCGTGGGTTTCGGCCGTCGATCTCTTCGTCCAACGGACCGGACCGCCGCGCCAAGAGCATGATGGTGGCGTTCCGATACGACAACGGCGCCGTCGGATCGCTCTACTACAGCCGCGAGGTGCCGTCGCTGCTGCGCGGTCTGCGTCTTTCGAAGATCTTCGGCCGCAAAGGCGTCATCACGTTCGAATCGAACGGCGCATTCGTGCTGGTCCGCGGCGGCGTAATGCCGCGGCTGTACCTGCCAGGCTTCCGCGACATCCGCGGGTATCGGGCGATGTACCGGGATTTCGTGTCAGCGATCCGGAAGGGACACGCTCCCGAGATGAGCCTCGAGCGAGCCATGGACGATCAGCGCCTGATGGAGCGCGTTGCCGACTGCGCATGACGGCCGAACATTTCGACATCGTCATCATCGGCAGCGGCGTTGGCGGGGGCACGATGGCGCGGGCGCTGGCGCCGACGGGCGCGCGGATGCTGGTGGCCGAGCGCGGCGACTTCGTCCCGAGCGAGCCGCAGAACTGGGATCCCGCGGCCGTGTGGAAGGACCTGCGGTATCGCAGCACCGAGCAATGGATCGACGGCGGGGGCAAGCGTTCACGCCGTACATGCACTACTGCGTCGGCGGCAACAGCAAGTTCTGGGGCGGCGTGCTCTACCGGCTGCGGCGCGAAGACTTCGGCCCGCTCGAGCACGCCGACGGCTTGTCGCCGGGCTGGCCGATCGACTACGAAACGCTGGCGCCGTACTACGATCGCGCCGAGCAGTTCTACGAGGTGCACGGTGAGGTGGGAGCGGATCCCACCGAGCCGCCGCGCGGGCCGTTTCCAGCTGCCGCGATACCGCACTCGCCCGGCATGGCCGCCATCGTCGAGCGCCTGCGCGGCATGGGACTGCACCCATCGCCGCTGCCGCTCGGTCTTCGCCGACCGGGAGAGCCGGGCGGATGCGTGCTGTGCCGAACCTGCAACTCGTTTCCGTGCCGGATCGGCGCGAAGAGCGATGCGGAGGTCTGCGGCATCGTGCCGGCCGTCGCGCACACGAACACCACGCTCTGGACGCAGGCGCGCGCTCGACGGCTCGTGACCGATTCGAGCGGCGCACGCGTGACGACGGTCGAGCTCATCCACAACGGAGAGCTCCGCCGCGTCGAGGCGTCTCTCGTGATCGTGTCATGCGGCGCGGTCAATTCCGCCGCGCTGCTTCTCAGGTCCGCTTCGGATCGGCACCCTGACGGGCTGGCGAATGCGTCCGGTCACGTCGGTCGGAACTACATGGCGCATCAGGCGACCATGCTGCAGGGCTTCTCCCCGTGGCGGATCAACCGGGACGAGTTTCAAAAGACCGTCGCGATCAACGACTACTATCTGCGCGGTCCAGACACTCCTATCCGCTCGGCCACATTCAGTCGCAAGGACGGACGCATGCAGTGATGGCCAAGAGCGTCGGCGACACCTGGGTCCACAATGGCATCGAGATGCGGCACATCCCCTTGTGGGCGTACGAAGCGTGGGTGTCGCGCGCGGTGGACTGGTTGGCGATGAGCGAGGATCTGCCGCGCGCCGACAATCGCGTGACCGTGGCGCCGGACGGCCGGATTCGGCTCGAGTATCAGCCGAACAACACGTCCGCGCACGCCCGCCTCGTGCTGGAGATGCGCCGGCTGCTTGGCCGTCTCGGCTACTGGTCGCCGAAGGTCTTTGCGCACTCGACCGGCGCGCAGAACACCACGCACCAGTGCGGCACACTTCGCTTCGGCACCGATCCGCGCACGTCCGTGCTCGATCCGTTCTGCCGCGCCCACGACGTCGAGAATCTCTTCGTCGTCGACGCGTCGTTCTTTCCCTCGTCGGCCGCGGTCAACCCCGCGCTGACGATAGCCGCGCAGGCGCTTCGCGTGGCCGACCACATGATTGCCACGGATCTCCAAACGACTGCCCGAGGAGCTGCACTGTGAAAGCGCGATCGTTCAGCCACGTCGGCATCACGGTCTCGGACTTCAACCAGGCCGTGCAGTTCTACTGGGAGATGTTCGGCTGCCCGCTCGTCGGCGTGTCCGATGCGCCGCCTGAACGTGTCCGCGGCTTCTTCGGCGTGGACCAGCCGGGCGCCACGTGCAAGATCGGGTGGATCCGGTTTCCGGGGGGCGCCGTCGTCGAGATCTTCCACTTTGCGCCGACCGGGGCGCCGATCGAGGTTCGGTGGCACCGCACCGGACTGACCCACATCTGCCTGAACGTCCGCGGCATTCACGCGTGGCACGACTACCTGGTCGGCAAGGGAGTCGAGATCGTTTCGCCGCCGGAGCAATCGCCGCGCGGACACTGGTTGTTCTTCGTCAAGGACTTCGACGGCAACCTGATCGAGATCACCGATCTCGGCTACATGTACTACGTCCTGGGGTGGCTCGGGCCGCTCGGAGGCTGGATCTTCCGCCGGGGGATGTACAAGCAGTATTACGGCGGCTCCGCACGCGCCTGAGAACTCGCCTGTTCGGATCGGGGGGCCCCAAGCGTTCTATCTTGTGGAGGGGCCAATGGGCGCGACGCGGGCTGCTGCCCGGCAGGACGAGGATATTCGCTTTCGAGGCCGTGCGCCTCAGCGTATGATCGGCTCCGTCCAGCCGGTGCGGCTTCCCGCCGACATGGCCTCTGAACAACACGACGATGCATCCGGTGCAGCTCCGTTGCCGGCCGAGGCAACGGTGGAGTTGTTGAACCGGGTCAAGAACGGCGACTCGACGGCGCTCGATCAGCTCCTCGAGCGCGTCATCCCGGCGCTCCGGCGCTGGGCGCGCGGACGGATGCCTGCGCCGGCGCGCGGCATGCTCGAAACGGCGGATCTCGTGCAGGATGCCGTGATCGCCGCCATGCGGCGGCTCGATGCGTTCGAGGCGCGCTACCAGGGGGCGCTGCAGGCTTACTTGCGCAAGGCGGTGATGAACCGGATCCGCGACCTCGCCCGGCATCAGCTTCGCGTCCCGAATCAGACTGAGCTTCCCGATCACCTGGCGGACGAGCACACCTCGCCGCTCGATCAGGCGATCGGTCACGAGAACATCGCGCGCTACGAAACCGCCCTGCAGCGGCTCCCGCCCGCCGATCGGGAGGCGATCATCGGCCGGCTCGAGCTTCAGCACAGCTACGACGAGCTGGCCGTCGTCCTGAACAAACCAACCGCTGCGGCCGCGCGCATGGCAGTGACGCGCGCGATGAAGCGGCTTGCCGAGGAGATGAGCCGTGGTGGCCGCTAGCGATATCGATCGTGCGATCGAGCGCATCGCCGACGGCGCGCCAATCGACTGGCCGGCGCTCGAGAGCGGAGCGCGGAGCGACGCCGATCGCGAACTCCTGAACGCGCTCCGGGTCCTCGGCGGCGTCGCGGATCTGCATCGCTCGACCACGGACGACTCGTCGGGCTCATTCGACGAGACCAAGGAGGAGACGGCGGAGCGCCCGGTGGGCGGCCGCGCCGACGAGCGGTCGGACCTGTGGGGACGCTATCGCCTGCTGCAGAAGGTTGGCGAAGGCAGCTTCGGCAGTGTGTATCGCGCCTGGGACCCCGAGCTCGAGCGGGAGATCGCCATCAAGATCCTGCACCGGCGCGTCGCGAGCGCCGAACTGAAGCGGCGGCTGCTGCGCGAGGGCCGCGCGCTCGCGAAGATCCGGCACAACAACGTCGTGAGCGTGCTCGCCGTCGAGTCGCACGAGGAACGCGTCGGCCTGTGCATGGAATTCGTCCGCGGCGAAACGCTCGAAGCCCAGCTCCGTACGCGACTCGCCTTCAGCGCGCGCGAAGCAGCGCTCATCGGCGAGGACGTCTGCCAGGCGCTCGACGCGGTCCATCGCGCCGGCTTCGTGCACCGCGATGTGAAGGCCCGAAACGTCATGCGCGATCCGGGCGGCCGGATCGTCCTGATGGACTTCGGCACGGGACGCGAGACGGAGCGAGCCGCCCGCGCGGGACATGTCGACACCGCCGGCACGCCGGTGTACATGGCGCCGGAGGTGCTCGCCGGCGATGCGGCGACGCAGCGCAGCGATGTCTACAGCGTCGGCGTGCTCCTCTATCACCTCGTCACCGGCGACTATCCCGTCGAAGGTCGGACCTTGGACGATCTTCGCGATGCGCACCGTCAGGGGCGCCGCACGTTGCTCGGCGACCGCCGCCCGGACTTGCCGCTGCGATTCATGCGCGTCGTGGAACAGGCGCTCGCGGCGGATCCGCAGAAGCGATACGCGAGCGCGGCGGCGCTCCTCGAGGCGTTGACCCGAGTGAGCGGCAGCAGGAGCCGCGCGGTCACCTGGTATGTGTCGAGGGCGGGCGTCGCGCTGGCCGGCATGCTCAGCGGGTTCGTCTTGCTCGGCATGTTGAGCTCGCGCGTCTTCAACGGCGCGGTGGGCCGATCGGATTTCGCCAGGGAGGGGATCGGGACCTGGCTCTATTGGGGCGCCACCTCGTGCCTGGGACCGGCGATTCTGCTGGCCATCGCCCTGGCGTCCATGGGCCTGGCCGGCGTGGTTCGGAAACTGCTGCTGGCGGTCTCGCACCACGTGAGGACACTCGATTCAGCCGCGCGGCATCGCGTCAGCGAGCTCGCGCGGCGTCTTCGCCTGGACGATGCGTCGGTGCTGGCGGCCGTGCTGCTGCTCGTCTCGGGATCGGCGTTCGTCGTGGCCTGGTGGTACTTCTCGCCGCTGTTTGAGGCGCTTCTGACCGACATGACGACCGCGTCGGCCGACACCTTGCGACTGCTCGCGCCCGGCGTGGGCGGATCCCTGAATGAGTACAAGGTGAGTTACCGCAAGACGTTCAGTTGGATCGCGGTCCTCTCGACGTTGTCGTGGTACCTCACGCTCCGCATGGCGGCACGGAAGCGAGTGTCGTTGCACTGGGGGGTGCTGGCGGGCGGCGCAGCTGTGATCGTGCTCGCGCTCGGCATGCTGGACGTCCCGTTCCGGACGATCAATCGCTGGAATCAGTTCGATGCCGCGCGGTGGCAGGATGTCGATTGCTACATCCTGGGGGAGCGGGGAGAGCAGGTGCTGCTCTTCTGCCCGTCGCTTCAGCCATCTCGCAATCGAATCGTGGCGAAGAGCGACCAGACCCTGGAACGAACCGGCGTGCGCGAGAACGTGTTCACGCGTTTCGCGGAGAACGCGTCTGGACGTGAGTGATCTGAACCCGGAGGTTCGACATGAGACGTCTCGGAATCGTTGTCGTGTACTGCGCGGCATTTCAGTTGCTCATGCCGGTGCCCGCTCATGCGTGGTGGGGCTGGCTGGACGAGTTGAGCGGACCAGGTCCCTGGATGTTCGGCGATCTCCAGTATCGCGTCGCCTGCGTTCCAGATCGTTCAGCCGAAGCTGGCCAGCGGGACGCAACGGCGAAGGACCAGCTGCCGAGCGTCATCCGATCCCTCAATTCTTTCGACGGCGGCCGTAAGGTTTTGGCGGCCATCTCTGGAGCAGGGTGCATCCTGCAACCATCGGTGCGGCCGCGAGCGTCGGTCAACGTGGCGACGGCTTGGTACGTCGCCGTTGCCAACAATCCTCGACTGAAAGGCGACGGACGCCTGGGCATGCAGAAGTACGAAGTCACAGCGTCCACGTTTCTGGACCGCTGGAAGATCTTCGAGGCCTACGCCGGCGGCGGCGTGCTCAAGGGACTCGGCAGGTCTGAGTTCACCCGCGGTTACTGGACGGTGACGGGGACCCTAACCCCGTACGGCGCCCTGACGCGGGATTCAGGCAGGCAGTCGCTGCTCAGGACCATCTCGGTGAACGTCGGGGTGGTTGTCGTGCCGAAAGGGTTCGCGGCAAGCGACTTCGCGGCGCCGGGCCCGTTTCGCTCCGAAGGCGAGATATTGAAGACGATTAGCATCACCCTCGACTTCTCCCGGTATTGACCCGGGGGGCGCCGACGGCACCCGTCGGGGTTCCCTGTTCGAGATCGCTCCCGCCGTCGTTATTGAAAGTGGACGGCGAGGAGCGACTCATGGATATCAGCGAACGCGTCATCGGGATCGTCGTCGCGCTCGACATTCGCGGACGGCTGTACGGGCCCGAGGCGGGGTGCCGGCTCGAGCGGACGGTGGAGCGTCTGGGGCGCGACGGCCGTTCCGTCATCGTGGCCAACCTCGAGCACGTCTCGGCGGTCGACGCCGGCGGTCTCGGGGCGCTGATGGCCGCGTACCGCGCCGCCATTCGATGCGGCGTCGCGTTCAAGATCGTCCGCGCCCCGAAGCGAACGCGCGAACTGCTCGTCGTGACGCGCCTCTCGCAGATTTTGAAAACGTTCAACACGATCGACGATGCGCTCCACGACCACGCATCCATGCCGCGGTCATGGTCCTCAGGGCCCGGCCTGGGCAACCGCAGCATCGCCGCCGAACGCTGATCGACCTGCGAGGGCGACGACGAAGCCATAGACAGCCAGGGCGCCGATCAACAGCAGCGTGAACACCGACAGCGGTAGATACCAGGCCTGCGTGTCGAGTGTCACGGGCAGGCGGGTCAGCAGGTCCGTAAAGAGGAGCATGACCGCCGTAGAGACCAGGCCGAATCGGAGGAGAACCGCCACGGCGAAAGCGGCCAGCGCAATCGCGAACACCGGGTCCCACGGCATCGCGCCGGAGCCCAGGTTGAGCGTCGAGACGATCAACACCCAGATGACGACGCTGAGCCGCTCGTTGCCGACGATGACGCGCAGGAGGAGCAGCGTGCCGAGCATGGCCAGCGCGAAGTTCAGCGTGTCGATCGCGAAGTACACGATCAGGCCGAGGTAGGACACGGGGCGAAGCGCCTCGAGCACGTACGCCTGATCCAGCGGCTTGACGATCAGTCCGGCACTCCGGGACACCTCGACGCGCGCAATCAGCAGGCCGACGAGTCCGATGCCGGCGAGCAGCCCCGCCAGGACATCGCGCCCGACAAGAGGATCGCGCACGCGGCCAGACAGCAGGCGCGCCCACGAGATCAGCGTGTGCGGCCACCAGCGGCGCACGTACGGCTCGAGGCTGATGTAGATCAGCCATGCAAACGCGGTCCACACGAGCGACCATCCGGTGGCGATCAGGAGAAACACCCACTCCTCCATCGGGAGCGGCGTGTGGTGCGCGCGAAGCACTGCCCACAACACGCCACCGCTCGCGATGAAGATCGCCAGCCGGCGTCCGCCGCGGGTATCGCCATAGCCGCGGCGAAGGTTGCGCCGCGCGATGATGCCGCCCCCGATGAACAACGCCAGCGAAAAGATGGCGAGGAGTACTTCGTTGGTGGACGATCGCGCGCCGCGTGAGAACCACGTCTGCCGCGCCGCTGGCGGCGCGTCCGGCGCCGACACGTCGAAGTAGACCGGACGCCCGGCGAGAGATGCTCCGACGACCCGCAGCATCTTCGCGTCCTCGATCCTCCGGCCTTCCCAGGCGACCCGGGTGTCATGAGGAACAGCCGGTGTCGCCGCGGAGGTCATGGGTACGAGCGCGGCGGCGTCGAGACCGGCTTCAGCGAAAAGAGCCGACCAGTTGACAGACTCGGGATCGGCGGGATGACTCTGGTCTGGCGTGCTACTCGCTGTCTCCGGGATGGTCGCCAATCGAATGAGCCGGCCATTCGGATCCAGAACGACCGTGGCAATCCCGGGGACGTCGTGCGGCGGATCGCGTTCCATCACGACCTGCATGGAGTTTTGCGTGACGAGAAACTGCGAGCCCTGGCGGTACACGAAACGGATGTCCGGCTCGAACCAGTACTCCGTGTCGCGCGCCGCGGCCTCATGACCGATGGTGGACAGAATCGTGCGGGCGCGCTCGGCGAGCACCTCTGGCGGCTTCGGAATCCGTCGCGGATCGATCTGCGTGACGTGGTTCACCAGGAACGCGACGGCGAGTGTTCCCGCCACGACTGCGGCGAGCATCGTCCATGCCGTCACCGGCTGCAGCGCGCCTCGTTGTCCGGCGGCCGCGATCATCTCCGGAGACGGCATGCGGCCGGCCGCGAGGGCGGCGGCCAGCGGGTCGCCGCCAGGCAGACGGGCCGCTACCGCCCACGCCGACGCCGGCCGATCGGCCGGGTCGCCTTCGAGACAGCTTCGGATCGCGTTCTCGACCGCCGGATCGATCCCGGCCAGCCGCGCAAGCGTGGGCGCTCCTCCCTCCGCGGACACGAGCCGCTCCGCAAACGTCCGTGCCCGGAACAGGCGCTGCCCTGTGAAAAGCTCGTACAGCACGGCGCCGAGGGCAAAGAGATCACTCCGCTCGCTCGCGTACTCCCCGCGCAATTGTTCAGGCGCCATGTACGCGGGCGTCCCCGCGACGTCGCTGGTCGGATCGGCAATCGGCGTGGCGAACCCGAGATCGACGATGCGCACCTGTCCCCGGCCGTCGAGCATGATGTTGCCCGGCTTCAGGTCGCGGTGCAGCACGCCGCGATCGTGCGCGGCGGCAAGCCCCGCGCACAGCTGCCGCGCGACGTCGAGCGCCTTCTCGGCCGGCAGCGATCCGATGCGCCGCAGCAGCGAGGCGAGCGTTTCGCCGTCGATGTATTCCATCGACAGGTAGTGCCAGCCTTCTGCTTCGCCGATGTCGTAGACGCGGCAGACGTTCGGGTGCGCGATGTCGCGTGCGAGGCGGACCTCGCCGATGAAGCGTTCGAGAAAGCGACGGTGCATGCCGCTCGTCGGCGCGAGCAGCTTCAGCGCGACGCGCTGGCCGAGCTTGAGGTCGTCGGCGCGGTACACCTCGCCGGTGGCGCCGCGTCCGAGGAGGCTGACAATGCGATAGCGGTCGGCGAAGAGGCGGCCGGGTGGAAACCGCGCGTCCTCGAGCGGGTCCAGGGCCGTGACACGCGGAGGCCCTGAACCGTCGAGGCGTGTGACGGTCGAGTCGTCGCCGCCAACGATGTCGCGATTGTCGATGTCCGTCACGGCATTTTACGCGCTCGCACGGCACGCTGCCACCGGAGTAGAGTTGCGGGGCATGAGAATCAGACTATTCGTTGCCATCGCGGGGGTGCTCGCGTTCGGCGCACCAGACCGCCATGTCCGAGTGCTCGCGGCCGCGCCGGTCGGGTGCGAATCGCTCCGTCAGGTGACGCTGGCCAACGGGACGATCCTGACGACCGAGTCCGTTCCAGCCGGTGCGTTCATGCCTCCTGCTCCGCCCAGCGCGAACGCGGCAAATGCGTTCAAGAGCCTTCCCGCCTTCTGCCGCGTCACCGCCAAGCTGACGCCTTCGTCCGACTCCGACATCCGTGTCGAAGTCTGGCTGCCGCTGGCGGGGTGGAATCGCAAGCTGCAGGGCGTCGGCAACGGCGGTCTCGGCGGGACCATTCCATACGCAGCGCTCGGAAATGCGGTCAGGGCCGGTTACGCCGCCGTGGGCACGGACACCGGGCACGTCGGCGGCAACGGCGATTTCGTGGCGGGGCACCCCGAGAAACTGGTGGACTTCGCGCATCGTGCGATCCACGAGATGACCGTTTCGGCGAAGACGCTCGTCGCCGCGCACTACGATGCGCGACCGGCGAAGTCGTACTTCAACGCGTGTTCGACCGGAGGCCGCCAGGCGCTGATCGAAGCCCAGCGCTATCCCGAGGATTTCGACGGCATCGTGGCCGGCGATCCGTCGTGGGATCAGATGCGGCTCTACGCGGCGCGCGTCTCCTTGAACGTCTACGTCAACCGCGAGCCGGCCGCAGTGATTCCGCCAACCAAGTACCCGATGCTCCACGACGCGGTGCTGCACGCGTGCGACGCGAAGGACGGGGTCAAGGACGGCGTGATCGAGAATCCGCCCACCTGTTCGTTCGACTTCGCGGCGCTCACATGCAAGGGCGGCGATGCAGCCGACTGCCTGACGAGGGCGCAGGTTGAGACGGCGAAGGCGATGTCGTCGCCGATCACGGACCGCAAGAGCGGCGCGGTTTTACACCCAGGCCGCTACTACCCGGGTTCGGAGCTGGGCTGGGGCAGCGTCGGCGGTCCGACGCCGTCCGGCGAGTCGCACGAGGGCATGAAGAAGATCGTGTTCAACCCAGGCTGGGACTACAAAACGATTCGCGTTCCCGAGGACGTCGAGCGCGCGGTCCGCGCCGACAACGGGTTGCTCTACGGCGGAGACCCGGACCTCAAGCGTTTCTTCGGCCGCGGCGGGAAGCTGCTGCTGTATCACGGCTGGGCGGATCCGCTGGTGTCGCCGGACACGAGCCTGATCATGTACAAGCGCATCTTCGAGGCCGTCGGCCCATCGGCCGCCAATTCGCTCGCGCTCTTCATGGTGCCGGGCATGAGTCACTGCCAGGGTGGCCCCGGCACGGATGTCTTCGACAAAGCCGCCGCGATCGACCGATGGGTCGAGTCGGGCGTCAAGCCGCCGTCAATTGTCGCGTCGCATGTGACGGCCGGAGTCGTGGATCGGACGCGGCCGCTGTGCGCGTACCCGGCGACCGCGCGCTACATCGGCAGCGGCAGCACGGACGAGGCGCGGAATTTCCGCTGCCAGATGCCGTAGGTTTCGTCATTCGCCGGAGCTGCTCCCGATGAAGGCCGCCTGGTGGCTCATCCTCGTTGGCTTGGTTGTCGCCGCTGCCGTCTACACGTTTCGCGCGGCGCCGCCACCGAATCCGCGAGGGCCGGATGGTGGCTGCTTGCTCACCGGAGACGCCAGAATCGTCGAAACCATGGGCGATGTCGTAATTCAGCCGAACGGTCATGACGAGTGGACCGACGTCGCAGTGGACTTGCGCGGTCAGGGAACCGGCGCGACCAATGCCGGACAGCCGACCGGCACCTTCACGCTGAAGCGCGACATCGTGAAAGGCCTGTACGGCTCTCCAAATGGAGACGTTCCAGAAACCGACGGGCGAGCGATGGATCCGAATGGTGATGCGACCGACCGACGTGGACATCGTTGCGACAGTTCGCGGCGAGCGGTGTCGCCTCACCAGGTCGTTCTGACACATCGCGGTCGCCCCGACAGAGTCGCGCCGACCGCAGCGCAGATCGCGGCGGGCAGCTGGCCCGTGAGCAGGCTCACAGCGGGCTGCCAGCAGACGAAGTAAACGTCCCCCGGCTCCGTTTATCTCTTCACGCCGAGGTGACGGCGGCACGCGTCCGTTTCCGTCCTGCCGGACTTGACCGTCTGAACTGTGCCGTCCTTGCACCTGACGCTCTTCATGCCCGGCGTCACGGCGCCCTCAACCGTTTTTCCCACGTTCTTGGTTTCCTTCGCGGTCTTCTGGGCTGCGTCTTCGGTGACCTCGCCGGCTTTTTTCGCGGCGTCTTTGGTGCCTTTCGCCACGTCCTTCCCGGCCTCCTTCGTCGCCTTCCCGATCTTGCTCAGCTGCGGATCCCCGGCGGAAGCGGCGCCGCCGGTCGGGATGCCGAGTGCCAGTACGCACGCGATGGTTGTAGCGGTCAGTAGAGTTCGAATCATGATGCGCCTCCCTCAGCTCCCATCGCGCTTGTCTTCAAGAGGCGTTCCTACGTCTGTCTGCGGGCGAAGGATTTTCTCGAGTCGCGCGGGCTGCGCAGCTCTGGCTGCTATTCTTGAGTCATGAAGGCCTCCTTCGTTGCCGTGTTGATCGGCGTTGCGGCGCAGCCGCGCTCGATTTTGCGTTATTGCATCCCGACCGCGTCGCCAGCCCGGTGCTGGTTTCGGCGCCGCCGAATGGGCTCGCGCAGCCGCCGGATGAAGTCAAACAGTCAGCTGCGATCTTCGCTGCCGTGAAGGACGGCGACGACGCGATCCTCAAGGCGTGGATGGCGCATTCGATCTGGTCCGTCTCGCGCACGCGTCCGGCGGTCGCGAAAGAGCTCGAGGCCATCACCGCGCGGAACCTCGCGATACTCCGCCTGACCTCGCCGCCGTACGCGCCGGTGACGCCTGCAGCCGTGGATCGTCTCAAGGACGTGACCGCGCCGACGCGGTCTGGCGAGTCCGAAATGACTGTACGAATTCGCTCGTGGTGAGCTTGTCGAACCACGAGCTCGTCCTTCGACAAGCTCAGGACGAGCGTGTATAGAACCGTTAAACTCGCGAGACCAGCTACTTGACTCGCCGATACTGTTCGGGCAGGCCCGGTAGGAACAGCGGCGGACTCTGATAGAGAAAACCCTGGATCAGCTCAACGCTGGTCGAGAGCGTAACCGTCGCCTGATCATCAAGCGCGGCGCGCCAGGCGCGCCAGTCCGGACCGTTGCCGCCCATGTACACGGCGCGCTCGGGCGACATCGCCTCCATGTGCGCTCGGCTGGCGAACCGCGTCAGCGTGACGACCTCGTCGTAGCCGGCGTTGGCGGTCGTGATGAAGCGGCCCGGCGCCCGGCCTTCGGGCGTCATCGGGTAGACGACCTTCCATTGGCCGATCGGGCGCGCGCCAAGCTTCTCCTCCCACGGCCAGATACGGGTCCGCGTCACGTCGACGAATTGATCGAACTCGCGCTTCCGGATGCGCTGGTAACTCAGCGCGACGATCTCGTCGCCGGGCTGGACCGCGTCGAGTCGTACCGGAAGTTCGCGATCGACCGGTGGCGGCGGCGAGCCCGCCGCCATGGGCTCGTACTGCTCGGGAAGTCCGGGCATGAAATACGGTCCGCCGGAAGCCATCACGCCCTCGAGAAAATATGCGCCCCGCGATCCGACTTCCAGGTTGCCGCGATCCTGCACGCCCTGCACGCCGTTGTCGTACGCTGGTCCGTTGCCTCCAAGGCCGGACTGCGTGCCGCCTCGCGTTGCCAGCCAGTGCTCGAAGCTGGCGTAGCGCACCAGGCGATACACGTCCTCGCGATCCGCTGACACCGGCGGCGCCGGCTCGACCACCTTCCACTGTCCGACGATACGCGCGCCGATCCGTTCGAAATAGGGCCAGTAGCCGTCGCGGCTGAATTTGTAGAAACCCTCGTGTCCACCCGGGCGGAGCTGATGGTTACGCAGGACGAGGATCTCGCGCCCCGGCTTCGGCACATCGTTGCGAACGGGCAGCGGCGGGGCCGGCGGCCGGCGCTGAACCGCGGTTTGATCGGCGACGATCGCCGCCCCGCTGCGCGCGTCGAGTCCGAACGTCATCACAATGGACGTTGTCACGAGGATGGTGAGCCGAATCGCATTGTCTCGGATCGGCATGTGTTCGCTCTTGTCGAAACATGGCTAGACGAGTTGTTTCCGCATAACCTTGGTCACCAGCGTCCGAATTGCTTCGCGCGTAAGCGGCTTGGCTATGAATTCGTCAATGTCCATCCTTTCAGCCTCGCGGTTGAACTCACGAATCTCCGCACTGGACCGCGCGGTGAGAGCTACTGCATAGGAGTGCCGAGTAAGGGGATTCGAACGCACCAAGCGCATGACTTCCAAGCCCTGCATGTCGGGCAGACTCAGATCGCACAAGATCAGTTCGGGCTTGAAGTCCGGCGCTTCTTCCAGGCCTTCTTTTCCCGACAGCGCAGTTCGAACTTCGAGGCCTTCGCTGCGCAGAAGCGCGGCCGTCGCAGCAGACAGCTGCGCGTGATCATCGATCAGCAGCACCCTCAGAATCTTGACCTCTTGGGGCATCGGGTGCGCCGTTGCGGTCTCCCCTGCTCCGGGCGCACCGAGGAGAGTCAGGAGTGCGGCGAGATCCACCGGCTTGGTGAAGTAATGGTCAAAATCGCCGGATTCCGGCCTGCTGAAGCCCGAAAGCCCGATGAACGGAGTGTGCTGCAAATGCCGGTGTTTTCTCAACTCTGTCGCCAGTTCGGACCCATCGATTCCGGGAAGCCCGATGTCGAGCAGAATGGCATGCGGCTTCAGACTGGAAAGTCCTGCCAGAGCGGAGGGGGCATCCGCAAAAAGCGACACTTGGTATCCTGCCTGTTTCAAGGCGGCCACCAGGCCCATGGCCACGTCAGGGTTGTCTTCCACAACCACGACGGAGCGCGCGCGCCGCGATGTAGGAACAGGCTTCGCTTCTGGAGCAGCGGGTTGATCGGATGGCGCAGGCTCCAGGGGCAGCCGCACCGTGAATTCGCTTCCCATGCCGGGGCCGCTGCTCTCGACAGAGATCGTGCCACGATGCAGTTCCACCAGTCGCTTCACCAGCGCCAGACCGATGCCGAGGCTCGCCTCTCCGGGGCCAGTCGTGAGCGGCCCCACACGAGTAAACGGCTCGAAGATCTTCTCTTGAAACTCAGGCGAGATTCCCTGGCCGTTGTCCTTGCAACGGAACACGACTTCGGAGCCTTCTCTCGACCCTGATAGTTCGATTCTGCCGCCCGGGCTGGTGTACTTCGAGGCGTTGCTCAACAGATTCGCCGCGATCTGTTCCAGCCGCATTCTATCCGCCGCAAACAGCACCGATTCGGAGGGAAGCCCGAGCAGCAACGTCTGCCTGCGATTGTCGACGACCTGTTGCATGGACGCAGCCGCCTTTTGCAGGAACTCCGCGAGATCGATGCCTTCTTTCTTCAGTTCAATCTGACCGTGAGTGATGCGGCCGAGATCCAACAGGTCGTCCAGCAGCCGCTGCATCAAGGTCAGCTGGCGGTCCATCATTCCCTCGAACTCCGCACGCCGGTCGGCGCTGACGCCGCTGGAGAGCACCTGCATGGCAGTGGAAAGGGCTGCCAAAGGGTTTCTCAGCTCATGACCGAGGAGAGCGAGGAACTCATCCTTACGTCTGGCTTCATCACGTAATGCTGCCTCCACGTGTTTGTGCTCGGTGACATCGCGCACCACGCCTTGCAGCCGACCGTTGGAGAGGTGACGGCTCACCAACTCGCCGATGAAGATCGACCCATCCTTGCGCCTGAAACGCCAGTCATTCCGTACTGTTTGCCCGCCCTCGAGACGCTCGAATTGTTCCGGAAGTCTCTGCAGCTCATCGGCGGGGATGACATCGCCGACCGTGAGGGTTTTGAGTTCCTCCAGCGTGTAGCCGAACATTTCGCAGCCAGCGCGGTTGGCGTCTACGTATCGTCCTTCCGAATCGGTGACGAAGATGCCGTCGGTTATCTGTTCCGCAAGCCCGCGGTAGCGCTCCTCGCTATCGCGCAACGCCGCCTCGGCGCGGGCGCGTTCGACGCGCGAAAACATGCTGTGTGCCAGTTCCTCGATCAGGTCGATCTCGTCTTCACGCCAGTCGCGCGGACTTGAATTGAAGACATTGAGCGAATATTTCCATCTGCCTTCATGCAGGAATGGCACAACGACGATGCTGCGTACTTTGATAGCGCGCCACGCCATTGCATCCACGCGCGCGTCTGTTTCCGTGTCGCGGACAACCGCGGTTGTTCCCTCATGCGTGGCGCGCGCAAGATCGTCGCTCAAGAAATCCGCCAGGCGAACGAAACCCTGCAGCGCCGCCGCCTCGGGAGCGGCCCAGATACAATGGAGACGAGCTTCGTTGCGGACCTCGTCAATCTCCCAGTAGGTGACTGATGAGACCGACAGAAACGCCGCAAGCCTTGATCCGAACGCCTGCATGATCTCGGCGACTGTGGACAATTGGGAGAGAGCTGCTGTCATGCCGGCCGAGAACGCCGAATTCGCCTCGCGTCGCTTGTTGTCGGTGATGTCCATGACCGAAGCGAACCAGCCAACCACGTTGCCGGAGACATCTCGGTCGGGTGTATAGGCGGCCCGAATCCACTTGCGCCCACCCACCAAGGGCAGTTCGTCTTCGTACTCTACCGTCTCCCCACGCAACACGCGCTCGATGCGGGGACGAATGATCTCGAATGCCGGCTTGCCCATCACCTCCACAATCGGCATGCCGACGATCTCGTCCAGGGGCAGCCCGACGTATCGGGCAAAGGCGGTGTTCGCCGACAGATAGCGAAAGTCCCGGCTGCTATGGGTCAGACCTGTGGCCGCGACATGAAGAGTGTGCTGCAGCTCCGCGGCGACGCTGCGCAGGGCTTCCTCAGTCCGTTTCCGCTCAGAAATGTCAATAGCCAAGCCTCGCAAACCGGTGATCGTTCCGTTCGGGTCATCAATCGGGTCCACCACCATCTCGAAGTGGAAGACTTTGTTCCCCGCCGGGACACTGAGCTCCGCCCGTTCGCCGACTCCCGTGGCAAGCACCCGTTTCTTGACTTCAATTAACTCGCGGACGGACTCGAAGGGCAGGATCTCATCGGCACGTTTGCCGATGATTTGGTCTGGATCGGCAATGGGTGGCTGCAGGTTATCCACGAACGTGAACCGCAGATCCGTGTCGCACTCCCATACGACCACCGGAGAACGACTCAAGGCGAAACGGCTGCGTTGTTCGCTCAATCGCAGGGCCTGCTCGTCCAATCGCAGGGCCTGCTCGTCGCCTGCGCGGTCCATGATGTCCGGGCTGGGAGTTCCGTCCGCCATCGTCCGAAGCACTCTTCGCGCTCGCATAAACATATTGCTATGACTTGCGCTTGTTCGATGACAATTGGTCGAGCCGAAGACGCGGGAGGACTTTATTCCAAGCCGACATTTTCATGTGACGACCCTGATCGGTCGCATCCTATACCAACCAGAGCGCGCTCGGTCAGGGTTCCTCCCCGCATGGATCCCGCATCGACAAACCTGCGTGTCGGCCTGAATTGCGACGCGCGGCACCACGCTCGCGACATTCTGACGGACACTTCGGCCGCCTTCCCGTCCTCTCCTCGCCCCAGGTCTCCGGCAACCTCCCCCGCCAACCGATGGTCGATCACTCCCTCACCGCGTCTGACAACGCGCTCTTCTTCGCCTATCATCAGCGTGCGTTGCCGCGATCCCTTAGCCCTTCGCCCTCGGCTCTGCTCCTCGTGGCCGCGCTCGCGTGGACGGCGGCGGCGGGGTCCGGCGATACACGGGCCGCATCGCAGGACGCGGCGGATCCGTGCGCCGAGGCCGCTGGTCCGGGCGGCCGTGCCGACGGCGATCTGTACTGCATCGAGCTGCTGCCGGCGATGGACATCGACAGCGGCGCCGGTACCGCGCGGCTGCTGCCGCCGGCCTCGCCGTTCGGTGTCGCAGTGACGGCGGCGGGCGAGCAGCAATACGACATCGAGTTCAATCTGCGGAATCTTCCTGAACCCTCGACGGTCGGACCGTACACGGCGTACGTCGCCTGGGCGACCACGCCACAACTGAGCCCGCTGTTGAAGCTCGGCGCCGTTCGGAACGGGACCATTCGACTGGGGCGCGTCGCATTCGATCGTCTCCTCATCTTGATTACCGCTGAATCGTCGACTGACGTTTCGGATCGTGCCGGCCGGCTCGTGCTTCGCGGCACGTCGGCGGCGGTACGGATGCAGCCGCACGATCTCGCGTACGTGCTGTCCGGTTTTCTGCAGTCGAAAGGCGCTGCACCGGCGGAACATGTGCATGACGCGCGCGGAAGCGTCGCCGCGCCAGGCGCCTGGACGCCGCCGCCGATGCACCCCCGCATCAGCATGCCGCCCGAGTTGATGACGCTGCGACCAGATGTCTCGTCGTATCTGCCGCGGCAGAGTCAGTCGGCTCCGCTCGCACGCCCGCGCGAACTGCTGCGGCTCGCGGATGGCGCGTCCGTGACGCTCGTCGCCGCGCCGGTGCGGCGAGTGCTGTTCGGGCGCACCGTGACGATGCTCGGCTTCAACGGTCAGTATCCCGGCCCGCTGATCCAGGTGAACGAGGGATCGACAATCGTCGTGCGTTTCACCAATCGCACCGACTTTCCAACCGCGGTGCACTGGCACGGCGTCCGGCTCGACAATCGGTTCGACGGTGTCCCTCATGTGACGCAGGAACCGGTGGCGCCGGGCGGGTCGTTCGAGTATCGGGTTCACTTTCGCGATGCCGGCATCTACTGGTATCACCCGCACCATCGCGAGGACGCGCTTCAGGATCTGGGCCTCTACGGGAATCTGCTCGTGCGCTCCCGTGACCCGAACTTCTTCGCGCCCGCCAACCGCGAAGAGGTGTTGATGCTCGACGATCTCCTGATCAGTGATGCGGGCATGGTCGGCTACGGTCTCGAATCGCCGACGCACGCGCTGATGGGCCGATTCGGCAACGTGCTGCTCGTCAACGGCGAGCCGCGGTGGGAGGCCCGGGCGCGCCGTGGCGAGGTGGTGCGGCTGTTTCTCACCAACGTGTCGAGCACGCGCGTCTTCAATCTGTCATTTCAACCGTCGGTGCGCATCAAGGTGGTCGCGTCGGACTTGAGCCGCTACGAACGCGAAGAATGGGTGGATCACCTCACCATCGCGCCGGCGGAGCGCTACGTTGCCGACGTCCGCTTCGACTCGCCGGGTGACGTCTCGCTCGTGAATCGTGTGCGTGCGATCGATCATGTCCAGGCAACGTTCTTCGAAGAGTCGCACGTGCTCGGCACAGTGCACGTGGCTGACACGCCGGCAGTGCCGGATCACCGGGCGGCGTTCGATCGACTTCGCCGCAACGGTGAAGTCGTTGCCGACATCGATCGGTATCGATCGCGTTTCCCGCGTCCGCCGGACCACGAGCTGATGGTCACGCTGCAAGCGGACAACCTGCCGTTTCCAATTCGCCCGCTGATGACCTTCGAATCGGTCTATCGCCACCCGGTCGAGTGGAGCGGGACGATGCCCGAGATGGACTGGATTGTGACCGGCCGGCACGCGCGGTGGATGCTGCGCGACACGGCGACCGGCCGCGAGAACATGGACATCGACTGGCGCTTCCGCGTCGGCGACGTCGCCAAGCTCCGGCTGATCAACGACCGAAACGCCCTCCACGCGATGCAGCATCCCATCCACATCCACGGACAGCGGTTCCTCGTCGTCTCGGTCAATGGGGTGCCGAACGAGAACCTGGTGTGGAAAGATACAGTGCTCGTGCCGACCGGCTTCGTCGTGGACGTCCTGGTCGAGATGTCGAATCCCGGCAAGTGGATGCTGCACTGTCACATCGCCGAGCACGTCGAGACCGGCATGCGGATGGTGTTCGACGTGATGCCGTGATAAACCGTCAGAAAGGACCCGTCATGTTGAAAGCCGTGAGGTTGGTGGCCGCGCTGGCGTGCGCCGTGGCGCCGCTGACCGGCGCGCAACGAAACGATCCCAACGGGCAGGAGTGGCTGCAGCTGTTCAACGGTCGCAACCTCGAAGGCTGGACCGTGAAGTTCGCCAAACACGACCTCGGGGAGAACGTCAACGACACCGTGCGCGTTGAAAATGGTCTGCTCGAAGTGCGCTACGACAAGTGGCAGACGTTCAACAGCGAGTTCGGCCACATCTTCTATCGGGAGCCGTTTTCGTACTATCGCCTCGTCGCGGAGTACCGGTTCGTCGGCCAGCAGGTGACGGGCGGTCCGGCCTGGGCGATCCGCAACAACGGCCTGATGCTTCATTGTCAGAAGCCGAGCACGATGTTGAAGGATCAGGACTTCCCCATCTCCATCGAGGTCCAGCTGCTGGGCGGGCTTGGCGACGGCAAGCCGCGCACCACCGCCAACCTCTGCACGCCCGGCTCGAACGTCGTCTTGAACGGCCAGCTGCACACGCCGCATTGCACGACGTCCACGTCCAGGACCTACGACGGCGATCAGTGGGTGCGTGTGGAAGTGGAAGTGCACGGCGACGAGGTCGTCCGGCACCTCATCGACGGCCGCACCGTGCTCGAGTACACGAAGCCGCAGATCGGCGGCGGCAACGTGGCGCCGGTGGATCCGGCCGTCAAGATTGACGGCACGCCGATGGCCTCGGGCTACATCGCCATCCAGGCGGAAACGGCGCCGACCGATTTCCGGAAGATTGAGCTGCTGAATCTCGAGGGGTGCAAGGATCCGAAGGCTTCCAACTACAAGACGTACTTCGTCAAAGCAAACCCGCAGTTGTGCAGGTACTGAAGGAACCGTTATGTCCAGATTCAGATTGATGGCGGCGTTGGCGGCGGCGTGTGCGCCGGTCGCGCTGGTCGCGCAGAGCTTCACGACGCTCGCCGAACCGGTGCGCCAGTTCGTGAGCGTCCCCGAATCATCCGTCGCGCTGACGCACGTGCGCGTGGTCGACGGCACCGGCGCGGCGCCACGCGAGGACCAGACGATCGTGATCCAGAACGGCAGGATCACGGCGGTGACGGCGGCGGGCGCGGCGGCGGTGGCCGCCGGCGCGCGCACGATTGATCTGACCGATCACACCGTGATCCCCGGCCTGGTCGGCATGCACGACCACACGTTCTACACGACGCGCGGGCGCAGCGTGCAGCTTCAGTTCTCCGCGCCGCGGCTCTATCTCGGCTCCGGCGTGACGACGATCCGCACGACCGGCGGCACGTCGCCGTACCACGAAATCAACATGAAGAAGGGGATCGATCGCGGTCAGGTGCCTGGACCGCGCATCCATCTCACCGGTCCGTACCTGACCGGCCCCGGCGGTGCCGCGACCATGGCGCAGATTGGAACGGCTGAAGAAGCGCGACGCATCGTCAACTACTGGGCCGACGAGGGGGTGACGTGGTTCAAGGCCTACACCGACATCAGTCGCGAGGCGCTCGGCGCCGCGATCGATCAAGCGCACAAGCGCGGCCTGAAGTTCACCGGCCATCTCTGCTCGGTCTCGTTTCGCGAGGCCGTCGAGCTCCACATCGACACGCTCGAGCACGGCTTCTTCACCAACAGCGACTACGTGACGAACCGCCAGCCGGACCACTGCTCGCCGGAGATGCGCACGAGCCTGCTGAACGTGGCGATGGACGGTCCGGAAGTGCAGCGGACGATCCAGGCGATGGTCAGCAACAAAGTCGCGATGAACTCGACGCTGGCCGTCTACGAGCTGTCGTATCCGGATCGTCCGCCGCTCGAGGATCGTGTGCTCGAAGCGCTCGCGCCCGAGACGCGCGAGGAATACCTGAGCGCGCGCCGCGAAACATCGGCACGCGCGGCGGAGTCGTCGATGCCCGAGCTGTTTCGGCGCGCGCAGGCCTTCGAGCGCGCGTTCGTCAAGGCAGGCGGCCTGCTGGGCGCGGGTGTGGATCCGACCGGGCTTGGCGGTGCGCTGCCAGGCTTCGGCGATCAGCGGAACTACGAGCTGCTGATCGAAGCGGGCTTCTCGCCAACCGAAACGATTCAGATCATGACGCTCAACGGCGCGAAGATCCTCGGCGTGGACAAAGATCTCGGGTCGATTGCCGCCGGCAAGATCGCGGATCTCGTCGTCATTCGCGGCAACCCGATTGCCACGCCGGCAGAGATTCGAAAGGTGACGATCGTGTTCAAGGACGGCGTGGGCTACGACCCGGCGAAGCTCATCGCCGTGGTCAAGGGCCAGGTCGGCATTCGCTAGGGAAAGGAAGCGAAGCCGGGTGCAGTACCTGACAAGGCCACGGGGGCGGCTCTGTCTTCTTTTTCGACGAGGTCTTAGCTTCCGCCGTTCTCGAGACGTTCGCGCAGCGCGCGCAGATCCTGACCCTGCGCAATCACGAGACTCTCCAAGCGGGCGACGGTCTCTCGGAGATCCTCGTGTTCGTTCCGCGCCTCCATCGCCGCGTCGGCCATCTTGGTGACTTCCGCCCCGGCGCGCTGGAGCGCCCCGATCGCCTGCTGGCTCGCGGCAATCGCCTGCTGGCTCGCGATCCCGGCATCGACAAGCGCCGCCGCCGTCTCTTTCAATCCTTCGAACAGCGGACGGTAGGAATCAGCCATGGCGTCCCTTTTGATTTATTGCCCAAAACTTGAACAAGAGCCAATCGAAAGTGGTCGGGATGGCCGGATTCGAACCGGCGACCCCCTGACCCCCAGTCAGGTGCGCTAGCCAGGCTGCGCTACATCCCGTTCAGGTGAGTAGCTCTCAGCTGTCGGCTGTTGCTCTCAGCGAAACACGCTGAAAGCTGACGGCCGATCGCGGAAAGCTGTTCCTACGCCGATCGCTTGCGGCGCGCGTGAGGGCCGCGCGCCGATCGTGCTGCTCCGTTCTTTCCCGCCGCCGCTTTCCACGCATCGCTTTCGCACGGCTGACCGATGCCGCCACCGTGCGACGCGCCGGTGCGGACGGCGGCGGTGCGAGCTGAAAGTCGTGCACCTGCCGATCGGACAGCAAATCGAGGATCGATCGCAGACCGCGCTTCACCGCCGTCAGCCGCTCCCGCGCGTTGCGCCCGATCAGCTCGTCGAGGACCGGTTCGTTGGCCGCGACCGGCGCCGTCTCTTCCTCGAGCCGCTTGCGCGCGCCCGCGAGCGTCAGCCCCTCGACCAGCAGCAGGTGTTTGATCCGGACCACCTGCTCGACGTCCTGCCGCCGATACGTCCGCGGCGTCCCGGCCGCCTTCGAGACGCCGAGCGCCGGAAACTCCGCCTCCCACGAGCGCAGCACGTAGGGCTGTAGCTTGACGAGGTCGCAGACCTCAGCCGCCTTGAACAGCGCGCGCTTCGGGATCTCGATGTCGGCCACTACCACGAAGTTACGGGCAGTATATCAAACCCCGGAATGACCGAATCCGCGTCCGGCGCGCTCCGTCGCCGGCAATTCGGCAACTTCGTCCCAGTCGACACGCATCACCGGCGCGACGATGAGCTGGCCGACGCGCATCCCACGCGTCACGACGAACGTCTCGCGACCGAGGTTGATCAGCGGGACCCGAATCTCGCCGCGATAGTCCGCGTCGATCGTCGCCGGCGTATTCGGCAGGCTGATCCCGTGCTTCACCGCCAAACCCGATCGCGGCCGCACTTGTCCTTCGAAGCCGTCCGGAATCGCCACTTCCAAGCCTGTCGGCACCAGCACGATCGTACCTGGGTCGATGACGACGTTGTTCTCGACCGCCGCGTAAAGGTCCATGCCGGCAGCGCTCGGCGTCATGTAGGCGGGCAGCGGCAACCCGTCGGACGCCGGCAGACGACGAATTTGAACGCGAAGTGCGTTGGTCACGCGCGCATGTTACCGCAGTGAAAGGGTCGCTCGTGGTTCGACCAGCTCACCACGAGCCTACCGACGCCGGGATGTCTTTGCGCGTCGGCTCCGCACCTGGGTACGAATCGGCGATCCGGCGAAGCCGAAGTGCTCGCGAAGCTTGTTGACGAGGAACCGCTCGTACGAGAAATGAAACGTCGTCGCGACGTTGGTGAAGAACACGAACGACGGCGGCGCGACGCCGATTTGCGCCGCGTACAGAATCCGCACGTGCCGGCGCCCAGGGCTCACGGGCGGGTTCGCCGCGGTGACCGTCTTCCACGAACTTGTTGAGCGCCGGCGTCGGGATGCGCTTCCGGCGCGCCTCGGCAATCCGATCGATCGTCTCGAGAATTTTCGGCGTGCGCTCGCCGGTCAGCGCCGAGATGTGCAGGATCGGAGCGTAATCCAGGAAGCGCATGTGCCGCCGCGTCTCGTCGTCGAACGTCTTCGAGAAATCGGGAGCGCGACCCTTCACCAGATCCCACTTGTTCGCGATGATGACGATGCCACGGCCGGCGCGATCGACTTCGCCTCCGATGGCGGCGTCGTGGTCGGTGGCGCCCGTCGTTCGCGTCGATCACGAGAGCGACGACGTCGGCGTCCGCGATCGCCTCCTTGGCGAGCGCGACGCTGACCACTTCCACCTTGCCGCCTCGCCCCACGCGTCCCGGCCGCCGCATGCCGGCGGTATCCACGATGCGAAGCCGCCGCCGATGCCAGACCATCGGCACGTCGATCGCGTCGCGCGTCGTGCCCGGCATCTCGCTGACCAGCACGCGCTCTTCCCGCAGCAACCGGTTGACGAGCGAGGACTTCCCGACGTTCGGACGCCCGACGATGGCGATTCGGGTCTCCTGTCGGGGAGTCGGGAATCGGGAGTCGGGAGTCGTCGGGATCGGCCGACCCGCGACTCCCGAGTCCCGAATCCCGGATCCCGACCTGCTTCACGATTTCGTCCAGCAACTCCGCGACCCCATCGCCATGTTCCGCGGAAATCTCGACGACGGGATCGAAGCCAAGCTGGAAGAACTCCAGCGCCGATTGGCGAGCCCGCTTGTCGTCGGTCTTGTTGATGCGCCACGAGCACCGGCCGGTCGGTCTCGCGCAGCCGCTGCGCAATTTCCTCGTCCGCCGGGCACCAGGCCTTCGCGGCCATCGACTACGAAGACGAGCAGATCCGCGTGCTCAATCGCCCACGTCCCCTGCGCGACCACGAGCTCGTGCAGCGGATCATCGCTGGCCCCGAACAGGCCACCCGTGTCGAGAGATCGAACGACGATCCCCTGCCAGTCCGTCGGCCGCGCCAGCGCGTCGCGCGTCGTTCCGGCGATCGGGCGACACGATGGCGCGCCGGCTACCGGTAATGCGGTTGAAAAGGGTCGACTTCCCCACGTTGGGGCGGCCAACCAGCACGACGGAAGGCGGCTTACGGGGCATGATCGTATCTCAACTTAGCCTTAGGCTTGACAGCGTAAGTCTCACAATTTATGAGTATTTACCGACCCGCAGGAGACCCTAAGCATGATCAAGGTCGACATCGTCAACGAAGTGTCGAAAATCGCGGACATCACCAAAGTCAAAGCCGAGGTGGCCGTCGACGCGGTGTTCGACGCCATGCGGGTTTCCATGCAGCGCGGCGAGCGCATCGAGCTGCGCGGCTTCGGCGTGTTCCAGGTGAAGCCCCGGAAGCGCGGCATTGGCCGCAACCCCCGCACCGGCAAGGAAGTCCGCATTCCTCCCGGCCGGACGATCCGCTTCAAGCCTGGGCAAGGACCTGCAGAATATCGGCTAACCTGTCTCCCTTGGATCCCGCGCCCGACCAGTTCACCGCCCGCCCGTTGGCCGGCCCGCCCGCACTCTGGCAGCCGCGGCCGAAATTCCGGGATCGCCTGTGGGTGCACGTCCTCCTGTTCCTGCTGACCGTGGTGACCACCACGCTCGTCGGCGCCGATCATTACGCTGGCTACCTGTCGGACTTCGTCACCCGCGACCTGTCGATGCCGATCAGCGCAGTCTGATCGCTGCGCGGCTTCTGGTACAGCGGCACGATCCTGGCGATTCTGGGCTGTCACGAGCTCGGTCACTACTTTGCCTGCCGCTATTATGACGTCGACGCGTCGCTGCCGTTTTTTCTGCCCGTGCCGCCGCCGATGCTGACCGGCACGCTCGGCGCGTTCATCCGGATCCGTCAGCCGATTCCCAGCAAGCGGATGCTGTTCGACATCGGCATCGCGGGCCCGATCGCAGGGTTTCTCGTGGCGGTGCCGGCGCTGTTCATCGGCGTGGCGATGTCGCACGTCGTGCGCATTCCCGACGACATCGGCGGCATGCTGGAGCTGGGGGAACCGCTGCTCTTCAGGCTGGCCGCGTGGGTCTGCTGTGGGGCACGCCGCCCGACGGCTACTCGCTGAACATGCATCCCATGGCGTTCGCCGCGTGGTTCGGTCTGCTCGCCACGGCGCTCAATCTCTTTCCCATCGGCCAGCTCGATGGCGGGCACATCTCGTACGCCGTGCTCGGCCCGAGGTCCACCTATGTGACGTTTGCCACCATTGGCGTGGCGGTCGCGCTGCTCCGCGTTCTTCTCGACGAGCTGGATCGTGTGGACCGCCCTGACGATTGCGATGCTGGTGATGTTCGGCCCGCGGCATCCACGCGTCTACGACGAAGACGTGCCGCTCGACCGATCGCGCCTGATTCTGGCCGGCTGCGCCCTGCTGATGTTCATTCTCTGCTTCACGCCTGCGCCGATTCAGCCGATGGAGCTCATAGGACGCTGACCATTTCAGAGTTCAGATTTCAGAGTTCAGATTTCAAAGGTCACAAGACAGACAACGGATCGACGTCCACCACGACGCGGCGCTGCAAGTCGGGACGCGCGGCGAGCGCGGCCTGCAGCGCCTGACGGATCCGCTTCCGATTCGTCCCCTTCACGAGCAACTGCGCGCGGTACTCACCGCGGAGCCTTCCCAGCGGCGGCGGCGCCGGACCCAGCACGCGAAAATCGCCTTGCCGATCCGCATCGCGCAGGCGGGACACGATGTCGGCGGCGTCGTCCATCGCGGCGGTGAACGTGCGCGCCCGGAGGACCGCGTTGACGAGCGCCACGAGCGGCGGGTAACGCATCGCGTGTCTGAACTTCAGCTCGCGCTCGTAGAACGCGGGGTAATCCTGTTTGCACGCCAACTGGATGCTGTAGTGCCCGGGATAGAGCGTCTGCACGATGGCTTCGCCCGGTTGATCGCCGCGGCCCGCGCGGCCGGCGACCTGGGTCAAGAGCTGAAACGTCCGCTCGGATGCGCGAAAGTCTGCCAGCCCGAGACCGACGTCGGCCGAGATGACGCCAACCAGCGTCACGCGCGGAAAGTCGTGGCCCTTCGCGATCATCTGGGTGCCGACCAGCACGTCGATCTCGCCGTCGCGAAAGCGCGCGAGCAGCGTGCCCAGCGCGCCGCGCCGGCGGATGGCGTCGCGATCGAGGCGCGCGACGCGCGCGGACGGCGCCAGCGCTCTTCACCTCGGCTTCGACCCGCTCGGTGCCGATGCCGGTCTGATCCAGATACGGGCCGGCGCACAGCGGGCACGTTTTCGGCACCCGCGCCGTGTAGTTGCAGTAGTGGCAGCGAGCGCGGCGCGCGTTTCCCTCGCCGTGGACGACCAGCGAGACGCTGCAGTTCGGGCAGTCGACGGTCCCGGCGCATTGCCGGCAGAAGACCGCCGTGGCGAAGCCGCGGCGATTCAGAGAACGAGCGATTGCTCGCGCCGATCGAGCCGCGTCTGAATCGCCTCCTGCAGCGATCGGCTGAGGATCACGTCCGGTCCCGCGGCCGCGTACTCCTCGCGCATGTCCACGATCTTCACCGCGGCGAGCGGCCGATCCAGGACGCGGCGTTCGAGGACCACGCGCTCGTACTTACCCGGCCATCGCGTTGTGATAGCTCTCCATCGACGGCGTCGCCGATCCGAGCACGACCAGCGCGCCGGCACGCTGTGCGCGGACGATCGCGACGTCGCGCGCGTTGTAGCGCGGACTCTCCTCCTGCTTGTAGGAGCCGTCGTGTTCTTCGTCGACGACGATCAGCCCGACGTGCTCGAGCGGCGCGAATACGGCCGAGCGCGTGCCGACGACGACGTCGACCTCGCCCCGGCGGATGCGCTGCCACTGATCGTGGCGCTCGCCGTCGGAGAGGCCGCTGTGCTGGATGGCCACGCGGTCGCCGAACGTGTCGCGGAAGAGCGCCGCGATGGCCGGCGTCAGCGCGATTTCGGGGACGAGCATCAGCGACGCGGCGGCCGGCGTCGCGCACGGCGGCGGCGAGGCGGATGTAGAGCTCGGTCTTGCCGCTGCCGGTGACGCCGTGGAGGAGGGCGACGCGGAAGGCACGGGCGTCGGCGAGGCCGCGGAGGCGGCCGAAGGCGGCTGTTTGCTCGCCGGTCAGAGGCCGCGTTGGAGCCCCGCCTCCAAGGGGTCTGACCCCAGCATCTGCGGCTTCAGAGGAGCCCATTTGTGACGGGGGTCTGACCCCAAACGGGTCGCGGGCGAGGCGCTCGGACCGTACGCTGAGATAGCCATGCCGCGCGAGGCGCGAGATTGCTGATCCTGCGATCCCTCGGCCCGCGAGCGCCGCTGTCGGGATGCCCGTTGGTGACGCAGCCAGCAGCTCCAGGATCTCGCGCTGCTTCTGCGCGTCGACCGTCTCGCCCGGCCTCCAGTCCCGCCGCGGTAATTGACGCGATCCGCACGGTCTTGTGCGCGTCGACCCGCGCGCCGCGCGCCATCGGCGGCAGCAGCGCCGGAATCGTGTCGCCGACGCCGGCGGCGTAGTACTCCGCCGTCCATTTGCGCGAGCGCGACGACTTCCGGCGGCACGAATGCCTCGGCGTCGAGCACCTGCTGCACGAACTTGACGTCGCGCGACGCCATCGTCCGCCGAGGCGTGATCGATGACGATACCGGTGACGACTCGCGAACCCAGAGGCACGACCACTCGCGCCCCGATCGCGGGCAGGGCAATGCCGTCAGGGACGGCGTAGGTCAGCAGGTCGAGATTGGGAACCGGTACGGCGACGGAGATGAGCACGGCAAGTCAGAAGTACGAAGTCAGAAGTCAGAAGTCAAGAGCCACAAGCGAGCCGGAAGCCAGGTACTTCTGACTTCAGACTTCTGACTTGAGGAGCTCTCGCACCACTTTCATATCCTCCCAGACCTCTCGTTTCGAGGCGGGATTGCGCAGCAGGTACGCGGGGTGAAAGGTGGGAATCAGCTTCGCGCCGCGATAATCGTAGACGCGGCCGCGAAGCCGCGAAATGGGATCCAGCGTCCGCAGCAGCGTCTGCGCGCCGAACTTGCCGAGTGCCACGATCACCTTCGGCTTGATGATGTCGATCTGCTGGAACAGGAACGGCTCGCACGTCTCGACCTCGTCCGGCTCGGGATTGCGGTTGCCGGGCGGGCGGCACTTGATCACGTTGGCGATGTACACGTCGTCGCGCGAGAGGCCGATGGCCTCGATGATCTTCGTGAGCAGCTGCCCGGCGCGGCCGACGAACGGAATGCCCTGAATGTCTTCGTCGGCGCCTGGAGCCTCGCCGACGAACATCAGATCGGCCTCGGGATTTCCGACGCCGAAGACGATCTGTCGCCGGCCCATCGTATGCAGCTTGCAGCGCGTGCAGTCGCCGATGTCGGCGCGCACGGCGGCCAGCGCTTCTGCCGGCATTTCGCGAGACCATGACCAACGGTATCGGAGTGGGGGCCGACCTATGTGTCGGCCCTGCAGCATCGGCTTCGAGGCTGGCACGTGCGTCCGCCCCTACGTTTACGTCGCGATTGCGCCACACGGGATCGCGGCTCACGCCGGCGACGCCGAGCTCAGCTGCGAATTTCAGATGTTCGGTGAGTTGATCGCGATCCATGATCAGGTCCGGCTAACCGCCTTCGCCAAGGCTACGGCGTGTCACGCCGTAGCTCGCAAGAATAAGGCGAGCGGAGGCGGAAGCCGGACCCCACGTACAAAGAAGAACATCAGCTGTGGCGTCCGGCTTTAGCCGGACTTCCAGCAAGAAGTTTTTCTACGCGATCCAGGATTTCGGCGGCGACGCGCACCTTGGTTTGCAACGGAAGCGTTTCGACGCCGGCGGCGCCGACGATCGTCACGGCGTTGGTCTCGACGTCGAAGCCCGCATCCTTGCGCGACACGTCGTTGGCGACGATCAGATCCGCGTGTTTGCGTTCGCGTTTCTCGACCGCCTTGGTAACCACGTTCTCGGTTTCAGCGGCGAACCCCACGAGCAAGGGGCCCTTGCCTGACGCCAACCGCCGGTAGCCCAGGTCGCCGAGGATATCGGGCGTCTTGTTCAGGACGAGCGTCATCGACTCCCCAATCTTGGGGACCTTCTGGTCGTTGCGCTGCGCCGGCGAGTAGTCGGCGACCGCCGCCGCCATGATCGCGATGTCCACCGCGCCGGCGCGCGTCATGACGGCCTGATGCATCTCGGCAGCGCTCCGCACGCGCACCAGTTCGTGCACCCGCGGCGGCTCAATCGCCGTCGGACCAGTCACGAGCGTGACCGCGGCGCCGCGTCTGGTGGCTTCGGCCGCCACGGCATAGCCCATGCGGCCGCTCGATCGGTTGCCGATGAACCGCACGGGATCGAAGTCTTCGTACGTCGGCCCGGCAGTGACCAGCACGCGCTGCCCGCGCAGCGGTCCCTCGGGCCGCAGCATCGCGTCGGCCGCGGCCACAATCGCGTCGGGTTCGGCGAGCCGGCCCTTGCCGATCCAACCGCACGCCAGATACCCCTCGCCCGGATCGACGAAGCGGACACCGCGAGCCACGAGCGTATCCAGGTTCTTGCGGACCGCCTCGTGCTCGAACATGTTGGTGTTCATCGCCGGCGCCATCAGCACCGGCGCGCGCGTCGCGGTGTAGAGCGTGGAGAGAAAATCGTCGGCGATCCCGTTCGCAAGCTTGCCGATGATGTTGGCCGTGGCGGGCGCGATGAGCAGTAGATCGATCGTCGACGCGAGCGCGATGTGCTCGATGTCGGCGTTGGCGCCAGGCTCGAACTGATCGGTAATGACGCGCCGCTGCGTGATCGCTTCGAACGTGATCGCGCCGACGAACTGCGTCGCCGCGCGCGTCATCACGGCGACGACGTCGTGGCCTCGCTTCTGCAGGCCGCGCGCGACCTCGACGGCCTTGTACGCGCCGATCCCGCCGGTGACGCCTAGTGCAACGAGCATCGGGTAATTGGATAATCGGGTAATCGGGTAATTGATTGGGCAATTGAGCAATTCAATTACCCGATTACCCAATTATTCGATTACCAGATTCTCCTTCTCGATCATGAGAATGTCCTGATGATGCTTTCGGCCTCACCCCGCATCCGCTGCAGGCGGGAGCGCTCGGCGATGACGATGCTGCGCAGGCACCCGACGGCGCCGTCGAGCTCGTCGTTGACGACGAGATAATCGTACTCCGAAAACGCCGCGACTTCCTCACGGGCGACGGACAGCCGGCGCTGGATTTCCGGCTCGGGGTCCTTGCTCCGGCCGCGGAGCCGCCGCTCCAGCACCGCGAGCGACGGCGGCATGACGAACACCGTGGTCGCGGCCAGGCCCCGCACCCGCACCTGCCGCGCGCCCTGGACGTCGATCACGAGCACCAGGTCGACGCCGGAGGCGAGGTGCCGCTCCGTATCCGCGGCGCCGGTGCCATAGAGATTGCCGAACACATCGGCCCACTCCAGGAACTCCCCGGCCGCAATCATCGCCTCGAATTGCTCCCGGGTGACGAACGTGTAGTCCACGCCGTCGGTTTCGCCGGCACGCATCGCGCGCGACGTGTACGACCGCGACATCGCGAGATTCGGCGTCTGCTCGACCAGCCGCTCGACGACCGTGGTCTTGCCGGTGCCCGACGGCGCTGACACGATGAACAGCAGCCCGCGGACCTGCCCTGAGCCTGTCGAAGGGCTACTCAACGTTCTGTACCTGCTCCCGCATCTTCTCGAGCTCGGCCTTCGCGGCGATCACCAGCTCCGACACGCGCAGGCCATCGGCCTTCGATCCCATCGTGTTCACTTCGCGGTTCATCTCCTGCAGCAGGAAATCGAGTTTGCGGCCGCACGACTCCGCGCTGTCAGCGAGCGCCACCCAGTGCGACACATGCGCGCGAAATCGCGCCACTTCTTCGCTGATGTCAGACCGCGCCGCCATGCGCACGATTTCCTGCGCCACGGATGTCTCGTCTGCCTGCAGGTCGATCCGAAGCTCGCGGACGCGTTCCGCCAACCGTGCTTCAAACGCGGCGCGTCCTTCGTCAGCCGCGCCTGCGATGCGCTCCACCAGGTCGGCGACGAACGTTCGGCGGCCGTCGAGATCGGCGCGGAGGTGGTCGCCTTCCCGCGATCGCATGCCGTCGAGATCGGCAAGCGCGTCGCCAATCGCCACGATCGCCTGCCCGGCCACGGCCGTCTGCACTTCGGGATCCGTCGGCGGCCTGGCGATCGCGAATCGTGATCGCCTGCGGCATGCGCAGCAGATCGCCAGGTGTCAGCGTGCCGCTCACCAATCCGCGGTCGCGGGCCTGGTCGAGCGCGGTCTCGAGCGCCCGGCCGAAGGCCTCGTTGAACTCCACGTCCACCCCCGGCACCTGCCGCATCTGAAGCGACAGCCCGAGCTCGACGCGGCCCCGCGCCACGCGCTTGCCGACGAGCGATCGGACGTCGGCCTCGAGCGCGGCCAGCGCCTGAGGGATCCGGAGCTGCAGATCGAGATAGCGGTGATTGAGCGCTCGAATCGTCACCGTCATCGTCGCGCGCTCGTCTTCGCGCGTCACCGAGGCGAATCCGGTCATCGACTTGATCACGAGGGGACCATTCTTCGCTCCGCCTTCCGGCCCTCGAGCAACTGGAGCTGATACAGCGTCGCGTATGTGCCGTCGGGCCGCGCGAGCAGATCGTCGTGGCGGCCAACCTCCACGACCCTGCCCCGCTCGAGGACGATGATCGCGTCGGCGCGACGGATCGTCGACAGCCGGTGTGCAATGACGAACGACGTACGATTCAACAGCAGGTTCGCCAGCGCTTCCTGCACGAGCAGTTCCGATTCCGCATCGAGCGCGGACGTCGCTTCGTCGAGCACGAGGATCGGCGCGTTCTTCAGAAGCGCTCGCGCGATCGCGAGCCGCTGGCGCTGCCCGCCCGACAGCCGCTGCCCGCGCTCGCCAATCATCGTCTGATAGCCCTGCGGCAGCGCCTTCACGAAATCGTGGGCGTTCGCCGCTCGCGCCGCGGCTTCAACCGCCTCCACCGGCGCGGAGGGCGACCCATAGGCGATGTTGCTCGCAACGGTGTCGTCAAACAACACAGTGTCCTGGGTGACGATACCGATCTGGCTGCGCAGCGACGCCAGCGTGACTGAGCGGATGTCGACGCCGTCGATCAGGATCGCTCCCGCACTGACATCGTAGAAGCGCGGGAGCAGGTTGACCAGCGTGGTCTTGCCCGCGCCGCTGCGGCCGACGATTGCCACCATCTGGCCCGCGCGAACGCTGAACGAGACGCCGCGCAGGATGCGGCTCTCGGCCTCGTCGTACCCGAACGCGACGTCGCGAAACTCGATGGCGTGCTGAAACGGCTGGAGCGCCGGTCGCTCCGGGATGCTCGAGCACTTCGGTGTGCGTGTCGAGCATCTCGAAGATGCGCTCCGACGCCGCAATCGCCTGCTGGAGGTTGGCGTTGACACGGCTCAGTTTCTTCGCCGGGCCGTACATCATGAAGACGGCGGTGAAAAAGGCGACGAACTGTCCCTGCGTGAGGCGGTTCGCGGAGATCTGGCTCACGCCGTACCACAACGCCGCCGCCATCCCGATCCCGCCCAGCAGCTCCATCAACGGCGGCAGGCTGGCCATCGAGGCGGTCACCTTCATGTTCGTGCGAAACAGTTTGTAGGAGGCGCGCGCGAAGCGGTCGCCTTCCTGCCGCTCGGTCCCGAAGGCCTTCACAATGCGATGACCGGTGAACGTCTCGGTGCTCAGGTGTGAGATGTATTCGAGCGCCTCCTGGCTGCGCCGCGTCGTCCGTCGCACGCGCTGGCCGAGCCGCACGAGCGGATAGATGATGAGCGGAGCGCCGGTCATGCACACGAGCGCGAGCCGCGCGTCGATCCAGAACATGAGGCCCGCGAAACCGACGAGCGCCAGCGTCTCGCGGGCGAGATCGCCGGCGGTTTCCGACACCGCCTGCTGCACCTGCCCCACGTCGTTGCTGATGCGCGACAACAGACGGCCCGTCGCGCCCTGCGCGAAGAATCCAGCCGACTGACTGAGGATGTGGCGATACAGCTCGTTCCGCAGATCCATGACGACGCGCTGTCCCACGTCGGCCATGAGGTACGACGAGGCATACGACCCCATGCCCTTGAGGAGGTAGACGCCGACCACGGACCACGCGATGATCGCGACCTGTTCCTGTTTCGGCAGCAGGTTGTCGAAGATGGGCTTGATGAGATACGCGAGGCCCGCCGACCCGAGGGCATACACCACCATGCCGAGCACGGCCCACGCGAGCCGCGAGCGATACGGAAGCGAGTAGCGGAACAGGCGACGCAGCGTTGTGCGTTGCCGCGGCATTTTCAGTGTCGCGCCTCAGACGCTCGTTTGCATTCCGCCGGCGATGCATCCCGCCTGGCTGCGTTGCTCGTCGGTCGCATATTCCCGATATTCTCTCTCCTCGCGCCTTGCCAGCCGGGCGCCTCGCCGCCCTCGTGCCACAACGAGCGTCTGAGGCGCGACACTATTTGGCCCCGTACCCCTTCGGATGCGCGCGATGCCAGTTCCACGCGGTGCTCACGATCGCGTCGAGCTCGGCGTGGCGCGGTGTCCAGTGCAGCTCGGCGTGCGCCTTGTGGGCCGCCGCGTAGAGCACGGCGGGATCGCCGGCCCGCCGCGGCGCGAGCGTCCACGGGACGCGAAGCCCCGTGATTCGCTCGACGCTGCCGATCACCTCGCGCACCGAGTGCGGACGTCCGGTGCCCAGGTTGTACATGCCGGATTTTCCCGTCTCGACAATGGCCTGCAGCGCCAGGACGTGCGCGTCGGAGAGATCGGACACGTGCACATAGTCCCGCAGGCAGGTGCCGTCGGGCGTCGGATAGTCGTCGCCGAACACCTGCAGGCCCGCCCCCCCGGTCGCCGCGTCGATGGCACGCGGAATGATGTGGATCTCCGGCGAGTGATCTTCTCCCAGCTCACCGTCGGGATCGGCGCCGGCGGCGTTGAAGTACCGGAGCGCGACATAGCGCAGCTCATAGGCACGCTCGTAGTGCGGCAGCGCCCGCTCGATCGCCAGCTTCGTTTCGCCGTAGGCGTTGATCGGACGCTGCGGGTGCGTCTCCACGATCGGTGTCTCGATCGGTTCGCCATAGGTGGCGCACGTCGACGAGAACACGATGTAGCGTACCGATTCGGCGGCCATCGCCTCGAGCACGACTCAGCGTTCCGCAGACGTTGTTGCGATAGTAGCGTGGCCGGCTCCCGCACCGAGTCGCCGACGTCAACGAACGCCGCAAAGTGCATCACGGCGAACACGTCGTGCCGGCGCAGCGCCTGGCGAACGGCAGCGACGTCGGAGATGTCGCCCTCGACCAGCTCGCCGTAGCGCACGGCCTGCCGATGGCCCAGCTCAGGTTGTCGAACACGACGACGCGGTAGCCGGCAGCGCGAAGAGCCTTCGACGCGTGGCTGCCGATGTAGCCGGCGCCGCCAGTCACGAGGACCGTGCGAGATTCAGCGACCAATGGAGAAGTACGTGAAGCCGAGCGCGCGCATGTGCTCGGGCGAGTAGATGTTGCGGCCGTCGAACACGACCGGCTCGCGAAGCAGCGAACGCATCTTGCTCGAAATCGGGTTCGCGGAACTCGTTCCACTCGGTCACGATGGCGAGCGCGTCGGCGCCGGCCAGCGCGTCGTAGCTCTTCTCGCACAGCGCAATGCGGCCGTTGAAGAGCCGCGCGGCGACCGGGGTCGCGGCCTCCGGATCGTACGCGCGCACCGTGGCGCCGCGCTCCAGCAGCCGTTCGATGATCGGGATCGCCGGTGCGTCGCGCATGTCGTCGGTTCGCGGCTTGAACGCCAGACCCCACAGCGCGATCGTGCGCCCGTTCAGATCCTTGAAGTGCTGCTCGCATCTTCTCGACGAGCCGCTGTTTCTGCGATCCGTTGACCTGCTTCGACGGCACGCAGAATCTTGAAGTCGTAGCCCTTGTCCGCCGCCGATCTGCAGCAGCGCCTTGACGTCCTTCGGAAAGCAGCTGCCGCCGTAGCCGACGCCCGGAAACAGGAACGACGTGACCGATCCGCCGATCCGCACCGATCGCCTTCCGCACCTGATCGACGTCGGCGCCGACCAGTTCGCACACGTTCGCGATCTCGTTCATGAACGAAATGCGCGTCGCGAGAATGGAGTTCGCCGCGTACTTGCAGAGCTCGGCGCTGGCCGTGTCCATCATCATGATCGGCGCGCCTGTTCGCGTGAACGGCGCGTACAGCTCCTTCATGATCTCGATCGCCCGATCGGTCGTCCGGCTCCGTGCCGACGACGACGCGATCGGGCTTCATGAAGTCTTCGATCGCCGCGCCCTGCTTGAGGAACTCCGGATTGCTGACGACGCTGAACGGCTGCGTTGGTCTCGCTCGGCAATGGCGTCGTGAACCTTCTGCGGCCGTGCCGACCGGCACCGTGCTCTTGTCCACGACCACCGTGTACTTGTTCATCGCCCGGCCGACGTCGCGCGCCACGGCCAGCACGTGCTGCAGGTCGGCGGACCCATCTTCGCCCTGCGGCGTGCCGACCGCGATGAAGACGATTTCGGACGCCTGAACGGCCGCCGGCGAGGTCGGTCGTGAAGGTCAGGCGCTCTTCGTGTGCATTGCGGCGAACCATCTCCTCGAGACCGGGCTCGTAGATGGGCATCTTGCCCGCCTCGAGCGTGTCAATCTTGGCCTCGTCCTTGTCGACGCAGATGACGTGTTGCCGTTCTCGGCCAGGCAGGCGCCCAGCACGAGGCCGACGTACCCTGTTCCAACGACAGCGATTTTCATTTCACAATAAGATACTGACTCGGAAAGACTTAAACAAGTGCGGGTCCTGATCGACTACCGTCCGGCGCTGCGCGAACGCAGCGGCGTCGGCGAGTACGTGCATCAACTCGTGCGTGCGCTGCTCGGCCGCGTTTCGCGGCAAACGGCGCCGACGGCCTCGACGCTCGCCGCTGTTCTCGAGCTCGTGGAAAGATCGGCTTACGCCGATCTGGTCGAGCTCGCCGGCGCGACGGCCGTCGATCGGCGCGTCCCGGTGCAGGCTGCTGAACTTCGCGTGGCACCGGCTGGGCTGGCCGCCGGCCGAGCGCCTGACCGGCCGCGCGTTCGACGTCGACGCACTCGCTGCATCCGCTGCTGCTGCCGGCGCGGCACGCGGCGCAGGTCATCACCATTCACGATCTCGACTTTCTCGACCCATCCCGAGCGGACGCGCGCCGAGATCCGCCGCGACTACCCGGCGCTCGCGCGCGAACACGCCCAGCGCGCCGACCGGATCGTCGTGCTCTCGCGAGTTCACGGCAGCGCGAGGTCGAGCGGCAGCTTCGGTGTCCCGGCCGACCGGATCTCCGTCTGCTCGCCCGGCGCGCCCGGCGTGGGCGCCGCGCGCGAAGCGCGCCCGCCGACGGCTACGTGCTGTTTCTCGGCACGCTCGAGCCGCGGAAGAACGTCGGCGGGCTGCTCGACGCGTACGAGCGGCTCGCTGACGACGCGCGGCGCGACGTACCGCCGGACTGCGTCGCTGGCCGGGCAAGGCCGCTGCCGCGACGCCGAGCCATGGCTCGATCGGATCGCACGCGCCGCCGCTCAGCGGCCGCGTCCGACACATCGGCTACGTCGAAGCCCGGACCGCCGCGCGCTGTACGAGGGCGCCCGTCTGCTGGTGCAGCCGTCCTTCGACGAAGGCTTCGGGATTCCCGGTGCTCGAGGCGATGACCGCTCGGCGTGCCGGTCGTCGCCGCGAATCGCGGCGCGCTGCCCGAAGTCGCTCGGCGACGCGGGTCTGCTCGTCGATCCGGACGACGCCGACGGTGCGTCGCGCGCAGCGATCGAGCGGCTGATCGACGACGAGCGCGTTCGCGGCGTCCTGCGTCGCGCAAGGGCCTCGAGCGTTCCCGCCTGTTCGACTGGGACGACATCGGCGCGCGGCGGTCGTACGCGCGCCTACCGAGCGCGCGATCGAGCATCGGCGATGCGCATCGGCATAGACGCGCGCGAGCTGTGCGGACAGGCGACCGGCGTCGGCCGGTACCTTGCGGGGCTGCTGCGGCGAGTGGGCCGCCGACGATCGCGCGCGGGCGCCACGAGTTCGTGCTGTACGCGCCGGAGCCGCTCGACTCTGACGCTCGACGCCCGCCGGTTTCCCACGCGCGACGTGCGCGGGCCGCGGCGGCACGCTGGTGGGAGCAGGTCCGCCTGCCGCCGCGGTCGCGCGACCGATCACCTGGACGTGTTCTTCGCGCCGGCCTACACGGCGCCGCTCCGGCTCGACGTTCCGACCGTCGTCGCGATCCACGACGTCTCGTTCGTCGCGCATCCCGAGTGGTTCCGGCTGCGCGAGGGCGTCCGCCGGCGATGGCTCACCGCGGCAGACGGCGCGCGCGGCGCAGGCGGTCGTCACCATCTCCGAGTTCTCGCGGCGCGAGCTCATCGAGCGGCTCGGCGTGCCCGCGCCGAAGATTCACGTCATTCCGCCCGGCGTTGACGCGCCCGTCACGGCGGCGGACGGCACCGCGGTCGCGGCCCGACCGTCCTGTTCGTGGGGTCGATCTTCAACCGCCGGCACGTGCCCGACCTGATTCGCGCGTTCGGCCCCATCGCGCGCCGCGCACCCGACGCGTCGCTCGACATCGTCGGCGACAATCGCAGCTATCCGCGCGAGGACCTGCGGCGGACGATCGCAGCGGAGGGACTCGCAGGCCGCGTCCGGTGGCACCGAGTACGTCGCCGACGCCGAGCTCGCGCGAGCTGTACGGCCAGGCGCGCGCCTTTGCGTTCCTGTCCGAATACGAAGGGCTGGGCCTGACGCCGCTCGAAGCGCTGGCCGCCGGTGTGCCGCCGGTGCTGCTCGACACCCCGGTCGCGCGCGAGAGCTGCGGCGACGCGGCGCTGTACGTGCCGGCGGACGATCGTCCGTGCGTCACGCGAGCGCTCGAATCGACTCCTGTTCGACGAACGACGCGCGTCGCGTCTGCTCGCCGCGGCGCCCGCGGTGCTGGCGCGATACGACTGGCCGCGAGCCGCGCGTGAGACGCTTGCGCGAGTGCGTCGTGGAGCGGACCGCGGTCGCCCGGCCGACATGGTCGGCACACCGCCGACCTGATGCGATGCGTTTCGATCATCATCGTCTCGCTTCAACGCGCGCGCCGATCTCGAGCGCTGCCTCGAGTCGCTGCACGACCGCGCCACCGGCTGCCACGCACGAAATCATCGTCGTCGACAACGGATCGACCGACGGCAGCGCCGACGCGGCGCGCGCGGTGGCCGGACGTGCGCGTGATCGACGCCGGCGCGCAACCTCGGCTTCGCGCGCGCCAACAACATCGGCATCCGCGCGAGCCGCGGCGAGCACTCTGCTGCTGCTCAACAGCGACACGATCGTTCCGCCCGGCGCGATCGATCGGCCTGCTGGCCGAGCTGCGACGCGCGATCCGCGACGTCGCGGTCGTCGGTCCGCGGCTCGTCGACGGCGCAGGGCCGCGCCGAGCTGTCGTTCGGCCGGATGATCGGTCCGCTCAACGAGCTTCGCCAGAAGCGGCTGGTCGCGGGCATGCCGCAGCGACCCGGATCGTCCGGCACGTCGAGCGATGACGCGCCGGCGCGCATTACCCGGACTGGGTCAGCGGCGCCTGCCTGCTCGTCCGGCGCGCCGACGCGGAGGCCGTGGGCCTGCTCGACGAGCGCTACTTCATGTACACGGAGGACGTCGACTTCTGCGCCGCCATTCGCGCGCGCGGCCGCCGCATCCTGTTCACGCCGGCGGTCGAGGTCGTGCACCTGCGCGGCCGGTCCGCCGCCACCGCGCCGGCCGCGACCAGCGCCGCCTACCGCCGCAGCCAGCTCGCCTTCTACGAGAAGCATCACCCGTGCTGGGCGCCGCTTCTCCGTCTGTACCTGCGCTGCGCGGCGTCAGGTCATGAGGCGCAGGACGGCGATGACGGGATGAGAGGCATCCGCTACTCCCCGCCCTGGCACCGCTCATCACTCTGCCCGCTGCACCTGACTGATATCATCCGACCGTGCGAATCGGCATCGACGCGCGCAAGCTGCACGATTTCGGCATCGGCACCTACATCCGCAATCTGCTGCGGCATCTGGCGCGGCTCGATCGCGAGACCGAGTTCGTCGCTGCTGTGCCGTCCCGACGACTGCGCAGCGCTCGCGACGCTCGGCGAGAATTTCCGGCCGGTCACCGAGACGCGCCGGCAACTACTCGGTCGCCGAGCAGCTGCAGGATTCCGCTGGCGCTTCAGGCGCGAAGGCGTGACGCTCTTTCACGCGCCGCACTACGTGCTGCCGCCGCTCGTGCGCTGCCGATCGGTCGTCACGATCCACGACTGCATCCACCTGATGTTTCCGCAGTACCTGCCGAACCGGCTCGCGCTCGGCTACGCGCGCACGTCGATCGCGCTGGCCGCCCGGCGCGCGACCCGGGTGCTGACCGTGTCGGAGAGCTCGAAGCGCGACATCCTGCGGTTCGTCGACGTCGCCGCCCGACAAGATCGACGTCATCTACAACGCCTACGACGAGCGCTTCGGCGTCGAGCCGCGCGAAGAGGACGTCGTGCGCGTCCGCGAGCGGTATCAGCTGCACGACGAGTTCGTGCTCTACGCCGGCAACGTCAAGCCGCACAAGAATCTCGAGCGGCTGATCGAGGCGTTTCATCTCGTGCGCAAGCGCGGGCTCGATCACCTGAAGCTCGTGCTGATCGGCGACGAGATCTCGCAGTACGCCGCGCTGCGGCGCGCCGTGCACCAGCACCAGCTGCACAAGTACGTCCGCTTCCTCGGATACATGCCCGAGGAGACGCTGGCGGTGATGTACCGGCTGGCCGGCGTGTTCGTGTTTCCCTCGCTGTACGAAGGGTTCGGGCTGCCGCCGCTCGAAGCCATGGCCAGCGGCACGCCGGTCGTGACGTCGAACGTCTCGTCGCTGCCCGAGGTCGCGGGCGACGCGGCGGTGCTCGTCGATCCGTACGATCCCGATGTCGATCGCCGACGGCATCTACCGCGTCCTGACCGACGAAACCTGCGCGCCGCGATCTGCGCCGCAAGGGCCTCGCGCGGGCCCAGCAGTTTTCGTGGGAGCAGTCGGTCCGGCGCGTGCGCGAGATCTATGCCGAGGCCGCCGGATGAGATCGCAGGACGCCGGATCGCAGGATGGCAGGACTTACAGCCTGAATCCTGCAATTCCGCCATCCTGCCATTCGGCAATGACATGAGAATCGCCTTCGTTCACGACTGGCTGACGGGCATGCGCGGCGGCGAGAAGCGCGCTCGAAGTGCTGTGCGAGCGGTATCCCGACGCCGAGTTGTTCACGCTGGTTCACGTCCCGGGATCGGTGTCGCCGGCCATCGAACGCCTTCGGCCTCACACGTCGTTCATCCAGCATCTGCCGCTGGTCAGGCGCTACTACCGGCAATACCTGCCGCTGTTTCCCGATCGCCATCGAACAGTTCGATTCGATCGCTTCGACGTCGTCGTCAGCATCAGCCATTGCTGCGCCAAGTCGATCATCCGGCCTGGCCGCGTGCGCCACGTCTGCTACTGCCTGACGCCGATGCGGTACGCGTGGGACCAGTTCGACGCCTACTTCGGTCCCGGGCGGGTGGGGCCGCTCGCGAGCGCGGTCATGCGTCCGCTGATGGCCCGACTCGCCCGCTGGGACCGCGACACGGCGGACCGTGTGGACCGCTATGTCGCTATCTCTCATTATGTTGCGGGCAGGATCCGCCGATACTATAATCGCGAGGCGACAGTGGTGTATCCGCCCGTCGATACCGATTTCTTTCAACCAGACGATGCCGAGCCCGAGCGTTTTGCGCTCGTCGTCTCGGCGCTCGTGCCGTACAAGCGGATCGACGTCGCCATCGACGCCTGCCGCCTGGCCGGCGTGCCGCTGAAAATTGTCGGCGACGGGCCCGAGCGCGCGCGCCTGGAGCGTTCCGCCAACGGCACGGCCGAATTCCTGGGCCGCCTCTCGGACGAGGACGTGCGCGCGACTCTATCGTCGCGCCTCCGTCGTCCTGCTCCCCGGCGAGGAGGACTTCGGGATCGTGCCGCTCGAAGCCGCAGGCCTGCGGACGTCCCGTGGTCGCCCTTGGCCGCGGCGGTGCCCTCGAAACGGTCATCCCCGACGACACCGGCATGCTCGTGGACGAACTGTCACCCGCGGCGTTTGCGGACGGCATTCGCCGGGCGCTCGACACCTCGTTCGACCGCGCCGCCATTCGCGCGCATGCCGAGCGCTTCGGCCGGCAGCGCTTCGCCGACGAGATGACGGCCCAGATCGCATGAGCCGTTCTCACGTTCTCGTGATCAGCGGCGCGTCGGTTCTGCACCGACGTGAGAACGGCTCATGCTGAATCGGCACAACCGCCTGCTCGTGACGATTTACGTCCTGTCCGACGCCGTACTCGGCATGTCGGCGTTCATCGTCGCCTACGCGCTGCGGTTCCACACCGGCCTTCCCGATGCCGCGCGGCGTGCCCCCACTGCGGCAGTACTTCAACGTGCTGCCGTTCATCGCAGCGCTCGTACCACTCGGCTTCCACCTGCAGGGCCTCTATCGGCTTCGCCGCGGCCGCTCGCGGGTCGACGATTTCTTCGCCGTGTTCGTCGGCTCGCATCCTCGCCGTCGTCTTCGGCATCGTCGCCACGCTGTACGTCCAGATCTACTGGGCGAGCCCGGAGGCGAAGGCGCGCGGCGAATTCGAAGTGTCGCAGGCCGTGTGGGCGATCTTCCTGATCCTGAACATCGTCCTGACCTACGCCTCGCGCGAGCTGGTGCGCGAAGCGCTCGAGCGCCGCTGGCGCGCCGGGATCGGTCTGAAGCGCATCCTGATTGCCGGGTCGGGCGAGCTGGGCCGGCTGGTCGCCGACCGGATCCTCGAGCATCGCGAGCTCGGGTATCAGATCATCGGATTCGTCGACGACCGCGCCGCAGGCGATCACCTCGGCTACCGCGGTCTGCCGCTCCTCGGCACGATCGACGAGGCGGCCGAGATCGCGACGCGGGAAACCATCGACCACCTGTATGTCGCGCTGCCGCCCGAGCACCACGTGCAGATGCTGCAGCTCATCGAGAACACCGCCCGCGAATGCGTCGACGTGAAGGTCGTCCCCGATCTGCTGCAAGTGATCGCGCTGCGCGCGCGGCTCGAAGATCTCGACGGCCTCCCGGTCATCAACATCAACGACGTCCCGCTGCAGGGCTTCAACGCGATCGTCAAGCGGGGCATCGACGTGCTGATTTCGAGCGGGGCGCTGCTCGTCCTTGCGCTGCCGCTCGGCGTGATCGCCGCGCTGGTGCGGTTCACCTCGCGCGGCCCGGTGTTCTACCGGCAGGAACGCATGGGCCTCGACGGGAAGCCGTTCATGATCTACAAGTTCCGCTCGATGCAGGCGATGCAGAGGCCGCCAGCGGGCCCGTGTTCGCGAGCGAGGACGACCCGCGGCGGACGCCGATCGGCCGCATGCTGCGACGGTCCAACATCGACGAACTGCCGCAGTTGTGGAACGTGCTGCGCGGCGACATGTCGATCGTCGGCCCGCGTCCGGAGAGGCCGCTATTCGTCGCGCAGTTCAAGCACAAGATTCCGCAGTACATGTTGCGCCACAAAGTGAAAGCGGGCATCACCGGCTGGGCGCAGGTGAACGGCTGGCGCGGCAACACTTCGATCGAGAAGCGGATCGAGTACGACTTGTATTACATCGAGAACTGGTCGGTGCGTCTCGATCTGAAGATCATGTGGCTCACGCTCCTCCGCGGTTTCTTCCACAAACACGCCTATTAATGAAAAAACGCGTCGTCATCACCGGAGCCGCTGGCTTCATCGGCTCGCATCTTGCCGAAACACTGCTCGATCGCGACTACTCGGTCATCGGCATCGACAACCTGCTCACGGGCGACACCGCGAACATCGCGCACCTGGCCAACCGCGACTTCTCGTTCATCAAACACGACGTCACCAACTACATCTACATCGACGGCCCGGTCGACTTCGTCCTCCACTGGGCGAGCCCGGCGAGCCCTATCGATTACCTGGAGTTGCCGATCCCGACGCTGAAAGTCGGCGCGCTCGGGACGCACAAGGCGCTCGGCCTCGCCAAGGCCAAGGGCGCCAGGTTCGTGCTGGCGTCCACCTCCGAGGTCTACGGCGATCCGCTGGAGCATCCGCAGAAGGAAACCTACTGGGGCAACGTCAATCCGGTGGGTCCGCGCGGCGTCTACGACGAGGCCAAGCGCTTCGCCGAGGCGATGACGATGGCCTATCACCGGTATCACGGGGTGAACACGAAGATCGTGCGGATCTTCAACACCTACGGGCCGCGGATGCGCGTCAACGACGGCCGCGCGGTGCCCGCCTTCATGTCGCAGGCGCTCCGCAACGAGGACGTCACCGTGTTCGGCGACGGGACGCAGACGCGGAGCTTCACCTACGTCACGGATCTCGTCGACGGCATCATCCGGCTGATGCTGTCGGAGGAAAACGATCCCGTCAACATCGGCAACCCGCGCGAGATGACGATCCAGGAGATTGCCGAGACGATCATCCGGATGACGGGCTCGACGAGCCGCGTCATCTACAAGTCGCTGCCCGTCGACGACCCGAAGCAGCGGCGTCCCGACATCACGCGGGCGCGAACGCTGCTCGGCTGGGAGCCGAAGGTCGCGCTGGAAGAGGGGCTGATCAAGACTGTCGAATATTTTCAGACGAAGGTGGGCCAGGCACGGTAAGTCGCTCGTGGTGAGCTTGTCGAACCACGAGCTCGTCCTTCGACAGGCTCAGGACGAGCGGGATTAACTCGACCTCAACACCCTCAACGGATCCACCCGCGCCGCGCGCCGCGCCGGCACCACACACGCGACCGCGCTGACCGCGATCACCACCGCGCCCACCACGACGAAGCTGACCGGGTCGTATGGTCCGACGCCGAAAAGGAACCCCGACAGCGACCGCGCAGCCCCGTACGCGAGCCAGAGCCCGAGCGTCGTCGCCACCGCGGCGATCGCCCCGGCCTGCCGCACCACCAGCAGGACGATGTCGGCCGGCCGGGCGCCCAGCGCCGATCGCACGCCGATTTCGCGCTCGCGCTGCGCGACGCTGTAGGCGAGGACGCCGAAGAGTCCGACCCCGGCAATCACGATGGCGCAGGCGCCGAACGCGACGAGCACGACGGCATAGAGCCGCGGCTTCGCCAGGTTCGTGAGCACACGGTCCTCCATGGTCATCACCGAGTCGAGCGCCACCGTCGGCTCCGCATCCTTCACGATGCGCCGCAGCGCCGGCGCGAACGCGGCGGGATCGGACGCAGTGCGCACAACGAGTACGGGATTGACCGGCCGGAGGCTGGCCAACTGCGTCTGCCGAAACGACCCGAAGATCTCTGGCTGCCGCGGAGCGTCGACGTTGTCCTGCCGCACGTCGTCCACCACGCCGACGACCTCCCAGCTCCCGCCCTGATCGAGGAGGCGGAACCCCGCGCCGCCCCGCGGCGCCGGAATGTGCGCGCCGACCGCCGGCTCGCCGAGATAGGCGGCGGCAAACGACCGATTCACGACGACCACAGGGCGCGTCGTGGCGGTATCCTGCGCGGTGAGCGCGCGCCCGCTGACCACCCGGATCCGCAGCGCGTCGAAGTACGACGGCGTTACGATCCGCTGCAGCGCCTGGACCTCCACCTGCATGCCGGGAGTCTTCAGCGACGGCATGTTGAACGCCGAGAAGCCGCCCATCGAGAGGAACGGCAGGCTGTTTGCCGCGGCGGCGTGCGTGACGCCGGGGAGCGCCTGCAGCCGCTCGACCAGCGACTCGACGAGCCGCAGGCGCTTCTCGACCGGATAGCTCTGCGGAAGCGGAATCTGCGTCGTCAGCAGGTTGACCGGGTCGTAGCCGCGATCGACGTGCAGCAGCGCGATGAAGCTGCGGCCGAGCAGCATCGCGCTCACGAGCATGACGCAGGCGATCGCGATCTGTCCGATCATGATCGACGCGCGGATGCGGCTCGTCCGCGATCGCAGGCCGATGCCGCTGGCGGCGCCGCCGCCGTCGGCCAGCGTTTCGGCCAGGTTCACGCGCATCGCTTGCAGCGCGGGCAGCAGGCCGCACACAATGGTCGTGACCATCGCGAGCGCGCCCGCCGAGAGCATCACGCGCGCATCCATCACAACATCGTCGAGGCGCGGAAAATCCGCGGGCAGGATGCTGGGGAGCGCGCGATGGCCGGCGAGCGCCACCCCGAAGCCGGCGATGCCGCCGGCCAGTCCGAGCAGGGCGCTCTCCACCAGGAGCTGGCGCGTGAGTCGCGCCCGCCCGGCGCCGATCGCCGCGCGCGTCGCGAGCTCGCGCCGCCGGGTCGTCGTCCGCGCGAGCTGCAGGCTGGCCACGTTGGCCGTCGCTGTCGCAAGCAGCAGGAGGACCGCCAGCAACAGCACCACGATCGCGGGTTTCACGTCGGCGATCAGCGCGTCGCGCGCGACCGCGACCGAGACGTCGATGGGCCCGTTCGCGCCGAAGAGCGCCATGCCCACCATGCCGGCGCTCGGCGCCGCCCGCGCGCGCGCGGTCGCTTCCTCGGCCGCCTGGGCGAGCGTCGCCCCGGGCCGCAGGCGGGCCATCGCGGAGAAAATCGACCCGGTGATCACCCCGCCCTGCCCGCGCAGCCCTGGAACCGCCCACGCGGTCCACGCACGCGCGTCCCGGGTCGGAAAGGCAAAGTCTGACGGCATGACGCCGACCACTGTGAACGACCGGTCGTCCAGTTGAACCGTCTGCCCGAGAACGTCGGGACTGCCGCCGAATCGGGACTGCCACAACCCGAACGACAGCAGGGCGACGTCGCTCGAGCCGCGAACGCCCTCCTCCGGCGCGAACAGCCGGCCGATGTAGGGCTTCACGGCGAGCATCGGAAACAGGCTCGGCGTCACTGGCGTGACGCGAACGCGTTCGGAATCGCCGCGCCCAGCGAGCGTCATCGGCGAGTTCGCCAGCCAGCCGCCGATCGCATCGATGGTCGTCGGGTGATCGGCCCAGGCCAGATAGGTCCCGTTCAGAACCGTGCCGCGCACCCGGCCCGCCCGCCCCTGACGCGTTTCCGTGGCGCGCACGAGCCGATCGGAGTCCGCCCACGGCAGGGGCCGCAGGAGCACACCGTTGACGACGCTGAACAGCGTCGTCGTGGCGCCAATGCCCAGCGCGATCGTGAGCACGGCGACCAGCGTGAATCCGGGTTCGCGCCTGAGCAGACGAAACCCGTGCCGCGCGTCCTGGACGACGCCCGCGAGCAGGCGGACTCGTTCTCCGCCCGGCTCGGTCGCGGTTGGCCGGCGCGGGCGCCGCTTCAGGGCCGGCGCCTGGCCGCGCCAGCTGTCGATGAGCGCATCGACGTCCGCGGCGGCCCGATCGGCCGTGCGGCCGTCGGCGCGCGCCGTTTCGTAGACCACCGCGGCGTGCTGAGCCAGCTCCTCGAGCACGTCATCGTCCAGCGTCCGGCCCTCGATGCGGCAGCGTTCACGGATGCGGTGCTTCCAGTCCATCGCTGCGTCCTCTGTCCGTACGTGGGGGCCGGCTCTAGCCGGACCTTCACGCGTGCCGAATGCGCGCCACACGGTCGAGCGCGAGAAAAAACGTTTCCCAGGTGCTGCGTTGACTCGTCAGGACCTTCCGTCCGGCGGGCGTCAACCGGTAGTAGCGCCGGCGGCGCTGCCCCGCCTTCTCCACCCAGCGGCCCTCGATGAGGCCGCGATCCTCGAGGCGATAGAGCGTCGGGTAGAGGGACGCAGTGTGGAAACTGATCGCGCCCTGCGATCGTTCGTCAATCAATCGGCTGATCTCGTAGCCGTGGCGCTGGCGATCCTCGAGCAGCGCGAGGATCAGCACCTCGGTGCTGCCGCGCTTGAGCTCCCGCTCGAGGCCCGTTCTCATCGTTGGCATGATCCTAATCCGACGCTCTCCGCCAATGAGAACGGACCGAGAGCCGACGTACCCATATGTGGCGTGACTATATATCAGATGCCGCGGGATAGGTGTCGGCAATGGTCCTCGCACCTTGTGCGCGCCGAAACACCTGCGACCTGAAATCAGACCAATTGATGCGGGCGCGATTGATCGAGTTGTTTTGCATCAACCCGATCACCTCGTTCAGGTAGTTCGTCGCAACGGAGAGATCTCAGCGCCCGCGGGTCCGCTCGGGTTGGAAGACGACTCGCCGCAGCCGGCGGCGACGAACGCGATCAGGATGAACGCGCCCAGACGGGCCATGCAGCGCCGATTATCGCGCGAACCGGAGCGCCGACTTCGCGCGCTTTTCGGCGGCGACTTCCTCGCGGTTCTTCGGCGGCGCGGTAGTGCTGAGCGAGTCGATGAGGCGCCGCGCCACGCCGGCAACCTCCTCAATCGCGCGGTCGAACGCTTCTTCGTTGGCCTTCGACGGCTTGTTGAACCCGCTCAACTTGCGGACAAACTGCAGCGAGGCCCCGCGGATCTCTTCTTCCGTCGCAGGCGGATCGAAGTTGAAGAGCACTTTGATGTTTCGACACATGTGAGTTCCCGTAGCGCGGGGCTTTCAGCCCCGCGATCGCGGCCCTGAAAGGGCCGCGCTACACGCATTATCGAGTCAACTTCCGGTATTTGATCCGGTGCGGCTGATCGGCCGCCGCGCCCAGGCGGCGTTTGCGATCCGCCTCGTAGTCCTGATAGTTCCCTTCGAACCAGACAACCTCGCTGTCGCCTTCGAACGCCAGCATGTGCGTGGCGATGCGATCGAGAAACCACCGGTCGTGGCTGATCACGAGCGCGCAGCCGGCGAAATTCAGCAGCGCTTCTTCCAGCGCCCGCAACGTATCGACGTCGAGATCGTTGGTCGGCTCGTCGAGCAGGAGCAGATTGCTCCCCTTCTTGAGCAGCTTGGCCAGGTGGACGCGGTTGCGCTCGCCTCCGGACAGCGTACCAACCTTGCGCTGCTGCGTGGCTCCCTTGAAATTGAACCACGACACGTAGGCGCGGGACGGCACCTTGCGCTTGCCGAGCTCGACTTCGTCGAGCCCCCCGGAAATCTCCTCCCAGACGGTCTTGCTCGCGGCGAGCGCTTCGCGGCTCTGATCGACGTAGCCGATCTGGACTGTTTCGCCGATCTTGAGCGTGCCCGCGTCCGGCTGCTCCTGAGCGGTGATCATCCGGAACAGCGTTGTCTTCCCCGCGCCGTTGGGACCGATGACGCCGACGATGCCGCCGCGCGGCAGCGTGAAGTCGAGATTCTCGATGAGGAGGTTGTCGCCGTAGCCCTTTCGCAGTTTCCGCGCTTCGACCACCACGTCGCCGAGCCGCGGACCTGGCGCGATGTAGATTTCCGCAGTCTCGATCTTCTGGGCCGTGTCCTCGCGCAGCAGATCCTCGTAGGCGTTGAGACGCGCCTTACCTTTCGCCTGGCGCGCCCGCGGCGACATGCGGATCCACTCGAGCTCGCGCTCGAGCGTGCGCTGGCGCTTCGTCTCGGCCTTCTCTTCCTGCGCCAGGCGGCCCTGCTTCTGCTCCAGCCACGACGAGTAGTTCCCTTCCCATGGGATGCCGCGTCCGCGATCCAGCTCCAGAATCCAGCCGGCCACGTTGTCCAGGAAGTAGCGATCGTGTGTCACCGCGACGACCGTGCCGGGATAATCCTTCAGAAAGCGCTCGAGCCACGCGACCGACTCGGCGTCGAGGTGATTGGTCGGCTCGTCGAGCAGGAGCAGATCGGGCGACTGCAACAGCAGACGGCAGAGCGCGACGCGGCGCCGCTCGCCGCCGGAGAGCGTCGCCACCTCGGCATCGGGCGGCGGCAGGCGCAGCGCGTCCATCGCCAGCTCCAGCCGCGAATCGAGATCCCACGCGTTGGAGGCATCGATGCGATCCTGGATGCGCGACTGCTCGTCCATCACCTTCTCCATTTCCTCCGGAGAGAGGTCCTCGCCGAGCTTCGCGTTCACATCGTCGTAGCGAGTCAGCAGCGCCTTGATCTCAGCCACGCCCTCCTCGACGTTGCCGAGAACGTTCTTGGTGGCATTGAGGACGGGTTCCTGGTGCAGGAAGCCGACGGAAATGCCTTCGGCTGGACGCGCCTCGCCAAGAAAGCTCGTGTCCTCGCCCGCCATGATCTTGAGCAGCGAGCTCTTGCCGGCGCCGTTCAACCCGAGCACGCCGATCTTCGCGCCGAAATAGAACGACAGCCAGATGTCTTCGAGAACTTTCAGGTCCGGCCCGTGCACTTTGCCGAGACCCTTCATGGTGTAGATGAATTGGGGCATGCGTCGAGATTTCAGAGTTCAGAGTTCAGAATTCAGATTTGTTTCAGATTTTGGGAGTTCAGATTGACGGTCGTCGCCTTCAACGCTCCACTCAAGCGTACAATCAGAGCGATCAAATCCGCAAATCGGACAATCTGAATTCAATCTGAACTCTGAAATCTGAAATCTGAAGTCTCCACTGTCATGCTGCGCCGTATCGTCCACGTCGACATGGACGCGTTCTATGCGTCAGTCGAACAGCGCGATAACCCCTCGCTGCGCGGCAAGCCGCTCGCCGTCGGCGGCCAGCCGCACCAGCGTGGCGTCGTGGCCGCGGCCAGCTACGAGGCGCGCGCCTTCGGCGTGCACTCGGCGATGTCGATGGCGAAGGCGGTCCGGCTCTGCCCCACGCTCCAGATCGTGCCCCCGGACTTCGCGCGCTATCAGGACGCGTCGCGCGCGGTGTTCGCGGTCTTCCGGGAAGTGACGCCGCTGGTCGAGCCGCTCTCGCTCGACGAGGCGTATCTCGACGTCACCGACAATGCGTGGGGCGAATCGCTCGGCATGACGGTCGCCAAACGCATCAAAGAGCGCATCCGCGGTGACATCGGGCTCACCGCCTCGGCCGGCGTCGCGCCCAACAAGTTTCTGGCGAAGATTGCGTCCGGCTGGAAGAAGCCCGACGGACTCACGGTGATCGCGCCGGATCGAGTGGAGTCGTTTCTCCGGCAGTTGCCGGTCGACGCGCTCTGGGGCGTCGGCCCCGTCACCGCGGGCAAGCTCCGCGCGCGAGGCATCGAGCGGCTCGTGGACGTTCGGACGGCCGACCCGCAGGCACTGCGCGAAACGGTCGGCAGCCTGTCCGACTGGCTGCGCCGGCTCGCCGACGGCGTCGACGACCGGCCGGTCGTGCCGAATCGCGCGGCGAAATCGTCCGGCTCGGAGAACACGTATCCCGAAGATCTAACCGACCTCGACATCATCCGGAACGAGATCATGGAGATGGCCTCCCGCGCGATTGGGTGGCTGTCGCGCAAGCGCCTCCTGGCCCGCACGGTCACCATCAAGGTGCGCTACAGCGATTTCACGACAATCACCCGAAGCCACACGGCCCTGCCGACGCGCGATGAGGGCGATCTCGGCACACGGGCCGTTCGGCTGCTCGAGAAGACCGACGCCGGACGGCGGCCGGTGCGCCTGCTCGGCGTGAGCGTCCATAATTTCTGCGCGGAGACGCAGGAGCCGGATCCGGATCAGCTCCCGTTCGACGCGACATCATCATGACCGACACGTGGAATCCCGCGCAGTACGACAAGTTCCAGCGCGAACGCGAGCAACCGTTCTTCGACCTTTTGTCCCTCGTGCGCCCCGCGCCGAACGTGCGAGCGGTCGATCTGGGCTGCGGCACGGGCCGGTTGACTCGGGCGCTCCACGATCACCTGCGGGCGCGCGAAACCACGGGCATCGATCGTTCGAGCCGGATGCTCGAGGAGAGCCGGCACGAACCGGCGCCCCCTGGCCTCCGGTTCGAGGTCGGCACGATCGAGGACTTCCCCGGCTCCCGCGGCTCGTTCGATGTAATGTTCTCGAACGCCGCACTGCACTGGGTCGAGGACCATCCGGCGCTCCTGACCCGCCTCGCCGGCGCGCTCACCGCGTCGGGTCAGCTGGCGTTTCAGGTTCCAGCGCAGCACAACCAGGCGTCGCACCGCGTCGCCGAGGACTTGACCGAGGTCGAACCGTTTCGTACTGCGCTCAACGGGTGGCACCGCCCCCAGCCGGTGCTCGAGCCGCACGACTACGCGACGCTCCTCTACGGTCTTGGATTCACGGATCCGGTTGTCCGGCTCCATATCTATCCCCACGTTCTCGCCGGACCGGAGGACGTCGTCGAATGGATGAAGGGGACGCTGCTCACCGAGTACCAGCGACAGCTGCCCGCGGATCTCCAGGAGCGGTTCGTCGAAGCCTACCGCGAGCGGATGTTGCCACTTCTCGGCAACACGCGCCCGCTCTTTTTTCCGTTTCGACGCATACTGTGTTACGGACACAGGTCCGGCTGACGCCGGACGCCACGTACGGACCGGAGACGATGCTAAAAGGGACGCGCGACGGAATTCTGAAGAAGGTGCAGCCGGTGAGCATCCACGGCCAGGTGTCGTGGGATGTGTTCTTTACCGACGTCGAGGATCCGGACGGCCAGATAACCGTGGCGCGCGTCGGTCCCGAGGCGGTTGTCGGCAACAACCTGGAGCCAGGCGATCGGATTCAGGTGGAATATCTGGTCGGCGTCCCCGTTCGCGTCACGAGAGTCATTCCTACCTAGCCTTCTCGATTCGCACGGTCCGAAGCTCGATCCGCGACTTCGGCGTTTCACCGTCCCGCGGCGTGCCTTCGATCGCGTCCACGACGGACAGGCCCTCGACCACTCGTCCAAACGCCGTGTAGTTCCCATCGAGCGCCGTCGACGTCCCGGTGCAGATGAAAAACGACGTCGTCGCGCTGTCCGGCGCCTCGCCACGCGCCATCGACACAACCCCTTTCACGTGCTTGGTGTCGTTGAACTCCGGTGGCAGGTTGCGAACGAGCTTTTGCTGTCTTTCGGTCAGCGCCGCGGGGCGGCTCGATAGCGCGCCCGTCTGAATCACGAAACCAGGCGCCACCCGATGAAACGCCATCCCGTTGTACACGCCTGCGGCAGCGAGCCGCATGACCTGACGGACGGTATTGGGCGCCTTGTCGACGAAGAACTCGATGGCGATCGGGCCGCTGCTCGTGTCGAGCACCGCTCGGTATGCGCCCAGCTCCTGCGGCGTCTCGTTGACGAACGGCTCGGCGGGCGTGTCGCGAATGGTCACGCTCCGGATCGCGATCCGCTCGGTCGCCAGCCCCTTGTCGTCCACCGGCACTTCGGAAATTTTTTGCAGCACCTCGATGCCGTCTGCGACATGACCGAACACCGTGTAGAGGTTGTCGAGCGCCGGCTGATCGGCCAGGACGATGAAGAACTGCGCGCCGGCGCTATCCGGCTTTCCAGGAACGAGCACGGCCGCGACGGATCCGCGAGTCATCCTGGAGGCGCGGGCCTCGGCCTTCACCGCATTGAGGCCGCCGGTACCGTACAGGTCGCGCTTCGCCACGTCTTTCGTGAGGGGATCGCCACCCTGCACCATGCCGTAACGGATCGCGCGGTGGAAGATCGTGCCGTCATACGCGCCGTCGGCCGCCTGCTTCATGAAATACGCCGTCTGATTCGGCGCCGCGTCCGCCGCCAGGTCGATCACGAACGTCCCGGCAGTCGTCTCCACCACCGCCTGCTTCGGCGCCCCCTGCGCGGACGCGACAATGGCCCGCGCAACCACGATGAGAACCACGAGGACGATCACGCGCTTCATGACGTCATGCTCCTGAGCTGCTCTCGGTAATCCTGGAGGCGTGCCAGATGTAATCGAGCCCCGATGCCAGCGTGATGACGAGCGATGCGTAGATGAACAGATCGAAGATCCGCGATCGATACCCGAGATAGTTGAAGAACATCGCCGCGACTGCGGTGACGATGTAGGTGGCAGTCGCGACTTTTCCGAGCATCGACGGCCGGAACGTGCGCGGTCCGACGGCCAGGTTGACGATCGCCACGGTGAGCACGATCCCGACGTCCCGCGAGATGATGAGCACCGTGAGCCAGATCGGCAAGCGATTCTCCAGCCCGAGTCCCGGCAGCGTCAGCACGACGAACGTCGTCACCAGCAGCAGCTTGTCCGCCATCGGATCGAGCCACGCGCCAAGATTCGACTTCTGCCCGGACCGCCGCGCGATGAGGCCGTCGAGCGCGTCGGTGACGCCGGCGACGACGAACACGATCAGCGCCCAGCCAAGATAGCCATACACCACGAGAATCACGAACCCTGGGATGAGGAACATCCGCAGCAGCGTGAGCTGATTGGCTGGTGTGAGCGCCGTCATCGCAGCCCCGCGAGCGCCTCGAGACGGTCGATCGCCTCGATCGCTTCAGGGCCCGTCACCGGTCGCGAAGGCTGAAACGCGCTGTCGCCGGCGGTTTTCATGACGCCCGCCGCTACCGCGGCCGACGCCGCCGGATACGCGAGGTGCGATGTCGACAGATCGCTGAAGCGCAGCCGCGCCGCTTCCCAGGATCGCACCTGCGCCGGCGTCCGCATGCCCGCCTGCGGCAGCAGGCGGGCGACCGCCTGCGCCAGTTCGATGCGGCGGACGCCGGCGCGCGGCTGAAACGCGTGGTTGTCGAACGGCTCCATCACGCCGGCGCGCGCCACCGCGAAGATCCATGAGGCCGCCCAGTGATTCCGCACGTCGGTCATGAGCGCGGCGTCAGACCGCTTGACGCTCTCGAGAAGCGGCGACAAGCGAACGCCGATGAGCGCCGCCAGATCGGCGCGCGTGATCTGCGCGGCTTGATCGATCGCGCGATACTCGGCGGGCAGCCGCGCCCGCGCCGCGCGCCCGCGCAGGGCCTCGAGCCGCGCCGTCACCGCCCCGCCCGCTCCATTGGCCAGCGCGGCGGTGTAGGCGCGTTCCGCGCCGTCGAAGTCGTTCCGGCTGTCGAGAATCTCGCCAATCTGCGCGTGCGACGAGGCATCCGACGGATCGAGCACCACCGCCTTCCGGAACGACGCCAGCGCTTCGTCGGTCTGGCCTTTCCGCAGCTCGACCGTCCCGAATTCACGATACAGAAACGGGCTGTCGGGTGAGTTGGCAATCGCGGTGCGGTAGCTCTGAATCGCTTCGTCGAGGCGGCCCTCGCGGGACGCCTGTCGCGCGCGCTCGACGGTTTGTTCCGCGCCGCGAAACCGCATGACTTCGACACGGCGAGCGAGGTCGGTCAGCGAGGGGTCGGCAGCTACCGCGGCCTCGAACGCCGAGAGCGCCTCGCCGCCGCGATCGAGCGCGAGGAGCGCCTGGCCGCGCCCGATGAGCGCGCTCACCTCGTTCTGGCGCCCCTCGAGCGCCCGGTCGAATCGTGGGAGCGCAGCTTTCGGGTCCTGCCGCGCCAGCTCGACAAAGCCGAGCGACGCCTCGGCGGGATAGAACGCCGGGACCAGTCTCAGCGCGGCCGCAAATTCGCGCTCGGCGCTCCTGAGATCACCTGACTGCAGAAAGGCCCACCCGCGCTCCTGGCCGAGCGCAGCACCCGTGTTGGCGAACGCCGGTGGAACAACGGGCCGGACGAACTCGGGAAACTTGGGTGTGGTGACGACCGGAGCAGCCACCATCACTTTGCGCGTGCACGCGGAGGCCGCGGCGGCCAGCACCACCGCAATGAGCCAACAACTGGCCGCTCGTCGTGCCCGGTGCCCGGTGCTGACCGCCCGGTGCGCCGCGCCAGACGCACCGGGCACAGTGCACGGTGCACCAAGCACGCAACACTGAGCACCGTGCACTGTGCACCATGCCATGATCAGAATTTTACCCGACCCGGCCCAGAAGACGGCGAGGCACGTCCGCGACGATGGAGACGACGCCGTCGCGCGTCTCATGCTGCACGACGCGCGCCTGCCGATACAACCGGGCGATCCGCTCGCGGTCCGCGGCATCCGCCGGATCGAAGGTCAACGTCAGCCGCCGGACATCGAGCGCCACGCGCGAGGCAACCGTGTCCAGCAATTCGCTCATCCCGTCGCCTGTCAGCGCCGACACGCAGAGCGCGTCGGGATCCTGCTCCAGGAGCCGCCGCCTCTCGTCAGGTGTCAGCAGGTCGCACTTGTTGTACACGTCCAGCAGCGGAACGGTGTCGGCGCCCACCTCGTCGAGCACCTGGCGCACGGCGGCCATACGGCGATCGCGATCCGGCGCAGCCGCGTCGATCACGTGCAGCACCAGGTCCGCCTCGGCGATTTCCTCGAGCGTCGCGCGAAACGCGGCCACCAGCGCATGCGGCAACCGATCGATGAACCCGACGGTGTCCGACAGGAGCAGCGCACGGCTGTCCGGGAGCCGCACCTGTCGCACGAGCGGATCGAGGGTCACGAACAGCGCGTCCGAGACTTCCGCGCCCGCCCGCGTCAGCACGTTGAAGAGCGTCGTCTTGCCGGCGTTGGTGTAGCCGACGAGCGCCACCGTGGGCACTGCGCTCTTGTGACGCCGCTCGCGGAGCTGCGAACGCCGTTTGCGCACCTGCTCGATATCCTCAGAAATCGCGTGGATGCGCGTGCGAATGCGACGCCGATCGGTTTCGAGTTTTGTTTCGCCCGGGCCGCGTGTGCCAATTCCGCCGCCAAGCCGCGACAACGCGTCGCTCGAGCCGACGAGTCGCGGCAACATGTATTTCAGCTGCGCGAGCTCCACCTGCAGCTTGCCCTCTTTCGTGCGGGCGCGGCGCGCGAAGATGTCGAGGATGAGCTGCGTCCGATCGACGACCGCGCGGCCGACCGCTTCTTCGATCTGCCGCAACTGAGCGGGCGACAGCTCGCTGTCCACGATGACGAGATCGACTCCGGTTTCGGCGCACGCCCCGGCGAGCATCTTGATCTTGCCCGAGCCGAGGTAGGTGGACGGATCCGGCTTCGGACGCTCCTGCAGGACGCGCAGCACGACCTCCGCGCCGGCAGCCTCGGCCAGTCCCGCCAGCTCGTCGAGCGAGCGTTCGGCCTCGAGCCGGCGCGCGTGGCCGGCGATCAGCCCGACGAGGGCAGCGCGCTCGCGCCTGGCTACGCGCGCGGTCCGTTGTGATGGGTGTCGAGCCATGTCTGGATCTCGTGCCACGGGACGGCGCCGGCGCGAATCAAGGTCGGCGCAGCGGTCGTCACGTCAACGATCGTGGACGGCGGTCCGCCAGGCGCCGGTCCGGTGTCGAGCAGGAAATCGATCCGGCCGCCCAGAGTACGCTCGACCTGGTCGGGATCGGCCGTCGGCTGTTCTCCGCTCAGATTCGCGCTCGTGGCGGTCACTGGTTTCCCACATCCCGCGCAGACAGCCCGCGCGATGTCCGCTGCCGGCACACGCACCCCCACCGTCGTCCGCCCGCCGGTGACGTCACGCGGCAGGGCCGCGGGCGCGGGGACGGCGAGCGTCAAAGGTCCCGGCCAGTACCGCGCCGCCAGCAGCTCCGCCGCCGGCGACAGCCGGCCGAGGTGCGACGAAATCTGTGACGCATCGGCGGCAATCAGCGGCATCGCCCGATCGGGTTCGCGCTCCTTCACGTCGAACAGGCGCGACACCGCCGCGCGGTTGAATGGATCCACCGCCAGGCCGTAGAGCGTATCGGTTCCCAGCGCCACGATGCCGCCGGTCAGAATCCACTTCACGGCTTCCTCGATCGCGTCACGCTGGGGCGCTGCGGGATCGACATAAACTCGTCGCATTTGATCGATCTGCCACGAAAACACGAAAACACGAAACCAAACTGTACAGCTTTTCGTGCTTTCGTGATTTCGTGGCTAATCGATCATCTTGTGACGAACGGCGGCCGCGACGATCAGCATCACCGCGAGATTGAGCAGGAATACCGCGCGGATGCTGGTGCCTCCCAGAAACCCCGCAATGAGGGGGCTGCTCGCCATCCCGATCAGCGACGCGCTTGTCAGGACACCAAAGCCCGCGCCGTGCGCGCCTGCCGGGATGACGCTCCCCGCCGCGGTATAGGACGCGGTCATCGCCGCGCCGATCCCCAGACCGAGCGCCGTTGCCGCCACGCACATCGGCCAGATCTGGCTCGATGCGGCGACGAGCGCCGAGCCCGCGGCCGCCGCCACCGCGCCGCCCGCGATCACGACGCGAGTCGGAAATCGCCGCAGCAGCTTCCCGCAGAAATGATGCCCGAGCGCGCCGCTGCACGCCATGATCGAGAACAGTACCCCGGCCACGAGCGGTACGCGAGCATGTGCGACGCCGATCTGCTCGACATACAGCGGCAGGACCGGACCGAAGCTGCGATCCACGAACTGCAGCCCGAAAATGACAGCCATCATCAGTACGAAATTCTGGAACTCCAGGACGTTGCGAAACGTCACGCGCTGGATCGCGGCATGGGACCCGCTCGCGGCGGTGTCGTCGCGCGCATGGCTTCGCGACACCGCGGGATCGTTGTACATCATCCACACGACCACCAGCCCGATCGCGTAGAACGCCGCCGTGACGAGAAACGCACGCCGCAGACCCACCAGACCGGCCAGAACGCCGCCAATCACTGGACCGAGCGCCGGCCCCAACCGCTGCGCCGTCTGCACCAGCCCGATCGCCGACGGCATCCGATCGCGTGGCGCCGACTCGGCCGCCATCGCCACGGACAGCGAACCATATCCCGCGAAAATTCCCTGAACGATCCGGATGGCCAGCACGTGCCAGGCCCGCGTGACGAACGCCATCGCGGTCATCAGCACGACGAAGCTGATCATCGATCGCTCGACCATGATCTTGCGGCCGTAGCGGTCGCCGAGCCGGCCCCACGCCGGCGCCAGCACCGCGGTCAGCGCCGGCGTCACGCCCAGGCTGACGCCGGTCCAGACGGCGATCGGCCCAACGCCGGTGACGCCGAGTTGCGCGATGAAGAGCGGCAGGAACGGCATGACGAGGGTGAATCCGGTGAAGCCCAGGAAACATGCGACCGTCACGGCCCAGACGTTCCGCTGCCAGCCATCGGGCGCTGCGATCGCAGTGCTCAGTGCACGATGCTCAGTGCTCGGTGCCGGGTGCTCGGTGCCGGGTGCTCGGTGCACGACCTCGATCAGAAATGGATTCTGACGTTCTTTTCCTGAGAGACGTGAATGCTGTCGATGAACCTGATCCGGTGCGGATCGTTCTGCATGATGACTGAGCTCGTGCGAATACCGTCGCCGAAGAAGCGCACGCCGCGCATCAGGTGACCGTCGGTGACGCCGGTCGCCGCGAAGATGACGCGCTCGCCAGGCGCGAGGTCCTTCGACCGGTACACCCGCTTGAAGTCCGTGATCCCCATGGAGCGGCAGCGCTCCTCGTGCTCGGGCTTGCTGATCACGAGGCGCGCGAAGATCTCGCCATTCAGACACCGCATCGCCGCGGCCGTCAGCACGCCCTCGGGGGCGCCGCCCGTGCCCATCACCGCGTGGACACCGGTACCGACCAGCGCTGCGGTGATCCCAGCCGAGAGGTCGCCGTCGCCGATCAATCGAATCCGGGCGCCGGTTGCGCGAATGTCGCCGACGAGTTTTTCGTGGCGGGGACGGTCGAGCACGATGACGACGAGATCCTCGATCCGCCGGCCCAGACACTTGGCGATCGCCGCGAGGTTGTCCTTGACCGGCGCGTCGAGGCTGACCGCGTCCTTGGAGCTCGGGCCCACGACCAGCTTGTCCATGTAGAGGTCCGGCGCGTGCAACAGTCCGCCCTTGTTGGACGCGGCGAGAACCGCGATTGCGTTGGCCGCGCCGGTCGCGCACAGGTTGGTGCCTTCGAGCGGATCCACCGCGATGTCAACCTGCGGAAAGCCGCCTGCCGCTCCGCGCCCGAGCGCGTGAGCCATGCCGAGCCGCTCGCCGATGTAGAGCATCGGCGCTTCGTCCCGCTCGCCTTCGCCGATGACGATGGTGCCGTCGATCGGGACGGTGTCCATCACCTTGCGCATCGCCTCGACGGCAACCTGGTCGGACCGATGGCGATCGCCCTGGCCCATGGTGTGGGCGCAGGCAATCGCGGCCTGCTCGACAACTCTCAAGAACTCGAGGGAGAGATCTGAATCCATGGCAAGTCAGAAGTCAGAAGTCAGAAGTACGTGGAAAAGACAGAAGCGCGTTGACTTCTGACTTCATACTTCTGACTTGTGGGTTTCAGCGTACGCCGGCAATTCGCAGCGCGTTGGACGGTCTGTGCGATACCCGAGCAGATAGTCGGCCTGCATCAACTTGTGGATCTCGCGCGTGCCCTCGTAGATGACCGCGCCCTTCGAGTTGCGCCAGAACCGGCCGACCGGGTACTCGTCGGAGTAGCCGTTGGCGCCATGAATCTGGATCGCGTCGCCCGCGGCGCGCTCTGACGCCACGGTCGCAAACCACTTCGCGAGGCCGGTCTCGCGCGTGTTGCGCTGGCCGTTATTCTTGAGCCATCCGGAACGCAGCCAGAGCAGGCGCGCCGACTGGTAGTCCGACTCCATCTGCGCGATCATTTCCTTCACGAGCTGGTGCTGGCCGATCTCCACGCCGAACGCCTTGCGTTCCTTGGCGTACTTGACGCTCGCGTCGCGGCACGCGCGAATCAAACCCGTGGCGCCTGCCGCCACGGTGTACCGCCCCTGATCCAGGGCGAACATCGCGATCTTGAACCCCTCGCCGGGGCGGCCGATCACGTTCTCTTCGGGCACCTCGACTTCGTCCATCTTGAAGAACCCGGTGTTGCCGGCGAGGATTCCCCACTTCTCTTTCATCGGTCCGCTGGAGAAACCCTTGGACGTGCGCTCGACGATGAACGCGGTGAGGCCCGACGGGTCGCGCTGCTTTTTCTTCTCGAGGTCGGTCCACGCGATGACGATGAAGTGATCCGCGACGTCGGCGAGCGAGATCCAGCTCTTCTCGCCGGACATGAAATACCGCTCGCCCTTCTTGATCGCGGTGGTCTGAATCGCGCGCGCGTCGCTGCCCGCGCCCGGCTCTGTCAGGCCGTACCCCGAGATCTTCGTGCCCTGTGCCTGCGGCACGAGATAGCGGCGCTTCTGATCCTCGGAGCCCCACGACAGCAGCGTCAGGCAATTGAGCCCGGCGTGCACCGACATGATCACGCGGAGCGACGTGTCCACGTACTCGAGCTCTTCGCTGGCGAGGCCGAGGCACACGTAGTCCATGCCCGCGCCGCCGTACTCCTGCGGCACGGAGATGCCGAGCAACCCCAGCTTCGCCATCCCGCCGAGAATCCGGTCGCGGTCGAAGTGATGCTTCCGATCGTTTTCGCGGATGTAGGGAGCGACTTCGCGCGATGCCCATTCGCGCACCGATTGCTCGAGCAGGCGCTGTTCGTCTGTCAGGGAAAAGTCAATCATGGCAAACGTCGAATCCTATCATGCACGGCGCGCGACGTGCACGGGGGCGCCGCGTCCGAGATCGAGCTCCGCCGCCGCGCTCGCGCCGTTGGCGGCGATCTCGAGATGATCGGTGCTTCCGAACAACGCGCACAGCTCGCCCGGCGCCGCGTCGGCATACGCCGACACCACTTTCGACACGACGCGGCTCCCGACCTGGATTTCGAGCGGCGCGCCGGAGAGGCGATCGAACGTTCGCCGATCGATGTTCGTGATGAGATTCCCGAAGCGGTCCACGCGCAGCACCTCGCCGGCAATGTGATCGCCGTCCAGCCGCGGGTGCGGCAGGTCGAGCCGATGGATGGCGCCCGCCGGACGCCCCAGCGCCACGAGCTCGATCCCCTTCGCCAGCCAGGCGGCGGCCGGGGCGAAGCGATCCCGCCCTTCAAACGTCCGGCTGACGGTTGGTCGCGCGTACCGCCGCTCCGTCAGCTCCACGACCCGCTTCGGCGCAAGCTCGTCGAAAACGGCGGTGAGCACGCCGTTGTCCGGCGCCACGAACTTGTAGTCCCCGGCCTCCGCGGCGATGCCCCTGCGCGTCGATCCCACGCCGGGGTCGACGACCACGAGAAAGATGGTGCCGGCGGGAAAGTACTTGTAGGCGGCGGCGAGCTCGAGCGCTCCAGCCACCACGTCGTGCGGTGGCACTTGATGCGAGATGTCGACGAAGGTGAGGTCGGGACAAATCGCGAGCGCGACCCCTTTCATCGTGCCGGCGTAATGGTCTCGCGTGCCGAAATCGCTCAGCAGCGCGATAACGGGCCTCGCCATAGGGCCTATCGTATTGCAGAATTGCAGGATTGCAGGATTGCAGGATTGCAGGATTGAAGCATTGCAGGAATGCGATCGCAATCCTGCGATCCTGCCATCCTGCCGTTCCGCAATTTATGCTGGCTTGCGGAACAGGATTTCGCGCTGATTGTTCTGGAGGAGAAACGAATCCGACACGCGCAGGCCGGGAAAGAGACGGAGGATGTCGCGGTTCGGCATGTTCGCCTGCCGTGTCCGCGTCGCCGGGTATTTGCGGTGCTGCATGTTCAAGTCGTCGACGATGATGAACTTCGTGTAGCGGGCATCGCGCGAGGGCGCGGTGCTGAAGAACGCCAGCAGCGCCCCATCGGGACCGAGCAGCCGCGTCAACTCGATCGCGAGCACCTGCGCCGATCGGCGATCGATGTGATCGAACAGGTCCCAGCAGAGTACGCCGTGCAGGTCGCCCTTTCGCTGGGTGAAACGCTTCTGGAGAAACTCGGGGAACGCGTCCAGCGTGTCCGACCGGACGTGGCGATCGAGATCGGCGAACAGGTCTTCGACGAAAATCTTGCAGCCAAGCTGCTCGCCGAAGAAGCTGACGTTGCTGCCGACGACCGGGCCGAGATCGAGCAGCACCGGCGGATCGCGCCGTACCACGCACGACACGAACTTGCGCAGCGCCTTGGTGGAAAAGACGGGATCCCCCGTCGGCGCCGCCGGGCGCTGAGGGGTGTCGCGTTCGACTTTGCGTGGCGCCAGCAGGTCGAGAAGACTCATTCCAGACTGTTCGAACTTTGAACTGAGAAGTGAGAATTTAGAAGGACGGCGTGAACGTTCTCGTCTCGCAGTCCTTCTACCTTCTACGTTCTGCGTTCTGACTTCCCGTTAACGACCCGCTGCGGCGGCGGCCGGTTGCGGCTGAGACTGTGGAGCGGACGTCTGAACCGGCGCCGGCTTCGCCGCCTGCGGCTGCTGCGCCGCGGCCGTGGCCTTGCGCTGCATGTCCACGCTGCCGCGGAAATGCGCGCCCTCGGCGATGGCGACGCGCGGCGAGATGATGTCGCCATCCACCGAGCCCTTGTCGCGGATGTCCACCTTCTCGCTCGCGGTGACGTTGCCGGTGACCTCACCGAGCACGATCACCGACTTCGCAAACACCTGCGCCTTGATCTTGCCGTTGGGTCCGATCGTGAGCACGTGATCGCGCAGCTGAATGGTGCCCTCGACCTGCCCTTCGATCGTCAGGTCTTCGCTGCCGTTCAGTTCGCCTTTGATGACGACGGATTTGCCGATATTCACGTTGTCCCTCTCCTGGAATTGGCTAGCCTCAGGGCGGGGACTTGGAGTCCCCATGCTCGTCGACGGCTGCGGCGCCGGGGGTGCCGGAGTTGCCGCCGGTTGTCCGCTCGGGGGCCGGACTGTCTCATCACGTTTCCACATGGGATATTCCTCCGCCTGTCTCCTGCTGTGCGGTGAAGCGCTAGGCTGCCAGATCTATCGGCGGCCGAAGTGGTCAGTATAGGGAACCGCCCAAATGATGTCTACTCCTTTCGTTTCCGCGAGTTAGCGTCGGCATGACAGAGTGGTACAATGAACGATTCACTATGCGTGTCTATTTCGACTACAACGCGACGAGCCCACTCGCGCCGGAAGTGGCCGATGCTGTTGGGCACGCAACCCGCGAAGTATTTGGTAACGCCTCGAGCGTGCATCATTTCGGCCAACAGGCCAAGGGGCTGCTGGACGACGCGCGGTCGGCCATCGCGGCCCTGATCGGCGGCGATCCCTCGGAAGTTGTATTCACCAGCGGCGGAACTGAGGCCGACAACCTCGCGATTCGTGGCGTGGCCGGCATCTTCGAGCCCTTCGACTCCGCTCAGGGCAGGCCCTCCGACGCCCGCGGCAAGCGGCATCTGATCGCCAGCGCCATCGAGCACGAAGCGGTGCTCAACACGCTCAGGGCGCTTGGACGCCGTGGCTGGCGCACCACACTGCTGCCGGTTGATCAATCAGGGGTGCTATCGGCCGATCGCCTTCAGGACGCCATTACCGACGATACGGCGCTCGTGTCGGTCATGCACGCCAACAACGAGATTGGCACGATCCAGCCGGTCGCGGAGCTGGCCGCGATCGCGCACGCGCACGGCGCGCTGATGCACACCGACGCGGTGCAGTCGGTCGGCAAGATTCCCGTGGACGTGAGCGCGCTCGGCGTCGACCTGCTCTCGCTGTCGGCGCACAAGTTCAATGGACCCAAGGGCGCAGGCGCGCTCTGGATCAAGCGCGGCGCTCGGCTCCAGGCGATCCTCACGGGGGGCAAGCACGAGCGAAACCGGCGCGCCGGGACGGAGAATGTGCCCGCGATCGCTGGCATGGGAACGGCCGCAGCGCTCGCCGCCGGCAAGCTGACCACTGAAGCGGCGCGGCTCGCACCGTTCCGCGATCGATTGGAAGCGGGCATTCTGGCCGCCGTCCCGGGAACCGCCGTGAACGGGTCGACAGGCCCGCGGGTGCCGAACACCACGAACATCAGCTTCGACCGCGTCGAAGCCGAAAGCCTGCTCATCGCGCTCGACCTCGAAGGCATCGCCGTGTCGACCGGGTCCGCCTGCTCGTCGGGTACGCTGGAACCGTCGCACGTGTTGCGCGCGATGGGGCTGCCGACGCATCGGACGCAGAACTCGCTGCGATTCAGTCTGGGACTGTTCTCGACCGTGGAAGAAGTCGATCGAGTGGTGGAAGTGTTGCCGCGCCTCGTCGAAAAGCTGCGCGGATTAACGCGGAAGAGTGTTTCGGTGTAAAAGGCAACCACGAAAACACGAAGACACGAAAAACGTACGACTTCTTCTTCGTGATTTCGTGGCTTCGTGGTTGCATCTGTTCTAACCATGCGAATTGTCGTGGCCATGTCCGGCGGCGTCGACTCGTCGGTCGCCGCGGCCCTGCTCGCCGAGCAGGGTCATGACGTGGTCGGTCTGTCGATGCAGCTGTACGACCAGACCGAGGGCCAGACCGCGTTCGGCGGCTGCTGCTCGCTCGACGACCTGCACGATGCGCGGCGCGTGGCCGCGGCGATCAACATCCCGCACTACATCCTGAATTTCGAGCGGCAGTTCGACGAGCAGGTCGTCTCGAATTTCGTCCGGGAATACGCCGCGGGACGCACGCCACTCCCCTGCGCCCACTGCAACAGCGACCTCAAGTTCGCCACGCTCGTCGAGCGCGCGCATGGGTTCGGCGCGGACGCGGTCGCGACCGGGCACTACGCGCGCGTGCACCAGGACGCCGGCGGCCGCTGGCGGCTCGAGCGCAGCGTGGATCCGTCGAAGGATCAGTCGTATTTCCTGTTCTCGCTGACGCAGGATCAACTGGCGCGTGCGGTGTTTCCAGTCGGCGATCGGGCGAAGGCGTCCGTCCGCGCCTACGCGCGCGAGCGCCGCCTTCCCGTGGCCGACAAGGCGGACAGCCAGGAGATCTGCTTCATCCCGGACCACGACTACGCGCGCTTCGTCGCCAGCCGCGCGCCAGAGGTAGCGCACGACGGCCCGATCGTCGACGAGACCGGGCGGACGCTCGGCCGGCACGACGGCATCCACCGCTTCACCGTGGGTCAGCGCAAGGGGCTGGGGCTTGCCGCGTCCGGAGCGAGCGCGGGAACGCCGATGTACGTCCTTCAGCTCCGGCCATCGGATCGAGCAGTCGTGGTCGGACCCAAGCTCTCGCTCGAGCGGACGACGCTCACCGCATCGAAGGTGAACTGGATCGTCGAGCCACCCGCAGGATCTGTGCGCGCGGCCGTGCAGATTCGGCATCGGCACCAGCCCGCAGCGGCGACCATCCGCGTGATCGACGAACCGCGTCCTTCGACAAGATCAGGACGGGCTCCTTCGACGGGCTCAGGACGGGCGGAAGTCGTCTTCGACGCGCCGCAGATCGCGATCACGCCAGGTCAAGCCGCGGTGTTCTACGAGGGAGATACGGTGCTCGGCGGCGGCTGGATAGATTGAACGCAGCCGTTCGTTGTTCGCGGACTTCACTGTTCGTTCGGGGCCTTCGCTGATCGTTCGTCGTTCGTCGTTCGGCTGACGATCCATCGTTCGTCGTTCGTCGCGGCCCACCGCTCGTTCGTCGTTCTGCGAACCGCGAACGTCGAACCACGAACGTCGAACGAACCCCCTCGAGGTTCAGACCGTCATGAGATGTTCTGGAATGCGATCGATGTAGTGCTCGGCGTCGAGCGCCGCCATGCACCCGGTGCCCGCGGCCGTGACGGCCTGGCGGTAGACGTGGTCCTGTACGTCGCCGCACGCGAACACGCCGCGCACGCTCGTCTTCGCGCCGTCGCGCGTGATGATGTAGCCGTTGGCGTCCATCTCGAGCTTCCCGCGAAAGAGCGACGTGTTCGGCGTGTGGCCGATCGCCACGAACACGCCGGCCACGGGCACGTCGGCGCGCTCGCCGGTGACGTTGTTCCGCACCACCATCGAGGTGACCGCGCCGTGGTCCGTGTCCTTGATCTCCTCGACCTCGCTGTCGAGGATCCACGCAATCTTCGGGTTCCCTCGCGCCTTGTCCTGCATGATGCGCGAGGCGCGCAGCGTGCCGCGTCGATGCACCACCGTCACCTTGGTCGCGAAGCGGGTCAGGAACATCGCTTCTTCCATCGCCGAGTCGCCGCCGCCGACCACCGCGATCTCCTGGCCGCGGAAGAAGTAGCCGTCGCAGGTCGCGCAGGTGGACACGCCATGCCCCATCAGCGCGCGCTCGGACGGCAGGCCCAGCAGCCGCGCCGACGCGCCGGTCGCGATGATGATCGTGGTCGTCTTGTATTCAGCCTCAGACGTCGAGACCGTGAACGGCTTTTCGTCCAGATCCACGCGCGTGACGTTGCCCTGGATGATCTCGGCGCCGAACTTCTCGCTCTGCGTGCGCATCTCGGCCATCAGATCGGGGCCCATGATGCCGTCGCGATAGCCCGGATAGTTCTCGACGAGCGTCGTGAGCATCAACTGCCCGCCGGCTTCGACGCCTTCGATCACGAGCGGCTGCAGATTGGCGCGCGCGGTGTACAACGCGGCGGTCAGACCGGCAGGGCCTGAGCCGATGATGACGACGTTTCTCAGCGCTGGCATTGGGTAATCAGGTGATCGAGTAATCGGGTAATCGGGTAATCGGGTAATTGAATTGAGAGATTGACCGTCAATTCCGCAATAAATTACCCGATTACCAGATTACCCAATTACCCGATTTCGCGCCTCAGATGTGCTTGTCGATGACTTTCTTGAGCTCGTCCTTGCCGGCGAGACCGACGACCGACTCGACGACCTCGCCGCCCTTGAACAGGAGCAGCGTCGGGATGCCGCGAATCTGGAACTTGAACGAGACGTTCGGGTTCTCATCGACGTTCAGCTTGCCGACCGTGATCTTGCCGGCGTAATCGGTGGCGATGGCGTCGACCGTCGGCGCCAGGCGTTTGCACGGCCCGCACCATTCGGCCCAGAAATCCACCAGCACCGGCCCGGAGGACTTCAGCACGCTGTCGTCGAAATTCCCGTCCGTAAACGTCTGCACGCTCTCGTTTGTCATCGCGTCTCCGTGGAGGCCTAGTTCCCGGCTCGTGGCCGCACAACCCGTCTGTATATTTTGACGTACTCCGCCGCGGAACGGTCCCAGGAATAATCCTTCCGCATCCCGGCGCGCTGCAGGGCTCGCCACTTCAACGGCTCCGCGTAGAGGCGCAACGCGCGACCGAGCGCATCCAGCAGCGCGGCCGGCGTGTACTCGACGAACACGAATCCCGTCGACGTCTGCCGGCCCGGTTTGTAGTCCGCCACGGTGTCCGCGAGGCCGCCGACGGCCCGAACCACCGGGACCGTGCCGTAACGCAGACTGTACATCTGATTCAGACCGCACGGTTCGAACCGAGATGGCATCAGAAAGATGTCCGCGCCCGCCTCGATGAGGTGCGCCAGGCCCTCGTCGAAGCCGATGCGCGCGCCGATGCGATCGCGGTGTTCGGTGGCGAGCCGCGTCCAGAGTTCCTGATAGCGCGACTCGCCGGTTCCCAGCACCACGAACGTCGCGTCGAGTTGCGTCAACGCGCCGGCCGACGCGGCGATGAGGTCGAAGCCTTTCTGGTCGACCATCCGCGACACCATCCCGACGAGCGGGCGCTTCAGCGCGCCGCCTTCCAACGGCAGACCGTAGCGCCGCAGCAGTTCCGCCTTCGCCGCGGCCTTGCCGGCGAAGTCGTCGCTCGTGTACGGCGCGGGCAGGTGACGATCGGTCGCGGGATTCCAATCGGTGGTGTCGATGCCGTTCAGGATGCCGACGAGATCGGCGGAACGCGCGCGCACGATGCCGTCGAACCCGAATCCCCATTGCGGGGTCTGGATCTCGTCGGCGTAGCGCGGGCTGACGGTCGTGATCGCGTCGGCGTGAGTAATCCCGCCCTTCAGAAAACTGATGCGATGCCAGAATTCCATCTGGTCGATCGCCAGGAGCTCCCAGCCCAGATCGAGTCGCGGCAACCAGCCGGGATCGAACAGTCCCTGATACGCGAGATTGTGAATGGTAAAGACGCTGGGCGTGCCGCCAAGCACGGGATGATCGGCGTACATCGTCTTGAGATAGACGGGCGCGAGACCTGCCTGCCAGTCGTGCGCGTGCACCACGGAGGGACGTGCGCCGCGGCGCGCGGCCCACTCGAGCGCGGCGCGCACGAGCAGCGCGAACCGGCGCGCGTTGTCGGGGAAATCGGTGGAGCCGACGCCGTAGATGCCATCTCGATCGTAGAGATCGGGACAGTCGACGAGCAGCGCCCGCGCGCCGTCGGCGAGCGGCGCCTCGATGAAGCCGACCTCGGTCGTATAGCCGCCGAGCGTCAGCGAGAATCGCTCGGCCTCACGCCCAACCGAGATCCCGCGATACTTCGGCACCGCCACCGTGACGTCACAGCCAAGCCGTGCCAGCGCCGGCGGCAGCGCTCCCAACACATCGGCAAGCCCGCCCGTTTTCGCGAACGGAGTCGCTTCTGACGCGATTTGGAGGATGGAGAGCCTGGTCCTTGGTCCTTGGTTCTTGGTCCTGGGTCCGTCCTTGGTCCTGGGTCCGTCCTTGGTCCTGGGTCCTGGGTGCGGACCGGGGACGCGGGACGGAGGATGGACCGAGGACGAAGAACTAGGCACCAGGGACGATCCTAACCTGCCCTAAGATTGCAGAGGTGACCGACCACCGACCCGTCCGCGCCCCGCGTGCCGAGCCTCGCGACATCGTCGAACTCCGGCAGCTCAAAGCCGCACAACCGGATCTGGCGTCCGCCGTGGACATGCAGATCGCCCTCGTCCAGCTCCAGCGCCGCGTCCAGGCGCGCGTGCCGTTGCCGTGGATTCAAGTGGATCCCGAGTGGCTGCGCGCGCAGCAGACGGCTGGACGCCCGCTCGTCCGCTTCCGCGAGATCCCGCTCGACTGGACCGACTTCCGCCTCACGTTTCGCCAGACTGCGGACGTCCTGGAGCGCTTCGAGGCGCTCGAACGCGCCGATCACCAGGTCATCGTGGCGCTGGGACGCGAAGGCAACGCGCTCGAGCCGCTCGTGGCGCGGTGGTACGACGCGACGTCAGGGGTTGAAGCGACGCCCGATCCCGCGGCGCGGCAGGGCGCGACCGGCGATGCACCGCCGAGCGTCGAGCACGTGCTCCTGCTGGCCATCCGGCCCTTCCTGGCGCGCTGCGCCGAGGCCCTCGCGCAGCGCGTCGATCTGTCCACGTGGACCCACGGGCATTGCCCGTTCTGCGGCTGGGAAACGGACTTCGCCGTCGTCATGCCGAGCGCGGAGCGGCGTCTCGTCTGCGGCCGCTGCGTCGCGCAGTGGCCCTTCGCATCGCTGACGTGTCCGTTCTGCACGAACGACGACCGCACGCTCATCACGTCGTTTGCCACTCGAGACGGCCTGTACCGCGTCTACGCGTGCGACGTGTGCAAGCGATATCTGAAGGCGTACGACGCGCGTCACGCGCCTCGGCCGGTGCTCATCGCTGTCGACACCATCGCCACGCTCCCGCTCGACGCAGCGGCGATGCAACGGGGGTACAGTGGGTGAGGAATGGCTTATGGCTTATGCTATGGCTGATAGTTAAACATTGGGGTTAGCCCCAGTGGTTAGCCATTAGCCATCAGCCATTAGCCATGTCGAGCGAAGCTAGTTCTGTTCTTCCTGGGTCGGGGGCTTGGCCGCGAAAAGGGTTGAGGCCTTCTGCGACACCCAATTGAACAGGTTCTGCGATTCCAGGAACCGCCCGGCATTCGAACGGGCCCCGAATACGACGACCGCGACGTCCTGAGAGCTCTGCGGCAACCGCAGCACGGTGGCCAGGCAGTAGCCGGCCTTCGAGATGAACCCGGTCTTCCCGGCTCGGACTTCGACTTCCGCCTTCCGGAGCAAGTGGTTGGTGGTGTGGAAGGTGACCGGACGCTTTCCGTTGATGTAGACCGTGTACTCGGACATCCGCATGATTTCGGAGATGCGTTCGTCCTGCGAGGCCAGCGTGATCAGGCGCGCCATGTCGTATGCGGACGCCATGTTGTCCGACAGCAACCCCGACGGATCCGTATAGTGCGCGGTCTGCAGGCCCAGTTCGGCGGCCTTTTCGTTCATCCGCGCGATGAATCCTTCCGACCCGTACGGCGACACGCGCGCGAGCGCGCGGGCGGCGGCGTTGTCGGACGCGATGAGCAGCAGGTGCAGCAGGTCGTCGACTGTGACTTTGTCGTTGGTGCGCAGGAAGGTCGTGGACGCCCGGGTGGCATCAGCGCGCGTCACGGTGACGACCTGGCTCAGGTCGGGATTGCTTTCGAGAAACACGGTTGCCGTCATCACCTTCGTGATGCTGGCAATCGAGCGTGGATCCTGCGAGTTCTCTTCCCAGAGCACTTCGTTCGTCGTAGGGTTGTAGACGATGGCGGCGGCGGCGTGAAGGTCGGGGACCAGATCGCCGCTCGAGTCGACCTTGAAGCGCGGCAGTGCCGTGTCGGCAACCTCGCGGGCCATCGCGGCGGCCCGGGCCCGCGCCAGGGTCAGCCTGCGCGACCGGGACCGCGTGGCCGAATAGACGGTGGTGCGCTTGGCGCGTGTCGACTTTCTGACTGCCGGTGTCGTTTTCGCTGTCACCCGCGGCGACGTCTTCGCCGTTTTGGCGCGAGTCCTGGTCGCGGCCGCTGCCGCATCAGTCGGGGTCGCCCCAAAACTGATGAGGCCGGCGAGCGCAAGGGCACAAAGCGACAGCTGTCTGTTCACGCGGAAAACCCCGGTTTGAATGTGATTCCGAGTCGTGTCGGCGAATGCGATTCTAGCAGATAATTCATAGACTGCAAGGGGATTATCGTTGCTGATGAGCCGGAAAATGCGAGCTGCCGCTTGATCTCCACAACGGTCCTATCGGCATGAGTGCATCTGAGCAAGAGGAATACCGTGCACTACGCGCCACGATTCGCGAGCGTGGCACCGCGCGGGTATGGGTTTTCGTCGTCGGTGTGTCAGTCTGGGCCTCCCTGACGCTCGTCATCACGGTACTCACCTCACAGCCGATTGCGATCTTTGCGCCCCTCCTCGTGCTCGCGGCGACGTTCGAAGCGGTGTATGCGCTACACGTCGGCGTGGAACGTATCGGCCGGTACCTCGATGTCTTTTTCGACGATTCGTGGGAGTCGGCGGCCGGGGCGTTCGGCCGCCCCGCAGGCGCCGCCGCGATCGACGCGCTATTCGTCGTCGTGTTCGCGATGGCCGCGTTGTTCAACTTCGTTCCGGTCCTCGTCGCGCAGCCGACGCCGCAGGAATTGGTGTTCATCGGCGGCGCGCATGCGCTGTTCGGGGTGCGGCTGGTCTTCGCGAAGCGGACGGCGTACAAACAACGTGCCATCGACCGCGAGCGGTTCCGCGAGCTTCGCAATGAACGCTCACGCTCGTCCTGAGCTTGTCGAAGGACGAGCTCGTGGTTCGACAAGTACATCCTGAGCGAAGCGCTCATCCTTCGACAGGCTCAGGATGAGCGGTGAGTCGAAGGGCCCACCACGAGCGAGAGTCCTCAACGAACGCCGCGCACGAGGGCCGCGACTTCGCGTCGATCCTCCGCGTAGAACGCGTCGGGCGCCGTTCGCAGGAACTGCTCGAGGTATGGGCGGGCGCGATCCCGCTGTCCGTCGCGCGCGAGGTTGACGCCGAGGTTGTAGAGCGCCTCGAAGTTGGTGGGCGCGATCTGGACGGCGCGTGTCCAGGATTCATATGCTGCCGCCTTGTCCCCCGCCTTCATGGCAACGGCGCCTCGACCCGCGTGCGCCCGCGACGAGCCGGGCGCGACGCGGATCGCGCGATCGAAATACGCGGCCGCTGCCTGTAGATCGTCGCGCTCGAGCGCCAGCACGCCGAGATTTTCGAGCGGGATGCTGCTGTCCGGGTTGATCGCCAGCACGCGTTCGAACGTCTGGCGCGCAGCGTCCCGGCGGCCCGCCCGCGCGTAGGCGATGCCGAGACTGTTCAGCGTGTCGGTTTCTGCGTTGGCCGCACGCGTCAGCGGCTCGAGCAGGCGGATACCTTCGGCCACGTGATCGGACTCCGCCAGGTATCCCCCGAGCTGCGCGATCACGCGCGGGTCGGTGACGCCGCGCTCGACGGCACGCCGCAGCGTCGCCGTCGCCTCGACCGGACGACCTCCCTGCCACTCGATGAAGGCGAGATGCCGGTACGCGATGGCCATGTCGGGACGCTGATCGACGACCTGCCGGTAGATCTGAATTGCTTCAGCCGCGCGTCCGACGCCGAACGCCTCCACGGCACGGTGCACCGCCTGATCGATCGCAACCAGCTTCTTGGGATCATCGTCGGCTGTATACGCGGACTTCCTCGGCGCGCTGCCGGAGATGTACCCGAGCGATCGCAGTTGCGCCGCTGTCTGCGGATCCTCGGCGACCCGCTCGCCGGGCGCCGAGCTCTGAAACGCGCGCAAGGCGTCGCCGAGCTCGCGATCTCTTCCCGGCGTGCGGCCGAGGAGATTCGTCGCTTCGGCGGCATCGGCCGTCAGGTCGTACCGTTCGGCCAGCGGCAGCTCGATGAACTTGTCGCGGCCGAGGATCACGCCGGTGAGCGGAGCCCACCCGCGATTCAGCTGTGCCGACAACGCTTCGAAGTACACCGGCCGGGGAGCGGCACCCTCGCTTCGCTCCTGGCGTGAGAGAAGACTTCGCCCGGGCAAGTCCGCCGGCACCGGTTGCACCAACTGCCTCGAGGATGGTCGGCAGGATGTCGATGTGACGAGCGGACACGGAGGACACTTCACTGGAGGTCCGGCTAAAGCCGGACCCCACGTACTGTCGTATCGCTGACAAAGAGTACGACGTGGGGTCCGGCTTTAGCCGGACCTCTCCGCCGACCTCCGCGACGATCAGCGGCACTTTCAGCGTCGACTCGTACGCGAACAGCCCGTGCGATTGCTCGCCGTGATCGCCGAGCGCTTCGCCGTGATCGCCCGTCACGACCACGAGGGTCGGCCGCTGCAGCGCGCGCAGATCGTCAAGGAGCGGCGCCAGCGCGGCGTCCGTCGCCGCTACTTCGCCGGCATACGGTTGCTGCGCATAGCGCGCATCGAACGGGGCCGGCGGCCGATACGGCGCGTGCGGATCGAACACGTGGACCCACGCAAACCACGGCCTCGCTCCGTCTCCTCCGTTTCCTCCCCCTCCTGCCTCTCCCGTCCTTCCTGCCTCTCCCGCCCTTCCCGCCTCTCCAGCCCTTCCCGCCCCTCCTGCCTCACGTCGTCCCGCAATCCATTGGCGAGCAAGCGGGACGACAGCAGAGGCCGGCCGCTCCGGCATGACGAATTCAGTTGGCTCACGCGTCTCCCCGAACCGATTGTCGTAGGTCTCGAAACCGTTGGTCAGGCCGAAGCGCGAGTGCAGGGGAAAGGCCGCGACGAACGCTGCGGTTGCGTAGCCGGCACCCTTGAGGATCGTTGCGGCGGTGCGCGCCTCGGGCGGCAGCCGGTACCCGGAATTGTCGCGAAGACCGTGACGAAACGGGAGCTCGCCGGTCAGGATGCTCGCGTGCGACGTCAGCGTCACCACCGCGTGGGCGTGCGCGAAGTCGAACCGGACGCCCTCGCCGGCGAGCCGGTCGAGCGCCGGCGTCGCCGCGACGCCGCCGTAACTTCCCAAGGCGTCGGCGCGCAGCGTGTCGATCGTGATGAGGAGAACGTTCTGCTGCGGGATCGAATGCAGGTCCGTCCGCGGCGGTGACCGCCGGAGCCAAAACGGCGACCGCGGCTCCGAGAAGCGACGGCGAGGATGACACGACGCGACGTCATGGCGATCACTAAAGGCGATGGCACGAAGACGGTCCAGGACCCATTACCATATGCCATCAGCCATCGCCATCTTTCCATGGCGGCAACTCACCGCTGCGCGAGCGCGACGGCGAGCAGCAGCGCGTACTGGGTGCCCATCCACGCATCGGTCGTGTCGAACGACTCGTTCAGCGCGTGGGCGTTCGATCCCCGTCCTCCGCCGCCGATCGTGACGGCAGGGATCTTGAGGCTCATCGGCAGGTTCGAGTCCGTCGATCCCTCACCGAGGTTGGCGTTGAACCCGAGTGCCGTGGCGGTGGCGAGGCCGGTGCGAACGATCGCGGAGTTTTCGGGCGTCGATCCCGCGGGCCGATCGCCGACGAGCTCCTTGACGACGGTGATCGTGCCGCGTCCCCACCGCTGATTCTCCTCGGCGACGGCAGTGTCCACGGCCTTCTGGAACATGGCGTCCACCGCCGCCAGCGAGGCCGGATCAGAGGATCGCATGTCGACTTCCATCCAGCCCTCGAAGGGAATCGAGTTCACGGACGTGCCGCCGCCGACGCGCCCCACATTGAAGGTGGTCTTCGGCTGCTTCGGCACCTGCATGTCCTCGATCTTCGCGATCGCGCGGCCCATCGCACCGATCGGGTTCGCCATACCGAAGGCGCCGAAGCTGTGACCGCCGGGGCCCTTGAACGTGACGCGATACCGGTGACTGCCCACCGCCACGTTCGTGACGTGAACGCCCGTTCCGTCGATCGAGACGAAGCGATCGATTTGATCCTTCAGCGTCTCGTTGAACAGCTGCTTCATGCCGCGGAGATCGCCGAGGCCCTCTTCACCGACGTCCGCGACGAAGGTGATCGTGCCCTGCGGCTGCACGTTCGCCTTCTTCATCTCGCGAGCGACGGCGACGAGCACCGCCAGGCCGCGGCAGTCGTCGCCGATGCCCGGTCCGCGCAGCGTCGCGCCGTCGCGTTTGACCTTCACGTTCGTGCCTTCCGGAAACACGGTGTCGAGATGGGCGGCCATGACGACGTGCGGGTGGAGGGCGGCGCCGCGATACTCGCCGAGCACGTTGCCCGCCTTGTCGACGCGCACGTTCTGGAGACCGATCTCCTGAAAGACGCGCTTCAGTTCGGCGCCGCGCATTTCTTCCTTGAACGGCGGCGCGGGAATCTCGCAGAAGCGGATTTGATCCTCGATCGTCTGCGGCTCGGTGGCTTTCGCGGCGGCGAGGGCGGTCTTCATCGCGGGCACCTGCATGAGATCGGTGACCGGGCCGGGCGCACCAGACGGCGTCCCCTGCGCCCAAACGCCTGCCGCCACGCCCCCAAGAGCCACCACAACCGTCACACCGCCGAGTAGTCCGCGCACCTCAGCCTCCTAGTAGAACAACCGCACGACGAATGACATTGTGACAGGAGCGCGGTTGTTCTACTAGAATCGGCGGGCCAAACGGCCCGCCGCTACCGCGGCTGCAGAGCAGCCGCACCTAGAATCCAAATCCCCGGATTCGCGTCTCCGCGCGCTGTCCGCGAGTAACTTTTGTAGACAACCGGCCGGAATTTCCGCGTATTCTGTCCGGCACAGCACATTCAGGGTTTTTGTATGAGGAGGTCATCTGTGACACGTGCGATCCTTCGGGCCTTCGCCGCTCTGGCCATCGTGACCGCGTTCGGTCTGGCGCCGGCCGCGGCCCAGACGGGCCAGATGTTCGGTGAACTAGTCGGGAAAATCTCGGACGACCAGGGCGGCGTGCTGCCCGGCGTGACCGTGACGCTGTCGGGCCCCGCCGTGATGGGCTCGCCGACCGCAGTCAGCAACGCGCAGGGGCTCTATCGCTTCCCCGCCGTCAACACCGGCACCTACACGCTCAAGTTCGAGCTGGCGGGCTTCGCGCCGCTCACGCGCGAAGGGATCATCGTTCCCGTGCGGCAGACGGTCACCGTGGACGCCTCGCTGAAGATCGCGGCCCTGCAGGAGACCGTCGTCGTCAGCGGCTCGTCGCCGACCGTGGACATCGAGAACACGAAAGTCGGCGCGCGGCTGGAGCGTGAAATCCTCGACGCGGTGCCGACGTCGCGCACGATCTTCGGATCGACCACCGTGCTGCCGGGCATGACCATGACGCGTCAGGATCCGGGCGGCCTCACGGCGGCCACGTCCACGGGTATGGCCGCGCACGGCTCCTCGAGCTACAACCTGAACTACTACGGCGTCACCGCGGATACACCGCAGAACTACGGGTCGATGTACTACATGGACTTCGGATCCGCGGAAGAGATTTCCGTGGACACGGCGGCGATGGGCGCCGAGATCGGCGGCGGCGGGGGCGCGAACATCAACGTCGTGCCGAAGTCGGGCGGCAATACGCTCAGGGGCAACTTCTTCACCAGCGTGACCGGCAAGGGCTACTGGGACAACTTTACGGGCACCAACATCACGCCCGAGCTGAGGGCGCAGGGCATCACCGACCCGACACTGCGGAATCTGCGCGACTTCAACGGGGACGCCGGCGGGCCGATCGTCAAGGATCGCATGTGGTACTTCGGATCGATCCGCGACTACCGGACGATTGAGGCCACGGCGGGCTACACGGTCGTCAACTCCGACGGCACCCTGACCAATCCGTTCCTCTCGAATCTCCGCAACTACACGTTGTCGACGAAGTACCAGGTCAACAAGAGCAACAACATCAACGCCTTCTGGACCTATAACAAGAAGTTCCAGCCACACCGCGGCGCCGGCGTGGCGCAGCCGTTGCCGAAAGGCACGCTGAATCAGCAGTCGCCGAAGAACCTGTACAACGGAAACTGGACGTCGGTGATGGGCCAGAACACGTTCCTCGAGCTGTCCTCGACCTACTTCCACATGCACTGGCCGAGCGATTTTGCCGAGGAGTTCTACGATATCGGCGCGTCGGCTCAGCGGCCGGCCACGTTCAACATTACAACCGGCGTCTACATCGACGGCCCCGAGCCGACCGGCCAGCGCCTTCGTGATGCGTACCGGCACCAGACCAACATCGGGGTCACGAAGTACATCGACGGCGTGATGGGCGCGAGCCACCAGCTGAAGACCGGCTTCGAGAACTGGTGGACACCAACCGGCACCGACGAGTTCAACATCTTCCAGGACGTGCGGCTGCGGTATACGAGCGCGGCCGGCGGCGCCACCTGCAACGCGACCGTGCGGACCGGCTGTGTGCCCAATGAGGTGTTCCTCTACAACACGCCGCTCACGCAGAAGACCAAGATGCGCAACTTCTCGGCGTTCGTCCAGGATCGCATCAGCTACCAGCGCTTTACGCTGAACCTCGGCGTGCGCTTTGCCCACTACGACGGCACGATCCCGGAGCAGGGCAACGGCGGGTCGCGGTGGGCCTCGGTCTGCGCGGCGTGCAACGTCTCGTTTCCCGAGAAGAAAGCCCCGTTCAGCTGGAACTCGATTGCGCCGCGAACCGGCCTCGTGTGGAAGGTCACCGGTGACGGCAAGAACGTCGTGAAAGCGAGCTACAGCCGGTACTACGAAGGGATGTACACGACCGAGTTCAGCGCGATCAACGGCAATGGCATCGTGACCGGCGGCGTTGCCACGTACGCATGGAGCGGTGGACTGAATCCCGACGGTTCGGTGCCGATCAGCGCGCTGCTCAACGCCAACGGGACCGCCCCAGCGGCGGGCGTCGCGCCGACCCCGAAGTCGGTGTTTGTGGCGCGGCAGAACTCGATCGATCCGGGCCTGAAGAACCCCCGCAACGACGAGATCATGTTCGCGTTTCAACGTGAGCTCGCCAACAACTGGTCGCTGAGCGTCGACTGGATTCAGCGCTGGTTCAACGACTACACCGTCGACCAGAACTGCTACGGCCTCCCCTGCGACCAGACGGCAACCACCGCTTATGTGCAGACCCGCTCGGTCGCGGACTTCGGACCCGACAACCTGACCGGCACGGGCGACGACAAGACGTTCAACGTGTTCCAGGTGGCGCCGGCCTATCTCGGCAAGGACACGACGTTCCACACCAACTGCGGCAACAACTCGAACATCGCGTGCACGCAGAAATACAAGGCGTTCGAGCTGGCCATCGGCAAGCGCATGTCGAACAAGTGGCAGATGCAGGGCTCATATGTGTGGTCGCAGTTGGACGGCGATCTGGTGCTCGACTACACCAACCCGAACAACCGGCTGCCCTTCGTCGGCCAGGGCCGGGGCACGATCGATCAGCCGCACGCCTTCAAGCTGCTCGGCAGCTACCAGGCGCCCTACGACATCACCATCGGCGCGAACGTTCAGGCACTGACCGGCCTGCCGGTCGATCGCAACCTGAGCGTCGCGTTCTCGCAGGGCACGGCCAACCTCCGGATGGAGTCGCGCGGCACCTATCGCGCCAGCAACCTGACGCTGATGTCGCTGCGGGCCGACAAGCGGTTCCGCATCAACGGGCAGCGCCGCGCGTCGGTCATCGCGGAGCTCCACAATGCGTTGAATTCGCACGCGGGCCAGAGCAACTACGGCACGGTCACCCGTGGTTTCGCGAACCAGGCGGCGTTCGACGCGGGCCGTCTCGGGACCTCGTACTTCCTCCGCACGCAGGAAGTCATCGCCCCACGCGTGTTGAAGATCGGGTTCAAGTTCGAGTTCTAAGAGCGGTTCGACGTTCTCGGTTCTCGGTTCTACGTTCTAGCGTTGAAACCGGCGGTTGGGGTAACCCGACCGCCGGTTTTTTTTGGCCGGTGCGGTACACTCGCAGCGTCGCATGACCTCCCAGCGACGACTCCTGCTCACGCTCTACACCGCTTCCGGCGCCGCCGCGCTCGTGTACCAAGTCGTGTGGACGCGGCTGCTGACGCTGCAGCTCGGGCACACGGTCGCCGCCGCCAGCACGGTGTTGGCGGCCTTCATGGGTGGTCTGGCGATCGGCGCGTGGATCGCGGGCCGCGTGCTCGTCGGGCGGTCCGACGCGCCCCGCCTGCCCAACCCGCCTCGCCGGCCCGGCATGATCTGGTACGCGGCGCTCGAAATCGGGATTGCCGCAGGTGCGCTCTCGCTGCCGTTCGCGCTTCGAGCGTCCGTGCCGCTGCTCGCATGGGCATACGCCGACGGGACCGCGCCGCTCCGCTTCGCGCTCATTCGCATTGTGATCAGCCTGCTACTCGTGGGCATCCCGGCGGCCGCGATGGGTGCGACCTTTCCCATCGCCGCGGACTGGCTCGCGCAGCGCAAGCGTGAATCCGCGGCGGGCACGCTCTACGCAGCCAACACCGTCGGCGCGGCGCTCGGCGCCATCGCCGCCGGCTTCTGGCTGATCCCAGCGATCGGGTTGCGCGCGACGACTTGGGTAGGAGTGGCACTGAACGTGGTCGCTGCGGCGGGCGCGTTGTGGCTGATGACTTTTCACGCGGAACCCGCAGAACGCGCGGACACAAAACCCTCAAAGCCCAAGGGCTCCAAAAAGACTCCGCGTGTTCCGCGTGTTCTGCGTGAAATGCAGGCCCCCTCACCCGGCCTCGCGTGGTTTGCGGTCGCCATCTCCGGCTTTTCCGCACTCGCCTACGAAGTTGCCTGGACGCGGCTGCTGGCGCTCGTGCTCGGGCCGACAACGTATGCGTTTTCGACGATGGCTGGGGCGTTCATTGCGGGGCTTGCTCTTGGATCCGCCGTCGGGACGCCGCTGGCGCGGCGAACGGTACGCCCGGCGCACTGGCTGGCGGCAATGCTGATCGCCGGCGCAGTGGCGTCGATGATTGCCGCGTGGTACGCGGCCACACGCATGCCGCTCATCGTCGCCGCACAGGTGGGTGATCCCAACGTGGTGTTCGGCCGCGTCGTCACGCTACAGGCCCTGGCCGTGGGACTGCTCTTGCTGCCGTCTACGGTCGCCCTCGGGGCCACCTTCCCGTTGGCGCTGGCTGTGGCGTCGCGCGGCGACGAGACGGTCGGACGCGACGCGGCGCGCGTCTACACCGCCAACACCATCGGCGCGATTCTGGGTGCGTTGGCGGCGGGCTTTCTGTTCATCCCGCAGCTTGGGTTGAGATCGACGTTTCAGTTGGCAGCAACCGTTTCGGTGGTCGCGGGCGCTGTGTGTTTGATGGCCACGAAAACACAAAACCACGAAACCAAATCTTCTTTCGTGTTTTCGTGGTTTCGTGGCCGGTTCGTCGCGCCCCTAGGGGTCGGAGCGGTGGCCATTGCCGGGATCGTGGCGCTGCCGAAATGGGATTCCGAGCTGCTCTCCAGCGGCGCCTACAAGTACGCCCCCTACCTTCAATCGAGCGATCTCGAAACCGTGCTGCGCGCGGGGACGCTGGAGTTCTACAAGGAGGGAGCGGCCGCAACCGTCAGCGTGCGTCAGGTCACCGGCGTCCGATCGCTCGCCATCGACGGCAAGGTGGACGCGAGCAACGGCGCCGACATGCTGACCCAGCGCATGCTCGGGCTCCTGCCGGTGCTGCTGCACGGGAAGGCACGGTCGCTCGCGGTGATCGGACTCGGCAGCGGCGTCACGGTTGCGTCCGCTCTGGCGCCCGGCACCATCGAACGCGTCGACGTGGTCGAGATTTCTCCGGAGGTCGTGGAGGCGTCGCGCTTCTTCGACGCCGAGAGCGGTCGCGTGCTGTCGCAGCCCGGCGTCCGCCTCATCGTCGGCGACGGCCGCTCCCACCTGCTGCTCACGCCGCGCCGCTACGACGTGATCGTCTCGGAACCGTCGAACCCGTGGATGGCGGGCGTTGCGGCGCTGTTCACGCGCGAGTTCTTCGAGGCGGCGCGCGATCGTCTCGAGCCGGGCGGCCTCCTGTGCCAGTGGGCGCACACCTACGACATCAGCGCGGAGGATCTGAAGTCGATCGTGCGAACGTTCGCGTCGGTGTTTCCGCAGGGCACGATGTGGCTGGTCGGCGAAGGCGATCTGCTGCTCGTTGGGCCGAACGACGCCAGCGACGGCGCAATCGATGCCCGTCTTGCCGCGCTGGCCGGCGGGAGCCACAAAGGCACGACGCCGGCGCTGCTGTCTGCGCTCGGGATCGATCCGGCCGTCGCCCCGTTCAGCCTGCTGTCGTTGTTCGCCGGCGGACCTCGCGATCTCGCACGCTATGCCGGCGACGCGCCCGTGCAGACCGACGATGGGATGGCGCTCGAGTATTCGGCGCCGCGGGGCATCTACGGCCGCAGCACGGTCGACAACACGGCGGTCCTGCGTCGGGTCGCGGAAGATCTTCCGCCCGCCGTTCGCGAGGCTCACGCGAGAGCGACGGACGCGGCGTGGACGTCGCGCGGGGCGATGCTCTTCAAGGCCGATGCGTTCGGCGCTGCCTACGACGCCTTTCTCAAAGCCGTGACGCTGAACAGCCGCAACGTCGCGGCCCTGGAAGGCCTGTCCGACGCGGCGGCGGGCGCCCGGCGCGAAACAGACGAGGAAGCCTGGCTGGCAGCGCTCGCGGCGCGCGAACCCGCTAACGCCGCGGTCAGCGTCGAGCTGTCGCGAGTGCTGGCGTCGACGGGTCAATACGAGCCGGCCCTGCAGGCCGCATCCCGGGCCGTCGAGAGCGCGCCGGCGGACCCTCGGGCCGCGGAGCAACTGGCGTCCATTCTCGCCGACGCCGGCGATGCCGATCGCCTCGCGCCCGTGGCCGAGCGGCTCATCGAGCGCTTTCCTGGCCGGCCCGATCCCCTCTATTACCGCGCCACGGCGCTCTTCCTCCGTGGCCGGACCGAGGAGGCGCTGGCCGCCGTGCAGCCTCTTGTCGCCGCCCACCCGGACCATGCACGCGCGCAGAACCTGCTCGGGGCGGCGTGCGCCACGTTGGGCCGACAGGACTGTGCGCGCACGGCGTTCGAGGCGTCCATCCGCGCCAACCCGCGCGATTCGTCTACGTATGTAAACGTCGGCACCTTCGCGCTGCAGAACGCGAATCCCCAATCCGCATTGAACTACTTCGCCGAAGCGCTATCGCTCGATCCGCGCTCCGATGCGGCGCGCAACGGACTCGCTCAGGCGCGCGCGCAACTACGCTTGCCCTGAGCGACGTCTGCGAAGGTCGCGTTGGACGACGTCGAAGGGTTGGCCGTGAGCGACGTCCGCGTCAACGGAGTCGAACGGAATCCACGCTGACGTATCGATCTTCAAACGTTCGGATGACATGTAGAGACAAGACGTCGGCTCTCCTCTGAAGGCACGGCCCCTCCGATCGAAAATTTCGCGGTACATTGTTTGCTGAACGAATTCCAGTAGTCGGTGACGCCGCGTATGCGGCCCTCGGAGGAATGATGAGTCTCGTGCGACTTCTTGGCTTCACAACGCTCGCGTGCGGCTGTGTCGTGGGCCGCTACCGCGAGGTTGCGACCAGCCGTGAGGTCGCCTACGTCGAGGAGAAAGGCAATTTCTGCGCGGCGCACGGCCATCGCCGCAACCACACCGTCACCGCCGACCGCGTTCTGATCCCGCAAGCCGCGCTCGCGGTCAGCCGAACCGCCTGACAAAACTGCGTTCGTGGTCGTTTTTTGTCGCTGCCGATCTTTGGCGGCGACGTGCATCTCCCGCCACACCGTGTGTAGCTGGACAGCAGCGGTTTGCACGCGATTGCACACTTTCCCGGTCTCCTGCACGCGGTTGCCCTAAGGCTCACTCACACCCCGACCGAAACCAAGGCGTGGCCATTCTGGTGAAGCCCTTCGCCAAGGTCGCGTTCGGCACCAAGAGCGCGAGCTTCTATCACTCGGACTGCCTGGAGGTCTTCCGCCAGCTGCCACCTCACAGCGTGGACGTCATCGTCACGTCCCCGCCGTACAACCTGGGCATTGCGTACGGCCAATACGAGGACAGCCTGTCGGCCGGCGACTACCTGCAGTGGACGAGCACGTGGATCGCGGCGGCGGCCCAGGTGCTGCGCCCGGACGGGTCGCTCTTCCTCAACGTCGGGGCCAAGCCGTCAGACCCGTGGACGGCCCTCGACGTGGCGCAGGCGGCGCGTCCGCACCTCCGACTCCAAAATCTCATCCACTGGGTCAAGTCGATCGCGATCGAGCGCTCGTCAGCCGGCGCGGCTGCCGGCCTCACGCGCGACCTGGCCGTCGGCCATTACAAGCCGATCAACAGCGAGCGGTTTCTGAACGACTGCCACGAGTTCATCTTTCACTTCACGCCGCACGGGTCGACGACGCTCGACCGCCTCGCGCTGGGGGTGCCCTATCAGGACCAGTCGAACATCGCGCGCTGGCAGGCAGCCGCCGACGGCGTGCGTTGCCGCGGGAACACCTGGTTCATCCCCTACGAGACCATCCAGCGGCGTGATCGCGATCGCCCGCACCCGGCCACGTTTCCGTCGCGTCTGCCCGAGCAGTGTCTCCGCCTGCACGGCCTGAAGCGCATCGAGCTGGCGATGGACCCGTTCACGGGGCTCGGCAGCACCGCCGTCGCCTGCGCACGGCTGGGGCTGAATTTCGTGGGCGCGGATATCGACGCCGCCTATTTGTCGGAAGCCGCTGCGCGAACGCGCGGTGTGATGACTGGGCGCATGACCAAGGCAACCCTCAAGACCGAGCGGGCTGGAAAGGCTGGAAAGGCAGGAGTGGCTGGAAGGGCCGGATAGGATTTCAGAGTTCAGATTTCAGAGTTCAGATTCCACGAAAAGCCTCCGTGAACTCCCAATCTGAAATCTGAAACCTGAAATCTGAACTGTCTACTTCTTCGTCGCGTCGACCGGCTTCGGGTTTGGCTTGAGCACGTATTCCTTGCGGAACCAGACCTGCGCGCTCTTGCGCGTCACCTTGACGTCGATGACCCGGCGGCGCTTCGACGCATCCGGGTTCTTCGAGTAGTAACCCAACACATAGTAGTCGCTCGTCTCGGCGTCGATGCGCTTCAGCGCCTTGCTGAAATCGTTCTGGTTGACCACGGCAAGCCCGCCGGTCTCTTCAGCGATCACGCGCAGGCTGTCCTGAGTCTTCCGGACGTACTCGTTCCACTGCTGCGGATCCACCTGCTCGTCGATGTCCCCCATGCCCACCAATCCGCGCGGGTCGATGGTGTAGACCGTGACATTGGCGCGGTTGGCCTGACGCGTCATTTCGCCGAGCTCGCGCGCGAGGTCGGCGTCAGCGAAGACTTCGTTCTGCTTCTGCTGGTTCGCCAGCGGGTCGTTCGGATTCCCGGAGCTGCCGTCCTCGTTGCTGCGGCCCTGGTTCTGGGTCCTGGCAAACTCGTTCTGCGCGAACGGCGAATTGGGATCCATCAGGCCGAGCCGCGCGTCCTGGAACGGGTTGAAGTCGTACCCATCGCTCACGTACACGAGCGCCTTGCGGCGGTTGTGCACCTGTTCGAGATTCGTCAACAGATCGTACACGGTTGAAAAGGCGACGTGCGCGCGGTAGCGGACCTCGCTTGGACCCTCGGCGCCGGACGGGCCGTTGATCACGTCGCTCGGTTTCAGCTCGCTGCCGGCGATCTTCTTGATCGCTTCCTCGAGCCGGTTCTTGTCGTAGGTCATGTCGATCGCGATCGACGAAGGCCCGCTCGACACGATCCCGAACATGTCGCCCTCGTGCACGAGCTCCTTCGAGATCCGCTTGAACAGATCGCGAACTCGTCCGGTGTTGTGGAACTGCAGGTGCAGATCGTCGACGAAGAAGAGAAAAATGCGCCCCGACGTGTCCGTCCTCGGCCGCGACGGCGGAAGAATGATCCCCTCGGGCGGCGGGGGCGGCGGCGGCGCGAGCACGTTGGTGACGCGGCCGCCGGTGACTACCGTCATCTGGATGACGTCCTGCTTGACGCCGTCCTCGAAGACCTCGAACTCGTCCTTCTTCAGGTCCGGGACGAAGTTGCCCTTGTCGTCGCGCACGACCACGTCGTTCGTGACGAGATCGACCTGGACGCGGAACGTCGGCCGCGGCTGCGGCTCCTGCGGCGCCGGCGTTTGCGCAGACAATCCCACGGTCAGACCCACCAGGAGTGCGGCGGACCAAAACCCGTTCATTTTCAGTCTCATAACGTCAGAATTATACATCGCCAGCCGGCCCAGTGGGCGGCGTACCGCCAGGTCCCGGGGGCGCGGCGGACCCGCGCCGTCGACGCCGGCGGCGCCGTTTCCGGTGCGAACCGTCGTCCGATCCAACCGGCCGTAGTTGTGTGGCGGATTCTGCCGGGGTCGATTCGCCGCTAGTTGGCTCGGCACGTTCATTAGACGCTCCAGCGAGCGTCAAGTCTGGCGGCTCCTCCAACTTCAGGTCGGGAACATCAGACTCTGCCGCAGCTTCGAGCACATGGACGGCCGGCGCGGCGGATTCCTCCTCGTCATCGTCGGTGCTCTCTGCGATGTCCTCCGCCACCACGTCGTGCTTCAGCGCCCGCACGGCGCGCTCGGCGCGCCGCCGATCGCGCCATTTCTCGGCATCGGCGGATGGAATGGGCGTCTCGAGAATCTTGCGCCAATCGAAGGTCACGTCGGGATTCTGCGCTTCGAGCTCGCGCCGAACGGATTCGTCGAACGGCTCGCGCCCGACTTTGACGCCTGGCGGCGTGCGAAACCAGAACAGCACGCGGGCCGTGGATTTGCCGCGGCTGTGAGACGGTTGGACCAGATAGAAGTGCTCGTAGCCTCGCTTGTCGCGGGTGAACCGGAGGAAGGCCATCAGCTCTCAGCCATTCGCTATCAGCTATCAGCCCTTTGCTACTTCCTTTTCGCTTTCGACGGCCGTTTCGTCGCCGCACGCGCGGGCTTGACGCGAGCAGCCGGCTTCCGTCGGGCTGCGGCAGGCGCCGGGCGTCTCGGCGCGGGCTGCGCCGGGCGGCGAGGCTGAGGCGCGCGTACCGGTGCGGGGGCTTCCCGGCTGCGGTCCACGAGTGTGAAGCGGATCTCGTCGCCGACTGTGTGATAGCTCCAGGTCTCCGTTACGTGGATTTGATTGTCTTCGGAGAGGTGCCGTGCGACCTCGACCATGCCGGCAGGGACGTACAGATGGAACGCGGCGCGCGTTCGTGAGAAGTGCGCCCACTCCGCGAGAGCTTCGAGGTGGTTGACCGACTCGCCCGTCTCCACCTCGACGACCACTTGCAGCCGGTGGCCGCGTTCCGTCGACGAGAGGACGAGATCCGGATAGAGGGCGGACGGCCCCGCGCCGACGGCGGCGTTTTGCTCAGCGCCCGGGTTGATGCCGACTTCGTAGCGGCGCCGGAACTTGTTCTGTAACTGCCGGATGATGCGATCGTGTTCCAGTTGTTCGCGGACCGGCCGCACCAGAATCGGGCTCAATAAGGCCTCCGACAGCAAACAAAATCCGCGCATACTAGCACGGTTTCGCTCAAGCTCGACCGTGAGACTGAAGTCCGTCTTCGCCGCTCCGCGGTCCGGCGTGACAGACTTCTTCCGATCGTGGCTTGCCAAGACGAAGCGCGCGCGTGCAGCCGCGCGAAGTCTGGCTGAGTCGCGTCGACTACAATACCTCCATGTCCGGGCTGGCGACCGAACGCGGAACCTCGAAGATCCTCATTGTCGACGATGATGAGGGTGTTACACAGACGTTCGCTCGCATGCTTCGCCTCGAGGGCTACCAGGTCCATACGGCGCTGAACGCCGAACAGGGCCTCGGCGAGGCCGCGCGCACCCATCCTGACGCGATCATCCTCGACCTGCGAATGCCCCTCATCGATGGCCTCGGCTTCCTCCGCCGCCTGCGCGGGCGCGAGGATCACCGCTCCACGCCCGTGGCCATCGTGACCGGCGATTACTTCCTCGACGACTCGATTTCGTCGGAGCTTCGAGAGCTCGGCGCCCAGCTGCGGTTCAAGCCGCTCTGGCTCGAGGATCTCGTCGCCCTCGCGCGCGAGCTGCTCAAGGTGTCCCACTGAACGACGCGGGCAGCCGATTCCTGAACGCGTGCCGCCGCCGACCGGTAGACGCGACGCCTGTCTGGTTCATGCGGCAGGCGGGACGCTACCTGAGCGAGTACCGCAGTCTGCGCGAGCGCTACTCGCTCCTGGATCTGTGCCGCACGCCCGATCTGGCCACCGAGGTCACGTTGCAGCCGGTGCGCCGCATCGACGTGGACGCGGCGATTCTCTTCTCGGACCTGCTGCTGCCGCTCGAGCCCATGGGCATCCGGTTCGACTTCGTCGAGGGCGAAGGCCCCGCGATCGACGAACCCCTGCGCAGCGAGTCGGACCTCGCCCGGGTCAGGCGATTCGATCCTCGCGAGCGGCTGGGCTACGTGCTCGACGCCATTCGCCAAATCAAGCAGGCGCTCGGAGGCCGGCTGCCGCTGATCGGGTTTGCCGGAGCCCCGTTCACCCTGGCGTCGTACGCGATCGAAGGCGGGCACTCGAGCTCGTTTGCGCACACCAAGGCGCTGATGTACGGCGCACCGGCGGCGTGGCACCGGTTCTGCGACCTCATCGCCGACATCATTGGCGACTACCTCGTCGCGCAGGTTGACGCCGGCGTCGACGTCGTGCAGCTGTTCGATTCGTGGGTGGGCGCGCTGAATGCCGCCGACTACCGGGAGTTCATCCTTCCCCACACCCGGCGCATCTTCGCCAGGATCGCCGACTCGCATCCGTCGGTTCCCACCATTCACTTCGGCGTCGGCACGGGCGCGATCCTGCCGGAGATTCGCGAAGCAGGCGGCGACGTGATCGGCGCGGACTGGCGCATCCCGCTCGACGAAGCGTGGCGCCGCATCGGCGACGACCGCGCCATTCAGGGCAACCTCGATCCCACGGTCCTCTTCGCCCCGCTGGATCGCATTTTCGCCGCGACCGACGATGTGCTGGCGCGCGCGGCCGGGCGCCCAGGACACATTTTCAACCTCGGTCACGGTATCCTCCCAACCACGCCTGTCGAGCACGTCCAGGCGCTCGCACGGTACGTGCACCAAAAAACGCGACAATGAACGCGACGGCGCTCGTTCGTGGTTCGTGGTTCGTCGTTCGTTGTTCTGCGGTCGATGAACGACGAACGATCTGCGAAGAACCGCGAACGCCGAACGACGAACGGCTCCTGTCATGTCTTCTCTAGGCGTAGGACACCGTTCGTGGTTCGTGGTTCGTCGTTCGTGGTTCCAAGAACGACGAACGAGGAGCGAAGCGCGACGAACGCCGAACGACGAACGGCTCCTGTCATGTCTCGTGTAGGTGTGCTGCTGATGGCCCATGGCACGCCGTCCTCGCTGGACGAGATGCCGGAGTATCTCCGGCTCGTACGCGGAGGCCGGGCGCCTTCGGACGAGCTCGTCGAGGAGATGCGCGGCAACTACGCGGCGATTGGCGGCCGCTCGCCGCTGACCGACCTCACCAACGCCCAGGCCGCTGCGCTGCGCGAGCGGCTCGGACCTGACGTTCCCGTCGCCGTTGGTATGCGCAACTGGCGGCCGTTCATCAGGGAGGCGCTCGCCGAACTGGCCGGCGCCGGCGTCACGCGCGTCATCGGCATCCCGATGGCGCCGCAGTTTTCCACCTTGAGCGTGCAGAAGTACGTGGGTGCCGCGAAGGACGCGCTGCCGGACGGGATCCAATTCGATTCCGTATCGTCGTACCACACCCATCCACTCTTGCTTGACGCCTTCGCCGAGCGGGTCCGCGACGCACGGCCAAGATCCGACGAGCTGATCGTCTTCACCGCCCATAGCCTGCCCCGCCGCGCGATCGACGCCGGCGATCCGTACGTAGCCGAGGTCGCGGCGACCGCGCGCGGCGTCGCCGAGCGCATCGGCGCGACCCGTTTCGCGATCGCCTACCAAAGCGCGGGCCGGACGCCGGAACCGTGGATTGGGCCGGACATCGCCGCACTGATCGACGAGCGATCGGGGACCGGCACCCGAAAATTCCTGTTCGTACCGATCGGCTTCGTCTGCGATCACACCGAGATCCTGTTCGACATCGACGTACAGGCCGCACGAACCGCCCGCGAGTTCGCGACGACGCTGCGGCGAACCGAGTCGCTGAACACGTTGCCGACATTCATCGCCATGCTGGAAGATCTCGTCCGGAAGAAGCTATGAACAGCTTCAAGGTTTGACATGTTTGTCGACGTCGTGGTCATCGGCGGCGGCATCGCCGGCCTGGCGACGGCTTACGAGCTCTCGCGGCGCGGGATCTCGTTCGTCGTGCTCGAAGCCGCAGCCCGCGCCGGCGGCGTCATCTTCAGCGAAGAGGTTGACGGCTTCACGATTGACGGCGGTCCCGACTCGCTCCTGATTCAAAAGCGGGAAGGCATTGCGCTCTGTGAGGAGATCGGCCTGGGCGGTCGACTCGTCGCGACAAAACCGCCGCGCGTCGCCTACGTGCAGCGCGGCGGCCGGCTGCACGCGCTTCCAGCTGCCTCGGTGCTCGGCGTTCCGACGCGGATCGGGCCGTTTCTTCGCTCCGGACTCTTCACGTGGTCCGGGAAGATGCGCATGGGCGCCGAAGTGTTCGTGGCCAGGCGCACCGCGGTGGGCGACGAGTCCATCGGCGGCTTCATGCGTCGCCGTTTTGGCCGCGAAGCGACCGACTACCTGGCCGAGCCGCTGCTGGCCGGCATCCATGCCGGCGACGTCAATCGCCTCTCGCTGCTCGCCCTGTTTCCGCGCTTCGCCGAGGCGGAACGGGTGCACGGCAGCGTGATCCGCGCATTTCGAGCCACGAACCGCGAACGACGAATCACGAACGTCGAACGATCGCCGTCAGCTGAAGGCGCCTTCAAATCCCTGCCCGGCGGCCTGAGCGAGATGGTCCGCGCGCTCGTCCGCGTGATCGGCGCGTCGAACATCCGAATGGGCACCGAGGTGGCGAGCATCCACGGCCGCGGCCCCTTCTCCGTGCGCGCGCGGGCCGGGGCCACCTTCGACGCGCGCGCGGTCATCGTCGCAACGCCCGCGTTCGCGGCAGCGGATCTGATCGAGGACCGCGACCGCGATCTCGCGCGGCGCTGTCGGGACATCCGCTACGCCTCCTCGGTGACTGTGGCGTTGGCCTTCCGCCGTGACGCGGTCTCGCACCCGCTGAACGGATCCGGATTCGTCGTGCCGCGCGGCGAAAAAAACGGCCTTCTGGCCGCGTCGTGGCTGTCGTCGAAGTGGCCGGACCGCGCGCCGGACGACCGTGTACTTATGCGCACCTTCGTGGGCGGCGTGAGAGATCCCTGGGCGATCGACGAGTCGGATGGTGAGCTGATCGAACGGTCGATGGACGCCTTACGACCGCTGCTGGGCATCGCTGGCGATCCGCTCCTGACGCGCGTCTATCGCTGGGATCGCGCCAACGCGCAGCACGAGGTCGGCCATCTCGAGCGCGTCGCGGCAATCGATGCCGCGCTCGCGCGGCACCCCGGGCTCTTCGTCACCGGCAGCGGCTTCCGTGGCGTCGGCATTCCGGATTGCATCGCCGACGGACGCAAGACGGCCGGACAAGTGGCAGAATGGCTGCGCGCGCAGGACGCGATCTCGGAGACCAGCGAAATCCGACGGAGCTCTCGATGAAAGCCCGTTTCACGATCGGGATCTGCCACGAAACCACGAAAGCACGAAAGGTAAATTGGTTTTTTTCGTGTTTTCGTGTTTTCGTGGCTGTGTTGTTCCTCGCGAGTGAGCACGCGATCGCCCAGTCACCGGATGTCGCCCAGCTCCTTTCTCAAATCAAAGCCGCCGACACCGACCAGCTCGCCGTGTCCGAGGAAGATGGCCGTTTTCTGCGCCTCATGATCGTCTCGAGCGGCGCGAAACGCGCCCTCGAGATCGGCGGGGCCAACGGCTACAGCGCAATCTGGATCGGCCTCGGGCTGCGCGAAACCGGCGGCCGCCTGACGTCCATCGAGTTCGATCCGCAGCGCGCGAAAGTTGCCGCCGAGAACGTCCGCAAAGCTGGGTTGGCTGATGTCGTGACCGTCATGCCCGGCGACGCGTTCGCCGCCATCCCGAAGCTCGACGGAGAGTTCGACTTCGTGTTCCTCGACGCGTGGAAACGTGACTACAAACGCTTTCTCGAGCTCGTCGGGCCGCGACTCCGCGCCCGCGGCCTCTTCCTTGCGCACAACGTCGTCAACAAGCAGGCGGAGATGCAGGAGTTCCTCTCCACCATCCGCAACGACTCGCGCTTTCTGACGACCATCGTCAAGCCCTCGGACGAGGGGATGTCGGTTTCTCTCAAGGTGAAATGAGGTCCGTCCACATCATTGGCGTGCCCCTGGATCTCGGCGGCGGGCGGCGCGGGGTGGACATGGGGCCGTCGGCGTTCCGCAGCGCGGGCCTGGGCGAGCGTCTGGCTGCGCTTGGCTGCCAGGTCGTCGACAAGGGCGATCTGCCGGCGCCGATTCCCGAAACGCGGGAACAACGGGACGAGCACAAGAAATACATTCGCGAGATCGCCAAGGTCTGCCAGAAGGTCTATCAGACCGCGCTGGAGTCGCTCCATGAAGGCGCGCTTCCGCTCGTGCTCGGCGGCGATCACAGCGTGGGCGCGGGCTCGGTCGCGGCAGCGGCCGAATGGGCGGCGCAGGCCAGGCAGCTTCCGCTCGGTCTGTTGTGGATCGACGCGCACGGCGACATGAACACGCCGGCGACGTCCCTGTCGGGCAACGTGCACGGAATGCCGCTCGCGGCGCTCCTCGGACCCGAGCCCGCGGAGCTCTCCAGGATCGGCACCATCTCGCCCAAGGTCCTGCCGGCGCACACCGTGCTCGTCGGCGTCCGCAACCTGGACGAGCGAGAAAAGGTCGCGGTTCGCGATTCGCACGTGCACGTCTTCACGATGAAGGACATCGATCGCCAGGGCATCGCGTCGATCGTCGAGCAGGCGGTCAGCCTGGCCGGCACCGACACGGCCGGCATCCATGTGTCGTTCGACATGGACGTCTGCGACCCGCAGATCGCGCCCGGTGTCGGTACGCCGGTGCGCGGCGGCCTCGACTATCGCGAAGCGCACATGGTGATGGAAATCGTGGCCGATTCCGGCCTGCTGACGTCGCTCGATCTCGTGGAGGTCAACCCGACGCTCGATGTGCGCAACGCGACAGCGCAGCTCGGACTCGAGCTCGCGCTCTCCGCGCTAGGAATGAAGATCCTTTGAGTCGGTGGCGGCCTTCGCGAGCATCTCTTCGAGCGTCGCGACGAGCTGCACCAGCGAATAGGGCTTCTCGATGAGCCGCGTCCGCGGCCGAAGCCGCTCGAGCTCGCCCGACTGCGACGGCAATCCCGAGAAAATGATCACCGGAATGTTCGCCGGCGTCGAGGTGATGACGTCGCGGCCCGATCCGCGCCGCAGACGCAGATCGATGACGGCGGCCACGATGCGCTGCTTCCGCAGCACGTCGAGGCCGTCATCCGCGGTTTCCGCGGTGACGACGGAAAAGCCGTGGAGCTCGAGGAACTTGACGAGCGGCCGCCGCACGGACAGGTCGTCTTCGAGGACGAGCACGAGCCGCACGGCGTCTTTGGACATCGGGACAAGGGTCCCGCCTTCGCCGCGCGATCGACGAACGGCAACCGCAGGTAGACCCGCGCCCCAGTATAGCGTCTGGGACGCATAGTACAATCGCGTCTTCCCGCGTGTAGTTCGAAGGGCCCCTAGCTCAGTGGTAGAGCACGTGACTTTTAATCACGGTGTCCCGGGTTCGATCCCCGGGGGGCCCACCTCCAAGGTTGGTAACCCGGCGATTCCTGCGAGCGCGCGGCCGGCCGCAAAGCACCCATCAAATCGATACGTTCGGCCCTCTGGCGTGAACCTGAGCGGCCCGTCGAGCACTTCTCGCAACAGCCGGCGTCCGTCCTGGGCGTCGGTTCCAGCCAGCAGCTCGCGCCAGCGTGTCGCGTACGCGCGGACGTCCCGCTCGATCTGTCGACGATCGAATCGTTGAACGGCCAACCCTTCACGAGCGCGAATGACGCGCACGAGTTCATCACGGCGCGCCTCCCGGCTCTTCAGTCCCTGGACGAGCGACACCAGTGAGCCGCCAGCGGCGATCGCTTCCGTCAGCCGGCCAATCTCCCGCTCGGTCTGCCGAAGCTCGTCCTGAAGGCGCTCGACGTTACCCGCGCCAGGCCGCATCTCCTGCAGCACACCGTCGATCAGCGCCATCACCACAGCGGGCCGCAGCACGTCACCGCCCAACTTCTTCAGCACGGCATCGTCGACGCGCTCGATCGGCAATCGTAGGGCGTTCCCGCAGACAGAGGTTCCCCGCTTGTGATACGCGACGCAGCCGTACGCATGAACGCGCACGCTCCCCGCGTGCTTGTGGCTGAGGACGCCGAGCCCTCCCCCACACGCCGCACATCGAGCGAAGCCCGGCAGGAGATACCGCGAATCAAAGTCACGCGATCGCGCGCCGATCCGGCCGCCACTGACTCGCAGCAGATGGGCGCGGATGCCGCTCAGGCGACCATGCGCTGCCGTCCACGCCGGCTCCGATACGATCCGCAGCGCTTCGTCATGGCGCGTCAGCCAGTCGGTTTCTGACCGCCTGGAGCGGTTGACTTGCCCCCAGACGTCCCGTTTCCGCGTGCGGTTCCACAGGACGTCACCGCGGTACAGCGGCCGATGGAGCACTTCGTTGACCGACGAGGGGGCCCACCCTGCCGGCCGGCCCTGGTATGGTTTCGGTGCCTGCGCGCCCTCCGCGTTCAGCAGCTTGGCGATCCTGGTGTAGCCAGTGCCGCCGGCGCAGAGATCGAAAATCCGCCGAACGACCGCGGCCTCCTCGTCATTGATCCGGCGCTCGACGTGGCCCGCCTCCACCCGGTGATTGTCGTACCCGAAGACCCGACCGCCAACGACGTGGCCGCGCGGGAACTTGTGCCGAACAGAATCCGCCGATCGCTGGGATGCCTTTCGCCGCTCCTCGGCGGCGAACTGGCTCCGGAGGAACATCATCGTGTCGTCGGCCATCGTGCCGAGTGTCAGCTCGCGATCCTCGAGGTAGAAGAACACGCGAACGTCAGCCGTCACGAGCTGCTTCAACGCGTACCCGGTCTCGATCGCTTCGCGTCCGAGCCGCGACTCCTCAGACATGACAAGCGCCTGGAACGGCGCTCGCGGCTTCAACGCGTGCATCAGGCGCTGGAACCCGGGACGGTTCGCGAACTCGGCGCCGGAGATCCCGTCGTCGACGTACACATGCTCATCGGCGACTGCCCAGCCTTTCCGTGTGGCGTAGGCGCGCGCGTGCTCGATCTGCCGTGCGACGGACTTCTGATCGTCGGCGACGCCGGTTTGCTCCGTCGACTTGCGGGCGTAGACGGCGGCGATCACTTCTCGAGTCCTCCATCGAATCAAACGACTGGGTTATGTGGGCTGCAACATAGATTGCTCCGTTGACCACGAAAAGTGCCGCGGTCCACCAGGTAGCGAAAGACAAGAAGCCCTGCCGAATGAAACTAATGGATAACCATGCGATCGAGAACAGCACGGGTACCGACGATCCGAGCGCGGCGACGTGAATACCGCGACCGCTTCGAGCAATCGCTAGACCAAAAACGTCAGGCAAAACACCGTCGATCTTGACTGCTTTTAATTGCCCATTTCAAAACCTGATTCACATATGACCGCGGACATTCACTAGCAACCAGATCGGCGTAAGCGCGCTTCCCAGGCAAGCCGTGGGACCCGTCAAGTCAGAAGGAAGCGTCACTGCGAGAAAGCCGAAGAGGATCGTTGAGTTCAGCACAATCTGAATGTTGTACCGGGTCCAATGAGTCTCCACCTCAACGTTGCGGACGGCAACAATCTCAGAGTACGCGGCTCTGGCTGCTGTGGTTCGATCAGTAGGATCTCCGACAGTAGGCATCATCGTTCGCCGCCTTTCTCAATGGTGTTCCGCTCCTGCTCGGCCCACCGCACCGCCGCCGCCCTGGTCGTGAACAACCCGTGCGCGTACCAGATGTTCCCGAGTTTCCGAGGTTGGCCCATCACTCGCCGCCTTTCTCAAGTTCCTTCCGCATTTCCTCCGCCCACTGGATCGCCAGCTCGCGCGACGGGCGCGACGCATCGAGCCGCGGGTCGAAGCGCTGCGCGATCAGCAGACTCTTCGTTCTTGAAAAACTGCGCCTCGACGCCAAGCGCCTCGCCGTGATCGCGGAAGCTCGCACAGGAACAGTTTACGCAGCGAGTTGGTTTCGGCCACAGGGCGTGTGCGCGGCGAACCACGTTTGACCGCTCGCCGTGAACACGAACGGTTCACCACAATCGCGACACGTCAGCTCTTGGTCGCCTGGGACCACTGCGAGTACAGAAGGCCCCGGTCGCGCCTCAACGCGTGGCATAGAACGCCTCCGACACAGGGATACCGAGTGTTCTGGCCAGGGTTTTCACCTGCTGATCTTCTGGCGACGGTGTCGTTCGGTTCAGCCAGCCGCTTTCGCGAATGTCGTGCGCGACGCTCGGCCATTTTCGTTCGATGCCGTTCAGAATCCGGCGCCGTCGATCCCACGCATTGAGCCGGCGTATCGCCTGGCGCTCGCGGTCCGCGTCCTCGCGCTCGATCTCGGCGACCCGTCGGCGTCTCTTGTCGAGGTCCGCCACAGCCTCTTGTTCGGCGGCGATTCGTCTCTGTTCCCCCAAGTTCTCGCGCTGCCACTCCGCCCGTCGACGTGCGGCCTTGTCGTCCTCGGAGAGTAACGGAGAACTCGACGAGTTGCCGCGGCAATTCGCGCGCGGAAGCTTCCGGCGTTGCCATCGGCAGCTCACCGACGCGATCGATCAGCACGACATCCGCCGGCAGGTAGACGGTGTCGCCGCCTTCGATAGGATCGAGATTCTCGCGCGCACCAATCTCGTTGATCGTGATGCCGCCGACACCAGACATCGCGGTGTAGAAGGCCGCGCGGCCCTGCGCGTCGCCGCGGAGCAGCCCGTCGATCAGGTGCTCGGCGAAGAGCTCATCCTGCTCCTGCGGCGACAGCAGCTTGCGATTGATCTCTTGTTCCCAACGCACCAGCCACGGCCGAAGCGTGTCCTGGCAGAACCAGATCTGCTGACTCTCGATGTTGCTGAACGTGGCTCGGTCGAGATCCGCGAGCTTGTGCGGCGGCACGTTGAACAGCCGAGCGATCTCAGCAACCTGAAACTCGCGACTTTCCAAGAATTGGGCGTCGTCCGGGGGAATGCCCAGACGCTTGTAGTCGAAGCCACCGTCCAGCACCATGAACCGATGCGCGCGATCGAGTCCTTCGTGGTAGTGCCGGAGGGAGGTTTCGAGGTCCGCCTTTTCCTTCGGACTCAGCGGCCGCGAGGCGGTAAAGACGCCGCCGAACGTTGAGCCGTTACCGAAGAACGACGCGCCGAACTGCTGCATCGCGAGACCGAGCCCGATCGACTCGCGCGCCTTGGCGATGACGGAGTAGCCGCTGCAGCCGTCGTAGCCGAGGCCGGGAATGTGCAGCACGTCCATCGCCTGGAGCCGGGTTTCGGTTCCGTCCGCATTCCGCACGGTGTATTGCAGCGACCCGAACGGATCGCGTCGATCGCGGAACGCTGCACCCGATCTGGTGTTAACGGCCACAGCGCCGAGACGCGCCCGAGTTGATCGCGCTCGATTTCACAGTAGGCGTTCCCCCACAACAGCACATGCGCCTGCAAGACCTCGCGAAACACCATCGCGCTCATTTCCGAATTCGGCGCGTCGTGGAGGATGCCGTACAGGCGGTGCTCGGTTGCGCGACGTCGGCCACCATCGGGGAGGCGCTCGTAGAGCGGCAAGGGGCAGCGAGGCGCAGTCGCTCGAGATCAAATGCACGGCAGCCCAGACCGCCGAATAACTCAACGCAGAATCCGCATCGACGAAGACGCCCGATCTGCTTGGAGGAGCGTTGAACAGCCGGGCGATCCCCGGCGACCTGGATGTCAACGGCCCGGTCCACCGCGAACGAACGTTGTCGACCCATCGGCGCCACCACGGGTGTTGCTGCTGCGTGAAGGTGATCGTTTGCATAGAGGCCATCGCGTCTCCGTCTACTGCGGGATCTCGCTCCCGTGAGATAACCAGTTCCCCTCGGCGCTCGGTTTCACCGTTCCCGGCGGGATCTGCAACCGCAGGACGGCGCGTGCTTGCTCGAGCTGTGCGTCGCCCTGCTCACGCCGCAGCCACAGCTCCGCCGTCGCGGCCGTCCCGCCGGCCAGGTGGCCGAGTAGGACAATCGCGCGCCTGATCGTCGCGGCTTGCAGACGCCAACCGTGTTTGCTCTCGTGCAGCGGATACTCGTCGGCGAGATCGCGGCAGAAGTCCTCGTCGGATTCCAGCAGCCTGGCGAATTCCTCGAGTGCTTGCTGTCGGCCTCGTTGAAAGTCGTCCATCTCAGATCACCGTGATGCGAACAGGAGCGATCGGCACGGTCAGCGAGAGCGCCTTCTGTCCCAGAATCGTCGCCACCACGCCATCGATGCGCTTCCCGCTGCGCTTCGGTTTCACCGGCCGAATGCGCCCAGCGTCGTCGATCTTCACGGTCACGTTTTCCCAGTTCCTCCGGAGCACGCGATGGCCGTCGTGATGCACGCGCCGCCCCTTGATCAAGGCTTCGAGAATCTGCGAGGGTTCGGACAGCTGCGCGTAGTTCTGCAGCACCTGCACGACCTGCACGCCGGCACCGTCGCGCAGCTTCGTCGCGAGGTCAGTCGCGAACGCCGGATCGAAAGCGACGAGTCCCTGCCGGAGCAGCGGATAGCGCGGCAGGATCTTCGTCGTGATGTCGTCGTAGATCCGCTGATAGTCGATGATGTCGCCTTCAGTCGCCGTCACGAGTCCGCGATCACGCCACAGTGAGTACGGCACGTTGTCGCGCCGCTCGTGCTCGCGCATCGTGGCTTCGGGAATCCAGAAGAACGGCCGGACGAACAGGCGGTAGTTCAGGAGCACCGGCTTGTCGACGACATGGCCATCCGCTGCAACGTCGACTACGTCGATCGGCTGTGTGTCGGACGCCTCGAGGTACTGTCGGAAGACGACGGCGAAGCAGGCGAGATCCCACTTTTGCGCGAGGTCGAGACCGCCGGCGCATTCGAGATCAGCCAAGAGGTCATCATCGAGGGGACCTTCACACGCGTCCCACCAGTCGCCGGGGATCCACGCGGTCGCTTGATTCACCCACCGGTTCAGGTGATAGCGGAGAAAGTCATTTCGCTTGCGCGGCTCGTTCTGCGCCTCGAGCGCGAACGCCTCGAATCGGTCGCGCGGAATCGTCACCCCGAGGCCGGGATTGACGCGCTGCCACACGGCCGGATCCATGAAGTCGTCAGTCGGTTCCGCTTCAAAGATGACGGGGAGATGTCGTTGGTCGACGATCGTGCCGCTCAACACACGCTTCGCGTATTCGTACTCTTCGCAACAAATGCTTTCGTCATCATCGCCGGCCGTCGTGATCTCCAGAATCAGCGGTTGCCGTCGAGCCACCATGCCGCGGGTCAAGGTCTCGAACAGATTGCGATCCGGCTGCGCATGCAGCTCGTCGATGATCAGGCAATGGATGTTGGGTCCGTGCTTCGTCGCGGCTTCGGCCGAGAGCACTTGAAAGAACGCTGCCGGATCGTCGGCTCGGACAATCCGGTTGCGGAACACGACGCAGCGCTTGGCGAGCTGCGGATGGGCCCGCACCATCGACTTCGCCGCGTCGAAGAGGATCCGCGCCTGTTCGCGATCGGCCGCGGCGACGTACACTTCGGCGCCTGGCTCGTTGTCGCACAGCAGCATGTAGAGCGCGAGCGCCGCGATCAGTTCGGTTTTGCCGTTCTTTTTCGGCAGGAACAAAAAGCCCTTCGCGAATCGGCGGAGGTTCGTGTCGGTGACGAGCCAGCCGAACAGCGGACGGAGGATCAAATGGACCTGGTAGTCGAGCGGCTCGAACCGCTTGCCAGCGAACAGCCCTTTGCTGTGAGTGCAATACCGGGGGAAGAACTGCGTGACGCGATCGGCCGCCGCCGGATCGAACCGGTACTTGCCTTCGCAATCGTCGATCCCGATCGTCACGCCAGGCCAGCGCTCATGGGGCGGCGGCCCGTCGCCCCACCATCCGGCGCCCGTCGCCACAGGATCAGCCACCGCGTTACCCGACACGGGCGCCTCCGAAGAACGCGTCGTGTTCGTCAGGCGCCGCCGTGCTCAACGCCGGCATTGGCTTCCCGAACGAGGTCAACTGGAAGCGGCCGAGCGAGGTCTCGAGCTGCTTCGCGCACTGCAGGTACAACCGCGTTTCACTGACGCCGCCGGCTCGCGCCTTTTCCTCCAGCGCTCGCTTCTTGCACTCGAGCTCGCACAGCAGCCGGAACCCTGGCACGGTCGACGCGACGAGCGTCCCGCGCTGCACCGCGTCGGGCGCGTACGACGTCCAGACCGCTCGTTGCTCCGCCGGCAGATCAGACGGAGGCGCCGTCAGATCGAGTAGCCCGTTCGCGAAAGCCTCCCGACCGTCCAACACTCGAACCGGCACCGGCAGCCGCGGCTTCCGACCAGCACCGATGCGCGCACCGCCCCAGGCCATTACCTACAAATCCTTTTCATCTTGAATGGCTCTGCCCGTCAAAGCGCTCCTGCACAACTAGTCAACCGCTTGCCCAATGACTTCGCCGTCGCGGGAAAACGGCCAAGGAGCGCCGACTCGTAACTGCTTTTTCATCAACACTATAGCCCTCAAGACGCGTCGTAGTTGGCGTCCCAGCTGGTCGACCATTTGCTCGGCGTCCCTGATTGCCAACAGCCAAGTATTGGCGTCTAGATTGGTGTCATTTTTCTTTCATGTTGTCATGGAAATTGGCCTCTGCTATATTCTCGAGTCATGACTGACCAGATCTACCGCAAAGCCTTCGAACAGGCAAAAGCCGACATGGCTCGTGCGGCCGAAAGAAAGCAGGCCGCGCAAAGCGAGGTTGACGCCGCGCATAACGAAGTGATCCAGTTGCGGCGTACCGTGACGGCCCTCGCGGCTCTCTGCGGGGAAAACGTTGAGGATTCTATGGGTCTTACGGAGGCCGTCAGAACGATCATGAAGTCCCGCTCCGACTTCGTGTCGCTGAATGGAATCAAGGAACAAGTCGAAGCAATCGGAGTTTCCCTCTCCGATCTGAAGAATCCCGACGCCTCGGTCATGTCCGTTCTGAGCCGACTGGTGGCCTCGAACGAGCTTGAACTGGGCACCAAGAAAGTGAGGACACAGGCGGGAAACGCTGCCGAGGTTAAGGCATGGAAGCGTGCGCCAGCAGCAGCCGCAGCAGCAGACGAGGCTCAGGCTTAAAGGAGGAAAGTGCGGAGGGGTGGGTGAGTGGCTGAAACCGCCCGACTTAGGATCGGGTGGGCACGCCGGGGCCTCATAACCGTAGGCGTGCCTCGCGGGTTCGAATCCCGTCCCCTCCGCCAGACCAGTATATCGCCTGATTAAACCGTTGACTGCAATCTGAGCCGATTTCCGGCCTACGCAAGGCTCCAGCATCACGCAAGGCAAGCTGGCGAAGCCATGGGCAAAGCCGTCTTGAATCGTCTTTCGAGCACGCGAACCTGCTTTGCGGTCTTGTGGATAAGGGACCCAGCGATTTCGAGATTGCGACGAGTGACTGGCCGTCACGCGCTCGCTCCAGCGTGGTCAGAGCAGTTCCGGCACCAGCGACGCGACGCATCATTGACCGTGCCGCACTCGGAGCAGCGCCACTCCTCGGCCCGTTGCGTCGGCGCCGCGGCGAGCAGCTCCCTCAACTCGACGTCCGAGAGCAGCGGAACCTCGAGCGGCGTGGCCGAGGGTTCGACCACGAGCACGACTTCGAGCCGCTGCCGGTCGCTGCTGATGCGTGCCTCCCAGACGGCACCCGGAACGCTCGATCGCCGACGGGATAGAACGGTAGGCGCGTTGTTCACTGCACGCTCCCGCATTCATGAAGTCCGGCGAGCACATGAGGACGCACACCGATCGGACAAACCAGAACCGGGACATGGGACAGGGACACCCTATAAGGGAAGGGTGTCCTGTCCCGTTGTCCTGGGACATGTCGTCCTATGTGTCCGGGACAGGTTGTCCCCCTCGGTTTTCTGGGGTGACTCACGACGCCCTCCGCTCGAGGAGACCGAGGCGCGCGACGCCGTCTGCGCCGAGCACTTTGGTGAACGTTCTGGTCCCGCGCTGAGCGGCTTTCCTGACGGCCTCGGCCTTGGCGTCAAGCCGTTCGGCCAGTTCAGCAATGGGCAACGGTCCCGCGCGCAGTGCGTCACGCATGCGCTGCCACAGGGGCATCCGGGCGGCCAGTTCGTCGACGTCCGCGAGGTCACACCGGTTGATCGTCGTGGCGGTGTCGCTGAAGTCGAATCCGAAGCCCACCGCCGGCATCAGGCGTGACAGGTTGCTTTTTCGGTGATAGAAGCCGACCACGAGCCGGCCGGTATCGCCGGCGGATGGTTGGGCGGCGACGAACCAGATCGAGCGGCAGAGCGCGTACCAGAACTGTGAACCGAACGGCCGCTCCTGTCCGACTTCGGCGGCCTTCGGGGTGTGCGCGATCAGCAGCGAGCCGACGCCGAGCTGACGCACCGCGCGAAAGAATGCCGTCGCGGCCTCGGCACTCGAGGGCTCGTCGTGGCACGCCGGCGCCACGCTGTCGATCCCGATGTAGTCGAGCCGCTCATCCACGACGATCCGCCGAATCCGATCGACTTCGTAGATCAACGGCCGGCTGCAGGCGATGTGCAGCACGTAGGGCATCGCGTCGCCGAACATCGCCCGCAGGCGCCGCTTGTGTGCGAGCGCGTCCAACTCCCAATCGGCGAGCGCGACACGGACGCCTCGGTCAGCGAGTCGGCCGAGCTGATAGAGCTCCCACGCGCTCTTGCCGGTACCCGCATCACCGAAAACCATCGACGGCGATCGACGTGTCACGATCACGCCGTCGAGGTCGTAATGGTCTTCGGCTCCATCGTCCACGACGTCGCGAAGTGATACGGCAGGCTGCCCTGTGGCGTCGGCCACGAGCGCGCGCGTCGCAAACTCCTCGGTCAACCGGTGCCAGTCGATGGCGCCGTTCGTGCGCGCCAAGTCAGCGAGAATCCCGGCTCGCGCTTTGCGCGCCGTCGGGGAACTCGCGTTGAACGAACCCCGAGAGAGCACGTCTCCGACTGCCGTACGAGCGCCGCGGATGCTGGTGCGGACGGTCAACTCACCGACGAGCTCTCCACGCTCCCGCCGCGGCCGATCGAACTCGAATTTCACCAGTGCATCTGGAATCTCGAGGACTTACCGATCGCCGTCGCCGAGCACGCGCCAGACTCGCTCGGAGTCGACTGCGACGTCGAGCCTACCGGCCACGTCGCAGCCTCCCGGATACTCGCGAGCCGTCGCCGTGTGGTCGGTTGTACCGATCGAGCGCGTCAACGTCCTCTGCGATCCGCGCGTTCTAATCCTCGATTTTTGCAAGGCGCGCCAAGATTTCAGCGAGTCGAGCCAGGATGAGGTCCGCGACGCGCGTTCGCTCGCCGCTCATGATGCGTGCTCCGCCCGGCGCTCCGCTTGGACATCACAGCCGGATTGGCGGCCGTCATTCACCTGCCTGGCGTCGTCTTCAACCAGGCGGAGCTCTCGTACGATGGCGCGAGTGAGGGCAGCAACGAGCGCGCGCTCGACGCGCGTGAGCGGCGCTTCGTTCACTCAGCGCTCCGACGCTCGGATCGCGCAGCAAGGAATTGATCGACGTCGGCGGCATCGAAGAGGCGTTGTCCACCCGGCAGAACGACGGCCGCCTCCAAACGCCCTTCTCGAGCGAGCTGGCGAACGCGGTCGGCACCAACGCCGAGACGACGCCCAACATCGATCGACTTGAGGAGCTGTGATGCGTGTTCCCGCAATGGCATGCGGGAAGTTTCTCGTGGTTCCTAGACCGATAAAATCGGAGAGATGGGGAGAAATTAGGAGAAATGGGACACGGCGGGCTCCGAGGAGCGCGGTCTGCCTCGCCTTGTTGGACGCAGCGGAAGGTCTACGCGTCTAGCGACCTCTTTGCACCCGAACATGACCGCGCGCACATCCCGCCCAACACGCTTCGCGATCCGCGAGTAGAGTTCCTCGCGCACCTGATACTGCACGAACCACTCGAAGTGCTCCCAACTGACCAGCGGCCGCGGTACCCGCTTCGATGGGTCCAAGAGTTCGCCCTCGATATCGTCGCGATCGATCCACATACGCGCGGCCTTCGGGTACCGCTGCCAGTGCCGCCACGTTGCGCGAGCATGTGAAAGGCACCACGGCGCCGTCAGATGGAAGGTCTTGGCCCATGTCAGAAGGCCTGGCTCGTCTGGTCGATTGATGTCGTTTTCGGACGGCGAGACTGCCTCGAGCGCTCGCAGGACGAGCGGACAATCGCGTTCGATAACCCGGAGTACTTTCCACCTAGCTGCGTCGCGCACGTCATCGGCAGTCCTCACGAGAGGTTCAAGTTCTGGATCGTCGCTGCCATCGCGAGGGCCGAGCCGGCGAGGACCGTGAAGGGGCCGTGTCAGTGCTTGCTGCCTCCGCCGACAGCTCTCCGCGAGAAGAGAATCGGCGGCGAGACTGGAGCGGAGATCCGGTCTGAGGGAGCTACCCTTGCCGCCGTGCGCTAGTATACGCGCCTAACAATGCTCATGGTTGTTTTCGGTGCCGGCGCTTCCTACGATTCAGACGCATCGAATATACCGCGCGAAAAGGGACCACATCATCCTGATCGCCCCCCACTCGCCAATCAACTATTTGATCTCCGAGAGGAGTTCCAACGCGAACTCGATAAATACCCTGATTGCGCCCCGTTGGTGTCACGACTTCGTCACCTGACCAGCGAGTCGATCGAGCAGGTCCTTGAGCGATTCCAGCAGCAAGGGACGAATGATCCAGAACGCCTGAAGCAACTAGCCGCGGTACGGCTTTATCTGCAAGCTGCAATTCAAGGCTGCACTTTGCGATGGCATCGAGCGACTCGAGGAATCTCAAACTATCGGACCCTGCTCGATGACATTCGTCATCACGGAAACAAAGACGTCACTCTAGTCACTTTCAACTACGACTGCCTGTTGGAGTTCGCGATCGAGCACCAGACAAAGGCCATCGTCAAGAGCATCGATGACTACCTGAATCTTGGGCCGTACACGTTGGTCAAGGTTCACGGCTCGGTGAACTGGGGTCGCGTCGTCAGCGGCGGTCACGATACTGCGCCGGTTAATTCGCCGGCGCATATCGCGGAGAGTCTCATTGAGCATGCTGCGACTCTAGAGATGACCAGGGACTACCTGCTCGCGACCGAGGAGCCGCCAACCGTTCGGATACCACGCGAGGCGGTCTTGTTTCCGGCAATCGCTATTCCCGTTCAGAACAAGCAGGAATTCGAGTGTCCGCAAGCTCACCTCGAGGCACTGCAACAACGGTTGCAGAAAACGACGCACATTTTGATTGTTGGTTGGGCGGCAATGGATAGTCATTTCCTCCGACTGCTGCGCAAGCATCTGAGTTCTGCGCCGCTGATTCAGGTTGTTTGCGGACCAGGGTCTGCAACAAATGACGCCACGGAGAGGATCCGCAGCGCCGGCATCGCCGCAAACTACGACGCGCAGGGCATGACTTTCACATCGTATATTCTGCGCGGCGCCGGCGCGGGGTTCCTAGAAGATGCGGCTCGCGCCTGAAAGGTGGGTCTAAACGGGATCTCGCCGCCCGTCACGGTTCGCAGCGTCACGCGAACTTGCTGGTTTGTCGCCGGACTACGAGCGCGCTGAGACGTTGCGCGTGTTTCTCGCCGGCAACAAGATTTGAGGGGCAAGCCTGGTCGGAGGTCCGGCTGTGTGGGTGCTATCCTAGCCACCGAAAATCGCGAGCCTTCAGAACTACACCCACGTCAGAGCGGGAATCTCTTGACCACCGAATCAGGCCGGGGCTCGTCCCTTTGACTCATCGGCCGCGACTGCACTGCCAAAACTGTTTCATCGAGAACGATGCGGCGGATACTGCGCTTATCATCAAATGGCACCGCGAATTCCTCGGAGACTGCTCGTTCGACGAGCGCCAACTCCGGCTGCTTCGACGTGCCGAGCAGGTCAACGGTACGTTCCGTAGTCCAGCGTGTAGATGTTGTAGCGAACACCTGGATTGTCTTTGTCCGCGTACCCCCGCTGCATTTGATGAAGCACACGAGCATCAAAAAGTCGCTGGATGATCGGGTGTCGCTCTAGCTCTCTCGGGACCATGAACGATCGCGCCCGACGACTGCCGATTACAAAATCGACCATGCGTCGAAGAACGTCATGCAAATCGGAATCGAGATGCGTAGCTTTGTCCTGTTCGAACCATGCGCGGGCTGCTTCAATGACTGCTTTGCGATCGATGCTGTCCCGCTGCCTTCTCAGAGCGTTGAAGTACGCATGAGTGAAAATGTTGATCAGATCTCTCGACGACGCCTTCGGCCGCTCGGGCAAGCTCCTGAAACACTGCTCGCTCAGTGAAGAGCCTTGAGGCGAGTGCCGCGCCAGAGTCGACGCGGTACTTTTCACTGAGGTAGCCTTCCGGCAGCTCGCTTGCGAGGTGGCGATAAACCATATCACCGTAGGCATCTGTCGCAGCTTCGGGATTCCTGTCGAAAACGAAGTAGTCGTCGAGATCCTGTACCGCAGAAATATCGGCTCCCAGCTCAAACCCAAAACGTGCATCGCCGACGAGCGTGCTGAATCGTGAGCGATATTCAAGGGAGGCAATCTTGATGACTGCTCGTCCAACCGGTAGGATGCTGCGTCGAATGAATTCAGCGAGGTAGGGCTGAACATCCGTTGGTAGCGACGACCACTCGTCAAAAAGGATGAACAGCGTCGTGTCTGCTGCTTCCAGAACGTTCGTCAGCGCCGCGTGAAGCGCTGGGAAAATTACCTTATCCTCGGTTGTGACACGGAACGAGGTCTGCGCCGCAGCCTCCGCCGCAACATCACGCTTGAACCCCGCAGTAGCGCCGGATTGCTTTCCGCTGAGCTCGACGCCGGCGGTGAGGGATTGTCCTTCGGATGCCTTTGCGGAAGTCGTGATTTGCTCTCTGGCGAAGCTCTCGATCGGCTCGGTGATGCTTGACGCCAAAGCATCAGACATCTCGAGGGCCCGTTCAGCATTACCTGGCGGGTGATCGATTATGTGCGCGAGAATGCCGTTGTGTAGCTCGCCCAGCACGTCGCGAAACAACGCCAGGCAGCGACGCCCCATCGGTAGACTTGGATCGGAGAACTGCGCCGTGCTACCGAGAACGCGCGCATCGATGTAAACGACCGTGTTCGCTGGCTCATCGGTCAGCTTTGAACCGAGCACGCGAAGGACGTGCGTTTTTCCTGTACCGCGTCTCCCGTAGAAGATTTGGTTGTTGCGGTTGTGCAACTGCGGCAGGATGCCGACGTCAACGAAGGTCCCAAGGATTTTCGATAGGTCCTCTTGGCGTTCGGACCTTTGGAGAACCCTTGAGACGGCTTGCTTGACGAGATCGTCCCCGACCACGGCGCACCTCCACCTCGATGGTCGGTATCTTCGCACATGGAGGAGCGTGGACGCCGGCCGACCGTCATTGGCGGCAGACGCGGACAGCGCGCGCCGCGGGAACCGGCGTTGGGTTGCCTTCTTCTTGAGGTCGCGGCTGCTGCTCAAGCCGCAATGCCTGAGAATCGTAGCTTGCAACCTTCCACGATCCCCGGGGGGCCCACCAGACTTCACTCGCCGGCGGCGAGCTTCGTCCTGGCAAGCCAACCTCCGCCCTACGCGACGCGAACGTTCTCGCCGCGCGGGCCCTTTGGGCCTTGCCCGCGATCGAACGTGACGGACTGTCCCTCACGAAGATCGTCGAACCGCGTGTCGGTGCACGCCGAGTTGTGGAAGAAGGTACTCGTTCCCGTCACTCGCCAGGATGAAGCCGAATCCCTTGTCACTCACGAGACGTTTGATCGTTCCAGTCATAGGCGCCATAGCAGTCTCCTTCGAATCAGTCAACGGAATTGCTCTGCAGGCGGGTGGCTGATGAGGTCCCCAACGCCTGCCCGGAGGCCGGTCGGCGCTGGATCAACGCAGGCAGGTCTACGCAAAGAGCGGCTTTAAGTCTACCTCGTTTCGCCCCCAAGTTCCCATCTATACTTTCGTCCGCATGAAAGACGTCATGGTCAAGAGGTTCGTCGCCAGCCTGGACGCCCTCAAGGCAGCTCAGCAGGTCGACAAGACCCGGCGCTTTTTCGCCGGCGGCGAGCCCGGCCGCTCTGGCGAGACTCAGTTCATGGGCGTTCCGTTCGGCAAGGTGTTCGGCGTTGCCAAGCAATTCGCCGGCGCCTCGCTGGCGGATATCGAAGAGTTGCTCGAGAGCCGGTTCTACGAGGTCCGCATGGGCGCGGTCAGCATCATGGACTTCCAGGCGCGGGCCAGGTCCACGACACCAGCGCAGCGAAAAGCTCTGTTCGAGCTTTACGTGCGGCGTCACGATCGCATCAACAACTGGGATCTCGTCGATCGCGCTGCGCCACACGTCGTCGGCCGCTATCTCGCGGATCGCCCTCGCGGCGTGCTGGACAAACTGGCGCGATCAAAGAACCCCTGGGAACGCCGGACCGCTATTGTCAGCACCTACTACTTCATCCGATCGGGCGACGTGGCCGACACGTTTCGCATCGCCGAGATCCTGGTTATGGACGCACACGAGCTGGTGCAGAAGGCGACGGGTTCCTGGTTGCGCGAGGCCGGCAAGAAGGATCAGGACGCGCTCCTCCGCTTTCTGAAAAAGCACGCGGGAACGATGCCGCGCACGACGCTGCGCTACGCGACCGAGAAGTTGAACAAGGGTCTCCGCGCACGATTCATGAACGTCAAAACACCCGTCGATTAGTGCGCCTGAAGCGAACAGCCGCGCTTGTCGTGTTCGTTCTGCTCGCGTGCATCCACACGTGGCCGCTGGCCACGAACCCGGCGCATCTCTCCCGAACGGATAACGGCGACGCCCTGCTGAACATGTGGACGATCGGCTGGGTCGCCCATCAGTTGCCGCGTGACCCTCGCCACCTGTTCGACGCCAACATCTTTTACCCGGAACGCCTGACCCTCGCGTACTCGGAAGCGATGATCGTGCAGGGCGCCCTCGCGATGCCGGTAATCGCGGCGGGCGGTTCCCCCGTGCTGGCATTCAACCTCGTGCTGCTCGCCGGCTTCGCGTTGACCGGATGGGCGTTCTGCCTCTTGATCTATCGCTGGACGGGCAGTTGGGCCGCGGGGGTCACGGCTGGCTCCCTTGCCGCGTTCAACGCCCACGTGCTCGTGCGACTGCCCCATCTCCAGACCTTCCATGTGGAGTTCATCGCGTTGATCCTGTTCGCGCTCGATCGGCTGATCGTGTCGCGCCGCGTGCGAGACGCGGTCTTGCTCGGCGCCGCCTTCGCGCTCCAGGGGCTCACGTCGATCTACCTGCTCGTCTTCTCCACGTGGATGCTCGTGTTCGCAGTGGCGGGCCGCGCACGAGAATGGCTCCGACGCGATGCCATCAAGATCGTCGGAGGGTTTGTTGTCGCCGGCCTCGTCGCCACCGTGCTCCTGGCGCCCTATCTCTTCGCGTACTACGAGATGCACCGGCTGACCGGCTTCGAGCGAAATATCGTCCACGCCGAGCGGGGCGCTGCCTCGTGGCAGGACTATCTGAGCACCGTTTCGCGTGTGCACTACAGCCTGTGGAGCCACGCCTTCGTGGGCCGCAGTATTGCGCCGGCGTTCCCGGGCATCACGGCCATTGCGCTGCTCTTGTTCGCATTCGCGCGGCCGGAAACGCGCCGCGACGCCCGCCTGCGCATGTGCGCCGCCGCGGCGATCGGATGCTTGATTCTGTCGTTGCTGCCGCGGACTTCCATCTTTCCGCTGCTGTACCCGTACCTGCCGGGCTTCAACGCCATTCGCATCGTCGCACGCATGGGGCAGATCGTCCTGCTGATGATTGCGGTGATGGCAGGGTTTGGCGTCGCCGCCCTTCATCGCCGCTGGGGGGCGAGCCGGGCGTGGCCGGCAATCGCGCTGGCTATCTGCGGCGCCGTCAACGTGGAGGCGCTCCATGCGCCGACACGGTTTCGCGTCTTCACGGAAACGCCACCGATCTACGACTTGCTGGCGGGCGTCCGCACCGCCGTCGTCGTCGAGCTGCCGCTGCATCCGCCCGACGTGTTCTTTGCCAACGCCGGCTATATGCTGAATTCGACGCGCCACTGGCATCCGATGCTCAACGGCTACAGTGGCTTCTCGCCGCCCTCCTACACCGAGACGTTCAACGCCATCCAGGGATTTCCGGACGCGGCAGGACTGACGGCGCTGCACGACCGCGGCGTCACACACGTCGTCGTACACGCCGACGGATTCAGAGGCGCCTTCGGGGTGGATCGATTCGAATCGCTGGCACAAAACCCATCGTTGATGAAGCTCGGCGAGGACGGCGACATCCAGATCTACAAGCTGCGGTGATGCTACGATCCGGATAACCATGGCGTCATCCGATCGCGCAACCGCAGGACACATACGTACCTACCTCGCAGCGCTGCCGCCCGACGCACGCGCCGCACTCAAGAAGATCCGCGCAACCATTCGCGCGGCCGCGCCGGGTGCGGTCGAAGCGTTCAGCTACGGCATTCCCGGCTTCAAGCTCGACGGACGATCGCTCATCTGGTACGCGGCCTGGAAGCAGCACACCAGCCTGTACCCCATCAGCGCCGCCATCAAACGCACGTTCGCCGCCGAGATCAAGGGATACGGAACCTCGAAGGGCACGATTCGATTTTCGCTTGCGGCGTCGCCACCGTTGCCGCTCGTCAAGCGAATCGTCAAGGCGCGCATCGCCGAATTGCGCGCGCGCGACTCGACCAAGCCAACCCGATGACGGACTGGTTCAACGTGATGGCCGCGGGGTCCACACTCCCGGCTGACGCGCTCCACGATCTGCATGACGTGGGTTTCGTGGTCATCCCCGGGCCGGTTGACCACGACGACACGGGGCGGCTCGCCGACGCATATGACTCCGCGGTCGGGTCCGCGAGCCCGGACGATGTGAGGGTCGGGAGCACGACGACGCGCGTAACCGATTTGGTGAACCGGGGCCCGGCCTTCGATGCGTTGTATGTGTTCGCTCCCGTCCTCGAGGCTGCCTGCCACATCATCGGCCGGCCGTTCAGGCTCAGTACAATGCACGCACGGACGGTGCGGCCGCACATGCCGGCGCAGAACCTTCACGTCGACTACGCGCGCGAGGACGAGGGGTGGCCGATGGTCGGGTTCATCCTGATGGTGGACGCGTTTCGAAGCGACAACGGCGCCACGCGCTTTGTCCCCCGCTCCCAGAACGGATCGCGGGCCGAACCCGAAGTCTTGGCCTGTGGCCCGGCGGGCTCTCTGATCGTGTTCAATGGATCGATGTGGCACGGCCACTCGGCGAATGCGTCGGCCGCGCCGCGGCGATCCATTCAAGGGGCGTTCATCCGGCGCGAGGCCCCGTCCGGATTCGATCTGCCCGGCCGCATGCGCGCCGACACGCGCGCGCGCATCGGGCCGCTGGCGAAATACGTATTGGCCGTGTGACGCTGATCGCTGGGAGGACCCATGACCCCGACATCTCGCACCGCGCTGCTGCTCGTCGACGTGCAACAAGGGCTGGACGATCCGCAATGGGGCGCTCGCAACAATCCCGGCGCCGAGCAGCGGATCGCCGCCCTGCTCGCGGCCTGGCGAGAGGCGAAGTGGCCGGTGATCCACGTGCAGCACATGTCCCAGCGGCCGACATCACCCCTGCGCCCCGATCTCCCCGGCAATGCGTTCAAACCTGAGGCGATGCCGCGCGAAGGCGAGCCGATCTTTCAGAAGACCGTCAACAGCGCGTTCATCGGCACCTCGCTCGACGCGCATTTGCAGCGCGAAGGCATCCGATCACTGGTGATCGTGGGCCTGACGACGGACCACTGCGTGTCGACAACGGTCCGCATGGCCGGCAATCTCGGCTTCGACGTGGTCGTCGTCGAGGACGCCACCGCCACGTTCGAGCGGACAGGCCATGACGGGGTTCGGCACTCCGCGGAGGAGATGCACCGAGTCGCGCTGGCCAGCCTGCACGGTGAATTCGCGCAGGTACAGGCCGCCCGCGACGTGCTGGCGCGCCTCCCCGCGAGTGCGCCCGCCTAGTGTCGCGCGTGCGACGTATCGATACATGACCGCTCGTGGTGAGCTTGTCGAACCACGAGCAAAAAGCCTCGTCCTTCGACAGGCTCAGGACGAGCGGGTGTACTGAACCGTTGGACGCAGCACACTAGCACTGACGCCACGCGTCAGAGCTCTTCGTTCTTGGTCTCGGGCATGGCCGCCAGACCGAGCAGCGACAGCGCCGCGGCGGCCGAGAGGTAATAGCCGACCCACTGCAGCCCGTAGTTGGTGGCGAGGTAAGTCGCCGCATACGGCGCGAGCGAGGCGCCGAAGATGCCCGCGAGGTTGAACGTCAGCGAGCTCCCGGAATAGCGCACCGCCGTTGGGAACAGCTCCGACAGCACCGTTCCCAACGGCCCGTAGACCAGTCCGACGAGCGACATCCCGATCACCATCGTGAGCAGGGCGCCGATCGTCCCGGCGCCAAAGAGCGGGCCCATGAAGAGCCCGAACACACCCACGGCGAGGTTGACCCACATCAGCATCCGCCGCCGCCCGCGCTCCGCCATTTTCGCGGAGATGGGAATGAACAGCGCGAAGAACAGAATCGCGAAGAGCTGCATGATCAGGAACTGCTCGCGCGTGAACTTCAGCGCGCTCACGCCCCACGACAGCGCGAACACCGTCATCAGGTAGAAGATCACGAACGCCGTCAGCGACACCAGGATCCCGAGGAACAGCGTGCCGAAGTGGTGCTTGAACACTTCGAGCATCGGCACTTTCACCCGCTCGCGCCGTTCGACCGCGTCGCGAAACACCGGCGTTTCGGTAATCGTCAGCCGCACGTACAGGCCGAGAATCACGAGCACGGAACTGGCCAGAAACGGCAGCCGCCAGCCGAAGGCAAAAAACTGATCGTCGGTGAGCCACGTCGACAGCAGGAGGAAGATTCCGCCAGAGAACAGGAATCCGATGGGCGCGCCGAGCTGCGGAAACATCCCGTACCACGCGCGCTTGTCGGGCGGCGCGTTCTCGACCGCCAGCAGCACCGCGCCACCCCACTCCCCGCCCAGGCCCAGCCCCTGGCCGAAACGGCACAGCGCGAGGAGCAGCGGCGCCGTGATCCCGATCGTGTTGTATGTCGGCAGCACGCCAATCATCACGGTCGACACGCCCATTGTCATCAGCGCCGCAACCAGGGTGGTTTTGCGGCCGATGCGGTCGCCGAAGTGGCCGAACAGGGCCGATCCAATCGGTCGCGCCAGAAAGGCGATCGCGAACGTCGCGAGCGACGCCAGCGTGGATGTGGCAGGATCGGATGCCGGGAAGAACAGCCTCGGAAACACGAGGACGGCGGCCGTGGCGTAGATGTAGAAGTCGAAAAACTCGATCGTCGTGCCGATGAGACTGGCGAACAAGACCTGGCCCGGCGTGTTGACACGCTTGGGGGCCGCAACCGTTTCACGCATGGCAAGATGATATTCGCAATGCTCGCGCAATCGGTCCTCGAGTACGCCGCCATATCGGGACTCGTGGCAAAGGGCAAGGAGGTCGTGGACTCCGCGCTGGCGTGGGTCGCGGACCTCAGTCCCGAGACCTGGATCGCCGCGGGTGGGGTCCTCGTGCTGTTGCTGATCGTCTGGAGCCGGTGGCGATCTCGAGCGTGAGCGTCATCGTGTGGCGCGTCGCTGGCCCAGGGCGACGGCGGCACTCGCCGCAAAAACCAGCATGAGCGGAAAGACGTACAGCAGATAGCGCCCGTCGCGATCGTCGAACGTGATGCCCACCAGGACGAGATGGGCGACCACGATCGCGAGCATCAGGCGCGCCAGCGGCTGCCCCCGGCTCCTGACGAACCCCCGCACCGCCAGCGGATACACGACCGCGAGCATGGCGAAGACCATGAGCTTGTGCTTCAACGAAAAGCTGGTCTGCACGTGGAGCAGCTCGGTCACGATCCGTGTGGGAATTTGGACCGGGTCCAACCGCCGTCGCAACGTCATGACTCGAGCGAATGGCAGCGGCCGGCTCCCCACGTCGACTGAGGCGGACCTGGATCTTGGCGGCGGCTGGCGGCCGAACTGGACGATCGCGACCGCGGCGCCGCCACTCAAACAAGCCAGCACGGTGCCAACGACCATTGCACGCTTCGCGGACCGACCGAGGTCGCTCCTGGCGATCCAGTAGATCGCGGCAACCGGAATCATCAGCCAGCCATTGGGCCGGACGAGCGCGATGGCCAGCAGCACCGCGGCGGCCAGGGCATTCGCGCGGCCGCCGCGTTCAGCCGCGCGATGCACCGCCCACGTCGCAATCGGCACAAGGGAGATGTAGAGCGAATCGGTCAGCAAGTACAAATGCCAGCGCGCGATGTCGTAGTTGATGACGAAACAGGCGGCGGCGATCACCCCCGCCACCCGTCCGCCGATGTGCCGGCCGAGGTCGTACAGCGCGAGCGTCGCGCACGCCGCCACGACAAACTGGAACCCGATCACGCCGAGTTGGCCAGTGCCTGTCGCCTCGCTGGCGGCGAGCAGTCCGTTGTACCCGATGTAGAGCCACCCGTTCTGCCCGCGAAACGGTTGACCCGCCAGCATGTCGGCGGCGCTGGCGAGGTAGCGCACGGTATCGTTGCCGCGTTGGACGCCGAGTAGCGCCAGCAGGACGAGGTTGATCGCGATGCTGCCGGCCCCGAGGACTCTCAGGGCGAGTTGGTCCTCGCGTATCATCGGTGGCCAATCCTCATCGCATGAATCGGCGTCGGCACTTCATGGACAAGACCGGCGTGTACCTCTCGCATGACGGGTTCAAACGAAGACAACCGATTATCCGCTCAAACGAGTGCAAAGGGCTTCATGGCGAGTAGCGTCCCGCTGGTCAGCGTTCTCATTCCCACCTTCAACGCCGGCCAGTTCGTCACCACCACCATCCGGTCGGCCCTGCGGCAAACGCTGGAGGACTTCGAGATCATCGTCGTGGACGACGGGTCCACCGACGACACGGTCGAGCGCGTCCGCGCGCTTCGCGATTCGCGTCTGCGCCTGACGCAGCATGAGCACGGTGGTGCGCCCTCCGCCTTGAACGCGGGGCTCGCGCTGGCCCGGGGCCAGTTCATCGCACTGCTCGATCACGACGATGTGTGGCTGCCATCGAAATTGGCGCGGCAGCTCGCGTTTTTCGAGACGCACCCCGCGGCGGCTGTCACGTTTTCGTGGTGCAGCCTGATCGACGAGCACGATCGTCCGATCGCCGTGCATCCGTCGCGTTGGCGTGGCTCGATCGGCTTTCGCCACCTGCTGGAGGACTACGTCGTCGGCAGCAGCTCGACGCTCGTGATGCGCCGGGCGACCGTCGAACGCGCGGGGGGCTTCGACGTCGCGCTGCCCCGCTGTCACGACTTCGATCTGACGCTGCGCATCGCCTTCGCGGAGGCCGACAGCGTTCACGCGGTGCCCGAGGCGCTCACGCTGTATCGGCGGCACCCGGGTCAGATGTCACGCGACTGGCGCGCGATGCACGCGGAGTGGAACGCGGTGCTCGAAAAATACCGCGCGTTGGCGCCGGCGGACACCGCGGCCGTGGAAGCGCGGGCGCGCAGCAATATCAATCGCTATTTCGCGTACCTCGCGTACGAAGCGGCCGAGTTCAAGGAGGCCCGTCAGTTCGTCCGGCAGGCCCTGAAACACGACCCGCGCGCGTTCCTGGGCGACATCCGGAACTGGAAAATCGTGGCCGCGTGTTCCGCGGAGGCCACGCTGCCGTCAGGCCTTCATCGGCGGCTGGAACGGCTCGCCGGCATCAATCGCGACTAATTACCTCCGTCCGATTTCTCCGAGGACGGTGTTCAAGTACGACAAGTCGGCGACGTTCTGGAATTCGAGTGTGGCCGGGACAGCGGCGACTTCTTTCAGGAAGTTCAGCGTGAACTTCACATTCTCGTCCGTGAGGGCGCCGTTCGGATCCCAGGCGCCAGCCGCGAGCGATGCGTCCACGATGGGTTTCGCCGCGTCCGGCGCCAGCTTCAGCTGATCGGCCGCCCTGGCATACAAGACCTGCGGCTCGTCGATGACGCGCCGGTGCGCCAGGAGGAGCGCGCGGATGAAGTCGCGCGCGGCGCGTGGATTCTGCTCGAGCCAGTCCTGGCGGCCGTGCACGCCGGTCACCTGGAGGAGCGGAAAGGCCTGAGTGAGATCCACGAGCACGTCGTAACCGCCGGGCGCATGGGTGCGCAGCTTCACGACCTCTTCGAGCGGCACCAGCGCCGCATCCACGTTGCCCGAGGCGAGCGCCGCGCTCCGCGCCGTGGAATCGGGAATCACCAGAAGCTGTGGCTTCGTGCCCGGGCAGTGGCGTTCGAAATAGATAGCGATCAACCTGGGATTCAGGCCGCCCTGGGCGCCAAGCGCGATCGGTTTGCCGTCGAGCGCGCCGCAGCCGGTCACGCCGGCCTTCGCGACGAGCAGATTCGGAAAACTGAGCCGCTGCATCAGCGTACGCGCTCGGACACCCTTGGCAACCGCCGACCAGAGCGTCTCGTTGTTGAAGGACCCGATCTCGGCATCGCCGCGCGCCAGCGCGTCCGGCATCAGCGCGCCGCTGAGCATCGGCGTCACGTCGGCTTGATACCCTTGCGCCTTCAGATCCTCGACAGCGAGCCCGAGCGGAATATCCCGGATGTCCGTGTTGGCAATGACCAGCACATGGATGCGGCCTTTCGCGGCGGGCTTCCCGCACGCCAACACGACGCAACTGACGATGGCGATGCTCGTCACTCGGAGGGCGACCATGCTTCTCATGCCTGTCTGGTTGTGCGGCGCTCGATGTGGAGCGGCAACACTTTGCCGGTCGCGGTCACGCTCGGCTCCTGGCGCTTGATGTGAATCGCACGCGCCGCCTGCCAGACGGACCGCACCATGTCGCCGGGAGGCGACGCCTGAGCGAGCGCCTGATACGTGAATGCCAGCACCTCTTGTTCGTGGCGGATCTCGACTCGCGGGCTGATGACGAGATTGAGCCGCGTGAACCCCTGATTGTCCTCCTCCTCGAGCAGCTGATAGTCGAGCGGACCTCCGCCAAAACGGGCCGGCAGCAGCTGTTCGAGGATCTGGATCATCTCGTCGCCCAGCAGCGTGATGCCTTCGCCGACCAGCTTGCTGTAGCTGCGGATGTCACGAACGTGCGTGGTGAACCCGTTCGCCTCGAGCTCACAGCCGCACGCGCGCCGTTCGACGATCCCGTAGTCGTCGATCTGCACGTTCAGCAGGATCTTGGACGCCGTGTCCAGCAACGTCGTGATGTTGAAGGCGGGGACGGTGACGCCGCTCGGTTCGACTCGGTGCGGGTACGTGAACAGCGCCAACGCGTCCGATTGCAGGTGGACGTCCGTCACATCGCTGGGGTTGGCGCAGCCATACCCGACCATGCCGGCTTCGGCCACGCCGTAAGTGGGAATGACGCGCGCGCCAACCTGCTGCATCTGGCGCGCCTTCACAGGAGTCACCGGTTCGCCGGCGACGAGCAGCGCGCACCCTGTCAGATCCAGTCCCAACTCGCGGGCGGCGATGCACACACGCAGCGCGGTGCTGACCCCACTGAACAGCATGCAACCCGGATGCGACGCCAGCAGCTTGTGAACATGGCGGGCGACGACCTCCGCGCGATCGAGGGTCACGACCTCCGGAAACGGCACCGCGACGCCGGCTGCGCGAAGACACCCAATCATGTACACGGCGGCAAGACCGTACTTGACCCAGTGCTTGGAATCGCGCCACGGGCGCGGCGCGAACCACTTCTCCACCGGCTGCCCCATGCGCGCGTACATGAAAATCCCGCGCATCGACGCTCCCGGCAGCACGTGCCCCCACAGCACGACGGGAGAGCCGAACATCCCATGCGCCTCGAGCATGAGCCGCCGGAACGGCGTTTCGTCGGCCAGCAGATCCAGGTTCTGGTTGACGCCCATCGCCAGCCCGCTCGAACCGCCGGTCGTAATCGCAAAGTCGCGCCGGACCAGGGGATTGTCGAAATCGCGCGCAGCGACGGTCAGCGTCAGCCCATTGCGGACGATGGGTTTGCGGCCGCGCAGTTCTTCGAAGGTGACGAATACGCCTCGTTCACGGAGCGAGTGCAGCGCCCTCTCGAGTCCATCCTGCTTGACGAGATTGCGCAGGTCGCCCAGCTCGCATCCAGCGTGCTTGAGTAATTGCAGGTATGGACTGCGCGGGTGGCCGTACACGCTCCGCTCGACCAATCGCAGAAAGCGATCGTCCCGATTCGCCATGCGCTCGCGAATCACGCGCCGAGCTTCGTCTAGCGAGACTGTCTGTCGAAGGAACCGCCGCAAGGCGAACGGAAAGCGAGCAAAGAGCTGAAGGTACTCGAGCGTCTCGTTCACGACGATCGATCGCCGATCACCCGCTCGGCGATCACCCGATGCTGACTAACGAATAGCCTCGCTCCTGCGCGCGCGTCGCTGCGACCACGCCCGCCGGGACGAAGTGGGCGTTGCCGACGGTGTTCGTGGTGAGCTCTTTGTAGACCTCGTCGGTGCTGCGCTGCGTTTCCCGCGCGATGATGTCCGTGTAGGCGCGCGTGGTCAGATTGCAGACGGCGAGATGCACGCCTTGCTTCACATAGTTGGTCAGTTGGCGTGTGTAGAGGTTGACGGCCGGCGGCTCCTGCGTCTTCGGATCCACCCACTCCATGCGTCGGGCGAATGCCTTGCCGTACTTGGCCCACAGCGCGTCGCTGAATGCGAACGGGGCCGTCTGGTGGCGCATGACGATGATGACGGCGAGATCGCGCTCGGTGAGGCTGTAGTCGCGATTGCCGCGAAAGATGTTGCCCGCGAACAGCATGCTGTCGGGGAACCGTGACGCGGTCCAGGTGTCGAACACCACGCGGTGCTTCCCGGGCAGCTCGTCCAACCACGCATCCTGTTCGTGACGCGCGGGCTGCCACGGCGTCGCCGGTGCCGGCGGCGCGTCGGGCGCCTTTTGATCGACGAAGCCCAGGGCTGCGGCGAATCCGCCGGCGCGTGAGAAGAACGAGCGTCTCAGCATGGCGTCATTGTCTCATGACTCAAAGGCAACCACGAAAACACGAAAACACGAAGAAGACTTCTCATTTCAACTTCAACAACGCCGCGGCGTTGCGCCAGTAGATCCGCTCGCGATCGGCGTCGGTCGATCGGCAGCCGATCGACGATCGCGATCGTCTCGCGGATGTACATCGGTCCCTTCTCCGGGTCGAACGGCGCATCGGACGCGAACACGACGTGATCGGCGCCGAAGAACCGCAGGCCGCACACCGTGGCGTCGTAGGCGCCGAAGAGCGCCGTGTCGGCGTAGAACATCTTGAAGTAGTCGAGCGGCCGCTTCGTCAGCGCCTTCAGCACCAGCCGAGTAGTCCGTCGTCCGACGTGCGCGCGCCGAGCTGATCCCAGCCCGGGCCGATCCGGCCCTCGAAGTACGGCGCCATCGCGCCCATGTGGTGCGTGATGATCTTCAGGTTCGGAAAGCGATCGAAGTAGCCCGGCGAACACCAGGCGCGCCATCGCCACGCTGGTGTCGTACGGCCAGCCGAACGTCCACCAGATCTCGTACTGCGATCGATCTTCCGTCGCGTAGTCGGAGAAGTCCGCGCCGCGGAACGGATGCAGCCAGATCGGCAGGTCGTAGCCCGCCATCGCCTCGAACAGCGGCAGGAACTCCGGCGCCGAGATCGGCCGGCCGCAGATGTTCGAGAAGATCTGGAATGCCGCGCGCGCCCAGCTGCGTCGACCGCGCGATGCAGCTCCGCGCAGCGACGCCTCGGGATCGTTGAGCGGCAGCGAGGCGACGAAGCCCGGAAACCGGTCCGGATGCTTGCGCACGAGCTCCGCCATGCCGTCGTTCGCCGCCTGCGCGAGATCGATGGCATCGGCCGGGCTGGCGAAGACCTCGATCGGCGGCGTCGGCAGCGACAACACCTGCTCGTAGTCGTCGAATCGATCCATCACGCGGAAGCGCACGTCGAGGTCGACGAGCATCGGGATGTTGCGCATCCGCTTGCCGATGTCCTTGTAGTTGGGCGCGACCTTCATCAGCCGCTCGTAGTAGCCCGTCGGGATAGATGTGGTTGAAGATGTCGAGTTTGCGCATCGTTCACACCTTAGCGGATCTGCCACGAAATCACGAAAGCACGAAGAAGAAAAACGGTTTGGTTTTCTGTTTTCGTGTTTTCGTGTTTTCGTGGCAGATCGATCCTGTAAGCTGGCTCCATGATTCACCGAAGGACCATCTTCGCGGTCGCGATCGCAGCCGCGCTGTGCACCGAGACGCACCGGCGGGCGAGGCCGCCGGCGCCTCCGACTGGGCGCAGTGGGGCGGCCCGACCCGCAACTTCATGTCCGACGCCAAGGGCCTCGCCTCGACCTGGCCCGCCGGCGGACCGAAGAAGCTCTGGACCCGGGCGCTCGGCGAGGGGCACTCCGCCATCCTCGTCGAGAAGCGGCCGGCTCTACACGATGTACCGGCCGCTCGGGATGCTGTCGATGATTCGGCGAAGCCAGGAAGAAGTCGTCGACCGCGCTCGACGCCGCGACCGGCAAGACCGTGTGGGAATTCACGTACCCGTCGCCGACCGACGATCTCGATTTCTCGCAGGGCGCCGGGCCGCACTCGACGCCGCTCATCGCCGGCAACCTGCTCTACGCGACCAGCACGCGGAAGGAGCTGTTCGCGCTGAACAAGGCGACCGGACAGGCGCGTCTGGTCGCACGACTTCATGAAGGAATACGGCGCGCCGGCGCCCGGCCGCGGCTACGCGTGCAGTCCGCTGCTCTACAACGGCACGATCATCGTGACGTCGGCGGGCCCGGCCAGGCAGTGGCCGCGTTCAATCAGCAGACCGGCGCGCTGGTGTGGAAGGCCGGTGATTTCCAGACGGTCGCCGGCGTCGCCGATCTCATCGACGTCGACGGCCAGAAGCAGCTCGTGCTGTTTGCCGGCGAAGCGGTCGCCGGCCTCGATCCCGCGAACGGTCGCACGCTCTGGACCAGCCGCACAAGACCGACTGGGGCTTGAACATCAGCACGCCGGTGTGGTCGCCCGCCGATCACCTGCTCTTCGTGTCGTCGGCGTACAGCACCGGCAGCCGCGCCATCGAGCTGCGTCAGGCCGGCGGCAACGACGACGGCGACGCGAAAAGTGGTTCAGCAACCGCATGCGCGTGCACATCGGCACGGTGATCCGCCTCGGCGACTACGTCTACGGCTCGAGCGGCGACTTCGGGCCGGCGTTCCTCAGCGCCGTCGACATGAAGACGGGAAAGATCGTGTGGCAGGATCGGAGCTTCTCGCGCGCGCAGCTGCTCTACGCCGACGGCAAGCTGATCATCCTCGACGAAGACGGCGACGCTCGGCCTCGCGACGGTGTCGCCGGAGGGGCTGAAGGTGCTGGCCGCGCGCGTCGGTGCTCGAGAACTTGTCGTGGACGCCGCCGACGCTGGTCGGCACGACGCTCTACGTGCGCGATCGGAAGAACATCGCCGCCTTCAACCTCGGCTCGTGAGGGCGGAATTTCAGATTTCAGATTTCAGAGTTCAGATTGATTTCAGATTTGAGGATTTCAGATTTGCCGCACAATCGAGAATCAAGCAATCGAAAATAAATCTGAACTCTGAAATCTGAATTCTGAAATCCTCAGCGTGCGCGCACGTCGTAGGCCGTGAGCGTCGACTGATTCCGCACGTACAGGCGTCCGCCGCTGATCACCGGATGCGCCCAGCTCGGAAGGCCCTGGTCGGCGATCTTGAACCGCCCCTTCTCCTTGTAGCCTGACGGCGACGCCTCGGCGAGGCCGACGACGTTGTCTTCGCTCAGCAGATATAGATTGCCGTCGGCGTACGTGAGCGTCCCCTTGCCGACGCTGCGATCGCGCCACATCGTCTTGCCGGTCGCGAACTCCAGGCACGTCAGGATCGAATTGTGGAAACCGTACAGGTAGCCGTTGACGAGCACGACGCCGCCGTGATGGTTCTGCATCTCGCGGGTGAAGTAGATCTGCTGCGCCTTGACCTCGCCGTTCTGCGCCGTCGAGCCCGAGCAGCGCGGCGCCGGTGCCGTAGTTCGACGAGTAGAACACCTTGTTGTCGGAGAAGATCGGCGTCGCGACGTTGGCGGTGCCGTTGGCGACCGCCGGGATACCGCCACATCAGCTTGCCGTCCGACGCGCGGACGCCGACGCCGGCATCCGCGGTCAGCGTCATGACGACGCGGACGCCCTGCACGTCGGCGGCGATCGGCGACGAATAGCCGGCTTCGTCGCTCAACTGCTCGGCTCGTCCACACCGTCTTGCCCGTCATCTTGTCGAGCGCGACCATGCCGGCGCGCGGTCCGCCGGGGGTGACGATGACGTTGTTGCCGTCGACGAGCGGCGATTCGCTGATCAGCCAGCGCGATCTGCCGGCCGCCGAAATCCTGCAGGATGTTGCGCTGCCACACCTGCGGTGCCGTTCGGTGCGTTGAGGCACGCGAGGTCGCCGTTCTTCGGTGAGGACGTAGAGCCGATCGCCGTCGACCGTCGGCGTGCCGCGCGGCCCCGGTCCGCGATCGTTGCTGCCCGCCGCGCCCGAGCGCCTTCGACCAGAGGTCCTTGCCGTCGGCGCGGTTCAGCGCGTAGACGACGCTCTGCCGGTCGCTTGCAGCCCTGCACGAAGATGCGACGTGCCTTTGATCGCGAGCGATCCGTAGCCGGCGCCCAGTCGCGGAGATCGACCAGACGAGCGGCGGACCGCTCGACGGCCACTGCTGGAGCAGCCCGGTCTCCGTCGACAAGCCGTTACGATTCGGTCCCCGCCACTGCGGCCAGTCGGCCGGCCGTGCAGGCTGCGCAGCGACCGCGAACCCGAGACCAGAACACGAGCGTCATACGTAGCGTCACGACGCGACGGAAGCGTCATACGCAGGGCTCCAAAGATGTGGGCAGAATTCTGCAATGTATGAGAGAATTCGACATGCCACGCGTATTCGCGGCCGTGGGTCTCGTGCTGGTGCGCGCCGTCGGCGCCCTGGCGCAACGCGCCGCACAGACGCCGCCACGCATCGACGCTGCCGCCGGTCACGGTCACGGCGCAGAAAGAACCTGAGGATCCGCCAGGTGCTCCCGCTGAGCGTCACGCGGTCATGCTGCGACGACTGGTTGACGCGGCCGACGTCGCGCAGCGTCAGCGACGCCGGCTGGTTTTCGCCCAACACCTTCTTCAACGAATTCACGCGCGCGCAAGCTGAGCAACGCGCGGTTCCGCGGCGTCGGCTCGAGCCCGGCCAACCCCGGCGTCACGACCTACATCGACGGCGTCCCGCAGCTCAACGCGAACTCGTCGAGCATCGAGTTGCTCGACGTCGAGCAGATCGAATTCGTCCGCGGACCGCAGAGCGCGCTGTTCGGCCGCAACGCGCTCGGCGGCGTCATCAACATCACGAGCCGCGCGGCCGTCGCTCAAGAACTGGAACGGCAGCGTGATCGCGCCGTTCGGCAACTTCGGCGAGCGGCGACGTGCGCGGCGCCGCGTCCGGACCGCTCGTCGCCGACAAGCTGCGCCGGCGTCTTCGGCTTCGGCTACTCGCGCCGCGACGGCTTCACGACGAACGACGTCACCGGCAACGACCTCGACTCGCGATCGGCCGCCTTCGGCAAGGTGCAGCTGCTCTGGAAGCCGAACGCGCGGTGGGAAGCGCGCGGCGTTGTTCAGCGGCGAGCGCGCGCGCGACGGCGACTACGCGCTGAACGACCTCGCGCGCGCTGCGCGCGAACCCGTTCCACGCGTCGCGCAACTGTCGAAGGCTTCACCCATCGCGACATCCGTCGCGCCGACGGTCCAGGTGACGTACGCCGGCACGCGCGTCGACTTCTCGATCGACCGACCGGCTTCCTGCAAGTGGAAGACCGACGACCTCACCGATCTCGACTACACGCCGCTGCCGCTCATCACGCGCAGCAACGCCGAGAAGGACTTTCAGTTCACCGAGGAGGTCCGGTTCGCGTCCGCCGAAGGCGCGCGCCGATCGCGCTGTCGGACTCGCGTCGCCCTGAAGTGGCAGGCCGGTGCTGTTCCTCTTCACGCAGAACTACGAGCAGGACGCCGTCAACAACTTCTCGCCGTTCGTGCTGTCGCCGTTCGTCGCCTTCCCGGTCAGCCAGCACTCGCCGCAGTCGGCGCTCGACGATCGCGGCGTCGGCGTCTACGGGCAGGGCACCTGGACCTTCGCCAAGCACGCTCGACGTCGTCGTCGGCGTGCGCGGCGATCGCGAGCACAAGGACGGCCGACCTGAACACGTTCTTCATGCCCGGCGCATCGCGCCGCCGCAATCGTCGCTGACGCCCGAGAGAGACTTCACCGACGTGTCGCCGCAGTTCGCCGTCGCCTACCGCGTGCAGCCCGGCAGCGACGCGTCTACGGCGACGGTCGCGCGCGGCTTCAAGGCCGGCGGCTTCAACGCGGCGTCGCCGGCCGGGCGGCGAGGCCTACGACCAGGAGCACAGCTGGAACTACGAAGGCGGCGTGAAGACGTCCGCGCTCGACGACCGCGCTGTCGGCCAACGTCGCCGTGTTCCACATCGACTGGAGCGACCTGCAGGTGAACGTGCCGAATCCGCTCGTGCCGGCCAGTTCTTCATCGCCAACGCCGCCGGCGCGACGAGCACGGGCGTCGAGTTCGAGCTGCACGCGCGCGGCCGGACCGCGGCGTCGATCTGTTCGGCGGCGTCGGCTTCACGCACGCGCGCTTCTCGGACGGCAGCGTCTCGAACGGCGTCGACGTCAGCGGCAACAAGCTGGCCGAACGCGCCGAGCTACACCGCCGACTTCGGCGTCCAGTACGCGCGCCCGCTGCGCGACGGGCTCGTCGCTGACGGCGCGCGCCGAGGTCGTCTGCTACGGCGAGTTTCAGTACGACGATGCGAACACGACGGGGCAGGGCGCGTACACGCTGACCAACCTGCGCGCCGGCGTGCGCGGCAGCGCGCTGTTCGGCGAAGCTGTGGATCCGCAACGCGTTCGACACGCGCTACATCCCGATGGCGTTTCCGTACCCGGGCCTGGCGCCGTCGGGATTCGTCGGCGAAACGGGCGCGCCGCGGACGTTCGGGGTTCGGGTGGGTGTGACGTTTCTGAGGTTCGGTTTCGCCACGAAACGCACGAAGGCACGAAAAAGAACAGGTTGGCTTCGTGTTTTCGTGCTTTCGTGGCTGATCGTGTAAGATGCGAGAGCGACGATGCTGAAGAAAACTGTACGGCGTCTTGCGTCGGTTGCCGCGCTGGTCGTTCGCGCGGACATGCCGCAGGGCCCGCGGCGGTTGCCCTCGGCGACTGGCCGGAGGCGCGCGGGCCGAACCGCGACGGCATCTCGACGGAAACGGGCCTGGTCGAGAAGTGGGCGCTCAACGGCGAGAACTTCCTCTGGCGCGCGCCCTACGGCGGCCGCTCGGCGCCGATCGTGATGGGCAACCGCGTCTACGTGCAGAACCCGTCGGGCCGCGGCCCGACGCTGCAGGAGCGCGTCATGGCGCTCGACGCCGACACCGGCAAGGTCGTCTGGGAATACAAGTTCAACATCTTCCAGAGCGACGTCCCGCCGCATCGCGTCGGCTGGGCCTCGCCGGCCGCCGATCCCGAGACCGGCAACATCTACGCGCTCGGCGTCGGCGCGCACGGTCATCGCGCTCAGCAAGGACGGCAAGCTGCTGTGGGAGCGCTCGATCGGCGAGGAGTTCGCCGCGTTCACCACGCACGGCGGCCGGACGATGTCGCCGCTCGTCGACGGCGACCTCGTCATCGTCAGCGCCGCGATCTCGAGCTGGGGCACGCAGGCGAACCGCGCGCACCGCTTCGTCGCGCTCGACAAGCGCACCGGCGACATCGTCTGGGTCGCGAGCCCGGGCGGCCGCCCGTACGACACCGCCTACGCCGCGCCGACTGATCGCGACGATCAACGGCACTGCGGCTGCTCATCGGCGGCACGCGGCGACGGCGGCGATCCACGCGATCAAGCCGCAGACCGGCGAGAAGGTCTGGAGCTTCGTCGCCGCCAAGCGCGCGATCAACACCGGCGTCGTCGTCAAGGGCACGACGCGTCATCGTCTCGCACGGCGACGAGAACCTCGACATCGAGCGAGCTCGGGCATGATCGCGCGCGATCGACGGCTCGCAGACCGGCGACATCAAGACGACGAAGTGGGCGGTGCAAGGGCGACCAGTTCGGCTTCTCGTCGCCGGTCATCGACGGCACGCGCGTCTATCAGATCGAGAACGGCTCGCGGCTGAAGGCGTTCGACCTCGAGACCGGCCGCGAGCTCTGGACGCAGCCGCTCGGCACGGTGCAGAAGGCGCCGCTCGTGCTGGCCGACGGCAAGCTCTACGTCGGCACCGAGAGCGGCAAGTTCTTCATCGTCCGGCCGCACGCCGATCGCGCGGAGATCCTGAGCGAGGTCGAGCTGCCGATCGAGCAAGGACGACAACGCGCGGCAGTCGGCAGGGCATGCCGGAGCCGATTCTCGCCGGCGCGGCGATCTCGCGCGGCCGCGTCTTCTTCGTCTCGAGCGACGCGCGTCTACGCGATCGGCCCGAAGGCGGCGAAGGCGCCGACCGGGTTCGCGGTCGACGAGCCGGCCGAGAAGGGCGAAGGCGCGCCGGCGCTGCGTGCAGGTGATCGCCGACCGAGCTGGTGCTGAAGCCGGGACAGACCGTGAAGCTGCGCGCGCAGGCTGTTCGACGCGAAGGGACGCTTCCTGCGCGAGGAGCCGGCGGCCACGTGGTCGCTCGCAGGGGCTGAAGGGCACGGTCGCCGACGGCACGTTCACCGTGGCGGCGCGATCCGGTCGAGCAGGCCGGGCACGATCAAGGCGACCGTCGGCGCGCTTGACCGGCGAGGCGCGCGCGCGCGTCGTGCGCCCGCTGCCGTGGACCGAGACGTTCGACGCGTACGCCGACGGCGCGGTGCCGCCCGGCTGGGTCAACGCCGTCGCCGGCAAGTTCTCGGTGGCGACGCTCGACGGCCAGAAGGTGCTGCAGAAGGCGCCCGACGACACGATCTTCAAGCGCATCCGCGCCTTCATCGGCCCGGCCGACTGGTCGAACTACACCGTTCGAGGCCGACGTGCGCGGCGACGACGAGGCGGCGGCAGATGGCCGACATCGGCATCACCGCGCAGCGCTACTCGCTCGTGCTCTACGGCAACGCGCAGCAGCTGAAGATCGAGCCGTGGGAGCCGGAGACGCAGCGAACGGTCGACGGTGCCGTTCGCGTGGAAGGCGGACACCTGGTATCACCTGAAGCTGCGCGTCGAGAACACTGCCGGACGGCAAGGTGCGCGCGCGCGGCAAGGCCTGGCCGACCGGCGCAGCCGGAGCCGGCGGCGTGGATGATCGACAAGATCGATCCGATCGGCAACCGGCAGGGCGCGCCCGGCTTCTTCGTCGACGCGGAGTTCGGCGCGTATCTCGACAACCTGAAAGTCGACGGCAAACCAATGAAAACGCATCTGTCTTCGCGCTCGTCGCTCGTCCTGCTCGCGGCGACCTGGCCCGTCGCGCGTCGGCGCGTCCGATCCCGGCACCGGCGACTGGCCGATGTGGGGCGGCACGCCCGACCGCAACATGGTCTCGAACATGAAGGGGCTGCCGACCGAGTGGGACGTCAAGACGAAGAAGAACGTGAAGTGGGTGGCCGAGCTCGGCTCGCAGAGCTACGGCAACCCGGTCGTCGCCGGCGGCATGGTCTTCGTCGGCACGAACAACGAAGGGCTGCGCGATCCGAAGCAGCCGGGCGATCGCGGCGTGCTGATGGCGTTCCGCGAAGCCGACGGCGAGTTCCTGTGGCAGCAGACGCACGAGAAGCTCGCGTCGGGCCGCGCCAACGACTGGCCGTACCAGGGCGTCGCCTCGTCGCCGCTCGTCGAGGGCACGCGCCTCTACTACGCGAGCAACCGCGGCGTCGTCTGGTGCCTCGACATCAACGGGTTCCGCGACGGCAAGAACGAAGGCCCGGTCACCGACGAGAAGCTGACCGGGCCGAACGACGCCGACGTCATCTGGTCGTTCGACATGATGGAGGAAGTCGGCGCGTACCCGCACAACCTGTCGAACTCGTCGCCGGTCATCTCGGGCGATCTGATCTTCGTCAGCACGTCGAACGGGCAGGACGAGAGCCACGTCCACATTCCGTCGCCGAAGGCGCCGGCGATCATCGCGATCAACAAGAACACCGGCAAGCTGGTGTGGGAAGACAACTCGGTCGAGGACCGCATCCTGCACGGCCAGTGGTCGACGCCGTCGGTCGGCAAGATCGGCGGCGTCGATCAGGTCGTCAGCGCGCAGGGCGACGGCTGGGTGCGCGGCTACGAGGCGGTCACCGGCAAGAAGCTGTGGGAGTTCGACACCAACCCGAAGGACTCGGTCTGGCCGAAGACGCGCAACGAGGTGATCGGCACGCCGGTCATCTACGAGGACAAGGTCTACATCGCCAACGGCCAGGATCCGGAGCACGGCGAGGGCGTCGGCCACCTCTACTGCATCGACGCCACCAAGCGCGGCGACATCACGCAGACGCGGCCGCGTCTGGCACTACGACAAGATCCGCCGCTCGATCTCGACGGCGTCGATCGCCGACGGCCTGCTCTACATCCCCGACTTCAGCGGCTTCCTGCACTGCCTCGACGCGAAGACCGGCCAGGAGTACTGGACGCACGACGTGTTCGCCGCCGTCTGGGGCTCGACGCTGGTGGTCGACGGCAAGGTCTATCTCGGCGACGAGGACGGCGACGTCGTCGTCCTGCAGGCCGGCAAGGACGAAGAAGGTGCTCGGCCGAGATGAACATGGGCAGCGCCGTCTACGCGACGCCGGTGCCGGCGCACGGCGCGCTGTTCCTGAACAACCGGAACCAGCTGTTCGCGCTGGCGCAAATGCGGAGTGACGAAGTGACGAGCACACGGCAACCACGAAGATCACGGAAGTCACGAAGAACTACAAGATTTCGTTCTTCGTGGCTTCGTGTCTTCGTGGTCGCCTTCGCGGTCAGCCGTCGGCGCGTCAGGCGCACGCCGGCGAACTGGCCGCAGTTCCGCGGCAACGCGCGCCTGACCGGCGTCGCGACCGCCGCGCCGCCCGGCGACGCTGTCGCTGAAGTGGACCTACGAGGCCGGCGACGTCGATCGAATCGTCCGCCGCGATCGTCGACGGCGTCGTCTACGTCGGCTCGGCGAAGGGCGATCTGCTCGCGATCGATCTCGAGACCGGCAAGCTGCGCTGGAAGTACGCGACCGGCGAACGGCTGCATCGGCGAATCGTCGCCGGCCGTCGGCGGCGGCGCGGTCTTCGTCGGCGATCTCGCCGGCATCGTCCACGCCGTCAACGCCGCGGACGGCCGCAAGCGCTGTGGACGTTCAAGACCGGCGGCGAAGTCGAAGTCGTCGCCGGTCGCTCGTCGGACGACCTGCGTGCTGATCGGCTCGTACGACACGCATCTCTACGCGCTCGACCGCCGCACCGGCAAGGTGCGCTGGAAGCTGCAGACCGACGGGCCGGTGCACGCGACGCCGGCGGTCGTGAACGGCATCGTCTACATCGGCGGCTGCGACGAGCGCTTCCGCGCCGTGCGCGCTGACCGACGGCAAGGTGCTGTTCGAGATGCCGCTCGGCGCCTACACCGGCGCGTCGCCGGTGGTCGACGGCGACCGCGCCTATCTCGGCACGTTCAACGACGACGTGCTCGCGATCGATCTCGACGACGCGGAAGATCGCGTGGCGCTACCGCGATCCCGAGCGCGAGTTCCCCTACTACTCGTCGGCCGCGCTCGCCGGCGGCCGGGTGTATCATCGGCGGCCGCGACAAGGCGATCCACGCGATCGACGCGGCGAGCGGCAAGGCGCGCGTGGAAGTTCGTCACCCGCGCGCGCGTCGATTCGTCGCCGGCCGTCGCCGGCGGCCGCGTCTACGTCGGATCGAGCGACGGCAAGCTCTACGTGCTCGACGCCGCGACCGGCGCAGAAGCGGTGGGAGTTCGACGTCGGCGACGCGATCACCGCGTCGCCGGCCGATCGCCGCCGGCCGCGTCGTCGTCGGCGCGCAGGACGGACGGATCTACTGCTTCGGGTAAGATCGATCTGCCACGAAGACACGAAGACACGAAGCGTAAACACTCGATGTCTGTCTCGTGGTTTCGTGCTCTCGTGGCTAATCCGTTGATCGAGACCACTTGTACCGATGAATGAACCCGGACGCACCGCGCTCGCCGAGCAGACCGAAGTCGGCAGCTACTTCGTCGCGACCTATCCGCCGTTCTCGGTCTGGTCGCGCGGAGGCCGTCGAGCGCGACGCGCGGCCGGCGCTGGCAGCGCGCCGCCGAACCCGGCGATGCCGCTCGGGCTCTACCTGCACATTCCGTTCTGCCGGAAGCGCTGCCACTTCTGCTACTTCCGCGTCTACACCGACAAGAACGCGCAGGAAGTCGGCGCAGTATCTCGACGTGCTCGCGCGCGAGTGGGAGCTGTACGCGCAGCAGCCGGCGATTGCCGGGCGGCCGCTGAACTTCGTCTACTTCGGCGGCGGCACGCCGTCGTTCCTCTCGACGCAGCAGCTGCAGGGGCTGGTCGGCCGCCTGACGGCGGTCGACGCCGTGGAGCGGCGCCGAGGAAATCACGTTCGAGTGCGAGCCGGGCACGCTGACCGAGCACAAGCTCGACGGCGATCCGGCAGATGGGCGTCACGCGCCTGAGCCTCGGCGTCGAGAACTTCGACGATCGCATCCTCGAGCTCAACGGCCGCGCGCATCGCTCGCCGGAGATCGGCCAGGCCTACCGCGTCGCGCGCGCGCTCGACTTTCCGCAGATCAACATCGACCTGATCGCCGGCATGCTCGGCGAGACCGAAGAGAACTGGCGCGCCTGCGTCGAGAAGACGCTCGAGCTCGAGCCGGACAGCGTCACGATCTACCAGATGGAGCTGCCCTTCAACACGACGATCAGCAAGGACCTGCTGAAGGGCACGCAGGCTGTTCGCCGAGCCGGTCGTGAACTGGTCCACCAAGCGCCGCTGGGTGCAGGAGGCGTTCGAGGCGCTCGAGCGCGCCGGCTATCACGTCGGCAGCGCCTACACCGCGGTGAAGGATCCGTCGCGGACGAAGTTCGTCTACCGCGATCGCCTCTGGCAGGGCGCCGACATGGCGGGGCTCGGCGTCGCGTCGTTCGGCCACGTCAACGGCGTCCACATGCAGAACCTGGACACGTGGGAAACCTACAGCGAGGCGATCGACGCGCGGCGAGCTGCCGCTCGCGCCGCGCCTATCGTCCGACCGACGACGAGCGGATGATCCGCGAGCTGGTGCTGCAGCTGAAGCTCGGGCGCGTGCGGCCGGCGTACTTCGCCGAGAAGTACGGCGTCGACATCCTCGAGCGATTCCAGCGACCAGTTCGCCGTCGCTCGCGGGCCGAGGGCTACCTCGCCGCAGGCCAGCGACGCGGCATCGTGTCGCTGTCGCGCGACGGACTGCTGCGCGTCGACGTCGCTGCTGCCGCGCTTCTTCCTGCCCGAGCATGCCGGCATTCGCTACACGTAGAGCAAGGCAACCACGAAGACACGAAAACACGACATGGTCTCCGTGTCCGTGATTCGTAGTGCATCGCGATGTCGACGCGCATTCACCGCACCGCCGCGTGCAGTTCTACGAAACCGACGTCGCCGGCATCGTGCACTTTCAGCTGGTTCTTCCGCTACATGGAGGAGGCGGAGCACGCGCTGTGGCGCGAGGCCGGGCTGAGCATCCATCCGCCGGACAGCCGAGATCGGCTGGCCGCGCGTCGCGGCGTCGTTCGAGTTCCACCGGCGCGCTGCGCTTCGAGGACGAGTTCGAGGTCCGATCTGCGCATCGCGGAGATGACGCAGAAGACGATCCGCTACGCGTGCGATCGTGCAGAAGGACGACCAGCCGATCGCGAACGGGCACCTGACGATCGCCTGCGTGCGCAAGACGCCCACGATGCGGGCCGATCGAGATCCCGGAAGAGATCGCAAGTCGCTTGCAGGCGGCTCGCTGAATTCAATGCAACCACGAAGACACGAAACCACGAAGAAGACATGGATTGTCTTTTTCGTGTCTTCGTGATTTCGTGGTTGCATCTGTTCTAAGGTGGACATGACTGACGTCGTTGTCATCGGCGGCGGCCCGGCGGGGTCCACCGTTTCCACGCTGCTCGCGCAGCAGGGCGTGACGGTCGAGCTGTTCGAGCGCGAGCGCTTCCCGCGCTTCCACATCGGCGAATCGCTGATTCCGGAGACCTACTGGGTGCTGAAGCGGCTCGAACATGCTGCCGAAGATGCAGGAGAGCCACTTCGTCAAGAAGTACAGCGTCCAGTTCGTCAACGCGAGCGGCAAGCTGTCGGCGCCGTTCTACTTCTGGGACAACAAGCCGCACGAGTGCTCGCAGACCTGGCAGGTCGTGCGCAGCGAGTTCGACCAGATGATGCTCGAGAACGCGCGCGAGCACGGCGTCGACGTCGCACGAAGGCGTTCGCGTCATCGACGTGCTCTTCGAAGGCGACCGCGCGGTCGGCGTCACCATTCAGCGAAGACGACGGCAAGCGCCGCGAGGTGCGCGCGAAGGTCGTCGTCGACGCCAGCGGCCAGACCGGGCTGATCCAGAATCGCCTGCGGCTGCGCGTCTGGGATCCCGATCCTGAACAAGGGCGCGATCTGGACCTACTGGGAAGGCGCCTACCGCGACACCGGCCGCGACGAGGGCGCGACGATGGTGCTGCAGACGGCCGACAAGCAACGGCTGGTTCTGGTACATCCCGCAGCACGACAACATCGTCAGCGTCGGCGTCGTCGCGCCGTTCGACTACCTGTTCAAGAACCGCGGGAGCCTACGAGCAGACCTATCGACGAAGAAGTCGAGCGCTGCCCGCGCCGTCAAGGAGCGGATCGCGCCGGCGCACGCGCGTCACCGGCTACTTCGCGACGAAGGACTACTCGTATCGCGCGACGCAGGTCGCCGGCGACGGCTGGGTGCATGATCGGCGACGCGTGGGGCTTCCTCGATCCGCTCTACTCGTCCGGCGTCCTGCTCGCGCTCAAATCCGGCGAGCTGGCCGCCGACGCGATCGTCGAAGGCCTGGAGCAAGGGCGACACGTCCGGCGGCGCAGCTCGGCAAGTGGGGACCCGCCTTCAACGCAGGGCGTCGACCGCATGCGCCGCCTGGTCTGCGAGTACTACGACGGCTTCAGCTTCGGCAACTTCGTGCGCGAGTATCCGGAGCTGCGCGGCACGGTCACCGATCTGCTGATCGGCGATCTGTTCACCGACCGCGTCGACAGGGTCTGGCAGCCGATGGAGTCGCTCTATCCGCCGGACAAGGCGCCGATTCCGACGTGGAACCCCGGCACGCCGATGGACGAGGCGCCGGACAAGCGCAACGAGCTGATGCTGCCAGACGGGCGCCGACCCTGAGATCCTAGGGACGCTGCAGAAAGTGGTGTCCGGCTTTAGCCGGACCTCAGGTCCGCCGAAGGCGGACCCCAGCGTACTGTGCAACGGACTTAATGCGCGCTCGCCGGCGACTCATCGGAATCCTGGCAATCGTCGGGGGCCTGGCCGCCGCGACGGTCTACGCGCAGCGCATCTGGGTCGGCGGTCCGACCGGCGGCTTCTGGCGCGGCGGCCCGCCCTCTTTTGCCGCGCGCGAGGATTTCGACGGCTCGTTCAACTACTGCCGCGGCTACTACGGCAGCGTCACGCGCGAGCGCAGCGGCAGCGGCTGGGGCACCGACTACCCCGGCGCCGACAACAACTTCTCCGTCCGACTCGCCGAACTGACGTTCGTGCGCGTCAAGCTGAAGCCCGACGCGCAACCTGCGCACGTCGTCGTCCGCCTCACCGATCCGCTGCTCGCGCGCTGCCCGCTCCTGTTCATGGAAGACGTCGGCACCGTGCGGTTCAACGACGACGAAATCAAGACGCTGCGGGACTATTTGCTCAAGGGCGGGTTTCTCTGGGTCGACGACTTCTGGGGTTCGTATGCCTGGCAGCGCTGGGAGGAGCAGATCGGGCGCGTGCTGCCGCCGCACCAGTACCCGATCGTCGATCTCGCCGTCGGTGATCCGATCATGCATACGCTCTATGACGTGAAGCGCATGCCGCAGGTCCCCGCGATCAGCTTCTGGTATCAGAGCGGCGGCCGCACCTCCGAGCGCGGGCCCGACAGCGACATCGTGACGTTCAAGGGGATTAAGGACGAGAAGGGCCGCGTCATGATCGTGATGACGCACAACACCGACATCGCCGACACGTGGGAGAGAGAGGGCGAGAACCGCGAATACTTCAGCCTGTTCTCGCCCGAGGGTTACGCGATCGGCGTCAACTTCGTCCTCTACGCGATGACTCACTGACTTCCCGACATGGCTGATGGCTGATGGCTGATGGCTAAACATCGGGGTTAACCCCAACGCTTAGCCATTAGCCATCCAGCCATCAGCCATGTCGCGGTTCTAACTCCCGGTATACCGCAGCTCCTGCCCGACCAGCTTCGCCTTGTCCGCGCCCGGCTTCGGCCGGAACTTCTGCACGCGGCCGTTGAACACTTCCGCGAGATACAGGTTGCCGTCCTGATCGACCGTGATCGAGTGCGGCCCGTTGAATTGTCCCGGCTGACCGCCTGAGATGCCCCAGCCGTACAGGATACTTGCCGGTCAGGTCGTACTTCACGATGCGATTCGTGCCGCCGTCAGACTGCCAGAGGAACTGATCGGTCGTGATCAGGTGCGCGTACGGCTGCGACCGCACGCCGGTCGTCCACATGTCGAGGAACTTGCCGTTCTCGTCGAACACCTGAATGCGCCGATGGCCGCGATCGACGACGTACAGCTTGCGGTCGTTGCTGATCTGGATGCTGTGGACGGTGTTCCATTCGTTGGGACCGGGCTTGGCGGGATCCTTCGGCGCCGCGCCCCAATCCATCAGGAACTTGCCGTCCTTGTCGAACTTGGCGACGCGCTTGCCGCCGTAGCCGTCGCTGATGAAGAACGTCCCGTCGGGCAGCCAGGCGATGTCGGTCGGCCGGTCGAACAGCTTGCCGCCGTCGCGTCCGCGCTTGCCCGTCGTGCCGAGCGTCATGCACGAGCTTGCCGTCGTAGGTGAACTTCCAGATCACGTGCAGCTGGTCGTCGATGATCCAGACGTGCTTCTCGCGATCGTACGGGTTCATCTTGATCTTGTGCGGCGCCGCGCCCGCAGGGATCGGCGCTGAACATCTTCTCGAGGTGCGGCCAGTCCTGGACCATCTTGCCGTTGCGATCGACGACGAACACGGAGTGGTGCCAGCGGCGTTCCCATCCGCGCTTCGTCGACCGGCTCGCACGTCGCGCTCAGACCGTCGGTGTTGCCCGTCGACGTTGCCGCGCGACGGCTGGAGCAGCGAGTACGGCGTCCACGGCTTCGCGCCCTGCGGCAGCGGCAGCTCGCCGCGCTGCGCGATCCAGATCCGATCGGGCGTCTCGGCGTACACCGCGCCGACCGATCCCCAGGTCCAGCCCTCGTGCTTGACGCCGTCTGGGCCGTCGGGCAGCGGCTGCGGCCAGTTCTCGACGAGCTCGTACGGGCCGAACTCTTCCTGGCCGCCTTTTTCCTGTACGGCAAGCGGCGTGGCAATCAGAATTCCGGTCGCGAGGAGAATGGTGAGCGATGCGAGGCGGACACGCATGAGAACGCTCCTTTCTCGGATAATGTGTGGGACGACCCTCCGACTACTGGTGCATGGCGACCGAGTCTACTCGAATTCAGGGCAAGATTTCCGACGCTCCTCGCGCTCTGACGGTGTCCGCGGTCGTCGCGTACGCGGCGATGCTGGCCGTCTCAGCCGCGATCTTCCTCCTCGTTGCCCGTTCGGGCGCGACCCTGTCCGCTCCTGCGCCGCCGCCGCCGCAGATCGTCACCGGCGTCGATACCGGACCGACGTCGAACATCCTGCTCCACGTTGTCCTCGCGCTGGCTGCCGTGATCGTCCTCGGCCGCGTGCTCGGCGGCGTCCTGGCGCGCGTCCGGCAGCCTCCGGTCATCGGCGAAGTGCTGGCGGGCATCATGCTCGGCCCGTCCCTGCTCGGCCGGATCGCACCTGACATCGGCGCCTACATCCTTCCGGCCGCCATCACACCTTCGCTGAGCCTCGTCGCGCAAGTCGGCGTAGTGCTGTACATGTTTCTCGTCGGGCTCGAGCTCAACCTGGATCGCGTCGGCGCGCGCGCCCACGCAACCGTCGCGATTTCACACGCCAGCATCGTGGCACCGTTCGTGCTCGGATCGACCCTCGCGCTCTACCTGTATCCCCGGTTCTCCACGAGCGACGTGCCGTTCACCAGCTTCGCGCTGTTCATCGGCGTCGCCATGTCGATCACCGCCTTTCCGGTGCTCGCGCGAATCCTCGCCGACCGGGGCATGACGCATTCCGAGCTCGGCATCATCGCCCTCACCTGCGCCGCCGTGGACGATGTGACGGCGTGGTGCCTGCTGGCGTGCGTGGTCGGCGTCGCGCAGGCACGGCCCGAAAGCGCCCTCATCGTCGTCGCGCTCACACTCGTGTTCATCGCGGTGATGCTCATCCTCGTCAAGCCGCTCGTGCAGCGGCTGGTCGCCGCTTCGGAACAGCGTCAGAACTGGCAGACCGTTGCGTTGACGCTCGCCGGCGTCGCGGTCTCCGCACTCGCGACCGAGAGGATCGGCGTTCATGCGATCTTCGGCGCGTTCCTGTTCGGCGCCATCGTGCCGCACGACAGCCGCCTGGCGCGAACCTGGACCGCGAATCTGACCGGTCCGGTGACGACCTCCCTGCTCCCGGCGTTTTTTGCGTTCGCCGGCATGCGCACACGGGTCGATCTCGTCTCGGGCCTGTTTGCGTGGCTCATCTGCGGACTGATCATCGTCGTGGCCACGGCCGGAAAGTTCGGCGGCACGTTCGCCGCCGCGCGCCTGACGGGCATCGGCGTGCGGCAGGCGGCCGGTCTCGGGTTTCTGATGAACACGCGCGGCCTCATGCAGCTCATCGTCCTCAACATCGGCCTGGATCTGGGCGTGTTGACGCCGGCGCTATTCACCATGATGGTCCTGATGGCGCTCGCGACGACCATGGCGACCTCGCCGCTCGTCGATGCCGTCCTGAGCGAGCGACCCTGCGCTACAATTCCTGACACACAACGATGACCGTAACGACTACACCAGCAGCGAGGACACGTATGGGATGGGTAATTTTCGTGGCCGGGGCCGTGCTCTCGTGGGGCGCGTACGGCGCGCTGCTGCATCTTGGACAGACGCAGCTCGGCAGCCCGCTGAAGGCGCTGCTGTGCGTGGGCGTCGCTTACTTCCTGATCGCCGTCCTCGTGCCGGCCGGCGCGCTCTCGGCGCAGGGCTCGCTCTCGAACTTCAACACCAACGGGCTGATTGCGGCGACCGTCGCCGGCGGGCTGGGCGCGGCCGGGGCCGCGTGCATCATCTGGGCGTTCAAGTCGGGTGGCCTGCCGCTCTACGTGATGCCGCTCGTGTTCGGCGGCGCGCCGATCGTGAACGTGGCGATCACAGCCATCATCCATCCCCCGAAGTCCGCCATCAATCCGATGCTGTATCTCGGCTTCCTGCTCGCGTCGGTCGGCGCGGCGATGGTGCTGTACTTCAGGCCGACCGCATGACCGACATGAACGCAAAGGCCGCGAAGACCGCCGAGGTTCCTATGCAACGTTATCGACCTGGCATGAGGGTTTTTCTTTGCGTTCTTAGCGGTCTCTGCGTTCTTGGAGCTTCGCAGTCGACGGACAAGGCCGACGCCCTCTCTGACGCCGCTCGCAAGGGCGACGCGGCGGCGGTCAAGAAGCTGCTCGACGAAGGCGTCAACGTGAACACGAAGTTTCGATACGACCGCACGGCGCTGTCGTTTGCCGCGGATCGCGGGCATGTCGAGGTCGTCAAGGTCCTGCTGGCGCGCGGCGCCGACGTCACGCTGAAGGATACGTTCTACAACGCGACCGCGCTCACATGGGCGGTGAACCCGGCGCAGGATCGCAAGCCGCAGCACACCGAGGTCGTCACGCTCCTGTTGGATCACGGAGGCTTCTCGGCGGACGCGCTGTCTGCCGCGCTTCAAGCCGCGACGCGCGCGAAGCTCGACGACGTCGTCGTGTTGCTCGAAAAAGCAGGCGCGAAGCGGCCGCCAGAGCGTTAACCACGGAGGACGCGGACACGAACGGAGAACACGGGCTATTTTGTACAAAGGAAAATCCGTGACCACAGTTGGTGTATTTCGCTTCAGTGCTCTCCGTGGTGGTGCCGTACTGTCGCTGATCCTCTCAGCGCCACTGTCTGCCCAGAACTGGCCCATGTTCCGCGGCCCGAACGCGTCGGGCGTCGCCGACGGGACGCCGACCGCCGTCACGTGGAACTCCGGCCACCGGCGACAACGTGTTGTGGAAGACGCCCGTCGACGGCGTCGCGGTGTCGAGTCCGGTCGTGTGGGGCGATCGCGTCTTCGTGTCCACCGCCCTCAGCGCCGATCCGGCCGCGGGCATCCGCACCGGACTCTACGGTGATGTCGAACCGGCGAAGGACGTCTCGAAGCACGTCTGGAAGCTCCTGGCGCTCGACAAGCGCACGGGCAAGATCCTGTGGGAGCGCGTCGCGCACGAAGGAATTCCGAAGACCAAGCGCCATCCGAAGTCCAGCCAGGCATCGGCGACACCCGTCACCGACGGCCGGCGCGTCATCGTGTCTTCGGATCCGAAGGGCTCTTCGCGTACGACATGGACGGCAAGCCGCTGTGGAAGCGCGACCTCGGCGTGCTCAACGCCGGCTGGTTCTACGATCCCGACTACGAGTGGGGGATCGCCAGCTCGCCGATCATCTGGAAGAACCTGGTGATCGTGCAGTGCGACATCCAGAAGAACTCGTTCATCGCGGCGTTCGACGTCGCGACCGGCGCGCCGGTGTGGCGAACCCCGCGCGAGGAAATTCCGTCCTGGTCGACGCCGACCGATCTTCGAGGCCAATGGCCGGACCGAGCTCGTGACGCAGGCGACGCAATTCACGCGCGGCTACGACCCGTCGAACGGCAAGGAACTGTGGCGCCTCTCAGGCAATTCCGAAATTGCGATCCCCACGCCGATCGTCGGTCCAGGACGTCGTGATCGTCACCAACGGCTACCGCGGCGTGCAGCCGATTCACGCCATCAAGCCCGGCGCGACCGGCGACATCACGGTCAAGGACGACAAGCCCGGCCCATCGTTCGCCTGGAGCACGACGCGCGGCGGGCCCTACATTCCGACGCCGGTGATCTACGGCGACCTGCTCTACATCCTGCAAATCGGCGGCGTGCTGGCGGCACACGACGTGCGCACCGGGCAACGCGTCTACCAGGAACGTATCGCGGGCGGCGGCTCGTTCAGCGCCTCGCCCGTCGCCGCCGACGGCAAACTCTATCTGACCAGCGAAGACGGCGACATCTTCGTCGTCAAGGCCGGCCCGAAGTACGAGCTGCTGGCCACCAATCACATGGGCCAGGTCGTGATGGCGACGCCGGCCATTTCCGACGGAACGATCATCATTCGCGGCCTGAAGGACGTGTTCGCGATCAAGCAGAAGCCCTGAGATGGCGCTTCGTGTCTTCGCGCCTTCGTCGCAAATCCGAGTTGCTGCGGTCTTTCTCGTCGCAGCGACGGCTCTCACCGCCCAGACGCGCACCGACTGGCTGCAATGGCGCGGACCGAATCGTGACGGCGCGATCGTCTCGTTCACCGCGCCCAAGGCGTGGCCGGATGCCCTCACGCGCAAATGGAAAGTGACAGTCGGCCTCGGGTACTCATCGCCAATCCTCGCCGGCAACCGGATCTACATGTTCTCGAGACGCGGCGAGAACGAGGTGCTGGCTGCGATCGACGCCGATACCGGCAAGGAGCTCTGGACCAGCGAGTACGCTGCGACGTTCACCGTCAACCGGGCCGCGGCACCACACGAGAAGGGACCGAAGTCCACGCCGACGTTCGCCAACGGCCTGATCTACACATTGGGCATGACCGGCATCGTCACCGCCTTCGACCCAGCCGACGGCAGGAGGCGCTGGCAGACAGCCGCGCCGCCGGTGTCGCCGCTCTTTCACACCGCGATGTCGCCGCTCGTCGAGCGAGGGATGGTGATCGTTCACGTCGGCGGCCACGACAAGGGCGCGTTGACCGCGTTCGACGCCGTCACGGGTGCGGTCAAGTGGCAATGGACGGGTGACGGTCCGTCCTACTCGTCGCCGATGGCCGCCGACATCGGCGGAACCCGACAGGTGATCGTCCTCACGCAGGAGCACGTTGTCGGCGTGGCGGAAGCCACCGGCGAGTTGTTGTGGAAGCGGCCGTTCTCGACGAACTACACGCAGAACGTGATCACGCCCCTGCTCTACGGCACCATCGTGGTGATTTCCGGGCTCGAGAAAGGCGTCACGGCCTTCAGGCCGGTCAAGCGCGGCACGCAGTGGACCACCGAGAACGTCTGGGACAATCAGGAACTATCGCTCTACATGACCAATGGCGTCATCGTCCGCGATCGGCTGTTCGGCCTCTCGCACCGCAACCGCGGGCAATTCTTCGCCCTCGACGTGAAAACGGGGAAGACGCTGTGGACGAGCCCGCCGCGGCAGGCTGAGAACGCCGCCATTCTGCATGCCGGCGACACGCTGTTCATGCTGAAGGATGATGCGGAGCTGCTGATCGCCGACGCGACTGCCGGCGGCTTCGAGCCGATGAAGCGTTACACGGTTGCCGACAGCGCCACGTGGGCGCTGCCGACGATTGTGGGCAACAGGATCTTCGTCAAGGACACCGTGTCGCTCGCTCTCTGGACCTGGTAGCGTCAGCGCCCGATCCGCGATTGCTCCGCCGCCTTCTTCGCCTGATCCGCTTCGGGCTTCAGCAGGTACCCGTCCCGCACCAGCGCATCGACCGCTGCGGTGAACTTCTTCACGAACGCGTCGTGCGTTGGGTACAGCGACGCGAGCGTCGACCCATCCAGCGGCACTGTGTGCCCGAAGAGAAAACAGAAATTCGGCGCGCCGGGCGACGGCGCGGCGACGTCGTTTCGCAGGCCGTCCAGCTTTGCGGTTGGCGCCTCGACTTCTGGAAGCCGGATGCCACCCTTCGCGTTGCCGAACCCGTCGCGCACGACCGGATCCGCCGCTGTGCGATCGCCGAGCTCGATAGCCGGCGACTGCCGCGGGACTGAGCCGTCGCGCACCCATCGCGCGAGCGCGCGCAGACCGGCCTTGACGACGGCGTGATGGGGCGCGGTGTTGATCGGATCTTTGCAGCCCTGCCCCATCTCCAGCGGCGGCGGAACCTCGGCGATCCACCGCGGCGATTCAGCATGCGCTGCGCCGGCGATCTCCCAGCGGCGATAGCGGGCGCTCGGCGGCTGATGCGTCAGATGCGCGCGCAGCGTCACCATGTCGCCTTCCGTCTGCACGTCGAGCACCGGCACGTCGAGATCGGCGCGGATACGCGCGCCCGCCGGAATCGGGACCGGATCGGCGCTCAACTGCTCCGCCGTGAGCCCGGCGGCCGACGCGCCGCGGCTGTGGACCATGTAGCCATGGAAGAGCGCCGTCTGCCGGTGGAGCGCGTTGAGATAGGTGACCAGGCGGAAGGCCGACTGCGAGCGTCCTGTCGCCAGCATGTGCCGGATGCGAAGACCGCCGAGCGGATCGACGCCCTTCGGATGCAGCACCGCCTGCGCGCTCTGCGAAAAGATGTCGTAGGAATACGCGTCGCCCGGATGGACGAGCGATTCGTACCGGACGGCGTCCCACGCCTTGAGGCCGGTGCGCGGCGCGTTGACGCCCGACGCCTGCGCGCCGACGCCGACCCACGCGTACCCTTCGCGCTCGATCTCCTCGGCCATCTGGCTGTAGTCGGCCGCGCCCTCCGCCATCGCCGTCACGTTCAGCCATTCGACGATGAGGATGCCGTTGAAGCGGCTGGCGTCGGATGGCCGCCGCACGAGCATGCGGACCTTGAAGTCCGCCGGCTTGCCCGGCTTGACGGCCCATAGTCCGTCGGCGCCCCACACGCCTTCCTTTTCGTACGCGTTGGCGGTGCCGGCGAGGAAGTACTCAGCCTCGGTGAGCGCGCTCGAGGCCAGGCTGGCCGCAGGGAGCGCGCCGAACGCCTGACCGCGTGTGCCGCCGCTGATGGGACCGGTCACCACCGGATTCGGCACTGGCGGAGCGGCCAGCATCGGCGATCCGATCGCCGCGCCGATCAAGAAGGCCACCGCGGCGAGTCGTTGTCGTTGGCGCCGCCGCATCACTGCCTCAGCGCGCCGGCGGTCCGCTTGCCAAGACAGTAGAGTTGAGTCGCGGTCCGAATGAAGATCTGTCCCTCCGAGACGGCCGGCGAGCTGAGCGTGTAGTCGTCGAAATCGTTCTCCGCGAGCACCTCGAATGTCGGGCCCGCCTTGACCACGCTCGTCACGCCGTCTTCGTTGGTGATGTAGATCTTCCCGTCCGCCAGGACCGGCGAACCGCTGTAGGTCGCCGGACGCAGACGCTGGCGGCCGTAGATCTCCTTGCCGGTCTTCGCGTCGAGGCACCACATGATGCCGCGATCGTTGACGACGTAGACGTAGGTGCCGTCGGTGACCGGCGTCGGCACGTCCGGTCCGTTGTCGAACGACCACAGCACGTGCGACTTGCGTGATGTCGCCGCGGCCGCCGGCCTTGAGCGACTAGCATCGGGCGCTCGCGCGTCGGCGCGACGATCAAGTCGCCGTGCACGACCGGCGACGCGACGATGCGATAGTTCCCGTCGTTGGTGGGATTGAGCCCGTTGACGCGCCACAGTTCCTTGCCGGTCGCCGGATCGTGGCCGGTCACCGACGTCGCCGCCCGTGACGACGATCTCGGTACGTCGCGCCGTACTGCAGCAGCGCCGGCGTGGTGTACGAGTCCGGCGACTCGAAGCGCGCCTGCGTCGGCCGCTCGACGCGCCACAGCGTCTTGCCCGTCGCCTTGTCGATGCGCAGCAGGTAGGACGGATCGTCGGTCTTCATCCCGTGCAGCACCTGCACGTAGAGCGCGTCGCCGTGCAGCAGCGGCGACGATCCGTAGCCCCAGTTCAACCCGAAGCGGCCGTAGTCTTTCTGGATGTCGCGCGCTCCAGAGCTCCTTGCCGTCGAAGTCGAAGGCCTTCAGGATGCCGGTGCCGGTCATGACCCAGACGCGCGTGCCGTCGGTGACCGGCGACGGCGACGACATGTTCTGCTTTCGCTCCTGGTGATTCCCGCCGCCAAGCGGCCGCTTCCACAGCACCGTGCCCTTGGCGCGGTCGACGCACCACAGGAAGAGGTTGTCGCCCTCGCGCTGCTTCAGATCGTCGGCGACGTTCAGGAAAATGCGGTCGCCCCAGATGATCGGCGTCGATCCCGACCAGGCCGGCATCGTCGAGCTTCCAGCGTCACGTTCTCGGTTGTCGACCAGCGGACCGGCAGGTTCTTTCTCGCCGCTGATGCCGTTGGCCGAGGGGCCGCGCCACTGCGGCCAGTTTTCGGCGGACACCGTGGAGACAGCGATACCGCAGAAGGCAAGGATGAAGCAGAAGGAAAGGATGAAAAGGACGAGAGACGTATGACGGGCGCACATACCAAGTGTCGATATCATTCATTCACTCCGATCGCAGCGCTTCAAGCAGCGGCGTGCCGCAGCGCCGCCCGCGTTGCCACGACAGACGATAGCAGCCCCGCGAGAAACACCGCAAGCAACAGCAGGCCCAGCCGTCGTGGTGACGGGAAGCCGGCCGCCGCGCTCCAGCGCAGCCGGGGCGATCGCCACGAGCGCACACACGGTCCCGATCGCCAGACCCCAGGCCAGCAGCAGCAGCGTTCTCCGACAAGATGATCGTGAAGATGTGACGGCGGCCATAGCCGACGGCGCCGAGCAGCGCCAGCTCGCGGCGCCGCTCGAGCACGTTGCGCAGCACGACCGCCGCGAGCCCGATCGTGCCGACGAGCAGGCCGAGTCCGCCGAGCGTCTGGAACGTCGAGAGGTAGGTGTTCTCGACGGTGTGAAACTCCGCGAGGCGCGCCGACGTGCCCGCGGCGTCCGCGCCGAGATCGGCGGCGCCCTGCTCGAGCGCGACGTCCGTGGCCGGTCGCGTCGATCAACAGGAACCGATAACCCTTCTTCCTCCGGAAACAGGCGGACGAAGTGTGCGTCCGCCATCAGCAGCTCGCCCTGGAAGATGCTGTCGGCGAGCGCGGCCACGAGCCGCAGCCGGACCGGTTGACCCGCTCGCGCCAACTGCAGCTCGTCGCCGAGCTTCTTGTGGAGCACGTAGGTCATCGAGTTGGCGTCGGCAATCGCCGGCACGACGCCGGCGGCCGAGATCCCGATTGAGAAGGAGCCATGGGTTCGCGCGCTCGGCGTCGGTCGATGCCAGCGACGCCCTGAAACGCGAAGCGCCCGGCGTCGACGAACGCCCGGCTGACGCCGAGGATGCGCGGGTTTGTCGGCTCGTAGAGATTCAGGCAGCTCGCATCGTCGCCGGGCAGCACCCGGAACGGTTCGATGTGCAGCGACTCGCCGGGTTCGAGCCCGAGGGCCTCGCGGCCGTCGCGGCTGTTCGGATCGTGCGACGAGCGGCAGCAGCAGATCGACGAGCAGCGGGTAGCCGCCGGTGCCCGAGTGGCGATCGGTGCGCGATCGGCGCCTTCGCGGCGGAACGCGTCGACCGAGATGAGGATGAACGTCGCCGACGCGATGACGCCGATGGCGAGCACGCTGCGGCCCGGCCGATTCGGCGGCGTTGCGGACACCGAGGCGAGAGATCGGCCGCCAGCCGTGCCCTTCGAGCGCCGATCGCGGTGGCCGGCGGAGTCTGGACGCGACGAAGCACAGGCACGCGATGAGCAGCAGACTGCCCGCGCCGAAGAACGCCGGCGGTGCGATCGAGAGCGCCCGTGCTTGCGGCGATCAAGCGCCGGCGGATGCGGCGCAGATCACCGCGAACAGCGCTAACGCGACCATCGCCCGACACGCTCGCCTGAGCTGTCGACGACGAGCGTCGAGCTGGCGGTTCGCAGGCTCACCACGAGCGGAGTGCCTGTCTGCGACGGTCAGGTTTCCCGCCAGCAGGCTCCGCTCCGACACTCGCGACAGCCTCGCGAAGCGTCCACCAGATGCACACCATCGCCGCCACGAGCGCGCCCGCCGCGCCCGCCCCGAGCGACACCGGCGACGACGTGCAGCGCAGCGCCGTCGTCCCGACCGCGCCCGACCACCACGTGCGCAGCCCGTACATCATCAGCGCGCCGTATGCGACGGCGCCGGCGACGCCAATGACGGCTGCCGACGCCACGCCAGCACGAGGCCTTCCGCGAGAAACATGCGCCGCACGCGGGCCGGAGACACACCGACCGCGCGCAGCAAGCCGACCTTCGCGAGCGCGCTGCTCGACGTCAGCCGGAAGAACAGCACGGCCAGCAGCAGCGCCGACGCCACCAGAAAGAAGCTGAAGTACGATGAAGTACTCGCCGAAATCGGTGGCGCCTCGCGACGCTCGCGAGGCTCTCGTCGCGCACGACCGCACCGATCAGCCCGAGCTCGGCAGGGTCGAGCCGCGCGCGGAGCGCTGCCGCGTAGCGATCGCGCGCCTCGGCGGTCAGTTCGCCGTCGCGCGGCGACAGGCGCATCGACGTGCGATCGCCGAACCGCGATGCCCAGAGCCGCTGGCCGACCTCGAGCGGAATGAACGCCTTCGGCGTCGTGCGGTACTTGTCCCAGTAATCCTCATCGTCGCGGCCGCACGCGGCGAAGATCGATCGGGAAACGGCGGATCCCAGTCGGCCAGCGTCCTGGCGTCTGTGATGCCCGGGATACACGGGTGCGAGATCGCGATCGGCCGCGAGCCCGGCGATCGGCACGATCGCCGCGACGCGAAATTCCGCAGACTGCGTCGCGAGCCGGCCCGGTTCTTCCCACACGTAGTAGTCGAGTGACAGCGGATCGCCGACGCGACACGCCAAGTCGCGCGCGGTCCAGTCGTTGATGACGATTGGATCGCCAGGTGTAGGTCCGGCTGAAGCCGGCCTGCCCGCCGGAGCTTCAGCGAAGGCGGGACTCCACGTACCGTTTGGCATGACCGTGGTCATATTCAGCGCGCTGACCAGCGAATACGGCACCTCGCGATCGCCGCTCTGCATCGTGTTTGCCAGATAGGTCAACACGGTGTGCGACGTCAGGCCCGTCGCGGTCGCGGCCTCCTCGACCGCTCGCGCGCGCGGCGCATCGAGCAGCCCGGCGGCGCTTTCAACGGATCACTTCGCCTGCGACCGCGGATCGACAACCCGACGTCTTCGAGCGCGAATCGCCGCCGGATCAGATCGTCCAGGCGGCGCGGCGCCGGCCGACCAGCAACGCGTTCGCGCGGCCGGCGACGTCGAGGTCGTCCTGCAGCCGCGCGAAGCGGCACGAACACCGCGCGCACGTCGCCCTGCTGTGGCTGCAGCGAGAAATCGCCCATCTGCTCCGCGTCCACGACGGCCCGCACCGTCAGGCGCAGCGTGCGGCCCAGATCCTCTTTGCGCCCGTGCAGCGATTCGACGGGAATCGCCGATGGCCGCTCGACGCGCACCAGCACCGCGTGCGTCCGGCTCGGCGCCGATGTCGGCGGCAAGCGCCCGGCTGAGCAGCGCGTCGCGCCCGCCGGGACCGCGCACGCCATCCACGCCGTGGAAGCGCCAGAACCGATCGTCCACGCCGTAGACCTGCACGCGCGAGACGCGGCGCCCCGCTGTCCTGATCGGTGACTGCGCCCGGGATCACGATCAGCGGAGCCACGGTGCTGCCGCTCTGCTGAAATCCCGGATCCGACTGAACGTCGTCGGCGAGCGCCTCGCGAAAGAATCCCGGCGTGAGCACGACGCGATCGGTGCGGCCGAGACGCTGGAGCACGAGATCGCGCAGGCTTCCGCGCACCGAGTCGCCGACGAGCAGCGCGCCCGCCAGCACCGCGACCGCGGTCGCGACGCCGAGCACGACGGCGAGATTCGTGCGCCAGTAGTAGCCAAGGCTCCGAAGGACGAGCGAACGCGGCCGCATTCGCTACGTTTCGGAAGGGCCACGAAAACACGAAAACACGAAAACGAAAACCATATTCTTGTTTCGTGGTTTCGTGCTTTCGTGGCTATTTCGGATGTTCATGAGCGCTGAAGCCGGTTGTTCACAATCTCGAATCGAATCGGGCATCGCTCGGCCAGCGACGTGCTGTGCGTGACGACGATCAGGATCGTGCGTTCGCGGGCGGCGAGATCGAGCAGCAGCGCCGCGACGGCGTCCGCGGCGCGCGATCGAGGTTGCCGGTGGGCTCGTCGCACAGCAGCAGCTGCGGGTTCCGCACGAGCGCGCGCGCGATGGCCACGCGCTGCCGCTCGCCGCCGGACAGCTCACCCGGCCGATGATCGATGCGATCGGCGAGCCCGACGCGATCGACGAGTTGCAGCGCCCGCGCGCGTTCGTCGCCGTCTGGCCCCGGGACCAGCGTCGGGATGAGCACGTTCTCGAGCACCGTGCACTGCGGTAAGCAGACAGTGATCCTGGAAGACGAATCCGATCGATCGATTGCGAAACGCGGCGATCTCGGTGGCGCTGAGCGCGAAGGGATTGGCGCCATCGAGCGTCACCGTTCCAGATGTCGGCGGCTCGAGCGCGCCCAGGATGTAGAGCAGCGAGCTCTTGCCGCTGCCCGACGGACCCGTGATCGCCGCCACGTCGCCCGGCGCGAGCGTGAACGACACGTCGGACAGCACTGTCAGCGGTCCGCGCGGAGTTGGGTACTCTTTTGAGAGATGGGCAACTTCGAGCATTCATGCCAAGCCACGAAAACACGAAATCACGAAACCAAACTATGAAACCTTTTCGTGCTTTCGTGGTTTCGTGGCCGATCCGTGAAGCGATTCGTACACTTCCAGCAGCCGATCGGTCGATCGCTGAATGCTGTAATGCAGCCGGACGCCGACCGCGCCGCGCTCGCCGAGGGCGTCGCGCCAGCGGGCGATCGTTCCACAGCTTGTACAGCGCGTCGGCGAGCGCCTGCGGGATCATCCGGGGTGACCAGCAGCCCGCCGCCGGTCTTCTCGACGATCTCCGGAAACGCGCCGCGCCGCGGCTGCACCACCGGCACGCCGCTGGCCAGCGCCTCGAGCAGGAACACGCCCTTCGGCTCGTCGTACGGCGTCGGCACCGACAGGACGTCGAGCGTCTGCAGGAACGCGAGCTTGCCGGCGCGATCGACTGCCCCGTGATACGTGAAGTCGCCCGCGACGCCCGCCTTCTCCAGACCGCTCTTGATGGTCTGCGAGATACGCCTCGTGCGCGCGCGAGATGTACCCCGCCGCATCGAGCCGCACCGGCGCGTTGCCGGTGCGCCGGCGGAAGATCGGATAGGCCTCGGCCAGCACGTGCAGGCCCTTTTCGGGCGCGATGCGCGCGAAGTATCCGACGCGAAACGTCTCGTCGGACGCGTCGACGTTGCGTGCCCGAGCGGCGGGCGAGCCGGAGCGTATCCATCCAGGTTGATTCCGAGCGGCACCACGTCGATGCGCTCCGGCGCGACGTTGAGCAGCCGCGCCATCGGCGCGACGTAGTACTCGCTGACCGCGATGAACCGATCGACGTCGACGACCTGACGCCGAATCAACTCGATCGCTCTTCCTCGATAGGGCTCGATGAGATCGTCGAGGAACAGGTCCTCGCCCTGCAGCGTGCAGCAGATCGGCCGCTTCAGCGCGTCGCGCAGCGGCCGCGCCAGGCTGATGAGCAGCGAGTTCGACAGGTTGACCAGGTCGGGCACGGGCTCATCGGCGAGCCAGGCTCGCAGCTTGTCGAACTCCTTGCGCAGGACGCCGCGGTCCCCTTCCAGCATCGACACCGTGAGATCGCCGAGCAGCTTCGGGTCGGTCGAGATCGATCGGCTCGCGAACGATCGGATGACCGTCGGCGAATCCCACAGCCGATCCAGGAAACGCGGCGTCTTGCGGAACAGCGCCATGTGCTGCTGGAGGTAGATGCTGATGCCGCCAAAGAGCACGCGATCGCGGCTGACGTTCGGTTCGTCGGGATTGGTCGGCGTGTAGAGCGGCAGCAGCGTGACGTCGTGGCCGCGGGCGATCAGCTCGACCGCGAGCGCGTTGTCGCGCGAGCAACTGCCGCAATACATGCCCGCGGCGCCGGCCGTGATGGAGAGGATCCTCTCACCCAGGTCGCCGCCGTTTGAAACGCCCGCGCCCGGAACAAGAAGTCGATCAGGTTGCCTTCGTGCGGCTGCCGCCAGTTCAACTGCGTGGTCGGCACGGGCCCGAGGTTCAGCCGGTCGATGTGCACAGCGTCCATCAGCCCGCGGCGGAACGCCGGGTCACACGTGATGGCGCTGCCCACCAGTGTCGGCCCGATCGCGCCGATCATCTCGGATTCCGGGCACTGCACGACCGTCACGAAGGGAAACATGTACTCCTTGGTGGCAATCGCCATGCGCGGCGACTCGCAATGAATCACCGTCGGCAGCAGGTAGTCGGCCCGGCCGGTCTTGATCAGCCGCGGACCGCTCCTGAGCGTGGCCGTCACGTCGGTGACGCCAGGCGTTTCCAGATCGTTCTCGATCTCCGCCGAGATGGCGTCCGCGACGCCGGGAACCGTGAAGGCGGCCAGGCTGGCTTCGGGATCGTCGGGCGGCAGCGGCTGCACGGATGCAAACCGTTCCGCGATCGCGTTGGCAATCTCGCGGGTATGCCGGCTCGCCCAGATGCCGGAGCAGTTGATGCAGCCGCGTCCGCTGTTGAGGAACACGCTGTCGACCATCACGTCGAGATACTGTTCCCACCGATCGACCTGATCGTCGCCAAGCAGAATTTTCGAGAATCCAGGGCCGTGCGCCTGCACGGCGGGATTGCCGCGATACCGATCCACGGTGGCCGTACCGCCGAAAATCATGCTTCGCCCGCAGCTTTCGAGCACCGCGGCGCCGACGTCGCCAAGGCCGGGATAGATCGAGATCGCCTCGCGCGGAATGCCGGCGGCAAAAAACGCCTCGGCCATCCGGTACGGCGTCCACGGTTCCTGCGGCCCGGGCTTGAGCACGAGGCCGACCTGCAGCGGGATCACCGGCAGCCAGAGCGTGTGCACGCCCGGCGAATTCGACGGCAGCACCAGCCCGACGACCGGACTCTGCGGCTGAAAGCTGATCGGCACGCCGCGCTCCTCGCCGTACCCCTGGGACAGCACGTCGAACGAGAGGCCGCGGGTCAGGTTCGTGAGGATCGAACGCATTTCCGTCAGCACGAACGCGTTCTTCTTCATGTTCGCGCGGCACATGCGCTCGGGAAGGCCCGTGGACGCCGATTGCGCGCGCACGAACTCGTCCGGCGTCTGGGTGCCGTCGCCCATCGGCAGCGTGCCGTTCGTGTACAGCTCGCCCGCCTGGCCGACTCGCGCGATCAACTCGTCGATGGGAATCTCACGCAGCACGTCCCGCGCGCGCCACGCCTTCCGCTTGTCGCGCTGAATCAGCCCGCCGTTGGCGCGGCTGACCTTCGCGATCGGCTCCCCGGTCGCGAAGTGCACGACCTCGTCGACCTCGAGCGAGGTGTAGGGAGTTCCCCAACGTAGAACCGGAAGATGAATCATGTATGTCGAACGGCCACGAAACCACGAAAGCACGAAACCAACAAAGGTCTTCTTCGTGTTTTCGTGTTTTCGTGGCTAATAAACGCCAACCGTTGTGGTCGATGCGAATGCACGAAATGGTCTCACACCGCTGATGCCATCCCACGGGAACTTTTCGTACGGCGGCTCGCGCTCGCCTTCGTCGCGCTCGAGGAAGCCCGGCATGAAGAACTCTTTCGTCAGCGTCGTCAACTTCACCCGTCCTGTCTGGCCGTAGTCGACGATGCGATCAGCGTGTTCGAAATCCACGACTTCAATCACCGCGCGCGGCTGCGGTGCGTGGTAGGTGATCTTGTAATCGTTGTGCGGACCACTTGGCGCGCTCGCTGCCAGACCCATCAGCGTGTTGCCGTAGGTTGGCGTCATGTAGGCGCCGTCGAGGAGCTCTTCGTGCGCGAAACGATTCCATTGGGGCGTAAACTCGGTGCCGCCCGAAAAAATTCCCGTAATCCCGGCCTTTCGAATCGTCTTTCCATTCGCCTCGAGCCGGTGCGCCAGCGATTCGAGCAGCTTCGGCGTCGCAAACAGGCAATGGATGTCGTGTCCTGCCCCGAGAATCGTGATCGCCTGATCGATCACATGGTCCTTGTAGGCTTGAAGGTGATCGCCCCAGCCTTTCTGGATCAGCCTGATGACCCAGCGCGGATCGAGATCCACGCAAAAACAGATGCCGCCGCGGTATTGAGCGAGATGCTCGACCGCGAGTCGCAGTCGCCGTGGTCCCGACGGTCCGAGCATCAGCCAGTTCGATCCCTTCGGAAAGAACTCGTCCGGCAGCGTCTCGCTGAACAGCTCGTAGTCGGTTCGGAAATCCTCGAAGGCGACGCGCGTCTTCGGTACGCCGGTCGTCCCGCCGGTTTCGAACACGAACACCGGCTTGCCCGCGAGGCCCTTGGGAATCCAGCGCTGAACCGGCCCCCCACGCAGCCACTCGTCCTGGAACGGGCCGAACTTGTTCAGGTCGGCATATGTTTTCACCTCGCGCCGCGGATCCCAGCCGGCCTTCGCAGCGAAGTCGAGCCAGAACGGACATCCCGTTCCCGGATCGAAATGCCAGTCGACGACTTCGCGCACCCAGGCGTCGAGCGCCTCCCGCGAAGCCGCAACAGCCGCGGCCGGTACCGATGCGATGGAGGTGGTAGAGGGACCCGCAGACATGATCGCGTAGTATAACGCCCTCGACCGCGGCTCTCGCTGTCGCAGGCCACACCAATCACAGCCCGCAGTAGAACCCCTTCGCGATAAGCTAGACGCTTCATAAAACGCCACAGGTGATGACGTGAAGCGAATTCATCGCGCCCTTCTTGCCTTTCTCCTCATGCTGGTGCTCGGCGGGGTGTTCTCGATCTCGCTCCCCGCGCAGCAGGCACCGGCGGTCAGCCCAACGCTCTTTTCCGAGATGCGCTGGCGCAACATCGGCCCCTTCCGCGCCGGCCGTACGAAAGCGGCCGCCGGACATCCGAGCCATCCGTACACGTTCTACATCGGCATGTGCAACGGCGGCGTCTGGAAGACCACTGACGCCGGGCGCACGTGGAAGCCGATCTTCGACGACCAGCCGACCGGATCGATTGGCTGGGTCGCGGTCGCGCCCTCCGATCCGAACATCCTCTACGTCGCGACCGGCGAGGGCCTGCCCCGCCCCGATCTCGTCGGTCGGCGACGGCATCTACAAATCCACCGACGCCGGCGCGACGTGGACGCATCTCGGCCTCCGCGACGCGCAGCAGATTCCCAAGCTCGCCATCGATCCGCGCAACCCGAATCGCCTGTTCGTCGCCGCGCTCGGCCATCCGTACGGCCCGAACGAGGAGCGCGGCATCTTCCGCTCGACCGACGGCGGCCAGAGCTTCCAGCGCGTCCTCTTCAAGAACGTCGAACACCGGCGGCAAGGACGTCGACATCGACCCGTCGAACCCCGACATCGTCTACGCGACGATGTGGGAGCAGCGCCAGGGTCCGTGGGAGAACGCGGCGTGGAACGGCACCAACGGCGGCATCTTCAAGTCGAGCGACGGCGGCACGTCGTGGAAGCCGCTCACGCAAGGACTGCCGGTCGGCATCATCAACGCCGAAGTCGGCGATCTCGCCGAGCAATCCGCGGCGGCTGTTCGCTACGGTCGAAGCAGCAGGAGACGGAACCGGCATCTATCGCTCGGACGATTCCGGTGAGAGCTGGACGCGGATTACCAGCGACACGCGCCCGACCAGCCGGATCAACGAAGCCGTGCCCGCACGTGCATCCGAAGGATCCGGACACCGTCATCATCACCGACATCGTCAGCTACAAATCCACGGACGGCGGCCGGACGTTCGTGCCATTCAAGGGGGCGCCGGGCGGCGACGACAACCAGAACATCTGGTGGAACCCGAACGATCCGAACATCATGCTGATGGTGATCGATCAGGGTGCGGTGGTCACGCTCAACGGCGGTCAGACCTGGAGCTCGTGGTACACGCAGCCGACCGCGGCGCTCTATCACGTGATGGCCGACAACGCGTTTCCGTATCGCGTCTGCGGCGGCCAGCAGGACAGCGGATCGGTGTGCGTCGCGAGCCGCGGCAACGACGGCCAGATCACCTTCCGCGAGTGGCACCCGGTCGGCGTCGAAGAGTACGGCTACGCGGCGCCCGATCCGCTCGATCCCGATCTGATCTACGGCGGGCAAGGTCACGCGCTACGACCGGCGCACCGGTCAAGTGTCCGATGTCGGTCCCGTGCGAAGCGGACGTGGGGCCTTCGCGCCTGGCGGCGCTTCGGCCTCCCAAGGGCCGTCCTACCGCACCGTTCGCACGCAGCCGGTTGTCTTCTCGACGGTCGATCCCGCGCGCGCTCTTCTACGGCAACAACGTGCTGTGGAAGACCATCGACGGCGGCATCAACTGGAAGCAGATCAGCCCGGACCTGACGCGTGAGAAGTGGGACGTGCCGAAGAGCGTTGGCTCGTACGTCCCGCGCGTGACGCGGCGCGAGCGCGGCACCATCGGCGCGCAGGTCATCTACACAATCGGGCCGTCCTATCGCGACATCAACCGCATCTGGATCGGCACCGACGACGGCGTGATCTACACGACCGCCGACGGCGGCCTGCACTGGACCAACGTCACGCCGCCGCAGGTCACCGACTTCATGAAGGTGTTCATCGTCGATCCTGGACGTTTCGATCCGCTGACGGCGTACGCGGCTGTCAACACGCTGCGGATCGACGACATGAACCCGCACATCTACCGGACCCACGACGGCGGCAAGACGTGGAAGGAGATCGTCACCGGCATTCCTGGCGGCGCGCCCGTCAGCGTCGTCCGCGAGGATCCGAAGCGGAAGGGCCTGCTCTTCGCCGGATCCGAAACGCAGGTCTACGTGTCGTTCGACGACGGCGACCACTGGCAGTCGCTGCGACTGAACATGGCCCCGTCCTCGGTCCGCGATCTCATCATCAAAGACGACGACCTCGTCGTCGGCACGCACGGGCGCGGCATCTGGATTCTCGACGACATCACGCCGCTGCGGCAGATCGCGGAGCTCTCCGACGGGCGGAGCGCCCTTCGACCGCTGGTCCTGAGCCTGTCGAAGGAGAGCTCGCTCAGGGCAGGCGGTAGCCGAGCGCGATGTCATTCTCTTCAAACCGCAGACCGCGTATCGCGTCCGCTGGAACATGAACACCGACACGCCGCTGCCGCCCGACGAGCCGACGGCGCCGAATCCGCCAGAAGGCGCGATCATCAACTACTACCTGAAGTCCGCGGCGACCGGTCCGGTCACGCTCGAAATCTCCGGCGGCGACGGCAAACTCGTGCGCCGCTACTCGAGCACCGACGAGGTCTTCAAACCGAACCCGGCGACGATCAACGTTCCGCTGTACTGGTTCCGTCCGCTGACGCGCGCTGTCGGCAGCGGCGGGCATGCATCGCTTCACGTGGGACTTGCACTATCAGCCGCTCGACGGTGGCCCTTCGACAAGCTCAGGGCAGGCGGCCAGGCTCGGCGGTCCGACCCTGCCGATCGCCTCCATCCCCTACAACACCGTCCCGTCGCCGACGACGCCGTGGGTGAACCCGGGGCAGTACACCGTCAAGCTCACGGTCAACGGCAAGGCGCACTCGCAGACGATGACCGTGAAGCAGGACCCGCGCGTGAAGACGCCGCCGCTGACGATGCAGGAGATCTACACGCAGTCGAAAGCGATGTACTACGGCGCCCTGAACGCGCAAGCCGCGGCGCGTGAGGCGCAAAAAGTTCGCGATCAGCTGGCGAATCTGAAGCCGCGCGTCACCGGTGGCGCAGTCCAGGTGCTCGCGGATCTCGAAGCGAAGATCAACGCGATTGAAGGCGCGCCGTTTGCCGACGGCGGCGCCTTTGGCGGAGGTGGCAGAGGCCGCGGCGCCGGCGCCCCGCCCGCCCCACCGGACACGCTGACCGGTGCGAGCGCGACGCTGGCCGGCGTCATGAACATTCTGCAGGGCGCGGACGTGAAACCGACCACCGTGCAGACGACGGCGATCGCCAACGCGCGCGCCGCCGCCACGCGCGCGATGACGCGCTGGTCGGCGATCAAGACCACGGACCTCGTCGCGTTCAACGCGCGGATGAAGGCCGCAGGGCTGTCGACGGTGACGCCATGACGCCCGTCCAGACTGGCACAGCCACGCCGCGGCTCACACCCGTGCAATGGCTGATCGTCGTCATCGCGGCGATCGGCTTCCTGTTCGACTCGTACGAGCTGCTGATGCTGCCGCTCATCGCCCGCCCCGCCCTCGCCGATCTGCTCGGTGTGCCGGGGAACAGTCCGGCGGTCAACGACTGGGTCGGCATTCTCTTCTACGTGCCTGCCGTCGCTGGCGGCATTTTCGGCCTGCTCGGCGGCTATCTCACCGACCTGTTCGGCCGCCGGGCCGTCCTCGTCTGGAGCATCCTGCTCTACGCGCTGTCCGCTTTCGCCGCGGGCTTCGCGACGTCGGTCGGCTGGCTGCTCTTCTGGCGCTGCTGCACGTTCGTCGGCGTTTGCGTGGAGTTCGTGGCGGCCGTCGCCTGGCTCTCGGAGCTCTTCCCGAATCCCAAACAGCGCGAGGCCATCGTCGGCTATACGCAGGCCCTCGGATCGTTGGGCGGCCTCATGGTCACAGCTGGCTACTATCTCGCCGTGACCTACGGCCATCTGCTGCCGGAAATCGGCGGCGGGCACGAAGCATGGCGGTACACACTGATGTCCGGCGTCATCCCGGCCATCCCCTTGATCGTCGTCCGGCCGTTCCTGCCCGAATCGCCAACCTGGTCGGAGAAGAAGCGAGCGGGAACATTGAAGCGACCGAGCTTTGCCGAGCTGTTCCGCCCAGAGTTCCGGCAGACCACCATCGTAACCACTGTGATGATGGCGGCGGCATACGCGGCGGCCTTCGGCGCGATTCAGCAAGCGACACGCATCGTGCCGGGCCTCGAAGAGGTCCGCAGCCTGCCGCGTGCGGCTGTCGAGCAAACCGTCAGCGCTGTACAAACGTTTCAGGAAATCGGCGGGCTCACCGGCCGCATTTTGATGGCGTTTCTCGCGATTCGGATTGCCAGCCGGCGCAAACTGCTGCGCCTGTTTCAGGCGCCGGGCCTCGCCATCGTGGCATTGGTCTTCGCAGTGGCGGGCACGAGCAGTTTGACGCTGCTGGAGTGGGGCATCCTTGTCTACGGGATCACGACGATCGGTCAGTTCAGTTTCTGGGGGAACTACTTGCCGCGCGTCTATCCGACGTATCTGCGAGGGACCGGCGAGAGCTTCGCGGCCAACGTGGGGGGGCGGATGTTCGGCACATCCGCCGCGCTGCTGACGACGCAGCTGACGAACTACGTGCCGGGCGCCAGCCTGCCGACGCGGCTGGCGTACGCGTCCGCGATTGTCGGAACGGCCGCGTACGTGCTGGGTCTCATAGCGAGCTACTGGCTGCCGGAGCCCAAGCGCGAGGAGCTGCCGGATTGATGCCACAAAGGCAGCCACGAAAACACGAAGACACGAATAAAGAACAATAAAGGTCTACCGCTTCCCGACGCAGAACAACTGACCGTCGCTGCGCAGGAAGATCTGGCCCTTCGATACAGCCGGCGACGCGATCAGCCGTTCACCGATGTCGTTCTTCGCGATGACGGCGGGCTGCTTCCCGGATCGCACGACGATCGTTTCGCCGGTTTCGCTCACGAAGTAGATCTTCCCGCCGGCCGCCACCGGTGACGCCGAGAAAATCCCGTCCACGCGCTCCTGCCAGACCTTCGCGCCGCTCGTCGCATCGACCGCCGTCAACGCCCCGACGTCGTTGGCCATGAACAACAGCCCCGCGTCGTACACCAGGGACGACACGTACGGCGCGCCGGTGTTGACCTGCCAGACGACGTGCGACGACGAGATGTCGCCGCGGCCGCCCGGACGAATCGCCATGTACGGACCGCTGCGGTAGCCGCGGCTCATGTAGACGACGCCGTCGTGGAACGTCGGCGCGGGAATGGGAAACTGGTTGCTGCCGCCCACGTGCCAGAGGAAGGCGCCGCTTCGCGGATCGTACGCGTCAACACGCTCGCTCGAATTGACGATCAGCTCGGGCCCGGAGGGGGCGTTGACGACGAACGGCGTCGTGTACGACATCCGGCCGCGACCGCGATCGGTCTTCCAGCGATCCTTGCCGGTGCGCTTGTCGACCGCGAGCAAGTACGCCGCCGGCGCGTGATCGCAGAGCAGAAGCAGCGAATCCTGAAACAACGTCGGCGAGCTGCTGTGGCCCCAGTTGATGTCGAACGGTGAATTCTCCTTGCCCAGATTCCGTTCCCAGACCAGCTTGCCGTTCATGTCGAGCGCGACGACCTGCCCGGTGCCGAACCACGCATAGACCATCTGCCCGTCGGTGACGGGGCTTGGACTCGCGAGGTTGTGTTTGTCGTGCACGCCGGGCAGCGGGCCCACCGCCTCGACGCGGTACTGCCACAGCCGCCGGCCGTCGCTCCGCTGGAACGCTTCGACGACGAACATCGTGCGATCCTCGGCCGACACGGGCAGCGGGCGTTCTCCCGCCGACGCCGCGGCCGCGCCCTGGGCGAGCCGCGGGTGATTGCCTGGACGTCGAACGCCCGAGCCGACCTGCGAGGTCACGAACACACGATCGCCGGAGACGATGGGCGACGACACGCCGAGGCCGGCGAGCGGCGCCTTCCACACGAGGTTCTCGGCGGCGCTCCACCGATCCGGCACGTTCGCATCGTCGGTGATGCCCGAACCGTTCGGGCCGCGCCAACTCGGCCAATCCGCCGCCACCGGAGATCCGCCGATTCCGAGCGCGAGTACGAGTGCGAGACGAACTCTTCGTTTCATCGTCGACTCCATTAAAATCATCATCATAGTCTTGCGAAGCGCAGAATTCACAGACCTGCAATTGCTCGAACGCGTGGCCGGACGCCTGCGCGAGTGGTTCGGTCCTTCCACAGGTGTCGGTGTCGCCGTGATTGACGGCAGCCAACCGCTGTTCCCCGAGGAAGAGGTGCACGTTCAGCGAGCGGTGCCGCGACGCCGCGACGAGTTCTCGGCCGGCCGGTGGTGCGCCCGACAGGCGCTGGCCGAGCTTGGCGTCGCGCCGGCGCCGATTCCGGTCGGGGCGTGGCGCAACCCGCTGTGGCCGGCGGGCATGACGGGATCCATTTCACACACGATCGGCGCGTGCGCGGCGGTTGCCGCTCCGTGCACGACGTGGAAAGCGCTGGGCATCGACCTGCTGGACCGCTCCGGTGCGGAGAGCCTGCCGGTTGACGCCCACCACTTGATCACACATGCAGGCGACGGCCACGTGCCGTCGGCCGCACTCCCCTCGTGGGCGCCGCCGCTCGCGCTGACCTTCAGCGTCAAGGAATCGGTCATCAAGGCGCTCTCGCCAAGCCTTCAGCGCTTCGTGGACTTTCCTGAAATTCGCCTGCACTGCGATGCAGGCGTGTTCACCGCAGCGCTCGATGCCGCCGGTATAAGAATTGAGGGCTGGTGGACCCTGGTTCAGGATGAGCTCATCCTGACGGGCGCGGTGATCGTGTAAGTTCGACCCTCGCGGGGCAGCTACGCCGTCATCTGGATCGGGCCGAGCTCAGTAGGCCCGCTCGTACAGCGCGAGCGCCGCGGCAGCATCGAACGGCCGCGGATTGAACGTCCCGGTCGATTGCGTCGCCGCATCCGCCGCCAGCGTTGGCAAGCCGTCTCGCGGGACGCCCAGATCGCGCAGCGTCGCGGGCAGGCCGCCGGCCCGCGCGAGAGCCTCGAGGCGATGCGCAAGGCGACTCGCCGCGTCCACTTCGTCCCCGGCTGACGTGTCTGCCCGTCCGAGCAATTCCGCGTAGCGATTGCCCACGTGACCCGGCGTTCCAGCGCACGACATGCGGCAGCATCACACGCGATCGCCACGCCGTGGGTCGTCCCGTAGCGTGCGGTCAGCGGATTGGCGCAGGCGTGCGTCGCGCCGAGCATCGACTGCTCGATCGCGACGCCGGCCTGGTGTGCGCCCAGCAGCATCGCGCCGCGCGCCGCCAGGTCGTGTGGCTCGCGCAGCACGTGCTCGTAGTGGGCCTCGAGCAGCCGCCACGCCTCGCGTGCGAACAGGCTCGGACATCGGCGTCCGCCGCGTGGTGACGTACGACTCGACGGCGTGCGAGATCGCGTCGTAGCCGGCGACGGCGGTCACCGCTGCGCGGCTGCGACACGGTCAGCGGCTGGATCGAGAATCGCGACGCGGAACGCAGCCTTCGGGATCGCCGCACGCCATCTTCTCGTGCGTCTCCGCATCGGAAATCAGCGCGTAGCGACTGCGCTTCGCTGCCGGTCCCCGCGGTCGTCGGGACGCCAATCGACGGCAGCATCGGCTGCGCCGCCTTGCCGTACCCGCGGTAGTCGCGCATCGTGCCGCCGTTGGTCAACACGAAGTTGATGCCCTTCGCGCAGTCGAGCGAGCTGCCGCCGCCGAGCGCGACGATGGAATCGATCGCTCCCTCGGCGGCGACGGCGCGCGGCCGGCCTCGACCATTCGTGCGTCCGGATTGGCGTCGAAATCGTGAAAGAGGCACGTCGCGATCGCCGGCGTCCTTCAGGATCGCGAGCGGCGCGGTCGACGTGTCCCGCCGCCACGAGGCCGCGATCCGCGACGACGAGCGTGCGCGAAAACGCCAAGCTCACGCGCGAGCTCCCCCAGCCGAGCCAGCGCGCCGTCGCCGAAGACCACACGGGTGCGCAGCAGAAAATCGAATGAACCATTCATCGTTTCCACAGGTAAAACCCCATAGTACACTCGCGCCATGATCCGACGATTACCACTCGCGGCGCTGATCGCGTGTGTGGCCGCCGCGCTGCCGGAAGCCTTGGCACGCCAAAGCGCCACAGGCTTGCCGCGCCAAAGCGGCGAAGGCGCAACGGCGGGCGCGACGGCGGCGCAGTCCAACCCGAACGAACGCTTCTGGCCGCAGTGGCGCGGGCCCTACGCAACGGGCGTCTCGAGAACCGCCAACCCGCCGCTCGAGTGGAGCGAGACCAAGAACATCCGCTGGAAGGTGGAGATTCCCGGCCGCGGATCGGCGTCGCCCGTCATCTGGGGCGACCGCGTGTTCGTGCTGTCGGCGGTGCCGGTCGGCGTTACCGGCGCGGCCGCGCACGAGCCGCGCGGCGGCGCTCCGGCCGCGCGATCGTTCATCGCTTCGTCGTCCTGGCGATCGATCGCAGCACCGGCAAGACGATCTGGGAGCGGATGGCGCGCGAGGAACTGCCGCACGAAGCGGCGCACGGCGAGAACGGCACCTACGCGTCGGCTTCGGCGATCACCGACGGCCAGCGCGTCTACGCGTACTTCGAGTCGCCAGGGCTGTACGTCTACGACATGGACGGCAAGCTGCTCTGGCAGAAGGATCTCGGCGACAAGAAGATGCGCAACGAGTTCGGCGAGGGCACCACGCCGGTCCTCTTCACGGCAACCGTCTCGTCATCGTGTGGGACCACTCAGGGGCAATCGTTCATCGTGGCGCTCGACGCGCGGACCGGCAACGAGCTGTGGCGCGTCGACCGCGACGGAGATCGACACGTGGGCCACGCCGCTCGTCGTCGAGCACGGCGGACGGCGCGCAGGTGATCGCGCCCGGCCATGAACAAGGTGCGGAGCTACGACCTCGAGACCGGCCGCATCGTCTGGGAGAGCGACCGGGCCTGACGATGAACCCGATTCCGTCGCCGGTGTGCGAGCGACGGAATGGTGTTCCTGATGAGCGGCTTCCGGGGCAACCGACCTGCGCGCGATCCGGCTCGCCGACGCGAAGGGCGACATCATCGGCACCAACGCCGATAGCGTGGTCGCTCGACCGCGACACGCCGTACGTGCCGTCGCCGCTCCTCTACGACGGCATCCTCTATTTCCTGAAGACCAACTCCGGCATCCTCTCGGCGTTCGACGCGAAGAGCGGGAAGCCGCACTATCAGCTGCAGCGCCTCGACGGCGTGCCGAACGTGTTCGCGTCGCCGGTCGGCGCGCAGGGCCGCGTCTACTTCCCCGGGCGCGAGGGCGTGACGCTCGTCATCAAGCATGGGCCGGCGTTCGAGGTGCTGGCGAAGAACACGCTGGACGACGGATTCGATGCGTCGCCGGCGCTCGTCGACAACGAGATCTATCTGCGCGGCTATCAGTATCTCTACGGCATCGGCGAGAAATAGCAGCACCACCGGTAGCTCGTGGTTCGACAGGCTCACCACGAGCGAGGGTTAGAAACGCTATACGTTCGCGACCGTCACAGCGGCCAGCAGCTCGCGGTACGAGGCGTCCAGCAACTGTCCGATGCGCGCCCAGTCCGGCTCCGCGGCCTGATCATCACGGAGCTTCGCCGCCGTGGCGCGCAGGAGCGCCGCCTCCGCCACGCGCTCTACGGATGTCTCGTACCAGAGCGCGTACTCTTCGGCCATGAGGCGGCCCACCTGCTCCGCGCTGTTCTGACCCGGCACGCGGCGCGCAACCCACCACGCCAACTCCGCCCTCGCGACTGCCTTCGGATCGAAGCCGGCGCCGAGCCACGACTTCGCGGTCGCATACCCGGCTTCGAGGTCCGGCAGCACTTGCTCGTAGTCGCCTTTCAGGTCGCCGAACGTCGCGGCCGCGCGCGCGAGATGAAACGCCTGGCGCGTCGCCGTCGCCCATGAATACCGATACTGCTCGTGCAGCATCGTCACCAGCAGACCAAACAACTGGGCGCGCTCCTTGGCGTAGTACGCCTTCCACATCCGCAGCTCGAGATCGGCGAGCCGGCTCGGATTGAACTGCCGCATCGAGCGCGGTCCGCTCGGCGGCACGAGGATGAACGCGAGCGCAAACGCGACAAAGCCGGCAGGAACCGCGATCCAGAGAGAACGGCGCACGGGGATGTGCGGATCTTATACCGGCTCGGAGTACAATCGAGTTGCCCCATGAAAGGATCCTTGGTGACTCGGCGCGCCCTCGTCGTCGCGTGTGGACTGACTGCGTCGTTCGCGCTCGGGTGCGGCGGCATCACGACGCCGTCGAACAATCAAACCGAGACGTTCAGCGGATCGCTGCTGCCGCAGGGAGTCAACCGCCATGCGTTCTCGACCGGAAAAACGGGCGAGCTCCAGGTGAAGCTGACCGCGTGGGCGCCGAACTCGAACATTCTCGCGGGCATGGCCTGGGTCGTCGGGAACAACGACGGCACCTGCTCGGGCACGGTGCTTCAGCAGAACAATTTCGTCGTCCTCAACTCGCAGGCGATCGGCGGGCAAATCGTGACGGGCAAGTACTGCATTTTCGTGTTTGATCCCGGAACGTTGACGGCCGCGCAGAGCTACACGATTGCCGTTTCACATCCGTAGACCTGGCGTACATAGCTGGGGCCGACCCTTCGACGCTCGTCCTGAGCTTGTCGAAGGACGAGCTCAGGGCAGGCACGTGGGTCGGCCCCTACATCGAATCTTGAAACCGTAGGGACGGACCCGTGTGTCCGCCCCTGGTTCTCTTACAGCCGACGCCGCAGTGCGCGGACGAACCCGGCACCTGAGAACGCGCCGAACGCCGACAGCAGCAGCAACCCCAACGGGCTCGCGGTCTGCGGAAGCGTTTTCGGCGCGGTCTCCGGCTCCGTGATGCCACTCGTACCTACGATCGGTTCGGGAGCAGGAGGCGGAGGTGGCGACACGATCTCCGGCGCCGCCGGCTCTGGAACCGGCATCGGCGGCGGTGCGGGAGGCGCCGTTGTGGTTGCGACTGGCGCCGTCGTCGTTGAGCTCGGGGTCGCGCTGGGCGCCGTTGTAGTCGACAGGGCCGGCGGCACGTAAACCTCCGGTGCGGTGGTCGTCGACAGTGCCGGCGGCTGGTAAACCTCCGGTGCGGTGGTCGTCGACTGTGCCGGCGGCTGGTAAACCTCCGGTGCGGTGGTTGTTGATGGCGGTTGAGCGTAGGAGCTCAACGCCGCCGCCGCTGTGATCACAAGAACCGCAGCAGCTGTGACGAATGATCTAGACATGGTACCCCCTCTGATGACATATACCGCGGGAGGTGCACGTCCCGTGCCTCTGACCGCACCAGTTACGCTGAAGCTGGTCGTGAAAACCAATCGAGCGAAAGTGGATAATGTCGCGGTGTCCTCGCTCGACGACCAAATAGACGACCTGTACCGCCAGCCGTTCGACGCGTTCATCGAAGCGCGCACTGCGCTCGCCAAAACGCTGAGCGGCGCCGACGCGCAGCGCGTGAAGCGTCTCGCCAAACCCACCGTCGTGCCGTGGGCGGTGAACCAGGTGTACTGGCAGGCGCGTCGTGTGTTCGACGTGCTGCTCGACACGGGCGCGAGTCTTCGCAAGGCACAGGTCGCCGCACTCGAAGGACGCAAAGCCGACGTTCGGGCCGCGAGCGATGCGCATCGCCGCGCGGTGGCCGACGCCGGTGCCGAGGCCGTTCGGCTCGCCGATGCCGCCGGCTCGAAGCCGAGCCCGGATGCGCTGATGCGCACGTTCGAGGCGCTCTCGCTCGCACCCACGCCGGCCGAAGCGCCGGGAAGGCTGACACGTCCGCTGCAGCCATCGGGATTCGAGGCCCTTGGCGGACTCAAGCTGAAAGCGATCCCTGCGCCGTCGGCAGCGTCGACCGCCGCCGCCAAGCGCGCCGCGAAGAAGGAAGAAGACGCGCAGCGGAAACACGATGCGGAGATCAAGCGCGCCGAAGCCGCCCTCGAGCGCGCCCGCCAGAAAATGGCAAAGGCCCAGGCGCTCCTCCGCGAGACGCGAAACCGGGAACCGTGATTCCGGCTCACCCGCCCACCTACCTGCCCCACCTGCCCTACCCGCCCCACCTCTGCCGTGTTAACGTCTAGCGCATGTATAGCGCCGTCCTCCTGATACATTCCTGGCTTCGCTGGATTGCGTTGGTGGCGGCCGTCGGCACGGTGGTCGCCGCGCTGCGGATTCGACTCCCGGCCGACCGCGGGTCGGCCGATCGCTGGAGTCTCGCCGCCATGGCGACGCTCGATCTGCAGATGCTCCTGGGACTGCTGCTCTACTTCATGCTCAGCCCGTTCACGGCCGAGGCGATGAAGAATTTTGGCGCGGCCATGCGGGATCCGAACCTGCGCTTCTGGGCCGTGGAGCACATCACGTCGATGTTCGGCGCCGTGATCCTGGCGCACATCGGCCGGGCCCTCGCGCGCAAGGCGTCTCAGGCCGACGCGCAGCGCAGGCGGCTGCTGATCTGCTTCGGCCTTGCGGCCGCACTGATGATCATCGGGATTCCGTGGCCGGGCTTTGCCAACGGCCGTCCGCTGTTCCGCCTATGACCTTCATTGCCGACTGGGTACAAGAGTTCACGGTGCTCGCGTGGCTGTCGGTGGCCTTCGTGGCCGCGGTGATCGAGGTGTCGGTTCCGCATTTCGGGTCGGCCTTCATCAGCGCCGGCGCGATCGCCGCGGCGGCCTCCGCGTTCTTCGGCTTCGGCGTTCCCGTGCAGATCGGCACCTTCGCCGTCGTCATGATCGTGTCCCTCGTAATGCTGCGCTCCACGCTCGTCGGACTTCTCGGCGGGAAGGGCGTGCCGTCCCGCACCGATCCGCTGATCGGCCGTCAGGGACTCGTCACCCACGACATCGATCCGACGATCGGCAGCGGCCGCGTCACCGTCGCCGGCGAAGACTGGGCGGCCCGCAGCACCGAGGTCATCGCCGCCGGCGTCAAGGTCCGCGTCACCGGCGCGGACGGCATCGTGCTGGAGGTCACTCGCTCATGAACAGCATCGTCTTCTTCGGCATTGCGCTGGTGCTGCTGATCGTGCTGATGCGGACGATCAAGATCGTCCCCCAGAAACAGGTCAAGATTATCGAACGGCTCGGCCGCTACCATCGCACCGCGGAAGCCGGCCTCAACACCATCGTGCCGTTCCTCGATTCGGTCCGCGACACGATCGACCTGCGCGAGCAGATCACCAAGATCGAGCCGCAGCCCGTCATCACGCGCGACAACGTGACGATGGAGGTGGACGCGGTCATCTATTACCTGATCGCGGATCCGGTGCGTGCCACCTACGAAGTGCAGAATCTTCGGTGGGGCCTCGAGCAATTGACATTGTCGGCGCTCCGCAACGTCATCGGTCAGCTCGATCTCGATCACACGCTCGCCTCGCGCGACACGACGAACTCCCAGCTGCGCGCCGCGCTCGACACCGCGACGCAGCAGTGGGGCGTCAAGGTGATGCGCATCGAGCTCAAGAACATCACGCCGCCCGAAGAGATTCGCCTGACGATGGAGAAACAGATGACGGCGGAGCGCACGCGGCGCGCCGTTGTCACCACCGCCGAGGGCGAAAAGTCGTCGGCGATTCTGCGTGCCGAGGGCCAAAAGCAGGCGGCCATCGTCAACGCCGAGGGCGCGAAGGAGGCCGCCGTCCTCGCGGCCGAGGGTCAGGCCCAGGCGCGGCTGCGGGTGGCGCAGGCCGAAGCGCAGGCGATCCAGCTGGTCGCGGACGCGTTGGGCGCGAGAGACAGCCCGGCGCAATACCTGATCGCCCAGAAATACCTCGAGTCGCTCGGCCAGATCGCGAACAACGCGCAGAAGCTCGTGTTTCTGCCGTACGAAGCGAGCGGCATCATGGGGGCGGTCGGCGGCATTCGCGAGCTCCTGCAGCCGACCAAGTAATCCCGTTTTTCGCCCGACGCCGACGGTCACGACCTGTCCTTGATCGGTGATCTCAGCGGCCAGGGCTGCTTGAATTCGACGAACTGCTAAATCAAGCTGTAAAGCGTTGCCCTGACTGTGACGGTACGACCCGTCCACGCCTTGGCAAACGTCTGCTGCGGCGTTTCAGCGCCGAGCGTCGCACCCGCCAGGGCCAGCGCAAGCACACCCGTGAGTATTCGCTTCATAGCCAACCCAAACCTGCAATCGCAATGGCAGATCTGCAATCGAGACGCGGTCGAATCCGCGCCTTTTGCACGGATCTCGCCGCACGGGGCGCGCTGACAGCGAATCTCGTGCCGGGTTGCGCCACTAGACGCGCGCGCGCGTCGTTTTACAGCCGTCGACGAGGGTCTTCTTGATCGATTCCGGCGTTTGGATGGTCCGGAAGAAACCTTCCAGGTAGTCCTTCATGTCGCCCTTGTGGGCGCCGTTCAGGTCCTTCAACGACTCGATCGCCGCGATCATGTCGGCCTTGCGCGCGCGAAAAGCCTGCGCGCTTGCGTCGAACTCCTCCACCGTCCGGCACGGGCCGCGGTACAGGCGGTCGGTCACACTCTTCAACAGCAGCCGCGGATCCGGCTGCGCGTACGGCGGATGGACCATGCCGGACAGGTCGAAATCGTACGGCACCGGGATGAGCGTGCGCCTCTTGTCCTGGACGATCACGACGTTATGCAGTGACCAAATCGAGTAGTCGGTGTTGCCGAGCATGTACTCGAACAGCATCATCGTCGTCAGCGCGGCCGGCTCGAGGTCCTTGAACAGGCGCTGCGGCACGCCGACGTCGCGGCCGCCCAGCCGCCGCGCCACGTCGTTCTCGTGCTCGAGGAACAGGGCGCTGTGCGTCGAGATCGGTTTCTGCGATTTGGCGTCGACGTAGGTGCCGCGCGCCAGCCGGGCGCGGAAGGAGATCGGCGTCACGAGGTTCGCGAGCTTGTAGGTGAGGTACTCGCGCATCACGAACTGGTCGGACTCTCTGTCGCTCTGGCAGTGCGTGCCGAGCTTCAGCGAGGTCTGCCCCTCGAAAATCGTGGCGGCGATCTTGTCTGTGGGGAACACGACCTTGATCGGCACGAAGTCGCACGTCCGCGGATTCAGCCGCGAGTGGCCGCGCGATCCGAGCGTGACCGGGATCGCTTTGCCGTCCACTGTCAGCACGCCGGGGAACGGCTTCGAGTTGTTCGGGGTCCGCTCTTTGTTGAGCAGCTTGAAGTCGGTCGCCAGCGTGAACTCGAGCGGCGAGTCATCCTGAAACAGCTTCCGCGCTTCGGCTTCGCTCTTTCGCGTCGCGATCACGTCGTCTTCTGGCCAGGGGTCGACCAGCTTCAGCATCGGGTTCTTCGCGGCCCGGGCCGCGGCCGGAGGGTTCTGCGCGAGCAGTGCCGGTGCAGCCAGAACGATTGCGAGCAGCGCGGCAGCGGTAAGACGGCGCGTCATGACGTGGCTCCTAGGTGAGGCGCCAGGGTTCGGCGTCATCCTACCACCGACCACGCACCCGGGACGGCCGGGGCTGACGTGCCGACCTGGGATCCGCATGTGCGGCTGGACTACGTGTTCTTGCCCCGCGGTTTTGCCGATCGCGTGCTGTCGTGCGATGTCGTCAATCACGAAGAGGCCGCACAGGCGTCGGATCACTTTCCTGTCGTCGCAGACTTCGAGGTGTGACTGTTTCGCGGTGACGACCTGCCGATAACTCTGGAAGGCCGTACGATCGCGGAAACTCGACGCTCAATCAGGGGAAGTTGGATGACACGCACGCTTATGGTCGGAGTCGTTTTGTTTGCATTGTTCGCCGCCAGTGCCTGCACGGGCAATCCGTCTGCGCCGGCGAATCAGCCGCCGCCCTTGCTCACGCAAACGCAGGCCGAGAATTTTGCCGCCGAACTGGCCCGCTCGCTCGTCTTTGCCGGGCAGGACTGCGTGACGCGCTCGTTCAACCCGAATGTGTTCGGCACGACGCCGATCAACCAATCCTGCACTGCGACGCGGACGTGTTCAATTGGCGGCACGATCCGTCCTTCGGTGACCGCCACGGGTCAGCTGGTCGCCACGACGACGAGCGCATCGTTGAACCTGAGCTTCAGCGGATCTCAGAACATCCTCAACTGGGGGTGTGTGGTGAACCCCTGGATCGTGTCGGGGAACCCGACGGTTTCGCTGTCGGGCCAGATCACCGCGAACACCAGCATCGCCACCTACAACATGACGCAGAGCGGGCAGATCATTTATGGTCCGCCAGGCGGCGGACAGCGCAGCTGCGCGGTGAACTTTCGGACGACCGCGGATTCGAACAGCGGCAACACGGCGCGCATCTCGGGGTCGATCTGCGACAAGTCGTTCGACCGGAATATCGTGGTGTGATAAGGCCGCGGCCAAAGCAATCGCGATGCCGCGAGGCGACAGCCGCGACAGTGAGCCACCCTGAACCGGCCCGCGCTGCAACAGTCCGCGTCGCTCGACGACTACGCCGCGACGGCCGCCGAGTTGGCAAGAGTAAGGGCCCGTCCGGAAATAACTGCGCCATTCACTTATTTCCGGACGGGCCCTAACCTTTCGCTGCGCGGTCAATTGGCGCACACGATGCCGGAAGCGGACGTAAACTACGGCGTGCCGTGAACACCGTCGCCTCTCTCTTTGCCGCAGCGCGTACATAGATTATGGAAGCGCGCTGCCTGTACCTCGACCGCGCTGCTTGCGCTGCTGGCCACGGACGCGCTCCTGGCTCAGCACCCTCCTGCGACATCTCCTCCCAAAAAGAACCCGATTGCGCAGCTCGCCGAACCGTGGCCGGGCGAGGAGATCCTGGCCGCACGCAGGGCCGAAGCACAGGCGCGGCCGCTGTTTGAGGATGGCCCGCCGCTCGACATCACGCTGACGTCCCAGTTCAACCTGATCAACAAGGAGCGCAACCCGGACAACTCGAAGCAGTTTCCCGGGGTGCTGACGATTGACGGCAAGGACATCGCGGTCACGCTCGGATCGCGGGGGCACTTCCGCCTGAAACGCACGACGTGCGACTTCGTACCGATCAAGGTCGTGTTCGCGCCGGCACAGGTGGCGGGGACGGTGTTCGAAGGCCAGACGACGCTGAAACTTGGCACGCACTGCCAGAACGCGAAAGAGTTCGACCAGTACGTGATGCGCGAATACCTTGCCTACAGACTCGCCAACCTGGTGACGCCCGCGACGTTCCGCGCTCGTCTGGTCCGGGCCACGTACGTCGAGTCGGGATCGAAGAAGCGGATCTCGACACACAGCGCCATGTTTCTGGAGCACGAGAACGACGTGGCGCGCCGGTTGAGCGGCCGCGACGTGCCGGTGCCGCAGCTCCTGTTCAAAGACCTCGACCACGTGGCGCTCACGACGATGATGCTGCTCGAGGTACATGCTCGGCAACGTCGACTTTTCAATCTGGGGGCTGCACAACGTGCTGATCGTGCAAGACAAGACGGGCACGTTGGTGCCGGTGCCGTACGACTTCGACATGTCGGGGATGGTCCATGCGCCCTACGCCAACCCGGATCCCCGCCTGCGCCAGCGCCAGCGCAGCGTGACCGATCGCCTGTATCGAGGCCCATGCCGGACCGTCAGCGAGTTCAATGCAGCCGCGGAGCCGTTTCGTGCGCGCAGGGCCGAAATGTTTGCAGCGATCGACTCCCTGAACGATCTGGAGCTGACGCACAAACGCGAGGTGAAGGATTACCTGGAGAGCTTTTTCCGGGCCATCCAGACACCGGAATCGATCAAGAGAACGTTCGTCGATGGCTGCTACACTGCGCGGACGCGCATCTGAGGCGTCGGTACCATGGAGGAGGACGTATGGTGGATTCAGTCAGACGCAGGCTTCTGAAGACTGGCGCTGCGGCGGCGGCGATGGCCGCCACGCCGTCAGCGTTCGCGCAGCAGGGCGGGAACGCAGAAGGCGGACGCTTCTACCAGAAAGGGAATGTCCGCATCCGCTATGAGGAGACAGGCTCGGGCTTCCCGCTGTTGCTCATCCCGGGCGGAGGGTTGAACGGCTCGACGATCGCGGGCATCCGCGGCGGCAATCCCTTCAACACGATCGAGGCATTCAAGGGAGAGTTCCGCTGCATCTTCGCCGACCTGCGCAACTCCGCCGGTCAGTCCACCGGCCCGCTCGAGATCGACCGGTCGTGGGATTCCTATGCCGACGACCATCTCGGTCTGATGGATCACCTTGGGGTCGACAAGTTCATGGTGCTCGGCTTCTGCATTGCGGGACCGTTCATCTGGAACCTCATGAAACGGGCGCCCAATCGCGTCGTCGCGGCAGTGCCGGCGCAGCCGGTCGGGTTCCGACCGGAACTGCCGAACGCCCTCTATGAGAGTCAGCTAACAGGCTGGGGCGCCCCACTGGTCAAACGACAGTCCGACATCACGACCGAAATGGCCGACCAGTTCCTGACCAGAATGTTCCGCAGCAACCCTGACTTTCTGTTCACGGTGACGCGCGACTTCGTGAAGAGTTGTCAGACGCCGGTACTCGTCCTGCCGGACGACACCGCGGGCCACTCATTGACCGTCGCGATCGAGAGCGCGATGCTCGCGCCAAAAGGCCAACTGAGCATGTACCCCTGGAAAGACACCCCGGAGAAGATTCCGCTGGCGGTGCGCCACGTTCGCAGCTTCCTGCTGTCGCATCGGCCGGCCTAGGTGTCGTTCAGTTCACGCGAGATCTGTGGTCCTCTCGGCAGACCCGACGCGCCGCCGTCGGTCGTTACTCGTGTCGCGAAGACTTGTTCCGCCGGCGCGGAGTGTGACGGCGTTCTTCCGCGGGAATCGACGAGACGGACCGGCGATCGGGAATCCGTCGTCGATCGGCGATAGGGTGCACCCGAGGGTTGGTCCACGCAGTGCGCCGCGCTCGAGGAAGACTTCCATTTCGCGCAGAGCGTCCGGTTGGGTGAGGGCGAGCACTTGCAAGCGATCGATTAGCGCGCGGGCCGACTCGTGACCGAGTGTCGTTGACAGGACGCGATAGCGATCGCTGCGGCTCGGGACCATGGCGCGCCTCCGATCGATGCGGTGAAGAACAGCAGCATGATAGATCCGATCACGCGTCGATCGCAGTAAGAGCGCAGATATTGCGTCGGTCAGGATCCTGGCTGGTCCGGCTAACCCACTACCTCCCAAGCCTCACTCAGAAGTAACAATTACACGACACCACTGCGAATCGGTACTCGTCGCGTCACATTGGTTGTCGCGCAGCGGAACTTCCGTCGGTATCGACTTTGCTCTCGGTCCCAGCCTCCAGATCGCAGCGACGTTCGTTAAGGGATTTCACCAAAAGAGGTTCATATGTGGAAACGCGATCAGTCGGTTCAGCCCTCCGGCTCTCAGCACGATGCCGCGGTCGTCGAGGAGACGCTCCGGCGACAGATGCCCAGCCCGCCGCCGAAAGCTTCAGAAAATCTCGTCATGAATCTCGGAAACTCCATGAGCATCAAGGGAGAGCTCAGCGGTTCTGAGGATCTGACGCTGTACGGACAAATGGAGGGCAGCATCCGGTTACCCGATCACACGCTGACGATTGGACCAGACGCCGACATTCGCGCAGAGATCTCCGCGAAGACTCTCGTCATCATGGGCACTGTCACCGGCAACGTCTTCGCCGCGGAGAAGGTGGACATCGGGCCAACAGGAACGCTGGTTGGCGATCTCCTGTCGCCGCGGCTCGCGATTGCCGACGGGGGGTGCATCCGCGGCAAGGTGCAGACGCCGTCGTCCGCCAGCGCGCCAGGGCGAAAATGAGATAAGCAGGCTGTTTTCACACTCAGCGGCCCAACTAGCAGTACTGCCAGCTGTGCCGGCCGCGATGTTCTGACACGATTCGTGTTTGCCCGTCGCGCGACGGAGCAGCATATGAAGGCGCTCGCGCTCTTCGTCTGGATCCTCGTCGCTCCCGCGTTCGCATTCGCACAGCCTGCGATTGCCGGCGCGGTGAAGGATTCGTCAGGTGCGCCGTTAGCGGGTGTCGCAGTGGAAGCGAGCAGCCCCGCGCTCATCGAGAAAAACCGTACGGCGGTCACCGACGGCAGCGGACGCTATCGCATTGAGGACTTGCAGCCCGGCCGGTATCGAGTGACGTTCAGGCTCGAGGGCTGGCAATCGTTCGCGCACGACGGCGTCGAGCTGTCCGGATCGCTCACCGCGATCGTCGATGCGGAGCTGGCGATCGGCGCTCTGACGGCGGAGGTGACCGTCACCGCTGCCTCTCGCTTCGTTGACCTTCGGAGCCCGAACCGCGAGGTGACGCTGAGCGGCGCGATCGCGAGATCGCTTCCCACGGTACGCAGTTACAACGCGATTCTTCCGCTCATCCCCGGCGTCGTCACGACCACGAACGACACGATCACCGGCACCGCGACGACGGCCTTTCCGATTTACGGCGGTCGATCGAACGAGGGACGCCTGCTGCTCGACGGCATGAACATCGGCAGTCCGCCAGCCGGCAATTCGGCGGCGAGCTACGTCGTCGACGTTGGCAACGCGCAGGAGGTGGCGTTCTCGTCGGCGGCGGTGCTGGGCGAGTTCGAAACCGCGGGACTCGTCATGAACATCGTGCCGAAGGCCGGCGGCAACACGACGCGAGGGTCGCTGTTCGGGAGCGGCACTGGCGGAAGGCTCCAGTCGAACAACATCACTCGCGCGCTGGCGGATCAAGGCGTCGTCGCTGGTTCTCCGCTGACGGACGTCTACGACGTGTCCGGAACGCTCGGCGGTCCGATCGCGAGAGACCGGGTGTGGTACTTCGTCAACGCGCACACCGGCGGCAGCACGAAGGCCAGCGCCAATGTGTTCTACAACCTGAACGCGGGCGATCCGTCGAGGTGGCTCTACGCCCCAGACGTCAGCCGGCGCGAGTACTCGGATCGCACCTTCGAGGATGCGAGCGCGCGGATCACGTGGCAGGCGAGCCCGCGTCAGAAGGTCGGCGTCTTCTGGGACGCGCAGGCGCTCTGCCGAAGGTGCACCGGCGCAACTCCCGGGCTCTCGGAGCCGTCGCGCGTCTCGCCGGAGGCGGTCGGGGTCCTCGGCCGGCGACTGAACGTCGCGCAGGTGACCTGGTCGTCGCCAGCCACGAATCACCTGCTCCTCGAGGCGGGCTTCAGCGCCACGTTCTTCGGGGTGGGAAACTTCGAGCGTCAACCGAATCCGACCCGCACTCTCATTCGCGTGCTCGAACAGTGCGCACGCGGCTGTCCCGCCAACGGCGGCATCCCCGGACTGGTGTACCGCTCGCAGGATTTCAGCGTGGCGCGCGCCGGCTCGTATTTGTGGACGGGATCGGTGTCGCGCGTCACCGGCACGCACAGCGTGAAGGCCGGGTACCAGTACACGTTGATGATCGACGATCGCACGTGGCTGACGAACACCGAGAACCTGACCTACCGGTTCAACAACGGCGTTCCGAATCAGTTGACCCAGTCGATTTCGCCGTGGGTGAACGACGCCCGCGCGGCGTCGGGCGGTCTCTTCGTGCAGGACTCCTGGACCCGCGAACGTCTGACGCTGCAGGGCGCTCTGCGATTCGATCGCGCGCGCAGCTGGTTTCCCGCCCAACAGGAAGGCCCGTCGCGATTCCTTCCCGTGCCGATCGTCTTTCCCGAGACGGTGGGCATCGACAGCTATAAGGACATCACGCTGAGAGCCGGTGCCGCGTACGACCTGTTCGGCGGCGGCACCACCGCGCTCAAGGTGACGCTCGGCCGCTATCTCGAAGGCGCGGGCATCAACGGCAATTACGCGAACACGAATCCGACGCTGCGGCTGCCGCAGACGACCATGGTGTTCGGGACTGCTGGCGTCACCCGAAGCTGGGTCGACGGGAACGGAAACTTCGTTCCCGACTGCGATTTGCTGAACGCCGGCGCGCAGGATCTGCGTGACAGCGGCGGCGATCTGTGCGGCGTCCTCTCGAATACGAGCTTCGGCACGAGCGGACTGACCAATCGCTTCGATCCGGGCATCCTCGACGGCTGGGGCGTCCGTCCGTCCGACTGGAATCTCGGCGTGTCGATCGAACACGAGCTCGCGCCCCGAGCGGCGGTGACCGTGGCCTACCGCCGCCGCTGGTTCCGCGGATTTTCCGTCGTCGACAATCTGGCGCTGCAGCCATCAGACCTGACGCCGTTCAGCATCGTCGCGCCGGTCGATGCCCGACTGCCCGGCGGCGGCGGCTACGTGCTGTCGGGCCTTTACGATGTGATCCCTGAAAAGTCCGGACGGATCGACAACTTCGTCATCGACTCGGCGCGGTACGGCGCGTGGTACCAGTACTTCAACGGCATCGACGCGACCGTGAACATCCGGCGCGATCGCTTCACCTTCATCGGAGGCACGAGCACCGGCCAGGCCGTCGCCGACAACTGCAATGTCCGCGCCCATCTGCCGGAGCTTGCCACCACGACGACGGGGACGAGCGCGTTCGGCCCGGGCCTGAGTGGCTCCGCGGTCACGCCCGTGAGCCCCTATTGTCACGTCGCGTTCGGCATCCTCACGCAGTTGAGAGGTCTCGCCTCGTACCACGTCCCGAAAGTGGACGTGCAACTCGCCGCGACCTTCCAGAGCAAGCCGGGGGAGATGCTGGCGGCCAATTACGCGGTACCCAATGAGCAGGTGGCGGCGACGCTCGGCAGGAACCTGTCGGGTGATGCGCCCAACGTGACCGTGAATCTGGTGGCGCCGGGCGCGAGGCGCGGCGATCGCATCAACGAGATCGACATCCGCATCGCCAAGCTCCTGAAATTCGGCCGTTCGCATGCGATGCTGGCGATCGATCTCTACAACGCGCTCAACTCGAGCGCGGTGCTGACCTACAATGCCGCGTTCGTTCCCGGCATGGCGTGGCCGCAGCCGTTGACGATCCTGACGCCGCGGTTTCTTCGAATCACCGGCGAGATCGACTTCTGACGAGCATGCACACATCGCGCAGACATCTTCCGGTCGCAGGTGGCTTGCTGATCGTGGCAACTCTCGGCGCGCTCGCTCCGGTCGCGATGGCGCAGGACGCGGATCGTCAGAAGCAGGTGCTCGTTCTGTATGCGACGCGGCGGGACGCTCAGATCGCCGTCGTCGGCGATCGTCTGCTGGAGCCGCTTCTCGGGAGTGGAATTCCGGGCGGCGTGGACTATTACTCTGAAGGCCTGGACCAGGCCAGGTTCGCCAACGCGGATTACCAGACCGCTTTCCGTAATTCGCTCCGCTTGAAATACGAGCAGCACCGGTTCGACCTCGTCATTCCCGTCGGCGACATTCCCGTCGATTTCGTGGCGAAGAATCGAGACGATCTGTTCCTGGACGCCGCCGTCGTGTTCTTCGCGAATCGGCGGTTCGATAGACGCCTCCGGAACTCGACCGGATTGATCGTGCCGCTGAATTTCACCGGCACGATCGACCTGGCCGCGACGCTGCATCCGAACCTCCAGAACATCTTCGTCATTTCGTCGGCTGGCGCTGCCTACGAAGCAGTTGCGCGGGCGCAGTTTCGTTCGCTCGGATCGCGGTTCGCCATCACGTTTCTGTCGGGGCTGCCGACCAAAGCTCTGGAGGCGAGGCTGGCGTCGTTGCCCAAGGACTCCATCGTCTACTACCTGAACGTCGATCGGGACGGCGCAGATGAATTCTTCCGGCCGCTGGATTATCTGGATCGCATCGCGGCCGTGTCCAACGCGCCGGTCTACAGCTGGGTGGACTCGACACTGGGTCACGGCATCGTCGGCGGCAGTCTGAAGGTTCAGGAAGTCCAGATGAAGACGACCGGCGCCATTGCCTTGCGGGTGCTTCGCGGCGAGCCGGCCGACTCCATCCCGGTGTCGTCGCCCGATCTGAACGTCAACCAGGTCGATTGGCGCGAGCTGCGGCGGTGGGGGATCAGCGAAGCGCTCGTGCCTTCTGGAACGATCGTCAGATTTCGGGAGCTCTCGGTGTGGGATCGCTACAAGATCTATATCCTGGTCACGGCAGCCGCGCTCGTGGCTCAGACGATCCTCATCGCGGGGCTCCTCGCGCAACGGGCAGCGCGGCGTCGGGCAGAGAAAGAAGCGCGCCGCAGCCAGGCGGCGCTGCGCAGGAGTCACGATCGGCTGCGCGACCTGGGCGTGCGGTTGCTGAAGGCTCAGGAAACGGAGCGGTCGCGGATCGCGCGCGAGCTGCACGACGACATCAGCCAGCAGATGGCGCTCCTCGAGATGGACGTCGAGCTGCTCGCCGAGGCGGTGGATGGTCCGGCCGTTGATCTGGCCGGCGAGGTCCTGCATCGCGCCAACGGCATTGCGAAGAGCGTGCACGATCTGTCTCACCGGCTGCATCCCGAAAAGCTGCGGCTCATCGGGCTGCCGGCCGCGCTGGACGGGCTTCAACGCGAGCTGTCGCAGCCCGGCGTCGTCATCAGCGTCGCGCATGACAACGTGCCGGCGCTTCCGCCCGATTTGACGTTGTGCCTGTTTCGGGTGGTCCAGGAGGCGCTGCAGAATGCCCTCAAGTACAGCCACGCGCGCCGCGTGTCGGTTTCTCTGACCGGCGTTGGCGAGGCGCTCGCGCTGACCATTCTCGACGACGGCGCAGGGTTCGACGTCGATGCCGAATGGGGCAAGGGGCTCGGCCTGATCAGCATGGCCGAACGGGTGGAAGCGGTCGGCGGCACGTTCCGCCTGCAGTCCTCACCAGGCGATGGAACACGGTTGGAGATTTCGGCGCCGCTGTCCGAGATGCACGATCGACACCCTGTTGCAAGCTGACTCTCCACATACAGGAAACCACATTGCCTCCACCATCAGTCGGTAGCAGCATGATCGCCGCCCGCACACTTCGGCGAACGGATGGCGAACCAAGGCTGAGGGTGCTTCTGGCCGACGACCATCCATTGGTCTTGGAAGCGACACGCAGGCTGCTGGCGCCGTGCTTCGATGTCGTCGCCGCGGTCAGTGATGGCCGGCAGGCGCTGGACGCGGCGTGTCAGCTGGATCCAGACGTGATCGTCCTCGACGTCACAATGCCAGTCCTCGACGGGTTTCAAACGGCCCGTGCATTGAAGCGATCCGGGTCGCGTGCAACGATCGTCATGCTGACCATCCACGAGCCAGACGGACTGGCGAGGGCCGCCATTGAATCCGGGGTGCAGAGCTACGTCATGAAATCGCGGATGCAGTCGGATCTCGAACGCGCCATCGATCATGCGGTCGCCGGACGGATCTTCATGCCCTCGCTCACCTCGCTTCTGGCTCTCGCTCCGGCTCCAGGTTCTGGCCGACATGCGGTGCAGTTCGGCAGCGAACCTCGCGCGTTCCCGGATGATCTGAGCGGCATGCTCGCCGCCGCGATTCGACGAGGCGACCTGGTCGCCATCATCGCAACCGAGGCGACTCGCCACGCGGTCACGCAACGTCTGCTCGCGAGCGGCTGCGATCTCGCCGCCGCCGCAGACCGGGGAATCTACCGGTCGCTCGACGCGACGGAGGCGGTGTCGCAGATCATGGTGGGTGGGCGGCTCGACACCGGCCGCGTCGCAGCGTTCGTCGATGACTACGAACGCTCACGTCTCGCCGTATCCGCGTCGAACGTGACCGTGGTCGGCGAAATGGCGGCTCTGCTCTGCCGGGACGGCCACGCAGAGGCCGCGCTTCAACTTGAACGCACCTGGGATGGCTTGACCCGAAGCCTGCCATTTCTCACGGTGTGCTTCTATGCGCTGGAGTACTTCAGCGAGGGGAGCTTCCCTGAGCTCTTCCCAGGCATCTGCGCTCCACACTCGGCAGTCTGCCACGCAACCATGCATAGGAGGTGGCGGAGCGTGGAGAACGTATCGCCAAGGATCAAGGCTTTGCCGCGATGAGGTACAACCGGCGCGCGGTGGCCAGATACAGCGCATCGCCGACCAGCGCCGGACGCGAATAGAGCGGCGCATCCATCTCGATCTGCGCCAGCAATTCCTTTCGCCGTCCGGCGCGAAGAACGGTCATGCTGCCTTCAATGTTCCCAACATACAGTCGGTCGCCGGCCAGCAGGAGGCATCCCCAGATGGCCTCGTTCGTCTCGTGCTTCCAGACGTGGGCGCCGGTTGCCGCGTCCAGACAATGAATCGTTCCGTCCAGATCCCCAACGTACAGCAGACCGTCCTTCACGACGGGCGTTCCCACCACGCGGCCGACCTCCCGAGAAGTCCAGAGGAGCCTGGTCTCGGTGACGTCTCCCTGGCCGTTGGGACTGATCGCATGAATCAACGAAGGTCCGTTCCCGTGCGTAGGATCCTGCCCCATGGCAACGAAGACGCGGCCGTCGGCGAACACAGGTGAAGCAATGATAGAGCTGCGCGAAAGGACGCCAGGGCGCGGAAGCCAGCGGGCGTCTTTCGGGTTGCCGTCAAATCGCCAGACTTCGTGACCCGACGCCGCGTCGTAGGCGCGCAGCCAGCCATCTCCTCCGCCGAAGAGCACCTGCATGCGCCCGTTGACGTTGGCCGCTACAGGGCTGGACCACTGGCCGTGAAGCACCTCGCCGCCCGCGCCGATGGCGCGCCAGACTACTTCGCCCGAGTGCTTGTCCACCGCGATCAGGCTTGGGGCGCGCGGCGATGGGACGCGCGTATGGCCTTCATTCTGGCCGTTGGAGGTAGAGACCATCAGCAGATCACCCACGGGCAACACTTCGCTGTTGGAGGCTTCATGCGGAAAGACACCCAGGCGGCCGCACATATCCAGTTCCCAGACGATGTCGGCCGCAGCCTTGTCCCGGAAGACCTCTTCCCGATATGGACCACTGTTCTTGCCATCGCGGAAACCCTGCGTGTCAAGGCAACGGAGTTGGCACTCGGCCGTGACATAGTACAGTCGGTTCCCTTCCACATACGGTGCACTTGTCGTCGAGGGCAGCAGGAACTCCCGCAAGCCACGGTCCACTCGCGGCGCCACGTCCTGCCAAAGGAACGCGCCATCCTTCACCCGAAAGGCCATGAGCACGCCGCTCTCTTCCTGAAAGGCGGGGTTCATGTGCCTGACGTTGTTGGTACCCACATAGACCGCATCGCCGGCAACCACGGGACGACCAAACGTTTCGTTTCCCAGCTCGACGCTCCAGACGATGTTCCGCACAGTGGTCGTATTCCAGTCAACCGGAGGATTGCCCGTTTGAGCCACCGTCGTATGAGATTGGGGCACGACAGTAGGCGCGGGCACCAGGGCTGAGACGACAGGCTCTCCAGACTCGACGCCAGCGATTCGATTCAACGCCCACTCAGCTTCGTTACGCAGTGTGGGATCGGTTGCGGCCGCTCTCAGCGCCTCCCGGGCCGTCTGTGCCTTCGGCCCGATGCTTCCCAGCGCCCCGGCCGCGCAGATGCGCACATAGAGGAATTCATCCTTCAGAGCTTCGATCAACTGCGGCACAGCGGACTGCGCGGCCGGGCCGATGGTTGCGAGGGCCTCGCCCGCCGCCCATCGGACGCCGGGAATCGGATCGCCCAAGGCTCTGGCGAGGTTCCTGGTCGCCGCGCCCGCCTTCGGACCGATGGACGCCAGGGCCTCCGCCGTGTAGACGCGGACGTATGGGTCCCTGTGCGAGAGAGTCCTTGACGAGAGCGGGTACCGAAGGACTGGCCGTCTGGCCCAAAGCGCCCAGGGCACGTGCGGCATCGCCGGCGACCTGCGAGTCCTCGTCTCTCAGTGCCCGTCTCAACGCCGGTTGAATCCCTTCTGTATCGGGCGCAAGGTCAATCAAGGCATCAACGGCGCTGCGACGGATCGAGACCCGCCCATCACGAAGCAGGTCCACCAGCAGCGGAATGGCCGGCGGACCGATCCGCCGGATGATTTCCAAAGTCACCCGATGCAGGTCTTCATTGCGACCGTTGAGGAATCGTCTCAGCAAGGGCAGCGAACGCCCCGCCCCTTGCACCAGGGCGGCTTCGGCGATTGCCCGGACCTTCGGGTCGTTGGACGTTACGCGATTGGCCCAGTCAGGGGCGGAGTTCGTGGAAAGATCCGAACCCTTGGTTTGGGGCGGCTGAGGAAGTGAACCCGTGGTTTGATCGAGCACTGATGTCGTCGTACTGCTGGTTGTCACGCTGCCACTGCCGCCGCCGCACGAGAGGAGACCAACGAACAGCGCAGGTATGAGCAGAAGACGGCCCATGATGGTCACGAAATACCGTGGTTTCGGCAAGCAACCGAGGTAATTCCCTCAAGAGATGCGTGCCTTCCAATGCAGCTGGCTACGAGAGTTCAGTGATCGTGCCGACTCTTGCTGCACGCCTTTCTGACCGTGATGCCGCCGACGACCCTCTCCAGATCTTTCTTCGAGACGCTGAGATCCTTCCGTAAGGGTCTCCTGTGGGGTGAAGGTCATGCTGACCCTTCCCTCTGCGAACACAGGGATGCCCGATGGCGACGGAAGGCCGCTGCGGCAGCCGGCGAACACGCCGCAGATCGACACGCACGCGAACATGCCTGGACGTGCCATCGCCAGTTGTTCGTCAACGGGAAGTTGTTCAGCGGGATTTTCACACCAACAGGGGTGGCGTCCCCAGCGGGAACCGCGTTCAATTACGAGCCTGTTTTTCGGGGGGAATGGCTGGACGACCGATACGCTGCGTAGACTGATTGATGTCAAGTGACGCGGCTCTTCGAGCGCGTCGACTACGGACAAGGGCGGCGATGCTTAAGACTTGCGCGAGGACACACGCGAACGCCAAGAACTGACCTGCACCACCTGCAGGGCGTTGACTCCCCAGGAACAGCCCAGCTTCGAGGAGGAGGAACACATTCACCGTTACGAGCACACCTCGAAACGTCATCGACTTTCACAGTTCGCAGAGAGCTTGCCAGGTTAGCGGCAATCTAAATCGCTGACTCGTTTAGAGATCCAACAATTCCGTGTGTCTGGATTACCGACAGTCGGACTACTTCCATGTAGTATCGCTTAGAATTAGTCCATCCCCGTGGCGTGCGGATTGCACGAGCTACCTACGTGGTTTCCACGATACTTCACGTCGAAGACGACATCGCTCTGTGTGGTCTCGTGGAGCTCGCATTCGAGGGGTTCGGCTTTCACGGCACGATGGTCTCTGCTGGGTCAGTGACCGTGGCGCTCGAGCGGCTCGACGCCGCAGAAAAGACCGGAGCCAGCTTCGATCTGATCCTTTCCGATATGAATCTTCCCGACGGCAGCGGACTCGACGTCGTGCGCTACGTGCGATCGAGCCCCGTGTGGATGTTCACGCCGGTGTTGATCTTGTCAGGTGACGTCAATCCGAGATTGGTCGGGCGCGCGTACGCACTCGGTGCAAACGCGTACGTCGACAAATCACCACGCGGACGATCGCTCTCGGACGTCATCAAGTCGCTCTACGATCATTGGGGGAAGGACGCGATGTTGCCGCCTCGAGAGCAATCGCTGGACCCGGGGCAGCAAGCGTTCGTGGTCGCGCTCGCTCTCCGCCGGCGCCACGCACAGCTCTACCAGCGCCTCGCCGAAACGTTCGGGGACAATCGGTCTGAATCGGCGTTCTGGCTCAGCCGGGCGCTCGTCGAGTCGAACCTGATCAACCTGTTCGAGTTCCTTCGCCGGCACGTCGACGAGCACCTCATCCCCGACGGTCTTTTCGTCGAGATCGGGCGGATGCAAGCGGACACGGCGCGCGTGCTCAGCGCGGCCGAGCAAGCGGTCGAGCACGGCTCGATCGCGCGCCTCGAGGCCTATCGATACCTGCTCGACCTCGTGTTGGCGATGAACGTCGATGCCGTCTCGCGCCTGGTCAGCCACTTCTTTCCGGTCGCGCCTGTGGCCACGGAGGCGCTGCGTGACCTGCTCGTCGCCACGCTCGAGGACATCACCGCCTGGGTCGACATCCACGCGAGCGACGTAGCGCTACGCGAGCGATCGGTGCAGCTGCGAGCAAAGATTGCCCCTCTAGCAAACGTGGCCGATCTGGCGCGGCACTGAATGGTCTACTAAACACCGCGAAGCCGCCTCGCACCGGGCTCACGCCGACCACGGTGACGGCGAGACTTCAACTTCAAAAACAATCAGCCGGAATCAAACCTGCCCGAAACAGCCGCAACACGAGGCGTGGGCCGGATCGGTTTCGCGCCGCTCGATCGCCAGCGATGCGAGGCCGGGTGGATCGCGGTACTGCCCCGGTGTTGGCCGAGGGGTGTTCAAAAACGGACAGAATTACGAAGCCGAATGATGCAACTATCGGCCGACGTGGAAGCACCCACTCACCCGAAGCCGTCGGCACCCGCGCTGCCGATTTCTCTCTGTTGTCCTGCCTGTCGCGAGTGCGGCGTACCGTTGCGGCCCTCGCTGCCTCTGAACTTTCTCTGGTGTGAAACTTGCGGCCGCGTCTGGAAAGTGACGGCTCGAGTACCGAGGCATTAGGCACCACAGGGATCGCGGTGATCGACGCGATGATTGGACCCGCGCCCGCCACGGTGCCGATCAACCTGATGCACGCACACCGGGCAGCGGTTCGCGGTGATGAGCGTCGAACACGTGGCGCGCACCGACGCGGCGGCATCATCGGCATTCAGGACACCTTTGGCGCGAAACCTTCCCGAAATCAGGCATCACCAACGTCGTGCAGGGTGGCACTCAATGACCGTGATTGAGCGGCCGCATCAGCGGGGGAGTACAAGCTCCTCTGCAAGCCCGCCTGGTCCATTCCAGTCGCGCGCAGCAGAGCCTATCGAGATGCGCAGATCAGATCGTGGGGACCTCTAGAGCGGTGCGGCCGATGGGTTGGGACGTTGGTCTCGTAGCTACCGCGAAGCGGTTTGGTCCAAGGAGCGTTTGCTAACTGCGAGATGGCCCTAATGTTTCCTTGATGTTTCCTATCGTCCGATGAGGTCGTCCCATGGGACTCCCACTCCGCGTCGTCGCCCTCATCGCGCCGCTCCTGGCACTCGCAGTCTGCGCCGTCGACGAGGAGGTGGTGGCCGAGACCGAGCAGACCCTCGTGAACCCGCCCGCGAACGCGGTGTTCGTCCCGGCGGACTACGACGGCGATAAGCTGACCGACTTCGGATACAAGGCATCGAGCGGCATCTGGTACATCGACGTCGCGCGGTGCTTGCCGCCCGACGCGCCCGAGACCGCGTGCGACAACTACGTCGACGACGACCTCGACGGCTTCATCAACGACGGCTGCCCCGCCGTCGGCGACGCCGAGGTCACGATCGCCAGCGCGTGCACCGCGCCGTACCACACGGCGTTCGACGACGACAAGGACGGCTACATCGACGACGGCTGCCCGACGAACCGCCAGTGCCTCGGCTCCGACGGCTACGGCAACCGCTGGGACTTCGCGTACTACGGCTACGGCGACGGCTCCGCGATCCCGGTGCCAGCCGATTACGGCATGACCTACGGCGGCCCCGCCGACCTCAAAGCCGATCTCGCGATCAAGGCCGCCGACGGGACGTGGGCGATCGACTTCGCGGACAACGGCTTTGGCGTGTTCGACGAGATCCGCGGCGGCTACGGGTTCGCTGACGCCGTGCCATGGCCCGCCGACTACGACGGCGACGGCCGCGCCGATCTCTCGGTGCGGTCCACCGACGGCAGCGGCGCCTGGTTCTTCGATTACTCGAGCGACGGCTTCAACGGCTGGAACATCCCGTGCGCCGGCGGCTGCCCGTGCGTCGTGCAGCCCGGCGCCGGCTTCCCGGTCCTCGGCTACGGCGGCAGCGACGACACGCCCGCGGTGGGCGACGTCGACGGTGATTCGTGCGCAGATCTCTCGGTGAAGACCACCGTCGGCACCTGGTTCTTCGACCTCGCCGCCGACGGCTTCCGCGGCTGGCAGGCGCCATGCCCGAGCTGCGCGGTGCCGCTCGCCGATTACGGCGACGCGAGCAACAAGCCGATCATCGCGAACTTCGATCCCGGCTACGACAAGGTCGCGGACCTCGCGGTGCAGATGTCCGATGGGCATTGGGCAATCGACTTCGCGGCCGACGGCTTCGGCACGTGGAACACGTTCCCGTTCTTCTTCGCAGGCTGGGCCGGCGGCGGCGCGACGTTCGTGCCGGGCCGGTTCACGAACACGGGCGGCAACATCGATCTCGCCGTGATGGGCACGAACGGGTTCTGGTACGTCGATCGCGCGTACAACGGCTACGGGAACCTCGACTTGCAGGGCCACACCTCGCCCACCCTGATCGACGAGACCCTTCCGTACATCGACACGATGTGGATCTCGCAGCCGACCGTGCCGGGCGCGCCCACGCGCGGGAACTTCTCCGAAGCGTTCGTGTCGCCGGCGCAGCTCAAGGTCGGCGTCCGCTACACCGCGAACGTCCACCTGGTCCCGGGGATGGAGTGCGTGTTCAACGACGACACCGACTTCGATGGCGTGCCGAACGACGGCTGCCCGCCCGTTGGCGCGGCTGAGACCGCGTGCACCGATTGGGTCGACAACGACGGCGACGGTCGCCTCAACGACGGGTGTCCGGCGTTCTTCCCCGACGAGAATCCGATCGGCGAGGTCACGCCTGCGTCCGTGAACGTCAACCCGGACCTGCACGTGTCGCCGAGCTTGAACGTCGAGAACGCCGGCGGTCACATCGTCCAGAACTCGGCGCCGGGGGTCGTCTACACGCACACGCGCCGGCTCGGCTTCACGTGCCACCAGCCGGGTGTGTACCGGCTCGGCTTCATGCTGTCTCGGGCCGGCACGAGCACCGGGCTCCACGTCGACTACGGCACGGACGTGGCGTGCACCGCGGACTTCGCGGGCATCTACGGCGTGGTCAAGAACAAGCGCACCGGCGCGCCGATCGCTGGCGCGTCGGTGGTCGCCGGTGGCGTCTCGCGCAGGACCGACGTGAACGGGTTCTGGAACGTCGCCGGCCTGACCGGCGGGCCGCACCGCGTCGTGATCATGAAGTCGGGCTTCGCCCCGCTCGAGGCGGTCAACGTCCGCGTGCCGGGGTTCGGAGCGCCGGCGGGCATTGAAGTCGACGCCGCGCTCGAGGAGTCGTTCATCCTCCAGCAGGGGATCACGTACAAGACGTACCTCGATTACTCGCGCGGGCGCACGATCCTCCACACGGTGCGCATCGACGTCACCAAAGCGCCGATCACGATCGGGAAGGTGCCGTTCGCCGCGAACGGCGAGTTTCAGCGGCTCGTGGACGTCGCCGTCGCGCAGAACGCGCCCGTCATGATCAACGGCATCTGGTGGACGCTGGATACGGTGAACCGCCTGAAGGACATCGGGCAGGCATCGTGCTCCGACCAGGCCGGGCCGCCGGTCGCGGCGACGCGCTCGATCGGCTACCTCTACATCAACGGCTTCGTGCCGCCCGGCGAGTGCGCGGGTGGCATCTGCCGACCGTCCGAGGTCGAGTGCGCCCTTGCTGAGTACTTCGCGAATCCGGTGGCCGGTCGCGCGCCGGCCCCGGCAGTCGCCGTCCAGGCCGCGTGGACGACGCCGCTGTTCGGCGTGAAGGGCACCGGCTCGCAGCGCCGCGCGAACATCGTCATGACGGACACCGACTTCATGACCTCGACCAACGGCTGGAAGCGGGTCGCCGGGGTCCCGAACTGCCCCGCCGGGAACGCGTGCCCGATCTACGACGCCGCGCAACCGTACAACCGAAGCGACTACCTCTACGCCCTCCAGATGGGGCACGTGCTCCTGCGCGCCGGCACCGCCATCGCGCGCGGCGTCATCAACCACGGCGGGTTCGCCGGCGAGTTCGCGTACGCGCGTACCAGCATCGGCACGAACGCCAACGGGACGGTCGCGTGGTTCGTGATCGCGGACGGCGAGGGCATCGACGGTGGCAACGGCGCCACGCCGAACCAGCTCGGGGAGTTCTATCGCGATATCCTGCAGGCGACCGACGCGATGATCGTCGACAGCGGCGAGTCGACCGAGCTCGTCCTCCGAGGCGCCACCGGACCGCGCCGCGTGAACCGGCTGGCCTCGGAGAACCACGCCGCCGACGGCATCGCGCCCGAGGGCGACTTCACACCGAGCGGCCAGGTGTTCAGCTTCATCAAGGCGGGCAGCTGACTACTTCCGCGAGCACATAACGACGGGAGCCGGGGCCTCAGCCGAGCGTGGCTGTGTTAAGGACGCGACGTTCTCAATCAAGAACACCTCGCGGAATGGAACTTTCGGCCGAGCCGCCTCCAGGTGCATGACAAGACCGGGAAAAGCGCAGCGCCTTTAAGGAACGTGGTTGTGGGGTGCGCGCAGTGGCCACCGCGAGTGGTGGATGATCTGCGCGACCCGATTGCCGTAGAGGGCTGCTAGCCGACGCCTCTCGCGAGGGCCGAAAAGATGAACCGCGGTGCCGTGGTCTCCTTGCTTAGAGGTGCTTGAACAGATGCGCGACCTTCTTGCCGCCCTCTTCGGAATAGTGAATGGCTGCCTCGGCGCCATGCTTCAACGCAGCGCCAGTCGCACGGACGCCCCTCTCAATACCTCTGCCAGTATCGACCACGCAGTCCTTCGTCAGGTCATATGTTTCCTCGACGCCTGAAGCGGTCTTGATGACGACGTACTTGCCCGCCTCGTCAACCCGTACAATCGTGCCCTTCGCGAGTTTGAGGGTCCGTTTGCCCAGGTGGTCGATCCCAACAGCCGTCTTCGCGACACCCTCGCCCGTGTAATAGACGACCACCGCTGCGCTTTCCAGAGCGGCCTTGGCCGCGAGATCGGTGACGTGTGCCACATCCGTGACCCCGCGGACGGTGGCGCCTGCGACGAACTTGAAGGTCTCTTCGGTGCCATGGGCCGTGCGGATCACGAGAATCTTGGCTCCATGGTCTATGTTCTTGAGTTCTCCGGCGACGGCGTGTTCCGCTCGTGCCGCGTGGCTCTGATGTTGAGATGTCTGGGCGATGGCGACGCTCGCCGTGTGGGCAAAAGCGATGCACGCCAGCGCCGTGAGATAACGAAGTGGGGTCTGCATTCTTCCTCCTACCTGAGTGAATCGGATGACGGCAACGCCGCCGCCTTCCCACCGTTGGAGGGCAACGGAGATGCCAACGGCGGGGCCTTCACCTCGCGGAGCATCCAAGGAACTCGAGAGAACACTCCACCAAATCCTGCGAGAGCCACGACATGCGGCCGGATGCGAGACAGCGGGTCGGGATCTTCAGAGTTCCTTCGAGATGCGTTCCTGCCTGAACCCTCAAACCGGCACGCACCAAGGCAACCATCCGAAGGCAACACGCAGCCAGAGTCCTGATGCTCGCAAGTGGCGAGAAGTGATCGTCCGCATGTTGCGAGGCGATGTCGTCAATTCCCTTTTGTCCGTGTGCAACGTCCTCGCCATTCGCGGCGCGCGTCATGCACTAACGTCGCTCATGCATGCACCAGCACATCCGAGGTTCCGTCGGCGCCGCTTTCTCGCGGCGCTCGGCGCGTGCGCGATGGCCCGCCCCGTGGCCTCGTCCGCGCAGGCTCTCACGCAGGCCGGTGCCCTCACCAAAGAGCAGCGCGACCGTATGACACCGGCACAGGTGATCGACGAGTTGAAGAAGGGAAATGAGCGGTTTCGATCAGGAGCGATGGCGTCGCGCGACTATCGCGCCCAGCAACGCTCGAGCGCGGCCGCTCAATTCCCCGCTTGTTTCTCAGTTAAACGTTCCCTCGCCTGAAGGCGAGGCCGACCCGCCGGGTGCGCCAAGCACAAGAGTTGTCATGAACGTTACCAGAATGCTCGGCTCTCTGGCTCTGACATCGGGTCTTCTTGCGTGCCATGGCACACCAACGGCCCCATCATCGGACGCGGTGGTCACGTTTCGCGTGGTGAACGAGACGTTTCGCGTCTTGTTGACCTCTTCGGATCAACTCGCCGCTGCACGGGCGGCGCGGGCTGGAAGCCGCGCCCGCATCCCACTCGGGCGCATCGTCTCGGGCACGCAGGTCAATACGGGGTGGAGCTGGCACCTGGAGAACGTTACGTTCGCCGAGGTGGCGATTGAAGTGTGCGACGGGTTGCCGTCGCACGTCGAGCGAGAAGGCACACAATTCGACGGTGGCTCGTATTGCCCTTGGAGCGCCGTCGTCATCCGAATAGAAGAGAGATAGTGCGACGTGTCCGACGGAGCAGAACGGCAACACGACCACGTCAGTCGTCAAATCCTCGTCGGCGCGTTGAGGCGGAACTGCAGCCGCGCTCCCGCCGGAACGCGCAGGTCTTTCTTGCCCGAGCCCGTCACGGCCGCGCCCGTTGCGCCACCGGCCGCCGCACCAATCGCCGCGCCGGCGCCGCCGCCGAGGATACCTCCGACTACGGCCCCGATTCCCGCGCCGCCGCCGATCTTCTTCGCGGCCTTCTTGCCTTCACTCGGCCCTCGGAGCTGAGCATAACTCGTCGACACCGGGTGCGCGCGCCCTCCGATGTGCAGCCAGCGCAGCATGAGGTTGATGCGATCTCGACCCTTCATGTTGGAGGATTCGATCCACGCCGACGACTTCCAGCGTCGCCGCGGTTCCGCGTGGGATGACGATCACTCCACGGCCGTCAACAACCGGATCGTCGACGATGGCGCTGACGCTCATGCCGAGCTCGGCGAAGTTGGCGTCGAGCGGTTGGGTTGTCTGAACGCTTACACGCGTACCGGCTGGCAGGAACCCGCCGCCGAACGCATGAGCGGTTTGCGAGATAATGGCGAGCGAGAGGAAACCGAGCAGAACGAACCAAACACGAGACCTCATACGACTACCGCTCCTTTTCGTGGCTCCTTCACAACATGTCGTGGTACCTCCCGTCTTTCGTCTCTTTTAAACGTCTAGCATGGGAAACCCGTGCCAACGACACGTTTGCGGTGCGGTAGCTCGCCAGGTTCGGCGACCGACGGAACCAGCCCGCTGTTTTCACGATTTCTTGGATTCTCTGGTACGTCGCTCGAGCGAACCCGCGGAGCTCGGCGTCGCTCGCGTGCGCGGCGCGAAACGCGTCTTCTAGCTGTGTGAGACTGAGGCCTGAGGCCCTTTCCGCAAAACAGGCGGATGCCTTCGAGCGGGACCGATGTTCATCATGCCGCCGGCACCGAGATCGCGTTCAAGTGACTGGTCGGCGGCAAAGGCCCTCGCGAATGCCGCTGCGAGCCACGCCAAGGGTTCCAACGATTCGCTGAAAGGCGTTCTTGGACGAAATGAGACACTCCTACGGCACGCTTTTCGCTCATGCCCCCCGTTGCGAGATGCACGGTGGGCGACACTAGGAGAGGACCGGCTCAAGCACTCCATATCGAACCGCGCTGGCCCGTCGCACTCGCGGTCCTCGCGGCAGCTCTCCTGCTGGCAATATTGCCCGACCGCGTCAAATTGCTCCCGTTTTGGGTTCCCTACGTCCTTGTTATCGCGCTGATCGTGCCGATGGCTGCCATCATGCTGAGTACCGCAAAAGAGCGGTGGCTTCGCATCGAGCGCACGATCACGCTGCTCTTCTTCGTCGTTGCGGGGAGCGGAATGGTCGCTAACCTGACGCAGTTGATCGCCGAGATGGTGCACCGGTCGGGAGAGATCGGCGGCATCCAGCTTCTCACGTCAAGCGTGGCGATCTGGGTCAACAACGTGCTCACGTTCTCGCTGCTGTACTGGCAGATTGATCGCGGCGGTCCTGAAGCTCGGGCGGCCAACGCGGGCCCGAGGCCTGATTGGCTCTTTCCACAGGAAGGAGCCCGCGAGGACGTGCCACCCGATTGGCGGCCGACCTTCGTCGACTACCTATTCCTTGGATTCTCGACGGCCACAGCGTTCAGCCCCACCGATACACTGCCGCTGACGTCTCGCGCCAAGCTCCTGATGATGCTCCAAACCTCGATCTCGCTCGTGACGATTGTCGCCGTCATGTCACGCGCGATCAACATTCTCGGAAGTTGATCACACGAATGGTCGTGGGGGCCCCATCGCGGGGCGCCCATAGCCCACATCACTCGTGTGTCGTGCCGCTATTGGCTCCGGTGGCCTGCCGGCTGCACTTCTTTCAGAATCCCGTCTCGGCTGTTCGGCTGGAGTGAACACGTCAGTCGTGCGGTTCGGGGAGAAATGAACACGGAGCAAGCGCAGCCCTGAGCTCTCGAACCGACGCGACGATCACTCGGCGAACAGGCGCTCGGCGGTGAACGGAGAGGGGCGAAGCACACCCAGAAGTCCACGATTCGGTGCTGGCTTTGGGCCGACGGCCAGGGTGACCTCCGCCATCGACCAATAGGTCGATGAGGACATGCCAACATTCGACGCAACGTCTTGACAGCGCGGACACCCCGGTGTGTGTCGGCGCCGAGATCCAATATCAGCGCATGACCCCCTTGCGCCATTGACTTCGGCGCCCGGGGCGCGTCAGGATCCCATGCTGGCTAATACGCGCTGTCGCTGAGGGGAGCCGGGGCCGAGAACGGATCCGTCAACCCACGCGAGCGAACGGCGTCTGATGTTTCCTGTCGTCCCTTCAGTTTTCGTTCAGTGTCGAGCGCCACGTGCGTCTCCCCGTTGCGGCGGCGTCCGATTCTATTCGACAGTTTGCGCCCCTTGACACATGTTCAGATCAGCCCGGCGCGTCGTTAAGGGGAGTCAGGGGCGTTCCAAGGAGGCGGCGAGGATGCCCGACGTGATGGCCCATAGAGTGCCTCGGCTCCTGCTCGGGATCGTGTTGGTCGCGTGCCGCGCCCAGCCGCACGCACCCACTCCAACAACGACCGGGCCATCGGCACAGATACAGCCGTTAGGGCCGCCGCAGCCGCCGGTTCGTCCATCGCCCCTCGAGAGGTCGTACACGGTGACGCTCACGATTGGTTCGACATGCAGCGTCGTTCCCGTAGCGGAACGGACTCGCACGTACAGTGCGAGCATCGAACGGGGTGTGGGGGCACCCCACGTGTGGAGTGCGCCCTACGTTGTGACACTCACCAGCGGGACGTTCCTGCAAGGCCCGATCTGTACGGCGGCATCAGGGCGTTTTGAGGGCATCGGCTGCCACCAGTTCTTTGCCTCCAAGGATACCGACACGGCAAGTTTCGCCCTCGAGAACAACAACGACGAAGCGCATGGCGGCCACATCGTGGAGCAGTCGTCGTCGGGAACATGGCTGGAGATTACCGGGAGTGCGACCGGGCCGTTCAGCGTGTCCGGCGATCTCATTACGTCAATCGACGCATCGGGCACGGGCAGCGTCTGGTACTGCCCGACTCCATCGGCCTATCCGTTTCCGTGCGGGGACTTCGTCGCGTGCAGCACGACGGACTTGCGGCTGACGCTGACGCGCAACTGACCGGGCGTACGGACACGAGAACACGCCTCTCTACGGGCGGCGACTTCGGCCGGTTCTGGTAGAGCGCCGCCGTCATGTCGTTTGCCTAGACTGGCCGAAGGAAGGTGAGCTCCATGCGACGCCGTTTGCTGAACGCCATCCTGGTGCTGCTTCTGCTCTCCCGCGCGATCGACGTCGCGGCGCAGACGATCGTCAAGGTTCAGGCTCCTGGAAGGCGTTCCCCCGCGACGATTACAGTGTCCGGCCGCATTGTCGGTTTCGATGCGGAGGCTCTTTCGGGCGTGCGCGTCGGCATCGCGAGCGTGGACGGTCCCGACGAGTGGATGCCGGTAGGCGGTGTGGGTCGAGATGGTGCATTTCGGTTCAGAACGCGGCTGACAGCAGGGACGTATGCGATCGTCGCCGGTCTCGGTCCCTTCAGGATCGACTCGTGGCCAATAGACGTGGATCGCCGGCCCAGGAATCAGTCGTTCAACGTCGTGCTCCGCGGCGACAAGCCCCGCTGGGATCTATTGGATTCAGGTCTTCACTACGATGTGCCCCGCGATTTGCCGCACATCCGCCTGTTGTCAAATCCCGATCAGCCACCACCGCCGCCGCCCCCTCCACCTCCTCCGCCTCCTGGACCAGGGTGGGCACGAGACAAGAATCAGGTTCGCGTGTTTTATGCGACCAATCGACGGCTTTCGCCGGCCCCAAATGACACCGGACCGCTGAGCGCCGCCGTCTCGTTCGCGAATGAGCCCGACCAGCTGAGATTCGGGTACTTCGATGTCGGTGTGACGTTCAAGCGCGCCACTGGGTTCAACCCGCTCTCCTCAGACCAGTATCAGTTTCACACCTACTCGATTTATGTGTACCGCGACGCGGACGGCTTCACGACGGCGTTGGCCGGCGACATCGCGCAAAAGCCGACGAAAGAGGCGCTGCTGTTCATTCACGGCTATAACACGCCGTTCGCCGATGGCATCTACCGGACGGCGCAGTTCGCCGTCGAAACAGGGTTTCGCGGCGTCCCCATCTACTTTGGATGGCCCGGCGGCGATCACTGGTGGCAGTATCCCTCGGCGACCAAGCAGGTCGCCGTCGCAGCGACCGAGCTCGCGACAGTCGTGAAGGCGATCGCGGCCACACCCGGTGTGACGAAACTTCACGTCGTCGCGCACAGCCTTGGCAACAGCGTGCTCGTCGACGCCATTGAAAAGCTCGCTCAGGATCCTACAGTTCGCACCCAGACAATCGCGGATCTGGTCATGGCCGCGCCGGATGTCATAACGGCCCGGTTCCGTCAGGTTTCAGCGGCGATGACGTCGCTGTTTCAACGACGAACCGTCTACGTCTCCGATACTGATTGGGCTCTTCGCGTTGGTCGTTCGTTCGATCAGCAGCAGCGGATTGGACAGCGGACGCCAATGGCGATCGCCGCAGGGTTCGATGCGATTGACGCGACCGGAGCGAAGGACACGATTATCGGCCACTCCTACTTCGTCGAAACCGACACGGTCGCGAACGACATCGCGGCCCTGATCGTCCGCGGACTGTCCGCGGCGCAGCGCGGTCTTCAGCAGACGCTCGACAACGGAGCCGTCGTCTGGCGGCTTCAGAATTGATGATTTCTACGACGACTGCACGCGCTTGAATGATCAGCAATGACGCGAACAGCTCGTGGGTTGCTCACAGTTTGTGCCGCCTGAGCACGGCTAGGGGGTCGGGCTCGGATTGTTGAAGGCGGACTTAGGGCGTGGTCGGTACCTCCGGCACCGCCTCGAGGCCGAGCTTGTGGAGCAGCCGCTTCATCTCAACGATCTCGGTGTCGGTCAGCCGCTCGACGCGCACCATTGCGTCGGTACTTTCCGGTGCCGCGATCGAGCACCATCGGGCCGTCGCCATAATTTGTCGATAGGCGACACCGCGACATCCCAGCTGGTTGTTCTCGAGGTATCCAAGGCGCACAAGGCGGACGCGATGCACGCCAGCAGGGACTGTCGTCAGCGTCAATGTGATTGTGCTTGCGAGCTTTCGCCTGCTGCCAAAGCGTTTGATCAGCGCACGGCGGCGGCCGCGGCGGAGCTTGCGAATAGTCGGCGTTCAGAGAATGTGGGCGCCGTCCAGAATTGGGTCGGAATAGAACGATTTTCTAAAATGGAGAGCCCTCCTGACGCGCCGCATCGTCCGATCGATTGTTCCTGCACGCTCCTTGCTTCCTGTCCGGACTGAAGGAGCGGTCCACCGCAGTTGTGGCGGGCCGAGCGCCCTGGCGATCACAAGGCGGTGATCCGGAGCGCAGGATTCGTACGTCGTCGTCCATGTCGAGACGGCGATTTGTGGATGCCAAAGCGTGCAGCGTCGATGGGAGGTACGCGATGTTTCGTCATGCAGCGGCAGTCGGGATTGTCCTCTGTTTCGCGCCGTCCTTGCTATTCGGACAGAGCGTTCAATTCACGGTGACGGTTGATTCGGCCAAGATCCACAAATCGCCGAGCACCGGTGCTCCAGTTGTGAGCGAGGTTCCGCGCGGCACGGTTTTCGAGGCGACGCGGGAGCTCGGAAGCTGGATCAGGATTGTTTGGCCGGCAGCGCCGGACGGCGTCGGGTACGTGCACAGGAGCTGGGGAACTGTGACCCGCGGAGCATCCAACGATCAAGCCCGCGCGGCTGAGGCTGGGCCAGCGCGGCCGCCTGAACCGCCATCGCTGGCACTCGAATACGAGCGAGTCGGACGCGCTGCTGGCCCGGTGGTTTCTCCACCTGTGCGCCTGCACTACGTTGTTCCACCGAGCCACGTTCTCGCGTTCGGTGGCCGGCTCTCGGGATCGACACTGGGTATCGGGGCCACGGCGCGGGGATGGTCCCGCGATCGATTTGGCGTGCAGGTCGACGTGTTGCGTTACGAGCTCACCAGCGCAGCGGCGCCGGGCCGCGTCACATCCATTCAGTTTGCCCCAAGCATTCTGTATTCACTCGGCAACCACGTAGGCGACTTCGTCTGGGCGCGGCCGTACGTCGGGGCCGGCGTCGCGTTCACGCGACAGACGTTCAGCGAAACGCCAAGTACGGGTGACTCTATTTCAGAGAGCAGCGGTAGCTTCCAAGCGTTCGGCGGCGCGGAGTTCACCTTCGCCGCCGTGCCGCGATTCGCTGTCGGCACGGACCTCGCCTATCGGCGATCGCGAACAGCGGTTTCCGGATTCGAGCTTCGCGGGCTGGGTTTCTCGGTCTCCGCACACTGGTACGTCAAGTAGCGATTGAACAGCACCTGACGACGCAGGATGTCAGCCGAAGCGCGTGCGAGGATCTCGGCGGCGCAGAAGGCGCGTTGGGCGAAGCAAAAGGCTGCCGCGAAGAAGCGGTAGCGAACTCGGACTGACCTCAGAGACTGACGATCGCTTAGCAGCCCGGGGTGAAAGTGACGGTGACGCAATCTGTGTCACCGTGGTCGGTGTACTACAATGCCGCGCATGTCGATGGGGACGCGAGAAACTGACCAATCGCCGTTGTGGATCGCCGCGTCGGACCTGCCGACGTCGCCGGCCCACCCGTTCTACGCTCGATTGAACGCGGTCCTGGACGCCCACGGCTTCGACCGGTTCGCCGAAGACCAGTGTCGCGAGTTCTACGCCACGGTCATGGGACGGCCGGGTTTGCCGCCGGGCCAATATTTCCGGCTGTTGTTGGTTGGCTACTTCGAAGGCATCGACGCGGAGCGTGGCATCGCGTGGCGGGCCGGCGACTCCTTGGCGGTCCGCAGTTTCGTGCGCCTGGCGCTCCATGAGGCGGCCCCCGATCACACGACGATTTCGCGGACGCGTCGGCTGATCGATCTGGAGACGCATCGCGCCGTGTTCACCTGGGTGCAGCAGCGGCTGGTCGAGGTCGGGCTCCTCAAGGGCAAGACCGTCGCGATCGATGCGACCACACTGGAAGCCAACGCCGCGATGCGCAGCATCGTGCGGCGGGACACGGCGGAAACCTATCAGGAGTTTCTGACGCGGCTCGCGAAGGCCTCGGGCATCGAGACGCCGACGCGGGAGGACTTGGCACGGCTGGATCGGAAGCGCAAGAAGAAGACGTCGAACAAGGACTGGACGAACCCGCACGATCCGGATGCGAAGGTCACGAAGATGAAAGATGGGCGGACGCATCTGGCCCACAAGGCCGAGCATGCCGTGGACCTCGAGACGGGCGCGATTGTCGCGGTCACCCTGCAGGGCGCTGACCAAGGCGACACGACGACGATCGGCGACACGGTGACGGCCGCGGCCGACCAAGTCGAAGACGCGCAAGCGGACGTCAGCGAACCGCAGCCACTGGACGAGATCATCGCGGACAAGGGCTATCACAGCAACCAGACGATGGTGGACCTCGACGCCGTCGGTGTTCGCTCCTACGTGGCGGAGCCGGGTCGCGGTCGGCGCGATTGGTCGAAGGAGCCGGCCGCCCAAGCGCCGGTGTATGGAAACCGTCGGCGGATTCGCGGAGCACGGGGCCGCCGCCTGATGCGGCGACGGGGCGAGATGATCGAGCGCTCGTTCGCCCATCTCTATGACACCGGAGGCATGCGTCGGACCCATCTGCGCGGGCACACGAATATTCTGAAACGCCTGTTGATTCATGCCGGTGGCTTCAATCTCGGGCTCGTCATGCGTCACCTGATCGGACTCGGCACACCGCGCGGCCTGCAGGGCCGCTTCGCGACCGTTCTTGCGACGTTATTCGTGTTCCTCAGCGCGTCTCGCTGCCGCCTCGCCGCGATCGGCAGATCGCATCGGTTTGTTGAAGCCGTCCGCGACCGACTCTCGCCGACCACGTTCCTGATCAATTCGTCAGCGGAAGTCACTTGTACCCCGGGCTGTTAGACGAGCCACCGCGCCGACGGAGCCGCGACTGTACGAGCTACGCGACTGAACGCCGGCCATCGGGAGTCAGAATGAATGAGCCAATCTCGATAAATGTGGAATCAACGAAACAGCCTGGCGGCGTGCCACAGAAATGACGCACCCCGCCGATTCATAGTCGCGCTCATCACGCTGACCGTCATCGGCTGCCGCCCAGGCACAACGGAGCCAACGCCAAGCACGCTAGTCCCCACCGACAGGGATCTCGCGCATTGCGTTAGCGACATCAACTCGTACCGCTTCCCGCGCGGCCTGAGGCCGGTCGTCCAGTCCCCTGACATCGAGCGCTACGCCGCCGAAAGCGCGCGCGCCGATGCACTCTCTGGCGTGGCGCATCAGTACGCGGGAGGAACGGGTGCAGCTCGAGCGCGTCGTCAGTGCGCCGTCTGACATCACCACGATCGAACGGGAGCTGTTGGCGCGCGTCCAAGAATGGCGCACGATGGCGGCTCGGACGGTTGCCCAAGGGCGACAGATCCTGCGAAAGCTGTTGCGCGGCCGGGTCACCGCGACGCCGCAGGACGACGGCACCGTCGAACTCTCAGGCCAAGCGGACTACGGAAAGTTGTTCAGCGGGATTTTTCTCGCAACAGCGGTGGCGTCCCCAAGGGGTTTGGCAACAGATTTACCGTCCGTTGGAGGTCCGTTCCGCCTGGCTGCGTAACGTTTCAAGGCCCCAGATATCGCACAATCATGTCGACGTTTTGCATTGCATTCGAAGTGCACACGTATTGGCGTGTTGGGCGGAGGCAGAATTTGTCTAGAAAAAATGGGTTCGCTTTTTTTCTAGAGGCCATCTCATATACCCCGCAACAGAATGAGGCAGCAGGCAAGGCGTAGCATCCCGAGAAAGTTCCCTGCGAATCGCTCGTAGCGCACGACGAGCCGGCGAAAGTTCTGGAGCCAGGCAAAGAGTCGCTCGACCTTCCACCGCCGGCGGTAGCGACGCAGCGGGCGACCGTCTTGCGTTCGGTGTTGTCGGGTCTTCCGATGCGGAGCGATCAGCTGCACGCCACGGCGTGCCAGTTCCGCATCCAGTCTGTCCGACTCGTAGGCGTTATCGCCGATGAGACGCCCCGGTAACTGCCTGACAAACCGCTCAGCGAGCGTGGCGTGCACTTGAACCTAAATCTCGCGAGTTGAACCAGATTGGCGAATGGCTGAGACGGGTGGAGGCGCTTCGAGACGCTGCCTGATTGGCGCGGACGAACTGCTCTAGTCGGCTTTGAGCACCACGTTAGGGCCTGTCAGGAATTAAAAACTTGTACCGCTGATCGACAAGTGGTACGGTGCCGCTGTGGATCTGGCCACCCTGCGAGCCAAGCATGCGGCTCTCTCGCCCGTGTTGACGGAGCGATCCCGCCGCGTGTGGGCGGCGACGGAAGCCCAGGCGATCGGCTACGGTGGTATCACGCAGGTGGCGCGCGCGACGGGGATCGCGGCGTCGACCATTCAGCGAGGCCTGCGTGAACTCGCATCGGGCGACACGCTGCCCGGCCCACGGAGCCGGAAGGCCGGTGGGGGTCGTAAGCGAGCCACCGAGCGCGATCCCACGCTGTTGCGTGACTTGGACGCGCTGGTGGAGCCCACGGCGCCCGGCGATCCGGACTCGCCGCTGCGCTGGACGTGCCTGAGCGCACGCACCTTGGCGGTCCAGACGCGACGCGCGCCACGCGGGCAGCCAGCACGCCCCGGCCGCAACCAGAGTTATCGTCATAATCACGGCCGCCAACGTTGTGGGATCCGTTGGCTGGACGCCGAACAACACTGACGCAATCAGCCGATTCAGCCCAAACGCGCCTACGAGCCCAACGACGACGCCGATGATGGTGAGTTGGAGACCCTGCTTCACTATCAGCGCGAGTACCGCTGGAACGGCCCGCTCCGAGCGCGATGCGGATGCCGATCTCACGCCGGCGCTCCGTCGTCATAGAGGAAAGAACACCGTAAGTGCCGACGGCCGCAAGGAGCAGCGCCAGCCCGGCGAACGCGCCAAGCAGCTGCGCCAGAAGCCGCGGCCGACGAATCGATTCCGCGAAAACCGCGTCCATCTCCCGCAGGCGAACGATCGGGACCGCGGGGTCCACGTCCCGTACGAGTCGCTCGAGCGTCCGCGACAAGGCGGCCGGCGGCAAGGTCGTCCGCAGTACCACGTTCATCGTCGGCGCAGCCATCCCGAGCTGATCGAGGGACACGTAGAGTTCGGTTCCCGTTGCTTTCTCGACGCCGCCTTGCTTGACGTCCTTGGCCACTCCGATCACCGTGTGCCAGGAGTTATCGCCAACACCAATCGCCGCACTGAGGTTGGGCCGCACACGCTGCCCAATCGGGTTACGCCCTTTCCAGATCCTGTTTGCCAGCGTTTCGTTGACGATGACAACTCTGCCTGATGACATCGCATCCGCCGGTTCGAAGCTGCGGCCGGTGACGATCGGCACGCCCATCGTCCCGAAATAGTCACCCATGACGAATTGGTAGTAGTCGATGATCTCAATCGGGCTGCCGTCAGACGCGGTGTGGTTTTCGATGCGGGTAGGTATTGCTTCCGGAGATCGATTCGGCGGGAGACCCGACATGATGGCGGCTCTCTGCACGCCTGGTGTAACCCGCAGCTTGTCGAGAAGGCGTTGATACGCCGGAGCGCGCGTGTCGGGGTCGTATGGCTCTGGCAGCGTCATCGAGAACGTTACCAGGCGCGACCGATCGAATCCCACATCGACGCTCGTGAGGTTGTAGACAGTGCGGATTAGTAAACCCGCGCCAATGACCAGCATCACCGCCAGTGCGATTTCGGCCACAACGAGCGTGCGGCGGATGTGATGGCGTCCAGCGCTGCTGGCTCCTCGATCCCCGCCTTCTTTGAAAGCAGTCACCAGGTCATTAATCCGTCGTTGCGCGACGGGCGCGACGCCAAAGAGCACGCCCGTCGCCATTGACACACCGAGCGCAAAGAGGAGGACGGGCAGGTCGATGGCGGTTTCACTCATCCGGGGCACGCTGGTTGGGTACGCGCGGATCAGCGCCTGCACGGCCACACGGGCGAGCCACAGGCCAAGCATGCCGCCGGCAACGCATAGCATCACGCCTTCGGTCATCGTCTGCCGGAGCAGCCGGCTTCGGCTGGCGCCAAGAGCCGCGCGTACCGCAAATTCACGACGACGTGACTCGGCGCGCGCCATCAGCAGGTTCGCGAGATTCGCGCACGCGATCAGCAGGACGAACCCGACAGCGACTTGCAATATCCAGATCGAACGGCGGGCATCGCCAATCATCGCGTCCTGCAACGGCTGCATCTGAAGGGTGTGGTCTGCCGCGCGCGACGGATGGTTCATGGGAACATGACCAGACGAGCCGGTACGCTCGCCCCAGTTCGCGAGGAATCCGTTCAACTCTGTCTGCGCTGCTTGCGCGGTCACGCCGTCCTTCAGGCGCCCAATGACATGGAGGATGTGAAAGCTGTGGTTCTGACGAATAGCCGCAGGGAGCCCGAGGGGCAACCAGATTGCCGTGCGGTTATCCATGACATCGATGCTGGGTGGCATGATGCCAATGATTTCATGCGGCCGGCCGTCGACATTCAGAGTGTGTCCAATGAGTGGTTGTCCCGCAAAGGCCGTTTGCCACAACTCCGACGAGAGAATTGCGAGCGGTGGTGCCAGGCCCCCGACACGATCGGTTTCTTCCTGGTTGAAGAAGCGTCCCTGTGCGGGCTGAACGCCAAGCGTGTTGAGCAGCTGGGCATCGACAGAGATCGACCGCACGCGCAGAGGTCGATCGCCTGCCGTGAGGTTGACTTCGCCGGTTGTGTAAGCGCCGCCGATGGTCCTGTATGCCCCCACCATCGCAAACGACTGATTGATCTGCCGGAACTCCAGGTACTCCTGTACCGAGAGTGCACTCCCCGTCAATCTGAGCACCGGAAACTCCGTGGTCAGGTACATCAGCTGCTCGGGTTTGGGATAGTCGAGTGGACGCAGGATTACACCGTTGACGATCGAGAAGATGGCCGTGTTGGCGCCGATGCCTAATGCCAGCGTCAGGAGTGAGACCGCCGTGAACACGGGAGTGCGCCGGAGCGTGCGCAGCGCATGCCGCACGTCGCGCGCCAGGTCGTCGAGCCACGGAAGGCCTCGCTGATCCCGGAGCGCGTCCATGGCTTGCGAGGCGCCTCCCGCCTCAATCCGCGCGGCGCGCGCAGCATCGTCGGGTTCGAGACCACGACGTCTCGCGTCGTCCGCGGCCATTTCCATGTGCGATCGGAGCTCGTGTTCCAAGTCGGCGTCGCGCCGGCCCGGAAGCAGCGTTCCCTGAAGACGCTGAATCCATTCGCGAACGAAGGGCATACGATCTCCCTGCCTCATGCTTCGCCGTGGAGCAGCGTCTCGATGATGCCCGCCATCCGGTCCCAGGCGTCCTTTTCCCTGGCGAGCTGACGGCCGCCTGCCGACGTGAGCGCGTAAAACCTCGCCTTGCGATTGGTCTCGGGTACTGCCCCACCTGCCGCGCAGCAGGCCGCGCTGTTCCAGCCGCATCAGCGCGGGATAGAGCGTGCCCATATTGAGCTGCAGTGCACCGTTCGACACCTGCTCGAGTCGCGCGGCAATGGCGTAACCATGGAGGGGCCCGAGAGAATCCAGCGTCTGCAGAACCATCAGGTCGAGGGTCCCCTGCAGGACATCAGCCTTGGTTGCCGGTGCTCTATTAGACACGCCAATGGAATAGCATGTGCTGCATTAGACTGTCAAATGAGGGCGAAGAGTGCGGGAGAAGGGTTGCCGTGACGCCTTGCACGGGCTTGCCGCTCGACGGGATCGGGGGCTTGCCGAGAAATCGACCGGCTCATTGTCTGACCTGCACGGGGAGGCCTGCACGCGAAACCACGGGTGGAGAATCCGAAGAGATTCTGCCGAGCGAATTGAAGAGAAGATGAGCCGACCTGAATCGAACCGGTCCTGATGGAGGCACCGCATACCCGAGGATTACTTCTGTGTAGTCGCGCAGTGTTGACCTAGTGAACTGCGTCGGAGTAGGCCGCCGGTAACTTTATGAGATGGCTTCTAGTCAGGAAGGTTGTGAATATCAGCATTAGTCCGTTCAGTGTATCTGGACTACTAAGGGCCTGTCAGACAACAACTGACTTGTCTGGCGTGCGCGTGGCGGGGTGAATCGTGTAGTTCCAGTCACCGTGGAAGCGATGGCGTTCAAGCCGGACGGTCGCGAGTTGCGCAGCCGTGACGGTGACGCCGCCGGGGTACGCACCGCGATCGAGTTCCGATCGGACACGGAGGCCGGACCGACTGTGCGTCGACCCAATGAGGCTCACGACGGTGGCGAGGTCGACGAGCGGCGTGCCGCGCCAGTTCATGGCGATGTGTGAAAACAACCGGTGCTCGATCTTGTTCCACTTGCTCGTTCCTGGCGGGAAATGACACACCGTGATGGCGAGGCCCGTGCGGGTGGCGAGCTGCTGCAGTTCCCACTTCCACAGACGCAGACGGGCGCCGTTGCTGCCGCCCGCGTCGGCGGTGATCACCAGGGACTGGGCGTGGCGATACGCCGGACGGCCCATCTGCTGCCACCAGCGCCGAATCGACTGGACGGCGAAGGTCGCGGTGTCGTGATCGATCCCCACGCTCACCCAGCCTTCGTTCCGGTGCAGGTCATAGACGCCGTACGGAATGGCCTTCCCGCCGGTCGTGGGGGTGGCCGGGATCACGAAGTCATGAACCCGCACGCGCTGCGGCGATTTCGCCGGACGCCACGTGCGGCCCGTATTCTTGAAATCCCCGATCAATTCCTTCTTCTTCGTGTCGACCGAAATCGTGGGCTGGTGCTGTCGTTGGGCCGCTCGTACGCGTCGCGCGATATACCGAAACTGCGCATCTCGGTCGACGTGTTGGCGGCCTTCCCGCGTCTTCACGTTGCCCTGCAGGCTGTAGCCCAGGCCATGCAGCAATTCGGCGACCACGGTGTGGCTGATGTGATGGCCCAGCCCCTCAAGCGCCACCGCCAAGGTGCGTGCGCTCAGGCACGTCCAGCGCAGCGGCGAGTCCGGATCGCCGGGCGCCGTGGGCTCCACCAGCGCGTCCAAGTCACGCAACAGCGTGCGGATCGCGCTCGGTGGCTCGCTTACGACCCCCACCGGCCTTCCGGCTCCGTGGGCCGGGCAGCGTGTCGCCCGATGCGAGTTCACGCAGGCCTCGCTGAATGGTCGACGCCGCGATCCCCGTCGCGCGCGCCACCTGCGTGATACCACCGTAGCCGATCGCCTGGGCTTCCGTCGCCGCCCACACGCGGCGGGATCGCTCCGTCAACACGGGCGAGAGGCCGCATGCTTGGCTCGCAGGGTGGCCAGATCCACAGCGGCACCGTACCACTTGTCGATCAGCGGTCCAAGCTTTTAATTCCTGACAGGCCCTAATGTGATGAATCGCTTGGTTTGAATTTAGCATTGCGGCAGAACGGCCATGCGCCGAGTACCAGGAACAGGCCACCTACGATGATGACAATCAGAGTCACAGAAAGTCCGTTCAGGAAATGGGGCAAAGTATAAGGTTTGCCCTCGAAGAACAATCCATAAACAATTCTCACGGCAAATAGCGCAGCAAATGTGAATACGGGGAACAATGCGGACAAGATGCGCTCAACGACCGAACCCTTCATTCGGCGGGACAAATATGCACCGAGGGCGCCCACGAATGGCATGACCGCCAGATATGGGATGCTAATGAACAGGAATTCATGTCTGGACCAATCGGCATTGGTATAAACAGGTAGTAAGCTGAACAGAACATATAGTCCAAAAAACAACAGGCAAGACGCCGCACCGGGCAACCAAACCTTATTGGCATGTAGATCCATTGGGAGTTCCTTTGTTTGAATCTGTGTGATCGCCACAACGAGAACTTCGAGTCGACCACACTCCACTACGCTGCAAATTGTATTTGATTAATTCTGGAGGCCTCACGAATTACCCGAATCCCTGTGACCCACGGAGATTCCGGAAGGACCGAAGTTCCATTGCTCGTCGGTGAGGTCAAATGATGCGCATCAAGAAGAGCCATCCAGCCAGAATGGCCCCGGGTCATACGTCTATTGACGCCGACGAACTTTCAGTGCCGAAACGGCGTTTATCGGGACCGGTGATCAAGTGCGCCCGTCCGGTTAGGGCCTGTCAGAATTAAAAGCTTGTACTGCTGATCGACAAGTGGTTCGGTGCCGCTGTGGATCTGGCCACCCTGCGAGCCAAGCATGCGGCTCTCTCGCCCGTGTTGACGGAGCGATCCCGCCGCGTGTGGGCGGCGACGGAAGCCCAGGCGATCGGCTACGGTGGTATCACGCAGGTGGCGCGCGCGACGGGGATCGCGGCGTCGACCATTCAGCGAGGCCTGCGTGAACTCGCATCGGGCGACACGCTGCCCGGCCCACGGAGCCGGAAGGCCGGTGGGGGTCGTAAGCGAGCCACCGAGCGCGATCCCACGCTGTTGCGTGACTTGGACGCGCTGGTGGAGCCCACGGCGCCCGGCGATCCGGACTCGCCGCTGCGCTGGACGTGCCTGAGCGCACGCACCTTGGCGGTGGCGCTTGAGGGGCTGGGCCATCACATCAGCCACACCGTGGTCGCCGAATTGCTGCATGGCCTGGGCTACAGCCTGCAGGGCAACGTGAAGACGCGGGAAGGCCGCCAACACGTCGACCGAGATGCGCAGTTTCGGTATATCGCGCGACGCGTACGAGCGGCCCAACGACAGCACCAGCCCACGATTTCGGTCGACACGAAGAAGAAGGAATTGATCGGGGATTTCAAGAATACGGGCCGCACGTGGCGTCCGGCGAAATCGCCGCAGCGCGTGCGGGTTCATGACTTCGTGATCCCGGCCACCCCCACGACCGGCGGGAAGGCCATTCCGTACGGCGTCTATGACCTGCACCGGAACGAAGGCTGGGTGAGCGTGGGGATCGATCACGACACCGCGACCTTCGCCGTCCAGTCGATTCGGCGCTGGTGGCAGCAGATGGGCCGTCCGGCGTATCGCCACGCCCAGTCCCTGGTGATCACCGCCGACGCGGGCGGCAGCAACGGCGCCCGTCTGCGTCTGTGGAAGTGGGAACTGCAGCAGCTCGCCACCCGCACGGGCCTCGCCATCACGGTGTGTCATTTCCCGCCAGGAACGAGCAAGTGGAACAAGATCGAGCACCGGTTGTTTTCACACATCGCCATGAACTGGCGCGGCACGCCGCTCGTCGACCTCGCCACCGTCGTGAGCCTCATTGGGTCGACGCACAGTCGGTCCGGCCTCCGTGTCCGATCGGAACTCGATCGCGGTGCGTACCCCGGCGGCGTCACCGTCACGGCTGCGCAACTCGCGACCGTCCGGCTTGAACGCCATCGCTTCCACGGTGACTGGAACTACACGATTCACCCCGCCACGCGCACGCCAGACAAGTCAGTTGTTGTCTGACAGGCCCTTAGCAACCCAACGTCGGCGTCAATCGAAGCCTCTATTTCTTCAGTCCCTTGATCAGCACGATGTCTCTGGTCTGCGTCGCGCGCGCGACGGCGAGACGCGTGCCGTCGCGCGACCAGGCGACGTCGAGGATCTGGCGGTCGTCGGTGAAGTGCGTGATCTGGCGCTCGCGCGGCTGCGCGTTGCTATCGAGCATCCGGACCCAGATATTCGCGGGCGACCCGGTGACGTGGGGGATTCCCCTGTTGGCCAGGAGCTGTCGGCCGACCTGACGGCGGATGCCCTCCGGCCGCGGCACCACTTGCGGCGACGAACAGTCGGGCAGCGCGCAGAAGACGTAGACGGGCCGACCCTGATCGTCTACAGACTCGAATGCCAGGGACTGGCCGTCCAACGACAGCCTGAGGTCCGCGGCGTATCGATTCGAGAGCTGCGTGGGCGTTCCCCCATTGATCGGAATGATCCACAAGGATTGCGGGCCGTCGCCCGACCTGGACGTGAAGACGACGGAGCGATCGTCGCCTGTCACGATGGGCCAGCCCGGATCCATGTCGGTCAGCGCAACGATTCGGCCGCCGTCGGTCGTCTTCCAAAGACCCCGGCGTGCAGGATCTCTCGAGTCGAACACAACCGTTCTACCGTCGGAGGTCGTCGTGGGAAGTCCCGCCTGAGGCACGAGTTCCTGAGGCCTTCCTCCATCGAGCCCAACGCTCAAGATCGAGAAGTGGCCACCACTCAGGCTCGTGAACAGCAGGCGATCGGCCGCCCACGTGACGCTCTGTGCTAAGCACGGCGGCGTCGCACACGTCAGCCTCTCACGTCGGCGAAGCCGTGGCGTTTGAGATAGGCGACGGTGAGATCGCGCAGCATCGGACCGGGCCGGCGCCCTTCGATTTTTCCGAGCTGCGGTCTCAGCTCACGCGCGGCATAGGCCGTTGTCGCGATCGCATACGTCTTGTCGCGATCCGGTCCGTGCTCGGGCGACGGAAGCGTCGCGGCCATCTGCGCGCTGAGATGTCGAGCCGTGGACGTCCACGACCTCCACTGATTCCTGCCAGCTTTCCAGACTGTAGATGTCTCCCGAACGGATCGCGCCCGGGCGGAGGCGTCCGGCGACGCTGTCTTGCGGGTAGAACGCAAGGTCCGCTCCGGTTTCGGTGCGCAGCGCCGTCTCGAACAGCGCCTTCACGCCGGCGCGATCCAGCCACGCCGGGTTGTCGCCGAGCTCTTCACCCGATGACAGCGGCGCATCCGCGTTCATGGCGATGTTGATGAAGGCGTGGACATGCGGATACCCGCGGAAATACATCACGGATCCAGGTCCTTCGAGCCGAAACACCTGTCCCTCGCTAATCGCGCCGTCCTCGCCGTGCTGGTAGTAACTGAGAAACAGCGCGTCGACGCCGCCGTTGGCCTGTAGACACGCCCGCGCGTACGCGACGTCGTTCGCCGGGTACGTCGCCAGAATGCGCTCGACGAGATCCCGAGTGAGCGCGCGGTCCTCGGAGCGCGAGCGCCGACACGGCAACTCCCGGAAACGAGCCGTGTCGTCCTTGCAGCTCGATCCCGGTTTGCACCGGCGCTTCATCGAGCAGCGCGAGCTTGCGCGTCGGCGCATCGAGATTCCGCAGGATGCGTTGGGCGAGCAGGAACTGATCGCGGTAGACGTTGCCGGGCAGTCCCGGCCGTTCGTTGCCGCGCTGATCGCCGTACACCTGCGGTCCGCCGAACGCGGCGCCTTCGCGGCTCGACGCCGCCGAGCCGCAGGTTGAGATGGTTGCCGCGTCAGGATGACTCTGATAGGGAGGCGTCGCGGGGTCGCCACAGATCACGACACGCAGTGCGTGGACGCCGGACCACCGCGTGAAGAACTCCTCAGGAACGCGATTTCGCCCGTCTTCGGACAGCCCGGCATACATCAGGTCCGTCAGGATCTTCCGCTGGTTGCGGCTGAACCCGAAGAGGATGTCCCGGCCGCCGCCGATGACGCCGCGATTGTGATACTGCCGGAGCGGGTGGTCGTAGGGGACGCAGGTCTCGGCGCGTTGCTCCGCGTCGAGCGAGGCAAACAGCCGTTGTGCGAGCGCGTCCACACGGATCGAGCTCGCGGCTCGGACTCGGCGGCACCAATTGATAGCCGCCGGCGAGGCCGATTCCTCCCAGGACGCCCAACTGCGCGCCGAACTTGAGCGCCGTGCGTCGATCCATCCTGGCCGACCAGAGCCCGGTCACCCCGTGAGCCTATCAGAATTGCGCTGAACGTCTCCTGAACGCTCAGCAGGTTGGCTCACGGCGCGCTGCACTGGCGCAGCGACTCGTGAAGCAGTACAGGCGCAGCATGACGATTCACTGACGCCGTCAAGAAACGGTACGGCGTGAAGCCGCGCATTCAGGATCCCTTGGCGGCCGCGTCAGAACTCGCCGATCAGCTTCATGGGCGAGCGGTGCAGGCGATGGAGTTCGACGCCGTCGAGCCGGGACCGATGTTCATCATGCCGCCGGGCACCAAGATCGCGATCAAATGAGTCCTCTGTTGGGCCGCGAGTGTTGTGCGTTAGGATGACGGCGGGCGGAGTGGCCGTTCCCTGCGAAGAAAGCGGAAGGTCTACTTCATCATTTGTGGCCCACACGGCTCTGTTGGAAATCATGGCAGTCCCGGATTTTCAGTCGTTCTTTCGTCCGATGCTCGACGCCCTCGCTGACGGTGCACCCAAGACGCTTGCCGCCATGCGTGAACACCTTCGTGGCGCAATGGCTATTTCGGATGCGGATTTTCAGGAGATGCTGCCGAGCGGCGTGCGTACGCGATTTGCCGACCGCGTTTACTGGGCGAACACTCACTTGTATCAGGCCGGCCTGATCGATCGACCGGCAAGCGGTGTGCTCGCCATTACCGATCGGGGCCGTAGCTTCTTGGCGAAACATCAGGGCAAAATCCTGGTCAGCGACTTGATGCAGTTCCCCGAGTTCGCGGCTTTCCGAAGTAGGTCCTCAACGCAGGTTCCCGACGCAAAAGCGGTCGTCAGCTCCACCGAGAAGACCCCGCAGGAGCGCATCGAGGATGCGTACGCGGAGCTCCAAGCAACCGTGGCGAAGGAACTCCTCGACAAAATTGCGGCATCCTCGCCAACGGCATTCGAGCGCCTGGTCATTCAGCTCCTGCTCAAGATGGGCTACGGCGGCGGTGAGCCAGACGCTTCCAAGCATCTCGGTGGCTCCGGCGACGGCGGCGTCGATGGAGTGATCAACCAAGACGTCTTGGGTCTCGACCGGGTCTACGTCCAGGCGAAGCGATGGAAGGAGTCCGTGGGCGTCGATCGTATCTACGCCTTCGCCGGCAGCCTTGAGGTGAAAAAGGCCACGAAGGGAGTAATCCTCACGACATCATCGTTCACTGAGGGCGCCCGTAAGGCGCTCGATGCTCTTGGTAACGGGTTGTCCTAATCGACGGCGACGAGCTCGTGCGGCTCATGATGACGTTCGGCCTGGGGGTCCGAACGGTAAAAGAGTTCGCCGTGCTGGCCCCAGATGCCGATGCGTTCGATTCCTTCGAGGAGTAGGTCGAGGGCGGGATGGAGTGCAGCCGTAAGCCCTCCTGAGAAACCTCAGATCGCGAAACGGATCTCTGAAGCCGCGCGTCTGCGGCCAACAGGATCACCGCGCGCCAGGCGGTGCCAACGGCGAAGTCACTCCTAGTGGGCGGTAGCTTCTTAAAGCAGCTCTAGCTGTCTCAAGGCAAGGCTAAAGGATCGGCCCCGCCGCGGAACAAGACAGGCACTTAGTGCACTGTCTCGGCGAGCACTTGCTCCAGCCGTTCAAAACTGTCGGTCCAGCCTGCTTCATGCAACGCGCGGCGGCCCTCCGTAGCGAAACCGGCGTGGATCAAGAGAACCTCGGTCCCGTCATCTCGATCCTGAAGGGACAGCGCGACCACCGTCTCTCGATCGTCCGGGTCGGGCGGGGACCATCGAAACGTGTACGCCAGGCGGGCCGGAGAATCGACCTCCCGGAACTCCCCTGAGAGGTAGAAGAGATCGCCTTTCGGAGGCTGCATGGCGATCCGATAGCAGCCGCCGACAAGCGGATCGAAATCAATGCTGGGAACGCTAAAACCTCTCGGCCCCCACCACTTGGCGAGCTCGCCCGGCTCGGTCAGGGCTCGGTATACGACCGTTCGCGGGAAAGGCAGAAACCGCGTCAGGCGCAGCACGAGTCGATCGTCTACGTTCATTCGGCCTTACGCCTTGCCGCTCACCTGGGGCGCGCTCGAGCCGTGATTATACGGGTCTGCGACCGCCGCCGAGAACCGGTTCGGGGTGACGCCGCGGATGCAGGATCGGCTGGCGGCAGCGGCGCAACTCGCTTGATCGTCTAGCGACGCCACGCTTCCAAGTCTCAGCGAAACGTTCAATGACCCGCGGATTTGACCTTGGCAATGTGGAGGACATCTTCCGAAAGGGAATACGATGTCGACCATGGCGATGATTGCCCTGAAGCGTATTCTCGTCCCGGTCGATTTCAGCGATGCGTCGGAGGCGGCCGTGAGGTATGGGGTCGCCCTCGGCCGGGCTTTCGGGGCGGCGCTGCACCTGCTGCACGCCGCTGTCCGCCACGAGTTGCAGATGATGGTCGAGCGACAGCGGGTGATCGATCTGTTTCTCAGCCAGGACGCCGCCACGGCGTCACCGCCCAACGCCGCGCACGCGCTACTCGCGCCGCTCCTGACCGCCGAAGAGCAGCAGGCGGTACGGGCAGAGTACGTGCTGCGCGCGAGCGGGCCCGGCGGCCCGTATGTGGAGATCGTCCGCTACGCCAAGGAGCGCGACATCGACCTGATCGTCATGGGCACGCACGGCCGCGGCTTCGTCGCGCATATGTTGATGGGGAGCGTGGCTGAAAAAGTGGTGCGCAGGGCGCCCTGCCCGGTGCTGACGGTGCATCACCCGGAGCACGACTTCGTCGTTCCGTAGTAAGCGGTTGCCCTGACTAGCAACCTCGGAGCTCCTGAGAACAGGACCGGCTCGCGCCGCCACCGGCTCTTCGACCTTGCCCCAAGCAGGCACTCGAGGTCGGTGAAGGTCAGCGTTCTACCCCGTAACCCGGACGCCTCGCCGAAGCGTCGTGTACTCCCAGACAAACGTGCGGCCCGTTTCCGCCGTCTGGAATCCCTCGTCTCGAGCGGCAGCGAAAAGCGCACTCGTCGGGTGCAGAAACACGCGAAACGATCGGCCAAGCATACGCATCGTGGCGTTCATCAGCGTCATGACTGCGCGGACCACGAACCGATCGCGCGGATAGCTCAAAAGGACGACGCGGTTGGCGAGGCGCAAGGCCAGTGCGGTCAACCGCACGCCGTCCGACGTACAGCACACCACGCGGTTGAGCACCACGACGTCTGCTGGCGCGACCGTGTTCGGCTCTTCGAGCAAGTCGGCCACCCGAAACGTCGTCCGATCTTCGATGTGGTTGTCGCGCGCGACTGCCCTCGCGTACGGTTCGTAGACCGAGAGCAGCTCGACGACTTCTCCGCGGTCGGCGCCGGCGACGATCAGTTCCGCTTGAATCGCACCAATGCCGCCGCCGATTTCGAGAACTCGTCCGCCATTGCGCTCCGCAACCGCAACGCTCTCCACCATGCCGCGTTCGATCGGGTCGAGGCCCTTTTTCCTGTATCGCCGCAGCGTCTTGCGTGCAAACCTTTCGTTGAATATCTCCCCGCAGACGCCGGAACGGCAACACGACGACATGTACGCATGATACTGCCGTCGCTCGCTGGCGCGACGCCGACGTTGTGCTCGAACATGAACCGTGCGAGCTGCGGCCCGTCAATCAGCACGATCGTGGAGTCGAACGCCGTCCTGAGGTACTGCGTCCATCTTTGCACGCAAAATCAATGCGACCTTGCGCAGCGCCAGGCAGCGGCACGTATCATCGTTCCGACTGCTGGTGACGACACATCAAAAGATGTGGCGCACGCGCCATTAGAATGACCCGCAGATTCCTCTGAACTGCCCGAAGTGCGGAACTGCCCTTCGCTACGTCGAGAGCACGCTTGATCAAGGGCTTGAGACGCATCACTATCGCTGTCCGAACTTTCGATGCAACTCGCAAGGGAAAATCGATGCTGAGGGGCGGCTTGTTATCGACGACGGCCGGCGCAAGAGCTAGTGGGCGGTTCACACCAGATGCAAGTTCAGCCACGGGTGGGCGCGGGAGCCTGGAAACCAGACGTCGTCCGCGGCAATTCCCGGCGGCAGCCAAGAGGTAAGCGTCCTGCTGAAGCCCGGGACGAATGGGAGCGCCATGCTGGTGCGGGCGGCCGGCCGAAGTCGATGGCGGAGGCTATCCTGGCCCGTCGACCGAAAGCCAGCACCGAAATCGTGGACTTCTGGGTGCTCGTAGCCTTTGGGTCCGCGACCGCCGCCGAGAAACGGTTGGGCGTGACACCGCGGATGCAGGATCGGCTGGCTGCGGCAGCGGAGCTTGCCGATCGCCTTCATGGCCGGGAGCTGATCTTCGAGGCGCAGGAGCCGGGCAACGACGAGGTCCCGATCGCCGAGGTGCTCGCGAAGTTCCCGGCCGGCGAGTACCGCTTCCAGGGTCACGGAGTCGAAGGCGAGACAATGGAAGCGGTCGCGAAGTTGACGCACGCGATCCCGGCGACACCGCGGATCGAGTTCCCGGCCGACGGCGCCACCGTGTACCCGGCGAACTTCGCGGTCGCCTGGCAAGCGGTGACCCAGACGCGCGACGGAGCGCCCGTCGAGATCGCGGGCTACCAGCTCATCGTCGAGAAGGACGTCGTACCGCCCACGCCGCCGCGCGGGTTCGCGAAGTCGCTGCTGTCCGTCCACATTCCGCCGGCCACGACGAGCGTGACGGTCCCCAAGGAGTTCCTCGAGCGGAACACGCCCTACAAGTTCGAAGTGCTGGCGCTCGAGGCTGGCGGAAATCAGACGATCGCGTCGAGCGTGTTCCGAACGCAGCCCTGATCCGCGAGTATCCTGTCGCCAAGGGGGGACTTGACGGACTCACACGGTGCTGCGCGGTTCGTCTGGGCCTTGCTCACCACGGCGCTGGCGGTGGCCGTGGACTGGCTGCTCTGGCCGCTGTTGCAAGGGACCATCCTCCCGCCCCTGTTTCTGGCGGTGACTTACAACGCGCTCTTTGGTGGATGGAGGCCGGCGCTGCTCTCCATCGCCATCGCCGCGGTGGGCGCGTACTGGCTTTTGCCCGACCCAGCTCCCCCGCCCAACGCCGCCCTCAGCGACGCCTTGCGCGTGGGGATGTTCCTCGCCGTGTCGCTGGTCCTGGTCGTGCTCGCCGGGTCCAGGCGCAGCGCTCTGCGCAAGGCGGTGGTCGCGCGCGGCCTCGCGGAGCGTGCGGCGCGGGCGCGCGAGGAGATCCTCGCCATCGTCTCCCACGAGCTCCGCAATCACCTCGCCGTCATCCGCATGGCCAGCACGCAGACTCGGGCGGCCGCGCCCGAGCCGGCGGGGCAGATCGACAGGGCGGCGCGGCGCATGGAGCGCCTCATCGAGGATCTCCTCGACCTGGCCCGGATCGAGAGCGGCAAGATCGCCATCGTCGCGAGTCCATGCTGGGCGTCGGCGCTGATCGCCGAAGCGGTCGAGGCCATGCGCCCGCTGGCGGCGAAGAGATCCGTCGCGTTGCGCGTGGAGACGGCCGAGATCGAGGTCGCGTGCGAGCGCGAGCGCGTGTTGCAGGTCCTCGCCAACCTCATCGACAACGCCATCAAGCACACGCCCCCCGGGGGCTCGATCGTGGTGCGCGCCGCGAGGAGCGACCCCGGTCACGCGAGGTTCGACGTGGAGGACACCGGGGCGGGGATCGCCCCCGAGGACATTCCCCACATCTTCGACCGCTACTGGCAGGCGAAGACGGCCCGCGAGGGCGCCGGGCTGGGGCTCTACATCTCCAAGGGGATCGTCGACGCTCACGGAGGCCAGATGTCGCTGCAGAGCGAGCTGGGCCGTGGGAGCCAATTTTCGTTCACCTTGCCTCTGGCCTAGACCGCTCCGACGCCAAATGTTGTACGGGTTGAGACAAGTTTTTTCGGCCGCAAACCAGCTCGTCGGTTTGAGGCGAAGCTTCGCTGGCAGCCTGTGGTGAAAGCCCTACTGGAGCGTAGCGAGTGCTCGCCGGTCCATGTCCCACTCGCTTGGGAACCTAACTGGTGCGGTGGGGTCCAACGCTCCCAGTGATCAACCTTGTCAGAAACCACACCCTAGCTATAGCTAGGTTGTAGGATTAGGAGACAACCCCATGCGCATCAACGGCTGGCAACGGCTATGGCTACTAGCTTCGATTCTTTGGGCGGTTGTAATCCTGGTACTCGCAGGGATTCTTCAGTCCGACGGCGATCAGACCGTCCCGAGCGCCACTGTGGCCCTGCTCGTGGTGCGGCTGTGGATCGTGCCAGTCGCGGCGGTTTATGGTTTCGGCCTTGGCCTCGCTTGGGTCCGCCGCGGATTTCAAGTCGAGGCAAAGTAGCCCGCTACCCGCCCCCCCGACCTCGCCTGCGGCTCGGCGCCACCGTCGCTGCGGCGGCCGCGCTGCTGGGCGTGCGATCACCGCACGCCACCGACACCTGTCGCCACCGACCGCACTACGATGCCGAACCCCTAGCAGCCTGGTGCTCGTAGCGGATCTTCAGGCGCCGGAAGCGGTTGAGCCAGGAGAGCGTCCGTCCGACCACCCACCGGTAGCGTCCCAGGCGGTTCTTGGGCTCGACACCACAGCGGGCGATGCGCGGATCACGCCTCGAGGTCCCGCCAGCCCTCGCGCTCGAGCAGTTCCCGTTCATGAGTCGCGAGCTGCTCTGCGCTCATGTACGTCGGGACGCGCTGCGCGAAGTAACTGAAGCCGTCACGCAGCAGGTCGACGACGACGCCGTACTCGCCCTGGATACGCAGTTCGCATTCAGTTCTGGCTCCGTCTTTCCACAGCGACCATGCGTGCCGCGCGGGCGTTGGCGTCCGCGGCGGGGTCGGCGGGCGATTCGGCGCGTAGAACGGATCTTCACTCATTAGCTCGCTCGGATCGTATCCGAACGGGCGACGGCGGAGGTCAATCTCGCCATAATTCGTGCAACCCAGCGGCGTAGGCTCGCGCCGATCGCTGCTCCTCGTCGTCGATCGCTTTCAAGAGGAGCGCCCCTCCGTCGTTGACCGTGGCTGGCAGCTACTTGGCGAGTTTGCCGACAGGCTTCGCCGTGGACATCATCATCCCGAACTCGTGGACAATCTGGCTATCCATCGTGTCAGCCATAAACACGAGCTGACTGGGCGACCGGAGGATGCACATGGCCCGACGCGAGGCGTCCATCGACTTGCCGACGAAAAGGTCGAACGTGAGCCCCGGCACGCGAGAGCGTTCTTGCTGTAAGCTCACCCGCACGGGAGGGCTCGTGGCAGACCTTGTTGGGACGCAGAGGCCCTGCGAGTGACGCGCGTTGCCCGGCTGGCCTCGACTGTGCTCTTGGTGTCTGCGGGCTACTACGTCGGCGGCATCATCGGGATCGCGCTCAGGTTTCCGCCCTCCGGCATCGCCACGATCTGGACGCCCACCGCCATTCTTCTCTCGGCGCTGCTTCTGACGCCGCCACGAACCTGGTGGGTGTATCTGCTCGCCGCTGTCCCCACGCACATCCATCTCGTGGCGAATTTCCAGCCCGAGGTGCCACCGCTGGTGATGTTCACTCAGGTCGGCACCAATGATTCTTCATGCCGTCCTCGCGGCCCTCGCCGTCAGACGTGCGGTCGGGGCTCCGCCGCGCTTCGACAGCCTCAGGAGCATGGTGCTCTACATCCTGTATGCGCCCATCGCGGCCACCGTCGTTGCCTGCGTTCTGGCCGCGTCCGCGTTCGTTCTCCTTGGCTGGGCGGCCGATTTCTCGCTCGCGTTTCGGCAGCGGGTCTTGGCGAACGTGTTCGCCATCCTCACCATCCCGCCTTTGATAATCATCATGGCCACGGGAGGGCTGAGCGCAGGGCGTGACCGGCGCTGGTCACGTCTACGCCGAGCTTGGTCTCCTGACGGTGGCACTGCTCGCCGTAGGCTTTCTGGTTTTCGGCAGAGTGGCTCCGGCGTCAGGGAACGTTCCGGCACTGCTCCTGATGCCGATGCCGTTGCTGCTGTGGGCCGCGGTCCGCTTGGGGCCAGGCGGGTTGTGTTTTGGCCTCTTGGTCATTGCTGGAGTGTCCCTGTCCGAAAGCTTTGCTGGACGCGGCCCCTTCGTGACCGCGTCGCCGGCCCAGAATACGTTCTCCCTGCAGGTCTTTCTGCTCGCGATCTCGGCCCCGCTGATGATCCTGGCCGCGATCGTCCAGGAGCGGCGGCGGGCGGAGTCAGCACTGCACACCAGTGTTGCGCGCATCCGGGAAATGGGAGGCCGGTTGCTCACCGCACAGGAAGAAGAGCGCACGCGCATTGCGAGCGAACTGCACGACGACATCAGCCAACAACTGGCCACACTAAAATGCAATCTCGATTTGCTCGCAGGAACGGTTCAAGGCGAGGGGGCACCCCACGTCGGCGACGCCATCGAGTGCGTGAACGCCATATCAGGGAGCATTCGCGATCTGTCGCACCAGTTGTCCTCGCCCACGCTCCGGTTTGTCGGGCTGGTGGCGGCTATCAAGGGACTTGTTAGGGAACGCGCTCCCCACAGCCCCAGCATCACCTTCACCCACGACCGTGTCCCGACAATTCTCTCGCCCGAGCTGGCCCTATGCGCCTTCCGAATTGTGCAGGAAGCCGTGCAGAACGCGCTTAAGCATAGTCACGCCACGCGAATCTCAGTGCACCTGAGCGGCGAGCCTCACGGTCTCGTTCTGACCGTGATCGACGACGGCGTCGGATTCGTGGTCGAGAACGCGCGACAGGGACTCGGACTGATCAGCATGAACGAGCGCGCCGCGGCGATGGGCGGCAGTTTCACCGTCGCGTCGAGTCCTCAGTGCGGAACGACGCTGACGGTCAACCTGCCTGTGTCACCAATCGAGAACTCAGTCGGGGTCTGAGCAGTCGCATCAACCGCGCGATAGGTGCCGCTCGCTGCATGCCACTCTGAGCGCCGGCAACAGGTCCCTGCCTGCCGTGTGCTTTCGGATGAGCGCGGATACCGCAGCCGCAAGCGCGATTTGCTTGATGTCCTCATCCGCGTCCGCAGCCGGCGGCTTCGAGGATGGTTTGGGCATCGGCGTTCTCCGTGAGGAGTGTAGCAATATCTAGGCAGGCTGTTCGACCGGTTGGACCCGTGCGACCCTGGGCGGCCTGAATGATGACGGGCTCGCATCTCGGCGTCCCGTTGACGGGACGAACGCTCAAGTGTCCGTTGCGCACTCTGCGACAGCGGCCTGCACGTCCGCAGTCGCGGGAACAATGGACGTCGGGCCTTTCTCTACGCGTGCACCGCGCACTACAACAAGGGACCGTCGGTGTGCGCGCATTTCGAGCAGTGGCCGATGGAGGAACTCGACCCGAAGTCCTCGCAACCACCGTGGGGGACGTGCTCACGCCGAGCTTCGTCGAGGAGGTCGTCACGGCGGCGAGGGCGATGTTCAACGCATCAGCCCACGCTGATCACTCTGAGGAACTGCGACGCGCTGCTACAGCATCCCCACGCACTTGGAACCGATGTGACCGCTATCGATCTCCAATGAGCATGATCAGGTAGCTCGCCGTGGCCAGACCCAGCGACGTGAGCGCCAACGCGCGATGCGTGCTCCTGTTGCCGGAGAGACTGGAAGAACCGACCTCGTCAGCATCCCCGGGGGTGATGGCGGCGGTCGCGACGAAGCCGGCGTCGGCGCCGAGCGCCAGCAGGCTATGAATCAGGGGCAGGTGGCCCCGGTTCGGATCTTTCCGCGATTCCACGAGATTCCAGACGCCGGTCACGCTGTTCACCGCGAACAGTCCGCCGATCGCAGTGCCGATCGCGACATGCGCCTTCTCCTTCGCCTTGCCTGGTGAGTTGAAGAGCGATTCTCCGAGAGCAACTTCACTAACGACGAGCGGCAGCGTCGTAAAGCTGGCGTATTTGTGGATCGTCGCGCGCACGTCATAGGCACGACTGTAGTAGAAGGGCGCCGGTTGAACAGGAGGCTGTGTCGTGACAGCGGGCTGCTGCATAGTGCCAGCCGGTTGCGCACATTGCTGGGCGGTCGTCGTGAGATCGGCCGCGGCTGATTGGTCCCCGCATGCGACGTCCTGACTGAACGCCGGCCCCGCGATCAGCAACATCCCGAGCAGAATCGGCCCAATCGTTTTCGTCATAACAGTGCTCCACACGCGACCGAAGTCGAGTCGAAAGTTCGACCTCATCGGATCGATGAGGGAGCACGAATCCTGCCAGGCAGTTCGGGTGATAACAGCGTAGAATCGACCTTCGGCGGCAAGGGATAGCTACCCTGGCCGGGTCTCCGCCCCGGCTCGCCGCCGAAATCCCTTTCTCGCGGAGAGCTGTCGCTGAGGCAGCGCCAATGGACCACGGCGACCACACCAAGCGTCGACGCGACGGGCGCGACGGGCGGGTGCTTGTGCGAGGCCGGGTCCTCGTCGCTCAAGCGAGCAACGAATTGCTCCTGGCGCTGGGCCGATGGATCCCAGACTCCGCCGCGAATGAACTCAAAGACCTGGAACGGCGCGACGAGTCCGAAATGCACGCCTGCGACGTGGGCGATGATCGATGGTTCCCGTGGCGGCGCTGGTGCGTCAAGTGGCGGCTGGATGCCCCCTGTGTGGTCCGGTGGGCCTATGCGGTGACTCGCGAGTGGCAACGGGCCGGCGTGAAACCTGACCTCGCGATGGGGTTGTGCCACGACGGCGGAGACGTCTTCCCTCTGGCGCTCGCTCCATCGCGTCCATCCCTGCACCGACGTGTTTCCGATGATGAGCGATGTCGAACTCGACGACCTCGGACAGGACATCCTGAAACGTGGTGGTCTGACCCAGAACATCGCGCTGTGGAAGGAGCCGGGGCCTGCGGGTCGGACGTTCCTGCTCGATGGGCGTTCCAACGCGCTCGTAAAGCCCATCGACTGCGTCGACCACGCGGTGCTGGAGAAGCTCGGGCGCGATGTGCTGCGCCCGGCGGCGGTGCGCGCGATTCTCGACGTCGTCTTCGACGCGCTGGAACCGGCGGCTGTGAAGAGCAACGTCGCCGACCTCACGAAAGACCTCGCTGCGCTTGACCGAAAGATTGCGAACTTGGCGGCGGCGGTCGAGGACGGGGGCGCGCTGGGGCCGCTCGTGGCGAAGTTGAAGGCGCGTCAGGCGGAACGGGACGAACTGCTCGCCGCCATCGGCGCGGCCAGCGCCGTGAGTCAGTTGCGCGTCAATCGCCACGAGGTTGAACGGAAAACGCTTGCGAAGCTTGAGGCGTGGCGCGCGCTGGTCGCGACAGACGGACGGCAGTTTCTGCGCGAAGTTCTCGACGGCCCCGTGCGGTTCGCGGCTGAGGGCAACCAGTACCGATTTGCCGGGAGCACCACGACCGGACAGTTGATCGCGGGCTTCCTCGGCGACTCCTACTTGTCTGGCGTCCCCAACGGGATTCGAACCCGTGTTTTGGCCTTGAAAGGGCCACGTCCTGGGCCTCTGGACGATGGGGACGTGCGGAAGCACGACTGCGAATCGCAGCCGTAAACGAAACCACTCATCTTAACATTTGTGGAACCGGGGATTCGCAGCTGCTCTTCCTACCTCGCTGACCGTGGACCGCGACCCCATCGCGACCGATGCGGTCGAGGCGATCGGCCGTGCCCGCCTGCGGCATCGCTTCTCGGCGACTCTCCCGTCCGCGCCGGCTGATGGCCGCGCCCGGCCGCTCCGCGGCGAGCCGCGTTGATCTTCGCGCGCTCGCGCTCGTGCGCCTTCCGCTTCCGGATCTCCGCAATACGCTGCGCGTGCGGCACCTCGAGCGCCGGCGCGTGGCGCGCCGCGTAGTCGAATCCGGGAACGGTCACCCGCGGCAGCCGCCGGCCGATCACGCGCTCGATGTCGCGAAGACTCCCCTCCTCTTCCGGCGAGACGAGCGTGAACGCGGTACCGGTCGCCTCGGCCCGCGCCGTGCGGCCGACGCGATGGACGTAGTCGTCGGGCGACCCCGGCACGTCGAAATTCACCACGTGCCCGAGCTGCGTGACGTCGATGCCCCGCGCGGCGATGTCGGTGGCCACCAGGATGCGGTACTTCCCGCTCTTGAAGCCCGCCAGCGCTTCGGTCCGCTGCCCCTGCGACCGGTTGCCGTGGATGCGCTCCACGCTGAACTGCTGATTGGCGAGATGCTGTGCCAGCCGATTCGCGCGATGCTTCGTCCGGGTGAAGACCAGCGCGTCGCGGATATCGCCGTCCCGCAGCAGCTGCGCGAGCAGCGCCGCCTTCAACGCTTGCGCGACCGGATACACAGCGTGGGTGATGCCGGCGGCGGGCGCCGACGGCCGCGCCACGTCAATCGAGACCGGATGCCGCAGCATCTCCCTCGACAAATCCGCAATCGGCGGCGGCATCGTCGCGCTGAAGAACATCGTCTGCCGCCGCGCCGGGATGTGACGCAGGATGCGGCGGATGTCGGGGAGAAAGCCCATGTCGAGCATCCGGTCGGCTTCGTCGAGCACGAGGTACTCGAGGCCCGTGAGCTTCGCGTACGGCGTGCGGAAGTGATCGAGCAGCCGCCCGGGCGTGCCGATGATCACGTCCACGCCGCTGCGAAAGGCGTGCTCCTGGGGCCCCATGCCCACGCCGCCATAGACGGCCGCGGCCGTCAGCGGGGTGTGGACGGCGAAATCGTTGAGATCGCCCAGGATCTGGGCCGCGAGCTCACGCGTCGGCGTGAGGACGAGCGCGCGCGTGACACCGCGCGGACGGCCGATCAGCCGGTGGAGAATGGGCAGGAGAAACGCCGCCGTCTTGCCGCTGCCCGTCACCGCGGACGCGAGCAGGTCGTGGCCTTCGAGCGCCGGGGGAATCGCCTCGGTCTGAATCGCAGTGGGACGTGAGAAGCCGAGATCCTTGAGACCCTGCAGAAGCGTGGGGTGGAGCTTCAATCCGCTGAACGGCATCCATCATTATGCGCACGTTTCACTCGGATCCGTCGGCCCGCATGACCTGGACCTCGCGAGCGTCCCCGCGGCCCGACACGCGCACGCGCCACGGGTTGCAGCAGACTTCGCAGTCCTGAACGAAGCTGCCTTTCACGTCCGGCTCGAGGTATATCTCCACCTGCTCGCCGCAATACGGGCACGTCACGAGAAACTGATCGTCCATTGCAGACTACAATCATCCCATGCCCTATCCTGAATTCTTTGTCGAACCGATGCGTGAGGAGCTCACGCGTCTGGGTGTTGAGGAACTGCGGACCGCGGCCGACGTGGACGCTGCCGTCACCACGAAGCCCGGAACCCTGATGATTGTCGTCAACTCGATCTGCGGATGCGCCGCCGGCAAGGCCCGGCCCGGGATCGCGCAGGCCCTCAGCCACCATCCGCGCCCCGATCGCGTCACCACTGTGTTCGCGGGATTCGACGAAGAGGCGACCCAGCGCGCGCGCAGTTATTTCACAGGGTACCGGCCGTCGTCGCCATCGGTCGCGCTGCTCCGCGACGGCCAGCTCGTGTTCATGCTCGAGCGCTCGCAGATCGAGAATCAGTCCGCCGACCAGATCGCGACGACGCTCGCCGCCGCGTTCGACACGTTCTGCGGCGCTCGAGTCGAAGCGTAAGCACGCTCAACCTTTTACAGCCGGGCTATCGGCCCCACAAACAGCAGCTCGTCCAAACGTTGCTCTCAGACAGACGCTCTGGTGGCATATGCTGTAGGCGGGGGGTCTTCAAGTGGAGCTCAAAGACCGGATAGCCCACATCGACGCGAACCTCGATGATCTCCAGTCGGGTCTCGAGGCCTGCTCGCGCGCCGCCGAAACGCTGCACACCGACACCACGAAGTTCATCGACCTTGCGAGCACGCCGCTGCTCCGAGCCGTCACGCGCCACGTCACGGACCTTCAGGCCGTCGCCCGCGATCAGCGAATGGCGTTGCAGGAGCTGCGCGAGACCATTTCCAGATTGCTGCAGGAACTGAAACGATCACAGATTGCGGTGAGACCGCCGCCGGCAATTGCGATCGAGCAGGGACCCTCGCGACCAGACTAGAACCCATCTCATAAATGGGGGCGAAGCACCGAGGCCGGCGAGGCGCCCGTCAGGCAAGGTGCGACGACCGAGAATACCGGGAGTATTTGAGGGAGGAGCAACGCCGCCTGGCGGGATGCATCGCCGGCCGAGTGCCGGTCCCATTTATGAGATGGGTTCTAGATTGCCACTCGGAGCTGGCGCGTGCGGTCGCGATAGACGAACTGCCCGTGCGTCCTGCACTCGTAGTAGTCCCATCGCTCCAGCGGCTTCACGCCTCCCACCACCGTGTGCTGGTAGCTCAGCAGACAATCACACGTCGGACACAACAGCTCCGGGGCTGGTGTTTCTGGCGTCGACGTGAACTGGGCGCCTAGCTTCGCCATCATCAATGCTCGGCGTGTTGATGGACGTGGGCGTCGAGTACCTCACGGAGTCCCAACGCGAGCTCATCGGGCATGACGCGCTCGGGGAAGAATGCCGCGAAGCCGTCGCGTCCGGCGCGCTTGCGCACTGGTGGCTGCACGCGGCCGCTCACGACGGCGACCACCGGAATCTTGCGCGTGTGCGGATCCTGTTTGAGTTCGTCCAGCCAGCCGTCGTGATTCGGCAACTGCAGGTCGGTCACGATGATGTCGGGGTGCTCTTCACACACGCGCCGCCAGGCATCATCGCCATCCTGCGCCGCGACGACGTCGAATCCCAGGGCGGACAGGGCGAGGGCATACAGCGCACGGGTTTCGTCGTGCGCGTCCACAACGAGCACGATCGGACGGGCTGGCGTTCGATGCTTGCGTCGGTGTTCCATGCTCTTGGAGGCTGGAAGTGTAGGTTCTGCCGGCGCAGGTTGTCTGTCGGGTTTCTGACAGAGCAAGGTGATACACTCGTAGTCAGGTTTAAGGGACTACCGCCTGCCTCGCCCTGAATAGGGCAGTGCCTGGCCGCGACAGCCTCTTGAGAAATCGCCGGTTTTGGCGGCGAGCAAAGGGGGGCACCGTGGTCAAGCGTCGTCCCACTCTCCGCACGTCGACAGAACGGCCGCCGCCGCAGCCCAATCAAAATCTGCTGCTCGCAGCCCTTCCTTCCAACGAGTACCAACGGGTCGCCTCAACGCTCGACGTCGTTCCGCTCAAGCTCAAACGCGTTCTACACAAGCCGGGAGAACCAATTCGAGAGGTGTATTTCCCCGGTGGCGGGTTCTGCTCGGTTCTAACCGTCCTGGCGGACGGCGACATGGTCGAAGTCGCCACTATCGGTCGAGAAGGGATGGTCGGCGCGTCCGCGGTGCTCGACGGCACTCCCCCAGCCTCCACCGCGATGGTGCAGGGCGAGACAGAGACGTGCTACCGCATGGCCGCCAACGACTTTCGGCGTGAAATGGATCGGCGCGGGTCCTTTCACGGCCTGATGAGTCGCTACACCCAGGCGCTCATGGGCTTCGTCATGCAGTCAACCGCCTGCAACGCCGTCCACACGGTCGAGCAACGATTGGCGCGGTGGCTCTTGATGGCCAGAGATCGGATGGAGCTCCGACAGCTACCCGCTCACGCAGGAATTCGCGGCGATGATGCTGGGCGCCACCCGGCCGACCGTGACGGTTGTCGCCGGAACACTGCAGAAGGCCGGACTGATCACCTATCACCGCGGCCAGGTGACGATTCTGAATGGGAAGAAACTCGAAACGGCCTCGTGTGAGTGCTATCGGGCCGCGACCGACCTCCTCAACGCGGTGACCGCCCGGCCGAAGTAGTCCCCTGCAGCCTGCACTACAATCAGGTCGGGAGGGTGCTTTGTGCGAACGACTCACGTAGTTCTTGCGTCGGCTATTGTCGCCTCGGGACTCGGGTTGGCGGTGATGAGCGCACAGCCGAAGCCTTCGGCGCGCAGCGTCGTCGTCTACAAGTCGCCCACGTGAGGCTGTTGCACCGCCTGGATACAACACCTCCGGGCGAATGGCTTCCAGGTGGAAGCCGAGAACGTCAGCGACACGCGACTGGCCGCTATCGAACGGGAGGCGGGAATCGGCGACGACCTGGTGTCGTGCCACACCGCGAAAGTCGGCGGCTACGTCGTCGAGGGCCACGTGCCGGCGGCCGACATCGAGCGGATGCTCAAGGAACGTCCGGCGATCGCCGGCATCGCGGCTCCCGGGATGCCGATTGGATCGCCCGGCATGGAGCAGGGCGGCCGCAAGGACGCCTACAACGTGATCGCGTTCACCAAGGCCGGCAAGAAATCAGTGTTCGCGAAGCACTAGCTCGCTTCAGCTCCGAGGCAAGCGGCCCGCCTCGTGACACGACTTGCATGTCACGCTGGAACTGTTCGCGGACGCCGGATCGCTCTTCCACTTCGCGGCGGTCGCTTCGTACGGCGTGCCCTTCAGCATCGTCAGCATCTTGTCGACATGCTGCGTCGCTTCTTCGGCGCGGCCCGTGCGTTGGGCCGTCTGCGCCAGCCCCGCCAGCAGTTCGCCTCGCATGTGCAACGGCAGCTGGATGATGGCCGGTTCCTGCAATTTCCACAGCAGCGCGTACGAGTCGTAGGCGAGCGACCACGCGGCGGCGCGCTGCTCCGTCGGCAACCGATCCGCGAACACCGTCAGGCTGCCGCCGACGATCGCCGGCACGCCCTCGTTGCCTGACGTCGCCTGACCGGCCTGCGCGAAGAGATCGCGCGCCTGCTGATGGAGCTTTCGGAATTCGGCCGGCCGGCGCGCGCGGTGGGCGCGCACCGCGCGATAGAGGGCCATGCCGCCCTGCCAGGCCAGGATGTTGCCGCGCTGGTCGGGCCGTTGATTCAGAAGCGCCGTGGCGTTCCGTTCCGCTCGTGCCAGCCGCGTCAGGTCGTTCGCGAGATATCCAGCGAAGACATCCTCGCGAAGGAGCGTGTGAACCGTCAGGCTTGTATCGGTCAACGGAGGCTCGGGCGGCTGCGCGGCCACGCCAGTCGCAAGGACGAACACGAGCACACCGCTCTTGAATCCGTTCATGGTTCGCTCCTGAGTCTACGCTATCATCGCTCCGAAGGAGTCACACGTGGTGATCTACAAGACGATCGTGGCCGCTGCGCCGTTCCTCGTCGCGCTCTCGGCGGATGCCGGGCAGCTGCCGTCCGCTTCGCCCGACGTCTTCGATCGCGTCAAGCACGGGTACGCCGTATCCGAGGCGGGCGTCAAGATTCACTACGCGACTCTCGGCGAGGGCCCGCTCATCGTAATGATTCACGGCTTCCCCGATTTCTGGTACTCGTGGCGCGTCCAAATGGCGGCGTTGGCCGATCGCTTTCAGGTGGTCGCGATCGATCAGCGCGGCTACAACCTGAGCGACAAGCCGAAGGGCGTCGAGAACTACGACATGCGCCTCCTGGTCGGCGACGTGGCGGCCGTCATCCGTCATCTCGGCCGCGACAAGGCGACCATCGTCGGCCACGACTGGGGCGGCGTCGTCGCGTGGCAGTTCGCGATGAATCTGCCGCAGATGACGGAGAATCTGATCATCCTGAACCTGCCGCACCCCAACGGGCTCATGCGCGAGCTGCGGACCAACAAGGATCAGATCGCGAACAGCGAGTACGCGCGAAACTTCCAGACCAAGTCGCCCTCGGATCCGACGGTGTTCTTCGGTCGGCCGATGACTGCGCAGACACTGTCCGGGTGGGTCAGTGATCCGAATGCGCGGAAGCGGTACGTCGAGGCCTTCGAGCGTTCGGACTTCGAGGGAATGCTGAACTACTACAAACGCAACTACCCGCGCGGCTCCGGCGAGAACGCGCCTGCCCCGCCCGAGCCGCCGAAAGTGAAGATGCCGGTCCTGATGTTCCACGGTCTCAACGACACCGCGCTGAACGCGGCGGGCCTGTCGGGCACGTGGAACTGGCTGGAAAAAGACCTCACGCTGGTGACGGTGCCCGGCGCCGGACATTTCGTCCAGCAGGACGCGGCCGATCTCGTGGCGTCCACGATGCAGTGGTGGCTGTCGATGCGGAGCCCGCAAAAGGCCCGGTAGCCGACATTCGCGGATGCCTGCTCGAGGATGCCATGCCGCGGCCTGATGGCGCCCGGTTTTCACCCCGTGGTCGGGGTGGCGGGACCGCGGAACGGACGGACTCGCAAGACAGAGCGATCTGGTCGCGGCTGATCGACGACAACCTTCCGCCCCGCGAGCTCTGGCCCGAGTACGTGCACAGCCTGCCCGAACTGAAATATCCCGGCACGCTCAATCTCGCTGACGCACTCCTGGAGCACGCGACGATCGCACCCGGCAAGTGTGCGATTCGGTTCCGCGGCCGGAGCGTCTCGTATCAGTCTTTGCAGCGGCGGGCCATCGAGCTCGCCGCGTCGCTCGCATGGCGGGGCGTGAAGCCCGGGGATCGCGTCGGCCTCAGACTGCCGAGTTCCCCCGACTTCGTCGCGGCGTGGCTCGCCATCCAGCGGATCGGCGGCATCTGCGTGCAGATCCCGGAGCAATTTCGCCGCCGCGAGATCGAGCACATTGTCCGCCACTCGGGGGCTTCGACGTTGGTATGCGACGCCGGCTTTCCCGAAGACGTCGATGCGATGCTGCTGACAATGCCGTCGCGCGTCTCCCTGGCCGTCATCGGCGAGCGGCGTCGGGGTGCACGCGAGTCTCCAGACGTGGCATTCCTCGACGACTCTCCGGTCGACGAGTCGGCAGCAGACTCCTATCCGACACGCCGAGACCAGCCGGCGGTGATCACCTACATCACGGGCAGCGACGGACGGCTAAGGGGCGCGGTGCACTCCCCCGCGGAGATCATCGCCAGCGCTGACACCTACGCCCGCCACGTCCTCGCCCTGACCTCGTCGGATATCTGCATCGGCACGACGAGTCCCGCGTGGGCGTTCGGGCTTGGCGCGGTGCTCACCTTTCCGCTGCGCGTGGGCGCGACGCTCGTGATACCGGATGGACCGATGCGGCTGGTCCACACAATCGAGGACGAATCCGCCACCGTGCTCTTTTCGGTCCCAACCATGTACCGGATGCTGCTCCAGCAGCCTCAGCTCGATCGGGCTCGTTTGGGTTCCCTTCGATGCTGCGTGAGCGCGGCCGAGCCGCTGCCGGCCGACCTCGTCGAACGCTGGCGGTCGCGCACGGGGCTGGACATTGTCGACGGCTTCGGCACGACCGAGCTCACGCACATCGTCATTTCCGCGCGAATCGGCGACGTGCGGCCCGGGTTCATCGGCACTGTCGTTGCCGGATACGCAGCGCGGATCGTGGATGAGGACATGCACGATCTTCCAGACGGAGCATCCGGCCTCCTCGCGGTTCGGGGACCCACCGGCGCGCGCTATTGGCGGGACGACGAGGCTCAGCGCCGCGGCGTCCGAGACGGGTGGACGCTTACTGGCGACGTATGCGTCCGCCAACCGGACGGCTGGTTTCAACACCTCGGACGATCCGACGCGCTGGTCGTCAGCGCCGGGTACAAGATCGCCGTTCGCGAAGTCGAGCGCGTGCTGGCCGAGCATCCAGACGTAGCCTCCGCACGCGTGTTTGCAGTGCCAGATCCCATTCGGGGTGCCGTGACGCATGCCATCGTCGTGCGCGCTGCGGGTGTCGAGGCGGTGAGCCTGCCGGAGCGGCTGCAGCAGTATCTGAAAAGCGAGCTGGCGGCGTTCAAATGCCCGCGCCGCTTTCACGTCGAGTAGGTCGGCAGTCAGGCGATCGCGCCAGTGTCAGGGTCCAGCACGACCGGGCCGGCGTGGAATGAGGGCGCCGGCTTCTTCAGTGCGACCGGCACCAGGACGCCGTCCTTCGGGATCATCAGCGCAGAGCGGCTGCGACAGGGGCGCGAGCGGGACGGGCTTCCGCGGGTTGGCGTACACGGCGTGTTTGCCGTGCTCCGTGTACCAGTCGGCCACCGTGCGCGGTCTGGTGCATCTGCTCGACGATCTGTCGCCAGCCGACGCCAGTGTTGTAGGCGCAGAACGAGATTTCGCCCATCTGCGTGGCGTACGGGATGATGCACATCTCGGTGCGGCGGAAATCGTAGGTCCACAGATCCTGAAACCACATGCCGGCGATGAACAGTACCAGCCATTCGTCGGACTTTCGATTGCCGTCGGCCGGCGTGCCAACGCCGCCGAGCGCCCCGCCGCTCTGCTTGTCGAACTTCTTGATCAGATCGATCAAGCGGAAGTCCCTCCGGCGCCGGCTCGGCCGGTAGTTGCGCAGCACGCTCGAGCCGGTCTGGACCTTCGTGAGCAGCGGTCCCCGTGCAGCGTCCGTGATCGACCGCGCGTCGTCGAAGAAGCGCTCGACGTTGAAGACATCCGGCAGCGGCGCCCATTGCTTCGTCTTCTTGCTGACGAGCAGCGCCGTCCCCGTGCCGCAGTTGGGGTGGCAGCCGCATTTCATGGTGCCCCAATCCGCGCCGGCGCCGGAAATCAGGTCGGTGACGTCCGACACGGCGCCCGGCGGCCGAGAGCGGAAACCAGTCGCGCAGCGGCTCGGTGGCGCCGGTCTGGCGCTTCACGTCCTCGCGCGAGGTGCGACAGCGTGTAGCGGCGCTCGCGCGCGCGTCTCGTCGTCGATATCTTCGTCGCGTCCCGTGAACGACACGGGCTGGAACGAGACGAAGCTGATCTTGTCGCAGTTCTCGACCGCGAACTTGACGATTCGGCCGACCTGATCGTCGTTGACCGTCTCGCACGATCGTGACGACGAGCGCGATGTCGATGCCGGCGCGATGCAGGTTCTCGATCGCGCGCAGCTTCACCTCGAACAGATTGCCGACCTTCCGGTGGGCGTTGGCTTCCTCGCCGACGCCGTCGAACTGCAGGTAGGCGATGCGGAGGCCGGCCCTGGCCGCCGCGACGGCGAACTCCGGATCCTGCGCGAACGCGGATGCCGTTGGTCGCGGCCTGGGCGCTGTAATAGCCGATCTGTCGGGCGTAGGCGACCGCGTCGAGGAAGATCGGCGAAATCGTCGGCTCGCCGCCGGAGAACTGCACCGTCAGCTGTCGGCGCGGCTTGATCGTCAGCGAATCGTCGAGGATCTTCTTGACGTCGTCGAGCGTCAGCTCGTGGACGTAGCCGACCTGATTCGCGTCCATGAAGCACGGGTCGCACATCATGTTGCAGCGGTTGGTCAGGTCGACGGTCAGCACCGAGCCGCGGCCGTACTTGATCGACGAGGTGCCGTGGTTGTGCAGGCGTGTCGGTGACCGCGGCGTAGTCGCGGCCGGGAAAGAGCCGCTCGATCCGCTTCAGGAACGCCGGATTGATCGACAGCACGTCGGTGAACGTGCCGTGCTGGGACACGTCTTCTCGATGAGGATCTTGCCGTCGCGCTCGAGAATGTGGGCCTTGATCTCGCCGACGTGCTCGTTGACGAGGACGCTCGGGATCGATCTCGCCGGACAGGATTTGCGCGCGGGTTTCGCGCACGCAGGTCGGGCAGAGCGAATCGGTCGTGCGCGGCCAGCCCGAGAGCCGGCGACGTGCGCTCCCAGCTCTTCGAGCAGCGGCGCCGGCGCCCATTGCGGGCTGAAACGATCCCTCCGGCCACGCGCCGATTGACGGCCTGAAACACCATGCCAGGCGGCGTCCGCGAGATACGACACGACTGTCTCGACAGCTGTCGCGCGAGCATGTGATCGGAATTGCTCCTTGGTGGCGCCGGGCATTATAACGCGTCTCGTTTCGAGTGCGCAATTCGTGCGTCAGGCCGCTCTCAGCCGCCAGCGCCTCGAGCGCGCGACGGTCGATCTTGCCCGCGCGCGTCGACCGGAAAGCGATCGAGGAAGACGAACCGCCGCGGGAATCTTGTGCGGCGACAGCGGCGCCGGCACAGCGTCGTCGAATCGCGAGCGAGCGTCAGCGCCGGATCCGGCGGACCACGAACGCGACGACCTGCTGGCCGCGCACGTCGCACGGCATCCCGAGCACGCGCGCGTCGGCGATTCCGGGCAGCTCGAGCAGCGTCCGCTCGACTTCCGCAGGGATCGACCTTCCGGCCGGCCACGTTGACCAGCGTCGACACGCGGCCGGTCAGCACCAGCCGGCCGGTGCTGTCGACGTAGCCGAGATCGCCGGTCAGAAAGCCGCCGTCGTGAATGACGATTCGCCGGCGTCGCCGGCAAGCCGCGCGTAGCCGTAGGACACCGCGTTGCCCTGCACGAAGATGCGGCCAGTGGACGCGTCCGGATCCGGCCCGCTGGAACGTGATCGTCGTCTCCGGCATCGGACGGCCGACGTGCAAGCGGGTCGGCGATCTCGTCGGTGTCGTCGTACGCGATGCCGCCGGTCTCGCTGCTGCCGTAGAACGAGTGCACCTTCCGATCGAGCTCGCGCCGGAACCAGCGCACCGTGTCGACGTCGATCGCGCGCGCCGGCGGTAATCAGCAGCCGCAGACACGCCGGCAGGCGATCGATGTTCGCGGCCGCTTTCAACCGATCGAACATGAACGGCACGCCGGGAAATACGGTCGCGCCGCAGCCGGCGACAGTCCCCGACGAACTGCGCCGGATTGAACGACTGTCGCAGCGCCGACGCCGGTGCCCTGCCAGAGCAGCGGCATGACGATGTTGCCGATCGCGTAGGAATGCGAGAGCGGGATGCACGTAAAGTTGACGTCGGTCGCGCGAATGCCCATCGCCTCGATGATGTGCCGGCCGTCGTTCACCAGATGCGTCTCGGAGGCGACCGCGGCTTTCGGGACATCCGTCGAGCCGGACGTCAGCTTCAGCACGACCGACTCGCCGTAGGGGACGGCGTCGGCCGGGTCATCGAGCCGCAGCACCATCGTGCCGTCCGTCAACGCCGTTCGAGTCCCCCACCCCGGCGCGAACTCCCGATCCGTGACGACGGCCGAGGCACGCGCGTGTCCGGCGAGCGCGGCCGCTTCGGCGTCGGTCGCGTCGCCCACAGCCACCAGCGCGAGGCCCAGATCCATGCAGGCCGCAAACAGGGGGAAGAAGATCGGCCGGTTGCCAACGAGTGAAACAACGGTGGCGGCCCGATCGACGCCCGCGTGAGTCAACGCCGATCGACACGCCAGGAAGTCGTTGAACAGATCGTCGAAGGTCTTGACCTGGCCGTCGGGGATCGTCCACACCGCGACCGCCTCACGCCGATCGCGGCAGACGCGTCGAAATCCTTCCGCAATGAGACTCTCGGCCACCGCTGCTAGAATGGCCGAGATAATCCATGAGCGCAAGCAACGGCGTCGAGCTCCTCCCGCATCGGCCGCCGATGCGCCTGGTCGAGGAGATCGCCGATCTCGTTCCCGGTACGTCGGCCCGCGGACTGCGGACGGCGCGGCGCGACGACTGGTACTTTCAGGGACACTTCCCCGGCGACCCCATCGTGCCCGCGATCGTGCTGATCGAATTGCTCGCGCAAGCCGGGGGCATCGCGGCCGCGACGGCGGGTGGCGCCGATGGGTCGGCGGGGCGTGGGTTGCGCGTGGCCGCGATCGGACCCTTCAGATTTCCGAACACGGCCAGGCCCGATCAACTGCTCGATGCCCGTGCTCGCGTCATCGGCCGAATGGGTCGCATCGTGAAAATCGAGGGCGAGGTCCTGGCCGACGGCACCACCGTCGCCGCCGGGAGCGTGACACTCGCCGACGTCGGATCGGCTGCGTCTGCGTGAACGGCCCGATCCGAATCAGCTGGTAAAGCGGAACGCCTGCCTCGAAGGCGACCCCGAACGACAGGTCGCAGCGATCCAGCGAACACCAGCGCGCGTCCGACCACAAGATCAGATCGCGGGGGCCGTCCGCTTCGACGCGCGCGAACGGAAGGCTGGCAAATCCGAAGAACCGGCGCACCACCGGCACGCCGCGCGACGCGTCGACCAGAGGACCGTCCGCGGCGTCGTGTCGCTCGAAGGCCACCGAGGAACGGCCGTTCCACGCGTCGACACGCCAGCCGCGCACGCGATCGCCCGCGCGATCGTAGATCATCCAGTCGAAGAGACCGATTTGCGGTCTGATGCCTGGCGCAATGACGCTCTCGACCTCCGCCATTTCCCGGTAGTGGGCGATCGCCATCTGCTGGGAACGGATTTTCAGTCCGGTCAGACAGGTCAGGGCAAGGAGGCCGCACATGCCGGCGTACTGCGGCGCGCGGGTCCACCTCAGGGCGCCGAGAACCGTGACGACCAGGACGGCCAGCACGAGCAGGTCGCCCATCGGGAACAGGTGCCAGCCCACGACGGCGCCGGAAAATGGCTGAAACACGGCGATGTCGCCGTCATCGGCCAGGTCGCACAGGATGTGGCCAATCGTCCCTACCCACGACGCGGCGACCAAGGGCACGAACGTGGAGTCGCGGACGAACCGGCGCAGGATGACTCCAAGCACCGCCGCCACGACGAGGGCACCGGCGATCGAGTGCGTGCCTGACGCGTGGGCGCGCAGATAGAGGTCGAACCCTTTGAACGCCAGGACGCCGTCGACGTCGGGCGCGATCGATCCGATGACCAGCGCCGCCGTCATGCCGTTCGCCTTCGCGCGCTGAGGCACGGTCAGCGCAACCGTGCGGCCAAACAGCAGGTGGGAAACGGGATCCACGTGGCGCGGTCTACGCCTGATCCTCGACTACGGCCGTGCGCCAGTAGGGGTAGAACTGGTACCAGAGGTGGGGGTTCGCCCGAATCTGGGCCTCCAGCTGATCGGCAAACGCCTGCGTGGCGATTTGTACGCTTTCGTCGGTCGGCTTCGTCGCGTCGACGACGATGGTGTCGCCGAAAAAGCCCTCGAAGCGACCGTCCGGCTGCCGAACCATGAAGGCGGGCAACAGCGGTGCCCCCGCCATGTAGGCGATCATCGCGGGCGAGCGCAGGAACCCCACGGATTTCCCGAAAAATCGAACCGGAACGCGGTCGCGCCCGATGTGCCGGTCGAGCAGCATCGCCACGATGCCGTTGGCCGCCAACAACCGCCGTATCTGGAGCGACGTCTCGAGCATCCGGCCGATCTCGAGCGTATCGATGCCCAACGACTCACGCATCCGCCGCCGAATGGCGCCGACGATGTCGCTCGCTTCCTCCTTCGCCACGACGGTCATCCGGTAGCCGTTCAACAGCCGCAGCGCCACGCCACCGAGCTCCCAGTTCCCAAAGTGTCCGCCGACGATAATCGTCCCGCGACCGGCGCGCACGAGCGCTTCGAGCCGCTCCACGTTGCGCTCCGTTACGAACCGCGCGATCTGTGCTTGGTCCATCCCCAGACTGCGAATGAAATCGATCGTGTCCCGGGCGTAGGTCCGGTAGGTCAACAGCGCGAGCGCCCTGCGTTCACGTTCCGTCGCCTCCGGACGCACGACCCTGAGGTTGTCGACGAGCGCCGCCGTTCCGTCGCGCATGAGGTGATACGCCAGCCACGTCCCGACATGTCCAATCGCATAACTGCACCCGCGCGGCAGGCGGGTCACGCCATGGTAGGTGGCCCGGAAGATCAACCCGTTGTTCAACCCGCGGGCGTCCCAGCGAAGCGTCGAGAGGTTCGAATCAGTCCGCATTGACGGTCACAGCCAGCGGTGCGTCTTGTGGACGAACGCGGGGAGGAACACCACCGAGGCGATCAAACAGCAGGTCAACGTCACGAGCGACATGACGCCGAACACCCGCAGCGGCGTGTAGCTCGAGTTGATCAGCGAGCCGAATCCGATCAGCGCGGTGAAGCACGCGATCATGATCGCGGCGCCGGTGTGGGTGAGGACGCGACCGATGTCCCGTGGCTGCTCGAATAGGAACCGGGAGAGCACATAGATCCCATAATCGACCGCCATGCCGACGAAGGTCACCGCGGCGAACAGCGAAAAGAGATCGAGCTCGACCTGCAGCAGCGCCAGCACACCGGCACTCCAGGTAAATCCAATGGCCGTCGGCAGCATGGCGAGGAGCGTGTGGCGGACCGTGCGGAATCCCGCAAAGATCAGCAGCACAACGGCGGTCGTGCCAATCGCCATGCCTTTCAAGAACTCCGGCAGGAAGCGGCGGCCGAGCTCGTGATTGATCGCCGGGAGGCCGGTCAGTCTCAGATTGGGATCGACGCCGCGGACGACGTCGTTCAGCCGATCAACGTCGAGGGCGCCCTTCGGATAGAGATACGTCACCGACTCGTAGCGGCCACCGCTGCGAATCACGAAGCGCGACACGATCGACTCCATCCCGTGCGCCATCAGACCATCGAACGTGATGCGTTCGCTCGCATTCAACAAGCGCGGGAGCCGATCGATGAATGGCGCGAACACGCCCGGTCGAAAACCCGCTCGTTCCGCAGCCTGCTCGACACTCGTGCGCGCGTCGCCGGCCGTCTCGTGACCGTCGCGAAGGACGGCGGCCACGGCCGCCTGTTGTTTCTCCGACGGCAGCATGAACGAGATGCCGCTCGCGACGATCGACGGCATCTGCGTCTCGAGTGCGTGCGTCAAGCGCTGGTCGGCCTCGAGCAGCGGTTCGATCTGTTCGTTGCCGTTCAGCACCAGCAGCACGTCCTGGGGCAGCGAAAAACGGGCCGCCACCTCCCTCTCCAACTCCGCACCGGGCGTCTGTGCCTGCAGCTTCGTGATGCTCGTGTCGATCCGCAGCCGGGTCGACGCCGCACCCAGCGTCACCGTGGCGAGCGCGCCGACCGCGAGAATCACGGTGGCACGGCGGGTGACGAACCGGCCGAGCCAGGGCGCTGTCATCATGCGGCCCGACTCGGCGCTCGTTCGCCAGGTCAGGAGGGCCGGCAACAGCAGCAACGTGAACGCGCAGCAGAGCAGCATGCCCATGCCGACCAGCAGGCCCAGATCCCGCAGCGACGGGAAATCGATCAAGAGCAGCGCACCGAACGTGGCCGCGGTCGTGACCTGCGCCATCACCACGCTGGTCGCCGTGGTCGACATCCGTCGCGTGGCTTCCTCGGGCGTACGCGGAACATTGCGCTCCTCCAGGTAGCGCAGGTACAGCATCACGACGCCATCGATCCCGAGACCGAAGAGCATCCCCGCCGATCCGCTCGTCACCGGCGACAAGGTCCCCTGCAGCTGCCCGGCGATGCCGAGTGTCGACCACCGCCGCCAGCGCGAGCGGTACGATGCCGTAGATCATCACCCACGGCGTGCGAAACAGCACGTAGACGAACAGCAACAGGAACACCATCGATCCAACGGAGTTGACGATGCCCTCACGGCGGATCAACTGCTCGGCCTCGAGCGACACGCGGTAGGCGCCGGCCGCGCGGATAGTGACCGCCGCCGAATCGGGATCGGCGGCGCCGACGCGCGTCGCGGGCCGCTCGTTCCACCTCCGACAATCGCTGAAACAGCTGCTTGCAGAAGTCGGTGTCGAACGGCGGCGCCTCTCGGCTTCACCACGACCAACCGGCTCCGGCCGTCTTGACTGACGTAGCCTTCCTGCGTCGGATCGAACGCGACCATGCTCTTCTCCCGGCTCATCCGCTCGCGCAGCATCGTCAGCAGTCCGAGCGGGTCCTGCTGCACCAGTGCCTTGATTTGCGGTGAGGGCATGGACAGGAGGTCGCGGGCGTGCGCGAGCTCGCTGGTCGAGTCGCGGCGATCGCAGACGCGCCAGCGCCTCGGCCGCGCCGTCGGCGCCGAGGAGGAACAGCTCCCGGTCCGACAGGTAGCTCCAGTCCTTGCCCGGTTCGAACAGCTGCGCGTCGACCGATTCGATCTCGGGCGCATCCCGGAGCGCCTCGACATGAGCATCCACGAGATCTGTGTGGTCGCCGATGCCGTCGGCCGACTCGAACACGACATACAGGTGATCGAGGCTGCCGAAGTCGCCGGAGAAACAATTCGAAATTGCGGACCGCCGGCGATCGCTGCGGCAGCAGCCTCAGAATGTTGGCGTCGAACGAGACCCGCGAGACGAGGAACACGCCTCCGATCGCGGCGAAGACGGCGAAGGCGGCAATGAGTTTCGGATGTGCGACGCGCGAAGATCAGGACCGATTCCACCGATCTGTTCCTGCCACCAGTGCTTGATCTGCTGGAGAGCTGGATGATAGCCTCGTCCCGCCTCGTATGCACGTCCTGCTGCTGCGGCCGGTACCCGGCAACGATCGCTTCGGACTCGGGTCCCTTCTTCCGCATCGAACCGCTCGGGCTGGAGTACATCGCGGCGGCACTCGAGAGCCGAGGACATCGCGACCACCGTCGCCGATCTTGCGCTACAGCCGTTCACTCGACGCGCTGCTCGAGACGACCCGCCCGGCGCTCGTCGGCATCGCGTGCATGCACGCGCTCGAGACCGACGACGTGCTGGCGCTCTGTGCGCGACAGTTCGACGGCCGAGCCCCGACGCCTTCATCCTCGTCGGCGGCCACTCGGCGGCGGCGTACCCGTCGCCGTTCTTCACGCGCGATGTCGACGCCGTCTGCGTCGACGATGGCGAGCTGGTCGTCCCGGCGCTGGCGGACGCGCTCGAGCAATCGCGCGATCCTGCGACGGTCCCCGGTCTGCTCGTGCGCGATGCCGCGGGCGGGTTCGACAGAACGGCGAGCCCCGATCGCACGTTCGCGCTCGACGAGGTGCCGCTGCCGCTGCGCCGGGACGTCGACGCCTGGCGCCGTCAGTACGCGTGTCTCCTGTTCCGGCCGGTGTGGCTGATCGAGACGGCGCGCGGCTGTCCGTTCCGATGCTCGTTCTGCTCGGTCTGGCCGCTGCACGACCGCGCGGTCCGCCTCCGGTCGATCGAGCAGCGTCTGCGACGATTTCGCGGCGACCGGCCCGCACGTGTTCGTCGCCGACGATCTCTTCTGGTATCAGCCCGCGCGCAGCCTCGAGCTCGCGGCGGCGCTCAAGAGACGCGGCATTCGCAAGCGCTGGCTGCTCGTGCAGAGCCGCACCGATCGTGGTCGCCAACCACCCCGAGCTGCTCGAGGCGTGGCGGCCGATCGCGCAGGACTTCGACATCTTCTTCGGGCTTGAGGCGGCCACCAACGAGGGGCTGACAGCGTCTGGTGAAGGACACGACGGTCGATCGCACAGTCGACGCCGTTCGTCTCGCGCGCGAGCTCGGTTACGGCGTCACCGGCAACTTCGTCATCGATCCCGACTGGGGAGAGTCGGACTTCGAGCGCCTGTGGGGCTTCGTCGAGAGGCACGACCTCGGCCGCGCCGGCTTCACGATTCTGACGCCGCTGCCGGGCACGGCATTTTTCGAAGAGATGCGACCCCGGCTGCGCGCCGTGAAGTGGTCGCAGTACGACATGCACCACGTGCTGTGGGAGCCGCGGCTCGGCGCGACGCGTTTCTTCGAGCTCTATTGCGAAACCTGGCGCCGCTCGATCCTGAACCTGCAGCGGAGAGAAGTCGTGGCTGGACTGGGCGCGGCAGGTGCGCCCGCGGACGTGCCCTTCCTCACGCGCATGCTGATCCGGACGCAGCGCATGATGCGGCCCGACGCCTACCTTCGCGAGCACGCGCTCGCGGAACCCGTTCAGGATGTGGCGCAGGGCTTCAGCCCTGCGACTCCGCAGCCCGAAGGGCTGCGCCACTTCCAGTCGTACCGCGACACGCGAAACGTATCGTCCGCTGATCGGCACGTTGACGGCCAGATCGTCGAGCCTGATCGTCTTGCTGTCGCCGCCGGGAAAGGTCATCCGCATCTGCACGAGCAGGAGGCTCTCGCGATCGATCCAGAGCTCGAGCCGCTCGAGCCCTTCCTGAATCTGCTTCCGCTTCGGCCGCATGTCGACGCGATCGGTGTCGCGCAGGACCTGGTCCGGTTCGGCCGTGATGTCGAACATCGACCGCAGCTCTTCACGGTGCGCCTGGGTGAAATACTGATCGATGCGCTTCTGCGTCTGCGAGATGTCGATCGTCTCGCGCTCGTGCGCGGTCGGGCCACACCACGACGCAGCGACTTGCCGTCGATGGCGACGACCCGGCGCTCGGGAGTCCGTGTAGGTCATCAGCACGCGCAGCGGGCGGCGCCGCAATCACGGTGCCGTGCGACACCAGCGGCTTCTCGAGCAGGCTCGACGTCGTCGTCTCGGTGAATCGTGGCGCGGATGGAGTGGATCGACTGCCGCTTCGCCAGCGTTCGCGCGAACAGATCGTCGAACAGATCGCGTGACGCCGGCGTCTGCGCGGCGACGGCGCGCGGCGATCAGCAGCAGCAGCCGCGACCAGCAGCGTCGTTGAACGGGTGCGGACCGCGTGGTAGCGTAGCGGCCGGATGTCTGAACGCGTGTACGATCACGGGCATCGGCTGCATCTCCTGCTTCGGCGTCGGACACCAGGCGTTCGATCGAGGCGCTTCGCGCCGGCGACAGCGGCATCGCGCCGATTACGACGCTTCGACACGACGGCCTGCCACTCGCATTCAGCGGCGATGATCCGCGACTTCGATCCGGCGGCGTTCATCTCGCCGCTCAAGCTGCGGCGCATCGACGCCGTCGGCCGCCTCGCGCTCGCCTGCACGCACCTGCTGTTCGACGACGCCGCGTGCCGGCCGGATCCGACGGCGCGCGACGACATCGGCATCGCGCTGGGAACCATGCACGGCCGGGCTCGACAGCCTGGTCGAGTACCTCGGCGGCCTGACCGATCACGGCCCGACCGGTGTCCCGGCGATTCTGTTCAGCAACACGGTGTCGAACGCGCCGGCCAGCCTCTGCGCCATCGAGTTCGGGCTGCGCGGGCCGAACGTCACGTTCAATCAGCGGGAGGCGTCGAGTCTCGGCGCGCTCGCCTTCAGCGTCGGCGCGATCCGACAAGGGCGGGCGGCCGCGATGGTCACCGGCGGCGCCGACTGCATCGAAGAGACGTTCTTCAAGGTGCACGATCGGTTCCGCGCGCTGTCCCCGATGCGCCGTGCGATCGGCGGTCCGCACTCGAAGCGGCGCGTCCCTTCGATCGCGACCGCAACGGCTTCATTCTAGGCGAAGGCGGGTTCCTGCTGCTGCTCGAGTCGGCGTCCACGGCCGAGGCGCGCCGCGCACGCGTCTACGGCGAGATTCTCGGCATCGGCGCGACGGCGTCGACAGACTCGCCTTGAACGGCTGGCCCGCAACATCGCCAGGGTCTCGTCAAGGCGATGCGACTCGCGCTGTCCGACGCGTCGCTCGGCCCGGCCGAGATCGCCGCCATCATCGGCGCGTCGAACGGATCGCCGGTCCTCGATCGCCTGGAGGCGGAGGCGATCGCCGAGGTGTTCGGCGACCAGGTCGATGCCGGTGGCGTCGATCAAGGGAGCCATCGGGGAATCGGGCGCGGCCGGCGCCGCGGGCCATCGCCGCCGGGCTTCGTCGATCGCCGCGGGCGCGCTCGTGCCGACGGTGGGCTTGTGCCACCCGACGACCACCTTCGCATTCGCGTGAGCCGCGGCGCGCAGCCGGTGGAGGGCGACACCTTTCTCGTCAACAGCGTCGCGAGCGGCGGCACCAACTACAGCAGCGTCGTGCGCGTGCGCCGCCCGTCTTGAGCGCTTCCGCACCTGCAGGTATCATCAACAGCATCCAACGGGACCTGCAAGGCGAACATACGGATGGACGACCTGACGCTGGCCGGACGGTGGCCGTCGTGACGGGCGGGTCTCGGGGAATCGGCCGGGCGATCGCGGTCGCGCTCGCGCAGCGCGGCGCGGCGGTCGCCATCTGCTACCGCGAACGGGAGGACGCCGCGAAGGAAACGGTAGCGCTCGCTGCGAGCGCGCAACGTCCGGCGCGTGCGCTGCGCCGTGCGACGTGTCGAACGAGGCGTCGGTGCAGTCGTTCTTCGACCGCGTGCGGGCCGAGCTCGGGCCGGTCGACATCCTCGTCAACAACGCCGGTATCGTGCGCGACAGGCTCGCTCGTCTACATGGAGCGCGAGACGATGGGACGAGGTGCTCGACACCAATCTCGGCGGCGCGTTTCTCTGCATCCGCGCGGTGGCGCGCGACATGCTGCTGCGACGATGGGGACGGATCATCAACATCGTGTCGGCGAGCGGCGAGGTCGGCGGATCGGTCAGGCGGGCTATTCGGCGTCGAAGGCCGGGCTTGCTCGGTCTGACCCGCACGCTGGCGCGCGAATTCGCGCGGCAGGGCGTGCTCGTGAACGCCGTGTCGCCGGGGCTGATCGACACCGACATGATCGGCGGGCCTCTCCGACGACGCAGCGCAAGGATCTGCTGCGCGACGTCGCGCTGGGACGCATGGGCACGCCCGAAGAAGTGGCGCCGGCTCGTGGCTTTTCTCGCATCGCCGGCCGCCAGCTACATCACCGGACAAGTGATTGGCGTCGACGGGGGATTACTCTAGATGAGCGGATGAAGCTCATGGATGGTCAGGACACGCTCGCGGGCGAGGTGAAAGTCGGCGATCGTCCGCTGCCTTCGAATGCCGATCACGCCTGAGGAAATCGAGGACGACATGCCGCTGTTCGACGAGGGCCTCGGCCTCGATTCGATCGACGCGCTCGAGATCGTGCTCGAGCTGCAGCGATCGTTCGGCGTCGAGATCACCGACGAGCAGGTCGGCAAGCGCGTGCTCCGCAACGTCCGCACGATCGTCGAGTTCATCGAGACGACGCGGGAGATGGCGCGGGCGAGTAGGCGAACGTGCGCAACTGCCTGACCGTCGACGTCGAGGAGTGGTTTCACGTCTGCGGCGTCGAGGGGCCGCTGGCGCCGACCGCAGTGGGACCACCTGCCGAGCCGCGTCGTCGAGACGACGCGGGATCTGCTCGATCTTCTCGACTCGTGCGGCGTCCGCGCGCACGTTCTTCGTTCTCGGCTGGATCGCCGCCCGATATCCGGCCCTCGTCGGCGAGATCCGTCGATGCGGGCCACGAAATCGGCTCGCACGGTCATCTGCATCAGCGCGTGTACGAGCTGACGCCGGACGCGCTTCCGCGCGCGATCTCGAGGCGAGCCGCGCGGCGCTGGTCGCCGCCGGCGCGCGGCAGCGTCCGCGGCTATCGTGCGCCGGAGTGGTCGATCAACGATCGCTCGCTGTGGGCGCTCGACGTGCTCGCCCGCGCCGGGTTCGCGTTCGACTCGAGCATGGCGCCGATGCGGATCGTCGGCGATCCGGACTATCCGAAGCAGCCGCACCTGCGGTCGACGCCGTGCGGCGACCTGCTCGAGTTCCCGCCGCTCGTCGATCGCCGGTTCGGTCAGAACATGCCGCTCGGACTCGGCTGGGGCCTGCGGATGACCGCGCCACGCCGCGTCATTCGGGCCATCGAGGATCGCAACGCGCGCGGCATTCCCGTCGCGCTGGCCGTGCACCCCTGGGAGATCGATCCCGATCCGCCGCGCGTGACGCTGCCGCCAGCAAGGCCTTCGCCCACTACTTCCGGCTCGACGGATTCCGCGGGCGGCTCGAGCGAATCCTGCGAGGCGCGTCGTTCGCATCCGATGGGCGAGGTGCTCGGGCCTGTCCCAGATCTCCACATGACTGTCGACCCCCGTGTCGCTTCGCTGGCGGCCGCTGTCGTCTGGCTCTGCGCCAACCCGCGTTCGCGGCGCAGACGGCAACGCTGCGCGGCATCGCCATCGAGCGGTCCGCTCGACGGCGAGCCGCTCCCGGCCGATCTGGCGACCGATCGTGCCGACCCTGGTTCGTCTGTCGATCGACGACGGATGGTCATCGGAAGCCGCGGTAACCGCGAGCCTCACGCGCCTGCACGACGTCCTCGAGCGTGTACCGGAGCCGCCACATTCGGTCGTGCTCGCGCTCGGACGCGTGCCAGCAGGCTGACGGCGACGTCGAGCCGTGGCGCCAGTTCCTTCGAGCCGTTGCCGAGCGCGGCCGCGGGAAGGTTGCCGGCTACCAGATTGGCGACGGTGCGAGCGGGCGCCGCGCCCGACGTGAACCGCTACGTCTACCTGCTTGAAGCTCGCGGCCGTGCAGATCCGGTCGGTCGACGCCGCCGCGCTCGTGCTGCAGGGCGCGGTTCCGGCACAGCGACGTCGACTGGCAGGGCCGCGTGTTCGCCGCCGGCGCCGGTCCCTACGTCGACGGCATCGCGCATCGACGGATCCGCCTGGAGGCGACGACGCCGCTTCCGCTTGGCGGTGGAGCGGCTGGCTGGCGCTCGTCGAGCGGGAGAAGCCGACGGCGATCGTGCTGCTCGGGCCGATCCGTTTGCCGGCCGACCCGGCGGCCGCGACGTCGCGTCTCATGGACGCCGTGCTTGCGCTCGCTCGGCACGAACGTTCAGGTGGTCGCGTTCGCCGGCGACGACGCGGCGCTTCGAGCGCCTCGCTTGCGGCCGCGGCCCGGTTCGACCGATCTCGTCGCCGGCGATCTCGTCGCGCTCGACGAGCGGACGGCCGATCTTCGCATCCTGCACGGCGCGATCGAACGTCACGTCGACGATTCCGCATCGTCTGGTCTACAGCCTCACCGGGTTCGAAACGTTTCTCGTGTACTGGAGTCGCGTCGGACGGCGCGCCGCTCGCAGTCGAGGTCGACGGTCGCCAACGCGACGACGCCGATGGTGCGCGATCCGCTCACCGGCAGCGTCGCAGCCGCCGACGCGCTGCAGAAGGGTCCGAAAGCCAACCGGCTCCGGATGGCGCTTCCGATCGCCGATCATCCGCTGATCGTCGACTTCAACTTCGGCAACAGCAGCACGCTCGGCGCGAGCGTCGACGTGCGGAAGGACGCGCTGCCGCGCGTCGAGGAGATCGTCTTTCGTCATCAGCAGGCGCAGGCCGCGCAGGACGCCGCGCTGCGGAACTACATCGCCCACGTGCGCATCGAGCAGCACTTCCATCCCTCGCCGGCCGATCCGGCCTACAACCTCGTCACCGAGAACCGGCTGTTCTCCGATCGCGGCGCCGTCGAATGGGAGGAGCTGAGCTTCGAGCTGAACGGCGCGAAGTGGACGGCGAATCGTCCGTCGTTTCCGCTCGTGCAGCCCGAGAAAGTGCTCTCGCTGCCGCTCGACCTTCGGCTGAACCAGGACTACGCGTACCGGCTCGACGGCGTCGACACGATCGACGGACGGCCGGCCTATCGTCGTCCGGTTCGACCCGGTCGATTCGACGCGCGCGCTCTACCGCGGGCACGGTCTGGATCGACCGCGCGACGCTTCGTCGCGGCTCAAGGTTCAGGCGGTCGAAACGAAGTTGAGCGGTCCGGTCGTCTCGAACGACGAAACGCAGATCTTCGAGCCGTCCGGCGAGATCGACGGCCGGCCGGTCTGGCTGGCACAGACAGCTGGTCAGCAAGCAGATCTTCCTCATCGCCGGACGGAGCGTGCTGATCGAGCGCGAGGTCCACCTGTCGGACATCGTGCTGAACCCGGCCGAGTTCGATCGGGAGCGTGAGCGCTCGCGCGGGCGAGCAACCGCATCATGTACCGCGACACCGATCGAGGGCGTGCGCTATCTGGTCAAGCAGGGCGAGACGCGGGTCGTCAGCGACAAGATGACGTCGTCGGCCCGCGCGTTTGTCGCTCGGGGCCGATATCGATCCCTCGTTCGACTACCCGCTGCCGATCGGCGGCATCAACATCCTCGACTTCAACTTCCTGAACCGGAACCTCCAGCTGGCGCTGCTCTTCGGCGGCGTCATCGCGCTCGGCAACATCCAGCGCGCCAACCTGTGGGGTGGCAAGTTCGACGCGAGCGTCGACTTCTTCGGTCTGGCGCTCAAGGCGAACGACGACGTGTTCGACGCCGACGGCAGGCGCGGCGGCGAGCGCGTCAATCGCATTCCGGTCGCGCTCGGGTTCAATCTGGGCTACCAGATCACGCCGTTTCAGAAGATCGCGGCGCACTACGAGTTCAAATACGACGCCTACTTCCGCGATGCGATCACGGCTCGACGACTTCGTCGCTTCCGTCGAGCACGGCGACCAACGGGATGGGCGTGGGCTACGAGTATCCGGCGCCGCGGCTACTCGCTGCTGGCGAATGTCGCCGCGTATCGCCGGTCGACGTGGGAGCCCTGGGGCGACGCAGGGGCCTTCGATCCGCGCGACCCGAACGTACACGAAGTACGACCTCGGACTGTCGAAGGACTTCACCTTTCGCCACGTTCCACACGCATGCACCTGAACGGGACCTACTTCGGCGGCCAGCGGCTCGATCGGTTCAGCATGTATCAGTTCGGCCTGTTCGACGCGACCCGCATGCACGGCGTGCCGTCGGCGGTGCGGTTCGCCGAGCTCGGGATGTTCCGCGGCTCGTATTCGTTCAACCTGTTCGAGCAGTACCGCCTGGATCTGTTCGTCGATCACGCGATCGGGCGCGATCCGCAGGCGCGACAACCCCTGGCGGCAGGCTGACCGGCACTGGCGTCCGGCGTGAATCTGCGGGCGCCGCGGAATACAATTCTGCAGGTCGACTTCGGCAAGAGTTTTCTGCCGGACGTGTATCGCGGCGCGGGTTCGACCGTGCTCCAGATCCTGTTGCTGAAGCCGCTGTGACACTTCCCTGCCGGAATCGGCGACAGTACGACCGTGCGCGCCGACCTGCACGTGCACTCCTACCACTCCGGCTACGCCGGCCATCTGCCGTTTCTGCGCGCGCGCGACTGCTATTCCGAGCCGGAAGCGGTGTACGCGGCCGCGAAAGCACGCGGCATGGATGTCGTGACGATCACCGATCACGACAGCATCGACGGCTGCCTCGAGTTTCTCGATCGCCATCCCGACGCCGCCGACTTCTTCATCAGCGAAGAGATCGAATGCCGCTTCCCCGACGTCGACTTTGAAGGTGCATATCGGCGCCTACGGCATCACCGAGCGGATCCATCGCGAAGTCCAGCCGCTCCGGTGACAACGTCATCGACGTCACCGACTACCTGCGATCCGAGGGTGTCTTCTACGTTCTCAATCATCCGTTCTTCTTCTTTCAGGGTCAGTTGCCGCTTGCGCGAGTACCTGCGGCGCGTTCAGCGGCTCTTTCCGGCGGTCGAAGTGCGCAACGGCACGATGCTGGAGGCACAGAACCGGCTGGCGCAAGAGATCGTCGATCATTCCATTGCGACAGGCGGCTCGGTGGTGACCGGTGTCGGCGGCAGCGACTCGCACACGCTTGCGCGGCATCGGGACGACCTACACGGAAGCGCCCGGTACCAACCGCGAGGAGTTCCTGCAGTCGCTGCGCGACGGCCGTAGTCGGGCCGGAGGGATGCCACGGCAGCGTCTGGCGCGAGTCCCGGGAAATCTACGGCGTGATCGCGCAGTACTGGGAGACGCTGCTCGGCGTTGGGCGTCCGGATTTGTCCGTGGCCACGCCGAGCGCTCGGGCTCGGCTTTTCGATCGTCTCGATGCCGTTCGAGTTTTCGCCGCTCCTGGTCGCGGCCATCCACAAGCGTGGCGAAGCGGGCGCGGGTCGTTGACTACGAGCGCGAATGGCACGACCAACGCCGGCACCTCGTCCGAACGTTGGCGCACGACTCGCCGGTGGTCGCCGCAGAAGGCGCCACCGAGGCGCCGCCATGAGCCGGCGCGTCGCCGTCACCGGCATCGGGCTGATGAGCGCGCTGGGCACGACGCGCGAGGCCGTCTGGGATGGGCTCGTCGACGGCCGCTGTGGCATTGCTGACGTCACGCTGTTCGATCCGGCCGGGTATCGGAGCCGAAAGGCCGCAGAAATTCCTCCCTACGATCGCGATCCGGCCTTTTCGCCGAAAGCGTGGCAACGGCTCTCGCGGAGCGATCAGATTGCCGTCATCGCCGCACGCGAGGCGTTGACGGATGCCGGCCTGCTCGACAGCACGACCCCTTCCGACCGCATCGGCGTGATGCTCGGCTCCGGCACGGCCGATCTGCTGCGCAACGAGGAGTGGTTCGCGGAGACGCGCACGCGCGGCATCCGGCGCGCCACGCCGTCGAAGATCTTCGATCACTTTCCGAGCACACCGACCGACGTCGTCGCGACGTGCTTTGGTTTCGAAGGACTGAAGTCGTCGGTCCTCTCGGCGTGTTCGTCCGGTACCGTCGCGATCGGTTATGCCGCCGACGCGATTCAGTCCGGTCTGATCGACGCCGCGCTGGCCGGCGCGAGCGACACGCTGTGCCGGCTGACGTTCAGCGGCTTCAACGCGTTGCGCCTCGTCGACACTGAACCGTGCCGGCCGTTCTGCCGGACGCGTCAGGGCATGAATCTCGGCGAGGCCGCCGCGATGCTGGTGCTCGAAGACATGGCCGTCGCGCGCAAACGCGGCGCCCTCATCTATGCCGAGGTGGCCGGGTACGGTGTCCGGTGCGAGGCGTATCACCCGACGGCGCCGGAGCCGGAAGGCAAAGCCATCGCCGCACTCATTGAAGACGCGCTCCAGGCGGCGCGACTACCGGCCGACGCAATCGAGCACGTGAACGCTCATGGCACCGCGACGACCCAAAACGATCAAGCGGAGGCGCGTGGGCTGCGCCGCGTCTTCGGAGACCGCGTGCCGCGACTGCCGGTCACCTCGATCAAGTCGATGGTTGGCCACTGCCTCGCGGCGGCGGGGGCGATCGAGGCGGCGGCGTTGGCGATGTCCATCGCCCGTGGCGTCGTGCCACCGACAGCGAGCTTCCGGGAGCGCGATCCCGAGTGCGACGTTGACATCGTCGCGCATCAGGCACGGCGAGATGCGGTTGTCGTGCGGCCTGTCGACCTCGCTCGCATTCGGCGGCAACGACGCCGCGATCGTCATGCGTGCGAACGGACAGACATGACTGGTGCGATTCCAGAACGTGTTCAGCGTGAAGAGCCGGCCGGCCCGTGGACCTCGGCGACGTTGTGGACGAGCCGCGGCGCAAATCTGAACCAGCGTTGGAGCCGGACGAGCAGAAAGAACACGGCCACCCACGCGCGTGTGGCAAGGTCGGGACGCCAGTAACCCGCGAAGATGGTGACGACCGACGCAAATACCCGGCGCGGAGGCTCATCGTTGAAGAACAAGTCCCGGAACTCCGGCGTGTAAAACGCAATCACGAAACGCCGGAACGAGCGGTAGCGCTGGCGTTGGCGTCGTGCAAACACGCGGAATCGGCCGGCCGACAGATCGGCGGCGGCGAGACCTTCATCCATCGCTTGCGCCGCTTCGAGCCCGGACTCCAGCGCGATGGCGACGCCGGTCGAGAAAATCGGATCGAGAAACGATCCGGAGTCGCCCGCGAGCGCCCATCGATCGCCGGCGTAGGCGCGGGACGCGAATGAAAAGTCCTTTTCCACACGCACCGGCCACTCGCGCCGCGCGGCCTGCAGAAGACGGGCAACGGCGGGGGTCTCGGCGATGGCCGAATCCAGCAGCGCGGCCGGCTCGATTTCGCGGAACCTGGCGCTGGCACCGCGTGGCAGCACGACGCCGACACTCATCAACTCGTTCGAGATGGGAATCAGCCAGAACCAGCCCAGGTCCGGCCGCGCGACCAGCCGAATGTCGCCCGCACGCCGTCCCTCCTTGCGGGGAACGCCCGAGTAATGTGCGAAGACCGCAATGTTGGCCAGGCGCGGCTCGTCGATCCGAAGGTTGAACTTGCGCGAGAGCAGGCCGCCGCGGCCCGACGCGTCGATGACGCCCTGGGCGCGTACCGCAAACGGCTTTCCGCCTCCGACCGCCTGCACCGTCGCGGTCACGCCGTCGGCGTGGAATACGATGTCGGTGACACGATGTCGTTCACGCACCTCGGCGCCGCTCGAAGCCGCGTGCCGCAGCAGCAGGTCGTCGAAGGTCTCCCTCGGCACCTGCCACGTTTGCGGGACCGGTACGCCCCGGGCCACGCTGAAGTCGGCGTATCGCTCGACCCCGCCGTCGGCCGACAGGAACGTCGCGCCCCATTTCTCTGGAAACCGCGCCGACCGGATCGCGTCGTCGACGCCGATCGCCTTGAGCACGTCGTTCGCGGACGCCAGCAGCGATTCGCCGATGTGGAATCGCGGAAACGCGTCGCGCTCGAACAGCATGACCGCGCGTCCCGCTCGAGTGAGCCAGGAGGCGGCGGTCGAGCCGGCGGGTCCACCTCCAACGACAATGACGTCGCAGTCGAAGCCTGCGCGAGCGCTCGAGCCTGTCGGCACAGCCGGATTCATCGGCGTCAATATATCAACGATTTGCTCGAGGGCACATGACTGTTGCTGCACTGATTGCGGCGTGCAACGAGGCCGCGACGATCCACGCGGTTGTGACGGGAGTGCAACCACACGTCGACCATGTGGTCGTGGTTGACGACGGATCGGTGGATGAGACGGCGGCGCGCGCGGCTGCCGCCGGAGCGGAGGTCCTTCGGCATCCGGCGAACCGGGGCAAAGGCGCAGCCATCCGGTCAGGTCTCGATGTCCTTCTGCGGAAGCCGTTCACACACGTGCTCCTCCTCGATGGCGACGGTCAGCACGATCCCGCGGACGCGCCGGCGCTCATCGCCGCCGCGCGCGCCGGGGCCGGCGAGCTGGTGATCGGCGAGCGGCCGTTCTCAAAGGCGACGATGCCCTCGTCGCGTTACTACACGAACACGATCAGCAGCTGGGTGATCTCGCGGATCTTCATCGGCACGACGGTGGCCGACGCTCAGTCGGGCTACCGTCTGGTCGCCACGGATCGGCTGCGCGCGCTCCGGCTGTCGGCACGAGGGTATGAGATCGAGACGGAGATGCTCATCAAGCTGGCGCGGAGCGGCGCCCGCATCGCTCGCGTGCCGATTGGCCTGAGATACGGCACGGCGCGCAGCAAACTCCGTCCTATTCGCGACACCACGAAAACCTGCTTCCTGGCCGTCCGCTATCGGTTCTTTCCGAAAAGCCTTCAGTGAGCGTCACATGGCCGACCAGATGGTCGCGCTGCCACTCGCACGCGCATAACGAGAGCCTTGGTTGTCGGATTGTCAGGAAGTAGAAGGAGGCGCTGACTCTCGGTCGCCCGCGGATCGGAAGCCGTACAGCGTCACGTTGGCAAAGGGCGTGCGGTTCGTCGTGTCGGCGAGCCGCACGGTAAACCCCAAGGCCCGCAGTTTGGCCTGCCATTCGTCGGTCGGGCGGAAATGAAACGGCCGGCGACCTCGCCCGTGGAGAATCGCGACGAGGCGGTTGCCGAGCGAGACCATGTGAAACCGCCACCCGCCGTTCGGATTCGCTTCGCGCAGCACGACCACGCCATTCGGCCGGAGCGAAGCCGCGATCGCCGCGAGCACCCGCTCCTGCGTATCGGCGGCCATGAGATGCAACACGTCGAACACGAGCACCGCGTCGCAGGCGGGCAACGGAGCGCCGGCAAGGTCGCGTTCCTCGATCGTCGCGACGCCGTGCAGTACCTCGCGGGCACGCCGCGCGGCGCGCGGCCGTAACTCGATGCCGTACAGCTCGAGCCCGTCGGGTGGCTCGGGCCAGGCGGCCGGCCAGTCCGCACGGTCGAACTGCTCACGCGCGACGGAGAGCAGCGACAGCATCAGGCCGACGCCGCACCCCAGATCGAGGAGCCGACCCTGGCGCGGCAGCACACCGCTGCGCAGAACCCCGAGATAGACCGGGTCGTGCCGAAGTTTGGCGCGGGCGAACTCCCACGACCCCACGCCGAGCGGTAGGAATCGCTCCGCAGCCAGGTCGATCAGACGAGCGACGGTCTGATCGATCCCATGCTCTCGCACGACCGTGTATGTCACTGCCATGCCGATCAAGGCCAGCACCAGCCCGACGACCACGCTGCCGATGAGCACATCGGCCGCCAGACCCCCGAAACGGATCTCGTCGAGCATGGACGGCGAATACATCTGGCTCGTCCGCAGCCACGCGCCGACCTGAATCTCGGTTGCGTAGAGGATGGGCGCGACGAACGGATTGGAGATGTTGGCCGCGGCGTACATTAGCAGCCGGTTCAGGCCGAACACTCGACCGATCAGCACGGTCAGGAGGAAGTGGAACCCAAGAAATGGCGTCGCGCCGATGTACAGGCCGGTGCCGACGGCGAGAGACAGGCGAATTGGCGTCCCGCCCTCAGTGCGGAGACTGTGGAGCACCGCGGTCACGCGGTTGAGACGTGGCGGGCTCATTCCGCGCGGACGCTCTGGCTTAGGCTATCATTTCGCTCCGAAGGAGTCATACGTGAGAACCTACATCACGCTTGCGGCTGCCGCACCGTTCCTGGTCGCTTTCGCATCGGCCGCCGCGCAGTCTCCTCCGGCATCCGGGGACGTCTTCGACCGGGTCAAGCATGGACACGCGGTCTCAGAGGCGGGCGTCAAGATTCACTACGCGACGCTCGGCGAGGGCCCGCTCGTCGTAATGATTCACGGCTTCCCCGATTTCTGGTACTCGTGGCGCGTCCAAATGGCGGCGTTGGCCGATCGGTTTCAGGTGGCCGCAATCGATCAGCGCGGCTACAACCTGAGCGACAAGCCGAAGGGCGTCGAGAACTACGACATGCGCCTCCTGGTCGGCGACGTGGCGGCCGTCATCCGTCATCTCGGCCGCGACAAGGCGACCATCGTCGGCCACGACTGGGGCGGCGTCGTCGCGTGGCAGTTCGCGATGAATCTGCCGCAGATGACGGAGAACCTGATCATCCTGAACCTGCCGCACCCCAACGGTCTCATGCGGGAGCTGCGGACCAACAAGGATCAGATCGCGAACAGCGAGTACGCGCGAAACTTCCAGACCAAGTCGCCGTCGGATCCGACGGTTTTCTTCGGGCGGCCGATGACTGCGCAGACACTGTCCGGGTGGGTCAGTGATCCGAATGCGCGGAAGCGGTACGTCGAGGCCTTCGAGCGTTCGGACTTCGAGGGAATGCTGAACTACTACAAACGCAACTACCCGCGCGGCTCCGGCGAGAACGCGCCTGCCCCACCCGAGCCGCCGAAAGTGAAGATGCCGGTCCTGATGTTCCACGGCCTCAACGACACCGCGTTGAACGCGGCGGGCCTGTCGGGCACGTGGAACTGGCTGGAAAAAGATCTCACGCTCGTGACGGTGCCCGGCGCGGGACACTTCGTCCAGCAGGACGCGGCCGACCTCGTGACGTCGACGATGAAATGGTGGCTGGCGATGCGGAGCCCGGGGGGCGCCAAGTGATGCGTCATGAACGCAAAGCGCGCAAAGACCGCTAAGACAAATTAATGCTTTGCGATCTTCGCGGTCTTTGCGTTCTCAACCTCAGAACGTCAGCACCACCAGCGAAAAATCGTCTTCGAACGGTCCTGGCGCGGCGGCCTGCTTGACCGACTGATACACGCGGTCGGCCTCGGTCGTGCCTGCGATCGCGGGCTCCGTGAGCAGCGGCACGAAGTCCGACAGCTCCCACCGACTGTCATCCTTCGTCACGATTTCGTAGGCGCCGTCGCTGAACAGGAAGAGCGTGCTGGCGGGCGGCAGCGTCGTCTGCAGCACGTCGTAGGTCTGGTCGGGCAGCAGCCCGATCATCAGCGCCGGCGCGCCCACCGGCTGCGCTTCCTTCCGGTCCTCCGGCACGAGAAACGCGGGGCCGTGACCCGCGGAGCCGTAGGTGAGCGCACGCGTGCCGATGTCGTAGACGCCGTACCACATCGTGAAGTACATCCCGCCGTGGCTGTCCGACGGAAACCGGGCGTTCAGGCTGGCGAGCACTTCCGCCGGGTTCCGGAAATCGACGTTCGGCAGCGCGCGCTGTCGCAGCACGTTCAACACGCTCACCGAATGCATCGCCGACCCGACGCCGTGCCCCGACACGTCCACGAGGTAGAAGACGAACGTGTTCGGATCGAGCCAGTAGTAACCGAAGGCGTCGCCTCCGAGCTGCGCCGACGGCGCGAACCGCCACGCGACGCGCACCGGTCCGGACGTGATTGGTGCCGGCAGCAGAGACAGGACGTAGTCGCTGGCCTTCTGGATGTCGCGGTCCAGCTCCTGGGCCTTCTTCACGTCGGCCCGGCTGCGGCGCTCGTACTTGAGCACCTGGCCGCCCATCTGGAGCCTCGACCCCTCCTTCAGGATCACGGCGCTGGACAAGGGCTCGCCGTCGAGGAACGTCCCGTTGGTCGACTGCATGTCCTCGGCAAACACGGATCCGTTCACCAAGGTCACGCGCGCGTGCAGCCTCGAAACGTCGCCATCGTCGACCACGAGCGTCTGCCGCGCGCCGCGTCCGATGGTGATCGGCTCGGCGCCGATTTCCAGCCGCTTCCCGGTTCGGTCCCCTCGAGCACGACGAGGTAGTGCCCGATGGACTCCAGCGCAAGCGCGCCATCCGGAGCCCGATCCCGCCGGATGAAAATCGTGCGTTCGGAGGGTTCGTCGTCGAGTTCAGGTGGCGTCACTAGTCAGTGCCTCGGCTGCTGGGGTTCGGGACATTTATACACCGGGCGGGCGGTCGTGCGCGCAACGAGAACGCCATTACGAGATCTTGTCGAGGCCTTCGGTCAGCTCGATGTAAGTGCCCCAGGGATCGGTGATGAACGCAATGGCAATGCCCAGCGCCGGCACTTGCCGATACGGAACGGCCAGCTTGATCCCGTCGGCCTCCAGCTTCTTGCAGAAGGCTTCGAGATTCTTCACCTCGAAGCCGATGTGATCGAGCGCGCGGCCCTGCGTCGCGACAACCGGATCGGCGGACAACGAGAAGTTCAACAGGATGCCCGGCAGATCCGCCCCCAGGAACTGCGGCGCCCTCGCGGGGCTTGGCGTTGAACGTCTTCACGTACCAATCCCGCATCTCGGCGTTCTTCGGATTGAAGAAGTGGACGTGGTGCAGCGTGATCGGCGCGCTCTGCTGCGTATTCTCGACGAACTCGACCTTGACCTCGTCCGGCGCCAGCGCGAACGCGATCTGCGCGCCGCCGGCCTGCAACGGGGCGGCGATGTCGTCCTTCACCTGGCGGCCGGCAGCTTCCGTATCCGTAATCATCTTGAAGCCGGCCGCCTTCACCTTGTCCACCATCTGGCGCAGGTTCGGGACCGAAAAGCCGATGTGGTTCACCGTGGTCCCGCGGGTGCCGCCGGTCGGCGCCTGGGTGGCGCGGAAGAAGATCAGGACGTTGGGGAACTTGACGATCTCCGTGTTGCCGGTGCCGACCTTGATGAGCGTGCCGCCGATCGTGTCGACGAAGAACTTCTTCTGGGCGTCAAGGTTTGCCGTGTTCAGGTGGTGATGTCCGTACACGATCGGGCCGTCCTTTGCCGCGTTGAGCTGGGCAAAGGCGGGCGAAGCCGCCGGTAGCAGCAGGACGGAAAGCGTCAGCGCGAGCGTGCCTTTCATGCCTCACCCCCTTCTGGAGGCGCCATGATAATGCACTCGAACGCCGGGGCCTGGTCTGCTACTATTTCCTGGGTGAATTTGGCCGACAGGTACTCATACGCGAAGGAGCCGCAGATGGCTTTCATCGTCCGATCGAGCGTCCGTTGGGGAGTCCCCGCACTCGTCGTCGCCGCGGTGGTTGCCGTCCCGGCCCTGGCCCGGGCCGCTGACAAACCCGTTACCTTTTCGAAGGATATTGCCCCGATTTTCCAGGCCAAGTGCCAGTCGTGTCACGAGCCGGGATCGATCGCGCCGATGTCGCTCCTGACGTACCAGGAGGCGCGGCCCTGGGCCAAATCGATCCAGGCGCGCGTCGCCGCGCGCCAGATGCCGCCCTGGCACATCGACCGGAGCGTCGGCGTCCAGAAGTTCAAGAACGACATGTCGCTCACCGACGATCAGATCAACACGATCGTCGCGTGGGTGGAACAGGGTGCGCCGCAGGGCAATCCCGCCGACATGCCGCCTCCCCGCCCGCCGACGACATCGCTCTACTGGCAGGCCGAGCGCGACGGCTACGGCGCGCCCGACATCGTCGTGAAGTCGCTGGAGTACGTGATGCCGGCTGTGGGTCAGGATCAATGGTGGCGTCCGCCGGTCGTCGACATTCCGGAGCTGACCGAGCCGCGCTGGGTGCGGATGGTGGAGATTCGTCCGTCGAACATGAACGGCCGCAGAATCCTGCATCACTCGATTGCGCACCAGGTGCTGAAGCCGGAGAACGTCGAGTCCGTCAACCGCGGGATTGCGTCCGGACGCCGCCCCGGGGCTGGCGTCAGCGATCCCGCCGATCTCATCAATCAGCGTCCCAATCTCATGGAGTGGGCGATCGGCAAGGGTTACGACCGCTATGCCGACAATACCGGCAAGTTGATTCTCCCTGGCGAGCAAATCCAGTGGGACCAGCACGTGCACGCCGTCGGCGAGGAGGTCAAGGCGGGCTCCGAGCTTGGCATCTGGCTCTACCCGAAAGGCCAGGAGCCGAAGCATCGCACCTATCTCGTCGGGTTCTCGGGTCTGAAGAACGGGCCGGCCGGGCTCGACATCCCGCCCAATTCCATCGCCCACACGGAAGGCTACACGGTGCTGAAGGAAAACACCGTCATCACCAACTTCCAGCCGCATTTCCATCTGCGCGGGAAAGCGATGCAGGTCGAGGCGATCCTTCCGGACGGCACTTCGGAGATCATCAGCTACGTCGAAAACTTCAACTTCAACTGGATGACCAACTACATCTACGCGGACGACGCGGCGCCGGCGTTCCCCAAGGGCACGGTCATCCACGTGACGGCGTTCTACGACAACACGAAGGCCAACAAGGACAATCCTGATCCCGATCAGTCGGTCGGGTTACGGCGACCGCACGGTCGACGAAATGGCGCACGCCTGGATGAACGTGTACTGACCTGAGCGACGCGGACTATCAGGCGTGGGTCGCGAAGAACAAGAAGCCGGCGCGAACCGAGGATCGGCAGCAGTAACGCGGTAACCGTCCGCCGCGGGGAGCGAGATCCCGATCCGTTCCCCGCGGCTGCAGCTCCCAGGGAACTCCCATGAATCTGAGAACAGCCCTGCGCCTGTGCGCGGCCGCGGCGCTCATGTCCGGCGTCGCGGTGTCCGCTCAACGTCTGCCGAGCGCGCCGTTGAAACAGTTCGGCGCCAGCGTCACGCCATCGTTCGACGGATGGTTCTTCAACCCTGACGGCACTCAAACCTTCCTGGTCGGGTATTTCAACCGCAACATCGAGAGTGAAGTCGATATTCCGATCGGGCCGAACAATCGCTTCGAGCCCGGCGAACCCGATCTCACGCTCGTCGACGAAGCCGGTCGGCTATACCACACCGAGGAGCGGACCGTCAGCGTCGATGTCGAAGGCCCCGGCACGCTCCAGGGACTGGGCAGCGCGATCCCGCGCACAGAAGAGACGTTCGGCGAGCCCACCCACGACACGTTCAACGGACGAGTCCTGGCTGTCGTGCGGCCGACCGGGCCTGGCACGATCACCGTCACGGTGGCGACTGACGGTCTCGTTTCCCAGCACGTGACGATCGAGGCGCGGTAGTGCGGCGGCAGGCGTGGCGGGCTGCGGTCGCTTGTCATCCGCCGCTGTGGAAGGATCGCCAGATGGACATCTCCGCGTTCACTGCATCTGGCGACGCTCGTCATCGCCGCGCCGCCGGAGGCGCTGTACGACTTCATCGCCGACATGCCGGCGATGGGTGCGATCAGCCCCCAGTGCACCGGCGGTGAGTGGGAGAGCGAGCAGCGTGGCGTCGGCGCGTTCTTCATCGGCTCCAACGCCATGGGCGAGCGGACCTGGCAGGCGCGGATGCGGGTGAGCGTCGCCGACCGTCCACGCGAGTTCGCCTGGGAGAACCTCGGTTCGGTCGACTGGGACTCCCCGACACCCCTCGTCCGGTGGGGCTACACCTTCGAACCGGTGGACGGTGGGACACGCGTGGAGGAGACGTGGCGGATCCTCCAGTCGTACTCCGCGCTGGAGGCCTTCGACGCGGCGGCCCAAGACGGCCTCATTCTCTGGATGGGAGACAACATCGAGCAGACCCTGACCAACTTGCAGGCCCGCTTCGAGGGTTGATCGGTCGAGCTACGTCGCCAGGTGATCGAGGTGCCCGGCGGGCTGGGTCGAGCCCCGGCGCAGGGCCGCGAGGCAGAACCCCCACACGTAGCCGGCAACCTCGCTCGCCTCGCCCGGGATGGCGTGCGCCATGAACGCGTAGGCGTACGACAACAGCAGGTGCAGGATGAGGTCGGCGTCGCGCTCGATGTCGACGGGACTGATCTCACCGGAGGCCGCCGCCTGGCTGAGGGCGTCGATCAGGAGCATCCGTAAGCGGCGAGAGCGCTTCCTCGACCTCGGGGGCGTGGGCCTCCGACAGCCGGACGCGCTCCCGTGCGTGCATCCGGAGCTGTGGCGAGTCCTTCGCCGCGATGATCGCGATGCGGATGATCTGCTCCAACCGGTCGAGCGGATCCGTGATGCCGTTGGTCACCTCGGAGATGTACTCGCACCCGGCGGCGAGACTCTCCTCGAGGACGGCGAGGACGAGCTCGTCCTTGCTCCCGAAATGGCGGTAGACGGTCTGCACCGCCATCCCGGCCCGGTCGGCGACCTGCTTGACCGTGAAGTCGCCTTCGGCGGCGAGATCCCGCGCTGCGCCGACGATTGCGCTCGCCGGGTCTTGCCGCTGCGAGCGCTTGCTGCTCCTCGATCATGCGCTCGAAGGCGCGTCGCGTCGCCCGGACCTGCCAGTGCCGGCTGCCCCATTCGTCCATGGGGTGCATTCTGGCACCATGTGACCGTCGACGCGGAAGGCACCGGCATCGGCGAGAGAACGGGTGACTAGACGCAACGAAGAACATCCCTCTACGATGAGCTTGACCAGGCGATGGATCCCGGGGGGAACTGTGCGCTACAGAAGGACTGGATTCCCGACGCGCGCGTGTCGGTCCGGATGGAATGGGCCGCGTCGCTCGACGGGGAGCCCCTGTGGTCGCGCTGCTCTGCGCGTTCCTCGCGCTCCCGCTCGCGACCGCGTCGGCATCGGTGCCGTCGGCCGCGCTCGCGGTGCCGCTGGCCGATGGCGCGGCGAAGCCGACGCCGGGCTCGGGGATCGCCACCAAGGCGGCACTCACGAACCCCAAGTGTCAGACCGGCGACCACCTACGGGCCCTACGGACAGTTCGACGGGGCGATCGTCGGTGGTGGCCCGGTCTGCACCCGGCCGTTCAAGGCGGGCGAGAACAACGGCGGCGCCACGTCGCCGGGCGTGACCAAGGACAAGATCTCGGTCGTCTACGTGCTGGGCAACGTCCCGGAGACGCGGGCGCAGCCGGCGATGAACACCCAGACCGGCGCGGCGGGGACCGACGAGGACGCCGCCCACGACCTGCTGCTCGCCATGCGGCCCGTACTACGAGACGTGGGGGCGCGAGATCGACGTCAAGTTCTACACGTCGACCGGCACTGACGAGGCCGCGCAGCGCGCCGATGCGGTCGCGATCAAGGCGATGAAGCCGTTCGCCGTCGTCAACAGCTACAACGTCGGGTCACGGCACCATGGCGATCGAGCTCGCCAAGGCGAAGATCCTCGTGTACGACGCCGAGACGGGGAGAGAGGACTTCACTGCTCTCGCTCCGTACCTCTGGGGCAGCACCGATTCGCAGGTGGCCGCGATCAACGCGGCTGAGGTGCTCGGCAAGCAGCTGGTGGGCAAGAAGGCCGAGTACGCCGGCGACGACGTCAAGGGCCAGACCCGCAAGTTCGGGGTCGATCACGAAGGACGGCGACGTCGACGTCGCCGGCTTCAAGAAGGAGCTGGCGAAGTACAAGGGCACCGTCACCAGTGAAGCCACCTACCCCCCAACGGGCGGGACCTACGGTGACGCGACGCTCGCCGGGCAGATTCGCGCCGACGATCGTCACCAAGATGAAGGCCGACGGCGTGACCACGATGGTGCTGTTCACCGACGCCGCGATGAACAAGGCGCTGATGGAGCAGGCGACCAAGCAGGAGTGGTTCCCGGAGTGGTTCCACACCGGGAACAGCTACGCCGACTACTCGACGTTCGCGAAGACGCTCCCGCCGGAGCAGGCCGCGCACTTCTTCGGGATCTCGGGCAGCTCGCCGTACCTCACGCCCCCGACCGATCCCGAGACCGCGACCAAGGGCACCGCCGGCGAACACCCTCGACTGGTTCTGGGGGCCCAAGAACTACACGTCGACGGCCAGGCTCGGCAACGGCATCACCTGGCTGCTGCAGGGCATCCACGCCGCCGGTCCCGACCTCACTCCCAAGACGTTCCAGCAGGGCCAGTTCTCGGTGCCCGCGCGGGGCGGATCGGCGAGCAACTCGCCGTTCGGCGCGCAGGTCGGGTACGGGAGGACGACGGGCCTGCCGTACGACGAGTACAACCGGGCGCCGGCCGACTACCTGCTGTTCTGGATGGCGCCCGACGTCGAGGCGGCGAACGCGACCGGGACGGTCGAGAAGCCGTCGTCGTGGTTCGTGAACAACGCGCAGCGGTACCGGGCCGGCACGTATCCGACCAAGAAGGTCGCGTGGTTCGACAAGGCCAAGTCGGTCGCGTCGTTCGACACGCTGCCCCCGCCGCTGAAGGCACCGGTCCGGACCACGTGTGACGGATGCCCCTCGTCCGGGGCGACGTCGACCACGCCCGGCACACCGAGCCAGGACGGCTTCGTGGTGCCGGTCCCGACCGCATCGGCGAGCTGACGAGCACAACCGCTCGAATGGTGAGACGAAGCGTTGGGAGCCGTACGTCGCGTTCGTGCTGACGCAGCCGGGGGCGGTGGTGGAGCCGCTCCGCCCGAGGTCGCGGACAAGTTCATGTGGACGCTGGTGCGGCCCGACGGTGCGGGGATCGCAGAGTTCCAGCACTACGTGCTGGACGATCTCGCCGAGGCCGCCGGTCGTCTGGTTTCGGGCGCCAACAGCGTCAGGGTCACCCTCCAGGAACGCAACGCGTTCTGCGGTGGCATCGTCAACGTCGGCGGCGCCGATCGCCGGGTCGATGCCGTGCTGCAGATCACCTCGTCGGATTCGTACGTGGCGACCGACCCGGTGAACTCGGTGCTGAGCGGGAACTGCGGCCACATGCAAGGTTGGCGTGTCCACCCGACGACGATCCACGACACGAGCACCGCCCAGCCGCTCGGCGCGCCCATGCCGCTCAAGCAGATGCTGTGGATCAACCAGCGCCTCGACGGGACCACGCCCGAGTTCTACAACCGGAACTGGTACATCCATGCAGGGCACCTCGACGGCCAGGAAGCCGAGAGCGACGAGAGCCGCACCATCCGTGAACGGATGGAATCGCGTGAGGGCGGCGCGTGGTACATCCAGAACCGCGTGCTCGAGCCCATCACGCCGACGGCGTGGGTCGTCAACGGGTTCGCCGACTATCTGACGCCCGTCCTCATTCCGGGGCCGGGCGAGCGTTACAACCCCAAAGACGGGATGGGCGAGGAAAGCTTCGACCGATGGCCGCCGCGGCTGGTGCAGGGTTCCACGTACCGGGTGCTCTACAACGGGTCGACGACCGCCTCGCCGCCGCGTCAGTCGAGGAACTGCGCGAGGTTGGCGCCGACGTCGACGGGCGTGTACTTCTCGAGCTCGGGGAGGACTTCCTTGCCGAGCAGCTCGATGGTCTTGAGCGTGCTCTCGCCGGAGTGGTAGCCGAACTGCACGTAGCAGATGAGCTCGTCGACGCCGAGGTCGGCGTAGTGCTTCATCTTCTTGAAGCAGCGCTCGGGGTCGCCGACGACGATCATGTCGCCCTCGTCGAAGCTGCTCGATCGGGATGTTGCCCTCCATGAGCGGCTTCAGGAGCGGGAACGCGGCCTCCTGCGCCGCGGGATCGAGGTGGGGGAGCTCCCAGTCGAGCGTGAACTGGGCGATGTTCTGGTACCACCACGCGACCGACTCCCAGACGCCGTTGTCGCGGGCCTGCTCGTTGGTCTCCGCGCAGTGCACGAGCGTGTACGCCGCGACCTTGTTGGTGGCGACGTCGGTGATCGGCTTCGCGTCGGGGCTGTTCCACGCCTCGCGGTACGCGTGGATCTGCGCGGCCATCTTGTCGAGCGGCTGCATGATCGAGAACGACAGCAGGCCGAGCTGGTTCGAGCCGGCGACGGCCGACGATCCTTCCGACGTCGCGGCCATCCAGCACGGGCGGGTGCGGATCCTGGTACGGCTTCGGGGTGATGAGGCGACGCGGGAACTGGAACGTGGGGCTGTCCCACTCGAAGTACTCCTCGCGCCACATCGCGCAGATGATCTCGATGGCCTCGGCCCACTCGGCGCGGCTCGCCTCGCGGTCGACGTGGAACGCGGTCTGCTCCATCGGCGTCGAGCGGCCGGTGCCCCACTCGATGCGACCCTGCGAGAGGATGTCGGCGGTCGCGACCTTCTCGGCGACGCGCGCCGGGTGGGTGAACCCGTACGGCAGCAGCGTCACGCCGAAGCCGAGCCGGATGTTCTCGGTCGCCTGGGTGAGCGCGCCGATCACGACCTCGGGCGCCGGGCAGTGCGAGCGACCCTCGCGGAAGTGGTGCTCGACGAACCACGCGATGTTGAAGCCGAGCTCGTCGGCGAGCTTCATCTGGTCGAGCATCTCGGCGTACGCGCGCTGCTCGCGCGCCCGCTGGCCCGTACGGGTGCGGTCCGGCGTCCCACGGTCGGGGCGAGTCGATCTCGTACAGCAGGTCCAGCTTCACGGCGAGCCCCCTTGCTCAGACGCCACCGAGGTAGAAGAGCGTTTCGAGCACCGGAGAACACGGTATTGCAATTTCGATCGACGTCAAGTCCTGACGTCGGCGTCGACCGGCGTGATCGTCGTGGCCCTCACCGTCGGCCGGACCCGAGGGCGTGGACGACGTCGTCGACGTGGTCGTCGCAGACTCTGTCCGACGAGCGGCGATCGGTCCGACCTCGATCCGCCGGTATGCGTTGGAAGTACGAGAAGCTGCTGACCAATCTGGCCACCGTCGCTGCCGGGGCGCTCTTCGGTCCCGCGACCGATGACGACCCCGAGTCCGCCAACCGCCCGGGCACGCCTGTCGCTGCCGTTCGTCGGTCGGGCAAGTCGAGCGCGGCGGCCCGGGCGAGCATCTCGGCGGCGTCGTCGGGGAGCACGACCTCGCTCTTCACGAGTTGCTCGACCGCGGCCTGGTACTTCGCGAACCAGGCGGCGTGGTCGGGATAGAGCGCCTTCACCTTCTCGGGCGGGAACGGCGTGCTGCTCCCGCCGACGTTGGCGATGTTGTCGGTGAGGTTCTCGCCGACGTGGGTGCCGAGCGGCGCCTCGAGGTCGGGCCAGCGGATGCCGCCGAGCGCGTTGCCGTGCTCGTCGCGCGCCAGCACGCGGGTGTCGCCCTCCCGCTGGAACCGGGGCTGGTGCGGCGGTGGCGCGCCGCCGTCGAGCCAGCGCCGCAGCGCGTGCAGCGTCGCTCGCACCGTGGGCGCGAACGACACCGTCGATCCCGCGAACCCCATCGCGGCCGGCGATCTCCATCTCCTGCGGGCGTCGCCGTCCCGATGTGTCCCGTGCCTGCCACCTCCCACCACCGCACGAGCTCGGTGTCGTCCTGGTGGTTCGGGTAGCACTCGGCGCTCTCCCACTCGGAGTTCAAGACGATGACGGGGACGTCGAGGTCGTCGCGGAGCAGGTGCTCGTGCCACGCGAGCAGCTCGGCAGAGTTGCCGGGGCCGGCCTCGCGCACCTCGGCGGGCGCCGACGCGGCGTTCAGGGCGCACGGTGAGTTCGGGAAGACGACGATCAGGAACGCGTCGTAGCGCGAGGTGAGCGGCTGGACCCCGTTGACGTACGACGCGAGGCGAGCCGCCGACTGCGAGACGCCCATCGCCACGAGGTGCCGGACGTCGAGGCCGTCGAGCGGGTCGCTCTCCCGCGGCCGGTCGGGCGCGAGCAGCTGCCCCGCCTGGGTGTAGATGTCGTAGCGAGTAGTCGTCGCCCGGGTGGTGCAGCGTCGCCGTAACGCTCGGGTCGTCCGTCTTCAGCGACGCGCATGCCGCTCGGCCGTCGGCCTCACCCTCGACCCCGACCCCCTGCGCCGCCACCCCGACGAGCGCGAAGCCGTCGAGGAGCACTGCGCGACCCGGTTCCCCGGCATGAAGGACTCGCCGGCCGACACGTTGTTCCACAGGACGACGACCGTGCCGTTGAAGGTCGCGGAGTCACGCGGGGCGGACGACGAGCATCCGCGTGCGGAACGACGCCTGCTGGTCCGTCGCCTCGGCCGGCCATCGACCGTCGGTCGGGTACTCGGTGACGCCGCCGGCGAGCGCGTACATCGTCGCGGTCCCCTCGAAGAAGTACTCCTCCTCGATACCGCCGACCGCCTCGACCGCGTCGGCCGTCGAGTTCATCGCCTGGCCGCTGACCTGCTCCACCGCGTTCGCCTCGGCTCAGCCGAACACGACCGGGATGCCGTTCGGCCCCCGGTGCTCGAGGCCGATGATCCGGACCGGCGGTGCTTCGGGATCGATCCTCAGGTCGGGCAGTCGGTCGAGCACCGCGTTCATGGCCACGAGCATCTCGGCGCGCGACGTGCATGCCCAGGCACACGTGCGGACCGCCCGCGAAGCCGAGGTTGGGTTTCGCCACGCGGTACGGGTCGAAGCGCTCCGGATCGTCCC
>CAVYRS010000003.1:0-639991 GCA_963770995.1 uncultured Acidobacteriota bacterium | reverse complement strand
CATGCCCGGACAGTTCTATCGATCGAAGGATGGCCTGAGCGGCTTCGAGGAAGGGCCGCGCTTGTTCAACCCGGACATGCGCCATTCCGCGCTCCTGAAACGCGGCGACACGTTGTACGTGTTCTGGACGCAGGTGGGGCAGGCTCCGGAGACGATTCGCGTGAGCACGATTGACATCTCGGGCGACTGGACGACATGGTCCGAGAGCGCGGCAGTCGAGGTATTGCGGCCCGAGCGCCCGTGGGAAGGCGCCGGCGCGCCGCTGGCAAAATCGCAGCGAAGCACCGCGTACGGGCATCTCAATCAACTGCGCGATCCGGCCGTCTACGAAGAGGGCGGCCGGACATTTCTTCTCTATGCCGTGGCGGGGGAAAGCGGGATCGCCATTGCGGAAGTGACGTTCGCCAGGTAGCCGGCGGAGCCCGCGGCCGATGACGGTCAAAAGCTATCTCATCTCGTTTCCCGAACGCGTCGTCCGCGCCGTGCTCGGCCTTGGTGCGGGTGTCGCGCGCGAAGTGGGCGAGGTGGGTCTGCCGGCCGGGATCCGCCGCAGCCGTCTTTATCAGAACGTCGTCGACGGCACGCTGCAATTCCTCATCGAGCAGGTCGGCGGCGCCGAGGACGTGAATCAGGACGAGGAGAAGATTCCCGACAACTTCCTGGCCAGACGCACCGCCGGCAACGCCGTGGAGGTACTCGGCGTCGTCGCGTTCCGCGCATCGCCGGTGTGGGTGCTGGCGGCGCTCGCCGATCTGTGCGGCATGGGCCGGCATCTGATCCCGGAAATCTCCGATGCGCTCAAGGCGCAGGGGTTGCTCGACAAGGAGGCGGAATTCAGCAGCGTCGATCAACTGCTGGATGGTCTGGAGCGCACGTCGGCGCGACTGGCGGCCACGATCAACACGCCGCCGCTCGACGTCGCCGGACTTCGGCGGGAGTGGGAGGCGATTCGACGCGACGCGGCCGCGATGCCGGTGAGCCTGCCGTCGCGCGAAGCTCTTGGCAGCATGTGGACGGAGCTCAAGGCGGAATCCGCGCGACAGAACCGCTCGATCTTCGAGACCTCCTCGATGATGGCCGTCTCCGCTGCAAGGGCCATTCCCGACGGCGTCCGCTGGATGGCGTCCTCCACGCGCGTGGGCGCGACCCGAACCACGCAGGTGCTCGCCTCGACGCTGCTGGATCACTACCGCACGACACTCGCGGAGATCCGGCAGGTCGGGTACGTCACGTATGCCACGCAACAACTCCAGCCGTACGTTCGCGCCGCGGCCCGTCAGTTTTCACCGGCGAAGCGCACGTTGACGCAGCGGCTCCTGGACAAATGGGGATCCTCGCCGGGCTACGAGATGCGGCAGGCCACCGCGGCGGACGCGGCAGCCATCGCAGCGGCGCACATCGACTCCATCCAATCGATCGGCCCCTCCTTCTATCCGTCCAGCGTCGTCGCCGCCTGGGGCGAGGGCCTCTCGCCCGCGCTCTACGTCGGCGCCATGGCGGACGGGGAAGTGTTCTTCATCGCGACCGGATCGATCGATGGCGCGCCGGCCGTTCTGGGTTTTGCCACGCATCGTGTGGACGGCGCCCGGCATGGTACATCGGTCTACGTGCGCGGCAGCGCGGCCCGGCGCGGCATCGGCACCGCGCTGCTCCGGCTGGCGGAAGAACACGCCGCTGCCAGCGGCGCCACCTCGGTGCACATCGAGGCGTCGCTGGCGGGCGCGAAGTTCTATCGGGAGAACGGATACGAAGAAGTCTCTCGCGGCGAAACGAAATTGACGTCCGGGCGGTCCATCGCGTGCATCTTCATGCAAAAGACACTGACGCCGGCGGCGGCGAATCGGCGATAATTTTCCGTCATCCATATGCATAGACGCGTTTTCTGGGCCGCCATCGCTATCGCTGTTTTCCTGGCGGCGGTCGTTGCGAAGCCGACCGGGCAGAGCGCGACCACGCCGCTCACCAACGCGGACGTGATCAAGATGGTCGCCGCGAACCTTGGCGATCCGGTGACGATCGCCGCCATCGAGAACGCCAGACGCAGGTCCTTCGACCTGAGCGTGGATGGCCTGATCGCGTTGAAGAAGGGCGGTGTCCCCGACGCGGTCATCATCGCCATGCTCAGGACCGCCGCTGTGGACGCGCCACCAGGCGGCGCCGAAGAACGTCGCCCGGCGCCGGAGCGTTCGCCCGCGCCTGTAGCGCGACCGGCGTCCCCGCCAGCGCCGGCGCGGTTGCTGCCTCGGCTCAGGCCGCAGGAACCAAACACCGTGTCTGGAGTCTTCCGAGTCGATCCTGCGACCGGCGATTTGATCCCGCTCCAGCCGGCGAACGCACAGATACCGATCTTCGGATTCCGGTCGGTCTACCTCGAAGGTGCCGCCTCGCCAATCACGTTCAAGTCCGTTGAGCCGCAGGTCTTTGCGCTCCGCTCATTCGAGACGTTCGAGAAACTCCGAAACCCCGGGAAAGACCGTCTCAGGTATGCCATCGAACACCTCGACGTGAAGAACGGGAAACGGTACGCGACCAAGATGTACGTGCTGCTCGACGTCGAGGGCTACGGCCAGCCGAAATATGGCTTGGTCCGCGGGAAGCTGGACGTCCCTGCGCAAAGCTTCCTGTTTACGCCACGCACGCCCCTCGAACCCGGCCAGTACGCGTTTACGAGAGGCGGGATGCTTGATGGCAGCACGTATGGCACGTTCGGCATCCTCGACCGCTGAAGGAGACAAAGATGCGACGAACGACTTGGCTGATGCTCTCCGCGTCATTGCTCGTCCCGTCCGCCGCGATGGCGCAGCGCGTGGACTATCGCGTTCTCGCCACCAATAAAACGTCGACGATGGAGAAAGAGCTCAATGAGGCGGCCGAGGCCGGCTTCCAGTTTCAAGCCGTGATGGGCGGCGACACCGCGATCGGCGGCAGCGAAGTCGTCGCCGTCGTGTCGCGCGGCGCCGAACCCAAGGGCCGCTTCGCCTACAAGCTGCTCGCGACGTCGAAGACGTCGACGATGGAGAAAGAGCTGCAGCAAGCGGCGGACGCCGGCTTCGAGTATCGAGGCCAGACGGTGTTCAAGTCCACCTTCGGTGGCGAGGAAGTCGTGTGCATCCTCGAACGCGACAAGGAAAGCGGTGCGGAGCGGTCGCAGTACAAGCTCCTCGCCACGTCGAAGACATCGACCCTGCAGAAAGAGCTGCTCGAGGCGGGAAGCATCGGCTATCAGATCGTGGGGATGACGGTCGGAAAGACCGCGATGGGCGGCTCGGAGCTCGTCGCGATTCTCCGGCGTCCCAGAACCTGAGCGCGATGAGCTTCGCGGACGGGTTGATGACGGCGCTCAACGACGGAGCGCTGTGCCTCATGACGTCGATCGGCCATCGCGTCGGCCTCTTCGACGCGATGCGCGACCAGCCGCCGTCGACGTCTGCGCAGATCGCGGCACGCGCCGGTCTCAACGAGCGGTACGTCCGCGAGTGGCTCGGTGCGATGGTGACGTCGAACGTCGTTATCGTCGATCCGGGGAGTACCCGCTACCATCTGCCGCCGGAGCACGCGGCGTTTCTGACGCGCGCCGCCGGCGCCGACAACCTCGCCGTCTTCGCCCAGTACATCTCGCTGCTCGGCAACGTCGAAGACGACATCATCGAGTGCTTCAAACACGGCGGCGGCGTGCCGTACGCGAAATTTCCCGCGATTCCACGACGTGATGGCGGAAGACAGCGGGCAGAGCGTCCTGTCGTCGCTCGAAACGCCACATCCTTCCGCTCGTCCCCGGGCTAGCCGAACGGTTCGCGCGCGGGAATCCGCGATGCTGGACGTCGGCTGCGGCAGCGGCCGGATTCTGAATCGGCTCGCCGAGCTGTTTCCCAACAGCCGGTTCGTGGGCATGGACCTGTCGCCGGAGGCCACGCAGGCCGCCCGCGCGGAGGCATCCGCCAAAGGAGCTGCGAAACGTCGAGATCGTGACGGCCGATCTGAGCGACTTCGACGCGACCGCCGCGCCCGAGGCCTTCGACCTCGTCACGACGTTCGACGCCGTTCACGATCAAGGCAAGCCGCTGAACGTGCTGAAGGGCATTCACCGATCGCTCGCGCCCGATGGCGTCTACCTGATGCAGGACATCAAGGGATCGAGCCACGTGCACAAGAACATCGGTCATCCGATCGGCACGTTCCTCTACACCGTCTCGTGCATGCACTGCATGACCGTGTCGCTGGCGCAGGGCGGCGAAGGCCTCGGCGCGATGTGGGGCGAGGAGAAGACGCGCGAGTATCTCGCCGCGCGCCGGTTTCCGAGTCGGTCGAGAAGCACGAGCTCGCCCACGACATCCAGAACAACTGGTACGTCGTCCGGAAATAGCCATGGTCAAGGCCGTGTTCTGGGACAACGACGGCGTGCTCGTCGACACGGAACATCTGTTCCTTCAGCGCTGACCACTTCGTGACTCGACTCCTCGCGGGCACCGGTGTCGTCCTCGTCCTGGGCGGACTGGGTCATTCGGGCGGCGTCATTCATTTGTACGCGACCGCCGGCGTGCCCGACACGAACCGCGTTCTGCTCGACATCTGGATCGCCGAGGCGCAGCTGCTGACTGGTGGACTCTACGTGGCGGCGTCGCGAGCGTTGCGCGCGGGATCGAGATGGCGTGCTTTGAGTGTCGCTGGTGCGCTCACGATGATCGGGTTCGCGATACCGATTCTGCCGGTGCTGGTCGCTCGCGCTCCGCTGATTTTTCGCGTTCCCGCCATCATCTATCTCGCCATCAGCCTCTTCATCCTCGCTCGTGCAGTGCGATCCGCATGATCAGCGCCGCCGATCATTGCGGCAAGCCGACGCGCTTCACGAGGGCGTCGAACCGCGGATCGCCGCGCAGCGGATCGAGGTCGGGATCGATCAGCAGCCACGTCATGAAGAACGTGCGCACCTCGACGCCGCGCTCGAGCGCGGCGAAGGCGGCATCGCGATCGCCGAGCGCCGCGTGCACCACCGCGGAGAAGTACGGCGAGACATAGCGGGATTGCGAACGCGTCGCCAGCTCCGCGAGCGCCTGCTGCGCACCCGCACGGTCGCCGGCCTTGGCCTTCAGGCGGCCGATCTGCGCAAGCGCCTCGGAGAACGGACCGGCCTGCGTGTTGGCCCGCTCGATTTCGCGGCGCGCTTCGTCCGGCCGCCCCAGACGTTCCGTCGTTCGCCCGAGCCAGAGGCGCGCGAACCAGAAGTCGGCGTCCATCTCGAGCGTCCGCCGGAGCTGCTTGTCGGCGGCTTCGTAGTCGCCCGCGAAGGCCGAGACGGTCCCGAGATACGTGTTGGCTTCCATCGACAGCGGGTCCGCGTCGCGGGCGCGCTGGGCCAGGGCCTTTGCTTCCGGGATGCGCTTCAAATTCATCAGCAGCTGCGAATACGTCTCCAGACCGAAGACCGATTTCGGATTCAGCTCGATGGCGTGTCTGAGCTCACGCTCCGCCGCCGGCCAGTCCCATTCGAACAGGCTGGCCTGTCCGAGCGCCGAGTGGGCGTCCGACGAAGTCGGATCGATCTGGAGCGCGCGCTCGGCGGCCGCGCGCAGCCGCGGGATCGCGTCGCGCGGCGCGAGCGCCCATTCCACCGCCGATCCGTAGTTGTAGGCCAGCCCCTCGTAGGCCAGCGCGAACGCCGGGTCGGCCTCGATCGCCTGGCGGAAGAACTCGAGTCCCTTCTGGAATCCCTCTTCCGTGTACTTCGCCGTCTGAAAGCGGCCCTTCAGGTACAGCTCGTACGCCTGCGCGTTCTGAGTCGGCCGTTTGACGATGCGCGCCTGCTCCTCGCCGGTGAGGCGCGGGCGCAGCCGGCCGGCGAGCTCGCGCGCGATCGTTTCCTGCGTGTCGAGTACCTCGCGCATCGGGCGATCGTAGCGTTCGCCCCAGATGCGGCTGCCGTCGCGCACGTCGACGAGCTCGAGGCTGATCGCCAGGTTGTCGCGCGCCTGGGTCACGCGTCCCGTCACCACCGAGCGCACGCCGAGCGCCTTGCCCACGCCCGCGGGATCGCTCACGTTGTTCCTGTATCGCTGGACCGCGCTCCGTGAAATCACCCGCAGGTTGGAGACCTGCGACAGGCTGTTGAGGAGATGCTCGGCGAGGCCGTCGCTGAGGTACTCCGCATCCGCGTCGCGGCTCTCGTTGACGAACGGCAACACCGCCACCGAATCGATGCCGGCTGAGGACGGGGCGGAGCGTCCGAACATCAGCCACGTGCCAACGGCCACGGCGATGGCAACCGACGCGGCGACGACGCCCAGCCACGCCTTCCGCGGACGCCCGCGCGACACAGTCACCGGGCTCGTAACCGCCGATCGCGTCGTCACCGTCTCGAGGACCGCCCGCACGTCGCTCGCCTGCTGGTAGCGATCGGCCTTGTTCCGCGCCAGACATTTCGCGATGACCGCGCCGAGCGCGCCGCTCGACTCGTCGGGCAGCGGCCGCGGCTCCTCATGCATGATCGCGGCGGTCAGCGCGTATCCCGTCTGGCCCGAAAACGGCCGTGCGCCGCTGATCATCTCGTAGAGGACGATGCCGAGCGCCCAGATGTCGCTGCGCGCATCCGCCGGCTCGCCGCGCAGCACCTCGGGCGACATGTACGCCAACGTGCCCGCCACCGTGCCGGCATCCGCCGTCGTCGCCGAGCGCGTCACGTCGCTGACGGCGGCGCCGCCGCGCTTCGCCAGGCCGAAGTCGAGAATCTTGATCCGATCCTCGGCGGTCACCATCACGTTCTGGCTCTTGAGATCGCGATGGACGACGCCGCGGGCGTGGGCGTGGGCGAGCGCATCGGCGATCTGTGTGCCGTAGCGAATCACCGTCTGGAGCGGGAATCCGGTGCGGGGAATCGCCTCGCTCAGGGGGCGCCCCTCGACGAACTCCATCACGAGCACGGTCTGGCCGTCGAATTCTTCAACCTGGTGGACGGTGCAGACGCCTGGATGGTTGAGCGCCGAGGCCGCTCGCGCCTCCCGCAGCAGGCGCGCGTGTCCCGCCGGATCCGTATCCGTGCGCTCGGACACGACCTTGACGGCCACGGTTCGATCGAGGCGGGTGTCGCGCGCTCGATAGACCACGCCCATGCCGCCTTCGCCGATGGCCTGCTCGATGACGTACTGGCCGAGAGTCTTCCCGATCACCTGAGGGGAAGGATTATGCGATGATTTCCGCATGAAAAAGCTCGTGCTCATCCTTTTTGCGGCGGCGATTTCCGGCGCCCTCCAACCGGCCGCGGACACCGACGTGGCGCGGTGGGAAAAGCAGGCGCAGAACGTGACGATCGTTCGCGACACGTGGGGCATCGCGCACGTCTACGGCAAGACCGACGCCGACGCCGTGTTCGGCTTGATGTACGCGCAGGCCGAGGACGACTTCAACCGCGTGGAGACGAACTTCATCAACGGGATGGGGCGGCTCGCGGAGGCAGAAGGCGAGAAAGAAGTGTGGCGCGACCTGCGCATGAAGCTGTTCATCGACCCCGCCGACATGAAAGCGAAGTACGAATCGAGCGCGCCGTGGCTGAAAGCGCTCATGAACGCGTGGGCCGACGGGTTGAACTATTACCTGCGGACGCATGCGTCGGTGACACCGCGCGTGATCAAACGATTCGAGCCGTGGATGGCGCTGACGTTCAGCGAGGGCAGCATCGGCGGCGACATCGAGCGCGTGAACCTTACCCAGCTCGAGGCGTTCTACGGCAAGGCGCCAATGAGCCAGGTGGCGTCCGCCTTCGCGCCTGCGGCGCTTCGGCGTGACCAGCAGGTGGCAGAGAGCGGGTTGACCGAGGTGGACGAATGGGTCGAGCCGACCGGCTCGAACGGCGCCGCCATCGGGCCATCCGTGACGGCGACGAAGCACGCGATGCTGCTGATCAACCCCCACACGTCCTTCTTCTTCCGCTCCGAGGCGCAGATGGTGAGCGAGGAGGGGTTGAACGCGTACGGCGCGTCGACGTGGGGACAGTTCTTCATCTACCAGGGCTTCAACGATCGCGCCGGCTGGATGCACACCTCGAGCGGCGTGGACAACATCGACGAGTACCTTGAAACCGTGTCGAAGAAAGGCAACGGCTTCGTGTACCGCTACGGCCGCGAAGAGCGGCCCGTGCAGGAATCGAAGATCACGGTGCCGTACAAGACGAGCACGGGCATGGCCGAGAAAGTCTTCACCGTCTACCGCACGCACCACGGGCCCATCGTCCGCGAGGCCGACGGGAAGTGGGTGAGCGTCAAGTTGATGCAGGAACCGGTGAAGGCGCTCACGCAGTCGTACACCCGCACGAAGGCGAGGAACTACCAGGCGTACCGCGACACGATGGAGCTGCACACCAACTCGTCGAACAACACCATCTACGCGGATGCGGACGGCACGATTGCGTACTTCCATTCGAACTTCATTCCGCGGCGCGACAACAAGTTCGACTGGTCGAAGCCCGTCGACGGCAGCGATCCCGCCACGGAATGGAACGGTGTCCTGTCGCTCGACGCGACGCCGGGGCTGGTCAATCCACCCAACGGCTGGCTATTCAATGTCAACAACTGGCCGTGGTCGGCGGCTGGCGCGAACAGTCCCAAGCGCGAGAACTTCCCGGTCTACGTGGATCGCGGCACGTCGGAATCGCCGCGCGGCGTACATGCGCTCAAGGTCCTAGAGGGCAAGAAAGGCTTCACCCTCGACAGTTTCCTCGCGGCGGCGTACGACAGCTACCTGCCGGCTTTCGAAGAGCCGATTCCGCTGCTCGTCAAAGCGTGGGACCAGTTGCCGGCGGACGCGCCATTGAAGACGAAGCTCGCCGAACAGGTCGCGATGCTTCGTGCCTGGGATTTGCGGTGGTCGGTGTCGTCGGTGCCGACGTCGCTCGCGACCTACTGGGGCGACGAGTTCGCGCGGCGAGCCGGGGACTCCGGTGGACGCGGCAGCCTCGCCGTGCAGGCGCGCAACGGCTCAGCCGACGTGATGCTGCAGGCGCTGGCCGCGGCGTCCGACAAGCTCGCCGCGGATTTCGGCAGCTGGAAAACACCCTGGGGGGACATCAACCGCTACCAGCGCATCAACGGCGACATCGTGCAGAAGTTCGACGACGCGGCGCCCAGCGTTCCGGTCGGGTTCACCTCCGGGCGCTGGGGCTCGCTCGCGTCGTTCGGCGCGCGCACCTATCCGGGGACCAAGAAGATGTACGGCACCAGCGGCAACAGCTTCGTCGCCGTCGTCGAGTTCGGCGATCGCGTGCGCGCCCGGGCGGTGAGCGCCGGCGGCGAGAGCGGCGATCCGAAGTCGAAGCACTTCGGTGACCAGGCGATGCGGTACGCAACCGGCGACCTGCGCGAGGTCTACTTCTACAAAGCAGACGTGAACGCGCACAAGGAACGCGAGTACCACCCCGGACGCTGAACAAGTTCGGATCTGCCACGAAAACACGAAAACACGAAGAAGACCTATTCCGTTTCGTGATTTCGTGATTTCGTGGCTGAACAATATTGCGGCTGACTTCGCTGGCAGACGAATTGCTCCGAACTCGTCTGTGAGCAAACGACGTCTGTGGTTCGCGACCGCGGCGTGTCTAGCGATTCCGATCGCTTTTCTGTGGTTTCGGGCCCCGGCCAAGCGGGACGCGCTGCCGAGCTTCCCGGAACCCAAACGGGCCCGGCAGTGGAAGGTCGATCCGTCACGCGCGCGGGTGTACCGGGACCAATCGCTTGGACACGCGCGAACCTGGCACGCCACGGATCCCCGTTCGGCGGACCTTTCGAAAAACCCACCCGATCTGTCCGGCCTACTCACTACCGATCTCGTGCAATGCCGCCATCTCGACAAATCGGCCGGCGGCACCTCGCCGAAATTCGATTGCGTCCTGTCCGATGGCGAGGTCGTGCGCGTCAAATATGGGCTGACGAAGGAAATCCACGCGGAGATCGCAGCGAGCCGTTTTCTGACGGCGCTGGGATTCGCGACCGATCGCGTCTATTCGATTCAACGCCTGCGCTGCCATGGCTGCGCGCGCGAGCCGTACTACACGACCAAGACGCTCGACTACGTGCATGCGCGCGGTGTCGCGTCGAAGGCGGTGCCTGACGAAGGGTATACGGACTTCGAATGGGTGGCGGTTGAACGGCGTTTCGCCGGCGTCCCGATCGAAGCCGAGGCCGATCAAGGCTGGGGATGGTTCGAGCTCCGCGACGCCGACGCTGCGTACCCGGCGTTGCGCGGCGAACGCGACGCACTGCGTCTCGCGGCCATGCTCCTCGCGCACTGGGACAACAAGGCGTCGAATCAGCGGCTGATGTGCCGATCGCCCCAGGCGGACGGGTCGTGTCCCAAACCGACGGCGCTCATTCAAGACCTCGGATCGACGTTTGGGCCGAGCCGCGTCGATCTCGAGGCGTGGACGAAGGCGCCAATCTGGACCGATCGCGCCCGCTGCGTCGTCAGCATGAAGATGTTTCCGTACGAAGGCGGCACGTTCCCCGATACGCGCATCTCGGAGCGGGGGCGGCAGCTGCTTGCCGGCCAGCTCGCCGCGCTCAGCGATCAGCAGTTGACAACGATGTTCTCGGCCGCGCGTTTTCCGGAACCCGACGGCGAAGGCCGCGCAAACGGGAACTCGTGGCCAGGAGTGATGCGCGCGAAGATTCGAGAGATCGCCGACGCCGGTCCCTGCCCGGACTAGCCGCGGGACACCTCCGACATCTGATCCTCGTCGGCGAGGCCCTTTAGCGTGATCAGGCACCACTGCGGCGCTTCTCGTGACCGATGCGCTGCATGTCGGGTGGTATGGCGAAATGTTTGACGCTGAGCGATCTCGATCGATACCATTTCGACGCTGTCGCCCAGAACACACGTGACATGGTGACAATGGTGAAAATAAATCCGTCCCTGATGTTCTCGGGTGCGTGCGGCAACGCGTTCCGCCGCTATGCATCGCTGTTTGGCGGCGAAATCGTGTACATGCTGACGTATGCCCAGTCGCCGCTCGCCGAATCGGTTCCTCCCGACTGGCGCGAGAAGGTGTGGTTCGCGCGGTTGCGGGCTGGAGGACTCGAGATAACAGGCGGCGACCCGGTATTTCCCGACTATGAAGCTCCTCGCGGCTTTTCGATGGCGATCGGAGTCGCAAACGCCGACGAGGCGGAACGTGTTTTCGCAGGCCTGGCGGAGGGCGGCGAAGTGCTCATGCCGTTGCAGGCGACGCACTGGTCGCCACGCTACGGCGTCGTCCGCGATCCGTTCGGGATCCGATGGGAAATCAACTGCGACGCTGAACCTGCTGCGTAACAGCCCCAGCTTGCTATTCGCGAGCACGTGGCCGATGGCCGGATCGGGCCGCCGTCGGCTGAGCCGAACACGGGCGGCCGTGAGGGCGACGTCGTTGTGACATCAGCTTGCCAGGACGACCCCAGAACCAAGCGAAAAGCGAGAACGGGAGTGGCAGTGCCATTGCACGCTCGTCCGCGTTAGAGGTGGCTATGCGCAGGCTGCTCGTCATTTCGGCCGTCATCCTTGCAGCTGCGGGCGTCGACGCGGCCGTGAACACGAACCCGAAGGCGCGGTTGGCCGCTGCGGCGCGCGTCGTTCGCGACGTGCAAGCCGCGATCCCCCAGGAATACTGGCGCACGGCACGCTGCGTTGCCGTGTTCCCCGAGCTGAAAAACACGGAATTCGTCGTCGGCGGCAAGTATGGCAAAGGTGTGATGAGCTGCCGCACGACTGATCACTGGAGCGCGCCGGCGTTCATCGAGATTCACAAGGGCGCGCGGATGTTCCAGGTAGGCGCCCAGGAAATGGATATCGTTCTTCTGCTGATGAACGAGGGCGCCGTGCAGAAGCTGCAACTGCAGAGCGTCACGCTGGGCGCGGATGCGTCTATGGCGCCCGGGCCAATCGACACTCAGGCGCGCGTCGATATCGCCACGCTCCGGGCGGACATCTTGACCTACTCGCGCGCCAAAGGGCTGTACATGAATCTCGCTGGCGGGGTGATGCGGCCCGATGGCGACGCGAACAGAGAGGTGTACGGCAGGGGAGCGTCGCTCAGGACAGTATTGGCCGGCGGCGGCCTGTCCGCACCGAGCGAGGCGCAGGGGTTCATCGCCGCGCTGAGCAGTCAGCCGGCGGCGCTCGTCGCCGTGGCGCAGCGGCGGAGCCAGCCGGGCGCGGCAGCGCCGGTACGGCTGCCGGCCGCCGTACGGCGTACGACCGACAACGACCTTCGCGCCCGCGTCGTCGAGATGCAGCAGAATCTCGATCGCATTCTCGGCAACACGATACCGGGGCCGGTCGGCACGAGCGGCACCATCGCGCCGGCGCAGCCGGCGACGGTGACGGTGACGGTCGATCGCGTGAGGCTCATGACGATACGGCAGCAGTTGGACGCGATTCTGGCGGCATTGAACAGCCGATAAAGGGATTCCCGCCAAGCCGGGGGGAGATCATCGTGGAAGGCGCATCTTCTCGAGGAGGGCGGCATAACGCGGATCGCGCTCGAGCCGCTTGAAGTGGGGTTGGCCTTTCAACTGTGAGAGTCCGCTGTCGCGCTGCGCATAGGCCCGCTCCAACCAGTCGAAGGCCCGGTCGACCTCGCCCCGAACAGCGTAGACCTCGGCAATCTGGAAGGCGGCCGTGTGCTGATAGTTCTTGACGAACTCCGACAGCGTCGCGTCGGCCTCTGCGTGGCGCCCCACGGCGTAATAGACCAGCGAGAAGCCGTAGCGCTGCCACAGGTCCCCCTTCTCCTGCTCCATCTCGGCAAGCGCCGCGTCCGGGCGGGATTGCGCCAGGTAGACGAGGGCCAGATCCTCGTGCGCCGCCGGATACTCGGGATTGAGTTCCAGGACCTTCGAGAACGACGCGACCGACTCGTCGAGGCGGCCGAGGAAGTAGGCGTAGCGCGCGAGGCGGTAGTGAATGGCGACGTTCAGCGGGTCGGACATCGCCGCACGACGAGTCAGGTCGAGCGCTTCATCTAGACGGCCGAGCCCGCTCGCTACCCTCGCCATGCCCAGGATCATGGCCCCGTTGCCCGGCTCGAGCTCCAACGCGCGACGGGCTGAGACGTCCGCTCCGACCCAGTCCCAATCGTACGCCCGGCGGATGAATGCCAGCGCCGCGTGAGCCTCACCCAGATTCGGATCGAGCTCCAAGGCATGCTCCACGGCCTTTCGGGCCTTCTCGTATCCCTCTGTTACAGGCGTGTAGCCCTCGGACGCGCGGCTGCCGTGCGCGAATGCCAACCCGGTCCATGCAGGTGCGTACTCCGGATCCAGCGCCACCGCCTCTCCGAAATACTGAAGCGCCTTCTCCAGGCTCTCTTTGGTGTTGAGTTGGCGGAAGTATCTCCCCTGCAGATACGCGTTGTAGGCGGGAGGCTTCGGAGCGCGCGCGGCGCTCTTCTTTGGCTCGCCGCCGAGGAGCGTCACTCTCAGCGCGTCCGCCACCGACCGCGCGATGTCAGCCTGGATGGCAAAGATGTCGTTCATCTCCCGGTCGTACGTTTCCGACCAGAGATTGAAGCCGTCAGTGGCGTTCACAAGCCGAGCCGTGATCCTCACCCGGTTGTCAGTCTTGCGGACGCTGCCTTCGAGGATGTTGACGACGTTCAGCTTCCTACCAATCTCGCGCGGATCGTCGTGGCTGTTCCTGAACTGGAACGCCGACGTCCTTCCGGCCACCCGCAATTGCGGGTTGTTGGCGAGCGCGTTGAGCAGATCCTCTGTCAGCCCGTCAGCGAAGTACTGCTGATCCTGCTTGGCGCTCAGATCGACCAATGGCAGGACGGCGATCGACTGGGTGGTAGAGGCCGGTACTGGATTGTTCGATCCGCGGCCCATCCACAATCCCGTGCCCACCGCCAGCGCCAGGACGATCGAACCGGCGCCGGCCCAGACTCGCCTCCGCCGATGCCAGGCTGACGCCGATGCCGCCGCCCGACTTGCGCCGGAGACATGGCTCAGCGTCGTGTCTCGCTGCAACCGCTGCAGATCCGCTCGGATGTCGGCCGCGCTCTGGTAGCGCATCGCCCGATCCTTCTCGAGCAGTTTCAGCATGACCTGCTCGAGCGGTGGAGGGATCTCGGCATTCAACTCTCTCGGCGGGATCGGTTCCTCTTTGAGGATCGCCGCGAAGAATTCCGCCGTGCTCCCACCGGGAAACGGCCGCCGTCCCGTCGCCATCTCGTACAGCACCACGCCCAGCGAGAACAGATCGCTTCTCGCATCGACCGGCTCGCCGCGCGCTTGCTCCGGCGACATGTAGGCCACCGTGCCGATGGTGGAGCCGAGGGCGGTGAGGTGTTCTTCAGCGACCGTCAAGGCGTCCGGCGTGCGGCCGGTGACGCTGTCGTCCGGCGCCATCTTCGCCAAACCGAAGTCGAGGATTTTGGCCTCGCCGCGCTCCGTGACGAAGAGATTCGCGGGTTTGAGATCGCGGTGGACGATGCCCGCCCGGTGCGCCGCATCGAGCGCATCCGCGATCTGCTCGCCGAGCGAGGTGATCTTCTCGATGGAGAGCGCCTGCCGCTCGATCGCGGACTTGACTGTCTCGCCCCGCAGGCGCTCCATCACCAGGAAGGGCGTGCCGTCGTGCACGCCGATGTCGTGGATCGTGCAAATGTGCGGATGATTCAACGCCGACGCCGCGCGCGCCTCACGCTTGAAGCGATCGAGCGCATGGGCGCTCCGCCCGGCTTTCTCCGGCAGGAACTTGATCGCGACGCGGCGGCCGAGCTCGGCGTCTTCCGCCTCGTAGACCACACCCATCCCACCGCCGCCGAGCTTCGACACGATGGTGTAGCGTGAGACGGTGAGTCCGATCATGGCCCACAGCATCCGACAGCAGCACTTCTGGGGATGTGCGTGAGCTGTTCATTCTAGTGGATCGCCTTCTGGAGCATCGGAGCTGACGCGACTGCCAGTGAGCGTGAAAGCAGCCACTTGCTAACATCGAGCAATGACATCGAATACGACAGAGCACAACTCCGGTAATCCGCGTTCCGTCGAATCGTGGCTCGTCTCGGCAGGACGGGACCGGCACCCGGGCTCGCCGCTAAACGTGCCGCCATGGCCGGCGTCGAACTTCGTGCTGGGCGAGCGCCGTGCGTACTCTCGCGACGACGGCACACCGGGCTGGGACGCCCTGGAAGAGATCGTCGGCGGCCTCGAAGGTGGCGCTTCGGTCTCGTTCGCCTCCGGGATGGCGGGGATCGCGGCGATTTTCGATCAACTGCCCACAGGCTCGCTCGTAGCCCTGCCGGACGACTGCTACCAGGGTGTCGCGGGACTCGCCAAAGCCGGCCAAAGCCGCGGCCGGTGGACCGTGCATCGCCTGGCCGTCGCCGACACTAAAGGCTGGATCGAGATGTGCGGCGTGGCCGACTTGATTTGGCTGGAGTCGCCCTCGAACCCGCTGCTGACGGTGGGTGACCTGGACGCCATCTGCGCCGCACCGCGGAAGCTCGGCGCCATCCTGGGCGTTGACAACACGTTCGCTACGCCGCTCAACCAGCGTCCACTGGCGCTCGGTGCTGACGTGGCCGTGCAATCGGTGACGAAGTTCATCGGCGGACATTCGGACCTGCTCGGCGGCGTCGTCACCGTGCGCGACGCGAACCTGCTGGCGGCGCTGCGACATGCCCGGGAGCTCGCGGGTGCAACACCCGGCGCCCTCGAAACATTTCTCGCGGTCCGCGGGGCTCGGACGCTGGCGCTGCGGCTGGAGCGAGCGCAGCATAATGCGATGACACTGGCCGAGCGCCTCGCGCGCCATCCGAACGTAACGGTGACGCGCTATCCCGGCCTGGCGAGCCACCCAACTCACGAGGCCGCGCGACGTCAGCTCAAGGGTTTCGGCACGATCATCTCGTTCGACGTGCGTGGTGGCGCCTCCGCCGCCGACGCCGTGTGCGCCGGACTCCAGCTCGTTCAACACGCCACCAGCCTGGGCGCGGTCGAGTCCACCATCGAACGGCGGGCCGCCATTCCCGGGCAGCAGCACCTGCCTCCGAATTTGCTGCGGTTGAGCGTGGGTATCGAGGCCGTCGAGGACCTTTGGACCGATCTGGATCGAGCGCTGCGCAACGTGCCGGACGTGTAGTGCTTGCGGGGTCCTTCGGATCTTACGCGGTCTTTCGGAGGGGCCGGACCTTCGGCCTGTGCCCTCGGGCCTTCATGGCGTGCCACAGGTCCCACTTTGCCTGCAGCGCAAGCCAGATCTGCGCATCCCTGTCAGTGCCTCGAGCAGGAGTGCGGTGTCGGCGCTGACCGCCCGGCGCGCCTTGACGATGGCGTTCAGCCGCTGGAAAGGGATCTTCATGCGGGTGGCGGCCTCGACTTGAGAGACTCCAAGCGGTTCGAGGAACTCCTTCAAGAGCATCTCGCCAGGATGCGTCGGGGGCCGATGGGTGATCCTCTACGGTTGGACCACGCGGGCGCGGCGCGTCAGCTCGTCGGCCCACCCGAGCACCACGTTCAGCTGATTGACAGCGCCCTCAGCGCCCTGCTGGATCATCAGGAACCGCTGGCCATCGAGACTGACGTCGTAGCTTGCATTCGAGTTGCGCGCCATTCCGGAGAGGATGCGTCCCTGAAACAGCTGCGTCGGCGGGCCCGCGCCAAACCCCGAGCGGGTGTCGACGCTGACGGCCATCATCTTGTCCGCGACTCGGAAAAAAAGCTCGCGGCCGTTTCTCGACCATACGGGTTGGAGGCCTCCTCCCGACGAGATCTGATATTTGCCGACGGCGCCCGGGAAGCTCGTGACGTAGGTTTCGAACCGGCCCGATTCGTCCGAGATGTACGCCAGCCATCGACCATCGGGCGAGAGGCGGCTGGCCAGCTCGTAGCTGCGCTGCTGAACGAGCGGCCGTGCCGTCCGCGGCGGCTCGAGGGACAGCACCCAGATGTCGCGGAAGTTGTTCGTGATGTTCGTCTCGAACGTCAGCATCCGCCCGTCGGGCGACCAGTCGGAGGGTCTCTGCAAATCGCTGTCGCCCGCCGGCAGGGGATCGATGCTCCCGCTGCCGTCGGCGGCACGCACGAACATGTGCTCCGGGCCGGGCCGGGACGACTCGAACGCGATGCGCGTGCCGTCCGGACTCCAGACCGCGTGGCCATTGTTCCCGTCGGTGGTCAGCCGCGTGATCGTCTGTCGCGTCAGCTCGTAAATCCAGATGTCGGCGCTGGTGGGCTCGACAATGGTCAGCGCCACCCGCCGGCCGTCCGGCGACAGGCGCGGGTCCGCGTACGGGCGCGGCGGAGCGTCGATCGGCGTCACCGCGCCGTGACGATCGACCCACACCAGCGAACCCTTCATGAAGGCTTCGCGCCGACCGGGAATGAAGGCCAGCGTTCCATCGCCTGACACCGCAATCTGCGAGAAGCCGTCGATCCTGGTACGGCGGAAGTCTTCAGGCATCTGGGCCGGCGCGCCTGTGACGGCGAGCCGCGTGAGATCGAATGGAACCGTCCACGCCACGGTGTTCGGCGACCCGCCAGTGGGCGACACGTAGATCAAGTGGCCGCCGGGCACGTAACGCGCGGACGCGCCTTGCGGGACCAGCGTCCGCCGCTCGCCCGTCGCGAACGACAACACGTCGATGCTGGACCTCGACTCCTGATGGAAGACCGTGAAGACCACTGCTCGTCCGCCAGGCAGAATCTGAGGACCGCGGTGACTGATTTCGCCTTTCTTCAGCGTCGTGACGGCTCGAGGCGCGCCTCCCGACGCGGCGACGCGGAAGAGACCACTCGGCCCATCGGGCGCGAAGATGATCGAATCGTCGGGACCCCAGTCGGCCCCGCGCGCATTCGGCGCATCGCTCAGCGTGACAGGCGCGCTCCCCTCGACCGACACCTTCTGCAGCTTCCGGTTGGCAAAGAACCCTACCCACCGGCCATCGGGAGAAAAGAACGGCATGTGCGCGCCCTCGGTGCCCGCGAGCGCCCGCGCCTCGAATCGATCGATCGCGCGAACGTAGATCTGTCGCGTGTCCCCTCGGCTCACGACGTAGGCCACGTGGCGCCCATCGTGAGAGAGCGCTACCGAGGGATCGTCTAGCGGAAACGTATCTTCGCCGGGCAGCGTGACGGTGAGCCGTGAAACCGGCCGCGCCGCCGGTTCGCGTGATCGCATCGCGCTCCACACGGCGACGGCGGCGGCGATGGTGACGAGCGCAGCGATCGGAAGAGAACGGCGGACGACAGGATTCGTCCGTGCGCCGGCTGGCGCGTGAGTCATCGCGCCCGGGGCCGCCACATGGGCTTCATGCGTCGTTTCGAGGGCGGCGCCGACTTCGCGCGCCGACTGATAGCGCCGGCCCGGCTCTTTGGCGAGACACTTCTGCAGAATCGCTCGCAGCGTGCCGGGGATGGACGCCGGCAGCGGCGCCATCGGCTCGTGCAGAATCGCGCCCGTGAGCGCAAAGCGGGTCGTCCCGGCAAACGGCCGCGTGCCGGCCGCCATTTCGTAGAGCACGATACCGAGCGCCCAGATGTCGCTGCGCGCATCCGCCGGCTGACCGTTCAACACTTCCGGCGCGAGATAGGGCAGCGTGCCCGCGATCAGACCGGCCCCAGTGAGCGGCGTCTGCTCGTGGGTGACCGCGGTGACATCGGCCTCGCGGACGTGCCGCGCAACGCCGAAGTCGAGCACCTTGGCGCGCCCGTCGGTCGTCACCACGATGTTCGACGGCTTGAGATCGCGGTGAATGACGCCGTGCGCGTGCGCATGAGCCAGCGCATCGGCCAGTTGCTCGCCAAACCGGATCACGGTCTCGATCGGCAGTCCATCCTTCGGGATGAGCGCACTGAGCGCAACGCCCTCGACGATTTCCATCACCAGCACCGGCCGGCCGTCGTCATCGACGATGTCGTGGAGAGTGCAGATGTGTGGATGGTTGAGAGCGGATGCCGCCAGTGCCTCGCGGCGCTGACGCTCCCGTGCGTCGGCGTCGTTCGCCAGCGCAGGGTTGAGGAACTTCAGGGCGACGTCGCGGCCCAGGCGCCGGTCGCGGGCACGGTACACCTCACTCATCCCTCCACTGCCCAGATGCGCGACGATCTCGAACGATCCGATGACGCGGCCCACTGCCGCCGTCTTCGGCGAATTCACGAGTGCGGCCGCCACATGCTGCCACGCGGGCGCTTCGAGAAACGCGTCGGCGCCGGGCTGGCGCGCCAGCAGCGCTTCTACCTCCAGTCGCAGCGCGTCGTCATTCCCGCAGGCCTCACGAACATGCGCCGCGCGCTCGCCGGGTTCGCGCGCCAGCGCGGCGTGATAAATCCGTTCGATCGCTTGCCACCGCTCGGGCGTCATGCGGTCTCCAGGCGGCGGAGCAGCCACAGCTTGGCGAGCCTCCAGTCGCGGAGCACGGTGTCCTGAGACACGCCCAGCACTTCGGCGGTTTCCTCCGCGGTAAGGCCACCGAAGAAGCGCAGTTCGACGACGCGGCTCTTCCGGCGATCCATCGAGGCGAGCTCGATCAGCGCGTCGTCCAGCGCGGCGAGATCGGGCCGCGGCTCCGGGGACACCGCGAGCCGCTCGTCGAGCGACACGTGCGGGTGGTCGCCGCCGCGTTTCAGCGATCGCTCGGCGCGCGCCACGTCCACGAGGATGCGCCGCATCACCTGCGCCGAGACGGCGAGGAAGTGCGCGCGGTTCTGCCAGCGCATCTGCCGCGCGTCGACCAGCCGTACGTAGGCCTCGTGGATCAGCGCGGTGGTTTGAAGGCTGTGGCCCTCGCGTTCGCCTCGCATGTAGGCGTGCGCGAGCCGGCGCAGTTCCGCGTACACCAGCGGCACCAGCCGATCGAACGCGCACCGGTCTCCTGCGCTCAGCGCGAGCAGGAGCCCGGTGACCTCTCCCGGCGAGGATGGCGGCCGGGGATCCTCAGTGTTGCCTGACGCCTTGGACGGAATGGTGCCGATGATACACCTCGCCCAGACCTCCTCGATCCCGGCCTTCCTGTTTTCGACCTCCGTTTCCGCCTTAGCGGGTGAGCACAGCCGACCGGTGGACTCCCGCTGTGCGGGGACGGGCCATGGCCGACGGATTCCTCACAGGTCGCCTCTTGCTGCTGGTCGTGATCCTGGCGTGCGGCCGATCCGCAGCCGCCGCCGGAAGCTCGGGCCCGCCAGGCTTCCAGCGTGTCCGATCAGATGTTGCGCAGATTGTGAATCTGATCGCCGAAGGTCGCGACCGATCGAAGACCTTTCGTCAGATCGTGCTCGCGATCGAGGCGACCGACGGCGTCGTCTATATCGAGCCGGGCCGGTGCCATGACGGCGCGAAGGGCTGTCTGCTACACCGGATCTCGGCGGTTGGCGAGAGCCGCTATCTGTGGATCGCCGTCGACCTGAAGGATACGCCTGCCAACCTCATGGTGCGGATCGCACATGAATTGCGGCATGCGCTCGAAATACTGAGCGATGCATCCATACGAACGGTTCCGCAGATGTTGCGTTTCTATCAGCCACAGGGAGTCCCGTCGCGCCGCTCGTACGAGACCGCCGCGGCGCTCGCGGCCGGCGCCGCGGTTCGCGACGAGCTGCGGAACAACGCGGCAGCCCGTTGATCGATCCCACGGCACGCATCGAATGTGATGGTGCCGGTCCGCGACGGCGTGAAGATCAGGACCATCATCTGGCGCCAGCCGACGCGCGCGACCACACACCGATCAAACATCGCCCGCGCTATCGGAACCACCGACACCATCCCTCAACCTCGGGCGGATGTTCTGGTTGTGGTGGAAGACGTTGTCGGGGTCGTACGTGGTCTTCACGTTGACCAGCCGATCGTAGACGGCGTCGCCGTACGCCTCGCGGACCCGGTTGGGATCTTCGTCGCCGCCGAGGAAGTTGACGTAGACGCCCTGGCGGAAGCGGCCGAGGGCGGCGAAGAACCTCCTCGCCCAAGCGGTGTCCCGGTCGCCGAAGTCCTCGCCGGACCGCCACACAGCATCGAGGGTGATCGCGTGCGACGCCTGCCGGTTCCCGAACGCCGTCCCACCCTCGGCCACTCGGCTCACCGCCCCCTTCAGATGGAACAGCGCCACGTACGACCGCGGCGACGAGCAGGAGAACGCGTGCTCGGCGATCACGTCGATGAGGTCGTCGCGGAGCTCGGGAAGGTGGGTGGACTTCCAGTAGTAGTTCCAACCGTGGACGACGGTCGAGTCGAGCGCGCTCTGAAATCCCGCGTACGGCGTCGGCCCGACCAGATCGAGGAGGGGAGTCCGCGATGCGCGGAGCGGGCGGAGGACCTGCTCACCGTCCTCGATCGGCCCGGCGTAGCAGGTCCCGACCATCACCACCGGGCGCCAGTGCAGATCCTCGGGGATGTCCGGTAGAGGCGGCGCGGCGCCAAACCTGACGACCGTGCCGAGCTCGCCGGGAGCGTCGCGGACGAAGTCGCGGTAGAAGCGGAGGACCTCCCTGGCGTCGGTCGCGTCCCAGAGGATGGGCCCGGCCAGGACAGTTGGCCCGACGGAGTGGAGGCGGAACTCGAACGAGGTGACCACGCCGAAGTTGCCGCCGCCGCCTCGCAACGCCCAGAACAGGTCGGCGTGCTCGTCCTCGGACGCCCGCAACAGCGCGCCGTCGGCCGTCACGACGTCTGCGGCGAGAAGGTTGTCGACCGTGAGGCCGTGCTTGCGCATCAGCCAGCCGACGCCGCCGCCGAGGGTGAGCCCGGCGACTCCGGTGTGGCTCACAATTCCGCCGGTGGTGGCCAGACCGTGCGCCTGCGTCTCGTGGTCGACGTCGCCCCACAGCGCACCACCCTGCACCCAGGCCCTGCGGCCGGCGGGATCGACCCGCACGGCCCGCATCGCCGAGAGGTCGATGACAATCCCGTCGTCGCAAACGGCGGTGCCCGCCACGTTGTGGCCTCCGCCCCGGATGGCGATCTCCAGATCGTGGTCGCGGGCGAAACGCACGGCCGCGACCACGTCGGCGGTCCCGATGCATCGGGCGATCAGGCGCGGGCGCCGGTCGATGGCACCGTTCCAGACTGCACGAGCGATGTCGTAGTCGGCGTGGTCGGCACTGATTAGCCGGCCTCGGAACCCGTCGATCTCCACGACGGTTGGTTCTTTGCTCCTGCGGGCGACTTCCGCGGTTGTGAATGTCGTCATCATGTCCTCCGCTCTCGATGACTCCATCGGACCACCGCGGACCCGCGGCGGTAAAGTCAAGAATCTGGACTTCACAACCGAAGGCGTGTGCGCAACACTGGCGTTGTGAGGACGTACGGCCAGTACTGCCCCATCGCCCGTGGCGCCGAGATCTTCGCCGAGCGCTGGACGCCGCTGATTATCCGCAACCTGTACCTTGGCTGCGGAAGCTTCAGTGAGATCCTGGAGGGCGCGCCCGGACTCTCCCGTACCCTGCTCTCACAGCGGCTCAAGCAGCTCGAACGGCTCGGTGTCGTTCAGTCGGCAGCCAAGCCCGATGGGCGCGGGCACCACTACCAGCTCACGTCTGCGGGTCACGACCTCTTCACGGTCTGCCGGTCGCTCGGCGAGTGGGGTGCGCGTTGGCTCGAGATCGCCCCCGAGAACCTCGACCCCTTTGTGGCCCTGTGGTCGATGTGCAACGCGCTCCGCCGGGACCGGCTCCCTGATCGACGCGTCGTCATCCGCTTCGACTTCACAGGCCGCCCCCGCCGTGAGCGCTATTGGCTACTCATCGAGCTTGGAGACACCGAGATCTGCAAGACGTACCCCGGCTTCGACGAGGACCTCTACATCACGGCGGAAGCCGAAGCCTTCGTCAAATGGCACGCCGGCCAGCTCACCTGGGCCCAAGCCACCCGCGACGGCCGCATCCAACTCGACGGCCTTCCGTCGCTGGTACGAGCCTTCCCAACCTGGAACGCCCGCAGCATGTTCGCTCACATCAGGCCCGTCTCCCGCACCGCCGTCGGAATGTGACCTGAACAGGACTCGCCAAGTGGAACGGCAGCGCCCGATCCCAATTTGAACCGCTGCTCATGAACGAGGACGGCCGAAGAACAACAGATAACCGTCGGCATCCTCGAGCTCGAATCCGCGCAATCCATCGTGAGTGTCCCTGAGCGGTTTGGAGAATTCGACATTTCGCGACGAGAACTCTGCCGCTAATGCGTCGGGATCAGGGACATGGAGGTAGGCGTCCCAACGTGCATCCCGGTGTCGTTTGTAGTTGGGAAGCGGATCCACTCCGACGCTCTTGAGCATGATCGACGCGCCGCCCCGGCCGACGATACCGAAGAAGATGTCATTGTCAGCCGGGCCTTGATACTCGATATCAAACCCGAGCCGGTCGCGATAGAACGCAAGCGCCGTAGAGACATTCCGCACGATGAAGAACGGCATGATGCTGGAAATCTCTGGTTCAGTCATAGCGACTCTGATGTGTGGTGAACGCCTCGGCGACCTGTAGAGCGAACGGGTCAACGCCCCTGGCATCCGTCACGTTGGCAGCGGCGGCAATCGCGAGACCGAGATCCGGGAACGTCAGGAGCGAGACGGTGCCGCCCGCGGGACTGCCGCGGTGACTGACGATCCGTGCCGGCTCGCCGGCGAGTTGGACGCTCTTGACCGTCCAGCCCAGCGCGTAGGTCGTCGACGCTCCAGACACGAGGCGCGCAGGCGTCTGGAAGGCGGCGATCGTCTCCGCCTTCAACAGTCCGGGCTTCAGCATCGCCGAGCCGAGTCGCACGAGGTCCGTCGGCGTGGAGAGAAACGCGCCGGCGCCCGCCACACAGGAGTAATCGGGTCGACGCCCGGCTGCCGTGCGCGACGCCGTCGAGGCCCTCGGTCTCCGCGACGACGGTGCGCTCCATGGCGAGGGGCTCGAACACCTGGCGGACCATGAAACGAGCAAACGGCTCCCCGGCTGCCCCCTCGACTGCCGCGCTGACGAGAACCCAGCCCCAGATGGAGTAGCGGTGCTGCGTGCCCGGCTCGAACAGGAGCGGGTCGTCGGCAAGCATCGCCACCGCCTCGTCGAGGCTCGCACAGTGGCGGACAGGCATGGCGTCGTTGTTGTCGCCGCGGATGCGGTGGACGCCGGCGACGTCGCCCATCAACTGGCGCGTGGTGACCGTCCATTGCTTCTCGGGGTAAGCGGGGACATACCGCTGAACGGGCGCATCGAGGTCGAGGCGCCCCCGGTCGTGCAGAAGGGCGGCGGCAACCGCCGTCAGCGGTTTCGAGAGGGCGCCGAGACGGAAGCGCGTGAGCGGCGTGACCGGCGTGCGGCTCTCGACGTCGGCCCAGCCGAAACCTTCGGCCCAGACGATCTCGCCATCCACGGCGACGGCCACCGAGAGGCCCGGCAGGTTGTCACCTGCCGACCAGCGCGCGCGCGAGCCGCCTGGATTCCTCCACGGCGCCCGCGTACCGGTCGGAGGGCGCGGCGGCCGCCGTTGACGGCACCGCCGCGGCATCTTCGTGAACGGGCTTCGTGGACACGAACCAGAGGGCTCCGACGGCCCACGACCACCACGACCACCGCCAAGAGAACGGCGAGCGCCGCCTCGGCACGCCAGCGTGTTGATCTCACGTCACAATACTAAAGAGCTTTGCATTGCAAAGCAACTCTTGACTCGTGACGATCGATACCTGTAGCCTATGTGTCGAAGGTTGAGGCAACGAAGGTTGAGGCATTGATGTCGTCCGCTCGATTCCCCATTCCCCAGGGCACGCTCGACATGTTGATTCTGCATGTGCTGTCGCTCGAGGCCGCGCATGGCTATGCCATCGCGCAACGGCTGCAGCAGATCTCGCGCGACGGTGTGCAGGTCAATCAGGGCTCCTTGTATCCGGCGCTGCACCGCCTCGAACAGAAGCGCTGGCTGACATCAGAGTGGCGCCAGTCGGAAACGGGCCGCGAGGCCAAGTTCTATGCACTCACGCGGGCCGGCCACAAGCAGCTGGCGCTCGAGAAGGCCAGTTGGAACCGGTTGACCGCGGCTGTCCGGCTGATCTTCAACGAGGGAACATAGCCGTGACCAGGCTCCTCAATCTCCTCCGTTGGAGGCGCGACCGGCTGGAACGAGACCTCGATCGCGAACTGCGCTATCACGTGGAGCGCCGCGTCGACGACCTGATCAAGAGCGGAATGAGCGAGGCCGAGGCCCGAAGACAGGCGAGCCTCGAGTTCGGCGGCGTACCCCAGGTGCAGGAAGCTGTCCGGGACACGTGGATATCGCGATGGCTCGATGCGCTCCTGCGCGACGTGCGCTATGCGATACGGAGCCTGGCCAGGAGCTGGGGTTTCGCACTTGGCGCCGGCGCCGTACTGGCCTTGGCCATCGGCGCAAACACCGCCATTTTCTCGGTGGTCAATACGGTGTTGCTTCAGCCCCTCGCCTACCCCGAGGCCGAGCGCCTCGTCTCGATCGAGACGTTGTGGACCAACACCGGACTCGCCAGTCAGGATGTGTCGGGTCCCGACTTTCTCGACTGGCAAGCGCAGAATGACGTGTTCGAGAAGATGGCTGTGTCGTACGGTGCAGACGATTTCCCAACCATCGTCGGCGGCCGCGCCATGTTTGCCAACCCGCGGTTCGTCTCGGCCGATTTCTTTGCGGTCTTCGGCCAGACCGCGTCTGCGGGACGCCTGCTGACGGAGCACGATGTCCCGGTGGGCAACGCGACGCCAACGGTCGCCGTCGTGGCGCGTCACTGGGCTGTGACACACTTCGGCAGCGCCGAGGCCGCGATCGGGAAGACGATCACCGTGGACGGCTCACCGCTGCAGATCATCGGAGTGGCGACGCCGGGATTTCGTTACCCCGGCGCCGCCGATCTCTGGGCGCCCTGGCTCACGACCGACGGAGGGACGAACCGCAACCTGCACAACTACCAGGCCGTCGGGAAGCTCGAGCCGGGCGTGGACCTCACGCGCGCGCAGGCGCAGATGCGGACGATTGGCGACACGCTCGCGCGGCAATATCCGGAGAATCGCCTGAAGACCGTCGCCGTGATTCCCCTGCAGGAGCGGCTGACCGGCAATCTCCAGACGACGTTGTGGGCGCTGATGAGCGCCGTGGGCGTCGTGTGGCTCATTGGCTGCGCCAACATTGCGAACCTCCTGCTGGCGCGGGCCGCAGGCAAAACGCGCGAGATCGCGCTCCGCGCCGCGCTCGGCGCCGGTCGCGGGCGTGTGGTGCGGCAACTGCTCACCGAGAGTTGCGTGCTGGCAGGCGTTGCCGGGCTGGCAGGTGTGCTGCTCGCGTCCATGCTCGTCCAGCGAGTCGTGGCGATGTCACCCGCCGACCTGCCCCGCATTGACGATGTGCGGATCGACGTGACCGTCCTTCTGTTCGCACTTGGGCTCTCGCTGATGTCGACGGCGCTCTTCGGGATCGTGCCGGCCCTGCATGCCTCGCGACTCGACCTGTCGGATGCGTTGAAGCAGGGCGGCTCGAAGGCGACGGTATCGAGGGCCGGCACTCGGCTCCGCTCGGTACTGGTCGTCGCTGAAGTCGCGTTGTCGGTCATCCTGCTTGCGACCGCGGGGCTGCTGGTGCGATCGTTCCTGGCGCTCCAGCACGTCGACCTCGGGTTTACGACGGACCGAGTGCTGGTGGCCTACACGGAGTACGCGGTCCAGGACCAGTCGGACATACGGACCCGGAGCAGATTCTATGCAGATGTGCTCGACCGTCTGCGTGCCGTGCCAGGGGTGAGCGCTGCCGCGGGCGTCGCGTACCTTGGGATGGGACGGGAGCCCAGGGCGCCTCGCGACTATTTCATTCAAGGCCGACCGGAGGGACAACCGGGGGAGCGGCCGCAAGCCGAGTTCCACGCGATCACGGCGGACTACTTCAAGACGCTGGAGATTCCGGTTCGTGCCGGGCGCGATTTCGACAGGACCGACACGCCGGAGCGGCCGCGCGTCGCCATCATCAACGAAACCCTGGCACGCACCGCCTTTCCAGGGGCGTCGCCCGTTGGCCAGCGTATTCGGACGGGGACGAGTAGCAGGGCGCCTTGGATGGAGATCGTCGGAGTTGTTGGCGACACGCGTTGGCAGGACCCGAGCCGACCGCCTTCGCCGGTGATCTACGCCGCATCGGCACAGGGCGTGGGCAACTCGCTGTCCATCCTGGCTCGGACGTCGTTGGACCAGGCGTCGCTCGCCGGCACGCTGCGCAGGCTCTTGAACGACGCGAATCCGACCGTGCCCGTCAAGTTCGAAACCATGGAGGACCTGTTCGACTTCGCGCTGGCGTATCCCCGGTTTCGCACGCAGGTGATTGGGTTGTTTGCAGGTGTGGCGGCCGTCCTGGCCGCCGTGGGCATCTTCAGCGTGCTGGCCTACCTGGTGGGGCAACGGACACGGGAGCTCGCGCTTCGCCGGGCTCTGGGCGCCTCGGCTGCCGATGTCATCCGTCTCATTGTTAGTCAAGGACTGCGGTTGGTCGCGATCGGCCTCGTGTTGGGACTTGCCGGTGCGCTCGCCGTGGCGCGGCTGCTCACGGGTCTGCTCTATGAGATCGGCCCGTGGGACGTCGGCACCTATTTGGGAACGATCATCGTGCTCGGCAGCGCGGCGCTGCTCGCTACTCTCCTTCCCGCGATCAGAGCCGCCACGATTGCGCCCGTCATCGTGCTTCAGCAAGAGTGAGAGGGCGCCTTCTGACGCAAGATGACTCGGTTCCGCGATGGCGCGAGGACAACATGACGCCGATTCGAATTCGTGTCGTGGCAATCGCGCTGAGTATTGCGTTCGCATCTGTTGGCGGCGCCGGCTCGACGCTAGCGTTCGGCAAAGGACCAGAACGTGTCCGCCACGATCTCTTCCAGACGGATGGCGGACGGTAAAGAGTGGACGACTGCGAATCTGAACGTCAACGCATCGCCATCCTATTGTTACGACGATGCCGCACGGAATTGCGGGCGATACGGCCGTTTGTATACGTGGGAGTCGGCGCAGCGGGTGTGCCAGTCGCTCGGAGACGGTTGGCGCCTGCCGACCGATGAGGAATGGCGGCAGATGGCGAAGCGCTATGGCGGAGTCAGCGACGATTCGGCTGACAAAGGTAGAGCGGCGTTCACGGCACTCATGAGCGGAGGCACGTCAGGCTTCCATGCTGTGCTGGGCGGCAACCGCTCCAATGGACAGTACGCACGGTCAGAGGCGCACGGGTTTTACTGGACGGCATCAGACAACGATCCGGGTAGCGCCCCGTTTTACAACTTCGGCCAAAACGGGCAAGCTCTCCACCGTCAGCCCCAGGGCGAGAAGCAGATGGCTATTTCCGTACGGTGTGTCAGGCGTTGACCGTCGTCTCCACCTGCCAGCGCATTGCTACAGGCTCTTAGGGTGCTTTGCGATCAATCTTGCCTGCGTCGATCGTCGCGCCGGTGCGGGTGATCGCCTGGAAGTACAGCTCGTCGCCGCTGATCTCGACGAGCATGAAATGGAAATCCTGGTCGAAGCCCTGCTCGGTCAGCCCGGTCGGCCGGATGTCGTCGGCGCGCAGTGAGCCCGCGCCGCCGGAAATGAAGTACGTGATGCCCTGCTGCGGCTTCGTGCGCTCGTAGAAATGCTCGTGTCCTGAGAAGGCGACCCGCACGCCATGCTGCAGGAAGAGAGGTTCGAGCGCGCGGCGCAAGCCGGTCGCTGGAAACGCATATCTCCCGGATGTGTAGATCGGACGATGAAAGATTGGGATCTTCCATTCGGCGTTCGACCCGCCCATCTCGCGGTCGATCCAGTCGAGCTCCGCACGATCGAGCCGTTCGGTGTCGATCATGAAGAAGCGCACGTCGGTGCCGGACAACAGGCGCGCCGCCGGCGACTCCGGCTTGACCGTGTAGTACCGCGCGCCGCCCATGTTGAACGGCGCGTACGACGGCTGATTGGGGTCGTCGTGGTTGCCGATCGTCGCGTAGAACTTCACGCCCGCCTCGAGGAAGGCCTTGTACGGGAGCTCGAACTTCAAGCGGTAGTCATCGGCGGTGCCGCCGTCGTAGACGTTGTCGCCAAGCATGACGATGAAGTCGAAGGGGAAGAGCTCGCGGTACTTCTGCATCTGCGCCGAGACTTCGTACTGCCACCGATCGCCGCGTCCGCCGTCCCCGATCGCGGCAAAGCGCATCGATCCGGCTTTCTTCGGCAGCCGAAGCGGCGCGGCGGCCGGTGCGGCCGGCGGCGGAGCCGCGATCGCGGGCTCGCGCTGCGGCTCGGGCTGGGTGCCGCTGCCGCAGGCGCCGGCGATCGACGCCGCCAGAACGGACGCCGCGATGCGTACCGCCAATTGTCCGACCGTTACAGCCGTCGCTCGATCCTCCGATCGGGTACGAGCCACATCATCGCGTTCGATATGTAGATGGCGATCGCGAGACGCGGTTCCGCGAACGCGAGTGGGATCGCCGCCAGATACATGCCCAGCGACGCGTAGCCCTTGAGGTCGTTGCCGATGGCGGCCTTGAGCTTCGAATGCGGTCCCTGGTGCGCGACGATCGTGCGCACGAGGATCGTGTAGGCGATCGCCGACATGAGCATCACGATGCCATAGACCGCGGTCGGCACCTCGTCGAAGTGGTTCTCGCCCATCCATCCGGTCACGAACGGCGTCAGGGACAGCCAGAAGAGCAGATGCAGGTTTGCCCACAGGATCGCGCCATTGATCCGGTCGACCATCTGCAGCATGTGGTGATGGTTGTTCCAATAGATACCGACGAAGACGAAGCTCATCAGGTAGGTCAGAAACACCGGGATCAGCGGCTGCAGCGCGTCCCACCCGGTTCCGTGCGGCACTTTCAACTCGAGAACCATGATCGTGATGATGATGGCGATCACGCCGTCACTGAAGGCTTCAAGGCGCGTTTTGCTCACATCTGTCAGTCTACGGGTGCTGGCGCGGCGAGTCTCGTCTTTTCAACTTCCTTATCCGATTTCGTGAACTTTGAGCGTTCTGCCGCGCTGCAAACCGACAGAAACACATTGATCTGGGTCACGCCCGGATGTTAAATCGCGCCATTCATCCCTGGGGTTCTTGGCGCGGCCGTTCAACGAGGACAGCCGCGCCGGGTACCCCGCTCCTTCGCGCGCGCCGCTCTAATACTCGCTCCAGAAACTTCACGGTGAGAGGAGGCGGCAGATGCAACGGTCCCTCGTCGGCTGGGTAGTCGCAGTAATTCTTCTCGCGGTCGTCACACCTGGACTCGCGCAACAAGGCACGTCCGCGATCGGCGGCAAGATCACCGACGAACAAGGCGGTGTCTTGCCGGGCGTCGCCATCGTCGTCACCAACGAAGCAACGGGCATCTTCCGCGAGGTCACGAGCAGCGAGGAGGGCACGTATCTCGCCACCCAGATCGTGCCGGGCCGCTACAAGATCAGGGCGCAAGCTGCCGGGCTTCCGGAGCATGGAGCGCAGCGGCCTGATCCTCCAGGTCGGCACGCAGCTGACGATCAACCTGTCGCTGCCCGTCGGTGGAGTCGAGGAGAACGTCACCGTCACCGGGCAGTCGCCGCTGGTGGACACCACCAGCGCGGCGGTCGGCGGCAACATCGGGACCGGCGATCTCAACCAGCTGCCCGCGATGCACCGCAACTATTTCGCGGCCGTGGCGCTCCTGCCGGGCGTGCAGTTCACGCCGTCCACGCAGATGGGCAACGACACGATCATCGCCGGCGGCCAGACGTCGCAGAACACGAACGTCTCGGTGGACGGCGGCTACAACGCCGACGACGCCCTCGGCACGAGCTGCGGGCGCGCAGGTGCGCACGCCGCTCGAAGCGATCCAGGAGTTCCAGGTCCTCGCCAGCATGTACGACGCGGAGTTCGGCCGCGCGAGCGGCGCCATCGTCAACGCCGTGAGCAAAGCGGGGACGAACCAGTTCAGGGGAGTGGGGTTCGCGTACACCGCACCAAACGCCCTGACGTCCAAAGATTTTCTGGTCAAGCAGAACAACCTGACCAAGCCGACGACGACGCAGCGCGATTGGGGCGGTGTCATCGGCGGGCCGATCGTCAAGAACAAGGCGCACTTCTTCTTCAGCCTCGAGCGCCAGGTGGACAACCCGAACCGCTCGAACGTGTTCCCGGTCAGGCCCGTATACAACTACGCGCTGGCCGAGGAGCGGACCGACTGGAACACGCTGGTTCGCTTCGATCACCAGATCAACAGCCGACACACGTGGGCCGTCCGCTGGCTGCGCGAGACGGCGCCGCAGTTCCCGACCGGGTTCGGCACCCGCACGACGCGCGAAACCGTTCAGGACGAAACGGACCTCGACCAGACGGCGGTCGGCACGCTGACGAGCGTGTTCGGCAACGCGAAGGTCAACACCGTCAGCGTCGCGCGGACGTGGGAGCACTGGTGGCACGGCAACGTGTGCTGCCGCGCGCAGGGTCCGAATCGGCAACCAGGACGGCTTCAAGTTTGGAAGAGGACGTCGGCAATCAGGCGCTGTGCGCGCCGCAGCTCAGCTACCTGGCCCTGCTGACGCAGGCCAGCACCGAGAATCAGGGCCCGTGGGACTCGAACTACCAGATCGAGGACGACTACTCGTGGTTCCTGCCCGGCAAGAAGGGCGATCACGAGCTGAAGTTCGGCGCGCGCTACAACTACACCGAGCTGCGCCGCGTGTCGCAGATCAACGCGAACGGCACGTTCGCGTTCAACACCGATCTGGCGTTCGACGCCGCGAACCCCAGGACCTATCCGGAGCGGCTGACGATCCGGCTGGGGAGTTACGACGAGACGCATCAAGAACCACACCTATGAGCTGTACGCGCAGGACAAGTGGAAGATGGGCGGGCACACGACGCTGAGCATCGGCGTCCGCTACGACCTGGAGATCATCCCGCTCGACGAGACCGACAACCCGCTCTTTCCGGCCGGCAAGAAGAACTACCCAGTGGACAAGAACAACATCGCGCCGCGCATCGGGCTCACGCACGCGCTCGACGCCGCGGGCAAGTCGGTCATCCGCGGCGGCTACGGGATGTTCTACAACCGGACCATCCTCGGCGCCATCGACGACACGATCGAGTTCCCCAAGTTCACGTCGTGGTCCGTCGTCAACTTCCCGAACGCCACGCGTCGATCCGGGGCCGACCGCCGGGCGGCTGCCGACCGATCCCGCTGCTCTTCCCGGTGCAATCCGGCGGACCGCTGTTGTCAATCGCGCGCTGCTCAACTCGATGTTCCCGCCAGGGGCGCTGATCAAGAACGCCGGCGTCGTGATCTTCGACGCGCCGAACCGGCAGCAGCCCTTCGCGCATCAGGCCACGATCGGCTACTCGCGCGAGTTGACGCCGGCGATGGCGATTGGCGTCGACTATGTGCACACTGCCAACCGGGACATGTTCCTCCAGCGAAACCTCAACCCGATGGTGCGGGTCGAACACCACCCGCACCGGGGCGATAACCCGGGTGGACGCGTTCGGCGTGCTGGGCGAGACCGTACACCGAGCAGGTCTGGGTGATGGAGAACACGGGCTACAACGACTACGACGCGCTCAATCTCTCGCTCGAGAAGCGCTACGCCAACAACTGGTCGGGCCGAGTCTCGTACTCGTTGTCGAAGTCGCGCGGGACGGCCGAGAACCAGAGCGACACCAACACCTATCAGGTCCTGACGAACCTCAACCTCGACCAGTTTGCGGCGCCGTCCAGCGTGGATCGCCGCCACATCCTCGTCGCTCAACGGCCGAGCCGAGATCCCGAAGACCGGCGGGACCTACGTGACCTCGACGCTGCGCTACATGAGCGGCGCGCCATTCACGATCTTCAACAGCAACATCGACGTCGACCAGAATGGCGAGCTGATCGATCCCTCACCGGCGGCCACCTACAGCGGTTCGCAGGCGGGCGCCACGCTGATGACGAACGTCGAGAACAAGGGCGGGCGCAACGGCGCCATCGGCCCCGACTACTTCCAGCTCGATCTGCGCGCCGGCTGGCGCGGTCGGATCCGCAGCGCCCAGGCGGTCGAGGTCTTCCTCGACATCTTCAACATCACGAACCGGGCCAACTTCGACAACCCGTCGGGCGACGAGCGCGTGACGTCGACCTTCCTGGTGTTGACGACCTGCGCGGCGGCAGCGGGTTCCCGCGCCAGGCGCAGGTGGGCGTGCGGTACACGTTCTAACGGCGTTCGTCGTTCGAGGTTCTAGGTTCGACGTTCAGGGCTGGGCAGCGATGCCCGGCCCTTTCTTTTTTAGTAAGCTCTAGGCGTCATTTTTTCAACGGAGCTGTTCATGAGGCCATATCGGGTTCTGGCGCTGGTTGTCGTGCTCGCGGCCGCGTTCGCGGGCCAGTCGCTGGTCGTGCGCTCTGCGCAATCCGCCGGCGACGGATCGGCGGGTCCATTCGACACGCTGCATTTCCGCCCCATCGGGCCGGCGTCGATGTCGGGCCGCATCTCGGATCTCGCGGTCTACGAGGCGAACCCGTCGATCTACTACGTCGGCACCGCGCACGGCGGCGTGTGGAAGACGATCAACAACGGCACGACGTTCGAGCCGCAGTTTCAGAACCAGGGGCTCATCGCGATCGGCGACGTGACGATCTCGCAGAGCAATCCCGATCTCGTGTGGGTCGGCACCGGCGAATCGAACAACCGGCAGAGCACCTCGTGGGGCGACGGCGTCTACAAGTCGACCGACGGCGGCAAGACCTACACGAACATGGGTCTCAAAACGTCGCGCCACATCAATCGCATCGTCATCGATCCGCGCAACAACGACATCGTCTTCGTCGCCGCCACCGGCGCGCTGTTCGGCCCGGGCGGCGAGCGCGGCGTCTACAAGACGACCGACGGCGGCAAGAGGTGGAAGCAGGTGCTGAAGGTCGACGACGACACCGGCGCCAACGACCTGGTGATGGACGCGCAGAACAACCAGATCCTCTATGCGACGATGTACCAGCGGCGTCGCACGGCGTGCTGCATGAACGGCGGCGGTCCGGGCAGCGGCATCTGGAAATCCACCGACGGCGGGGAGACGTGGAAACGGCTGACCGGCGGCGGCCTGCCCGACGGTCCACTCGGACGGATCGCGATCGACGTGTATCGCCGCCGGCCGAACATCCTCTACGCGCTCATCGAGGGGCCGGCGCCCGCGGCGGGCCGCGGCGGTCGCGGAGGCGGCGCCGCAGAAGAAGCGCCCGCGCAGGCGCCAGGCGGCGGCCGCTCGACCACGTCCACGGCGCTGACGCCGGGATCACCGACCGGCCTCTTCCGATCCGACGATGCCGGCGCGACGTGGCGCAAGGTGAACGACGCCAATCCGCGGCCGATGTATTTCAGCCAGGTGCGCGTCGATCCGAACGATCCGGAGGTCGTGATCTTCGGCGGCGTCGATCTGCAGATGTCGCTCGACGCCGGGAAGACCGTGAACACCGCCGCCGCGTCGAAGATTCACTCGGATCATCACGCGATCTGGATCAACCCGGCCGACTCGAACCACGTCCTGATCGGCAACGACGGCGGCCTGGCGGTCAGCTGGGATCAGGCGAAGACGTGGAACTTCCTGCCCAACCTGCCGGTCGGCCTCTTCTATCACGTGAGCGTCGACAACGCGACGCCCTACAACATCTGCGGCGGCATGCAGGACAACTACAGCTGGTGCGGCCCGAGCGCGGTGCGCGGCTCTGCCGGCATCGCCGGCTACCACTGGTTCATCCTGCAGGGCGGGGATGGCTTCGTCGTCGTGCAGGATCCGTCGGATTTCCGGATCGCGTACGCCGAGTCGCAGGACGGCAACATGGTGCGCGTCGATCGGGTCACGGGCGAGACCGTGTCGATGCGGCCGATCGTCGGACCCGGCGAGCAGCCGATTCGCTGGAACTGGGACACGCCGATCGTGATGTCGCCCCACAACTCGAGCGTGCTGTTCGTGGCCGGCAACCGCGTCTTTCGATCCGTCGAATCGCGGTCAGACGTGGGAGGCGGTCGGCGGCGATCTCACCACCAGCGCCAACCGCGACGACATCGTCACCATGGGCGTCAAGAACAGCGAAACCACGATCGCGCGCAACGACGGCATCCAGGCGTGGCCGACGATCATCTCCTTCGCCGAATCGACGAAGCGCCCGAATCTGCTGTATGCCGGCACCGACGACGGCAACGTCCAGGTGTCGCGTGACGGGAAATCGTGGACCAACGTGACGGCCAATATTCCAAATCTGCCAAAGAGCATCTGGGTGTCGGAGGTCGTGCCCTCGCGGTTCGACGAAGGCACGGTGTACGCGACCTTCGACGGGCATCGCCAGCACGACTACGAAACCTACATCTACGTGAGCCGCGACTTCGGACAGACGTGGCAGTCGGCCGCTGCGAACCTCAAGGGGGAATCGGTCAAGACGCTGACCGAAGATCAGAAGAATGCCGACGTGCTCTACGTCGGCACCGAGACAGGGCTCTTCGTGTCGACCGATCGCGCGAAAAGCTGGACGCGGATCAAGGCGAACCTGCCGACCGTCCGGATCGACGAGATCGCGCTGCATCCGCGCGACAACGCGATGATCCTGGCCACGCACGGCCGCGCGCTGTGGGTGCTCGATCACATCGAGCCGATTCAGGAATACGCGGCGGCCCAGGCGGCGACAGCAGACGCGAGGCTGTTCACGCCTCCGCCCTACGCGATGTACCGGCGGCCCGCGCGCGATCGCAACTACGAGTTCTGGGGCGATCAAACCTTCTACGGCGAGAATCCGCCGCCCGCGGCGGCGATCTCGTGGATCAACAAGAAGCCGGTCAATGAGATCGCGCTGAAGATCACCGACGCGCTCGGCCGTGACGTGCGGGAGATCACCGGTCAGGTGCTCGCGAACAGCAAGAAGGCCGGCATTCAGACGGCGTGCTGGGATTTGCGCGTTCAGCCGGCGCCCGCACCTCCGCCTGCGGCCGGGCGGGGTCTGACCCCGTCCCCGGGGAGCGGGGGTCAGACCCCCTCCTCGGCGAGTGGGGGTCAGACCCCAGGTCAAACGCCACAGCAGCAAGAAGTTAGCGCCTATGGCGCGGGGTGCGCGGGACCTCCCGCCGGCGGCGGCGGTGGTGGTGGTGGTGGCGGCGGCGGATTGCAGACTGCCGGTCCATTCGTCCCCGCCGGCAACTACCGCATCGCGCTCGTCGTGGACGGCAAGACGGTGGACACCAAGCAGCTGCGCGTCACCGACGACCCCGACGTCGCGCTCACGCAGATCGAGCGCAAGCGCATGTACGACGCGGCCATGGAGCTGCATGCGCTGCAGCCGCGCGTCACGGAAGCGGGGACCGCACACGCCTCGCTCACGCGTCAGATCAACGAGGTGACGACGGCGATGGGCAGCCGCAGCGACGTGCCGGCGGACGTGAAGGCGTCAGTCGAATCGTTCAGCAAGGAGCTGGCGGCGCTCGCGCCGAAGCTGACGCTGCCGGCGGGCGGACGCGGCGGCGGCGGAGGACGCGGCGGCCCCACCGAGAGCCTCGCGGCCAAGCTCAATCAGGCGAAGAACGGCTACATGGCGACGATGTCGCCGGGCGAGCAGACGACGACCGCCGCCAGCGAGGTGAAGGCGCAGCTGCCCAAGGCGATCGCGGACCTGAACGCCGTCATCGCCAAGGCGACGACGCTCAGCGACACGCTGGCGAAGTACAACCTGACGCTGACGGTGCCCGAACCGATCAAGGTAGATGCCCCGCCGGCGCGGCGTCCGACAGCGGTGCGGTGACGGGGACATTTCAGAGTTCAGATTTCAGAGTTCAGATTTATTTCAGAGTTGGCGATTTCATATTCCGGCTTGCAAGTCCGAAGTCCGGGAATCTGAAAATCAATCTGAAATCTGAACTCTGAAATCACTCTTGTCCAAATTAGCCGTACACGAAACAGGGATTGAGCGCGCCGCGTATGATGCTGATGCAGTTACCACACTTCATCAGATCACCGTGGAGGCCAACCCCTGTGACGAGATTCTGCAGCATCTTCAATCAGTTGCTCCAGTTATTTCCGCGCACCGAGTTTCAGGGCGCCGTTCAGGCGACACAGGCGGAGCGGCATGCGCGAGGCTTTGCGTGTTGGGACCAATTCGTGGCGATGCTGTTCGCCCAACTCGGGCGCGCGCATTCGCTGCGCGAGATCTGCGGCGGCTTGGCGAGTTGCGAAGGCAAGCTGGCCCATCTCGGGGCGGCGGCGCCGCGCCGATCGACCCTCGCGTACGCCAATGCGCATCGGCCCTGGCCGCTCTATCAAGCCGTGTTCTATCAGGTCCTGGCGCGGTGTCGCGAGGTCGCCGGCTCGAAACCATTCCGCTTCAAAAACAAATTGCTCAGTCTCGACGCCACCGTCATCGATCTGTGCGCGGAGATGTTTCCGTGGGCGGTGTTTCGCCGCACCAAAGGCGCGGTGAAGCTGCATTTCACGCTCGATCACGACGGGTACCTGCCGACCTTCCTGGTCATCACCGACGGCAAGCACCGCGAGGGGCCGCTGGCCCGGGACCAGCGGTTTCTGCCCGGGACGATCCTGGTCGTCGACAAGGGCTACATCGACTTCGCGTGGTTCGCGGAGCTGACGGCCGCACAGGTCTTCTTCGTGACGCGCCTGAAACGGAATGCCGACTACACGGTCGTCGAGCGCCACGTGCCGCCGCAACACCGGGGCGTCCTGTGCGATCAGCGGATTCGGTTCCGGGGCCCCGTGACGCGGCGGAAATATCCCGATCTGCTCCGGCGCGTCGTCGTCCGCACGGCCGACGGGCAACGCCTGGAATTCCTGACCAATCACCTGACGCTCGGCGCGTCCACGGTGGCGCGGGTGTACAAGGACCGGTGGCAGATCGAACTGTTTTTCAAAGCCTTGAAACAAAACCTGCGGGTGAAGACGTTCGTCGGGACCTCCGCCAACGCCTTGCAGATTCAAATCTGGACCGCGCTGATTGCGTTGCTCGTCCTGAAGTACTTGCAGCTGAAAGCGCGCTTCGGCTGGTCGCTCTCGAATCTGGTCGCGCTGCTCCGGATGAACCTCTTGGTCTATCGCGACCTCTGGACCTGGCTCGACGAGCCGTTTACCAGTCCGCCGGCGCTCGCCGCCCCCGTCCAAGGTGCGCTGGCGTTCAGCTAATTCGGACAGCATCCTCGGAGGTGTCGATTGCGTCGTGACTCCAGACAGCGAGATTGCCGCCGAAACCGTGGCGCGCTCCACTCGGTTCACGGCTAATTTGGACAGCACTGCTCTGAAATCTGAAATGTCGCCTTGCACAACCTCCTCATCCTGACGCGCCACGCCGAGGCGTATCGGCGCCTCGTCGAGGCCGCGCAACTACCTGATCTCGCAATCGTGCGGGCCATCGGCGCAACCGATCTGCTGCCGGTTGCGGAGCGGTCCGACGTCGTGCTCGGCGAGCCGTCGCTCATCCGCGACGCGCTGCCGCGGCTTCCGGCCTTGCAGTGGGCGCAATCGACGTGGGCGGGTGTCGAACCGCTGCTCGACCCATCGCTGCGCCGCGATTACGTGTTGACCAACGCGCGGGGCGTGTTCGGCCCGCAGATGTCGGAGTACGTGTTCGGCTATCTGATCGCGCGCGAGCGGTTGATGTTCGAGAAGCACGCCGCGCAGCAGGCGGGCCGCTGGGATGCGTCTCCTCCCGGCACGCTGCGCGGGAAATCGATCGGCCTGCTCGGCGTCGGGTCGATCGGCGCTGCGCTGGCGCGGACGGCGAAGCACTTCGGCATGCGGGTCAAGGGCTACACGCGCGCGAGCGAAGGGTGTCCGGACGTCGACGCGTACTTTCACGGCGACGATCTGCCGGCGTTCGCGGCCGACCTCGACTATCTCGTCAGCATCATGCCGAACACGTCAGCCACGCGCTGTCTCGTGGATGCGGGGTTGCTCGCCGCGCTCCCGGCCCGCGCCGTGTTCGTCAATCCCGGCCGCGGGACGGTGGTGGACGAAGCGGCGCTGGCCGCCGCGCTCGCCGCCGGCCGCCTGGCCGGCGCCGTCCTCGACGTGTTCCACCAGGAGCCCCTGCCTCCCGATCACGTGTTCTGGCGGACACCGAACGTGATCATCACCTCGCACACGGCGGCATTGAGCATTCCGGAGGACATCGCGCCGGTGTTCGTCGACAACTACCGCCGGTGGATCGCGGGCGAGGACCTGAAGTACCGGGTCGATTTCGAACAAGGCTATTGACCAACGGCTGTCGTGGCGCAGCCCGTTTGGCGTTTTCCATTTCGATGTAGCGCTCCAAGAGCCGCAAATCGTCGTACGTGGGGTCCGGCTTTAGCCGGACCTACCCTGACGTCGCGCTCGCTGTAGGTCCGCCTGAAGGCGGACCCCACGTACTACTGCGATCCGAAAAACGCTGTAGGGCTGCGAGAATCGCAGGGCTGAAGCCGGCGCCACACAATAAAGATGCTCTAGTTGGCGCGCAGGAGCTGTGCTGGGTCGATGCGTGTGGCCCTGCGCGACGGCACCCACGTCGCGAGCGCGCCGATGACGATCAGAATCAGCGCGGGCACGGCAAACGAGGTCCACTCCGGATCGAGGAAGCTTCCGGTGCCGCCGAACGCGCGAACCACTCGGGTCAACGCGAACGTCGTGACGATGCCGAAGAGCGTCCCCAGGATCACCAGCCGGACGCTGTGCGACGCGACGAGCCCGACGATCTGGCGCCGCGAGGCCCCGATCGCGATGCGCAGCGCCAGCTCTTTCGAGCGCCGCGCGATCGCAAACGCCAGCACGCCGTAGATGCCGGCCGCGCTCAGCAGCATGCCCGTGGCAATCAGCGGCGCGAGCGGTGCGGTGCCGGCGAGGATTTCCTGCCCGCTGATGTCGATGATGCCGTCGAGCGTCGCCAGGCCTGCGATAGCGTTGCCCGCGCCAGTGGCGGGAATGTCGCGACGGATGATCCGTTCGACCGCAACCGGATCCCCGGTGGCACGAATCAAAAACGTCATCTGCCTGGCGCGCGACTGCTCGTCAATCGGCACGAACAGTTTGAGATCGCGCTCGGAGTTCTGCAGCGCCGTGTTCTTGTATGCCGCCACGACCCCGGTCACGTCGTGCGGCGTGTCGTCGATCCAAATCGTTTGACCAATAGCGTTTCGGTCGGTGAAGAGCCGCGATGCCAGCAGCTCGTTCAGGATGACCGTCCGCGCGGCCGGCGAATCCTGGCTCGTGAACGTCCGGCCCGCCCGCATGGAAACGCCCAGCGTGTCGAAGAAGCCCGGGTCGATTGCGCCTTCCTCCGCGCGCTCCGCGCGCGAACCCGTTCGATCCGCCGCAACCCGGCGCATCGTTCCCGCCGAGAGAAACGGCGTCGAGCTCGAGGCCGCGGCCCGGGCGACGCCGGACATCCGCGCCAGCGCGTCCACCACGCGCGTCGCGGCGACGCCGTTCTCGTTCTCGACTCTGAGCAACACGAGCGGGTGCGTGGAATAGCCGATGTCGGGCGAGTAGTTGCGCTGGTAGGTGTTGATCATCCCGCCGGTGACCACGAGCAGCGCCACCGTCACGGCGACCTCCAGCATCACGAGCGCGTGACGCCACCGCTGCCGCACCCGATCCGACGAGGCGATCGCGCGCATCGGATTGCCGTAGAGCCGCCGCGTCTCGAAGAGCGCGGGCCCGATGCCCGCGGCCAGGCCCGTCATGAGCGTGATGGCGATGGCCTCGATCAGGATGCGCGGATCGAGCGAGAGGTCGAAGAGCCTCGCCATCCCGCCGGCGTTGCGGACGATGAGGCCGCGCAGCGCAAGCGTCGCGCCGATGCCGAGAAGCCCGCCGATCGACGCCAGCAGCAGCGACTCGATGATCAGCGCGCGCACGATGCGGCTCCGGCTGGCGCCGAGCGAGGCGCGGATCGCGATCTCCTGCTCGCGCGCCGTCCACTGCGCGATGACGAGGATCGCGACGTTGGCGCAGGCGATGAGCAGCGTCAGCAGCACCGCGGCGCTCAGGAGCCACGGCAGGGCGATCGGCATGCTGTTGCCGGCGGGCGTGCCTTCGAAGCCGGATACCTTGAGGTGTTGCTGCCGCTCCGCAGCCGGCAGTCCGCCGGCGTATTCCGCGAGCCCGCGCTGCAGCCGCTCCGCCAGTTGCGGCGGCGTCTCGCCGCGCCCGCGCCGGATGACCACCTCGAGGCCGCTCTCGGCCCGCGCCGCGGCTGGATCGAGCGTCGTCCAGATCGGGAAATCCATCGACGAGAACCAGAAACGCTCCGGCATCACGCCGACGACTGTGTGCGGCGCGTCGCCGATCCAGATGCTCGCGCCGATCGCGTCCGGCCGGCTGTCGAACAGCGTGTGCCACACGCGATAGCTGAGGACGGCGGGCGCAGCCGCATCGGACTCGGCGAGCGTGCGGCCGATCGCGGCGTCGACGCCGAGCACCCCGAACAAATCCGGCGTCACCCGGCGGACGCGTGCGGTGTCGCGGCGATCGCCCGCGCGGACCTCACGCGCCTGCAGCGGCGCGGCCGCGGCCATCGTGGCGACGTTGCTCGCGCGCCACAGCGCGTAGAGCGATCCGGGAACGGGACTGCCGAGGGCGCGGATCGGACGGTCCGGGGACCCGACTTGCACCTTCGAAAGTTCAGTGGGATTGCGATAGAGCGGCGGCGGCTTGCGGAACACGACATCGCGAATCGTCAGCGTCGCCGTTGTCGCGCCGATGCCGCCGGCGAGCGAGATGACGGCGACCGCGCACGACACGGGAAACCTGAGGAGGCTGCGCGCCGCCAGTCGGAGATCCTGCAGGATGCGATCGAGCTCAGACACGGCGCAGCGTCCGATGCTGAACGGCGAGCGCGGCGAAACCGATCGCTCCAGCCGCCAGGATCACGCCTGGAATCACCTGACCCGGCGCGACGGCGCCGGACACGGCGACGACCGCACCGATCCCGACCGCGACGTAGCCGGCGGCGCGATGCATGCGGATCCACGCATCGCGCGTCGCCATGGTCCGCGAGGTGCGAATGCCGATGACGATGTTCGGCCGCGTGCGCGGCAGCACGTTGCCGATCGCGATCATCGTCAGGCCCAGGCAGACGACGACCAGCCGCGAGGCCCACGGCTGAACCCACTCCACGCCGGCGAGCACGGTCAGTACGACAGCGTGCGTTCCGAGCAGAAACGCCACGATGTGAAAGAGAATGGCGTTGTAGACGCCGTCGAGGCCAGCGTCGCGCTCGCGCACCGGGTCGCGCCACCAGAGTCGGCCGAACAGCGCGGTCGTGATGCTCGCCGTGGCCGGGAGCAGGAAGACGATGAGCAGCCAGGCGGCCGGGATGTCACCGAGCTTGTCCGGCCGCGGCAAGCGCACGAAGGCGATCAGGCTTGCCGCGAAGCCGGCCGCGAGCAGCGCGTTGCGTTCCACGCGTGAGTCGCCCACCATGTCACACCTCCTGAGGTCTTGACGCTCGACGCCGTCGGCGCGCGCGCCCCGGCTCCGCGGGAGTGACCCACTCCATCAGGTGCCGCGCCACATCCTGGAAGACCGACGTGTTCAGCTCGTAATGAATCTCCTGGCCGCGGCGCCGGGCGGCAACGAGCCCGCCGTCGTGGAGGATCGCCAGATGCCGCGAAATGGTAGGCCAGCTCGATTCGAAGCGCGAGGCGATTTCACCCGAGGTGTGCGGACCGTCGCGCAGCATCGACAGAATCTGCCGGCGGGTTGGATCGGCCAGGGCTCGGAAGACGGCGTTCGAGGGGGCTGGCATCGTTGGCCATCCTTGTATGATTAGCATAATAACTAATTACAAGTCGGCCGCCGGTGTCAAGCTCGCGGCGTGCGGATTTTAGTAGGATGACCGAGTGTTGACGCCAGGGACGAAGCTCGGTCCCTACGAAATCGTGGCGGCGATCGGTGCGGGCGGCATGGGCGACGTCTATCGCGCCCGCGATTCACGGCTGGGGCGCGACGTCGCCCTCAAGGTGTCCGCCGAGCGATTCACCGATCGCTTCGAGCGGGAAGCGCGCGCCATCGCCGCGCTCAACCATCCGCACATCTGCACGCTCCACGATATCGGGCCCGACTATCTGGTGATGGAGCTGGTCGAAGGGCCGACGCTGGCCGATCGCATCCAGCAGGGACCGATGGCTCCCGATGAGGCGATGCAGATCGCGATGCAGATGGCTGCCGCGCTGGACGCTGCGCACAGCACGGGGATCGTCCATCGCGACCTGAAACCGGCGAACGTCAAGGTGACGCCGGGCGGCATCGTGAAGGTGCTCGATTTCGGCCTGGCCAAACGGGCGGACGAGGGCATCGCCGAGCTGAGCGCGGAACACTCGCCGACGATGCCCGCCGCGACGAAGGCCGGCGTGATTCTGGGGTCCGCGCCCTACATGGCGCCCGAGCAGGCGCGCGGCCGCCCGGTGGACAAGCGCGCCGACATCTGGGCGTTCGGTGTCGTGCTCTATGAAATGCTCACCGGGGAGCGGCTGTTCCAGGGCGAGACGGCGACCGACACGCTGGCTGCCGTGCTGCGACACGAGCCCGCGTTCGAAGAGGTCCCCGCACAGGTTCGACCGCTGCTGCGGCGCTGCCTGGCGAAAGATCCGAAGGATCGGCTGCGCGACATCGGCGACATCGCTCTCCTGACGAGCGCCGTGCCGGCCGCGGCGACGGCTGCCGCGCCGGCTCGGGGATCGTGGTGGGCCTGGGGCGTGGCGGTGGCGTCCCTGCTGGCGTTGGCGGCGCTGGCGGCCGTCCATTTCCGCGAGCAGCCGCCTGCGGTTTCGCCGGTGCGTTTTCAGATTCCGCCCTCGGTCACGCTGGCGCCGTCCGGGAACGTGGGTCTCTCGCCGGACGGCCGCCAGCTGGCATTTCTGGGGACCGGCTCCGACGGCATCGTCCGGCTGTGGATTCGCGCCATGGATTCGCTGGACATCCGGCCGGTGGCGGGCTCGGAAACAGCCGCCAACGCGCCGCCGTTCTTCTGGTCGCCCGACGGACGTTTCATTGCCTTCGACGCGGGCGGCGCGCTGAAGCGCGTGAGCGCGACAGGCGGGTTGGCGCAGACCATCTGCGAGCTGCCGGCGACGGCGATCGGCGGATCGTGGAATCGCGCCGGCGAGATCATTCTCGGCAACGTGGCCGGCGGCATCCTGCGCGTCAACGAGCGCGGCGGCGCGGCGACGCCGATCACGGCCCTCGATCCTGCGCGCAAGGAAAACGCGCATCTGCTGCCGTCCTTCCTGCCGGATGGGCGCCATTTCGTCTACGAGCGCGTGTCGAGAACGTCGGCGGAGTCCGGTGGGATCTACATCGGCGTGCTCGACGCGAAGCCGGAGGCACAGAGTGACCGGCGGCTCCTTCCGTATGTGTACGGACTGACGTACGCGCCGGCGAACGCCGGGAGCGTCGGCCATCTGCTGTTCGTGCGCGAGAGCACGCTCGTAGCGCAGCCGTTCGACGAGCGGCGGCTGGAGCTGGCAGGCGACGCGTTCCCGCTGGCGCAGCAGGTCGGCACATATCTGGACACCGCATTCTTCGCGACATCGCACAACGACGTCATCGTGTACCGGGCCGCAGATCCGACGTTCCCCATCACGATGTACGACCGCCGCGGAAATGCGATCGGCCGCCTCTCCGAACCGGGCCAATACTCGAGCCTCGCGTTGTCGCCGGACGGATCGCGAGTCGTGGCGTCGCTCACGAACCCGCGCAATCGGGCCTTGTCCGATTTATGGCTGTTCGATCTGAGTGGTGGCGGCAGCGCTCGTTTCACATACAACACGGGCTTGCGGTCTGACTTTCCGATCTGGTCTCCGGACGGGAAGCGGATCGCGTTTCGCAAGGCCGGGCCAGGAACGATCCAGCTGGCGCAAAAGCTGGTGGACAGCGCGTCGGAAGAACTGGACGACATGCGGGCCAGCCTCGGCGGGCTCGTGACGCCGACCAGCTGGTCGCCGGATGGACGCGTCATTCTGTACGGCCTTACTGACAAGACGACCGGTTGGGATCTGGCGACGCTCCAATTCGACGGCAGCAGGGAGTTGAAAAAAGCCAGGATCGTTCCGTTCGCGCGTTCGCAGTTCAACGAGGCGGAGGGACGTTTTTCTCCGGACGGACGCTGGGTCGCGTACGTCTCGAACGAATCGGGCGCGAACGAAGTCTACGCTCGTGCGTTCAACACCAACGTGATCAGCGAATCAGCGAGCGCCGGCGCCAGTATTATGGTGTCGCGCGGCGGCGGATCGTCGCCGCGCTGGCGCGCGGACGGCAAGGAACTGTTCTACCTCGCCCCCGATGAGAGACTGATGGTGGTTGGCGTGGACGCCGGCGCGACGCTGCGGGTGGGGACGCCGACACCGCTCTTCCAGACGGCTCCAGGCACGATCGTCGGCGACGTCGCCGCGGACGGGCAGCGTTTTCTGATGGTGCAAACCGGCGTCGCACCGTTTACAGTCGCCGTGAACTGGGCCAAGAACTGAGCCCTGGCCCCTTCCGCTCGTGGTGAGCCCTTCGACTCACCGCTCATCCTGAGCTTGTCGAAGGATGAGCGCCTCGCTCAGGATGTACTTGTCGAACCACGAGGCCAGGCTCGTCCTTCCGCCTTCGCTGAAGCTACGGCGGACCGCCGTAGCGCGAAGCGCGGAGGCTGGTCGACAGGCTCAGGACGAGCGTTACGATGGAGACGACGATGCGCAAAGCAGCTTCGTGGTTGGTGGCTCTGGTGATCGCGGTGTCGTGCGTAGGTCTGGCTGGACAGGCGCGGACGTCGCTCGACATCTTCTTCATCGACGTCGAAGGCGGCCAGGCGACGCTCCTCGTGCCGCCGTCCGGCGCCTCCATGCTGGTGGACGCCGGATGGTCCGGCGTCAACGGGCGCGACGCCGATCGAATTGTGACCGTGGCAAAGCAGGCCGGCCTGTCGCGCATCGACTATCTCGTGATCACGCATTACCACCGCGATCACGTCGGCGGCGTTCCCGATCTCGCGGCGCGGATTCCGATCGGGACCTTCGTCGATCATGGTCCGAGCGTCGAACAAGGCGCCGCGCCGGATGCGCTGTTCGGCGCGTACGCCGCAACGCGCGACAAGGGTAAGCATCTGCAAGTGAAGCCCGGCGACACTATTCCCATCTCCGGGTTGGATGTTCGCGTCGTGTCCGCGGCCGGCGAGCTCGCCAAGGCGCCGCTGGCAGGCGCCGGCGCGCCGAACCCGCTGTGCAGCGCGTTCAAACCGAAAGACGAGGATCCGACCGAGAACGCGCGCTCGGTCGGCATGGTGCTGTCGTTCGGACGTTTCCGGATGCTCGATCTCGGCGACCTCACCTGGAACAAGGAACACGGCCTCGCCTGTCCGAACAACCTGCTCGGCGCGATCGACCTGTATCTGGGGACGCATCACGGGACGGATTCGTCGGGCGTGGACGTTCTGGTGCACGCGATTCGGCCGCGCGTGGCCGTGATGAACAACGGTGCGACCAAGGGCGGGAGTGCGGCAGCGTGGCAAACCGTGCGCGACGCGCCCGGGCTTCAGGACATCTGGCAGGTCCATCGCGCGGTCAACGCGGGCGCCAGTCACAACGCGCCGGAACAGTTCATCGCGAACCTCGACGAAACGACCGCGTTCGGCATCAAGGTGTCGGCCGAACGCGACGGCAGCTTCGTCGTCACCAACGCGCGGGACGGGCAGAGCAAGAAGTACGGGCCGCGATGAGGACGCTCGGCTAAAGCCTCGCGCTCCATCATTGACAGCGAACAATGGAGCGCGCGGCTTCAGCTGAGCGAGATTTGACTTTTCGCGCTGGTTTTGGTCTTCTAGAAGACTCATGACCGCGAGTTCCACCTGCCGGGCTTTTCAGGCGTCCTCGACGCCGTCGGTGGGGGTGTCGAGCTCGCTGCTACTGCTGGGACTGCTCCTTACGGGCGTCGGCATCATTCGCATGCCGACCGCCGCCGGATGATGTAGCCAGCACAGACAACGCGCAGAACCAAGGGCCATCATCCGATAAGGATGATGGCCCTTTTGTTTTACAGGGAGAGCGCACCATGAACGGCCAGAGACAGGAACCGAAACCGGCGCAGCAGACGACGCCGGCGCAGCTCACCACGGCGCCGGCTCATCCGCAACCTGCGAAGTCCGGCACGGCGTCCACGCTCGATCGTCCGCCTGACGACCACGTGGACGAGCCCGGGTACGGCCACGGGGTCTGAAGTTAGAAGTTAGAACTTCGGAGAGAGTTCGGTACACGAAAGGACCGTCCGGCAGCGTGACGCCGAAGAGATCGCGCGCGATGGTCCGCACTCCCGTCGAATCGACCGTCCGATCCTCCATCCGTCCGTCGACGATCCGTCTGAACGTGTCGTGCCGCAGAATCGTCCGCTCGGCGCGTGTCGTGCGCTGAATGGTCAGGCTGCGCCGGAACATCGATTCCGGATGCGTTGAGGTGTAGTGGTTCGCGACCTCGACGTCGCCCGCCGTCTGCGCATCGTCGCTGAATTCGTATAGGTCCGCTGAGGCCGAGGGGTCTGATCCGGGATCAGATCCGGGATCAGATCTGGGATCAGATCCCGTTGACACCTTGGAGGCGGGGCTCCAGACGTCGGGGCTGCACGAGAACACCCAGAGCTGACCCTCGCGCCGCAGCGCGTACGTCAGCCCCACCTGCTGCGATCGGGTGCCGTCGCGCAACGGCATCGGCTCGAGCAAACCGACTCCACCGAACCCGACGTCGGCGAGCCACGGGTCGCCATCGATCGGCACACGCAGGACCATGTGCGTTCGACACCAGCGTTCGGGCGGGCCGCGCCGCACCCGGCCGAGAAACGCCGTCGGCTCGAATCCCACCTCGCGCAGCACCGACGCGAACAGCGTGTTGTGCTCGAAGCAGTAGCCGCCGCGGCCCTCGTCCAGAAACTTCCGCTCGATGTCCTCGAGCTTGACGCTGATCGCGCCGCCGGTTTGGATCGAGACGTTCTCGAAGAGGAACGCTTCGCGATGCGCGACGTGCAGGCTTCGCAGCGTGTCGAGATTCACCCCGAGCGGTCCGGACAGGCCAACGCGATCCAGGTAGTCGTGCAGCCGCATCGTCGGTCCATCATAATGTCGCGCGCCTCTGGATCTACGCGCGGACGACCTCGTCCACGCGACGCGAAAGGCCGATGGGGATTCTGGACGCTCGCGGCGTTTCTGGCGGTCGTCTATGTCGGCAACATCCTGGGCCCGCCTCCGCCATCGGTCCTCGCTGTGTGGACATCGGCCATCGCCGGCGGAGCGATCCTCGTGGTCTGGATCTGGTGGGTCGATCGGCACCGCGACGTTATACTGGCATCCGAATGATGGAGGTCGAGATGACGAAGACGCGTGGATTCCTCGGTACTGGCGATGACGGGAGTGTTCGTGGCGGGGTTCTCGCTCGGCAGCGTGTTTCAGTCGCGCGGCGTCGTCACGGCGCAGAGCGCCGGGACGGTGTTCGAGTTGCGGACTTACACGGCGCCCGAGGGCAAGCTCGGGGATCTCAATAAACGATTTCGCGATCACACGCGCCGCATCTTCGACAAGCACGGCATGAAGAGCATCGGCTACTGGACGCCGCAGGACGCGCCGCTGTCGCAGAACACCTTGATGTACATCCTGCAGCATGCGAACCGCGACGCCGCGAAGAAGAGCTGGGCCGCGTTCCAGGCCGATCCCGAATGGCAGAAAGTGAGCGCCGAGTCGCAGGTGAACGGCCGGATCGTGTCGAAGGTCGATTCGGTTTTCATGGAAGCCACGGATTACTCTGCGATCAAGTAAGGCGGATGGGGCGGGTTAGGCAGGCAAGGAGGGTTTATGAAGCGCGCAGCAATGGTCGTCGCACTCGCGTTCGCGCTCGCGTCGGCGTCGTATTGGACCGGCCACGCGCAGCAGGACGACCCGCGGTTTACCGGGAAATCGGACACGATGGAGGCCAAGGATCTCGGCATCGGCAGGCGCAGCTTCGAGCCGGGCGCGCGATCGGCGTGGCACAGCCACGACAAGGGGCAGGTGATTTTCGTCGAGCAAGGGCGCGCGCGGACGCAGAAGAAAGGGCAGCCGATGAAAGAGCTCGGCCTCTCGGAGAGTGATTACACCGCGCCGAACGTCGTGCACTGGCACGGCGCCACGCCCACCGATCGGCTGGTGCAGGTCGCGATCAGCTTCGGCGGCGAGACCAAGTGGCTGCAGAAGACGACCGACGACGAATACAGCGGAAAGACCAGGTAACAAGTCAGAAGTCAGAAGTCAGAAGTCTGATGTACGCGACTCGCAACGGCACCCGCCTCTATTGGACCGAGACCGGTCAAGGCGAGGCGCTGCTGTTGATCATGGGTCTCGGCGCGACCCACGTCTGGTGGCACCGGATTACGCCGATCGTCGCCGCCCATTTCCGGACGATCCTGTTCGACAACCGAGGTGTCGGCGAAAGCGACGTGCCTCCGGGACCGTACGAGATATCCGAGATGGCCGACGATGCGGCGGCGGTGCTCGATGCGGCGGGCGTCGACACGGCCCATGTGTTCGGCGCGTCGATGGGCGGGATGATCGCGCAGGAGCTCGTGCTCCGCCACCCGAAGCGCGTGCGATCACTGATTCTCGGCTGCACGGCCTGTGGCGGACAGGAAGTTGTGCTCGCGGCCAAGGAAGTGCGCGAGGCGCTCAACGCGCGCGGCACGATGACACGCGAAGAATCGACGCGGCGGATGGTGCCGTTCACCTTCGACGCGGGAACCCCGCGCGAGCGGATTGAGGAGGATCTCGCCGTTCGGCTCGCAGCCACGGTGCCGGACGAGGGCTACCACGCTCAGCTCCAGGCGATTCGGGCGTGGCCCGGCACGTTCGCGCGGCTGTCCGCGGTCAAGACCCCCACGCTCGTCATCCACGGCGAGACCGACGCGCTCGTCCCCGCCGAAAACGGCCGGATCGTCGCCCGCGCCATCCCCCATGCGACGCTCGTGATGGTGCCGAACGCCAGCCACATTTTCTACACGGACCAGACCGACGCGTCCGCGGCGATCATCCTGTCGTTTCTGAACCAACAGGTTGCGGCATGATGGTGGGAGCCACGAAAACACGAAAACACGAAACCAAGACTTGGTTGTCTTTCGTGCTTTCGTGGCAGTTTCGTGGTTCTGCCGGGACTGTGCTCTCTCGCCGCGCAGCAGGCGCACGTGTTCAAGAGCGCCGCGCGGACGGTGGCGATCTACGCGACGGTCACTGGTGCGGACGGGCGGCTGGTTCCGGATCTGCCGCGTGCCGCTTTCACGGTCCTCGACAACGGCAAGCCGCAGGAGCTGACGCTCTTCGCGAACGATATTCAGCCGATCACGGTCGTCATGCTCCTCGATCGCAGCGTGAGCATGGTCCGCAACTTCCAGCTGGTGGAGAAAGCAGCGGAGCAGTTCGTGCTGGCGATGCTGCCGGGGGACAAGGCACGCGTCGGCAGCTTCTCGAATCGCATCCAGCTCGATCCGCGCGACTTCACGTCGGACAAGGACGAGCTCATCCGGATTCTGCGCTCGGAGCTGCAGGAAGAGGGACCCACGCCGCTCTGGAATGCGGTGAACGTCGGCATCACCGCGCTGTTGCGCCAGCCGGGCCGGCGCGTCGTGCTCGTGTTCACCGACGGCATGGACAGCCCGCTGTCGTTCGGCGCCCGCAACACGTCATTGAAAGACCTGATGAAGCGCGCGGGGGAAGAGGACGTGATGGTGTACGCGATCGGGCTGGCCGGAATCGCGGGACCTGGCGGAGGATATGGCGGATCGGGTCGGCGTCGTTCACGCGGCGGCGGTGGTGGACGCTTTCTCAACCGCCCGGACGAAGGGCTGCCCAGGCTCGCCGCGGCCACCGGCGGCGGCTATTTCGAGCTGTCCAGAGCGAGCGACCTCTCGGCGACGTTCGCCAAGGTGGCCGACGAGCTGCATCATCAGTACGCGCTCGGGTTCACGCCGCCGTCGCTCGATGGCAAGATGCACGCACTCGAAGTGCGTGTGACGGGAGGCGCCGGATTGATGGCCCGCGCCCGGAAGAGCTACCTCGCCCGCAACGAACGTTAGCAGGAGTCACACATGGCATCGAGATTCGCACTTCTCATCGTGTCGCTCGCGTCGGTCGCGCTCACCGCACAGGGCGGCGCGCAGCAGCCGGACTGGTCCAAGGTCGAGGCCGAAACGATGCAGCTCTTTCAAGCCGTGCTGCGGCTCGACACGAGCAATCCGCCGGGCAACGAACACCTGGTGGTCGACTATCTGAAGCAGCTCTTCGACAAGGAAGGCATTCCATCGGAGATTTTCGCCAGCGATCCGAAGCGATCCAACTTCGTCGCGCGGCTGAAAGGCAACGGCGGCAAGCGGCCGCTGCTGATCGTCGGCCATAGCGACGTGGTCACGACCGACGCCTCGAAGTGGAAGCATCCGGCTTTCAGCGCAACGCGCGAAGGCGGCTACGTGTACGGGCGCGGTACGGTGGACGACAAGGACAATCTCACGGCCAGCGCGATGACGATGCTGCTGCTCAAGCGGCTGAACGTGCCGCTCGACCGCGACGTCATTTTCCTGTCCGAGTCGGGCGAGGAAGGCAGCACGGGCGTCGGCATCGGCTTCATGGTGGCCCAGCATTATCCGGCGATCGAGGCGGAGTATTGCCTCGCGGAGGGCGGCGGCGTGACGCGGATCAACGGCGAGGTCAGGTTCGCCCAGGTCCAGACGCTCGAAAAAATCCCGCGCGGCATCGAGCTCATCTCGCGCGGCGTCGCCGGACATGGATCGGTCCCGCTCAAGTCGAACGCCATTGTCCACATGGCCGGCGCGGTGGCCCGCATCGGCGAATGGCGGCCGGAGATTCGGTTCAATGAAACGACGGGCACCTACTTCCGGCGGCTGGCGGCGATTTCGCCGCCCGAGGTGGCCAAGGTGTATCGCGACGTGCTCTCGACGGATCCGAAGGTCCGCGCCGCCGCAGACGACTGGCTCTTCGAAAACGAGCCGCGCCATTCGTCCATGCTGCGCACGTCGGTGTCACCGAACATCTTCACGGCGGGCTATCGCTCGAACGTGATTCCGTCGGAAGCGAAGGTCACGCTCGACGTGCGCGCGCTTCCCGATGAGGATCCGGCGAAGTTCCTCGAGCAGGTGAAGAAAGTCGTGAACGATCCGGCGGTCGAGGTGCGGTTCTCGTCGCAGACCGCGCGGCCCGCGGCGCCGGAAGCGCGTCTCGATTCCGAGCCGTTCAAGGTGCTCGAAGAAGTCGGCAAGCGCATCTACAACGCGCCGACGCTGCCGGCCATGAGCACGGGCGCGACCGACATGGCGCAGCTCCGCTCGAAGGGCATGCAGTGCTTCGGCATCGGCCCGGCGACCGACTTCGAGGATGGTCCCAAGGGTTTTGGCGCACACAGCGATCAGGAGCGGCTGCTCGAGAGCGAGCTGCATCGGTTCGTGCGGTTCAACTGGGAGGTCGTGACCAGTCTGGTGCGCGCCCGCTAGGGAAGGGTGATCTGATCCCGGATCAGATCTGGGATCAGATCTCATGGACAGGACGCCGGGCCGCGACGCTTGATGACGCCGGCCGGTCCGAACCGCGCGAGGACGTCGACGTTCGTCCTGATATCGCGCGGCAGGGCGTCCACATCCTGCGCGATGGCGTACGGCAGTCCGCCCGGAAGAATCCAGCGCTCGAGCGCCTTCTGCGGTTCGAACGTCTCGGCGACGAGCGATCGTTTCGCCCCTCGCGGATTGCCCAGCGCCACCAGGTGCAGCCAATACGCGCTGTCATCGTCAGAAACGAGGTAATCCACGCATGCGGGCGGCACGTTCGCGCGCGCCCAGCGGCCTGCTTCCTGCAGCGTTGCCGACATTATCGGAGTGGGTCGCGGCGTGGCGACGACGACCCCTCCGACCATGACCGTGAGGAGCGCGACCATCGCCCAGGCTCCCACGGACTGCCGGGCTGCGCGGGACACCGCAATCGCACCGGCGACGGCCAGCGGATAGATCGCCAGATAGAACATCTTCAACGCGAGATAGGGCGCTTCTGCACTACTGGCGCGAGCCACGACCACGAGCGCGGCGGCTTGTAGACCGATTGCGCCGAGAAGCAGAGGAACCGTGCGCGCGCGCCGGTCCTTGAATGCCATCAGGGTCCCGAGCACTCCCGCGATCGGGAACACCCAGCTAGTCACCTCGGGCGTCGGAATCAGCGCGAAGCCGGACGCGCCGGCGATGGAGGAGGCGGCACCGAGGCGGCCGGCGGCGTGCACCGTCGCGATGGCGGCGATCGGGACGAGCACGAGCGCAAGCTGCCGCAGGCGCGGGCCACGCGGTCCATCACGTGGTAGCACCGCGACCGCGACGAAGGTGATGATGATCGGGCCGAGCCACACAGGCCAGACGAGGAATGTCGCGACGCCCGCGATTCCAACAATCGCCGCGGCGCTCGCGCTCGGTTGACGATCCCAGCAGGCATCCCAGCAGACGACCGCCCACCAGGCGACGATGGCGAACAGCTCCGAGAACACCTGCGCCAGGAACGAATCGTGGATGAAGGATCCGAGGAAGTACCCGCTCGGAAGAAACAGAAGCAGCGGCGCGATCAACGCCAGCGGGACCCGCGCCGGCTGCGACTCCGGCGGCAGACACCGCAACGCGATCAGAAACACGATGCCGGCCTTGAGCGCGACCGACAGCGCGATGACGGAGAAGACCGCGTGCAGGCCGTCGGTTCGCGTCCAGCGTCCGGCGAGGACGGCCAGCAGGTGCGAACCCGGCGTGTAGTCGAACATCTCGGCGAAGTACGGAACGAGCGTCCGATCGTGGAGCAGCCGGCCGGTGCGATCGATGTAGTCGATGAGCAGCAGATGATGCGTGAGATCCGATCCGCTGCCGATCGGGAGCAGGTGCGGCCAGGCGAGCCAGAGCAGCCAGCCCGCCACGAACGCCACGACCGCGAGGAACGCGACGAGCTCTGCCCAGGACGCTCGTCCTTCGACAGGCCTGTCCTGAGCGAGGTTCTTGGCGACTGCGGCCGCGGCAGCGAGCGACAGCGCCAGAATGGGAACGTGGTGGAGCGTCAGGCCGATCGCGTCGCCGCCGTAGGCCAGAACGATCGCCGCCGCCGGAAACGTCACGAGGGTGACGGCGGTCGCCTCAGCGCGCGTGAACACTATAGTGCCTTACAGTAGCATTGCTGATTTCAGGAGCAGCGACGATGGGGAAACGAGATCCGCGGATCGACGCCTATATCGCGAAGGCGCCGGACTTCGCGAAGCCGATCCTGACGCACATCCGCGACGTCGTCCACGGCGCTTGTCCCGGCGTCGAAGAGGATCTGAAGTGGAGCACGCCATCGTTCATGTACAAGGGCATCCTCTGCGGGATGGCCGCGTTCAAGCAGCACGCGACGTTCGGCTTCTGGAAACACGATCTCGTGACCGGTTCGCCGCGCGTCGAAGGGAGTATGGGGTTCGGACGGCTGACGAAGGTGTCGGATCTGCCGTCGAAGAAAGCGCTCGCCGCCTACGTGAAGAAAGCCGCGGCGCTCAACGACGCCGGCATCAAGCCCGCGCGGGCGCCGAGGCGCAGCGAGCCGAAACCGCCGCCGAAGGCGCCGGCCGACCTGGTGGCCGCACTGAAGAGGAACAAGAAGGCGCAATCCACGTTCGACGCGTTCAGCCCGAGCGCGAAGCGCGAATACGTCGAATGGGTGACCGACGCGAAGAGCAACGAGACGCGCGCCCGACGGGTCGCGACCGCCGTCGAGTGGATGGCGGAGGGGAAACATCGGAACTGGAAGTACATGTAGGTCCGGCTCAAGCCGGACCCCACGTACGAAGGCGGACACCAGGTACTGCACATGGCGCATGGTACGTGGGGTCCGCCTTCAGGCGGACCTTCACTCGCTACAGCGCGCGGTTGTTGAATTGCCGAACAGCGATCACGCCGACGACCACGATGTAGCCGATCGCCCAGAGGACCATCGCGCCGCTCGGGGGATACATCGAGTTGAACGGTGTCACCTCCAGATCGCGCACGATCGCCGGCATCATGTAATACGCTGTCAATCGCCATAACGCATCGGCCGGCACGAGCAGGCTGATGATCGTGCCGATGTTGCGCATGACCATGCGGCCGGCATCTCCCGCCACCAGCATGACGCCGAACTGTTCGACGAAACCGCCGAGAAAGCCCAGGCCGAAGATGCCGAGCGCCACCATGCCGTTGGTGACCGTGCTGAACCGGGTGCCTCCAGCAATCGAGATCGTCAGCATCACCGTCGCTTCGAGGAGGATCAGCGCGAGGCCGCGCCAGGTGTTGGGGGGCACGAATCCGCTGCCGCCGGACACAATCGCGCTGACCGCCCAGACGGCGAGAATCACCCCGCCGGCCGTGAGCGCGATATAGAACGCCACGAGCAGCCAGTACGCGAGCCACTTCCCGATCACGATCTCGGCTCGCCGAATTGGTTTCGACGCGAGCGTCTGCGTGACGCCGGACGCAATTTCGCCGGAGAGCGTGTCGATCGGCAGGAGGACGGCGGTGATCAGGGTGAGGAAATTCGCGACGTAGAGTCCCACGATCGCGCCCATGTTGAGCCCTCCGCGGAACTGCAGCGCCTCGAACGTGGTCGCGCACGGCCGCGCGCGCGGTCCGCAGGCCGCGTGCTGGACGATGAACCACACGGCCGTCGCGTAGACGAGCACGAACGCGCCGCCCAGCAGCACGCCCGCGACGAGCAGCCAGCGGCGCTGCGCGTCCCGTAGGGTGAGGCCCGCGATTGTGATCACTGTTCCCATGTGCTTAGGTCACGGAGGTTACGAGGGCACGGTATTACACGAAGAAACGAAGCATCGGAGGACGCACAGAGAAGATGGGCTGCGGTTCGACCCGTCGAACTCTGTCTTCTTCGTGCGTCTTCGTGACTTCGTTCCTCCGTGTGAAGACCGTGTGCTCCGCCAATCTTCGTGCTCTCCATTACCCGGGGCGCTGATCCGCCCCCATCACTTCGAGAAACACCTGCTCGAGCGACGGCCGCCGGCTGCGCATTTCGTACAGCGCCACGTCGTGAGCCACGAGCCAGCGGGCAATCGACGGCAGCGTCGCGTCGCTCTGCACGCGTAGACGGACGACGCCGTCGAACTCGGTGATGGCGGCGCCGAACTCCGACAGCCCGGCGAGCACCGCCGGCGTGATCGCACCGAGCCGCAGCTCGACTTCGAGATCCGACGAGTCGGCCGCCAGCGTGCGCTCATGGATCGTGCGTCCGTGCTTGACGAAGACGACGCGATCGCACGTCGCTTCCACTTCGCCGAGCAGATGCGAGTTCAGGAACACGGTCGTTCCCTTCGCACGCAGCTCGCGCAGCAGGTCGCGGACCAGCAGCCGCCCGAGCGGATCGAGGCCCGATGTGGGCTCGTCGAGAAACACCAAATCGGGATCGTTCATGAGCGCCTGGGCGAGGCCAATCCGCTGCGTCATGCCCTTGCTGTACTCGTGCAGCGGCCGCGCGGCGGCGTCGACGAGATCCACGCGCTCGAGCAGCGCATCGATGCGGCGCTCGAGCGTGGCGCCGCGCACGCCGTACAGGCGGCCGTGAAAACGCAGCAGCTCGCTTCCGCTCAGCGAGTCGTGAAACCGGAAGTGCTCGGGGAGGAACCCGATCTTGCGCCGGACCTCGCGGTTCCCGATCGGGGCGCCGAGGACGGTGCCGGCGCCGCCGCTCGGTGCCACCAGCGCCAGCAGCATCTTGACCGACGTCGTCTTGCCGGCCCCGTTGGGCCCGAGAAAGCCGAAGATCTCGCCGCACGGAATGGCCAGCGACAGATCGGCGACGGCCACTTTCGCGCCGAAGCGCCGGCTCAGTCCGCGAGTTTCGACGGCGAACGCCGCGCCCGCAGCCACTCGAATCGTGACGCTATTGGACCGACCGCGCGATCTGCAGCAGCGTCTGGCTGTTGATGCTGCCGGTCATCGCGTAGATGAAGCCGCCGTTCGCCCACAGGATGGCCCGCGGCCCGCGGCGCCCGGTGGGCTCGACGAACAGTCCACGGCCGCCGGGGAGGTCGACCTGCCGAAACGTTGACGCGGCCGCCGGAATCGGCACGAGCATGGTGGAGCGCCAGTCGATGGCGTGCGCGAGCGTATGCGCTTCGCTGCTCCCCAGGCCGGCGATGCGCAGCCCGATTTCGGCGAGCGCAGGCACGTCGATGCCCGGCGGCAACGTCATTTCCGGGCTTCGCGCCTGGAAGAGGGAGACTTCCTGCCCGCCGTTCGCGTAAACGGTGCGGACGATCGGCGGCACGCGGATGGTGGCCGTCCGACCATCGAGCTCTGCGGGTGGCGACACGTCCGTGATCTCCAGCGCATCGAGGACGTCTCGCATCTTGCTGGTGTCGGCCGTCACCCGCGCGGCACGTTCTCCCTTGAACTCGGTGCGCACCAGCACCAGACCGGGAGGCAGCACGGTTGGTGTGCGCAGCGTGAGCCCCGCTGCGGCCGCCGCATCGGCGGCCGACGTGAACACTTGTGCCGGTCCCGGATCGGCCAGCACCTCGACCTGCGATCCGATCAGCGTTGGAATATCCAGCCCGCGCTGACTCAACTGCTTCAAACGCTCGACGTTCACCGGTACGGCCGCGACGTTCACCACGCGGAAAAGGTCGAGGAAGGCTTGTGCGGATGCGCGCGTCGACGGAAACGCGGCGATTGCGGTCAGAACGAGGACGACGACAGCCGGGGCGGCCAGACGGCGGGCGGGGCTGGACATATCAAGTCTCCACCCGCACGATAGCGCTACTACTTTATATCGTCAAGTTCTTTTTGACTTCAGATCTTGAGACTTCAGACTTGAGACTTCAGACTTGTTTTACTCGTACCTCAACGCCCGCATCGGATCGACCTTCGACGCCCGATGCGCGGGTATGAATCCGGCGCCGAGCGCGACGAGCGTGAGCGTGACGGCCGAGCCCACCAGCACGAACGGATCGTATCCCTGCATCTGGAAGAGCAGCGACTGCGCGAGCCGCGCGAGCGCCACGGCGGCGGCGAGGCCGACCACGCCGCCCACGATCGTCATGAAGCCCACCTGGCGCAGCACCATCCCGCGCACGCGGCCGGGCGCCGCGCCGAGCGCCATGCGCAGACCGATCTCGCGCGTGCGCTGCGAGACGGTGTAGGCGAGGACGCCGTAGAGGCCGACCGCCGCGAGCAGCGTCGCCAGGCAGGCGAACGCGGCGGAGAGCACGCTGATGAACCGATCCAGGAACACGTTCTCCCGCACCTGCTGGGGCATGGTGCGCAGATCATCGACCGGGAGATTGGGATCGAGGCGCGCGACAATCTTGCGGGACCGCCGCCAGCATCGTGCTCGGGTCGGCCGCCGTGCGCACGTAGAACGTGATGCTGCCCATCTGCGGCGTGTCGCCCTGCCGGTACGGCCGGAAGAACAGCGGCGGAATCGGGTCCTTCACCTCGCTGTATTTGGCGTTCTGCACGAGACCGACGATTTCGGTATCGAGGTCGGCGTTGCCGCCGCGATTGCCGATGCGCTTGCCGACGGCATCGCGTCCCAGGTTGAACTTCTTCGCGAACGCTTCGTTGACGACGGCGACCTTGGGCGCGCCTTTGGCGTCGGCGCGCGTGAACTCGCGTCCGGCGATGAGCGGGACGCCGAGCGTGCGGAAGTAGTCGGTGCCGACCTCGTTGTAGCGCGAGTTCGTGTCGGTGTCGGGTCCCACCTTGAAGCCTTCGACCGCGACGTCGTTGCCCCAGTTGCTGCCGCCGAGCAGCGCGACGAGCGAGTCGGTGACGCCGGTCGACGCCGGGAATGCGCGGCAAGCTCGTCCTCGAGACGCGTGAAGAGCTCCGCCGAACGGTCGGCCGTGTAGCCGTTGAGCGACGGCGAGATGCCGAACGTGACGACGTTGTCGACGTTCAGGCCGAGATCCACCCGGGTGACGTTGAACAGGCTCTTGGTGAAGAGCCCGGCGGCGACGAGCAGCGCCATCGACAGCGCGATCTGCACCGTGGCCAGCGACGTGCGGAACCGCGCGGCGGACTTCGCGCCCGACGGCTGGCCCGCCTGACCCTTGAGCGACGAGACGAGATCCGGCCGCGTGCTATGGAGCGCGGGGAAGAGCCCGAAGAGCAGCCCGGTTCCGATCGTGAGCGCTGCGGTGAACACGAGCATCGACGGTTCGAGTGACGTTGGAAGCGTGTCCGCCGCCTGCTGCGGCATGAGCGACAGGATCAGGTCGAGCGTCCACCGCGCGACCAGCAGGCTTGCGACGCCGCCGAACAACGCGAGGAGACACGACTCGGTGAGCAGCTGGCCGACCAGTTGCCGTCGGCTCGCGCCGATCGAGAGCCGCACGGCCATTTCCGCCGCCCGCGCCGCCGATCGCGCGAGCAGCAGGTTGGCGATGTTGGCGCACGCGATCAGCAGCACGAACCCGGTGACGCCGAGCAGCAGGTTGAGCGGCGCCCGCGCCTCGCGACGCACGCTGCTCTGGCCGGTGTCGCCGGCCTGTAACACGACGGTCTTCGCGCGGAATCGCGTGAGCGTCTGCTCGCTCATGCCTTTCTGCAGCGACGCCTCGACGTCGTTGACGATCGCGTGGTACTGCGTGTTCAGCGCGGCGCTCGCCTGTTCCTGCGTCACGCCGGGCGAAAGGCGCGCGAACAGGTACGCCCAGTAGCTGCGCCGATTGTCGAGGCCCTTCCAGCCGGGGGTCATGATCTCGCGCATGGTGATCGGCACGTACACGTTCGGCTTGACGCCGATCGTGGTGCCTTCGAACCCCCGCGGCGCCACGCCCACAATCGTCATCGTCTGGCCGTTGACGATCATCGACTGGTTGAGGACGCTCGGGTCGGCGCCGAAGTGCCGCTGCCAGTAGGCGTGGCTCAGGACGACGACACGCGATTCGCCGGGCCCGGGGTCGTCGCCCGGGCCGAGCAGGCGGCCGAGCGCCGGGCGGATGTTGAGGACGGGAAAGTAGGACCCCGAGACGAGCATGCCCTGGGCGTTGATGGTTTGCTTCGCGTACGACAGGTTGGCGCCGAAGGTGCGGTGCGCGGCGATCCCAGCGAAGACCGTCTGGACCTTCTCGAGGTCGCGGAACATAGGGAAGCTGAAGACCAGCTCGCAGCCGCCTGCGGTGTTGCAGGACGTCGAACCCGGCTTCGGGCCGGGCGCGGAGAGGTTGACCAGCTGGTCCGGCGCCTCGACCGGCAGCGGTTGCAGGAGCAGGTGGTTGAAGATCGAGAAAATGGCCGCGTTCGCGCCGATTCCGAGTGCGAGCGACACGATTGCCACGAGTGTGACAAAGGGTGTTTTGAACAGGGTTCGAAGCGCGAACTTGATGTTGGGCATAATGATCGACGCTATAGACGGGAAGTCAGGGCCTTCGGTTTAGCCACGAAATCACGAAAGCACGAAAAAAGGCAGATCTGAACATATGACACGTGCAACTCGGCTCGCCAAACACATCCACCGGACCTTCAAAGGCCCCATGTGGCACGGGCCTGCCCTGGCGCAGGTCCTGGACGGATTTACCCACGAGACGGCGGCGGCGCGGCCGATCGCCGGCGCCCACAGCGTGTGGGAGCTGGTGCTGCACGTGACGACCTGGGCCGAGATCGCACGCGCGCGCGTCAAGGGCGAGCGTCTCGCCGACCCGACGCCCGAGGAGGACTGGCCGCCGGTCGCCGCCGTCAATGCCGACCAGTGGCGCCTCGCCTTGGAACGCCTCGGAGAGAGTCATCGTCTGTTGTCGGCCGCCGTGCGCGAGTTGACCGACGACGCCCTCGACGCGAGGGTGGGCGAGCTCGAGTACACGGTTGATGTGCTTCTCCAAGGTGTCGTGGAGCACGGGACCTACCATGGCGGGCAGATCGCGTTGCTGCGAAAGGCGATTGCGAATCGGGCTCGGGAAGAGGAATGAAACCGCGGTTTTTCAAGTCCCAGGCCGATTTTCGCGCCTGGCTGGAGAAACACGGGCCGACCGAACGCGAGCTGTGGATCGGCTACTACAGGAAGGCCTCGGGCAAAGGCGGCATGGTCTATCAGCAGGCGCTCGACGAGGCGCTCTGCTTCGGGTGGATCGACGGCGTCGTGAAACGGCTGGACGAGAACAGCTACATGCAGCGCTGGACGCCGCGGACGCGCACGAGCTCGTGGAGCCTCGTGAACACCAAGCGTGTCGGCGAGCTCATGAAGCTCGGCGTGATGGCGCCCGCGGGCATCAAGGCCTTCAAGGAGCGCGATCTCAAGCGATCGGGCGTGTACTTGTACGAGCAGAAGGATCGCGCGCTCGATCCGCAGCTCCAGAAGGCATTCCAGGCCAACAAGACGGCGTGGGCGTTCTTCGAGGCGCAGCCGCCCGGATACCGGCGGCTCGCGATCATGTACATCATGACCGCGAAAAAAGAGGAAACGCGCCAGAAACGGTTCGACGCGATCCTGAAAGCGTCGGCGGCGAAATCGAGGACACGATGGATGTGACGTACCGCATCGAGCCGGCGCGCGAGGATGATGTGCCGCTGATCCTCGATCTCATCAAAGGGCTCGCGGTCTACGAGAAGCTCGCGGATCAAGTGGTGGCCACCGAAGACGGGCTGCGCGAATCCTTGTTCGGCGGCAAGCCAGCGGCCGAAGTCGTGATCGCGTACGCCGGAGACGAGGCCGTCGGCTTCGCGCTCTTCTTCCACAACTTCTCGACCTTCCTCGGCAGGCGCGGTCTCTATCTGGAGGATCTGTTCGTGCGGCCGGAGTGGCGCGGCCGCGGCGCGGGCCGCGCGCTGCTGACCCGCCTCGCACAGATCGCGGCCGAACGCGAGTGTGGCCGGTTCGAGTGGTCGGTGCTCGATTGGAACGAGCCCGCGATCACGTTCTACAAGGGGCTCGGCGCGAAGCCCATGAACGAGTGGACGATTTTCCGCGTCACCGGCGATGCGCTGTCGGCGCTGGCGGAACGATCGACGTAGGTTCACGGAGGTAGGATGATCCCCCGCGTTCCAGCTCTCATCTGCATCGTCGCTTTCACCGCGGGCGCGGCGCTCGCGCAAACCAATCGCGTCGATGTCGTCACCCCGTTAGCCCCTGAGCTGGCGTCGTACGGCAAGTACGCCATTGGCGTTCGCACAATCCAGGTGACCGACAAGAATCGGCCCGACATCCTCGGCACGAAGGAGGGCGGGCCAACGGCACGGTACGACCGCACGCTGACCGTGGAAGCGTGGTATCCGGCGTTGCTCGCCGCCGGGCAGAGGCCGGAAGGCGAGTACCGGACGATCACGCGCGACCCGGCGATTGCGGCGACGCTGCACGGCAAAGCTGTGCGCGATGCGGCGCCGTTCGCCAGCGACGGTCTGTTCCCGCTCGTCATCGTGTCACATGGCTATCCTGGGAACCGCTTCCTGATGAGCCATCTCACGGAAAACCTGGCCAGCAAAGGTTTCATCGTCGTGTCGATCGATCACAAAGACAGCACGTATGACGATCAGAAGGCATTTGCCAGCACGTTGTACAACCGTCCGTTCGATCAGTTGCTCGTGCTGAGCGAAGTGGATCGACTCGGCCGGCGCGGTTCGGGCAGCTTTCTCGCCGGGATCGTCGATGCCAGCCGGACCGGCATCGTCGGCTATTCGATGGGCGGCTACGGCGTGGTGAACGTAATTGGCGGCGGTTACAGCACGGCGGGCGAAACCCTCAACGGCGCGCCGCCGAACCGCTTGCTCGCCGACCGTGGCGCGGCGAATCCCGCGTACCAGAAATCGATGGACGCGCGGATCAAGGCCGCGATCGCCATCGCGCCGTGGGGCATGCAGGTTGGATTCTGGGACGCAGACGGATTGAAGGGCATCAAGACGCCCGTGCTATTCGTGGCGGGCAGCGTCGACGAAGTGGCCGGCTACGAGAAGGGAACGCAGGCGATCTATGCAGGCGCGGTCAACGCGGATCGGTACCTGTTGACGTTCATCAACGCCAACCACAACGCGGGCGCGCCGATTCCCGCACCGGCCGAATCCTATGTCGCGTCCGCCGACGGGCGGCCGGCGCCGTTCTCGCACTACGCCGACGGCGTCTGGGATACGGTTCGGATGAACAACATCCTCGACCACTTCGCGACGGCGTTCTTCGCGCTGCACCTGAAGGGTGAAACGGACAAGCAGGCCTATCTCGACCCCGCGTGGAAAGGGTTCAAGCGCGGCACGACCACCGGCCTGGCGCTCGAGCACGCACCAGCAGGAAAGTAGAAGTTAGAAGGAAGAAGGCAGAAGGACCGCGCTGTGTCCTTCTAACTTCTAACTTCTAAGTTCTAACTTCTTATTTCCGCTGTCCAGTATTTTCGTACCAGCGGAGAGCCCCGCCGGCGCCGGTGCACACGATGTCCATCCGCTTGTCGCCGTTGATGTCGGCGCCGACGCAGCTGTTCATCGCGGCTTTGTCTTCGATCCGGCGATAGGTCCACTCGCCGCTCGCGGGATCGGCGGGCGCGAAGAACACGTGGACGCCTGGCGCGGCGTTGGGATTCTGCTCGGTGACGCGGCCGTTGGCGTTGGCGATCACATCGTCGCGCCCGTCGCCGTTGAGATCGACGACGGCGATCTCGTGTCCGCCCGTGATCTTGTCGAAGATCACGCGGCGATGCCAGGTTCCGCCGCCCTCCGTGTAAATCACGACCTCGTTGCCGTGCCACGGTTCGACCGACGCGAGGAAGCGCTTGCCATCCTGCTTCCCGACGCCGACGTCGCTCGCCCCGAGGCGCGGCGCCTTCTCCTCATGGCCGCGCGACAACAACTGCTTCTCGAACTTCATCCCGTCGCCGCTGCCGGTGGGACGATACAACGCGATGCCTTCAAAGCTGGCCACGAGAAACTGTTCACGCCGGCCGGGGTCCCACGTCACCGCGCGCACGCGATGGATGATGCCGGGAATGTCGTTCGCGACGAGGTGCCGCTTCCAGTCCGTCGCGCTGTACCAGAAGACCGACGCTTTGTCCTGGTCGTAGGTCGGTGCGGCGCTCTTCTCACCGAGAAGCGGCGCGTTGAGCAATTCTTTCTTGCCGTCGCCGTCGAGGTCGGCCCATATCACGTGGTGCGACGTCGGGAACTGATCGATCTTCTCGACTTTCCAGGGTTGGCGCGGATCGGGGTTGTGCCGCGCGATCCAGTTGAGCCCGGCGCTGTTGGCGGGCTGCATCGCGAACGAGCTCTGGAACGCGATCTCGGGGATCCCGTCCCCATCGAGATCCGTCATCGCCTGGTTCACGATCTGCTGCGTCTCGGCGACGACGACGTGGCGCGTCCAGGCCGGGTTTTCGTACCAGGCGAGCTCCTGCGCCTGCAACGAGTTCGCGATGACGTCGAGCTTGCCGTCCTTGTTGAAATCCGCGACCGACACCGAGTAGCCGCCCCTGAAATTGGCGTCGATATCGTGGGGGGCGAAGTCTGCGGGGCCGGAGGGCCTGCCCTGAGCGGAGTCGAAGGGCCCGCCCTGAGCGAAGACCAAGGGCGCCGCGCCTCGAAGGACGCCAGCAGCCACGATCAGAGCCGCCGCAGTCGTCAAGCGAACGTAAGTGGCAGTCATGGCGCCATCATCGTCCAGGCGGGGCGGTTGTCAAGAGTTTTGGGCGGGACGGGCAGGAAAGGCTGGAAGGGCTGGAAGGGGAGACCTTGAGAAACTTCACGCTCTGGCACACGGGCAGGTTTACAATGCTCCGATCGTTTGGCCGTTTAACAACGGAGGCACTATGACTGTTTCGCGCCGGAGCTTCGTGGGTGGCGTCGCGGCCGCACTGGGATATCTGAATGTCGGATCGGAAGTGGATCTGTTCGCCCAGGCGCCTCGCCAGGGCGCGGCGGCCGGCGCGCGTCCGCGGCCCGGAATGGACGACTACGATGCGATCGCGCATCTCTCGAGCAACGAAAACTGCTGGGGTCCGCCCGAATCAGTGCTGAAGGCGATGAACCAGTCGTTCAAGTACTGCATGCGCTACGGCTATCCCGGCGGTGATGTCGTCGGCGAACTCGCCAAGCTGCACGGCGTGAAGCAAGAGAACATTCTGCTCACGGCCGGCTCCGGCGAAGTCCTCGACGTGGTCGGGACTACATTCCTTCTGGGCGGCAAGAAAGTACTGGGCGTCGAGCCGTCCTACAGCTCGGTGTATCAGCACGCCACGACCATCAAGTCGTCGGCGATCAAGCTGCCGCTCGGCAAGGACTTTCGCCAGCAGATTCCCGCGCTGATCAAGGCCACCAACGATCACGCGAGCGAGCTCGGGTTCGTCTACATGTGCAACCCGAACAACCCGACCGGCGTCATCGTCACGAAGGAAGAAATCAAGCAGCTGCTCGACGGCATTCCCAAGGACATGCCGGTCCTGATCGACGAGGCGTATCACCACTTCGTGGACGACGCGAAGTACGCGACGTCGGTGCCGTACGTGATCGAGGGACGGCCAGTGATCATCGCGCGGACGTTCTCGAAGATCGCGGCGCTGGCGGCGATGCGCATCGGCTACGCCGTGGCGCCGGCCGAGATCATCGCGAAGATGCGGCCGTTCTCGTCGGGCAGCATCAACGTGGCGGCGCGCTTCGGTGCGGTCGCCGCGCTGAAGGACACCGCGGGGCAGGCCGAGATCAAGAAGCGCACGATCGCGCTGCGCAAGAAGACCACGGCGGAGCTCGAAGCCCACGGCTACGAGACGATTCCGTCGGAAACCAACTTCTTCATGGTCGCCATCGGACGCGAAATTCAGCCGGTGATCGAAGAGTTCCGCGAGAAGAAGGTCGCCGTCGGCCGGCCGTTCCCGCCGATGACGAAGCACATGCGCGTGTCGATCGGCACGGAAGACGAAATGGCGCGCTTCATGGTCGCGTTCAAGGAGATCTTCCCGGCCAAGACGAAGACCACGGCTGGAGTGTAGGAGCGCTGTTTCGTAGGGGCGGACCCGCGTGTCCGCCCGGGCCGACACATGGGTCGGCCCCTACGGATGTCGGGGCGACGGTCTCACGATCGTCGCCCTTTTTTTATGCAACCAACGGACTATCCCAAGGTCTGGCCGAAGCACCTGCCAACGAGTCTGACCGTTCCACGCACGACGCTCTGGTACAACCTGGAAGTTTCGGCTCACAGGTATCCCGAGAAGGCCGCGGTCATTTTCTACGACTCGCGCCTCACCTACGCAGATCTCGAGCGCGATGCGGAGCGCCTTGCCGGCTTTCTGCAACGTCATTGCGGGATCGGGCGTGGCGATCGCGTCCTGCTGAGCGCGCAGAACAGCCCGCAGTTCATCGTCGCCTACTACGCCATCCTGCGGTGCGATGCCGTGATCGTTCCAGTCAGTCCGATGAACGTGACCGCGGAGCTCGAACACTACGTCAGCGACGGCGGCGCGAACACGGCCATCGTCGCCCAGGACCTGTACGAGCGCTATCAGCCGCTCATCGGTCAGTCGCTCCAGCACGTGATTGTGGCGACGTATTCGGAGTACCTCACGGCGCCGACGACGCTCGCGCTGCCAGACGCCCTTGCTGCGCCTCGGCGCGAGACCCGCGTGCCAGGCGTTGTCGGCTGGCATGATGCGCTGGCGGCCGGACACGCGCCCGATTCGAGCGCCGCATCTGCTGACGATCTCTGCGCGATCCTGTACACGTCGGGAACCACAGGCAGACCGAAGGGCTGCATGCACACGCACGCCGGCGTCATGTCGACCGCAGTCGGCGGCGCGATCTGGGAAGCGTTGACGGCGGACTCGGTGGTCCTGAATACGGCGCCGCTCTTCCACGTCACCGGCATGCAGCACAGCATGAACGGGCCGATCTATGCCGGCGCCGCGATCGTGTGTCTGCCGCGATGGGATCCTGAAGTCGCGGCGGACCTGATCGAACGCTACGGCTGCACGCATTGGGCGAACGTGCCGACGATGGTGGCCGACCTGCTGTCGCATCCCACGGTCGCTGCTCGTGATCTGTCGTCGCTGCAGAACGTGTTCGGCGGCGGATCCGCGATGCCCGAAGCCGTCGCGACGCGGCTGTTCGAACGGTGCGGCCTCGAGTACATGGAAGGCTACGGGATGACGGAAACCATCTCGCAGACCCACATGAATCCGCCGGGGCACCTGCGCAGGCAATGCCTTGGCATCCCGACGTTCGACACCGAGTCGGTCGTGATCGATCCCGACACGCTGCGCCAACTCGGTCCGAACGAACGTGGCGAAATCGTCACGCGCGGACCGCAGGTGTTCACCGGCTACTGGAACAATCCGGACGCCACGGCCGCGGCGTTCGCCGAGATTGAGGGCCGCCGGTTTCTGCGTACCGGCGATCTCGGGTACTACGACGAGGACGGCTACTTCTACATCGCGGATCGGCTCAAGCGGATGATCAACGCCGCCGGCTTCAAAGTCTGGCCGGCCGAAGTCGAGATGTCGCTGTACACGCATCCCGACATCCAGGAGGTCGCGGTCGTCTCGGCACCCGACCCGCGCCGCGGTGAAACGGTGAAAGCCTACGTGGCGCTGAAGCCCCAATCGCGCGGGCGCGTGACCGGCGAACAGATCATCGAGTGGGCGAGAACACGCCTGGCAGCGTACAAAGTGCCGCGCACCGTCGAGCTGATCGACGCGCTCCCGCGCAGCGGGACCGGCAAGATTCAGTGGCGGACGCTGCAGGAGCGAGAGTGGAAGAGCAGGGATTAGGGATCAGGGATTCGGGATTCGTTCTGTCGCGCTGCCACGCCGTGATCCCTGTCTTTCGAATCCTGAACCCCCGAACCCCCGAATCCCGAATCCCGAATCCCGAACCCCTGTCTCAGCGCGCATGCGCGTGGTACTCGGCTGGATCGATCGGGACCTCGATCACAGCGGGGACGTCGAGGCGCCGCGCTTCCGTCACCGCGGCCGCGAGCTCGTCGAGCGTGGTCACCCGGCGGCTCCACGCGCCGAGCGCCGCGGCGGCTGCCGCGAAATCCACCGCGCCGTAGCGGACGCCATAGTCCGGGTGCCCGCGGCGTGCCTGCGCGACCTGGATCAGGCTGAGGGCGCTGTCGTTGTAGACAACGGTGACGAACGGGATTCGGCGCCGCACGCACGTCTCGAGATCCGCGAAGACCATCGAGAACCCGCCGTCGCCCATCGTGCACAGCACCGGCCGGTCGGGCATCGCCAGCTTGGCCGCCATCGCCGCCGGCAGGCCGTACCCCATGGCCGAGAGGCCGTTCGATTCGAGAAACGTCATCGGCTGCGTCGCGCGCCATGCCTGCGACACGATCAGCTTGATGGACCCGACGTCGGTCGAGACGATGGTTTCGGGAGGAAACAGCTCGCGCAGCCGCCGCGTCACGGCGAGAGCGGAAAGCCCCCCGCGCCGCTCCAGCTCTACCTGCCCCACCAGCCTTGCCTGCCTCACCTGTCCATCAAGGGTCGATTCGAGCTGTTCATGAAAGACCCGCTCGTTGTCCCACGTCCAGTTGAGTGGTCCGTACGAGCGCTCCGCGAGCGCCATCAGCGACGCGGACATGTCGCCAATCAGCTCCAGCGCCGGCTTGTACTGACCCGCCGCGATCGACACCGGCGCAATCGACACCAGCTTCATCGTGTGATGCCACACCTTGTCGGACTCGACCGGATCGAATCCAACGCCAACCAGCAAGTCGGCACCTTTGAAGAAGTCGACGATGACCGCGTCGGCGGCGAGGCCGCTGCAGACGCCGAAGAACTGCCGGTGATCCTCGGGAAAGGTGCCCTTCGCCTTGGGCGTAGTAAAAACGGGCGCGCCGAGCGCTTCGACGAACCGGCGAACCGCCGGCGGATCGACATAAGGGTTGAGGTCGAGGCCGAGGATCACGGCCGGTCGCTTCGCACGCGCGATCTCGTCAGCCATGCGGGCAATCGCATCGGCGCGTGGGGCCGGCGGCGGATCGGGCGACAGGCTGACCATCGCAGGATCCTCGGCCTGCCGATCGGCCTGCCGCGCGACGTCGCTCGGCAACGCGAGATGGACGGGACCGAAGCGCGGCGTCATCGCGGCCTGCCAGGCGCGCCGGACCGTTGCCGCGGTGTTCACGCCGTCGAGCGTGACGGTCTGTTTCGTGAACGGCCGGAACACCGCGTTCAGATCGAGTTGCTGGTGGGTCGCGTACGGCGCCGACGCCGTGGACATCGTCGCGGTGATGGCGATGAGCGGCGAGCGATCCAGAAACGCGTTGGCGACGCCGAGCGTGAGGTTCATCGCGCCGGGGCCGAGCGTGGACACGCAGACGCCCGGCTTGCGCTCGATCTGTCCGGAGACGTCGGCCATGAACGCCGCGACGGCCTCGTGCCGGACGAGGATGAACTCGATGCCTGCCTTGCGCGCGGCTTCGACGAAGTCGAGGATCTCGCCGCCCGGGAGACCGTACATTCGCTCGATACCGGCATCGCGGAGCGTGGCGGCCAGGACTTCAGCGACAGTTGGCATGATCAGGATCGTTCGTCGTTCGTCGTTCGTGGTTCGTCGTTCGTCGTTCGTCGTTCGTGGTTCGCGGTTCGCGGTTCGCGGTTCGTCGGTCATTGCGATCGCTGAATGACGAACGACGAACGACGAACGACGAACGTCGAACGGCCAAGATGTAGCCGAACGTCGAACGACGGATCACTATAATCCAGCCGTGTATCCGTTCGCGGATCTTGCGCTGGCGCGGCGGCTCGAACGGGCGGAGGGTCTCGCCAACGCGCGGTGCGTCGAGGCGCGGGCGCGCGTGTCGCCCGAGGTTGGCGCCGGCTGGATTGACGTCGCCGGCGCGCTGGCGATGTTCGACGGTCCCGAGTCGCCGATCACGCAAACCTTCGGCCTGGGCCTCTTCGACGCGGTCAGCGCGGCCGATCTCGCGCGCCTCGAAGACTTTTTCAGCGCGCGTGGGGCGCGGACGTATCACGAGGTCAGTCCCGTCGCAGGTCCTCCCCTCATCACGCTGCTGACCGAGCGCGGGTACGAACCCTTCGAGTTCACGAGCGTCATGTACCGGCCGATTGGGGAACGCAACCTCGACGCGGCTCCGAATCCATCGCTGCGCATCCGCACCGTCGGCGACGCCGAAGGCGAGCTGTGGGCCAAGACCGCCGCCGAAGGCTGGAGCGAGACCGCGGGCGCCGGCGATTTCATGCTGACCATCGGTCGCGTCTTCGCAGCCACGTCCGGCTCGCACCTGTACGTGGCGGAGCTCGACGGCCGGGCGATCGCCGCGGCGGCGATGCACATGCACGAGGGTGTGGCACTGATGGCGGGAGCGAGCACGGTCCCCTCGGCGCGCGGACGAGGCGCCCAGCTGGCGCTGCTCGAGCGGCGCCTTCACGATGCGTTCGCGGACGGCTGCGATATCGCGATGATGGGGGCGCTGCCGGGCAGCATCTCGCAGCGCAACGCCGAACGGCACGGCTTCCGGATCGCGTACACGCGAGTCAAATGGAGACAGAAATGAAGATTGCGGATCAGCCACGAAATCACCCTTCGACAAGGCTCAGGGCAGGCGCCTGCGGTGAGCGCAGTCGAACCGTGGTGTCGTGTTTTCGTGGCAACTCACGTGAGCTGAGTGCCTCGATCGTTGTGGCGATCGTGGCTCTCCTGATCGCGCGCGGATCGATTGTCGCGGCCGTGCCGACGACGGTCGACGAAGTGTTCTCCAAGTACACATCGTCGACGCCGGGGTGCGCTGTTGGCGTGGCGATCGACGGCCGGCGCATAGTGATCAAAGGGTACGGCATGGCCGATCTCGAGCACGACGTGCCGATTGGCGAGGAGACGATCCTCGAGGCTGGATCGGTCTCCAAGCAGTTCACCGCCGCGGCCGTTCTTCTCCTTGCGCGCGACGGCAAGCTGTCGATTGACGACCCGGTCCGCAAGTACGTCCCTGAGCTTCCGGATTACCCGCCTCCGCCTGGTGAAATGCGGGGCGGAGCCACGCCGAAGCCGGCGCCGGCCGGCGAAGGCGGGGGGTTGACGATTCGCCACATGCTCACCCACACGAGCGGTTTGCGCGACTGGGGGAGCGTCGAGGACATCGCGGGATGGCCGCGGACGTCGCGCGTGTACACGCACGACCACGTGCTCGACATCGTGAGCCGCCAGAAGTCGCTGAACTTCACCCCGGGCACCCAGTGGTCGTACAGCAACACCGGGTTCAATCTCGCGGCCGTCATCGTGTCGAGGGTCAGCGGCATGCCGTTCGCCGACTTCGTGCGCGAGCGCATCTTCAAGCCGCGGGGGATGACGCACACGTCGTGGCGCGACGACTTCACGCGCGTCGTCAAGGGGCGCGCCATCGCCTACGAGGAGCGCGGCGGCGTCGTCCACACGGAGATGCCGTTCGAAAACGTGCACGGCAACGGCGGGCTGCTGACGACGATCGGCGATCTGCTCCGGTGGAACGAGAATTTCGTGTCACCTGTCGTCGGCGATACCGCGTTCGTCGAAGAGCAGCAGCGGCCCGGACGCTTCAGCGATGGCCGCCCCCATCTCTACGCCTTCGGGCTGTACGCGCGCAGGTACAGAGGCGTTCGCGAGGTCAGCCACAGCGGGTCGACGGCCGGCTATCGTGCGTTTCTCGCGCGCTATCCCGACCAGCACACGTCGGTCGCCGTGCTGTGCAACGTGGCGAGCGCCAACGCGACGGAGCTGGCCCACCAGGTGGCCGACATCTACGTCAAGAACCTCCAGCCCGCGAGCGACACCAGGCCAACCGCGGCGCAGCTCGCGGCGGCCGCCGGTCTCTACCGCAGCACGGCGGATGGCGAGACCGTGACGATCGAGGGCGACCGGAGTGGGCTCGGAAACCGAACCTGGACGTTCGCCGCGCGCACGGCCACCGCGACCAACGAGCATGGCGTGGCGGAGAAGTACGAGCGCGTGGACCGGGCGACGCCGACGGGGGAGCCGCTGCAGGCGTACGTGGGCACCTACGAGAGTGACGAAGCCGAAACGGTCCTGACAGTCGCCGTCGAGAACGACCGGCTCGTGCTGAAACGCCGGCCGGCGACGACGATTGCGCTCACAGCGCTGTACGCCGATGCGTTCAGCGGCCCGCAGATCGGCACACTCATCTTCCGGCGTGCCGCCGGACGCGTGACGGCGCTCAGCGTCGTGCAGGAACGGGTCTGGGATTTGCGCTTCACGAAGCGGTGAGGTTCGACGGGATCGCGATCGTTCGAGGTGATCGCGATGGTTCTACGTTCTACGAACGAAGAACGTCAGCGATGCCGCCCGAACGACGGCGAAGCCGCCCGAACCTCAGGGAAGGATGGCGGTGACGTTCCGCTTCGGAACCTGTCCGACCTTGATCTGCGTGAGTTCTTTTCGTGTCGCGAGATCCACGACAGACACCGAATTCGATCCGGCATTCGCGACGTAGGCGCGCTTGCCGTCCGGCGTCAGCGTCACCCAGTCGGGATGGTGGCCGACTTTCGTTTCGCCGAGCAGCTTCAGGTCGGGCATTGAATACTGATAGATGCGGGAGTTCATCTTGCTGAGCACGCACAGCACCTTGCGGTCCGGTGTGACGGCGAGGCCATGCGACGGCGATCCCTGCAACGTATCTGTGACGCGCTCCGCCACCGGGAGCTCGGGCAGCGGAATGCGATCGGCGATCTTGCGCGCCGCGAAATCCACGGTGATGAACCCGTTGAACCCGGACTGCTGCACGAAGATTCGCCTCGTCGAGCCGTCGGCATTGGTCTCGAACGCCATCGGCCGCACGCCCTCCGGCGTCGGCAGTGTCCAGAGAATCTCCTCGGTGGTCTGATCGATCACGGTGATCCTGCGGCCCGGGATCGACCCGGCGACCACCGATTTCCCGTCGGGCGTCACGTAGACGTTGTGGATGCCGCCCTCGGTGCGGATGCTCTTGACGCGGGTGAGCGTCGTGGCGTCGATCACGTCTACCGCGCCAGCCCCCGCGACAATCGCCACGTACACGCGCTTGCCGTCCTTGCTCACGGCGATGTTGTTGGGGTGATTGGTCAGCGGGATTTTCTTGATGACTTTCAGCGTCTTGAGATCGGCGACGTCCACCGTCGACTCGGCCTCGTTCGTCACGTATAGACGGCTGCCGTCGGGCGACGGCGCAGCGCCGTGATTGACCTCGATGCCTCCGATCTCGCCGACGACCTTGTTGGTCACGGGATCGATGAGCATCACGCTGTCGCCGGCCGCGTTGGTCTGGACGATGCGCACGGTGGCGGCCCGGACGGTGGCCGCGGCCAGGACGAATGCCAGCACGACAGAAAGCTTGGTCCTCATGGAGGAACACTCTAAACCCGGTCGCCGTTGAATGGAAGCCTCCACGGCGCAACAACTCTTCTGTCCGATGCGCGGCGACCGGGGCTACACTATCCGGCCATGTGGCAGATCCTGTTTTTCCTGCTGGGCCTCCAGGTCGCCTCGCCGGCGCCGGCGTCCACGCTCGACTACGAGACGTTCAAAACCAAGGTCCAGCCGCTGTTCACGGAAAAGCGTCCCGGCCACGCGCGCTGCTCGGTTTGTCACGCGCGCAGCACCGCGTTCCGGCTGCAGCCGCTGCCCGCGGGGCGCACCGCGTACAGCGAGGAGGAATCGCGAAAGAACTTTGAGATGGTGGGCCGCTTCGTCGTGCCCGGAGTGCCGACGAAGAGCCGGCTGCTGACGATGCCCCTGGTCCATGAAGCGGGCGGCACGGAGTTCCATCCGGGCGGGAAACACTGGGAGTCGCAGAGCGATCCCGAGTGGAAGACATTGGCCGAGTGGGTAAAGAACGCCGCCGCCACCTCGGGGAGAGGACGGGATTTCCGCTAGTACCATAGAGGGAAAGTTGTTCATACTATGGGGCAGCCAAGCGGCCGTGGCGCCCGGGGGTCCGGCTGAAGCCGGACACCACAAACTGGCGCCCCCACACAAGGAGACGACATGGCGAAGAAGGCAGCGAGCAAGCGGAAGCCGAACGCGGCGTTCATGAAACCGGTGCAGCCGAGCGACACCCTCGCGGAAGTTGTCGGCAGCAAACCGATTCCGCGGACGGAAGTGACCAAGAAGCTCTGGGCGTACATCAAGAAGAACAAGCTCCAGGATCAGAAGAACAAGCGGATGATCAAGGCCGACGACTCGCTCAAGGCGGTGTTCGGCGGCAAGGCCACCGTCAACATGTTCGAGATGACCAAGCTGGTGAACAAGCACCTCAAGTAAGTTCTCACATCATGGCTGATGGCTGATGGCTAAGGGCTGATGGCGTAGGGTGAGGGCATAGTGTTGATGGTCGATGGGTTGCCATCGGCCATAGACGCTGAGCCATTAGCCATGAGCCATCAGCCATGAGTCCCATCCTCGACACCCACGGCATTTCCCTCCACTACGACGCCGCCGGCGAAGGCGAGCCGCTGCTGTTTCTCCACGGCGGTCTTGGCTCCGGGGACAACTGGCGATTCATCTTCCCCGAGCCACCGGACGGCTATCGCCTGATCGCACCGGATCAGCGCGGCCACGGCGCGTCCACGAATCCATCGAACGTTTTGACGTTTCGCCAGATCGCGGCCGACACGTTCGCGCTCCTCGATCATCTCGGGATCGATCGCGTCAAGGCGATCGGCGTCAGCGGCGGCGGCATCGCGCTGCTGCACATGGCCACGAGTTGTCCCGCGCGCATCGACGCGATGGTCGTGGTCAGCGCGCCGCCGTACTTTCCCGCGCAGGCGCGCGCGATCCAGGCGCAGTTCACCGAAGAAATGCTGCCGGACACCGAGCGCGCCGCGTTGCGGCGGCGGCACAAACACGGCGAGGCGCAAATCCGCGCGCTCTTCGCAAACGTCAAGGGCTTCGCGACGGATTACGACGACGTGTGTTTCACGCCGCCGCTGCTGGCGACGATCGCCGCGCGGACGCTGATCGTCTTCGGCGATCGCGACTTCCTCTATCCCGTCAGCCTCGCCTTCGATCTGCACGCGGCGATTCCGAACTCGCATCTCTGGGTCGTGCCCAACGGTGGACATGGACCGGTGTTCGGCGCCGACGCGCCCCGGTTTGCTGAAACGGCGCTCGCGTTCCTTCGAGGTGGCTGGAAGTAGTCCGAGAGGAACACGCTCGTGGTGAGCTTGTCGAACCACGAGCTCGTCCTTCGACGGGCTCAGGACGAGCGGGTGTTCTGAGCGCAAGCCTCAGCCGTGCTACGATTCGCCACTCCTATCATGCAGACACGTCGCTTCTTACCGGGACTGATCGTCCTTTTCATCGGCAGCGGCTGCGCGGCGTTGATCTACGAGATCGTCTGGTTCCAGCTGCTGCAGCTCGTCATCGGATCGTCGGCGATCTCGCTCGGCATTCTGCTCGGGACGTTCATGGGCGGGATGTGTCTGGGCAGTCTCCTGCTGCCGCGGGTGATCGCGCCGCGCGAGCACCCGATGCGCGTCTACGCCTTCCTCGAGTTCGGCATCGCCGTGTGCGGTGTCCTGATTCTGTTCGGCATGCCGCTCGTCGGCGGCGTGTACACCGCGTTCGCGGGCACCGGCACGTTCAGCATCGTGTTTCGCGCCGTCGCGGCCGGCATCTGTCTCCTCCCGCCGACGATGCTGATGGGCGCGACGCTGCCGGCGATCTCGCGCTGGATAAAGGCGACGCCCGACGGCATCGCGTGGCTCGGCTTCTTCTACGGCGGCAACATCGCGGGCGGCGTCGCCGGGTGCCTGATCGCGGGCTTTTACCTGCTTCGCGTCTACGACGTCGCGACCGCGACCTTCGTCGCCGTCGTGCTGAACGTCGTGGTCGCGGTCATCGCAGTGCTTCTGGCGCGCCGGGCCACCTACGAGCCCGACGTGGCCGTCTCGGTGCCCGTGGCGGGACCCGCGGGGTCGCGCGCCGTGTACATCAGCATCGCGCTCTCAGGGATGACGGCGCTCGGCGCCGAAGTGGTCTGGACGCGCATCCTGTCGCTCCATTTCGGCGGCACGGTCTACACCTTCGCGATGATCCTCGCGGTGTTCCTCGTCGGCCTCGGCATCGGCAGCACGGTGGGCGCGTCGGCGGCGCGGACCACCACGAATCCGCGCCGCGCGCTCGGATGGTGTCAGCTGGCCGCCTGCGGCGCCATGGCGTGGGCCGCCTTCCAGCTCACCGAATCGCTGCCCTACTGGCCGATCAACCCGTCGCTCGTCACCTCGACGCCGTGGTACACCTACCAGCTGGATCTCGTCCGCTGCATGTGGGTCGTGCTCCCGGGCGCGATGCTGTGGGGCGCGAGTTTTCCGCTGGCGCTCGCGGGCGTCGCGTCGACCGAGCAGGACGCGGCTCGCCTGGCCGGAGGCGTCTACGCGGCGAACACGGTCGGCGCCATCGCCGGCTCGATGGTCACGAGTTTCATTCTCGTCCCCTGGATCGGCAGCTCACACACGGAGCAGGTGCTGATCATCGTTTCTGCGCTCTCGGCCTTGCTGATGCTCGAGCCGTCGTATACCGGTGCGACGCAGGGCAAACCGCGCTTCAGCCCCTCGGGGACCGCCGTGCTGGCCCTCGCCATGGTCGTCGCGGGACTCTTCGCGCGCAGCGTTCATGAACTGCCGGGCCTGCTGGTGGCCTACGGCCGCTATGCGGCGACGCGGCTCAGCCAGGCCACCGACATCATCTACGTCGGCGAAGGCGTCAACGCCTCGGTGGCCGTCTCGGAGTTGTCGAACGGCGTGCGCAATTACCACAACGCCGGGAAGGTGCAGGCGTCGAGCGAGCCGCAGGACATGCGCCTGCAGCGCATGTTGGGCCACCTGACGACGCTCATTCCCAAACAAGCCAAGAAAGTGCTCGTGATCGGCTGCGGCGCGGGCGTCACTGCCGGCGCCGTGTCGATCGATCCCGCTGTCGAGCACGAGACGATCGCCGAAATCGAACCGCTGGTGCCGCGCGTCGTGTCCGAGTATTTCAGCCAGCACAACTTCAACGTCGTCAAGAACCCGAAAGTGCACGTGCGGATCGACGATGCGCGGCATTTCGTGGAGGCGACCGACGAGATGTTCGACGCGGTGACGTCGGATCCGCTCGATCCGTGGGTCAAGGGCGCCGCCATGCTCTACACGGTCGAATTCTTCGAAATGGTGAAGAAGCGGCTGAACCCCGGCGGCGTGGTCACGCTGTTCGTGCAGCTCTACGAAAGCAACACTGAGGCGGTGAAGAGCGAGATCGGCACCTTCCTCGAAGTGTTCCCGAACGGCATCGTGTGGGGCAACACGAGCGAAGGGAAGGGCTACGACCTCGTGCTGCTGGGCCAGGTCGAACCGACGACGATCGACGTCGAGGCGATCGAGGCCAAGCTGCAGCGGCCGGAGTACGCGCCGATGAAGCAGTCGCTGCGCGAGATCGGCATGCACTCGGCCGTGGATTTGTTTGCCACCTACGCGGGGCGAAAACCAGACCTCGAGCCGTGGCTCCGCAACGCGCAGATCAACCACGACCGGAACCTTCGGCTGCAGTATCTGGCGGGCATGGGCCTGAATCTCTATCAGGCCGACGTCATCTACGCGGACATGCTCCGCTACGTCTCGAAGATGCCGGACGATCTCTTCATCGCGTCCGAGGCGACGAAGCAGAGTCTCTATGGCGCAATTCAACGCGCCCAGGGGCGCTGACGACGATCGTTAACATTCGAGGGAGCCTCGCATGTCGATGTTCCACCGGTCGTGATGATGGAGGCGTCGCACGCCGACGCGAACGAAGCGTACGCTGCGATCGACCGGCATCGCTTCACGGATAACGAGCCGTATACGCAGCCGCTCACGGTCAAGCGAGACCCTCGCGTGAAGTGACCGGCGCGTTGGCGGAGTGAACAGAGTGTGGCACCGATCCTGGAACAGCCGCCGGCGATAAAGAATCGACCTGTGCGACACCGACGCAGATGAGCCCCGGAAATGGGAAGGCGTCGAATCTGCGCCCGAAGGGGCTTCTTCGGGAGTACAGTTCGCACTCGATTTGTCGAGCTCGCCGAACAGAGCAGGAGGTTGCATGTCCTTGGTCAATCGCCGGCGATTCGTGCAGCTTGGCGGGATGACCGCGACGGGGTTCGGTGCGGCAGGCAGCAACGCCTTCGCGTTCAGCCAGCCGGGCAACCAACGGCAGGCGGACACCGAGGATCGGCGCGTCCGGTTGACCGGCGACGGCGTCGGCTTGAACCCGGCGCAGTACGCGAGCCTCCTGGCGCGGCTGTCATCCGAGAAATCACTCGCGCCCGACTCCTTTTCGCTCGGCGGTGTCGTCGAGGAGTTGGAAACGGAGATGGCGCGCGTCCTCGGGAAAGAGCGGGCCATCTTCATGCCGACGGGCACGCTGGCCAATCACATGGCCGTGCGCGCGCTCGCGGGAGGGCCCAGCCGCGTCGTGGTGCAGTCCGAGAGTCACCTGTGTCAGGACGAGGGCGACTGCGCGCAAACGCTGAGCGGCTTGACGCTGGTGCCGCTCGGCGCGGGCCGCGCGAGCTTCACGGCCGACGAGGTGCAACAGGTGCTCGACCAGACGAAGGGCGCGCGCGTCATCCGGCGCGTCTCCGTCATCTCGGTCGAGACGCCGGTGCGCCGGAAGCAGGGCGAGCGGTTCGATGCCGGCGAACTGCAGAAGATTCTCGCGATTGCGCGTCGTGAAGGCATCAAGCTGCACCTCGATGGCGCACGCCTGTTTCTGCAGGCGGCGTACACGGGAGAGAACGTTGCGGAGACCGCCCGTCCCTTCGACACGGTTTACGTGTCGCTCTACAAATACTTCAACGCGGCGTCGGGCGCGATTCTCGCGGGCCCGCGCGCCCTGCTCGACGGCATGTATCACGATCGGCGGATGTTCGGCGGCGGGCTCAACCATGTGTGGCCGTTCGCCGCAGTGGCGCTGCATTACCTGTCAGGCTTCGGCGATCGCTACAGCAAGGCCGTCCGGACTTCCGAAGACCTGATCGGTCAGCTCGGCCGCCACGATCGCTTCGCGATCGCGCGCATCCCGTCGGGGACGAACCTGTTTCGCCTCCAGGTGAAATCCGGCGACGCGGCGGCGCTGCAGAAGCGTCTTGCGGCGAAGGGCGTGCTGCTGGGCGCGCCGGATCGCGACACGTTTCTCGTGGGCGTGAACGAGACGTTGAATCGGATGACGGCCGCGCAGTTGGTCGATGCATTCGCGCAGGCGGTGGCAAGCTGATGTCCGCCAGCAATCTCGACATCGCCAAGGACTACCTGGCGCGCCTGGCCGCCGGAGCCGAGCCCGAGGAGCTCGGACGGTTCTTCGCAGCGGATCTCGTTCAGGAGGAATTTCCCAACCGTTTGATGCCCAACGGTGTGACCCGCGATCTGCGGGCCGTCACCGAGGCGCGTGCGCGAGGCAAGGCGCTGCTGCAAGCGGAACGCTTCGAACTGGTCGACGCGATTGGGAGCGGCGATCTCGTGGCGATGGAAGTGATCTGGTCGGGAACCGTCGGCAAGGCCGCCGGGTCGCTCGCGGCCGGCCAGACCCTGCGGGCGCGATTCGCCATCTTCATGGAATTTCGCGACGGCCGCATCGTCCGGCAGCGCAACTACGACTGTTTCGATCCCTGGTAGCGCTGTGCAGGTACAAGGCTCACTCGAGTTCACCATCACCGAGCGGACTGCAGATCGAGTTGTGTCGGAGATGCCGATCGCCGCCGGTGTGAGGAATCCGTTTGGCGTCGCGCACGCCGGCGCGATTCTGTGGTTCGCGGACGTGACGGCGACGGTGCTCGTCATGGGCGAGGCCAGACCAGCGGAGGGCGGGAAGGGCTTTCCACTGGCGATCAGCCTGAATGCGCAGTTCGTGGGAAATCAGCGAGACGGAGTGCTTCGTGCCGTTGCAACGTTCGTGAAGAAGGGACGAACGGTGAGCGTGGTCCGAACGGAAGTCCGCGGCGCCAACGACCGGTTGATCGCCGACGTCACGACGAGTCACGTCCTGTCAACGTGAGGCGCCGTGGCGCCGGTTGTATGATGGCGGCGAGGACGCCAACGCCACCGATGCCGACGCTTGTTCCGCCCGGACCAAAACCGTCGCCGCTCAATCTGTTGCTGTACCGTCCCGGGCGCGATCCGCTTGCGTTCTTCACCGGCCTGGCGCGCGAGTATGGCGACATCGCGGCCTACCGGATGGGCGGCGAGCACCTCGTTTTCGTCAACGCCCCGCACTACGTGCGCGACGTGCTCGTCACGCATAACCGCTACTTCATGAAAGGGCGCGGCCTGCAGCGGTCGAAGCGGCTGCTCGGCGAGGGACTGCTCACGAGCGAAGACCCGACGCATTTGCGCCAGCGCCGGCTGATGCAGCCGGCGTTTCACCGCGACCGCATCGCGGCCTACGGCGACACGATGGTCGCGTACGCCGGCCGGCTCCAACAGAGCTGGCGCGATGGCGCGATCTACGACGTCGCGCAGGAGATGATGCGCCTCACGCTCGGCATCGCGGGCAAGACGCTTTTCGACCTGGACGTGGAATCGCAAGCGAGCGACGTCCGCGACGCGCTCAACGCCGTCATGGAGTCGTTCTGGCTCTCGATGCTGCCCTTCGCCGAGGTGCTCGAACGGCTGCCGGTGCCGCAGCTCCGGCGGGCGAAGGCCGCGCGCGCCAAACTCGACGCGATCATCTACGGAATGATCGCCGAGCGCCGGGCGACGGCAAGAGGCGACCGCGGAGATTTGCTGTCGATGCTGCTCTCCGCGCAGGACGAGGATGACCCTTCGGCTGGCTCAGGGCGCGGCGGCGGTGCGATGAGCGATCGTCAAGTCCGCGACGAGGCGATGACGATTCTTCTGGCCGGCCATGAAACGACGGCCAACGCCCTCACGTGGACCTGGTATCTCGTGAGCACTGCGCCTGCCGTCGAGGCGCGGTTGCACGAGGAGGTGGACCGCGTGCTGCAGGGGCGGACGCCGACCGTGGGCGACATCGGCGCTCTCACCCATGTGGAGCGCGTCGTCACCGAGGCGATGCGGCTGTATCCGCCGGCCTGGCTCATCGGCCGCCGTGCCCTGCAGGAGTACCCCGTCGGCGACTACGTAGCGCCCGCGCGGTCGCTCCTCGTGATGAGCCCGTACGTCTTGCAGCGCGACGCGCGATTCTTTCGCGATCCCGAGCAGTTCGATCCCGGCCGCTGGACCCCGGAGTTCAAGGCGGCGCTGCCGCCGTTTGCGTATTTCCCGTTCGGCGGCGGCCCGCGGCGCTGCATCGGCGATTCGTTCGCCTGGATGGAGCTCGTGCTGGTCGTGGCGACGATCGCGCAGCACTGGCGGCTCGCGCTCGTGCCCGGACATCCGGTCGAGACCCAGCCGGTGGTGACGCTGCGCGCGAAACACGGAATGAAGATGATCGCGAACCGGCGATGACGCCGCGAGTACAGCGCATTCTCGAGACCGCGCTCTATTGCGCCGATCTGGCGCAGACCGCCGACTTCTACCAGAAGCTGCTCGGGACGACGCCGATGATCTCCGGCGATCGGCTCGTGGCCCTCGATGCGGGCCACGGGACGGTGTTGCTGCTGTTCCAGCGCGGAAACTCCGGCGCGCTCGAAACGCAGGGCGGCCTCGTGCCGGGGCACGATGGATCCGGACCGGTGCACCTGGCGTTCGCGATCGACGCGCCGCAGCTGTCGGTCTGGGAAACGCGTCTCGCCCACCTCGGCATAGAGATCGAGAGCCGCGTCCGCTGGGAGGCCGGCGGGACGAGCCTCTATTTCCGTGATCCCGACGGGCGATCCGTGGAGCTGGCGACGCCGGGGATCTGGCCAACCTACTAGGGATTCGGATTCGCATTCGGATTCGGGATTCGGGGGCTCGATGAAACGTCTGATGACCTTCGTCGTGTTGATGATGATTCTGGCGCTCGCAGCGGGTATCCGCGCACGGCAGGCGCCCGAATCGAGCGCAGCGCTGAGCGCCGACGCGTTGAAGGGCCTCTCGTGGCGAGGCATCGGGCCGGCGCTGGCAACCGGGCGCATTCAGGACGTGCAGATCGACTCCAGGAACCCGAGCGTGTGGTACGTCGCGACCGCGTTCGGTGGCCTCTGGAAGACGGTGAATCGCGGCATCACGTTCACGCCGATCTTCGACGAAGGCAGCTCGTTCACGTTGTGCTGCGTTGCGATCGATCCCAAGGACTCGAACGTCGTCTGGCTGGCGACGGGAGAAAACACCAGCCAGCGGAGCGCCCATTTCGGCGACGGCATCTACAAGTCGCTCGACGCCGGCGCCACGTGGAAGCGCGTGGGCCTCACCGCTTCGGAGCACATCGGCCGGCTCCTCATCGATCCGCGCAACTCCAACGTCGTCTATGTGGCCGCTCAGGGTCCACTCTTCGCCTCCGGCGGCGAACGCGGTGTGTACAAGACGATCGATGGCGGCCAGACCTGGCAGGCGAGTCTGACGATCAGCGCGGACACCGGCGCGAACGATCTCGCGTTCGATCCGAAGAACCCCGACATCGTGTACGCGTCGGCGTATCAGCGGCGCCGCGCGGTGGGACAGTTGATTGGCGGCGGCCCCGAAGGCGGCATCTACAAGACCACCAACGCCGGGAAAACGTGGACGAAGCTGGCGAAGGGACTTCCATCGGGCGACACCGGCCGGATCGCGCTCGCGACCGACAGCCGGAAGTCGCCCGCCACGGTGTTCGCGCTGATCAATGCGCGGCCTGCGGAGGCGGGCTTTTATCGCTCCGACGATGCCGGCGCGAGCTGGTCGCGGATCGGACGCTTTCCCCAGGCAGGTGGGGCGGGAGAGGCAGGAAGGGCTGGAGGGGCAGGAGAGGCGGGACGGGCGGGAGGCGCGGGGCGCGGTCGCGGGCCGGCGGACGACATCTACCGCGGCGGCGATCCGCAGTACTACTACGAGATCTTCGTGGACCCGAACAAAGCCGACACGATCTGGTCGGTCAACACGAATCTCGAGCTGAGCACGGACGGCGGGAAAACCTGGAAGCGCGCCGGCTTCGAGACCCTCGGCATGCACGTGGATCATCACGCCATCGCGTGGGATCCCACCGATCGCGAACACCTGCTCATCGGCAACGACGGCGGGTTGTACGAAACCTACGACGAAGGAAAAACGTGGCGCTTTTTCGCGAACATTCCGGTCACGCAGTATTACCGCGTCTCCGTGGACAACGCGAAGCCGTTCTATCACGTGTGCGGCGGCGCGCAGGACAACTGGTCGCAGTGCGGACCGTCGCGGACGTTGAACCGCTGGGGCATCCGCACGAGCGACTGGTTCATCGTCGGCGGCGGCGACGGCTTTCAAACGCGCAGCGATCCCGACGACCCGAACATCGTGTACGCGCAATCGCAGGGCGGCAACATCACGCGCCTCGATGTGCGCAGCGGTGAAGTGAAGAACATTCGTCCGCGCCAGGCCGCGCCGCCCGGGCCGGCCGAGAGCGACGAGGGGGCAGGTAGGGCTGGTGGGGCGGGTGAGGCAGGAAGAGCAGGTGGGGTAGGAGAGGCGGGCAGGGCAGGTGGAGCAGGACGCGGGCCCGCCGACCGCACGAACTGGGATGCGCCGTACATCATCAGCCCGCACTCGGGACGCCGGCTCTACTGGGCGAGCAACAAGGTGTACCGCAGCGACGATCGCGGTGACAACTGGATAGCGATCAGCCCCGACCTGTCCCGCAATCTGAATCGCGACGAGATCGCGATCATGGGACGCGTTTGGCCCGCCGACGCCGTGTCGCGCAATCAGGCCACCACCGCGCTCAGCAACATCGTGTCGCTCGACGAATCGCCCGTGGTCGAAGGGCTGATCTACGCGGGCACGGACGATGGTCTGCTGCAGGTGACGGAAGACGGTGGCAAGAACTGGCGCCGCGTGGAGCAGTTTCCCAGCGTGCCGAAATGGAGTTATGTGGCCGACGTGTTCGCGTCGCCGCGCGATGGCAGCACGGTGTTCGTGGCGCTCAACAACTGGCAGCGTGGCGACTACAAGCCCTATCTCGTGAAGAGCGTCGATCGCGGGCGCACGTGGACGTCAGTGTCCGGCGACTTGCCCGACAAGCACGACGTGTGGGCGGTCGCGCAGGATCACATCAACGGCGACCTGCTGTTCGCCGGCACCGAGTTCGGGTTGTTCACCAGCGTCGATGCCGGCCGCCACTGGGTCCAGCTCAAAGGCGGCATGCCCGTGGCACAGGTGCGCGATCTCGCGGTGCAGCGGCGCGAACACGATCTGGTCATCGGCACCTTCGGCCGCGGGTTCTACGTGCTGGACGATTACACGCCACTGCGCGAGATGAGCGTGCAGGCGCTCACCGAGGACGCGCATCTCTTCGCGCTGCGCGACGCGTACCTGTTCACCTCAATCGGCCAGCAACCCGCCGGGGCCGCCGGCATCGGCGCGATGGCCGGGAACTGGACGGCGCCGAACCCGCCGTTCGGCGCGGTGCTCACGTTCAACGTTCGTCAGGATCCACCAGACGAAGCGAAACTGGTGATGACGATCACGGACGAAAGCGGGAAGCAGGTACGGCGGTTCGACGTCGAGAAGGGCACTGGCCTTCGACGCGTGGCGTGGAACCTGCGCGCGGATGCGCCTCCTCCGCCGCAACGTGGGGCAGGAAGGACTGGAGAGGCAGGAGGGGCAGGAGGGGCAGGAAGGGAGAATGCTCCGCCGGCTGGTGGGGGAGGACGCGGCGGTCCGCCGCAAGGCCCACTCGTGACTCCGGGCCGCTATCACGCGCAGCTTGGACGGCAAAGCGGAACCGAGGTGACACCTCTCGGTCAGCCTCGAAGTTTTCTAGTAGTGCCTCTGGAACGCTGAGATTGAAAGTGGCTGCGATCGCAGGCCTGAAGGCCTGCGCCATGTCCTACCTCGCGATCCTCGCGACGAGCGCTGCGATCGCTTCGTCGCGCGTGCCTTTTCCATCCAGGTACGGTTTCCAGGTTTCCTGCAACGGCGTCTTGAACACCGCGAAACCGCGATCCCACACGCCGAACGCGTCGGCGTAGGGGACGTGACCGGGGATGACCCGGCGCACCGCGTCGCCCGCGGTGAAGAAAATCATCCCGTGCGAGAGATTGGGCGGCAGCCGTTTGCCGATGCGGCGCACCTCGGAGCTCAGAAGCGCCATGACGGCGTTGTCCCATTGATGCATCCCCTCGTGGAACGCGGTCTCGAGTCCATGCGCGCCGCGAAGGTCTTCCGCAAGGCTGGACATGACCAACAGATTCCCGCGCGTCGAGTACGCGCCGGCCCAGTTCGAGAATGCCGAGAGGTGCACTGGGTACCCTCCCACCGGCCATTCCATCGCGTACGCGCGCGTGATCGCCTCCAGCACTTGGCGTCCGTATCGATCGATGAAGCTCTGAATGTCCGTTTGCCGCGCGCGATTGGCCGCTAGATGCGCCGGCCACCAGGCCTTGCGATAGATCGGTGCCGCGCGCTCGAGCGCCGCTGCGACGTCCGCATCCACGCTCGTGCCGCCGAGCGTCGGCGCTTCGTCCGCGCCGGCGAGCGCGATCGTGATCGCCGGCAACGGATCGTCGAAGATCATGTCCTTCCGGCTGAGGCCATTCGCGTAGAACGTCACGGCCTCGCGCCATGCGCCTCGTTCGGCTTCGCTCAGCCTCGCCAGGCCGCGCGCTTCGTCGGCCGGCGCGTTGACCACCGCTTCGCGCGACGCATCGCTCGTCTTCGCTTGCGCGCGACCGAGCACATACAAATAGTGGTGCAGATTGAGCCAGAACTCGTTCGATTCGAAGCGGAAGAGCGGCGCCGGCTGGGCCGCCTGTGCCGCACTGAAGAGCAGCGTAAGAAGAAGAATCATGGCGCTCATTAGACGCCAGCAGCCTTCGTTTGGTTTAATCTCGGCTCAATGGAACCGTCTCACATGATCTCAGTGTCGCACCGCGGCGACGTCGCCATTCTCACGATGGCGCACGGCAAGGCGAATGTGCTCGACGTGGAGTTCTGCGGCGCGTTGACCGACGCCTTCGGTGCGTGCGCGCGCTCGCCGGCGAAGGCCGCGGTCCTCACGGCGGGCGGCTCGATTTTCTCGGCGGGCGTGGACCTTCCCCGGCTCGTCGAGGGCGGCCAGGCCTACGCCGGCGTGTTTCTACCCGTCCTCAGGCGCGCGTTCGAGGCCTTCTTCACCTTCGAGAAACCGCTCGTAGCAGCCGTGAACGGCCATGCGATCGCCGGCGGATGCATCCTGGCATGCGCCGCTGATCGCCGGCTGATGGCCAGAGGCGCCGGGCGCATCGGCGTGCCGGAGCTGCTCGTGGGTGTGCCGTTTCCAACCGTCGCGCTGGAAATCATGCGGCAGGCGGTTCCACCGCCGCATCTGACCGCGCTCATCTACAGCGGCGAGACGCTGACCGCGGATCTCGCGGCCGAGCGCGGGCTCGTGGATGTGGCCGTCGATCCCGATCGCCTGCTCGACGAGGCGGTCGCCGCGGCGACGGCGATGGCGGCCCTTCCCGCCGCGGCGTTTTCGATCACGAAGAACCAGCTGCGCGAACCGGCGTTCGCCAGGATTCGCGACGGCCAGGCGCGGATCGATCCCGCCATCAACGAATACTGGGCGGCGCCGAGCACCCTCGACAGGATCCGCGACTACGTTCAGCGCACATTGAAAAAGTGAACACCCGTCGGATGCAAATGCAACCACGAAGCCACGAAGCCACGAAGAAGAAACGGCTTTGGCTTTCTTCGTGTTTTCGTGGCCTCGTGGTCGCTCTTGCTTTTCTCCTTCTCTCGGCGGCGCTTCAATCGCAATCCGTTTTTCCTGGTGCGCAGTGGGAGTCGGTCGACAAGCCGGAAACCGTCGGCTTCTCGTCGTCTCGCCTTTCCGCGGTTCGTGCCTGGGTGAGGGGATCAAATTTGCGGCCGAGCGGGACGACCGCCCGGCCGCAAAGCAGCGCGAATGGCTGGCAGCAGAAACGCTGAGGTTTGCCTACAGTCGTCCGCTGAGTGCCAGAATGATGAGAATCAGCAGGATGAGCCCGAGGCCACCGCTCGGGAAGTACCCCCAGCTCCGGCTGTGTGGCCAGGCGGGTAGCGCGCCCAGCAGCATCAGAACGAGCAAAACGATCAGCACAGTCATCATTGTTCAGTCTCCATCCGCCTCCGCGCGCCAGATGCTGTCGCGCTACGGCGTGATGCCGCGCCGAAGCGCCTCCCAGCGCGTAGGCGGGCACATGATGTAAAGCATCGACCGTGCCGTCGATACCGTCCCGCTGAGGGGAGTAGAATCCCGGCTATGAAGCTGACTTACCTGCCTCGCCTGGTGCTGCCGTTGGCTCTGCTGGCGGCTCCGCTGTTCATCGTCGCTCCGCTCGGGCAGGGACCGGGCGCGGACCGAGCACGGCTGATCAATCAGTCTGCCGATCCGCTGCTGGCCAGCTTCAAGCTGCGCTCGATCGGCCCAGCCGTCATGGGCGGCCGGATCGACGACGTTGCAGTGTCTGAAAGCGATCCGAACATCATCTATCTCGGCTACGCCGTTGGCGGCGTGTGGAAATCGGAGAACAACGCGACGACGTTCGAGCCGGTATTCGACACGTATGGCACCGGGTCGATTGGCGACATCGCCATCCATCCCACGAATCCAAACATCGTCTACATCGGGACCGGCGAAGCGAACAACAGGCAGACCTCGTCGTTCGGTGACGGCATGTACAAAACGACAGACGGCGGGAAGACCTTCGCGCACATCGGACTGCGTGAGACGCAGACGATCGCGCGAATCGCGATCGATCCGAGAAGCCCCGACACACTCTACGTGGCGTCACCCGGCCACCTGTTCGGCCCGAATCCCGATCGCGGCGTGTTCAAGTCGACCGACGGCGGCAAGATGTGGACGAAGGTGAAGTTCATCGACGATGACACCGGGTTCACGGACATCGCGATCGATCCGTCGAACAGCAGCATCCTCTACGCCGCAAGCCATCAGCGGCGTCGCAGTGGATGTTGCTTCAACGGCGGCGGTCCGGGCAGCGCGATTTGGAAGAGCACGGACGCCGGCAAGACGTGGTCGAAGCTGTCGGAGATGGGCCTGCCGCCCGGGACGTACGGCCGCGTGGCGCTCGACGTCTCGCGATCGAATCCGCGGGTGGTGTACGCGCAGGTCGAAGCGGGTGAAACGGGCACGGCGCCGACGGAGAACACGCCGCCGGGTGCGGCCGCTGTGACGCCGCCGGGTGCGGCGGGTGGAGCGGGTCGGGCTGGAGAGGCAGGACAAGCAGGACGGGCAGGAGGGGCGGGCCCCGGAGGCGGCGGACGCGGCGGGCCATCGTTCGACTGGTGCAACAACGGCGGTCCGACGCGCGGCTATCAGGCCGGAGGTGGCGGCGGCGGCGGTGGTGGTGAAGCCGGACAGCCTCCTTCCGGTTGGACGCCGCCGGGGCTCGACGTGCGGCGCGGCGGGATCTTCCGTTCGGAGAACCGTGGCGAAACGTGGACGCACCTCAGCAACTGCAACGCGCGTCCGATGTATTTCAGCCAGATCCGCATCGACCCGACGAACGACAAAACGATCTACGTCGCCGGTCTGCCGGTCGCGAAGTCGCTCGACGGCGGCAAGACTTTCACGACGCTCGACGCGGCCGGCGGCGGCGGGTCGCCCGGTCACGTCGATCAGCACGCCATCTGGATCGACCCGAAGAACCCGAAGCACATCCTGATCGGCAACGACGGCGGTCTCAACGTGAGCTGGGATCAGGGCCGGACGTGGGACTATGTGAACACGATGGCGACCGCGACCGCCTACATCGTCTCCGCCGACATGCGGCGTCCGTACTACGTCTACATCGGGCTGCAGGACAACGGGAGCTGGGGCGGGCCGAGCGCCGTGCGCGGGCGCGGCGGCATCACGAACGCCGACTGGTTCGGCATCGGCGGCGGCGACGGGTTCTACACCGCCGTCGATCCCACCGACCACAACATCGTGATCTCCGAGTCGCAGAACGGCAACACGAACCGCTACGACTTGCGCACCGGCCGCGGCCAGAGCATCCGTCCGGTGGCGCCGCCACGGGCAGGCAGGGCAGGTGGTGCAGGTGAGGCAGGTGGGGCGCAAGGCGGCGGTGGCGGCCGCGGCGCCGCACCGAACGTGCTGAACGCGCAGCCGGGCGACGAGTATCGCTTCAACTGGAACACGCCGGTGATCATGTCGCCCCACAACCCGAAGATCGTGTGGCTCGGTGGCAACCGCGTGTTCAAGTCGTACAACCAGGGTGACACGTGGGTGGCGAGCGCCGACCTCACACGGCAGATCGATCGCAACACCGTGTCGATGATGGGAGTGCCGGGGAACCGGCCGCAGCTCTCCAAGAACGACGGCGTCACCTCGTACAGCACGATCATCTCGATTTCTGAATCGCCGATCCTGCCCGGCGTCGTGTGGGCGGGGACCGACGATGGGAATCTGCAGGTGAGCCGGGATGGCGGACAGTCGTTCACCGAAGTCGGGAAGAACCTGACAGGGCTGCCGCCGAATCATCTTCATTGGGTCGCGCGGATCGATGCGTCGCACTTCGATGCAGGCACTGCGTACGTCGCGGTGGACGGTCATCGGAGCGACGACCTCAAGCCGTACGTGTTCGTGACCCGGAACTACGGACAGAGCTTCGAGAACATCACGAACGACCTGCCGGCCTACGGCAACGCGCAGGTGATTCGGGAAGATCCGAAGAATCGCAACCTGCTGTACGTGGGGACGGAGTTCGGGTTGTTCATCTCGCTCGACGGCGGGAAGCAATGGAAGAAGTTCATGACCAACTACCCCACGGTGCGCACCGACGACATCATCGTGCATCCGCGGGACAACGACCTGATCGTCGCCACGCACGGGCGGAGCGTCTACATCGCCGATGACCTGACGCCGCTGCAGCAGTGGACGGCGGACGTGCAATCGCAGGACGCGTTCCTGTTCGACATGCGTCCGGCGATCGCCTGGCTGAACGATCAGCAGCGCGGTTCGGTAGAACGCGGGCAAAAAGTGTACAGCGGCGAGAACGCGCCGCGCGGCGCCTACATCAGCTACTACCTGAAAGCGGCCGCGCCGGGTGAGGTGAAGATTTCGATCGCGGACGCCGCCGGCCGGGTCGTGCGCACTCTGGACGGCGCCGGGCAGGCGGGCATCAATCGCGTGCTCTGGAACCTGGCGCCGAACCCGCCAGCCGGACAGCCGGGTGGCGGCGGGGGTGGAGGTGGAGGGCGCGGCGGTGCTCCGCAAGCCGTCGAGCCCGGCACCTACATCGTCACCGTGAACGCGGCCGGCAAGACGCTGGTCAAGCCGATCACTGTGCTGCAGGATCAGTGGCTGAAAGAGAAGTAGGCAACGGAGGCTGCATGGACACGCATGTGAAGGTCCTCGGTTCGCTGCAAATCGCGTTGGGTGCGATGGGATTGTTCGGCGCGCTCATCCTCGTCTTCATGTTCGGCGGCGTCACGAGCGTCGTCGGGGCGAGCGGCGATCCGGATGCCCAGATCGCGCTGCCGATCATCGGGATCACCGGCATGGCCCTCGTCACCTGTGTGGCTGCTGTGTCGATCCCGAGCGTGATCATCGGCGTCGGCCTGGTGCGCTTGCGGCCGTGGGCGCGAGTTGCCGGGATGGTGATTTCGATCCTGTCGCTGATGATGATTCCGCTCGGGACGATCGTCGGCGTCTACGGGTTGTGGGTACTGTTTTCGAAGGAGACCGAGCGGCTGTTTACATCTGCTTCAGCGACTTAGTGCGTCAGACCGTCAATGAGCTCATCAGCGTGCGCCGGATCTTGCTGCGCGCTGTCCGATCACCCAGAGGTACGAGCTCGATCGGATGAACAGCTGTCCGTCCGACACCGCCACTGTGCTGAGGCAGTAGGGCGAGCAGTCGTCTGCGAGCGAATTCGTCGACAAGATCTCGAACTTCGGTCCGGCCTTGAACACCGTCGTCCGCCCCTCTGCCTCCGTCGTGACGTAGATCTTCCCGTCGGCCAGGACAGGCGAGGCGCTGTAGGTGCCCGACGGCAGGCGCTCGGGGCCGTACACGACAGCGCCCGTCTTCAGATCGAGGCAGAACACCTGCCCCCCGTCGCGCACCACGTAGAGATACGTTCCGTCGCTGACCGGCGTCGGCACATCCGGCCCCCGATCGAACTTCCAGACGACGTGGCTCGACGACACGTCGCCGCTGCCGCCCGGCCGGATGGCCACCAGCGGATTGACGCGGCTCGGCGCGATGACCATACCGCCCGCGATCGTCGGCGACGCGACGATGCGATAGTTGCGGTCGTTGTCGGGATTGAGGATGTCGGCGCGCCAGAGCTCGCGGCCGGTCGCCGGATCGTGGCCGGTTACGACGTCGCCTCCGGTGATCACGAGCTCCGCCTTGTCGTTCGCCTCGATCCACGCGGGCGTCGTGTACGAGTCTGGCGACTCGACGATCGCGTCGGTGGGCCGCTGCACGTGCCAGACGGTCTTGCCCGTTATCGTGTCGATCTTCATCACGTACGACGGATCATCGGTCCTCATGCCGTGCAGCACTTGCACGTACAGCGCGTCGCCCTGGAGCAGCGGCGACGATGCGTAGCCCCAGTTGAGGCCGAAGCGGCCGTGGTCGGCCTGGATGTCGCGCATCCAGATCTCTTTGCCGGCGAAGTCGAACGCCTTCAGCACGCCGACGCCCGTCATGACCCAGACGTGGCGGCCGTCGGTGACTGGGGAGGGCGACGACATGTTCTGCTTGCGCTCGATGTGGTTGCCGGGGGCGAGCGGCCGCTTCCAGAGCACGGACTGCTTGTTGCGGTCCACGGCCCAGAGCTCGAGATCGCCGCGGTCGGCCGCCGTGGCGACGTTCAGGAAGATGAGATCGCCCCAGATGATGGGCGTCGATCCGCTGTAGGCCGGCAGCGCCAGCTTCCAGCTCACGTTCTCGGTTTTGATTTCGAAGCAGTTGAGCGGTGTGAGCGGCCGGCTCTCCTCGCCGAACCCGCCGCGGCCGCGTCCGCCCCGGCCGCGCTGAGGCTCCGCAGGCAGTGCGGTTGCGGCCGGCTGCGCCGGCGGCTTGGGCGCGTCGATGCACGTCGCCCTCCACGACACCGGGAGCCCCGTTTCCCCGCTCACTCCGTTCTTCGACGGCCCGCGCCAGTGGGGCCAGTTGTCGGCCGCCAGCCCCGTCGCGTACGCTACGCTGAGAACACACGTCATCGCGAACCGCATGCGCATCGGAACTCCTCGTCCTTTACGCAACCTTAACGTGCGGTTCCGCGCCGGTTCAAGTCTCCGTTTGTATCGCGGGCGCGAAGCGCACCCTAGTGTGCTTTGGGTGGACAAGCACTCTCGCGTGCTTTCCGCGAACGTCAGGGCCCTCAGTGCGTCAGGCCGTAAATGAGATAATTCACGCCTAGTTTGTACGCATCGTTCGACGCGTCGAAGGGGAAGAGTCCCTGCCCCGACCATTCCCAGTATTCAGGGATGTCGTTGTCGAAGTTGGCCACCACCATCAGCCGCTTTTCGGGATCGTTGTCCTCGAAGATGCCGCGGTAGCTCGGCTTCAGCTGCGACATCGGATGGACGATCGCGTCGATGTCCCTGATCTGAAAAAACGCGTTGAAGATGTGATGCCCCGGGTCGAGTTCGACGAAGCGGGCGTTGGGCAGCACGCGCAGCATCTGGGCTTCGAAGTTCCGCCACTGCGCCGGGCCGTCGAAGTCCTCGAAGATCGCGAATCCGCCCTTCTGCAGGTACGCGCGGAACGACTCGGCTTCACGATCGGTGAGATTCCAGAACCCCGGCTCCCACATGAAGGCGATCGGATACTTGAACAGATTGGGATCGTCGAGCGTCAGGATCTGGTTGCCATCGTCGCGGACGTCGAGGTAGGTCAGCTCGCGGACGATCGCCGTGAGGTTCTGCTCCGCGCGCGGGTAATCGTGGTTCCACGCCGCCTGGAAACCGAATCGCCCGCGCGACGAACCAAAGTCCGCGCCCCAGCGCAGCCGGACGAGGGTGAAGCGACCATCGTAGGGGACGGGCGCCGAGTAGTGTCCCATCCGCGGCAAATCCTGGGTCGCCGGCGCCGTCGCCGCGGCGACCGCGACTGCCGCCATGATCGCCAGCGAACGGACCATCGAGCGATTATGGATCGGCGACGAAAGCATGAAACAAAATTGCTTTCATTTTTCGTGGTTTCGTGTTTTCGTGGCTGCTTCACCTAGATGATGCCTTGCGAACAGGCCCGCCACTCTCGTGCGGCCTTCATTTTCATCTTCATCACGGTCCTGCTCGACATGCTCGCGCTTGGCGTCATCGTGCCGGTGTTGCCGGCGCTCGTCGTGGCGTTCCGCGGCGGCGACACCGCGATGGGCGCGTCGATCTACGGCGTGTTCGCGACCGTGTGGGCGGCGATGCAGTTCATCTGTTCGCCGATCCTCGGGTCGCTCTCCGATCGGTTCGGGCGGCGCAAGGTGATTCTGCTGTCGAACCTGGGACTGGGCCTCGACTATCTGTTGATGGCCGTTGCCCCTTCGTTGTGGTGGCTGTTCGTCGGCCGCGTGATTTCCGGCGTGACCTCGTCGAGCTTCGGTACGGCCTGCGCCTACGTCGCGGACGTGACGGCGCCCGAGGATCGGGCAAAGAAGTTCGGCTTGCTGGGCGTCGCGTTCGGCGTGGGCTTCATCGTGGGTCCGCCGGTGGGCGGACTGCTCGGCGCCATCGATCTGCGAGCGCCGTTCTGGGGCGCCGCCGTCCTCAGCCTGGCCAACGCGGCGTACGGATTTTTCATTCTTCCTGAGTCGCTTCCGCTCGAGCGCCGATCGTCTTTCCAATGGCGGCGCGCGAACCCGATCGGATCGATCCAGTTGCTGCGCTCCAGGCCGCCGCTGTTCCGGCTCGGATCGGCCGGGTTTCTCTCGATGCTGGCCCACGATTCGCTGCCGATCACGTTCGTGCTCTACACGACCTATCTCTATCACTGGAATCAGCGCACGATCGGCCTCGTGCTCGCGGCGGTCGGGGTGATGTCGATCGTCGTGCAGGGCGGTCTGGTCGGGCGCCTGGTCGCCGCGCTCGGCGAGCGGCGCGCCCTCGCCGTCGGATTCGCGAGCGGCGCTGTCGGAATGACGGTGTACGGCCTGGCGCCGACGGGCCGGATCTTCGTGCTCGGCGTCGCGATGACGGCGCTCTACGGCCTGGCGGGACCGTCGCTCCAGAGTCTGATGACCAGCCGCGTCGGGCCGGCAGAGCAAGGTCAGCTGCAAGGCGCGGTCGGCAGCCTCAACGGCATCGCCAACATGATCGCGCCGGTGCTGTTCACGCAGGTCTTCGCGCTTGCGATCGGGCCGTTTCACGATCGCCACGTGCCCGGCGCGCCGTTTCTGCTCGCGGCACTGCTGTTGGTGTCGGCGCTGGCAGTCGGATTGCGCGCGACCAGGGAAGGCCTGCCGCTTCAGGCTACGATGGGTACCTAATGCCAGTGCTCAGCCTTCATCACGTTACCGCCACCGTCGACGAGGCGCAGCCCGACCTTGACTTCTGCCTCAAGGGGCTCGGCCTGCGGCTCGTCAAGAAGACGGTCAATTTCGACAACCACTTCGTCTACCACTTCTATTACGGCGGCGACGAGCGCGGCGCGCCGGGTACGATCTGGACCACGTTTCCGTACGCGGGCCACGGTGTGGCGGCGGGCAGGAAAGGCGCCGGCCAGGTCACCGTCACCTCGTTCTCGGTGCCGGTCGGATCGCTCGACGCCTGGCGGACGCGGCTCGCGGCACAGGGCATTGCCGTCGCCGACATCGAACCGCGCTTCGGTGAGCCCGCGATCGCGTTTGCGGATTCTTCGGGGCTGACCTTCGAGCTGATCGCCACGGCGCGCGACGAGCGCAAGCCGTGGGTGGCGCCGGACGCCGACGCGGACGCGGCGATCCGCGGCTTGCACAGTGTGACGATTCTGGTTCGCGATCCCGCCAGAACCATCGATCTGATGACCACCCTGCTCGGCTACCGCGTCGTCGGCGAAACCAGCGGGCGGATTCGCGTGGCGGCGGGCGGCGACGCGCCTGGCCACCTGATCGACGTTGCCCATGACGCGAATGCGGACGCGGCCGTCAACGGTCTGGGCACCGTGCATCACGTCGCCATGGCGATTGGAAGCGAGCAGGAGCAGCTGGAGCTGCGCGAGGCGTTGATCCAGTACGGCGCCAGGGTGACCGAAGTCCGCGATCGCTGCTACTTCAAGTCGATCTATTTTCGCGAGCCGGGCAACGTGCTGTTCGAGGTCGCGACCATGGCCCCGGGGTTCGTTGTGGACGAGGACGTCTCAGAGCTCGGCCGAGGACTCAAGCTGCCGCCCTGGGAAGAACAGCATCGCGCGGAAATCGAGAAGACGCTGACGCAGGTCACGTACTGATCATCTATCGTTCGTGGTTCGTGGTTCGTGGTTCGCGGTTCGTGGTTCGCGGTTCGCGGTTCGTGGTTCGCGGTTCTTGGTTCGTGGTTCGGCATTCTGGGAACGACGAACGGCGAACGGCGAACGACGAACCTCGAACGTCGTGATCGGCTATCGCCGGGCGGTCCAGCGGATTGCAGCGGCGATCTGCGTCTGGAATCGCGCGTCGTTCCACGTCTCCGGAAAATGGCCGAGGGCGTTGTAATACGAGCGGCCGCGTCCGACTGACTGTTCCCACGCCAGCGGGTAATCGCCCTGCGCGCCGACCGACGGAGCGTCGAGCGTGAGCAGGACGTGAACGAAACCTCTAGGATTCTGACGAAAGAGGTAGAACTCCTCCCGCAGCGAAAACGACGCGCCGAGCCCCGTCGTCGTCGGGTGCGACCGATCTTCGACGGCGACAGTGGCCTGCTGCACCCACGGATGTTCCTTGAAGTAGGCGCCCACGAGACGGCCGTACTCGGGCCACTCGTAGAGCGTGTCGGTGGCGCTGTGAAAGCCCATGAACCCGCCGCCGTTGTTGACGAACTCCAGAATCGCGCGCTTCTGGGTGTCGTCGAATGCCAGCTCGCCGGATGTGAGCGCGAACATCAGCACGTCAGTCGAGCTAAGACGCGTGGCGGTGATATCCGCGAGGCTCTCCGTGGCTGTGACGACGATGTCGCCGGCGCGTGCGGCGATGGCGGCAACTGTGGCCAGCGCTGTGGGAATGGAGTCGTGCCGGAATCCGGCGGTGGCGGAGAGCATCAGCACGCGCACTGGCTGCGCTGCCGGCGGCGCGGTCGTCGTCGTCGTCGTCGTGGACGGAGAGGGTGTCGATTGCACCGGCGAGCTCGAGCCGGAACAGGCGAAGGTAAGCAGGACCGCCGACAACAGGCTCGGCGCGGACCGCACGAAGTCAGTCTACTTGGTCCGGGCTAGTCGGTCCGGCTAAAGCCGGACCCCACGTACGAGGGACCACGTGCGAGGGACGTGCGAGGGACGCGTCGAACCTCTCATTGTACGTACGGTACTTCCCCAGTACGTGAGGTACTTCCCACAGTACGTGGGGTCCGCCTTTAGGCGTTCCCTTAGGCGGACCTTATCGCTTTTGGACGCGTTCTTGCTCGCGGAACGCACCGGAGGGCTTTCGATGAAAACACTGATGAGCTGTGCGACGGCGCTCGCCGTCGTGCTCGGCACCGCCACGTTCGCACGAGCGGATGATCCGAAGCACGTCGATCGCATCAACAACGCGGCCCAGGTCCTGCGCGAGATTCACGCGATCCCCGACAAGGATATCCCGCAAGATCTGTGGCAGCGCGCGGCCTGCGCGATCGTTATCCCCGATCTCAAAAAAGCTGCGTTCATCGTCGGCGGCGAATACGGGAAGGGTCTGATGAGCTGCCGGCGCGGCGGCAAATGGAGCGCTCCCGTATTCATGGAGCTTGAAAAGGGAAGCTGGGGGTTGCAGATCGGCGCGCAGGAGATCGACCTCGTCCTAATCGTGATGAACAGCACGGGCGTTGACAAGCTGCTCAACAACAAGGTTCAGCTCGGCGTTGAGGCGTCAGTGGCCGCAGGTCCCGTGGGACGCGATGCGCGCGCCGGCACCGACGCGCAGATGAAGGCCGAGATCCTGGCGTACTCGCGCGCACAGGGACTGTTCGCCGGCATCGACATTTCCGGCGGCGTCCTGAAGCCTGACGTGTCGGACACCGAGGATCTGTACGGCAAGGGCGTGGCGCCGCGCGCGATCGTGATGGGCGGCTCGGCCAAGACGCCGCCCGAGGCGCGTCCTTTCATGGAAGCCCTCGAGCGGGGTCCGGTGGCGACCTCGGGTAAGAAGTAGATCCTTACCCGGGTAGCTTGAACGCGACGAGCTCGCCGCTGTAGTTGGCGCCGCTGATCGCGACGACGAGGTACTGCTTGCCGTTGTGCAGGTAGGTCATCGGCGATCCGGTCTGCGGCGCCGGCATGTAGATCGCCCCGATATCCTTCCCGGTCGCCTTGTCGTACGCGCGCAGCATGGCGCCGCGGCCGTTGGGCGTCGTCACGAATCCGCCCTCGCCCGCGATCGCAAGCGTCTTGGTGATGAGGACGCCGATGCGTCCCGGCCGGCCGGTGCGCGGAATCTCCACGCCCTTGAGCGCCGGGTGATTCTTGATGTTGTCGGGCGTGTCGCCATGCGCGATCTGCCAGACGAGCTCGCCCTTGTTCAGATCGAGGGCCGTGATCCGTCCGTACGGCGGTTTCACCAGCGGCAAGCCTTGAACCGCCAGATTGCCGCCGCCCTCGCCGCCACCGCGCCCGCCGCCGCCTCCGCCAGCCTGAGGACCGGCCGCCGCAACCGGTGCGCCCGCTTCGCTGATCGCCGCGCCGCCCGCGCCGACGAGCCCGCCGCCGGCCGTCGTCGTCGCCGGCGTCGCTTGCCCTGACCCCGGCCCCGCGCCGCGACCACCCCGTCCTCCCGCCGCCGGCGCCGGCGCGTTCGGATCGCGCGCGGTGCCTGACGCGTAGACGAAGTCGGATCGCGACGCATCGGCCGGCACGAGGCCGAGCGGCGTGATCGAGGTGTTGGTGAAGATGTAGAACATGTTGGTTTCGGGATCGAGCGCGCCGCCTTGCCAGTTGGCGCCTCCCGTGGCGTTCGGCAACATCAGCGTCGCGAGCGGTCCGGGCCACTTGCTCACGATCGGCGGCGTGAAGATGGGACCGAGCTTGTATCTCGCGGCGAGCTTCTGACCCTCCGCCTTCAACTCCGGGGTGAAGTCGATCAGATCGTCGAGCGAGACGCCCTGCCGCTCGAAGGGCGGCGGCTTGGTGACGAACGGCTGCGTCGGCGAATACCACTCGCCAGGCACGTCTCCCTTTTCAACCGGCCGCTCTTCAATCGGCCACACCGGCTTGCCGGTGAGGCGATCGAAGACGTACACCCATCCTTGCTTGGTCGGCAGCGCCACGGCTTTGATCCGGCGGCCGTCAACGGTGAGGTCCGCAAGAATCGGGGCGCACGGAAGGTCCATGTCCCACAGGCCGTGATGCACCAACTGGTAGTGCCACTTGCGCACGCCGGTCTTCAGATCGAGCGCCACCAGGCTTTCGGAGAACAGATTGCTTCCGGGACGATTGCCGCCGTAGTAGTCGCCGGTCGGCAGCTCGACGGGCAGGAACACGAGGTTGTTCTCCTCGTCGATCGTCATCTGCGCCCAGACGCCGGCGTTGCCGGTGTAGGCCCACGAATCGCGCAGCCAGGTGTCGTTGCCGAATTCGCCCGGCGCCGGAATCGTGTGGAAGATCCACAGGCGCTTGCCGGTGCGCGCGTCGTAGCCGCGGATGAAGCCCTTCTCGTGCGTCTTGTAGCGCGGCGACCCGCCCGGCAGGTGCGCGGCGCCGACGACGATCACGTCCTTGGCGATGATGGGCGTTGCGTGGAGGCCGATATCGCCGGTCTCCAGATCGACCGGCTGATCGTTCTCCTGCTTGAGATCGACGATGCCGTTCTTGCCGAAGCCGGTGACCTTGATGCCGGTCTTCGCATCGAGCGCGACCATCTGATAGCCGGGCGTGACGTAGACGATGCGCGCCTCACGGCCGTCGGTCCAGTAGGAAAGGCCGCGGCCCGATAGCTGGCGGGGCGCCGACTCGCCGCGCTTGCCTTCATGCTCGCTGTGCATCCACAGCATTTCGCCGGTGGCGGCGTCGAGCGCCACCACGGCTCGCCGCGTGCCGGCGGTGGAGTAGACCACGCCGTCCACCATCAGAGGGGTCCCCTGGAGGTTGAACTCGGGACGCGGACCGAGGAAGTCGGTCTTGAAGCGCCACGCGACCTCCAGCTTGGTGAAATTGTCCTTGTTAATCTGGTCGAGCGGTGAATAGCGCGTGCTGGCGAGATCGCCGCCGTAGGTCGCCCACTCGCCGAGCTTGGGCTTCGTTTGCGCGCGAAGCTGCGTGGTCACGGCCCCGGCGGCGCACAGCGCGATGACGATGACGAATGCGCGTTTCATAGGGAAATCCTCACGTGAATGGGCGCCATCATATCCCGATTCGTCTATGATCGCCCGATGCATCGACGATATCTCGCCGCCGTTCTGCTCGTGCCTGTCCTCTGCCTCCCGCTGGCCGCGGGCGCCCCGGCCCAGTCGCCGCCGGCGTCCCACATGCCGTGCGGTGAGGTCGCCTCGCTCATGCTGCCGGACGTGAAAATCACCGAAAGCGCGCCGGTGGCCGCGGCCGCCAGCGGTCCCGTTCGCGTGCCGCATTGTCGCGTGAACGGCGTCATCGGCACCGAGATCCGCTTCTCGCTGCTCCTGCCCGACACATGGAATGGCAAATTCATGATGGGCGGCGGCGGCGGGTTCGTGGGAACGATCGACAACCAGGCGCGCGCGTCGGTGAACGCCGGGTTCGCCACGGCCGGCACCGACACGGGACATCAGGGTGGCGTCACGGATGCGAGCTGGGCGCTGGACAACCTCGAGCGCCAGGTGAACTATGGGTATCTGGGGATCCACCGGACCACCGAAGTCGCCAAGGCGATCGTGCGCAGCTACTACGGCGCCCCGGCGGCTCGCGCCTACTTCTCGGGCTGCTCGAACGGCGGCCGCCAGGCGATGATGGAAGCGCAGCGCTTTCCCGACGACTTCGACGGGATCGTCGCCGGCGCGCCGGCGCTCGACTTCGTCGGTCTCGCCGCGCAGTTCATCAAGGACATTCAGGCGGTGTTTCCAGACGAGCGCAGCGTGACGCCGATGTTTCCCCCGGAAACGCTGAAGAGCGTCGAGGCGCAGATCGTCGAGAAGTGCGATTTGGTCGACGGCGTGAAGGACGGCCTGATGGAAGATCCGCGCCGCTGTAGCGTGGACGTCGCGGCCTTGACCGGCCTGACCGACCTCCAGAAAACCGCGCTGAAGAAAATCTACGCCGAGACGCCGGGTTCCGATGGCGCGACCTACAGCGCGCAACCGGTCGGCGGCGAAGGCGCCGCGGCCGGCTGGCCGACGTGGATCACCGGCGGCGGCACGACGACGCCGCAAGGCCCGAGCCTGCGCTACGGCTTCGGCACTCAGTTCTTCAAGTACCTGATCTTCAACGATCCGAAATGGGACTACCGCGGCTACGAAGTCCGCAACGCGCGCAAGGACGGCCGGCAAGTGGCCACGATGCTCAACGCCACCAACCCCGATTTGAGCGCGTTCAAGGCGAAGGGCCACAAGTTGATCATGTGGCACGGCTGGTCGGATCCGGCGCTGACCGCGCTCGGCACGATCAAGTACTACGAGCAGGTGCAGGCGCGGGATGCGAACGTACGCGACTACTTCCGCTTGTTCATGATGCCGGGCGTGTTGCATTGTGCTGGCGGCCCCGGACCCGACACAGCGGATACGACCGAAGCGATCGTCAATTGGGTCGAGAAGGGCACCGTCCCCGACCGCGTGATCGCGCGCAAGCAGGGCGCCGACGGAACCGTCTCGCGAACGAGGCCGCTGTGCCCGTATCCGCAGCGCGCGGAGTACAAAGGGACCGGCAGTGTCGACGAAGCCGCCAACTTTCAGTGCAGGTAAACTAACGCCATGTTCACCATCAGATTCGTCATTGCGTTCGCGCTCGCTTCGTCGGCCGCGCTCCTCGCGCAGCCAGCCAAACATCCGCTGACCCTCGACGACATTCCGCGCATGGCCGACGTGCGCGATCCGCAGTGCTCGCCCGACGGCCAGGCCGTCGCTTACGTCGTGTCGAAGATCGACGTCAAGGAAGACAAGAGCAACACGCACATCTGGATGGTCGGCATCGACGGCAAGAACGATCGCCAGGTGACGTCGAGCCAGGACAGCGAGTCGACTCCGCGCTGGAGCCCGGACGGGAAGTATCTGTCGTTCACGTCCTCGCGGCCCGGTCCGGCGAAAGGCAACCAGGTGTGGCTGCTCGATCGCAACGGCGGCGAGGCGTTTCAGCTGACCGACGTCAAAGGCCGGCTGCAGTCGTACGAATGGGCGCCGGACTCGAAGCGCCTTGCGCTTGTCGTCGGTGATCCGGATCCGGAAGCGGACCCTTCGACAGGCTCAGGGCAGGTCCCTGGCGGAGCGGGTGAGGGCTCAGGAGGACGTCCCCGCGTGCCGAAGCCGATCGTGATCGATCGCTACAAGTACAAGCAGGACGGTCAGGGCTATCTGCTGTCGGGCCGCCACAGCTACATCTATCTCTTCGACATCGCCACGAAGAAGCTCGATCGGCTGACCGCGGGCAAGACGGACGAATCGACGCCCTCGTGGTCGCCCGACGGCACGCGCATTGCCTTCATGACGAACCGCGCCGCGGATCCTGATCGCGAACCGGCCGGGCAGATTTTTGTCGCCGATGCGAAGCCGGGCTCGGTCGAGAAAGCGCTGACGCCGCCCGCCAGTCGCGGATCGCGGTCGCGCCTCGAATGGAGTCCCGACAGCAAGCGGATCGCGTTTCTCGAGAGCGACGACAAGAAATGGGGCGCCTACAACATGGAGCACCTGACGCTGGTCGCGTCAGATGGTTCCGCAGCGCCCGCGCGCGTGAAGGCGACCGAGGACCTGGATCGCGGCGTCTCGAATCCGCGCTTCAGCGCCGATGGCCGCGCCTTGACGGTCTTCGTTACCGACGATCGATCGGTATACCCGGTGCGCGTAGATCTCGCGGCGAACAAGACCGAGCAGTTGATGGCCGCGCCGATCGTTGTGTCGAACTGGACGACGGCGGGTGGATGTTCGGTCGTGTTGTCGGGGAGCGCCACGAAACCCACCGAGTTGCATCGTGCCGACCGGTGGTCGCTGACGCAGCTCACGCATCAGAACGACGCGCTCTTCGCCGACATCCAGTTGGGCGCGACCGAAGACGTGAGCTTCAAGAGCAAGGACGGCACCGAAGTGCACGGCCTGCTGACCAAGCCCGTCGGCTACGTCGCTGGTACGAAGGTCCCGCTGCTGCTGCGCATCCATGGAGGGCCGAACGGACAGGACGGCTACTCGTTCAGCGCAGAGCGCCAGTTCTTCGCGGCCAACGGCTACGCCGTGCTGGCCGTGAACTATCGGGGCAGCTCGGGTCGCGGGATGAAGTTCTCCCGCGCGATCGCAGCCGACTGGGGACATTACGAGGTCGACGATCTGATCGCCGGCGTGAATCACGTCATCAGCACCGGCGTTGCCGATCCCGACCGGCTCGGCGTCGGCGGGTGGAGCTACGGCGGCATCCTGACCGACTACATCATCGCCACCGACACGCGCTTCAAGGCCGCGACGAGCGGCGCCGGCACGGCGTTCACGGTCGCCTTCTACGGCACCGACCAATACATCATTCAGTACGACTACGAAATCGGTCCGCCGTGGGATCCGAAGGCGTGGGAAACGTATCAGAAGATTTCGTATCCGTTCCTGCACGCCGATCGCATCAAGACGCCGACGCTGTTCCTCGGCGGCGAGCGCGACTTCAACGTGCCGGTGCAGGGCGGTCAGCAGATGTATCAGGCGCTGCGCAGCCTGGGCATCGACACGCAGCTCATCATCTATCCGAACGAGAACCACGGCATCACGCGGCCGAGCTATCAACGCGATCGGCTGGAGCGATACCTGGCCTGGTACGACAAGTACCTGAAGCCCGCGCGCACCTCGACCAGCGCGCAGCAGCAGTAGATATTCGCGAGAGTAGAACAAAGGCAACCACGAAAACACGAAAACACGAAGAAGAATAGTTTGGTTTTAGTTTTCGTGTCTTCGTGGCTTCGTGGTTGCATTTGCACTGATGGTGAGTTTCATGAAGCGATCTTGGGTTCTGTTCGCGTGCGTGGCGTTGCTGCTGGCAGTTGCCGGCGTTCGCGGTGCATCAGCTCCCGCCTGCGACGCCGACAACGGAGGCTTGACGCTGCCGCAGGGATTTTGTGCCGCGGTCGTCGCCACCGACGTCGGCCGCGCCCGTCATCTCGTGGTCGCACCCAATGACGATGTGTTCGTGTCGCTGGAAGGTGGACGCGGATCACCGAAGACGCCAAGGGCAAAATCTGGCGCGTGATGCATCGGAAGTGATCAAAACCTACGGCCTGACGCACGTGGCGCTCGCGGTGCGCGACGTCGATCGTTCGTCGGCGTTCTACCGGAAGGTGTTCGGCGCCGTCGAGGTCTATCGCCAGGACGGCTTTGCGCAGCTGCAGACGCCCGGGGCGCGCGACGTGATCGTCATCGAGAAAAAGGCGAAGGACGCGGGGAAATCCGGCGGCATCGCGCACTTCGGGTTCCGCCTCCAGAATCCCAGAGACATCGACGCGGCCGCTCGCGCCGTGAAGAAAGCGGGCGGGAAGGTGAAAGAGCAGGGCGAGTTCGTGCCCGGCGAGCCGTATCTGTTCGCGACCGATCCCGACGGATACGAGATCGAGATCTGGTACGAGTTGCCTACACGGGTCGATCCGCGCACGTAGCCACGAAATCACGAAAGCACGAAAAAGACATGAGATGTGGTTTCGTGTTTTCATGTTTTCGTGGCAGATCGGCATGATCCATCCCGTTGTGCTCGTCACCGGCGGCAGCCGAGGGATTGGCGCGGCCACAGCGCGTCTTGCCGCGGAGCGCGGCTATGCCGTCTGCGTGAACTACCGCGCGAACGAAGCGGCGGCGAACGCCGTTGTATCGGACATCGAGCGTGCGGGCGGCCGCGCAGTGGCGGTCGGCGCCGACGTCTCGGTGGAAGCCGAGGTTGTGCGGTTGTTCGAAACGATCGATGCGTCCCTGGGGCCGCTCACGGCGCTCGTCAACAACGCCGGCATCCTCGAGCTGCAGACGCGCGTCGAGCAGATGGATGCCGCGCGTCTGACGCGCATCTTCGCGACCAACGTCACGGGCGCGTTCCTCTGCGCGCGCGAAGCGGTCCGCCGTATGTCCACCTCTCGCGGAGGCGCGGGCGGCGCCATCGTCAACGTCTCGTCACGAGCGGCGCAGCTTGGCGCGCCGGGCGAGTATGTGGACTACGCGGCGTCGAAAGCCGCGCTCGACGCGCTGACCATCGGTCTGGCCAAAGAAGTGGCGGCGGAGGGCATCCGCGTCAACGGCGTTCGAGCCGGCATCATCTACTCCGACATCCACGCGAGCGGCGGCGAGCCGGGCCGTGTCGATCGGCTCGGGCCGACGCTGCCGATGCGGCGCGGCGGCCATCCCATCGAAGTCGCGCGCGCGATCGTCTGGCTGTTGTCGGAGGACGCGTCGTATTCGACCGGGACGTTCATTGACGTCGCGGGGGGACGATAGCAAATCCAACGCGCGCAAAAGAGGGCAATTGCGCGCAGCCGCCGGGTGTAGTCGTCGCCTGCTTCGTTCGATAGAACGAAGGTCGACTCCTACTTCAACGAGTCCGGTTCCCCTTCGCGAGACTATGCCTGATCCCGACGTACGCGAGGCGGTCGACGTGGCCGCGCCGACGCTGCTTCTCGCCGACACGCCCACCGTGATCGTCAACGAACGCGTCGCGGACGAACGAGGGCGCCCATCGACGGTTGCGTCCCTCGAGCAGGCACAGACCGTGATCCTGGAGGGGTCCGCGTCCGGGCGCGACGCGGGGGGCGGTGCGGTTGGCGAAGCGGTTCTGCCGCCGGCCGCCGTCCGCTACGTCGTCGTCGGGGTCGCGGGGCGCGGCGGCATGGGAACCGTGCATGTCGCGCACGATGTCGAGCTCTTGCGGCGTGTTGCGCTCAAGGAACTCTCGAAAGAGATCGCCCAGGATCGATTGGCGCGCGCTCGATTCGTCCGCGAGGTCCAAGTCACGGCGCAGCTCGATCACCCGCACATCGTCCCGGTGTACGGACTCGAGGTGGCTGACGGCGGGCGCCCCGCCTACGCCATGAAACTGGTCGAAGGGCGGACGTTCGCGCAGCTCATCGCCGAAACGAAGACGGCCTGCGAGGCAGGCCAGGCGATCGACGAAGCGCATTCGCTGACCGTCAGGCTCGAGCACTTCCTCAAGGTGTGCGATGCGGTCGAGTATGCGCATGCGCGCGGCGTCGTGCACCGCGATCTCAAGCCGGCCAATCTGATGCTCGGCCAGCACAACGAGGTCTACGTCATGGACTGGGGGATCTGCCGCCTGGTCGCGAAGCCGGCTGCGCAGCCTGCGACGTCGAATCCTGCAGTCGTCCTTGCGGACGGCGATCAGACCGCATTCGGGTCCATCGTCGGCACTCCGCTGTACATGTCGCCAGAACAAGCCCATGGCCGCCTCGACGATCTCGATGCGAGAAGCGATCAGTGCTCGCTTGGGCTGATTCTGTTCGAGCTGGTGACCTTGCGGCGGCCGTTCGCAGGACGCACGACATTGGAAATTCTCAAGCAGGCGGAATCCGGCGCCCGCGAACCCGTGGAGCACTTCCAGGGAGAGCGCATTCCGCCCGAGCTCTCGGCGATCGTGACACGTGCGATGGCTCCAGATCCGGATGCCCGCTATCCGGATGTGGGCGCGTTCGCCCACGACCTGCGCCGCTTTCTGCGCGGCGAGTCGGTCGAGGCGCTGCCTGAGAGCCGCTGGCAGCAACTCGTGCGCCGACTGGCGCAGCACCGTCAGACTGTTGCGCTCGGCGTGCTCGCCTTCGCGGTGATCTGTCTCGCCGCCATTGCGGCCCTCGTCTGGCGCAGCGATCGCGCGCTCAAAGCGCAGCAGAGCCGCGAACGGCGGCTCGAGGCGTTCGCGAACCAGGTCGCGCTTCAGGGCGACCGTCTCCAGACGCGGCTGCTCGATCTCCGCGGCGAGCTGGACGCTCTGGCGCTGGTCGCCTCGTACGCGATGGAGTTCGGGATGCCGAGCGGCGCGGCAATTCCGTGGGTCGGCGGTGGCGCAGGCGCACGACCGCCAGGCGATCCGGCCGACGGCGTGTACGGCTTGCTCTCGGGAGGCTCTCGACCGGAAGCCGAGAGGCTGGCAAGACGCCTGCTCGACGCGCAGAAGAACCAGCGCGACGTTGTCGAGCTCGCGCGGCGAACGCTCGGCGGACCGGCAGACGCGCCGGTCGGTTCCAGCGGCGCAGCAGTCCAGGCGCTGGTTGCGGCGTACGACGTCGGGCTGGTGTACGTGTACCCGGCCCCGACGGAATCGCAACAGCTCGATGACCCTCGATCCGCGTGGTGGTTTCGCGAAACGGCCGATCCGCGCTCGCTATGGGCTGCGTTGGACATCAACCCGCGTCGCGGCGGGCGCGAGCTCGTCGTCAGCGAACCGGTGCGCACTGCCGCAGGCCGCGTGCGAGGCGGCATTGGCTTGGTGCTCTCCCTCGATCATGCGCTCACGAATCTGCTCCAGGAGGGGCAGATTCCTGGTGTCCGCACAACTCTTCTTCTCGATCGTGACGGCGCCGTGCTGGCCGCGCATGACGCCTCGCGCGGTGAACGCGGCGGCGGTGGAACCGAGCTGGCGGGGCGGCTGCCGCTCGAGGAGATTCGGCGTGCCGTGCAGGCCCATGACGTCGGGTTCGTCGAGACGAGCCGCTTCGGTGCTCCGTCGGTCGTCGGATTCGATCGCATTCACCCGATCGATTGGCTGCTCGTGTCGATCATCGAGGAGCCAACTCTGCTCGGCGCGCAGCGCTGACACGACTCTACCTGATCCGCTCCCACACCAGCGCGCCGGTGACCCGTCCCTGATTCTTGGTGGACAGCGTGAGCTTGTTCCCGTCTGCAGAGAGTTCGAAGTATCGCACCTGGTTGCTTCCGATCCAGCTTGGATTCGACGATCCGACGACGTGGTGGATCACGATTCCGGCCAGATCATCCACCGTAAACGGCCCGTAATACCCGAGATAGCGCCGGTACGCCGCGGCGCGGTCGGCGTCGGTGGCCGGCGGAGTGTCGGCCTTGTTGGCCGAATTCATCAACTGGGCGGTCATCTGGCCGCTGGCGTCGTAGACGATGCGTCCGTGATCGTAGGCGCCGGGTCGCGAGACGCCGGCGGCGTCGAAGGACACGAAGCTCACCAGCCCCCAGGCGCCCACAAGCCGATCCTTCGCTGGTCCGCTTCGTTGCTGAGCGAGGCCAGATGTTTCGACGCTTCCAGCGATCAGGATGGCCGTCGCCACGAGCGACGTTCTCGTCATGTCACCTCTCCGTTGGCGTCGCGGATTATAGCGTGGGACCGGGCGTGCGAATGCACGACTCCTGAGGCGATCCAGCTCACTTCGTCTCGGCCGCGCGCCTTTTGAACTCGTCGAGCCAGTTCAGCACGACGACAATCTGAGACGCGCTTTTCTCCGGCTTCACCATCAGGAAACGCTGGCCGTCAGGCGCGACGTCGAAGTGTGGATGCGCAGTCGTGCTGCTCGCCTGGTCGTAGTCACCTCGAAACAGCGCCTGTGGAGCGGAGGCCTTGAATCCAGCGGACGTGTCGGTTGTCACGGTCATGACCGTGTCGCGATTCCGGTAAAAGAGTTCTTTGCCATCTCGCCGCCAGATCGGCTCCGCGCCGCCGTCGGTCGAGATCGTCCATTTCCGATCGAATGCAGGAAATGGCCGGACGTAGATCTCGCGCCGGCCCGATTCATCCGACGCGTACGCGATCCAGCGTCCGTCCGGCGAGAATCTGGGCGCGGTCTCGTTCGCGTTGGTCACGAGCAGTGGACGCGTCTCACCAGTCTGCGTAACTGTCCAGAGATCAAATCCGGTCGAGGGATGTAACTCTGCGAAGGCGAGAACACGGCCGTCCGGGGACCATGAGCTGGGGTCTTGACGGTTCGGGCGACTCAGGAAGTCGACGTTCGTCGAGCTCGTCGATCGATCGCAGATGGATCCCGTCGGTGAGGACGAAGGCCAGCCGGCGGCCGTTTGGTGACAGAGCGAGGGCGAATTGTTCGCCAGCGCCGACACCCATCGGGAAACTCTGCGTGGGTCCGAGCGAGATCTGAAAGCGACTCGTCGATGACGGCGGCGGATCGCTCCGCCAGATGAACCGCGCCGCCACGCCGGCGGCGACGGCTGCCGCGACCGCGGCGAGCAGCATGAGCAACGATGGAGCGCGTCGGTCGCGCTTCACCGTGGTCGTGCCGCGATCGCGAATGCCTTCGAGATCGAACGTCGCGTCGCCGATATCGCGCAGCCGGTGCGTCCGATCTTTCGCCAGGGAGCGCTGCAGGAGCGTGCGAACGTGAGGTGGTGTCGTTGCCGGAAGCGTGCGCCAATCCGGCTCGCGGTCGATGATCGCCGCAATGGTGTCCGACACCGTTGCACCTGCAAATGCCAGGCGACCCGTCAGCATCTCGAAGAGCACACACCCGAACGCCCATATGTCCGTGCGCTTGTCGACGGCCTGCCCACGCGCCTGCTCGGGCGACATGTAGGCGGCTGTGCCGAGAATCACGTGCGCGCCAGTCAGAGCTTTCGTTGCCGCCAGCTCCGCGTGTAGGTCCGCCTGAAGGCGGACCCCACGTACGTCGGCAGTGTGTCCGTGGCCCGCTTGTACGTGGGGTCCGGCTTCAGCCGGACCTACAGCTTTGGCCAGCCCGAAATCCAGAACCTTGACGGTCCCGTCGTCGCGGACCTTGATGTTGGCGGGTTTCAGATCGCGATGAATGATTCCCTGCTCGTGAGCCGCATCGAGCGCCTCGGCGATCTGTCTGGCGATCGCGAGCGCCTCGCCGACGGGGACGAGTCCCCGCGCGATGCGATCGGCCAGGGTCGGCCCCTCGACGAGCTCCATCACGAGCGCGGGCACGCCGGTCGAATCTTCGAATCCGTGAATCTGGGCGATGTGCGGGTGGTTCAGCGCGGCGAGGACGTGCGCTTCGCGTTCAAAGCGCGCTCGGCGATCGGGATCGGCTCGCAGCGACTCGGGCAGGACCTTGATGGCGACGTCGCGACCGAGTTTGGTATCGCGAGCGCGATACACCTCGCCCATGCCGCCCGCGCCGAGCTGCGCGCAGATTTCGTATGGCCCGAGCCGCGTTCCGGGAGTGACTGCCAAAATGTCGATTCGGTGTGCGGAGTATACCGGGTCGAGGAGCTATTCGTCCCGATGAACGGTGTCCGGCGAAAACGCCGGCAAACAGATCGCGATGTATTCGGCGCCGTCCGGCTCCGGCGTGCTGTAGCGAACCCACTCGCCCGGCGAGGTGACGACCGCCTGTCCGGCGCGGACATCGAGCGTGCCGCCATCGTGCTCCACGCGCACCATGCCGCGCAGGACAACGGTGATCTCTTCGAATTCCGGCCGCTGACCGGGTTCTTCCCAGCCGGAGGGCGACGTCATCCGCGCCACGCTGACTTGCGCGTGGCCCGAGTTCACGCGGCCGGCGAACTCTTCGATGCGTTTGGGTTTGGTGCCAGCGGCAGCGATGACAGTCGGCGTTGAGATGAGTCGCGGCATGTGCGAACGGCTCACGCAGAACCCGCGGAACCCGCAGAGGACGAATTGGCTCTGCGAGTTCTGCGAGTTCCGCGTTGTCGTAAATCGCGGCAGTATAAACTGATTCGGTGAAGAAGATCTGCGACACGATTCTCGATGCCATCGGCGAAACGCCGATGGTCCGCATCAACCGCCTCACGCGCGGTCTCGTGAAAGGCACCGTCCTCGCCAAGATCGAGACGTTCAACCCCGGCAACTCGATCAAGGACCGGATGGCGGTGCAGATGATCGAGGACGCCGAGCGCGCCGGGCTGCTCAAGCCGGGCGGCACGATCATCGAGGGCACCTCCGGCAACACCGGCATGGGACTCGCGATCGCCGCGGTGGTCAAGGGCTACAAGTGCGTCTTCACGACGACCGACAAGCAGTCGAAGGAGAAAGTCGACGCGCTGAAGGCGTTCGGCGCCGAAGTGATCGTCTGCCCGACCAACGTCGATCCCGAGGATCCGCGGTCGTACTACTCGGTGTCGTCGCGGCTCGTGAAGGAGATTCCCAACTCGTGGAAGGCCAACCAGTACGACAACCTGTCGAACTCGACGGCGCACTACGAGCAGACCGGGCCCGAGATCTGGGAGCAGACCGACGGCCGCATCACGCACCTGGTCGTCGGCGTCGGCACCGGCGGCACCGTGTCGGGCATCGGCCGGTATCTCAAGGAGCGCAATCCGGCGATCAAAGTCTGGGGCATCGACACCTACGGGTCGGTGTTCAAGAAGTACAAGGAGACCGGCGTCTTCGACAAGAACGAGATCTATCCGTACATCACCGAAGGCATCGGCGAGGACTTTCTCCCGCAGAACGTCGACTTCTCGGTCATCGATCATTTCGAGAAGGTCACCGACAAGGACGCGGCGATCATGACGCGGCGCATCGCGCGCGAAGAAGGGATCTTCGCCGGCAACTCCGCCGGATCGGCGATGGCCGGACTGCTGCAGCTGCGCGACCACTTCGTCGCGAGCGATGTCATCGTCGTGATCTTCCACGACCACGGGTCGCGCTATCTGGGGAAGATGTTCAACGACGACTGGATGCGCGAGAAGGGGTTCCTCGAGAAGAGCGGCATGACCGCGCGCGATCTGGTCGCCGCGCGGCTGTCGGGCGAGCTGTGCGCGATCGAGGCGAACGAGCCGGTGGAGCACGCGCTGCGGCTGATGAGCGAGCACGATTTCTCGCAGATTTCGATTACGCGCGACAAGCGGCTCGTCGGGTCGCTGAACGAGATGCACCTGTACGAGGAGCTGCGTGCGCAACCCGGCGATCAAATCGCGAGCCGGTCGAGTCGATCATGCAGCCGGCGTTTCCGTTCGTCGATGTGTCGACGCCGGTCGATCTGCTGTCGACGATGATCACGCCGCAGAATCCCGCGGTGCTGGTGCGCGACTTCAAGACGGACAAGACGTTCATCATCACGCGATCCGATCTCATACGCGTGATGTAGCACAGTGCCCGGTGCCCGGTGCCCGGTGCCCGGTGCCCAGTGCAGAGTGCTCAGTGCTCAGTGCAACTGCACCGTGCAAGCACCGTGCACTGTGCACCGAGCACTGTGCACTATGCTATTTACACTCGCACCGCGGACAGCCCTTGTCGAAGATGATCTTCCAGGCGCCGCCTTCGCGCCGCCACACGGAGTTGAACGTCCCGGTCCGATTGCCCTGCGGATCGCGGACCGGACCGCTGCTCAGCGCCAGCTGACCCGAGTCGAGGACCTCCACCCGGTCCGGCTCCCACGCAAACGGCGCCTGCGGCCCTTCGTAAAACCGCTTCCACGCGGCCGCGACCGCCTGCTTCCCCCGGAGCGCCGGCGCGCCCTCGGGCACGAACACGGTTTCGTCCGCGAGGAACGACACGAACGCCGCGTGGTTCCGATCGGCCATCGTCTTCGCAAACGCGCGCTCGGCGGCGGTGACCTGGGCGGCGAGCGACTCGGCGTCCGTTTGGGCCCCCGACATCGTGAAGGGAGCCATGAGCACAAGCGCCGTGCAAGTCAGCAGGAGTTTCATGGGTAACATTATGAGCGATGGTGCACGATCAGCGACTCGAGGCCTACGCAGAGCTTACCGTCCACGTCGCGCTCAACGTGCAGCCGGGGCAGCGGGTGCTGATCGTCGGACCGTTGATGAACGGCGGCGTGTCGCTCGAGGCGGCGCCGCTGGTCCGCCGGATCGCCGCCGGCGCGTACCGCGCGGGCGCCGTGCTGGTGGAAGCGATCTGGGGCGACGAGGATCTCCAGCTCGCGCGGTTTCGGCACGCGCCGCGCGACAGCTTCAGCAACTTCTCGGCATGGCTGCCCAGGACCCTGACGGAGCATGCCGAGGCGGGCGGCGCAGTGCTTTCGGTCTACTGCAACAATCCGGACTTGCTGCAGCACGAGCCAGCCGACCTCGCCGGCGCCCTGCAGCAGGCGACATCCCGCGGCGTCATGGCGTTTCGTGAATTGATTTCCCGGAATCAGACGAACTGGGCGGTGGTCGCGGCCGCAGACGCGGCATGGGCGGCCAAGGTGTTTCCGGAGGCGCCGGCCGCCGAGCAGGGGACGCTGCTGTGGGACACGATCGCGCGCTTGTGCCGTCTCGATCGGCCCGATCCGGTGGCCGCGTGGCGGGATCATCTGTCGGCCCTGTCGGCGCGCAGCGATCAGCTGAATCGGCGGCGCTATTTCGCGCTTCAATATAGAGGTCCAGGTACCGATTTCACCGTCGGCTTGCCCGACAAACACATCTGGGTCAGCGGCGCGTCAACCAGCCGGAACAACATCACATTCGTGCCGAACCTGCCCACTGAAGAAGTGTTCACGATTGCGGATCGCGCGCGCGTGGAGGGCACGGTGCGCGCGACGAAACCCCTCAACTACGCCGGCACGCTGATCGAAGACTTCACGCTGCGCTTCGAAGCCGGCCGCGTCGTTCACCTGTCGGCCGCGCGGGGACAAGCGGTCCTGCAGCAGCTCGTCGACACCGACGAGGCGGCCGGCCGTCTCGGCGAGGTCGCGCTGGTGCCACAGAGCTCTCCGATTGCCCAATCGGGGCGACTGTTCTACAACACGCTCTTCGACGAAAACGCTGCGAGTCATGTCGCGCTCGGTACCGCCTACAAGTTCACGCTCGACGGCGCGGACGCGATGAGCGACGAGGAGTTCCGGGACGCCGGCGGAAATCGCAGCGCGGTTCACGTCGATTTCATGATCGGTTCGTCGGATCTCGACGTTGATGGGATCCTCGCAGATGGACGAACTGAGCCGTTGATGCGCCGCGGCGACTGGGTGTAGCTCAACAGCACGCCTCGACGAAATCACCTCATCACGCGTTTTGGCACGCAGCGTGTAAACGCCGTGTGTCGGAGCGTTCACGGTGAAACTAATTGCCTCAACCTCAACAGTCGTCCTGCTCGGGCTGGTCATCGGCAGCACGATGGCAGCGCAGGCGCCGCCGCCGGTCAATCCCCACGCGAAGCTGCTCGCGGATTTCAAAGCGCGCGTCGATCAGTACGACGCGCTTCGCAAGAAGGCCGACGACTCGGCGCCCCCACTCAAAAAGACTGAGGATTCGGCAGAAATCAAGGCCGCGCAGCAAGCCCTCGTCGAGCGGATCGGCGCGGCGCGAGCCGGCGCCAAACAAGGCGACATCTTCACTCCGGAGATCGCCAGGCTGTTCCGGCGCATCTTGGCGCCCGAGGCCAGGGAGAAGGACAACAGGGCGATCCTGAAGGAAGATAAGCCGGCCGCCGCAACGGTGACGTTCAAGATCAACGGGCCATACCCCGACAAACAACCACTGGCGATGTCGCCGCCTGAAATGCTCGCCAAGCTGCCGCCGCTGCCGAAGGACATCGACTATCGGTTCGTCGACAAGCATCTGATCCTGCGCGACTCGCGCGCCAACACGATCATCGACTACATCCCGAACGCGATTCCCTGACGGAGGAAACTGGCCATGCATGCCCGTCGATTTCCGAAAGGCCTCGTTCCGCTGGCGCTGGTCGTCGCCAGCCTCGCTGCGGCGCAGAACGTCGCGCTGCCCGTTGCGGCGGACTCCCTGAAGTTCGCCATCATCGGCGACAGCGGCACCGGGTCGTCGTCTCAATACAGCGTTGCCGAACGGTTGGTTGGGTCGCGCGCCAAGTTCCCCTACGAGTTCGTCCTGATGTTGGGCGACAACCTCTACAGTGGGAGCGGACCCAAGGATTTCGAGAAGAAGTTCGAGCGCCCCTATAAACCCCTGCTCGATGGCGGTGTGAAGTTCTATGCCGCGCTCGGGAACCACGACAACCCGAACGAACGCTTTTACAAGGGCTTCAACATGAACGGCGAGCGGTTCTACACGTTCAAGCCCAAACCCGGCGTCAGGATCTTCGCGCTCGACAGCAATTACATGGACAAGTCGCAGCTGGACTGGCTCGAAAAGGAGCTGATCGCCAGCGGCTCCGACTGGAAGATCTGCTTCTTCCATCACCCGCTCTACTCGTCCGGCGGTGCGCATGGATCCGATCTCCAGTTGCGTGCCCTGCTCGAGCCGATGTTTCTCAAGCACGGCGTGGACGTCGTCTTCGCCGGCCACGAGCACTTTTACGAACGCATCAAGCCGCAGAAGGGGATCTACTACATCATCTCTGGCGGCGCCGCGAAGCTGCGCTCGGGCGACGTGGAAAAGAGCGAGCTCACCGCGAAGAGCTTCGACACCGGCTATCACTTCATGCTGATCGAGCTCGCGAAGGACAAGATGCACTTCCAGACGATCACCGATCAAGGGAAGGTCGTCGATTCCGGCGCGCTGCCGCGCTTCAGCGACGCCGACAAGAAGAAGTTGACAGGAACATAGCGTGAGGACGCAAAGGCCGCAAAGACCGCAAAGATAAAGTGTGCTTGGCGGCCTTCGCGGTCTTGCATTCTTGGGTCGCTGCCGGCGCGTATAATCGCCGGATGCGTGCATCGCTCGTCGCCGCCGGCGCCATTCTGCTGCTGGTCGACGCGTCCGTGCCCGGCCGGGCGCAGACGCGTCAACGACTGAATCCAGTCATCGGACTGCTCGAACACAATCAGCCGGTCTTCGGCGTGTACTGGCCCGCAAACGGCGGGGGCCGTCGTGGCGGCCCTTCGACAGGCTCAGGGCAGGCGGCCCCGATGCGGCCGGCCAGCGACCTCGCGAAAGACGCGCTCGGGTTCACCGCCACGGATTTCCTGTTCAGCGGCAGCATGGAAGGCGGCGTGGATCGCGGTCTGCCTGCGTACGTCGAATTCACGAAGGCACTCGTGGACGCGTCGGGCTCCGCGAAGGTCCCGTTCTTCGGTCTCAAACATCCGCTCGTCGTCAAGACGCCGAAGATTTCCGACGACCCCACGAAAGCCATCGATAACATCAGCCGGCAGCTGAATGTGGGTGCGAGCGGCGTGATGTTCGTCGAGGCCGAAAGCGCCGAGGAAGTTCGTCAGGGTCTCGCGGCCATGCGGTTCAAGGCGAAGGGCGGCACGCGGCCAGAGGCGTTCGGAACCGCCCCGGCGTTCTGGGGCATGAGCGAGGCGGAGTACAAGCAGAAAGCCGATCTGTGGCCGCTCAATCCGGATGGTGAACTGATCAACTGGACCATCATCGAGAGCAAGGAAGGCCTGGCGCACGTGCGCGAGATCGCGGCCGTGAAGGGGATTGGCGTCTTGTGGCCGGGCGCCGGCACGCTGCGCGGCGTGTTCTCGACCACCAACGCGGCCGGCGAACGCATCGTCGACACGGCTGCGCACGAGAACGCGATTCAGCAGGTGCTGGCGGCGTGCAAGGAATTCAAGATCGCATGCGGGTACCCGGCGACCGCCAGCGACATCGAACTGCGCATGAAGCAGGGATTCAATGTGTTCGTGATGAACTGGGGCGACGCGGGGTTCAAGGCCGTCGAGGTCGGACGAAAAGCGGCGGGGCGCAGCGCGACAGACCGCTGAATTGAATTCCGCTCGCGACTCTGTGACGCCATCGCGACTGCCGCATCCCCTGATCCTGCTCCTCACCGATATCGAAACCGCTGTAGCGCTGCGATCGCATTCGCAGGACTGAAGTCCTGCGCCACACACTGCATCCTAGTCCTGACGCAGCACCACCATCGGATCCACCCGCGCCGCGCGCGCGGCGGGGACGATGGACGCGACGACGGCGACGCCGCCCAGCAGCGCGACGGCGCTGGCGAACGTCAAGGGATCGGTCGCGCGGACGCCGTAGAGCACGCTGCTCATCGTCCGCGTGGCGGCCCAGCCGCCCGCGACGCCCAAGGCCAATCCCACTCCCGCCAATGTGAGCCCGCGCACGGCGACCATCGTCACAACCTCACGCGGCGTCGCCCCGAGCGCGATGCGTAACCCGATCTCGCGGCCGCGCTGCGCCACGGCGTAGGCGAGCAGGCCGTACAACCCAAGTGACGCCAGCACCAGCGCGAGCCCCGCGAATGCGCCGAGCAGCACCATCTGCTGTTGGCGATCGGCGACCTGCAGATCCAGAATCGCGTCCATCGATCGCACTGCCATGACCGGCTGCGCGGGATCGACGCCGGCGATCACGCGTCGAGCCGATTCGGCGAGATCCTCGGGATTGCCGCGCGTGCGAAGCACGAGGTATTCAGGGATGGCCCACACCTCCGGCGCCTGCGCAATCGACAGGTAGACTCCAGGCTTCAGCGACGGTTCGTACCCTCGCTCGCGCACATCGTGCACGACGCCGACGATGGTGTAGAAGGGATCCGACTCCCGGCTGAAACTCATGCGATGGCCGAGCGGCGATTCGTTGGGAAAGAACTGCCGCGCGAGCGTTTCGTTGATCACGACGACCCGCGGCGCGTCCGCGCCGTCCCGCTCGTCGATCAGCCGCCCTTCGATCAACCGGACGTCCAGTAGCGACAGATAGTCCGTCGTGCCCGAGCGAAACAGCGCATCGTTCAGCTGATCGGGTAGGAACTGCCGGCCTTCGATTCTGAACGAGGACGTGTTCCCCCGAGCCGTGAACGGCGGCGCGAACGCGTAGGCCGCCCGTTCGACGCCGGGGAGGGTCCTGACGCCTGCAAGGACGCGCTCGTAGAACGCGAGCCGTTGCTGTGGCTCCGCGTATTTCGGGTTCGGCAGTGTCGTGCGCATCGTCAGCATCCGGTCCGGCTGGAAGCCGATGTCGATGGCGCGCAGATTGGCGAGCGTCCGGATCATCAGCCCAGTAGCCGCAAGCAGGATGACCGCCGAGGCAATCTGCAGCACGACGAGCGTGTCGCGCGTCAGGCGGTTGCCGGCGCCGACCGCCGAGCGCGACTGCTGGTGGAGGGCATCCTGCAGCGACGCACGACCGGCGTGGAGCGCAGGCGCCACGCTGAAAACCAGGCCCGTCGCGATCGCCAGCGCGAACGTGAACGCGAGCAGCCGCGGATCCATAGCGGGTCCGCTCGACGCGACGATGCCGATCGGCGTCAGAGTCGCGATGACTTCGCGGCCGATCGGCGCGAGCGCGAGACCGATGATTCCACCGCTGAGTGACAGAACCACACCTTCGACGACGAGCTGGCGTACGAGCCTGACGCGCGTCGCGCCGAGCGCGGCGCGGACCGCGAGCTCGCCGCGCCGGCCCGCGGCCCGCGACAGCAGCAGGCTGGCGAGGTTCGCGCAGGCGATCAGCAGGACCGCGGCGGCCGCCCCCATCAACACGATCAAGGCGAGCCGCGTGTCGCCGAGCGTGTCCTCCTTGAGTGGGACGATGACGATCTCCATCGCGCGGCTGGATGGGAATTGCTCCTTCATGCGGCGTGTAACCGCCTCCATGTCGGCGCGCACGGCCTGCAGCGCCACACCGGCCTTCAGGCGCGCAACGACATTCAAATAGTGCGAGCCACGGTCCACAGCTTGCGCCGGCGTGAAGTGCATGGGGACCCAATAGTCGATCTCGCGGTCGCGGAATACGAACGACGAGGGCATGACGCCGATGACCTCATAGGGCTGGTCGTTCATCAGTACGCGGCGGCCGACGATCGAGGGATCGCCGCCGTACCGCCGCTGCCACAACCCGTGGGTAATGACCACGACCTGCGCGCCCGTCCGGTCCTCCTCGTCGGTGAAGGTGCGGCCGCGCTGCGGCGCCACGCCGAGGACACCAAAGAAGTTCGGTGTGACCCGGCGCCCGCGCACCTGCTCCGGCTCGCCATCGCCGGTGAGGCTGGCGGTCGCGCCGCGTGTGGCTGCCATGTCCTCGAAGCTGCGATTGAGCCGCCGCCATTCGTTGAAATTTCCCGGCGCGGGAGTGTTCCGCGGAAAGCCGGCGAAGCTCGCGTCTTCCCACACCATGACGATGCGGTCGGGGTCGGTGTAGGGCAGCGCGCGGATGATCACGGCATCCACAACGGAAAAAATGGCCGCATTGGCGCCAATGCCGAGCGCCAGCGTGCCGATCGCAATCAGCGTGAACAGCGGAGATTTTCGAAACAGGCGGAGGCCGTAGCGAACGTCGGACAACCAATCCATACGCCGCTTAGACGGCAACGGCGTATGGATCGTTGTTTCTTTACACGAGCCTGAGTGAGCGAGTTGGCGCCGTCAGACTATCGTTCGGCGGCCGGAGAGCAACCCAACCAGGAACAGCACGATGGCGACGACGAGCAGCACGTGAACGAACGAGCCGATCGCGTAGGTGCCGACGAGTCCGAGCAACCAGGCGATCAGCAGAATCACGGCGATCGTATACAGCATTGACGTCCTCCCTCGCTCGTGTTTACTGCAAGGGTCGGTGCCTCAGCAGAACACGCGTGGTTGAGCTGTCCTCAGCGTGACCCGGCGAGCGCGAGCGCGGCGTAGGCCGTCGCCGCATCGCTCATGAATTTGCCGGCGTCGCTGGCCGGATCGCGTTTCTTGTTGAGCGACGAGGCCGGCCAGTGCCCGGCCGACCTGTCCTGATGACCTGCGAGCCACGTCAGCGCGCGGCCGAGCTGACTCGCCGCGTGAGTGGCGTGTGATTGCTGGAGTACGAGCGCGACGAGCCCGGTCGCATATCCGTCGCTCGCGGTATCGAGCGGCGTCCCGTCGATACGTTTCCACGATCCCAGGCCCGTCATCGACCATCCGCCATCTTCCAGCTGAACCTTCAGGGCAGCGTCCACGATCGCGCGCTGCTGCTCCGGTGTCAGCAGGTTCGGGATCTTCGCGCTCGCCCAAAGCGCGGCCAACTGGTTGAAGAGACGCTCTTTGTCGATGCTTCGCTGCAGGTAATCACGCAGCATCTTCACGCGATCCTGGATCTCGTGGCTCGATCCGTATCCGCCGGGCGCCGTGCCAATCGCCAGGGCCGCGAGCGCGGCGCCGTAATAGGGCGACTCGGTGGATTCCCACGGCTCGTAGTGAAAATTCAGCCAGGCCCACGCACCCTTCAAATCCCCCGCTGTGAACTGGAGCGACCACATGTTGGCAAATGCTTGCCTTGCGTCGTCGCTCAGGGCACCGGACGACGCGTCGCGCGCCGCCAGCACGAGGGCGTTCATCACCGCTTCCGTCCCCCGCGATTCGCTGCTTTTCGGCAATCCGCGAGTCTGATCCGGGTAGAACGGTTCGACCTCTCTCCACATCCGCACGCGCTTGACGACGTGGGCGACCATCGCGCGCTCGGGCGCTGCCGCCTCGCGCTCGCCGAGCAGTGCATGGAGTGCGGGACGCGCGAGCGCGTAGGGGAGCGCGGTGTGGCACGACACGCACACGGTGTCGTGATCGCGCTTCGCGTTCGGCCACTGCAGCCACCACTCCATGCGGCGATCGAGGTGCTCGGCCGCGGCGCGCGCGCTCCAGGTGGGAGATGACCCGTGGATCTGCGGCGCGGGCGCCGCGGTCAGACTCGCGGCGGCGCAGAGGCCAAGTGCTCCAAGACGGCCGACGAGGGCAGCGATTTTCATACACCTGACGGTAAAGAGTGCAGCGAGGCGTGTCAAGCCCCCGATTCTGCAGTACGTTAGTGCTACAGGAGCTCTACGAATGGACCGCGACGTCGCCAGGCAACTGCGGGTGCTGTTCGGCGCGCACGACGACGTTTTTCGTGCGCTGCGTGCGGCGAATCAGGCAATGGGCGCAGCGATTCAAGCGCACGATGATGCGATTCAGGCCGCGCTGTCTGCGAATCGTGCCGCGCTGGACCTGCTCGCACGATTGGAAAATGGAGGATTGGCACCAGGTCCGCAATGAGCTGCACGTCGAGCCGGTTCTTTCTGGTTCTGCTCGCGCTGTGGCTGGCGAGCGCTCCCGCATCAGCACAGTGGCCGGAGTTCCGCGGCCCGACGGGGCAGGGGCACTCCACCGACACGAATCTCCCGCTCGAGTGGAGCGAGACGCCGAAACGTGAAGTGGAAGATCGCCGATCCCCGGCCGCGGATGGTCGTCGCCGGTCGTCGCCGACGGCCGCGTCTGGGTGACGACCGCGATCGACGAGTGGCGGCGACATCGCTGCGCGCGCTGGCGTTCGATGTCGAGACCGGCCGCGAACTGGTGAACGTCGAGGTGTTTCAGCGTCAGGCGTGCCGGCCGCGATCGAACCCCAAGAACAGCCACGCGTCGCCCACGCCGATCGTCGATGGCGATCGCGTCTACGTGCACTTCGGCGCCGACGGCACGGCGGCGCTGACCACGACCGGCGAGGTCGTGTGGAAGACGCGGCTCCCCTACGAATCGCAGCACGGCAACGGCGGCTCGCCGATCGCTGTACGGCGACCTGCTGATCGTCAGCTGCGACGGCAGCGACGACGGCGTTCGTCGTCGCGCTCGACAAGCGCACCGGCAAGCAGCGCTGGAAGACGTGGCGGCGCCAGCCGTGGGACCAGGCGTATTCGACGCCGCTCGTGATTCGCGTCGGCGATCGCGACGAGGTGGTCAGCGTCGGCGCCTACCGCGCGGCGGCCTACGATCCGTCGAACGGGCAAAGAGATCTGGCGGGTCAGCTACGCCGACGGATTCTCGAACGTGCCGCGTCCGGTGTTCGGTCACGGTCTGGTCTACATCGCGACGGGGTTCCAGCGAGCCGTCGCTGCTGGCGGTCCGCGCCGACGGCATCGGGCGACGTGACCAAGACGCACGTCGCCTGGACGCTTCGCCGCGGCGCGCCGCTGACGCCGTCGCCGCTCCTCGTCGGCGACGAGCTCTACATCGTCAACGACGGCGGCATCGCGTCGTGCCTCGACGCGAAGACCGGCGAGACGCGCTGGGTGCAGCGGCTCGGCGGCAGCTATCTCGGCGTCGCCGATCTTCGCGGACGGGCGGATCTACTTTCTCAGCGAGGAAGGGATGGCGACGGTCATCGCGCCGGGACGTGAATTCCGGGTGCTGGCGACGAACAAGATCGACGGCGACACGCTCGCCTCGATGGCGATCGCCAACGGATCCATCTTCATCCGGACGGACAGCTCGCTCTATCGGATCGCGGCCACGCGGCCTGCGTCGTAAAAAAAAGGGGCGGTACGACGACGCCGGCGGTCGAAAAAGTGCGTGTCATGGGCTGTTGTGGCGCAGCCTTTCAACTGCGAGAACGCGCTGTAGGTCCGGCTAAAGCCGGACCCCACGTACTGAAAATCCAGCTCTGCGCTCCGCAGGGCTGAAGGGCTGGCCACGTACTTATCTGATGTACGTGGGGTCCGGCTTTAGCCGGACCTACAACTGAGTTGACGGTTTGGCCGCTTCCGCGACGAAGAACTGCTTCAGCCGCTTCGCGACGAGCACCTCTTCACCATCCCGGAGCGAGCCGGGGACCAGCGTCGGATGTGCGATGGTTTCGCTGGCGAGCTTGCTGCTCGTGAACACGACGCGCGGCTCGCCGCTGCGCAGCTTGTCCGACGCGTCCCGCTCGCTGATCGGGATCACCTTCTTGTCCCAGATCAACACGGCGTTGGCATAGCCCTGCGACGTCATGCGGTATTCGGGCGTCAGGCCAGGAACTCCGCGCAGTTGATCGACGATGTAGCGCGAGCGGCGGCTCCACTTCGCGAGCATCGCGTCGTGATCCATCTTGAGGTACTGCTCGAGCGCGACCACGAGTCCGACGATCTCCTCGCGGTTCACCTTCTGTCCGCGGCCGATGTTGGCGTTGGGCGACGCGTGCAGCAGTGCCGCTTCGATGAGATCCTTGCGCCCGGCCAGGATGCCCGACGATGACGGACCGCAGATGTTCTTGCCGCCGCTGAAGTTGACCAGGTCAGCGCCCAGTTCGGTGTAGCGCGTCAACCGCGACAGCGGCGGCAGTTCGCCGGCGGCATCCACCAGGACCGGGACTCCGGTTTTCCTGCCGAGCGCGATCAGCTCGTCCGCCTGCATCACCTCGGGCTGCGGATCGCGCTCGACGCGCGCGACGACGCCGATCATCGCCGTGCGATCGGTGATCGCGTTCACGAGCTGCTCTCTGGTTTCGACCTCGACGATCGTCATGCCCGCGGCGCGGAAGGCGCGGTCGTAGGGCACGCGGTGCGCTTTCTGCATCAGGCATTCCCGTTTGGGCCAGGTTGCCTGCGGCAGCGCCTCGACTTTCTCGCGATCGGTGCCGGTAAGGATCGCCGCGGCGCCGAGCATCATCGCCCCGTACGAGGAGGATGTGACCATCGCGGCCTCGGCCTTCATGATGGCGGCAATCCGCGTCCCCGCGGCGCGGTTGAGCTCCTCCATGTCGACGAAGAATTCCTGCGCCTCGCGCATCGCGTCGATTACCTCGGGCGCCATCATCGAATTGCCGTAGCGCGACAGCGGCTCGAACGCGCCGATCACCGGGCGGACGCCGAACATGCGGGTATAGATGTTGTCCGCGTAGGTGGCTTTCGCGACCTTCGCGGCGGCCGCGCGTGCCACCGTGTCGAAGCGGAACGCGGCGGCGACTGCAGCCAGTGCGCTGAAGCCGAATAGCTCGCGGCGAGTCCAGGCAGGCATCGAAACCTCCTTGTAGGTCCGGCTAAAGCCGGACCCCACGTACGAGAGTCACCTTGAAACCGGACACGACGTACGAGGGTAACCCTGAAGCCGGACACCACGTACGAGTCGTAGCCTGGAGCCGGACCCCACGTTACGAGAGTAACCCTGAAACCGGACGCCACGTGCGGGGGCGGTACGTGGGGTCCGGCTTTAGCCGGACCTACGGAGTCAACGTCGGCGCCACGCGCTTCTTCGTCGCCTGCTCGAACGCGTAGGCCAGCTCGATCAAGCGCGGTTCGCTGCACGCCGTGCCGGTGAATCCGACGCCGAACGGCGCAGGCTTCGCGGCGAACCCGTTGGGGAACGCGGGAGTCGGCGCATTCGGGATCGTCGCGAACGGCACGACGATGATCGGGTAGCCGGCGCGTGCGGCGAGTCCGGCGCCGGCGCCGCCCGGCGTCAGAATCGCGTCGAGCCGGCTCGCTTTCAGCACGCCGTCAATCCCGTGATCGCGGCTGAGCAGCCAGTCCTTTTTGTGATCGGCGTCGTTGCGCGCGCGATCGGCCTCGAGGTCCATCTCGTCCGAGATGTCGAGGCGCGATTGCCCGTATTTGATCGCGCCCGCCTTCGTGTGCGCGACGTTCCATTCGCGCAATTCCGTGAGGGTCTTGACCGGCGCCGAGCGTCCGAGCGACTTCAGCCACAGGTTGAAGTCACGCTTCATGCCGTACTTGAAATTGACCGAGCAGTTCGTGTCTTTGCCTTTCGCGTGATCGGCGCCCGAACAGAAGTCCCACGCGGCGAAATTGTCGGCGGGATTCTTCGCGGCCAGACTGGGAACGTCGGCAGGGTCCACGAGGATCGCGCCCTGCTGTTTCAGGACGGCGATCGCGTCAGCCATCGCCTTCGCTTGATCGGGGTTGAGCCCGCCTCGTCCCGCCGTGATGCCCGTCGTCGGGCCGATGCCTTCCGGCCGGCTCTCGTCGCCGGTCATCGTGATGCGTTCGTAGTAGTACGCGCGCGGAATGCCGATGCGCGCGCCTTTCAGTCCAGTCAGCCTTCAGGAATTTCGTGTAGTCGCGGCCCGGCGGCGGCGTGCACGTTCGTGTCGCCGGATCCTGAGGATCCGGCGACGCGCTTTCGAGACCGCCCATCAAGATGGCGGCGTCGGCCACCGTTCGCGTCATCGGGCCGGCCGTGTCGTGATCCGCGGTGATTGGAATCACGCCGTAGCGGCTGATGCGTCCGATCGTCGGCCGGATGCCGACGAGCATGTTCGAGTTCGACGGGCTGATCACCGAACCGCCGGTGTCGCTGCCGACGCTGGCGGCCCAGAAGCTCGCGGCCGTGCCGATACCCGAGCTCGATCCGCCGGTCGCGAGCGCCGGACGGCCGTCGAACGTGGCTTCGCGCGGGTCGGGCCGCGGATCGTACGGGTTGAAGCCGAAGCCGCCGACGGCGTTGTAGTTGCCCGGCATCGGCGTCGGGTTGCCGGCGACCCAATTGGCCAGCTCCGTCAGGCCGGTTTTCGCGACGATCACCGCGCCGGCGTCGCGCAGGTTTTTCGTCAACGTCGCCTCGTAAGGCGGCACGTAGCCCGCAAACGCCAGCGCGCCGCCCGTCGTCGGCATGTTGGTGGTGTGGATGTTGTCTTTGAGCGCGACGGGGATGCCGTGCAAGGGACCGCGCACCCTCCCGGCCGCGCGCTCTTTGTCCAGCGCCTCAGCGTCTTCGAGCGCGCGCGGGTTGACGGCGAGGGCCGCGTGAAGGCGATGCTCGTAGAGCCCGATGCGAACCAGATACTGCCGCACGAGCTCGCGCGAGGTGAGGCGGCCGGCTTTCATGGCCGCCTGCATGTCAGGAATCGTGGCTTCGACGACAGAGAAGGGCTTGGCGGACGGCGCGCGGTTCTGTCCGGCGGTGACGATGACTGCTGCGACGACGACGCCGGCGGTCGAAAGAGTGCGTGTCATGGGCAGTTGTGGCGCAGCCCTTCAGGGCTGCGAGAACGCGCTGAAGGTCCGGCTAAAGCCGGACCCCACGTACTGAAAACCAGCTCTGCGCCCCATAGGGCAAAAAAACTGCGCCACGTACTTCTCGATGTACGTGGGGTCCGGCTTTAGCCGGACCTACTTCGAACTCGCGCCCCGCTTCTCCGCCATCTGCTTCTTGATATCGGCGACCGTGTCGTTGACGCCGATCTCGAAGATGGCTTTGCCGATCTCTTTGGTCGCCGGATGCGGATCGCCGGTCAGCCCGTTGTTCACGCGCGGTGGAGCATTGGGATCCTGCCCGCGGCCACGCCCGCCGCCACCGCCGCCTCCACCCTGACGTCCGCCGCCTGCCGCCTGCCCTGAGCCCGCCGAAGCGGCGGCAGCCTGACGCGCCAGCCGCGCGTCGCGCGCGGCCTTCCATTGCTCAGGCGTCTGCCCCGTCGGGTCGAACGGCACGGTCTTGTAGATGGGCCGGACGTAGACGCCCGGAGCGGGCTCCATGTAGAGCATCTCGGAGGTTTCCATCATCGCGCCATGGCCTCCGATCGGCAGCTTGTGCTCGTACATGTACATGTCCACGTCGTCCATGCGCTTCGTGTAGAAGTCGCTGATGTAGTAGACACGCGTGCCCCTGGGCGACAGCTTGGCGTCCATTTCCTCGACGGCCTGGCGCATCTCGGCCTGCCCGCCGCCGTGGTCGCCCATCACGAAGATGTCCTTGAAGCCGTTCATCGCCATGCTCTCGATCATCGCGAGCTGCACCGCCTTGAAGGCTTCCGCGGACATCTGCAGCCCGCCCGGCTGCGTGGTGCCCTCGCGAAGACCGGTGGCGGCCACGGCGATCGGCAGCACCGGTGCGACCAGCGTGTTGCCCAACCGCTTCGCGACTTCGATCACGCGATGACGGGTCATGATCGTGTGGCCGCCGAGCACGTGGTGAGGGCCGCGTATCTCGGTGCCGCCGGTCGCAACGATGACCGACGTCATCCCTTGTTTCATCTTGTCGGCGACCTCGGTGTGCGAGAGCAGTTCGAGTTCGACGATGTTCCTGATGTCGGGCGGGTTCTGGGCGCGCGCGACCGACGCCATCGACGGGAGCGTCAGCGCGGCAGCGAGTGCCAAGGCCTTCTTCATTACGTCCTCCGTGCGAGCGCCAATCATAACTCCTGCCGCTGTGAGCGCGCCTGGTGTTCGCGGACGAGCCGCTCGATGTCGCGGTACTCGCGCCAGTGCCGGACGCTCACCGACAGGAAGCCCGCCGCGGGAATGGCGACGATGACGCCGGCCGCCCCGGCGAGCGCCGCTCCGCACCAGATCGTCAGGATGACCGCGGGAGTCGAGAGCCCGAGCCCGCGGCGGACCAGGCGCGGGTACACGAGGTAGTCCTGCACCACCCGGAGGGCGATCAGAAAGAGAAGCGCGGCCCAGACCTTGTCGCCGGCCTGCGTCGCCACCACGAGCATCACCGTCAGCGGTCCAATCGCGGGCACCAGTTCGAGCACGCCAGCCGCTACGCCCATCGACACCGCGGATGGAAGACCGATCAGCAGGAACCCGGCGACACAGGCTGTGCCGACCAGAAAGCCGGCGGCCGTCTGAGCGCGGACGAAACCTGCGAGGGCGCTGTTGACGTCGCGGAGGTACTCTTCGCCTCGCCATTGCAGGTGCCCGCGCGGCAACGCGCGAAGAGCAGACCGTTGAAACGTGGGCGCGCTTGAGAGCAGCACGAACGCCACAATCGGTGTCGCCGCCAGCCAGAGCGCGTAGGGGGCCGCCGCAATCATCTCCTGCAGGGTGCTGCGGACCTCATGCTCGAGATAGTCGATGGCGCCGTCGATCCGGCTCTTCACTGCGGCGCGTGTCGCCGGAGTGATGGGGGCGGCCGCGATGAGCTGCTCGAGCGGCTCCGCGCGGGCGCTGGTAAAGAGTCGATCGACGGCTGCGGGCGCCGTCACGCGAACCCACGTCGTGATGCCGTCGGCGGACAGGCGCCAGACCACGACAATCGCCAGCACGAGATTCCCGTAGAGCAGGGCGAGCGCGGCGGCCGTCGAAATCGGCCGCTGCCGCCGCCCAATGCGAACGCGCTGCCGGATCGCCGCGACGGCCGGCGCCGTGAGATACGCGAAGAAGACTGACAGCAGCAAGAGGACGACGGCGCCCTCAATGGCCCGGCCCATGGACCCCCACAACATACAGGGAAACCGCCAGGGGCTGACGCACGAGCTTGGCGAGGGTTCGCGTAAAATCGATGATCGATCCCAACCTGGAACCTGGGACGCTCGTCTAACGTATCGAGAAGGAACGGACCACTACCGGAGGCGGCATGTCATTGCTCAAGCGGATTTTTGGAAAGAACGAGCCACCCAAACAGCGCGTTCGCGTCTGCGTCGAATGCGGAATGCCCATCGCGGAGCACAAGGAATGGTGCTCCATCCTGCGCGGTCAGAACGAGATGAAGCTCCGGGTTCAGGGTCCGCCGCCGCAGACTTCCTGATCGGCCCCACTCCAGCCCTCGCGAGGAACGCTCTCCGCCAGCAGGTCCGCGTAACCGGTTCGGGCACCGGCTAGACTTCGCCGACCTCCATCAGTTACAGTCGGGATGTTCAATAAAACCGAGCGAGGCACTGATGCGTCGTCTTCTTGCTGGCTCTCTGTTGTGCGCGGCCGCAGTGGTTCTGCCGGCGCCCGCACACGGTCAAGAACCCCTCTCACAGTTGCTCGTGAATTTGATTCAAGCGGAAGTACGGCTGTCGCCGCCCCCGCCAGGGTTTCCCTCACACGAGGCGCATTTCCTGCCGGGCTCCGACCAGACGCTCGCGCCCTACCTATTCAACCAGCAGCTCGTGACGCAGCTCGCGACGTTCCCGATTGGATCGCCGACCGGCGGCTTCGCGTTTTCCTTCGATACGTCCACTGGCACGTTTCAGCGGGCGACGGACAGCTTCGGGCCGGCGTTTGCCGACCGGGCGCTGACCAACGGCCGGGGCAAGCTGACGGTCGGCGCCAACTTCCAATACTCAAAGTACAGCTCGTTCGAAGGCCGGAGTCTCACCGACGGCGATGTCAAGTTCTACCTGACGCATCAGGATCTGCCAGGCAACCTCTTTTTCGAGGGCGATTTGGTGGAGGCGGCGCTCAGGCTCAAGGTGTCCAGCGCCACGACCACAGCGTTCGCGACCTACGGGGTGACCGACGCGTTCGATCTGGCGGTGGCGGTGCCCTTCATCCGCGTGAAGATGGACGCCACGGTCGACGCGAAGGTCCTTCGCCATGCCACGGGGGAGGCCTCGCCCATCCATGTGTTCCCGGGTGGCGGCGACGCCGCCTCCTTCTCTGATTCGGGGAGTGCGACCGGGATCGGCGATCTGCTCGTACGCGCAAAATACCGGTTCCTGGACGATCCGGGAGGCGGGCTCGCAGGCAGCATCGATCTCCGGCTCCCTTCGGGCGATTCCGAGCAGCTGCTCGGAACGGGTGCGGCGTCCGCAACGTTCACGCTGATTGGATCCTCGTCGCGGGGAAAGGTGTCGCCCCACTTCAACGTGGCGTTCACCGGCACGGGCACGTCGGACGTCACCAACTTGTCCAACGAGTTCGACTACAAAATCGGCGCCGAGTTCGTCCCGGCGCCGACCGTCACGCTGAATGCCGATTTCCTCGGCCGCACGCTGATCGGCGCCGAGCGCCTCACGTTGACGGATACGGTCCACAGATTCATGAGCGCTGGCGGCGTTCCCGGATCGGTCACGATCCAGCAATACGTCGCGGAGAGCCGCGCGCTCAACCTGCTGAGCCTCGCGGTCGGCGGCAAGTTCAACGTCACGGGCACGCTGCTCATCAACGCCAACCTGCTGGTCGCGCTGAACAACGCCGGCGTGACCGCCCGCCTCACTCCCGTCTTCGGATTCGAGTACGCCTTCTGAACGAAGGAGTCCGCTCACCGCCGCTGAACGATCACCCAGCCGCCGTTCCTTTTTTCGAGCTGTAGGAGAGTCCGCCGGGAATCCGTCTGGGTCCGCCCCGACTTCGGCACGGCCGTGGTCACGATGGTGCAGGACACGGTTGCGGTTGTTCCCGTCACAAGGATCTGCGGATTCTGAATTTCCATCTGCTGCGACTTCATCCGCCGGAATCCCTGGTTGAGCGCATCGGCATTGACGGTGGGGTAGTAGCGCCTGACTGCATCTGGATTCAGATCTGTAAACGCCTGCGCGTACGCGTTCAACGTGGCCAATATGGCAGGCTCCTCAGCGACCGGCTGGGGAGGCGGCGGCGCCGCGCGTGGTGGTGCCGGCGCCGGCTGCGGTGCCGGACGCGCCGGTGGCGGTTCGGGAGCAGGCGTCGGCTGCGGGACGGACACCTGCGGCGGGGCCGGCGACCCTGGCGCGGATGGCGTCTGCGGCGCGGTGCCGCCCGGGCGTCCGAGGGCGTCTTCGACTTGCGCGAGCCGGCGTCCTTCCGTTTGCGACTGCTTGAACAATTCGACCGCCTCCCACACGCCGCGAATTGCGTCGACGGTCTGTCCGCTTCGCCGCATCTGCTCGGCGCTCTCCTGCTTGCGGACAGCCGACTTGAAGGCGTTGGTCCCGACCGCGTGGCGGCCGATCGCCAGCGCGATATCGCGCTCGGTCGTCATCCGTGAGCGCGCCGTCGTCAGCGCCCTATTCAAGATCGTCTGGATGCCGGGATCGCCCGTGCGCAGCTCGAAGCCGGCCGCCGCCGTCGTGAGACCCGTCTGCCAATCGCCGCGGCTGAATTGCTGGCGCGCTTGATCGCGGAGCTGCGCCAGCTCCTGATCCACTGCAGCCGGATCCGGAGCCGCCGGCGCGGGCGGTGTCGCGACCTGCGGCGTCACCACGGGTGGTGCGGTCTCGATAATCGGCGCTGGTGCCGGTGCCACCGTCGTGGTCGGCTCAGGCGCAACCGTGGTGGTCGGCGCCGGAGCGGGTTCGGGCGCGCTCGCGATCTGTGTTTCCGGCGTCGACGGACCGCGGAGGAACGCGAAGTACACGACGAGCAGGATCGCGAACAGCGCCGCGCCGCCGATGCCGAGATTTCGCGGAGTGGGCTGCGGGAGCTCGGACAGCGGCGGGATGAATTCTTGAGCTTTTCTCGCGGCGGCGCGCGCGGACTCGTAGCTCGCGCCAAGCGCTCCAGCCAACCCGGCTGATACTTCCGGCGCTGCGCCGGGCTCGGCAGCCGCTTCCGCGGCCCTCGCGCGCTCGACAACGGTCTTGGATGTCGCGCTCGACGTGCCCTGCGCCGCCTTTTTGCGGGCCTCCGCGGCAGCCGCGTCTCGTTCCTGTCTGGCGCGTGCCTCGGTGGCCGCGGCTTCGCGCTCCCGCTTGGCGCGCGCTTCGGCGGCGGCAGCGACGGCGGCGGCTTCCCGCTCCTGTTTGGCGCGGGCCTCTGCAGCGGCCGCTTCCTGTTGCTGTTTCGCGCGGGCCTCGGCGGCGGCAGCCGCGGCTTCTTTTTCCTGCTTGGCCCGAGCTTCGGCGGCCGCGGCAGCTGCGGCGGCTTCCCGTTCCTGCCTGGCGCGGGCTTCCGCGGCGGCCGCGGCTTCTCGTTCCTCTTTAGCGCGAACTTCAGCGGCAGCCGCGGCGGCTTCCTGCTCTTCCTTCTTCCGCGCCGCGGCGGCCGCGGCAGCCGCTTCGCGCTTCTGTTTCGCGCGCGCTTCGGCGGCCGCAGCGTCTCGCTGGCGCTGGGCTCTCGCCTCCGCGGCGGCGGCCTCCTGTTCTTTCTTGGCGCGCGCCTCGGCCTCGGCGGCCTCCTTTTTTTCCAGGCGCTCGCGCTCGGCCTCGCGCAGACGCGCGGCTTCCTGCTTCTGCTGCTCTTCGGCGTCGATCGCGTTCTTGATCTCCCGCAGCTTGGCGAGCGCATCCGGATGCGCCGGATCCATCGACAGCGCCGACGCCACGAGCGACCGCGCGTCCAGGAGTTTTCCTTGGGCCACTTCGTCGGCGGCGCGCTCGAGGATGCCGGCGATCTCCTGCTTCCGCCGAGCCTGCTCGTCCGCCGCCGATTTCCCTTGCTGCGCCTGTTTGAGCAGATCCGGCAGTCCAGGTGCGCTGGAGCTGTTCCGGCGCACATGCTCCAGGATCTCGATGGCTTCGACGAACTTCTGCACCGCCATGGCGCGCTTGGCGAGATCGAACTGGCGCGCCACCCATCGCCGCTGGGCCTCTTCCTGCTCGCGTTTCTGCTGTTCCTCCTCCTCGCGGTTCCGCTTGTCGATCTCGGCGAGCTCGCTGCGCATGTCGGCGATCGCCGCCGCGATCACTTCGAGGCGCGGCGTATAGCGTTCCAACGCCCCGAGCGCATCGTGGTAGCGGCCCGCGGCGAATTCGCGCTTCTGCTTGTCGACCGCTTTCTGCGCTGCCGCCAGCTCCTGCTGGCGCTTCTTGTGCTCGGCGTCGCGCTGGCGAATGCGGTCGGTGATCTCCGCTTTGAGATCGCGGGTCTCCGTGAACGACGCGTCGAGTTGTGTCGCCTGGTCGATGAGCGCCGCGGCCTTCTCGAGATCGCCGCGCTCGAGATTCGCGCGCGCCTCGGCCATCACTTCGACCGACTGCTGATGATCGAGCGCACGCCGCGCCCGATCGAGCAGCGCGTGCGCCCGGCCGTCGTCGGGATCGATCATGAGCGCCTGATCGCATGATTCGACCGCGGTGCCGAACTCTCCGACGTCGAACGCGCGCTGCGCCTCGGTCAGAAGCGCTTCGATCCGTTCAGCGCGCCGCCTGGCGATCAGCTCGCGATCCGTCGAAGGTCGCGGCGTCCGCGGCGCGTCGTATGCCGGAGGGGTCATGACGGTGTCGCTGTCGGGCGGGGGCAGCTTGACGGCGAGACGGGTGCGCACTTTCGAAATGTCGGCGTTGAACTCCGCCAGCGTTTGATACCGCTGGGCCGGATCCTTCTCGATCGCGCGCATCACCGCGGCCTCGACCGCCGGATCGATGCCCGGAACGAATTCGGACAGCGGCGGCGGCGTCTTGCTCATCACCGCTTTCATGACATCCCAGACCTGCTCGCCGGTGAACGCCTTGCGGTACGCCAGCAGCTCGTAGAAGAGCGCGCCGACCGAAAAAATATCGCTGCGCCGATCGATCCGTCCGCTCTCGAACTGCTCGGGCGACATGTAGTTGGGCGTGCCCAGCATCATGCCGGCCTGCGTCATGGAGATGTTCCCGACGCGGGCGATGCCGAAGTCGAGAATCTTGACGACGCCGTCGCGATCCGTCATCACGTTGGCGGGTTTGACGTCGCGGTGGACGATGCCCTTGTTGTGCGCGTAGTCGAGCCCGGCCGCCACCTCCTCGATGATCTCGAGTTTGCGCCACAGCGCAATCGGGACGCTGTCGTGAATCTGTTCCGCGAGCGTGACGCCCTCGACGAACTCCATCACGATGTAGGCCTGGCCTTCGTGGTCGCCGAAATCGAAAATCGTGACGATGTTGCGATGGGTGAGGTTGCCGACCGACTGCGCCTCCTGCACGAATCGATCGCGCAGGGATTCGTCGGGCACGCTCAGAAGCTTGATCGCGACGTGCCGGCCGATGCGCGGATCGCGCGCGCGGAAGACCACACCCATGCCGCCGCGACCGACCCGGTCGACGACTTCGTAGCGGCCTATCGTGCGAGGCTGTTCGGGGGCCATAACTCTCGAGAATCCCGCAGGTTGGAATTATACCGAGCCAAGTGGAATTTAGGAGGATCGTTCACCGGGTCCAAGCCGGCGACTTTTGCAGACGAATGTTAGGATCTGGGCTAGCTCAACAACGCACGGCGGTTCTCGTCAAGCGGACGAAACCACGTTCAGTCAATCGGCTGACCCATCTGAGGCTGGCCCTGTTTTCGTTCTGCTGAACGCCGCGTGACCCTTGGCGCTGATCCGCGTACTTCCGCCTGTCTTCCGCGACCTCCGCCATCGACCCACGCCGCTCGCACGCCTGGTTCCGCGCCACCGCACGGGCGAGATCGATCTGCATCGCATACTCCTGCCGCCGCAGTTGTTCGATCTCGGCGAGCTTGCGCGCGATGTGCCCGTGGAAGAGCGACTGCGTGGATCGCGAACGCTGCCCGATTTCTTCGCGCACCCGCGACATCTCGGCCATTTCGCGGAGACCGATATATAGGCTTCCCTCGTATTCTTCACATACTTCGATCCGTACTTGAGCGCCCCGCTCTCCCGCGAGAGCACGGGATCATCCATGAGGTCCGCGAGACCGACGCCGAAGTCGGCGCCGGCAAGAATCCATCGAAGTCCTCCTGACAGCCATGCGGCGCGCGTCGTCCAAACGGCTCACATGGCGCGCATCCGTCAGGCCTGTCGTGTAGGCGGAAAAAGGACAGGCCCGGTCACGGGACCGGGCCTGGGTGGAAGGCTGAGTGAGGGATGCCTACGAGGCCTGGCGGAGCTTTCTGTGTCGTGAGCCTTAGCGCTGTTGTACGAGCGAGTTCTTGTACGCCTGCAGTTCCAGGGCGTGTCCGTAGACGTCGAGCCCCTGGTCGGCGACCGCGAGGGTGCCGCTGATGTTTCGCAATACTCCCGCCACGCTCGGTTTGTCGCCCTTCGTTTTCTTCTCGATCGGACGGCGCTGGGCGGTCTGGTTGAACCGGGTGTACTCGACCAGATACTGCTGGTACACCTGGAGGTAACGCTCGTAGTCCGCTCCCGACAACGAGGAGCGACTGTCGATGGACGGCGATACGGTGGCGGCGATGCGCTCGGTCTGTGCCACGACGTCGAGCGGGTCGATCCTGCGCTCGGAACGGAAGCTATTGTCACGCTCGATTTCCCGTTCCTGGGCGAAGGCACCTGGCGTGGCGCTGAGAACGAACCCGACGACGATTGTGGCGATGCGGCTAGCGGTCATGATGAGGCTCCTTTCGGCATGTCCGGCCTGGCGATCCGTGCCAGGGTGTGGCTGCCTTCTATCTGTTGACGCGGAAGGGGACGGCGACACGGCTCATGCCGGCCGCAGCGGGCGAGGGAGCGGAGGAGAAGGCAGGAAAAACACGAAAGGGGCCCTGTGGCCCCTGCTTTCGTGTTCGCTGAAGTGTTCTGACTTCTGACTTCTGACTTCAGGCTGCGTTTTTCAGCAGCCTGCTAACGCTCGGCCGGCTGGCTGGTTGACCGGACAGCCGAATCGGGCAGCGCGAAGGCGATGTACTCGCCAGTGTAGTTGCCGCCGCTCACCGCCACGATGATGTATTGCTTGCCGTTGATCATGTAGGTCATCGGCGATCCGCTCTGCTGCGGCGGGCATCCAGACCGCGCCGACTTCCTTGCCGGTCTGCTTGTCGTACGCGCGCAGCATGGCGCCGCGCTGGCGTCCCGGCGGCGCCGTCAGCTGCGGATCGCCGACCACGACCAGCGTCTTCGTCACCATCAGGCCGACGCTGCCGCCCTGTCCGGTCTTCTCCGGATACGTTGATCCCCAGTCGTTCGAGCGCGTTGCGCACCGCGTCCGGCGTATCGCCGTGCGGCACCTTGAACTTGATCGTGCCGGTGTTGAGTCGATCGCCGTCAGCACGCCGTACGGCGGTTTCACGAACGGCAGGCCTTCGAGGCCCTGCGTCAAGCCGCCGCGGCCGCCGAACCCACCGCCAGGCAGCGGGCGGCGTGGCCGGTGCCGCAGCGGCTCCGGCGGCCGGCGGTGCGCCCGCCTGCGCGCCTCGTCCACCTTCAGGCGCTCCCGCCTGCGCAGCCCTGCCACCTCGGGCTGCTTCGGCGGGCCGGCCGGCCGCAAGCCGCGCCCGCGCCCGCGTCCGCCGCCTTCACCGTGGACGCCATCCGACCGACTCCGCCTCCCAGATCGGCATCCGGTTCTTCGCCTGCGTTTCGGGTTTGATCTGATCGAAGTAGGCTTGCGACAGCGACCGCGTCGTCACCGACGAGTTGTTCGCCTGGCCATAGAAGATCGCCGTCTCCGGATCGAACGACGCGCCCGGCCAGTTGATGCCGCCGACCGTGTTGCCGACGTTGATCGATCCGCAGGCAATTGCCCGCTCGGGCAGAACGGGCGGAATGAACGGCGTCGGCTCCCAGCGGTAGCGCTTCAGGTTCTCGAGCGCCTGTCTGCCGCAGCGCCGGCGTGAAATCGATCACGTCGTCCGTCGTGACGTGCGTGCGCGCGTACGGCGGCGGCTTGGTCGGGATCGGCTGCGTCGGCGACGTTTTCTCGCCGGGCATGTCGCGACTGCGGAACCGTCGTTTCCGGCATCGGCCAGATCGGCTGGCCCGTGATCCGATCGAACACGTAGAGGAAGCTCTGCTTGGTCGGCTGCGCAACCAGCTTGCGCGGGCGTCCGTCGATCGTCGCGTCGATCAGCAGCGGCGCCGACGAGATGTCGTGATCCCAGATCGGATGGTGCACGAGCTGGAAGTGCCACTTCTTCTTGCCGGTCTTCAGATCGACGGCCACGAGGCTTTCCGCGATACAGGTTGTTGCCCGGCCGGTTGCCGCCGTACTCGTCGATGGTCGGCGACTCCACGGGCAGGTAGACGAGACCGGCTTCGGGATCCGACGGTGATCTGCGTCCACACGCCGGTGTTGCCGGTCCACTCCCACGAACCGTTTTCCCAGGTCTCGTTGCCGGGCTCGCCGGGATACGGAATCGTGTTGAAGCGCCAGAGCTGCTTGCCGGTCCGTGCGTCGAACGCGCGCACGAGGCCCTTCGCGTTCGTGCTGTAGCGATAGCCGAGCCCTTCGGCCATCGACGATCCGACGATGATGCGTGTCGCCGACGATGGTCGGCGTCGAGTGCAGGCCGATCTCGCCGCGCTCGAGATCGATCTGCTTGTCCTTGCCGATGACGACGCCTTCTTTCAGATCGACGATGCCGCTCTTGCCGAAGGACGCGACCGGCTGGCCGGTCTTCGCGTTCAGCTGCGACCAGCCGGTAGCCGATGGTGACGAACACGATCCGATCGTCGCCTTTGCCGTCGGTCCAGTAGGAGAGGCCGCGGCCCGACAGCTGACGAGGCGCGGCGGCCGCGCGCGCGTCCTTCGTCCATGCCGTAGACCCATTTCAGCTCGCCGGTTTGCGCGTCGAGCGCGACGACCGACCGGCGCGTGCCGGCGGTCGCGTAGATCATGCCGCCGACCATGATCGGCGTGCCCTCGAGCTTGTTCTCGGGGCGCGGCCCGAGGTTGTCGGTCTTGAAACGCCACGCCACCTCGAGCTTGTTGAAGTTGCTCGCGTCGATCTGTTCAAGCGGCGAGTATTTGCTGCCCCGCAAATCGGCGGTGTACATTGGCCACTCGCCGTTTTTGGTGCTGGGCATGCCGGTGGATTGACCCGTGAGCCGCAAGCTGAGCGTCGCGAACGCCGCCGTGAGAACCAATACGGGGAATGTGAGACGAAATAGGGCGCGCCTCATGGACTGCTCCTTGAAAAGACCGCCGGATAGCGCCGAAAACGTGACGGATTATAGCGCCTCGCCTGGCGTCCGCTGGGATTAAGATCCGGCGGCTATGACTGTGGATCGGGTCCCCATCGGCAGCGATCCCGAGAGCCTGGCGCGGGCGATCGTGGACAACCTCTTCTACCGCGTCGGCCGCGTCGCGGAGTTCGCGACGCCCAACGAGTGGTACACCGCGCTCGCGTTCACCGTGCGCGATCGGCTGACCGAACACTTCGTCGACGTGGCGCGCGTGCTGACCGTCACCAACACCAAGCAGGTGTGCTATTTCTCCGCCGAGTTCCTCCTCGGGCCGCAGCTGCGGCAGCACCTGATCAATCTGAACCTGGTCGACGAGTTCAAGCAGGCGATTGAATTCCTCGGCCACGACTTCGATCAGCTCGTCGATCAGGAAGAGGAACCGGGCCTGGGCAACGGTGGATTGGGACGCCTCGCCGCGTGCTTCCTGGACTCGCTCGCGACGCTCGACATGCCGGCGATCGGCTACGGGCTTCGCTACGAGTTCGGCATCTTCGATCAGGAAATCCGGGACGGCTGGCAGGTGGAGGTCGCCGACAAGTGGCTCCGCCGCGGGAACCCCTGGGAGATCGCCGTTCCGGAAGTGTCGTATCAGGTGAAGTTCGGGGGCGAACCGAGTCCTATACCGATGCGGCCGGCCGCTATCGCGTCCGCTGGCTTCCCGATCGCATCGTCAACGGCACGCCGTGCGACATGGCCGGCATCGGCTATCACACGCCGACCACCACCTTGCTCCGGCTGTGGAAGTCCGAAGCGCCGGAGTCGTTCGATTTTTCCGCGTTCAACGAGGGCGACTATCACGGCGCCGTCGAGCGGCAGGTGGCGTCGGAGAACCTGACCAAGGTGCTGTATCCCAACGATCAGCTGCTGCGGGGCAAGCAGCTCCGCCTCGAGCAGCAGTATTTCTTCGTCTCGTGTTCACTGCAGGACATGCTGCGCCTGCACCTGCGGGTGGACAATCCGCTCGACAAATTCCACGAGCATTTCGCCGCGCAACTGAACGACACGCATCCGGCGATTGCGGTGGCCGAGCTGATGCGGCTGCTCGTGGACGAGCACTTGATGGAGTGGGACGCGGCCTGGGCCGTCACGACGCAGACGTTCTCCTACACGAACCACACGCTCCTGTCCGAAGCGCTCGAGCAATGGTCGCTGCCGCTCTTCGGCGGTCTCCTGCCGCGGCACCTCGAGATCATCTTCGAGATCAATCGCCGCTTCCTCGACGAGGTCCGTGAGCGGTACCCCAACGACGAGGCCCGCCTCGCGCGGGTGTCGCTGATCAACGAGCACGGCGAGAAGTGGGTGCGGATGGCGCACCTGGCAACGGTCGGCAGCCATGCCGTCAACGGCGTCGCCGCGCTGCACACGGAGCTGCTCAAGCACGGCGTCCTGAAGGATTTCTACGACCTGTTCCCCGAGCGCTTTCACAACGTGACAAACGGCGTCACGCCGCGGCGCTGGATGGTCGAATGCAATCCGGATCTCACGCGGCTGATTACCGATGCAATCGGCGACGAGTGGATCCGCGACGCGGAAGGGCAGCTGCCGCGCCTGGAGCGGTTCGCCGACGATGCCGCGTTCCGCGAGTCGTGGCGCCGGATGCGGCGGGCGAACAAAGTCACGCTCGCCAACGAGATTCATCGGCGCGTCGGGCTGCAGGTCGATCCCGACTCGCTCTTCGACGTACAGGTCAAACGGCTTCACGAGTACAAGCGGCAGCACCTCAACGCGCTGCACATGGTCACGCGGTATCTGGATCTCCTCGACGCGCCCGATGCCGGCGAACCCAGGACGGTGATCGTGTCGGGCAAGGCCGCGCCCGGGTACGCGGCCGCCAAGCTGATCATCAAGCTGATCACGTCGATTGGAGAGGTCGTCAACAACGACAGCCGGCTCCGTGACCGGCTCAAGGTCGTGTTTCTCCCCGACTTCAACGTGAAGAACGCCTCGCGCATCTACCCCGGCGCGGACCTGTCCGAGCAGATTTCGATGGCGAGCACGGAGGCGTCCGGCACGGGGAACATGAAGTTCGCGATGAACGGCGCGCTGACCATCGGCACGCTCGACGGCGCCAACGTCGAGATCCGCGACGCCGTGGGCCCGGAGAATTTCTTTCTCTTCGGGTTGACGACGGACCAGGTTCGAGCGACGAAGGCCGGCGGGTATTCGCCGCGGGCGATTGTCGAGTCGAACGAGCGCCTGCGCCGGGTGCTCGACTTCATCGGCTCGGGCCGGCTGTCGCGCGGCGACGCCAATCTGTTTCGGCCGACGCTCGATGAGCTGCTGGGCCGGGACGAATACCTGCTGTTCGCCGACTACGACTCGTACGTGGACTGCCAGAACGAAGTCGACGAGGCGTTCGCGGATCGCGACACCTGGACGCGGAAGTCGATTCTCACCGTCGCCCGCGTGGGCCGCTTCTCCTCGGACCGGGCGATCCGCGAGTACTCGCAAAGGATTTGGGGCGCGGCGCCGATCGGTAAGGCAGTTAGCGTCTAGAACAGATGCAACCACGAAAACACGAAGACACTAGTGGTTTTCTTCTTCGTGGTTTCGTGACTTCGTGGTTGCATTTGAGATGGCTACCGTGTCCCAGTCCTGCGATCTCCTGCTGACCAACGCCCACGTCGTGACCATGGACGAGCACTTCACGGTGTGGAATCCGGGCGCCGTGGCGATCGCGGCGGGGCGCGATTGTCGAGGTGGGCGCGATCGAGTCGCGACTATCAGGGCCGCCGAGACCGTCGACTGCCGCGGCCGCGTCGTGATGCCCGGTCTCGTCAACGCCCACACGCACGCGCCGATGACGCTCCTGCGCGGTCTGGCCGACGACCTGCGGCTCGACGTCTGGCTGATGGGCTACATGATGCCGGTCGAGCGCGAGTTCGTGACGCCGGAGTTCGTGGCGCTCGGCACCAGGCTCGCGTGCGCCGAGATGATTCGCTCGGGCACCACGTGCTTCGCCGACATGTACTACTTCGAGGAGTCCGTGGCCGAAGCCGCGGCCGCCGCCGGCGTGCGCGCGCTCTGCGCCCAGACGGTGCTCAAGTTTCCGTCGCCGGATGCGGCGAGCTTCGAGGACTCGCTCGCCCGCGCGCGCGACTTCATCGCGCGCTGGAAGGGGCACCCGCTGGTCGTCCCCGCGCCCGCGCCGCATGCGCCCGTACACCTGCACGGTCGAGATTCTTCGCGCCTGCGCGGAGCTGGCCGTCGAGTTCGACGTCCCGCTGCACACGCATCTCGCGGAGACGGCGTTCGAGGTGGAACAGTCGCGGCGCGAGCACGGCATGCCGGTGGTGCCGTGGGTGATCGAAGCAGCGGCTGTTCGACGCGCGCGTGCTCGCGGCGCACTGCGTGCACGTGGACGAGGGAGAGATGCGCGACGCTCGAAGAAGCGCCGGCGCCGGCGTCGCCCACAACCCGACGAGCAACCTGAAGCTCGGATCGGGCATCGCGCCGGTCGCGAAGATGCTCGAGCTGCGGCGTCGATGGTGGGCATCGGCACCGACGGCACGGCGTCGAACAACGACCTCGACATGTTCGAGGAGATGCGGCTGGCGGCGCTCCTCGCCAAGGGCGTCGAGCGGCGATCCGACGGCGCTGCCGGCGCGCACGGCGCTGGCGATGGCGACCCGCATCGGCGCCCGCGCCATGCACCTTCGGTGACCTCACCGGATCGCTCGAAGTCGGCAAGCGCGCCGACCTGATCGTGGTCGATCTCGATCAGGTCCACAACGCGCCGCGCTTCGCACGCGATCCGAACGCGGTCTATTCGCAGCTCGTCTACGCCGGCAAGGTCGACCGACGTCGTCGACGTCGATGTGCGACGGCCGCTGGCTGATGCGCGACCGCCGGCTGCTGACGCTGGACGAAGACGGCGCTCGCGGCCGGCCGCCCGGGACGTGGCGCGGCGCATCGACGCGTTCCTGATCCGGCGCGAGCAGAGCGTGCTGCAGAAGCTGGTCGCGATCGGCGGCGCCGCCGAGCAGGAGAGCTTCGAGATCCAGGTGAAGGCGCGCCTGGCCTCGCCCGACGCGGTGTCGCAGGCGCTCGCGAGCGACGACATCACGGTGCATGCGCGCGGTGCACTACCACCAGTACGACACCTACTTCTTCTTCGACGATCCGGGGCAGGGTCGGCTGCGCTATCGGGAAGACGAGTTCCTCGACGAGCAGGAGCAGGTCGTGCAGCGCCCGCGCGCGGCTGACGCTGACCGGTCCGTCGCGCGAGGCCGCGTTCGGATCGGTGCTGCTGTTCCGCTCGCGCTTCTTCGCGCCCGCGACGCACTCGCCGCGCTTCTACCGCGAGTACTTCAAGCCGGCGCGCGAGCGCGAGGTCGAGAAGGATCGCCGCCGCTGGCTCGTCGCCTACCGCGGCGTCCAGTTCTACGTGCACGTCGATCGCCTGCTGAATCCGCCGCCGACGGCTACTTCGTCGAGGTGAAGTCGCGCACCTGGTCGCGCCGCGATGCGCAGGACAAGGCGGCGGTCGTCACGGAGCTGCTCGACCGCTTCGGGGCCCGGCCCGACGACGCCATCGAGGAGGGCTATGTCGAGTGGAGCGGCGTGTCATGACGCCGCGGTCGAGTGCGTTCTGGGATCGTCACGCGTTTTCCGTCGGCGGCGTCGACTTCTCCTGGTTTGACGTCGGGCTGTCGGCCATGCGGCGTGGTCAGTGGTCGGCCTTCGAGCGCCGGTTGGCCGAGGGGCTGGCCTGCGTCTGCGCCGCCCCGTGCTGCCCGGGATGACGGGCCGCGCCGCAGTCATCATCGGCCGGCGGTCGCTCGCCAGCTACGCCGTGGAGCCGCTCCGCCAGATTCGCGAATCGATGGCCTCCGGTCCCGCGCAGTAGTTCTCAACTCACCGGACAAAGGCGGTCAGCCTGTTTCGGTGGCTCACGCCGCTCCGATTCAGGACCGACAGGTCGATCACCAGCAGGCTGGGCACCGAGATGAACCCGCACCCGAACTGAGGACTGAAGCGGAAGGTGCGCGTCGCGCCGGCGGAAACCAGCGTCGACCCGAACATCGTTGTGAGATCGCCGCGCGTCAGCTGCAGCGGCGACCGATGATCCGAGACATCGACGAAGACGAAGACGATGTCATCCAGGAAGACATCGGAACCGCCACGCTGATCGATGAACAGCGAGAAGGTCGAAGAGAACGGCGAGATCGACGGGCACCGGAATACGGGAACCGCAGTGAATCCGATCGTGGACGGGAAGACGCTCGCGCCCGCGAACGGCGCGGGCGGGCCAAACGCCGATGGCTCGTTCAGCGAGGCTCGCACGCGCACCCGTCTGTAGTAGTCGTCGTCGCACGCGGCGAACGCGATCGCGAGCGACAGGATGAGGGCTCCGGCCGGTCGATGGATGCTCATGCTGCACCTCCGCGCGGCTACTCAACGGCGAAATCGGGTTTCCGTCAAGCACAGCAGCCAACCTCGACCATTCCGGGCCACGACACCGGCGTTTCGCCCGGCGCGACCGTCAATGAGAAGATGCGCCGCAGAATCGATTGGCCGCGCCCGTCCACGCCTACGACGACACCGATGCCACGCTGGACGATTTCTGCTCCGACGATGCCGGGATGCAGGCGTGCCTCACGCGCGCGCGCATAGCGGCCAAAACAGACCTGCCGATTCTGATCCTCGGCGAATCGGGCACCGGCAAGACGATCCTGGCGCGAACCGTTCACAATTCCTCCGCGAGAGAATCGCGGCCGTTCGTCGCCTTCAACGCGGCGGCGCTCAGCGAGACGCTGCTCGACAGCCAGCTGTTCGGGCACGAGCGCGGCGCGTTCACCGGCGCGCAGCATCGCGTGAAAGGCAAGTTCGAGCTCGCCAACACCGGAACGTTGTTCCCAGCATCAAGGGTGGAAGGAAAGTCGACTAGCCGGCCAAGGGCTCAAGTCTCAAATCTGAAGTCTGAAGGCTGAGTCGGCAGTCTTCGGACTTCGGACTTCAGACTTCAGACTTCAGACTTCTAACTTCCTCGCGCTCACGATCCAGGCGCGAGGTTCATCGTCCCCCGGCACGTCGGCGCGCCGCAGCGACAAGGCATCGGCTTCAAGTCAGAGTCATACCGGTAATCCACCGTCAACTCCTCTCCGCGCGCAATCGCTCGACGGCTGAAGTACCAGATGCGTCTGTGCGCGAGCCGCGCGCGCAGATTGGGATCGCACGAGTGGTTGATGATCTCGGCGCCGCTCCCGCCGATCGCGCCGTCAATTTGCCAGTACGGATCGATGTAGAAAAGGTAGCTCCGCTTGGGATCCCAGCGCCGCTTCCCCTCGCGCCGGGAGATGGGCTCGCCTGTGTACTCGATCACGAGGCGCTGCGGCGGAATGGGCTCTTCCGTGTAGACGCCGAGACGATGGATGCGCGACTTCTTGGCGATGAGGCGGAACCGCGCGTACATCGGGTTGATCGTCCCGGTCATTGCGACGCCGTCGTCGTTCACCGCCTCGACGCGCGCGAGAATCCGCGCCGCGCGCCGCTCGCAGGCGTCCGCTTCGCGGCGGCGTCCCAGCGCGCGAAGGACCTCCGCGTAGTTCTCCAGGCAGACGCCGACGTTCGGATGCTGCGCGCCAAGCGCGCGCGTGAAGACGCGGAGCGCTTCCCGGAAGAAATGGGCGGCTTCCGACAATCGTCCACGCGACTTCAGCAGGGTGGCGAGGTTGTTCGCGCAGAAGCCCACGCGCGGGTGATCCGCGCCGAGGTGCGTCGTGTCGATGTCGAGCGCGCGGCGGTACAGCAGCTCGGCCTGCTTCGGCCGACCACGCGCATGATGAACGGCCGCCAGGTTGTTGAGAGCGACCGAGACCTCGGGATGCTCCGGCCCGTGCTCCCGTTCGAAGATGGCGATTGACGCTTTGTAGAGGCGCTCCGCCTCGTCGTACTTCTTCTGCCGATCCAGCAGCGCCGCGAGCGCGGTCATGTCGTGCGCGACGATGGGATGGCGCGAGCCGAGGGCGCGCTTGCGAATTCGCACCGACATGCGGGCGAACGGCTCCCCGCGTGCCCAGTTGCCTGCCGAATGCTCGAGACCGCCCAGATTGTGGTAGATGGACGCCGTCTCCGCGTGGCGCGCGCCCAATCGTGATTCCAGAATGTTGAGCGCCCGCTGATAGAGAGATCCGGCCTCGAGAAATCGCCCGAGGTACTTGAAGCAGATCCCGAGCTCATTGAGCGTTCGAGCGAGCGCAAGCGAGTGGCGCCCGAATGCGCGCTCCGCCGTGCGGATCGCCCGGGCCAGCACGGACGCCGCGGCGCCATAGCGGCCCTGCCGCTGAAGCACGTGCCCGAGCCCATGAAGCGCGCGTGCGTGCGCCCGTGATGCGCCTCTTGCGGTTGACCCTGGCCTCGCGGCGGCCGCAGCTGTGCGATAGGCCCGGGCGGCCTCGCGCAGGTTGCCGGCAGCCTCGGCGACGGCACCGGCCCGCATCAGCGCGCGAACCTGGATCTCCCTTTGCGAACGTGACATCGTGCCCCTGTTTGCGACCCGGGCTGGACGGTCGGGCGCCCTATTTTCCGAGGAAATCCAACCCTTGTAACTGATTGTAAATCGTGGCGGTTAGGCCAAAATTCAGGTGTAGAATTTGCTCGGGAGCGACTGGATGACGAGCGCCCGGTTGGTGTTTCTCTGCGCCGCGATTGTATGTGTGTGTGCTGCAGAGAAACACGGGCTCGCGCAAAAAGCTCCCCTTCGACCCTTCGAGAGCCTCAGGGTCGCCCCGAGCAACGTCGAGGGGCGACAGTCTCAGGGCAGGCCCCTTCGACAGGCTCAGGGCAGGACGGTCGCCAAGCCGGCCACGCCGCGCACGACGCAAACGCCGCGCACGACCACGCCGCCGAAGCCCGCGGCCTCCCACGCTGTCGCCCAACCCGATCACAACGCCGTCATCAAACGTTACTGCGTCTCGTGCCACAGCGACGCGCGCAAGCTGAACGCGCTCTCGCTCGTGTCGTTCGACGTCGCGCACGCGGCGCAGAACGCCGAAGTGGCGGAGAAGATGATCGTCAAGCTGCAGGCGGGCTTGATGCCGCCGCCGCTGGCGCGCGCGTCCGGACGCCGCGACGCTGAGCGCGCTGGTCGACCGCGCTCGAAACGACGATCGATGCGGCGGCCGCCGCGAAGCCGAATCCCGGCGCGCGCACGTTCCAGCGGCTCAATCGCGCCGAGTACGCGCGCGCGATCCGCGATCTGCTCGCGCTCGACGTCGACGCCGGCAACTGGCTGCCGCTCGACACGAAGAGCGCGAACTTCGACAACATCGCCGACGCGCAGGCGCTGTCGCCGACGCTGCTCGAGTCGTACCTGAACGCCGCCGTCGGCGATCAGCCGGATGGCGGTCGGCGATCGGAACGCGCCGTCGGTCGATCCGACCTACACCAACGCCGGCTACGTCTCGCAGCACCCGTGGGATCACGTCGACGGCGCGCCGTTCGGCACGCGCGGCGGCATCGTCGTCGATCACGTGTTCCCGGCCGACGCCGAGTACGTGTTCGAGGTGCAGCTCGTGTCGGGGTCGTTCGCGCAAGTTCGAGGACATCGACATCTCCATCGACGGCGAGCGCGTCGCGCTGCTCGCGTACGAGACCGGACCGGCGGGCGGCGCCGACGGCCGCGGCGGCCGCGGCGTGCGCACCGAACCGATCGTCGTCCGCGCCGGCCAGCACAAGGTGGCGGCCGCGTTCGTCCGGAAGGTCGACGGCCCGTACGAGGATCTGATTCGGCCGCACGACTGGTCGTTCGCCGGCGGCGGCTCCGGCGGCCCGGGCATCACGACGCTGCCGCATCTGCGCGATCTCATCGTCAAGGGACCGTACAAGGCGACCGGCATCTCCGAAACCGCCAGCCGCCGCAGGATCTTCACCTGCCGGCCGACGAGCTCCGGCGAAGAGCGCCCGTGCGCGCGGCAGATCCTGACGCAAGATTGGCGAGCGAGGCGTATCGGCGGCCGCTGGCGGCGGGCGAGCTCGATCGGCTGATGCCGTTCTACGACAAGGGCGCCGGCGCATCAGGGCCGAGCCGCGCCGAAGCGCGAAGCGCGAAGGCGGGTGGGTTCGAGAGCGGCGTGCGCGCGGCGCTCGAAGCGATGCTCGCGAGCCCGTACTTCATCTTCCGCCTCGAGAAGGAACCGGACGCCGCCACGCCGGGCGGCACGTTCCGCGTCGCGGACGTCGATCTCGCGTCGCGCCTGTCGTTCTTCCTGTGGGGCACCGTTCCGGATCAGGAACTGCTGACGCTGGCGAACCAGGGCCAGCTGTCGGCGCCGGGCGTGCTCGAGAAGCAGGCGCGCCGCCTGCTCGCCGATCCGCGCGCCGATGCGCTCGGCACGCGGTTCGCCGCGCAGTGGCTGCGGCTCCAGGACGTCGACAAGGTCCATCCGGATCCGAACATCTACCCGAACTTCGACGACAACCTCGCCGGCGCGATGCGCCGCGAGACGGAGCTGTTCTTCAACAGCCTGGTGCGCGAGGACCGCAGCCTGCTCGATCTGTTCCGCGCCGACTACACCTTCGTGAACGAGCGGCTCGCGCGGCACTACGGCTTCCCCGGCGTCTCCGGCGAGCGAGTTCCGCCGCGTGCAGTATCCGGACGACACGCGCCGCGGCCTGCTCGGACAGGGCAGCGTGCTGGTGCAGACGTCGCTCGCCAACCGCACGTCGCCGGTGCTGCGCGGCAAGTGGGTGATGGAAGTGCTGATGGGCACGCCGCCGCCGCCGCCGCCGCCCGACATCCCGCTGCTCGAGGAGACCGCGACCGCCAAGGACGGCCGGATGCTGACGACGCGCGAGCGGATGGAAATGCACCGCGCGAACCCGACGTGCAACTCGTGCCACCGCTTCATGGATCCGATCGGGCTCGCGCTGGACAACTTCGACGTGACCGGCAAGTGGCGCGACGCGCGAGAACGGCATGCCGCTCGACACCAAGGGCGAGTACTACGACGGCACGCCGGTGACGACGCCGGCGGAGCTGCGCGACGCGTCTGCTGAAGCGGCCGGTGCCGCTGGTGCGCACGTTCACCGAGAACCTGCTGGCCTACGCGCTCGGCCGCCGCGTCGAGTACTTCGACCAGCCGACGATCCGCGCGATTGCCAAGGCGGCGGAAGCCAACGACTACCAGATGTCGTCGTTCATCCTCGGCGTGATCAAGAGCGACGCGTTTCAGATGAAGCGGGCGGAACCGGTGAGTACGGAGCCGGGATCAGGGATTCGGGACTAGGGATTCGAGAGTCGGGATCGGATTCGCGGCGTCGAACGACGAGCGACGAACGAACAGCGAAGAAGACGACGATCAGCGACAAGGAGACGACGACGTGGACTTCATCACTGGAAAGCAGATGCCCCGCCGGACGTTCCTCCGCGGCGTGGGCGCGACGGTGGCCTTGCCGTTCCTGGATGCGATGGTGCCGGCCGGCACGCCGCGTCGCGCGCCGCGGCGCCCGATCCGACCCGGCTGGTCTGCATCGAGGAGGTGCACGGCCTGGCCGGCTGCAACAACTGGGGCGCGAGCAAGTTCCTGTTCGCGCCGGAGACGACGGGCCGCGATTTCACGCTCGTCGCCGACAACCCGCTGAAGGCGCTCGAGGCCTTCCGCGACTACATGACCATCGTCAGCAACACCGACGTGCGGAACGCCGAGGCGTTCGCTGCTGCCGGAAATCGGCGGCGACCACTTCCGGTCGAGCGCGGTGTTCCTGACGCAGTCGCATCCGAAGCAGACCAACGGCTCGGACCTCTGGGCCGGCACGTCGCTCGATCAGCTCTACGCGAAGCGCTCCGGCCAGACGACGCCGATGCCGTCGATGCAGTTCTGCATCGAGAACCTCGACCAGGCCGGCGGCTGCACCTACAACTACTCGTGCGCCTACACCGACACGATCAGCTGGGCGTCGCCGAACGAGCCGCTGCCGATGATCCGCGACCCGCGCGTCGCCTTCGACATGCTGTTCGGAGCGGGCGCGACCGCCGAAGATCGCGCCGCGCGCCGCGAGACGCGCCGCAGCATCCTCGACTTCATCGGCGGCGAGGTCGAACGCGTGCGCCGCCAGCTCGGCACCGGCGATCGCGCGCGGCTCGATCGGTATCTCGACAACGTCCGCGAGCTCGAGCGCCGCATCCAGGCGGTCGAAGCGCACAACCGCAGCGGCGAGACGCGCGAGCTGCCCGACGCGCCGGCCGGCGTGCCCGATTCGTTCACCGAGCACATGAAGCTGATGTTCGACATCCAGGTGCTCGCGCTGCAGACCGACATGACCCGCATCATCTCGTTCAAGACCGGCCGCGACGCGCAGAACCGCGTCTTCCCGGAGTGCGAGTCGAACCAGCCGTTCCACCCCGCGTCGCACCACGGCAACCGCGAAGAGCGGATCATGGAGTTCAACAAGATCTGCAAGTTCCGCGTCGGCCAGCTGGCGTACTTCCTCGACAAGATGAAGAACACGATGGACGGCGACGCCAGCCTGCTCGACAAGACGCTGATCATCTGGGGATCGCCGATGGCGGATCCGAACATCCACAACCATCGCCGCTGCCCGCTGGTGCTGCTCGGCCACGCCAACGGCATGCTGAAGGGCGACGTGCACCTGAAGGCCGCCGACGGCACGCCGATGGCGAACGTCATGCTGACGCTGCTGCACCAGCTCGGGCTCGACGACATGAAGAGCTTCGGCGACAGCACGGGCGAGTTCTCGTTGTCGGCGCCGTCGTCGACGACGACGAGCGTCGCGTAGCGCGGATCAGCCACGAAGACGCGAAACACGAACCTGAACGGTCGTCTTCGCGCTTCGTGGTTTCGTGGCGAACCGATTGACGTCGAGTGAGACGCTATGAGCGAACTATCGATGTGCGGCGTGAGCTGCGTGCGTTCGCGCTGTGCCTGTCGGCGCTCGTCGGCGCGGCGCCGTCGACCTCGCCCGTCGCCGACGCGGCGATGCGCGGCGATCGCGACGCGTTGCGCGCGCTGCTGAAGCAGGGCGCGGACGTCAGCGCGGCGCAGGGCGACGGCATGACGCGCGCTGCACTGGGCCGCCGAGCGCGGCGACGCCGAGATGGCCGAGATGCTCGTCTATGCCGGCGCCAACGTCGTCGGCCGTGACGCGCATCGGCCAGTACACGCCGCTGCACCTCGCGAGCCAGGCGGGCAGCGCGGCCGTCGTCGAGGCGCTGCTCAAGGCGGGCGCGGACGCCGCAGCGCCGCGCGACGACCACCGGCGTCACCGCCGCTGCACCTGGCCGCCGCCGCCGGCAACGCGGACGTCGTCAAGCTGCTGCTCGACGCGCGGCGCCGACGCCAACGCGAAGGAATCCGAGTGGGGCCAGACGCCGCTGATGTTCGCGGCGGCGCAGAACCGCGCCGACGCGATCAAGGTGCTGCTCGCGCGCGGCGCCGATCCGAAGATCACGACCAAGACCATCGACATCGCCAAGCAGGGCGCAGCTCGATCGCGCGGCCACCGAGCGCCAGCGCAAGGTGCTCGAGGCCTCGGTGCCGGCGGGCCAGCAGCCGACGGCGAGCCAGATTCAGGCGGCGATGCAGGCGGCGCGCGAGCTCCTGGCGTCCGGCAAGATTCCGCCGCCGCCCGCGGCCGCTGCGGGCGCGGTGCTGCGCCTGGCGCGCCAGCAGGACCGGCGGACCCGAACGCGCCGCAGCAGGCGACCGCGGCCAACAACTTCGATCCCGAAGAGATCAACCCGCCGGTCGCGACGCAAGGGCGGCCTGACGGCGCTGCTGCACGCCGCGCGGCAGGGCAACCTCGACGCGGCGCGCGCGCTCGCTCGACGGCGGCGCGCCAATCGATCAGGCGGGCGCCGGCGACGGCACGACGCCGCTGCTGATGGCGGTGATCAACGGCCAGTTCGACATGGCGATGTTCCTCGATCGAGCGCGGCGCGAACCCGAACCTCGCCGCCGACGGCAACGGCGTCGACGCCGCTGTGGGCGGCCGTCAACACGCAGTGGCAGCCGCGCACGCGCTTTCCGCAGCCGCAGGAGATGGAGCAGCAGAAGGCCACCTACCTCGACGTCATGAAGGCGCTGCTCGACGCCGGCGCCGATCCGGACGCCCGCATTCGCTCGCACCCGTGGTACCTCGTCTACAGCGGCTGCGGCAACCGCAACTGCGGCCTCGCCGACACGTCGGGATCGACCGCGTTCTGGCGCGCGGCGTACGGCGTCGACGTCGACGCGATGCGCCTGCTCGCGAAGTACGGCGCCGATCCGAACATCCCGACGATGGCGCCGCCGGTGCCGATTCGCCGCGGTGGCGGCGAATGCGCCGCCGCCCGGCGCCGGCGGTCCCGTCGCGCCGACCGCCGGCCGCCGATCAGGAGCGCTACACCGCGCCGCCGATTCCGCCGGGCGGTCCGGGCGCGCTGCCGATCCACGCCGCCGCCGGCGTCGAATACGGCGAAGGCTTCGCCGGCAACGCGCATCGGCATGCGCCGGACGGCTGGATGCCGGCGGTGAAATTCCTCGTCGAAGAACTCGGCGCCGACGTGAACGCGCGCGACAACGACGGCTACACGCCGCTCCACCACGCCGCCGCGCGCGGCGACAACGAGATGATTCTGTATCTCGTGTCGAAGGGCGCCGACGTGAAGGCCGTCGCCCGCAGCGGCCAGACGATCGCCGACATGGCCAACGGTCCCGTGCAGCGCGTGTCGCCGATCCCGGAGACGGTCGCGCTGCTCGAGAAGCTCGGATCGAAGAACAGCCACAAATGTGTTGTGTGCTGATGCGATCGCGTCCGACGCGATAACCAGCGCGGTCCAAATGCAACCACGAAGTCACGAAGCCACGAAGAAGACTTTGGTTTTCTTCGTGCTTTCGTGTTTTCGTGGTTGCGTTTCGTAGGAGACAACGATGGAGAGCGTAATTGCCGGCCTGTTGAAGGATTTCGAGGACGGCCGGATGACGCGGCGGCAGCTCATTCAGAGCCTTGCGCTGGTCGCCGCGGGCGCGGTTCCGGGCGTTGCGGCCGCACAGCCGCCTTCGGCGAGCCAGGGACAGCCGCGGCCACCAGCGGCGCCGATCCCACAGGCCTTCGAGCCGACCGGCTGGAAGACCGTGTTCCTGGATCACATTTCGTATTCCGTATCGGACTACCGCAAGAGCACGGCCTTCTACCGCGACCTCATGGGGTGGACGGTCCGCAACGACAACGGCACGAATCAGTGTTCGCTGGACATCAACGGCAAGGGCGGCATCATCATCCGCAACCGCCGTGCGCCGGCCGAAGGGCAGCCGCCTTCGCCTGCGGCTTCTGCGAGCCAAGGGACGGCGGCGTCGAATCGTCCGCCCATCACCGGCGTCATCAACCACGTGTCGTGGGGCATTCAGCCGTGGGACACGGAAAAGGTGAAGGCCGAGCTCGAGAAGCGCGGCCTCAAGCCGCGTCCCGACATGGTGGGCGAGAACTTCAAAAGCTGGCACGTTACCGATCCCGACGGATGGGATCTGCAGATCAGCAATCAGACAGAGTAGCAAGTCAGAAGTCAGAAGTACGAAGGCAGGACGTGAACCTGGTTGGAGGATACATGCGGACGTTAGCTCGGATCGGACTCATCGTCATCGCGTGCGCCGTCGTCGTCGGGGCGCAATCGACGTCGAAGCCGCTGCCGCCGCCGTTTGCGACGCCGTCGGCCGACAATCGCTCGCAGGTCGTTCCCCAGCCGGATGGCGCGCGGGTGACGGTGCCGGTGGGCTTCACCGTCGACGTCGCCGCCGAGGGCTTCGAGACGCCGCGCTTCATGCTGCTCGGACCGAATCAGGAAATCCTGATGAGCGACAGCGCGCGCGGATCCCAGAATGGCGGCAGCGTCTACGTGCTGCTCGACAAGGACCGCGACGGGAAGATCGAGCAGAAGACGAAGATCATCGAGAAGCTCGATCGGCCGTACGGGCTCGCGCTGTGGAAGGACTACCTCTACGTCGCCGAGACGACCTCGCTCAAGCGCTACAAGTACGACGCCAAGGCGATGAAGGCGACTACTCCCGGCGAAGAGATCGTGTCGTTGAAGAATTTCGGCACCGGTCACTGGACGCGGAGCATCGTCTTCGACGCCAAAGGCGAGAAATTCTTCCTGACGGTCGGCTCGGGTTCGAATGTTGACGCGGGCGAGGATCCGATGCGCGCCGCCGTCCATCGCTACAACCCCGACGGTAGCGGCCACGAAACGTTCGTGTCGGGTGTGCGCAACACGATCGGCCTGGCCTTCTATCCCGGCACCGAGACGTTGTGGGGCGCGGTGCAGGAGCGCGACGCGCTCGGCGACGACCTCGTGCCCGACTACTTCACCTCGTTCAAGCCGGGCGGATTCTACGGCTGGCCGTACGCGTACATCGGATCGAACGAGGATCCGCGGCGGAAGGGCGAGGCGCCGGATCTGGTGAAGAAAGCCATCGTGCCGGACGTGCTGATGGGCGCACATGTCGCGGTACTGGGTGCGACCTTCTACACCGGCAAGATGTTCCCGGCGGAGTACCAGGGCGGCGCGTTCGTGGCGCGCCACGGGTCGTGGAATCGATCGAAGCGCGTCGCCTACGACGTCGCGTTCGTCCCCTTCAAGAGCGCGAAGCCGGCGGGCGAGCCTCGATCGTTCCTGTCAGGATTCATGCTGTCGCCCGACAAGAAGGAAGTGTGGGGCCGGCCGGTCGCGCTGCTGCAGCTGGCGGATGGATCGATGCTGCTGACCGACGACGGCGGCAAGAAGATCTGGCGGATTGCGTACAAGGCCGGGCAGCCGTCGACGGCGGGGCGGTGAAGACATGGCCGTTCGTCCGCTGACGCAGGCCGTCGGCGCTGTCGTGCTCGGCGCCGTGTGTCTGGCCCAGGAGAACGACATCCGGCAACTCGAGCAGCAGCGCGCCGAAGCCGCGCGCGCCGCTACGAGCCTCGATCGCTTCTACGCAGCGGACTATTGGGGGATCACCCGCGCCGGCGCAAAAACCGATCTGAAAACCGTCCTGTCGGAAAAGCCCGATCCGAGATTCTCGGTGACCGACATGGATGTGCGCACGTACGACAACGGCGCCATCGCGATCGGTATCCAGCGAGTCGGTGATGGCCAGGCCGTCAGGTTTCTGCGCGTCTGGGTGAAGCAATCCGACGTGTGGAAAGTCGTCGCATCTCACGGGACGGCGGTCGCGTCCGACACCAGCTACACGGGGGCGCCGTCATCGGTCGTGGCGACACCGCGGGCGTCACCGACCGGCCCGCCCGACCGCACCGTTCTCGCCGTCGAGAACCTGCTCCTGCGCCACGAGTCGCACAACGAGGACGCGGAGGCCCGTGCGCTCACGACGAACGACGCCATCTTCGTGAATCACACGGGGACGCCGACGGTGCCGTACAAGGACCCGAGGACGATTCCGCTCAAGTCTGAAATTTGCTCCTGGGACCGTGTGCAATCGTACGGCGATACCGCCGTTGTGCAAGGCACTCTGCTCTGGACCGATATCAACGGGTACACTCCAGGCCAACTCCGCTACACACGGGTATGGGTCAGGCAGGACGGAGCGTGGAAGCTGGCTGCTGAGCAGCGGACATCGATCAGCAATTGAGGTCACTTCGTTCGCTACTGGCGTCGGACGGATGAACGAACGCATCCCCCGCATTGAAGATCACAAGGGCACGTCAGGAGAGGACCGGCCGGGAGCGACCACGGAGCCCGCGGACGGCCGTGCAAGAGCCCGCCAAGAACGCGCGCTCCTCGGCCCTCACACGGCGTGGGAACACCCACCAAGTGTTACCCATGTCTTCGGACTGATCTGTCACTCATGTCCCCGGCCGCTCACACGGTGAAAGCCGATCAGACGTCAGCCTCGTACTGTCGATCCAACGCGCCTCCACTCGATACCTCCCGATGATCGAGTTCATTTCACGGAACCAAACACCGCTCCATGCGCGAAAGCCGGACCGGTCTTGCCGTGGGGCCACTCATCACGGTCATACCGGATTCCGGGAATTCCGGACCCGGCGGCTGGAAGATCGCGCGCGAGCTGGAGCTTTCCGGTCTCTGGATCCATGTCGATCAGGTAAACGCCACCGGCCAGTGTTCCTCCGCCGGTCATCACGATGCGCTTTCCTCCGGGTTCGAGCGCGAGCCAGTGTGGGCGGGCATCAACGCCGAAAGCGAGTTCGTCTGCGATCACTGGCTTCTCCGGTGTGGACACATCCAGCACCACGAGCGATCCGGTGGTGCCGACGGGCTGAACCCAGAAACGACCAGACCGCACGGGCACGTTGCAATCCGTGTCCTCGCCCGCCACCGCCGACCACGGGAAGGAACGCGCTAGTGTGGCGACGGGCATTCCGTCGAGCTCGGAGAGCACGTACAGCCCGCAGCGAAACGTTGCGACCATCACAGATGTTCCATCGCCAAGGGCTCTCACTTCGGCGGGATGAAGGTGCTCGTTGCCGCGCGGTCCGGGCGGCAGCAGCACGGTGTGCAGCAGGGTCAGGTCGGAAAGGCGCCACACCTGAACCGACCGCCCGACTGTCACTCCGTGCATGTCGGCCGAGGTTGTGACAACGCGGTCGAGTTGGGGGACCACGGCCAGACTGTATGGGCGCAGATCCCGATCGAGAGGATTTGCTGCGCTCGCGGCCCGGAGCATTCGTCCACGGTCGTCCAGTTCAACCAACCCGCCAGTTGCGCGGTGATCGGCCGCGAGACCTTGATAGGTGGCGAGCACAGTACCGCTCGGCGTGCGGGCGAAACTGTGTGGATGGGAATATGGTCCCGCATCGCCGAAGTCACTGAACAGACGCGGGTGCACTGGGTCGCTGAGGTCGAAGACGAACGTGTGCCCCGTTTCGAACGAGTTGGCGAAAAGCTGGCTCGTGGACATCTCGTATTCGACGTGGTGCGCGCCGCGCCCGCCCGGCGCCGGCAACGTGCGGACGACCTGCCCGTAGGTTGCCGAACGGCGATCCACGTCCACGACCGCCAGAAAATCGTCAGCGTCCTTGTCGACGTCCCAGGCCCAGGCAAACACATGGGTGCTCCCACTGGATTCCCTGGTCGTCGCCAACGGCGAACAGCCCGACACCGCCAGGAGGAGCAGGCCGATAGCATGGCGGTACGATGTCCGAACTCGATCGGTTCGGGAGTAGAACGGACTGGCGGATGCGGTGACCGGTTCAGGCCTCATAAGCAGAATCGAGCGGGACGCCGAAGACAATCCGACGGAGTGTCACGGCTCGTCAGTGAGACGTTGTGTAGATGCATGTGGTCTGCCTAACGACTTGGCGTTCAGCCGCGAGCCGCGCTTGCACGCCGCTTCGATTTGGGCTTGGCTTTCGCGCGGCTCGTCGGCTGCAACGCCCTGTTAGCCGGTTTCGTTCGAACGTGCCGGGTCGCCCGCGGGCGGTGTGCGGGGATGCCGTGCAGCATGCCTTCCGCACTGATGTTCTCGTCGACGTCGGGCCAATGCACGCCATGGCCGTCGCCGATCAGCTGCCAGTTCGCACGCTGCTTCGGTGTCGCTTCAGACAAACGCCATGACCATGAAAGCGGGACGCTGATCACGCGCCCGTCCACGAGGTACGCCGTGATCGTTTCGTCGCTCACGTCGACGCGCTGAATCCGATTCTCAACGCTGACCGCAATGCTCATTCCAGGCTCCGATGATTGCCGCCTCGTGTTCGATGATGATTCGGCGGATTTCATTCAACTCTCGCGCGCTGAATCCATGATTCCACGCCAGTTGTCTACCGGCGCCAGCCAGAACTTCGCGTGCTGCCGATCCCGGCGGACGTTCACGTGCATCGGTTCATTGCAGGTGTTTCTTCCATTGGTTGAACGGAGCAACGTCCTGCCAGAACAATGCCAGATGAGGTCGCGGACATTGAGGCGGGCTTCGAAATGTAGGGTGGAGAATTTGACAACGGGCGCCTATCGAACGTTGCAGATTCTGCGTACGTCGTCGTTCAGCGACTGGAGCACTCGATCGCTGTCGGGAGCGCTTCATTGTAGTCACGTCTCGACAGGTATTCGCCTGGCGAACGGCTGTGGGTGGAAGACCGACGCGCACCAGCTGATCCGATGATCCGATTGTCAGCAATTGGTCCTGAGTGCTCGGCAAGGCTCTCCCCAGCTTCGTGCCGGCGGCAATCATTGTGTGCTTGCGGCGCGGCGATTCACGGGGCATGCTAGCAGCGACCGCATTCGTCGTTCCGCGGCCGTGGCATGAGTCATCCCGCCCGGAGCGAGCGGAGGGAGATATGCGCAGGTTCTTTTCCACGATTTCGAGCGCGATCATCGCAGTCGTCCTAGCCGCGACCCCGGCAGCCGCTGACGTCGTCCGCATCGACGTCCAGTCGCGGGCTGACCTCGCCGGCGGCCAGGCGTTCGGCGCCGTCGGCGCCTACGAAAAGCTCGCCGGCAAGATCTTCTTCGCCGTCGATCCCGCGCTTCCGGCGAACCGCATCGTCGCCGACATCGACAAGGCGCCGCGCAACGCCGCCGGCAAGGTCGAGTTCTCCGCCGACTTCTTTCTGATCAAGCCGAAAGCAGATCGAGCGCGGCAACGGCGCCGTCCTCTACGAGGTGTCGAATCGCGGCGGCAAGGGCATGCTCGGCTTCTTCAACCATGCGCGCGGCAGCCTCGACCCCGGCGCCGCGGCGGAAATGGGCGACGGCTTCCTGATGAAGCAGGGCTTCACGCTGCTGTGGGTCGGCTGGCAGTTCGACCCGCCGCAGCGGCCGGGACTGGTGCGCGTCTACCCGCCGACCGCCGACCGAGAACGGCGCGTCCGATCCGCGGCCTCGTCCGCAGCGACTTCGTGGTGACCGAGAAGGAAACCGATCATTCGCTCGCCGATCGCGATCACATGGCCTACGCGGTCGTCGATCCGGACTCGCCCGACAACGTGCTGACGGTGCGCGACTCGGTCGATGGCCCGCGACGCGTCATCCCGCGCGATCAGTGGAGTTTCGCGCGCGTCGAAGGCGGGCAAGACCGTGCGCGACACCGACGCGCGTCTACATGACCGCGAAGTTCGAGCCGGACAAGATCTACGAGGTCGTCTACACGGCGCGAGAATCCGCCGCTCGTCGGCCTCGGCCCGGCCGCGATTCGCGACGTCATCTCGATGCTGAAGTACGCAGTCCGGCGCGAGCTGTCGGCGCTGTCGATTCCCGCGGGCGCGATCAAGCGAGCGCTCGGCGTTCGGCGTCTCGCAGAGCGGGCGCTTCCTGCGGACGTATCTGTACTACGGGTTCAATCGCGACGAAGCCAATCGCAAGGTGTTCGACGGCGTGATCGCGCACGTGGCCGGCGCCGGCCGCGGCAGCTTCAACCACCGCTTCGCGCAGCCGTCGCGCGACGGCCATCCCTACATCAACTTCTTCTATCCGACCGACATCTTTCCGTTCACCGACGTCGCGCAGAAGCGATCCCGAGACCGGCGTCACCGACGGCCTGCTGACGCACGCCGGTGTCGCCGGAGCTGCTGCCGAAGATCTTCTACACGAACTCGGAGTACGAGTACTGGGGCCGCGCCGCGTCGCTGATTCACACGACCGTCGACGGCAGGGCCGACGCGCCGCTGATGGACAACGTGCGCATCTACCTGCTTGTCGGCCGGCCAGCACGGCCCGGCGGCGTTTCCGCCGACGCAGACGATCGGACAGCAGCGCAACAACCCGCTCGACTACCGCTGGGCGATGAAGGCGCTGCTGCTGGCGATGGATCGAGTGGACGGCGAACGGCACGGCGCCGCCGCCGAGCCGATATCCGCGCGTGCGCGACGGCACGCTGGTCGCGCCCGACAAGCTGCGGTTCCCGAAGGTCCCCGGCGTGGCGACGACCACGGTCGCCCACCGCGCCTATCGCGCGGACTACGGTCCGCGATTCGCGACGGAGGGCGTCGTCACGATGGAGCCTCCGAAGATCGGAACCGCGTTTCCGATCCTGGTGCCGCAGGTGGATGCCGACGGCAACGGCGTCGCGGGCATCCGCATGCCGGAACTGGCGGTGCCGCTCGCGACCTACACCGGGTGGAACCTCTTCAACGACCGCTCAGGACCGACCACGGTGCTCTCGAGCATGCAGGGCTCGTACGTGCCGCTGCCGCGGACCGGCGCCGAGCGCGAGCGAACCAACGATCCGCGAATCGTCGATCGACGAGCGGTATCGCGACAAGGATCAGTACGTCGGACTGGTCACGAAGGCCGCGCATCGATCTCATCGATCAGGGGTACCTGCTCGCCGAGGATCTGGCGGTGGTCGTGAAGAACGCAGCGCGCCACTGGGACTACAGCGCGTCGTCGGCGGCTCCATCCACGGCCGGTCGCTGACGCGGGCGCACGCCATGACCGATGTCGCCGCGCCGTCCCTCGTCGGGCGGCAGATCGGCTCCTACCACGTTCTGTCGCTGGTTGGCGCGGGAGGCATGGGCGAAGTCTATCGCGCCCGCGACGATCGCCTCGGGCGTGAGGTTGCCGTCAAGATCCTGCCGGCTGCCTTCTCACGTGATGAAGAACGTCTCAGACGATTCCAGCTGGAAGCCCGCGCCGCCGGCAAGCTCAATCATCCGAATGTCGTCGCGGTGTACGACGTGGGCGAGCACGAAGGGTCTCCGTATCTGGTGTGCGAGCTGCTCGACGGGGACACGCTGCGCCGACGATTGGATCCGCACCCGATGGCGCCGCGCCGGGCGATCGACTATGCCACTCAGATGGCGCACGGCCTGGCCGCGGCGCATGAGAAAGGCATCGTTCATCGCGACCTCAAGCCCGAAAACGTGTTCGTCACGAAAGACGGACTCGTCAAGATCCTCGATTTCGGCCTGGCCAAGCTGACCGCCGATCCGGTCGAGACCGCGGCAACCGTCGAGGGTACGCAGGCGGGCGTCGTGCTCGGAACGCCGAGTTACATGTCGCCGGAGCAGGCGCGCGGCTTGCCCGCGGATCAGCGGTCGGACATATTCAGCCTGGGAGCGATCCTTTACGAGATGCTGTCGGGCCGGCATCCGTTTCGTCGGAGCGCGATGGCGGACACGATGAGCGCGATTCTGCGCGACGACCCGGCGGAACTCTCCGACACGATCGGAGTCCCTCCCGGCCTCGACCGCATCGTTCGCCATTGTCTCCAGAAGGAGCCCGTCGCCCGCTTTCAAAGCGCGCGCGATCTGGCGTTCGCTCTCGAGTCGTCGTCACCGGCGATTCTGCACGCGCCTCCCGCGGCGCCACGGCGCGCCGGATGGAGCACGTCGGCGCGGGCGGCTCTCGTCGGACTGGCCCTCGTGGCCGCCGCGGGCGCCGGCGCGATGCTGGCCACGCGAACATCGACCAGGGAGCCACCGCCGGAGGTTCGCGCCAACCGGCTCACCGACCTCGGGGGGCTCGAAGAATTCCCGGCGACCTCGCCGGATGGCCGGTCGGTGGCGTTCACTGCGGCTGTCGGCGGAAGCAGGCAGATCTTCGTACGGCTGATCGCCGGAGGCGCACCGCTCCAGATTACGCACGATGCGGTCGATCATCAGCTGCCGCGCTGGACTCCCGATTCCAGCTCGATCGTGTATTTCTCGTCGGCGGCTCCCGGCGAAATGCGGGGCACGCTGAGTGAGGTGTCGGCTCTGGGCGGAGCTCCGCGGCGGATCGCCGACAGTCTCGGGGCGGGCGCCGATGTCGGATTGACCGACGGTCGGCTGGCGTTCTTCAGGCTCGCTGGCGGGCGTGTCGAACTGGTGACGGCTTCGAGAGATGCCTCGACGTTCAACGTGGTGTCGCAGTTCCCGCCCGTCGAGTATTACCTGTCTCCTCGCTGGTCTCCGGACGGGAAGTGGATCGCCTACCAGCGTGGCGACGGCGTGAGGTTCGACATCTTCGTCGTGCCCGCCAGCGGCGGCGATCCTCGACAGCTCACGCACACCAACATCCAGATCAGCGGGCTGGCGTGGATGCCGGACAGCTCGGGGATCGTCTACAGCTCGAGCTCGGGCGACACGATGCCGTACCTGCCGACCATGCGGCTGCAACACGTTCGACTCGCCGATGGACGCGTCAGTCCCGTCACGACCGGTGAAGCGTCGTACGTGTATCCGGACGTTGCCCGCAGCGGCGCGATTGTGGTCAGCCGAATGCGTCTTGCGTCCAACATCTGGAAGTTTCCGGTTGCCGGCACGCCCGTCGAGAACGTGCGCGCCGGCATCGCTGTGACCCGTCAAACGGGCCACGTGCTCACCCCCTCGGCCGGACCTGGCGACAAGGAAGTCGTCTTCTTGTCCGACAGCGGTGGACACGCCAATTTGTGGGTGAGCAATGCCGAGACCGGCGAGCTGCGTCAGATCACGCGCGAGATGGATCCGACCGTGGCGGTCGGCGTCCCGGTGTGGTCGCCGGACGGACGCTCCATCGCGTTCGTGTACTCGAAGGGCAATCCCGGGCTGGGCTTTGGCGTGTGGCTGGTGGATCCCGATGGCAGCAACCTGCGGAGCGTCGCGAATCCGGGCCTCGGGCCGGCGTGGTCGCTCGACGGACGCTGGCTGTACTTTTCGACGCGTGGCGGGACCGCGGCCGAGATCGTGATGAAGAAGGTATCGGCCGAAGGCGGGACGCCTGTCACCGTGACGTCGGAGAAGCTGCGCAACGTGATTGGCTCGGACGGTTCGACCGTCTACTACACGTTCGAGCGGCCGCTCGTGGACGGCAGGCCCGAGTTCGAGATCCGGTCGGCCCAGCCCGAGCATGCGGCGTTCAAGGTGCTCGCGCGCATTCCCGCTTCGCGCGTTCCCATGTGGCAGATCGTGAATCCGGCTCTGTCGCCGGACGGCAAGTGGCTGGCCCAGGCGCTCACCGACGGCGCCACGACGAACATCTGGGCGCTCTCGACGTCGACCGGCGAATGGCGGCAGATCACCGACTTCGGCGATCGCGCGACCTTCATCGCGCGCCGCGTGTCCTGGTCGTCGGACGGGCGGTTCATTTTCGCCGCCGTCGGCGAGGGCGATGCGGACGTCGTCCTGCTCGAAGGCGTGCTGAATCGTTGACCTGAGCGGCGTGCGGCTTCAGATGTCCGCGCAAGCCGCGGGATCGACCGCGTCTTCGACGCGGAGCCGGGCTGGCGGCTGGTTCTCGAGCCGGAACCGAACCGTCATCGCCTCCGATCGCAGCCAGCCGGCGGCGTCAGGCTGAAGGGCGACGTACTGGGCGCCCGCCAGGCGGTAGATCTCAGGCCGCTTCGTGTCGCGATCGATGACGATGACTTCGCGCGTGCCGAGAGCCGCGTAGAAGGGAAGCTTGTCGTAGGTTTCATCTTCGGGCGATCGAATCTCGATCACGGCGTCGGGCCCGCCTCCACGGACGCCGTCGGCGCTGAAAATCCGCTCCCGCCCCTGTGCGACGAACGTCAGGTCCGGGATCCGAAAATTCGTCGATTCCCGGAACACATTGATGCCGGATCGAAGCGTCCCGCGGCCGGTCGTTTTCATGTGAGCGGCGAGAAACACAATCAGCTCGTCGAGGATCCGTTGGTGTTCGAGGCTTGGCGCCGGAGTCATGTGGAGGACACCTTCCCACATCTCATCCCAGCGATCGAGCCCCTTTGCACGACGATTCGCCAGTTCCGAGTCGGTTACGTGCACGAGCACGGCGCGCATGGCCACATTGTAACTGGACTTCCCTGGAGCGCGTTGATAGCGTAATCGCGCTGGGGAGGTCTCGATGCGCGCACGTGTCACGCTCCTGTTCGTCGCCGTCTTCGCCGGCTGGGTCTGGATCGACGGCCGCGCGCAGACCAACGCCCCCGTCGTCAGCGGCGCGCACCGCTTCGAGAAGGTCGCCGACGGCATCTACTACGCCACGGCGTCCGGCACGATGAACATCGGTTCGAACTCGCCGATCATCGTCAACGACGATGAGGTGCTGGTGGTCGACTCGGAGACGTCGCCGGCGGCAGGGCGCGCGCTGGTCGCGGACCTCAAGGCCATCACACCCAAGCCGGTCCGCTTCGTCGTCGATTCGCACTACCACTACGATCATGCGTTCGGCAACCAGGTCTTCGGGCCGGACGTGCAGATCATCGGCCACGACAACACGTGGCGGCGGCTGTCGACGAACGAGACGCTCGAGCAGTTCACGTTCAAGCGGAGCCTCGAGCGCGTCCCGCCGGCGGTCGAGGCCTTCAAGAAGGAGATCGCGCAGACGACGGATGCGCAGCAGAAGGCGTCGCTCGAGCGTCAGATCGCCAACAATCTCGCGTACCTGGAACAGGTCAAGGAGGTGAAGGTCACGCCGCCGAACGTGACCTTCGGCCAGACGATGACGCTGCACCGTGGCGGGCGCGAGATCCGGATCGTCTATCTGGGCCGCGGCCACACCGATACGGACGTCGTGGTCTTCCTCCCGAAAGAGCGCATCGTCTGCACCGGCGATTTGATGGAGTCGATCCCGTCCTACATGGGCGACTCGTATCCCGAGGAATGGATCGCGACGCTGGAGAAGTTGAAATCGCTCGATTTCGATACGGTCATGGCCGGACACGGCGTGGTGTTCAAGGGGAAGACGAAGATCACGGCGTTTCAGAACTACCTGCGCGACGTGATCACGCAGGTCACGGCGCTGCGCAAGCAGGGCCTGAGCGCCGACGACGCCGCGCAGAAAGTCGACGTGACGAAGCATCGCGATGAGTTGGGGAACATCAGGGGAGTCGGCATCGACGTGGCGGCCGCGCGGAGGATCTATCAGCTGGCGGATCGCCCAGAGCCCGCGAAGTAGGCTTGTCAGATCATCGATTTGCCACGAAAACACGAAAGCACGAAACGCAAATAGATCTTTTTCGTGTTTTAGTGATTTCGTGGCTTCTCAGCTGGGGGAGTGAACTCACGCGTGCGGGGCGAGCGAGTCGATAACGTACCGGAACGTCCACGCTGAATCGGTTCTCACGCGCACTGATCCGCCACGAAAACACCAAAGCACGAAACCCAACAACGTCTTCTTCGTGTTTTCGTGATTTCGTGGCCGATCAGCGTTTCTCGGGAACGCCCTTCAACAGCCGCGACACGAGCTCGCTGAAGTACGCACCCGCGCCTCCCGGGCTCGGGCCCAGGCGCACGACGACCGTGTCGCGCGACGGGATGATCATCGTGTACTGGCCCATGTGCCCGGAGGCCATGAACGCATCCTCCGGCACGCCCTTCCAGGCGCCGCCGCGATTCAGCCAGAACAGACCGCCGTACCCGTTGGTCTTGTCGGCCGGCGCCGGCGTCGAGACGAACGACACCCAGCCCTCGGGCAGAATGCGCGCGCCCTGCCACACGCCGTCCCAGAGGTGCAGCAGCCCGAAGCGCGCCCAGTCGCGGGCCGACCCGTAATCGAACCCGGTCATGATGAAGTTGCCCCACGCGTCGGTTTCGAGCACGAAGTTGCGGGCGCCGATCCGGTCGAACAGCTCGCGCTGGGGAAAGGTCAGGTACTGGTCGCCGCGGGCTTCGACCTTCTGCCGCACGATCCGGCCGAGCGTCAACGGATCGCTGTTGCGATAGCGCCACTGCGTGTTCGGCGGGATCTCCAGCGGCTGATTGACCGCGTGCTCGAAGACGTTGAGGCCGTCGAAGTAGATCCGCATGTGCTTGTTGGTGCGCGTGAACGACTCCGGCCCGGTCATCCCGGTGTTGGCGAAGTTCAATCCGCTGCTCATGTGCAGCAGGTCACGGACGCGGATCTGCGCGCGCGGATCGTTCTCGCCGCGCCACTCGGGCACCGGCGCGACCTCGTCAATCGTCAGCTCGCCGCGACGGACCAGAATGCCGACCAGCGCGGCGGTGATGCTCTTGCCGGCCGACCAGCTGATGTGCGGCGTGTCCGCCGTCCAGCCGGACGCGTAGCGCTCGCCGACGATCTTCCCGTGATGCACGACGACGATCGCGCGCGTGTTGTGCGTGGCCTGCGCCATGCCCCAGTCGAGCGCGGCGTCAATCGCGGACCGGTCCACGCCGGACGGCAGCGGCGCCGTCGCGTCCTTGTCGCCCATGGGCCACGGCTGCTCGGCGGCCGGCGGCAGGTTGCGCGGCACCTTCACCGGAGTGAAATGAATCTGCGAGTGGCCGCGCGGGAGGATGGCACAGCCCTGATCGCCGCTGAACACGGCCGTGCGCGAGACGATGCCGGGACCGCTCACCGTGACCGCGTGCCGGGTTGAATCGACTCGAAACGTGAAGCGGCTGTCCCAGCTGAAATCCTTGAACGGCGCGATGTCCTGGGCCAGCACTTCCTTCGCCGTTCGCGGTGTCACGCGGCCGACGACCCACAGGCCGGAACACAGATGATGCGCGCCGATGGCGGCGCGGGACTCGAGACTGTACGCGGAATCGATGGCCGCAGACGGATTGCGGCCTGCCCCGAGCGAGCCTCCGCGAGTCGAGGGGCCTTGGGCGAGGACGAGACCGACCGACGCGAGCGCCGCCAACGCGAAGGCGAGGCAAGCGGTTTCAAAACCTGTGGCGTCCGGCTTCAGCCGGACCTCAGGTCCGCCTAAAGGCGGACCCCACGTCGGTTTTGAAACCGAGCCTACTTGCTTGGCAGTTCTTCGGCGGATTTGAGCGATTCGGCCGCCCACTGGAACACGACCTCGTATTTGCCGAACTGGCTGGCGAGCGACGCGCACGTGATTCGGTACAGATTACCCCCGACCGGAACGGAGTACTGGCGGACGCGCTCGTCCTCGACCTTGCCGGGCTCTCCGACGCCGGGGCGTCTGTAGTCGATCTGAACGAGCCGCTTCTGGCCCTGTGCGACGACGCGCGCGTTGACGTCCATCACGTTCGGCTGGTTCTCTTTCAGCACGTCGCTCTCGATTTGCGCGAAGAAGTCGGTGATCCCCTGTGTCAACACCACCTTCATCTTGAAGCGCTCCACGACGATCGCTGCTTCTCGCTTCGGATGGTAGAAGGTGGAGAGTGCCTCGGCCGCGCCTGCAACCACCATCCAGTTCCAGTCTCGCGGAAACTCGACGGAGTAGCGCTTGCTGGGATCGGTGAAAGTGTTGTACCCACCTCGTTGGGCCAGCGGCGCCGCCATACACACGCTGAGCGCGATCGCTGTAGCGAGGAGCTGTCGATAGAGAGTGAGAGTCATAGATCCTGCGTCACTTGCGAGCGCGAAGGAAGTCCAGCCGCTCTTTCGCTATCTTCTTGTTCGGGTCGTTGTCGGGCAGCAACCGGAATGCGCGTTCGTACCACGTGATCGCCTGCTCGACGCGCTCGAGCGCATCGAGCTGCTGCGCGTTCGTGAATGCGGTGGTGCCTTCCGTGCGCATCCGCGCTCTCACGCGGTTCATGGCCTGTTCGGCGACTATGGTCATCGACGGATCGATCTGGGTCACGCGTTCGAGCTGTCTCATGGCTTCGGGCAAATCGCCCGAGCCTTCGAGCTTGGCGGCGGCGTCCATCGCCTGCTTCACGGCCGACGCGATCCCCGCTTTCGCGCGCGCGATCTGGTCCGCCACGTCGCGATAGCCCGCCTCGTCGCGCTGCAGCGTTTCGAAGAGCGACACTGCCTGCGCAAACGATCCGCTGTCGAGCGCGGCCTTGGCCCGGTTGTACTGATCGGACAGCGTACGCTCGCGCGCCGCGGCGTTGGGATTCACCGGCGGCGCTGACGGCGGCGGAGCCGGTGTCGTCCGAATCGGGTCCGGAGGCCGCGGCGGAGGCGGATCCAGCGGCGGCGGGACGACGTTCGGCGGGCCCACCGGAGGAAAGTTCACGCCAGGACTCGCGTTCGGGTTCGGACTCGGAGGTTGAACCGCATTGCCGCCGCGTGCCGGTCCGTTGTTGACAGGCGGAGGATTCGCCGCCGGGTCGACAGCGGGCTGCGTCACCGGCGGCGGCGCCACATTGGGCTCGACGTCCGGAGCCGGTGCACGATTGGTCATGAGCCGCACGCCGACAACGATCGACGCGATCGCGACGGCGCCCGCGCCGCCCAACATCAAGTACGTCGGAAGCGACGACGGTTTGGCGTTTGGCTGGCTGACCGGCGGGACGAACGGCCGCGGGGCCGCGGCTACCGGAGCCGCAACTGGCGCGGCTACCGGAGGCGCAACTGGCGGAGACGCCAGCGCCGCCCGGAGCGGCATGTCGGCCACGTGCTGTTCGGCGGCTTGCTGCTGCCGGCGCCGATCGGCTTCGGCGCGCAGCCGTTCCGCTTCGGCCTGCTGCTTGAGCGCTTCAGCCTGCCGGCGCTGGGCCTCTGCCTGCTGGCGCTGGGCTTCAGCCTGCCTCTGCGCTTCGGCTTGACGCTGGGCTTCCGCCTGACGCTGCGCCTCGGCCTGACGCTCGCGCTCGATCCGTGCGCGCTCCGCTTCTTCGCGCCGGCGCTCGTTTTCGCGGGCCTGTTCCTCGGCGCGCTTCGTCTCCACCGCGGCTGCAGCGATATTGCCCTTCAGCGTCCGCGCTTCCATGTGGCCCGGATCGACCCGAAGTACCTTGTCGATCAATAACGTAGCGTCTTCGAGGTGCCCGGCCGTGAGCTCCTGCTGCGCCCGCTGCATCTGCCGCTGCACCTCGCGCGCTTTTTCATGAGCTTCGGCTTGCTTCGAGCGCGCCTGCTCGATGGCCTGCCGCAGCGTTTCGACCCTCGGCGATTCGGCGTTCATGCCGAGCACGCGCTCGGTCAGCAGCCAGGCGGATGTGAGCGAGCCGCGCTCGAGCTCCTTTTGCGCCTCGCCCAGCCAGACTTTCTCGACCGAGGCGCGCGTCTTCTCTTCGAGCTCCAGCGCCTGCAGATTCTGCGGCTCGAGCACGAACACCTGCTCGCACGCCGAGAACGCGCCCTCGTGATCGCCGCTCTCGAGCGCCCGGCGCCCGCGCTCGAGGTGGGCCTGGATCTGCTCGGCGCGCATCTGGTCGGCGCGGGTGCGCAGCCGGTTGACGGCGCTGCTGTCGCGGCGGGAGCTTGGCGCGGGAGTGACTGGCGGCGGCGCAGAACCTGTCTGGGGCGGTTGCGGCGTCGCGCCAGGCATCGGCGCCAGAATCGTGGCTGTCTGCGCGGTGCGCTCGATCCGCGCCTTCGTTCCGCTCATCGCGTGCCGCAGCGCGGCGAGATCCTGGAACCGATCCTCGGCCTTCTTCTCGAGGCACTTGTCCACGATCGCGATGAGCTCGGGATCGAGCCCTGGCGCCGTTTCGGTCAGCGGTTTGGGCCGGCCGTGCAGGATGGCGTACATCACCTCGCTCTGCATGCTGCCGGTGAACGCCGCACGATTGGCGAAGATCTCGTAGATGACGGCGCCGACCGCGAAAATGTCCGCGCGCGCATCGACCGACTTGCCCTCCATCTGCTCGGGCGCCATGTAGTTCAGCGTCCCGATCATCATGCCCATGATCGTCGTGCCGGTGGCGCCCATGCGCGCGATGCCGAAGTCGAGGATCTTCACCGTGCCTTCGGTGTCGATCATGATGTTGGCGGGCTTGATGTCGCGATGCACCACGCCCATGCGATGCGCGTAGTGGAGGCCGGCGCACATCTGATCGATGATCTGCAGCTTGCGATGCAGCGGTGGGGCGGGCCGGTGCGCGAGGAACTGCGTGAGCGTCTCGCCCTGGATGTACTCCATGGCGATGAACGGCGTGCCCTCGTGCTCCCCGAGCTCGAAGATCGTGACGATGTTGCCGTGCTTCAAGCCGCCGGCGGAGCGGGCTTCGCGCAGCAGCCGCTCGCGCATTTCCTCGGTGTCGCCGCCTTCGCGAATCAGCTTGAGGGCGACGTGACGGCCGATCTTCGGATCCAGCGCCCGGTACAGGGTTCCCATGCCGCCCTGCCCGATCTTCTCGAGGAGCTTGTAGTTGCCGATCTTGTCGGGCGCCCCGCTGGCCATGACGAACGGACCTGCCAATCACAGCACGGCTACGCGTGCTTGGAAAACGGGAATCCTTGGAGCGATTGAATGGGTATTGTATGGCAAGGCGGAGGATCTGTCATGGCTTCCGCACCTGACATCGCTGATGGCTGATGGCTGACATGGTCGATGGCTGATGGCTCATCGTCGATGGCGCCCATCGTCCATATGCCATTAGCCATGAGCCATTAGCCATGTCGGGTTATTCGTAACGCACCGCGTCGATGGGTTCGAGTTGGGCTGCCTTGGTGGCCGGATAGATGCCGAAAACGAGGCCGACCGAAATCGATACACCGAAGGCGAGCGCCACCGCCAGCGGCGAGACACGGGTCGACCAGTCGGCATATGCGGTGATTCCAACTGATACAACGGCTCCCACAACGATACCGAACAGGCCGCCGCCGACGGTCATCAGCAGTGTCTCGATGAGAAATTGTGTAGCGATGTCACGGCGTGTCGCGCCGACCGTCCGCCGGATGCCGATTTCGTGCGTCCGCTCGACCACCGACGTCAGCATGATGTTCATGATGCCGATGCCGCCGATGACGAGCGCCAGGACGGCGACGCTCCCAACGACGACGCTGAAAGTCCGCTGCGTCCGGTAGCGCTGTTCGAGCAGCTCCCGCGGAATTACGATATCGAAATCCTCCTGCCCCCGGTGCAGCGACCTGAGCGCCCGGCGCAGCACCTGGCTGGTGGGCTCGACGCGGTCGCCGTCCGCGGCCTGCAGCCAGATTTCGTCCACGCGCTGAGCGGGCATCACGTCCAGGCCCAGTTTCGACACGGTCGCGAGCGGCGCCAGCGCGGAGTTGTTCAGGTCGCGCCACGCGAGCGCGCCGACCGACGGCGACCGGCCGCCGCGATCGGCGAGCACGCCCACGATGCGGTAGTACTGACCTGCCAGGCGAACGAGCTGATCCAGCGGATCCGCGTATCCGAATAGACGCCGAGCCAGTTGCGCGCCCAGTACTGCGACGTGACTGCCGCTCTGCTCATCCATATACGACAGGAGTCGTCCGCGGCCGGCCTGCAGATTCAGGATGCCCTGGTAGCTCGGACGAATGCCAACCAGCGACACAAAGAGGTTGCGGCCTTGCTGCGACACCGGCACGAGGCGTTCCACGAGCGGCGATACGCCGGCAGTCGAGGGCACGAGCGCCGGCAGCCGCTGTGCGTCCGCGAGCGTGAGACCGGCCGACGATCCGCCGCGCGATTCGTCGATCGTCAGCATCCGGTTGCGCGCGACGAGGTTGTCCAGACCGAGCAGCTGGACCTGCTCCAGAGCGTCGCGCCGCGCGCCTTCGGTGACCGACATCATGGCGATGACCGCGGCGACACCCAGCACGACGCCGAGTACGCTCAGCGACGTGCGCAGCTTGTAGCGGCCCTGGGCTTCGAGCGCGACGCGGAGTGCGTCGTGGAGTTTGCGGGTCAGGGTGGCCGTGCTCGCGAGGTTCATCGGCCTTGGTCACGACATCGCCGCCGCCACGCCTCAGGTTTCGCACTCTGGCTCGCGCTGCCGATGTCACCGAGGCAAGTCGGACTGCGGCTGCTCGACGTCGTCGCGTCAACGAGCACGCGCTCGCCTTCCTGAGGCCGGCGACGACCTCCACGGCGGTGCCGGTCGATTCGCCGAGCTGCACCATGCGCGTCTGCACGTCGAACGCGCGCACGACGTGGACGGCCGACACACCTTGTTCGTCGAACACCGCGTTGGGCGGGATGACGAGCACGCCACGCCGCTCGCCGAGTTGAACGTCCACTCGTGCGGTCATCTCGGGCTTGAGCTGGGGATCGGGCTGATCGATCTCGACGATGAGATCGAAGCGCTTGTCTTCCATCGGACGCTCGGCCGACGAGCGCGCCACGGTTCCCACGCGCGTCACCTTGCCGGTGAACGTGCGGTCGCGCAGCGCCTCGAGCACGACATGAACGACTTGACCCACGGCCACGCGATGGACGTCGGCTTCGCCGACCGACGTCTCGACCAGCATGCGATCGACGTCGGCCACGGTGACGATGCCCGGCGTTTCGGTGACGCGATCGCCGGCACGGATCTTCCGCCGCGGGTTCGCGTTCATGAATTCCTCGAAGACGACGAACCCGGGCCGGCGCGCGTACACGCTGGCGTTCTCGATCTGGCTCTGGAGGAACGCGACTCGCGCCCGCGCTTCGATCAGGCGGGCGCGCACGTTTTCGCGCTGCGCTTCTTTCTGCGCGAGGAGCAGCTCCGCCTTCTGCTGATCGCGCGGCACCGTGCGTTTCAGCGAGCACGTCGGCGCGCCGCCGGTTCAGCGCCAGATCCTGCTCGGCCTGCTCCAGTTCGTCGGACGTGCGCCGTAGCTCGTCGCGCGTGATGAAGCCCTTTTCGAGCAGCGGCGCGAGCGCGGCCTGCTCCGCTCGAAGACGCGCCACCTTCCGCTCGGCCGCTTCGAGACGCGTCTTGGTTTCCTCGACCGACAGCGCCGCCTCGCCTCCGGTCAGCGATTCGATCGCGGCCTGGCCCTCCTGCCGATCGATTTCGGCGACCTGCAGATCGACCTGCGCCTGCCGCACCTCCTGGTTCGCGCGCTCGAGGTCGCGTTGAATGGGCACCGCGTCGAGCCGAATGAGGAGATCGCCTTCGCCGACGCGCGTGCCCTCCGGCACGAGGAACGTGATCTCCGACTCCCGTCCGGTGAGCGGCGAGCGGTAGGTGATCGCCTGCACCGGCTTGAGCAGGCCGGCGACCGTCAGCGTGGCAGACAGGTTGTCGCGCCGCACCGTAGCGGTCGTGGACGGGTCGAACGCGGATTCGCCGCGGACGAAGGCGAAGACGCCGGCGGCGCCGAGGACGCCGAGCCCGGTCAGCGCCAGCCGCGGATGGGCGCGCAACGGTCGCAGGATCCGGCCGAGCATCTCAATCATGGTCTTCCGCGCGTGCCCCCACGCCCGGCTCGGCCGCGTCCTTGCGCGGGTCGAGAATCCCCAGGGTGGCCCTGAGGGTGAGCCGGGTGGTCGCCAGATCCGCCAGAGCGAGGATACGCACGCTTTCGATGCTGAGCAAGTTGGTTTCGGCCGTCACGACGTCGAGGTTGTTGGACAGTCCGCGCTCGTAGCGCAGGCGGGCGACCTCCACTTCCTGCTGCGCCAGCAGCACGTTGTTTTCCGCGGCCGCCAGGTTCCGAATCACGCGATCCCGCTGCCGCAGCTGCCGCCGAACATCGTCGGAAATGCGCCGCCGCAGCGTGTCGATGTCACGCTGGCGCCGGTCGCGATCGATGACCGCGGTCTGATACTCGATCGTCTGCGGCGTGCGGTCGACGGGCATGGAGATGTTGAAAAACGTGGCGAACTGGAACTTGTCGAGCCCGAAGCTGCGCGAGAGCGTCTCGGCGGTCTCGCGGCGCGTCAAGGCCAGGTTGAGATCGAACTGCGGCCGGAGCTGGTTGCGCGCGTAAGAGATGGCGCGATCCGCGTCGGACGCTTCGGCGATCGCGCCCTGCAGATCGAGGCGATTCGACAGCGCCTGCGTCACCGCCTGCTCGAGAGGCACGTCCTCGACGGTTTTCGGAATGTTGGGGATGACCTCGAACCGCGATTCGGCGTCGGCGCCGATGAGGAACCGCAGCTGATCGCGTGCGTCTTCGGTCGCGCTTTCCGCGTCGAACAGCTGCATCTCCGCCTGCGACACGAGCTGCTGGGCCCGCAGGACGTCGAGCTGCGAGACGAGACCCGCGCCGAGCTTCGCTTCGGAGGCGTCGCGCAGCTGCCGCGCGCGATCGAAACCGCGCCGCGCGACGGTGATCATCGTGCCCTGCGCGACCACCCGGTAGTAGGCGCCCGCCACTTCGACCGCGATCTGCTGCTCGGCGATTTTCTGCTGCCGGGCTGCGTCGGCCTGCCGCAATTCCGCCAGCGTCAGGCTCCGCCGGGTGACGCCCGCCCCGAATCCCTTGAGCAGCGGTTGACTCACCAGCAGCGTCGTGTCGGTGTTGTAGAACCGGATGTCCGCGCCGCCCGCGATCGCCGGCACCTGCGCCGTCGACGTGCCCGAGCCCAGGCGCACCTCCGTCCCGTTCACGAACCGCTGCGACAGGTCGAGGCGGTAACTCTGATCCGACACGTTCGTCTGGCCAAACGAGCCGCGCACGTTCGGCACCACTTTCGGCGTGAACGCGCTGCGCGCGCCCCGCACCGCGAGGCCGGCCCGCTCGCCGTTGTCGTGCTGCGAGATGATGCGCTCGTTGTTCTGCAGCGCTTCGTCGATCGCCTGCGCGAGGGTCAGCACGCGCGGGGGGTCCTGGGCGCGCACGGGGCCGGACTGGCCAGCATGAGGATCGTCAGACCGACCAGCGCGACGGATCGCTTGACCTTCAGCATCGACAAAGACTCCTGCTGTTGTAGCGCGGGCCTTTTCCGGCCCGCGAACGCCGCGGCCCTGAAAAGACCGCGCTACGGTTAACTCGATGGGAAACCTGATTGTGCTGCCAATCGGGAGGGGAGTCCAGCGGGGCCCGGGTCTGAAACAAAACGGGCGGCAGGAGAAGCTCCTGCCGCCCGGACCTGTGCGCGAAAAGGCGAACTTACTGTCGAGTAAACGATGTGGCGCTCGTCGCGCTGAAGTTAGTCGACGTTTGCGACAGCGTGACGTTGCCCGACATGCTCGTCCCGGCCGTGTTCGTCGTCCCCGAGAAGCTGATGACCAGGTTCGGGAACTGGGCGTTGCCGGTGGTCCAGGTAAAGGCGCCGGTGGCCACGCTTACGCCAGCCGGATGCGTCAGCACGCTGACCGAACCCGAATTCAGGTTCAGCGATCCGGTCGTGCACACGGAAAACGGAACCGTACCGGACAGGGTGGTGGTGCTTTGCGACAGCGAGAGCGAGATGGAGCAGTTGATCGCCAGAGCGCCCGCGGCATTGGGCATCAGAATGCTCCCGCCGGTCCACGTGGCGGTGAGATTCGGTCCTACCGTAATCGTGGCGGCCGGCGCTCGGCCGTGAGCTTGCCATCGCTGACCGTCAACGTCACCTGGAAGGTTCCTGCCGTCGCGAACGTCTTCGTCACGCTTTCCCCGGTCGCCGTGGTGTTGTCGCTGAACCTCCACGTGAAGGTCAGCGTATCCTTGTCCGGATCGCTCGCGCCGGTCGATCGGATCGTGAAGCTCGTCTGACCGGCCATGCCCGTTGCCGTCGGAGAAACGGTGATCGTCCCCGGCACCGGCGGATCGTTCTTGGGCAGGAGGGCGACGACCGCCACGGCCGCTCCAGCGCCAGCCAGGCCGATCCAGAGCCACTTCTTCGAACCGCCGCCGCCGCCGCCGGTCGAAGTCACCTGGCCGGCCGCCTCGCTGACCGTTGCCGCGGACGTCTTCGTCAGCTTGACGTTCACGACCGTCGGCGCGCCCGCCGCGACGGTGACGACCCGGGCGTTCTCGAGATATCCGTTTTTGACGATGCGAACGCGATGTTCGCCAACCGAGAGCGACACCAGACTGGTGGGTGTCTGACCGGCCGGCCGCCCGTCCACGAAGACTTCGGCGTTGACTGGGTCGGTCGTAATCGAGAGCGCGCCGGTCGCAGCTGCTGCGCCCCCTTTGGGTGTCTCCGCCGCGCCTGCGCCCACCACCATCATTGCTGACAGTGCAAGGCTCACACTGCATCGGACAATCGCAGGGATTCGAAGACTCGAGCGACTCATTTGAACGCCTCCTAACTGCTAGACAGAATTCCCCTAAGCAACCAGTCAGTTGACCTTGTCTGGATTTGTAAAGGCTGAGTTTCCGAGCGGATGATACGGACGGGGTACAGAGGTGTCAAGGAAACAATTCTTATTGTTTCCTCAACGACACAGCGGCGGAGCGCGTGCCGATCGCGGCCTGCGTCATGCTCAGCGTGCCGGACATCGCGGCGCCTGTCGAATCGGTCGTGCCGGTGAAGGCCATCACCGTTCCCGGAAACGGCGTACCGTCGGAAACGGTGTGCGTGTATCCAACCGTCCTCCACGTCACCTGAGTGGGGTGCGTCAGTCCGCTCACCGACGATGAGGTCAACGGAACCGAGCCGGTGCAGGGAGCCACGAAATTCATGGAACCGGTGAGCCCGGTGCCGCTCTGGGAAAACACCGTGCTGACACCGCAGCCGAAGGCGGGTTCAGTGGCGCCGGCCCACGTGCCGTTGAGGTTCTGGCCGACTGACACCGGTGCGTTGGGCGCCGAGACCGTGTTCTTCCCGTCGCTGATGCTCAACGCCACGTCGAACGAACCGGTGCGCGTATAGACATGCGTCGCGCTCGATCCCGAGCCGGTCGTGCCATCCCCGAAGTTCCACGAGAAGGTCAGCGAATCGCCGTCCGGATCGCTCGCGCCCTGTGAGGTGAAGGTATAGGTCGTCAGATTGATCATGCCGGTCCCGGTTGGACTGACGCTGATCGTCCCCGGCGCCGGAGCCGCGTTCTTCCCGCCGGCAAGAACGACGACAGCTGCAGCTGCAGCCGCGCCACCGGCCGCGATCCAGATCCATTTCTTCGAAGACGCACCGCCTCCCCCGGAGATGACCTGTTCGAGGGCCGTGGGCGAGGACTCCGGCGCAGGCGTCAGTCTCACCGCAAGCGGCACGTGCCGGCCTGCGGACACGGTCACAACCCTGGCGTTCTCGAGGTAACCGGTCTTCACGATCCGGACGCGATGCTGGCCCTCGGAGACGTTTGGGATGTGCACGGGCGACGAGCCCGCCATTCGGCCATCCACGTAGACGGCCGCGCCGTCCGGGTCGGTCGTCACGGACAGGCCTTGCGCCGGGACCCCGGCGTCCGCAGCCGCGAACGCACGAGCCGTCCCATGTGATTCGACAATCAGGCATCCCGCCAGCGCGATCGCCAGCGCGTTCTTCAACCAGTGTGGTGTCATTTGGCTGTCTGGAGCTCGTGCAGATGGGCGTACACGCCGCCCTTCGCGAGCAGTTCGTCGTGCGTTCCTTGTTCGACGAGCGCCGCATCCTTCATCACGAAAATCACATCGGCATTGCGGACCGTGTGGAGATGGTGCGCGATGATGATGCAGGTGCGGCCCTTCATCAGGTAGTCGAGCGCCTCGACGACGGCCTTCTCCGACTCGGCGTCGAGTCCGGTGGTTGGCTCGTCGAGGATGAGGATCGGTGTGTTGCGGACGATGGCGCGGGCGATCGCGATGCGGCGGCGCTGGCCTCCCGACATCGAGACGCCACGTTCCCCGACTTCGGTGCCGTAGCCTTGCGGCATGTTGACGATGAACTCGTGAGCGTGCGCGATTTCCGCGGCCTTGATGGTGTCCATCGGGTCCGCGTCGGGCCGGCCGTACGAGATGTTGTCCCAGACGGTGCCGCTGAAGAGCAGGTTGTCCTGCAGCACGAAGCTGATCTGATCGCGCAGCGACTTGAGCGTGAAGGCCTTGATGTCGATGCCGTCGATCTTGATGGCGCCACCCTGGGGATCGAAGAAGCGCGGAATCAGACTGGCGATCGTCGTCTTGCCGGTGCCGGACGGTCCCACGATGGCCACGACCTGGCCGGGCTCGATGCGGAAGCTGACTTCCTTGAGAATCTGAATGTCCGACCCGTAACTGAAGCTGACGCGATCGAACTCGATCTGGCCCTTGAACGCCGGCGCGTGACCGGAGGTCGGCAGGTCGGCCACCCGGCTCTCGTTGGCCATCACCTCCTGGATCCGCTCGAAGGCGATGGCGGCTTTCGAGATGACGTTGGTCATCTTCGACAGCTCGCGCATCGGCTTGTAGCTTGACTTCAAGTAGGTCAGGAAGACGATCAAAATGCCGATGCTGAGCTCGCCTCGCATCGCGAGCCGCGCGCCGTAGCCGAGCACCAGGATGGTCCCGACGGCCACGATGATGTCGACGATGGGGGAGAGCTTGGCCTTCATGCTGCGGGCTGCCAGCGAGGCCTGCACGCTCTGGCGGCTCTCCCAGTTGAATTTGCGCTCCTCGTAGTCCTCGCGCGCGAACGCCTGGACCACCTGGATGGAGCCGAGGATTTCTGCCACACCGGAGAGCATCTCGCTCTCCTTGCGCCGCACCGCGCGCGTGGCCTTCTTGATGCGCCGCGAGTAGAAATAGACGACCGAGAACAGGATGGGCGCGACCGACAGCGCGACGAGCGTGAAGCGCCAGTTGATGTAGAACATCACGGCGATCATGCCGACCAGCGTGAGCAGGTTCACGACGATGCCCAGGAGCGCGGTCGTGATGAAGTCCTGGATGGCGTCGATGTCGCTGGTGACGCGGCTGATGAGATCGCCGGTGCGCGATTCGCCGTGCTCGAGCAGCGACAGCCGCTGGATGCGCTGATACAGGAGGAGTCGCAGGTCGTGGGACACCCACTGGCCGACGGTGGTGGTCAGGTACTTTTCGAAATAGGAACTAATCGCGCTGACCACCGCGATCATCAGGACGGCGCCGAGCGCAAAGTTCAGGACCGCGATCTTGTCGTCGCCCAGCACCTGGACGATGGACATGGCCCACTCCGGCATCCGTTTGGACTGGAGCAGATTGTCGACGACGATCTTGACCGGCCAGGGCTCCAGGATGTCGGCGGCCGTTTCACCGATGACCGCGAGCACCGCGAGGGCGAGCGCCTTCCAGTGCGGCCGAAGCAACGCGCCGATTTCCAACCTGCCGACGTGCCCCGTCGAAGAGGGCGTCGTGGGCGCGGCTTCTGGAATCGCTTCGGCGGGCGTCGGCGCGACCGGCGCGACCGGCACCACCGGCGCGGTCGCGGCCGGCGTGGCTTCGGGAATCACTTGCATCTTGTATCACACCGACGCGTGGCACGCGAGGCTGTGGTGCAGTATCGAAACGGCCGTAACGCGAAGGAGTCCTTTGCGATGTCCGATTCGGCTGTGCCTGTGGTGTTGGCCGGCGGCAGTTTGGCGAGACGGCTCGACGTGACGCGTGGTGGGTCCAGCCGATCGTCGTCTTCGCGGGCCTCTCGACCTTCATCGTCTACGCGACGTGGGCGGCATTTCAGAACGCGCACTACACGTTCGGCAATTATCTGTCGCCGTTTTACTCGCCGGAGCTGTTCGGGTCCCCTGAGGCGTGGTTCGGTCCCAAGCCAGCGTTCCTTCCCGCATGGCTCCCGTTCTCGCCCGCGCTGGTGATCCTTCCGATTCCCGCGTTCTTCCGCGTGACCTGCTACTACTACCGCGGCGCCTATTACAAAGCGTTCTGGGGCGACCCGCCGTCGTGCACCGTGGGAGAGCCGCGCAAGACGTACTGGGGCGAGAATTCCTTTCCGCTGATACTTCAAAACGCCCATCGCTACATGCTGTTCCTGTCGATGGCCGTCCTGCTCGTGTTGTATTACGACGTGTGGAAAGCCCTCTGGTTCGCGAATCCACAGACCGGGGGCCAGGAGTTCGGCATCGGTGTCGGCACCCTCGTCCTGGCCGCCAACGTCGTGTTGCTGAGCGGATATCTGTTCGGCTGTCACTCCCTCCGGCACATCGCGGGCGGATGCGCAGACGAGTTGTCGTGCGCACCACTCGGGTTGCGCACCTACAACTGCGTGAGCCTCCTCAACCGCCGGCACATGTTGTGGGCCTGGACCAGCCTCACGGCGGTCGGCTTCGCTGACCTGTACGTCCGGCTGTGCTCGATGGGCGTCTGGTCGGACGTCCGGATCTGGTAATGCCCGACTACCAGACCCACGACTACGACGTCCTCGTGATCGGCGCCGGCGGCGCCGGCCTGCGCGCCGCGATCGAGGCGTCCGCCTCCGGCGTGCGCGTCGGTCTCATCTGCAAGTCACTGCTTGGAAAAGCGCACACCGTGATGGCGGAAGGCGGCATCGCGGCCGCGCTTGCCAACGTGGACGACCGCGACAACTGGAAGGTGCATTTCGCCGACACGATGCGCGGCGGACAGTACGTGAACAACTGGCGGATGGCGGAGCTGCACGCCAGGGAGGCGCCCGACCGCGTCCGCGAACTGGAGGCCTGGGGCGCGCTGTTCGATCGGACGCCGGATGGCCGCATCCTGCAGCGCAACTTCGGCGGACACCGCTATCCACGCCTGGCGCACGTCGGCGACCGCACCGGGCTGGAGATGATCCGGACGCTCCAGGATCACGGCATTCACCTGGGCATCGAAGTCCACATGGAGTGCACGGTCGTCAGCCTGCTCACGAGCGGCGGCCGCGTGGCCGGCGCGTGCGCCTACGAGCGCGATCGCGGCCGCTTCTCGGTGTATCGCGCCAAGGCCGTCGTCCTCGCGACCGGCGGTGTCGGGCGCGCCTACAAGATCACGAGCAACAGCTGGGAGTACACCGGCGACGGCCACACGCTGGCATACGACGTGGGCGCCGAGCTCATGGACATGGAGTTCGTGCAGTTCCATCCGACCGGCATGGTGTGGCCGCCGAGCGTGCGCGGCATCCTCGTCACCGAAGGCGTGCGCGGCGAAGGCGGCGTGCTGAAGAACAGCGAGGGGCGCCGCTTCATGTTCGACGACATCCCCGCCAACTACCGCGCGCAGACCGCCGACAACGAAGAGGAAGGGTGGCGCTACACGCAGGGCGACAAGTCCGCGCGCCGGCCGCCCGAGCTCCTCACGCGCGATCACGTGAGCCGCTGCATCGTGCGCGAGCTCAAGGAGGGGCGCGGCAGCCCGCACGGTGGCGTGTTTCTCGACATCTCGTGGATCAAGGCACGGATGCCCAACGCGCCCGAGCGCATCAAGAAGAAGCTGCCGAGCATGTATCACCAGTTCAAGCAGCTGGCCGACATCGACATCACGCAGGAGCCGATGGAGGTGGGGCCGACGACGCACTACATCATGGGGGGCGTGCGCGTGAACGCCGACTCACAGATGTCGAACGTGCCCGGGCTGTTCGCCGCAGGCGAGTGCGCCGCCGGCATCAACGGCGCGAATCGCCTGGGTGGGAACTCGCTCTCGGATCTGCTGGTCTTCGGCAAGCGGGCGGGCGAATTCGCCGCCGCGTTCGCGAAAGAGCATCGTCAGGAATCGATCGACGCCGGTCAGGCGGACGACGCCGTGCGCCGCGCCCTCGAGCCGTTCGAACGCGATGTCTCGGGCGAGGGTCCGTACCAGGTCCAGTACGCCCTGCAGGACCTGATGCAGGACCTGGTCGGCATCGTTCGTACCGAGAGCGAGATGGTGCGCGCGCTCGAAGGGCTGGAGACGCTGAAGGCGCGGGCGCGGCACGTCGGCGTGGGCGGCCATCGGGAGTACAACCCCGGGTGGCACGCCGCGCTCGATCTGCCGAGTCTGTTGACCGTGTCCGAAGCGATTACGCGCTCGGCGATCGAGCGCACGGAAAGTCGCGGCGGCCATTTCCGCGAGGATTATCCAGACAAGGATCCCGCGTTCGGCACCTTCAACATCGTCGTCAGGAAAACCGCCGACGGCGCGATGGAGGTGTCACGCGCGCCGATCCCGGAGATGCCGGCTGAGTTGAAGGGCGTCATCGAGGAGATGAAGTAAGGATCGTGCACAGTGCACGGTGCTTGGTGCCGAGTGCCGAGTGCCCGGTGCCCGGTGCCCGGTGCACGGAGCACTGCGCACCCAGCACTGCGCACCGAGCACTGCGCACCGAGCACTGAGCACTGAGCACTGGGCACTGAGGAAACCGATGGCTACGGCGACGTTTCAAATCTGGCGCGGCGACGGGAAGGGCGGCGCGTTCCGCGACTACACCACCGAGGTGTCGGAAGGCATGGTGGTGCTCGACGCGGTTCATCAGATTCAGGCTCATCAGGCCAACGATCTCGCGGTCCGCTGGAACTGCAAGGCGGGGAAGTGCGGCTCGTGTTCGGCGGAAGTGAACGGCCAGCCGCGGCTGATGTGCATGACGCGGCTCAACGAGCTGAACCTCGCCGAGCCGGTCACCGTCGAGCCGATGCGCAGCTTTCCGCCGATCCGCGACCTCGTCACCGACGTGTCGTTCAATTTCCGGGCGAAGCGGTCGATCCGGAAGTTTCAGCCGCGTCCCCCTGACGCGCCCGACGGCACCTGGCGCATGCGCCAGGAAGACGTCGAGCGCGTGCAGGAATTCCGCAAGTGCATTGAATGTTTCCTGTGCCAGGACGTCTGTCACGTGCTGCGCGACCATCAGATGTTCGATCACTTCGTCGGGCCGCGGCATCTGATCTACGCGGCCGCGCTCGAGATGCATCCCCTCGACGTCGGCGCGCGCGCCCGCGATCTGCAAAAGACGCACGGGATCGGCTACTGCAACATCACGAAGTGCTGCACGAAGGTGTGCCCGGAGAGCATCGGGATCACGGACAACGGGATCATTCCGCTGAAGGAACGGGTGATCGACGAGCTGTACGACCCGGTGGTGAAACTGCTCAGGGTGTTTCGAAGGTGAAAGCTACGGTGCCAGATGCCAGGTGCCAGGTGCCAGGTGCCAGGGCCAGGTGCCAAGGTGCCAAGGTGCCACGTGCCAAGGTGCCATGTGCCAAAGTGCCATGTGCTCACCGAAGGCACGAGCTAGCTGGCACCTAGCACCTAGCACCTGGCACTGGCACCCGGCACCGTGGCACCTGGCACCGTAGCGGAGGTTGTGATGACTTTTGAACTGAAACGGCTCCATCCCGACGCGGTGCCGCGCGCGCTGGCCAAGGCCGAGCGGTATCGGCTGCTCAACGAGCCGAGTCAGGCCGAGAGCATCTGCCGCGACGTCCTGGCGGTGGACGCCGCCAACCAGGAAGCGCTCACCATGCTGCTGCTGGCATTGACCGAGCAGTTCACGGACGACCCGAAGTCGTTCCCCGAAGCGGCGCGGGTCGCCGGCCAGCTGCACGATGACTACGATCGCGCGTACTACACCGGCATCGTCTGGGAGCGCCGCGCGAAGGCGCATCTCCAGCACGACGGCCCGGTGCTCGGCGGCCAGGTCTACGACTGGCTGCGCGAGGCGATGACGTGGTTCGAGCGTGCCGAGGCGATTCGCCCCGCCGCCAACGACGACTCGCTGCTTCGCTGGAACGCGTGCGCCCGGACGGTGATGCGCGATCACCGCCTCGTGCCGGAAACCGACGAACGCAGCGAGCCGCTGCTACTGGAATAGAGACATTGCAGAATTGCAAAATGGCAGGATTGCAGGATTCATTGATCAATTCAATCCTGCCATCCCGCCATCCTTCAATCCTGCAATGTCGTCGTCGTCGTCACCGCCCCGGCGGCGTGTAGGCGACGGTCTTCTTCACGGCCTGATCCATTTCTTCCGGCGTGAGCAGGACCGTGGTCTTGGTTGTCACCGCGCCGCTCGCGTTGATCGCCACCGATGCGGCCATCACGCTGGCATGGTCGGGCGCGTCGACGATGACGAAGGCGTCGTTGTCGCCGAACGCATAGTAGAACGCATCGAGCGTGGCGCCCGCGCTCTTCAGCGCCGCTTCGGCGGCCTGCCGGCGCTTGGTGCCGCCGTCTTTCAAGAGGCCCTTGGAGCCCTCGGCGGTGTAGGACGCTTCGATCAGGTATTTCGGCATGGCTGTCTTCTCCTTGTCAGGTTCGCTGCGCAGCCTAATCCCGATGAGCGTCCGCAGACAAGGTCTGCCGTCGGCGACGGCTGGATCGCCGGCGCTATAATCCACGCACCCATGGCATCCCGATTACCCGATTTCTGTATGCTCCGGCAGCACGAAGGAGGACTGACATGCGCCGCGTTCTGATGATCTTTGCCGCCACTGCCTGCACGCTGGCCAGTCTCATGGCGCAGGGCGATCCGCAGCCGACGTGCACCATGTGTCCCGCCACGTATATCCCGAACGAAGAGATTCAGGCGTACGTGAAGAAAGCCCAGGCCGAGCGGCTGACGGATCAGCAGGTGCGCGATGTCGAGATCGGCAAGGCGCACATCGGGATCGGCCTCGTGCACCGGGGCAAGCTCGCGGCGCCGGCGCCGGAGTCAGTGGCGGAACACGATCTGGTGAGCGAGGTGTATCACGTGATCGACGGATCGGCGACGCTCATGACCGGCCCCGATCTCGTCGGCAAGAAGCGGCGTCCCGCCGATCTCGAAACCGTTCGGTTGTTCAACGGGCCGGGCAACAACTCATCGTCGATCCGCAATGGCGTGAGCCATGAGCTGAAGGCAGGCGACGTGATCGTGATCCCGGCGGGCACCGGCCACTGGTTCACGAAGATCGACGATCACATCACCTACCTGATGGTGCGCATCGATCCGGACAAGGTGACGCCGCTCAAAGACGAAGCGGCGTCGAAGGCATACCTGGCGACTCCGAGACGATGAACGGGATCGTTCGAGGTTCGCCGATCTTCGCTCTTCGTTCTGGGTTCTAGGTTCTCCGAACGAAGAACGCAGAACCACGAACCACGAACCACGAACGTCGAACCATGAACGTCGAACGACGAACGTCGAACCACGAACGTCGCTGTTCGCTACTTAAGCGTGACCCTCTGCGCGCGCCAGTTCCACACCTCGCCGACCCAGAGGTTGTTTTCCGTCCGGCAGTCGATGGCGTTCACCATCCCGAATTCCTTCGGCAGCTTGCCGGCCTTGCCGAACTTGCCGACGACCTGTCCGTTGAGCCGGATCTTGTAGATCTCGCCGTGGTCCATGCTCTCGGGATCGTTCGAGTTGGAGCTGTAGAGATACTGCGTCGCGCCGCCTGACACGCAGATCGCCTGCGGGCTGCCGATGTTGGTGATCTGCGACTTGAACGTGCCTTCGCCGTCGAACACCTGGATGCGGTTGTTGCCGGCGTCGGCCACGTAGATGTTGCCGGTTGCGTCGCTGGCGATCCCGCGGATCCCTTTGAACTGACCCTGTCCGGATCCGGTCTTCCCCCACGTCTTCAGGAAGTCGCCGTTCTTGTCGAACTTGGCGACGCGGTTGTTGGTGCCGAACCCGTCGGCGACGTAGATGTTGCCGGCGCGATCCCAGGTGACGTCCGACGGCCGGTTGAAGTTGTCGCCGTTGATGCCGGCGCCCGGCACGGCGTTGCCGCCGCGTCCACCGCCGCCGCCGCGACCGCCTTCACCGCGTCCGCCGCCCGCCGCCGGCGCTGCGCCTTCGGCCGGCATGTCGAGCTGACGCGCCGGCATGCCGCCGCTCATCGGCCGTACGCGGATGTTCTCCGGCTTGCGGCCGAGCACGAGCTGATAGCGTCCCTCCGCATCGAACTTGACGACCTGGTTCGATCCGGCGTCCACGATCCAGATGTTGTCCTGCGGATCCACGCGCACCTGCTGCGCGAAGTTCACCGCGTACACGCCCTGTCCGATCTCCTTCACGAACTTGCCGGTCTGATCGAACTGAAACAGGCGCGATCCGCCGTGATAGAACGTCCGCTCGTCGCCGAGCGTCGCGACCGCGTGACCGGTGCGCGCGTAGACGAAGATGTGGCCGCGTCGAGTTGGTGGCGACGCCCGCGACTTCACCGTACGACGGGAGCGAGATGACATCGGCGACCGCGTCGTAGTTGATGTCGGGAACCGATTGCGCGAACAGCCCCGCGCCGGCGCCGAGGCCGACCGTCAGGATCGTCGCCCGCAGCACGCGCCGGCGATCCTGCCATCCTGCCATCCTGCATTCTGCAATTCCTCTGCATGGCGCCCTCCTACTGTGCTGACGTCTTGGTCTGCGGGCGCAGGGTGACCTTCTGCACGCGCCACTGGGTGATTTCCGCCACGTAGATCTCGTCGGGGTTGCGGCAGTCCATCTGATGGATGCTGCTGAACTCCTTGGGCCCGTGACCGGCCTTGCCGAACCGGCCGAGCACCGTTCCGTCGAGCTCCATCTTGTAGACCTCGCCGGTGATCGGCGCCTGATCGAAGTTGTTGCCGGTCGGGAACGAGTTGGAGGTGTACAGGTACTGGTGCGGCGTGTTCGAGATGCAGACCGCCCACGGCGCGCCGACGTTGTCGTACACCGCCTTCTGATTCAGATCGTTGTCGAGGACGACAATGCGCGAGTTGCCGCGATCGGCGACATACACGTTGCCTTTCGCATCGACCGCCATGGCGTGCGGCGTGCTGAACTGCAGCGTCCCGTTGCCGCGCGTGCCGGCCGACTTGATGAAGCGGCCGTTCTTGTCGTACTTGACGACGCGCGAATCGCCGTAGCCGTCGGTGACGAAAATATTGCCCTGCGGATCAAACCCGACGTCGGTTTGACGATGGAACGAGTACGGCCGGTTGGCGCCCGAATACGGCGCGCCGCCCGGCATGACGCGCCAGCTGCTCGAGCGGATCGGGCCGCTTGCCGAGCACCATCAGCAGCTTTCCGTCGGGGCTGAACTTCTGAACGATGTTGGTACCTTCGTCCACCGCCCACACGTTGTCGTCCTTGTCCACGCGCACCGCGTGGGCGAACGCGTAGCCGTAGCTGTCCTTGCCGAATTCCTTGACGAACGCGCCGGTCTGATCGAACTCGAACACGCGTGACTCGCCGCTGCGCACGATCACGAAGACGTGGCCTTTCGAATTCGTCGCCACGCCGACCGCTTCGCCCATGTAGAGCCCGGTCGGCATCTTGCCGAACATGACGGAATCGAACGGTATTTCCGGCGTCGTGGCTTTTGCTTTGGCTGGTCCGGCTACGTTCTGCGCGCTCACCGAGATAGTGGCGAGCAGCAAAGCGGCCAGAGTCGCGCCGTGTGAACGTCGCATGATTCCTCCTTCGCTGGGGCCGTTCTCATTGCGGCGCGTCGCCGCAACCTCGGTCCCGCCCACCTTCTTGGCAATTCGGAACGGCGATGCGCTCGACCGAATGAGAACGGTCCTGGGCCGGTCCACGAGGATCGAATGTCACCGCAGCCTAACGGCTTGATTACGCAATGTAAAGGCAGCGCGTCCACTCCGTCTGGCGCATGAGTTCCAAACTGGCTCGTGAAGTCGCACCCGCTTTTGGATCCTTAGAGATCTTTTATGCGGATCGATTTTCGTCGCATCATCGGCACGCTCGTCGCGGCGCTATACTCCGGCCCTCTACCGTCCACCGCGCGTTCGCGCGTCCCTCGTTGCCGCACACAGGAGGAGGTCTCCATGAGTCGGCGTAATTCCCTCCACGTTGTTCTCTTCATTCTTTTCTCCGCCTCATCCGCGTTCGCGCAAGGCGGAGGCGGGCGGGCCGAGCTCAACGGCACCATCCTGGATCAAGCCAAGCTGGTGCTGCCCGGCGTGACCGTTACGGTGACTCATGAAGGCACCGGTCAAACCCGGCAGGCCGTAAGCGGCGCCGAAGGCCGCTTCATCATTCCCACGCTGGTGCCGGGAACGTACACGATCAAGGCCGAGCTACAAGGCTTCGAGACGACAACGCGCACGGGTCTCGTCCTGAACGTCGGCCAGGAAATCACCGTGTCGCTGACGCTGAATCTCGCCGGCGTTCGCGAAGAGTTGACGGTGACCGCGGAGAGTCCCGTCATCGAGACGACAGCGAGCAACATCGGCACGAACATCACGAGCAACGAAATCGACAACACGCCGAGCGCCGGCCGAAGCCAGTTCAGCCTGATGCAGACGATTCCGGGACTCGTGCCCACGCTCCAGGTCGGGATCGTTCGAGGGCGGACAGTTCAGCGCCAACGGTCAAGCGACGACGAACAACCTGTTCCTCGTGGACGGCCAGTACAACAACGACTCGCGGCTCGGCGGATCGCAAGGCACGCAGGCGCGCGTTACGCTCGACTCGATGGCCGAATACCAGGTGCAGACGCACCAGTACGGCGCCGAGTACGGCGGATCGACCGGCGTCGTCGTGAATTCGGTGACCAAGAGCGGAACCAACAAGGTGTCCGGGCGGGCGTTCGAGTACTACCAGAGCAACAAGCTGCAGGCGACCGACTACTTCCTGAAGAAGGCGGGCGAAGAGAATCCCTCATCGGGCAGCAACGTGTTTGGCGGCAGCATCGGCGGGCCGCTGATCAAGAACAAGTTCTTCTTCTTCGGCAACATGGAATACGACCGCGCGCATGAAGCGGCGAATTTGAGCTTCCCGGCCATCGCCGCGCCGCTGGCGGTTTCGTATTCGACCACGACGGATTTCACGGGACCGAACAACTTCCTGCGGTTGGACTATCAGGTGAACGGGAACAATTCGCTGAGCGTCCGCTGGACCCGTGAACGGGTGCTGACGGTCAACGACTCGATCGAAGACGACCTGGCGATTCTCGACGCGGCGCGCCACGAGAACGACTCGGGCGACCAGGTCTTCAGCGTGGCGTGGACGTCGGTGCTGAACAACCGCGCAACCAACGAGTTCAAGGTCGGCCACGTGCGGGAAAACCTGCTGCAGGGTCCGAAGGCGCTGTTCTCCGACACCGATTCCACGTCGGCGTTCTTCGATCACGGCTGGAAGTTCATCGGATTCCAGGGGCTCGAGCCGTTCGACGTGGGCCCGCAGAATTCTCACACCGATTACATCGCGGGCAACCGGAACACGTACGCGCAGAACATCATTCGCGACCTCACCTTCGACGACTCGCTCACGTGGCTGAAGTCGGGCTGGGCCGGCGAACACACGTTCAAGGCGGGTCTGTCCTGGAGCCGCGACGCCGCGGAGCCCTCCGGCACGGCGGCGAATTTCATCGGCAACTTCACCTTCCCGACCAATGTGCCCTTCAGCGCGGCTGCCGCAACCACCTATCCGTACCGCTTTCAGATCAGCATGGGCCAGTTCGACTTCAACGTCACCGACCATCGCGTCGGTTCGTACATCTCGGACAAATGGACGGTGAGCAACAAGCTGACGCTGAACCTCGGGCTGCGCTACGACTGGCAGGGCGCCACGCCGGCCGCGAAGGACGCATTTGGTCCGCGGCTCGGCTTCGCCTACAACCTCACCGGCGACGGCAGGACGTTGATCCGCGGCGGCGCCGGCAAGGTGTACCAGTACACGCAAACGCCGATCCTCATCACGCTGGCGCAGCGCCAGGTCATCGCCCCGACGCTGGCGTACGACACGGCGCAGGTGACATCGCCCGCGCAGACCGGGACGTTCCCCGTGGGATCGACCCCGGATCGCACCGCGTGCCTCAACGCGGTCGGGGGATCGAAGACGGGCGTAGCCGCGATCAGCCCGGCGTGCAAGGCGTTTCTCACGACGCTGCGCGCGCAGGTGCTCGCGGGCGGATTCGTCAACAACGTCACCGCCGGTCCGATCGTCGACAGCGCGGATCGGCACATGCAATACACGTGGGCATTCAGTTTCGGCGTCAAGCGTGAGCTCGCCAGGAACATGGCGGTGTCGGTCGACTACGTCGGCAACCGTGGGCGCGATCTCACGGCCGTCATCGACATCAACGAAGGCCCGGTCAATCCGGCGACCGGCCGCGTGACGCGGCTCGGCGTCAGCGGGTTCAATCCGAACAACGTGCTGAACCTGCCGGCTGCGGCCCTGGCGGCGACGTTCGTGCAGTTCAACCAGGAGCAGACGCGATCGGAGTTCGACACCGACTTCAATTCGCTCGAGGTCGAGCTCGAGAAGCGGTTTTCGAACCGGTGGGCGGGCCGTGTGAGCTACACGCTGGCGCATTGCAACGACGTCGTCGCGCCGCTGGCGGTGCTCGGCGCGTCGGACACGAATCCGCGCCTCGACTACGGCCGCTGCTCCCGCGACAACGTCCATGCGTTCGCCTCGAGCGCGAACGGCACGATCTGGAAGGGGCTCGGCGCCGGCATGGTATTCCGCCGCTACTCCGGCTATCCCGTCAATGAGACGACGGGCTCGGATACGAACGGCGATGGAACGAACAACGACCGTCCGGTGCGGGGCCGGGACGACTTGACGCTCCCGATTCGATCGGCCGTCGACGCGAACGGCATGGCGATTCGCAACGGCCTCAATGGTCAGTCGAAGCTGATCCTGGACGGCCGCGTGCAGTACATCTGGCGCATCCAGCAGTATTCGGCGGGCCTGTTCCTCGAGATCTACAACCTCACGAATCACGCCAACTTCGGCGATCCGACGGGTGCGAGAAACTCGGCCAACTTCATGATCCCGATCGTGGCCGACAACCCGCGCACCGCGCAGCTGGGGTTCAGGTTCACCTTCTGACGCGCTCGTTCGTCGTTCGACGTTCGTAGTTCGTCGTTCGTTGGTTCGGCGTTCTCCTAACGTCGAACCACGAACCACGAACCACGAACGTCTCGGCTCGCCCCTCGGATCCGTCCGGATCGTGCGTTATAATCTATCAACATGAAGGCTATACAAATTACTGTCGACGATCGCCTTCTTGCGCAGCTCGATCGCGACCCGGAAGTTCGGCGGTCGGGCCGCTCGGCGGTGTTCCGCCGGGCCATCGAGGCCTACTTGCGCGCTCGCCGCAAGAGCGAAATAGCCGCCGCGTACCGCCGCGGCTACGCGAACGATCCCGGCCTTGGCCCCGAGTGGGAGGGTTGGACGGACCAAGGTGCATGGCCCGAGGAGTAAATCGCGGCGAGATCTGGCTGCACCGGTTCAAGCCGCCGGATAAGCGGCGTCCCGTTCTCGTGTTGTCGCGCCAGGACGTCATCTCGCTGCTCAACACCGTCATCGTGGCGCCGATCACGCGCACCATCCGCGGCGTACCGGGCGAGGTCATCGTCGGTGTGCCCGAGGGATTGAAGCAGCATTCCGCCGTGAATCTCGATCACGTTCAGACCGTTGAGCGGGCGCGCCTGGTCGGCTACGTGGGATCGGTGCCGCCGGAGACGATGCGAGCCGTCTGCCGCGCGCTGGCCGTCGCGACTGGCTGTTCGGACTAAGGTGTCTAATGAACTGAGACGTTCGTCGTTCGTCGTTCGTCGTTCGTCGTTCGTCGTTCGTCGTTCGTCGTTCGTCGTTCGCCGTTCGCTGGTTCGGCGTTCTTCTGACGTCGAACCACGAACCACGAACCACGAACCGCGCGGTTCGATTACTGCGAACGCCCCCGCGCGGCGATCGGCCAGACGGCCTCGACCTTGTCGCCGCGGATCGCGTACATCTGGTCGTATTCGTTCACGACCGGATCGCAGTGCGGAACGATGAGCTCGAGCTTGTCGCCGACCGTGTAGGAGCGCTGCGCGGTTTCATAGCGAATCACGCCGAATTCGTCAGACCCCGCGTTGTAGGTGAACCCCTTCTCGCCGACGACCCACGGCCCCGGCTTGTTCAGCGTCAACGCCTTCGCTCCGGCGTCGGTCGTCAACGAGTTCGGGAAATACGTGTTCAGCACCGTGGTGACGACCGTCAGCGACGGTGTGAAATCGGTGTACACCTCTTCGTTCGACTCGCCGCCGATTTCGATGTACTGGCAGTCCATGAAGATGTAGCTGCCGACCTGCACATCCGTCACGCCGCGTACTTTGGGCAGGATGTTGTAGGTGCCGGTGCCGCCGCCGCTGAAAATCTCGGTGTTCAACCCGGATTTCTTCATCCGTTCGTACGTGTCGAGCGACGGCGCGAAGCGGTTCAGCGTCTGATCGAGACGGTTCTTGTAGCCCTTGATGTGCTGTGCGCCGCCGTCGTAGCTGATGACGCCGCGCAGTTTCAGGTTGGGCAGCTTGTCCACGAGCTGCGCGAGCGCCACGGCCTGATCGCCCGCGGGCACGCCGCTGCGCGTGCCGATGGCAACGTCGATCACCACGTCCGCCACGACGCCGGCCGCCTTGGCCGCGTCGTTCAGGTCGCGGGCGTTCTGCGGGTAATCGACGGCCTGGATGAACTGCGGATTCGTCTTGCGAATCTGCATCGCGCGTCGAATCTTGTTCGCCGTCACGTTCGACGTCGTCATCAGGATCGAGCCGACGCCGCTGGCCGAGAACACCTCGGCTTCGCTGACCTTCGCCGTGCAGATGCCAATCGCCCCGCCCGCGAGTTGGAGCTTCGCGATGGTCGGGCACTTGTGCGTCTTCGCGTGCGGCCGGCTCGCCACCTTCATCTCTGCGAGTCGCGTCCGCATCGACGTGAGGTTCTGCGAGAACTTGTCGAGGTCCACACACAGCGCCGGCGTGTCGAGCTCCCACTTGGAGACGCCGACCAGCTTGTCGTCCGCCGCCAACGTACGCATTTCGGCGCCCGTGTAGCCGCCGGCGTTGCCCGAAACGCACAACGCTGCGGCCCCGGCGCCGGAGGTCACGAGGAAGTTGCGGCGAGACACAGACGATCCTGAAGCCATGGCGTGCCCCTCACTTTGGCGGGTCGATTATACGGCCGGATCTCCGCAGCAAGTTAGCAGCTGGAGCGCGGCGAGAAACAGCCATCTCGCTCGCGAGCCGGGTCGTCAGGCCGGAAAAGCGTTGCTCCGCTCGCTGACCTCTCGCTCCCGCGGTGGCCCATCGGTTCTTGCGCGGTCATGCGATCAACAAGCGCCGTACTTGTTGATTCGACAGATCAGGGTGACTTACCGGCAGGCCTCCGCGAGCACATCGCTTCGCAACGCTTTTCGTGTGCGTGACGGCCTGACTCCAACGGCTCGCTACGCGAGACGGCTGCTTCTCGCCGCGCCGTGCGCTGCGGCGGTTGGTGGGAGTCCTCGGTCGACGGCGCGTGATCCGCGCGTGACGGCGTCAGTCGAAAAACGCGAGCCGGAGGCTCACCGGCCGCGGCGATCGCACAAGGGTCACCGAACTGCTGCGATGACCTGAATGACGCCTGTTCCTGGAGGATGGCACGAGGGTGTGAATCGACGCGGTCCGCGAAAGAGCAGGCCGGAGGCCGCGTTTTCCACGCGCGGATCCCGCGACGACGAGCGAGGACTTCCACTGACCGCCGCAGGTCATCGCTGCGGTCGTCGGCGCCCCTGACGGGCGCTAGCTGCGAATTAACTGCGAATAGCCTCGGCAACCGGCGAGTCGGGCCACACCGGTGCCGGTCTCGCGACGTAACCGGCGTGCGCAAGGCGGTTCTGAAAGAGCGCTGTCTCTGACGCCCAGAACACGAGCTTGACCCACAGCCGGCCGAGAACGTACAGCTGACCGATCGCGAAGCCGATCCACACCGATGCACCGCCGCCGCCGGCACCGGGCGCGACGAGCGCGTAGGCCGCGACCACCGCGACGAACAGCGCGAAGTTGGCGGCGAATAGAGCGATGGCCGCTCCAGCGTTGCGCCGGATGAAGCCGAGGGCGGCGCCGAGCGCGCCGAGCATGCTGCGGCGATCTTCGACGACGGCGCGGATTTTCGCGTAGTCGAACACGATCGCCGACGCGGCCAGGAGGACGCCGAACACGACGTACAGCGCCACCCGCACGAGGAACGCCGTGCGCTCGACGCTCATCTCGTGCGTGATGCGCGGATACAGAGTGTCGAAGAGCCACTCGTGCACGTAGGCGAACAGAAACCCGTAGACGGCCCACTGCACGATCGCCAGGCGCAGGAACCTGAAGAAGAACACGCCGCAGGCGGCGAAGAATCCGTGCGCTCCAGTCGCGCGGTTGCGCGCGTAGCGGTCGAGGATGCCGCCGGCCACGAACAGCCACAGGACGATGTAGGTCGAGGCGGTGGCGACGATGGCAATGGGACGCCGGGTGACGTCGAGGAACGCGCTCAGATTGTCGAGGACGGCGCCAAAGCCGATGATCGTCGGCTTGAACGTGACCCCGATACCGGACGCCTGATCGCTGAATTCCTGCATCCAGTCGTAGTTCGCGCCGCTCGCGGCGGTGTCTGCGGCGAGGCTGGCGCCGAGGTGGTCGGCGAGCGTGCTGCGCATGGCGGCAGCGAGCGGCAGGCTGACGAAGAGCGTGAGCGCCCACACGGCGGCGAGGATCGCCGGCGCGCGGGTGACACGGCGGATGCCGTCACGCAAGACAGACATCATGATGGATCACAAGTCGTGGGCCGCACTTGGCACCCGCACTGAGCACTGTGCACCCGCACTGTGCACTGAGCACTCGAGCACTGAGCACTGAGCACCATTTCTTCACACCAAGCTCGCCCACGACAGCAGACAATCCTGCAGCCACACCAGCCACTTCGCCGACCACTTTCGCGCCGCCCGCGACGCCTGCGGCTCGAGCGTCCGGGAGTTGTTGGTCGGGCTGACGTCGAGCAGCAGGACGCGGTTCGGATCCACTTCGGCGCTGAGCGCCCGCGCCGGGCGGTCGTAGACGTACGCTTTCCACCGCTCGCGTCCGTCCCAGTGTTCCGTGACGCGCTCACCGTTCTTGAACGTCACGAGGACGTCGATTGGAAAGATCGCCTCGCCGTAGCGGCGGACGACGACGGTCGTCCGGAACCGATCGCCGTCCCGGACGCTCTTGAGATCCTGCACCCCGTAATCGAAGACGTTCGAGCTGCGGTACACCTCGTCGAAGAACGCCGTGAGATCGCGGCCAGACGTCGCATTCGCCGTCTGGAAGAAGTCCTCGGGTCCCGGATGCTTGAACCGCCACGTCGTGAAGAAGGTGGACAGCACCTGCTGCAGCGTCGTCCATCCGAGCCAGCGCTCGAGCGTGTGCAACCACAACGCCGTCTTGTTGTACGAGATGCTGCCGCCGGTCGCAGGAAAGTAGCGGAACGTCGGTGTGGACTGCGCGTCGCTCTCGGCATCGCGCCGGTATCCGGTCAGCCGGTTGCCATCGGTTGCCCGGCTGATCGCGATGTCTCGGAACACCCACGGCACGAAGCCTCCGAAATAGCGCACGGCGAGATGGTTCGGGTTGTACACGTGCGCGATCGCCCGCGCGGTCGAGAACGTGTTGAACCCCTCGTCCAGCCACGCGTGCTCGAACTCGTTGTTCCCGACCATGCCGTACCAGAACTGGTGGCCGGCCTCGTGGACCGTCACTGCTTCGGGCGTCGTGACGCCTGCGGGAGCGAGCCATCGCGACCCGGCGGTGAACAGCGTGGGATATTCCATGCCGCCCGCACCGCTCTGCCAAGCGGGATCGACGATCGTGATGTGGCCGTAGGGATAGGCGCCGTACCACTCGCCGTAGTACTTCAGCGTGGTGCGAGTCGCGTCGAAGTGACGATCCGCCTGATTGCCGTGTTCGGGTTGCAGCAGTAGCCGCATCTCGACCGCGGGCAGCGTCGGGTGCTCGAACCGCGCCGTTTTTATCAGATAGTCAGGGCTTGTCGTCCACGCGAAGTCGTGCACGTCGTCTTGATGGTACCGGTGCGTCGTGGTGCCGTTGCCGTTGTCGCGTCGTTCGCGTTCGGCCCCGGTGGCGCCGAGCGGCCATCCCGTGGGAACCGTCAGCGAGACGTCGTAGACGCCGTAATCGGAGAAGAACTCGGTCCCCGCGTGAAACTGATGGCAGTTCCACCCCTCATCCTCGAGGACGCCGAGCTTCGGGAACCACTGGGCGATGAAGAAGAAGTTGCCGATCGCTCCGGTGCGGGCGAACGGTGCGTGGCACGTGTGACGTCCACGCCACCTCGATCGTCGCCGTGCCGCCAGGTTCGATCGGCTGGGGCAGGGCAACACTCACGACCGTCCGATCGAGCTCGTTGCCATCGTCGGGTGCGATGAAGCGCTGCGATGCCGTCAGGTCGATGGGCGAGGGTGCAGTCAGTTTGATCGACGAGAGATCGATCCGCCCCCATTCGTCGGCTCGACGCGGCGGGCTTTCGGGCGAGGCGCCGGAGAGCGCGCGCTCGCGCATGAAGGTGGACGTCGTGTCGCGCCACGCATTCCAGTACAGGTGGAATTGGAGATCGGTCGCTGGCTTCGCCGTGATGTTGCGCCAGACGATCGTCTCCGATCCGGTGATCGTCCGCGTCGCCGGATCGAGGCGTCGCGCGAATCGTGTAGTTGGCGTTGCGGGGCGACAGCGGCGGGTCGATGACGCCGGTCGCGGCGGGTTGCGCGCCGGCGGCCGAGGCAATCGCCACGAGAAGAATCGCGCCGATGGCACGCACGCGCGGAATGCTACACCGGAGCGCGTTTGATGCTCGGTATAATTCGCAGGTTATGCCCAACATTCGCGTGATGCACTTCGGGCTCGGTCCGATCGGCGCGGCCATCGTCAAGCAGGTGGCGGCGCGTCCTGGTTTCAAGATCGTCGGCGCCATCGACATCGATCCGGCGAAGATCGGTCGCGACCTCGGCGACGTCGTCGGCCTGCCGAAGCGGCTCGGCGTCGAAGGTGTCGGCCGACGCGGCCAAGGCGCTGCAAGTCGTCGAAGCCCGACGTCGTCGTGCTCTGCACGAGCTCGTCGATCAAGAAGGTGATGCCGCAGATCGAAACGATCCTCAAGTCGAAGACGGCGATCGTCTCGACGACCGAGGAGCTCTCGTATCCCGGCTACACGCACATCCGCCAGGCGCGGCAGATTCATGCGCTGGGCGAAGAAGGCGAAGGTCGGCGGTGCTCGGCACCGGCGTCAACCCCGGCTTCGCGATGGACGCGCTGCCGATCGCGCTGACCGCCGTCTGCGAGCGCGTCGATCGCATCGCCGTGCACCGCGTCCAGGACGCGCGCATCCGCCGGCTGCCGTTCCAGCAGAAGATCGGCGCCGGCCTGACGCACCGAGCAGTTCCAGAAGAAGGTGGACGACGGCAGCGTGCGGCACGTCGGGCTGACCGAGTCGATCGCGATGATCGCCGACGCGATGGGCTGGACGCTCGATCGGATCACCGACGACATCCAGCCGAAGCTCGCGTCGGTGCACGATCTCGAGCGAGTTCCTCGCGGTCGATCCCGGCTACGTCTGCGGGATCGTCCAGGACGGCGTCGGCTACCGGAAGGGCGAGCCGGTCATCCGGCTGCACATGGAGGCCTACCTCGGCGCGCCGGAATCGTACGACTCGGTCGAGATCGAAGGGTCGCCGCGCATCGTCGCATGAAGATCGCCGGCGGCATCCACGGCGACGTCGCGACGGCGTCGATCGTCGTCAACTCGATTCCCGAAGGTGCTGGCAGGCGCCGCCCGGCCTGCACACGATGCGCGACCTCGCGCTGCCGTCGTTCTTCCCGGGTCGCTAAAGCTTCGAAGCTGAAGTCGAGGACCGCACGACGGCTGATTGCGGTCCTTCCGACTCGAATTCTAAGTCTACCTTCGCTCACCCCTGACCAACCAACCGAACGCCTGGCCGTCAAAGGCACTGAAGAGCCGTATTGTCGTGCTTCAGGTAGATGATCTTGTGGAGTAGAATCGAATCACTCATGCCGAAACGCGGAAATCAGCCCATTCAGGGCGAACTGCTCCAAGGGACGCTCGACCTGTTGATCCTGAAAACGCTCGCGCTCGGGCCCGGCGCACGGCCACACGATCGCCTACGCGATCGAGCATCGATCCGAAGAGGTGCTGCAGGTCGAGCACGGGTCGCTGTATCCCGCGCTGCACCGGCTCGAGGACCGTGGCTGGATCGCGTCGTTCTGGGGGACGTCGGAGAACAACCGCCGCGCGCGGTACTACCGGCTGACGCCGGCGGGCCGCAAGCAGCTGACCGAGCAGACCAACCGGTGGGACGAGATCGTGCGCGCGATCAACCGGATCCTGAAACCGGCGTAGGACGGAGACCGATGACGCTGGGTCTCGCTTTTTTCGCCGCAGCCGGTGGGACGACGAGCGTGCGCGGGAGCTCGAGGCGCATCTGGCGATCGAGACCGACGACAACATCGCGCGCGGCATGACACCCGACCGACGCGCGCGGCGACGGCGCGGCGCAAGCTGGGCAACGCCACGCTCATTCGCGAGGAGATCTACCGCATGAACACAATCGCCCTCGTGGATAGCGTCTGGCAGGATCTCAGATACGGTCTCCGCGGCTGCTGCGTCTCAACCCCGTGTTCGCGGTCGTCGCGATTGTGTCGCTCGCGCTCGGCATCGGCGCGAACACGGCGATCTTCCAACTCATCGACGCCGTGCGTCTGCGGACGCTGCCGGTCGCCAATCCGCAGGAAATCGCGCTGGTGCGTCTCAAGGACTCGACCGGCACCCGCGGCGCATTCGTCGGCTGGTATCCGTCGCTGACCAATCCCCTCTGGGAACGGATTCGCGCCGTCGAGTCGTCGCCGATCGACGCATTTGCCTGGTTATCAACTGAGTTCGATGTGTCGGCCAGCGGTCGCTCGCGAATTACTGAGGGCGGCCTGTGGGTGAGTGGCTCGTATTTTCGAGTCCTTGGCGTCCGTCCCATCGTCGGCCGGTTGATGACGCAGGCGGACGATACGCGCGGCTGCGCGCCCGCGGCGGTCATCAGCTATGCGTTCTGGCAGCGTGAGTTCGGCGGCGACCCGTCGATCGTTGGGCGGACGATGTCCATCAGCCGGCGGCCGGTTGAGGTGCTGGGCGTCACCGAGCCGGGTTTTCTCGGTCTTGAAGTCGGACGCTCCTTTGATGTCGCGCTGCCCGTGTGCGCGATGGCTGTCTATGACGCCAACGTTCTCGACAACGGCACCACCTGGTGGCTGACGGTGATGGGGCGGCTCAGGCCCGGATTCACCATCCAATCGACTTCCGCGCAGTTGGCGGTGCTGTCGCCACGAATATTCGAGCAGGTGCCGGCGAACTATCCGCCCGAAAGCGTGGCCCAATTCAAAGCCTTCGCTCTCGTCGCCGAGCCGGCGGGCCACGGCGTCTCGCAGCTTCGGGATCAATACGCCAACTCGCTGTGGATTCTGCTGGCGATCGCCGGCATCGTGCTGCTCATCGGCTCGGCCAACCTCGCCAACCTGATGCTCGCCCGCGCTAGCGCGCGCCAGCGGGAAATCGCCGTGCGTCTCGCGATTGGCGCGTCGCGCGGCCGCGTGATCCGTCAGCTCCTGGCGGAGAGCGCGTTGCTGGCCGCGATTGGCGCCTCGGTGGGCGCCGCGATTGCCGGCACGCTAGGCCAGGCACTGATCGCGTTTCTCGGCACCGATCGGTCTCTCGTCGTTCTGTCGCTCGCCTTCAACTGGCGCGTGTTCGGATTCACGGCGGTGACGGCTGGTGTGTGCGCAATGCTGTTCGGTCTGGCGCCGGCCGTTCGCGCGACTCGGGTTGCCGCGGGAGAGGCGCTGCGAAGCGGCGGTCGCGGCATGACCGCGGATCGGCAGCGATTCCTGCTGCGGCGCGCGCTGGTCGTGTGCCAGCTCGCGCTCTCGTTGGCGCTCGTCGTCTGCGCCTTTCAGTTCGTCGCCACGTTCCGCGCCCTCGCGACGCTCGACACCGGGTTCCGCCAGAGCGGCATCGTCGAGGCAACGGTGAATTTCAGACAGGTGGGGATTCGACCGGAGCGCCGCGCGGCGTTCCGCAGGGAGGTCGTCGATCGCATTCGCGCCATTCCCGGCGTGATGGGCGCCTCGAACGCGGACATTCTGCCGGTGTCGGGCGCGTCCGGAAGCAACGTCGTCTGGCTCGATGGCGGTGCACGCGATCCGGAGCGCGTGTCGAGGTTCAACCTGATCGGCGATGGCTACTTCTCGACGCTTGCGATCCCGCTTGTGGCAGGTCGCGATTTCGATCCGCGCCTCGAGACGCCTTCGTCATCCAAGGTCGCCGTCGTCAACGAAACGTTTGTTCGCCGGTTTCTCGCGGCGGGCAACCCAGTGGGCCAAGGATTCTGGGTCGAGCGCACACCCACCCTGCCGCAAACCCGGTACGAGGTCGTTGGCGTCGTGAAAGACACGAAGTATCAGGAATTGCGCGGAGATTTTCCGCCGATCATGTACTTGTCGTCGCTGCAAAATACGCGGCCGGCCGGCGCCACGCAGGTGCTCGTGCGATCGGATCTCGCGACGGCCGACACGGCCGCATCGATCGAACGCGCCCTGGGCGCCGCGTATCCGAACATCGTGGTGTCGTTTCGCGTGCTCGAGACACGCATCCGGGAATCGCTCCGGCGCGAACAACTCATGGCGACGTTGTCGGGATGTTTCGGCGCGCTCGCGGCGCTGCTGGCGACGGTCGGGTTGTACGGCGTTCTGTCCTACACGGTCGCGAGACGGCGGCACGAGATTGGAATCCGCATGGCGCTCGGCGCGGGACGAGGCGACATCGTCGGGATGATCGTGCACGAGGCCGGCGTACTGGTCGGGGTTGGGGTTCTCGCCGGCGCGGTGCTCGCGGTCGCGGCGTCGAGCGCGGCAAGGTCGCTGCTGTTCGGCGTCACGCCCGGCGATCCGGTCAGCCTGGTGCTGGCGGCGGTGACTTTTGTTCTGGTGTCCGCGTGTGCGAGCGCGCTGCCGGCGCACGCCGCATCGCGGCTGCAGCCCACCGTCGCAATCCGAGAGGAGTGATGTCGATCAAGCGGTTCTTCACTCGTGGCCGGTGGGACGACGAGCGTGCCCGGGAGCTCGAGGCGCATCTCGCGATCGAGACCGACGAGAACATCGCGCGCGGCATGGCGCCCGACGCTGCGGTGCTGGCTGCGCGGCGGAAGCTGGGCAACATGACGCGCATCCGCGAACACATCTACGACATGAACTCCGTGTCGGCGCTCGAAACTGCTCGCCTCGATGTGCGCGACGCGCTGCGGCAGCTGCGACGACGTCCGCTCGTAACGATCCTTGGCTTTCTTCTGCTCACGATCGGCTTGGGCGCGTCGGCGGCCGCCTTCAGCGTGGCGTACGGCGTCTTCGCCCGCCCCTTGCCGTATCCCGAGGCCGGCCGCCTGGCGGTGTTGTGGGACGAGGTCGGCGCGAAACGCGGCCAGCTCAGTTATCTCGACTTCCAGGACATCCGGCAGGCCGTGCCGTTCGCGAACACGGCGGTGTTTGGAAGCGGTCGCGGCACGCTCACCGCGGGCGCCGAGGCCGATCGCGTGAGCTTTCTCGAAGGCGAAGCCGGTCTCCTGCCGCTGCTTGGCGCGAGGCCGATGCTGGGACGCCTCATCGAGCCGGGCGATGAGAGCCGTCCACTCACCGTCATCAGCCGCCGATTGTGGCAATCGGTTTTCAACGGCGACTCGCGCATCGTCGGCCGGGCGATCCGTCTCAGCGGGGCGCAGTACACGATTGTCGGCGTCCTGGCCGAGGATCTCGATTTCGAGCTCCCGGTCGGCGGATCGTCAACCGGACCCGGGTTCACGATCAAAGACGTGGACATGTGGATGCCGTTCGACCCCCTCAACGGCATGACGCGGAGCCGCGCGGTCTCGACCTACCAGGCCATCGTGAAGCTGAAGCCGGATCAGACGCTCGAGGGCGCGCAGCGCGGCATCGATGTCGTCGCGGCGAACCTCGCACGTGAGTACCCGGCGACGAATCGCAGCCGCGGCTTCCGGCTGGTACCGCTTCACGAACAAGTAGTGCAGGCGAAATCCGCGGCGGTGTGGACCGCGTTTGCCGGCGCCCTGTTGATCCTGATCGTCGCCTGCGCCAACCTTGCCAGTCTGTTCCTCGGCGAGCTGCCCGAACGGCGGCGCGACTTCGCGCTGCGCGAAGCGCTCGGCGCCAGCCGCGGCCGGCTGCTTCGACAGCTGGCGATCGAGAGCCTCCTGCTGTCGGGCGCGAGCGCAACGGTCGGCATCGTCGTGGCGCGGCTCACGGTCGAGTCGCTGAAACGGGCGGCCGATCTTCCGCGACTCGCTGCCATCCGCTTCGATCTTCCCGTCACCGCGTGCGTCGCGGCGGCCGCGATCACCGCGGCGTTGATTGCGCGGCTGGTTCCCTTGGGCCGTTTGCTTCGGACGCGCGACGAGCTGCGGCCGTCCGTGTCGTCGTACGCGACGAGCGCGCCGGTGCTTCGGCGGACGCTTGTCGTCGCGCAGCTCGCGCTGGCCGTGGTGTTGTCGTCGGCCGCGATTCTGCTTGCCGTCAGCTTCCGGAGTCTGGCGCTGGTGGACCCCGGTTTCGCGACGGCGCACGCCTTGTCGGCGCGCGTCTCGGCGTTTCCGGTGAAGTATCCAACCCAGGCGGATGTCGCACGCTTCGTGAACGATCTCGTGGTCCAGGTGACGGCGCTCCCGGAAGTCGAGCGCGCGGCGGCCTCGTCCGCGATGCCCTTGACGGGCACTGCCGTTGGCACGGCTGTCGGGATTTCCGGCCGGCTTCTCCCGATGGCGGAGCGTCCCAGCGCCGGCTGGCAGACGGTCACGCCCGGCTACTTTGCCGCGATTGACATTCCGCTGCTGGCGGGGCGCGACTTTGCTCCAGCCGATCTTGAACGCTCACCACATCTGACGGTCATCAATCAGACGCTCGCGCGACGGCTGTTCGGGGACGAGAACCCCCTGGGTCGGCGTCTCTCGCTCGGCGCCGCCGATCCTGTCGCCGACTGGCACGAAGTGGTTGGCGTAGTCGGCGACGTTCGACACAGCAGCCTCGCCGAACCTGGAACACCGCGGGCCTACGACTTGTACGGCCAGCATTGGAGCCGGACGGTCTATCTGCTGGCGCGCGGCTCCGCGGAACCGTACGCGCTCGGACCGGCCATTCGTGCGACCGTCCGCCGGCTCGATCCCGAAGCGCCGGTGTTCGAGATGCAGTCGCTCGACGACATCGTAGGCGCCACGATCGCACCTCGCCGGCTCGCCACGGGATTCTCGATGGGCATTGCCGGCGTCAGCCTGCTGCTGGCGGCGATCGGGCTGTACGGGTTGCTGGCCAGCTCCGTCGCGGCCCGCACGAGGGAGCTCGGCATCCGGCGGGCGCTCGGATCATCGACACGTGCGATCATGCGAATCGTGTTCGGCGAAGCGGTGGCGCTGGCGCTGAGTGGAAGCATGCTGGGCAGCGCGGCAGCGCTCGTGGCGGCTCGCGCCATTCAATCGCAGTTGTTTGGCGTCCAGGCGACGGACCCGCGCGTGGTAGCCGCCACCGCGCTGACGCTCGCGCTCGTCGGGGCCGTGGCCGCGTGGATCCCGGCGCGTCGCGCCGCCCGTGTCGATCCGGCAATCGCGCTGCGAGACGAATGAGGTGGACTTTCCGAGGACGATCGAGGCGGCGTAACGCATGTCGATCAGGCGCTTTCTCAAACGTGGCTGGTGGGACGAGGAACGGGCGCGCGAGCTCGAGGCGCTATCTCGCCGTCGAAACCGACGACAACATCGCGCGCGGCATGACACCCGGCGAGGCGCGCGACCGCCGCGCGACGCAAGCTCGGCAACACCACCCTGGTCCGCGAGGAGATCTATCAGATGAACACCGTGGCGCTCATCGACAGCGCGTGGCGCGATCTCAAGCACGGCGCCCGCCTGCTTCGGCTCAACCCCGGCATTCGCCGTCGTCGCGATCCTGTCGCTGGCGCTCGGCGTCGGCGCGAACACCGCGATCTTCCAGCTGCTCGACGCCGTGCGCATTCGAACGCTGCCCGTCGAGCAGCCGTGGCAGCTCGTCGACGTCCGCATCGCAGACGGCGGCCGACGGACGCACCGGGCAGTTCTCCGGACGAGCGCCGCAGCTCACCAATCCCGCTCTGGGAGCAGATTCGCGATCGCCAGCAGGCCTTCTCCGAGCCTGGTCGCGTGGGGCACCGGCGACATTCAACCTGACGACGGCGGCGAGGCGCGCTATGCGCAGCGGCATCTGGGTCGAGCGGCGACGTATCTTCGACACGCTCGGCGTGACGCCGCTCCTCGGCCGCCTCCTGACCAGCGCCGACGATGTGCGCGGCTGCGCCGCGCCGGCGGCGGTCCTCAGCTACGGTTTCTGGCAGCGCGAATTCGGTGGCGACCTGTCGAGCATCGGCCGGCCGCTTCAGCTCGACGGCCACTCCTACGACATCGTCGGCGTCACGCCGGCGCAGCTTCTTCGGCGTCGAAGTCGGCCGATCGTTCGACGTCGCCGTGCCGCTCTGCGCCGAGCCGCTGACGCACGCGGCACGAAGCTGGCTGGACAAGACCGGACGTCTGGTTCCTCGCGGCTGTTCGGCCGCCTGAAACCCGGATGGACGATCGAGCGGGCGAGCGCGCAGCTGGCGTCGATCTCACCCGCGATGTTCCAGGTGACGCTGCCCCGACGTACCGCCCCGAGGACGCGAAGAACTATCTCGCAGTTCAAGCTTGGCGCCGTGTCCGGCCGGCGACCGGCGTCTCGTCGCTGCGCCGGGACTACGAGATCGCCGCTCTGGCTGCTGCTCGCGACGACGGGTCTGGTGCTGCTGATCGCCTGCGCGAACCTCGCCAACCTGATGCTCGCGCGCGCCACCGCACGCGAGCGCGAGATCGCCGTTCGGCTCGCGATCGGCGCGTCGCGCGGCCGCATCGTTCGCCAGCTGCTGGCCGAGAGCCTGCTGCTCGCCGGCCGTCGGCGCCGCGGGCGGCGCTGTTCTCGCGCGCTGGCTGAGCACGCTTCCTCGTCGGATTTCTCGACCACCGAAACCAATCGCATCTTCGTCGAACGCTGCACACTCGACTGGCGCGTCTTCGCCTTCACGCTCGGCGCTGGCCGTGCGCGACCTGTCTGATCTTCGGCCTGACGCCCGCGATTCGCGCCACCGGCACGGCGCCGGGCGTCGGCGATGAAAGCGGGCAGCCGCGGATCCACCGACACGCGCGAGCGTTTCGGCCTGCGGCGCGCGCCTCGTGGTCGCGCAGGTGGCGCTGTCGCTCGTGCTCGTGGTCGGCGCGCTGCTCTTCGTGCGCAGCCTGCGCAATCTGATGATGCTCGACGCCGGCTTCCGGCAGGACGGCATGCTGGTCGTCAACCTCGACCTGCGAGCGCGCCGGCGTGCCTGGCGATGCGCGTCGCGCGCTGTATCGCGATCATCGCCGGCTCGCATCGGCGACGCTGCCAGGCGTCGAGTCGGCGGCGCAGGCGTTCATCGTGCCGGTCAGCGGCAGCGGCTGGAACAACAACATCGTCATCGACGGAAAGACCGTCAGCGACGCGACACACGTCAACTTCAACGGCGTCGAGCCCCGGCTACTTCAGGACCATGGGCACGCCGCTGCTGGCCGGGCGCGACTTCGACGGATCGCGGACGCCGTCAGTGCGCCGAGCAGGTCGGCGATCGTCACCGAGCTGTTCGCGAAGAAGTTCTTCGACGGACGCAGACCCGATCGGGCGGTTGTTTCAGATCGAGGAGGCGCCGGCGTCGAGCGGCCGACTCTACGAGATCGTCGGCTGGTGAAGGACACGAAGTACACCGAACCTGCGCGAGGAGTTCACGCCGATCGCGTTTCTTCGCCGCGGCGCAGGAAGACAGAACCCGATCCGTTCCTGCAGATCGTCGTGCGATCCAGCGCGCCGCTGGCGACGGTGATCACCGGGAGGTGTCGTCCGTCGGCGATCGCGGCGAACGCGCCGTCGATCATCCTGGAGTTCCAGACGATGAACTCGACTGGTGCGCGATTCGCTGATGCGCGAGCGGCTGATGGCGACGCTGTCGGGATTCTTCGGCGCTGCTCGCCGGGCTGCTCGCGACGATCGGCCTCTACGGCGTCATGTCCTACATGGTCGAGCGCCGCCGCAACGAGATCGGCATCCGCATGGCGCTCGGCGCCGATCGAGCGCACGTCGTCGGCATGGTCATGCGCGAGGCGGCGACGCTGCTCGCTGGCCGGCGTCGTCGTCGGCGGCCGTCGCTGGCGGTTGTCGCGGCGCGGACGGCGACGACGCTGCTGTTCGGGCTGAATCCCGGCGATCCGGCGACGCTGGCCATGGCGGCTGTCGCGCCTTGGCGCTGGTCGCGATGCTGGCGAGCTACCTGCCGGCGCTGCGCGCATCGCGCCTCGAGCCGACCGCAGGCGCTCCGCGAGGAGTGAGCAGGGAATCGGGTAATTGGGTAATCTGGTAATCGGGTAATTTATTGATGGATTGACAATCAATCCGGCAATTCAATTACCCGATTACCCGATTACCCGATTACCCGATTACTCGATTACCCGATGTCCTGATGCATGTTGTAGCGAAATGTCCGAAATGCGACGCGAGCCTGCCGGTGGGCGCCGCCGACTCGCCGTCTGCCATCAAGTGCGGCCGCTGCGGCTCCGAGATCGCGCTCGCGTTCAGCGACGCCGTCCGCGCCGATCGTTCAATCGACCAGTGTCCCGTCTGCAGCGGTAAGGATTTCTACATCCGGAAAGACTTCGATCCCAAGGTCGGTCTGACGGTGGTGATCATCGGCGCACTGATCAGCGCGGGGTTCTACTGGTTTGGCATGGATCTCGTGGCCTACAGCATCCTCGCCGCCGCGGCGCTGATCGATCTCGTCGTCTACGGCCGTTTGAAAGACGTCACGGTCTGCTATCGCTGTCACACCGAATTCCGCGGTGCGTACGCCCGGACGGCGGCCGCATTCGATCTCCACACGGCTGACGTCCTCGAGGTCGAATACCAGCGGCGGATCGGGCGCCGTTGAGAATCGGGTACGCCGACTCTGAGAATCGGGTAATTGGGTAATCTGGTAATCGGGTAATGTAATTGATTGCACCATTTGCACAATTACTGGCGGTTTCAGACGGAATTGGCATTCGCCCTGCTATGCCGCTTCACGCATGAGCGAACAAGCAGAACACCTCAAGAAACGGACGATGCGATTTGCCTTGGATGTGTGCCGGCTGTTGAAGCGGCTGCCATGGGACGAACCAGGGCCAACTGTGAAGCGGCAGCTGGCCCGATCGTCGACTGGCATCGCGTTCAACTACCGCGGTGCGTGCCGAGCACGATCCCATGATGAATTCACGGCGAGAATCGGCGTGGTCGCCGAGGAGTCGGACGAAAGCCAGGGCTGGCTTGAATTCGGTACTCGACGCGAAACTAATCGGATCGGACGAGGTCGGACGTCTTCATCGCGAAGCGACAGAACTCTCGGCAATTTTCTCGGCATCCGTCGGAACGGCACGTTCCAAACAGCGACACAAGGGGTAGGAAGTACCCGGGAACGAATACCCAGATCCCGCCAAATACCCAATCCCCAATAAATTACCCGATTACCAAATTACCCGATTACCCGATCGCGCGGTCTCAGAAGAGCGTGACGTCGACGGCGCGTGCCCTCTTCGACGCTCGCTCTGATCGGCGGGAATCTCGATGTAGCCGTCGGCCTGCGACAGGCTCGTGATGTCGCCCGATCCCTTGAACGCCGGGTAGGCGACGCCGTCGCGCAGGCGCACCGTGTAGAACTGATGGCGGTTCGACCGACTGACGCGATGCGGCGGCCGAGCGGGACGCGGACGGTGCGCGGCGCGTGCGGCGGCAGACGCGCGACGCGCGCGCAGGAACGGCACGAGCAGGATGTAGGCGTTCGACAGGCACGAGGTCGGATTGCCGGGCATGCCGAAAAACGGCGTGCCGGCCGACGCAGCGCGAATGCCGTCGGCTTTCCCGGCCTGACGGCGATGCCGTGAAAGATCATCTCGCCGCGCGCCGCGATCGCATCGACGACGAGATCGCGCTCGCCGACCGAACTGCCGCCCGAGAACACGATCGAGATCCGCGTCCGCGCAGGCGATCGAGCGCGGCGACGAGCGCGTCGACCGTGTCCTGCGCCGGCCGGTGCGGCTCGGCGATCCCGCCGTGCGCCGACGACGATGGCGCCGAGCGTGAAGCGGTTGACGTCGAAGATCTGACCCGGCGCCAGCGGCTGCCCGGGCTCGACGACCTCGTTGCCGGTCGAAAGGATGGCCACGCGCGGCTTCGCGAAGACCGTCGACGCTCGGCGCGGCCGATCGCCGCGAGCGCGCCGACGCGGCTCGGCGTCAGCACGTCGCCGGCCGCGACGACGCGATCGCCCGCTGCGATGTCGGCGCCCCGCCGGCCGACGTGCTGGCCGGCGGTCGCGGCGGCGAGGAACGTCGATCTGATCGTTGCCGTTTTTCGCCGTCTCCTCGACCATGACCACCGCGTCGGCGCCCGGCCGGCAAGCGGCGCGCCGGTCGCGATCTCCGCGCACGTGCCGCGCTGCGACGGTGACCGACGGCAGCTGCGCCCGTGTAAATCCGATCGAGCAGGCGCAGACGGCGCGGGCGTCGATTGCGACGCGCCGTCGGATGTCGGCGGCGATCACGGCGTAGCCGTCCATCGCCGACCGCGCGAACGGCGGCACGTCGATCGACGACGTCGACGTCGGCGGCTGCGACGCGGCCCGCCGGCCTCGTCCAGAGCCGAACGCGCTCGGTGCGCGCGATCGGACGGATGGCCGCGTCGAGGCGTCGCCGCGCTTCGTCGAGAGAGATCGTCGAGGTGAAGGGTCGCATCACGTGTAGGTCCGGCTGAAGCCTGACCCCACGAGGATCAGAACGAAATACGCTGAGAGAAGAAGTGTTGAGGACGAACGCAGAACGCGGAGTCCGGCTCCAGCCGGACCTACCGCGACGCCTGTTGCACCAGATGTCCGAGCTCCGGAATCAGCAGCCGCTCCATCGCCAGTCGCACCGCCGCTTCCGATCCCGGCAGCGAGACGACGATGCGGCCGGCGACGAGGCCGGCGCAGGCGCGGCTCATCATCGCGGCGGCGCCAATCTGCTCGTAGCTCAGCATCCGAAACAGCTCGCCGAAGCCGTCGAGCCGCTTCTGCAGCAGCGCCGCGATCGCCTCGTACGTGCTGTCGCGCGACGTGATGCCGGTGCCGCCGGTCGTGATGATCACCTGCACGTCTGGCGCGTCGCGAGCTGGCGCTCGAGCGTGCCGCGCACCAGTCGGGATCGTCCTTCACGATGGCGCGGCCCGACGACCACGTGGCCGGCCGCCGGTCAGCAGGTCGGCGATCGCGCGGCCGCTCGTGTCGGTGTCTTCCGTGCGCGTGTCGCTGACCGTGACGATGAAGCAGCGCACCGATTTCGGCGCGCGCGCCTTGTGCTCCGCGTCCGGCTCATTCGCGGCATTGTAGCGCGCGCGCATGCTACGATCCGCGCATGCTGAACGCCTCGATCGGCCACGAAAGCACGAAGACACGAAAAAGAGCTGGTTTGGTTTCGTGCTCTCGTGTTTTCGTGGCGTGTTCGCTCGCCGTCGCATGGCGTGACCGCGCGATCCGTTCACGCCTCGATCCGCGCCGCCGAGCGGTGGGTCGAGCAGACGCTGAAGAAGCTGACGCTCGACGAGAAGATCGGCCAGCTGCATCGTCCCGTCGTTCGAGTCGAACTTCCCAGCACCGACAGCGACACCTTCGACGCGCTGCACGCAGCTCGTGCGCGACGTATCACGTCGGCGGCTTTCACGTCTTCGGAGCCTCCGAGGCGGCGCCGTCCGTGCTGCTGAATCCCGGCTACGGCGTGGGCGGGAATGCCGCGCGAAAGGGCGATCCCTATGCGGCGGCGTTCCTGCTCAATCGGCTGCAGGCGATGTCGACGGTGCCGCTGCTGAACACCGCCGACTTCGAGACCGGCGTCGGCTTCCGCATCTGCGGCGCCACGCGCCTGCCGCGCGCGATGGCGATGGGCGCGACTCGCGGCGAGCACCGATCTGCGCCTGGTCCGCGAGGGCGCGCTGTCACGGCCATCGAGTCGCGCGCGCTCGGCGTCGGCGTGAACTTCGCGCCGATCGCGGACGTCAACAACAACGCGCGCAATCCGGTCATCAACATCCGATCCTTCGGCGAAGACCCGAAGCTCGTGTCGCGGCGCTGGTCGGCGCCTACATCCGCGGCGTCGAGGACGGCGGCATGATCGCCACGGTCAAGCATTTTCCCGGGCACGGCGACACGACGTCGACAGCCATCTGGGCCTGCCGGTGATCGAGCATCCGCGCGCGCATCTCGATCAGATCGAGCTCCTGCCGTTTCAGGCGGCGATCGACGGCGGCGCCGGTGCAGTGATGGCGGCGCACATCGTGCTGCCGGCGCTCGATCCGGCACGGTACCAGGCAGCACGCGAAGCTGCCGTTCCGGCGACGTTCAGCCGGCCGATTCTCACGATCTGCTGCGCGACGAGATGGAGTTCGACGGCCTCGTCTACACCGATTCGATGTCGATGGTCGCGATTTCGCAGAACGCTGCCGCCCGACCGTGCCGCGGCGCTGCGCCGTGCTGGCCGGCGCCGATCAGGTGCTGCACTCGCCGGATCCGATGCGGCATTCCACGGGATCAAGGCGGCGGTTGGCGCCGGCGAGCTCACGGAGGCGCAGATCACGCGATCGGTAGAGCGGATCCTGACGACCAAAGCTCGCCTCGGCCTTCACGTCAACCGCACGATCGATCTGGCGACCATCGACACCAAGCTCGCGAGCAAGGAACATCTACAGACCAACGCCGAGCTGAGCGCGCGCGCGCTCACGCTGATCAAGGATGAGCGAAACCAGGTCCCGCTCAACCTCCCGTCGTCGGCGAATGTTCTGTATCTGTCGGTCCTGGACTACTCGAGCGGCTGGATCGAGGGCATGCCGAGCCGGACGTTCGTTCCCGAGCTGAAGAAACGCTGGCCCAACGTCACCGGCGTCGAGCTCTCCGATCGGATGACCGCCGATCAAGCGGATCTCGTTCGCTCCCTCGCTCGGCGGGCCGACGCGATCGTGGCGTCGGTGTTCGTCCGTATCGCGTCGTTCAGCGGGCGGATGGATCTCTCGGATCGCCAGGTGGCCCTGCTCGAGGGATTGGCCGCCCTCAACAAGCCATACGTGGCCGTCATGTTCGGCAATCCCTACACCGCGACATTCCTCACCAAGCTGCCGACGATGCTGTTGGCGTTCGAGGCGTTCGACGGCGTCGAACTGGCCGCCGTTCGTGCCCTCGCCGGTGAGGCGCCGATTCGAGGCAAGCTCCCGATCTCGCTGCCGGGGATGTTCCCCTTCGGGCACGGCCTGGAACGCTCCCCGCGCTCGGCGTCCCCTTAGGTGCTGACGAGCAAAAATGCAACCACGAAGGCACGAAAACACGAAGAAGACTTTTTGTTCTTTTTCGTGGCTTCGTGTCTTCGTGGTTGCCTTTTGACTGGCGCTACGACGAGTCCGCCGCGTGATGCCGGACGTCTCGCGCGGCCACGATGAAAATCACGTCTTCGGCGATGTTGGTGGCATGGTCGCCGACCCGTTCCAGGTGCCGCGAAATCAAAATGAGATCGAGCGCCGGCTCGATCGTCCGCGGCTCGCCGATCATGTAGGTCAGCAGCTCGCGAAACACCTGGTTCTTGAGCGTGTCGAGCCTGTCGTCTCGATCCAGCACGCTCTGGGCGGCCGACAGGTCGTGTGAGACGAACGCGTCCAGCGCATCGTGCAGCATCGCCTGCGCCAGCGCCCCCATCCGGGGAATGTCCACGAGCGCTTTCACCGGCGGGTGCGAGATGTAGCGTTGAGCGGCCTCGGCGATGTTGACCGCGAGGTCGCCGACGCGCTCGAGATCGCTGTTGATCTTGACCGCCGCGACGATCGACCGCAGGTCGCTCGCCATCGGCTGGTGCAATGCGAGCAGCTTGAAGGCGCGATCGTCGATCTCGAGCTGCAGGCGGTTGATGTCGTGGTCGCCGTCGATCACCGCCGTCATCATCGACGGCTCCCGCTCGACCAGGCCGCGCACCGCCTGCTGGACGCGCTCCTCCGCCAGCCCGCCCATCGTGAGCAGCCGCTGCTTCAGCCGATCGAGCTCGTCGGCGAAATGACGCTTGGCGCGGTCGTCGTTGGTCGTCATCCGAATCGGCCCGTGACGTAGTCCTCGGTCAGCTTCTCGCGCGGGTTCGTGAAGATCATATCGGTCCGCCCGGTCTCGACCAGCCGGCCGAGCCAGAAGAACGCCGTCACGTCCGACACCCGCGCCGCCTGCTGCATATTGTGCGTGACGATGACGATGGTGTAGTCGCGTTTGAGGGTGTAAATCAGCTCCTCGATCCGCTGCGTCGCGATCGGATCGAGCGCCGACGCCGGTTCGTCCATCAGCAGCACGTCCGGCTCCACCGCAAGCGCGCGCGCGATGCACAGCCGCTGCTGTTGCCCGCCCGAAAGCGCCAGCGCCGACTCGTGCAGGCGATCCTTCACTTCGTCCCAGAGCGCCGCGCGGCGCAGGCTGTGCTCGACGCGACGCCGCAGATCGCCGCGCGACACGGCCAGCCGGTTGATCTGGATCCCGTAGGCGACGTTGTCGAACACCGACTTGGGAAACGGATTCGACCGCTGAAACACCATGCCGACCCGCCGCCGCAGCGCCACGATGTCCACGCCGGCGGCGTAGATGTCGGCGCCGTCGAGCGTGACCGCCCCGCGGATGCGGGTTCGCGGAATCAGGTCGTTCATCCGGTTCAGCGTGCGTAGGAAGGTCGACTTCCCGCAGCCCGACGGCCCGATGCACGCCGTCACCTGGTGCGCCTCGATGTCGAGCGTGACGTCGGCCAGCGCCTGCTTCTCGCCATAGAAGAGGTCGAGTCCTCGCGCTGCTATCTTTGTCATTGTGTGGCTGGCGGGCCCTGCGGGCGCAGGCCAGGCAGGCGAGCGCAACACATGTTAAGCGTATGAACGGGGCTTTTCCGCCGTATTGCCGCGCTGTTAAATCCAGGTAAACACGCCGAGGCGCCGCGGGCTGGCGACTATACTGAATCCACGATGAGTCGCATCCTGATCATCGAAGACGACGCCGACATCGCGGCGCTGGTCAAGCTGTATCTGGAGAAAGCCGGCCACACCGTCGAGGCGATCGACTCCGGCGAGCTCGGGGTCGCGCGCTTGCGGGACGATCCGCCGGACCTGCTGATTCTCGACGTCATGCTGCCTGGCGTCGATGGGCTCACGTTGTGCAGGGACGTGCGGGCCCGCGCAGCGACGGCGGCCATTCCGATCATCATCCTGAGCGCCCGCGCCGACGAGTCGGATCGGATCCACGGCCTCGAGCTGGGAGCGGACGACTACGTGGTCAAACCGTTCAGCCCCAAGGAGCTTGTCGCGCGCGTGGCCGCCCTCGAGCGCAGAACGCGGCCGCTCGGCGCGGATGCCGCGCCGCTGCATTACGGCGCGCTCACCATGGACCGCGACCGGCACCGCGTCGTCAGCGAGGGGCAGGAGGTGTCGTTGACGGCGAAGGAGTTTCTGCTTCTCGAATATTTCCTCAGGCACTGCGGGCGCGTGGTGTCGCGTGAACGGCTGTTGACCGACGTCTGGGGCTATCGCTACGCGGGAGGCACGCGCACGGTGGACGTGCACGTGCGGCGGCTGCGCAAGAAGCTGCCGGCGCTCTGCGAGTCGCTCGCGACCGTGCACCAGTTCGGCTACAAGCTGCTCGAGCGCGCGACCGATTCCGACCCTGCAGTGGCGCAGACAGGCGCCATGTAAGGGCCATGTAAGGGATGCGCGGCGGGTTTCGCACCAAGATTTTCTTCGCCATCTTCTCGGTTGCCGCGGCCGTTCTCATTGCCGGCGCGGCCATCACGGCCACCGCCCTTCGCCGCCAGGCCTACGATCGAATCGAACGCGGTCTCGTCGGCCAGACGAAGCTGGCGGCCGAGCTGCTGTCGCACCGCGAGGCGGTCAGCTCGACGCAGGAGCCGCAGGACGAGGCCGTCGCGATCGGGCGCGACATCGGCGCCCGCGTCACCTTGATCGCCGCGGACGGCCGCGTCACCGCGGACTCGTCGCAGGACGAAGCCGGTCTGGCGGCGCTGGAGAACCACGCAGGCCGCCCGGAAGTCGGCGACGCGCGCGCCCGCGGCGTTGGCGTGGCCACGCGATTCAGTTCGACGCTCGGGATCGACATGCTCTACGTCGCGGTCCCGGTTCGCCATCCTTCAATTGCCTTCGTGCGGGTCGCGCTGCCGCTGACCGACATCCGGCGGCAGCTGCGCGCGATCTGGATCTCGGCGGCGTTCGCACTGGTGTTCTCGGTTGTCGCCGCCGCGGGCATGGCGTGGGTTTCGTCGAAGCTCCTCGTCCGGCGGCTGGATCGCCTGGCCACCGGCGTCCGGCGGTACGCGATGGGCGAGGCGCCGGCGCCGCCGACAGATTACGAGGACGATGAGATTGGGACGGTCGCGCGGGCGCTCGACGAAGCGGTGCAACGGCTTGGCGACCGCGCCTCCGACCTCGCTCGCGACCGCACGCGCATGGAGGCCATTCTCGGCGGCATGGTCGAAGGGGTGCTGGTCGTCGATTCCAGGGATCGCGTGCAGCTGGTGAACGCCGCCGCGCGGGACATGCTCCGGCTGGACGCGTCCGCGATCGGCCGGCATCACGTGGAGTGCATTCGCCATCCGGGCGTCGTCGCGCAGCTTGCGGCGGTGCGCAACAAGACGGGCGCCCTCACGCCGGCGGTCGTCGCCGAAGGCACCCGCGTGTTCGTGGCGCGCGCCGCGCCGGTGACCGACGCGCAGGGCCGTGGCGCCGTGCTCGTCCTGCACGACATCACCGATCTCCAGCGCGCCGATCAGATCCGCCGCGACTTCGTCGCCAACGTGTCGCACGAGCTGCGGACGCCGCTGACGGCGATTCGTGGATATGTCGAAGCGCTCAGCGACGGGTTGAGCGATCCGGTCGAGTCGCGGAAGTTTCTCGAGATCATCGCGCGCCACACCGCTCGCATGGAGCGGCTGGTCAACGATCTGCTGCGGCTGGCGCGGCTGGAGGCCGGACAGGAACCGCCGGAATACTCGTCCTGCCATGTCGAGAGCCTGGTCGGCGCCGTCGTCGCGGACCTGCAGCCGGCCATCGATGCCAGACGCCAGCGCGTGCACGTGCACGTCGACCCATCCGTGGCGACCATCGTCGGCGATCCGGCGCAGCTGCACGACGCGCTGCGCAACCTGATCGAAAACGCGACGATCTATTCGCGCGAGGGCGGCGTCACCACCATCGAGGCGCGGCGCCAGGACGATCGCTTCGTGCTCACGGTGTCCGACGAGGGACCGGGCATTCCGCCCTCCGACGTGTCGCGCGTGTTCGAGCGCTTCTATCGCGTCGACAAGGCGCGTTCGCGGGATTCGGGCGGGACCGGCCTCGGTCTCGCGATCGTCAAGCACCTCGTGGAGCGGATGGACGGGTCCGTCGAAGCCGCGAATCGCGACCGCGGCGGCGCGATCTTCACGATCAGACTTCCGCTCGCCCCCGCCGCGCAGCCGCTCGCATCGTAGACTGTCCCTGAGCGTTTGCAACAATCAAACGCTCGTGGTGAGCCCTTCGACTCACAGCTCAGGACGAGCGACAAAGTTGTGATGTTGCTGCGTGACAAGTTGCTCGCCCGTCTCACCGAGATGGGCGCCTCCCCGGATTATCAACGGCTCGCGGCGGACGTGCTCGGCATCCGCGGCGCCCCGCCCGAACTGGCCCGCAAACTCGTCGCGCAGGCGCTGGTCGTCGAAGATCGCCGCGACGTGTGGCGCCGCACCGGCGAGCGGATCTGCCGCGACGCGCCGGTGACGCCAGGCGTGTATGTGTTGAAGGACGAGGAGGGCCGTCCGATGTACGTGGGCAAAGCGGTGAACGTGAGACGACGCCTCCGCGCGCACTTCGCCGGACGCCGCTGGCGCGCGATCACGCCGGCGATGTCTCGTGCGGCCGACGCCGAGTGGATCGAGGTCGGCTCAGAGGTCGAAGCGCTGCTGCGGGAATCGGCGCTGATTCACGAGCTGCGGCCAGCGGTGAACGTCCAGATCGCCGCGCCGGCGCTGGAGACGCGCGCCATCCCGCGCGCGCTCGTCTGCGACGTGCTCGTCCTCGTGCCATCGGCCGAGGAGGCCTCGGTGGAGCTCGTGGGCGCGCGGGCTGATGGCGGCTGGATGATTCAGCGCTCGCGCCGGAGCGGCGCCGACCTCGCGGTCCACGCGCAGCGCGTGATGCGGTTCTTCCGATCGGTGCTGCCGCGGCGCGGGAAGGTGTCGCCGCCGCTCGCGCCGATCGTGTTTTCCTGGCTCGCCCGGCGCGGGTCGTCCGCCACGCGCCTCGATCCGCGCGATGTACGCGACGCGCGCGAGCTGCGCGCCCGCATCGCGGCGTTGTTTCGGGACGAGCGGTTGTTTCACGAGCGGCTCGACCAGCGCTAAGGCCGTGCTAGACTTAAAAGTTCTGACCTCTTCGGGCCCATAGCTCAGTTGGATAGAGCGTCTGGCTACGAACCAGGAGGTCGCAGGTTCGAGTCCTGCTGGGCCCGCCAACGACACAGAATGGAGATAGCGGATGACGCGTCCGCTGTCCGGTGACGCTGCAGTGGGATTGCACGACATGAAGGCCATGACTGCTGAGTGGCGCAGGGTACCGGCCGCACACTCAAAGTGGCGCAGGGCTTTAGGCCTGCGATTGTTTGCCAGCCTTTTTCATGTCGCGTGGCTCCTGCAGCCTCGCGTCTCGGCCGCTGAAGCTACTGGGTCGCTGCTGATCGAATCGGAGCCAGCGGGCGCGGCGGTGTACGTTGACGGCCGACCAGTCGGCGAGACACCCCTGACGCTGGCGGCAATCGCCGCGGGCGTGCACCGCGTCCGCGTGTTGCGTCTCGGGTATCTCGAGAACAGCCGCCTGATGACCATTAAGGCGGGCACGCGCGCGACGCTGCGAGTGCGGCTGACAGATCCGGCACCGCAGGCGCCTTCGACAGCCGCGCTGAAGATCGTCGTGCTCGACGGTGAAGGCGGCGTCAACATCGTCCAGCAGAAGACCGCCGTTGCGCCCGTCATCGAAGTGCGGGATCGCAACGATCAACCTGTCGCAGGCGCCGTCGTCAGGTTTGCGATCCAGAAAGGCCGCGCATCGTTCAGCGGCGCGCGGACGATCACCGCCACGGCCGACGCGGCCGGCCGCGCGACGGCGACGGGGCTGACGCCCACGGGCAGTGGCGCCCTGCAGATCGGCGCCACCGCCACGTACCAGGGCCAGACGGCCGTCGTGACGATCACGCAGACCAACGTGATGACGGCGGCTCAAGCCGCGGCTGCCTCGGGTGCCGGGGCGAGCGGCGGTGGCAGTGGCGCCGGTACAGCTGGGGGCGCCGCAGGCGGAGCCGGCGGTGGTGGAAGCTTGTCGACCACTACGATTGCGATCGTCGGCGGAGCCGTCGCTGGAGGCGCATTCGTGGCCAAAGAAGTAGCTGGCGGCAAGGACACAACCTCGTACAGCGGCCCGTTCTCTGGACCCCTCGTAACGATCGTCCAGACAGGACTGACCAGCTGTTCCTTCACCGACCAGAGCTCGGGTACGGTCACGCTCGACATCAAAGTATCGAGTGACGGAGCCGTGACCGGCACCGGAGACGTGAGCGGGACATTGGCGAGAGTCGCCTCAAGCTGCGGCGGGAACACGACTCCGGCACTTGCGGGGTCGCAGCCGAATGAGTGCTGCAATCCCTCGCCGCAGGTCACGGGTACACGAGCGAGTCTGGGATTCACCGCCAGTCACCCTGGCAACCCAGGAGTCACGGCGACGTACGAGTTCTCCGGTGCGCTGAACGGCTCCGAAATTACCGGCACGTTTACGCTGACCATCAGCCAGCCATCCGCGCGCGCATTTGCGACTGCGGCCTATCCGGTGACGCTGAGATGAACTGTGGCTGGCTCGCTATGGTCGAGCCTGCTGCTCGCCAAGCCGAAGCTCACGCTTCGCATGATCGAGCGTGAGCGAAGACTGGTGGACGGCAGGAGGCTCGAGACTCCCGACCTCCGCGTCGAGGCGTTCGTCCTGACGGGCGCCGGAGTCCATCGCGAACGAGATGGCCGCGCTCTGGCTCCGGGTGATGAAGAAGATTCATCGGATTTGCGCGCAGCGAGGGCTGTCGCTGAGGGGAGCAGGGTCCGAGAACGGACACTATGTTGTGACCGGGCCAGGGCCCTGCCGCGGAGACGCCGTTAATCCCGCCTGAATCCTGGCTATCGTCCGATCGTCCGTATCGTCCTCCGGGTCCTGTCAACCGGCCTCCTGACCGGCCAGCCAGTTCCGAAACTCGTCCCACACACCCCGCCAATCTCGCTCCGCGAGGACACCTAGATTGCGCCCGGCGCGATCAGCGGCCTGCGTCGCGAAGTGCGGCGATCACTTGCGGCATCACCTGCTCGAAGCTCTGATATCGCGACTGCGCCCGCTGGTACTCTTCGAACACCGCCGATAGCTTTGCTGTCGCCACGAAACCGAGTTTCTGCTGGGCCTCGATTTCCTCCTGCGCCGCCACCGCACACTGATGCGCGGCGATGAAACGGACCACGACCGCTCGCACGACCGCTTCGTCTGCCGGCGTCGGCGGAGCGTACGCGGTGCCGCAGCCACACTCCATGTTGCTCAACACGGCGTTGACGTCGGCCACCGAGACGGCCGTGCCGCGCGGCCAGCCCCGACGCGCGAGCTCGACTCTTGCGGGAGGCGCGTTCTCACGGACGTGCAGCGCCTGCCGAGCCGCTGATTTTGAGCGGCAGCGCAATGCTTGTGTCGGCTTGGCTGCCAGTCCTCTGGGAAGGTCGCAATTGTCCCTGCAGCTCGACGCTTGAAAACGGTTGCCGATGATGTGGCATGGCTTCCGCACGTCGTGCTCCTCGGCGCGCCAGCGCGTCCGCGACAGGAGGTTCACGTGAGGAAGCTCGTCCCGATCTCGCTTATTTGTTTGGCTGCGCTGATGCTGGACCCCCGGTCCGCCTCGGCACAGGAGATCGGAAACATCGACGTCGGCTATCAGTTCCAACGGCTCTCGTTTGAGCCACAAGACACCAACTTTCCGGCTGGCTTCAACATCGCGGCTGAGTTCCCGGTGACCCACCCCTTGGGCCTCGTCGGACAATTCGACTGGTCACACGAAGGCAGGACTGATTTAGGAGTGGAGAGGGAGGCCAACCTTGCGACGTTTGCCGCCGGGATTCGCTGGAGTCCTCCAACCAACCGTGGCGCGACGCCCTATGTGCACGCGCTCTATGGATTGATGCATTCGCGCGGCGAGACTGAAGTCGGCAATCTACAGTTGGACGCCGGCTCGGATACCGACCAGATGCTGCAATTCGGCGCCGGAGTCGCATTCCCGCTCGGCGGCGTATGGAACGGCATTGGACAGCTCGACTACCGCCGCATTCTTCAAGGAGAGGACGAGTCGGGCGGCGTCAACGTGATCCGATTCGTCGTCGGCGTTCGATGGACTCCTGGATAGCCTGCATGAAATTCATGGCCGGCGGCGTTTCTCAGGATCGATCATCGGATCCGATACACGAGCCGAAAGCGATGAGCGTCAGCGAGTCGCTCGAAATCTAGAACCGGCGCGACCCGCCACCGACAAGCGCAGCGAGAGGGTGGCGGAGAGAGTGGGAGTCATCAAAATCGTTTTGCGTCCGTTTCCCGACGCCTAACCGCGAACTTCTAACTCTTTCCGATTTCGCCAGTTAGCGCAAATCCGATTTGCACCCGCTTTCAGAGCGGCAAAGCTCCGTCGCGCAGCTCAACGCTGCCTGCAAATCTTTCCTTCCGAGGGCAGCGGCTACGGAGCCGCGTGCCGATGCTGCTGCTGTTCGGCCGGCGCGGGGCGCTGTAGTCCGGCAGACGCGGGCTTCGCCCTAGAGGCGCTCGTCTCCGACGTCCTCGCCGATGATCAGAAGTTCATCGTGATCGCGTACGTCATAATCGCCCGAACTCGGATGCGGATTTCCTCTTTCTTGCTTCACAGTCAGCGCCGTTCCCCCTGGTCACAGCGATTTCGGAGATATGGCCCCGGGATCGCCATCGCGCTCGGGTTTCTCGTCGTCAGCATCGAGAACCTGCGCGATTACGGGTGGACCTGGGACGAGTACGAATCGTTCCAGGCGGGTCTTGTCTACCTCAGCATCGTGAAGGCGGCGGTCATCGGCAAGACGCCGCTGGCGTGGAACGTCCACGAGTTGCCGGGGTACTACTTCGTCGTGGACTCGCTCGGTAGCGGTTTCGTCCGGGTGGCGTCGCGGCAACTCCACCTGATGGACGAGGTTCTCAGCTTTCATTTGTTTCACGTCCTGCTCGCAACGCTCGGCCTCTTCCTGTCTGTACGTCCTCGCCTACGAAGTCTCGGGTCGGCGTCGGATCGCGACCCTGACCGCGCTGGGTCTCGCGATGTTTCCACAATTCGTCGCGCACTCCCAAAACAACCCCAAAGACTTGCCTGGGCTGCTCACGTCGGTCCTCGCTCTCGTCACCTTCACGAGACTCCAGGCTATCAGCCCGCTTCGGCACCTTCTGTACGCGGGGTTGGCATACGGACTTGCCTTGACGACGCACGTCAGCGCGGTGTTTCTGCTGCCGGTGTTCGTCATCTGGCATCTCGTATCCGGCCGGAGGCTTCCGTTTCGATCGTACGTGCTGATCGCGGCGGTCGCGGTGGCCACGGCGTTTCTGTGCTGGCCGTGGCTGTGGAGCGCTCCCGTCGAGCGGTTGGTGTGGGCGTGGCGGCATATCGGCCAACGATTCGGCTACCAGTCTTTTCCGGTCCTGTACTTCGGCAGGATCTACCAGGGCTGGGAGCTGCCGTGGCACTACACGCTCGTCAGTCTGATCATGGCCACGCCGTTCTTATATCTGGTGTGGATTCTGTGTTCGACCGTTGGCATGCGTTCACGAAGCCACGAACCGGATGGAAGTCCATGGGCCGCCTCGGTAGTCGCGTGGTCGTGGTGCGCGATCATGATCGCCGCCGAGATGCGGGCGCCGATGCGGTACGACGGTGCTCGGCATCTGCTTGTGATCGTGCCGGGCTTGTGCCTGCTGGCGGCGGTTGGTTTCGACCGGATCCTCGCATGGATCACGCGCGCGCCGTTGATTGCGCGATCCGGCATGCTGCACCGCGCCGCGGCGCCGGCCTGCGCCGCGGTCGCGTTTGCGTTCGTGGGCGCGCAGGTGATCCGCATTCACCCATACCAGAACGCGTACTTGAATGAAATCGCCAACGCCTGGATCGCCGACAAAGCCGAAGATCTGTTCGAGGTCGAATACTGGTGCCAGTCGTACAAGGAAGGGGCCGAGTGGCTCAATCGCCACGCAGAACCCGATGCGGCGATCTTCATCGGATTCGGGGACGAGGTCGCAGCGCGGTATCTGAAGCGCCGATTTCTCTACCTCGACGAAGAGAATTGGCCATCGTTCCAGGACAGGACCCGGCCGGCCTATCTGATGCTGATGACCAGAAAGACGAGATTCAGCGCGGTACTCCAGCGAGCGGTCCGCCGCTACGACTCGGTCTTCGCGGTTCGGCGACAGAAAGGCACCTTGCTCGCCGTGTACTCCAATCGACATCCGGCGGCGAACCCCAACTGATTTTCGCCAGACCGGATCGGCTACGCGAGAGCATTGGATGCGAACCGGTATCTGAACGACTCGCGTGAGCGCCGCTTATTCGGCAGCTCGACTGGCTGGTTCCGCCGAGGCTCGGTCGGGCTCGTCGAGGGTTCAATGTTCACAGCTGTCGCAGAGGGGGAGGCGTAGATAGCGCCCTGCCCCGAGCCTATAATCCACCGCACATTGCCTCTCCTCTCCGGCACCCGTCTCGGACCGTTCGAAATCACCGCTCGAATCAGGACCGCCGCTCTGCGCTAACACCGCGTATATGGAGCCGTCGGCGCCAACGCGATCGTGAGCGGCGCCGCAGCGCTCACGAAGAATGTGCGCCGAAGACCCCTGACACGGTTAGGATAGCGGCACCCGTTCAATTGAGGTGGCGCTGTGACGATTCCCCTCGACGGCGAAACCCTGTCGGACCTCACGCAGGCGTCTCCAGCAACGGCACGAACGAAAGAGCAGCTCGGCCCGTACCGGCTCCTCCAGCTCGTCGGAGAAGGCGGCATGGGCGAGGTGTGGCTTGCTGAGCAGACGCGGCCGGTGCACCGCCAGGTCGCGCTGAAGCTCATCAAGGCCGGCATGGACACGGCGCAGGTCGTCGCCCGCTTCGAGGCCGAGCGTCAAGCATTGGCGCTCATGGACCACCCGGCGATCGCGCGCGTGTTCGACGCCGGGGCGACACCGCAAGGACGTCCGTACTTCGTGATGGAGTACGTCCGCGGCGAATCAATCACTACGTATGCCGCGCGGCACAAGCTGTCGATCCGCGAGCGGACCAACTTGTTCATCCAGATCTGTGAAGGGATGCAGCATGCGCATCAGAAGGGCATCATTCATCGTGATCTGAAGCCGTCGAACATCCTGGTGACCATTCGCGATGATCGCGCAGTGCCTAAAATCATCGACTTTGGTCTTGCCAAGGCGATGACGCAGTCGCTGACTGAGCGGACGCTGCATACGGAGTTGGGAGCACTTGTCGGGACGCCGGAATATATGAGTCCCGAACAGGCTGAAATGACGGGCCTCGACATCGACACGCGCTCCGACGTGTATTCGCTCGGGGCGATCCTCTACGAGCTGCTGACGGGCGTGCTGCCGTTCGGAGCGAAAGCGCTACGAGAGAAACCGCTCGATGAGATCCGCCGGACGATCCGCGAGGTGGATCCGCCTCGCCCGAGCACGCGCGTCTCGACGCTCGCGGGTTCAGTCAACGTGGCGCAAGCCCGACCTCTCGACGTGTCTCGGCTGGCCCACGAGCTGCGCGGGGATCTCGACTGGATCACGATGAAGGCACTCGAGAAGGACCGCACACGACGGTACGGGTCGGTCTCCGATCTCGCGGGCGATCTGCGCCGCCATCTGGACAACCAGCCGGTCCTCGCCAGCCCTCCCAGCGTGGTCTATCGATTCGGCAAGTTCGTGCGGCGGCACCGCGTCGGAGTCTCGGCAGCAATGACGGTCGTCGTGCTGCTCATCGCGTTTGCGGCGACAATGGCGATTCAAGCGCGACGAATTGCGCAGCAACGCGACCGGGCGCTCGCTGCCGAACGGCGGAGCGGCGAGGAGGCGGAGCTGGCGCGACAGGTCTCGACATTTCTCGTCGATCTGTTCAAGGTGTCCGATCCGAGCGAAGCGCGAGGAAATCAAATCACGGCGCGCGAAATCCTCGACAGAGGCGCGGACCGGATTGCGACGGAGCTGAAGAACCAGCCGGCGGTCCAGGCACGCCTGATGGACACGATCGGATACGTCTACCAGAGTCTTGGGCTGTACAGCAGGGCAGGGCCGCTGCTAGAAAACGCGCTGGCCAGTCGGCGCGCGACCCTCGGAGGCGGTCATGCGGAGGTGGCCGATAGCATGCACCACGTTGGTGAGCTCCTTTACGCAAGGGGCGACCTTGCCGGCGCCGAGCGGCTGTTCCGAGACGCCCTCGCGATCCAGCGAAAGACTCTGGGTGAAGAGAATCTGGCTGTGTCGACGACGCAAAACAGCCTGGCCATCGTGCTCAGAAGGCACGAAACTCCGGAGGCCACTGCCGAGGCCGAGCGACTCTATCGCGCGGCGCTCGGCACACGTCGCAAGCTCCTCGGCAACCAGCACACGTCCGTCGCGCAGAATCTGGTGAACCTCGCAATGCTCGTCTACGCGAACAAGCGCGAATACACGGAAGCCGAACGACTGTTTCGCGAAGCGCTCGACGTGAACACCAGGCTGCTCGGCGAGGAGCATCCCGAGGTGTCAACCAACCTCAACAACCTGGCGTTGGTGCTGCGGGACCAAGCGCGATACGCGGAGGCCGAGTCGTTGTTCCGCCACGCGCTCGCACTCGATCGCAAGCTGTACGGCGAGGACCATCCGGTGGTCGCCATTGTTCTCAACAACCTGGCGAATCTGGTGCAGCGCCAAGGAGACTACGGCGGAGCCGAGTCGCTGTATCGCGAGGCGATCGCCGTGAAGCGTCGCACCTTTCCCGAGAATCACTGGGAAGTCGCGACGGTGAAGAGCCTGCTCGGGGGCTGCCTGAGCGCGGCGCGACGATACCGGGATGCGGAACCGCTGCTGCTCGAAAGTTACCCCGTGATCGCGGCGCAGTTCGGAGATGCCCACAACCGCTCGCGGGTGGCCCTTCGGCGGATCATCGATCTATACGATGCGTGGGGCAAACCTGACAAAACGTCCGAATGGCGCGCGAAGCTGCCGAAAGAGCAATCACCCAAGCCGTAGCGATCCCGAACCAATCCCTGCCAAGGCCCTCTCGATAGCTCGCCGCCAAGAGAGCTCATTGCACGAGGTCCGAGATCGGGGTCAGACAGGTCAAAAGCCTGTCTGACCCCAAATCTACTGACCGACTTGCCTGGCGGCCACTTCGTGCGCTTCGAAAACTGTTTGCAGTTCGTCACTCGACAACCAGGACCGAACAGGATCGTCGGGCCGATGGCGATCGCGATTCCACCGGCTCTAAAGCTCGCGGCGCACACCTTGTCGCCGGATGAGGCGCGGTACTTGGCGGATACGTAATATCACATGCAAGCCGGCCGCATTCGGGCCGACACGCGCTCGATGCCGCGCACGAACCGCACGACACGCTCACGTGGCTATCCGAGAATTCGGCCTGCCGTTCCGCGGTGGTGCGGACCTGGACGAATCGGATTCAGCGCCCGGGAGGGTTGACGCAGATCTGGATGGTGCTGGCGTTGGGCTGCACCGCGCAGTAATCGGCGATCGCGCGCTGGACCTCGTTGCGCGCCACCCGCTCGTCGTGCGACCGCTTCACCGCCGCCATGTAGCGGAAGATGAACGACAGATCCAGACCCAGGGCGGGGGGCTGCCAGCCGACCGGATCCAGCTGCCATGGTGGCTTGTCGAAAATCTCGTGCATCGGATGGATCGCCTTGATCTCGACCTTGAAGGTGGCTTGAGCCTCGGCAACGTCGAGGCGCAGCGGTTTGTTCGCGAGCACTGCGCGCATCCGGTCGAGCGACTGATCGGCGGCCGGAGTCTGGGCGAGCGTCACGGCCGGCGCCAGGACGAGCAGCAGCAGCACCTGCGCGAGGACCGCCCGCCTCATCGAACCGGAGTATTGCATATCTGGATGCCGCCGTTGTTTGCCTGCGAGGTGCAGTGGCGTGTTGGGCCCCGCCGAGCGGCGGACCGTTACCGCGCATCGGCGACATTCACGATCAGCCGATTCTTGAGCCATGACGCGATCTCGCGTGGCTGCAATCAGGTGCGCGCCATCGCGGCGGCGCTGCCAGCCATGGGGAACCCTTACGAAGACGCTGTATGCGATAGACCGCAATTGTTCATATTGGTTGAACGAGACGGCACCATCTCATACGGCTTGAACCCGGACACTACGATCTACGGGAATCTGCAAAGCGCTCTAGCGATCGGGCTACTGCGAGGGAGGGCCAGGATCCTCACCCCATCGCATGGCCGCGGTCTTGGATGAGACGGGCGCCTTGCTCCGTCAACGTCAGGAGCCTGGCGGATGAAACCGAGTCGTGCTGCGAGTTCGGATCTCGACGCCTGTATTGACGCCCTGACGAGGGGTGGCCTTCACTTCCGCAACGAGATGGAAACGGGCCGCGGCGGACGGCAGATTCAAATCGAGGATTCGGACGGGTACCCGATCGATGTGTTCGAGCCAGCGCGATAACATGAAAGGCGCGTGAGACGGCTGGGGCCGCTACAATGGCGTCGGGAGCGCAGATGATGACGAAGGCGTTCACCTGCACGGCGTCTTGACGATTGATCGCCGCCGCGTCCTGTGTGGGCTTGGCGGCGCCGGTGCGCTGCTCGCGGGCGGTTCCTGGCTCGAACTGATCGGATCCGCGCAGGCCGGTCGGGGCCCCGCACGCGTGAGCATCGCGCCGATCCGTGGCGTGAGCGATTTCGATCGACGACTCTTCGGTTCCTTCCTCGAGCACCTCGGGCGGGCAATCTACACGGGTATTTATGAACCCGGCTCGCCGGTGGCCGATCCTGGCGGCTTTCGCACGGATGTCGCGCGCGAGGTCCGCGAGCTTGGCGTTCCCATCGTTCGCTATCCAGGAGGAAACTTCGTCTCGGGCTACAACTGGCTCGATGGCGTCGGCCCGAAGGCCCAGCGGCCAACCGTTCTCGATCGCGCGTGGAATTCGCTCGAGACGAACCAGTTCGGCACCAACGAATTCATCGACTGGTGCCGGTTGGTGGGCGCCGAGCCGTTGCTGGGGATGAACTTCGGCACCGGCACGGCGGAGCAGGCGGTCGCCTACGTCGAGTACTGCAACGTCGACCGCGGCACGAAATGGAGCGACCTGCGGCGCGCGCACGGCTATGCCCAGCCGCACAACGTTCGCTCCTGGTGCCTCGGCAACGAGATGGACGGTCCGTGGCAGATCGGCCAGCTGCAGGCGCGCGAGTACGGCCGCAAGGCACGCGACGCGGCCCGTCAAATGCGCGGCATCGACGCCCGCCTCCAGTTGATCGCCTGCGGATCGAGCGGCACCAACATGCCGACCTATCTCGTCTGGGATCGCGAGGTCCTCGAAGAGTGCTACGACCAGGTGGACGGCATCTCGCTGCATGCCTACTACGGCAATACGCCGGCTACGTCGGCCAACAACGCGGCCCGCTATCTGGCCATGAATCTCGATATGGATCGCCAGATTCACGAGATCGCCGCCGTGTGCGACTATGTGCAGGCGCTGCGGCGGTCAAACAAACGTCTCTGGCTCTCCTTCGACGAGTGGAACGTCTGGTACCGCGCTCGCAGCGGCCAGGCGACGAATGGGCAGCGACAGGCTGCGCCGCGCCTCCTCGAGGAGGTCTACAACCTGGAAGACGCGCTGCTGGTCGGAGGGCTGATCAACACGCTGCTGCGAAACTCGGATCGCGTCCGCGTGGCGTGTCTCGCCCAGCTCGTCAACGTCATCGCGCCGCTCGTCACAAACCGCACGACGGTCCTTCGTCAGAGCATCTATTACCCCTACGCCTGGGCGCTTCGCTACGCGCGCGGTCAGGCGCTCGACGTGCGCGTGGAGTCCGAGACATACCCGATTAGCGCGGCGGGATTGCAAGCCGACTTCGCGCGCACCGACCAGGTGCCGTTCGTCGACATCGTGGCGACTCACGACGCCGCGGCGAAGCAGCTGTGCGTGCTGATGCTGAACCGCGATGTGGACGGCGAGCGCGAGGCGGCGCTGGAATGGGGCGGCGGCGTCACACCGGCGCGTGTGCTGGCGTGCGAGACGCTGACGGGACCCGACCTGAAGGCAGTCAATACTTTCGAGCAACCGCGTCGCGTGGAACCGCAGCGGCTCGACGCGCCGGTGGCTGCCGAGCGCATGGTCTTCAAATTGCCCGCACGGTCGTATACCGTCGCGCGGCTTGCCACCAACTGACCGGCTCGTGCGCGGCGGTCGCGTGACCGCGCGCCATCAGACGGAGGGCGTATGAATGTCGATCGCTCACTGGTAGTCGGCGCCTAACGAGGGAGTGTCATGCGTCAAGGGCTCTTCGTACTGATCCTGGCGGGAGCGTTCGCCGGCGGCCTGCGCGATCAGGCCGATCGCGCGCTGGCCGATCGGCGGACGATGATCGATGCGCTGGATGCGCGCATCGTAACGCTGCTGAACGAGCGCGCCGAAGTCGTCCGCGAGGTCGGCCGCATCAAGAAGCAGTCCGGCCTCCCGGTCAACGACAAGACGCGTGTCGAAGACGTGCTCCGGCGGATCGCCGCGGCGAATCGAGGACCGCTGGGGAACGAGCATCTGCGCAAGATTTACGAGACGATCGTCCGCGAAATGACGGCCTTCGAAGCGGCAGACATGGCCCGCCGGTAGCGCCGGATCGGACGATAGGTCATCGCCCGTCGGCGGTAAGAACAGGCGTGATCGTGAGGTCGCCGGGCTGCGTGAGGCCAGCCGCTCTCAATTCGGCAGGCTTCGTCTTGGCAAGCCCATTAGCTCTCGTTGTGCATCGCTGACTTAGCGCGCCCCCGCCGCCGTCGAACCCGTCGTCAAGGTCTTTCGAAACACGTCGACCGCCTGGCGCATTTCCGCCATCGTGCCGAGCGTGATGCGCGAATGCGTGTTCTCGAACGGCGGGAAGTCGCGGCCGACCTGCACCTTGAGCGCGGCGCACGCGTCGCGAAACACCTTCGCAGGCCGTTTGAGATCCACGAAGATGCAGTTCGTGTGCGAGTCGGCAGCTTCGAACTTGAGGTCGCGGAACGCCTGCAGCGTGAAGTCGCGCACGCGCGCGTTCTCGGCGCGCTCTTCGTCGATGTGCTGCGGATCCTTTAGCGACGCGATCCCGGCGGCGGCGCTCAGCGTGTTGATGCTTCCCAGGTTCCACCCGCGCGCAATCGGCTGCACCGTGTCGGGCTGGCCGATCGCGTAGCCGAGACGCAGGCCCGCCATGCCGTGCGCCTTGGAGAACGATCGGGTCACGAACACGCCGGGGAGGTCGCGCGTGAGCGGCACGGCGGTCTTGACGTTGGGATCGTGGACGTAGTCGATGTACGCCTCGTCGATCAGGATCCGCGTGTCGGGCGAGCTCGCTTTGACGCGGCGAACGAATCGCTCCACGGCCGCCGCATTGTGTACCGTGCCGGTCGGGTTGTTCGGATTGCAGAAGAACACCATGCCGGCGCCTTTGGCGGCTTCGGCCATCGCGTCGAGGTCGAGTCCCATCGATCGATCGACGCGAATGAACTTGACCTCGGCGCCGATGCGCCGCGCGGCCTGGTCGGGCGTGCCGTAGGTCGGCGCCGCCGTGACGAGCGGCTTGCTGGCCGAGCAGAACACACGGGCCGCACCCTCGAGGATCGGGCCCGATCCCGTGCCGACGATGACGTGATCGCGGCCGACTTTGTAGAGATCGGCGATCGTGTCCGCGAGATCGCCGGTGTAATCGGGCGGATATCCGCGTCCGACGCGCGGCGAGATCGCATGCTGCAGGGCCTCGATGGTTTTCCGGCCGGGTCCGCGCGCGTTCTCGTTGGAGCTGATGCGGATGAAGCCGCCGTCATCGGGCAGCTGCATTGTGCCCGCTTCAAAGGCCATCGCCTCGCGGCCGCGGCCGATGATGAACGAGCTGGACAGCAACCCGGCGCTGCCCACGCCCAAATCTCTGAAGAAGCGCCGACGCGATGATGGCATGGAGTCCTCCTTCCACCGCTGACCATGAGACAACCGGACGGTCCTACAGCGCGTAACGGGCCGAAACGGCACGTAGTATACGTGTTAACGCGTTCTTCCATTCACCTGCACTTACAACGACAGCAGCGGCTGTCTCCCTGCTATCGTCTAGCTCAGCCTTATCGGTCGGTGATCGCTGAGCGTTGCGATACCGCGACGTGCCGCGCTCAGTCTTGGCGAGCCGTTCGCGCGGGTGAAGAACACCTATCGGCTGATCAACGAAGAGCCGGAGGTGGCGGTTCTCACCGACGGCGGCGTGTCGAGCTCAGGCGAGGCGGTCACAGTGTTCTTCAGAGGGCGGCCGGCCATACGCTCCTTTGGCACGCCCACGTGCGGCCACTATCATCTCCAGCAAGGTTTTCCGTTCACCGACGGCACGCTCTTTCTCGTCACCAACCAACCCTCTCTGCGACAGCCCTTGCGTGGGTTCGCCTTCCAGGTCAGGGGAACGCGGGCAGCAGGGAGCCAGGCGGCAGGATTCGCGGCGCAGACTGACGACCGGAAATCCGCCTCTCGGTAAGAGCAAGGCGAGGCGGTCCGCATGCGATATCCTGTCAGCGCGCTCGACGATCCATCAAGCGATTGTCGACGATAGAGTTCCGGCGAACGGCTGCAACGTCTGGGGATGTCGATCATGTCCGACAACGACAGTTCACTACCGCCACCCGCAGCGGTCGTTGCCGAGAGCAAAGTGGAAGGGACGCTCGCCGAGTCGACCGCCAGCAGGCCCCAGAAGCAGGACGTGACACGTCAACTGACACCCCTCGCCGAGGCGACGGTGGCCGATCGACGATACCCGCTTCGAGGTGCGACCGAGTCCACATCGAGCCGATGGGGAGCGCTCGAGCTCCGCCGGAAGATCGCCGACGGGGGGTTTGGCACCGTGTATCTGGCGTGGGATCGCGCTCTCGAACGCGAGGTCGCATTGAAGGTATTGCGAGCAGCCGACCGAGCCTGGACCGTCGTCCAGGAAGGGCGCCTGCTCGCGCGTGTCCGGCATCCGAACGTCGTCACCGTCTACGGCGTCGACGAGTACGAGGGAACCGTCGGCTTGTGGATGGAATGGGTCGAAGGTCTCACGCTCACTCAGGTTCTGGCCGCGCGAGGGTTGCTCGGCGGGCAGGAAGCGGCGCTCATCGGCATTGATGTCTGTCGCGCCGTCGCGGCCGTGCACAAAGCCGGCCTCCTCCATCGCGACATCAAGGCGCACAACGTCATGCGCGAAGCCGGTGGCCGCATCGTCCTGATGGATTTCGGCGCCGGCGAGATCCGGCCGGAGCACTTGTTGGCGGAGCCGCGGCTGATCGGGACGCCGCTCTATCTGGCGCCCGAAACTCTTCGACGGTCAGCCCGCCACGATCGCCAGCGACATCTACAGCCTCGGCGTGCTGCTGTATCACCTCATGACCGGGCGGTATCCCGTCGAAGGTGAGACGTTCGACGGCATCGCCGCGACTGCATGCGCGCCGGCACACGGATCACCGCTGTCTGATCGCCGCCCCGATCTGCCACCGCGCCTCGTGCAGGTCGTCGAAGGCGCGCTGGAGCGCGATCCGGCACGCCGGTATCGCGGCGCCGGAGCCATGGAACAGGATCTGCTGAGCGTGCTCGAACTCCAGAACGCCTTGGACGAGACGGTTGCGCACGACGTCATGACTCGCAGGCGCCGGCGGATCCCATCCGTCGCCGTGCTGCCGTTCGAGAATCTCGGACCCGACCAGGACCTCGAGTACTTCTGCAACGGGCTCGCGGAGGAGCTCCTGACCGGACTGGGCAAGGTGCCGGGGCTGCGCGTCGCCTCGCGAACATCGTCCATTCACGTCAAGCAGACCGAGACCGACATCAGAAGCATCTGCCGGCTGCCTCGACGTGGATGCCGTGTTGGAGGGCACCGTTCGGAAAGCCGGAGACCGTCTGCGAATCTCCGCGCAACTGGTCAGTGCCGAAGACGGGTGCCATCTCTGGTCCGAAGGCTACGACCGCCGCACGGCCGATGTGTTCGCGGTGCAGGATGAAATCGCCCGGAGTGTCGTCGACCGTCTGAAAGTGACGCTGGCCGAGTTCCCGCGGCAACCACTCATCCGCCAGCACACGCAGAACCCGCGAGCGTATCAGTGCTATCTGAAGGGACGATTCTACTGGACGCGCCGTTTTCACGGCGGTCTGAATGCGGCGCTCGAACAATTCCAGAAAGCGATCGAAGAGGACGCCGGGTACGCGATGGCCTACGCGGGACTGGCGGACGCGTACGCGTTCATGGCTGTCTACTCGGTTCAGCGACCGTGCACCGCGTTTGCGTATGCATCAGTGGCCGCCGAGCGAGCGCTCGCGATCGATCCCGACCTGTCGGAGGCGCACACATCGCTGGCGTTCATCAAGCTTCAGAACGACTGGAACTGGCCGGAAGCCGAGCGCGAGTTTCGCCGCGCGGTGGAGCTCGATCCAACCCAGACGTTACCCCGGCTCTACCATTCGTGGCTCATGGTGCTGCAAGGCGACAGTGCCGGAGCGATCATCGAGGCGCGAAGGGCGCAGGAGATGGAACCACTGTCCCCTCTGGTCAATGCCGGCATCGGCGCACACGTTGTATCTGGCGCGGCGTTACGACCAAGCCGTCACCGAATGTGAAAAGAGTCTCGAAGTCGACCCAATTTCATTTTTGCGATTCACGTGATGGGCATGTGCCGTGCGCTGCAGGCGCGGCTGACCGAGGCCATCGAAATCGGTGAGCGAACCGTGTTGATGTCGGGCCGGGCGCCGTTCTATCTGGGCGTGCTCGGGCACTACTACGCCAGGAGTGGCGCGAGCGACAAGGTGCGCGCCATTCTCGAAGAGCTCGCAGGCCTTGCCGATACACGGTACGTTCCGCCGCATTGCTTCGTCTACATCTACGCAGGGGCGAACGACCTCGACCATGCCTTCGAGTGGCAGGCCAAGGCCTATGACGACCGGGCGTCGCCCTTCTACTATTTCTCGCCTCTCATCGACAACCTCCACGGCGATCCTCGTCACACAGCTGACTTGCGCCGCATGGGCTTGCGGATCGAGTGAGGGCACAGTCAGTCGTCAAATCCTCGTCGGCGCGTTGAGGCGGAACTGCAGCCGCGCTCCCGCCGGAACGCGCAGATCTTTCTTGCCCGAGCCCGTCACGGCCGCGCCCGTTGCGCCACCGGCCGCCGCACCAACGGCCGCGCCGGCGCCGCCGCCGAGAATACCGCCGACCACTGGCCCGATTCCCGCTCCGCCGCCGATCTTCTTCGCGGCTTTCTTGCCTTCGCTCGGCCCTCCGAGCTGAGCATAGCTCGTCGACACCGGGTGCGCGCGCCCTCCGATGTGCAGCCAGCGCAGCATGAGGTTGATGCGATCTCGACCCTTCATGTTGGACGATCGATCCACGCCGACGACTTCCAGCGTCGCCGCCGGTCGGTCGAGACGGCGGCGCGAGCCTTCGAACCGCTGCGCGTGGCGAAGGTCAGTCAGGATCAGGACTCTTTCTACTTCACGTCGATCGTACGGCTGCCCGAATTCCACCGGGCCTCGATCGAAGTGGATCGCGAGGACCCCAAGAGCGCAACCGTGCGGTTCTCGAAAGAGCGTGAGTTTCCCGAGGACATCGAGCTCGGCATCTATCGCGGCTTGAAGGCTCGAGTTGCCCGGCTGCTGCGCGATGGGTGGACCGCATCGCCGGAGCGATCCCGCGACACGGCGGTGTCGCAGCGATGGACGTCGCCGGATTCGACAATCGAGATCGCCATCGTGCACTATCCGCGCGCCGCCGCGCGCGAGATCTCGTTGCGCGTGTGGGTGGAACACCTCACTCCCTAATTCGGGAGCTTTCGATACCGTCGGCATAGGCGCGTCCGGCCCGCGCCCTATCCGCATGGACCAGCGCATCGCCCTGTTCCTACAGCGCCGCCGGCAGAGCTAAACGGTTTCCGTCTGCCAACAGATCGCGACGGCTTCATTCGCGCGGCTCAGCGGCCCCTTGTGATCGTCTTTCTCGTTACGCCAGCCAGATGAATGAGCGCGGTTGCTCGAGGGAGAGGGAGCGATGCTCTTTGCGGTCCGCATCGGCGAGCGGTACCGACCGACACGAGATCTCGATCTTCTCGGCGACACGAGCCGAGGCCCGGCTCACTGCAGGCGGTCGCGTGATCGCACAAAGGCGTCGATCGCGCGAATCTCCTCAGGCGTGAGGAGCGACTCGAAGGCTGGCATCAGCGTCCCCGGGCGTCCTTTGGCGACAACCGCGGCGAAGGCGGCCTCGCTCAGCGCAGTACGAAAGATATTTGGGCCACTCGCCCCGCCCGTCTGGTGACAGCCCACGCAACGCCCGCGATAGAGTCGCTCACCGGCGGCAATCGCATCCGGCGTCGCCGCCGTCGTCGACGCCGAAGCGGCCGTTGGCTGCGGAGGCGCCTCGCCCTGGATCGGCGACGTACCGTCGCTGGCCGGAAATCCGTACCCGGGAAGGACGCGTCCACCCAGGGTGCTGCCCGGCTCGCCAACCTTCGGTAGGGCGCCAAGGCGGGTCGTAAGATTCGTCTCGGTTCCCGTCGGGACTCGCGCCGGACCTCCGCCGTCCAGCGCGAACACCCACAGGTTACCCGCCTTCGGCTCCTTGTAATAGAAGGTCATGTCCCCGCCGATGCCGCCGGACGGGACCGCGAGATACTGCCGTCCGTCGAGCTCGTACGTGATCGGGCTGCCGATGATGCCCGAGCCGGTCTGGAACTGCCAGAGGACCGCTCCGGATCGCGCATCGAGCGCCATGAAATAGCCGCGCATGTCCCCGGTGAAGACGAGTCCGGAGGAGGTGGCGACGGCGCCGGCCCAGAATGGCGCGGGGCTCACCGCGCGCCAGCGCACCGTACGGCGCACGACATCGAACGCCACGAAGTTGCCTGGATGATCGCTCGTGAGGTACTGCTGGTAGTCCGCGCCCAGATACCATTCGCCATTGGTCGGCGGCGCGAACTTCTCCTGCGCCCAGAACCTGAAGCCCATCGCCCACTGATTCGACATGAAGTAGATCAGGCCCAGGGCCGGGTTGAAGGCGAGCGGCTGCCAGTCGATGGCGCCCTCGAGGCTGGGAATGATCGGGCCGACTTCGGGACCGCCCGAGACGCGCGACCATGTCCGGGTTCACCCGCGGACGGCCCGTGTCCCGATCGAGGCCCAGTGTCCAGTTGATCCCGGGCACGATCGGTTCGCCGTAGAGAAATCTGCCGTTGGTGCGGTCGAGCGCGTAGAAGTAGCCGTTCTTGTCGTGATGAAAGAGGGCCTTTACCGGGCCGCGATCGTCGAGCACGACATCGGCGAGAACGGGCGTGCTCACCGCATCGTAGTCCCAGCAGTCGTGGGGCGTGTACTGGTAGCCCCATCGAATCCTGCCGCTGTCGGCGTCGAGGGCGATCGTTGACGCGGTCCACTTGTTGTCGCCTTCCCGCACGCGGCAGTTCCACGGCGCAGCGTTGCCCGTGTTCCAGTACACGAGGCCGAGCGCCGGGTCGAAGACACCCGTCGTCCACGTGGGACCGCCGCCGTGCCGCCACGTTTCTCCCGGCCAGGTCTCGTGCCCGGGCTCACCCGGGCCGGGGATGGTGTACGCCGTCCAGCGCGCCACGCCGGTCCGCGCGTCGAAGGCTTTCACGAACCCGCGAATGCCGAACTCCCCGCCGGCGACGCCGGTGAGGACCATGTCCTTCACCACGAGAGGCGCGCCGGTGATGCTGTAGCCCTGCCGCCAGTCGATGACTGGGGTTTCCCACCGGACGGCGCCGGTCTCACGGTCGAGCGCAATCATCCGGGCGTCCATTGTGCCGACGAACACCAGATCGCCCCAGAGGGCCACGCCACGGTTGATCGAGCCGCAGCAGTACACGCGCTCCACGTCGTTGCCGATCTTCGGGTCGTAGGCCCATTTTTTCTGGCCGGTGCGGGCATCGATGGCGAAGACCCGCGACTGGTCGGCCGACAGATAAATCACGCCGTTGTGAATCAGGGGCGTGGCCTGGAGGCCGCGATTATCCCCGCCGGTCGCGAAGACCCAGGCCGGGCGGAGCCGGCCGACGTTGCGCGGTGTGATCTCCTCGAGGCGGACGAAGCGCTGCGCGTAATAGTCGCGTCCGTAGGTGAGCCACGAACTGTTGTCCGCCGCCGCATTCTCGAGGGTTGCCGTCGTCACCAGCTGGGCCGAGAGGCCGCGGTCGAGGGCAAGGCAGGCGAGCGCGAGCGCCACGGCCTGGGCGGTTGTCTTCCGTGTCGCGCGCTGACGGATCCGCTGGCGGACGCCGGAACGGAACGTGTCCATCCGATCGCGGATGGTAACGCGAATCAGGGTCCCTTGCGAACGCAGACGTTGCTGTTGAACGGGCGCAGCTCGAACTCGGGTTCGCCGCCGATGGTGCCGACTTACACTTCGCCCCGGCGCTTGATTCAAAAACAGGTTCGCAGCCGCTGAGGGCATCGCGAGTTGACGCCACGATCGCGCTGCGGACGGAATAAAGACGGACGTTTCTCAGTCGTATTTCAAGGCCACCGTCGGCGGCAGCCGCGTTGCTCGGCGCGCGGGAACGTACGCAGCGGCGGCGGCCGACGTCATCAGCACGAGCGCCGCACGCGTCTGGGCCGTCAATGCGAGCGGCTCGGCTGGCTTTGATATCGCACCTGACTGACGGGAAACGCCTCGCCGTCAACGTGCCCGCGACCACGCGTGAGACGCCGAGACAGGAACGGACAGTCGTTTTTCGTCCAGAACTTCTTTGACGAGCTGCGGCGACTCGCGCACGCGACTCGATGACCCGGCGCATGCAGGGTCGAAAATCGTCCCCCACACCCCACCATTCTCCTGGGGTCCTTTCCGACCGATAGGTGACTGTGACTACTGCGGCCGTTCGATCTGCTTGTGACAGAACTCGCAGTCGGCGCTGATCGTCGATCCGTCTGTCGCTTTGTGGGAATCGTCGTGACACCGAAAACAGCCGATCGACGCGACGTGTCCCTTGTTGTCGGGATAGGAGCCCCACGTCACTTTCATCGGAGGAAATACGTTGCGGCGGTACAGATCCTGGGCGGCCGTGACGGTCTGCGTCACGGCGTTCTGATCTTCGGATGCGCCGTTGGACTGGTAGAAGCTCCGCAGACCCTGCTCGATCGCCTTCAGCGCGGTGTCCTGGCTGGGGTACGACGCTTTGACGAGGTGCACGATTTCGCGGCGTGCGTAGGGAAGATCACGGCTGACGAGCGCGGCGGCGATCGCCCGATCGACCGCCTGTTCGGCTGTCGGCGCGATCGGGTGTCCGACGGTGTTGTGACAGTCGATGCAGTCCATGGTCTGGCGCGGACCGTCACGTAGCAGCTGATCCGGGGTATCGGGAGCGACGTATTCCTTGACGTGGCCTTTCGCGTCGGTCACGCGCACGTACGGAATCGTCTGCCGCTCGGCATCGGTCGAGACGTACTCCACGCGAATGGACGGATCGGCGTGCCAATGAATCGCGCGCGAAGAGTCAACCATCCTGCCCACGTGCATCTGAAGCACCGTCATCGTCTCGGTGTTCGCCGCGTCGTCGGCGTATTCGCGAATGACCCGGATGCGATCGCCGGACGCTCGATCGGGCCGGTGGCAACTGTCGCAGGTGCGGGCCTGCGCGCCCGGATGCATCTCGGCGCCAGGCGCAATCGGCCGCGCGTACGAGCCGGCCGCGACGCTCACGAGCTGGCGGACGCCGGCAAGCTTCGAGCGAGCGAACGCATCGGTTCCCTCGCCGACGTGGCACGACACGCAGTCGATTCGCGCATGAGACGCGCCGCGCCAGGCCATGTATTGCGGCTGCATCGGGGTGTGGCAGGTCTGCCCGCAGAAACCCGGAGATTCCATCCAGTGGAGCGTGCCGTAGCCCGCGACCAGAATGATGACGACATTCACCGCGGCGAGCGCGGTGATGAGCAGCGTCGTCCGCCTGACGGCAACAAGACGGAAGTCGACGACCGGCCACTCGTTGACGGCCGACGGATCGCGCATCAGCGCTCGGCGGCGCAACCAGACGCCCGTCGCGACGAGCAGCACACCCAGCATGAAAAAGGCCGGGATGACGACGAGCACGACGATCCCGGCGTATGGATTTCTGAGCAGTCCCGCGAGCATCGCGATCAGCAGCGCGATGAACACGGCGGCCGAGGCCGTGGCCACCATGACGCCGCCGATCGCAAGCGGGTGGGAGAGCGCTTCGCGCCTCATCGCGGCGGTTCGCTATTTGAGGCTCTGCAAGTAGGCGACGAGCGCGTCCACGTCTGCCGCCGGCAAACCGCCGTACTTGGCGGGCATCGGCGGCTTTTTGGTCGACTTCGCTTTTGCCGTCATCTCGGTCGGGTGCAGGATCCACTCCTTGATGTCGGCCGCGGACAGCTTCGCGCCGACGCCGTCCAGCGGGTTCGTCTTGTTTCCCTTGCCTGCGACGGCATGACAGAGCTGGCACTTTTGCGCGGTGTAGACCTCCTGCCCGCGTGCAACGGCCGCCGCATCCTGTCCGGCAGCGGCGAGTGCCGTCGCCACTGTGACGGCCGGCGTCAACGCCGCCGCGAGAAACACTGTTTTCAAGGTGCGCCTGTTCAGCATGAATCCTCCGTGACGTGTGAGTTACCAGATGTACCTGATCCCCAACACCGCGGAGTGCATGGTGTAAGGACGGTAGATGTATCCCAGCACCAGCGAGCTGGGTTGGGCGATGCTGTTGACTACGCTCTGATCGAAGGCAAAGTCGAACACGCGGAACGGTTCGTAGTAGTAGTTGAGCGTTCCGGCCAGGTGGTTCGTCAGCCGGTGCCGGACGTCGACGTGCAGCTGCTGCAGCTGATTGAAGACTCGCGGCAGTTGCGACGGCGCGGGGAGCGGGCCGCCGGGGACGACCCTGTAGAAATAGGTGCCTTTCGCGTAGCTGAAGTCGTAGTAGACGCGCGCTTCGGTGTTGCCCATCCGCGGCGGCGCCGCATAGAGCGAAAAATAGTTCACGCGCTCGAGCGAGTCCGCCGTCCAGTCGCGATTCGGATCGGTCTCCTGCCCGGGATTGGCCGATCGCGACCGCTGGAGGCCGCCGTAGCGTTCGAAGTTGTAGGTGCCGCCGAGGTCGAGACCATTGGCCTGGTGGTAATCGACGGCGAACGAGATGGTCCGGAACGTCGCCTCTTGCAGGCCGAAATAGCTCCCGGGAAAGTCGTCCTGGCCGGCGCCGCCGGAGACGCTGAAGGTCCACCGATCGTCGGGGACGAAATCGACGATGCCGCTGACCTGGTTGCGCGTCCGGTTGGCGAGGTCGTAGTGGCGCATCGCCGGCTGCTCGCCGATCTCGACGAGGAGAGCCTCGTTCAGCCCTGAGCCGGTGCGCTTTCCGTGCTCGTATTTGGCGTGGAACATGGCCCACTGCGAGCCGACGGCGTCGGCCGAGACGCGCCACAGATTCTCCGCGGCGCTCTCGAAGATGCGAAAGTCGTAGCCGTTGTCGTTGCGCGTGTAACCCGCCGTAATGCTCAGCGGTGGCAGGCCGCTCCACGTCGCATCCGCGTCGACGGTCGTGCGCGAGTGCGCGAAGCGCTCGGGCCCGCCGGTCGTGGACTTCGAAAGGGACGTGTCGTACGCGATGTAATCCGTGATGATCGTTTCCGGCATCCGATTGTCGTAGGCATAACGCCGGGCGCGCGCGCCGAACGTCCAGTCGGCAAGCGGACGAGAGACCAGGTTCAGGTTGGTCGAAAACACACGAGCCTCGGCCTCCGCGGTCGCTCGTGGCCGTGCGATCTCGGGCAGCGCCGAGTTGATGGTGAACGGCTGCAGCGGTTGGTCGTTGTTCCAGAACCCGTACGACGCGAAACCCGTGAGCTGGGTCCGCCGGGCGAACTTCGAGTAGCCGGCGGCGCTCACCGTCTGCGCAGAGTTGGTTGGCCACAAGGCCATCCGGCCGCGGCCGGGCGCGCTGGTCGAGTCGTCGAGCCGCAACGGACTGTCCCAGACCAGCGTGTCGTCGAGATTGTTGAACCACGACCCGTTGTAGGCGACGCGCAGCATGTTGCGGCCCTTCATCCATTCGCTGCCGACGGTGAGGTCGTTCGTTCGGGAGTCGTAGGGCAGCGCCACTTCGACGTCGTTGCTGAACCCGAACGAGCCGCCCCACGGCAGGGCGCCGAGGTGCCGTGTGCTCGTGAACGCCGCCGTCACGTCGACGTTCGGCGTCGGTGTCGCCAGCAGGCTCCCGGCACCGATGTCGCGACGCTCCACGAGGTTGAACTGCGGCGCGATCGGCACATACGCCGACAGTTTCGCCTGGCCGCTTTGGATCGCGCGCTGCGTCGCATCGTCGAGGAGCAACGGGCTGACTGTGGTCAGGTACGGCGTTTGTGTGTCGACGCTGTAGAACTGGGGGATCTGATCCCACAGGCCGGAGACGACGAAGCGGCCGGTACGCTCGTAACTCGCGCGGTACCGTTGATCGAGAAACCCGACGTTGTCCGCAGTGGCTCGGAACAGCCAGCCCGCCGCCGGATTTTCGCGCTCGTACTTCGCATCGGTGAACAGCGCGCCGTCCGCGAAATCCTGGTAGCGCTGCCACCGCGCCGGGTCGCCCTTCTCGTTGGTCAATCGGCCGCCAAAGTGGAACTGACGCCACGTCTCCTCGAACAGGCTGCGCCGCGGTTCCTCCGGCGCCGCGGCTGGCGGCGGAGCCGCAGGGGCCGCTGGAGGGGTTGCCTCCGAAGCAGACGTTGGTGGCTGCGTCGGCGGTGGCTGCGCAGGTGGCTGCTGCGCAGCCGGTGCTGCGACCGCGAACCAGCACACGAGCGGAATCGATATCAAGCGGCGCATCTGAGGCCTCCGTGCGCTATCGCATCAAGAACTGGCCGGATGGATGGTTCGACCCGTGAATGTTCGAATGACAGTTCACGCACGACCGTCCGAACATCCGGTTGCTCTTGTTCACCGTGATGGCGTTGTTGTCGTAGAAGGAGGCTGGGTGTCTCGTCGCGACATGACAGCGCTGGCAGAGCATCGGCATGCGGACGGCCAGCATGCGATCGTTCGATGAGCCGTGCGGGTCATGGCACGTCGCACAGTTCTCTCGTACCGGCGCGTGCTCCCATAGCATCGGTCCCCGCATCTCCGCATGACAGCTGAAGCAGCTCTCGGCCACAGAACTGCCGACTCGCAGCGCCTTGACGTTGCTGATCGAGCCGTGCGGGTTGTGGCATGACGAGCAGGTCATCTTGCCTTCCCGCACCGGCATGTGCGCGACGGCGCGCTCGGTTTTGGAGACCTGCAGACGATGGCAGGTGGCGCACAGCTGCGTTTCAGTCGCCGCGACAAGCTGGCGCGTCAACGATTTCGGACTGTGAACGCTGTGGCACGTCTCGCACGACAAGTTCCGGCGCTCGTGCGTGCTGCCTTCGAAGGCCGCGTGCGCGCCGCGGTTGTGGCAGGTCAGGCATGTCTGGTTGATCTCGGCGGGTGCGATCTTGGCGAACTTGCGGATGTGACCTTTCGCATCGTCGTCCACGTGCGCCTGCCCGGGCCCGTGGCAGCTCTCGCAGCCTTTGGTCGCCTCGGGCGAACGTGGATTCTTCGCCTCCGCGTGCGGCGTGCCTTTCAGCGAGTACGTCTTGTCGGAATGACATGTCAGGCAGGTGTCGTTGCCGACGTATCCTGACGTCGCGCCGGTGCGCTGTCGGCGCCGGCGGCTGCGCCGGCGCCTGAGCGCGGGATGGCTGCGCACTGAACAAGGCGGCGCCGCCAATCACACACACGATCGCGATCCACAGATAGGACCTCACGGTGAACCTCCACCCTCCGATGCACTTCGTCATCGCAGCGCCATCCGAAAATTCTCCCGCTCGTACGCGGCGGGATCCGGGATCCGCTCGAGGCTCATGTTGCCGCGCATGTCGGCGAGCGACGACCACTCGTGCTCGTCCATCCACGATTCGAGATCGCGGAGGACCGTGCGCACGTGCGCGGGGCCGTTCCGGAGGAGCGCCGAGACCATCTGCGTGGCGTGAGCCCCCGCCATCGTCGCCTTGACGACGTCGAGAGCGGTGTGCACGCCGCCGGTGATGGCGATCGACGCCTTGACGCGCCCGGCCAGCGCCGCCGCACCGCGCAGGCGAAGCGGCAGCTCCGATGAATCCGACAGCGGCAGCGTCCGGACAACCTCGAGCTCGTCCACGTCGATGTCGACGCGGTGAAAGCGCGTAAACAGTACGAGCGCGTCGGCGCCGGCCGCGTCGAGCGCCTTGGCGAAATGGGCGAAGGCCGTGAGAAGCGGCGCAAGCTTGACGGCAACGGGAACGCCCACGCTGCGCTTCACCTCGCCGACGATGTCAATCGCCTGCCGTTCGACGTCGGCCGCGCTCGCCGTCATGTCGCTGGCGGCGTGGAAGATCTGCAGCTCGAGGCCGTCCGCGCCGGCTTCTTCCATCAGTTCCGCGTAGCCAATCCAGCCGCCCGGCGTCACGCCGTTGAGCGACGCCAACACCGGAATCCGGACGGCGTCCTTGATCCGGCGGAGATGCTCGAGGTACTCGTCGGGACCCAGAGCGCTGAGCGGCTCTGGCGCGTAGCTGCCGGCCTCGGCGAACGAGTCGGAGAAGGCGTCGATGCTGGCGACGGCGTCCATCTGCTCGCCGGTGATTTCCTCCTCGCACAGCGAGCGCAGCACCAGCATCGCCGCGCCGGCGTCCTCGAGCGCTCTGGCCGTGTCGAGATCGTCACCCAGCGGCCCGGCGCCGACGACGAGCGGATGCGGAAGGCGCATGCCGAGGTAAGTAGTGCTGAGGTTCACGGCGTCTCCTTGTCCGCCTCGCTGTCCCCGCTGCCATTGCCGCCGTGCGGAGCGACGACCGGAGGGACCGTGATGCCGGCAAGCTGCGAATAGACGGCGTATCGCCGCTCGGCCGCCGCCTGCGATTCCGCGACGAAGGTTTTGTAGCGCGCCGGGTCGGCGCGCTCGACCATCCGGAAGCGTGACTCGTTGCGCAGGTAGTCCGCGACGTTCGTGGACGGTGGCCCGTAATCGAGACGCAGCGGCGGCTCGCCATTGACGAGCCGGCGCGGATCGAACCGGTACAGCGGCCAGACGCCCGATGACACGGCGAGCTTCTGCTGCGAGGCGCCGTTCGCCATGTCGTATCCGTGGGCGATGCACTGGCTGTAGGCGATGATCAGCGACGGTCCGTGATAAGACTCCGCCTCGAGAAACGCCTGGGCCGTCTGCGCCATCTTGGCGCCGAACGCGACGCGGGCGACGTAGACGTGGCCGTACATATTCGCCAGCAGACCGAGATCCTTTTTTCCGATCGGCTTGCCGGTGGCCGCGAACTTGGCGGCAGCACCGAGCGGCGTCGCCTTCGATTGCTGGCCGCCGGTGTTCGAGTAGACCTCGGTGTCGAGAACGAGGACGTTGACGTCGCGGCGGTTCGCCAGCACATGGTCGAGGCCGCCGTAGCCGATGTCGTACGCCCATCCGTCCCCGCCAACGAGCCACACGCTCTTCTTCACGAGATAGTCGGCGAGCGTTTCGAGGCGGCGCGCCTCCGCGCCGGGCTGGGCGGCGAGGTGACGCCGCAGCGCACCAACGCGCTCACGCTGCGCGGCGATGCCGGCTTCGTTCGATTGATCCGCGTCGAGCAGAGCTCCGGCCAACCCGTCGCCAATCTGCGGCCCAAGTTGCTGGACGAGACCGCGAGCGCCGGCGACATGCGCGTCCAGCGCGAGTCGAAAGCCGAAGCCGAACTCGGCGTTGTCCTCGAAGAGCGAGTTCGACCACGCCGGCCCACGCCCGTCGCGGTTGGTCGTGTACGGCGTCGTCGGCAGGTTGCCGCCGTAAATCGACGAGCATCCGGTGGCGTTCGCGATCAGCAGCCGGTCGCCGAACAGTTGGGTGAGCAGCTTCAGGTAGGGAGTCTCGCCGCATCCGGCGCACGCGCCGGAATACTCGAACAGCGGTTCCAGGAACTGCGAGCTCTTGTGGTCGATTTTCGTGATCGTCGTGCGCGGGAGCTCGGGCAGATCGAGAAAAAAGGAGTAATTGGCGCGCTCGGTCGCTCGAAGCGGCGCCTGCGGATGCATGTCGATCGCCTTGTGCTTCGGATTGGTGCGGTCCTTGGCCGGGCACACGTTGACGCACAGATTGCACCCCGTGCAGTCCTCGGGCGCGACCTGGATCGTGAACTGCTTGCCCTTGTGCTCGTTCCCCTTGTAGGCGGTTGACTTGAACGTCGGCGGCGCGCCGGACAGGGCGCTTTCGTCGTAGACCTTCGCCCGGATCGCCGCGTGCGGGCACACCAGGGCGCACTGGTTGCATTGGATGCAGATGGCGGAATCCCACACCGGAATCGCGAGCGCAATATTTCGTTTTTCCCACTTGGCCGTCGCCACCGGCCATGTGCCGTCGACTGGAAACGCGCTCACCGGAAGCAGGTCGCCTTTGCCCGCCAGCATCACGGCGGTGACCTTCTGCACGAAGTCGGGCGCGTGTTCGGAGACGAGCGGCGGCCGGTGATGGATGGAATCCGCAGACGCTGGCACCGGAATCTCGTGGAGATGGGCGAGCGCCTGATCCACCATGTCGCAGTTCCGCCGCACGACCTCGGGTCCCCGCTTGCCGTACGACTTCTCGATGCTCTTCTTGATCTGAGCGATGGCGTCATCCATCGGCAACACGCCGGAGATGGCGAAGAAGCAGGTCTGCATGATCGTGTTGATTCGCGTGCCCATGCCGCCGCGCTGCGCCAGGTCGAACGCGTCGATCGCAAAGAGACGGATCTTCCGGTCGAGGATCTGCTCCTGCATCTCCCGCGGCAGGCGGTCCCACACCTCGCCAGGAGGGAACGGCGCGTTGAGCAGGAATGCCGCCCCCGGCGCCGCATGCTCGAGCACGTCGATCTTGTCCACGAACTCGAACTGGTGACAGGCGACGAAGCCGGCGCGATCGACGAGGTAGGCGGATCGGATCGGGCGCGGGCTGGTGCGGAGGTGAGAGATCGTGATCGCGCCCGACTTCTTCGAGTCGTACACGAAATAGCCCTGGGCGGCGAGATCGGTGGCCTGGCCGAGGATCTTGATCGAGTTCTTGTTGGCGCCGACGGTGCCGTCCGCGCCCAGGCCGTAGAACACGGATGCCGACACGTCGGCACCTTCGCTCCGGAACGACGGGTCCCACGCGAGCGACGTGTGCGTCACGTCGTCGACGATGCCGAGCGTGAAATGATGCTTCGGCCGTTTCTTGGCGAGTTCGTCGAAGACCGCTTTCACCATCGCCGGCGTGAACTCTTTGGATGACAAGCCGTACCGCCCCGCGATGACCCGCGGCTGGGCGACGAGCGGCGAGCGGTCTTCCGCGTGCGCTTCCGCGAGCGCGGCGGTCACGTCCAGGTAGAGCGGGTCGCCAATCGCGCCAGGTTCCTTGGTGCGATCGAGTACGGCCAGGGTGCGGACGGTTGGAGGCAATGCCGCCAGGAGGGCCGGGCCGACGAACGGTCGGTAGAGGCGGACCTTCACCACGCCGACCTTCTCTCCCTGCGCGGTGAGATGCTCCACGGTCTCGTGCGCCGTGTCGGCGCCCGATCCCATGATCACGATCACGCGCTCGGCCGCGGGGTCGCCGACGTAGTCGAAGAGGCTGTAGCGGCGCCCCGTCAGCTCGCCGAGCCGCTGCATCGTGCGCTCGACGGCGGCAGGACAGGCGTCGTAGAAGCTATTCGCCGCTTCGCGCGCCTGGAAGAAGACGTCGGGGTTCTGGGCGGTTCCGCGCAGCACCGGACGATCCGGCGTCAGCCCGCGGTCTCGGTGCGCGTAAATCCACCGCTCCGCGATCAGCGCGCGCAGGTCATCGTCCGTCAGTTCTTCGATCTTCGCGACCTCGTGCGACGTCCTGAAGCCGTCGAAAAAATGCAGGAACGGGATGCGCGTCTCGAGCGTCGCCGCATGCGCCACGGCGGCCATGTCGTGCGCTTCCTGCACGGAGTTCGAACAGAGCAGCGCGAAGCCTGTCTGGCGACAGGCCATCACGTCGGAGTGGTCGCCGAAGATCGACAGCGCGTGCGTGGCGAGCGTCCGCGCCGTCACGTGCATCGCGAACGGGCTGAGCTCGCCCGCGATCTTGTACATGTTGGGAATCATGAGCAGCAGGCCCTGGGACGCCGTAAAGGTCGTCGCCAATGAACCGGCCTGCAGCGCGCCGTGCACGGCGCCGGCAGCGCCCCCTTCCGACTGCATTTCCGCGACTTCGGGCACGGCTCCCCAGAGGTTCGGGAGCTTTTTATTCGACCACTCGTCGCAGAGCTCGGCCATCGCAGTGCTCGGCGTGATTGGAAAAATGGCTATCGTCTCGCTCGCGCGATATGCCACCGAGGCGGCCGCCTCGTTGCCGTCCACGGTGATCCGCCGCCTGCTCATGTCGGACTCCTACGCCCTCACCTCCTCGCACGGATCGGGGACCCGCGACACGAAGGATCGCTGGGCACACCGCAACGTGTGTGCCCGAACGGTCAGCCGTCCGGTGCGCGCCGGCTCACGAAATTCAGACCTTTATGGCGACCGACTCCGGTCCGCCGTAGGTCTGTCCGAGATCACAGAAGCTCTCGGGCGCATCGTGCCGTGCGCGCGCGAGGCCGTCGACGTTCGCCGTGCGGTCCGCCGGCTTCGAGATCTGGCCCGTCCGCCGCGGCCGGCGAAGCCCACCGACAGTGTGGCCGTGCTGCTCGACGATCGCCGCCGCCGATGATCGGATACATCGATACATCGGCGCTGCTGCGCTTGGTGATGCGCGAAGCCGGCGCGCCTTGGGACACTTGACGCCGTGCATTTGGCGACGGCCCTCATCTGGCGCGATCGGGAGGGCAGCGCGCCGATCATCGCCACGCACGATTCAGCGCTCGGTCTGGCCGCACGGACCTTTGGGTTCGAGGTTCGCGGAGTCTAGGCACTCAGAAGCGTGTAGTGGATCACGATCGGTCGTGGGCTGCCGACAACTGATCGCCTCCTCGATGATCTCGTCCACGACGACTCGGGCTCAAACCACTCGGAGATATTGAGCATTTTGCCCGAGCGCATGGTGGCATCCCTCTTGCGCTCCTCACCCGTTTCTCGCGTTCAGTCAGCACGGGGGGATCATGATGCACGGAACGATGTCTCGGAAGAAGTGGTGGGGGATCTCCATTCTCGCGGCCGCCGCATTGCTGTCGTGGACGGCATCCGGCGGCGCGGACGGGGAGAAGCCGCGAATCGTCATTGTCGCCACCGGTGGCACCATCGCCGGCGCGGCAGAGTCGACGACCGCCGCTGGCTACAAGTCCGGCGCGGTCGCGGTGGACGTGCTGATCAACGCCGTGCCGCAGATGAAGAAATTCGCGGACGTGCGCGGCGTGCAGGTGTCCTCGGTCGGCAGCCAGGACATGAACGACGAGCTGTGGATGAAGCTCGCGACGGAAGTCAATCGGCTGCTCGCGCAGCCCGATGTCGACGGCGTCGCGATCACCCACGGCACCGACACGATGGAGGAAACGGCGTACTTCCTCAATCTCGTCGTGAAGAGCGACAAGCCGGTCGTCCTCACCGGATCCATGCGGCCGTCGACGTCGCTCAGTGCTGACGGTCCGCTGAACATCTACAACGCGGTCGGCGTCGCATCGGATCGGCGCGCAAAAGGACGCGGCGTGCTCGTCGTCGCCAACGACGACATCCACGGCGCACGCGCGATCACGAAGCGCCACACGACCGACGTGCAGACGTTCGTGTCCCCTGAGGTGGGCCTGATCGGCGTGTGTCTGTTCGACGACCGGGAGTTCTCGCGATCCCCGGCCCGCGCCCATACGACGGCGACGCCGTTTACGGTGAAGGACGGTCAGACGTTGCCCCGCGTCGACGTCATCTACGCGCACGCCGGGATGTCGCCGGACCTCATCGATGCCGCGGTCGCCAACGGCGCGAAGGGCCTGGTCATCGCCGGCGTCGGCGACGGGAACATGACCACGCCGGCGCTCGACGCGGTCAAGCGCGCAATCGCCAAGGGGGTCGTGGTCGTGCGATCGACGCGCGTCGGCGACGGGATCGTGCGCCGCAACATCGAGGTCGACGACGACAAGGTTGGAACCGTCGTGTCGAAGGAGCTCAACCCGTCGAAGTCGCGCGTGCTGCTGAAGCTCGCCCTCGTGCAGACGCCCGACGCCAGGAAGATCCAGGAGGCCTTCGACAAGTTCTGACGCTCGAGGCCGCCATGCTTGATGCCGCCTGGACCTGGTTCGTCGCGACGCTGCGAGCCTACCCCGAGCTCATGGTGTTTCTCGCACTGGCGATCGGGTTCCTGATCGGTCCGCTGAAACTGAAGGGATTCGCCCTCGGCAGCGTGACGGCCACGCTGCTGGCCGCCATCCTCATCGGTCAGCTCGGGATCAAGGTCGAGGGGCCCATCAAGGCCACGTTCTTTCTTCTGTTCCTCTTCGCCGTCGGCTACGGCGTCGGACCGCAGTTCTTTCAGGGGATCAGCAAGGACGGCCCGAAGCAAATCGTATTTTCCCTGATCGTGCTCGCATTGTGTCTGCTCGTTCCCGTCGCGTGTGCGTGGATCGCCGGGCTGCACGTCGGGTACGCGGCGGGGCTGTATGCCGGCTCCCAGACGATCTCGGCGGCGATCGGCGTCGCGTCGGACCAGATCGAACGACTCGGTCTGACGGCGGCGGAGGCCAAGAGCGCAGGCGGACGCCATTCCAATCGGCTATGCCGTGACCTACATCTTCGGCACGATTGGCTCTGCCGTCCTGCTGGCCCAACTCGGTCCGAAGCTGATCGGCGTCGACCTGCCGGCTGCCTGCGCCGAGTACGAACGGCGCCTGGGTGGTGGAACGGCGAACCTCGAGCCCGGCGTGCTGTCGGCGTATCGAGCCATCCAGGTACGTGCCTACTCGATCGAGTTGGACTCCGATGTAACCGGCCGGCCGGTGCGCGAGCTGTTCCCCGAATCGCGCATCTTCGTCGAGCGCGTGCGCCGCGGCGATCGGTTGATCGACGCCGACGGCGACACCGTCCTGATGGCCGGGTGACGTGGCAGCGATTTCGGGGCCTCAACGTGCGCTGGTCGAGCGCGTCGAGCCGGTGGTGCGGGAAGTCAGCGATCCGGAGTTGCTGAATTTTCCGGCGACCGCGGTCGACGTGTTCGTCACGAACAAGCGCGATCAACGGAAAGACGTTGCGCGAGATGGCCGATATGCCGTGGGCGCGCGGCATCTACATGCGCAAGATCACGCGAAGCCTCGTCGAGATACCGATTCTGCCCGACACGGAGATCCTGCGCGGCGACATCCTGACGATCGGGGGCAGCACTCGCCACGTGGACGCCGCCGTCGCGGCGTTGGGGTATGCGGATCGAGCGCTGGAAGCGACGGATCTGATGACGGTGGCCGGCGGCGTCGCGCTGGGCGCCCTGCATCGGCGCGCTCACCGTCAACTGGCGCGGCATTCCGATCGGATTGTCCACGTCGGGCGGCGCGCTGCTTGCCGGGCTCGTCCTCGGGTACCTGCGTGCCGTCCGCCCGACGTTCGGCCGCATCCCGGCACCGGCGCTCGCGTTGATGAACACGCTCGGTCTCACCGTCTTCATCGCCATCGTCGGGATCAACGCGGGCCCGGGGTTCGTGGCCGGTCTCCAGCAACTCGGTCTCAGCCTGTTCATCTGGGGTGCCGTGTCGACGTCGGTGCCGCTCATCGTCGCGGTGCTGCTGGGTCACTACGTGTTCAAGTTCCACCCCGCGATCCTCTTCGGCGTGTGCGCCGGAGTCCGGACGACCACCGCGGCGCTGGGCATGATTCAGGACGCCGCGAAAAGCAAAGTGCCGGCGCTTGGGTACGGGATGCCGTACGCGATCGGCAACACGTTGCTCACGATTTTCGGAATGGCCGTCGTGCTGTTGACCGGCGGGATCGGCTAGACGGCGAGGAGAACAGGAAGCCCATGGATGCCGTGACGTTGCGTCAGTACGAGACGCTGAGTCCCTTCGAAATCAAGAACGACCTGGCCAGGCTTGCGGCGAAGACCGCCAAGGCCTCACAGGTTGCGTACCTGAACGCCGGCAGAGGGAACCCGAACTGGATCGCCACCGAGCCGCGCTCGGCGTTCTTCCTGCTCGGTCAATTCGCGATTACGGAGAGCCGCCGCATCGATGGATCTGCCCGCCGGCATCGGAGGCATGCCGAAAGCGCCAGGCGTGGCCGCGCGCCTCGACGCCTGGCTCGAGCACGCACCCCGACCTGCCCGGCGCTGCGTTCCTGAAGAACGTGATCCCCTGGACGGTGGAGAAATTCCGCTTCAACGCCGACGCCTTCGTCCACGAACTGGTCGACTCGATCATCGGCGACAACTATCCGGTGCCCGATCGCATGCTCGTCCACAACGAGCAGATCGTCCGGGAATATCTGCAGTGGGCGATGTGCGGCGAGCCGCGGCCCGCCGGCACGTTCGATCTGTACGCGGTCGAGGGCGGCACGGCGGCGATGTGCTACCTCTTCAAGTCGCTCAAGGCGAATCGCCTGCTCAATCCAGGCGACACCATCGCGGTGGCCACGCCGGTCTTCACGCCGTATCTCGAGATGCCGCACCTCGAGGATTACGGTCTGAAGATGATCCACATTCCCGCCCGGCAGGAGCAGCGATGGCAGTACACGGATGACGACCTGAAGCCGCTGCGGAACCCGGCGGTGAAGGCGTTCTTCGTCGTCAACCCCGGGAACCCCTATGCCGTCGCGTTGAGCCCTGACAGCATCGAGAACATCGGCAAGGTGCTTCAGGCGCGTCCCGAATTGATGCTGCTCACCGACGACGTCTACGGAACATTCGTCTACGAGATTCCGGTCGCTCCTCGGAGAATTCCCGCACAACACCCTCGGCGTCTACTCCTACAGCAAGTATTTCGGATGCACGGGATGGCGCCTCGGCGTGATGGCGCTGCACCAGGACAACGTCTTCGATCGGCTCATCGCCGCTCACCCTGAGGCGATTGCGCAGGCGCTCGACAAGCGCTACGCGCCGCTGACGCTCGAACCGCGCAAGATCAAGTTTCATCGATCGCATCGTCGCCGACAGCCGCGACGTCGCGCTCAACCACACCGCCGGCCTCTCGCTGCCGCAGCAGGTCATGATGGCGCTCTTTTCGATCGCCGAGCTCCACGACGAGAAGAAGATCTATCAGCAGACGTGCATCGACATCGTTCGACGGCGGGTGATGGCGACGATCGAGGGCCTCGGGATCGAGGTCGATCCCAACCCGCTCTTCGACTGGTATTACGGTCTCGTCGACTTCGAGTTCTGGCTGCGCAAGTACGGCGGCGCGGACGTCGTCGAGTGGGTGAAGGCGAACGTGCATCCGCTCGACATCGTGTTCCGCCTCGCCGAAGACCACGGGATCGTGCTGCTCAACGGCGGCGGGTTCGAGGCGCCGGACTGGTCGGTCCGCATCTCCTTCGCGAATCTCGACGACGATGTGTACGAGAACATCGGGCGCGCGGTGCGGGCGGTCGCACGCGGCTACGTGATGGCGTTCCGGGCGTCGCAAGCGGCAAAGCCGCCGCTGGTGGGCGCAGGCAAAGCCTCGTAAACCCGTAGAGGCGGACCCGTGTGTCCGCCCGGGCCGACACATGGGTCGGCCCCTACAGGGACAAATATGATCGACGCGCTCGCCGGCGTACTGCGCCATCACCCCGAGGTCACCTTCTTCCTGGTGCTCGGGATCGGTTATGCGATCGGGAAGGTGAAGCTGGGGAGCTTCACGCTGGGCGCCGTCACGGGCACGTTGCTGGCCGGCGTCCTCGTCGGACAGCTGGGCGTTCAGCTGTCGGGCGAGGTGAAGCAGTGCTTCTTCCTCCTCTTCCTGTTTTCCATCGGGTTCAGGACCGGGCCGCAGTTCTTCCGCGGTCTCAGAAGTGACGGCCTTCAGCAGGCGGCGCTGTCGGTGATCATCGCCACCACCGGGCTGATCGTCGCGTACGCGATCAGTCGGCTCTTCGGCTACGACGCCGGCACGGCCGCCGGCGTCATCGCCGGCTCGCTCACCGAGTCGGCGACCATCGGCACCGCGAGCGACGCCATCGCGCGGCTCGGGCTGCCGGCGGCGGAGGGCGCGGCGATGACGAACCGCATTCCCGTCGCGTTCGCCGTCACCTATCTCATCGGCGTGGTCGGGGCCGCCTGGTTCCTGGCGCAGCTCGCGCCGCGGCTGTTGGGCGTCAATCTGGAAGAAGAGTGCCGGCGCTACGAGGAGCAGATGCAGGCGGGGCGGCAACCCGGGTCCGCTGCCCGCCGCGACATCGAGTATCGAGCGTATACAGTGCAGCCCGGCTCGCCGCTGATCGGGAAAACGCCACGCGAGCTCGAGGCGATCGTGAGCGACGTCCGGTTGTTCATCGATCGAATCCGACGCCAAGGCGTGATCCTGGATCAAGCAGAGACGACGCCGCTGCGGGACGGCGATACGCTCGCCATCATGGGGCGCCGGGAGCTGCTCGTCGAACGTGTCGACGAACAACGGCAAGGCGTGCGGGAAGTCGACGACCGGGAACTGCTCGACGTCCCCGCGGAGGTGCTGGACGTCGTGGTGACGCGCGCCGAGATCGACGGCCGCACGCTGGCCGACCTCGCGCGCGACGAATTCGGCACGCTGCGTGTTTCTACGCCGGATTACGCGTGCCGGCACGCCGGTGCCGATGTTTCCGGCGACCACACTGCATCGCGGCGACGTCGTGACGCTCGTCGGCCCGACGCGACGCATCGCCGACGCCGTCGGCCACATCGGTGTGCCCGACCGCGCGACCGACGTGACCGACATGGTGCTGGTCGCGTTCGGGATCGTCGGGGGCGCACTCGTCGGCATCCCTGCGCTGAGGCTGGGCGGGATCGACATTGGCTTGAGCCTCAGTGTCGGCGTGCTGCTGGGCGGGTTGGTCTGCGGGTGGCTGCGCTCGATGTGGCCGCGCTTCTTCGGCCGTATTCCGAGTCCGACGCTGTGGGTCTTCGAATCGATCGGGCTCGCCGGATTCGTGGCCGTTGTCGGGTTGAACGCGGGACCCGATTTCGTCACGGGTCTGCGCACGAGCGGCATGAGCCTGGTGATCGCCGGGATTGTCACCGTGCTGGTGCCGCATGCGGTCGGTGTCGCCGTCGGCCACTGGGTGTTCAAGATGCACCCGGGCGTGATGCTCGGCGTGTGCGCGGGAGCCGGGACGGCCACACCGGCGCTGGCCGCGATCCAGGAGGCGGCCAAGAGCGCGGTCCCCACGCTCGGCTACGGCGTGGCCTACGCGGTTGGCAACGTGCTCCTCGCCCTGTGGGGCACGGTGATCGTTGCGCTGCTGTAGAACGAGGAGCAGACTCGACATCGAACGCGTCTCGGTGACGCCCTTCGCAGCTCTGCAGCCGTAAAGCCCGCGACAACTGTTTTCGGGCCCTTCCCGTCTAAGCGGGGCGGGAGGGTTCCATGCGGGCGTTCCTGACTGCGGTTGCGGTGGCGTGCGGCGCATCGCTGGCCCTGGCGCAGACCGACTTCAACTGGCGCGGCCAGATCGGATCGGGCCAGACGCTCGAGATTCGCGGGATCAACGGCGAGATCAACGCGACCGCCTCCGGCTCGGGCGACGCCGAGGTCTACGCGAGGAAATCGGCCATTCGCAGCGACCCGGCGCTGGTGCGCGTCGACGTCGTGCCCCACGCGGGCGGCATCCTGGTGTGCGCCGTCTATCCCACGCCAGCCGGCCGCGAGCCGAACACGTGCGACCCCGGGCCTCGGAACCGCTCGAACACCAACAACAACGACACGCAGGTCCGCTTCGACGTCAAAGTGCCGGCCGGCGTGAAATTCATCGGCCGAACGGTGAACGGCGACGTGACCGCAGAGTCGCTCAACGGCGACGCCGAGGGCCACACGGTGAATGGCTCGATCAAGGTCTCGACGACGGGCAACGCGGTCGCGAACACGGTCAACGGGTCGCTGGATGTGGCGATGGGCCGCGCCGATTTCGCGGACGGCGCGAAGTTCTCCACCGTCAACGGTGGCATCACGCTCCGCGTGCCCTCCTACCTGAACGCACACCTGAAGGCGTCGGTCATGAACGGCAGCATCGAGTCCGATTTGCCGATCGCGATCACCCGGATGGTCGACCGTCGAAAGATCGAAGGGACGATCGGCAACGGCGGCCAGGAATTGCAGCTCTCGACGGTCAACGGCAGCATCCGCCTGCGAGCACAGTAACCACCCCACAAGGCGCGCGCGGTTCCGTGGGCTGCATGGTGACGTTCGCCGGGCAATTGCGCGATGGAAGCAATGTCCTCGCGACGCTACCCAGCCGAACTTTTTCAGTACCGCCTGGGGGGCTCAGCGCAGACGAGGTCATCGCGCTGTCAACACCTGTTCAAACGTCGACTGTTGCCTGCGCGCGCATTGAACCAACCAAGCAGGCCCTGTTGCAAAGACGAGACGGGTTGGCGCAGCAGCGGACCAAGGTTCGTGAGTTCGCGCGGGATAGCATCATCAGTCTCGGCAAGCTTGAACGCGTCGTCGGGCTGCAAGCATGGGCAGAGGCGTTGCTGAGTGTCAAACAGGTGATCAACGCCGGTCAATCCCTGTTGACCTACGTTGCCCCGGCGCTTGGCATCGCCGAACGCGGCGCGATGTCGGTAGTGGAGGCGGCCGGGGTCTGCGTCATGGGCGAGTTGGTGAACTTCAGCGGAGGGACGACGGCAAGCTGTACGGGTGATCCAGCCGCAGTCGATGGATGCGTTGAAGACGTGGTCAAGAATGGCGAGCTGTGGGCGATGAAAACGGCGGCGTGTGTGGCGGAAGGCACCGCCAAGAAGCTTGGCAACGCTGCGGCTCTGATGGAAATCGTCGACACGCAGGTGCAATTGAATGACGTCATGGAGAGACGTGACCGTACGCTTGGCGTCATGAAGGATGTTGTTGACAACGTGCAGCAGTTCGCTGACCGATTGGACCGACTCCGAGATAGCACCGCCATCATCGACGCCACAATCGGTCCACTCGAACGCCTGTGCCGATCGCCGAAGTTGGCTTTCGTGACCACAGATGTCAAATCCACGATGCCCTGATCGAGCCGGCCGCGTGCCACACTTGGTGGTTGATGGTCCGACTCTCGATTCTGGATCTCGCTCCGATCACGACAGGGAGCGATGCGGCAACCGCCCTGCGAAACACGCTTGACCTTGCGCGCCACGCCGAGCGCCTCGGCTACCACCGGTATTGGCTCGCCGAACACCACAACATGCCGGGCATCGCCAGCGCGGCGACGTCGATTGTGATCGGACACGTGGCAGCTGGGACGCGGACGATCCGGGTCGGCGCCGGCGGCATCATGCTGCCCAACCACGCGCCGCTGGTGATTGCCGAGCAATTCGGGACGCTCGAATCGCTCTTTCCCGCACGCATCGATCTCGGCCTCGGGCGGGCGCCCGGGACCGACCCCGTTACCGCACACGCGCTGAGACGCACCCTCGTGAGCGATCCCAACGCATTCCCCCAGGACATTCTCGAGCTGATGGACTATTTCGAGCCGCGGGACGGCAGACACGTCCGCGCCGTGCCGGGTGCGGGTTTGACCATCCCCATCTACATCCTCGGCTCGAGTACATTCGGCGCGCAGGTCGCTGCGGCAATGGGGCTGCCGTTCGCGTTCGCGTCGCATTTCGCCCCAGCCGAGATGATGCCGGCCCTCCAGATCTACCGATCGACCTTTTGCCCTTCTCCGCGATGGACGCGGCCCTACGTGATGCTCGGTCTGAACGTCATCGCGGCCGATCACGACGACGAGGCGCGGTTCCTGGCCACGTCCGGTCGCGAGTCGTTCGCGAATCTCCGTCGCGGCATGCCCACGACGCTGCCGCCGCCCAACCGTGAGTTGGAGCGAGAGGTCGTGCCCTTTGGCTCCATGCCCATCGAAGCCATGACAACGGTGAGCGTTGTCGGGTCTGAACCCACCATCGTCGAGGGGCTGCGCCGGTTCATCGCGCTGACGGCTCCCGATGAACTGCTGGCCGTCTCGCACATCTACAGCCATGCCGCGCGCGTGCGGTCGCTCGAAATCCTGGCGGCGGCCGCGCCTTCCCTGGAGATGCCATAGCGCGGGGAGCGCATCCTCCGCCACGCGGCTCTCATCTCGGAACGACGTTCCTGCTCCTCAAGTAGTCCGCAATGAGCCCGGGCGTATCCGGAGGACCCAGAATCGTGTGCGGCGTGATCACCCTGCAATGATCTCCCCGCGAGGCGAGCCGGCTCCGGCAAAGAAGCCGGTCAGTTCAGCGCGCCTCAGCAGGTGGGCGCTGGGCGTGCACCCCGCGAGCTCGCGAAAGTCGCGGACGAAATGCGCCTGATCCGCGTATCCGCATGCGTGCGCCGTCGCGGCGCCTCGCGGCCCAGGCGCTTCGCGTTCCAGCAGGCACACGGCGCGCTGAAATCGCGTCAGCCGCGCCAGCCGCTTGGGCGAAATCCCCACGCGGTCCAGGAACAGCCGCTCGAGGTGGCGGCGGGTGGTGCCCATCGATCGCGCGAGCCGGTCGATGGCGATCAATCCTCCGGACGCGTCGATCGCCCGGACGGCGTGGGCGACTCTTCGATCGACCGCGCGCTGGACGATCGCCGCGAGCCTCGCCTCTATCAGCGGCACCGCCCGATCGAGCGTGTCGGTGGCATCTCGAACCTGGCGCACGGCCTGCGCGAGGGCGGGCGCGGCGTCGGCGACGTCGAGCGTCAGCCCCACGAGATCGCGCAGCGGCGCGCGCACGAACGCACCGGCGCCGTCGGGACGGAATCGCACGCCGAGCACGGCCACACGGCCCGTCGGCTGCAGCACGAGGCGGCGGGTGAGCTGACCCGCAAAGATGAGCGGCGGCTGTCGATCGCTTGACCCGCCGTCGACGCGTTCGAACGGATCGCCGAAGTGGAGGATCAACTCCGAACGGCCGTCCGGCAGGATCGGCTGCGCCGGCCCCGCCAGCTCGCGCGCGTGGCCTTCCAGCGTCCACACGCACTGCACGAGGTGCGCGAGCGTGGGAATCGGCGGGCGCTCCGTGTACTGCATCGCGGGCGACACTCATGGAAATCGGGTAATTGGGTAATCGAGTAATCGGGTAATTGATTGGGTGATTGACTAACAATTAAGTAATCAATTATCAGACTACCCAATTACCCGATTACCCGATTCCCGGACACTAGCATAGGTCGCATTCGTTCAAGCCACCGGCAGCCGTCCGCGGCTACAGTCCCGCCATGCTGATACATCTTTCGCGCACGCTTGCTGTTCTGATCGTGATCGTTGTGACGGCCGTTAGTGCGCCGGGCCAGACCGCGCGCGCCACGGCCACCGTCAAGGACGTCGCCTGGCTCGAAGGCACGTGGGTGAGTGCCTCCGGTCAGCGGACAGTTGAAGAGCACTGGACTTCAGCGGCCGGCGGCGTGATGTTCGCGGTCTCCCGGACGCTGGCCGGGGATCGCCTCGTGGAGTTCGAGTACCTCCGGATCGTCGAGCGCGGCGGGGGCCTCTTCTACGTGGCCCAACCGAAGGGCCAGCCGCCTACGGAATTCGCCGCGACGCAGGTGAGCCCGACCAGCGTCCGGTTCGAGAACCCGCAGCACGACTTCCCGAAGGTGATTCGCTACGAGAAGCGCGCCGACGGCACGCTGCGGGCCGCGATCGCCGGCGCCGCCGGACAGCGCGAGATGTCGTGGGTCTACGTTCGCCGGTGACTCGTGGCCCGTACACGCCGATCAAGGACAACCTCGCGGGCGGGGCCTCCCGGCTGGCTGCGTTACTCCTCCCTCAAATACTCCCGGTATTCTCGGTCGTCGCGCCTTGCCATCCGGGCGCCGCGCTCCGCGATCTGGTCCTTGTTCACCGTGTACGGGCCACTACGCGAAGCGCTTCGCGTGGTCGAGAAACGCCCGGATCTCGTCCCGGGTGTTGAAGAGCGCGGGCGACACGCGGATCTGCGATCCCCGCTCACGATAGCTGACCTGCACGCCGGCGGCATCCAGCACTTCGCGCGCGCGCGCCTGGTTCCGCTCGAGGCGCAGGGTGACGATGGACGCGTTGTTGCCAGCCGGCGTGAACAGGGTAAAGCCCAGCCCGGCGAGTCCATCGCGCAGCTCGCGGGCGAGCGCCACGGTGTGACGCTCGATACGGTCGACGCCGACGTGCTCGAGATACGCAAGCGCGGCGCCCAGCTGGTAGATCTCGGCAAACGGCAGCGTGGCGTACTCGAACTTTTTCGCCGTGCGGTAGATCTCGTACCGATGATCGCCGAGCTCCCGCTCGACGTGCAGCGCGCCCAGCCGATCGACGCGAATCTTCTCGAGCAGTTCGCGGCGAACGAAGAACGGGGCGACGCCGAAGCCTCCGAGCAGCCACTTGTAGGTGCCGCTCGTCATGCAGTCGACGCCCGTCGCCCGCACGTCGGCCGGAAACATGCCGAGCGCCTGGACCGCGTCGGCGTAGAACACGGCGCCGTGCGCGTGCGCCAGATCCGCGATCGGCCGCATGTCGTGCCTGAACCCGTTCTGGTGCGACACCCAGGCGACCGAGACGAGGCGCGTTCGATCGTCGACCGCGCCGGCGAAATCCGCGGCCGTCACCCGGCCGTCGCGGTGCTTCACGATCCGCAGCGCGATCTTGCGCGTGTCCTCGAGATGCCGGTACAGCACGAACGACGTGTTGTAGTGGAGCTCGTCGACGACCACATTGTCGCCGGACTTCAAATCGAGCGCCGAGGCGACGATATTCTCGCCTTCGCTGGTCGAGTAGAGAAACCCGATCTCGTCCGCGTCTGCGCCGACGAGCCGCGCGAACTGGCGGCGGACCTCGTCGGTCTTCCGCAGCATCTCGTCGAGCGGGATCGGCTTCGACGCCTTGCGTTCGGCAAACGCGCGAGCGGCGTCCGCGACAGCGAGCGGAATCGGCGTGATGTACGCGGAGTTCAGGTAGAGGCCGTCGCGGGCGGCCGGAAAATCACTCCGTATTCCAAGCGGATCGGCAGGATTGTCCAGGGACGTTTGCAAGCCCAGCGCGTCGCGCGGCCGGACCGCGGCCGCACCCGCGGCGACTTCGATGAACTGCCGTCGATTGAGCTCCACGGTGCACCTCTCGACGACTGAGTGAGACTTTTAGCGTTTTTCGGGATCGGTGTAGTACGTGGGGTCCGCCTTCAGGCGGACCTACAGCGAGCGCGATCGTCAGTGTAGACACTATGCAGAGCGTTGGACAGGCGGGCCATGGCGGTTACGCTCACCGTGATGTGTTTCAGAGGAGGAGCGTAACCATGAGCACCATGACCCGCACGAGTGATTCTACGGCACCGACCGGGGGCTTGTTGTTGGCGTTCGAATTGGGTCAGCGCACTTGGAAGCTGGGATTTACCGTCAGGGATGGGGCAGCGTCCTCGCATTCGACAGATTCCGGCAGGCGCCGTGAGCGCGTTGGTGACAGAGATTGAGCGCGCGAAGAAACGACTCGGCCTGTCGGCTGACGCGCCGGTGACGAGTTGCTACGAAGCGGGCCGCGATGGCTTCTGGTTGCATCGCTACCTGCTGGCGCAGGGGATCACGAATTACGTCGTGGATTCCTCGAGCATCGAAGTCAATCGCCGGGCGAGACGGGCGAAGACGGATCGGCTCGATCTCGCGGGCCTGTTGAGTTTGCTGGCGCGGTATGTCCTGGGCGACCGGCGCGCCTGGCGCGTCGTCCGCGTGCCGACCGTGGCCGAAGAAGATGCGCGGCACCTCCCGCGGACCTTGGAAGCGTTGACGCAGGACCGCACGCGGCTGATGAATCGCCTGAAGTCGCTGCTGACGACGCAGGGCGTGTCGCTCCCGATCGATGCGAGGTTTCTCCAGCGGCTGGAAGCGGCCCATCTCTGGGACGGCACCCCGCTGCCGCCCGGCCTGCAGGAGCGACTGATGCGCACGTGGACGCAGCTGCAGGCAGTGGATGGACACATTCGCGACCTGAAGGCGCTGCGACTCACCCGACTGGAGCAGCTGACCCCGGCGACGAGCCACGCCCTCGCACAGCTCTTGACGATGCGGGCCATCGGCCCGATCGGCGCGTCGGTGCTGGCCACAGAAATCTTCGGCTGGCGGCGCATTCGGAACGGGCGAGAACTCGGGGCCCTGGTCGGCTTGGTCCCGGCGCCGTATCAAAGCGGCGAGACCGCCTACGACCAAGGCATTACGCGCGCGGGGAATGCGCATGTCCGTCGCGTGATCGTGCAGCTCGCATGGGGCTGGATCCGCCACCAACCGGACAGCGCCCTGACGCAGTGGTATCAGCAGCGATTCGGCGCCGGCGGGAAGCGCCTCCGAAAGATTGGGATTGTCGCGCTCGCGCGGAAACTGTTAATTGCCCTCTGGCGCTATCTGGAAACCGGCGTGGTTCCTGCTGGCGCGCAGCTGAAACCGATGGAGGTCTGACGGCCCGACGCCGATCGTCGGCCCAACGAGCTGGTGCGAGCGCCCGTGCAATCGGACTGGGTTCCTCTGTGAACCGGAGTGTAGAAGGGGCGCTCGCTTCCAGGCTTCACGAAAAAGTCTCTGGTGTCCGGGGCATCGCCACCGGCACGGATAGAAGGGGCGCGGGAGCCATCGGCTCCGCGAACACGAAGCCGCCAGCTCTCGTCGATGATCGGCGTGCGCCACGCGCCTGTGCGTGATCGTTCGTGGCTCCGGCCGCCTGCGCGGACCCGCTCGTGGGCGGGGGGTCTGCTCGGCGGCCTCACTGAAGGTGCGCTCGATGACAAAGAATACGACGGCTACTCGCCGCACACCGACGGGATTGACACCGACGGCTCTCATAGAAGGTCCGGCTGAAGCCGGACCCCACGTACGACGACTTGCGGCTACAGTTTCACTGCTTTTGTTGTTGAGACGCCGCCGGTGGGTCGACTACTGACCCCCAGAACCCGATCATCATCTCTTCCCAGGTCTGGTCGCCCCATTTCACGTCCTTCGTGGGATCGGGATTGTACTTGTTGCCCGACGAGTTGTCGTAGTGCGCCACGACCTCGACCTTGGTTCCCGCCGGCAGGCGCTTCGGCGTGGCCAGCTCGTAGGTGATCTGCCAGTTGAAGTCGTACTTCGGCACGCGCAGGAGGACTTCCGACGTGCCGTCCGGGTAGGTCGCCGTGTAGGTCATGTCCTTGCCGCGCACGTGCATATGCGGCGTCAGGCTCGTCATGATCGTGTCCTGCTTGAGCTCGGCGACCGCCTTCACTTCGGCGTTCGCATCGCCGGCTGGAATCACGAAGCGCGGCTGCACGGCCAGGCCGGTGACGTGGATCTGCTTCGGCGGATCCTTGGCGAAGATGAACCCCACCTGCGTGCGATCGACCGCTTCGGTGCCGTTGGTGGTGTAGTGCATCTGCAGGATGATGTCGTGGCCGGCGCGCAGGAGCTTCGCGATGCCGGGCTCGAAGACGAGGCCCGGCTTGTTCGGCGACACGCCGGTGATGTTCGTCGGCCCGAAGGTGTTGCCGGGCTTTGTCGGCGCGTCGCTGTGAGGCTCGGTATACGCGATGATGTGGTGGATGTGCCCGCGCGCGCTCGGCTTGATCTCGACCGCGGTGTACCAGCGATCTTCCGGCAGGTTCACCGGAATCCGGATGTACAGATATTGGATCGTCCCGGCGACCGGAATCTTGTAGTCCTCGGTCATCGAGAAGACCGCGTCGGGCTTGCCGATCGTCCAGGCGTCGGCGAGCGCCGGCATCTTCGGCATGTCGGCCGTGTCGCCCTTGGGCGCGCCGCCGTCAATCCAGGAGACGATCGTCTGGACTTCCTGATCACTCAGACGCGGATCGTTGCGGAACAGGCCGTGCGGCATGTCCGACCCCCACGGCGGCATCGTCCGCGCCGTGACGCGCTGCTTGATCGCGCGCAGATACGGGCGCGCGTCTTCGTACGACGTCAGCGACATCGGCGCGAACATCGTCGCGCGATGGCACTCGATGCACGACTTGTAGAAGATCGGCGCGACGTCCTTGGTGAAGGTCGGTGTGCCGTCGGCTGCCGTCGCCGGCACGGCCGCGGCCACCCCCGCCACGAAGAGACTCACAATCAACGCGACACGCATGGGACGCTCCCTTTACAGCGGTTTTCTCAGATCTCTCCAGCCGATTATCGCCAAGTTGGCGGGAATGCCAAGAGAAATGAGGCTCAGCGTGCGTTCCGGGCGGCCGGGAGGAACCGGTGCGCGAACTCCACGGGCACCGCTTCGTTCTGCTGGTACTGCGCGCCGCGGTCGTTCCGCGAGAATCCCGCGTGGTTGATGCCGATGACGGCCAGCTTCGCGTTGATGAGCGGGCCGCCGCTCGATCCGCCGATGCCGCCGAGGGTGTGAAATGAGATCGAATCGGGTCGCACGCCGGACACGCTGATGCTGCCACCGACATCCGGCTGCACCTGCCCCTGTCGAGCGAGCGCGTCGAAGAACGCGCGATCCTGCATCGCCTCGAGCGTCGAGAGCGCCAGCCCCACAACCGGCCGCGACTTCAGATACGCCGTCCGTTGATCGTCGTTCTCAGGCACGGCATTGACGGCGCGCACGACGCCGGCCGACTCGGCGTACTGCTGCGCGGCCGCCTTGGTGGCCGCCCTCAGTTCGTCGCGCAGCGAGGTGTTCGCGAAGCTGCCGAGACCGCGACGCCGTGCCGTGACGGACGCGCCGCCAGGGTAGGACAGCAACACGACGTCTTCGCCGGAGATCACGGGTTCACCCTTTGCCAGCGGCAGAACCGGCACGCCCTGGGGGCGCGTCTTCGTGACGAACGTGCCCAGATCGTGTTCCTGCGCCGCGCGCACCGTCGACGGATCGACGTCGAATGTACGTCCCGGTGGAAAGCTGATGCGCCACGACATGATCGTCGGCACGAACGCGATGGCTCCCTGTTTGCCGAGCCGTAGCGTGCCGCGCTTGACGTCCTCGTCGTCAGGAAAGGCGAGGTCGACGCAGTGACGATTCGTGAGGACCCGGCCCTCGGCGTCCACAAGGAAGCCTGTGCAGTGCGAGGTGTAGTTGATGACGGGCTGAGCGCTGTTGTCGGTCGTCAGCTGGACGTCGCCGTCAGGTGTCCCGCGTAGGCGCAGCCAGCCCTGCTCGGCGTTGTACCAGCCCACTTGGAACTGGATCATGCCGACGCCTCCCGCGAAGCGTTGGGTCACGGCCGGACCGAACCGGCGATCCTGCTGGACGGCGTCGCGCTGTTGTTGAAGCCGCAGCGCGTCGCTTCGCGCCGCTTGCGCCGTACGCTCGGCTGCGGCCGCCACCGTGGACATCCGCGCCAACTGCGATTCGAGCGCCGCACGGGCTTCACCCTGGGTCTCGAGCCTGGCGCTGAGCATGGCGATGCGTTTCTCGAGGCCCACGGCCTGTCGGCGTCCGAGCAGGTAGACGACGATCACCGCACCCGTGGCGACGACAAGGCAGGCCGCGAGGACCAACCGCCAGCGGCGTGTCGTGCGCTCGTTCGTGAGCTTGACGAACGCCTTCATCACCGTCGCGTCCGAGGGCGCCGCGGTTGAGCCCGCCGCGGCCCGTTCGCGTGCGCTGTCGTAGAGGGACGTGAGCCCCGAATGCGTTTTGGCTACCTGGCGAACGGGCTGCGCTGCCGGCGCGGGCAACTCAACGCGCGCGGTCGGACCACCCTGGCCGAATGTGACGATCTGCCCGTTCGCCATCGGTGTTTCGGTGACACGCTGCCCGTCGAGCAGCGTGCCGTTGAGGCTGCCTTCATCTCGGATGATCCAGGCGCCGTCGCGCCACGAGATTCGCGCGTGCAAGCCCGAGACGCATTCGTCGGCGTCGCCGAAGCGGAGGTCGCAATGGCTGCGTCGACCGACGGCCAGGCCGGTTGGTGGAACCTCGAACTTCGTGCCGGTCAGACTGCCGGTCAAAATCACCAGTCGCATGCGACGCATCCTCTGGCGAGGGCCTGCTTGAAGACCGGTAATCTTACCGTAGCTCTACCGTGAGCGTCAGTAGCGGTATCGTCTATTGTTCGCGATGGAGCACACCAGCGGTAACCGCTCTTAGTACACGAGCGCGCCGGTCGCTTTGACCTGCCACGCCGCCGGCGCGTTGGAAGAAGGGGTTGGCGTCGCCCTGGCGTGCTCGGCGGCAGCCTCCTGAGCTTCAGCGTCGGTCCCAATCCGCTCGACGACGCCCTGCGCCACAGCGCGGCGATCCTTCGCGCTCAACGGAAATACGATCACGCCGTCGTCCACCTTGATGAGCACGGTCCGGCCGTCGGGCGCCGCGGCCGGCGCAAACGCCATCCAGCAGCCCATACCGGCGCACACCGCCTTGACGACACCCTCGACACGAACGGTCTTGCCTTCGAAGTCCGCGGGCCGGTCGAGGAGGGACGTCAGCGGCGTCGTTTCAGTCAGCGACACACCGGTGCCGAACTTTTTCGGTTCCTGCGCCTGCCCCGCACCGAGCAGCGCCATGATGAGACCTGTTGCGGTAGCGACACGAACGAGCATTGATTCCTCCTGCGAATAGCAGCGCATCGACTCGACTTTGATAGTAGTCCGTTCCGACCATCCTTTCGTAAACTATTGGCCGTTATGACTTCGCCGGGCTCGAGCCGCATGGATTTGCGCCGTTTCCCGGATGACTGGGTCCCCAGCCGAATCGTCCGCGACAAGCCGGCGCCGGAGGACCTCGACGAGGAGAGCATCAGATGTCCGCGCTGCGCGTGGCGGCCATCACCGTCCAGCCGGTGGTCGTGCCATGGCATCGGCACACCCGAGCCGGTCGACGGCTGCGGCACCATCTGGAACACGTTCACGACCGGCGGGCGGTGTCCCGGCTGCAGCCATCAGTGGCAATGGACGTCATGTCTCCGATGTGGCGAGTGGTCGCCGCACGACGACTGGTACGCGAAGGACGAGTGAGCTCAGGAATTTGGCCTGAAGCGACCTACCGCTTTCGAGCTTTTCGGTCCGGCGCGTCAGGCCGGCTTTCGGTAGAATCAGCGGGATTCGCCAGGTAAACATGGAGACCAGCATGATTCGCTCGCGATTCCTCGGCGCGGCGCTGTTGTTGATGGCCCTCGTTGGGACAGCGTGCGCCACCACCCGCAGCATCAACCAGGTTCTGGCGGACCCGGCCAGATACAACAACGAGACGATCACGGTCCGCGGCACCGTGGACCAGAGCGTGTCGGTCGCCGGTCGCGGCGCGTATCGAATTGCCGACGGCGATCAAGGGCTATGGGTCGTGACGAGCACGGGCGCCCCGCGCCGCGGTGCCCGCGTCGATGTTACGGGGCGACTGCAAGACGGCTACGACGTGAGCGCGTTTGGTGTCGTGCTGCAACTCCCCGGCGGGTTGGCAAGCGGGCTCGTCCTTGTCGAGTCATCGCACAAAGCGCGCGACTGAACACGAAGACTGTTCGGACCGGAAAAAGCCATGCCTCAACAAACCGAAACCTTCGATGCCATCGTCGTCGGCTCCGGAATCTCCGGAGGGTGGGCGGCCAAGGAACTCACCGAGCGCGGCCTGCGCGTCCTGATGCTCGAGCGCGGCAAGAACGTCGAGCACCGGAAGGACTATCCGAACGCCCGGAAGTCGCCGTGGGAATACCCGCATCGCGGCGGCCGCACGCGCGAGATGATCGATAGCTATCCCGTGCTGCAGCGCGACTATCCGCTGAACGAGAAGAACCTCGATTGGTGGGTCTCCGAAAAAGATTCTCCTTACACCGAGGTCAAACGCTTCGACTGGTACCGCGGCTATCACGTCGGCGGTCGGTCGCTGACGTGGGGACGCCAGAGCTACCGGTGGAGCGATTTCGATTTCGAGGCGAACAGCAAGGACGGCATCGCCGTCGACTGGCCGATCCGCTACGCGGACCTCGCGCAGTGGTACGACCACGTCGAACGCCACGCCGGCATCTCGGGATCGATTGAAGGACTTCCGCAACTGCCCGACGGTCAATTCCAGCCGGCGATGCCGCTCAATTGCGTCGAGGAGACGATCGCCGGCCGCATCGCGAAGCAGTTCGAGCATCGCCGTCTGATCCCCGGGCGCTGCGCCAACCTCACGCGCGCGCTGCCGGGACGCATTCCCTGCCAGTACCGGAACGCCTGCTCGCTGGGATGTCCGACCGGGTCCTACTTCAGCACGCAGGCCTCCACGCTGCCGGCAGCCAAAGCGACCGGGAGGCTGACGCTGAAGACGTTCGCGATCGTCACCGACGTCGTCTACGACCGCGATCGGAAGCGCGCCACCGGCGTGCGCGTGATGGACGCCGTCACGAAAGACGACCACGGAGTACGCCGCAAAGGTCGTGTTCCTGTGCGCCTCCACGCTCAACAGCACATGGCTGCTGATGCGATCGGCGACCGACGTCTGGTCCGGCGGCCTGGGCAGCAGTTGCGGCGAGCTGGGACACAACCTGATGGACCATCACTTCCGCCTGCGGCGCGGACGGTTTCGTCGGCGATCATCAGGACAAGACGGTCTACGGCCGGCGGCCGACCGGGTTCTACATCCCGCGCTTCAGGAATCTGTTCGGCGACAAGCGCGAGTACCTGCGCGGCTTCGGGTATCAGGGCAGCGCCAGCCGGCAGGGATGGGAACGCGCCATCGCGGAGCTCGGCGTCGGCGCGGCCTTCAAGGATCGAGATGGCCACGCCCGGCGCGTGGCGCATGGGCGCCACGGCGTTCGGCGAGATGCTGCCGAACCACGCCAACCGTATCTCGCTCGATCCGGCGAAAACCGACAAGTGGGGCCTGCCGGTGCTCGCGATCGACTGCGCCATCGGCGAAAACGAACAGCTGATGCGGCGCGACATGATGAACGACATGGCGGAGATGCTGGAAGCGTCCGGCGTGAAGGACGTCCGCGTCTTACGACAACGGCTACTTCCCGGGCATGGGCATCCACGAGATGGGCACGGCGCGCATGGGCCGCGATCCGAAGACGTCGGTGCTGAATGCGCACAACCAGGTGTGGGACTGCACGAACGTGTTCGTCACGGACGGCGTCGTGCATGACGTCGGCGGCCTGCCAGAACCCGTCGCTGACCTACATGGCGCTGACGGCACGCGCCGCGGCGTTCGCGGTCGACGAGCTGAAGCGCGGCAACCTGTGAGAGCGGAGCGAACCATGGACGACATCGACTGCACCGGACGACTCTGACGCGGCCGGCGACGGCGCTGCAGCGTGGTGCGTCCGCGCTCCTTGGCGGCGCGGCGCTGACCGGCGGCGAGCGCGTGCTCGCGTTCTCGTTCGATGACGCGGCGCTGGCCGTCGCCGCCGAGCAGGGGACCAGCCTCTTCACGGGGGCCGACGTGGCGGTGCTCGACGAGATTGCGGAGACGATCCTGCCCGAAACATCGACGCCCGGCGCGAAGGCCGCGAAGACCGGCGCGTTCATGGCGCTGATGGTGACCGAGGCGTACGACGCGACGCCAGCAGCAGCTGTTTCGCGCGGGGCTCGGCCAGGTGGACGAGGCCTGCCGCAAGGCGCACGGCGTAGCGTTCATGCAGGCCACGCCGGCGCAGCGGCTGTCGGTGGTCGAAGCGCTCGATCGCGAGCAGAAGGCGGCGATGGATGCGCGCACGCCCGCGCGGACGAACCGCGCGCCCGCTGCGCCCGCGGCACCCGACGAGCCGGCGCACTATTTCCGGATGATGAAAGAGCTGGCGCTCCTCGGTTACTTCACGTCGGAGATCGGCTACACGAAGGCGATGCGCTACCGCGAGTCGCCCGGACGCTTCGATCCGTGCGCCCCGCACGCACCCGGCGACAAGATCTGGGCCTCACACGCGTGAGGTGACTCGAGCGCCGCATGCGTCAGCTTTCTGAATGACGACACGTCTCCTTTTTCTCGCGCTCACCGTCGTTGCGTCATCGTCGCTGTCCGGCCAGAAGTATTCGGCTCCGGACGGCCGGGTCCGGGTTGCCCTCGTCAAGCAGCCGTTCGTTCCCAACGGCACCTCGGTCGGGCCGACGACGATGGCCAATGGCGGGATCCAGGATCAGTTGAAACAGCTTGGCGCGACCGTCCGTGTGTCGGAGATCGCGCTCACACCGGACGAGGACATGGAATACGGCGGGTGGAAGCGCCTGGGGTACGCGCTTGGCCACCTGGGGCGGGTAGTGGCGCAGAATGAGCGTGAAGGGTATTTCACGGTCGGACTGCTCGGCACCTGCCCTTCGATGCCGGGCATGGCGGCGGGCTTTCAACACTCGGGTCCAACGCCCGACGCGCTGAAGATCGGCATGCTCTGGCTGGACGCGCACGGCGACATCAACACTCCCGAGACGACGCGCAGCGGGTCGCTCGGTGGGATGCCGGTTGCGGTCGCGACGGGCCGGGCGCTCCAGCGGATGCGACTCGACGCCGGCCTCGACCCGCCCTTGTCCGATCGGCATGTCGTGATGGGGGGTGTGCGTCTGAACGATCCGCTGGAGCAGCACATTATCGACCAATCGCAGATCGAGCAGCTCAGCGTCGACGATCTGCGGACGCTGTCGCCCGCGATCGTACGGGAGATGGACCGGCTGAGCGCGCTCACCGACAAGATCTACGTCCACATCGACATGGACGTTCTCGACCCGCCGGAGGTGATGGCACATGGCAACAAGGTGCCGAACGGCCCCACCAGTCAACACCTGGCCGCGCTCTTCGAGATGATCTTCAGCCGTTATCCCAAAGCGTCCGGAATCGGCTTCGCGACGATCCCGCCGAGGGACGAGGGCGGTCTCTCGATAGCCGCGTTGAACCGGATGATCCTGGGCGCCGTGAAGGGTCTTCAGGCCCGGGTCGCCCGGTAGTTGCACAGCTTCGCCCTAATAATTCAATCGCCGGGCCCGCGTCAGCTCTCAGCGAGCCACGTTTTGATGACCTCCCGAACGCGCGGCTGTGAGAAGAGGTTGCAATGGTGCACGCCCAGTGCCTGTTCGGTCGGCACACCCGGCGGCGGCATGAACCCAAACGGCGGACGGTAGACGAGCACGCGTTTTTTCGGCAGGAAAGCGGGCAGGTCTTCCAGGACATCCTCCGGTGACGACCCGATACCCCACGCGTGGGCCGTATTCACGACGAGGTCGTTCGCGTTCCTGAACAGCGCATCCATCGTCACGTCCACGCTGGCGGCCCTGGCCGCTTCCACGATCTTCTTCAGGTTCGGAACGAGGATGGAGGGCTCGAACTCCGAGCAGACGACGCCGTAGCGCACTTTTGTGCGATCGATCTTGGCGTGTTGGAGCCGGTAGAGGAAGCTGCCCTTCTCGACGGCGGCAGCGGGGCTCTGCGCGAGCAGCCCCGGCACGTCGTTCACCACGTTCGTGACGGCGAGCTGGGCGAGGAGACCGGCCAGCCGGCCGAAGAGCTCGGCGCCGTCGACGCCGGTCATGTTGACGAGGAGGTCCGCCAGGGTGCCCCAGCTCTTCGGGTTCGCGAGATCGGTCCCGCAGTTCGGCGTGCCGAGAAAAATCAGGTGCCGCACGGTGTGCATGTGGCCGAGCAGCTCGCAGAACGAACGGGCGACGAGACCGCCGCGGCTGTGGGTGATCACGTCGATGCTTCCGCGCTTCAAGTAGTCGGCATTGAACGCGCGCAGCTCGTCCACCAGGAGCCGTGCGTTGTCCTCGGGCGTTTTCGACAGCGTCCAGTGATCGAGCCCGAGGACGACCCGGTACTTCTGGCGCGCCCATGCGATGAACTCTGGTCCGAAGCCGTCCACCGGCGACGCAGTCTTGCTGAACGTGCCGTGAACGAGGACGAGCGCACGGGCATCTTCAGCAGACGACGAGGGCGACACGCTGGAGCCGTCGCGAAAGGCGCTGACCAGCTGCTTCGAGGTCGCGCCGTTGATGAGGAGCAGGCCTTCCTTGCTCACCTGCTCGCGATCGTACTCGCGCACCAGACCCAGCGTGCCGTGCTTGAAGCCGCTGATGAGCCATCGCCCGACCACGCGCATCACTCCGCGTTTTGCCGGCAGCATGCGGCGGACGCGATCGTCGTTCATCAGCGCTGCGATCTGCGATCCGGGGAGCCCGTCGGTGTCGCCATTCCCGCCGCGCGTGCCCGCGCCGGGGCGTCGAACGCGCCAGCGCCGCAGGCCGGCATCCTCGATCAGCTCGAGGCTGATCTCGTCGTCTGCGAGCGGCATCATGGCGCCGCGCCGATCGAGCTGGCGGGTCCACGTCGGCCCCTTCACCCACTGCGCGATGACATGATCCGGCGCGTGCAGCACGGCCTCGCTCGGCAAGACTGTCTTCAGCGGCCGCGGCTGCGGCGCAGGCTGGGGCCGAGCGGCGCGCTGCTCAGAAGCCGCGTCAGGTTGGCGAGCGGATCTGGTGCGCTCTCGATCGTCGGCAGGCCCGCCGGCGAGCGCCTGGAACAGCTCCTCGGTCGGATCGCCGTACAGCACGAGACTTGCCCAGCCGAGGCCGGCCCACGCCTCGTTGTTCCTTCCGTCGGCTGTTGGCTCGGGATACGCGATCCGGCGCGCACCCGCCTTCGCGCGCCGCAACGCCTCCCCGAGGGTTGCCCGCTCGAGGAGCAGCTCGCGATAAAACTCGAGAGCGATGTGCTGAGCCAGCAGGTCGTCGATCGGCCAGAGCGGAGCGATGTAGGCGGCGACGCCCTGATTGATGAACGCCGTGGCGAGCCCAAAGACGTTGCCTTGGTACGTCGGCCGCGCCTTGCCGCCATCCATTCCGGCTTCGCAGGCATTCGCGAAGACGAGCCACGGCGGAGCCGCGTGCTCGGCCAGTGTGTTCCGAATCTCGAGCGACCACAGCTCGCCGTCGCTCATCAGCCAGGCGCTGGTTTCCGGATCGTCTTCGCGGAACAGGCCGTGTCCCGCGAAGTGCACGATGTCGTAGCCGCCCGTCGCGCAGCAGTGCGCGCATGTCGGCGCTGGTCACGCGCGTAGTGGATGCGCGTGTCGCGCCGGCGGTCGAAATCGATGATGCTGCCGACCTGCTCCGAGGCGCGCTCGAACCAGCCGGCCACCTGCTCGGCTTCGTCGCGCGCGCCGGGCAGCTGACGCCACGGCATGCCGGCGTCGAAGATGGGATCGCCGACGATCAGCGGCCGCACGCGCCCCTGCCGGCGACCCGGCACGCGGCGGGCCAGTCCGGTTTCCATGAACACCTGCCGCCCCATCGCGTACCGCTCGCCGATCCAGTCGCCGTGGTGGTGGAGCAATTCCCACGGGTACTGCATCAGCTCGCGCGGGATCTGGAGCTGGAGGTGGGGCGTCACGTCGGGCGTCTCGTCCCGCACCGCCCGGCGCTCGTCTTCGAGGATCCGGCCGAGCGACTGAAAGATGTCCTCGCCGAGCAGACCGCCGATCGATCGCAGGTCGGCCAGCGATTGCGGTGTCATGACGTTCCGCTTGAGCAGCTCGTTCAACTCGTGCAACGCGCGCTTCATCACTTCCGGCTGCACGCGGCTTTCCTGTTCGGTGACGACGGCGCCGCGGCGTGATCGGCTTCGAGGCGCAGGAGGTAGTTCTCTCGCGTCGAGGTCGCTCTGCCCTGGCCGTCATGCGTTTGTGCGCGTCCGCCGCTCCAGCGAGAGCGTCAGCGTCGGCGCCGGCGCCATGACCTGAAACTGGTCGCGGAGCCCCCAGACGACCGAATCCGCTCCGCTCAGCCGCCGCAGCACGTCGCGTCGCGTGCCGGCGGAACCCGTCGCCAGCAGCGAGCTCACGAGCCGCCAAAGCGCCCGCGGGTGCTTCTCGATCAGGTTGGCGGCGCCGAGCAGCGCAGCCCAGTGCACCCGGCGATGAAATGCGAAACGGGTATAGGCGGCGTTCATCAGGTCGTCGAGCTCGGCTGGGCCGGTACATCGACACGCCGGACCAGCACGGCCAGCCGCTGCCGCACGGCGGATCGGCTCTGGAGGCGATCACCATGCCGCGAGTGTCGCTGTCGCCGAGCAGCGCGTTCCTGGCCTGCAGCGACAGGTTCGCCATGCGCCGTGCGTTCAGGGCCGAGTCTTCCATCCGCCTGAGATCGATCTGCCGTTCGCGCGGCAACAGGTAGTGCGCCTGTTTGATCGCAATCCGCACGGCCGTCTCGCGCGCGTCCGCCGCCTTCTTCTCGAGCGTCTCCTCGGCGGGATTCCGGTCCAGGAGATCGATCCGTCGCGACACGCCTGCGGCGACGTCGTCCAGCAACGCTGTCGCGGCTTTGTGCTGATCGGGTTGGAGCGCGCCGAGCAGCAGCGCGATGCGCTGCCGCACCGCGGCGCGAATGGATGGCGTCTCGGTGCGGGTGTCGGCCGCCGCCGCCTCGAGGTGGCGCGCGACGGTCTCGCAGAACCGATCGAGCTTCGTTCCGGAGGCGCGCAGCAGCGTCGTCCCGAGCCAGCCCTGGTACGCCTCGTCGGTCATCGCGTTGAGCGCCGCCGACCACAAGACGAAGAGGCTGCCGCAGTCGTAGACCGGAGCGCCGGACTGCTTCAGTTTCTGCAGCAGGAGCTCGCGGGTCTTCCAGATCAGGCCTTCGCCGAGCGCCTGCAGCGTCCCGATGCACATCGTGTCGAAGGTCCTCGCGACCTCGTCGAGGCGCTGCAGGTCCAGCGCCGACACCGAGTGACTCGTCAGCCCATCCGAATAGCACGCGCTGATTGGATCGAGCAGCGCCTCGGCGAGCTGCGACGTGCCGAGCGGCGGCCGTTGGGCCGCGAGCTCTTTCCACGCGCCGAGCACCCGCCGATAGTCCCATCCCCCGATGGGGATCTCCGTCTGCGGGGCGATCACGATCCGCACGATGTCCTCGAGCTGGTACGCGAGCTCGAGGAACTGAACGTTGCACGAATCGATGGCCAGGAGATCCAGCTGTTCGCGTCCCGCGTCCCGCAGCGCTTCGCGTACGACGCCAGCCATGTCGCAGACGTCCAGGAATCGGCCCGACCGATCGTCGTACGCCAGCGAAAAGAGCGAGCCCCGATCTGGATCGCGCTCGGCCTCGCCTGGCGAAACGGCAAGCGGGCTGCCAATGACCAGCGCCGTCCGCTCAGTGCGGCACGCCGACAGGCCCCAGCGCAGGAAATCGAGCATCGCAGCCGGGCTTGCGCTGTCGATCCTTCCCAATCGCTGGACCGGCGGCAGGTCGGGGCCCGATGTGGCTGGCACGATGTAGCGCGCGGCGCCGTGCGGTCCGTCGTGCTGCACGGCGATCCGCAGATCGGGCGATCCGCCGGCGGTCAGGATTTCGAGGAGGTCGTCGTGAATCGCCTCGTGGCCGCTTTGGTTGTCGCCAGCCAGATAGATCAGCACGCCCCATGTGGGGGGGCGACTCGTGAGCTCCGCTCGGACTGGCGGTACCTGAAGCGCCGGCCGCTCGGGCGGTGGTGGAGTCTTTCGGACTGGCTTCTTCTTTTGAACTGGCTTCCGAACGCCCATGGAACCTCCAGAAACAGGACGAGCGCTGCGGATGCGGAGTGCTCAGTATATGGATGATCAACGCTTGGCGCCGGCATTCAGAACAGAGTGCTGTTCAGCTTCGCGTCGAGCGACGTGTGTGTCATCCACGCACGGAAGAGCTGGACCGCATGACGTGAACACCGTCGCGCGTACGTCGTGCCCGTGCACCCGGACGCCGCAGAAATCATACGCCGGCTACAAGCCGCGGCTCGAGACCGATCCGCAGCGCTGACGTCCACGTTCGCGGTGTCAGGTGGTCAGGGAGTCGATGAGCGATCGCTCCTTGGCGATGAGACTGCGCAGGGCCTGGCTGAAGATGCGTTGAGACAGCAGAACGTCGCCGAGCAACAGCCGGCGGAACGACACGTCGCTCCATTCGAGCACGGCGGAATCCACCGCGGCGCGAACCGAGGCGGCGCGCGGGATGCCGCAGAGAACGGCGAGCTCGCCGACGATCGTGCCGGGCATGGCGCTCGTGAGGACCACGTCTCTATCGTCGCGGCGAACGAAGACCTGCAAGTCTCCGGCGAGGACGAGGAGCACGTTGGAAGCCGTGTCGCCTTCGTTGAACACCGTGGCGCCGGCGGGGCACTGGTTGATCGTTCCGTGCTCGATGAGACGCCGCGCCCCGTGGGTCGTGAAGCCCTCGAAAAGGGGAAAGGTGGGGATCAGCGATTCGTACGATGTGCTCATGGGTGCTCCGCGATCTGGTGCGGACATGATAACCGCTGATATGATCCAGCGTTCATGACTTCGACAGCGGGCAAGCGCAATACAGACGAAGGAGGAGAGCGATGGCAGTGATGGTCACATTCACGCTGAAGACGGACCCGGCGACCTACCAGAGCCTGCACGTGCAGATGCTCGCGTTGGCGCGCCCGGCCGGCATGCTGTTTCATTCCGGTCGCGAGGTCGGGGGGCAGGTCGCGATCGTGGACTTCTGGCCGAGCGACGAGGCCTGGCGCGGGTTCTCGCAAGGTCCCCTCGCCGAGGGCATGAAGGCGGCTGGTATCGCGCCACCTGACGACCTCAAGATCACGCCCGTCCTCAACGCCGACGGACGATGAGCCGGGCATTACTTCGGAGGTAATTGAGGCCGTAACGCCGGAAATGCACCATTGTGAACACCGGGAGACACGGCATGAACACGCTGCTTGGGGAGCCCGAGAACGCGACGTTCGGCAAGCTGCTTCGGCACTGGCGCGGCGCGCGCCGGATGAGCCAGCTGCGCCTGGCCTGCGAGGCCGGCATTTCCGCGCGCCATCTGAGCTTCCTCGAGACCGGCCGGGCGCGGCCGAGCCGCGAGATGGTGCAGCTGCTGGCTGAAATGCTCGGCGTCCCACTCTCCGAGCGCAACGCGCTGCTCGTCGGCGCCGGCTACGCGCCGGTGTACGGCGAACGCCCGCTCGCCGCGCCCGAGCTCACCCACGTGCGCCGGGCGCTCGAGTACACGCTGCGTCAGCAGGAGCCGTATCCCGCACTGGTGATGAACGGGTATCACGACATCGTCATGCGCAACGAGGCGTCGCGGCGCATCTTCGAGGTGTTCCGCGGCCCGCTGCCCGATCAGGTCACCATCAACGGCATCCGCACCGTGTTCAACCCGCGCGGTCTGCGGCCGTTCATCGTCAACTGGGACGAGATGGCCGAGTGCATGATGCAGGGCCTGCAGCGCGAGATCGCCGAGACCGGCAGCGACGCGCTGATCAGGCTTCGCGACGAGGTGCTCGGCTATTCCGACGTGCCCAAGCGCTTTGCCGCATTGAACGCGCTCGACGCGGCGACGCCGGTCGTCAACCTGCAGCTGCGCAAGGGCGACCTGTCGCTCGCGTTCTTCTCCGCGATCACGTTCATCGGGCGCGCGCGCGACATCACGCTGCAGAACCTGAAGATCGAGTGTTTCTTTCCCGCCGACGAAGCGACGGAACAGTTCACGCGCCGGCTCGCCACGATCCCCCGCACCGTCGCCGTCTGACGATCCTACGTCTCGCGTAATCGCTTCGCGCACGCGTCGCCGATCACAATGCGTGTGTGCTGCTCTCCGCACTTGCGATCACGGTCGTCATTCACGTCGTCGATCTCGCGGGCGTCCCGCCGCCGGTCCTCCGCGAGGCGAAGACGGCGGCGGCAGGCATCCTGGCCGATATCGATGTGAGCGTCGAATGGGCCGACGCGGTCGATTCGTCGGCGCCGGCATCACACGTCATTCGACTGACGCTCCTGAATCACGAGGGCGGCGCGCTCCGCCTGGCCGATGGATCGGTGATGGGGGCCGCCGTTCGTACCGCGATGGGCACCAGGGTCGCGTGGGTGTCCTACGAGCGCGTGCGGCAGGAGGCCGAGCGGCACCTCGTGCCGGCGGCGCGCCTGCTGGCGTGCGCGATCGCGCACGAAGTCGGTCACCTCGTGCAGCCCTCGCCAAGGCACGACCCCGACGGGCTGATGAGGGCGGCGTGGACCGCGGCGGATTTCCGCCGCGCCTCCGCGGGGCGCCTGCGCTTCAGCGTACGGTAGAGTGATGGCTCTCAATTGCGGAGCGACGGATGAACACGCACATTGTGATGCTGTCGGGGTTTCTACTCGTCGCGGGGCTGGTTGGTCATGCGCAGGCGCCGGCGCCGCCGCCAGGGTCGGCGGGCATCTACAAGCCCGGCGCCGATCTGACGGCTGCGCTCGAGCGCGCGATAGCCGCCGCCAACGGCGCACAGTCGTCGGCGCCGATCGCCAACACGGATCAATACCGCGTCAACATCGTCCACCGCGAAAAGCCCGCCGGCGCGCTCGCACATCCGGGCAATACGGAGCTGCACTACATCATCGAGGGCACGGGGACGCTCGTCACCGGCGGAACGATCGTGCGCGGCGCGAACAGTGCCACCATCCAGGAAGGCGAAACGCACCGCGTTCAGAAGGGCGACGTCATCATCGTGCCGGCCGGTTCCGCGCACTGGTACAAAGAGGTGACGACGCCGATCACCTACCTCGAAGTGCGGTTCGTCGCGCCGAAATAGCTGGACGCTGGTGTCGTGTCTCAGAAGTTCGTTGGCATTCGGCCGGCGATGCATCCCGGCTGGCTGCGTTGCTCATCGTTCGAATATTCCCGATATGCTCACTCTTCGCGCCTTGCCATCCGGGCGCCTCGCCGCCCTCGGTGCACAGCGAACTTCTGAGACGCGACACTAGCGGATTTTCTGCACGGCGACGTCGCAGTACATGTGTGACGGCAACGCGAGCATCACGATTTCCCAGCCGTCTTCGACGCACAGCTCGTTGACGGCCGCCACGACGCCGTACGGCTCCATCTCGACGTACGACCACATGATGTAGTCGTTGAACACGAGGAAGCCATCCCGTGTGACCTTCCGACGGGCGGACTGGATGTCGCGCTTGACACCGTCGTAGGCGTGCTGCGCGTCGATGTAGATCCAATCGAAGGACTGATCGGGAAATGAATCCAACGCCGCGACCGAGTCCGAGTGGTGCACGTGCAGGCGGTCGCGGAACGCGGGATCGTCGGCCAGCTCGTGGACGTCCGGGTGGATTTCGTGATCGATGAGATGCAATTCCCGTGGCCGCGCGACACGAAGAATCTCACGAGCGAATGCCCCGTGCAGCGTGCCCACTTCGGCGACGATCCCTCCCGCGGGCAGCCGTTCGACGAGCGCGGTGCGCTCCGGGACGACGACGCATCGCCGAAGGTGCTGCGCTTGGAGCTGCGGCGCCTGCTGGAGCAGCCCCTCGCCCCAGAATGGCGGCTCGTCGCGTCGCTCCTCCAGCTCGACGTGCTCGCGCAATTCCGGCGGCACCCATTCGCGGAACGGACGCATGAGTCGAAACCACTCGGCGCGAAGCTTTGTGAAGGAACCCGTGCGATCGCCGATGGTGCGTTTCGTCATAAGGGAACCATTAGGATCCTGCATCCGCCGAGTCCCGGAGGATGCGATGGTAAGATCCGCGACGTGCCGAATGGACTTAGGATCTCCCTCGTTTCTGTGATCGCATGCGTCGTGGCCGCCGCGTGCGGTGGCAAATCCAGTTCGTCGGGCCCGACGAGCCCGACCGGTCCAGGCAACCCGCCGGGCACAACGACCTGTCGAATCTATCCAACAGCCGCCACCGTGACCACCACCGCGGCCGGAGTCACACAGAACGCCTCGCTGACGGGAGCATTCAACGCGGGAACGAATCAGGCCACCATCACGATCTCGTTCGTCGGCGGCGGGCTGTGTTCGACAGCGGTCCACAGCTATCGGTCGGTGGCTGACTTCGTCGACGAGGTGCGGGTCATTCCACCGGTGCCGCTCGTGCTCAGCACGACGACCACCAATAGCGGATCGTGTGGCACCGGAACCGGAACATCGACCAACACCTTCGATGCCCAGCGACGGCTGACGCAGACGAGCGGTCCCACTGGAAACATCACCTACAGCGCCTGGGATACCTCGAATCGCCCGACGACCGGCACGTTTTCCACTGGCGGGACGATTTCGAACGTGTACAACGACGCCGCCCGAACGATCACTCAGACGCAGACCGCGAGCGGTGGCACGACGGTCATCACGATGAACTTCGATGCGAACGGCGCACAGACCATGGTCGCGGTCACAACCGGCACGGTTGTGACGTCGACCACGACGTTCAACAATACGTCCACCACCACAGTTTGCAAGTAGTCGCGCGCGCATGTTGCGCCGGACCGATACCGTTGTGCTAGCTCTGCGCGAGCTGGTCCGGCGGCGCCGCCTCGACGAGTTGAAGGCACTCATGGGTCGCGTCCGCCTCGATATCGACGTGCCGCGAAGCCGTCGCCGTCTCCGGTCATCGCGGTGATCGTCGTCGATACGTCGGTGTGGCTCGCGGCACTACGTCACGCCGCTGGCTCGCCCGCGAAGGTCCTCCAACAGCTGATCGACGCTGACGAAGTTGGACTCGCGGTTCCGGTCCGCATCGAACTCCTGTCGGGAGCGTCGCGAAGCGATCGTCCGCGGCTCCGGCGTGCGCTGTCAGCGCTCCCGGTTCTCTACCCGACCGATGACACGTGGGCGACGGTGGATCGCTGGATGAGCCGCGCCAGCGAGCACGGCGAGCGATTTGTCTTCCGCGACCTCCTGATCGGTGCCCTCGCCGTTGAAAACGGCGCTTTGATGTGGTCTCTCGATACCGACTTCACCCGGATGGAGAAGCTGAAGCTGCTCGAGCGCTACGAGCCCTGAAACCGGGGCGCGGTTCACAAGGGATTGAGCCCCTCCATCCACGCGATCTCCGTTGGAGTGATGCGCGTCAGGTGGCGGATGAAGTAGACGAGCTGCCACACCTGTTTCTCACCGGCCGGATCCGGCTTGCCGGTGCCGAACGCCGGCATGCCGGTGAAGCGCACGCCGTTCTCGATGATGTAGAACAGCTCGCCGTCGGTCAGATCCTGCGTCGCCGCGGCGCGCAGATCGGGCGGCTTCGGATACAGCCCGCCGCCTATCGCGGTTGCCTCTCCGCTGCCGTCGTTGGCGTGGCACATCGCGCAGAACCTGGCGAAATGCTCGAGCCCTGGCGCGAGCGCATCGGTCGAACCGGCCAGCGGGTTGGTGCGAGCCTTCACGTCGCGCGGGACGGCGAGGCCGCGAACGGCGCGGGCCAGGCGCGTCTCGATGACTCCTGGCTCGGGTTGGCCGCGCAGGCCGGTCGTTTTTACGTACACGACACCCGCCAGCGCCCCGACCGCGGCGATCACGAGGGCAGTGAGCGCGAAACGAATCAGCGCGCGCATGCGGCTACGTGATGCCCTTCGTTGCGAGAATGCGTCGGGCGTTCTCGCTGAATATCTGCCGCTTCTGCTCGGGCGTCAGCTCGGCGCGGTTCACCGATTCGACGGTCGGCGCGAGCGTGGCGGTGGGACCGCTGTCGGTGCCGAACAGGATGCGATCCGCGCCGAACACCTTGGCGGCGAGCGCGATGCCGCGCGGCCCGCGCCCGCTCTGGCCGGTGTCGAGGTAGATGCGACGCAATCGCTCCGCAGGGTTCTGCTGTCCGCCTTCTTCCGCGGCCAGCTGGATCTGCTCGGCGATGTAGGAGATCGCGCCGCCCATCATCGCGACATGCACGGTCACGTCAGGATAGGGATCCAGAAAATCGGTGAGCGCGAGCGTGACCACGCCGGTCGCGAGATGGATGGCCGTCATCAACAGCGTCCGTGCCGACACGTTGTCGCCCGGTGTCGCGGCCGCTCGCGGGCTGGCGGGATCGGGAACCGCGAGCCCGAAGTACGGATTCGTCGCGCCGGCTTCGGGCTGGCGTCCCGGGATGTCGGCGCTCGCAACGCCGCGATGCACGAAAATGTGGCTCCGGTTCTTCTGCGCCACGGCGAAGATCGGCGCCAGCGCCCGGGCGCCGGCCAGGCTGATGAACGCGTCGAGCGGCAGCGTGGCGCCGATCAAGCCAAGGTCGCGATGCGCGCGTTCGAGCTCTTCAGCCGCCCATCCCACGTTGGCGGTCGGCAGCGTGGCCAGTCCCGAAAATCGCGCCGGGTGTTTCTTGACCGCGGCCGCGAGGTCGTCGTTCTGCGCGCGCCAGAACGGACGCGCCTCGTCCGGAGTCATGACGCCGTCGTAAGCCGCACCGACGTACGACAGCACCTGCCGCTGCACGCCTGACTGGTCCATCTGGCGCAGCCGCGCGTCGATGTCGAACCAGCCCTGCCCCTGTGGGGGACGCGGACTCGTCCGCGCGCTCAGCATCTCCACCACGTGCGGCGCGATCCAATGCGCGTGGAAGTCGATGATCGATCGCGGCGCTGCGGGCGCCGGCGCTTGCTCCGCCTTCGCTGACGACCCCGGAACGAGCGCATTGGCGAGGCCCAGGGCTGTAGCTTTGAGCATGGTTCGTCGAGTCGTCATTCATGGCTCCTGAATCGCGCAATCCACAATCTGAAATAACTCTGAACTCTGAACTCTGAAATCTCTGAAATCTGAAATGTCATTTTCTCCCAGGCGCGATCTTCTGCAGGTAGTCGACGAAGTTGAAGACGAAGACGACCTTGTCCTGAACGACGCTGCCCTCATCCTGGGCTGCCACGGCCGCGATCCGCTTGCCGTCCGGATGCAGATCGTACGCGCTGTTTCCTGGCCGACTACCCAGAACGCCCGTCGGCGACCAGGTCTGCGGCGTGTCGGGGCGGAATGAGTCCCCCACGACGGAATACGGCGCAAACATGACCTTCTGAGTCAAGAACAACAGCTCCTGAGCGCTGGTCGACCACCGGGGAGTGGTGCCGCCTTCCGTCGAGACGCGCCATTTGCCGCCGGGGCCGGGGTACGGCCGCACGTACACATCGAAGTTGGCGCCGCCCGCTTCATTCGAGTAGTACGCGATCCATCTGCCGTCCGGCGAGAACACGGGAAGCACCTCGTCGGCCGGCGTGCTCAGAAATATAGTGGGCGTGCCGGGCGTCCACCCGCGAGCCGCATCGCCCGCCATAGGCAGGATCATCAGATCCCTCGCCGTGCCTTTGCGTGTGGCCGCGAGAGCCAAGAACTTGCCGCTGGGATGCCACGAAGAGGCAAAGTTGGGTTCGCTGCCGTCAGTCAGCCGCATGACGTCGCCCGTCCCGTCGGCATTCACCCAAAACAAATTGAAGGTGGGGTTGGCACGAGTGGACGAGAACACGATGTGCCGGCCGTCTGGCGTCCAGACCGGATGTGCATCCTGGCCGGGGTCGAAGGTCAACTGCGTGAGCGTGTCGCGGGCCCACTCGTACACCCAGATGTCGCGCTGTTTGCCATCGTAGATCTCGAATGCCAGCTTCTGGCCGTCCGGCGAGAACTGCGGATTCGCCCAGTCGGCTTTCGTCGCGCGGAGGACTGATGTCTTGCCGTCCCGCGTCATCCAGTCCATCTGGTTCGCCGTCGTGGCCGTGCCAGGCACGTACACGAGCGTGCCCTCCGCGGACACGGCCAGCTGCGCACCGCCGGTGACGCCTGGGTTCGCGCTCAGACCTTCGAGCGCCGGCACTGCCTGGCCGATCGTCTCGAGCCGATCGAGATCGAAGCGCACGGCGAACAGCGTGCCCTGTTGCAGGTAGATCAGGTGCCCGCTCGGCACGTACCGGCCGTAATAGCCGGCGCGGACGACAACCTTCGGCGGGCCGCCCGATAGGGGCGCGACGACGAGGTTGCCGCCGTCCCAGTTCGTCACCGTCGAGTGCTCGGAGTACAGCACACCTCTCGCGCCCGGGAGCGCGTGCGGCCACCGCTGCGTCACCGCACCCTTGCTGAGAATGCCAAAGGCCGCCGGGGTCCCGCCGGCGGCCGGGACGCGCATCAGCGTCACGTTGGGCAGCTGCAACGGCGTAAAGATGATGGCGTCGTCGTCGGTCCACGTTCCTCCGCGGTTGGTGGGTGCGTCGCACAGGTTGACCGCAGCGCCTCCCCTGACGGGGATCTTCTTCAACTTGCCGCCGGCGAAGAACGCCAGCCACTGGCCGTCCGGCGAGAAGAACGGGCTGGCTGCGCCCTCGGTGCCGGCGAGCGCGTCGGCCTGCAGCTGATCGAGGCTGCGCACGAAAAGCCGCGTCTGCCCTGTTTGCTGACCGACAAACGCGAGCGTGGTCCCGTCGGGCGACACGATGGCTGACGCACCAGAGTCTATTGGCAGCGACGCGTCGGCGCCGATGCTGGCGAGCAGCTTGCGCGGCGTCGGCACCGGCGTCGCACGCCAGGGCGACCACGCCACGAGCGCTGAGATCAGCGCGATGCCGAGGCCGGCAGCGAGCGCCCACGGCACCGCGCGCGACCACGTCAATCTGGGCGCCGTCGGCTGCTCGGCGCGCACGCCGCTATCGCGCGGTAGATCGCTGCTGGCGGCCCACTTCAACTCGCGCATCAAGTCGCGCGCCGACTGCCAGCGGTCGTCGGGATCCTTGGCGAGACACGTCGCCACGATGCGGTCGAGCGATGCCGGTGCGAGCGGTTGCACCTGTGAAACCGGCGACGGCTCGTCTTTCAGGATCGCGCCGAGTAGGCTCGCGCGCGTCTTGCCTTCGAACGCCTTCCGGCCCGTCAGCATCTCGAACAGCACGCACCCGAACGCGAAGATGTCGGTGCGCGCGTCGGCCTCGATCCCTTCGATCTGCTCAGGCGCCATGTACTGAAACGTGCCGAGAATCGTGCCCTGGGCCGTGATGCTCGGAGGCGTCGTCGGCGCCATCGTGCCGCTGACCGCGACGATGGGAGCGTTTGTTCTCGCGAGGCCGAAGTCCAGGAGCTTCGCGCCCGTTTTCGTCAGCACGACGTTGCCGGGCTTCAGATCGCGGTGGACGATGCCGGCGCGATGTGCCGCGTCGAGCGCCGATGCGATCTCGATCGCCGCCGTCAACGCCTGCGCCGGCGGAAGCGCGCCCTTCTCGAGGCGCGTGGCCAGTGTGTCGCCCTCGAGGAGCTCCATGACGAGAAACGCGACGCCATCTTGCTCGCCGACGTCGTAGAGCGTGCAGATGTGCGGGTGCGTCAGCTGCGAGATCGCGCGCGCCTCGCGATCGAAGCGCTCGCGGAACTGCGGATCGCCGGCCAGCGCGGCGGGGAGGATCTTGACGGCGACGGTCCGGTCGAGCCGCGTGTCGCGGGCCTTGTAGACCTCGCCCATGCCGCCGGCGCCGAGGGCGGAAAGGATCTCGTGCGGGCCGAGACGCGTGCCTGGGACGAGGGCCACTCTCTCTTATTTACTCTCTTTCTCTATTGCCGCCAGATCCGATTTCGCTTGCGCGAGAACCTCCCGCATCGTCGTGGTCGGCGGCGACAGCGACCCCGTGCGCGCGCCCGATCCAACGAACGCGGTGATGAGGCCGCCGAGCCGCTGGCGTACCGGCTGCGCGCCTCCTCGGCCGCCGCCTCCGCCGCGGCCGGTCCCGCCGACGAGCCGCTGCTCGAGCGCCTGCAGCCGGGCAACTGCCTCACCGGTCGCCGCCGCGCGCCGCTTGCTCAGATCCGCCGCGACCGTCTCGATCCTGGCGAGCAGATCCATCACTTCGATTTGGAAGGCTTCGCGCGCCTTGTGCTGCGTCAGCGTGATCGTAGACCCTGGATCGGCGCGCACCTCGAACGTTCGCGATTCGGTCACCGTCCCGTCCACGTCGAGCGCCACCTTGAACGTGCCCGGGGCGACGTGCGGGCCGCGCGGTCCGATGTCGTGCGACGGAATCGGCAAGGCCACGACGCCTGGCTTCTCGGTGCCGGGCCCGAACGCGCCGCCGCCGCCCTCTTCGCCGCCACCGCCGCCTCGCCCGACGCCCGCGGGCGCTGGAAAGCGCAGATCCCAGTTCACGCGGTGGATCACGCCCGCCTCGCCAGGTCCGCTGATCTCTCGAATCGTCTTGCCCGTCGGACCGCTGACGACGAGCCGGACCCTCTGCGCCGGCTGCGCGAGGTGATAGGTGAATGTGACTCCCTCCGCCGGGTTCTCGGCGGTGAAGAAGTAGTGATCCATGTTCGAGATGTCTTCCCAATACAGCATGAGCGTCGTCGGCGGCACCGGGAACAGATGCGATCGCTTCGTGGAGAGCGCGGGCGTCCACGTCGCAATGGGCGACGCATCGTCGAGGATCCAGACACCGCGGCCGTGCGTCGCCAGCACCAGATCCTTCGTGCGCGGGTGGATCACGATGTCGTCGTACCGCGTCGTCGGAAGGTTCGCGGCCAGTCTCGTCCAATGCGCGCCGCTGTCGTGCGTGACGAAGAGCGCGCGCTCGGTTCCGGCGAAGAGGACGTTCGGCTGCCCCGGATACTCGGCCAGACTCCGGACCGAGGCATCGTCACGGGGCAGCCCGCCGACTGCCGCCGTCCAACTCTTGCCGAAGTCGGTCGTGCGGAAGATGTACGGAGCGAAGTCGCCGTCGCGGTGCGCGTCGAACGACACGTACGCGGTGCTGCGTGAAGCACCGGACGCGACGATCTTGCCCACAAAGGTCCCGTTCTTGACGCCCGCGATCGCGCCGCTCAGTTCGGTCCACGTCGCGCCGCCGTCTGTCGTCAGTTGCACGTTGCCGTCGTCGGTTCCGACCCAGAGGATCTTCGGATCGATCGGCGACTCGGCGAAGTTGGAGATCTCGCTGATGTTGTCCCCGTCGTTGCGCGAAATCCTGATGTCGCGGTTGAGGACGCCCATCATCTCGAGCGTGTCGCGATTGATCGAGCGCGTGAGATCGTTGGTGCGCGTCCACGACGATCCGTAATCCTTGGAGATGAACAGCCGATTGCCACCCAGATACACCGTGCCCGCTGTGTGCCGCGAGGCCATCACCGGCGCGTCCCAGTCGAATCGATAGGTCGGTTCTCCCGCGGGCGGACGTGGTGTGATGCCCATGATGTCGCCGGTCACCGGATCGACGAGCGACAGACTGCCGTTGCTGGACGAGGAGTAGACCTTCCGCCAGTCGGCCTTGTCCACGGCCTTGCCGGTGCCGTCGCTGAAGCCGATCTCCACCCAGTCCTGGTTCAGGATGCCGAGCCAGTGGCGCGTGGCGCTCGGGCCCATGAAAGAATGGTTGTCCTGCAGCCCGATGTAGACCCAGTACGGATCGCGCGAATCAACGGCCACGCGATAGATCTGCGCGACCGGAATGTTGTTCACGCGGACGTACGTTTTCCCCATGTCGAAGCTCTCGTGCAGCCCGCCGTCGCCGACGACGTAGATGTGGCTCGAGTTGGCGGGATCGACGCGGAGGACGTGATGATCGGTCTTCAGCCCGACGTCGTAGGTCGGCGACGTCGGCGCTTCCTCGAACGTGGCGCCGCCGTCCTCGCTCTTGACGACGTAGACGCCGGGGAGCCAGACGCGCTTGTCGTTGTTCGGGTCGATGGTCGGCTTGCTGTAGTACATCGGCCGCGGGTTGACGTTGCTCATGCGCTTCCACGTCGCGCCCGCATCTTCGGAACGGTACGTTCCGCCGCCGGTCGGATGCTCGATCGTCGCGATGAGGACGTCGGGTTTCGACTGCGCGATTGCCAGACCGATGCGCCCCTTGTCGCCGGTTGGGACGCCGTTTTCGAGCTTCTTCCACGTCGCGCCCGCGTCGGTGGACTTGTAAATCGCGCTGCCCGGGCCGCCGCCGTTGAAGCCGAACGCCTTGCGAAGCCGCTGATACGTCGCCGCGTACAGGACGTTCGCGTCGCGTGGATCCATCACGATGTCGGTCGCGCCCGTGAACTGATCGACATAGAGAACCTTTGTCCACGTGCGACCGGCATCCCGCGTCTTGAAGACCCCGCGCTCCGCGTTTCCGGTCCAGAGATTACCGGCCGCGGCGACGTAGGCGACGTTCGCGTCGGCGGGATCGAGGACGACCCGGCCGATAGCGCGCGTGTCGTGGAGGCCGACATGTGTCCATTTGTCGCCGCCGTCTGTCGAGCGATAGACGCCTCCGCCCCAGGATGAGCTCTGCCGGTTGTTCTGCTCGCCAGATCCGGCCCAAATGATCTTCGGATCGCGCTGAAAGATGGCGAGCGCGCCAAAGGCGTTGTCCGGCTGCTGGCCGAAAATATCCCGCCATGTAACGCCCTTGTTCGTCGACTTCCAGATGCCGCCTGTTGCCGCCGCGACGTAGAGCACGGCCGGATCCGTGGGATCGATGGCGATGTCGTGAATGCGGCCGCCGGTTGCGGCGGGGCCGATGTCGCGAAAGTGCAAGCGGTCGAACGGTGATTTACCCGCCTGCGCCTGCGAGCGCATCGGCGCGAATGCGGCGATCGCGGCAAGGGCGATCAGGATGGCGAAGAGGATCGCAGGGCTAAAGCCCTGCGCCACTTTCCCACTCTGCGCCACATTCCGGCCGTGACCCTTATCCATGGGCGGAACCTCGTATGATGAACGGTGTGGGATTGTATCGCAGCGACATCTGGCCGGGCGGCATGCCGAGCGTCGGACAAACGGCCCAGCGATCGCGCAGCGTCACTGCCGACGACATCGTGCGCTTCACGGAAATCAGCGGCGACAGGAATCCGCTGCACTACGACGTCGAGGCGGCGCGCGCGACGCCGTTCGGCGAAATCATCGTGCAGGGCGGTGTGACCAGCGCGATCCTGAACGCACTGGTTTCCGAGGACCTGCCGGGGCCGGGCACGGTCTTTCTTCAGGTCAACTGGAGCTTCAAGGCGCCGGTGCGCCCCGGGGACACGATCACCGGCTTCGCCGAGGTCATCGACGTGCGGGCGGACAAGCCGATCACCAAGCTGCGCACGCGCGTGACGCGCGGCGACGGCACCGTGGTGCTCGAAGGCGACGCGGTCTGTTACACGATGCCGCTTGGCCCGCGAACATCGTCTCTCTCTACACGCTCGTCCTGAGCCTGTCGAAGGACGAGCTCGTGGTTCGACAAGTACATCCTGAGCGAGACGCTCATCCTTCGACAGGCTCAGGATGAGCGGCGAGTCGAAGGGCTCACCACGAGCGAGGTCCTACTGCCTGCTCGAGCGTGTGACCGACGCGGCTTTCTTGAACAACGCGAGATCGATCGCCTCCGCCATCGCCTTGTACCCGGCGTCGCCGGGATGCAGATGGTCGCCGGAGTCGTACGCCGGCAGGAACCGCGCCGGATGGCTCGGGTCGCGAGTCGCCTGGTCGAAGTCGATGACGCCGTCGTAGGCCCGGCTCGTGCGAATCCACTGATTCAGCGCCTGACGCTTGGCTTCGCCGACGGCGGTGAAGTACATCGCGCCTTCGTACGGCGTCAGCGTGGCGCCGAAGATGACGATCCCGCGCGTGTGCGCGCGGTCGATGAGCTGCTTGTGCGCGGCGATCAGATCCTCGGCGGTCGGAGTTGGATTGTCCCGCGCGTTGCCGATGTCGTTGATGCCTTCGAGCACGATCGCGTGCGTGATGCCGGGCTGGGCCAGCACGTCGCGCTCGAAACGGCCGACCACGTTGACGCCGGCGGTGAAGGCGCCCTCGGTGAGGACGCGATTGCCGCCGATGCCCGCGTTCAGCACCGCGAACGGAGCGGCCGCCGCCGCCAGCCGCGCCGCCAGGTGGTTCGGATAGCGATTGTTGGTATCCGCCGTCGAACGCGAACCGGCGGTGATCGAGTCGCCAACGGCGACGACCGCGCCGACGGACTGTGGCGCCATGACCTCGATTCGCGACACGACGAACCAGCCAGGGGTTTTCGCGACGACAGGAAACGACGACGCGCCTGCGTGATTTCCAGTCTCGGAGATGTAGCTCGTTTGCAGCGCACTGGTGAACGTCGTCAGCGGCGACGGCGTGTTCGTGTCGCCCGGGAGATAGAGATCGATCGCGAGGTCGCCCATTGCCGGCACGGCCAGATCAACGGGGTCGCTGATCAACATCGCGCCCGATGGGATGGCCATCGACGGCCTCCCGCTGAAGGTCAGCGTGCGGTCCGACGCCGGAACGATGCCGGCCTCCTTGTCGCGCACCGCGATGTGGGCGGCGCCGACCGTGAGCGGCGCCGTTCCAAACGCGTTGCTCAGCGCAACCCGCACCCGGCGGCCGCCGACGCTCGTGCGGACGATCTGCCGGAGCGTCTGGTTGTTGAAGTGCACGAACGGCGTCGGCGCCGGCGCTGCGGTCTGACCTTGGGCCGGCGGTGAGAGCGGAACGGGAGGCGGCGGCGGATTCTGGGGGCGCCCGATGTGCGCCACCATCCAGGTGCCGACCCAATGCTCGCCTTGTTGGGCGCCTGCTGGCTGCAGCAGCAGGAACGCCGCGAATAGCACGGTGGCCGCGCGTCCCGCGAATCGATGCGTCGTCACAGTCGTTGCTCCTTGATGGCGGAGATCCTACTGCTTTTCCGTTGACACCTCGCCCTCGAAGATCGACGCTGTGGGCCATGCGCACAGTCGCCGCCGCCATTGGCATCGGACTCCTTGCCCTCACCGCACCGCCGCACGCCGCCGCGCCCAATTGGCACGTCACCGCCACCGTCGCGGAGAGCTGCAGCTGCACGATTGCGTGCCCGTGCAACTTCGGTGGAGAACCGAACCGGAACCCGTGCGAAGGCAACCGCCTGATTGCAATCAAGTCCGGCCACTACGAGGACGTCGACCTCGCCGGCGTGTCGTTTCTGGTCACGTTCACGATGCGCACCTGGTCGAAGATCTACGTGAGCGACAAGGTGAGCGACAAACAGATGGCCGCCGTCGAAGCGCTGTTGCCGATTGCGTTCGCGGGTTTCCACCGCGGCATGCTCTCGTTCACGAAAGCACCGATCACGATGAACATCACCGAGAGCCGCGTGATCTTCTCCGGGCCGGAATCATCGGTCGAGATGAACGTGATGCGCGGCTTCGGCGACAAACCGGTGCAGATCGCCAATCTGCCGAACCCTGCGTATCAGGGCTACACGCAGTACCGCTCGGTCGCACATGCCCACAAGAGCGCGCAGCACACCTTCAGCCACGCGGGCACGAACGGCTTCACATCGACGATGAATGTGGGGAGCGATGGTCGTTAGTCATTAGTCATTAGTCATTAGTCATTAGTCGTTAGTCCTTAGTCAACGACCAACGACCAACGACCAACGACCAACGACCAACGACTAATATCCCGCCGCTTTCCCGGCCGCAGACCGCCCATCGGATCCGCCCTGCAGCCACCCGCCGTCGCTGACGATCGCCGCCACCTGCGCGAGGACGACGCCTGGCGAGTAGTCCACGTCGTAGCCGCGGCTCTTGAGCAGCGCGACGGTGTCCGGCGAGATGCCGCGCTCGAGCGACAGCTTGTCGGGCTGCCACTGATGATGGACGCGCGGCGCGTCGATGGCGTCCTGCACGTTCATGCCGAAGTCGATCACGTTCAGGATCACCTGCAGCACCGCGGTCGAGATGCGCGAGCCGCCGGGCGCGCCCGCGGTCATGAACAGCTTGCCGTCCTTGAGCGACGATGGTCGGCGTCATCGACGAGAGCGGGCGCTTGCCGGGCTGGATGGCGTTCGCCTCGCCCTGCACCAGGCCGAACATGTTCGGCGTGCCGGGCTTCGACGCGAAGTCGTCCATCTCGTTGTTCAGCAGGAAGCCGAGGCCCGGCACGGTGATGCCGTTGCCGTAGCCGCCGTTGAGCGTGTAGGTGACCGCGACGGCGTTGCCCTCCGCAGTCGACGACGGAGTAGTGCGTCGTTTCCATCTGCTCGGTGCCCGTGGGCTTGCCGGGCCGGACCTGATCGCTCGGCGTGGCGCGCTCGGGATCGATCGTCGCGCGCAGCTTCGCGAGATACGCCGGATCGAGCAGCCCGGCGATCGGCACCTTCACGAAGTCCGGATCGCCGATGTACTCGTTGCGGTCGGCGTAGGCCCGGCGCATCGACTTCGGCCAGGTAGTGAATGCTCGACGCCGAGCCGGCGCCGCCTTTCTCGTAGCCGGTGCCGTCGAGGATGCCGAGCATCTCGAGCAAGCGCGATGCCGCCGGAGCTCGACGGCGGCGACGTGATGATCGTGTAGCCGTGGTAGGTGCCGGACAGCGGCGTGCGCTCGATCGCCTTGTAGTTCTTGAGATCGTCGAGCGTGATGATGCCGCCGTGCTGCGCCATCTCGGCGGCGAACCGCTGCGCGGTCTCGCCCTCGTAGAACTCGCTCGGGCCGTTCTTCGAGATCCGCTGCGAGCGTCTGCGCCAGCTCCGGCTGCGCCAGCGTTTCGCCGACGTCGTAGAACGCGCCGTTCTTCTGGAAGATGCGCTTCGACTCCGGCGAGCTCGCGAGGCTCTTCGATCCCTTCGAGCCCTTCGGCGAGCGGGTAGGACACGGGGAAGCCCTTCGATGCGAGCTCGACGGCCGGCGCCATGTTCTCGGCCCACGTCCGCTTGCCGTACTTCGAGACCGCGATCTCGAAGCCGCGAACGGTGCCCGGCACGCCCGACGATCGCCAGCCCTCGATGCTGTCTCGCGTCGGCGCGCCCTTCGCGTCGAGGTACATGTTGCGCGTCGCCTTCTCGCGGCGCGCGCTCGCGGAAATCGATGAACGTCGTCCGGCCGTCGGCGAGGCGGATCAGCATGTAGCCGCCGCCGCCGATGTTGCCGGCGAACGGATGCGTGACCGCCATCGCGAAGCCGACCGCGACGGCGGCGTCGACGGCGTTGCCGCCCTTCTGCAGCACGCGACACGCCGACGTCGGCCGCGATCGCCTCCATGGCCACGACCATGCCGTGGCGGGCGCGCACGGGCTGACGAGCGGCGTCGACGGGAACGGTGAGGATCAGGCCGAGCGCTATCAGCGGGAGCAGTGTTCGTCGCATTGACGGTCATTGTAGGTCCGCGTGGTCAACGTCGCGTGAGAACGCGTTCAGGCGCGAAAGTCAGAAACGGCTCAGTTCACATCGACGCTATATTGGCCCTATATAGGTTCATTAACATTGAATTGTCTTGAAAATAGCCCTTTTTAGGTCCATAAATGTGATGTGGAACGTTCGCGAGAATGGGAGGCAGAGCTCGGGCGCGAGATCAAGGTCCTTCGCCTCCGCAAGAACCTCGACCAGCGGCAGCTCGCCGAGCGCGCAGGTATCGCGCTGAATGCGGTCAAGAACCTCGAAAGCGGCAAAGGCGCCACGCTGCGATCGCTCATCGAAACCCTTCGCGCGCTGGACCGCGTGGAATGGCTGCGGACGCTCGCGCCGCCGGTGTCTGTCAGTCCCGTGCAGATGCTGAAATCGAAAGCGCCGCGTCAGCGTGCATCGCGCAAGCGAGCGTTGACGACGCGGCGATAGCGCAACGATCGTCGCATGTACCAGCCAGTTCCGATTGTCGAGGTTCGCATCTGGCGCAAGGCGGTGGGCGCCGTCGCGCTGGACCCTCGTCTCGGATACTACGTCTTCGAATACCAACCGAGCTTCCTGCGTTCGGGTATCGAGCTCGCGCCCCTGACGATGCCGCTGTCGGCAGGAGGTGAACCCTTCGTATTCGCCGATCTGCCAGAACTCACGTATCGGCGTCTGCCGGGGATGCTCGCTGATGCGTTGCCCGACGACTTCGGCAATGCGCTCATCGATGCATGGATGGCGCGCGAGGGCGTGACCAAATCGGCGATCACGTCGCTCGACCGATTGGCATACATGGCCAAGCGAGGTGTGGGCGCGCTGGAGTTCAGGCCGCCGCGCGGGCCGAAAGCATCGAACAAGAGCACGGCAATCGAATTGTCCGCGCTCGTCGAAAGCGCGCGGCGCGCGGTGCAAGGGCAGCTCGACAACGACGCCGGTGCCGAAGCCGCTCTCGCGCAAATCATCCAGGTCGGAACGTCGGCGGGTGGGGCGCGAGCCAAAGCGGTCGTGGCGTGGAATCCGACGACCGACGAGATACGTGCGGGGCAGTTCGACGTCACACCGGGATTCGAGCACTGGCTGATCAAGTTCGATGGTGTCGGTACGGATGAACGACTGGGAGTGACTCAGGACTACGGGCGCATCGAATGCGCCTATTACCTCATGGCCACAGCTGCGGGAATCACCATGTCGCCGTCCCGGCTGTTGGAAGAAAATAACCGCGCGCATTTCATGACGAAACGGTTCGACCGCGACGGCAACGCGAAGCATCACGTGCAAACGCTGTGCGGCATGGCCCACATCGACTACCGTCAGAAAGCGACGCACGACGTCAGTCAGCTGTTTCATACGGTTGACGACCTGCAACTGGGATATGAAGCGAGGGAGGAGGCTTTCCGGCGCGTCGCGTTCAACGTGATGGCTGCCAATTGCGACGATCACTCGAAGAATGTGTCGTTCCTCCTCCGCGAAGGCGGCGCCTGGGAACTGGCGCCGGCGTACGACGTGACGCACGCGTACAATCCGCAAGGCGAGTGGACCTATCAGCACTTGATGTCGGTGAACGGGAAATTCACCGATATCTCACGCGACGACCTGATGGTGGCGGCCGATCGCTTCGGAATCGGTACCGCGCCACACGTGCTGCGCGACGTCGCGAAGGCAGTGGCCTCGTGGCCCGATTTCGCGATGAGAGCCAAGGTGCAGGAGGCCGAGGCGAAACGAGTCGGTGGACACCATCGCCTGCTGGCACGTTGAATGACGAATCGTTCGAGTGTGTGAGCGGCGTATGGCCGGACCGCGCGGTCCGGACGGCCTCTCTACGTCGCGCCAGTTGCACGATCTGCTGGCGATCCTCGATGATGTGCGGTCCGCGGCACTTGCTGCGTAATCGGAGGTCGTTCATGTCCGTCATGACCCGGCGCCAGCTGCTGTTGTCGTTTCCCGCGCTTGCGGCGATGCCGCGCGCCTTCGTCACGCCGCAGGCGGCTCCAGCGATTCGCGTGCGCACGCTGAATCACTTCGGCCTGGCGGTGTCCGACACCAAGCGGTCCGTGGATTTCTATCGGGACCTGTTCGGCATGCCGATTCAGGCGCGCGCCGGCGCGAACACGATTCTCCGCGTCGGTGCCGGGCCGCAATTCATCTCGATCGGGCCCGCGGAGGGCGCGCCGCCGAGCATCAATCATTTCTGCCTTGGCGTCGAGGGCTTCAACATCGATCGCATCACGGCGGCGCTCGCCGCGCGCGGCGTGGCGAAGGCCGACGCGGCAGGTCCCATGAAAGCCGCTGTGACGATGCGCGACGGAACCCCCGATCTGCTCTTTGGCGATCCCGACGGCATCGTGTGCCAGTTGCAGGACGCGGGCTACTGCGGCGGATCGGGTCCGCTGGGGAACGTGTGCTCGATCGAGACCTCGCCGCAGAAAGGACTGATCGCGCTGCGCGATCTCAGTCACATGACAATCTTCTCGACCGACGCCCAGCGCTCGAACAAGTTCTATCAGGACCTCTTCGGTCTCTCGATCCGCTCCTCTCAGGGCCCGACGGCGCCGACGCTGGCGATCGGTCCGACGGTGCAGTTCGTGATGTTCACGGGCGGTGGCCCTTCGACAGGCTCAGGGCGAGCAGGTGCGGCTCGCGGCGGAGGACCGCCGGCGCCGCCGCGTCCGGCCAGCATCAACCACGGCTGCTTCAGCCTGGACGGGTTCAAGACCGAGGCGATCATCAAGTCGCTCGAAAGCTTCGGCATCAAGCCCCGCGAAGGTACGACCGGCGCCTCCGGACCGATGCGCCACTACATCTCGATGCGGATGGAGAACCGCGGCGGCGCGCCGGAAGGCACACCGGAGCTGTACTTCACCGATCCTGACGGGCTGTTGATGCAGCTGCAGGATACGAGCTACTGCGGCGGCGGCGGAGTCCTCGGGAATACGTGTAAATAGAGCACCGAACTTTGGGCGGCGAAGGCCGTATGTAGCCGTATGCGCTTGACCCAGATCCTGCGCCGGCTGCTTCAGCTTCCGATCTTCACGAGTGTCGCCGTGCTCACGCTGGCCATTGGCGTGGGCGCAAATGCGGCGGTGTTCAGCGTCATCGAGGGCGTCCTGCTCAAACCGCTGCCGTATCCGCAGCCCGATCAGCTCGTCGTGCTGGATCATGCCGCGCCCGGTGTGAATCTGAAAAGCACAGCCGCGGCGCCGTTCCTGTACTTCACGTACCGCGAACAGGGCCGCGCGTTCCAGGACGTCGCGATGTGGGCCTCGGATTCGGTCAGCGTCACGGGGTTGGCCGAGCCCGAGGAAGTGCCTTGCCTCATCGTCACCGACGGCCTGCTGCCGATGCTCGGCGTGGCGCCCGCGCTCGGCCGTCTGTTCACCAGACGCGACGACTCTCCAGCCGGCGAACAGACGGTCATGCTGACCGCCGGCTACTGGCGATCCAGATTCGGCGGCGATCCATCCGCCGTCGGCCGCCGCATCATGCTCGACGGCCGTCCGCGCGAGATCATCGGCGTGCTCCCGGACTCGTTTCGCTTCCTCGACCGGAAGCCGTCGCTCATCCTGCCGATGCGAATCAATCGGGAAGAGGTGCGGCTCGGCAGCTTCGGCAACAACGCCGTCGCGCGACTGAAGCCGGGCGTGCCGCTCGAGCAGGCGAGCGCGGACGTGGCGCGGCTGATTCCCATTGCCATCGCGAGCTTTCCGATGGTCCCCGGCTACAGCGTGAAGATGTTCGAAGAAGCGAGGCTGGCTCCCAATCTCCGAGGGCTGAAAGCGGACATGATTGGCGACCTCGGATCCGTGCTTTGGGTCCTGATGGGCACGATCGCCATGGTCCTGCTGATCGCCTGCGCCAACGTCGCCAACCTCCTGCTCGTACGCGCGGAAGGGCGCCATCAGGAGCTGGCCATCCGATCGGCGCTTGGGGCGAGCCGGGGCCGCATCGCGTACGAGCTGCTGGCGGAGAGTCTCGTCCTTGGCGTCATGAGCGGCATCGTCGGACTCGTCCTCGCCTACGGCGGACTGCGCGCCCTGGTCGCTCTCGCGCCCGGCAATCTTCCGCGGCTCGGTGACATCACGATCGACGCCACCGTGCTGCTGTTCACGCTCGCGATCTCCCTGCTGGCGGGGCTGGTCTTCGGGGCGATTCCTGTTCTGAAGTACGCGGGTCCACGGGTGGCGGAGGGGCTGCGCGGCGGCGGACGGACGGCGAGCGCCAGCCGCCAGCGCCATCGCGCGCGAAACACGCTCGTCGTCGTGCAGGTGGCTCTGGCGCTCGTGCTGCTCGTCAGCGCGGGGCTCATGATCCGCACGTTCCAGGCGCTGCGGCACGTCAATCCTGGCTTCACCAATCCGAGCACCGTGCAGATGTTCAGCCTGGGCATTCCGACGGCGCAGGTGCGCGAAGCGGACGCGGTCGTGCGGATGCACCAGGCGATCGTCGACAAGGTTGCGGCGGTTCCCGGAGTCGAATCCGTCGGCTTGGTGTCCGAGGTGTCGATGAGCGGGGACGGGTGGCACGATCCGATCTTCGCCGCCGACAAAACGTACGAGGCGTCGCAGATTCCGCCGATCCGGCAGTTCAAGTTCCTCTCGCCAGGTCTGATCAAGACGATGGGCCACACGCTGGTCACGGGACGCGATTTCACGTGGGCCGACGTCTACGACAAGCGGCCGGTCGCGGTGGTGTCGGAGAACATGGCGCGCGAGCTGTGGGGACAGCCGGCGGCGGCGATCGGCAAGCAGATTCGGGAGAACCCGCAGCATCCGTGGCGCGAGGTGGTGGGCGTCGTCGGCGACGTGCACGACGAAGGCCTGGACAGGAAGGCGCCGGCGATCGCGTACTGGCCGATGCAGATGGCGTCGTTCGGCCGCGAGGACGTCCTCGTCCGGCGGACGATGGCGTACGCCGTGCGGAGCTCCCGGACGGGATCGCGCGCGTTCGTCGAAGAGGTGAGCCGGGCGGTGTGGTCGGTGAATCCGAGCTTGCCGCTGGCGGGCGTAAAGACGCTCGAGGAAGTCGTGAGCAATTCGATGGCGCGCACGTCGTTCACGCTGGTGATGCTCGCGATTGCCGGCGCGATGGCGTTGCTCCTCGGCGTGGCCGGCATCTACGGCGTCATTTCCTATGCCGTGTCGCAGCGCACGCGCGAGATCGGCATCCGCATGGCGCTCGGTGCCCAGCGCCGGGAAGTGACCCGGATGTTCGTGCGCGACGGCCTCGGATTGGCGGCCATCGGCATCGCGTGCGGGCTCGCGTCCGCGGTGCCGCTGACGCGGTTCATGGCGTCGCTGCTGTTCGAGGTCAGCTCGCTCGATCCGGCGACCTACGTCGCCGTCTGCCTCACCCTGGCCGCCGCCGCCGTCGCCGCGAGCTTCATTCCGGCCAGCCGCGCAACTGCAGTGAACCCGGTGAGGGCGCTTCGGGCAGAATAGAAGCCCGATGCGCATGTCGTTGGACTGGTGGGCCGTCCTGGCCGCCGCGGCCGCCGTTCTGCTGATCAAGACCGGTGTCGTCTCGAGGATCCCGTGGTAACCGTCCGGGATCCCGTGGTGACGCGCGCGCCCGCGTGGCAGCTGATTCCCGGCATTCTGCTCCTGGCGCTGATCGGCTTCGCCGGAAAGATCACTGAACAAGCCATCAACAGCTACGGCCGGACGCACCAGATGGTCCTGCCCAACATCGAGTACGTGTTGTGGGCGATCCTGTTCGGTCTCATCGTCTCGAACACCGTGGGTGTGCCGGCGATCTGCCGCCGCGGCGTCGAGACCTACGAGTTCTGGCTGAAGGTCGGGATCGTCCTGCTCGGCGTCCGCTTCCTCCTTGGCGACATCGTCAAGCTGGGTGGCGTGAGCCTGGTGTGCGTGATCCTCGAACTGCTGCTGGCGATTGCGATCATGACGGTGCTCGGCCGCGCGTTTGGCCTGCGGCCAAAGTTGATCAGCCTGCTCGCGATTGGATCGGCGATCTGCGGCGTGTCTGCGATCATCGCCGCGAAGGGCGCGATCGAAGCTGACGATGAGGACGCGTCGTACGCGATCGCGGCGATACTCGCGCTGGGCGCGGTCAGCCTGTTCGTGTTTCCGCTGGTCGGCCGCGCGCTCGGCATGAGCGATCACGCGTACGGATTGTGGGTCGGCCTGGCGGTGGACAACACGGCAGAAGCCACCGCCGCGGGTGCGTTGTTTTCGGACACCGCAGGACGATTCGCCGTGCTCGCGAAAACGACGCGCAACGCCACCATCGGATTCGTCGTGCTCGCGTATGCGTTGCACTGGGCGCGAAGCGGCCAGGGCCACGGCATCCGATCCAGCAAGTCGGCGTTTCTGTGGGAAAAGTTCCCGAAGTTCGTGCTCGGCTTTCTCGTTATCTCAGCGCTCGCCACCGCCGGAGTCTTTACAGCGCCGCAGATCACGGACCTGGCGAATCTTTCGCGCTGGGCGTTTCTCCTGACGTTTGCCGGCGTCGGCCTGCGAACCAATGTCGTCGAGCTGTCCCGTCAGGGCTGGCGGCCGCTCGTGGTGGGGATTGCCGGCGAGTGCGCGATCGCCGTGGTGACGCTGGCGATCGTCCTGACCGCCGCGCGCGCGTTCACGCTGTAGCCAGGGCTCGTTCAGGAATCGGTACTGCCGGAATGCCACGAAGGCACAAAGACACGAAGAAATCTCTTCGCTACTTGATCTCGACGATCTCGATCGCGATGCGATCAGGGCCTTCGATCATCGCAGCGCGCATCGAGCCCCATGGATGGATCTCTTCGAGGAACTTGACACCATCGCGCTTCAGGCGCGCGACGGTCGCGTCGAGGTTCGACGTGCTGACCGCCCAGTGATCGACCAGCTTGCCGCGCGTGCTGACGAGCCCGCCGCCCGGCCACGGGCGGATGGAGATCGAGATGTCGTCGATGTTCACGCCGCCCGCGGGGTCGCGCACGAATCCGGTTTTGGCGAATGACGGCCACGTCGGCGGCGCGTATGCCGTCGTTTTGCAGTCTGCGCTCGTCGAAGGCTGTCCCGCAACCGGTCCTGAGCTCTCACTCCCGCGTCCACCGCGCCCGCCGCGTCCCTGCGGCATCCGCGCGCCGAGGTGCTTGACGTACCACTCCATCGCGCAGCGTGGATGCTCGTGGTACATGTGGACGTGGTTGAAGCGCTCGGTGTCACCGGCCTGCGCGTTCTCGACCATCGCGCCGTCGGGGCCGCGCAGATAGCCGAAGCCGCCCTGCCGCGACGGCTGCGTCCCTTTCGCGCGCATTTCCAGAATCTGTTCCTGCGTCGGGAGTCCGGGCAGCGTGTCGCTCGACATGTCGACGAGCTTGCCGTCGGCGGCGTCCCACATCTGAGCGATCTCGAGTCCCATCGCGCGGAACGTCTCGTTGTACTTGCGCGAGTCCGGCGTGTTCCAGCCGAAGTGCCATACGGAGGTCTGCGGTCCGGTCAGCTCGTTGGTGGGCGGTGTGTTGACCTTCGTGAACAGGATGTAGATGTTGCCGGTCTTGACCGCTTCGTGGCCGTTGAAGGTCGTCTTCGTCGCGGACTTTGCGAACGGTTTCGTGTAGTACTCCGCCGCCGCCGGCGGGTTCATCGAGTTCAGATGCACATGGTGGAAGTGCAGAGCTTCGACCCCCGGCGCCGCCGGATCTTGTCCCGCCGCACCGACGAACGAGACGAGCGAGGCAACGACGAACGCCGTTCGCACAATCAACTTCATAGCGTTCTCCACGCTCTGACCTTCTAACTTCTGACTTCTGACTTCTGACTTGCGCTTCAGGCGTAAGCGGCGCCGACCATGATTTTCTTGATCCGCAGCCACGGCGACCCGTGCGAGATGCTGTTGGTCTGCGTCGGCTGACCCTTCGCGTCGCCGCCGGTGCCATACATGCGCCACGACTCCTGACCCGAGATGGCGTCAAGATTCGCCCAGAAGTCCGTCGTGATCGCGTTGTAGGTGACGTCGCTGACCATCCGTGTCTTCTTGCCGTCCTTGATCTCCCAGAAGCAGTTGCCGCCGAACTGACCGTTGTAGCGCTGCTGATCGATCGAGTAGCTGCCGCGGCCGTCGATGAGCACGCCGTCCCTGGTGTCCGCGATCATCTGATCGGGCGTCGGCGAGCCCTTGGCTCCGGGCTCGACGTGCACGTTCGGCATGCGCAGGAACGGGTAGTCGCGCCATGACGACGCCGACGTGCAGCCCTTGCTCGCCTTGTCGCCAATGAGCGGCGCCGTTTCGCGATTGGTCTGCAGGCCGACCAGAATCCCGTCCCGCACGATCGGAAACTGCGTGGTCTTCACGCCATCGTCGTCGAACCCGATCGTCGCCATGCCGCCGGGAATCGTCCGGTCCGCGGTGACGTTGAACAGCTTCGATCCGTATTTGAGCTTGCCGACGTCGGCGAGCTTCACGAAGCTCGTGCCGGCGTAGTTCGCTTCGTAGCCGAGAATGCGATCGAGCTCCGTCGCATGCGCCACGATCTCGTGGATGGTGAGCATCGCGTGCGCCGGCATCAGAACGAGGTCCTTCAGTCCCATGCCGACCGGCTTCGCCGTCGTCATCTCGACGGCCTCGCTCGCGATGCGCTCGGCGCTTTCGATCAACTCCGCTTCTTCGGCCACTTCCCAGCCGCCGGTCCGCGGAACACCGACGAAGTTGCGGGTCTTCACGACGTCGCCGACCTTTGCCGAGACGTTGAACGTGGGTGTAATCTCGAACGTTTCCTGCTCGATGTACGAGCCTTCGGTGGAGGCGAAGTACTTCCATTCGTTCGTGACGCCGACCGACGCGTTGACGCTCGTGACGCCCTGAACCTTGAGCGCCGTGTCGACGACCTTCTGCACCAGGGCCTGCTTGTCCTCCTGGGAGATCGAGCCCGGCTCCTTCTTCAGCGGCGACGACCAGTACTCTGTGTAGGCCTGCACCGGCGCCAGCTTCACGTCCACTTTCTTGGCGACCGCGCTCGACCGCGCGATCTCCGCGGCGATCTTGGTGATGCGCTTGATTTCGTCCTCCGTGACGATTGGGCTGCTCGCGAATCCCCAGACGCCGCTGTGGATCACGCGTACGCCGAAGCCCGCGGCGCCCGGCCGCCCGCCCGCGCGCGTGCGACCGGCGCCTCCGCCACCGCGTCCGCCGCGGCCGCCGCCAAATCCACCGAACCCACCACCGCCGCCGCCGCCTTCCGTGGCGGAGCGATCGTTCGATCCGTTTGCGTTGACCGGTGTGCTGACGCTGCGGGTGAAGCGAATGTCCGCGTAGCTGCAGCCGGCGCGTTTGGCCTCACCGAGCGCGAGATCGGCCAGTCCCTTGAACGAAGAGGTGAGCGGATTGCCTTTCGGCGACTGCGCGATCAGCTCGCCGACGAGATCGGACGAAGCGATCACGAGGCTCGCAGCGCCGGTGTACTTCAGAAAGTCGCGACGAGAAGGACTCATAGGATTCCTAGCTGCCACGAAACCACGAAAGCACGAAAAAGTCGTGGTTCAAGATCATTTCGTGTCCACGTGTTTTCGTGGCTGATCAAACTGCCGGTGATACCGAAGTCATGTAGAAGTCTTCGATCCGCACCGGCGGCACGAGCGCCGTCCCGGGGCCGTCGTAGGACTCGCCGGTGTGGATGGGCACGGGTTTTCCGATCGCCGAGATGTTCGCGAAGCCGACGAGCGGCGACATGTTCCAGCGGAAGTTCTGCACCGGCCCGGCGATCTCGCCGTTCTGGATCAGGAACAACCCGTCGCGCGTCATCCCGGTTTGCAGCAGCGTGAGCGTGTCGACCGGCCGGATGTACCAGAAGAAGGTGACCAGCAGACCGCGGCGCGTCGACTTGATCATGTCCTCGAGCGACTGGTTCGAGCCTTCGAGCGAGAGGCTCATGTTCGGCGTTGCTGTCGAGGGTGGCACTCTCTGCCGCCGCGCGGACGCGGCGTCGTAGAAGACGTTCTTCAACACGCCCTTCTCGACCCAGGTGACCGGCTTCGCCGCGCCGCCGTCGTTCATGATCGACGTCTGCCGCAGAATCGGATTGCCGATGTCGCTTTTGAGCGTGAAGCTGTCGCTGAACAGCTTCTGGCCGGTCTTCGGCGTGCCGTCGGCGTTCACGAACGGCCGGCCCAGGCCGCCGAAGTTGAAGCCGCCGCCTCCGCCGCCGCCTCCGCCAGAATCCGCCACCGCCGGGCGTGCCCGCGTTGAACGCGCCCATCATCGTCTGGAGAAACCGCGCGGCGGCGCGCGGTTCGAGAATCGTCGTGTACTTGCCGGGCTCGATCGCGCGCGGCCGCTGGCTCTTCACCGCCTTGTTTGCGGCGACCTCCGTCAGTTGGGCGACGTCGATCTGAGAGAGTTCTTTCGCGCCGGTGAGTCCCGACCAGCCCGATCCGGATCCGTTCGCCATGCGGCACGTCAGGATGAAGCCGGTCTCCGCGTACTGGTAGTAGGCGAACAGCCCCTCCGAATTCGCCAGGCACGTCGTCTGGTACGCCTTGGGAATGTAGCCGGATCCCAGGACGCTTTTCTTTTCGCAGATGTCGACCGACTGTTTCACCCACGCCGCACGTTCGCCCGGGCCGAAATCGGCCGTGGCCGGAACGACTGCATTGACGGGCAGGTACTCCTGCGGGCCCTTCACGAGCGGTGTGAGATTCGGGTTGTCGCGCGCCTTCTGCGCGGCGTCGTTGGCCTCGTCGACCATCGCCTTCAGCGACTCGTCGTCGAATTCGCGCGTCGACGAGGTGCCTTGTTTCTGACCGTGTCGGACGTTCAGCGTGAGTTGCTGGTCGTACTGAACCAGGTTGACCGTAATCGAGGAGTTTGCCCAGCGCGTGGCCGCTCGCTCGCCGCCATCGAATGACAACTCGACGGCGTCCGCCTTCGCCATGTTCAGGACTTTGTCGGTGAGTGCTTTGATTTCATCCCGCGAGTACATATAAGTGGCCAAGGCTACACTTTCCGTCGGGAGATTGACAAGATTGGCGACCGTTCTCGTCACTGGCGGCGCCGGCAACCTGGGCAGCCTGCTTGCGCGGCATTTGTTGTCGAGCCGTCACATGCTCCGGTTGATGTTTCACCGGCGGCCCGTCGCGGACGACTTGATCGCGGCGCCAAACGTCTCGGCAATCCGCGCCGACCTCGCGGATCCACGAACGCTTCCGCCGGCCGTCGAGGGCGTGAACACGATCGTGCACTTCGCGGGCGTGCTGTTCGCTCCGCGTCCGGAGCGGTTCCTGCCGACGACGAACACGCTGTGGTTCGCGAATCTGCTGGCGGCTGCGCGCGAGACGCGCGTGTCGCGCGTCATCCTCATCTCGTTTCCGCACGTTGAAGGTCCGACCTCGGTGGAGCAGCCGGCCACGGGCCGCCTGGATCGCGTCCCGATTTCGGTCCACGCGAAGACGCGACTCGAGGAGGAGCGATTGCTCCTGGCGGAGGAGGGCAGGACCGGCTTCACACCGATCGTGCTGCGCTGCGGCGCGGTCTACGGCAACGGCATCCTGATGGTGGACGCGGCGCGTTGGCTCGCCGAGCGCCGGCTGCTGTGCGTGTGGAGGGAACCGACGCTGTATCAACTGATCTCGAGCGTTGATTTCACGCGCGCTTGTGAGGCTGCCATCGACGCACCTGACGCGCGCGGGATCTATCACGTCGGCGACGAACGGCCGATCACACTCCAGGAATTTCTCGACACCTCGTGCGGTGCGTGGGGATGTGCACGGCCGCGCCGGATGCCGTTCTGGTCGATCTATTCCGGCGCCGCGGCCTGCGAGGTGTTTGCGTTTGTCGCGAGAACGACCTCGCCGTTGACTCGCGATTTCGTGCGGTTGGGCCGCGTGCCGCACTGGGGCGACACGCGGCGTTTTCGCGAAGAACTGCTGCCGACGCTGACCTATCCGACTCTTGAGAGCGGTCTCGGTCTTCTCAAGCGGGCTTGACGTTCTGGTTCACGTGGAAGAAGTTCTTCGGGTCGTACTTCGCCTTGAGCTGCCGCAGCCGGGCGTAGTTCGGCCCGTAGGCCTCTGATACCTGATCTCCCGTCTCGTCGTCGGCAAGGTAATTGACGTAGCGCGCCGGCGTCATGAACGGCTTCATGGCATCGGTACGTCTCGCGCACCCACTTGATGTTGCGATCCGTGTCGGCTGGATTCAGCCACTCGCCGGTGATCACGAAGTTGTAGCCGGCGGTGCGATGCGGAAACGCCGTATCGCCAACCGGGACGCGTGTGACCGCGCCGTGGAAATGTTCGAGGAGAATACCGGACATCGGCGAGGGGACGCGCGAGTAGCAATCGATCATCGTGTCGATGGCGGCGTCGCTCAGGTGGAGAGGAAGCTGGCCTTCCAGTAGTTCAGCGCGCCTTTCGGAAACGCCCCGTCGAGCATCTGGTTGACCGCTTCGTACGGCATCGGCCCGATCACGTCCATTGCCGGTGTGCCGAACCCCTTGATGGGTCGGAGTGCCGATTCGCCGTCGGCGGCGGTGCCGCAATGGCACGCCGCGATCGCGTTCAGCTTGGTCGCGCCGTCCGGGGCGTGAATGAGACCCGTCACGAGCATCACCTCGTCGGAGATCGACGCCGCGGTGTCGCGGAAGAACCGCAGGACATCCCGCGCCGACGGAAACGGATGCGCGACGAGGCCGCCGGTGATGATCGGTCCGACCGGATGCACGTTGAACTCGAGTGACGATGCGACGCCGAAGTTGCCGCCGCCGCCGCGGAGCGCCCAGAACAGATCCGGGTTCTCGTCCATGCTGGCGGTGAGCACGCGGCCGTCAGCCGTGACGAGCTCGACGCTGCGCAGGTTGTCCACGGCCATCCCGTATTTCGGCATCAGCCATCCGAGCCCGCCGCCCAGTGTGAGTCCGGCGATACCCGTCGACGAGATCACGCCGCCGGTGCTGGCGAGACCGTGGAGCTGGGTTTCGCGGTTGTACTCCTTCCATGTCGCGCCGCCCTGAACCCGCGCCGTGCGGTTCCTGGCGTCGACATGAATGCCTTTCATGAGCGAGAGATCGATCAGCAGGCCGTTGTCGATCGTGCCGCGGCCGGCGACGTTGTGGCCGCCGCCTTTGACGGCCACTTCGAATCCGCTGTCGTGCGCGAGCTTGACGGCGTCAGCGATGTCGGCGCTGTTGCGGGGCTGGGCGATGAGCGACGGTCGCTTGTCGATCAATCCGTTATGCACACGACGGGCATCGTCGTAGCCCGCGTCGGCTGGTTGCAGCAGGCGGCCGCTGAAGCGTGCGGCCAGATCGGAAACGGAAGCCGTGGTCATGAATCCTCCTGGGGCCGTTCTCACTTGGATGCAAGCGCCCGCTTGCGTCGAATTGCCCGTAATGTGGCAAGACGAGGATGTTCCTACGACACAAAGAGTGAGAACCGGCCCTGGGTTCTACGACGCCCAGAAGTATGTCGCAGATCCCGCTAGCGGTTCACCCGCAGGCGATCGACGACCTGCGAGACACCGACCGTCTCGCGGGCGAGCGCGATGGCGCGGTCGTGTTCGGGAACCGACTGCACCGTACCGCTCACGGTCACAACGGATCCGGATGTTGTCACATTGATACTTCGGGCTTTGACCGAATCGTCCAACGCCATCTTCGCCTTGATCTTCGCAGTGATTGACGCTTCCGTTACACCCTCTTGAACCTTCGCCGCCGCGTCCGCCGCTTTCTCGCCAAGCTCTGCCGCACGCTCACGCGCACGCTCTGTGTTGACCGTGCCGCCCGTTCCGATCGGAGCCTGAACCGTCGAGCCGCCGCGTCCTGCCCAGTAGCCGAGGAAGAGGAAACCCACCGCAGCGACGACCACGACCAGCAGCATGAGGCGGAGAATGAATCGCATGAACACCCCCGCTGAGGCGAGTTCAAAGGAAATGCCAAGTCAAAACCGTTGAGAGATCACTTCTTGAAAATGCTCTTCGGCATCTTGACGTGCACGCCGAGCGTCTGGTCGACCAGCTGCGTCATGGCCACGTCGCCGGCGACGCTCGTCAGCTGATACGCCTCGTGTTTGGTGAGGCCCTTCGTTGCCGCCAGGAAGTCGATCATTTCCTGGATCGCGGTCTTGGTTGCGACGGTCAGGTCCCGGTCCGCGGCCATGCTCATGTAGTGCGTCGGCGTCTCGGCGCGCGGCCAGGGGAGCGTCATGCCTTTGCGGACTGTGAGCCGGAGCCGGCCGCGCAGTGAGGTTTCGATCGCGGTTTGATCGACTTCGCCATCGCCCTGTGCAGCGTGCCCGTCGCCCACCTCGAACAGCGCGCCGGGGACGAAGACCGGGATGTAAAGCGTGGTTCCCGCGACGAGATCCTTGTTGTCGAGATTGCCCGCGTGCGTGCCCGGCGGTGTGCTGCTGACTCGGCCGACGGCCGGCGCCGGCGCAACGCCCATGCTGCCGAAAAACGGCCGCAGCGGAATGACGATGCCGGGTGCGAACGCGCCGGTCATCGTTTTTCGATCGAGCGGGATGATCCGAATCGGGACGTTCGGCGCGCAGTTCTCGCGCAGAAAGCCGCTGCACCCGTTGTAGCCGTAGTCGATCGCGAGATCGATCGACAGGATGTCCACCTGCAGCGCGTCGCCCGGGGCCGCGCCTTCGACGTACACGGGCCCGGTCAGGATGTGGCCGCCCGGCCCGCGCCGATCCCCGGTGACCTCGGCGACGATCGCTTTCAGCGACGCCTGAATCCTGTCGTCGGCCACGCCGGCGCGCGACAGCCCGGTGGGAGAGTTGGTGAGGAGCGTGTCGACGTCGATGATGTCGCCCGACGCGATCCGCAGTACCGGCTTCGCTTCGGACCAGTAGTAGCCGTAGGCGACGGTGTTGGGCGTCGCTTCGAGCCGATGCGTCTTACCGCCGGACTGAGCTGACAGCGACGTGGCGAGGACGACTACTGAAACCGCGCGTGTGATGAAGCTGCGTGCCATCGCGGCATTCTAGTAGTCACCAGCGGGATCCGCCACGAAAACACGAAAACACGAAACCCTAATCGATTTCTTCTTCGGGCTTTCCTGATTTCGTGGCCGATCAAATTTGAGGTGTGGTCGGCTTTTCTACCAGACACCCGGAAGCAATCGGGCTGTCACGCGGGTCGCGTATTCGGGATATCCAGGCAGGTTCGCTCTCAAGAACCGATCTTCAAACGCCACGCGCCGCAGGATGAGCAGGCTGTAGATGCTCGCGAACAGGAATCCCCACCACGAGCCAAGCCCGATCGCCATCAGCGGGACGCCCGTGATCATGCCGAGGTAGCCGGGGTGGCGGATGACCGCGTACGGCCCGCCGTCGACGACGCGATGGCCGCGATCGGACTGAATGCGAATGACCGCGGAGAAAAATCGGTTGACCACCATCGCGTGGAAACACAAGCCGAACGCCGCGAGCGTGCCCAGAATGGCGGCGAACCGGATTGGATCCGGGAGCGGCGTCGACCAGTGGAACCGGCCCCCGTCGAGGGGCGCCACGACAACTGCGGCCAGCGCGCTGAGGCGGACCCAGAGAAGCCACCGACGATCCTCTCCGGGGTTTGGCGGACGAAAGCGTTCATCCGCCAGATCCGATTCGGTGGCCGTCAACGCATAGAACGTGAGCGCGGCCATTCCAACCACGAATGTCCACATCAGCGGCGATGTCCACTGACCGGAAAGCGCCATCACGCCACCGCCGACGAGGACGTTGATCACGAGCCAGCGCCGGAGCTTCGTGCGCATGTATTTGAGTAATCAAAATACTTGTTTTGCTCATGCGAAGTCAAGTACGGCTCAGTTCTACTCGTGCCTGAGGGCGTTGATGGGGTCGATTCGGGTCGCCCGCTGGCTGGCGCAGCGAGTCCCGCGAGCGTGAAGGCGAGTCGCTTGACGTGGGATCGATGCGGCTTGCGCAGTAGGCAGGTGAGCACGAGGCGAATCACGCCGACGGCGCGGCGCCGAGCGCGATGCGAATCTCACCGGCGTCGCGCGCAGCGAACGAATCGCAAGACGATATCGTGCATAGCGAACTCCACATTTCAGAGTTCAGAGTGATTGTGGGAATTTGTCATTCCGAAAATCACTCTGAACTCTGAAGTCTGAAATCTGAAATGACCGCTATCATGATCCTCCTGTGGCGATAGCTTTGACGCGCGACGTGAGTTCCGCGTTGGCTGCCTGCGAGCTGACCCACCTCGAGCGTGAGCCGATCGACGTCGATCGCGCCCGGGCGCAGCACGCCGCGTACGAGGAGGCGCTCCGTCACGCCGGCTGCACGGTCGAGCGGCTCCCCGCATCGGACGAGATGCCCGATTCGGTCTTCATCGAGGACATCGCGATCGTGTTCGACGAGGTGGCGATCGTGACGCGGCCAGGTGCGCTATCGCGCCGCGTGGAGATTCCGGCCGTCGCCGAGGCGGTCGGCCGTCACCGATCGGTCAAGGTGATTCAGCCGCCAGGAACCATCGATGGCGGCGACGTGCTCGTCGTCGGCCGCCGCGTGTTCGTGGGCCACTCGACGCGCACGATCCCGGATGCGATCGCGCAGATGCGACAGACCCTCACGCCGTTCGGATACACTTTCTGCGATGTCGAGGTGCGCGGCTGCCTGCACCTGAAGTCCGCGGTGACCGCGCTCGGCGACAGTCTGCTGCTGGTAAATTCAGAGTGGGTCGACACACGTGCGTTCGCAGACTTCGAGCTCGTCGACGTCGATCCGAGCGAGGCGATGGCTGCCAACGCGTTGCGTGTCGGCGATCGCGTCATCTTTCCGACCGCGTTTCCACGGACGGCCGAGCGGCTGGCGGCGCGAGGACTGCGCCTGGAGTTGGTTGATGCGAGCGAGCTTGCGAAAGCAGAGGGCGCCGTCACGTGTTGCAGTCTGATCATCGAAACACCGGCCTCGTTGCAATCGGAATGACGATCAACGCAGAACAACGCGGAACACGCAGAGCAAAGCCCGCTCAGCGGGTTCTGCGAGTTCTGCGTGCCATGTACGGAGACATCACATGGATGACAAACGCGCGCTCCTGAGACACACGGTCGCCACCGTCGCCTATCGCGGCGGCAAGGCTGTGCGGGGGGCACCCGCGAATTTCGCGGCCTATAGCCCGGACGGATCGGCGCGGACGCCGGCGAAGATCCTGGCGCACTCGGCGATCTGTACGATTGGGCGCTGTCGCAGGCCAAGGGTGCCGAAGCGTGGACGGATTCGACGCCGCTCGAATGGGACCGCGAGGTCGAGCGGTTCTTCGCGACGCTGCAGCGATTCGATGAGTATCTCGAGTCGGATGCGGCGCTGGCGGTGACGCCCGAGCGGCTGTTTCAGGGCGCGGTCGCCGATTCGCTGGCCCATGTCGGCCAGCTCGCGATGCTGCGCCGGCTGGCGGGCGCGAACATGAAGAGCGAGAACTACTCGCGCGCCGACATCGTGGCTGGCCGTGTCGGCGCGGAGCAGACGCCCCCGAAACGCGAGTTCGACTGAGCCCAGCGAACCCCGAAACTGTAAGTCGATTACAAAATTCGCCCGTGTCCGGACCGGCACCTGCGGGAAAGCCTGTAAAAATAGGGGGTCTTCCGGCGGTTGAGATCTTGCCCCGGGCCTAGGGCATGAGCCCGCGCGATTCCTTCGGCCCGAACCTCCGGCGACTTCGCCTGCAGCGCGGTGTGTCGCTCGAGGCCCTCGCGCATTCGACCAAGGTGAGTGTGGCGTTGTGGGAAGGACTGGAGCGGAACGATCTGTCCCGCTGGCCAACGGGCATCTATGCGCGCGGCTACGTGCGCGAGTACGCGTACGCGATCGGCGAGGATGCGGAATCGGTCGTCGACGAGTTCTGCCGCTGGTTTCCGCAGGGCGATCGCCGCGTCGAAGCCACCGTCCACGAGCACGCGCAGATCGACTGGCAGCTCTCGCACTGGCGAGACGACCTGGCGCGGCTGATCGAAGGAGACCGGCCAGGATCTCCTTCGACATCCCGCCGCGCGTAGCCGTCAGGTCGCCAGTCGATTCACGCGGTGTATGCGGCGTTGATGGCGGCCACGTCCGTGAATTCCTGAAAGCGAACCACCTTTCCGTCTCGCAACGTGAAGACCATCGCAAAGTCGAGATCGAAGCTCTTGCCGATCGGCGTCGTAGCCGTGTAGTGGCCGAGTGTCACGACCTTGTCGCCCGAGGCGATGAATTCCTGCGGCTCGAATCGCGAGAAGTTCACGTTCTCCGCGACCTGCTTGAAGAATTGACCGATCACGGCTTTGCCGCGCCGCTCGCCGCCATACGGCACATGCGGGCCGGAGCCGTAAACCGCCGTCCACACGACGTTGTCATCGAGCCTGTCGAGAATCGTCTGCACGTCGCCGCGGCCGAACGCCGCGTATGCTTCCTGCACTACCTTGGTGTTCTCAGCTTCACCCATGACTCACCCTCCGTCCGCTAATTACGGCTCCTGCTCCGGGTTGGATTGTCCTCCGGATTTAGTACGCTTGCAACTGATGCAATTGTCCGAGCTCGTGGCCGTCTCCCGGGATGTCGGCGCGGCGTCGGGACGCCTCGAAAAAATCAGCCGGCTCGCGGACCTGTTGCGGCGGCTGTCGCCTGAGGAACTGCCGGTGGTCATCCCGTTCCTGAGTGGGGAGGCCCGGCAGGGCCGGTTGGGGATCGGTCGCGCGCTGTTGTCGGCCATGCGCGATGTGCCGCCGGCGGAAACGCCCACGCTCGGAATTCTGGACATCGACACGGCCTTCGATCGCCTCGCCGGCGCGTCGGGCGCCGGGTCCACCGGCGCGCGCGGCCGGATCCTGCGAGAGCTGTTCGGGCGGGCCACACGTGACGAGCAGGATTTTCTCGTGCGCCTGCTGTTCGGCGAACTGCGGCAGGGCGCGCTCGAGGGCGTGCTGGTCGAAGCCGTCGCGCGGGCGGCGGGCGTCCCGGGTGCCCGCATTCGGCGGGCGAGCATGCTCGCGGGCGATCTTGCGCCCGTCGCCCAGGCGGCTCTCGTCGATCGGGACGCGGATCTCTCGCAATTTCTGCTGCGGCCGTTTCAACCGATTCAGCCGATGCTCGCCGAGTCCGCGACCGGCGTCGGCGAGGCGCTGGAGACATTCGGCGATGCCTCGTTCGAGTACAAGCTCGATGGCGCGCGCATCCAGGTCCACAAGATCGACGACGAGGTCCGCGTGTACTCGAGGACGCTGCGCGACGTGACCATCGCCGTGCCGGAAGTCGTGACCGTCGCGCGCGCGATGCCGGCTCGGGAGATCGTCCTCGATGGCGAAGCCATCGCCTTGCGACCGGACGGCACGCCGCGGCCGTTCCAGGACACGATGCGCCGCTTCGGTCGCAAGCTGGACGATGATGCGCTGCGGGCTGAACTGCCGATCACGCCGATGTTCTTCGACGCGCTGCACGTCGACGGCGACCCGCTGATCGATGAGCCGCTGAGCCGTCGTGTCGAAGTGCTGTCGGAGCGTGCGAGATCGGCGAACGTCGTGCCACGAATCGTGACGGCGAACGCAGACGAGGCCGCAGCCTTCGCGGCCCAGGCGCTCGCGACCGGTCATGAAGGCGTGATGGCCAAGGCCGTGGACGGACTGTACGCCGCCGGCCGGCGCGGCGGCGCGTGGTTGAAGGTCAAGCAGGCGCGGACGCTGGACCTCGTGATTCTCGCCGTGGAGTGGGGGAGCGGCCGCCGCCAGGGCACGCTCTCGAACCTGCACCTCGGCGCGCGCGACGCCGAGCGCGGCGGATTCGTCATGCTCGGCAAGACGTTCAAAGGCCTGACCGACGCGATGCTGGCGTGGCAGACGAAGAAGTTCCTGGAGCTCGAGATCGGCCGTGATCAGTGGACGGTGTTCGTGCGCCCCGAAGTCGTCGCCGAGATCGCGTTCAACGAGATTCAGGTGAGCTCGCAGTATCCGGGCGGCCTCGCGCTGCGCTTCGCGCGCGTGAAACGCTATCGCGAGGACAAGCGCGCCTCCGAGGCTGACACGTTCGCGACGATTCAAGCAGTCTACCAGCAGATGACCGGCCAGCCACCGCCGGTGCGGTGATAGGATTTCAGACTTCAGAGTCCAGAGTTCAGATTGATTTCAGATTGGTCATTGCGAAATCGAACAATCAATCTGAACTCTGAAATCTGAACTCTGAAATGCCACAGTCCCTGACCCGCTCCATCGGCCTCACCCAAGCGACCGCGATGGTCGTCGGGACCATTGTCGGCTCGTCGATCTTCGTCCAGCCGTCGGAAGTGAGCCGTGCGGTGCCGACGTTTGGCGGCATGTTGCTCGTGTGGATCGTCGCGGGCGCGCTCACCTGGTTTGGCGCCAGCATTTGCGCCGAACTGACGTCGGTGCTGCCTCGCACTGGCGGCGTCTACGTCTTCCTGCGCGAGATGTTTTCGCCGGCGGCGGGGTTTCTGTGGGGCTGGGCGATGTTCTGGAGCATGCACTCCGGGATCATCGCGGCGATCGCGATGGTGTTCGCGCGCTACGTGGCGACGATCGTGCCGCTGGGCGATCTCGGCATCCGGCTCACCGCCGTCGTTGGGATCGTCGGGCTCTCGGTGATCAACTACGCCGGCGTGCGGCCAGGCAGCGCGGTGCAGACCGGCCTGACGATCACCAAAATCGCGGCGATTGGGGTGCTGCTGGTCGTGCTGCTCGGCCTCGGATCGCTGCAGATGCCTGCCTCCGCCGGCGCAATTGAGCCGCGCGGCTTTCTGCGGGCGCTGGTCGCAGGTCTCTTCGCGTTCGGCGGCTGGCACATGGTCACCTACGCCGCCGACGAAACGCGGGATCCCGAGCGGACGATTCCTCGCGCCCTCATGATCGGCACGGCGGTGGTCGTCGTCATCTACCTGGCGTTGAATGCCGCGTACCTGCTCGTGCTGCCGATCGACCGCGTGCTTGGCTCGACACACATCGCGTTCGACGCAACGGCCACCGTCGCGGGCAGCGGCGCGGCGTCCGCGATTTCAGTCCTCGTGATCGTCTCGTCCCTCGGCGCGATGAGCGGCATCATTCTCGCCGGACCGCGCGTGTACTACGCGATGGCGGAAGACGGCCTCCTGTTCAAATGGATGGGCGCGCTGCACCCCACGTTCCGCACACCGTACCTTGCGATTGCCGCGCAGGCGGTCTGGTCGTCGGCGCTGGTGCTGACCGGCACGTACGGCACCATCGTGTCGCGCGTCATCTACACGGAATGGATCTTTTTTGGCGCGCTCGCGTTGGGCACCATCAGCCTTCGCTCGCGGGCCGATCGGGCGAGCTACGGCGTGACGAGGCGGCCCGTATTTCGCGCGTGGGGCTTCCCGTACACGCCGATTCTGTTCGCAGCCATCTGTCTGGCCATCGTGATCAATCAAATCGTGTCGGAATTGCGGAGCAGCCTCTGGGGCCTCGGCCTCGTCGTGGCGGGGCTGCCGGTCTACTTCTTGTGGAACAACCTCCGTCCCTCCCCCAACCTCCGTCCCTCGCGGACGGAGGGAACGGGGACGGAGGTTGGAGGAGGGACGGAGGTTGTCTAAGGTGATCGACTTCCACAATCACTACTACCCTCCGAACTACATGCGGGCGCTGCAGTCGGGCGAGAGCAGCGTCAAGGTGACCATCGATAGCGACGGCAATCCGAACCTGCACTATCCGGGTGATTACAACGTGGCCGTCCGCGGGCATCGCGATCTGGCATACCGGCAAGAGGTGCTCGAGTCGCACGGCGTGAGCATGCAGGTGGTGACGCTGACGACGCCGGGCACGCACGTCGAGACACCGGCCGTTGCGGCGCGACTGGCATCGATGGTCAACGATGAATTCAAGGAAGCCGTCGAGACGCGCGGGCATCGTTTCACGGCGCTGGCCACGCTGCCGCTGAACGATCCGGCGGCGTCGCTGAAGGAATTCCGCCGCGCCACCGGCGAACTGGGACTGCGTGGCGCGATGCTGTTCAGCAACGTCAACGGCGTCGCGCTCAGCGACGAGCGGTTCTGGCCGATCTACGAGGCCGCGAACGACGCCGGCGCCGTGCTCTACATCCATCCAGCGCATCCGGTGAACGTGGACATGATGCGGGAATACTGGCTGATGCCGCTCGTCGGCTTCCTGTTCGACACGACGCTGGCCGCCGCGTCGCTCGTCTTCAGCGGCGTGCCGGAGCGGTTCCCGCACATCCGCTGGGCGCTCTGCCATCTCGGCGGCGCGATTCCGTATCTGGCCGAGCGCCTCGATCGCGGGTTCCACGCGTTTCGCGATTGCCGCGCGCACATCGATCGACCTCCGAGCACCTATCTGCGCGAGTTCTACTACGACACCGTCAACTTCAATCAGGGCGCGTTGAAGCTGGCGATCGAGTTCGCCGGCGCGGATCACGTTCTCGCCGGCAGCGACTATCCGCATCAGATCGGCAGTATTCCGTCGATGCTCGAGGCGATCGACACGCTGCCGGTATCCGACGAGGAGCGCGAGGGGATTCGCTGGCGCAACGCCGCGCGGCTGTTGGGTCTCGAGGAGAGGGTCCGATGATGGGCAGGAAGGGCAGGCTGGGCAGGCTGGGTGCGGTCGGCCTTCTGTGCACGATTTCGTACGTCGTGTCCGGTTCGTACGTAGTGTCCGGCTTCAGCCGGACCTACACCGAACAGGCGCGCGCCGAGATGCAACGTGTGCCGCAATTCGACAACGAGCGCGCGACGAGCTGGAAGAGCATCATTCCGCCGCACACCGAATCGACCTTTCATCGTCACGATCGCTATCGATCGGTGATCGCCATCGTCGGCGGAGACCTGAAGACGGTCGCGCCCGATGGCAAGGTGACGGTGACGAAGTACGAGAGCGGCAAATCGTACTGGTTCGAGCCGATGGCCGCGGGCGAGACGCACAAGGACGTCAACGACACGGACAAGACGATCGAGCTGATCGTGGTCGAAATCAAGTAAGGTCCTAAGCGAACGTCGAACCACGAACGTCGAGTTAGCGATTCTTTTCCGAGGTGTAGGATCCGGCTGTGCGTCGGGCCGCGTTCTTGGTCTCCGCCATGCTGGTCGCGGCTCCCGCGCGCGCCGAGCGCCTGCCGATGCGCGCCTACGGGACTCTCGAGGGGTTGCCCAGCACCTCCGTGCTGCGCATCCGCGCCGATTCGCGCGGCTTACTCTGGTTCGCGACGCGCGATGGCCTCGCCCGCTTCGACGGTGCCCGGTGCGCGAAGTGGCCGACGGCGGCTCACCCATGTCGCCCTCCGTGGCGCGGCGAGTGATCGAGCTGTTCCGCGATGTCCGGCCGCCCGGGCGCGCGCCGTACGATCTGACGCCGCACGAAGCACGCGTGCTGAAACTCCTCGCCGAAGGCTGAGCTCGGCCGCGTCAGTGCTAATCCGCGCGCAGCGCCTCGAGCGCTGAAACTTCCGTCGCTCGGCGGGTCGGCATCCAGCAGGCGAGCAGTCCGATTGTGGCGAAGAGAGAGCCGGCCGCCGTCAACATGAGGGGATCGGTCGGCTCGACCTCGAACAGAAACGATCGCAGCGCGCGCGAGAGCACGAACGCCGCCACGAGGCCGGTGACGACGCCGGCGGCAATCAGCCGAACTCCGTCGGACAAGACGAGCCGCCGGATGTCGGCGCGCTGCGCCCCGACGGCGGTGCGGATGGCGATCTCCCGCCTGCGTGCCGCCACCGACAGCGACAGCACACCGTAAATCCCAACCAGCGTCAGCACGGTTCCGATGGCGGCGAATCCCACCAGCAGCTGCGTGGCGAAGGTGCGCGACGCCAGCGAGTCGTTTCGAATCTGCTCCAGCGTTTTCACGTTCTCGACGGCAACCGACGGATCGACCGCGCGCAGCTCGCGCTGCACCGCAGCCGCGGTCGACCGCGGGTCCGCGGTCGACCGGAGAATCAAGTCTTTGGAGAACGCCGACGCCTGCCACAGGCACATGTAGATTTCCGGTTCCGCGGCGCGCGTGAGGTCGTTCGTTCGCCCGTTCGACACGATGCCGATGATCTCCGATGCCGCTCTCTCCCGGCCGTTCAGCCAGACCTTCTTGCCGATCGCCGTCGTTCCAGCGAAGTACCGCTCGGCCAGCGATTGATTGACGATCGCCACCGCCGGCGCATCGCGGCCGTCCGTCGAGCGGAAATCGCGGCCTTCGACGATGTTCATTCCGAGCAGCGGAAAATACCCTTGCGTGACCGAACGCAGCGGCAGCGCGAGCCTGTCGGCCGCTTTCGCCGCCGGCGGTTGTCCCTCGAGCTCGACGAGGCCGGGCCAGTTGTTGCCGGTCAACGGCACGCCCCAGGCGAACGCCGCGTGCTGCACGCCGGGCAGCGCCGCGACGCGCTCCAGCGCACGCGTGTGGAAGCCGATCCATTCGCCTTGGACGGCGGTGACGGTCATCGAGAGAACATGGTCGACGCTGTACCCCGAAGCGACCTTCGACACGTTCATCATCGTGCGAATGAGCAGGCCCGCGCCGACCAGCAGCGCCAGGGTCAGCGCCGTTTGCGCGATCGTCACGCCGCGCAGCAGCCGGCGCTCGACCCGTCCGGCGCTCGTTTTCGGCCCGGCGCTCTTGAGCAGGTCCACGGGATCGAGACGGGACGCGCGCACGGCAGGCACCAGACCCGCCAGCAGCGCAGCCGCGATCGCGCCGCCGAGACCGAATGCGAGCACCGGCCATCCGGTGGACACCGCGTCCAGACGCGGGATGGCGTGTCCGGCAATGGTTTTGAAGAGCCTGACGATGGCGAACGCGAGACCGATGCCGAGCAGGCCGCCGCCAATCGCCAGCAGCAAGCTCTCCATGGCAACCTGGCGGAACAGCGCGGCGCGGCCCACGCCCAGCGCGTTGCGCACGGCGTATTCCGGCTGACGCTGCAGCCCGCGCACGAGCATCAGCGCGGCGGCATTTCCGCACGCGATCAGCAGCACCAGCGCCGCGGCTCCAAGCAGTGGCAGAAGAATGCGGCGGCCGTCGCCGTTCATCTCGGTCCGGAGCGGCTGCAACCGCGGGTCGATCCCGGCAAAATCGCGATCCGCCTGCACCTGCTGCGCCGCCAGGACGCCAAGCTCCGCCTGTGCGCGATCGAGTGTGGTGCCGCTCTTCAGACGACCGACGAGATCCCATGTCGACTGCTTGAGCCGTTGTGGGTTCGGCGCGGCCGGTAGCCAGAAATCCACGTGGCCGTTGACGTTGTAGTTCGGTTCCTGCGCGGCCCCCGGCGATGGAAGAAAACGAATGCCCGGAGGCATCACTCCGACGATGGTCGGCGGTGTCTCGCGGCGGCTCATGCGCAAGGGCTTGCCGACGACATTCGGATCGCCGTTGTACTTCCGCTGCCAGAAGTCGTATCCGATCACGATGACCGGTGCCGACGGAAAGACGGTTTCCGACTCCAGGAACGTGCGTCCAACGAGTGGCTGCACGCCCAGCACGCGGAAATAGTCGCGCGTCACGACCATGCCTTCGAGCGATTCGCTCCCTTCTTCCGAGACGAGAAAATTGAAGTTCCAGCCGTAGGCGGCGATGGCGTCGAACGACTGCGTTTGACGCCGCCATTCCAGCCACTGTTGCGCTGGCCAGCGCCGGAGGCCCGGCAGACCGTCGGTGCGAACGGACTGGATGAGAACGAGCTGCTGCGGATCCTTGTACGGAGGAGGCGTCAGGAGGACGCCTTCGATCAAACTGAAGACCGCCGCCGTTGCGCCAATGCCGATCGCCAGCGTGAGAACGGCTATCGCGGCAAAGCCGGGTTGCTTACCCAGCATCCGCAGGGCGAAGCGCAGCTCCTGCCGCATTCGCCCCGTTAGACGCCTGATGCCTTACTTCGGTTGGCGCTGATACAAGCCGACGAGGTCCGCCGTCCCGAGCACGTGACCCTGCATCGCCTTTTCGACGTCGGCTTTGGTCGCGCCGGGCTGCAGACCGAGCGTCGCGACGTCGAGCGCCGACAGCGTGAAGTGATAGTGGTGCACGCCGCTCGGTGGACACGGTCCGCCGTAACCGGCGCGGCGGAAACCGCTGTTGCCGGATACGCCGACCGATCCCGCTTGAAATCCTTCAGGAAGAGACGACGTCGTCGGCGGGATGTCGAAGAGCACCCAATGCGTGAAGCCGCCTGCGAGCGGTGCATCCGGGTCGTGCATGATCAACGCGAACGACTTCGTGCCCGCGGGCGCATCCTTCCATTCGAGCGCCGGCGACGGGTTCTGCATGCCCGCATCGCACGTGAACTTCGAGGGGATGTTGCTGTCGTTGGTGAACGCGGGACTGGTAATTGTCAGCGCGCCCGCCACGAGAAATGCAATCATTGCGCTCGCTCCCTTATCAACCGTGGCAAAAACTGCGGGGTCTGATCCGGGATCAGACCCCATGTGGCACGGTTTTATCACTCGGCCTGCAACGCGCGCGCGGGATCGACGTCCGCCGCGCGCCGTGCCGGCACAGCGCTCGCCACGAGCGCCACGCCGACGAGTGTGGCGGCAACCGCGGCGATCGTCAAGGGGTCGAATCGCTCGACGCCGAAGAGCTGGCCCGACAATACGCGGCTCGCCGCGAGCGATGAGGCGAGACCGATGGCTGTGCCGACAACTACAGGGCGCATGGCCTGTGCGAGTACGAGCCGCACGACGGCGCTGCGCGTCGCGCCGAGCGCCATGCGAACGCCGATCTCCTGCGTGCGCTGGCTGACGAAGTAGGCGATGACGCCGTAGATGCCGGACGCCGCCAGCACCAGGCCCATGCCGCCGAGAATCGTCAGCAGCAGCGTGTTGAACCGCGCCGTCGCGAGCGACCCTGCCAGGCGCTGCTCCATCGTCCGCACGTCGAACAGCGGAAGATCAGGATCGATGCGCGCCACCGCCGCGTTGAGCGGCTTGATCACGGCCGTCGGGTCCCCGGGCGTGCGGACGATGACGTAGACCGTCCGGTACCAGTTCCACACCACGTCGGGCGCCTGCGCGAGCGGCAGATAGAACTCGGGCCGCGGATCGATCGCGGGGCCGCGCGATCGGATGTCGCCGGCCACGCCGACGATGAGCTTCATCGCGTCGGGTCCGGGTGTGCAGCACGTGAATCGTTTGCCGATCGGATCCTGGCCCGGAAACGCGAGCGCCGCGAGCCGTTCGCTCACGATGGTCACCAACTGGCCTCCGGCGCGATCGCCGTCGGTGAAATTCCGTCCCTTCACGATCCGCACACCCATCGTGTCGAAGAATCCCGGCGTCGTGACGCGCATCGTGCTCGGAATCAGGTTCTTGTATCCGGGCTCTTTGCCTTCCGGCAGCAATCCGTTGGTGCCCCCGCCGCTGCCCAGCGCCGCGTACGACGTGACCGCTGACGAAGACCCACCGGGAACCGCGGCGGCGGCCTCGACGATGCGGTTGAGTGTGTCGACGATACGAGCAGGTTCCGTGTACGTGGTGGTCGGCAGCGTCATGCGCGCGCTGAGGACGCCGTGGGGATTGAACCCTGAATCGGTGCGCTGCAACGCGATCGCGCTGCGAATGAGGAGGCCGGCGCCGACGAGCAGCAGGACCGAGAGCGCCACTTCCGCGACGATCAGCCCTGCGCGCGCGCGATCGCGGAGCCCGCCGGTCGAGCCGCGGCCGCCCTCGCGGAGGCGCTGCTGGACGTCGGGGCGTGAAGCACGCAACGCGGGCGCCGCGCCGAAGATCACGCTGCTCGCGAGCGCGATGGCAATCGCGAAGGCCACGGCCAGCGGATCGATGCGCGCCTGTTCGAGCCGCGGCACGTCGGCCGGGCTCCACGCGACCACCGCCGCGATCCCCCATTGCGCGAGGGCGAGTCCGGCGAGGGCCGCCACGATCGCGAGGATCGCGCTCTCGGTGAGCAGTTGACGCGCGATGCGCCAGCGTCCGGCGCCGAGCGCGGCCCGAACCGCGATCTCGCGCGCGCGAGCGGCGCCGCGCGCGAGCAGCAGGTTCGCCACGTTGCCGCAGGCAATGAGCAGAACGAGTCCCACGGCCGCGAACAGGATCAGGAGTCGCTGGCGGAAATCGCCGACGAACCGATCGACGAACGGCACCATGCCGAAGCTGACGGTTTCGTTGTCCTTTGGAAAATCGTGGCGGAGGCGGGCGGCCACCGCGTCGAGCTCCGCCTGCACCTGCTGGATCGTCCGGCCGGCCGTCAGCCGTCCGTTGATCGTGAGGTAATGCTCGTCGTGCATCGCCCGCTGCGCGGGGGTGAACGCGATCGGCGTCCACAGCTCCTCGCTGTCCGTCGTGAGGTCGAAGGAGGCGGGCATGATCCCGACGACTGTGTAGGTTGCGCCGTTCATGCGAACTGCGCGGCCGACCGCGTCGGCGCTCGCGCCAAACCGCCGGGCCCACAGCCGATGACTCAACACGGCCACGCGATCGCTGCCGGGTCGATCTTCCTCGGCCGTGAACGTCCGCCCCAGCATCGGACGCACCCCCACCACGTCGAAGTAATTCGCCGTGACGCGCGCGCCGACGACGCGTTCCGGCGTGGCGCCGTCGGAGAGGTTGTAGTTGGCGTAATTGAGGGCCGACAGTCCGTTCTCGAATCCCGTGACAGCGGCATCGGTGTCGACGTAGTTGCCTACGGACATGACCTGTGGCTGGCCATCGTAAATCTCGCCGACGAGCATCAGCCGCGAAGGCTCGCGAAGCGGCAGCGGCCGCAGCACCACGGCGTACACGGCGCTGAAAATCGCCGTCGTGCCGCCGATGCCGAGCGCCAGCGTAAGGACGGCGACCGCCGTGAAGCCGGGGCTCTTCAGCAGCTGACGCCACGTGAACAGGATGTCCTGCCGAATCTCGCCGAGATACTGTGTTCGTTTCATCTGGACGTCTCTTCCGTGACCGAGGGCGCGCAGTGTGCTCCGCATGCGCGCGAGATCGCCAAATCGCCGCGCCGCTTCCTGCCGCGCCGCGGCGGGATCCATGCCGCTCGCGATGAGATCGCGCGCCCGCATCTCCATGTGGAACGCGAGCTCTTCGTCGACTTCCTCGGTGACGCGCGGACGCCAGCCGAGGCGGTTGAAGAACGTCATGTCGTCAGCAGTACGCGAGACACGGCCGCGGCAAACCGCGACCACTCTGCTGTCTGAGCGGCGAGGCGCCGCCGGCCGCGCGGTGTCAGTCGATAGAACTTTGCGCGGCGGCCCAGTTCCGACGTGCCCCATTCCGCTTCGATCCAGCCCTTGCGCTCCATCCGGTACAACGCGGGGTAGAGCGATCCTTCCTCGACGTCGACCACCGATTCGGTCGCTTGTTCGATCGCGCGCGCGATGCCGTAGCCGTGGCAGCGGCCCGCCGCGAGGGTCTTGAGGATCAGGGCGTCGAGCGTCCCGTGGAGCAGTTCAGGTGACGGGCTGGGTCGTGGGTCCATACCTAGATAATCAATGTATTTGGCTTAGACGGACCGAGGCGTCCCAAAGTTGTGTCTAGACGTCGGGCCGAACCGCTGGCACGAGCATGGCCGCGAGCCGAGCGGGGTTTCGGACCGATAGAGCGATTCCGGTGTGGCGGTGCGGATCACCTTGAGTGCGACGCGGTTGTTGCGCAGCAGATCGGTCGCCTCGTAAACGACGCCGAACCCCCCGGCGCCCAGTGGACGCTCGATGCGGAAGCGCGTTGAGTGCGCGTTGAAAGCCGTCACAGTGTCGGGAGGGTGCGCGTATTCTACAAGTGCTCAGGCACGTTACAATTGATTACATTTAGCCGCGCGTCCCAATCCCGCCGATGTTTTGGTTGAAACCGGCGCGCGATCGGCGCAGAATCGTCGCTGTCCTCTACAGGAGGGACGAATGGAAATCGATCGCAGAGTATTTCTTGCGAGTCTTGGAGGCGCGGCGGCCGTCTCGTTGATGGATCACGAGGCGAAGGCCGAAGCCCTCGAGCACTACATGGAAGAGCAGCTCGATCAGCAGGTGGCGGCGGGCCAGAGCGGCCAGCCGGAAAAATTCCCGACCGTCGCCGAGATCGAGGCGCAGATCGAGACGCGCAACGTGCGCCGGGGCGCGGGCGGCATCTTTACCGGGGGCCGCGGAGGCAACGTCAAGAAGCTGCCGCCGATGCCGGACAAGCCGACGCTGAAAGACTTCTTCGAGCTGCGCTTTGGGCCGTCCAACCACGTCCTGCAGAGCGCGACGCGGGCGATGAAGACCGGCATGTCCGAAGAGATCACGCTGGCATGCCTGCTGCACGACTGCGTGCTGTCGCTCATCAAGCCGGATCACGGCTGGTGGGGCGCCCAGTTGTTCGAGCCGTACATCCCGGAGAAGAGCGCGTTCGCCATCCGCTACCACCAGACGCTGCGCTTCTTCCCCGACGAGGACGCGGGCTACGAGTACCCGGACCAGTACTACCGGATCTTCGGGCACGACTACACGCCGCCGCAGTACATCCAGGACACGTACAAGATGTTGAAGAACCACAAGTGGTACATGGAGCCACGGCTGGTGACGGTCAACGATCTGTACGCGTTCGATCCGAACGCCAAGGTGTCGATCGAGCCGTTCACGGACATCATCGGCCGCCACTTCAAGCAGCCGAAAGAAGGGCTCGGCTACGACAACAGCCCGAGCGCGCACATGTGGCGGACGCTGGCGCGGCCGGATAATCCTCTCTAAATGTTTCAGAAGCTGATCGCGGGTCTTGCTCTCTCCGGGTTGCTGGCGGCCGTTGTCGCAGGACAGGCCGCCAGCAAGACCGTCAACGGGCTGCAGGTGTCGGTGGCCAAAGTGGAGCGGCTGGAGAAATCGTCGCTCCGCGATTGTCCGCCCGGCACCAACACGGTGAACGCCGTGCAGCGGCCGGGCGACGAGCTGGCCGTGGTCACGGTGAACTTCAAGGTCATGCCGGATTTCAAGCCGGTGATGATGAAGCGTCCGACGGTGACCGCAGCGGACGACAAGGTCTACAACACCTCGGTGCAGTTCGTCGACGTCGGATCGGTGCCCGAGTACTCCTGCCAGTTCACGTACCGCGTGCCGACGGGGACGAAGCTGAAGGCGCTCACGATCGAGAGCGCGACGTTCGACCTCACAGCGCTCGAAAAATAAAGCCCTGCGCCAGACGTTCGGCGGCTTCGCTGCTCGTTCGGCGGCTTCGCGGCTCGTTCGGCCGCTTCGCTGCCGTTCGTGGTTCGTCGAACGACGAACCTCGCGGTTCGCTCGAACGACGAACGTCGTGATTCGCCCGAACGTCGCGGTTCGCCCGAACGACGAACGCCTCTTTTCTTATCCGACGAACTTGTACCCGGCGCCGTGCACGGTGAGGATGTGCTCCGGTTCGTGGGGCGATGTCTCGATCTTCTGCCGCAGCTTGGCGACGAAGTTGTCGATCGTGCGCGTGGTCGGCGACTCCTCGTAGCCCCACACCTGATTGAGGATCTGCTCGCGCGTCACGACCTGCCCGGTGTGCGCGACGAGGTAGCGCAGCAGATCGAATTCGCGCGCGGTGAAGTCGATGCGCTGTCCGGCGCGATGCGCCTGGTGGGTGCGGAAATTGATCTCGATGTCGCCGATGCGGCACGTCTCGAGGCCTGAGGCGCGGCCGCTCGGCGCGGCGCAGCACCGCGCGGACCCGCGCGAGCAGCTCGGTGATGCTGAACGGCTTGGTGACGTAGTCGTCGGCGCCGAGCTCGAGGCCGAGGACCTTCTCGGTTTCCTGCGAGCGCGCGGTGAGCATCACGACCGGCGTCGGATTGGCGCGCGCGCGCAGCTCGCGGCACACCTCGAAGCCGTTCTTGCGCGGCAGCGTGACGTCGAGAATCACCAGGTCCGGCGCCGTCGAGATGACCTTGGCGAGCCCATCGTCGCCATCCGCCGCCGTGACCACTTCGTAGCCTTCGAGCTCGAGGTTGTCACGCAGACCGAGCAACATCTGCGGTTCGTCCTCGATCACCAGTATCCGTTTCGTCACCGTGGATCTCTCCTGCGTGAAGCGGGAAGTGCAGCGTGAACGTGCTGCCGCGTCCGGGCTCGCTGTCGACGCGCACGAAGCCGCCGTGGCCCCGCATCACGTGGTCGACGATCGCCAGGCCGAGGCCCGTGCCCTGGGGCCCGGACCCCGCGTCGCTCTGGATGCGGTAGAACTTGCGGAAGATCTTCCGCTGCTGCCGCGCCGGGATGCCGATGCCGCGATCGGCCACGCGCACGACGCCGTAGCCGTCCACGCGATCGACCGAGACGACGATCTCGCGGTGGTCTGGCGAGTACTTCATGGCGTTCGACAACAGGTTCTCCAGCGCCTGCTCGGCGGCTTCCGCGTCGATCAACACCGGCACGTCGCCGGACAGCTGCGACGTCACCGTGAACTGATTGTGGCGGAACTGGCTGTCGAGCGACTGCAGCACGCGGCGCGTGAGCTCGGTCAGGTTCACCGGCTCGCGCTTGTAGCGGCGCAGCCCCGCCTCGATCTTCGAGAAGTCGAGCAGGTTGTTGATCAACCGCGTCAGCTTGCGCGCCTCGCTGTTGATGATCCGGTAGTACTCGTTGGCGCGCTCGGTGCTCTTCAGGCGGCCGAGCTCCAGCGTCTCGGCGAAGAGCTGGATCAGCGCAAGCGGCGTCTTCAAGTCGTGCGACACGCTCGACACGAAATTCGACTTCATCTCGGCGACGCGCACTTCACGCGCTGCGGCGCGTGCGACGAAAAACACGCTGAACGCCAGCAGCGCCAGCAGCATGTACGTCAACGCGCGCTGCGGCCGCTCGCGGGCCGCGATGATCGCCGGAATCGTCTGGTTCCCGTAGCCGGTACGGAGGCGCCAGATCTCCGGCTTGTGGCGCTCGGGCGCGATGAGCGGCTGCAGGTCCGGCTCGAAGAACACCAGCGGAAAGACGCGTTCGTCGACGAACTGCGTCGGCGCCGCGCCCCCGACCGGGAAGAGAACACGGCCGTCCTGCGTCGAGCACGGTGACGCCCAGGCGGGGCAGATCCGTGGGGCCTTCCACGGTCTTCAGCCGCGCAGTCATGAACGCCGGCAGGAAATCGCGGCGCAGACCTTCGGCGTCGACGCGGAGCGCGACGAAGCTCGTGAGCTTGTCGCGCGCCGGAAAGCGGAAGCGCAGTTGTCGCCTGGAAATACGTGCGCCGCCCGTCGATCATCGCTTCGAACACCGAGATCGCGTGCTTCTGCGGCGCGAGCTCGTGGAAGCGCTTCACCATCAGCGGCCCTTCGGGCGCGTTGGTCGTGAAGCCGTGCGAGTCGCGATCGTAGGCCAGCACTTCGTCGCGATGTTCGACCGTCTGGTCCGACCAGACGTAGAAGCGCTGCACGAACGGCAAGTTCTCGAGACCCTGTTCGAGCGTCGGCCCGATCAGCCCGAGATCGAGCGGCTCGGTCTGCGCCTGCGTCACCCGCAACAGCACATTGATGTACGGCGCCTTGAGCACATCCTGCAGGCTCTGCGCGGCGCCGCCGGCGGTTTCCTGCGACAACTGGCGCAGGATCACGGCCGACGATCGGCCCAGCGCGGAAATCGATCGGAACTGGAAATAGAAGAGGACGGCCACCGGAATCGCGATCGCCACCGCGAGCGCGGTCGCCAGGCGAAGGCCGCGATCGTGCAGCAACTGGTTGACCATCGACGGACCGATGCCGCGCCCTGCGCTGGCCGTGTCCATTGGCGTAGCTTACTGCAGGAGAGGCAGGACGGGCAGGAGAGGCAGGAATGTTCCCCTCCCGCCTTTCCTGCCTATCCCGCCCTCTCGATCAGCCCGTCAGCTCGAGAATCGTCCAGAAATCCCACGCGTAGCGGCGCTCGCTCAGCAAGTACTCGGTACGGCAGCAGAAAATAGCCGCTGCGCCCCCACCGTGGACCCCACGAGTTGCGGACGATGAAGCGTTCCCCGGCGTCGTTGTAGCCGACGACCATGACGGCGTGCCCGCCCTGGAGCCGCTCGTCGCGCTCGGGCATCGGGGCGATCCCCGTCGCCTTGACGCGGGGTGATTCGAAGCTGGCGTACACCGACATGCCCATCGTGATCGGAAAGCCGCTGGCCAGACACGCCTTCATCGCGCGCAGGTCGCGCTTGATGCGCGCGTAGCGGGCGACGCGCGTCACCAGCTCGTCGTGATAGCACCGCTTGGGCGGACGGACCGAAAAGTTGCGGAAGCGATATTGCCAGTGGCGTTCTGGACAGGCGCCCACCTTCGCCACCACCTTGTGGCCGTCGCGCAGCGAAACCGGCACGTTGCAGCGCGGTTGACGCGCCTGCGAGCGCTCGTTGTAGTAGATGAACATCCGCGACGGTCCGGCCGCGTGCGCGCGTCCGCGCTTCAACGCCTCGTACCACATCGCCGCCGCGAGCGCATTCGCCGAGCAGCTGTTCAGCGGGCCCTGGTTGTAGATGGGCGGGCACCGTCGCCGGAGATCGACCCCGCGCGGCAGCGTGGCGATGACTCGACGCGGCGCATCCCACAAGTGGTCGCGGTGATCGGGAACGTCGCGGCAGGTGCCGTAGGTGGGCGTCATGCACGTACCGCTACGACGCGACTGGCTGGCGAACGTAGGACAGCCACCGGCGGTACTGCGGCACTTCGCCGCGGACCACCTTGTTGAACATCTCTTGAATGCGCCGCGTGATTGGACCGGGCTTGCCGTCCCCGATCACGTGGCCGTCCACGTCGCGGATCGGCGTCACTTCCACGGCCGTGCCCGAGAAGAAGAGCTCGTCTGCGCCCAGGACGTCTTCAACAGAAATCGAGGCGACTCGGGTCTCGAGGCCCATGTCCCGCGCCATCTCGAGGACCGAGGCCCTCGTCACGCCCATCAGAATGCTGGCGTCCTTGTCGTTGGTGACGATCGCGCCGTTCTTGATGACGAAGAGGTTCTCACCCGAGCCTTCGGCGACCAACCCCTGCGAATTCAACAGGATAGCTTCGTCGAATCCGCGGCGTTGGGCATCATTCACCGCGCGCGCCGAGTTGATGTATTGGCCGCACGCCTTGGCCCAGGCCGGCATCGCGCTGTTGTCGAACTTGCGGATGGGCGAAATCGTGACGCGAACGCCATGGTCAGGGCCGCCGGCGTGGTACTGGCCGGTGGGGAAGGCCGCGATGGCCACGGTAATCGGGCACTCCTTGGTCCAGACGGCGAGCGTGGCGGCGTCAAAGAACGCGATGGGCCGGATATAGGCTGATTCGAGGCGATTGTCGCGGATGACGTCGTGCGTAGCCTCAACAAGCGCGTCCGTGGTGTACGGAATCGCCAGATCATATAGAGCGCCTGACGCGTAGAACCGCTCCAGGTGCGCATCCAGCCGGAAGACGGCCGGGCCGTCGGCGGTCGGGTAGCAGCGCATGCCTTCGAAGACGCCAGTGCCGTAGTGCAGGCCGTGGGCGAGGACGTGGACTTGCGCGTCTTTCCACGGCACCAGCTTGCCGTTGAACCAGATGCTGTCGGTCGGTGTGAATCCCATAGGGCCTCAATATAGCAGCAAATTTGCGCGGTTTTGCTGGGGCGTGGTATATTCGTCAGGTTCTGTCGAAGCTGGGACACCCTATCTAGCTTCGCCGCTTGGGAAGAGCATCCCGGATCGTCCTAGACGGATCCTCCGGAGCGATCCTTCGGAACACTGTCGCTGCGATTCATTCGAACGTAGGGTCATTAGGGTTTTCAGGCGCCAAGCCGACGGCTTTTAGGCCTGAAACGAACTGCTCACCGCAACGGCACTCGCGGTGCTGATGCATTTTTCTCGGAGCGTTATGCCGACCATTAGTCAGCTTGTCCGCGCCGGCCGCAAGAAGATCGTGAGCAAGACGAAGAGTCCCGCGCTGCAGGACAGCCCGCAGAAGCGCGGCGTGTGCGTCCGGGTTTTCACGCAGACACCGAAGAAGCCGAATTCGGCGCTGCGCAAGGTCGCCCGCGTCCGGCTCACGAACGGGATCGAAGTGACGACCTACATCCCGGGCGTCGGCCACAACCTGCAGGAACACTCGCTCGTGCTCATTCGCGGCGGCCGCGTCAAGGATCTCCCGGGCGTCCGCTATCACGTCGTGCGCGGCACGCTCGACGCGGTCGGCGTGCAGGGACGGATGCAGGGACGTTCGAAATACGGGGCGAAGAGGCCCAAGAAGGCTTAACCCATGCCACGACGACGAGAAATTCCGAAGCGCGACATCGCGGCCGACCCGCTCTATCAGAGTCAGCTGGTGACCAAGTTCATCAACTGCATCATGACCGGCGGCAAGCGAAGCACCGCGGAGCGCATTCTGTACAAGAGCTTCGACATCATCAAGGACAAGACCGGCGACGATCCGCTGAAGGTGTTCAAGAAGGCGATCGACAACGTCAAGCCGAGTCTCGAGGTGAAGTCGCGGCGCGTCGGCGGCTCGAACTATCAGGTGCCGGTCGAAGTGAACCCGAACCGCCGGCTGTCGCTCAGCATCCGGTGGATTGTGGGGTTTGCGACCTCGCGCGGCGACGGCAAGACGATGCAGGAGAAGCTGGCCAACGAGTTCCTGGACGCGTCGAACCTGCGCGGCGGCGCCGTCAAGAAGCGCGAAGACACGCATCGGATGGCGGAAGCCAACAAGGCGTTCGCCCACTATCGGTGGTAATCGGTGATTTGGTGATTTGTGGCTAGGGAAACCTCGTTAGACAAGACGCGGAACATCGGCATCATGGCGCACATCGATGCCGGCAAGACCACGACGACTGAACGGATCCTGTACTACACCGGGATTACGTACAAGTTGGGGGAGGTCCATGAAGGCACCGCGGTCATGGACTGGATGGAGCAGGAACAGGAACGCGGCATCACCATCACGTCGGCCGCCACCACCTGCTTCTGGCGCGACCACCGCATCAACATCATCGACACGCCCGGCCACGTGGACTTCACCGCGGAGGTCGAGCGCTCGCTGCGCGTCCTCGACGGCGCCGTCGCCGTGTTCGACGCGGTCGCCGGCGTGGAGCCGCAGTCGGAAACCGTCTGGCGCCAGGCCGACAAGTACCGCGTCCCGCGCATCTGTTTCGTCAACAAGATGGACCGCGTCGGCGCCGACTTCAAGCGCACCTTCGATCAGATCATCAGCAAGCTCGAAGGCAATCCCGTCGCGATTCAGCTGCCGATCGGCTCCGAGGAGTACTTCATCGGCGTCATCGACATCGTCCGGATGAAAGCCATCACCTACAAGGACGAGACGATGGGCGCCGACTACGAGGTGTCCGAAATTCCAGCCGAATTCCTCGAAGAAGCCAAGCACGCCCGCGAACAGCTGATCGAAAAAGTCAGCGAAGTCGACGACAAGCTCCTCGAGAAATACCTGCACGGCGAAGAGATCAGCGAAGCCGAAATCAAGAGCGCCTTGCGGAAGCGTGTGCTGAGCTCGGTGCGCTCGAAGAGCGAGGCCGCATTCGTCCCGGTCATCTGTGGCTCGGCCTTCAAGAACAAGGGTGTCCAGCCGCTCCTCGATGCGGTCGTGGACTACCTCCCGTCGCCGGTCGATGTGCCGGCGATCGTCGGCATCGATCCGACGAAAACCGAAGAGACGCTCGTCGAGCGACCGGCCGCCGACAAGGCCGCGTTCTCCGCGCTGGCATTCAAGATCATGACCGACCCATTCGTGGGACAGCTCGCGTTCATTCGCGTCTACTCAGGCGTGATGACCTCGGGTTCCTCGGTCTACAACGCGACGAAGAAGAAGTCCGAACGGGTCGGGCGTCTCCTCAAGATGCACGCGAACAAGCGCGAGGAGATCAAAGAGGTGTACGCCGGGGATATCGCCGCGGCCGTCGGTCTGCGCAGCGTCACGACCGGGGACACGATTTGCGACGAGAAGCAGCCGGTCGTCCTCGAGTCGATTCACTTCCCGGAACCGGTGATCTCGCTCGCCATTGAGCCGAAGACGAAGGCCGATCAGGAAAAACTCGGCATGGGTCTCGGCAAGCTGATGGCGGAGGATCCAACCTTCCGCGTCAAGACCGACGAGCAGACCGGACAGGTGGTGATCGCCGGCATGGGCGAGCTGCACCTCGAGATCATCGTCGACCGGTTGAAGCGCGAGTTCAATGTCGAGGCCAGCGTCGGCCGTCCACAGGTCGCCTACAAGGAAACGCTCACGCGTCCTGCGGATGGCGAGGGCCGCTACGTGCGCCAGACCGGCGGCCGCGGCCAGTACGGCCACGCCAAGATCCGCCTCGTGCCGCGCAACCCGGGCGAAGGCTACGAATTCATCAACAACATCGTGGGCGGCTCGATCCCGAAGGAATACATCAAGCCCATCGATCAGGGCATCCGCGAAGCGATGACCACCGGCATCCTCGCCGGCTACCCGGTGGACGATGTGGCGGTGGAGCTGTACGACGGGTCGTTTCACGACGTGGACTCGTCGGAAATTGCGTTCAAGATCGCCGGCTCGATGGCGTTCAAAGATGCCGCGAAGCGGGCCAAACCGGTACTGCTCGAACCGGTGATGCGCGTGGAAGTCGTCGTTCCCAAGGATTACATGGGCGACGTGATGGGCAATCTCGCGAGCCGGCGCGGACAGATTCAGTCGCAGGAGGATCGCGGCGGCACCCAGATCATCTCGTCGCGTGTGCCGTTGTCCGAGATGTTCGGCTACGCCACCGATCTCAGGTCGCGCACGCAGGGTCGCGCCACCTACTCGATGCACTTCGATCGCTACGAGCCGGCGCCGCAGAATGTCAGTGAGGAAGTTGTTGCGCGAATGCAAGGACGGTAAAAAACAGCCATGGCGACTGCGTTCAACGAAAAGATTCGAATCCGCCTGAAGGCGTACGACTACCGCATTCTCGATCAATCGACGAGCGAGATCGTGGACACCGCGAAGCGGACGGGCGCGCGGCTGGCCGGACCGATTCCGCTGCCGACGGCGAAGAACAAGTGGACCGTGCTGCGATCGCCGCACGTCGACAAGAAATCGCGCGAGCAGTTCGAGATCCGCACCCACAAGCGGCTCATCGACATCTTCGAGCCGACGCCGCAAACCGTCGATGCGCTCATGAAGCTCGATCTGCCGGCCGGCGTGGACGTCGAGATCAAGGCGTTCGGCAAGGAACACAAATAACGTTCGTTGTTCGTGGTTCGTCGTTCGCACCGAGAACGTCGAACGTCGAACGGCGAACGCCGAACGGCGAGGCTTTAGGACATGGTGACAGGAATCATCGGCAAAAAAGTCGGAATGACTCAGGTGTTCGATCCGGACGGCACCGTGCATCCGGCCACCGTCATCAAGGCCGGCCCGTGCGTCGTGGTGCAGGCGAAGACGAAGGAGACCGACGGGTACGAGTCGGTGCAGCTCGGGTTCGTCGAGGAGACGCCGCTGAAGGCGAACAAGCCGACCGCAGGCGTCTTCAAGAAGGCCAACGTGCCGCCGACTCGCGTTCGGAAGGAAATGCCGCTGGTTCCCGGCGCCGAGCCGTTGAAGGCGGGCGATTCGGTGAAGGTGTCGATGTTCACGAACGGCGATCGCGTGGACATCATCGGCACCGGCCGCGGCAAGGGCTTTCAGGGCGTCATGAAGCGCCATCACTTCGCCGGCGGCGCGGCGACGCATGGATCGATGTTCCACCGCGCCCCCGGGTCGATTGGCGCCTCGTCGTACCCGTCGCGCGTCATCAAGGGTATGCGCGGCCCGGGACGGATGGGCGGCGGGCGCGTGACGATTCGCAATCTCAAAGTGCTTCAGGTGGACGCCGACAACAACCTGCTCGTCGTCGAGGGCGGGATTCCGGGCGCGCCGAGCAGCTACGTGATCGTGCGCAAGGCGATCGCCGCGAAGAAGCTCAAGGTCGCGCAGGTCGAAAAGCCCAAGAAGGGCAAGAAGTAGACGCCATGCAGCTAGACGTCGTCAACAACCAGAACGAAAAGATCGGCGCGGTCGACATCCGCGACGAGGTGTTCGGCGGCCGCGTCAACGCCGACCTGATGTGGGAGTCGGTGGTCAGCGCGAACGCGTCCGAGCGGCGCGGCACGCACGCCACGAAGAACCGCGCGCTCGTCAGCGGCAGCGGGAAGAAACCCTGGCGCCAGAAGGGCACGGGCCGCGCGCGCGTCGGATCGGTCCGCACCCCGCTGTGGCGGCACGGCGGCACCGTGTTCGGGCCGCAGCCGCGCAGCTACGCCTACGCGTTGCCGAAGAAGGCCGAGCTCGGCGCATTGCGCGCGGCGCTCTCCGCCAAGCTGCAGGCCGGCGAGCTCGTCGTTGTCGACGAGTTGACGGTGGCGGAGATCAAGACAAAGGCGGCGGCGGAGCTGCTCGCGCGGCTCGGCGTCACCGGCAAGGCGGTGCTGGTGGATGTCGCGGTGGACGAGAACTTCTCGCGGTCGGTACGCAACATTCCCGGCGTGTCGCTGGTGGCGAGCGCGCGGCTGACGGCGCGGTCGGTGATCGATGCCGTGCGGGTCGTCGCGACCAAGGGCGCGATCGAGAAGCTTCAAGAGACGCTGTCATGAAACTCACGGATGTGATTCGGCGCCCGCTGATTACCGAGAAGACGTCACTCCTGCGCGAGGATGGGCGGACGCTCGTGTTTCAGGTCGCGCCAAACGCCAACAAGATTCAGATTCGCCGCGCCGTCGAGCAACTGCTCGGCTCGAAAGTCGACAGCATTCGCACCAGCCTCGCCCACGGCAAGGTGAAGCGCCAGGGCCGGTTCGCGGGCCGCCGGCCGGACTGGAAGAAGGCGTACGTGAAGCTGCGCGAGGGCGCGAAGATTCCGGAATTCCTGGAAGGGGCGTAGTTCCACCATGCCTATTCGCAAGTACAACCCGACGTCGCCCGGTCAGCGGTTTCAGACCGTGCAAACGTTCGACGAGATCACCAGCACCGAGCCGCACAAGCCGCTGGTGGAGCCGTTGCACCGATCGGGCGGCCGCAACAATCAGGGGACGCTCACCTCCTGGTGGCGCGGCGGCGGCCACAAGCGGATGTACCGCGTCATCGACTTCAAACGCGACAAGCGCGACATCCCGGCGAAGGTCTCGACCATCGAGTACGACCCGAACCGATCGGCGCGCATCGCGCTCCTGACGTACTCCGACGGCGAGAAGCGCTACATCCTGCACCCGGTCGGGGTGAAGGTTGGCGACACGATCGTGGCCGGGCAGAACGTCGACATCCTGCCGGGCAACTGCCTGCCGCTGAAGAACATTCCGCTCGGCACGCAGCTGCACAACGTCGAGCTGAAGCCGGGCAAGGGCGGCCAGATTGCGCGCAGCGCCGGGTCGTCGGTGCAGCTCGTCGCGAAAGAAGGCGAGTATGCGTCGGTGAAGATGCCATCGGGCGAGATTCGACTGATCAACATGGAGTGCTGCGCCACTGTTGGTCAGGTGGGGAATCTCGATCACGAAAGCGTGTCGATCGGCAAGGCCGGCCGCTCGCGGTGGTTGGGCAAGCGCCCGCACGTGCGCGGCGTCGCGATGAACCCGGTCGACCATCCGCTGGGCGGTGGTGAAGGCAAGACCTCCGGCGGCCGCCACCCGGTTTCGCCGTGGGGCCTGCCGACCAAGGGCTACAAAACGCGGAACAACAAGCGGACGGATCGGTTCGTCGTGCAACGGAGACAGAAATAGATTGGGTAATCGAGTAATCGGGTAGTCGAGTAATTGAATTACTCGATTACCAAATTATCCAATTACCAGATTCGAGAGTCAGCTGTATGGGACGTTCACTGAAGAAAGGTCCGTTCGTCGATACGCACCTCCTCGAAAAAGTCGAGGTGATGAATCGCGGGGCCGAGAAGAAGGTCATCAAGACCTGGTCGCGGCGCTCGACCGTCGTCCCGGAAATGGTCGGGCACACGCTCGCGGTGCACAACGGGCGGAAGTTCGTCCCCGTGTACGTGACCGAGAACATGGTCGGGCACAAGCTGGGCGAGTTCGCGCCGACGCGCATCTTCAAGGGCCACACGACGCGGGTCGCCGAGCGCGCGGCGGCGCTGGCCGCCGCGGCGCCAGCCGGGCAGGGCGTGCCGGGTGGTCCAGGCGCCCCGGTGCCGTCCGGCGGCACGGGTGCGTCCGCCGGTGGGGCCAAGCCGGCCGGCGGTGGGAGCTAGCCATGATCCACGCGCAGGCAACCGCTCGCTACGTGCGCACGTCGGCCCAGAAAGCAGGGCTGGTGCTCGGGTTGATCCGCGGCAAGGACGTCAACCGCGCGCTCGCGACGTTGAAGTTCACGCGCAAGGGCATCGCGGGCGACATCGCCAAAGTCCTCCGTTCGGCGATCGCGAACGCGCAGCACAAAGAAGGCTTCAGCGGGGACGTCGACCGGTTGTTCGTGTCGGCGTGCTACGCGAATCAGGGACCGTCGCAGAAACGCGTCCGCCCGGCGCCGATGGGCCGCGCGTTCCGCGTGCTCAAGCGGACGGCGCATCTGACCATCGCCGTGTCGGAGCGGCCCGAGAAGGTCGTGGCCGTGGCGACGGAAGGCGACAAACGGCCTCGGCGCCGTCAGGGGCCTGCCGCCGGCCGTGAGTCGAAGAAGACGAAGGCGACCGAGCCGAGAACGGCTAAGGAGTAGACGTGGGACAGAAAGTTCATCCGTTCGGGTTCCGCCTCGGCTTCAACAAGACGTGGCGCTCGCGTTGGTATTCGGATCGCGACTACGCGAAGCTGCTCCACGAGGATCTGATGCTGCGTCAGACCCTCAAGAAGCGGTTCGCGCACGCCGGCGTGGCGAAGATCGAGACCGAGCGCGCCGTCAATCGCCTCAAGATCGACATCTACACCTCGCGGCCCGGCATCATCATCGGCCGCAAGGGCACGGAAGTCGACAAGCTGAAGCAGGAAATCCAGAAGCGGACCAACCGCGAAGTCTTCATCAATATCCAGGAAATCCAGAAGCCGGAGCTCGACGCACAGCTGATCGGCGAGTCGGTGGCGATGCAGCTCGAAAAGCGCGTCGCGTTCCGCCGCGCCATGCGCAAGGCGGTCGAGTCCGCCCTGCGATTCGGCGCGCGCGGCATCAAGGTGCGCGTGTCGGGGCGCCTGAACGGCGCCGAGATCGCGCGGTCGGAATGGTATCTGCACGGCCAGCTGCCGCTGCAGACCCTGCGGGCCGACATCGACTACGGCTTCGCGGAAGCGAACACGACCTACGGCCAGATCGGCATCAAGGTGTGGCTGTACAAAGGCGAGCGCCTGGTACCGCAGCGGGCGCGCGAGGAAGAATACAGAGAGCGAGCGCCCAGGAGACCGGCGCCGCGCGCGTGAATCGAGTAATCGAGTAATCGAGTAATCGAATAATCGGGGAATCGAGTAATTGAATTGATCAATTGAACAATCAATTACCAGATTACCCAATTACTCAATTACCCGATGCAGGGATGCAGCTATGTTGATGCCGAAGAAAGTCAAGTACCGGAAACAGCAGCGCGGACGCATGCGTGGCAAGGCCTGGCGCGGGTCCGACGTGTCGTTCGGCGACTTCGGCCTGAAAGCGCTCGAGCCGTGCTGGCTGACGGATCGACAGATCGAGGCGGCGCGCGTCGCGATGACGCGCTTCATCGCGCGCGGCGGCAAGATCTGGGTGCGGGTGTTCCCCGACAAGCCGATCACCAAGAAGCCGCAGGAAACGCGTATGGGCAAGGGCAAGGGCTCACCCGAACAGTGGGTGGCGGTCATCCGTCCGGGCCGCGTGCTGTTCGAGATGGAAGGCATTCCCGAGCTGGAAGCGCGCAAAGCCATGCGTCTCGCGGCGGCGAAGCTGCCCATCCTCACCAAGTTCGCGACGCGCTTCGCGCAGGAGAAGATGCTATGAAGGCCGCCGAACTGCGCGATCTGGCCGCCGACGAGCTCGGCGTCAAGGAGCGCGAGCTCACCGATCAGCTGTTCCGGATGCGCATCCAGAAGGCGATGGGCCAGCTCGAGTCGCCGGAGAAGATTCGCACCGTGCGGCGCGACCTCGCGCGCCTGAAGACGGTGTTGCGACAGAAGAGAGATTAGGCATGCCTCACAAGTCGGAAAAAGTCGGCGTCGTCGTCAGCAACAAGATGCAGAAGAGCATCGTGGTCGCCGTCGAATGGCAGGTGCGCCACGGACTCTATGGCAAGACCGAACGGCGCACCTCGACGTTCATGGTCCATGACGAGAAGAACGAGGCCAAACCCGGCGACACGGTCGCCATCGTCGAGACGCGGCCGATGAGCCGGCGGAAACGCTGGGCGCTGACGCGCATCGTCCGGCAGGCTGCAGAGGTTTAGCCATGATCCAAATGCGCTCGATCCTGGACGTCGCCGACAACTCCGGCGCGCGCAAGATCGCGATCATCAACCCGATTGGCGGTTCGACCGGACGCTACGCCCGGCTGGGCGACATCGTCACCGCGTCGGTCAAGGAAGCGACGCCGGAAGGGACCGTGAAGAAAGGGCAGGTCGTCAAGGCGGTGATCGTGCGGACCGCCAAGGAGCAGCGGCGCCGCGACGGCACCTACATCCGGTTCGATCGCAACGCCGCCGTGCTGATCAACGACAACAACGAGCCGATCGGCACGCGCGTGTTCGGCCCGGTGGCCCGCGAGCTGCGCGAGCGCCGGTTCATGAAGATCATTTCGCTGGCGCCAGAGGTGCTGTGAGGATTTCAGAATTCAGATTTCAGCATTCAGATGTGATTGGTCGATTCCAGAAATCAGAAATCAATCTGAAATCTGAACTCTGAAATCTGAAATACAGGGCAGATGTCACGCTTAGCCACTCCGCTTCGGAAGAACGACAACGTCCTCGTGATCACGGGCAAGGACCGCGGCAAGCGCGGGCGCATTCTCAAAGTGCTGCCCGGCCAGTCCGGCAAGACCCGGCTGGTGGTCGAGGGGGTGAACATGATCAAGCGCCACACGAAGCCGAACCCCGGCAAGAACATCAAGGGCGGCATCGTCGAGCGCGAGGCGTCGCTGCACGCGTCGAACGTGCAGCTGGTGTGCCCGGAATGCGGCGCGCAGACACGCATCGGGCACAAGCTGCTCGGCGACGGCCGCAAGGTCCGGATTTGCCGCAAGTGCGACGGCGTTGTAGACAAGTAGAGGTCGTAGACACATGAGCGCACGACTGCGAGAGAAATATCAGAAAGACGTCGTGCCGGCGCTCCAGAAGGAGTTCGGCTACAAGAACGTCATGGCGGTCCCGAAGATCGAAAAGGTCGTGGTCAACATGGGCCTCGGCGAGGCGACCGCGAACGCCAAGATCGTGGACACCGGCGCCGACGAGCTCGCGCGGATCACCGGTCAGAAAGCCGTGACGCGCCGGGCCAAGAAGTCGATCGCGGCGTTCAAGGTCCGCAAGGGCATGGCGATCGCGACGATGGTCACGTTGCGCGGCGAGCGCATGTGGGAGTTCCTCGACCGTCTGATGAGCGTCGCGCTCCCGCGCGTCCGCGACTTCAAGGGCGTGTCGCCGCGCGGGTTCGATGGCCGCGGGAACTACACGCTCGGGCTGAAGGACCAGCTCCTGTTCCCGGAGATCGACTACATGAAGGTCGACAAGGCGCGCGGCATGAACGTGTCGGTGGTGACCACCGCCAAGACGGACGAAGAAGCGCGCAAGCTGCTGCAGTTCATCGGAATGCCGTTCAGGAGCCAGTGACATATGGCGACGACCGCAAAGATTGCCAAAGAGGCAAAGACGCCGAAGTACAAGATTCGGCTGCGCAACCGGTGCAAGTTGTGCGGCCGCCCACGCGCCTACATGAGGAAGTTCGCGCTCTGCCGCTTGTGCTTCCGCAAGCTCGCCCTGGAAGGCGACGTGACTGGCGTGACGAAGAGTAGTTGGTGAAGTCGACAGTCGACAGCCAACAGTCGACAGCAGTTCAGAGCTGCTGTTGACTCCTGTCGACCGTGGACTGTTGACTGTGGACTACTGAGAGAACGAAATATGACCGATCCGATCGCAGATATGCTCACACGGATCCGCAACGCGGTGACGGCCAAGCACACGCGTGTGGACATGCCCGCGTCGCGGCTGAAGGCCGAGATCGCCCGCATCCTGCAGGACGAGGGCTACATTCAGGGCTTCAAGGTGCTGGACGAGCCGGCCACGAAGACCGCGCCGGCGACGAAGACCCTGCGCCTGTTCCTGAAGTACGGCCCGCACGGCGAGAAGCTGATCACGGGCGTCCAGCGCATCAGCCGCCCGGGCCGCCGCGTCTACTTCGGACGCGACGATGTGCCGGACGTGTTGGCCGGTCTCGGCACGAGCATCCTGACGACGTCGCGCGGTGTGATGACCGGACGAGCGGCTGTGAAGGCCGGCGTCGGCGGCGAAGTCCTTTGCAATATTTGGTGACCAGACAATGTCTCGCATCGGCAAAAAAATCATCCCGATTCCGAAAGGCGTGACCATCAAGGTGGTCGACGGCGCCGTCGAAGTGCAGGGCCCGAAGGGGAAGCTGCGCCAGCCGCATCCGTCCGGCATCAGCTTCGAGCTGTCCGACGGCCACCTGGTGGCGAAGCGAGCGACCGAGGAAGCGCAGATGCGCCAGTTGCATGGCCTCTCGCGAAGCCTCGTCGCCAACGCCGTCACTGGCGTCACCGACGGCTTCAAGCGCGAACTCGACATCGTGGGCGTCGGCTATCGCGCCGAGCTCAAGGGCAAGCAGGTCATCTTCGCGCTCGGCTACTCGCATGCAGTCGTGTTCGACATACCTGCCGGGATCGACATCGTCATCGACAAGCAGACGCACATCACTGTGACCGGCGTCGATCGGCAGCTCGTCGGCCAGGTGGCGGCGAACATCCGCCGGCTGCGCGAACCGGATCCGTACAAGCAGAAGGGCGTCCGCTACACCGGCGAAGTGCTGAAGAAGAAGGCCGGGAAGACAGGGGCGAAATAGATGAATCGGGTAATTGGGTAATTTGGCAATCGGGTAATTGAGTTGATCAATCCAGCAATCAATTACCCGATTTCCCGATTACTCGATTACCAGATGTAGAAGCTCAGTTTATGAAGATCAACACCAAGAACGATCGCCGCGTTCGCATCCAGCTCCGGCAGCGCAAGCGCATTGCCGGGACGGGCGAGCGGCCGCGCCTCACCGTCTTTCGCAGCGTCACCCACATCTACGCGCAGGTGATCGACGACCTGAGCGGCAAGACGCTGGCGTCGGCGTCGAGCGTCGAGCCGGGCGTCAAGGGCGCGTTCGCCAAGGACGTGCGCGGCGGCAACGTCAAGGGCGCCGAGGCGGTCGGCAAGATCATCGCCGAGCGCTCGATCGAAAAAGGCATCAAGCGTGTCGTGTTCGACCGCAGCGGGTTCCTGTACCACGGGCGCGTTCGCGCCGTGGCGGACGCCGCGCGGAAAGCCGGTTTGGAGTTCTAGATGCGCACCCGCACTCGTGAGCGAATCGATCCGTCGCAGCTCGACATCAAGGACACCGTGGTGTCCATCAACCGCGTCACCAAGGTCGTGAAGGGCGGCAAGAACCTGAGCTTCAGCGCGCTGGTCGTCGTCGGCGACGGCCACGGCGTGGTTGGCTTCGGGATCGGGAAGGCGAAGGAAGTGCCGTCCGCGATCAAGAAGGGGATCGAGGCGGCGAAGAAGAGCCTGATTCGCGTGCCGCTGCAGGGCAGCACCATCCCGCACCCGATTACCGGCTGTTTCGGCGCGGGCCGCGTGCTGCTCAAGCCGGCGCCGGACGGCACCGGCATCATCGCGGGCGGCGCGGTCCGTGCGGTCGTCGAGTCGGCGGGCGTGACGAACATCCTGACGAAGTCGCTCGGATCGGCGAACCCGCACAACGTCGTGCGCGCCACGTTCGACGGCTTGGCCTCGCTGAAAGATCCTGTCCTGCTCGCGCGGCTGCGCGGCAAGGACATGGCGGAAATGGCGGCAGGCTGATGGCGAACCACAGAACCGACACCAAGGGCGACACCGTGACGGTGACGCTCATCAAGAGCCCGATCGGATTCAAGAACAACCAGGGGACCGTCGTCCGCAGTCTCGGGTTGCGGCGGATCCGCCACTCGGTGCAGCTGAAGGACACGCCGGCCGTGCGCGGCATGATTCACAAGGTGCGTCACCTCGTTGAAGTGAGCGACTGACATGAGTCTCAACAATCTGCGTCCCCCCAAGGGGATGAAGCACGCGAAGAAGCGCATCGGGCGCGGCCAGGGGTCGGGGAACGGCAAGACCGCGGGCCGCGGCCACAAGGGCGCGAAGTCGCGGTCCGGATTCAAGTTCAAGCGCGGATTCGAAGGCGGGCAGATGCCGCTGCACCGCCGGGTGCCGAAGCGCGGGTTTTTCAACCCGTTCCGCATCGAGTACGCCGTCATCAATCTCGATTTGCTCGGCCTCAAGTTCGACGCCGGCGCGGTCGTGACGCCGGAAGTGCTGCAGGAGAGGGGGCTCGTGGCCCGCAGCGCCCGCCGGGTGAAGGTGCTGGCGCGCGGCGACCTCGACAAGGCGCTGACCGTCCGCGCGCACAAGTTCAGTGGAAAAGCGGCAGAGAAGATCGCCGCCGCAGGCGGCACCACGGAGCAACTGGCGTGAATGACAGCCTGAAGAATCTGTTTACGGTCTCGGATCTGCGCAAGCGCGTGTTCTTCACGCTCGGCCTGCTGGCCGTCTACCGCGTGGGCAGCGTCATCACGATTCCGGGCGTCAGCCTGACGGCGCTCGAAGCGTTCGCCGATCAGCTCGCGCAGAACAGCATGTTCGGGCTGTACGACATGTTCTCGGGCGGCAACCTGTCGAAGGTGACGATTTTCGCGCTGGGCATCATGCCCTACATCAGCGCGTCGATCATCCTGCAGCTGCTGACGGTGGTCTGGCCGTATCTCGAAAAGCTGTCCAAGGAAGGCGAGCTGGGCCGGCGGAAGATCACCCAGTACACGCGCTACGGGACGATCCTGCTGAGCGTCGTGCAGGGCATCGGCATCGCGATCTTCCTCGAGAAGAACTCGGCGCCCGGCGGTTTCAATCTGGTGCTCAATCCCGGCCTCGGATTCCGGCTGATGACCGTCCTGACGCTCACGACGGGCACCTGCTTCATCATGTGGCTCGGCGAGCAGATTACCGAGCGCGGGATCGGCAACGGGATGTCCCTCATCATCTACTCCGGCATCGTCGTCAACATGCCGCGGGCGGTGATGATGACGTTCGAGCAGATGCGTACCGGCCAGATCGGCTTCATCCGGATCCTCATCCTGCTCGTGCTGATGGCGGTCACCGTGGCGGCGATCGTGTTCGTCGAGCGCGGGCACCGGCGGGTCACCGTCCAATACGCCAAGCGCGTGGTCGGCCGCCGCATGTACGGCGGTTCGAGCACGCACATTCCGCTGAAGGTCAACACCGGCGGCGTCATTCCCGTGATTTTCGCTTCGTCCATCCTGGCGTTCCCGGCGACGATCGCGCAGGCGATTCCGGGCGGCGTGAGCGACGCGATCAACACGCAGCTCGGCTTCGGGATGCCGCTCTACAACCTGCTCTACGTCGTCGGCATCGTCTTCTTCACGTATTTCTACACGGCGATCATCTTCAATCCCGACGATGTGGCGGAGAACATGCGGAAGTACGGCGGGTTCGTCCCCGGGATCCGGCCGGGCAAGCGGACGGCGGAGTACATCGACACGATTCTGACGCGCATCACGCTCGCGGGCGCGGTCTATCTGTGCCTCATCGCGCTGTTGCCGAACTTCCTGATCAGCGGGTTCAAGGTGGCGCCGATTCCGTTCGTCGGCGACTGGCTCGACGCGGCGATACCCAAGTTCATCACCGAGGGGATGAACATCACGTTCTACTTCGGCGGCACGTCGCTGCTGATCGTCGTCGGCGTGGCCATGGATACCGTGCAGCAGGTGGAGTCGCAGCTGATCATGCGGCACTACGACGGGTTCATGAAGAAGACACGGATTCGAGGACGGCGCGCGTAGTGGCGCTCAATCTGATCGTGCTGGGGCCCCCAGGGGCCGGAAAAGGCACGCAGGCGGAGTGGTTCGCGCGCAGCCGCGGGATTCCGAAGATTTCGACCGGCGACATCCTGCGGGAGGCGGTCGCGGCGCGCAGCGAGCTGGGCCTTCGAGCCAGGGCGATCATGGATCGCGGCGAGCTGGTCGGCGACGACGTGATGATCGGCATCGTGCGGGAGCGGCTCGATCGTCCCGACGTGCGGAGCGGGTTCGTGCTCGACGGCTTTCCCCGCACGGTGGGGCAGGCCGAGGCGCTCGATGGAATCATGATCGGCCGCGATCCGCTGGTCATCGTGAACATTCCGGTGCCCGAGGCGGAGTTGATCAAGCGGCTCGCGTCGCGGATGGTGTGCGAGTCGTGCGGGACGAACGCGTTGCCGAACTTCACGGCGTGCCAGAAGTGCGGCTGCCGGCTCGTCCAGCGCACCGACGACAACGAGGCCGTCGTGCGCGAGCGGTTGGCGGTGTACGAGCGCCAGTCTCGGCCGCTCGTCGAGTACTACCGGAACCGGCCGACGTTTCGATCGATCGACGGCGCGCAGGCGTCCGATCGGGTGGCATCAGATCTCGTGGCGGCGGTCGAAGCGGCCGGCGGCCCGGCGGTTGGGGCGCCGGTTCAGGCGGATGGTTCGCTGGGAGGCCGGCGGTGATCATCTGCCGGTCGGCGGCCGAGCTCGATCGCATGCGCGAAGCCGGCCGGCTGGTCGGCGAAGTGCTGACCGAGCTGGCGGCGCAGGTCGCGCCCGGCGTGACGACGGCGGATCTGGATCGGCTGGCTGAGAAGCGGATCGCGCAGGCGGGGGCGATCGCGGCGTTCAAGGGCTACCACGGGTACCCGGCGACGATTTGCGCATCGATCAACGACGAGGTGATTCACGGCATCCCGTCGGGCCGGCGCGTGCTGAACGAAGGCGACGTGATTTCGATCGACGTCGGCGCGTCGCTCGATGGCTACTACGGCGACAGCGCGTTGACGTTGCCGGTCGGGCAGGTATCGGAAGAGGCGGCGAGGCTGCTGCGCGTCACCGAGGAAGCGCTCTATCGCGCGATCGAACGGGTCCGGCCCGGCGGTCGCGTATCGGATATCGGCCACGAGGTGCAGCGGCACGTGGAGTCGCACGGCTTTTCGGTGGTCCGTGAGTTCGTCGGTCACGGGATTGGGCAGCGCATGCACGAGGAGCCGCAGGTGCCCAACTACGGTGAGCCGGGGCGCGGGCCGCGGCTGGCCGAGGGCATGGTGCTGGCGATCGAGCCGATGGTGAACGCGGGAAAGCCGGCGGTGAAAGTGCTGGCCGATGGGTGGACGGCGGTGACGCGGGACGGCGGCCTGTCGGCGCACTTCGAGCACACGGTGGCGGTGACCGCGGACGGTCCCAGGGTTTTGACGGCGCGGGAAGTGCCGGTTGTCCAGGGAGCACGACGGCTCTAGCCGGGCGATCACGGGAGTCGTCACCGAGTCGCTGCCCAGCGCGCTGTATCGGGTGAAGCTGGACGACGGTGGAACGGTGACGGCGCACATCGCGGATCGCATGGATCGCAACTTCGTGCGGATCCTGGTCGGCGATCGGGTAAGCGTGGAGCTGTCGAAGAACGTGACGCGTGGAAGGATCGTGGGGAAGCTATGAAGGTTCGAGCGTCAGTGAAACGGATTTGCGACAAATGCAAGATCGTGCGGCGCCGCGGCGTCGTCCGGGTCATTTGTTCGAATCAGAAGCACAAGCAGCGGCAGGGATAACGATAGTGATAGTGACAGTTCAGAATGCAGATTTCAGATTTCAGATTGATTTCAGAATCCAGGAATTCCGGATTGAAATCTGAAATGAATCTGAACTCTGACGTCTGAAATCTGAAATGCGAGGATCACAGCATGGCGCGTATAGCTGGCGTTGATCTGCCGCGCACCAAGCGCGTGGAGATCGGACTGACCTACATTTTCGGCATCGGCCGCGTCCGCTCGAACGGGATCCTGAAGGATGCCGGGGTGAGCCCCGACATTCGCGTCAAGGATCTGTCCGAAGACGACGTGCGCAAGATCAGCCGGGTCATCGAGGAGCAGGGCAGCGTCGAAGGCGACCTGCGCAAGGAAGTCTCGATGAACATCAAGCGGCTGATGGAAATCGGCTGCTTCCGCGGGATGCGGCACCGGCGCGGGCTGCCGGTGCGCGGCCAGCGCACGCGGACCAACGCGCGCACGCGCAAGGGTCCGCGCAAGGGCGCGATTGCGAAGAAGAAGGTGATCTAGTGGCGAAAGCAGACGCGGCCCCCGAAGGGGCGACACCAGAGAAAAAAGAAGGCGTCGCCGGGAAACGCAAGAAGACCTTCAAAAAGCGCGGTGAGAAGCGCATCGTCCACCACGGGCTGGCGCACATCCACGCGTCGTTCAACAACACGACGGTCACGATCACCGACACCGAAGGCGCCGTGGTGGCGTGGTCGAGTGCCGGCGGCATCGGCTTCAAGGGCTCGCGCAAGGGCACGCCGTTCGCGGCGACCCAGGCCGCGTTGAACGCCGGCAACGCCGCGAAGACGGTCGGGATGCGGTCGCTCGACGTCCGCGTCAAGGGACCCGGGTCCGGCCGCGAGTCGGCGATTCGCGCGCTGCAGACGGTGGGGCTCGAAGTGAAGTCGATCCGCGACGTGACGCCGATTCCGCACAATGGCTGTCGGCCGCCGAAGAGGAGACGCGTGTAATGGCACGGTACATTGGTCCAGTCTGCCGGTTGTGTCGCCGCGAGGCGATGAAGCTGTTCCTCAAAGGGGAGCGGTGCTACACCGAGAAATGCGCGATCGAGAAGCGCAACTTCCCGCCCGGGCAGCACGGCAAGACGCGGAAGGCGAAGCTCGCCGGCTACGGTCTCCAGCTCCGCGAGAAGCAGAAGGTGAAGCGTATCTACGGCGTGCTGGAAGATCAGTTCCGCCGCTATTTCGAGAGCGCCGAGCGGACGCGCGGGATTACCGGCGTGACCCTCCTGCAGCTGCTCGAGCAGCGCCTGGACAACGTCGTCTATCGCCTCGGCCTGGCGACGTCGCGCCCGCAGGCGCGGCAGCTCGTGCGCCACGGACACTTCCTGGTCAACGGCAAGAAGGTGGACATCCCGTCGTACTCGACGCGCGAGGGCGACGTGATCACGGTGATCGGGCGGACCCAGAAAAACCCGACGATCGAACACGCGATGGAAGAAGTGAAAGGGCGCGGCATCCCCGACTGGCTGTCGTTCGATCCGAACACGATTACCGGGAAGGTGAGGTCGGTGCCGACGCGCGAACAGATCAACCTGCCGGTGCAGGAACAGTTGATCGTGGAGTTGTACTCGAAATGAGAATCGGGTAAGTGGGTAATCTGGTAATCGGGTAATTGAACTGTGCAATTGACCAATCAATTACTCGATTACCCGATTACTCGATTACCAGATTTCTGTGTCGCACTCCGCCGACCCGCAGCCTTGAACAGACCTGCGGCGGGAGGTCGGCGGTCACTTGCAGGTCTGGAGGCCCGTCTGCGGGCCCGTACGCGAAAGGACAATCATGCTCTGGAAAGGTTTTCAGCGACCCAAGCGCCTCGAGTTCGAGCGCGAAACCCTCACCGATCGGTTCGGGCGCTTCTACGCGCAGCCGTTCGAGCGGGGATTCGGCACCACCATCGGCAACGCGCTCCGGCGCGTGCTGCTCTCGTCGGTTGAGGGCGCGGCGATCACCGCCGTCAAGATTGATGGCGTGCTCCACGAGTTCTCGCCGATTCCGGGCGTGGTCGAGGACGCGACCGACATCATCCTCAACCTGAAGCAGATTCCGCTGAAGCTGCACAGCGACAGCACCAAGACGCTGACGCTCAAGGTCGAGAAGGCCGGCGAAGTGCGCGGCCGCGACATCCACGCGGATGCCGACGTCGAGATTCTCGAGCCCGACGCTCACATCGCGACCGTCTCCGAGGGCGGGAAGCTCCGGATGGAAATGCGGATGAAGCGCGGCCGCGGCTATGTCGCGGCGGACAAGAACTTCGACGAGGATCTCGGCATCGGCTGGATCCCGATCGACTCGGTCCACTCGCCGGTCAAGAAGGTGAACTACCTGGTCGAGGCTGCGCGCCTCGGACAGACGACGGACTACGACAAGCTCACGGTGGACGTCTGGACCAACGGATCGATCAACCCGCGCGACGCGGTATCGCTCGCCGCGAAGCTGGTCCGCGATCACCTGAACATCTTCATCAACCTCGAGGAAGGCGCCGAGGCGCAGCTCGAGTCGGCGGTCGATCAGCCGCGCGCCGGGGCGACCAACGAAAACCTCGACAAGAGCGTCGAGGAGCTCGAGCTCTCGGTGCGGTCGTACAACTGTCTGAAGAACGCGAACATTCGCACCATTCGCGAGCTCGTGCAGAAGACCGAAGCCGAAATGCTCAAGACCAAGAACTTCGGCCGCAAGAGTCTGAACGAGATCAAAGAGATCCTGCACACGATGGGGCTGAGCCTCGGCATGCGCGTCGATCAGCCTTCAGTGCCGCAGGAATAGCCCGATCTCCGTCGTTCGTCGTTCGCCGTTCGCCGTTCTTCGTTCAGAACCGCGAACCACGAACCACGAACGGAGAACGATATGAGACACAGAGTCGCACATAGAAAACTAGGGCGCGTCACCGAGCATCGCATCGCGATGCTGCGCAACCAGGCGACGGCCTTGTTGCGCCACGAACATCTGACGACGACCGTGCCGCGGGCCAAAGAGCTGCGGCCGTTCGTCGAGCGGCTGATCACGATCGCCAAACGCGGGGTCAGCGCCGGTGACGCCAACGGCCGCGTCCTCACCGCCCGCCGTCTCGTCATGCGGGATGTGCAGGATCGCGAGGTCGTCTCCAAGCTGTTCGACTCGATTGCGCCGCGCTTCGCGTCGCGGCCGGGCGGCTACACGCGGCTGCTGCGCATCGGCTTTCGGAGAGGAGACAGCGCCGAAGTCGCGCAGGTGGAGCTCGTTGGCAGCGAGTTCAACCCGCGCGCGAAAGCGGAGGCCGAGGCCAAGGGCGAAGGCGAGAAGCCGAAGGCCAAGGGCATGCGCGAACGCCTGCGCGCGGCCGCCGAGCGCGTCCGCGGCAAGAAGGGCGAGGAAGGCTCGTCCGGCAAACCGTCGACCAAGCCGTCGAAGGGCGTGACGCGAAAGTCGACGACGCCGCGAAAGGCGGGAGGCAGCTAGACCCGTCGAGTTCGGCGCACCCCGCGCGAGGCAGCGCGATGACCCAGGATCGCCGGCGCACTACGGACGAGCCGGCCTCGCGGACGCGATGGACGGCTACCAGCCGTTGAGGGCGAGGTGTTGCTCGAGTCCTTTGTCGTCAGCGACGTAACAGACGATGACGTCGGCCAGGTCGCCTGCCGGCGGCACTTCCGATGGCGCCTCCGACGGCAGTGCCGCCTCAGACGAGTCCTGGTCGAGGAAGTCCAGGGGCCGTTCGAACGCGATCGCGCTTCGGTACTGAATAGTCTGACCGGAGATCGCCGCCACTTCCGATCGCAGAACCCGGCCATACAGGCGTAGTGGACCTTCGACGCGAATGATTTCGAGCTGGCTGCGGCCGCCGGGCCGAAGCCGCAGTCGGCCGCAGATCAGGAGTCCTCCCGCAGAGACGTCGACCACTTCCACCCGTTCCGACTGCACTCGAATCTCGGCGATGGCGGGAATCTGCACCAAGGGTCGTCGACGCGATTGGCGTTTTTCCGACGGAGAAGCGAGTGCAACGAGTGGTCCTACCGTCAGAACTGCCATGAGGATTCCTCCGCCGGCTGCGCCGCCGCGTCCGCCGCTGCCTGCACGTCGATTCGATCGGCGCCGCAGACCTGATCCGCCTCGTGACTGGACGAGACAAGCCGAATGCCCGCGCCCAGGTCGAAGAGTTGCTGGAGCCGCTGCGCCGTCTCGTTCGATCCACGAAGGATTTCTGACAGTGCCGCCCTCCATGCTTCTCGTTCGTCGAGCAACTGAGCGCATCGCCCTCGTTCGGCACGCAGCACGCGCTCCGAGTCGTCCTGTTCTGCGGCGCGCCGACTCGCGAGCTCTGCCTGCGCTGCCGTCAGTTCGTGAATCGTCTGGGCCAGCTTGTCGTGCTCGGCTCGCAGCCCGACGAGGGCCGCCTCTTGCCGCTGCCGGACGAGGGCCGCTTCTTGCTGCTGCCGGACGAGAGCCGCCTCTTGCTGCTGCCGGATCCCAAGAAGCTCGTCGTCGAGGAGCGCGCGTTCTTCCGCCGCGCGTGCCAGCGCCGCCTGATGTTGACGGTCGGCGCTCTCGAGCGCCGCGCGCAGGGTTTCGCGTTCGGCCCCGAGCTCGCTGGAGACGGCAGTTAATTTCTGCTCGGCGTCCCTCAGCTGCGTCGCCAGGCTCTCGCGTTCCCCGGCCCACTGGCCCGCCAGCTGCGCATGGCGATGTTCGGCCTCGTCGAGGCTCGCCTGCATCCGACTGTGGGTGTCGCGGACCGCACGCTCGTTTCTCTCCCGTTCGGCCTTGACGTCGTGGTCGTAAGCGGCTGCCATGCGCTGCGCATCGTCCAACGCGGACACCAGCGCGCTGCGATCGGTTTCGACCAGCGCGTATTTCGATTCGAGCTCCGCGAGCGCGGATGCCGTGCGATCGCGCTCCGTCACATCCCACGTTGCCCCAAGGAACGCAGTCGCATCGCCGTCTCCCCGCCGGAGCGGCGTTCCGAACGTTTCCACCGTGCGCCGCCGGCCGTCTCCGCCAGTCACTTCGTAGGCGATTGATCCCGGCTTGCCGCTGCAGACTGAGGCGACAAGGGCGGCAAACGAATCGGCTTCCGCCGTCGCGAGGAGGGTCCCGATATTCCGGCCGACGATCGCATCGAGCCGCTCGATGCCGAGCAGCGACAGTGTCGCGCGGTTTGCGGCGAGCACCTGCCCCGTCGGGTCGGTGATCATGAGACCGACCGGCGCCGCTTCGATGATCAGCTTCAGCCGCCGTTCCGTCGCACTGTCCGTCTGTGGGGCCGGGGGCGTCGGTGGTGGTGAGGTCAACCCGCGCCGGTCGCCGTCGCGCCGGGCCGCCGGCTCGGGCGCCCCGGCGAGCCTCGCAGCAGTCTCGCTGCTGTTCGCCCGCTTGAAAAGAATGGACTCCATCTGAATCTCACAATTTAATATCGGCCGTACGAGCGTTCAGCTCTACAGACCGCAGGAGTCGCAAGTTGTCTTTGAAATTCCGTTCAACAGTGCCGATGATGACCTCTGCTGGCGGTGGCGCGCCCGGCTCTGATATTGATGGCCTAAGGCATTCTCTGCGTGCGGCTTACGGCAAACGAACCCGGCAGAGGACTGGTGCCGTCGCGTGCAATACGGCGCATGGCGCCTGCTCAGGCACCGGACTTTACACTTCTTCTGAGTTGGATTACTCCGTGCGAAGGGCCTCCATCGGGCTGAGCCGCGCCGCACTCCGTGCGTTCAGCCAGCACGCCGCCAGCGCCACGACGATGAGGATTGCGGTCGTTGCCGCGAAGACGCCCGGGTCGCGTCTTAGGAGACGGAGGTCGAGGCCGAAACGTTTAGTCGCAACTACAGTTGCGACTACGTGAGTCTGCGGGGCTCGAATTTCTAGGCTTCTTCCACCTCGACGCCGGCACGCTCCGCCTTGGCCGCGTTGATGATCTTCATCTGCTGCTGCGCCGGCACCTCGTCGTAGTGCGAGTACTCCATGTGGTACGACCCTCGGCCGCCTGTGGCTGAGGTGAGGTGCTGCTCGTAGGTGAGCATCTCGGCCATCGGCACCTGGGCCTTGATGACCGTCATCGCGCCGCGCGTGTCCATGCCCGAGATCCGGCCGCGGCGGCCGTTCAGATCGCCCATCAGGTCGCCGGCGAAATCCGACGGCGCGTACACCTCGACGTTCATGATCGGCTCGAGGATGGTCGGCTTCGCGCGCGTCATCGCGTCTTTGAACGCCAGCGATCCAGCGAGCTTGAACGAGAGCTCGTTGGAATCGACGTCGTGGTATGAGCCGTCGAACACCGTCACGCGGAAATCGACCATCGGATAGCCGGCGAGATAGCCGCGCGTCCGCGCATCCTGGATGCCCTTCTCGACCGCCGGCACGAACTGCCGCGGAATCGAGCCGCCGAAGATGTCGTCGACGAACTCGAAATCGGCGCCGCGCGCCAGCGGCTCGACCTTGATCTTGCAGTCGCCGAACTGGCCGTGGCCGCCGGTCTGCTTCTTGTGCCGGCCATGCGCTTCGGTCGCGGCCTTGATCGTTTCGCGGTACGGGATGCGCGGCGGCTTGAGGATCACGTCGACGCCGAAGCGACGTTTCAGCTTGGCGACCGTGACCTCGATGTGGAGCTGGCCCTGCCCGTAGAGCAGCAACTCCTTGGTCTGCGGATCGCGGCTGTAGCGAATCGACGGGTCCTCTTCCTCGAGGCGACGCATGGCGGTGCTGATCTTGTCCTCGTCGCCGCGGCTCTTCGGCTCGATGGCGTAGGAGAGCACCGGCTCCGGAAACTTGACCGCTGGAAAGGTGATGGGATCGCTCTTGTCGCCGAGCGTGTCGTTGGTCAGCGTGTCCTTCAGCTTGGCGACCGCGCCCAGGTCGCCGGCCTTGATTTCAGGGACGCTCGTCTGAGTCTTTCCTTGCAACAGGAGCAGGTGACCGAAGCGCTCGCCGGCCTCGCGGGTCTTGTTCTGGCAGTTCGAATCGGCCTTGAGCGCGCCCGAGACGACGCGGAACATCGTGATGCGCCCGGCAAAGGGATCGGCAATCGTCTTCCAGACGAAGGCGGCCGCCGGCTTCTTCTCGTCGGCGTCGCGTGTCACCTCCTCGCCGCTCTTGTCCACGCCGTGGAACGGCCGGTCTACCGGCGATGGCAGGTACGCGACGATCGCGTCGAGCAGCTGCGGCACGCCGATGTTGAGCGCCGCCGAGGTGCAGACGAGCGGAAACATCTTCGCGGCCATGGTCGCGGTGCGCAGCCCGGCGACGAGCTCCTCGTCGCTCAGCGTCCCGGTCTCGAAGAACTTCTCCATCAACTTCTCGTCGTTCTCCGCGACCATCTCGATCAGGGCCTCGCGCGCGCTGTCGACGGCGGCCGTCATGTCGGCCGGCACGGCGCCCTCGGTGAACTTGCCGCTCTCGTCGGTTTGAAAGACGTACGCGTTCTTCGTCACCAGGTCGACGACGCCCTTGAAATTCTTTTCTTCGCCGATCGGCAGCTGAATCGGCACGACCGCGCGGTTCAGGGTGTCGCGCAGCGACGCCATCGATCGTTCGAGGCTGGCGCGCTCGCGGTCGAGGCGATTGAGGACGACGAGGCGGGGCAGCGACAGCTCGTTGGCCGTGTCCCACACTTTCTCGGTCTGGACCATCACGCCGGACACGGCGTCGACGACGACCAGCGCGGCGTCGGCGACGTGCAGCGCGGCGCGTGCGTCGGCCAGAAAGTTCCCCATGCCGGGCGCGTCGATGAGGTTGATCTTCTGCTTGTTCCACTCGGCGTACGCCAGGCTGGCGGAGAGCGTGTGCTTCCGCGCAATCTCTTCCTCGTCGAAGTCGGTGACGGTGGTCCCGTCGTCGACCTTGCCGAATCGATTGATCATGCCGGAATCGGAGAGGATGGCCGAGGTGAGCTGTGTCTTGCCGGATCCGCTGTGACCGACGATCGCGACATTCCTGATGGCAGTGGCGTCGTAAACCTTCATAACGGGGGTTCTCCCAAAGTCACGGAATGCCGATCATATTCGCGGGTATAACGTGCCGCAAGGGCGACGGACTCAACGGTGCGAGAGGAACCGCTATAATCTGGGCGTTGCCGCTTGGTCGGAGAGCGAAAGCCGTTCGTGCTCGTCAAAGGGCCCGGTCAGCAGACGAACGAGCGGATCTCTCCAGACGGCCGCTGGATGCCCTACAGATCCAGCGAATCTGGCCGGAACGAGATTTTCGTCACGGCCTTTCCGTCCGCGATCGGAAATGGCAAGTCTCGAGCGGCGGCGGCGACAAACCGCGCTGGCGGAGCGACGGCAAGGAGCTCTACTTTCTCGGGGTCAACGGTAAGCTGATGGCAACGCCAGTGACGACCGGAACACAGTTCTCCGGCGGCACACCGCAAGCGTTGTTTGACATCCCGATGGGCTCCGGCGCGGGCATCGTTGCGCGGTACGGCGTCAGCCGGGACGGCCAGCGGTTCCTGATGAACGTCCCCGATCCTGCGAGCGAGCGTGCCCCGATCGAGCTCGTCCTGAACTGGCCGGCGCTGCTCAAGAAATAGACGCGGCGATCCTCATCGAAAGCGCAAGTAACGATCGCCGAGTCGTTCGAACGCAGCTCGGTCCGCGCCGACGACGTCGGCGTCGATGGACTCAGCCGTGGCCACGAGCCAGGCGTCGGTCTCGCCCATTCTGCGTGTGGCGCGACGTTGGAGCAGGGCGCACCGCTTCGCTTGGGCAAGTTGCAGCCCTTGGATCGTGAACCCTTCGAGGCTCTCCATGGTCGCCGCCTCGTCGGCGGCTCCTCGAGGAGCTCCTCCACGCTAATGACGGAGACCACGAAGCGGCGTCTGCCCAATTACCTGTCACGATCGACGTCCGTCTGAAGCGGACGCCCCCGCACAGTCGCAGGACTGAAGTCCTGCGCCACGTTCTGAAGAATCACTTCCTCGGGTTCTTGAGGTCCGGCAGGTTGCCGTCTTTGTCCTCGGGGTCGCGCGCGGCAGCGCGCTCCTCGACGATGATCTCGACGGCGTTCCGCTTGTCCTCGCTCAGCATGCCGTAGACGGCGCCGGCTGCGCCCGTGCCGACGCCGCCGCGGCGGCGCTGCCCGCGCGTTTTGTAGACCGCGAAGATGAGCAGGATCATCGCGACGGCCCAGATTGCGGCAGCCATTTCATCCCCGCGTTGACAAGATGCAACCACGAAAACACGAAACCACGAATACGTACATCTTGTTTTCCGTGTCTTCGTGCCTTCGTGGTTGCATTTGCTCTACTGCCTCGAACCGACTTCATTCGTATCGCAGGGCTTCAATGGGGTCGAGCCGCGACGCCTTGAACGCCGGATACATCCCGAAGAAGATGCCGACCGCGGCCGAGAAGCCGAGGCCGATCGCGAACGACCACCACGGCAACGAAATCGGGAAACCCGTCGCCAGGTGCGCGATCCAGCCGATCGCGCTGCCGAACAGGATGCCGAGCACGCCGCCGAGCGACGTCAGAAACGCCGCCTCCATCAGGAACTGAAAGAGGATTTCTGCGCGCCGGGCGCCGAGCGCCTTGCGCACGCCGATTTCGCGCGTCCGCTCGGTGACCGAGATCGACATGATGGCCATCACGCCGATGCCGCCGACCATCAGCGCGATGGACGAGATGACGACCAGCGCGAAGAACGTGGCGCGGCTGATCTGCTCCCATAGCTTGAGGAACTGATCCTGGGTTTCGAGGTTGAAGTCGTTCGGATCGTCGAGCTTCAGCCCGTGACGGGAGCGCATGATCTGCTCGATTTCCGCCATCGCCTCCTTCACCGTGACACCCTCACGCGGCTGCATCGCGATCTGCACCGGAGAAAACGTCGCGTTGCGCGCGAAGCGCACCAGGCGAAGCCCGAAGATTCGCTGGTAGGCGGTGTACGGGATGACGGCGAAGTCGTCGGCGCCCGATCCGAATCCGCCGGCCGCCCGCTTGTCGTACACGCCAACGACTTCGAACCGTTCGGAACCGACGCGCACGGTCTTGCCGATCGGATCGATGCCCGCCGGCTCGAACAACAGCTTGTAGGCCGTGTTGCCCAGCACGACGACGTTCTTCCGGTACTGCACCTCGGTGCCGTTGAAGAACCGTCCGCCGAGGAAGGGGATATTGGTGCCGTCCTGGAAAAACTCGCTCGTACCGATCACGATGAGCGGCTTGGTCTTCTGATCGCGGAAGAACACTCGGGCCTGGACCGACCCGGGACCGCCGCCGCCGAGCTCTACGTCCACGGTCTTCAGCATCTGGCTCTGCTGCTCGATCGCACGGCTGTCGGAGATGGTCAGGTTCGGCCGCTTCATCAGCTCGCGGATCTCGTCGCCGTTGACGAAGTTCGTGAAGCTGAATCGCGACATGATGATGGTGTCCGGCCCGAGCTGCGCGATCAGACCGCGAAGCGATTGATCGAAGCCGCGGATCATCGCGGTCATGCCGACGATCGACGTGATCCCGATGACGACGCCGAGGACGGTCAGCCCGGAGCGCAGCTTGTTGGTACGGACGGTGTCGGCCGCCATCCCGATGACTTCCCAGAAGAGCGCTAGGCGAATGGCCATAAAAACGAACTCTGCAAGTCTGAAGTCGGAAGTCTGAGGTCAGAAGTCACGACCCCTTCTGACTTCTGACTTCGTACTTCTGACTTGTGGAAGGTCATCATTCTTTCCGCAACGCTTCGATCGGATCCAGCCGGGCCGCGCGCAGGGCGGGATACAGACCAAAGAACAGACCCACAACCGCGGTGATCCCGATGCCGAGCGCGACCGACCAGAGCTCCACCGACGCCGGCACCGGCGTGAACGTGGCGATGGTTTTCGCGACGGCCGAGCCGAGCAGCGTGCCGATCACGCCACCGAAAATCGACAGCACGATCGACTCGGTGAGGATCTGCGCGGTGATGTCGCTGCGCCGGGCGCCCAGCGCCTTGCGCAGACCGATCTCTCTGGTCCGCTCGGTGACCACCATGAGCATGATGTTCATGATCACGATCCCGCCGACCACGAGCGAGAGGCCGACCACGCCGACCAGCACCGCGAAGATGCCATTGGTCGCCGAGTGGTAGATGTCGAGAATCGTGTCGGCCGTGAAGACGCCGAAGTTGTCACCGGCTTTCGGCTTCAGACGGCGGGTAATGCGCAACGCGAGCGTCGCTTCGTCCATCGCCTGTGAGATCTGCGAGACGTCGCGCGGCTTCACCGAGATCGTCAGCCGGGGCCGGGCGCCGAAGATCATTTGAAACTGGCCGAGCGGGATCACCGCGAACTCGTCCTGCGACTGCCCGAGCAGCGTGCCGCGCTTGGCGCTCACGCCGACGACGCGGAAATGGATCCCTTCGAGCTGGATCACCTTGTCCAGCGGATCGAGGTCGGTGCCAAACAGCCGATCGGCGGTCCGCCAGCCGAGCACGACCACCGGACGGGCGGTATCGACTTCCGTCGGGCTCATCAGCCGTCCGCGTTCCGCGTCGAAGCTCGTGAATTCCACGTACTCGCCGCTGACCCCCTGGATGCGGGTTTGATCGATCGACTTGTCGCGAAACGTGATCCGCCCGCCGGCGGCCACGTCCACCATCACCGCCGACGCCAGCTCGCTGTAGCGGCGAATCGCCCGCGCATCGGCCATGGTCAGGCGGGGATTGTTCCGGACCTTGTCGAAGTCCTCGTCGCTGCGCGTAATCGGGAACTGCTGGATGTTGAACGAGTCGGCGCCGGCCTGATTGAGAATCGCCGTCTTGACCGAGGCGTTGAGCCCCTGGATCAGCGACACCACGGCGATGATCGACGTGACCGCGACGATGTTGCCGAGCACGGTCATGAACGACCGCAGCTTCGCCGTCCAGATGGCGTCGAGGGCGATCAGCGCCGATTCGAGAAACTTATTCATCCGAACTTCTAACTTCTAACTTCTGACTTCTTACTTCTTTGTGCCGTTATCCACTTTCACCAGATCCCCGTCGGCCATTCCCCGGACGGAGTTGTAGGGCCCGGTGATGACCTGGTCGCCCGACTTCAGCCCGGACAGGACCTCGAAGAATTTGTCGCCGGCAATGCCCATCTTGATCGGAATGAACTCGGCCTTCGCGTCGCGCACGATGAACACGCCTTCGGTTTCCTTGCGTGTCTGACCGGGCTTCAGCTCCGCGGCCGACGCCACCGTTTCCGGCGTTGGGGTGCGGCGCTTCTTGTCGGTCTTGGGTTCCTTCACGACCTGTCCGTTCGCGTCGTAAATCAGCTCGCGCACGGCAACGGCCGGAATCGGCACGGCAGTAGCCTCTTTGCGCGTCGCTGTCGTGATGTCGGCGGTGCAGGTGAATCCCGGCCGTACCTCGGGCACCTGTTCGTCGATGATCACGACCACCTTGAAGTTCGTGGCTTGGGTCGTCTGGGCCGCCGCCGCACCCGCCGCCTGGATCGGGCTGTTCCCGATCTCGCTGACGTGGCCCTTGAACGTCCTGTCCGGCAGGGCATCGATCGTGATCTTGGCCGGCTGTCCGAGCTGGACGCTTGGAATGTTCGTTTCGTCGACTTCGACTTCGGCCTGGATCACCGACATGTCCGCCAGCGTCAGGAGCACGGTGCCCGCGTTGTTCATCGTTCCGATGACCGCCGTCTCACCCTCCTGGATGTTCCGGCGGGTGACGATGCCGTCGATCGGCGAGGCGATCGTGTTCTTGCTCAGATCGTACCGCGCGCTCTCGAGCACAGCACGTTCCTGCGCGATGCGGCTCGTCTGCGCGCTGACCTGACTCTGTTGCCCGGTCAGCTGCTTCTCCCGCTCCTGCAGGGCCGACTGGGCCGCCTTGACGTCGGTTTCCGCGCGCTCGAGCGCTTCGCGCGTCGTCAATTGCTGCCGCCAGAGATCCTGCTGTCGGGTGAGGGTGATACGCGCCTGCTCCAACTGCACTCGCGCTGATTCGATCGACTGCCGGATCTGCTCCATCGACGCCTGGGCCGCGCCCAGGGATGCCTGCGCCGCGCCGAGCGATGCCGTGTTGCTGTCGACGCGCGTGCGGAGCGACTTCGGGTCAATCTGCAGCAGCAGCTGGCCCTTCTTGATCCGATCCCCTTCGTTGACCGCCAGGTTCACGACGCGTCCCGGCGTGTCGGCGCTGATCTGGACGAGCCGCTTGGGCTGAATCTTTCCCGATGCGGCGACGATGGACTCGAGGTCGCGCGTCTTCACGACCTCGGTGGTGACCGTCAGCCCCTTATCCTTCTTGAAATACAGGTTCGCGCCGACGACGGCTGCGGCGACGAGCACGACCCCGATCACGATGAAGACGTTCTTGCGCGACATCTATGCTCCTGCGAGTGCCGTCTTGACGGCGGCGATGACCAGCCCGATCGTCACGTAGATGACGAGCAGGGTGGTCGCGATTGGGCCTGTCCGCTTCCGATAGAGAACGCCGAGGCCGATCGCCAGGCTGATCGACCACCAAATGAGAAACAGGTCGATCGAGCCCAGCATCCGCGCGACGAACGTGTTCTCCTCGAGAAAAGGAAAGAACACCGCGAGGTTCGTTGGGCTCGACAGCGACTCGCGGACGTAATCGAGCGGCAGCGTGAACAGCTGCTGGACCGAGATGATGACGCCCGAATGGACGACCACGGCGAACACCTGCTTGAAGGTGGCGTCGCCGCCGAGGGCCGCATTGAAGACCGCGTAGGCGAGGCCCGCGATGATCAAGGCGAAGAGCGGCAGCGAGACCACCTGGCCGCCGACGGCGAAGTACTTGGAGTAGCCCGCCATCTGTTCCATACGCTGATATTGCGCGTCGGTCATGGTCCGCCCGAAGGACTCCATCTGGCGGACCTGCATGTCCAGCCCGGCTTGCTGGCCTACTTCGGTGGACATGAACGTATAGACAGCAACACTCGAGATCAGGATCACGGCCGCCAGCGCGCCGAGCACCCGCGGCCGCGCGACGATGTCGGCGTAGGTCTCGCGCGGCGTAAAAAGAACACCCATCAGCCGGGCCGGCAGGCTCTTGGCCGGCGCTGCCGGCTCCGCTGGAAGTGTGTGAGCCACGTCAGTCATCTCCATCCACGAGACGGCTATCGCGTGCGCGTCCGCCCGTTCTTGGGCGTCGGCGGGCGCGTAAAGACTTTCCTCAAGACCCCCAGCCCGCTGTGCAGGCGGCGGCGCGACGGCGAATCGAGCGGCGCCAGCACCTCAGCCAGGTGCGCCTCGGCGCAGCGGGCGACGCGATCCAGCGCGGCGCGGCCGGTCGGCGTGACCTCGACCAGGAACGTGCGCCGGTCCTTTTCGGGCGCCGCTCGTCGAACCCAGCCGCGATCCGCCATCGCGCTGATCGAGCTCGACATTGTCGGCAGGCTGACGCCCTGCAGGGCCGCCAGCTCGGTCAGCGTGCGCGGATGCTCGATGAGGCACGACAACAGACCGAAGTGCGCCGGAGCGGGCAGCTCGCCGGCCGAGCGCAGCTCCGCGGCGACGGTGCGCATGACCAGCGGAATGATTTCGAGGACGTCGCGCGCACTTTCGCGCGCCTGATCACGGGTCATTGTTAGGGGACCTAACCATTATACGCACGTTGACGGGCTCCGGTTCCTTGACAGTGGCAGAGTTGGTGTTTACCATCGCAGGGCAAAACGCGGTTACATCTCTACGCGTTTTGCCCTAGCAGCGGCGGGCGGTAGCCCGCCGCCTAGCGCGGATGAGCCGCTCTCAGACGCGCAAGGAGCACGAAACGTGGTCGGATTCGTTCCCAAGGAAATGTTCTTCACCAAAGGCGTTGGGAAGCACCGGGAGAAACTGACGTCGTTCGAGCTGGCGCTCCGATCGGCCGGCATTGCCGCCTGCAATCTCGTGCGCGTGTCGAGCATCTTTCCGCCGAAATGCCGGCTGCTGTCGCGAAGCGAAGGGATGAAGCGCCTGGAACCGGGCCAGGTGACGTTCGTCGTGATGTCCGAGGCCGCTACGCGCGAGCCGCATCGCCTGATCGCCGCCACGGTCGGGGTCGCCATTCCGCGCGATCGGGAGCTGTACGGATATCTGTCAGAGCATCACAGCTTCGGCGAGAGCGAAGACATCGCCGGGGACTACGCCGAAGAACTGGCGGCCGAAATGCTCGCGACCACGCTGGGCCTCGAGTTCGATCCCGACAAGAGCTGGGACGAGAAGAAAGAGGTGTACCGGCTCTCGAACCAGATCGTTCGCACGCAGAACGTCACGCAGACAGCCGTCGGCGACAAGAAAGGCCTCTGGACCACAGTCGTCGCCGCCTCAGTCCTCGTCGGCTGACGGTTCTTCCACTCTCCTGCGGTGTCTGCGTCTGCGTCGGCGGGAGGCTGCGCGCACGTCGCGCTCCCAGCAGTTTGCGGGCACCCGCACAGTAACTCCGGCCAGACCTTCATTCCCCCCGTCTGCTAGCGTAAGGACCCATATGCGCACACTCGTCCCGTCTCTTGTGTCCCTGCTGGTGCTGGCGTTCGGGCACCCGGCCCATGCGCAGCCGTATGAAACCGTGGGCATTCGCGCCCAGGGGTTCGGGGGCGCCTTCGTCGCCGTGGCCGACGATGCGACGGCCACCTGGTGGAACGCGGCCGGCCTGGCCACTGGGCCGTTCTTCGACGCCCTCGTCGAGTACGACCGGATTCGCCGGACGCCGCAGCAGAGCGTCAGGGCCGTAGCCGTCGCGTTTCCCTCGCTCGGCGTGAGCTATTACCACTTGCCCATCAACCAAATGCGAGCGGCCGCCTCTACAGAGACTGGAGCAACGGGCCGAAAAGACAGCCGACAAGAAGAAGGCGTTCTGGGTGTGTATGGGCTCACCGCGGGTCAGTCCCTCGGGGCGCATGTCGTTGTGGCGTCAACGGTAAAGCTCGAACGGGCAGCAGGCGAGACAGAAACCGATGTCGACCTGGGCGCCCTGGCGCGATACGGGTACCTGCAACTCGGACTGAGCGTGAAGAACGTGCGGCAGGCCGAGTTCGCGACGGTGGACGGCGTGCTCACGCTCAAGCGTCAGGCTCGGGCGGGCATCGCGCTCCTCGGGCACAGCGGCGGGCTGATCAACGACATCACGCTCGCGGCGGACGCCGATGTGACGACGACGACGTCCATCGTCGGCGGCGACACGCGTCATGTCGCCGCGGGACTGGAAATCTGGATGTTCCGCCGGAAGGTCGGCCTGCGCGGTGGCGCAAGCGGCAACACGGTGGGAGCGAAAGGGTCGTCGGCGAGCGTAGGAGTCAGCGTCGCGGTGATGTCTGGCGCGTACGTCAAGACGTTCCTCGACGCGCAGCACACGAACGGTTCGGACGCGTCGCGTCGCGGTTGGGGCGTTGCTCTGAGGTCGACATTCTAAAACACGTACATGGCCGTTCGTATTGGCGAACTCCTCCTGAAGGAGAAATGCATAACACCGGAACAGCTTCAGCAGGCCCTGCACTATCAAAAGGCCAACGGCGGGAAGCTGGGTTACAACATCGTTCGCCTCGGCTTCGTGAAGGACGAAGAGATCACCGCTCTGCTCAGCAAGCAGTACGGCGTTCCGTCGATCAACCTGAAGCAGTTCGAGATCGACGCGGGTGTCATCAAGCTGATTCCCGCCGACACGGCGCAGAAATATCAGATCGTCCCGTTGAGCCGCGCCGGCTCGACGCTCACCATCGCGATGACGGATCCGACCAACGTCTTCGCGATGGACGACATCAAGTTCATGACCGGCTACAACGTCGAGCCGGTCGTGGCCTCGGAAACGGCAGTCGTCGACGCCATTACGAAGTACTACCCGGTGAAGAGGACGGCCGCGCCCGTCACGGTGCCGTCGGGGCCGAGCGCGCTCGAAGTTGCAACGCGCGGCCTGGAAGAGATGCAGGCGCTGGAAGCGGGCGACGTCGAGGTCCTCGACGACCTCGAGGAGATCAGCGCCGAGACGCTCGCCAAGCAGGGCGAGGAAGCGCCGGTCGTGCGGCTCGTGAACGTGGTGATGATGTCCGCCATTCAGAAGGGCGCGAGCGACATCCACATCGAGCCCTACGAGAAGGAGCTGCGGGTCCGCTACCGCGTCGACGGGATTCTCTACAACGTCATGAACCCGCCGATGAAGCTGCGCGACTCGATCGTGTCGCGCGTCAAGATCATGGCGAAGCTCGACATCGCCGAGAAGCGGCTACCGCAGGATGGCCGCATCAAGATTCGCTTCAGCGAGAACGGCGTCCCCAAGGAGATCGACTTTCGCGTGTCGTGCCTGCCGACGCTCTTCGGCGAGAAGGTCGTCATGCGGCTCCTCGATCGCGAGAAGCTGATGCTCGACATGACGCGGCTCGGCTTCGAGCCGGAGTCGCTGGTGAAGTACGAGGCGGCGATCCTGCGGCCGTGGGGGATGGTGCTCGTGACCGGGCCCACCGGCAGCGGCAAGACCAACACGCTGTACTCCTCGATCTCGAAGATCAACACCCCGGACACGAACATCATGACCGCGGAGGACCCGGTCGAGTTCAATCTCGTCGGCGTCAACCAGGTGCAGGTGAAGGAAAGCATCGGGCTCAACTTCGCCGCCGCGCTGCGGTCGTTTCTGCGCCAGGACCCGAACATCATCCTGGTCGGCGAAATCCGCGACTTCGAAACGGCGGAAATCGCCGTGAAGGCCGCGCTGACCGGCCACCTCGTCTTGTCGACGCTGCACACGAACGACGCGCCGAGCACGGTCAACCGTCTGATGAACATGGGCATCGAGCCCTTTCTCGTCGCGAGCTCGGTGCATCTGATCTGCGCGCAGCGGCTGGTGCGCCGCATCTGTCAGAACTGCAAGGAGGCGCTGGACCTGCCGCCGGCGGCGCTGGTGCAGGCCGGTTTCTCGCCGGCCGATGCCCAGGTCGTGTCCGCGTTCAAGGGGCTCGGCTGCGACCGCTGCAACCTCACCGGCTACAAGGGCCGGATCGGGCTGTACGAGGTGATGGAAGTGACTGAGGAACTGCGCGAGCTGATTCTCGTCGGCGCGTCAGGTCTCGAGCTGCGGCGCAAGGCGATCGACGAAGGGATGATCACGCTCCGCAACAGCGGACTGCGCAAGGTGAGGGAAGGCGTGACGACGCTCGAAGAGGTTGTGAGGGAGACAGTGAAGTGATTCGTGTTTCGGGATTGGGGATTCGTTCTGCAGCGCTGTCACGCTGACTTCGCTGTCTTTGCGAATCCCGAGTCCCGAATCCCGAATCCCGACGCGAGACAGTATGGCGACATTGCCGGAACTATTGAAGACGCTGGTGGAGCTGAACGGCTCCGATCTGCACATCACTACCAACACCCCGCCCCAGGTGCGTGTGCATGGACACCTGCAGCGGCTGGCGCTGCCGGATCTGCAGCCCGCCGACAGCAAGCAGCTGGTGTACAGCGTTCTGACCGATTCACAGAAGAAGCGGTTCGAGGAAACCTCGGAGCTCGACTTCTCGTTCGGGATCAAGGCGATCGGCTCCCGCTTCCGCTGCAACGTCTTCAACCAGCGCGGCGCCGTGGCCGCCGTCTACCGGCTCATCCCCGAAAAGATCCGCAGCTTCCAGGAGCTCGGGCTGCCGCCGGTCCTGGCGACGTTGTCCGAGCGGCCGCGCGGGCTCGTCCTCGTCACCGGTCCGACCGGCAGCGGCAAATCGACGACGCTCGCCGCGATGCTCGACAAGATCAACGTCGAGCGGCACGACCACATCCTGACCATCGAAGACCCGATCGAGTACATCCACCAGCACAAGAGCTGCCTTGTCAACCAGCGCGAAGTGCACAGTGACACGGAAACTTTCAGCAATGCGCTGCGCGCGGCACTGCGCGAAGACCCCGACATCGTGCTGATCGGCGAAATGCGCGACCTCGAAACCGTCGAAGCGGCGCTGAAAATCGCGGAAACGGGCCATTTGACGTTCGCGACGTTGCACACCAACTCGGCCGCACAGACGATCAACCGCATCATCGACATCTTCCCGGCGGGCCAGCAGGCGCAGATCCGCACGCAGTTGTCGCTCGTGCTCGAGGGAATCGTCTGCCAGGCGCTGCTGCCGAGGGCCGATGGCAAGGGGCGCGTCGCCTCGCTCGAGATTCTCGTGCCGACGCCGGCGATCCGCAACCTGATCCGCGACGACAAGGTGCACCAGATCTACGGCGCGATGCAGACCGGTCAGGAAAAACTGGGGATGCAGACCGCCAACCAGTCGCTCGCGAGCCTCCATATGAAGCGATTGATCACGCTGGAGACAGCGATGACCGCGTCGTCGAACAAGGATGAACTGCACGACATGATTCAGCGCGGCGTCGGCGTCGTGGCCGGCGCCGGCATCGGCAAGCCACTTGGCACGGTTGGAACAGTGAGACGGTAGACCTATGCCCAGTTTTGCATTCACCGGACGCACCCGCGCCGGACAGACCATCATCGGCGAGCGCTTCGCCGACTCGGCGGACGCCGCGACCATGGCGCTCCGCCGCGAGCAGATCATGGTCACGCGAATCACGCCGGCCAAGGCGAAAGCGGAGAAGAAGGCGAAGGCTGGCACGATCGGCAAGAAGGTCAAGTCCAAGAACCTGGCCGTCTTCACCCGGCAGTTCTCGGTCATGATCGATGCCGGTCTGCCGCTGGTGCAGTGCCTCGACATTCTCGGCTCGCAGGAACCCGACAAGAACTTCGCGGCGGTGATTCTGCAGACGCGGTCCGACGTCGAATCGGGCGCGTCGCTGGCCGACGCGATGAAGCGGCATCCGAGGACGTTCGATCCGCTGTTCACCAACATGATCGCCGCCGGCGAGGCGGGCGGGATTCTCGACACGATTCTGAAACGGCTCGCCACCTATATCGAGAAGGCCGTCAAGCTGACCGGCCAGGTGAAGTCGGCGATGATCTACCCGGTCGCGGTGCTCCTGATCGCCGCGCTCGTGGTCGCCGTCATTCTGTGGAAGGTCATTCCGACGTTCGCCACGCTGTTTCAGGGCCTGGGCGCCGACCTGCCGCTGGCGACGCGCATCGTGATCGCGATGAGCAACAATTTCGTGCGCTTCTTTCCAGTTTTGTTGGGCGCTCTGGCGGTCGTGGCGTTCCTGTTCCGCCGCTACTACGCCACGCACTCGGGCCGGCGGGTGGTGGACCGGACCATGCTGCGGGTCCCGATTCTCGGTGCGATCCTGCGCAAGATTGCCGTGGCGCGGTTCTGCCGGACCCTGTCCACGCTGATCAGCTCCGGCGTGCCGATCCTCGACGGCCTCGAGATTACGGCGCGCACCGCGGGGAACGCGGTCGTGGAAGACGCGGTCATGGTGACGCGCACGAGCATCGAGCGCGGCGAGACGGTGTCGGCGCCGTTGAAGGAAACCGGCGTGTTTCCGCCGATGGTGACGCAAATGATTGGCGTCGGCGAGGCGACGGGCGCCCTCGACGCGATGCTGGCCAAAATCGCGGATTTCTACGAGGAAGAAGTGGATACGGCCGTGGCCGGGCTGCTCACTCTCCTCGAGCCCGTGATGATCTCGATTCTCGGCGTCATCGTCGGCGGCATCGTCATTGCCATGTATCTGCCGATATTCGATCTGATCTCGAAGTTGACGTAGGAGGCCACATGCAACACCAGGGAGATCACAGGCACGAACAGTGGTCACGGAAATCTAAAGGGTTTCTGCGTCCTCCGTGTGTGTCCGTTTCATCGTGGTAGTGCTTTTCGTGATCTGATGTTCGATACCGAACTGCGGCGCAAGGTCGCCTGGCTGATCGCCATCCGGGCGATCATCGGCTCGGCGCTCCTGGGATCCGCCACCTTCATGCTGGTGACGGCGCCCGCCCAGGTCAGTATCGATCCGTTCTTCTACCTGATCGGCGTGATCTATGCGCTGACGATCGTCTACGCACTGACGCTCAAGCAGGTGGACGATCGCCGCTGGCTGATCGATCTGCAGCTGGCGGGCGATGCCGTGATCGTCTCCGTGTTCATCTATTTCACCGGGGGGGTCACCAGCTATTTCGCGTCGCTCTACGCCCTGCCGATTGCGGCGGGCAGCGTGGTCCAGTTCCGGCGCGGCGGCCTGTTCGTGGCGATGTTGAGCGCGATTCTGTACGTCGAGATCGTGGTCGGGCAGTTCGTGGCCGCCACTGGCGTGATGTCGCACGTGTGGATCACCGGGCAGACGGTGGCGCTGCCGCCGCCGTCGGTTGCGCAGTACATCGCCGCCCTCAACGTCCTCGGCTTCTTCGCCATTGCGCTGCTCAGCGGTTCACTCGCCGATATCGTTCGCTCGACGGGCGTGCAGCTCGAAGAGGCGTCCAACCAGATCGCCGATCTGCAGGCGCTGAACCAGCACGTGATCGACAGCCTGCCGAGCGGGCTGGCGACCACCGATGTCGGGCTGCGGATCCTCACGTTCAATCGCGGCGCCGAAATCATCACCGGCGTGCCTTTCCGTTCCGCCGTCGGGCGGACGATCGACGACGTGATGCAGTTGTCGCCGCCCACGATCGAGGAAATCCACCGCGACCTGCGCAGCGTCGGCACCCGGCGTCACGAGTTCAAGTACCGCCGGGCCGAGGGCCGCGGCGACATCGAGATCGGGTTGGGCGCCACGCACCTCGAGACCCCGGGTGGCCGCGCCGGCTATCTGTTCGCGTTCCAGGACGTCACCAACATCAAGAAGCTCGAACGCGAGGCGGCGATGCAGCAGCGGCTCGCGGCCGTCGGCGAGATGGCGGCCGGCATTGCCCACGAGATCCGCAATCCGCTCGCGTCGATGTCGGGGTCGATCCAGATCCTGCGGCAGGATCTGCCGCTCAGCAGCGAGCAGGAACAGCTGATGGACATCGTGTTGCGCGAATCCGAGCGCCTGAACGCGACCATCCGCGCCTTCCTCGACTATGCGCGGCCGCAGCGCTTCGCGGTCAAGCGCTTCGACATCCGCCGCGCGGTGACCGACACCGCGCTTGCTGCTGCGCAACAGCGCCGACCTGCACGAGCAGCACGCCATCGCCGTCGACGTGCCGGAGTCCGAGGTGTGGTACGACGCCGACGAGGGACAGATCAAGCAGATCGTCTGGAACCTCGCCACCAACAGCTTGCGCGCGATGCCCGACGGCGGGCGCCTGCAGCTGCAGGTCGCGTCCGAGCCGTCCTCCGAGGGCGTCGTGCTGACCGTCGTGGACGAGGGCGTCGGCATTTCGCCCGAAGAGCTGCCCGAACTGTTTCAGCCGTTCCACGGGAGCTTTGCCAGGGGCAGCGGCCTTGGCCTGGCCATCGTTCACCGCATCGTGACCGACTACAACGGCGACGATTGAGTTCAGCTCGCATGTCGGAAGAGGCACCACAGTCGCCGTGCGACTGCCGGCGCGCTCGGTGGCTACTGTATGAGCACGCAAACCCGATCCGCTCCGGCCGCGGCCGACCGTCGCGCCCCGCGCATCCTCGTCGTCGACGACGAGCGCTCGATGCGGGAGCTGATGGCGATTGTGCTGCGCCGCGAAGGCTACGAAGTGCTGCTGGCCGAGAACGGCCGCGAGCGCCATCGAGCTGCTCGAACGCGAGCCCGTGGACCTGCTCATTTCCGACATCAAGATGCCGGACGTGAGCGGCGTCGAGGTGCTGCGGGCGGCAAAGGCCGTCGACCGGACATCCTCGGCATCATGATCACCGCGTTCGCCTCGACCGAGACCGCCGTCGAGGCGATGCGGCTCGGTGCCTGCGACTACCTGAGCAAGCCGTTCGACGTCGATCTCCTCAAGATGAAAGTGCGGGAGAAGATCGAGAGCCGCGAGCTGCGGCAGGAGAACGTGCTGCTGAAGCGCACGCTCGGTCTGACGCATCAGTTCTCGAACATCGTCGGCCGCAGCCAGGCCATGCTCGACGTCTTCAAGATGATCGAGACCATCGCGCGCACCAACAGCACGATTCTGCTGACCGGCGAGTCGGGCACCGGCAAGGGTCTCGTCGCGCAGGCGATCCATTTCCATTCGCTGCGCCGCGACACGGCCGATGGTGTCGCTCAACTGCGGCGCGATGCCCGGAAACGCTGCTCGAGTCCGAGCTGTTCGGGCACATGCGCGGCGCCTTCACGGGCGCCGACGCCAACAAGAAGGGCCTGCTCGAAGTCGGCGAGCGCGGCACCGTCTTCCTCGACGAGATCGGCGAGATGACGCCGGCGATGCAGGTGAAGCTGCTGCGCGTGCTGCAGGAGCGCCGCTTCCGCCGCGTCGGCGGCCTCGAGGAACTGCAGGCCGACATCCGCGTCATCGCCGCGACCAACCAGGATCTGGCCAGGCGGGTAGCCGAGGGGCGGTTCCGCGAAGACCTGTTCTATCGCATCAACGTCATTCCGATCGTGCTGCCGCCGCTGCGCGACCGGCGCGAAGACATCCCGCTGCTCGCGGAGCACTTCCTGCCGAAGTACACCGAGCAGATGGGGAAGCGGATCGCCGGCATCGTCGCACGAGGCGATGGAGCTGCTCGTCCACTACGACTGGCCGGGCAACATCCGCGAGCTCGAGAACGTGATCGAGCGTGCCGTGGCCCTCGAAGCGACGCCGATGATCCTGCCGGACAGCCTGCCGCCGGCGATCCGCGGACGCGCGCCGTCGCAATCCGATTGCGGCGGCGCCGCCGGCGGCCGATGCCGTTCCCGGACCGGGGTTCGATCTCGAAGCGCACGTCCAGGAGATCGAACGCGGCTACATCGCCGAGGCGCTCAAGCGCGCCGGCGGCGTCCAGGTGAAGGCCGCAGAACTCCTGGGTATGAGCTTCCGCTCGTTCCGCTACTACGTCAAGAAATACAACCTGCGCTGAATCGTCTGATCCTCGAAGGCGTGACGCTTCGCGGCAGCGCGAGCGGCACAATTTGTCAGGCGTGCAGCGCTCGATTCGCGCTGTTAAAGTTCTCACAACTCTGAAATCATTCAACAACTTACTGAACATCTCAGCCGTTGGCATTTCCGTTGCTGAGGTGCAGATCGACGCTGACGGTTCTGTGGAATCGATCGGCATCGTCAATTCGGAGTTTCCTTTTTCAGGAGTGCGAGGCTATGAAGATTCGTGAGTCCAAGGGTTTCACCCTCATCGAGCTGCTGATCGTCGTGGCGATCATCGGCATCATCGCCGCGATTGCGGTGCCCGGGTTGCTGCGCGCCCGCATGTCGGGCAACGAAGCGTCGGCGATCGGATCGCTGCGCGCGATCAACAGCGGCGCAGGCGAGCTATTCGTCGAGCTGCGCGGCGGGCGGCTACGCCATCGACCTCGCGGATCTCGTGAAAGCGCCGTCCGGGACGCCGGCGGGCGTCCAGGGTTTCATCTCGCCGGACCTCAAGTCGAACGGCGTTACCAAGAGCGGCTACAACGTGATCGCTCGCGGCCGACGCCACGTCGGGGACGGTCGACATCGGCACCGCCGCCGGCACGTGCAACGGCTCGGCGGGCACGCCGTGCCAGCTCGTACTTCGCCAAGGCCGATCCCGTGACCGCGGGCGGCACCGGCACGCGCTACTTCGCGACCGATACGCGCGGCACGATGTTCTACGCACGCGGCGCGCGGCCGTCGCGAATCCGATTCCGGCCGGAACGTCGACGTCGTTCAGTAACTCGCAGCTAGCGCAGTCTTGAACTCGGCGGCCGGTGACCTCGTCACGAGCGTCACTGGCCGCCGATTTCGCATTTTCGGCCAGCCTTCCTCGCCGTTTCGATCGTCCTAATGACAATTCGATGTCAGAGCGCGTTGGACAGGAATTGTCAAACGCAACCGGTTCGTTTTCGATCCCGCGAAAACGCTAAGATGCTAAGTGTTATAGTTGTGAGTAACTTACAGATATCATCCAGCCTCGACAGTACTGGCACCGCAGTTGCTGTAGGGACGGAACGCACACGCCCGATATGCGGAGCGAGGCAGCGTTCACTCAGTCATTTCAGGAGATGCGAGCAATGAAGATTCGTGAGTCCAAGGGTTTCACCCTCATCGAGCTGCTGATCGTCGTGGCGATCATCGGCATCATCGCGGCGATTGCGGTTCCCGGCCTGCTGCGCGCCCGCATGTCGGGCAACGAAGCGTCGGCGATCGGATCGCTGCGCGCCATCAACAGCGGCGAGGCGAGCTATTCGTCGAGCTGCGCGGCGGGCGGCTACGCCGTCGACCTCGCGGACCTCGTCAAGCCGCCGGCGGGCAGCACCCAGGGCTTCATCATCGCCCGACCTCAAGTCGAACGGCGTGACGAAGAGCGGCTACAACGTGACGATCGCGGCGGACGGCACGTCGGGCACGGTCGACATCGGCACCGCGGCGGGCACCTGCAACGCGCTCGGCGGGCACGCCGGCCAGCTCGTACTTCGCCAAGGCCGACCCGGTCACCGCTGGGCGGCACCGGCACGCGCTACTTCGCGACCGACACGCGCGGCACGATCTTCCACGACGCGGCGGCGATCGCTGCGAATCCGATTCCGGCAGGCACGGCGGTCGTGCAGTAACTCGTAGGTCTCAGGTTCAAGGTTCTCGGGTTCAGGTTCCGGGCTTCGGTTCAGGGGTTCACGGTCACGTGAGCCCCTGAACCTGTTTCGCTGTTCGGCCGACCCAACGTCGCTTGACGTCGCCGCCGCCTCAGTTACAACTCGTACCATCCATGAGCAAACGTGCGGCGCTCTTGCCCTCGTCTGCGCGCTGGTCGGCCTCGGCGCCTCGGTCGCGGCCGCCTACGTCCACTACCAGCTGCTGTCACGACCCGACCTACCGCAGCTTCTGCGACGTCAGCGCGACGGTCAGCTGCACGCAGGTCTATCATGAGCCGCTTCAGCACGTTCCGCGGCGTCCCGGTCGCGATCTTCGGCGCGCATCTGGTTCGTCGTGCGCGACGCTGCTGTCGGTCGACCGGCCTGGCCGCGCGGCCGAGCGGTGCGCGGAGAGCGTGCCCGGGTATCTGTTCGTCGCTGTCGACGCTGGCGCTCGCCGTCGTGCTGTACCTCGGCTATGCGTCGTTCGTCCTGCTGAAGGCGGTCTGCCTGCTGTGCCTGACCACGTATGCCGCCGTGATCGGGCTCTTCCTCGTGTCTGGCGCGGCCGACGTCGTTTCCCATGACGACATTGCCTCGCCGCGCCGCGCGCGACCTCCGGGTGCTCGTCGCCAGCCCGCTGGCGATCGCGCATCGTCGTGCTGTTCTTTGCCGGCGCCGCGTCGACGCTGGCGTTCTTCCCGCGCGAGGCGACGGCGTGCCGCGCCGCCGCGACGCGAGCCGCCGCCCGAGGCGACGCAGGATCAGCGCGCCGAGCTCGAGCGGTTCATGGCGACGGCGCCGCGCGTGCCGCTCGTCGTGCCGCGCGGAAGGCGCGAAGGTGCTGATCGTCAAGTTCAACGACTTCCAGTGCCCGGCGTGCGGCCAGTCGTACCTGCAGTACAAGCCGATCCTCGCGAAGTACGAGGCCGAGCAATCCCGGCGCGGTGCAGCATGGTCCTGAAGGACTACCCGCTCAACGCGCGAGTGCAACGACGACGCTCGCGCAGACGATCCATCCGGCGGCGTGCGACGCGGCCGTCGCCGTCCGGCTCGCGCGCGCGCGCAACAGCGGCGAGGCGATGGAGGAGTGGCTCTACACGCATCAGCCGGCGCATGACGCCGGCCGTCGGTGCGGCAGGCGGCGCGGGACGTCGGCCGGCGTCACCGACTTCGACGCGAAGTACGCCGTCGACGCTGGCGAGCGTCAAGAGCGACGTCGCGCTCGGCAAGCAGCTCGGCGTCACGCGCGACGCCGACGTTCTTCATCAACGGCGTGAAGATCGAGGGCGCGTTGCCGCCGCAGTACTTCGATCAGGCGATCGCGTACGAGCTGCAGCACGCCGCAGCGAAATGACGTGCGCAGCGCGCTCGCCACCGATTCGACCTCACCAAGGACTACGCGGTCGGCTTCTGGCGCAAGCGCCCCTACCGCGCGCTCGATCGCCTGACGCTCGAGGTCGAGCCCGGCGAGGTCTTCGGCTTCCTCGGTCCGAACGGCGCCGGCAAGACCACGACGCTGAAGCTGCTGATGCAGCTCGTCTTTCCCGACCGTCGGGCCGCGCCGAGATTCTCGGCCGTCCGCTCGGCGACCTCTCCGTGAAGCGGCGCATCGGCTACCTGCCGGAGAATCCGTACTTCTACGACTACCTGACCGCCGAAGAGCTGCTGACCTACTTCGCCGCGCTCTTCGGCTATCGCGGCGCCGAGCGCCGCGGCGCGCGCGCGCCGGCTGCTCGACGAGGTCGGCATCGGCGCCGAGCGCCGGCTGCAGCTGCGCAAGTTCTCGAAGGGCATGCTGCAGCGCGTCGGCATCGCGCAGGCGCTCATCAACGATCCCGAGCTCGTGATCCTCGACGAGCCGATGTCGGGGCTCGATCCGCTCGGCCGCCGCGACGTGCGCGCGCTGATCCTGCGGCTGCGCGATCGCGGCTGCACGGTGTTCTTCAGCTCGCACGTGCTGAGCGACGCCGAGGCGCTGTGCAGCCGCGTCGCGATCCTCGCGAAGGGCCGGCTGGTCGCCGCCGGCCGCCTGACCGAGATGCTGGCGTTTCAGGCGCGCGGCTGGGAGCTCGTCGTGGCCGGCGTCGAGCGAGCCGGCCGATCGCCGCGCTCGGCGCGCGCGTCCGCCGCGTCGGTGCGCATCGGCGAAGGGCGCTACACGCTCGAGCTGCCGCTCGAGCCGCCGCCCGAGCGGCTCGCTCGCGGAGCTGACGCGCCGGCGGCGCGCAGCTGGTGTCGCTCAACCCGATTCGCGACACGCTCGAGGACTTCTTCGTCGAGCAGGTGTCACGCCGATGCGCGACGCCGCGCTCGCGGCATCGAGAGCGCGTCGTGAGCGCCACCGCGGCGATCGCCGTCAACGTCTTCCGCGAATCGGTGCGCGACAAGGTGCTCTACAACCTCGTCCTGTTCGCGATTCTGCTGATCGGCGCGTCGTACCTGCTCGGACAGCTCACCGCCGGGCAGGACGTCAAGATCATCAAGGACCTCGGGCTGGCGGCGACGTCGATCTTCGGCCTGTTCATCGCGGTCTTCATCGGCATCGGCCTCGTGTCGAAGGAAGTCGAGCGCCGCAGCATCTACAGCCTGCTCGCCAAGCCGATTCATCGCTACCAGCTCGTCGTCGGGCAAGTACTGCGGGCCTGGTGCTGACGCTCGCCGTCAACGTCGCGATCATGGCCGTCGCGCTGTATGCTGGTGCTCGCCTACATGGCGTGGGGCGTCGCGCCCGACGTGGCAGCGCGCGTGGGATGCGCCGGCGCTCGATCCGGCGCTGCTGAAGGCGATCGGCGCTGATCCTCGTCGAGCTGCATGCTCGTCACCGCGATCGCGCTCTTCTTCTCGACGTTCTCGACGCCGATGCTGTCGGCGGCGCTTCACGTTCGGCCTGTTCGTCGTCGGCCACTTCAGCAGCGACCTGCGGAACTTCGAGCAGGTCGTCGACTCGCCGGCGGCGGCGCGGCTGGCGCGCGGGCTGTACTGGGTGCTGCCGAACCTCGCGCAGTTCGACGTCAAGAGCGCAGGTCGTGCACGGGCAGCCGGTGCCGCCCGGTTACATGGCGCTGGCGATCGCGCTACGCGGCGCTCGTACATCGCGATGCTGCTCGTCGGTGTCGATCGTCATCTTTTCGCGGCGGGACTTCAAATGATGGCCGCGGCCGCTCGCGGTCGTCGGCGTCGCCGCCGTCGTCGCTGCTCGCTGGCCGCGGCGGTCCAGGTGCAGGCGGCGCGCGAGCGGCGGTATCCGCCGGCCGAGGCCGCCGACGACGTCGGTCTACATCACCTCGGGCGACGGCTGTCCGGCGGCTGACGGGCGCCTACACGCGCTGGCCGCCGACGTCTACTGGATCCGCGCCATTCAGTACTACGGCGGCGCCAAGCGGCGGCTGGCGGAGCAGCGGCGGCTGGGGCCCGAGCCGCCGCCCGCGCTGGCTGCGACCCCGGACGATTACGCCGCAGCTGTATCCGCTGCTCGACATCACGACCTCGCTCGATCCGCGGTTCAACATCGCCTACCGGTTCGGCGCGGTGTTTCTGGCCGAGCCGTATCCAGGCGGCGCCGGACGGCCGGACCTGGCGATCACGCTGCTCGAAAAGGGATTGCGCGAACGACCCGATAAGTGGGAGTACATGCAGGACATCGGGTTCGTCCACTACTGGTACCGGCACGACTACCAGGCGGCCGCGGAGTGGTTCCGGAACGGCGCAGCGAGGTGCCGGGCGCGCCCTGGTGGCTGCGGTCGCTGGCGGCGACGACGCTGGCGCAGGGTGGCGATCGCGCGTTCGTCGCGACGATGTGGGAGGCGATTCGGCAGTCGGCCGAAATCGACTGGCTGCGCCGAGACGCCGAGCGGCGCCTCGCCGCAGCTGCACGCGCTCGACGAGATCGACGCGCTCCAGAAGCAGGTCGACGCGTTCGCCGCGCCGAGCGGGCGCGCCGTCGGCCGACTGGGCCGCCGCTGGTGCGGGCGGGCGCATTTCCGGGCGTTCCGGCCGATCCCGACGCGGCACGCCCTACGAGTTGACGCCGGACGGCCGCGTGCGCCTGTCGTCGTCGTCGCCGCTGTTGCCGCTGCCCGACGAGCCGACGGCGCTCGACGCCCGGCCGCCGTCATGATCGCGGACTTCCGCCCGGCGTACGCTGGCTCTGGCGGCCGCGCTTCGGCGCGGTCGTCGGCAGCTTTCTGAACGTCTGCATCTACCGCCTGCCGCGGTCGACAGTCGATCGTGTGGCCGGCGTCGGCGTGTCCGCAGTGCGGCCGACGGCTGTCCTGGTTCGAGAACGTTCCGATCGTGAGCTACGCTCGCGCTCGGCGGACGCTGCCGCACGTGCGACGCGCCGATCGGCGCGCGTATCCGATCGTCGAGGCGCTGACGGCGGTCGATGTTCGCGTGCGGCTGGTGGTACTACGGGCCGGGCGTGCTGCTTGTCTCGCGGCTGCGTCTTCGGCTGCGCGCTGATCGTGCTGTTCGCGATCGATCTCGAGCATCACCTGCTGCCGAACGCGATCACGCTGCCGGGCATCGTCGTCGGGTTCGTGTTCAGCTTCTTCACCGAGCCCGGCTGGGTCTCGTCGCTCATCGGCATTCTCGTCGGCGGCGGCGTGCTGTTTGCGATCGCCGAGGCCTACTACCGCCTGCGGCACGAAGAAGGCCTCGGGATGGGCGACGTGAAGATGCTGGCGATGATCGGCGCGTTCGTCGGCTGGCAGCTCACGCTTCCTGACGCTGATGATGGCGTCGCTCGCCGGCTCGATCATCGGCGTGGCGCTGATCGTCACGCGGCGCGGCGGGATGAAATACGCGCTGCCGTTCGGGACGTTCCTGGCGCTGGGCGCGGCGGTGGCCGCGACGGTCGGTCCCGCGATCCTTCACTGGTACCTGGAACGGCTATGAATCGCAAAGTTGCGAACGTGGCGTGGCCGCTGGTCCTGCTGGTGCTGTTTCTGGGCACGTTCCGGCGCACGGAGCGCGGCACCGCCGCGCAGGCGGTGGGTCTCGACTGCGAGCGCCCAGGTGCCATCTCGCTCGAAGCCTGCGCGGCGCACGATCCGGCGAACGTTGCGCTCCTGACCGATCTTGCTGCCGGCTACGAAGCCTCGGGGCGCATTGATTTGGCCGAAGGGGCATACCGCCGGGCGCTCACCATCGACGCGAAGGACGGCGACCTGCACGTGCGGCTTGGCGAGCTGCTGCTGAAACGGGGCGATCGTTCGGGCGCGCACGCGGAAGCGGAGTCGGCGCTGCGCTGGCATCCGGCGAGCGCCCGCGCGCTGGGTCTTGCGGCGCGATCGGCGCCGCCGGCCGATGCGGTGAGCGATCAATGATCGGGTCGCGTCTAGGAGCCCGTCTGCGTAGCCCTCAACGGGCTCCTAGTAGGCGCGTCGCGCTCCGCGCTCCGCGCAACACCCATGGGAATTCTGCCGGCGAAGCCGGCCTCCTAGACGACTGGTTGTCGCGCGCCGGCGTCATCGCCGCCCTGCGCGTGGTGCATGCGGTCTTCTTCGTTGCGGTCGCGGCGTATTGCTTCCTGTCGTACAGCCCGTTCGCCTACGCCCAGTTCATCAAACCAAGCGTCGTCCCGGCGCTGACCGACTTCGTGATGATCTCGCAGTGGTACTTCTGCGTCGTGGTGTTGGCCACCATCCTGACGTTGATGCCGCACCTGAGGAGCGGTCGCGGCCGGATCCTGGCGATAGCGTACGTGGTGGTCTGGGGCGCGCTCGCAGTCGTGGCGCTCTATGCGAAGCCGCTGCGCAGCATCGGAAACAGCTGGTCGGGGTACGTCATCGGTATGCTGGCGTTGGTGGCGCCTCTGTGGGTTGCGCTGATCGATCACGTGGCGCGCCCGGCAGCCGAGCTCAAGCCCGTCGGGCTGGCACGCGTGCTCGCGGCGTGCGTAGGCACGGCGATGGTCGCCTGGGTCAGCTACGCCGCCGCTGTTCCGTTTCGGTTGGCCACCACGCCCGGCATCGAGCTCACGCGGGCCGAGTTGGCGGTCGCCCTATGGTCGTCGCTCGTGTCCGATCTCTATGGCTTTACCGCGCTCTTTCTGGGGCTCGCGACGCTGATCGCGCTCGCGCGGTTCTCATCGGTTCCGGCGCGGATCGAATACTGGCTGTTCGTGGTCCTGCTCGGCGGCTGCGCGGCGCTCGTTCTGTATCTGCTGGTCTGCGCGTCGATTGCATTCGTCGGCTGGGAAGCGGCCCTCGCGTCGAGCGCACTCGGGCTCACGCTGTCGGCTGTCTGGGCGGATCTCGCGCGAGTGCGAAACCGCACCCCAGTGGATTCTCTGGGGCTGTTCAGCGCGCCGATTGTCGGCGCCGCCTCCCGCCGTCTGGCCCTTGCCGCGGCGTTCGGCCTGCCGTTGGCGGCATATGGCCTCGTGGCGTCGGTGTCACATCTCGATTGGAATTTCCTGCTGCAGAAGCTCACGGTGCTGCTGATCTGGCTGGTGGCGTTCACCGTGGTAACAGCGGTCAATCTGGGCGGTCGCGTCACCGGCCCGCGCGCGGCGGGTCAGGGGGCGCGCTTCGATTTCGGAGCCGCGATCGTTCCCGCGCTGGTGTTCGGTCTCTACCACGGCTTCGTCACGCTCGAGGCCCGCGACGCCAGCGCGACCGCGAAGTACGCCGCCCTTGATCCGTCATATCGCTTCGTTCGCGACGCGCGCATCGCGCGTTCGGCCGAAACCGCCGAATACTATGCGTTTCTGCGAGCGCACACGCTTGCGCCGAGTGGCAAGGTGCCGGTTCGCGACGTCGATCTGGTCTCGCCCATGGTGCCGGCGCCGGGCCCCCGGCCGGACATCTATCTGATCGTCGTGGACAGTCTTCGACGCGACTATCTCGAACCCTACAATGCCCGCGTCTCGTTCTCGCCGGAGATCGCACGGCTGGCTCGGGACAGCTTCGTCTTCGATCGCGCGTACACGCGCTACGCGGGCACCTCGCTCGCGGTGGCCTCGATCTGGGCGGGCGGTATGGTGCCGCACGCGCTCGAGCTGCCAGCGTTCGAGTCGCGCAACACACTGCTCAAGCTCCTCGACGCGAACGACTACAAGCAGATGATGCCCGTCGATCACATCGTCCATGACCTCGTCCCTCCCGACGACGATGTCGTCCAGCTCGCGCGCGGCAAGGGGACGATGGAGATCGACGTCTGTTCGACCATGACCGAGCTGGAAGGCCAGGTGCAGGCGGCCGACCCGTCACGGCCGATCTTCTTCTATTCGCTGCCGCAGGACGTGCACATAGCCGTCGCCAGCCGGCGCAAGGTACCCGACGGTGAATCGTATCCGGGGTTCTTTGCGCCCGTCGCGTCGAGCGTTCGGAAGATCGACCAGTGTCTCGGGAGTTTCGTCGACTTCCTGAAGCGCACGAATCGCTATGACAAGAGCGTCGTGATTCTGACGTCGGACCACGGCGACTCGCTCGGCGAGGAAGGGCGGTGGGGACACGCCTATTTCCTTGTGCCCGAAGTCGTGCGCATTCCGCTGATCATCCACGTGCCGCGGTCGCTTCGCTCGCGCCTGTCCGTCGACTTGTCGGCGCTGACGTTCTCCAGCGACATCGCGCCCTCGTTGTACGCGTTGCTGGGATACGTTCCGGGCGTACCTGGAGACTTCATGGGACGCTCCGTATTCGGCCCGCCGGAGTCCCAAACCGCGTGGCGGCGGCGCGACAACTTCCTGGTGGCTTCGAGCTATGGCGCGGTGTACGGCATGCTGCACCGGAACGGCACGTCGCTCTACGGCGTGGACGCGGTCGAAGGCCGCGACAACGCGTTCGATCTCGCCGACGATGGCGTGGGCAAGCGCATCGAAATCACGCCGGCGCTGACCACCGAGAACCGGGCGCTCATCAGAGACAGGCTCCTCGAGTTCGCGCGGCAGAACAGCTATCGCCCGAGGCCCTGACCGCGGTGCCGTCTGTGAGGCGCACCCTCCTGCTGGTCCTTCTCCTCGCCCTGTACCTCGCGTCCGACGTGCGTTCGCTGCTCGGAGGCTTCGTCAGCCGCGGCACGTTCGATCCGTTCCTGCCGGCTGCGCGGGCCATCGAGCAGCGCATCGCCGACGGACGATTCACCGAAGCCCTGCCGCTCGCCATCGATCTCGAGCGCGCGTATCCGGGCGAACCGCAGATTGCGTGGTGGTTCGCGCGCGTGCACCACGGATTGCAGGATCCCGTGAGCGAGGCGGCCGCGTGGGAGCGCTACGTCGAGTCGAGCCCGGTGCCCGGCGACGCGTGTCCGGCATGGCCAGAGGCGTACGCCCATGCCGGCAGGCTTGCCGAGTCGCTTCACGCGTACGAACGCTGCGCGGCGTTCGATGAGACCGATGTTCAGCGATTCATTGATCTCGGCGATGCCTACACGGTAGCGAACCGGGCCCGCGACGCTGTCGCCCAATACGAGCGTGCCGCCCGGATCGAACCGGGCGATCCCGGTCTCGTCAGCCGACTGGCGGCGCTGCGCGATTCTCAGGGCCGCGGGCAATGAGGCGCGCGCTGATTCGATTGATCTGTTCGATCTACTGCTGGCTGACCGCGGCCTACGCGTTCTCGTCGGCGAGCGCCTTCACCTATCAGGAAGTCATCCGGCCGCGCATGTTCGGGTCGGGTGCGTTCAGTCACTGGCATGCCGTCCTCTACTGGCCGTGGCTTGCGCTGATGCTTCTCGATCTGCGCGGCTCGTTCCAGGACCGTGGGAAGGCCAGGCTGGCGGCACGGGCGTTCGCGGTGGCGTGGACTGGCTTCGGCGCCGCTCTCACGATGCACCCGGTGCTGCCGGGTCTGACGGACGACCGGGTCAGCCTCCTCGTCGGTGTCGGCGCGCTACTGCCACTCGTCATGGCCGCAGTCCTCGACCATGTCAGCGCTGGCGCGTACCTTCGACGGCAACCTGTCCGCCTCGAGGAGATCCGGCGCGCGGCGATCGAGGGCCGCTGGTTGACGGCGGCGATGGTCTCCGCGGGGCTCATCACCGTGGTCTACGCGGTGTTGACGCCGCTCGCCATGGGCGGCGCGTTCGAGCCCGATCTGCTGACGACCGGTCTCGTCGTCGGGCTGATCTGGAACGTGGTCGATCATGCGCTGATCTTCTGCGTCGCGTTCCTGGCGACCGCGTTGTGCGCGCGGATGGTAGCGGGCCGCGCGTTCGTCACGCAGTACCTGGCGATCGCCGCGCTGCTGACGGCGACGGTCGCGCTGATCGTGCAGCGCAGCGTGTGCGACGCGTTGGGGTTCGAGGGTTGGTGGAGCGCGCTGGTCGCGTTCTCGGGCGCCATCGCCATCGTGTCGAGCTGGGGCGCGCTTCGCCTGCGCACGTGGATGGCGCGGGACGCGAGACTGGAGTCGCCGGTCGACGTGTTCTTCGGTCCCTCGCCGGTTTCAACGGTCCACACGCCGCGATCCTCCGTGGGGCACCTCGCCGCATTCGCGATCATCGGGCTGTCGGCGTGGGGGCTCGCGTCGATCAGCCGCGCCATCGATTGGGATTTCCTGCTGCTCAAGACCGGCGTGATCGCGTTGTGGTTCGCAACGGTGATCCGCGTGCTTCGCTTGACGCCGAACATGCGGCTGTCCGATGGCTGGCTCGCCGCGGTCTGCGTCGCCCCGTTCGCTTTCCACACGGTTGCGGGGCGGATCGAACGGCACGCCGCGCAGCTCACGGGCGATCCGACATTCAGCGTCCGGCGTTTGCTGGATAGATACACGATCTACAACCCGGCGTTCCGCCTCGCGGATGGCATCCTCACGCCGCCGGTGTCGTCGAGCGGACGAGCCGCGTTCATGCGGTTCGTCCGGCAGAACACCGACCTGGGCGCCGACGTGGTCCCGCCAAACCTCGACTTCGTGACCCCGCTCGCGGCCGCGCCGCGACCGCCGCACGTATTTCTGTTCATCGTCGACAGCCTCCGGCCCGACTACCTGGCGCCGTACAACCCGGCTGTGACGTTTACGCCGCGCATCGCCGAGCTCGCGGCCGACAGCCTCGTGTTCCGCAACGCGTTCACCCACTACGGCGGTACCGGGTTGTCGCTGCCCGCGATTTGGATGGGCGGCGTCGGCGTCCACAAGCAGTATGTCCGGCCGTTCTGGCCGATGAACACGCTCGAGAAGCTGCTCAACGCCAATCGATACCAGGGCGTGATGGGTGTCGATGTCATCATGGAGCAGTTGTTGAAGCCCGTCGATCCGCCGATCGAGCTCGATCGCGGCGTGCGGACCATGGACTATCGAATGTGCCGGACGCTCGACGAGCTGGAGGCGAAAATGCCGCGGCCGTCGGGCGCCGCGCCGCCCGTATTCGGCTATTCGCTTCCGCAGGATCTCCACGTTTCGAACATCATGACGGCGTCGGTGCCGCCCGGCGAGACGTACCCGGGGTTTCATGCGCCGTACGCCGCGCGGGTCCGCGCGATCGATCGCTGCGTCGGCGCCTTCATCGACTTCTTGAAGCGCCGCGATCTGTACGACAACAGCGTTGTGGTGCTGACGTCCGACCACGGCGAGATGCTGGGTGAGGAGGGGCGCTGGGGCCACGCGTACTATCTGTTTCCAGAAGTGCTCCAGGTGCCCTTGGTGATCCACCTTCCCGCCGGCGCCCGCCGCGACGTGGCGCTCGATCCGAACGCCATCAGCTTTCTGACCGATATCTCACCGACCTTGTACGCCGCGCTGGGCTATCGCCCGCGCGCGGCCAACCGTTTGATGGGGGAGCCGCTCATCGGACCCGACCGCGTCGCCTCCGCCACGCGGCGTCGCGGTGATTACGTCGCCGCGGCGAGCTACAGCGCCGTCTACGCAGTTATCCGCCGCAACGGCCGCCGCGTCTACATCGTCGACGCGATCAAGGGCGACGAGTACGCCTACGAGCGCGATCTGGCCGGCGCCTGGCGGCGCTCCGACGTAACTGACGGCGTCCGCGCGACCGGCCGGCGATTGATCCGCGAACACCTTGATGAGATTCGGCGTGTCTACGGCGTGGCCGATCGCGCTGAGGGCGGCGCCGTCCGGGCGGCCAGGCGGTGAACGGCTCGAGCTACGGACTGCTCGGCCTGACCGTTCTCGTCGTGGTGCAGGTGGCCATCCTGACGTTCGCCGTCCTTCGCTTGTCAGCAGCTACCCGCGCTGCACGTCGCAAGCAGGGCGCCGGACAACCCGACATCCTGTCGGCTGCGCTTCAGGAGGCCGTGACGCGTTTGCAGGCGCAGGAGCGGGCGACCGCGGCCCGCGCTGAAGCCTCCGAGCGCCTGAGCGGCGAGATCATCTCCGGCCTCAGCGCCGGCCTGCTGGTCGTCGGGCTCGAAGGCGAGATCCGCATCCTCAACCCGGCGGGCCGGCGGATGTTGAACCTGCCCGAGTCGGCGCCGCCGGACGCCTGCCGCCGGTCGCTCGACGAGCTCGCGTTGTCGGCGGTGATCGACGAATGCCTGCGCACGCAGTCGCCGGTCGTGCGCCGGTCGGTGACACTGCCCGAGGCACAGCACGGCGTCTCGCATGTCGGCATCACGGTATCGCCGCTGTTCGACGACGACAACAAGCTGCACGGCGCCATTTGTCTGTTCACCGATCTGACCGCCGTCAAGGATCTGGAAGAGCAGCTGCGGCTCAAGGACAGCCTGGCGACGGTGGGCGAGCTGACCGCGGGCATCGCCCACGAGTTTCGCAACGGCCTGGCCACGATTCACGGCTACAGCAAGCTGCTCGATCTCGGCCAGCTTCCAGAATCCTACCGCCCGTACGTCGAGGGTATCCGCGCGGAAGCGGAATCGCTCGGCCAGGTGGTCACGAACTTCCTGAACTTCGCGCGGCCCGCGCAGCTGACGTTGACGAAGGTGGATCTGGGTGCCGTCTGCGAGCGCGCGGCCGAGGAGGCCCGAGTCGACGCGCGCGCGGCCGGCGGCGAGGTCGAGGTGCACGGCGAGTTCGACACGATCGAAGGCGATGAGGTTCTGCTCCGCCAGGCGTTCAGCAACTTGTTGCGCAACGCCATCGAGGCGTGCGCTGCCGTGCCGGTTCGGCCCCGCATCCTGGTCCGGGCCGAGATGGACCGCGCCCAACGCCTGTCGCGAATCACGGTGAACGATAACGGCCCCGGGGTCGCACCGGCTCTCCGTGAGCGGGTGTTCCGGCCGTTTTTCACGACCAAACGCAGCGGAACCGGTCTCGGCCTCGCCCTGGTACAGAAGATCGTGGTTTTTCACAACGGCCGCGTAACCGTGGGGACCTCGCCGGAGGGGGGCGCGGCCGTGCACGTCACTCTGCCGCTCGCCAGCGAGGACTCCGCCGCCGCCCCAGATCTGAACCGTTACCACATGTAGCAAATCGGCGCATGGGCTGGACTGATCAGCGTGCCAGCCTGCGTGGGGTGCGGTCTGTAAGGCGTTGATATAAATGTAGTTAGTTCTCGACTCAGCCGTTGGCAACCCGGTTGCTCATGTACTCGATGACGTGGTCCCAATCGAGATCCGGCTACGCTCTGCGCGCGGTGTGTCGATCACCGAAATCCTGGTCGTCGTAGCGCTTACCGGCGTGATCGCGGCCATTGCCGTGCCGATGAGCCGCAACACGCTGGGCGATTTTCGGCTGAGAGGCGACGCCCGCAGCGTCAACAACGCGTTGTCGCTGACCAAGATGCGCGCGGCGTCGGATTTCACGAACGCGCGGCTGTTCCTCGATCTCAGTGGCAAGACATTCCGCATCGAGACGTGGAACAAGACTGATTCGGCATGGACGACCGAAGGCGGCATCACGTCGCTTTCGGGGAGCGACACGTTCGGGTACAGCGTGGTCGCGACGCCTCCGCCGAACACCCAGGCGACCATCGCGCAGGCCGCGCAGTGCCGGAATGCGGCGGGCGCCGTCATCGGCAACACGGCATGCGTCCTCTTCAATTCCCGCGGCATTCCCGTCGACAACACGGGCGCGCCCACCGCCGTGGGCGCCGTATATGTGACCGACCAGACCGCCGTCTATGGCATCACGATTTCTGCAACCGGGCTGATCAAGCAATGGCGCACGAATCCAACCTCGACTCCCGCGTGGACACTCCAATGATCCGCACCACGCGGCTCGGCGACGAGAAGGGCGCCACGCTGATCGAGACTGCCATCGCCACCTCCATTCTCATCGTCGTGATGACGGGCTTGATGGGGATGGCCGCCCTCGCGACGGCGATTACCGAGAACCAGGGACACCTGATGGCCCGCACGACCGAGTACGCCGTGGACAAGATGGAGCAGCTGCTCGAGCTCACCTACGGCGACTCGCAGAGCAACACGACGGTGTTTCCGACGGTCAACACCGACGGCACCGGGTTCGCGACCGGTGGCAGCTCCAATCCGGCCAGTGCGGTCGACGGCTACGTGGACTACCTCGATCAGGACGGCAATGTGCTCTGCACCGTCGCCAATCCTTGCAGCGCCACTCCGCCGAGCACCTGGTTCTACAAGCGTGTGTGGCAGGTATCGGTCGTGTCGGCGAACTTGAAGCAGGTGACCGTGACCTCGATTGTCCGGACGAGCGTCGCTCGCGCGAAGCTGCCGCAGTCCACGGTGTCGGCCTACAAGACCAACTGCCCGACCGGTTGCTGACATGCCGACTCGCGCCTCGAATCAAGCCGGCTTCTCGCTCCCAGAGCTCCTGGTGTCCGTCACGATTCTGCTGATCATCTCGGGCGCCGTGACCACGGGGCTGCTGCAGGTCACCACTTCGCAGAAAACGATCTGGAACCGGACGCAGCTTCACGCCGGCGTCCGCAGCGCGACCGAGCTGCTGCAACAGGAAGTCGGCCAGGCCGGCCGGATCGCGCTGCCCGGCAAGGCGACTCTCGCCGCGGCCGTGGCAACGGGCACGCAAACGGTCGGCATCAACCAGGTGATCAACGGGGTCAATACCGCCGTCGGTGTCCGGGATGTTCGTCAACGAACGCCTCACCATCGACGCAGGGACGGCCGCGGACGGCACCAGCCACTACGAAACCGTGATCGTCACGGCCGTGGACGCGGGAGCGAAAACAATCACCGCCACGTTCGACTTCGCACATGACGCGGACGTGCCGGTCACGCCGCTCGGCGGGTTCGCCACGGGGATCGTCCCGAATCAGAAATGGACGGGCGCGGCGTGGGCGGCGTACCCGAACGGCTCGGACGGGTCGCATTTGAAGCTGTACGGCGACATCAACGGCGACGGCAACATGGTGTACGTCGAGTACGTCTGCGACACCGCCGGCGGAAATCTCTATCGCAACATCATGGCGTTCGACAAAGCGCTGCCGAAGCCGACGCTCACCAGCAGCCTCAGGTGCTGCTGGGCAACATCCTCCCGAATCCCGGCGGCGACGCCGTGTTTCACCTACATGCCGAGCCCGCTGCCGTACCTCACGGCGGTGACCGACGCCAACTGCGCGTGCGCGCAGGTGTTCGTGCTCGACGTCGCGATCACGCTGACCGTGCAGACCCAGCTCAAGGATCCGATCACGAACACGTTCCAGACCGAAACCAAGGCGCTCCTGAACGTGTCGCCGCGGAACGTGTTCAACGTCTGGCAGCTCGCGAGCGCGGGCTCGGTGTACGCCAATCGCGTGCAGCCCATGCCCGACACGGTCGCGGCGCTACTCCCATGAAAACACGAACGAGGAATCGCGCTCGTCTTGAGTCTCTTTCTCATGACCGCCATGTCGGTGGTGGCTGCGTCGCTGATGTTCCTGGCGCAAACCGAGACCTACTCGAGCATGAACTACACCGTGATGTCGCAGGCGCGGTACGGCGCGGAATCCGGCCTGCAAAAAGCGGCGAACTACCTGATGAACAGCTACACGCCGCCCGCGACCGGCGGCGCCGACCCCCTGACGAACTACGACATGACGAAATCGCCCGTGACCTACCTCGGGCAGCCCGTCGTGCTCTCGGCCAACCAGAGCGTGGAGTCGAACTACCCGGTCGATGCGATCCAGACGGCGTTTGCCGCCGCGGTCCAGGGGACGATGCAGTCCGGCACGACCACGGTGACGTACCAGCCGTACGCGACACTCCTCACGATGCAGCCCGTGAACGTCTACGGGGCCGGCGTGCAGAAAACCATTCAGACGTGGCAGATCAGCTCGCTCGGGACGATCGGGTCCGGGCGAACGGCGCAGGTCGAGGTCGTAGGCTTCCTCGAATCGGGCAAGGCGTCGGCGTCGATGTACGCGGCGTTCGCGACCTCGCCGACCTGCGGCGCTCAGCCAGTTCGCGGGGGGCGCCACGACCGATAGCTATACAGCCTTGGATGAATCCGGCCTCCCGGTGCTGGTCAACACCGGTGGCGACATCGGGACAAACGGGAACCTGACCGAGAGCGGCGGCGCCCACATCCACGGCACGCTCTCGACGCCGCGCGTCGGCGTCGGCAACTGCAGCAGCGGCAACGTCAATGCCTTGACGAGTAAGGGCGGCGCCGAAGTCGACGGCGGGGTCGTGCAGCTTCCTCAGGCGGTGGTCTTTACGGCGCCGCCCATACCCGTCACGCCGACGGGGAACTACAGCCCCGGCACCACGACGCTGCCCCCGGGCACGTACGCCGATCTGAAGCTTACAAGCAGCGACGAGCTGACGTTGACCGCTGGCGTCTACAACATGAACAGCATCAGCGTGTCAGGCCAGGCAAAGATCATCATCGGCTCCGGCCCGGTTATCATCAACATTGGCGGGAGTGGAAGCAACGTGGTCGATCTGACGGGGCAGGGGTCGCTGGTCAACCCGACCTACGATGGGTCGATGTTCCAGATCAACTACGGAGGGACGGGGGGGATCAAGCTGGCCGGCGGCGCGTCGTACTGCACGATGGTCTACGCGCCGAATTCGGATATCAGCTTCTCCGGGAACAGCGATTTCTACGGCAGCGTCGTCGGCAAGACGATCAAGGACACCGGCGGCGCGCACCTCCACTTCGACAAGAACCTGGAGGATAAGTTCTTCGTGGTCGGCAACGGAATGCTGAGCGGATTCAGCTGGAAAAAGTACTGACCGTCGTCGCAGCTTCTGCCAGCGCGTTTCGGCGCACTTTGCAGCTTCTGCACTCGCGACGCGTAGCGTCCTCGCTATTTCGACAAATTTCCTAGAGAATTCGAAGCAGCACGCCGTTGTCGTGCGTGGACTCCGACTTGCACGTCGTCGTCCGCGAATTGGGATCGACAATCCACCGGCTCGAACGCGGCTTCACCCTGCTCGAGGTCCTGATCGCGACGACGTTGTTGTTTGTCGGCGTCGCTGCGCTCGCAGGCCTCTCGATGATGGCCACGCGCGCCAACACAACGGCCAGGGCAGCGACGTTCGCGTCGCTCCTGGCGGCGCAGAAGATGGAGGAACTGCGGTCGCTCACCTGGGGATACGACGCGCTCGGGCAGCCGCGATCGGATCTCACGCCGTCGCCCGCGGATGCGCTCAATCACAATACCAGCGGCTACTTCGACTTTCTGGATGACACGGGCCGATCGCTGGGCGACGGCTCGTCGCAGTCGGCGCAGGCGGCCTTTGTCCGTCGATGGTCGATCGAGCCGTTGCCGTCGAATCCCGCCAACACGCTCGTACTGCACGTGCTGGTCATGCGCGTCAGGTCAGGCCAAGCTGGATCGGCGCACGCATTGCCCGACGAAGCGTCGCTCGTCACGGTCAGAACACGAACAGGCACCTGATGCGCGCCAACGGTTTCTCGCTCGTCGAAGCACTCGTCGCCATGACCATCGCGCTCGCTGTGATGGGTAGCGCATTCGGTTTGATGCTGCCGACGCAGAGCCTGGCGGCCTCGCGCAGCGAGACGTCGGACATGCAGCAGCGCCTTCGCGTGGCGGCCGACACGCTGTATCAACGGATCGCTGGAGCAGGTGCGGCCGCGTACGGCGGCGCCGACCCAGGGCCGTTGACCGACAGCATCGCGGCGATCCTGCCGTATCGAGCGGGAACCGCGCCGGCGGACCCGCCCGGATCGTTCAGGAGCGACACGATCACCGTCCTTACGGTTCCCCGGAACGGCGCGCAGCCGTCAGGCACGACATACTGGTTGAAGGTCGACGACGCGACGGCGTCCTATCAGCTCATGGCCGTCGATAGCTCGAACGGTGTGGACGTACCGGTCGTGGACAACGTTGTCGCCCTCGCCTTCGACTACTTCGGCGATCCGCAGCCGCCGACGATGCGTAAACCCTTGTCCGATCCGATCGGCCCGTGGACGACGTACGGGCCGAAGCCCTCGGCTTCGGCCGTCGCGCCCTTCGCGGCCGGCGAGAACTGCGTGTTTGTCGGCGCCGCATCGTCGTCACCGCAGCCGCGTCTGCCGATTCTCAGCGCGGCCGGAGGATCGCTCGCGACGCTGACGCCGTCCCAGCTCACCGACGGACCCTGGTGTCCGGACGATGGCGCTCCAGATCGGTGGGACGCGGATCTGCTTCGCGTCCGCAGCATCGGAATTCGGATTCGAGTGCAGGCCGCGATGCCCATGCTCCGCGGGCCCGCCGGCCCGTTGTTTGTTCATGGCGGGACCTCGCGAGGCGGGCATCAGTGGGTGCCGGACATGGAAATTGGCTTCGACGTCGCTCCGCGAAACCTCAATCTTGTTCGGTGATACGTGCGTCCATCCGTCAACAACCGCGGAATCGCGCTGATTGTCGTGCTGCTGACGATGGGATTGTTGTCGGCGCTGGGGGTGGCGCTCGTGCTGGCGACGACGGCCGAAACCAGAATCGCTGCGAACTTCCGGATGGCGCAGCAGACGCTGTACGCGACGGATGCGGCGGTTGAACGCGCGCTCGACGAGCTACTGGCCGTGCCGGACTGGAACGTGCTCATTTCCGATGGCGTGCTCTCGTCCTTCGTCGATGGACCACCCGGCGGAGTGCGTCAGCTGGCCGATGGGTCGCCGCTCGATTTGTCAGAGGCTCTCAATCTCGCGAATTGCCAGAAGACTGCGGCGTGCTCCGACGCCGACATGGACGCGGTGACCGGCGATCGTCCCTGGGGTCCGAACAACCCGCGGTGGAAGCTTTTCGCGTACGGATGGCTCCGCGACATGGTGGTGGCCGCGCAAGGACTCGAGCCGCCGCACTACCTCGTCGTCATGACTGGAGACGACCCTGGGGAAGCCGACAACGACCCGGCGCGTGACGCGGCCGCGGGCGCTCCGGGCGCCGGCATCGTCGCGCTCCGAGCGGAGGCGTTTGGACCTGGCGGCGCTCACAAGGTCGTCGAAGTGACGGCGATGCGCGGCGAGCGTGCCATCCGGGTCCTGTCGTGGCGGGAGCTGCGGTGATCTAAGGCTGGAGGGTCCACAATCCGATATATTTAGGGAGAATCATGTTCGGAAAGCGTCTCGCGCCGTTCGTGCGACTGTGCGTGTGCGCCTGTGCCCTCGCGGCCTGGATCGCGCCGGTCAGGGCCCAGGCCCTTGCCGACGTCGCGCGCAAGGAAGAGGAGCGGCGCAAGACCGTTGCGCAGCCGGGCAAGACGTACACGAACAAAGACCTGCGGCCTGCACCGTCGCCCGCACCGCAGCCTTCGCCCTCGTCTGCGCCGAAGGGCGACGACAAGGCAACGCCCGAGAAGAACGCTGACAAGGCGAGCACCGAGAAAAGCGTAGAGAAGAGCGCGACGAAACCTGACGCGGCAGGCGCAGGAGCCGCCGCGGATGGGGCAAAAGAACCCGTCAAGGACAAGGCCTACTGGACGGCTCGCGTGAAGGCCGCGCAGGAGCAGCTCGAGCGCGACCAGACGTACGCCGACGCGCTGCAGAGCCGCATCAACGCTCTCATGACGGATTTCGTGAATCGCGACGATCCGGCGCAGAAAAACATGATCGAGCGCGATCGCCTCAGAGCCATCGCGGAGCTGGATCGCCTCAAGCAGACCATCCCGAACGACAAGAAAGCCATCGACAACGTGCTCGAAGAAGCGCGCCGCGCCGGCGTTCCACCCGGCTGGCTGCGGTGACGCGTCGATCTGCTTCGCCAGCCGATCCGCCCATCCTGCTGGTCGAGGACAAGGACTCGCTGCGCGCCATGCTGCGTCATGCCCTGGAAGCGCAAGGTCACACCGTGGTCGAGGCGCGCGATCAGCCAGAAGCCGAGGCGGCCCTGCAGCGAAGCCGGCCGGCCGTCGTGCTGTCGGATCTGCGGCTGCCTGAAGGCGACGGCTTTGGCGTCCTTCGAGCGTCGAAGGATCTGGATCCGCAACTGCCGGTCATCGTGATGACGGCGTTCGGGAGCATCCAGGATGCGGTCGCCGCGATGAAAGAGGGCGCGCTCGACTTTCTCGCCAAGCCGGTGGATCCCGATCATCTGTTGCTGATGGTCGAGCGGGCGCTCACGCAGCGGCGTCTCGCGACGGAAAATCTGATCCTCAAGGAAGAGCTCGCGCAACGCCGCGGCGCGCCGCAGATTGTGGGCGACGACCCGAAGCTGAAACAGGTGTCGGTGACGCTGCATCGCGCGGCCGCGACCGACACCACCGTGCTGCTCGAAGGGGAGAGCGGCACCGGCAAAGAGCTGTTCGCGCGCGCGCTGCACGCGCTCAGCCCGCGGGCCGATGGCCCGTTCGTGGCGATCAACTGCGCGGCGATTCCCGAGACGCTGCTCGAGACCGAGCTGTTCGGCCACGAGAAGGGCGCGTTCACCGGAGCGACGGCGCGCAAGCCCGGCAAGTTCGAGCTCGCGCACCGCGGCACGCTGTTCCTCGACGAGATCGGCGACCTGCCGCTGTCGCTGCAGGCGAAGATCCTGCGCGTGCTCGAGGAGAAACGGTTCGAGCGCGTCGGCGGTACGGTGCCCCTGCAGGTGGACGTTCGCGTCGTCGCGGCCACGAACCGGAACTTGAAGGCCGCCGTCGCCGCGCGGCAGTACCGGGAGGATCTGTTTTTTCGGCTGTCGGTCTTTCCGATCGTCATTCCACCGCTGCGCGAGCGGCCGGAGGACATCTCGACGCTGACGCGGTATTTCATCGATCGGTTTTGCCGCGACCTGAACAAGAGGCCGCTCGTGCTGTCGCCGTCCGCCGAAGACGAGCTTCGCCAGTACGCCTGGCCGGGGAACGTGCGCGAGCTGCAGAACTGCATCGAGCGCGCCGCCATCCTCACCGAGGGCGACACGATTCATCCGCGCCATCTGAACCTGTCGTTTCGATTGCCAGCGGCCCTTGTGGCGGCGACGGACGAGGATGCGAGTCCGTGGTCGAAGATCGATCTCTCGGGCTCGCTCGGCGACGCCTCGCGCCGGGTGCTTGCCGAAGTCGAGCGCCGCAAGATCGAGCAGGCGCTCAAGGAAGCGGCCGGCAATCGCGGCCGCGCTGCGGAAATCCTCCAGATCAGCTACAAGATGTTCGTCTCCAAGCTGCGAGAGTTCGGTCTGGACGCGGCGGTCTAGCGACCCCACGTCCCGCTAAAACCGTGCCAAATGGGGTCTGATCCCGGATCAGACCCCGGACCTACACGCCCTCGCCCGTTCGAGCAGCAGATCGCGCTCGCGCGCGTTGCGCGTGAGCGCGGCAGCGCGCTCGAACTCGTGGCTCGCTTCGTCCAGCCGCCCAAGCTTGAACAACAGGTCGCCGCGTACGCTCGGCAGGTGGTGGTATTCGCGAAGCGCCGGCTCCGCTCGCAGCCGGTCGATGATCTGGAGACCCGCAGCCGGACCATCGGCCATCGCGACCGCGACGGCACGGTTCAACTCGATGATCGGAGAGGGCGTGCGTCCAGCGAGCTCGGCGTAGAGCCGGACGATGAGCGGCCAGTCCGTGTCTTCGGGCCGCCGCGCCCGCGCGTGACAGGCGGCGATGGACGCCTGAATCAGATACGGGCCGCGCGCGCCGCCGAGACGTTCCGCGCGCTCGATCGCCGTCAAGCCGCGGCGAATCAGAAGCTGATCCCACAGCGCGCGGTTCTGCTCGAGCAGCACGACCGGTGCTCCTGACGGCCCGATGCGGGCTCTCGAACGTGAGGCTTGAATCTCCATGAGCGCGACGAGACCGTGCACTTCAGGTTCGGCCGGCGCGAGCTCCGCCAGGATCCGGCCGAGGCGAAGGGCGTCTTCACAGAGGCCGGGCCGCATCCAGTCGTCACCAGCGGTCGCCGTGTATCCCTCGTTGAAGACGAGGTAGATCACTTCGAGGACCGATTCCAGACGTGCGGCGCGTTCGGCGCCGCGCGGCACCTCGAACGGCACGCGCTTGTCGGCAAGCGTCCGTTTGGCTCGAACGATTCGCTGCGCGATCGTGGATTCCGACACCAGAAACGCGCGCGCGATCTCGTCCGTTGTCATGCCTCCTAGGAGACGCAGCGTCAGCGCCACGCGCGCGTCGGTGGAGAGCACTGGATGGCACGCGGTGAACATCAACCGCAAGAGGTCGTCCCCCACATCTTCATCGAGCGCAGCGTCGAGCCCGGCGACCGCCGCTCGCTGGTCGGCCTCGAGCTCGTAGCCGATCTCGGCATGCTTGCGCTCGAGGAGTTTGTTGCGGCGGAAGTAATCGATGGCGCGGTGCTTGGCCGTGGCCATCAGCCAGGCGCCGGGGTTGTTGGGGACGCCGGCCCCGGGCCATTGCTCGAGAGCGGCGACCAGCGCGTCGTGGGCGAGATCCTCGGCGACGCCGATGTCACGAACGATTCGCGAGAGGCCGGCGATCAGCTTCGGAGACTCGATTCTCCAGATGGCGTCGATGGTGCGATGTGTGTCGGCGGCCGCCACGGCCACCGATCACACCACCGTCCCCTCCGACTGCCAACTATTTCTTCTGCGCCAGCGCCGCCGCTTCCGCGCGCAGCCGATCTTCCTGCTGGCGCATCTCGGGCGTCATCGCGTCGCCGAAGTCATCGGTCTCGAACACCTGACGAATCTCGACCTCGGTATCCTCGAACGGGGCGCGCTTCAGCCATTCGATGGCCTCTTCCTTCGACTTCACCTGCCACAGCCAGAAGCCGGCCACGAGCTCCTTGGTTTCCGTGAACGGCCCGTCGATGACGGTTTTCTTGCCGCCCGAAAACCGGACCCGGGCGCCCTTGGAGCTCGGCTGCAAGCCTTCGCCCGCGAGCATCACGCCGGCTTTCACCAGTTCTTCGTTGAAGTTGCCCATCTCGGCCAGGATCGTCTGGTCCGGCATCACGCCGGCCTCGGAGTTCTTGTCCGCCCTTACGAGCACCATGAATCGCATCGTTTCTGCCTCCTACCTACACGACGAATGAGGAACGCTGAAATCGACACGCGTGCGGCCGGGGTGTTCAGGCCCTGAACCCGACGCGCTTCAGGGCCGATCGGATCTCGGCCTCGGTCACGTCGTCCACGATGGTGGTGGCCCCGATGGCGGTCGGCAGGACGAAGCGCAGCCGGCCGGCGACGGCCTTCTTGTCGTGCGCCATGGCCTCGATGAGCTGACCAGCCGAGACATCGCCGATGGGTGGGACGGGGCCCAGGCTGGCAATCAGGTCGGCCAGCGCCTGCCGGTCCAGGTCGGCGAGCGCCCCTCGCGCTGTGGCCAACTCCGCCGCGACGAGCATCCCGTATGCAACCGCTTCGCCGTGACGGTATTGCCGATACCTGGTGACCGCCTCGAGCGCATGGCCGGCGGTATGGCCGAAGTTCAGAATCATGCGCGGACCGGCTTCACGTTCATCCGCCGCGACCACGCTGGCTTTGATGCGGCACGACTCGGCGATGATCGGCATGAGCGCCTCGGGCGTTCGAGCGAAGATGGCTTTTCGCTCGCGGCCGATGCGATCGAAGAGCGACGGGCTCGATGTCATCCCGTACTTGATCACTTCGTACAGGCCGGCCCTGAACTCGCGACGAGGCAGCGTTCCGAGCACGGTCGGGTCGACGACCACGGCATGCGGCTGATGGAAGGATCCGATCAGGTTCTTGCCGGCCGTATGGTTGACGCCAACCTTGCCGCCGATGGCACTGTCTACTTGCGCGAGCAGCGTGGTCGGAATGTGCACCAGCGCGATGCCACGCAGATATGTGGCCGCCGCGAATCCCGCCATGTCGCCCATGACGCCGCCGCCGAACGCGACGAGCGTCGACACGCGATCGGCGCCGGCCTGCAGCAGCGCGTCGTAGATTCGCGAGACCGTCGCCAGGTGTTTGAAGCGCTCGCCGTCGGGGACGAGGATGGGTCCGGCGGCATCGAGACCTCGCGACAGCCGAGTACCGTGCAGCCGCCACACCAGCGGGCTCGAAACGACGAGACGGCGTGTGGGGACGCCCAAATCGTCGAGCAGCGATCCGGCCCGATCGAGCGCGCCGTCGGCGATCGTGACCGAGTACGCACGCGAGGGCGTCGCGACGTCGATGCGAACCGGATCCATGTAACGAAGCTCCGCGCGAAACTGTCCAGTAACGGGTTCCTGGCTCCGCTTCGTTACTAGACTGCGCGGCCGCGACGACGGCCGCGCCTAAGCCGGGCTTGCACGAAAACCAGTAGCTTAGTACACAGACTCAGCGTGCAAGCACGGCTAGGATAGCATTCGCGTGGATTCGACCGATTTTCTGATCGTCGGCAGCGGCGTCGCCGGTCTGCGGGCGGCAATTGGACTTGCGGACGCGGGCGGCGTCCTCGTGCTCACCAAAGCGGCGCCGACGGAAAGCAACACCGGCTACGCGCAAGGCGGCATCGCCGCGGCGATGGGCGACGATGATTCGCCGGCGCTGCATGCGAGCGACACGATTCGTGCGGGCGACGGCCTGTGCGACGAGGCGGCGGTGCGGGTCGTCACGGAAGAGGGCCCGCGCTACGTCGGCGAACTGCTTGCCTGGGGCGCGCAGTTCGATCGACAAGCGGACGGCCGCCCCGCCCTCGGCCGCGAAGCGGCGCATTCTGTTCGCCGAGTACTCCATGCCGGTGACGCCACCGGTCGCGAGATCGGACGCGTCCTGTGGGAGCAGGTAGCCGGTCTGCCGCCGGTGAGGACCATCGATCACGCGTTCGTCACCGATCTCGTTGTCGATGCCGGCCGCGTGCTCGGAGCCGCCTTCATCGATCGCGACGGCAATCGGCGAGAAGTGCGCGCGGGAGCGACGCTGCTTGCGACCGGCGGGGCGGGTCAGACGTTTCGTGAAACGACCAACCCCGTGGTCGCCACTGGCGACGGCATCGCGCTCGCCTATCATGCCGGCGCCCGCGTCGCGGACCTGGAGTTCGTGCAGTTTCATCCCACGGCGCTCGATCTCGCCGGTGCGCCGCGGTTCCTCATCTCAGAGGCGCTGCGCGGCGAAGGGGCGCGCCTGGTGAACCATCGCGGCGACGCCTTCATGACGCGCCTGCATCCAGACGGCGATCTGGCGCCCCGCGACGTCGTAGCGCGCGGAATCGCGCTCGAAGCCGAACGCACGGGTGCGCCGGTCTGCCTGACGCTCGCGCATCTCGACGCCGCGTTCGTCGTCCGCCGGTTTCCCACGATCGCGGCCATGTGCCAGCGCGTCGGCCTCGACCTCGCACGCGACCCTATTCCGGTCGGGCCCGCCGCGCACTACATCATGGGCGGCGTCGACACCGACGAGTGGGGCAGGACATCATTGCCTGGCTTGTACGCGGCCGGCGAGGTCGCGTGCACGGGTGTCCACGGCGCGAACCGCCTGGCGAGCAATTCGCTGCTGGAGGGTCTGGTGTTCGGCGCGCGAGCGTCGGAGGCGATGCAGCAAGCGCCGCGTGCGGCCGTGTTGAAGGCCGATCGCGTCATGGCCGATCGCGTCATGGCTGATGGCTCAGGGCTTATGGCTCACGGTCAAGGCAACGCGAGCCATGGACGACTAGCCATCAGCCATCAGCCATCCGCCATGTCGGATATCCGTGACCTCATGTGGCGGCGCGCCGGCCTTTTTCGCACGCGTGAGGGTTTGACCGAAGCCGTGCGATCGCTCGACGGCGTTGCGGTCGCCGATCCGACGGACGCCGACGGCTATCGCTTCCGCAACATCCTCACGATCGCGCGCCTCATCGCCGGGGCCGCGCTCCGGCGCGAGGAAAGCCGCGGCGGGCATTTCCGGCAGGACTTCCCGAATCGCGACGATATACACTGGAACGCTCATTTCGTCGACCTCGCGGATCGCTGATGGCCAAAAACACCGATACGTTCGTGACCGAAATCACGCCACGCTCGCAAGACTTCTCGCGCTGGTATCTGGACATCGTCCGGCGCGCCGAGCTCGCCGACTATTCGCCGGTCAAGGGCTGCATGGTCATCCGGCCATACGGCTACGCGATCTGGGAACTGATCCAGCAGGCGCTCGACGCGCGCATCAAGGCGACGGGGCACGTCAACGCGTATTTCCCGCTCTTCATACCGAACAGCCTGCTGACCAAGGAAGCCGAGCACGTCGAAGGCTTCTCGCCGCAGGTGGCGTACGTCACGCACGCCGGCGGGGAGGAGCTCGAAGAGAAGCTCGTCGTCCGCCCGACCTCCGAAGCGATCATCGGGACGATGTACGCGAACTGGGTGCAGTCGTGGCGGGACCTGCCGATTCTGATCAACCAGTGGGCGAACGTCGTGCGATGGGAAAAGAAGACCTATCCGTTTCTCCGCACGACCGAATTCCTCTGGCAGGAAGGGCACACTGCGCACGAGACCGAGGCCGAGGCCGAAGAGGAGACGCTGAAAATCCTCGATCTGTACGCAGACGTTTGCGAGTCGGTGCTCGCGATGCCGGTGATGAAGGGGCGGAAATCCGACAGCGAGAAGTTTGCCGGCGCCCTGCGCACCTACTCCATCGAGGCCTTGATGGGTGACGGCCGCGCCCTGCAAGCGGGCACCTCGCACAACCTCGGGCAGAACTTCGCCAAGGCGTTCGACATCACGTTCCAGGCGCGCGACAAGAGCGTGCAGCACGTCTGGGGGACGTCGTGGGGCGTGACCACGCGCCTCGTGGGCGGCGTCATCATGTGCCACGGGGACGACAGCGGCCTGATCCTGCCGCCGCAAATCGCGCCCTATCAGGTCGTGATCGTGCCGATCGGCCGCGAGAACTGGCGCGAGACCGTACTGCCGCGCGCGAAGGAAATTCAGGCGGAGCTGAAGGCGGCCGGCATCCGCGTCACGCTCGACGAGCGCGACGAGCGGCCGGGCTGGAAGTTCGCGGAGTGGGAACTGCGCGGCGTTCCGCTGCGCGTCGAGATCGGACCCAAGGACATCGAGAAGTCGGCAGTGATGCTGGCGCGGCGCGACACGCGGCAGAAAGAGAGCGTCCCGATGGACGGCCTGCCAGCGCGTCTGCGGGGACTGCTGGACGAGATTCAGGAAAGTCTGCTGGCGCGTGCGCGTCAGTTCCGCGAAGAGCACACGCAGCGGGTCTCGACCTACGAGGAATTCAAGCAGGTCATGGAGGGCCGGCCAGGTTTTGTCGTGGCGCCCTGGTGCGGGTCCGCCGATTGCGAAGCGCGGATCAAAGGCGACACTCAGGCAACGATTCGAAACATGCCGCTCGGCTCGACGGCGCCGTCCGCCAATTGCATTCGCTGCGATGCGAACGCAATTGCCGAGGCGTGGTTTGCAAAGGCTTACTAACTATCGCGTCAGATTGACGACCATCGCGGCGCGGCGGTTGAGTCGCCGGGTTTCTTCGCGCGCGTTGTCGTGTTTCGGGCGCTCTTCACCGTAGCTCACCGTGCGCAGCCGATCCGCGCCGATCCCGCGGCTGGCCAGATAATCCTTCACCGCGTTCGCGCGCCGATCGCCCAGCGCCAGGTTGTATTCCGCGGTGCCGATGTTGCAGGTGTGGCCTTCGATTTCCACCCGCAGCGTCGCGTCGCCGCGCAGTGCCGCCACGGCTTCGTCGAGCACCCGCGTCGCTTCCGGCCGCAGCGAGTAGCGGTCGAAGTCGAAATACACGTCTTCGAACGTGTAGGTGCGGGCCGGCGGCTGCGTGACCTGGATGTTGACCGTATCCGATGCCGTCTTGTTGTCGGTCGGGCAGGTCACGGTCACCGTCACCGGGACGGTTCCCGGCTGCATCGGCGCCGTCCACACGGTCACGCGCTCCGCCGGCTGCGCCAACGTTCCGGTCGGCGTCGTCCAGCGGTACGTCACCGCGCAGTTGATCGAGCTCTGCGGAACGGCAGTGACCGTCGAGGTCCGTCCTACTTCCACCGTGCACGGGTTGCACTCCGCGCGCACCGTGAGCACATGATCCGGCGCGGGCGGCGGTGGGGGAGGCGGCGGTAGTGGTGGCGGCGGCGCTGGCGGTGCGAACATTCTGACACCGGGGTGATACCCGATGCGGAACTGCATGTCGTAGTAGTCGCCTGCCGTGTCGTCGCCGGGAGTTTCCGAGAACCGCAGATCGCGCGCTTTCGTCGGGACGTTCCAGCTCACGCCCGCGCCGAAGAAGAAGCCCTTGGCTTGTCCGGTGAGTCCCAGGGTGGCGCGGGTGATGTTTTCGGTTTCGGCGCGCAGCAGCGACACGCTGTTGTCGATGCCGCGCAGCGCCGTCGTCGTGGTGGCGTCGCTGCTGCCGCCGGCGAGGCCGTTCACTTCGCCGGTGACGCGCAGCCAGTTGCGCGACGGGAAGCCGACGCCGGCGCCCCACCGCAGCGCGCTCGACGGGATGTCGAAGTTGTCCGGTTTGCCGCGGCCTTCGAAGCCCGCGAACGCCGCGACCTCGACCACCTGCGCCGCGTCCTTGCTGACGATGGCGTCGATCGAGAAGTCGGCCTTGCCGGTGCTGTTGCCGACGTCCTTGTCGCCGGTCGGCAGCTTCACCATGCCGCGAATGGCGAACGCCGCGGGATCGTTATCGGCTTCGGAGATGAGGTTGATCTTGGCGCCGATGTAGAAGTCGCCGATGTGATCGCCGGTCCAGTACTGGTTCACGCGGGGATACCGGTCGATGAAGCTCCCGAACGACGCGTCGTTGACGAACACGGGGCGGACGTCGCGATCGATTCGGGTGTCGACGAGAAACGATCCGAAGATTTCCGCGCGGTTCCTGATGCCGACGCCGAATGTCCCCGCGAAGTCGGCGACGTTGGTGTACCCCTGGATCCAGTTCGTCCCGCGCCGGTACACGCTCGCCGAGAACTTTCCATGCGGCAGCACTTCTCCCGTCGGCACGAACCAAAGGCCCGTGTCGCCGTAGAACGTCGTCGTCGCTGGACGTGTTTCCGAAGAGGGCGTGTAGGGGGTTGAGGACTGTGGGGGCGCCGACGTCTGCGTTGAAGCTGTTTGCGCGCCCGCCGCTCCAGCCCACAGCACGCACGACGCTGCAAGGCCTATGTAGCGAAGCGAAATTTTCATAGCTCAGCCATATAGTACGGCTGAGTTCAGGCTAAGTCAATCAACGACTTGCAGTCGTTCGCTCCGGTTGTCAGATGTCGTGCGCGGCTTTGGCGCCTCGTGGCGCCACCAGCCACGCGATGCCGATGCCGAGAAGGTAGAGGCCGATCATCGGCAACGCGAACAGGACTTGCGTCGCCGGATCGCCGGTCGGCGTGATCACGGCCGACAGCACGAAGATGATCAGCACCGCGTACCCGAACTTCGCGATGAGGAACCGCGCCGTGATCATCCGCATTCTCGCCAGGAAGTACACGAGCGTCGGCATCTGGAACACGGCCGCCATCGCGATCAGGAACTTCGTGTACAGCGAAAACACCGAATCGAGCTTCGGCATGAACAGCAGATCCTGGGTGTTGAAGCCCGCGAAGAACTTCATCATCCAGGGGAACATGATGTAGTGGTTGAAAGCCGCGCCGCCGAGGACGCCTAACGTCGAGAGCAACACGAACGGGATCGCGAGTTTCTTTTCGTTCGAGTAGAGGCCCGGCGCGATGAACATCCAGACCTGATACATGATGAACGGCGACGCCAGGATCGCGCCGACGATGAGCGACAGCGAGATGTACAGCGAAAACGCTTCGCCCGGTTCGGTGTACATCAGCCTGCTGCCCTGCGGCAGCACGGCCATCGTCGGGGCCATCAGGAAGCTGTAGATCTTCTGAATGAACGTGAACGTGATCAGAATCCCGACGGCGATGGCGATCAGCGAGTTGACGATGCGCTTCCGGAGCTCGTCCAGGTGCTCCAGAAACGACATCCGCGCGCCAGCATCGTCGTCTTCGTCGGGAGGAATCGGGTAGGCCGACTGCGGACCCGGGAAAGGCACCAACGCCATGACGAGGGAGCGCTACGCGCTATCGCGGTGGTCGCGCTGATCGTCGTGATCGTGCGCGACGGGTTGCGGGCCGGCAGGCTCGTCTGTTGTCGGTGTCGTGGGCGCGTCCTTGGGCTTGGCCGCTTCCTGCACCGTGCGCTGCTCGTCGAGCCGGATTTCCTCCTCGAGCGTATTCTTCAGCTCGTTCGACGCGCGCTTGAACTCGGCGAGACTCTTGCCCAGCGAGCGGCCCAATTCCGGTAACTTGCGGGGGCCAAAGATGATCAGCGCGATCACCAGGATGATGAGCATCTCTGGCATTCCGATGGAACCAAACATAGCTTCCTACTTTCGCACAAACCGGAGGGACGTGCCTCACGTCATTATAAGGCGACCGACGGTTCAGCCATAGTGAAAATGCCCAGAAGTCATTGCTCATGAGTAAGTTATCTGTTAGCATGCCGGGTATGCGTCGCTATCGTCCATTGCCCGCCGTGTTTTTCGCGATCCTCGTCTCCGCCCTGATTGGCGGGCTCTTCGGCCGGAGCGCGCTCGCCACCGACGACAAGGTGCCGGAGCACTACAAAGCCTTCACCGCCGCGCTCAGCGCGATCGAAGCCAACTACGTCGACAAGGTCGAGTCCGATGCGCTCGTCACGAGCGCCATTCGCGGCATGCTCGGCACGCTGGATCCCCACTCGAGCTATTTCACGCCACGCGAGTACGCGCAGATGCGGGAGCGTCAGGAAGGGCGCTACTACGGCATCGGCGTCTCGATTCAGGTGTTCGACGGGGACGTGACGGCAGTCAACGTGTTCGAAGGGTCCCCGGCGTTCAAGAAGGGCCTTCGACGCGGTGACGTGTTCTCGAACGTCGCGGGTCAGGATGCGAAGGGTTGGACCGTGGAACAGGCGCAGCGCGCGCTGCGCGGGCCCAAGGGCACGACCGTCTACGTCGGCATGCGCCGGCGCGGCTACGACGAGTTGCTGAAGTTCGAGTTGACGCGCGACGAGGTCTACATCCCGACGGTGCCGGCGTACTTCATGATCGACGCCACGACCGGCTACATCCGGATGCAGGACTTCGGCGAGAACACCGACCGCGACGTGAAGCACGCGCTCCGCGATCTGACGTCGAAGGGGATGAAGCGGCTCTTGTTCGATGTTCGAGGCAACCCCGGTGGTCCGCTCGATCAGGCGATCAAAGTCACGAACGAGTTCCTCCCGCGCGGCGGCATGATCGTCTACACGCGCGGCCGCATCGCAAACTCGGATCAGGATTACCGCGCGACGGAAGACGGCGAATTCACCGACATTCCCCTCGTGATACTGGCGAACCGCGACAGCGCGAGCGCGTCGGAAATCGTCACGGGCGCGCTGCAAGATCACGACCGCGCGTACATCGTCGGCGAAACGACATTCGGAAAAGCACTGGTTCAGTCGGTCTACCGCATCAGCAGCAACGCGGGGCTGGCGCTGACCACGGCGCATTACTACACGCCGAGCGGGCGGTTGATTCAGCGGCCGTGGGACGCGAGCTTCGATGAGTACCTGAGCTACCGGCTGCGCGACCAGGACGTCAACAAGCCGCACAATCCGAGCGATCTCAAGCACACGACGTCCGGGCGTCCGGTCTACAGCGGCGGCGGCATCGAGCCCGACAAGCGCGTCTCCGGACCGCTCGAGGGCTTCAACCCTGCGCGCTTCGGACGGTCGCTCTACGTGCGCGGGGCGTTCGAGAACTACGCGCAGAAGTTCGCGGCCGAGGGCGACACGCGCGTGACGGGTCGCTCGACGGGCCGCAAGACCGTCGCACGCAACTTCGTCGTCGACGATGCGATGATGGCCGATTTCCGGGAACAGCTCGTCGCGGACAAGATCAAGATCGACGAGGACGCGTTCAAGAAAGACATCGAATTCATTCGCGCGATGGTTCGCTTCCGCATCGACGAGGTCGTGTTCGGGATCGCTGACGCGCGTCGCCATCTGATTGGCGTCGACCCGCAGGCGCAGACCGCGCTCACCATGTTCGGTGAGGCCCAGAAGCTGAGCGAGCTCAGCAAGGGCACGAAGAAGATCGCGCAGCGGTAAGAGAACGACAGGTTGGGGCAAGCGACCACAAGCACTTGTGGTCGCAGATTGCTCTTGCCCCAATAGCTAGGCCTTGTTAGACTCCGACCGTTTTCGGCCCCGGGGCCGCTGTCTCTTGTGTGTAGTGTCCGCCTTCAGGCGGTCCTCGGCGGGAGGCGACGAAGTGGGCCGCACAAACGGTCGGCTATTTGCCTGGTTTCCCAGCCAGCACACGAACAACGTCGCCTCCTTGCGGATCCCGGATCGCGCACTAGGGTAGGTCCATGCACCTCGAACGCCTGGAAATCAACGGGTTCAAATCGTTTTCCGATCGCTCCGAGCTGGCTTTCGATCGCGGCGTGACGGCGATCGTCGGTCCCAACGGGTGCGGCAAGAGCAACGTCGCCGACGCCATCACGTGGGTGATGGGCGAGCAGAGCGCGAAGAGCCTGCGCGGCGAGCGGATGGAAGACGTGATCTTCAGCGGCAGCGACGCGCGAAAGCCGACGGCGACCGCCGAAGTGCGGCTGCGGTTCAGCGGGTTCGTGAAGAGCGTCAGCGGTCCGGCGTTCGAAGAACAGCCGCTGACGGACGCGGCGGCCGAAGGCGCTCCGCGCGCCAACGGGAACGGCAACGGTCATCACGGCAAATGGTCATGGCGCGGGAAACGGCAACGGCCATGGCGCCGACGTGGTGCAGGAGATCATTCGATCCGTGGCGCGCGAGATCGAGGTCACGCGGCGGCTGTACCGATCGGGCGAGAGCGAGTACCTGATCGACGGCCGCGTGTGCCGGCTGCGCGACGTGCACGACCTGCTGATGGACACGGGGCTGGGCGCCAAGGCCTACGCCATCATCGAGCAGGGCAAGATCGGAATGATTCTCAGCTCGCGGCCGACGGATCGCCGGCAGCTGCTCGAGGAGGCGGCCGGGATCACGAAGTACAAGGCGCGCCGCCGCGCGGCCGAGCTCAAGCTGGAGGCCGCCCGCCAGAACCTCACGCGCGTCGACGACATCGTGTTCGAGGTCGAGAAGCAGCGCGGGACGCTGAAGCGGCAGGCGGCGAAGGCGCGCCGCTACCAGCGGCTGCGCGACGAGCTGCGGCGATGGGAAAAGGTCCTGTTCGCGCGCAAGTACCGGCAGCTCGCGGAAACGATCGAATCGACGCGCGCACGGCTGGCCGCGGCGCGCGAGCGCGAGTCGCTGTCGTCGGCCCATGTGGCCGAGCTCGACAGCGACCTCGGACGTCTGCGCATCGAGCTCGTCGAAGCCGAGTCGCGCGCGACGAGCGCGCGCGAGGCGGCGCACGCGCGCGAGCTGTCGATCAACCGGCAGCAGCAGCAGATCCAGTTCGACCGCGAGCAGGTGCAGGCACTTGGGATCCGCGTGTCGGCGCTGACCAGCGAGGTGGACGCCATCGAGAGCCGGCGGGAACCGGCGCGCGCCGCGCTGGCCGGCCGGCGGGCCGCCGCCTCCGACGCGCAGGTCGAGCGCGATCGCGCCGCCGCCACGCTCGCGGCCGAATCGGAGGCGCACGAGGCCGCGCACCGCGAGATCGAGGGGCTCGAGGCCGACGTCGAGGCAGCGCGGAGCGAAGTGTTTTCGGCGATCAACTCCGCGACCGCGCTCCGTCATGCCGTGGAGCACGCCGCCGCGGCGCGCGACCGCGTCGCCGAAACGCTGACCAAGCTCGACGTCGAAGCCGGCGACGAGCGCATCGAGTCGGACCGCGTTGCCGCCGAGCGCCGCGGCGATCACCGACGGCCTCCGCCGATCCCACGACGCAACCGAGATCACGCGCGTCGCGAAGGCCGCCCGCGATTCGGAGCTGGCCAGCGCCCGCATCGAGCACGAATGGCGCGTCCAGTCGGTGCGCGCGCGCGAGCAGGAACTGGCCGGTCTCGAAGCGCGTCTGCGCTCTCTCGAAGAACTCGAAGCGGGCCGCGCCGCCTACGCCGACGCCGCGCGGACGGTCCTGGTGCAGGCCAACGGCACGGTGCAGCAGCAGGGGGCGATTGCCGACTACCTCGAAGTCGACGCCGGATACGAACGCGCAGTCGAGGCGTGCCTCGGCGATCTGCTCCAGCACGTCGTCGTCGAGCAGCCCGAACATGCGGCCGCCGGATTCCAGCTCGTTCGCGAAGCGAATGCAGGGCGGTGCGGGTTTTTGATCGTGTCCGATGTAGGTCCGGCTGAAGCCGGACCCCACGTACCGCCAGAATCGCCCATCGATTCCTCATCAGTTTCGTCCGCGCAGACGTCATCAGATTCGTACGTGGGGTCCGGCTTTAGCCGGACCTACCCGGATGGCTTTGTGGCACTGTCGTCTGTCGTCCGCGTGAATGGCCCGTTTGCGGATGCGATCCGCTCCACGATTGCCGATGCCTGGATCGCCCCGTCATACGCAGCGGCCGCCACGGGGAGCCGCGCGACGTCACTCGCCGTAGCCACCGCGGAAGGCGACGTCTTTCGCGGTCCGCACCTGGTGTCCGGCGGCGCGAGCGTGGATGCGCGCGGGATTCTCGAAACGAAACGCGAGATCAAGGAGCTGCGAGGCCGCGTGGCCGAGGATCGCGACTCCCTCGCGCGTCTCGGCGCGGAGGTTGCGGACCTCGAGTCGACGATTGCCCACGTGTCCAATGCGATCGCGGCGCTCAACGGCGAGCAGCACAAACTGGACAAGGCGATCGTCGGCTACGAGGCGCAGCTGCAGCACACGACCGACGAGCAGGTGCGGCTGGCCCAGCAAGCGCGAACAGCTCGACGCGCGAACGGCGGCAAGCCGAGGAAGAGCGCGACGCGCTCGACCAGCGGCAGCAGGAGGCGCGGGCCTCGATTGCTCGCCTCGAAGAGGAGCAGCGCCAGGCGGACGAGCGGCTCACCGCGGCCCAGCGCCGGCTGTTCGAAGCGCGCGATGCGATCGACGACCTGAGCCGGCGCGCCGCCGAAGCGGGCGCCACCCATGCGGCGCTGGTCGAGCGCGCCGTCGCGCTGGCCACCGAAGTCGCAGCGCCTCGAGGAAGCGGCGGCCGAGCTCGAGCAACGTTCCGCGGCGCTTGCCGCAGAACTCGATCAGTCGCGGCGCAGCGTCGCATCGCTCGACGCCGCCATTGTGGCCGCGGAGCGCCAGCTGGATGCCGATGTCCTCGAGCTCGATTCGCTGACCCGTGCGGTACAAGCCGCAGACGAATCGGTGTCTGCGCTTCGCGCCCGCACCGACGCGGCAGACGCCGCGATCAAGGTAGCCCGCATGGCGCTGGACGCGATTCGCACCGTGGTCGCGGATCTCGACGTCGCGCGCGCGACCGCCGAGGCCGATCTGTCCCACCTTGCGCATACCTGCGAGGACGCGGTCAACGCGACGCCTTGACGAGGTGGCGCTCGAAGTCGAGCGGATGGAACAGGAAGGAACTGCGGTGCCGCAGGCGGCGGCGATCGAAGCGGCCGACGAAGCTGAAGACGAAGAGAATCAGGCGGATATCGCGACCGAAGAACGCCGGCCGTTGTCGCCGCGCAACAGCGAACCTTGAGCGCGGAAGAGGCGATTGCCACCCTCCGCGCGAAGATCGATCGGCTCGGCCCGGTCAACATGATGGCCATCGAGCAGTTCGACGAGCTCGAGACGCGCCATCGGTTCCTGTCCACCGAGCGCCAGGATCTCGTCGCCTCGATTGCGCAGACCACGCGAAGCGATCGCCCGCATCGATCAGACGACGCTGCAGCGCTTCACGGAAGCGTTCACCGCCATCAACACCAACTTCCAGCAGACGTTCAGCACGCTGTTCGGCGGCGGACGGGCCGGGCTGACCCTGCTCGACGAGAACGGATCCGCTCGAGAGCGGCATCGAAATCATCGCGCAGCCGCCGGGCAAACGGCTGCAGAGCGTCCAGCTGCTCTCGGGCGGCGAAAAGGCGCTGACGGCGATCGCACTGATGTTCGGCATGTTCAAGTTCAAGCCGAGCCCGTTCTGCGTGCTCGACGAAATCGACGCGCCGCTCGACGACGCCAACATCGGCCGCTTCGTCGAAATGCTGCGCAGCATGCAGCAACACACCCAGTTCATCGTGATCACCCACAACCGCAAGACGATGGAGATTGCCGACCGGCTCTACGGGGTCACCATGGAGGAGCCGGGCGTCTCGAAGCTGATATCGGTCCAGTTGAACTGAGCGCCTCAGCTTGCGTATGTATTCGGCAGGAGGCGTATGAGTGCCGAAACGACCCTGAACCGCGCTCCGGTTCACATTCCTGCTCGCTCCGCTGGTTCTTGCCCTGGCCGGCTGCGACCTATCCGTCGGCAATCTGACCGAACGGGCCACCGAGGAATGGACCCGCTCGTACCCGCTCGCCGCCGGCGGCGAAATCCGGATCGGCAACACCAACGGCCGGATCGAGGTCGAGGGCGTGGAGGGTTCGACGGTCGAAGTCCGGGCCGAGAAGATCGCGCGGGCGGCAACCGAGACCGGCGCGCGTGAGCTGCTGCCGCGCATCACCATCAAGGAAGACGTCCAGCCCGACCGCGTGTTCATCGAGACCGAACGGATGAGCGGCATCATGATCGGCGCCGCCTTCGAGGTCCGCTATCACGTCCGCGCGCCGAAGGGCGCCGTCGTCAACGTGTCGACTACCAATGGCGGCATCGGACTGACCGCGCTCTCCGGCAAGGTGGTCGCGCGGACGACGAATGGCGGTGTCATCGCCAAGGAGCTGGCCGGCGGGATCGAAGCGCGGACCACGAACGGCGGCGTCGACGATCGATTTCGCGCAGCTTGGCACCAGAACGCGTGTCGGCCCGATCCACCAACGGCGGCGTCGTGATCATGCTGCCCGATTCGGCGAAGGCTGACGTGACCGCGACCTGCACCAACGGCGGCATCACCGTCTCGCCCGAGCTCACGCTCGCCGTCACCGAACAGTCGAGACGACGCCTCGAAGGGCGCCTGAACGGCGGCGGCACGCCGATCGAGCTGCAGACGACGAATGGGGGAGTGCGAATCAAGCCGCGACGCAGCGGATGAAGGCCGATAGGCACTGAACGAAGACAAGCCGCCCGCTACCATCGGCTAAACGTCAGGCGAGCATCGTGTCGATCGTCGTCAGTCTCCTGCTGCTCGGCGGGTTGCTGGCGACGGGATGGAGCGCTGGGCTTCGAACGCTTTCCGAATCGGCCGCCGCGCGCACGGTTCCGGCGTCCTGGCAGGTCGCGCGTCTCGATTCCGCTCTACGTCGCTGCTGCTATCCGCCATCAACGAGGTCGTCGGCCTTCCGCTCGGGTTCTACAGCGGCTTCGTGCTCGAGCGCCGGTACGAGCTGTCGAACGAGAGCCTTGGCGCGTGGCTGCTCGATCGCGTCAAGGCATTCGCCATTGGCGTGGTGCTCGGCGGCGGATCGGCGAGTCTCGTCTACTGGTGCATCCGGGTGTCGCCCGAGCGCTGGTGGCTGTCGCCGGCGCCGTCTTCGCGCTGCTGATCGTCGGCCTGACCAATCTCGCGCCGTGCTGCTGCTGCCGCTCTTCTACTCGCGTGAAACCGCTCGATCGCGACGCGCTGCGCGCGCGTCTGCTCGCGCTCGCCGAACGGGCCGGGCGCGCGCGTGCTCGGCGCCTACGAGTGGGGCCTCGGCGGCGAAAACGAAGAAGGCGAACGCGGCGCTGGCCGGCATCGGCGGCGACGCGGCGGATTCTGGTGTCCGACACCATGCTCAGCGAGTACTCGGACGAAGAAATCGAGGTCGTGCTGGCGCACGAGCTCGCGCACCACGTGCACGGCGACATCTGGAAAGGCATCGCGTTCGAGAGCGCGCTGATCCTCGCGGGGTTCTTCTTCGCGTCGCGGGCGCTCGAGCGCGATCGCGCAGCCGCTTGGCCTTCGCGGCGTGGACGATGTCGCCGGGCTGCCGCTGCTGCTGCTGACCGCCGGCGGGGTATCGCTGGTGATGGTGCCGCTGGCGCACGCGATGTCGCGCGCGTTCGAGCGCCGCGCCGACCGGTTTGCGCTGGATCTGACGCGCAACCCAGCCGCGTTCATCTCGGCGATGCGCCGGCTCGGCGCCCAGAACCTCGCCGAGGATCGTCCGTCGCGCGTCGTGCAGTGGCTGTTCTACAGCCACCCGCCGATGCGCGAACGCATCGCGGCCGCGCAGGCGTTCAGAGCCTGAGTTACGCCTTCGGCGCGGCCGGCGCCTTGGCGGCTTCCTCCTGCAGGAGCGCCTTGCGGCTCAGGCGAATCTTGCCGGTCGGATCGATGTTGATCACCTTCACCAGGATCTGTTCGCCTTCCTTCAGCTCGTCGCGCACGTCCTTCACGCGGTGGTTCGCGATCTCCGAGACGTGCAGCAGGCCGTCGGTGCCGGGCATGATCTCGACGAACGCGCCGAAGTCGGTGATGCGCTGGACCTTGCCGAGGTAGGTCTTGTTCAGCTCCGGCGTCGCGGTCAGTTCCTGGATGATCGAGATCGCCTTCTGCGCCGACTCGCCGTCGGCCGACGCCACGTTCACGCGGCCGTCGTCCTCGACGTCGATCTTCACGCCGGTGCGCTCGATGATGCTGCGGATCATCTTGCCGCCCGGTCCGATGACGTCGCGGATCTTGTCCACCGGAATCCGGATCGTGACGATGCGCGGCGCGAAGCGCCGAGATGTTCTGCCGCGACGCCGGCGAGCGCCTCGCGCATCTTCTCGAGGATGTGCAGGCGGCCGCGGCGCGCCTGCTCGAGCGCCTTCGCGCATCACCTCGGTCGTGATGCCGGTGACCTTGATGTCCATCTGCAGCGCGGTGATGCCGTCGGCCGTGCCGGCGACCTTGAAGTCCATGTCGCCGTAGTGATCTTCGGCGCCGGCGATGTCGGACAGGACGGCGTACTTGCCGGTCTTCTCGTCCATCACGAGGCCCATCGCGATGCCGGCGACCGGCGCCTTGAGCGGCACGCCGGCATCCATCATCGCCAGCGATCCGCCGCACACCGACGCCATCGACGAGGAGCCGTTCGACTCGAGGATGTCCGAGACGACGCGGACGGTGTAGGGGAACGTCTTCTTCGCCGGGCATCATCGGCGTCAGCGCGCGCTCGGCGAGCGCGCCGTGGCCGACCTCGCGGCGTCCGGGTCCGCGCAGGAACGCGACTTCGCCGACCGAGAACGGCGGGAAGTTGTAGTGGAGCATGAAGCTCTTCCACGTCTCGCCCTCGAAGCTCTCGATCTTCTGCGCGTCGTCGGCGGTGCCGAGCGTGCAGGTGACGAGCGCCTGCGTTTCGCCGCGCGTGAACACGGCCGAGCCGTGCGTGCGCGGCAGCACGCTCGTCTCGATCCAGATCGGCCGGACCTCGTCGAACTTGCGGCCGTCGAGGCGGACGCCGTGCGTCAGCACCTCGTCGCGCAGCACCTTCTCCTTGAGGTCCTTGAAGATCTGCTTCGCCTCGACCTTGCGCTCGACTTCGCCCTCGGGGAGCGAGGCGACCAGCTCGTCGAGCACCTGGTCGACGCGGTCGTAGTTCTCGAGCTTGCCGCGGATGCGCATCGCCTCGGTCAGCGGCACGAGCACCTTCTCCTCGACCTCGCGGTAGAAGTCGTGGCCGATCTCCTTCTTCGCGACCTGCAGCTTCTTCTTGCCGGCCTCCTGCGCCAGGTCGTCGATGGCGGCGACGATCTGCTTGATCGCGGCGTGCGCCGCCTCGAGCGCCTCGACGACCTGCTCCTCGGTCACTTCCTTGGCGCCGGCCTCGACCATCACGAGGCCGTCCTTGCTGCCGGCGACGACGAGATCGAGCTGGCTCTGCTTGCGCTGCTCGAAGGTCGGGTTGATGACGTACTGGCCGTCGACCAGGCCGACGCGCACGCCGGCGATCGTCTTCTCGAACGGGAATCTCGGAGAGCGGCGAGCGCCGCCGACGCGCCGGTGATCGCGAGCACGTCGGTGTCGTTCTCGGCGTCGGCCGACAGCACGAGCGCGATGATCTGCGTCTCGAAGCGCCAGCCGGACGGGAAGAGCGGCCGGATCGGCCGGTCGATGCACGCGGCTCGTCAGCACTTCCTTTTCGGCCGGCTTGCCTTCGCGCTTGAAGAAGCCGCCGGGGATGCGGCCCGACGCGTAGGTGTATTCGCGGTAGTCGACCGTCAGCGGCAGGAAGTCGATGCCTTCGCGCGCGTTGGCCGCGCGGCAGGCCGTGACGAGCACGACCGAGTCGCCGTAGCGGACGATGACGGAGCCGTCGGCCTGCTTGGCGAGCTTGCCGGTTTCGAATCGGAGAGTCTTGCCGCCGATGGTGAGTTCGCGAGTTGTCATAAAAGCAAAAGTCTGAAGTTCGGAGTCAGAAGTCAGAAGAGCGACCTGAACGTCGCGCTCAGACTCGTCTACTTGCGGATGTTCAGCCGCTTGATGAGGTCGGCGTAGCGCTGCGCGTCCTTCGCCTTGAGGTAGTCGAGCAAGCCGGCGGCGCTTGCCGACGAGCATCAGCAGACCGCGGCGCGAGTGATGATCCTTCGCGTGCGTCTTGAAATGTTCGGTCAGGTAGTTGATGCGCTCGCTGAGGATGGCGACCTGCACTTCGGGGAGCCGGTGTCGGCGTCGTGTGTCTTGTAGGTGCCAATCAGCTCGGTCTTGCGGTCTTTGCGTCAGCGCCACCTGGTGGGTCCTCCACGAGCGCCCCAGAAACGTTCGAGCGCGTGCCGCGCCCCCGGAACCGGATGCGCCGTATGTCCGAAAATCTCGTTAGTCGAACAAGCTCAACATGTTACATCAGAACAACGAAGGGATGCAAAAGCCCGGACGCTGCCTGCGGGCTCGGCGATTCCGACCAAGCTCGCCGCTCGGAATCGAGCAGCCGGACACGTCAGCTTCGGCTCGACGAACGCCGGCTCGTCGCGAGTCGGCACGGTCCGAGTCGCGCCCGTGCCGCGGCCGCGGCGCACGCCGTCCGCGCGTCAGCGACAACGGCCGGAAGGCGCGGCAGCATCCGAGCGAGCGGAATCGAGCCGGCTCGACGGCGGCGCGCCGGCTCGCCGCTCGGCCGCGTCGAGCGGGACCGCGTCGGCGAGCGTGAAGTCGCCGCTGCGCGTGCGGCGCAGCGCGGCGAGGTGCGCGCCGGTGCCGAGACGCTCGCCGAGGTCGTGCGCGAGCGAGCGCACGTAGAAGCCGGCCGAGCAGTCGACGCGCAGCGTCACGCGGTCGCCGTCGACGCGTAGCGACGTCGAGACGGTGCGACGGTGACCGCTGCACGCGCAGGTCGGACGGATGCTCGGGCGACGGCTCGCCAGGGCGAGATCGCATCGCGCTCGTCCGAGCTGTCGCGCGAGCCTGCGCGCGCGCGAGCTCGTAGCTGCGGCGTCCCCCGATCTTCTTCGCCGAGTACGCCGGCGGCTGCTGCAGGAACGTGCCGCGAAACGCGTCGAGCGCGCGGTCGATCGCCTCGCGCGCCGGCAGCGGCGCCGCCGTGCCGGCGATCGCCGATCGGCGTCGCCGTGCGCGTCGCCGGTGTCGGTCGCGATGCCGAGCGCGGACGACGGCGTCGTACGCTCTTGTCGCTCGCGCTCAGAAACCGCGCGAGCCGCGTCGCGCGGCCGACGACGAGCGGCAGCACGCCGCTCGCCAGCGGATCGAGCGTGCCGGTGTGGCCGATGCGCCGCTCGCCGAGCGCGCGCCGGACGCGCGCGACGACGTCGTGCGAGGTCGGGCCGGCGGGCTTGTCGATGACGAGCAGGCCGTCCATGCGATCGGGCGAAGCGCCTCGCACTCGGATCGGCGTGCCTCGATCTTCTCGACGAACAGCTTCTGCAGCGCGTCGATCGCGCCGGTCACCGTGCAGCCGGCGGCGTTCTTGTGGCCGCCGCCGCCGAACTCCTTCGCGACGCGCGCCGATGTCGATGTCGCCCTTCGATCGCATGCTGACGCGGTACTCGTCGCCTTCGATCTGCTTGAAGAAGACGACCGCCTGGATCTCCTTGACCGTCAGCGGCAGGTTGATCAGCCCTTCGGTGTCTTCGTAGGTGCCGCCGGCCGCGCGCGCCATCTCGTGATCGAGATAGACGATGGCGATGCGGCCGGTCGCGTCGATCTGCATCGCGCTCAGCACCGCGCCGAACAGCTTCAGCCGGCCCATGTTGTTGCTGTCGTAGACGTTCCGCGCGACCAGCACCGGATCGACGCCGGCCTCGAGCGCCTCGCGGCAGATGTCGAACGTCCGCGGCGAGATGCTCGAGTAGTGGAACGACCCGGTGTCGGTGAGGATCGCCAGGTAGACGTGCGTGGCGATCTCGACGCGACAGCGGCACGCCGAGCGCGCGGATCAGGTCGAACACCATCTCGCCGCAGGCCGCGGCGCCGAGATCGAACCAGTTGATCTGGCCGTAGCCGGTGTTGCCGGGATGGTGGTCGATGTTGATCACGAAGAAGCGGTCGAGCCCGGCGACGCCGGTGCGCGCCAGGTCGCCGCACTCCATGATGATGGCGGCGTCGAACTCGCCCGTCGACCGCGGTCGCGATCTCGATGTCCGGCACGCCGGGAAACGCCATGAGCGGCGCCGGCGCCGGGTCCTGTTGACGACGCGCACCTCCTTGCCGAGCGCGCGCAGCGCGTAGGCCATCGCCAGCTGCGATCCGATCGAATCGCCGTCGGGCCGCGAGTGCGACGAGAGCACGAAGCGCTGCCGCGCTGCGAATCGCGTCGACGATCTGCTGAGCTCGGAGCCGTTCTTCGTCATCGTCATCGTCGGGACGGCGTCGCGGTCGGCGGCGTGGAGCTCGTTCGAGGAGCTGCTCGATCCGATCCTGGCCGGCGATCGAGTCGTCGTAGATGAACTGTCAGCTCGGGCGTCGCGCTTCAGGCGCAGCCGCGCGCCGATCTGCCGGCGCAGGAACGGCGCCGCGCGCTCGAGCGCGCGCGCGGTGTTGCGCCGCGCCTTCTCGTCGCCGAGCGCCGTGTAGAAGACGCGCGCCTGCTGCAGGTCGGGGCTCACCTGCACGCGCGTCAGCGTCACGAAGCCGATGCCGGGATCGTGCACCTCGCGCGCGAGCAGCGACGCGAGCTCGCCGCGAATCTGATCGGCGACGCGGTCGGGACGGGACCTTGGCGATTCAGGTCAGATCGCAGAGACTTGGCAGAATCCATCGGCTCTGAGTCATCTGATCTGCTCTGATCTGCAATGTCACGCGGTGACCGCGACCCGCTCCATCGCGAACACCTCGATGACGTCGCCGACCTTGATGTCGTTGAACTGCTCGAAGCCGATGCCGCACTCGAAGCCGGTCTTGACCTCGCTCACGTCGTCCTTGAAGCGGCGCAGCGAGCCGATCTTGCCCTCGTAGACGACGACGTTGTCGCGCAGCAGGCGCGCCTGCGTGTCGCCGGCGCGCGTGATGCGGCCTTCGGTGACCATGCAGCCGGCGATCGTGCCGAACTTCGGCACCTTGAAGATGTTGCGCACCTCGGCGACGCCGAGGCGCACTTCCTTGAAGGTCGGCTCGAGCAGGCCCGTCATCGCCTTCTTCATCTCGTCGGTGACGTTGTAGATGACCGAGTGCTGGCGGATGTCGACGCGCTCGCGCGTCGGCGATCTCCTCGGCGTTGCGGTCGGGCCGGACGTTGAACGCGATGATGATCGCGTTCGACGCCGACGCCAGCAGCACGTCCGATTCGTTCACCGCGCCGACGCCGGAGTGGATGATGCGGATCTTCACCTTCTCGTCGGTCAGCTTCGTCGAGCGTGTCGGCCAGCACTTCGGCCGAGCCCTGCACGTCGGCCTTGATGATGATCGGCAGCTCCTTCATGCCGCCTTCGGCGATCTGCGCCTGCAGCGACTCGAGCGTGAGGCGGCCGCCCTTGGCGCCGAGCGCGCGGTTCTTCGCCTGCTCCTCGCGGAACGCGGCGATCTGGCGCGCCTTCGCGGCGTCGGCCACCTGGAACACGTCGCCCGGCTGCGGCAGCCCGGTCGAGGCCGAGCACTTCGACCGGCGTCGACGGCGCCGGCCGACTTCGTCGGCCGGCCGCGATCGTCGATCAGCGCGCGCACGCGTCCGACGATCGGACCGGCGATGAACGTGTCGCCGACGTGCAGCGTGCCGTCCTGCACGAGGACGGTCGCGACCGGACCGCGGCCCTTGTCGAGCTTCGCTTCGAGCACCGTGCCGGTCGCGTTGCGCTTCGGGTTCGCCTTCAGCTCGCCGATGTCGCTGACGAGCAGCATCATCTCGAGCAGCAGCTCGATGTTCTGCTTCTTCTTCGCCGACACCTCGACGGTGACGGTCTTGCCGCCCCATTCCTCGGGCATCAGGTCGAGCTCGGTCAGCTCGCGCTTGACGCGCTCGGGGTTGGCGTTCGGCTTGTCGATCTTGTTGATCGCCACGATGATCGGCACGTTCGCCGCCCGCGCGTGATCGATCGCTTCCCGCGTCTGCGGCATCACGCCGTCGTCGGCCGCGACGACGAGGATGACGATGTCGGTGACCTTGGCGCCGCGGGCGCGCATCAGCGTGAACGCCTCGTGGCCCGGCGTGTCGAGGAACACGATGTTCCGGTTGTTGATCGTGACGTGATACGCGCCGATGTGCTGCGTGATGCCGCCGGCCTCGCGCTCGGCGACGCGCGTTTCGCGAATGGCGTCGAGCAGGCTCGTCTTGCCGTGATCGACGTGGCCCATCACGGTCACGACCGGCGCGCGCGTGACGATGTCCTCGGGGCGCGCTTCGTCCTGATCGACCTGCAGCAGTTCCTCCTCGAAGCTGCGCATCTGGACGTCGGCCCCGAACTCGCGCGCGAGCATCGTCGCGGTCTCGGTGTCGAGCGTCGAGTTGATCGTCATCATCAGCCGCTTCATCAGCAGCTTGGCGAGCACGTCCTTCGGCGCGGATGTCGAGCTTGTCCGCGAGATCCTTCACGGTCATGCCCTTCGGCGAGCGTGATCGTGCGCGTGACCGGCGGCGGCGCGGCTGGCCATCGGCGGCGGCGACGGGCGCGGCGGATCGCGCCGCGGTGCCGCAGCGGGCGCGGCCCTGGCCGCCCGGGCGCGCATACGGCGGACGCGGCGGCATGCCCGGGCCGCTGCGGATACTGCCCGGGACGCGGCGGCAGTCCCGGGCTGCTGCGGGCGGACCGGCTGCGACGGCAGCGGGCGCGGACCGCCCGGCGTCGGTGGCTGCGGGCGCGACGCCGGATACGCCGGGTCGCGGCGGCCCGGGCGGGCGCGACCCCGGCGGAACGGCGCGGGCGTACGCCGGGCGTACCGGCTTGCGCGCCGGCGGCGCACGGCTGCGGCCGGCCGGGCTGCCGCCGGTGCGCCGACGCGCGGCGCGGGACGCGGCGCCGACGCGCGGCGGCGGTGCTGCGTCGGCAGCGGCGGCGTCGGCGTCGTCGGACGCTGTTCCTCGATGCGCAGACGGAGCGTCGGCGGCACGACGCGGCCGGGCGCCGGCGGCTTCGGCTTGCGGCGGCTCGACGGTCGCCGGCGGAGCAGCGAGCGCGGTTCAGGTGTCGGCTGCCGGCGGCTTCGACGACGACGGGTTCGACCGGCGGCGATGGCGGCGGCCGACGGGCGGCGGCGCCGACGCCTCGATCGGTGGCGCCGGCTCGACCGCGTCCGGTTCCGGCGCGACGACCGGCGGCGGTTCCGGAGTCTCCTCGGCTTCCGTGCTCTCGACGGCGAGCGGCCGGCGCAGGCTTCACCGTCTTGACCAGCCGCGGCGGCGGCAGCGCCGGCGCGGCCGGCTTCGGCGGCTCGGCGGCTTTCTTGGCGGGCGCGGCCTTCTTGCCCTTCACCGACGGGCGTTTCGGCGAAGATGTCGCCGGTCGGCAGCGAGATGTTGCGCTGGCGCGCGAGCCGATCGACGAACTGGCGCGCGACGACCTCTTCGATCGTGCTCGACGCGCTCTTCACCTCGATGCCGTGATCGCGCTTCAGCAGCGCGGTCACTTCCTGGCTCGTCGTGTTCGAGCAGCTCCGCGACCTTGTAAATCCGAACAGTTGCCAAACGCTTACTCCTGACCTTCTTCGGTGCGCGCGGCGTGTCGCCGCGCCGATCTTCGTTCGGGCGCGGAGCGCTTCGCCCCGCGCGGCCGCGAGAATCTTCTCGGCGGTCTTCTCGCCGATGCCCGGAATCTCCGAGAGCTGCTCGGCCGTTGCGCCGGCGACGGCCTCCTGCGTCTCGAAGCCGGCCGTCGACGAGCTTGCGCACGGTCTTCTCGCCGATGCCGGCGCAGCGTGTAGGGAGGCGGTGCCTCGCACTTCACCTTCGGGCGCCTGCGTTTCCTCCGAGGTCTCGCCGGTTGCGGCCGCCTCGTCGGTTGCCGTCTCGTCCGTACCGCCTCGACGGTCTCCGCCTGACCCAGCTCGAGGCCCTCGAACTGCGCCTCGACTTCGCGACGCTTCTCCTCTTCGCTCTTGATGTCGATGCGCCAGCCGGTCAGCTTCGCCGCGAGCCGCACGTTCTGGCCCTTCTTGCCGATCGCGAGCGACAGCTGCTTGTCCTCGACGACGACTTCCATCACGCGTTCGCGATCGTCCACGATCGACACGCGCTGCACCTTCGCCGGGCTGAGCGCGTTGGTCACGAACGCGATCGGATCCTCCGACCACTCGACGATGTCGATCTTCTCGCCGCGCAGCTCGCGGATGATCGACTGCACGCGCGTGCCCTTCATGCCGACGCAGGCGCCGACCGGATCGACGTCGCGCTCGCGCGAAAACACCGCCACCTTCGCGCGATCGCCCGCCTCGCGCACCGCGCCGCGGATCATCACCGTGCCGTCGTAGATTTCCGGCACTTCCTGCTCGAACAGCTTGATCAGCAGCGCCGGGTCGGTGCGCGACAGCACGATCTGCGGGCCCTTCGCGCTGCGGTTCACGCCCTTGATGACGCGTCCGCACGCGATCGCCCGGCGTGTAGCTCTCGGCGCGCGACTGCTCCTTGCGCGGCAGCACCGCTTCGATCCGGCCGATCTCGAGGATGATGTCGCCGTTCTCGAAGCGCTTCACCGTGCCGTTGACCACTTCGCCGACCCGCTGGTTGTACTCCGCGAAGATGTTCTCGCGCTCGGCCTCGCGGACCTTCTGGAAGATCACCTGCTTGGCCGTCTGCGCCGCGATGCGCCCGAGCACCTCGGTCGGCTTCGGGAACTCCATCTCGTCGCCGAGCTCGATGCTGTTGGCGACGTCGTCGCCGTAGAGCGGCCGGTACATCTCGCGGGCTTCGTCGATCGAAATCTCGGTGGCCGGAGTGGTCACTTCCTCGACGACCGTTTTCAGCGCGAAGAGATCGACCTGGCCGGTTTCGGTGTTGAAGCGCGTCTTCAGGTTCTCGCCGGTCTTGTAGTACTTGCGCGACGCGGTCGCGACCGCTTCTTCAATGGCGCTGATGACGACGTCGGGCTCGATGCCCTTTTCCTTCGCCAGCGCCTCGATCGTCTGCTGCAGAGGATTGCTCATATCCTGCTTTCGTAGGGGCGGCCCCGCGTGTCCGCCCTGGGCCGACACATGGGTCGGCCCCTACACGTCAAAACTCCACCTCCAGATTCGCGCGCGTGATGATGCCCATCGGCACCCGCCACTGCCGCCCGTCGTCGGCGTCGATGAGCACGTCGTCGCCTTCCGCGCCCGCCAGCCGCCCCTTCACGAAACCCTGCCCGTCGAGCCGTTCGCGCATCACCAGCTTCGCGCGCCGTCCGGCGAACCGCCGGTAGTCGTCGAGCGCCGCGGAGCGGCCGATCGAGACCCGGCGACGAAACCTCGAGCGTATAGGCCGTCGGCACGATGTCCTCGACGTCGAGGATCGCGCTCAGGTCGCGGCTGACGTTGGCGCAATCGTCGACGCTGACGCTCTCTTCCGCGCTGGCCGCCGGCCCGGGACGATCGAGCCGCACCCGCAGCACCATGCCGCTGGCTTCGCGGCGGAACTGCACGTCGAAAATCTCGAGTCCGTAGCCGCCGGCGACGCGGCCGGCCGCATCGCGCACCCGTTCGATCGACGTCGCCAGACGGCAAACCTGGCCCTTAAACAAAAAAAGTGGGCACATGCCCACTCGGTTCTTCACCTAGGGTTCGAACTCAAAATTATAGCACGCGGAGGCTACACCGGCCGCGCTATCAGGTCGTATCCGCGCGCGCCGACGATCTCGACCTCGGCAAAATCGCCCGCGCGATAGGTCGACGGGTCGCAGTCGGTGAGCAAGACACCGGCGTCGATATCGGGCGCCTGGCCTGCCAGCCGGCCCTTGAGGACGAGTTCGTGATCGTCTGACGGCCCGTCGATGACGATCCGGGCGCGCTCCCCGACCCGATCGCGCAAGCGGGCCTGCACCAGCCGCTTCTGCAGGCCCATCACCCGCCCTCGGCGTGCGCTTTGGCCTTGGGCCGGCACATCGTCCGGAAGCTGATGGGCGGAGGTGCCTTCCTCGTGCGAGTAGGTGAACACGCCCACATGGTCGAACGCGTGCTCGTTCGACGAACCCGCACAGCTCGTCCACGTCGGCCTCGGTCTCGCCCGGGAAACCGACGATGAACGTCGTGCGAAGGGCGACGTCGGGCACCCGCGCCCGAATCCGCGAAAGGAGGCGGTCGTACATCTGCGCGGTGCCGGGCCGCTTCATGCGCGGCAAGGACGGGATTCGACGCGTGCTGCAGCGGCAGGTCGATGTACTTGCAGACCTTCTCGCACTCCGCCATCGCCGCCAGCGTCTCGTCGTCGATCGTCGTCGGGTAGAGATAGAGCAGGCGGATCCACTCGAGGCCGTCGACGCCGTTCAGATCGCGCAGCAGCCGCGCCAGCGCGCCGCGCTCGCCGCGATCGATGCCGTAGAACGTCGTGTCCTGCGAGATCAGCAGCAGTTCCTTCACGCCGCGCGCCGCGAGCGTCTGCGCCTCGCGCACGATCGACTCGGCCGGCCGGCTGCGATAGTGGCCGCGCAGCGTCGGGATGATGCAGAACGCGCACTTGTAGTCGCAGCCTTCGGCGATCTTGATGTAGGCGTAGTGCCTCGGCGTCGCCAGGAAGCGCGGCGTGTCGGCGTCGTAGATGTAGGTCGGCAAAGAGCTCGGTGCACGGTGCTCAGTGCGCAGTGCACGGTGCTCGGTGCTCAGTGCCTGGTGCCCGGTGCGATGAAACGTGAGCGGCATCGCGCCGCCTGCGATCGCGCCGCACAATCTCCGGCACTTCGCCGGTGCCGAGCACGGCGTCGATTTCCGGGATCTCTTTCTTGCAGTTCGTCGCGATAGCGCTCCGCAAGGCAGCCGGTGACGACGAGCCGCCGGCACGACCCCGTCGGTCTTGTGCCGCGCCATCTCGAGAATCGTGTCGATCGATTCCTGCTTCGCCGAGTCGATGAACGCGCACGTGTTGACGACGAGGACGTCGGCGGCTGACGGATCGTTCGTCAGCTCGTGCCCCGCCTGCTGGGCGAGACCGAGCATCACCTCGGAGTCGACGAGGTTCTTGGGGCAGCCGAGGGAGATCAGGCCGATCTTCATCGTAATTCCGGCATTAGAGCTTACCACAGAGGACACGGACACAAACGGAGATCACAAGTAGTTTTGCACAACAAAGAACAGTGTCCACCCGTTCTTGTCCGTGATCTCCGTGGTGGTGCCGTACAGTTGCGCGTACAGCACTGTCACGGGTACAACCGGTACAGCATCCGCGGATACGGAATCGTTTCGCGGACGTGATCGAGCTTGCAGATCCACGAGACGACGCGCTCGATGCCCATGCCGAAGCCGCCGTGCGGCACCGATGCCGTAGCGGCGCAGATCGAGGTACCACTCGAACGCTTCCTGCGGCAGGTTGTGTTCCTTGATCCGCTGCAGCAGCAGATCGAGATCGGCGAGGCGCTCGCCGCCGCCGATGATCTCGCCGTAGCCTTCGGGCGCCAGCACGTCGACGCCGAGCGCCAGATCGGCGCGCTCGGGATCGGGCTTCATGTAGAACGCCTTCACGGCCGCCGGATAGCGATGCACCATCACCGGCCGATCGTACTGCTCCGACAGCGTCGTCTCGTCCGGTCCGCCGAAATCGCCGCCCCACTCGATCGGCAGACCTTTCGCCCTGGAGCGTCTTCACCGCATCGTCGTACGAGATCCGCGGGAAACGGTTTCTGCACCGCCTCGAGCTTGGCGACGTCGCGTTCGAGGACCGTCAGCTCGCGCCGGCGCGTGTCGAGCACGCGGGCGACGACCGACACGATGAGGTCCTCGGCCAGCTCCATCACGTCGTCCAGGTCGGCGTAGGCCATTTCGGGCTCGACCATCCAGAACTCGGTGAGATGGCGGCGTGTCTTCGATTTCTCCGCGCGAAACGTCGGCCCGAAGCAATACACGCGGCCGAGCGCCATCGCGTTGGCTTCGTTGTACAGCTGGCCGCTCTGCGTGAGATACGCCGTCTGCTCGTCGAAGTACTGCGCCGGGAACAGCGTGGTCGTGCCCTCGCACGCGGCCGGCGTGAAGATCGGCGTGTCGGCCAGGATGAAGCCGCGGCCGTTGAAGAAGTCGCGGACGGCGTTGATGATCTCGTGGCGCATCCGCAGGATGGCCTGCTGCCGCTCGCTGCGGATCCACAGATGCCGGCGGTCGAGCAGGTAGTCGACGCCGTGCTCCTTCGGCGTGATCGGATAGTCGTGCGACGCGCCGACGATCTCGAGCGACTTGACGTCGATCTCGTACCCGCTCGGCGCCCGCTTGTCGGCGCGCGCCGTGCCGGTCACGATGACCGACGTTTCCTGCGAGAGGTGATCGGCGGCCTTGAACATCTCGTCGCCGACCGCGGCCTTCGACATCACGGCCTGGATGAACCCGCTGCCGTCGCGCACGATCAGGAAGTGAATCTTCCCGCTCGAGCGGCGGTTGTGCAGCCACCCCTTGATGGTGACTTCCTGGCCTTCGTGCTGTCCGATGTCCTCTATATAGACGTGAGCCATCGTTCTACCTTCACGCGCGCCTGCTTCGCCCGCGCGAGTGCCTCCTTCGCGGAACCACGGGGCTCGGCGTCGAAGATGAGCGGTCCCTCGAAGCCGATCTTCTGCGCCGTCGTCATCGCCGATGCCCAGTCGATTGCGCTCTCGATCGGCAGCCGCGCGACGGCGAGATGCTCGGCGACTGCCTCAATCGTGTCGACCAGCCGACCGCCCGTCTGCGCCGCGGCGAAGTCCAGGCAGATGCCGATCGTGGCGTCCACGCCGGCTTCCACGAAATGGACGAGCGAGCCGATCGGCGTCATCGACGTCGAGTCCACGGCCAGCTTCACGTCCAGCGGCTCGGCCACGGCGGCCAGCCGCTCGACGGCTTTCGCCGTGTCGCGCGGCGTCGTGGCCCGGACGACGAGGACGTTCACTGGCAGGCGCCGCGCGATCAGCAGCGCCGCGTCGGCATCCTCGTCCGGGGGCACGTGCACGCTCGACAGGTCCAGGCCCGCTTCCCCGAGCCATTGCTGCAGATCCGCAATCGCCGCTGGATTCTGGTAATCGACGTGCGAACGTGCCGCGATCAGCTCGACGGCCTCGAACCCGTGCGCCGCGATCTCGAGGAGATGATCGCGCCCGAGCCGTTGTCGCTGGTAGAGGCGCGTCGAGACCCCGAAGCGGCGTTTCTGCACGAGGCGAACTACTGATTCTAGCGCAGTTCCTCGATGTGAGCGGCCAGCACCGCGCGGAGATTCGCGAATCGCTCGTGCTTCTCGAGGTTGGTGCGCGCGTAGCGCAGCGTGCGGGGGATGTACTGGATGTACACCGGATTGCGCCGCATCGCGGTCTGGTAGCCGAACGTGCCGAGCGCTTTGAGGTTGCGTTGAAGCGCCATCAGATCGAAGCGGCGGCGGAACTCGATCGCGCTCTGCTCGCGCCCGCGTCCGGTGAGCGCGGCGAAATGCGCGATGAGATCGTCGAGGTCCCGATCGGAGATGTCGACGTACGAATCGCGTAGCAGCGACGCCAGGTCGTAGGTGTCCGGCCCCATCCTGGCGTCCTGAAAGTCGATGATGTACAGGCTGCCATCCCGCAGCATGAGGTTGCGGCTGTGATAGTCGCGATGGCACAACACGCGCGGCTCGCCCGCGAGCTCTTCGACGATCGTCTTGAATTCCGCGGCGAGCGCGGATCGCTCGGATTCGCGCAGTGCCGCGCCGCGATACGCCTTCGACGAAGTGCCTGACGAAGAACTCGAGCTCCCACGTGAGCTTCTCGACATCGAACGCCACGCGGTAGGGCAGGTATCGATCGGACTCCAGCTCGGCGCCGCGGCGCTGCAGCCGATCGATCAGCGCGACGGCCTGCCGGTAGAGCTCCGCGTGTTCCGCGAGCGATGCGGCGCCGAGATGGGCCTGCAGCGTGACGTCGCCGAGATCCTGCAGCGCCACGATGCCCAGCGAGTCGGAGTGGCCGAAGATTTGGGGGACGGGGAGCGGCACCTGGCGGAGCAAGTCCGCGACGTTCGCGAACGGCAGCGTCGCGAAATCGATGGGATCGGAGTGCAGGGCAATCACGTACGAGGACGCGTCCGGTGTGATCACGCGAAAATACTTGCGATCGGACGCGTCGCCGGTGAGCGGGACGATGCGGGCGCGGCGGTCGATCATCCCGGACTCCCGCAGAAAGCGGTCGATCCGTTCCCTGGTCTGCAAACCTTCGGGGCTGCGTTGGTCGGTCATGGCACCGTTGACTCGATGGCCGCGAGATCGCCGTTGCGCTGCATGAGGATGGCGTCCCGATAGGTCGCGTTGGCGGGTACGTGCACTCCGTCCGTCAGGATGCATTTCTCGATCACCGCTCGCGCACCGATCTCGACATCGTCCCAAAGGATCGAGTCGGTGACGCTGGCGGTGGGATCGATCTGTGGCGGACGCGCTGTCATCGCTCGATCGCCGCGATGCCTGCCGGCAAACGCGCGGGTCGTCTGCCAATAGTCGGCGACGGTTCCGACATCCCAGAATTCGGCATCCGCGATGAATCCACGAATCGCTCCAGGACGCTCTGCGATGATCGCATCGTAGACCCCGCCGATCGATCGTGCGGCGTCTCCAGCGCGGACCGCCGAAAACGCGTCGGCGTGCGCGACCTGCACGCCGATGTAGTGATACGACCCTTTCGCCGACGGTCCGCGCCCGACGAAGCCGGTGACGCGTCGCTCGGCATCGAGCACAACGCCGCCGTAGCGCTCGAAATGGAGATTGGGCACCAGGGCCAGCGTCGCGACGGCGCCCGACTCATCGTGTGCGGCAGCCAACGCGGTGAGGTCGACGTCCGTCAGCGTGTCGCCGTTGATGATGAAGACCGGGTCGCCGCCGACAAGCGAAAACGCCCACCGCGGCCCGCCGGCGCTGCCCAGCACGACCGGCTGCTCCCATGAATACCGCACGCGTGCCCCGAGGTCGCTGCCGTCGCCGACGACCGACGTGATGGTTTCGGGACGATGATGCAGGTTCAGCACGAGATCGGTCACTGCACGCGAGACCAGCCAGCGAATGATCCAGCGAATCATCGGCTCTCCGGCCACGGGAATGGCCGGCTTCGCGCGGACGTCGGTCAACGGCCGAAGCCGGGTACCCAGGCCGGCGGTCAGGACGAGAGCATGGCGGATCATGATCGCCGTCAGTCCTTCGGCCTTGGTGCGTGGTCCTTGGTCCGTCCCGGGTCCCAGGTCATTGGTCCGTGCCAATTCAACTCCGGACTACGGACGAAGGACCAAGAACGGACCCAGGACCAAGGACGGACCAAGAACCAAGGCCAAAGAACCAAGGACGAAACTAGTCCTCGTCGAAGAGCATGTCGGCGACCGTCACTCCGCGCGTTTCGCAGTCGACCTGATAGAGCCGGCGGTACGAGTCGAGCAGGTAGTCGGCCGGGCCGCGGCCGAGCGCTTCGGCGGTTTCGGCGATGCCGGCGTCGCCGCCTTCGATCTCGACGAAGGTGCCGACCGGCGTTTCGTCGAGCGCGACGAGGACGTCGTCCAGGGCGAACTCCTCGCGATATTTCTGATAGCGGAACCACACGTGGAAGCCGAGCTGTTCGAGCACGCGGACGAGCAGCGAGCCGTCGCCGACCACCGTCTCGAGCTCTTCACGCACCTTCACCAGCGATGGCTGCACCGGCCCTTTGAACGTGAGCAGGCTCTTGCCGGATTCGACGCGAACCCGGAGGACGCAGCGCCGCCGGCGCAGTTGATCGTCGGCCGTGTCGAGCAGACAGTCCTCCTGCAGGCGGCGGCAGCGCAGAGGCGTCGCGCCCGCGCCGAGAATGGCGGCCCGCGCCGTTTCGGCATCCTCGAACCGCAGCTTGATCTCGCGCTCGAGTGTGGCTGTCATAGGGGGCCTATTAAAATACCTAGTCCCCCCGAATTACAACGCAATCGTGCGGCCGCGCTGGCGCTCAGAGGTCAAAGAGGCATATAGAGCGCGCACGAAGACGTACATCGTGAAGCATTCGATCGCGAAGGGCGGAAAGCCGAGGTAGCCGGGCAGCGGCATCTCGAAGATCTTCCACGCCTGCATGATCGGCACGGTGTAGATCCATTTCGCGGGCGCCCAGTAGTTCCAGAACTCCCAGAGGACGCCGCAGAGCAGTCCGCTCAGCAACAGGTTGATCGCCCGATCGCGGGTCAGCGTTTCTGCGCCGAGCCGTCGGTTGATCGGATCCAGCAGAAAGACGAAGCCGAGGAATACCGGCGCGGCGAAGTACGGTGCGAGGGCTCGTGGCACAAGAAACGGCGCGATCAGCATCGCCGCGCCGGCTCCCATCAGAACCCAGGCTCGCCCTTCGACAGGCTCAGGGCGAGCGCTACTCGCTCGTGGTGAGCTTGTCGAACCACGAGCACGCCCGCGCGCTACCGCGACCAGCTCGGCGCCCTCGAAGATCGCCGGCGAGATCGTGGCAAACGACCACGCGTACCCGAAGAGCCGCAGCGCCGGGTTCTCGGGGAGACCGACATACATCCAGTTGCGGATGACGAGGTTGTATCCCTCGAACACGACCCAGAGCGGAATCGAGGCGAGCGAGAGCGCGGCGAACTCACGCGGCGCCGATCGAATCCAGGAGTTCCCGCGCGCTCGGTACACGATCGCGTCGGCGAAGAGAATGAAGCCGGTCCAGCAAATCGGCGTGTTCCAGGACGCGAACGGTTCGATGCCGGCCAGGGTCGCCGCTTCCGAGACGACCATGATCGCGAGGCCCAGGATCATGTCACGCGTATTGTGAACGAACAGCCCTTCAACGCCGGGACGCCGACGCCTTTGCCGAGGATCAACACCTTGTGCGTGCTGCCGAGGCCGCCCGGCAGCATCAGCGTCTTGTATTGGGGATTGCGGAGCGCCGAATCCGGGTCGGCGATCGACGGCAGCAGACCGAGCAGAAAGTAGGTTTGATCGAGCCAGCCGATCGTCGTCATCCCTTCGGCTTCGGCGGCGGCGCGGACGCTCGTGAAATCCACGTGCGCCGTGATGTCTTGATCGCCGGGGCGATTCAGCCACGGCGGTTCGTGCGGCGCCTGCTCTGGACCCAATGCGCGGTGCGCAACGAACGTCGTCAACGTGCCCCCGGCATGCCCGGCGGAGTACAGCTCGCGCGCCTCGTGCCCGTAGTCGATGATGACGATGAACCCGCGCCGAAGCCGGCGGGCGGCCTCGCGCATCCAGTCCACGGCGCGCAGATTGATTTCCACGCGCCAGCCGGGCTCGAGTGTGATACCCAGACGATCGAGATACGTGCCCAGTTCGGGTGTCGAGAGCGGCCCTTCGATAGTTCGCAACGATTCGGATTTGCCACGAAGGCTCAAAGGCACGAAGCCATTTTGGTTTCGTGTCTTCGTGTCCTCGTGGCCAATCGAAGCGTCGGTCGTGACGTACAGCTCCCGCAACCCTTCCTCCCGCATCACGACCTGGTGCGCCGGCATCGCATCGAGCAACTCGTTGGCGATCACCACGCCCTCGAACGACTCGGGCAGTGCCGGGGAAGACGACGCGAGGCGATCGGCGGCGTCGCCGAGGGTGGAAGGATGCGTGGCCCGCGCGCGTGCGCTGGCCTCCACCAGGTGCAGTTGTATTCGTTGATAGAACGACTGATCGCGGCGCTGCTTCGCGGCGTGCAGAATGTCGGCGGCCAGCCGGCCGTCCGCCGCCCCAGCCTCGACGAGATCGAAAGTCTGAACTTCGAAGTGAGAAGGCTGAAGCAGCTCGAACATCTCGGCGACTTGCACTTCGAGCAGCTCGCCGAAGAGGGGACCAACGTCGACGCTGGTAAAAAAATCGCCCGCGCGACCGGTGCGCCGGACCGCGCGGGCGTAGTAGCCAAACTCGGGGTGATAGAGAGCGAGCTCCATGAACGTGGCCACTGTGAGCGGCCCGCGATCACGGATGCGATCTGCGATCCACATTTCAGAGTTCAGATCAGTGCTGTCCAAATTAGCCGTGAACGGAGTGGAGCGCGCCACAGTTTCGGCGGCAATCTCGCTGTCTGGAGTCACGACGCAATCGACACCTCCGAGGATGCTGTCCGAATTAGCTGAACGCCAGCGCACCTTGGACGGGGGCGGCGAGCGCCGGCGGACTGGTAAACGGCTCGTCGAGCCAGGTCCAGAGGTCGCGATAGACCAAGAGGTTCATCCGGAGCAGCGCGACCAGATTCGAGAGCGACCAGCCGAAGCGCGCTTTCAGCTGCAAGTACTTCAGGACGAGCAACGCAATCAGCGCGGTCCAGATTTGAATCTGCAAGGCGTTGGCGGAGGTCCCGACGAACGTCTTCACCCGCAGGTTTTGTTTCAAGGCTTTGAAAAACAGTTCGATCTGCCACCGGTCCTTGTACACCCGCGCCACCGTGGACGCGCCGAGCGTCAGGTGATTGGTCAGGAATTCCAGGCGTTGCCCGTCGGCCGTGCGGACGACGACGCGCCGGAGCAGATCGGGATATTTCCGCCGCGTCACGGGGCCCCGGAACCGAATCCGCTGATCGCACAGGACGCCCCGGTGTTGCGGCGGCACGTGGCGCTCGACGACCGTGTAGTCGGCATTCCGTTTCAGGCGCGTCACGAAGAAGACCTGTGCGGCCGTCAGCTCCGCGAACCACGCGAAGTCGATGTAGCCCTTGTCGACGACCAGGATCGTCCCGGGCAGAAACCGCTGTTCCCGGGCCATCGGCCCCTCGCGGTGCTTGCCGTCGGTGATGACCAGGAAGGTCGGCAGGTACCCGTCGTGATCGAGCGTGAAATGCAGCTTCACCGCGCCTTTGGTGCGGCGAAACACCGCCCACGGAAACATCTCCGCGCACAGATCGATGACGGTGGCGTCGAGACTGAGCAATTTGTTTTTGAAGCGGAATGGTTTCGAGCCGGCGACCTCGCGACACCGCGCCAGGACCTGATAGAACACGGCTTGATAGAGCGGCCAGGGCCGATGCGCATTGGCGTACGCGAGGGTCGATCGGCGCGGCGCCGCCGCCCCGAGATGGGCCAGCTTGCCCTCGCAACTCGCCAAGCCGCCGCAGATCTCGCGCAGCGAATGCGCGCGCCCGAGTTGGGCGAACAGCATCGCCACGAATTGGTCCCAACACGCAAAGCCTCGCGCATGCCGCTCCGCCTGGGTCGCCTGAACGGCGCCCTGAAACTCGGTGCGCGGAAATAACTGGAGCAACTGATTGAAGATGCTGCAGAATCTCGTCACAGGGGTTGGCCTCCACGGTGATCTGATGAAGTGTGGTAACTGCATCAGCATCATACGCGGCGCGCTCAATCCCTGTTTCGTGTACGGCTAATTTGGACAAGAGTGAGTTCAGATTTCAGATTTCAGATTGATTTCGAGATTTGTGATCGTTGACTCTCGACAATCTCACATCAAACAAATCTGCAATCAATCTGAACTCTGAATTCTGAAATCTGAAATTCCACCCTCAGTCCTTCTTCACCGTCACGAACACTTCGCCCGTGCCGCGCCACGCCAGGATCTGCGCGATCTTGCCCGACTGCACCTGCTGCAGCGCTCGCGCCGCCTCGCTCGCGTTCGACACCGGGCGGCGATTGACCGACAGGATCACGTCACCAGGTTGCAGCCGTCCCGCGGACGGACCGTCCGGTTCGACGTCGGTGATCACGGCGCCCGTCTGTCCCGACGGCAATCCGAGCCGCCGCGCCATCTGCGGCGTCACGTTGTCGAGCGTGAGCCCGAACCCGCCCGCGCCCTGCGAGTCGTCCTGCTGCGGATCCTGGCCCGGCGCGCGGCGGCCGCGGGTCTGCTGCTCGGCGTCGAGATCCAGCTCGTCGACCGTGAGGTTCAGCGTTTTCTCCTGCTTGTTCCGCATCACCTTCACGGGCACGTTGGTGCCCGGCTTGGTCGCCACCACCATCTTCACGAGCTCGTCGCTGTTGGGGACGGGCCGGCCGTTGTACTGCACGATCACGTCGCCGGGTTCGACGCCGGCTTTCGACGCCGCGCCGCCCGATGCCACGGACGCGACGATGGCGCCCGACCGTGTCTTGAGTCCGAATTCCTGGTAGTCCTCGCGCGGCACCTGCGTCACGGTGACGCCGATGCGTCCGCGGATCACCTTCCCGTTGCGCAACTGCGGCAGCAGATCGCGCACGCTGTTGATCGGCACCGCGAAGCCAATGCCGATGTTCCCCTCATTGCGCGAGTTGGTGACGATGGCGGTGTTCATGCCGATCACTTCGCCGCGGAGATTGAGCAGCGGCCCGCCGGAGTTGCCGGGGTTGATCGCGGCGTCAGTCTGCATCACGTCGTTGGTGCGGCCGTCGGTGATCGGGAAGGCGCGCTTCTCGGCGCTGATGACGCCGATGGTGACGGTGTGCGCGTAGTTGAACGGATTGCCGATCGCCATCACCCAGTCGCCGGCCGCCATCTGCGACGAGTCGCCGAACTTCGCCTCGGTCAGCGGTTCCTTCGGGTGCTCGAGCATCTGAATCAGCGCGCTGTCGGTGAGCGGGTCCTTGCCGATGACCTTCGCCTCGTAGGTGACGTCCGAATCGTCGCCGAACAAGCCGACCTCGATTTTGACGGCCTCGTCGACGACGTGGTTGTTGGTGAGGATGAAGCCATCCTTGCTGATGATGAAGCCCGTGCCCGCGGCGCGCGTGGTCTGCTCGCGCGGCCGGCGCTGCCGGCCGTTCGGGCCCTGACCCGGCTGGCCTTGTTCATCCGGCTGTCCCGGCGTGCCGAAGAACCGATGGAACAGATCGTCGGGCGATCCGCCGCCGAAGAAGTCGGTCAGGTCGCGGCCCTGCGTCTTCATCTGCGTCTGGATGTTGACCACCATCGGCTTGGCTGCCTTGGCGATGTTGCGGAACGTCTGCGCGTCGATGACGCCCGTAATCGGCGCGCTGTTCATCGGCGGCACCGCGATCGTCGTCTGTGCAGACGATGCCGGGGTGAGATCCAGCCGTGACGCGAGCACCATGCCGACCGCCAGCGAGGCGACCGCAATCAGCAGCGCATAGAAAACAGTGGTCTTGCGGGTTGACATCGGAACGCCCTCCACGATTACGTGAGACTCAGGATTGAGGTCTGGATCGGCCCGGTGACGGTCGCGTCGTGCGGGCCCACGATCATATTGATTTCGGTTCGAACGCCGAAGTCCTTGAAATAGACGCCAGGCTCGATTGTAAAGCCGGTGCCGGGCAGCAGACGACGATCGTCGTGGGTTTCGTAATCGTCCATGTTGACGCCGTCGCCGTGGACCGATTCGCCCAGACTGTGGCCGGTGCGGTGGAGGATCTGGTCCCCGTACCCGCCCTCTTTCAGGATGGTCGAGGCGGCGCGATCGACCTCCCACCCTCGCAGCTCGCGTCCACTTCGAGCGGCTTCCAGGACCAGCGCGACCGCTGCGTCGCGCGCGGCCGCCACCGTGTCGAACGCCCGCACGAAACGGTCGGGGATCGTCCGCCCGGTGTAACCCATCCAGGTGATGTCAGCAAACACCGCGCCGTGGTCGCCAAGCTTGCCCCACAGGTCGAGCAGCAGGATTTCGTCAGCGCGAATCGTCCGGTGAGCGGACGCGGTCGGAAGATAGTGCGGATTGCCGGAATTCTCGGCGGCGGAAACGTTGGGCTCGGCGTCGGTGACCAGCCCCTCGTCGCGGAACCATCCAGCCATCAATTGCTGGATGTCGTATTCCGTCGTCGCGACTCCATCGCGCAGCCGCCGCGCGACCATGTCGAACGCCTGATCCTTGACGCGGTACAGCTTGTCCGCGGCGACCTGATGCGTGGCAACGCGTTCGGCGCTCCACACGGCCGAGAACCGCTGGATGAGGTCGCCGGAAGACACGACGTCGGCGCCCGCCTGTCGCACGAGCTCGAGCGTGCCGCCATCGATGCGTGAAATGGACGGAATCGCGCAGCCCGGCGAGTACTCCATCGCGACGCGCTTCACGCCGGTGAGCAACCGGCGAAGTCCGGCTTCGAGCTGATCGCGGCCGGCGTAGCGTTCGGTGGTCCCGGGCAGGTGTGCGAGCGAATGTTTTTCAATCGCGTGCACGAGCCCGCGAGGTTCGCCGCTGGCTGGGATGAGGTAGTACCAGCGCCGAGTGGCCAGGTGCCCACCCTGACGGTGGACCGCCGTGATGTCCGCTGCAATCGGATTCAGGCCGCGAAAGTCGTACAGCAGCCAGCCGTCCAAGCCGTCGGACTCGGAGGGCGCGTCTGCACGGCCGCCACGTCGATAACCGTCGGGCGCGCGCCACCTGAGAGAGAGCATCCCGTTCAGTATAGCCGCCGCTATAATCGACCCGAGAGTGATCACCATGAAATCACGCGCACAGCTCGCGGTGCTCCTGGTCGTGCTGACCGGCGTAGCTCTGACGGCCGGTCAGAACCCGCCACCCCAACCCACTCCACAAACCCAGCAGCCGACGTTCAAACTTCGCGTCGACTACGTCGAAGTGGACGTCGTCGTCACGGATCGGCAAGGCAACCTGCTTCGCGATCTGAAGAAGGAAGACTTCCAGGTGCTGGAAGACGGCAAATCCCAGGCGATTACCACGTTCTCGCTCGTGGACATTCCGATCGAGCGCTTCGATCGGACGCTGGTCTCCGCGACGCCCATCGAACCCGATGTGAAGACGAACGAGCGGCCGTTCGACGGCCGCGTCTACGTGATGGTGATCGACGATCTGCACACGCGGTTCGGCCGATCGCAGCGCGTGAAAATCGCGGCGAAGCAGTTCATCGAGCGCCGGCTCGGCGCGAACGATTTGATGGCGGTCGTGCACACGACCGGATCGACCGACTCCAACCAGGAGTTCACGTCCAACAAGCGGCTGCTGCTGGCGGCCGTGGACAAGACGCAGGGGCGGCGGCTCGACTCCGCCACCGCCAACAAGACCGCCGAGTTCATGCGCACGCGCGATCTCCGGCAGCAGGGCGACGCGCTGAACGATCCCGACGATGCGGAGCGCGCCTTCAACGCCAGGAACACGCTCGACACGCTCAAGAACGTGGCGGAATGGTTCTCGTCGGTGCGCGGCCGCCGGAAGTCGATTCTGTTCGTGAGCGAAGGCATCGACTACGACATCCACGACATGATTCCCTCGACCGGGTCGAATCACTTCGGCGCCTCGATGGTGCTCGACGCGACGCGCGAGGCCGTCGCCGCCGCCACGCGGTCGAACGTGTCGATTTACGGCATCGACCCGCGCGGGCTGACCGACCTGGGCGACGAATCGATCGAGATTCAGAGTTACCCCGACGACACGACCCTCGGCATCGGCCCGGGTTCGCTGCGCAACGAGCTCCAGCTCGCCCAGGACAGCCTGCGCGTGCTGTCCGACGAAACCGGTGGGTTCGCAATCGTCAATCGCAACGACGTCTCCGCCGGGTTCGAACGCATCGTCGCGGACAACAGCTCGTATTACGTGCTCGCGTACTATCCGCCGGATCCGCGGCCGGGCCGCAACCACCGGATTCAGGTGAAAGTGAACCGCCCGAACGTCACCGTTCGCGCGCGCAAGGGTTACCTGACGCCGAAGAAAGTCGAAGTCTCGACGACCGCCGCCACCGGACCAACGCCGCCGGAACTGCGCGAAGCGCTCGACAGCCCGCTGCCGGTCAGCGGACTGACCATGCGCGTCTTCGCCGCGCCGTTCAAGGGGACGGCGCCGAACGCGTCCGTCCTGCTCGGCGTCGAGATGAACGGGCGCGATCTGCAACTGTCGCCGAACGACAAGGTGTCGATGTCGTATCTGGCGATCGACGCGAACGGAAAGGTCAAAGGCGGCACGACCGACTCGATGGCGATGACCAACCTGCGGCCGGAGACCAAGGCGCGCATCGAGCAGAGCGGTATCCGCGTGCTCAATCGCGTCGATCTTCCGCCCGGGCGCTACCAGATTCGGTTCGGCGCCCACGACTCCGCCGGCGGAAACGTCGGCTCGGTTCTGTACGATCTCGAGGTTCCGGACTTCCAGAAGAGCGTCTTCAGCATCAGCGGGCTGGTGCTGACGAGCGCGTCGGCCGCGGCGCTGCCGACGGTTCGACCCGACGAACAACTGCGCGCGGTGCTCCCGATGCCGCCGGTCGCCATCCGGTTGTTTCCGGCGAACGACGAGATCAAAGTGTTCGCGGAGGTCTACGACAACGCCGGCGCGACGCCGCACAAAGTCGACATCACGGCGACCGTGACCACGGACGAAGGCAAGGTGCTGTTCAAGAACGAGGAGACGCGCGACTCGAGCGACCTCGGCGGCCAGCGCGGCGGCTATGGCTACACGGCGAGCATTCCGCTGAAGGACATTCCGCCCGGCAAGTACGTGCTCAAAATCGAAGCGAAGTCGCGGCTGGGCCAGACGCCGCCCGCCACGCGCGAAGCGCGGATCGAGGTCGGGCCGGCGCGATAGGACGGCCCGCTGGCATTTCAGAATTCAGAGTTCAGAGTTCAGATTGATTGTGGGATTTCGTGATTTCGTGGTTTCGTGGCTGGTCGTTTCTGCAGCGGCGTCGATGACCGCGCAGGGGGGCGCGCCGCGCACGCTCGGTCAGGGCGATCGCACGCAGATCATGTCCGCGCGCGAGGTCGTGGTGCGGACGCCGGCGGAATGGGACGCGCTCTGGCGCGCGCACCTGCCGACGCCGCCGCCCGCGACGCCAGATTTTTCCAAGGAGATGGTGGTCGGCGTGTTTCTCGGGGATAAGCCGACACCAGGGTACGGCGTGACGATCGTCAGCGCCACGACCGAGGGCGGCGTGCTTCGCGTGCGCTATCGCGAGGCGTCGCCGCCGGCCGATGCGATCAGCGCGCAGGTCATCACGTATCCCTACCACATCGTCGCGATCCCGAAGTCGGCCGCGACCGACGTCAAGTTCGAAAAAGGGCGGTAGCGCTGCGAGACGCAAAAAAGGCCGGCGCGGTCGTGTGACCGGCGCCGGCCTCTTTGTCCTTCTAACTTCTAAGTTCTAACTTCTTACTTCTTCGCAGCAGCCGGCTTCGCCGCCGGCTCCTTCGGCGGATCGACCGACTTCACGGATTTTGGCTTTGATCGTGCCGTTGGCGTGGCTGAACTGGAGCTGGCTCTGCAGCATCTTCGGGTTGACGGGCGTCCGAATCTCGAGGACCGCGACCTCGTCCGGCTGGAGCAGGCCGTTGACGACGGACTTCGCCGCCGGGGATCATGTTGCCGTCCTTGTCGAACCAGGTTTCGGCCACGCGCAGCCGCGCGATCGGCGCGGTCGACGTGTTCTTCGACCTGGATCTTCGTGACGAGCGTCGTGCCATCGCGCTTGGTCGGCGTCTTCACGATGTCGACCGTCGCCTCGCCACGGACGGGCGGCGTGAACTTCTTGCCGGCCAGCACCGACTTCATCGGGGGCGCTTGCGGCGCCGGATCTTGCGCCAAGGACGGGGGCGACGACGAAGCTGGCGCCGACGATGGTCGCGGCGACAGCGAAACGCGCGCGATTCATAACTAACCTCCAGAAAGACAGACTGTAAATGGCAGCGGCATTGTAGTTCAGCACCTCGCCGTTCCAGCGCTACATTTCTCCATTCCAGTCTTCCGGTTCCGGGTGCGACGGTGCGGAAGATTTCCATGTGCCACTTGCCGCCGCCCCACGGCTCGATGACCTCAGCCGCGACGACGTCCACGAGGATTTCCGAAAACAGCCGGCCTTCCGGGTCGCCTTCGAGATGGTAGGCGGGCTCGTCCCACCCGAAATTGGGGTACAGCATCAGCGTCAGGAACAGATCGTAGCCGTCGTCGACGACGATGAGCTGACCGCACGGCCGCTTCAGCGTGGAGTGATAGATCAGGTATTTCTCCGCGCTGTGCGCGCGGATGTAGCGCTTCAGCGCGAACTCGCGCGCGACGATTTCCTCGACGGCGATTTTCTTGTCCCAGCAGTCGCGGCAGTATTTCTCCTCGCCGCGCGGCTCGGACACCTCCTTGGCGCCGCACAGCGCGCACCGCGACTTGACGACCGACTTGCGTGGCATATGATGAGTCTAGCACCATGGAACGGCCCTCGCACGCAGGCCTCCGGCACCTCGCGCTCAACGTTCGCGACTTTCGACGCGATGAAGCGTTTCTACGTCGACCTGCTCGGTTTCGCGGTCGAGTGGGAGCCCGACGCGGACAACGTGTACCTGTCGTCGGGGATCGACAATCTCGCGCTGCACCGCGCGCCAGCGGTCCGCCAGGCGTCGACGACTGCCGCGACCCGGCGCGCTCGATCATCTCGGCCTGATCGTGCGGACGGCAGACGATGTCGATCGCTGGGCGGCGTTTCTCGAGGAGCAGGGCGTGACGCTCGACGCGAAGCCGCGGACGCATCGCGACGGCGCGCGGTCGTGCTACTTCAGCGATCCGGACGGCAACAAGATCCAGATCATTCACCACCCGCCGATCAGTGGAAAAGCCTGACATGGCTAATGGCTAATTGCTAATGGCTGAACGCAGGGGTTGACCGCAACGCTTCAGCCATCAGCCATCAGCCATGACTGGCGAAGGCGCGTCTTTCGAGCGCCGGCGCATACATCCGCTCTGCGTATTCCTTGACCATCCGCCGCGCCGAGAAGCGCGGCGCGACCGAGCGGATCGCCTCCTTGACGACGCGATCCAGCGGTGCGGCACTGGTCGGCGGTCGCGATCGTAGAAGGCCGGCACGACTTCTTCTTCGAGCAGACGATACAGCGCGTTGGCGTCGGCGGCGTCGACGCGTCGTCGTTGTCGGCGGTGCCCGCCGTCGATCACCCAGCCGTTGGTGCCGTTGTATCCCTCGGCCCACCACCCGTCGCCGATGCTCAGGTGCGGCACGCCGTTGAGCGCGGCCTTCATGCCGCTCGTGCCGCTCGCCTCGAGCGGCTTGCGCGGCGTGTTCAGCCAGACGTCGCAGCCCTGCACGAGAAAATGCGCGACGTGCAGGTCGTAGTCGTCGACGAACGCGACGCGGCCGCCGAACATCGGATCGAGCGCGTGCCGGTAGACGCGCTGCAGATGGTGCTTGCCGATGTCGTCGGCCGGGATGCGACTTGCCGGCGAAGATGATCTGCACCGGCCGGCCGCTCGCGTTGAGGATCCGCGCGAGCCGCTCGGCGTCGTGAAACACCAGCTCGGGCCGCTTGTAGCCGGTGAACCGCCGCGCGAATCCGATCGTCAGCGCCTCGGGCTCGAGCAGCGTGCCGGCGGCGACCACGCGCGGGATGCCGACGTGCTCCTCCGTCCAGCGCTGCCGCGCGCGCTCGCGGATGAACGTGAAGAGATACCGCTTGCAGCGACTGCCGCACCGCCCAGAGCTCGTGCGTCCGGGATCGCGAGCACGCCGTCCCAGAGCGCCGGGTCGTCGTGGCGTTCGAGCCAGTCGGCTCCGAGATAGCGGCCGAAGCAGCTCCGCGAGCTCCGGCGCGATCCAGGTCGGGACGTGCACGCCGTTGGTCACTGCGGCGACCGGCCGGTCTGCCGCCTCGAGGTCGCGGCCACATCGGCGCCAACATGTCGCGCGTCACCTCGCCGTGCAGCTGGCTGACGCGCGTTGATCGCGCCGGCCGATCGCATGGCCAGCGCCGTCATGTTGAACTGCGTGCCCGCCGCCGTTGTCGTACGACCCGAGCGCGAGGAACCGATCGCGATTCGCGCCGAGCGTGCCCCAGCACCCGGCGAGGTGCTTTTCGACCAGCTGAAACGGAAACGCGTCGTGGCCGGCCGGCACCGGCGTGTGCGTCGTGAAGACCGTCGTCGCCGGATCTCCTCGAGCGCATCGTCGAACGTCGAGCCGCGCTCGATCAGGTCGCGAATGCGCTGCAGGACGACGAAGCCGGCGTGGCCTTCGTTGAGGTGGAACACGCGCCGGATCCGATCCGAGCGCCTTCAGCGCGCGCACGCCGCCGATGCCGAGCACGATTTCCTGCTGGATGCGGGTCTCGCGATCGCCGCCGTAGAGCCGTGCCGACAGCTCGCGATCCCACGGCGCGTTTTCCTCGAGATCGGTGTCGAGCAGATACAGCTTCACGCGGCCCATGCGCACGCGCCAGACCGCCACCAGCACCGAGCGATCGCCGAGCGGCACCGCCGTGACGCACGGCTTGCCGTCGGGCGTCAGCGCCGGCTCGATCGGCGCGTCCGCCCAGTTGAGCCGCTCGTAGCTTTCTTCCTGCCAGCCGTCGGCCGACACGTGCTGGTGGAAGTAGCCCTGCGGATACATGAACCCGACGCCGATCAGCGGGACGCCGAGGTCGCCCGCTTCCTTGCAGTGATCGCCGGCCAGCACGCCGAGGCCGCCGGCGTAGATCGGCAGCGACTGATGCAGCGCGAACTCGGCCGAGAAGTACGCGATCGACCGGCCCGCCAGGCTGCGGAAACCGGGTCGACCACCAGGTGTTCCGGGCCGCCCGGGCGTCGTCGAGCGCGGCGATCGCGCGGTCGTAGCGCTCGAGGAACTCCGGGTCGGCCGCGGCGGCTTCGAGCCTTGCGCGGGATCACGCCGCAGCATGCGCACCGGGTTGTGCGCGGTGGCGCGCCACAGCGGGTAATCGAGGCGGCGGAACACCTCGCGCGCGTCGCGGTGCCAGCTCCACCACAGATCGACCGCGAGCTCATCGAGGCGCGAGATGCGTTCCGGCAATGGGGGCAGACCGGAGTATCGGGTCATTAGCGTTTCATCTGTCCTCAGGATACGCGCCGATCAGGGAGGCGAACCTGGTGAGATCGATATTGCCGCCCGAGACGACGGCGACGATCTTGCCGCTGCCGGCGCGTCCGCTGAGCGCGGCCGCGACGGCGCAGCCGGCGGCGCCTTCGGCGATGACGTGCGCCCGCTCGGCCACCAGCTTCATCGCGCGGGCGACCTCGTCGAGCGTCACCACGATCGATCCGGCGAGCGGCGCGAGCAGCGGCCACATCGTTGCGAGGACCGACTTGCCGCCGGCGCCGTCGACGAACGACGCCTGCCAGTCGTCGAAGTAGACCGGGCCGGCCCGCGGCGAGCGATGCCGACAAGCGGCGCGGCCGTCTCCGGCTCGGCCGCGTAGACCCGCGTGTCAGGTTTCAGTTCCTGCGACCGCCGCCGCGATGCCCGCCAGCAGGCCGCCGCCGCCGAGCGGCGCGACGATGGCGTCCACGTCGGGCAGATCCTCGAGAATCTCGAGGCCGCCGTGCCGTTGCCCGCGATGAACCGATCGTCGTCGAACGGGTGCACGAAGTGGCCGGTCATGCGATCGGAGCCGTGCGCTTCGACCGTGCGCCAGCATTCGTCGTAGCGCGCCCGCACGATCGTCGCGCCGAGCCGCTCGATCGCGCGAATCTTCGTCTCGGGCGCCGTATCCATCACCATCACCGAGCAGCGGGCGCCGGCCTTCCGTGCGGCGAAGGCGACGCCTTGCGCGGCATTGCCGGCGCTGACGGTCCACACGCCGTCCTGCAAGCTCGTCGCGCGTCAGCTGGCGGACGACGTTGTAGGCGCCGCGGATCTTGAACGAGCCGATCGGCTGCAGCACTTCGAGCTTCAGGTACAGATCGACGTCGCGATCGACGCCGCCATCGCGAAGGTCGCACGCGAACGAGCGGCGTGCGCACCGCCGCATCGTAGATGGCCGTGGCGGCGTCGCGAATGGCTGGGAGTGGAATGTGTCGCTCGGGAACGGTGATGGGCAAGACGAGCGATCGTAATCGCGCGCGCGCGAAGACGTCAACGTTCATAATGATCCAATTCGATGAAACCGATCGTGATCGCGTCGGCCAACGGGCATCAATTCAGGAACGGCGGCACGGAAACATGCGTCGAGCGTGCGTTCCGCCTGATGACCGAAGGTACGGACGTGCTGGACGCTGTCGTTGAGGGCGTGACGATCGTCGAGCTGGATCCCGGCGAGACAAGCGTTGGCGTGGGCAGTTTACCCAACGCCGACGGCGTGCTCGAGCTCGATGCCAGTTGCATGCACGGTCCACGACGCCGAGCCGGTGGCGTTGCCGCGCTGCAGGGCATTGCCACGGCCGCCGCGGTCGCTCGTCGTGTGCTCCTCGACACGCCGCATCATCTGCTGGCCGGCGATGGGGCGCTCGCGTTCGCCCGCTCGTGCGGATTCGAAACGCAAGAGTTGATGACGCCGAGCTCGCGCGCGTTGTGGCTGGAATGGAAGCGTCGCTCCGACGCGCGGCTCGCCGCTCTTCCGGCCGACGCGCCATCCGCGAGCCGTATGCGCGTGGGATACGACGTAGGGCTCGAGCTCTCACGCGAAGGGCTGATCGACCCGAACCATCTGTGGGGCACCATCAACTGCAGCGCCGTCGGTCCTCGCGGCGACATCTGCGGCGCGACGACGACGAGCGGGCTGGCGTGGAAGCTTCCGGGCCGCGTCGGCGACTCGCCGATTCTCGGCGCGGGCTTGTACGTCCGGCAGGATGTCGGCGCCGCGGGATCGACCGGACGCGGCGAAGCCAATCTCTACAGCCTCTCCAGCTTTGCGGTCGTCAGCGCCATGCGACAGGGTATGTCGCCGAAGGACGCGGGCATGGCGGCGCTGCGCGAGATCCAGGCAGCCGCGATCGAGCCCGAGCTGTTGAACAGCCGCGGCCTGCCAAATTTCAACGTGAAGCTGTACGTCGTGAACGCGGCGGGCGAGTGCGCCGGCGTGGCGCTCTACGGCGGAGACACGGTGCTCTTCGCCGTGTGCACCGAGAACGGCGCGGAGCTACTCAGGAGCGAAGCGCTGATCGACGAAGGCCAGGAGTTCGTCGACTGAGTTGTACGGCTGGGTCTCGCAGCGCGGATGGACGTTGCCAACGACCAGCCTCGAGACGTTCGCGGCGCGCGCGCGATCGTAGAGCAACACGACCCGCTGGCCCGTTCGATCGGCGCCCGCGAGGACGTACCCGACCTCGAACCCTACGCCGAAGCTCGATCCCGATGCCTCGGCGACGAGCACATCGCAGCTCGAGAGCCAGGCGAGATCGCGGCGGAACACGGCTTCCTCTGTGAGCTGCGACTCCGCCGTCTCGACGTTGTCGTCGAGCAGGTGCGCGGTGAGCACGTCGTGGCCGTGGCGACGAAGCCGTTCGCAGATCGCGCGCCCAGCGGCGACACCACCGCGATCGCCCCGGACCGTGCACGCGAGGTAAATCCTCACGTTCGTGTCAGCTCGATTTGCTGATCATTTCTTCAACAATTCGCGGACCCGATCGATCGGAATCGCTTCACCGGTTCCGGTCGCCGAGCGCACCGTCGTCGCCTGGAAGAGCGAGTTGTAGACGGCCTCCTCGGTGGCTTCGAGCGCCGCCTCGAACAGCGGCGATGTCGCATCCACCGGCAGGACCTGCCGCGCACGGGCCGCCGTCTCGTTGAACCGGCTCCGCATCTCGGGCGACGTCGAAAACGCGATCGCGAAGTCGCCGCTCCCGTTGCTGTAGGCGGATCCCGTCCGGCCAAGCCCGAACACGGCTCGGGCGGCCAGGCGCCGGAGATCGCGGGCGTCGAGCGGGGCGTCGGTGGCGACGACGAGCATGCACGACCCATCGCCTGGATCCAATCGCGCGGCCGCGTCACTGCGACGCGGCGGTTGCAGCAGCCGGAAGATGGGCACACCTGCGATCGTCAGGTTGCCGCCGAAATTGGTCTGCGCCAGGACGCCTACGGTGTAGCCGCCGCCGGTTTTCCGCGAGGATGTTCCGATCCCGCCCTTCCACCCGTAGCACATCGTCCCCGTGCCCGCGCCGACCGCGCCTTCGACAACGGGTCCTGTTTTCGCGCTGCGGATCGCGTCCAGCACGTGATCGCGGGTCACGTGCAATCCGCGAATGTCGTTCAGCCCGCCGTCGTTGGTCTCGCCGACCAGCGGGTTCACCGAGCGCACGCGCTCGTTGCCGGGTTGCGCGAGCGTGTAGCGGACGACGGCGTCCATGGCGGTGCCGACGCTCAACGTATTGGTCAGGACAATCGGCGTTTCGATGGTGCCAAGTTCTGTGACTTGCGTGGATCCGGCGAGCTTGCCGAACGCATTCCCGACGAACACCGCGCCGGCCACCTTGTCCTGAAACACGTTGCCGGCGTGCGGCACGATCGCGGTGACGCCGGTCCGCACGGTGTCGCCCTGGACGATCGTAGTATGGCCGACGCGCACGCCGTCGACGTCGGTGATGGCGTTCAACGGGCCAGGCGCGAGCACGCCCGGAGTAATCCCCAGGTCGCGCGCGCGGGGTCGCGACTGGGCGACGACCGCGACCACAAGGAACGCAAAGGGCGCAAAGGCCGCAAAGAAGTACACCCAAGCAAGTCTTTGCGGTCTCCGCGGTCTTCGCGTTCTCACAGCGCGGCGGCTCATGCCCGCAGCGCCGCCAGCCGCGCTGAGATGCGATCCAGTCGTTGCATGATGACCTCGTGCCGCGCCTCTTCCGTTGTCGGCTTTTTGGGGAAGAAGGCGATGCTGCCTCCGGGATCGAGGATGGCGCGGTCGATTTCGTCGAGCGACGCGAAGCCCTCCTTGTGCGCCGCCGTTTCGAGCTCCGTGCGAGTCACCAACTCGGCCTCCAGATGGCTGCGCTGCAGGACGCCATTTTCGATCAGCATGGTCGAATCGCCCTCCACCAGTTTCTCCAACCGCGGGTTCTTGTACGACGCCCACGCGACAAAGTAGTTCATGGCCAGCAGCGTCGCCGCGCCAATCAGCCCGCCCGAGACGCTGTTGTCCTCGCCGATGATAGCGTTCTGCACTGTGTTCGAGATGGTCAGCAACAGCACGAGGTCGAACGGGTTCAACTGCGCCAGCTCGCGCTTGCCCGCGAGACGCAAGCCGACGATGAGAAACAGGTACACGATGAACGGCCGCACGATTTTCTCGGCGACCGGCAGGTTCAAGTAGAACATGTCGTGGAGCATTGGCATTTGCATGCCGTATTATTTGGTCATCTGAACGCCGGATCATCTCGCCTTTTGACCAAATACACCATTCTCATGCTCTCGATTCTGTGCGTGGCGCCGTCCGCGCACGCGCAGGACCCTCCCCCGAAGATCGGACCCTTTGTCTTCGACCTCCATGGCACGGTGCCGCGCTTTCCCAATTCGCCGTTGCTGGCGGCAAGCCACGACCTGGTCGTGACCGAGCTGCCGGGGCGCGGACTCGGCATGCAGGTGGGTGCCCACGTCTACTTCCTGCGCTTCCGCGCCATCACGTTCGGCTTCGGTGGCGAAGCTGCCGCGAGCCGCGCGCGCAAGACACCGCCTGCGACGCAAGCGATCCCACCGGCCGGGACGGAAACGGTGCCTCTCCGGGCGACAGAAGAAAAATTCAAGACGGCCGGAGCGCAGTTGTCCTTCAATTTCGGCACCGGCCACGGGTGGAGCTACATCAGCGGCGGCATCGGGCGATCCATCTGGTCCGTCATTCCGGACGGCCGCGCGGCGTTTCCCTCCGATCTGGCACGGTTGAAGACCATCAACTACGGCGGCGGCGCGCGCTGGTTCGCCAAGAAGCACGTCGCGTTCAGCTTCGACGTGCGCTTCTACGCCATCAATCCCGGTCCGCCGTTCGGACCAATCCCCGGCAGCCCGCGGACGACGATGCTCGTGATCGGCGCCGGCGCCTCCATCAAATGATCCAGGTGGGGCCACATTGCACGCAGAATGCGCAGAAACCGCAGCGAATCGTGTTGCTCTGCGAGTTCCGCGTGTTCTGCGTTGGTCGTTGTCAGTCAGCCGCGTGGAACTCACGGCCTCGCGTTTCGGGTCCCATCCAGATGAGCACCGTCACGAGCACTGCGGCCGCGGCGATGCACAGTGCCATCGCATCGTGCACCGCCATGCCGCGATCCTGCAGCTGACCGATGAATTGGGGCGTGAACGAACCGATCGCGGCGCCGGCGTGGTACGAGAAGCCTGCGCCCGCCGCCCGCGCGGCCGTGGGAAACCGCTCGGTGAGATAGGTCGGGACAATCCCCCAGGCGCCCGCGGCGAAGAAGCCGATCGCCAGTGCCCCGGTCAACATGAGCAGCGTGCTGGTCGTGTAGAGGTAGAGCGGAATGGCTGCGCCGCCGATCACCATCATCAGAGTCGCCGCGCCGCGGCGCCCCAGCGCGGTTTCCGACAGCCGGCCGGCGGCCATCGCGCCCGTGACGCCGCCGATGTTGAGTAGCAACAGGTACATCAGCGGCGGCAGCTGACGTGTGCTGAGGAACGTCGGATACCAGTACCGAGATCGAGTGGTATGAAAACATGAAGGCGCCCATCACGAACGACGTCTGAAGCGTGACCGCGATCAGGTGCGGCTTGAACAGCTGCGCCAGCGACACGCCGCGAGTCTCGCTTCGGGCCTTGAGATGTTGCTGTCGTTCCAGCCACACGGGGCTTTCCGCGACGCGCGACCTGATCCAGAGCACGAGCAGCGCCGGGAGAATCCCGATCCACATCATCGTGCGCCACCCGCGGTCGGAACCGTCGTTCACGAGCGGATACGCGTATTGGTAGACCAGCGACGACAGGATGTAGCCGACCGAAAAGCCGGCCTGCAGCATGCCCGACACCGTACCGCGCAAACGCGCCGGCCAATGCTCGAGCGTCAAGGGCATGCCCGCCGCCCACTCGCCGCCCATGCCGATGCCGAACAGCGCGCGGAGCGTGAAGAGCATGCCGTAGCTCGTCGAGAACCCGCTCAGGAAGGCGAAGACCGAGTACCACAGAATCGAGAACATCAGCGGACCTCTGCGGCCCCAGCGATCCGCGGCGGTCCCCGCTCCTATGCCGCCGACGACGCGGAAGAGCAGCGTGATGCTGCCGAGCGCGCCAAGTGCGGCCCTGTCGACGCTGAAGGTGCGACCGATGTCCACCAGCAGGAACGACAGGATGGTGAAGTCGAACCCGTCGAGCACCCACCCCAGCCACGTCGCGAGAAACGCTCGCCACTGCGTCGCGTTGACCTGGCGGTACCACGGAACGTCGAGCTGCGCCTCGACGGCGGTCGTCATCGGGCGCTCGTCTGGGAGTCGAAACCTCCGTCCCCGCTGTAACCTCCGTCCCCGCAAAAGACGTCAGGGGACGGAGGTTGCTGGGGGGACGGAGGTTTGAGATGCTGCCCGATCCAGCCGAGCACTTCTCCGTACCAGAACACGCTGTTCTGCGGTTTCAGAATCCAGTGGCCTTCATCGGGGAACACGATCAGTTTCGACGGCACACCCTGCCGCTGCAGCGTGTTATAGAACTCGAGGCTCTGCGTATAGGGCACGCGGAAATCGAGCTCGCCCGCGATGACCAGCGTCGGCGTCTTGTATTTGCCGAAATCCCCGGCGTAGGTATGCGGCGACATTTCCAGGTAGGTGGCCGGATTGGTCCATGGTGTACCGCCCAGATCGCGCTCGGGGAACCACAGCTCCTCGGTGGCGTACATGCTCGTCTGGTTGTACACGCCGGCGTGCGACACGAGCGCCACGAATCGGCCCTTGGCGTGGGAGGCCATCCAGTCGATCATGAAACCGCCGTACGACGCGCCCGCCGCCGCGACGCGTTCGCGGTTCGTGAAGGTGTATTTCCCCAGCACGAAATCGAGCCCCCGCATCAGGTCCTCGAACGGTTTCCCGCCCCAGTCGAGCCGGATATCGTCGGTGAACTTCTGGCCGAACCCGGTTGATCCGCGACGATTGATCATGACGACCACGTAGCCAGGGGACGCAAACGTCTGCGCGTTCCACCGATAGCTCCAGGTGTCACCCCATTGGGTCTGCGGGCCGCCATGCAGCAGCATCAGAACCGGATATTTTTTCGCGGCATCGAACGCAGGGGGTCTCACCAGGAAGCCCTGGACCTCGGTTCCGCCGGCGCCCTTGAACGTGAACGACTCCGGCTTCGCCAGATCGAGCGACGCGAGGAGCGCCGCGTTGTGGCGCGTGATTGGCTTCACCTGGCCGCCGCCATCGATCGCAACGAGTTCGACCGGTGAGGTCAGGCTGCTGCGGGCGACGACGAGCGATCCGTTCGAGGTGACGGTGAATTCGCCGTCGTACATCCCGGGCGTCAGCGCCTTCGGCAGGGTTGCGCCGGCGTTGCTCGAGGGGCGAGCGGCGATCGAGAACACCGGCATCGCCCCGCGATCCTCCGCGTTGAAGTAGATCGTGGCGCCGTCGCTTGACCAGACCGGTGTGTTGACGCTGCGATCGAAGCCGTCAGTCAGGCTCGACGACCGGCCCGTCTGGCGATCGAGGATCATCAATCGCCACTTGTCCGCTTCGTAGCCGGCGCGCGCTTGCGAGTGATACGCAATCCACACGCCGTCGGGGGAGTACGCGGGCGCCCCGTCGAACCCGGGATTGTTCGTCAGGCGCCTGGGGGCGGATGCGCCGTTGACATCCACCTCGAACAGATCGCCGTTGGTACTCGTCGGCTTCAACGGCATCGGTCACCGCGGTGAAGCAGATGGTGCGGCCGTTGGGCGCGAACGCAATCGGATGCGGACCTTCCCGCTCGCGCGGGGGTACATCGTAGTCGGCCCCGGCCGTGAGATCGCGCGGCGCACCGCCGCCGACCGGCACCACGAACAGGTGCCTCCGCTTGCCGTCACTCCACGAGGTCCAGTGCCGGAAGAGCAGTCGATCGTAGACCCGTGCCTTGACCGGATTCTTGTCCCGCTCTTCGGTCCGCGACTTGTTGCACGCGTCGTCTTTGCAGTCGGGGAAGACATCGGCGGTGAAGGCAATCGAGCGGCCATCCGGCGCCCAGACGATGTTGTCGACGTCGCTCGAGAAGGTGGTGAGCTGCTTCGGATCCGAGCCACCATCTGCATTCATGAGATACAGCTGCGTCCCGTTGCTGCGTGTGGAAATGAACGCGATGGTCTTGCCGTCCGGCGACCAGCGCGCGCTGCCGTCGCGGCCGTTGTGCGTCAGCTTGCGCGTCTCGCCGGTGGCAATCGTGACCATCCAGACATCGCGCGCCGTCCGATTCGCGCTCAAATCGGGCGTGGCGACCGTATAGAGAACGCGCGTGCCGTCCGGAGACATCTGCGGATCGCTGATTCGCGCCATCGCAAGGAGATCCGTCGGCGCAATCGGCCGGCCGGCAGCAAGCACCGGGCTCGCGAACGCGAGCGCGACGACGACGACTCAAGAGCCTACGTGATGACACCATGGCGCGATGATACCCCGCGATCGCTCGGATAAAGCCGTCGCGCTACAACGCTTCGACTCGCGAGACCGTCTAAGCCGCCATGGATAGCCTCATCCAGGACCTCCGCTACACCTGGCGTTCCCTTCGCCGCCAGCCGGCGTTCGCGCTGCTGGCGGTCGCGACGCTCGCGCTCGGCATCGGCGCCAATGCCGCCATCTTCACCGTGATCAACGCCGTGCTCTTGCGCCCGCTCGCCTATCCGAAGCCCGAGCGTGTCGTCGCCATCACGAACCATTGGCGGAACACGGGCGTCAGCGGCGGCACCGTCTCGGCGCCCGATTTCCACGACTGGCACGACACCGCGCAGTCGTTCGCGGCGATGGCGTATTACACCGGCGGCGAGACGAGCGTATTGGTCAACGGCGCCAGCGAATACGGCACGGCGATTCGCGTGACGCCGGGCTTCTTCGACGTGTTCGGCGTGAAGCCGCAGGCGGGCCGCGTCTTCGAGCCGCGCGACGAAGAGCCGGGCAGTCCGTTCGCCGCCGTCATCGGCCACGAGTTCTGGGTGCGGCGCTTCGGGGGCCAGCGCGACGTCATCGGCAGCACCGTCAGCTTCGGCGAGCGAACCTTCACGATCGTGGGCGTCATGCCGGCCGGATTCCGAAGCCCCGGTGTCACCGACGTCTGGTTTCCCGCATGGGTCATGCCCGAAACGACGTCACGGGGGGCACACAACTACCGTGTCGTGGCGCGGCTGAAGGACGGTGTCAGCCTCGAGCAGGCGCAGGCGGAGATGAACTCGCTGGCCGCGCGGCTGGAAAGCGAGTACCCGGCGTCGAATGCCAACAAGGGAGCGGCCGTCACGTCGCTGCAGGATCAGCTCGTCGGCGACACGCGGTCTACGCTGTATCTGCTACTCGCCGCCGTTGCGCTGGTGCTGGTCGTCGCATGCGCCAACGTCGCCAACCTGTTGCTGGCGCGCGCGACCGCTCGCGCGAACGAAATCGCCGTCCGGGCGGCGCTGGGTGCGGCACGAGCGCGGCTGCTCCGGCAATTCCTGACCGAGAGCATGGTGCTGTCGCTTGCTGCTGGTGTGGTCGGATTGATCCTCGCGCGGTCCGGCGTCGCTGCCCTGATGGCCATCGCCCCGCAAAACCTGCCCCGGCTGTCTGAAGTGCGGGTGGACGCGACCGTGTTCGGCTTCGCCTTGTTGGTCGCGATGGCATCGAGCTTGTTCGTCGGCGTGCTGCCGGCGCTGCAGGCCTCTCGCTCCAACCTGAATGCGTCGCTGCGCCATGGCGGACGCGGCGGCGTCCTCGGCGGCGGCGGGGCGCGGTTGCGCGCGACGCTGGTCGTCGCCGAAATGGCGGTGGCGGTCGCGTTGGTCGTGGGCGCGTCCCTGTTGATTCGCAGTTTCCTCGCGCTGAGTGTGGTCGACCTCGGCTTCCAGACCGAACGGCTGCTCGTGCTCGAGACGAGCGTGCCTTCGCTCGACCTCGCCGGCGCGCGGCGGGCGACGGCGTTCTACGAACAATTGCTGCCGCGGCTGGCGGAAATGCCCGGGGTCAAGGCTGTTGCCGCGGTGCGCGGCCTGCCCGCGGCGCGCGCGCGCTTCGGCCACGAGTCGAACGGCGGCTACTGGCTCGAGGGTGGACAGGATCCAGCGACCGTCGGCGTCCGGCTGCCGCAGGCGAGCTTCACGGTGGTCACGCCCGACTTCTTCAGGACGATGACCATCCCGATGCAGCGGGGACGCGATTTCTCGCCGCGGGACCGAGACGAAGCGCCGTTTGTCGCGATCGTCAACGACGCGCTGGCGCGTCAAGCGTTCGGCGATGCCGATCCGCTTGGACGCCGCATTGCCTGCGGGCTCGACTCCCGCGAGTTCATGACGATTGTCGGTGTCGTCGGCAACGTGCGCTCGCGCGATCCGTCGCGCAGCCCGGCGCCGGAAATCTACATGCCGTTTCTGCAGCATCAGCGCACGGCCACGGCGCTCGCCCTCATCGCGCGCACCGAGGGTGAGCCGTTGGCGCTGGCGAACACCTTTCGCGAAACAATCCGGACGGCCAATCCCGGCGTGCCGGTGCGAGCGACGACGATGACGCAGGTGCTGTCGACAGCGGTGGCGACGCCGCGGTTCCGGACGCTGCTCGTCGGCGTGTTTGCGGCGCTGGCGCTCGCGCTGGCGATGGCCGGCGTCTACGGTGTGATGGCCTACGCCGTCTCGCGCCGAACGTCCGAGATTGGCGTGCGCATCGCGATGGGCGCCAGCCGTCCGGCGATTCTGCGGCTGGTGCTGGGACAAGGCCTCCAGCTCGCGGCCGCCGGCATCGGGATCGGATCCGTGCTCGCGTTCGCCCTCAGCCGGGCGTTGCGCAGCATGCTGTTCGCGATCGGGCCGACCGATCCGATCGTCTTCGTCGGCGTGCCGATCCTGCTGTTGGTGACCGCGGCGGCGGCGACGGCTATTCCCGCGCTGCGCGCGTCGCGCATTGATCCGATTCAGGCGCTGCGGGCCGAGTGAACAATTGGATGCGGCTACATCACTCCGCTAGAAGCGTCGCGAGCTCGCGACGGTAGCTGTCGAGCGTCTGCTCGTATAGCCCTCGTGCGTGAAGCGGATGTTGCCCGCGCGATCGATCAACGCCGAGCTGGGCATCGCCCGCACGTTGAACAGGCGAGGCGACGCGCCTTTCGGATCGAACAACACCGTCATCGCCGGGGATCGGCCTGCCAGGAAGGCATCCGCGGCGCGACGCCGTTCGTCGACGTTGATCGCGAGCACTTCCAGACCGCGATCGTGGAGCTCACGATAGAGCCCATCGAGCGCGGGGAACGACGCCTTGCACGGCGCGCACCAGCTCGCCCAGAAATCGACGAGCACGACCTTGCCTCGCAAGTCCGCGAGACGCGTGATGGTGCCGTCCGCCGCGGGCAAGGCGACCGCGGGCGCCTGCCGGCCGGCCGCGAGCACCGGACCAATCGCGGCAGCGACGAGGAGCACGAGCACCGCTGATGAACGACGAACCACGAACGACGAACCACGAACGATCAGCGAACAACGACCAGAGTTCATCGTGTCCGCTGCGAGTTGTATGTCACGATCCACCGGTAGACCATATCGGCCTTCACCTGCTGCGTCCGCGGACTGCCGGTCCAATAGAGATACATCAATCCGCCCGGCTCGTAGGCCAGCGGCTGGTCCGGGCCCGGCAGCGATACGGCCGTGGGCGACAGCGTGTTGCCCGTGTCGCTCGCCGGATGAGCCTGCACACATCCCGCCGTCAGGGCGAGAACGGCCAGCAACGTCAGCGTGAGAACGTGACGAATCGGACCGTTCATGATCCGCACCTATGATATCGTTTCGCGTTGAGGAGGGTCGATGCGCAAGGTGTTATGGACGCTGCCGCTTGCGGCGGTTGTCTGCGCGGTCGCGGCCGGTCCGGCTGCGGCGCAAAGCACAACCACCGGGGCGACACCGGCCGTCGAGCTCAAAGTCGGCGACCAGGCGCCCGACTTCACGCTTCCGGCCACAGACGGCAAGACCTATTCGCTCAGCGGGAACTTGAAGGGGCGTTGGATCGCCCTGGCGTGGTTCCCGAAAGCATTCACCGCCGGTTGAACCGCCGAATGCAACTCGCTCCGTGAGAGCGGGGGAATGATTCGGCAGTTCGATACCGCGTACTTCATGATCAGCGTGGACACGCTGGAAGACAACAAAGGCTTCGCCGAAAAAGAGCACGCGGACTTTCCGCTGTTGGCCAATCCAGACAAGAAAGTCGCAATGGCCTACGGCGTCATCAATCCCGAGGCTCCCCAGGACCGGCAGTTCGCGCGGCGCTGGACGTTCTACATCGACCCGACCGGCAAGATCGCCGCGATCGACAAGGCGGTCAAACCCGGTTCGTCCGGTGAGGATTTGGTCGCGCACCTGAACGAGCTCAAGGTTCCGAAGAAGAAGTAAGCAGGAAGGGCAGGAAAGGCAGGAAAGGCAGGAAAGAACGCATCCAGCCTATCCCGCCCGTCCTGCCTATCCAGCCCCGCCCCTCAGTCGCTTCTTTACACATCTGCACGGCGACTGAACTTCAAACACTTTCCGTCCGATTTTTTTCCCTGACAAAGCGCCGCCTGTAGGGTCCGACCCGTTCCAGCCGCACTTCGCGCGTACCGAGGTACGGGTACGCAAAATGCACAGCTCGAGCGCAGGTATGCTGATGAGCTACCTGATGAGAATCAGGGCTCCATTTTTTGTCACTCTGGCCCTAGTTGCCGCCGGATGTACGCATGGATCGTCCACCGAGCCGAGCGACCTGACTCGCGCGACCGCCGCGTGCCCCGCTCCCATCGTCACGAACTCTGCGGCCGGTCAGCCGGTTCGCGTCGCCTTCGACGACCCGCAAGCCGCCCGTGGCATCCAGCCGCTGACGGTCAGTTGCACGCCTACGTCCGGCACGAACTTTCCGGTTGGCACGACGACCGTCGCGTGCACGATCACCGACGCGCGTCAGCAGTCCTTTTCGTGCAGTTTCAGCGTGAAAGTGATCGGACCGCCGCGATTGTCCACGTCGACGATTCTCGCGTTCGGCGACAGCCTGACGGGCGGCTCGAGCCCGCCAGATCCGATCGATTCCTATCCCGCGCACTTGCGGCCGAAGCTCACCGCGCGCTACGTGGGCCAGAATGTTGCCGTCATCAACGACGGGAAGGCCGGCGAGAACGCGTCGGCAACCGGACGGACGAGGATGCAGACTGCGCTGGAGGTCTACAAGCCGGGCGCGCTGCTGCTGTTGGAGGGGAGCAACGACCTGCTCGGCGGAAGCGCGGGCGCCACGGCCGGTCTCGCGGCGTTGACCGAGATGGTGCGCGCGGCGCGCGCCAAGGGCATTACCGTCTTCCTCGCGACCCTTCCGCCGCAACGGCTCAACGGCTCTCGAAACGGAGTGGCCCGCTCGATTCCCGGCTTCAACGACAGCATCAAGGCCCTGGCACAGCGCGAGGGCGCGACGCTCGTGGACATCTATGAAGCAATGGGGGGCGACGGCCGCTACATCGGACCCGACGATCTACATCCAACTCCGCAAGGGTTCGAGGTGATGGCGCAGGCGTTCTTCAACGCGCTGCAGCAGAAGCTGGAGGTCGTGCAGTAGCGTCAAGGAACGCAGAGGTCGCAAAGGACGCAAAGAGACTTTTGGTTCTCTGCGGTCTTCGCGGTCTTGGCGTTCTTGACATGTTAGGCGCCCAGCAGCTTCTTCCGCGCGTCGGCGATGCGTTCGCGATCCATGTCGCCGTCACCCCAGTACTGGATGAAGCGCCGGTAATACTCGGTGGCTTTCACGCGGTCGCCTTTGCGCTCATTGATCTGGCCGAGAAAGTACAGACTGCGAACGAACGGGATGGGATCGTTGGCGCGCAGCGTCCCGCTGTTGATGATCCGCTCGAAATAGGGCGCGGCGTCCGCGTCCCTGCCTGTTTCCACGTACGCCGATCCGAGCTCGAAGTAGAACTCGCTGTTTGAATCTCCGGGACGCACGAGGGTTTCGGCCGCCTTGAGCTCGCGGATCGCCGTGGCCAGATCGCGCTGATCTCGTGCCAGAACAGCGTCGGTCGCGTGTTGCGCGAGGCGCTGTAATCTTTCGCTCGGCAGCTGCTTGCGGCGCACCGTCAGCTCGGCCACGGACTTTGCCATCTCCGCCTTTTGTCCAAGGCGGCCCTGCAGCCGGCTGACGGTTTGAAGGCTGAAATACGTGACCGGGCCTTGGCCACCCGCATCGTCATAGGCCCGCTTCGCGGATACCAGGGCGGTAGCCGGCTGGCCACGATCCATCAGAATCGTGGCGATTCCCAGCCGCGCCCCGGCGCTCATGGTCGAGCCGCGCGGTCCGACGCTGGCCGCGGCTGCGTCGAGCAGTCGAAGCGCTTCGTTCGATCGCCCCTTATACAACTGCTCGGTCGCCTGGTTTGAGAGCGACTGGTATTTCCAGCGCGAATCGCTGGATTCGATCAGCTTCTGATTGAGCGCCGCGTACTCATCCCAACGATTGTTGACGATGAAGATGGGTCCCTTGTTGGCGATCGGCGCCATGTTTGCCGGTTCGAGCGCTGAGGCTTTGTCATACGCCGCCAGGGCTTCGTCCCAGCGTCCCCAGGTACTCGAAGAGATTGCCGAGCCCCTGGTACCCGCGCGGCACCTCGGGATTCGCGCTCACGTATTCCTGCAGCACCGCGTACGCCTTGTCGTACTGGCCGAGTCGTTGGTACAGGCTCGCGAGGTTCGTATACGTGATTGGAAACGCCATCCGTCTGCGCCGCAGGTCTTCGTACAGAGGGACCGCTTCCTCTTCGCGGCCGAGCCCACCGTACAGGAGCGCGAGGTTGTGGCGGGCCGACGCGTGATCGGGGTACAGCTCGATCGCCTTGCGGTACGCATCGATGGCCTTCTCCAGCGTTTCACCCTTGGAGCTGTAGTAGTAGCCCTCGATGTAGTAGCGTTCCCGCGGCGTGAGGCGATCGACATGGTCGAGTGCCCGCTTGGCGTACTCTTCGCGCTTGAGCGGGTGGCCGAGATTGCTTTCCACCACGGCCAGCTTCACGAGCGCCATCGCGAAGGTCGGATCGACCTGGATCGCCTTCTCGAGGAGCGGCACCGCTTCGAGCTCGCGCGCGCGGTTGTGGAAGTCGATCCCTTCCACATAGTAGCGGTACGCTTCGATCGATGAGGTCGTAACGTTCTTCAGATCCCGATCGGGGGAGAGCGAGGGCGTGGGCACTGCCGATCCCGGAGCCTCCAGAAACGGCTTCGTCGGATTGACGTTCAGCGCAAACTTCGCCTTGATGCGCCGCGTCAGGTCGTCGACGGTGGGGAACAGATTCGACTCGCCGATGGATTCGACGCGCTCGGAGCTGACGATTCGCCCGGTGGACGCTTCCTGCAGCTTGAGATTGATGCGGATCGTCTCGCCCGCCTTCACGTAGCTGCCGAGAATCACGTTCTGTACGCCCGCGCGCTTGGCGAGCTCCTGCACGGTGTCGAAGGAGATCTGCCGATCGTCCTGACGCTTCATCTGCGTGAGGATCTGCACGAGCCGATCGGTGCCGAGCACTTCGACGTCCGGCGACTGCGACAGATCGGTCACGAGCATGTCGGTGAGGCCGGTGCGCAGCCAGTCGAGCTGCGGGTTGCCGGTGTTGTTCTCGAAATACAGCACGGCGACAGACGGCTTGTCGCCGGACATCGACGCCGGCGTCGCGCGACCCCGCTGCCAGAGCGCAAAGCCGGTACCGGCTGCCGCGACCAGGACCGCTCCGGCGCTGATTGCGACCACCCGGCGGCGGGCGCGCTGGGGGACGGAGGTTGCTGGGGGGACGGAGGTTGCCGGGGGGACGGAGGTTGCCGGGGGGACGGAGGTTGTCGCGGGGACGGAGGTGCTCGCGGCCGCCGTCACGCGGCTCACCGATGTGTCGCGCTGGAGACGCTTGAGGTCGCTCAGCATGTCGGACGCGTGCTGATAGCGCAGCTGGCGATCCTTCTCGAGCGCCTTGTTGATGATGTGTTCCAGTTCGTCGGGCAGCGACGGATTGAGCCTTGCCGCGGACGCCGGCGATTTGCCCAGAATCCCTTCGAAGATCACCGCCGAGGTCGTGCCCGTGAACGGCTGCGTGCCGGTCGCCATCTCGTACAGCACGACGCCGAACGAAAAGAGATCGGTGCGCGCGTCGAGGTCGAGTCCGCGCGCCTGCTCGGGCGACATGTACGCGACCGTGCCAACCGTCGCGCCCCGGTCGGTAATGTCTGGCGAGGCCATCGTCACGCCGCTGTCGCCGGCCACGTTGTGGTCGCGCGTCGCGAGCTTGGCGAGGCCGAAATCCAGCACCTTCGCCTGCCCCCGGCCCGTGACGAAGATGTTCGCCGGCTTGATGTCGCGGTGGACGATGCCGCTCGAATGCGCCGCATCGAGGGCGTCGGCGATGTGCACGCCCAGCTCGAGCAGGTCGTCGACGGGGAGGGGCCGATCGCCGATGCGATGCTTCAGCGTCTGGCCGTCGAGCAGCTCCATCACGAGGAACCGTTGGCCGTCGTGCTCCCCGATATCGAAGAGCGTGCAGATGTGCGCGTGGTTCAGCGACGATGCGACGCGTGCCTCGCGTTCGAAGCGTTCGACCGACTGCGGATCACGAGATAGCTCCGGCGGGAGAAATTTGACGGCAACCTGGCGGCCGAGCCGCGTGTCCTCGGCGCGATACACCACGCCCATGCCGCCGCCGCCGAGTTTTTCGAGAATCTTGTAATGCGAGACTGTCTGGCCGACCACCGACCGAATTCTACATCGGAGGCTTGACGCCGGTGCTGTGGATATGAACCATCTGCCAGCCGTCGCCGCGCCGCACGAAGACGACGGTGAAGCGGTTTTGCGACACACGGCCGGCGAGGTTTGTGCCCTGGTCGAGCCACGTCGCCACCGCCGTGTTGCCGAACAGACGCGCGCGGACGTCCAGTTGCTCGGACGGCGGCGCCGGGAGACGCGCGTTGCCGCGCATGCCGGCGATCAGGTCCTCCTGCGTGCGGATCCCGTTCTCGGCGATGCGGAGCAGATCGGTGCCGGCATATTGGCGGTAGCGGTCTGAATCTTTGCTCCAGTACGCCCGATGTTGATCGCGGATGGCGCGTTGCAGATCGTCCTCTGCACCAGGGGCTGCCGCCGTCGTGGAGATCGGTAAGGGTGGAATTTCGCGATCCGGCACGCTTGGATTGACGGGATCATCATCCTCCACTTGCGCCGTGATGTCCGTATAGTGCGCGGCCACCATCGCCAGCCGTCCCTGCTGCTGCGCCCAGATCCGGGTGAAGTAATCAGCGTACTGGGCTCCACCCTCCTGCGAACGCGAGCGTCCGATCACGAGCGCGACGTCGCCGTAGATGCGGATCTCGACGTCTTCTTCGGCGCGCCGCGTGTCGCGCGCGCGACCGGAGTCGACGGCGGACATCCTGTCGTTCTTGGACAGCAGCTCGCCGTTTCGGTCGACGACAAGCACGTCCGGAGCGACGAGGCGGCTGTAGGAGTCCGCGTCGTTCCTGGCGATTGCGTCGGCGCGCTCGCGCTCCACGGCGGTGACCTGCGTCTGATCGAGAGAACCCGAGCAGCTGAAAACGAGAGGTAAAGCAAGGGCGACGATGAGCGGTTTCACGTGCTCCTTGACGGCCCCGGCTGCTTGTTGTTGTGTGTCCACCCTAGACCGACGATGTTTCTGCTGGGATACACGCGATCGTACCATCTTTTTTGCGGCTGAGCCGGCTGATAGAATTCAGGGCTCTGACTGTGACGACTCAGCTGCGTCTTCTTCGCCGAACCTGCGTGTGGGCGGGTGTATCGCTGATGGGATTGTTCGCCGGATGCGTCCAGACGCCGGCGCCCGTGGAGCCCAGCAACTCTGGCTCGCCGCCGCGGCCGAGCATCGTCTGTCCCCAGCCGGTGGTGACGCAAACCTTCAGCGGTCAGCCGATTCCGGTATCGTTCGCGCCGCCGCAAGCCGCCGGCGGAGTTCTGCCGCTGTCGTTCGCCTGTGCGCCGCCGTCGGGGACGAGGTTCCCGATCGGCTTCACCAACGTCGCGTGCACGGTGACGGACGCGCTGATGGATGCCTTCACCTGCGGCTTCACCGTTCGTGTCCTCGGACCGCCGCGGCTGTCGGCCACGAATTTTCACGCCTTCGGCGACAGCATCACCTTCGGCATGACCACCGATACCTACACCGGCCGTCTGCAGTTCAAACTTCGCCAGCGGTATCAAACGCAGAATCTGGGCGTGTTCAACGACGGGCTGGACGGCGAGCGGGCGTCACCGGGTGGACAGGCGCGGCTGCCGTTCGCGCTCGACGCGCAACGCCCGCACGCCCTGCTGTTGATCGAAGGCACCAATGACCTCCTTGGAGGGTCTGCAGGGGCCGGTCGGGGGCTGGACGCGCTTACGGCGATGGTGCGCCTGGCGCGGAGCCGCGGTGTCATCGTCTTCCTCGGGACCATTCCGCCGCAGCGGCCGGGCGCCGCCCGCGCGTTCACGCAGCCTCTCGTCGCCGGCTTCAACGATGGCATTCGCGGCATCGCGCAGCGCGAAGGGGCTACGCTCGTGGATCTCTACGCGGCGATGATTGGCGACCTGTCGCTGATTGGGCCCGACGATCTGCATCCAAACGAGCGCGGCCACGAGGTGATGGCGCAGCTGTTCTTCGACGCCATCTCCAAGCAGCTCGAACTCCCGCCCCAGTAGAGCACCAGCCCCAACCTCCGTCCCCGCGAGGCCCAACCTCCGTCCCCGCTGGCTCGCACCTCCGTCCCCGGCCGCACCTCCGTCCCCGGGCGTGTCAGACCTGACACGTTGAAGACCGCCCAACACGGGATCCTCACGGCGGCAGACACGTAACGCCATCTGCAGCAAAGACTTAGTGACTGGCGTTGCGGTTGCTCCAGCGTCCGCCGACGTGGGAGGGACGGCAGTGAGCGGCAAACGAACGGTGTGGATGGCGGCAATTGCAACGGGCGTTCTGGCAGGCGCGGCTCCGGCTTCGGGGACCGACGGCCTGCGCGGCGAAAGCGTTTCAAAACCGACGTGGGGTCCGCCTTTAGGCGGACCTGAGGTCCGGCTGAAGCCGGACCCCACAGGTATTGACACAACTGTTGCGCGGCGAGTCGTGGTGAGCATTCCCGACCGCAAGTTGGCGTTACTTGAAAACGACCAAGTCATCAGCATCTATTCCGTCGCTGTCGGCGCGCCGCTCTCGCCGAGCCCCGTCGGGACGTTCACGATCGTCACCCGCGTCACGAACCCGACGTACTACAGGCCGGGCAAAGTGATCGGCCCTGGCGCCAGCAATCCGATCGGGACGCGGTGGATTGGACTGAGCGTGAAGGGATTCGGCATTCATGGCACCGACGAGCCGCGCTCGATCGGTTTCGCGAAGTCGCACGGCTGCATCCGGCTGCGCAACCACGACGTCGAGGAGCTCTTCGAACGCCTTCGGTCCGGCGACGTGGTCGAACTGCACGCCGAACGCACGCCGGAACTTGCACGCTTCTTCCAGGTGTCCGAGGCGCAGGAGCAGTGAAGTGGTGGTGCTATCATCGATCGCAGTGGGTATCCACGGCCGCGATTCGTTCGCGGGCGTCCGCGGCCTGTTGACGATCGGTGCCGTCCTGTTGTGCGCGACCGCGCTCGCGCAGCCTTCCGCGACATTTCAAGACTTGGTTCCGGAGCTCGCCGAGAAGATTGCCGCGACGATCGCGGCCGGCACGCAAGCGTCGCTGGCCCCGGCGTCGAACGAAGCGTCCCTCCGCGACGTGGAACGTGAAGTCGCCAGGCTGCTGACGTCGCGAGGCATTCGGCTCGTGGCGGCTGGCTCCGCCCAGGGCGCCGCGGTCATCACCGTCAGCTGCGGCGAGAATCTCCGCGAGCGCGCGTGCGTCGCCGACGTCCGTCGCGGCGAAATGCGCGACGTCGTCACTGCGACGAAAGCCCACGCCGTTCGTCCATCGCGCGACGGCGACGCGTCTCGATCCGTCGCCATCGAAGCCACGCCGCTGTTCGCGCAGCGCGCGCCCATTCTCGATCTCGTGACGATCGACGACCGGTTGCTCGTGCTCGACACCACTCGGATCGCGCTCTATCGCCGCACGAACGATGACTGGCAGCGCGTGGTATCCCGTGCCATCGATCCCGCCAGAACCTGGCCGCGAGACGTGCGCGGCCGTCTGCACATCGCGGGTCCTGCCCTCGAAGCGTTCCTTCCAGGAGTCGTCTGCCGCACGACGCCGGAGCTGACGAATTTCTCCTGCGCCGATCAGCGAGAGGCGTGGCCGCTTGCCGTGGAGAACGCGGGTCTCGATGCTTTGCGAAACACGTTTCAGACTCCCGAGGGCACGCCGTTCTTTTCGGCCGCCGCCCTCAATCCCGAAGCCGGTGCGCGCGCGGTGATCGTCGATCTGACGCACACGCTGGTCTTGATGAACGAATCGCGTACGGCCCTGGGCACCATCGGCATGGCGGACGACGTGGCGAGTCTGGCGGCGGGATGTCGCGCGGGCGCGTACCTTCTGGCGTCGAGCGGCACACCCGGAACCAGGACCGATACGCTTCAGTTGTTGCGCGTGGAATCGAGGACAGCCGTGCGCGCGGCGACACCCGTCGTTCTGCCGGGTCGAGTCACGGCGTTGTGGTCCGAGCCTGGCGCGAGGGTCGCAACCGCGATTGTTCGCGATACGGACGGCGACAGACATGCAGCCTTTCAGATTCGCTTGTCCTGTCCTCTGTAGCGTCTGCGTCTCGGTTGCCGTCGTGACGGCGGCCCGGCCGCAATACGGCGGCACGCTCAGGGTGTCTGCGCACGCCTCGATTCGGACGCTGGATCCGGCCGCGGCGATTGCCGATCGCGACGAAGCATTGCTCAGCGCACGCGTTCGCCCACTGGTCTTCGAGACGCTCGTACAGGTCGATGCCGCCGGCGGACTGCGACCGGTTCTCGCCGAATCCTGGGAAACGGATGCTGCCGGCTCGCGCTGGCGCTTTCGCGTGCGGCCTGGCGTGACCCTTCACGACGGAAGTCCCCTCGAGGCCTGGAAGATCGCCGCGGCGCTGCGAACGACGGCCTCCGGGTGGACCATTTCCACTGACGGCGACGTGGTCGTGATCGTGCCCGCTCGACCGGAACGCGATGTGTCCTGGGCGCTGGCCGATCCGCGGTACGCCATCGCCGTCCGCCGCTCGTCCACCGAGCTCGTCGGATCCGGACCCTTCAAGCTCGATCGGCTGGAGAGCGGACGGTTGTCGCTGAAGGCGCACGATGCGCACTGGGCCGGCCGTCCGTTCGTTGACGCCGTGCACGTGGATCTGCAGCGCAACGCGCGCGCGCAACTCGCCGATCTCGAATCGGGCCGTGTCGACGTGGTCGAAATACAGTCGCCCGACGTTCGCCGAATCACCGAACGTGGACTCCGTGTCGCCGCCACACGGCCGATCGATCTGATCGCGCTGGTGTTCGAGCCGCATCGCGCGGACGCCGCGGCTGAGCCCGCGCGGCGGCTGCTGGCAGCCACGCTCGATCGGTCCACAATCGCCTCCGTGCTCTTGCAGGGCCGGGCCGAACCCGCGCGCTCGCTGCTGCCATCGTGGCTGAGCGGTTACACGCCGGAGCTCGTGGCGGCCACGCTTCCGCGGCCTGAGCGGACCGTCGTGGCGGCCTTGCCGGTGGCGCAGCGGACCTTGACCCTTCGCGTGGATCCGTCCGACGCGTCGGCGCGCTCGATCGCTGATCGGATCGCCGAGGATGCACGCGAGGCTGGATTCACCATCGCCGTCCAGGCGCCAACCGGCCTTGCGCCGCGACCCGATGTCCGGCTCGTGCGGACCACGCTCGACGGCACGAGCCCCGACCGTTCCCTCGTTCGACTGGGTGCGGATCTCGGCCCGCGGACCGTATCGCTCGCGGTCACGGATCCGGCGCTCTCCGCCGGTGCGTCACTGGATGCGGTCCTTCGATTCGAGCGCGGCGTACTCGGGGGATTCGTCGTCATTCCTGTCGTACGCGTGCCCGAGCTGTTTGGGCTGAGCGAAGCCGTCGACATGTCGGAAGGCGAAGCGGTCGGTCCCACTGGCCACTGGAACTTTGCCAACCTGTGGATTCGCTCGGCCGCGCGGCCACGGCCATGACGCTGCGCACACGGCTCTTCGCGCTGGTCGGCGCGGTCGTGGCGCTGACCGACGTCCTCGTCACGACGACCGTGGCGTCGAGCGCTCGCCGCGCGTTCGCCGCTGTCGACGATCAGCGGACCGCCGTGCTCGTGACCCAGGTTCGCCGCGAGTTCGCGGCCGAAGGCGAGCAGGTCGTGCAGCGGCTCGAACGGGCAGCGTCCAGCGACGAGGTGACGCGGATCGCCGCCGACCTTGGCCGCTCGAGAGTGGACGTTGCGGCGTATGTCGGCGCCGCTGCACCGCTCGCCGCGTCGCAGGGTCTCGATTTCCTCGATATCGTGAGCGATGCGGGGACAATCATTTCCTCGGCCCACGCACCGGCGCGGTTCGGCTACCGGCATCCATGGCTACGGCCTGGGGCGACCGCGATGCCGGAGTCCGAAGGCGCGTATCTCCAGCGCGTCGAGCTCGCGAGCGAGGTTGCGCTCGGATTGCTTGCGGCGCGCGGTGTCGCCGCGGGCGACCGTCGGCTCATGCTCGTCGGCGGGCGGCGGCTCGACGAGCGCTTCCTCGAGACGCTCGTGCTGCCGGCCGGTACGCGCGTGCTCCTGTACCGCGACGTCGAGCCCGAAATCACGCGCCGGCATCTCGTCGACGCGTCGGGAGTCGTCGCCGAGAGTCAGCCGTTCGAGCCGTTGCTCGCGCGCGTGCGCCAGAGCCGGCAGGATGCGCATGCGCAAATCCCCTGGCAGGGCGACACCGAATCGGTCGCGGCGATTCCGCTGCCGGGCCCGGATGGCGTGCTTCGTGGCGTCCTCCTCGTGGCCAGCTCAGGGCGTGAGCTCTCGGCGCTGGTCAACCGGATCCGATGGAGCGGTCTCCTGTTCGGTGCGCTCGGTCTCGTCGTCGGATGCGGCCTCAGCTACGTCGTGGCGGCGCGTGTGACGCGCCCGGTCGAAGAGCTTGCCGATGCGGCGCGCGCTGTCGCCGGCGGTCGATGGGACGTGCAGGTGACCGCGAACGAGTCGGCGAGCGAAGTGGGCGCGCTCGCGCGTGCGTTTCGAACCATGACGGAACAACTGGCCGACCAGCGCGATCGCCTCGTGCAGGCCGAGCGTGTGGCGGCCTGGCGCGAACTGGCCCGCCGCCTTGCGCACGAGCTGAAAAATCCGCTGTTCCCGTTGCGGATCACGGTGGACAACCTGCAGCGCGCGAAGTCGCTCACGGCGTCCGAATTCGATGAAGTGTTCGAGGAGAGCATGGGCACGCTGACGACGGGACTGACCAATCTCAACGCCGTCATCGGACGGTTCAGCGACTTCGCACGCATGCCGGTGCCACAGATCGCCGACGTGTCGCCCAACGATGTGGTGCAGCGGGCGGTGAAGCTGTTTCACGCGCAGTTTGCGAGCGGCGATCGGCCGCAGATTCACGTGACCATGGATCTCGACCCGTCCGTCGGGGTCATCGAAGCCGACGGCGAGCAACTGGGCCGCGCGCTGACGAATCTGCTGGTCAACGCCATCGACGCGATGCCGCAGGGCGGCGATCTCACGATCCGGACGCGCCGCGCCAACGGCGGCGTCCGGTTCGAGGTGTCGGACACCGGTCAAGGCTTGACCGGCGAAGAGCGGCAGCGTCTGTTCACGCCGTACTACACCACCAAGCAGCATGGCACCGGCCTGGGCCTCGCCATCGTCCAGTCGGTCGTCGCCGACCACCATGGCAGAATCTGGGTGGACAGCGAGCCCGGACGCGGAACCACCTTTCACATCGAACTGGGAGCCAGGTGGAGTCCGGCTTCAGCCGGACCTCAGGTCCGCCTGAAGGCGGACGCCACGGACGATCGAACATGATGCGCATTCTGATCGTGGACGACGAGGCGGCGACGCTGGCGTCGTTGTCGCGTGCCTTTCGCCTTGCCGGCTATGAGGCTGTCGTCTGCGACAACGCCGCGCGCGCGGTGTCCCTGCTGCGCAACGAGCATTTCGATCTCGTCTTCTCCGACGTCGTCATGCCTGGCAAGGACGGCCTGGCGATGCTGGGGGAATTGCGCGATATCGGCGTGACGACGCCCGTCGTGATGATCTCGGGTCAGGCGACGATCGATATGGCGGTTCGCGCCACGCGGCTCGGCGCCGTCGATTTCCTCGAGAAGCCCGTCTCGGCGGACAAGCTGATGCTGACCGTCGAGAACGCGCTGAAGCTGGCTCGCCTCGAGGAAGAAAACCGGCAGCTTCGGCGGCGGGTCGGACGGCACGACATCGTGTGGAAGAGCGAGGCGATGCGCCGCGTGATGGCGCAGGTCGATCGCGTCGCCGCCAGCGAGTCTCGCGTGTGCATTCTCGGCGAAACGGGAACCGGCAAAGAGCTCGTCGCGCGCGCGGTCCACGAGCGCAGCCAGCGCCGCGAGCGTCCGTTCGTCACCGTGAACTGCGCCGCGGTGCCGTCGGAGCTGATCGAGTCGGAACTGTTCGGCCACGAAAAAGGGGCGTTCACCGGCGCCGCGACGCGTCACCTCGGCAAGTTCGAGCAGGCGCACGGCGGCACGCTCTTCCTCGACGAAATTGGCGACATGCCGGCGGCGATGCAGGCCAAACTTCTCCGGCTGCTGCAGGAAGGGGAGCTCGAACGCATCGGCGGCGAGCGTCCGATCGTCGTCAACACACGCGTGATCGTCGCCACGCACCGCGATCTCGAGGCGCTCGTGCGCAAAGGCACGTTTCGCGACGATCTCTTCCATCGCATCTTCGTGTTCCCCATCAACATGCCGGCGCTCCGCGAGCGGCCGGACGATGTGCCGTTGCTCGCGGACCATTTCGCGGGCCTCGTGGCGGAGCAAAACGGGTGGAAGCGGCGGGGATTCACCCCTGAGGCGCTCGATCAGCTCGCGAAATACCATTGGCCCGGCAACGTCCGCGAGCTGCGCAACGTCGTCGAACGATTGCTGCTGCTCACCGACGACACCGTCGACGCCGCGACCGTGCGGCAGGTGTTGTCAGGACGTCATGTCAGCGCCAGCATGGCACCATCGGGCGGCGGACCGCTGGCGGAGCGGGTGCTGGCCTTCGAGCGTGAAGCGGTGCTGGCGGAATTGAATGCGCACGAGTATCGAGTGTCCGAGACGGCCCGGGCACTCGGCCTCGAACGGAGTCATCTCTACAAAAAGTGTTTGCAGCTTGGGATCGACCTGAAAGCCGGTCGGCCGCAATAACGTCGCGTAGGGGAGGTTCTCGCTCGTCCTGAGCTTGCGAAGGACGAGCCCGGATGCTCGTGGTTCGACAGGCTCACCACGAGCGGTAATTCGACGCGCCTACTCGCACACCGTCCCGAACTCGAACCCCTTCGATCTCAGCTCCGGGATGAGCCGCGCGGCGGCGTCGACGGTCTGCCGCTGATCCTTCAACGGCGCCGACTCGTCGCCGTCGTGCATGACGACGATGTCGCCGTCGCCAATGCGGCGGCTCACACGCCGCACGGTGGCGTCCGCGGTCCGCGCGCGGAACCAGTTGAAGTCCCACAGCATCCAGCTCCAGCCGATCAACCGGTAGTCGATCTTCTTCAGCCCCTGATACATCGTCCAGCTCCGCCAGCCGGCGTGCGGACGGAACGCGCGGCACGGCCGCCGGCCGCCGACGCGTTCGATGCGATCGGCGGCTTCGGTGAGCGTGATCGCGAACGTGTCCGGCGACATCAGCAGCAGCGCGCGGGTTGCCGAATGGAGCGCCACGGCGTGGCCGTCGGCGAAGATGCGTCGAACGATCGGCGCGGTCGTGTCGGTGATGTGTCGATCGATCAGGAAGAAGGTGGCCCGGGCCCGTTCCCGCTCGAGCGCGTCCAGCAGATCCGGCGTCGTCGTCGGGTTCGGGCCGTCATCGAACGTGAGATAGACCGTCGGCCGATCGCGCTTCGGCATGTGCCACGCCGCGCGGCTGCCCGCGACCTTGTCGAACAGGAAGGGTGCCGGCGCGGTGTGGGCGAGTGTGAGGATGCCGGCCGCGATCGCGATGAGGATCCACATCGGAGATGATTTCAGACTTCAGATTTCAGAGTTCAGATTGGTTTTGGGATTTGTCAATCCGTGATTGAAAACTCTGACAATCAATCTGAACTCTGAAATCTGAACTCTGAACTCGGCAGCCGTGCCCGTCATTGCCTCAGTCGCGCGGGCACGGTGCCGAGTTCCTTGGCCGATGGCACGCCCGCGGAGCTTGCCGCCTGCGTCGCCGCTCGCACGATCGCGTCGGCCATGACCTCCGCCGCGAGCGAACCGATCGTGCCGTAGTTGACCTCGCCGGTCCACGTGCCCGTGGCCAGCGAGAAGATCGTGTCGCCGTCGCCCGGCGTGTGGACCGGGGCGATCGCGCGCGCGTAGCCGTCGTGCGCCATCTGCGCCACCTTCTGCGCCTGCACCTTGGTCAGCCTCGCGTTGGTGGCGACGATGCCGATCGTCGTGTTCTCGCCGGGACGTCCCTCGCGGCCGGCGCCCGCCGCGCAGCAGCTTGCGCGCGTCGGCGAGGCTTGCCGTCCGCGGTCCGGGTGCCGGCGATCACCTGGCCGGTCGCCGGGTCGATGATGTCGCCGACGGCGTTGACCGCGACGAGCGCGGCGACGACCAGCCCGTTCGGCAGGCGATGGCCGCCGAGCCGATGCCCGGCCTTCATCGGCCGCCGCCGGCCGCCCCGACTTGCCGACGGTCGCGCCGGCGCCGGCGCCGACGTTGCCTTCCGTGACCGGCGCTCGCTCGCGGCGGCCGCCGCGGCTTGGTAGCCGCAGTCCGCGCCGGGCCGGATCTTCGGACTGCCGCCGAACCCGAGATCGAACAGGATCGCCGCCGGCACGATCGGCACGACGCCGTTCGCGCCGACGCGGATAGCCGATGTTGTGTTCGTCGAGCCACTGCATCACGCCCGACGCGGCATCGAGCCCGAACGCGCTGCCGCCCGAGAGCGTGATCGCGTTCACGATCTGCACCGAGTTCACCGGATTGAGCAGATCGGTCTCGCGCGTGCCGGGCGCGCCGCCGCGAACGTCCACGCCGCCGGTCGTGTCGTCCTTGACGAGGACGACCGTGCAGCCGGTCGGCCGATCGGTGAGCGTGAAGTGGCCGACCTTGACGCCGTCGACCGCCGTCAGCGTGATGTTGTGCCCCGCCGATTGCGCTCCGGCGCTGGATGACAAGACGCTTGCGGCGGAGAAAGCGACAGCCAGGAAAACGTGTGATTTCATTGCGGTGTCCCGGTCAAATCCATCAGCGCGAGCGCGATGACTTTGGTCGCGCTGATGAGGTCGTCTACGCCGCACCACTCGTCGGGTTGATGCGCTAGATCGAGGATACCAGGTCCGTAGGCCACGCAGTTGGTCACCCCGCCAATGCGGGTGACGTGCTTGTGATCGTATGTGCCCGGACTGGCCACCAGCCCGCCGCTCCGTCCCAGCACGCGCTGCAGGCCGCGATCGAGAACGCCGATGAGCGGCGAATCGTCCGGTGTCGCGTACGGGGTGGACGACCATCAGATCGCGGATCTCGTAGCGGAAGTCCGGCACTTCGGCCGCGGCGCGCTCGAGCAGGTCGACGATTTCGGCGCGCGTCCGATCGAACCCTTCCTCGAGAAGAAACCGCCGGTCGAAGATCGCGCGGCAGCGATCGGCCACGCACGGCGTCTGAATGCCGTCCACCGGCTGGCCGCCGTCGATGCCGTTGACGTTGAGCGTCGCGCGCCTCGCCCCGGCCGGTTCGATCGGCATCGTCGTCGACCGTCCGGCCAGGCTCGGCAGCAGATCGCGTCGGATCCGATCCAGCAAGATGCCCATGTGCTCGATCGCGTTGACGCCGTGGAACGGCATGCTGCCGTGCGCGATGCGTCCATGCGTCGTGATCTCGAACCAGTACACCCCGCGGTGGCCGATGCAGATCCGATCGACGTAGAGCGGCTCGGGAATGATGACGTAGTCCGTGCGGCTCGCGCTGATGTGTCCGCGCTGGGCCAGCCACGCCACGCCGGCGAAGCCGCCGCTCTCTTCGTCCACAGTGCCGCTGATCTCGACCGTGCCATTGAGCTCGACGCCGGCGCGGCGAATCGCTTCCGCCGCGTACACCGCCGCGGCGATTCCGGCCTTCATATCGCACGACCCACGGCCGTAAATCCGCCCGTCGCGCACGATGCCGGCAAAGGGGTCCAGCGTCCAACCGGCGCCTGCGGGGACGACGTCGAAGTGGCCGTTGAGATGCACCAGCGGCCGCGCGCGTCCGCGGCGGCCGACGACATTGATGCGCGGGTGCCGGGTCGTGTGCTCGGGGCATCCCTCCGCGGCGAGGTACGTCGTCTCGAATCCGCACGCGGTCAGCCGGCGGCCGATGAGCTCCGCGCAGTCGGTATATCCATCGCCTGGTGGATTGACGGTCGGCAGCCGAATCAGCTCGCGCGTGAAATCGACGATTTCGTCAGCCGCAGCGTCGACGCTCGCGAGTACTGGATCGGCGGCGGTCATCGCTCGCGATGTTACCATTCGCCGCGGTCGCGCATGGCGTACCTCGTCGCCATCATCGTGTATTCCGCCGCGCAGATTGCGCTGGGTTTGTGGGTCAGCCGGCGCGTGCGCGGGTCGAGCGATTTCTTCGTGGCTGGCCGCCAGCTGGGTCCCGGCTTGCTGTTGGCGACGTTTCTCGCGGCCAACATCGGCGGCGCGTCGACCATCAGTGCGACCGTCTCGGCTATCGCGACGGCCTCGCCGCGTGGTGGTGGGAGCTTGTCCACGGCGGGCGGCCGATTGGCGTGTTCACGCCCTCGATGTGCGGTCTCGCCGCCGCAGTCGTGGTGTTCGCCTTCGCCGGGCTTCGCCGGTAACCTCAGCCGAAGAGCGGCAGCCCGTTTGCTTTCTGTACTAGCAACAACCCTTCGTGTGTTCGGATGTGTACATAAGTCGTTCATAGATTGCGTGTCTTGACTGAAAACCGTACTCCCCAGATTGCCATGCGCATTCGCATCACGGTCCAGCCGGATCCGGATGCCTTTGCCGAATACGACGTTCAGCGGTTCCGGGTTGGGGACATTTATGAGGTGCCCGTGCGGCTCGCGACGCTGTTGATTATCGCGGGCTATGCGGTGAGTGCGGCCGGCGTCGTGCACCCGGCGGCTGAGGCTGCAGACTTCAGTTCCACGAAGAACCCGCGGCTGAAGAATTCGACCAAGAACCCGCGGCTGAAGAAGAAGTCCTAGCGACGCGGTCGAGCCCAACCTTTCGAGCGCTCGAGTGCCGACTCCCACTGCCCGCGCAGGCTCGCGGCTTCTCCACGCACCATCCTCGGCTCGAATCGGCGGTCGACCTGCCACTGTCCGGTGATCGCGTCAACCGACGGCCAGAACTTCACGGCCAACCCTGCCAGATACGCCGCGCCCAGCGCCGTCGTTTCCGTGACGGCTGGTCTCACGACCGGCACGCCGAGCAGATCCGATTGAAACTGAAGAAGCGCATCGTTGGCCGCGGCGCCACCGTCAACACGCAGCTCGGTGAGCGCGATGCCCGCGTCGGCCGCCATCGCGTCGAGGAGATCGGCCACCTGATAGGCGATGCTCTCGACCGCGGCGCGCGCGATGTGTCCCGCCGTCGTGCCGCGCGTGATGCCGACGATGGTGCCGCGTGCGTACGGATCCCAGTGCGGGGCGCCGAGGCCGGCGAAGGCGGGGACGATGTACACGCCGCCGTTGTCCGCGACGCTCGCAGCCAGCGGCTCGATGTCTGCGGCCGTGCGCACGAGATGGAGGCCGTCCCGGATCCATTGCACGACCGCGCCGCCGATGAACACACTGCCCTCGAGCGCGTACTCGGTGCGGCCGCCAATCTGCCACGCGACCGTGGACACGAGTTGCTGACGGGATGCAATCGGCGCCGTGCCGACGTTCTGCAGGAGGAAGCAGCCGGTGCCGTAGGTGTTCTTCGACATGCCCGGCGTGCGACACATCTGGCCGAAGAGCGCCGCCTGTTGATCGCCGGCGATGCCGGCAATCGGCACGCCGCCGAGCGCTTCGGACGAAGCGATTCGGCCGTATTCTTCGCTCGACGAGCGCACCTCCGGCAGGACGCTCGCGGGAATCTGAAACAGACGCAGCAGCTCCTCGTCCCACGCCAGCGTGTGAATGTTGAACAACATCGTGCGCGATGCGTTGCTGACGTCGGTCACGTGGCACGCGCCGCCGGTCAGGTTCCAGATCAGCCAGGTGTCGATGGTGCCGAAGGCCAGCTGTCCGGCCTCGGCCCGCGCGCGGGCACCCGGGACGTTGTCGAGCAGCCACCGGATCTTGCTCGCCGAAAAGTAGGCGTCGATCAGCAATCCGGTTTTGGCCTGAATCGCCGCGCCGGCGCCGTCGGCTTTGAGCTGCTCGCAGAAATCCGCGGTCCGGCGGTCCTGCCAGACGATGGCGTTGTGGATCGGCACGCCGGTCGCGCGATCCCAGATCACCGTGGTTTCGCGCTGGTTCGTGATGCCGACAGCGGCGACGTCGGCAATCGTGGCGTGCTCTCGGGCCAGCGCCTCGACCGCGACGCCGATCTGCGATGCCCAGATCTCTCGCGCATCGTGCTCGACCCAGCCTGCCTGTGGAAAGATCTGCGCGAATTCCTTTTGGGCCACGCCGCACATGCGGCCGTCGCGATCGAACAGAATCGCGCGGGAGCTCGTCGTGCCTTGATCGAGTGCAAGGATGTATTTCATGTGAAGTAGTGTCCGGCCTGAACTCTGAAGTAATGTCCGGCTTGAGCCGGACCTGAGTCTACAATACGCGCCTATGCAGCGATCATCACTGGCGCGCGAGGCGCTTGCCGAGTTCTTCGGTACCTTCATTCTGATCGTCTTCGGCGTCGGCGTCGTCGCGCAGGTGGTCCTGAGCCGGCAGACTGCGGGAACCTTTCTGTCGATCAACATCGCGTGGGGGCTGGCGGTCGCGATGGGCTGCTACGTGTCGGCGGGTGTGACGGGCGCGCACCTGAACCCCGCCGTGACGCTGGCGCTGGCGGTGCATCGCCGGTTTCCGTGGAACAAGGTGGGCGTCTACGCCGCGGCGCAGGTCGCCGGCGCCTTCGTCGCGTCGGTCATCGTGTACGTCACGTATCGCGAAGCGCTGACCGCGTTCGACGGCGGCCTGCGTCAAGTGGCCGGACCGCAGGGCACGGCCAGCATCTGGGCCACGTACCCGCAACCCTTCCTCAGCGTGTTTCCAGGTGGCTTCATCGATCAGGTTGTTGGCACGGCGCTGCTGGTCGCCGGCATCTTCGGGATCACCGACACAAGGAATTCGCCGGCGCCGGCCGGTCTCGCGCCGATTGTGGTCGGGCTGCTCGTGGTGCTGATCGGCGCGACGTTCGGATTCAACTCCGGCTACGCGATCAACCCGGCCCGCGATTTCGGTCCGCGGCTGTTCACATTCGTGGCCGGTTGGGGAGCGGAGGTCTTTCGTGCCGGGAACAGCTGGTGGTGGGTCCCGATCGTCGCGCCCTGTGTGGGCGGCGTACTCGGAGGCTGGGTCTACGATGCGTTCGTAGGGAAGTGGTTTCCGGACGCATCGTAGACGACCAACGACCACGCACGACCAACGACCAACGACTACCGACTCGCGACCGCCTTCCCCTGCCCGCCGGCGATCAGCTTCGCGGCGCGGCCCATCTCGTCGTTCCGCGCAATGGCCTGCGCTTTCAGCACGAGTTGATAGCCGTTGATCGTGTCAACCGCCGGCATCGTGGCGGTGAAGATCGGCTTTGCCTGCTTGTACGTCTCGACCAGATAGCCGAAATCAAAAACCGCCAGGGGCGCATCAGCGGTCGGAACCGCCGCACGCGCCTGCAGTGCTTTCAGCAGCGCTTCGGCCACGGCCGTATGGGCTGACGCGTAGATCGTGGCGCGGCGCAGAGTCTCCATCCGCACGATGACGGGAGTCTCCGGCGTGAGGAGCGCGACCGTGTCGTTCACGAGATTCGCGACGTTGTAACTGGGATCGATAGCGCGCCAGCCGCCCGTGCCCATTGGCAGCGAGCGTGCCGCGCCGATGTCGAACGGGAAGCACACGAGCGGTGGACCGGCGAGAGCCGGACGGGCGGCGAGCAACGCAACGGCGATGGAAGCGGCGATCATCAGCGGGCGAATGCGAGTCATCGGTGGAACCCTCCTGCCCGACAAGACGCCTCTGAGGTGGCAGTCGTTAACACGCCGAGCTCAACCGCAGTTGCATTTTCTGCGCGTTGTCTCCGAACTGTATCCGGCGTCTGCCCCCCAGATCGGGGTCTGACCCCGCCTCGCGGCGTAGCCCGGAGAAGAACGTCATTGGGGTCAGACCCCGATGACAAATGGGGGCATCGATGACCAATGGGGGCATCGTGTTTGCAGCCCACCTCGACGATGGGTCTTTACCACGGCCGTATCCGACTTGCGCTCTGTTTCGCCGCTGTTCTGACGCTGGCGGGCTGCACGCGCAAGCCTGCGCTCGGCGACACTGTTGTCCACGATGGGCTGACTCAGGCGCTTCAGGCGAAGCGGCCGGCGTTCGACGCCGAGACGTCGAAGCGCGCACGCCGTGTGTGGGAAGAGACACGTCGTTTCTACGAGCGCAACGGCCTGCGTCTCGCGTGGAGCGACGGCCGCAAACCTGGGCCTGCGATCGACGGCCTGCTGAATGCCTTACGAAGCGCAGATCGCGAAGGTCTGGATCCGACAGCGTACGACGCAGTGGGTTTGGACGCGGCGCGCCAGGCATTTGAGACGAGCCAGGCGATCGATTTCGACGTGCGGTGCACGTACGCCTACCTGCGGTACGGCTGGGATCTGGCACACGGATCGATCGACCCGGAAACGGTCGCGCGTCAGTGGCACGCGCCGCCGCGCGGCGCCGACCTGTCTGCCGCTCTGGCGCAGGCGCTCGAGCGCGGCGCGATTGAAGCCTCCTTCGAAGCGCTGGCTCCGCAAGCGCCGCCGTATCAAGGCCTCAAACACCGGCTCGCGCTGGCGCGCGAACGCCAGGACGCCGTCGAAGTCGATCGCATCGCAATGAACATGGATCGGTGGCGGTGGCTCCCGAACGATCTGGGTCCGCGCTACCTCATTGTCAACATCCCGGCGTTTCGGCTGGAGGCGATCGAGAACGGCGCGAGCGTGTTGTCGATGCGCGTCGTGACCGGGAAGGAGAACAGCCCGACGCCAGTGCTCGCCGATGAAATCACCTCCATCGTGTTCAGCCCGTACTGGAACATTCCGGAGTCGATCGTCGAAAAGGAGATTCTCCCGCGGCTCGAGCGCGATCCCGAGTACCTGGACCGCAACAACATGGAGGTGGACGAGTCCGGCCGGCGATACCGGCAGCGTCCCGGCCGGGGCAATTCGCTTGGCGCTGTGAAGTTCGTTTTTCCCAACCACTTCAACGTGTATCTGCACGGCACCCCGTCGACGTCGCTGTTCCAGCGCGTCGAGCGTGACTTCAGTCATGGCTGCGTCCGGCTCGAGCAGCCGCTCGAGCTCGCGAAATACGTGCTGCGCGATCAGCCGGAATGGACCGAGGAGCGCATCACCGCCGCGATGAAGAGCGGCGTCGAGCGCGGCGTGAAGTTGACGACGCCGCTGCCGATCTACCTCGTGTACTTCACAACGTGGGAAGAGGGCGGCGAGCTGCGCATCGTGCGGGATGTCTACGGCCTCGATCGACGCCACGCCGCGGTCACCGAGGGTGCATGACGATCCGCGTGTTGCTTACCGGTGCGTTCGCCGTGTTCTGTGTGAACTTTGCCAACGCGAACGGCTTCGACGCCAAGATCGCCGGCTTCACGATTTCGTTCTACGGCGAGAAATCTCGGTACCGTGATACGTCCGCCTTCGTCCTCCCTGGCGCGGCGACCACGCTCGATGTGACTGCCGGCCCGCCGGGCAACTATTCCCTGACCGTCAAGGATGGCATGGCCGTTCAGCAGGCCGCGCGGCGCTGGCGATTCACCGCGCCCAAGCGGCCGGGTCTCTACGCGCTGAAAGTCGATGGCCCTGCGAACAAGGACTCGATCGACATCCATCTGTTCGTGATGGTGCCGGCGTCCCAGGTCAAAGCCGGCTGGCTGAACGGCTACAGGATTGGCAACTACCCCGCGCCCTCGTCTCGATACGTGCCGCCGAAGGGTTTCGTCGAGGTCACCAAGGAGAATCAGGATACGGACGTCTCGCCGCACTTCAAGCTGAAGCAGTTCATCTGCAAGCAGGACCCGGTGAAGGACTTCCCGAAATACGTGGTCCTGGAAGAGCGATTGGTCCTGAAGCTCGAAGCGATTCTGGAGCATGTCAATCGGCTCGGTTTCTCCGCGGACACGCTCAACGTGATGAGCGGCTACCGCACGCCGTACTACAACCACGCGATCGGCGACGTGCAATACAGCATGCACCAGTGGGGAGGCGCCGCCGACATCTACGTCGATCCGAAAGACAACGACCGGATGGAGGATCTCAACCGCGACGGCCGTGTCGACATCGACGACGCGAAATTCCTGTACGACCGCATCGAAGAACTGTTCGCCCCCGCGCCGCTCCAGAAGTTCGAAGGCGGCCTCGGGTTCTATCCTGCAACCGCCGTGCACCCGCCGTTCGTGCACGTGGACGTGCGCGGCACGAGGGCCAGATGGAAAGGATGATTCATCGTCGTGCAGGGTGCTCAGTGCTCGGTGCTCAGTGCTCGGTGCTCGGTGCTCGGTGCGCGGTGCTTGGTGCTCGGTGCTCGGTGCTCAGTGCTTGCGCTCGTCCTGTTCGCGTTCGTGCCGCGGCCGGCAGCGGCGTACTCCGTGCTCGCGCACGAAGCCTGCATAGATGCGTTGTGGACGCCGGCGATTCAACCGCTCCTCGAGCGGCGGTTTCCGCGCGCGACGGCGCAGGACCTTCAGGCCGCCCGCGCGTACGCGTACGGCGGATCCGTGATCCAGGACCTTGGGTACTACCCCTTTGGCAGCAAGTTCTTCAGCAATCTGCTCCACTACGTGCGCAGCGGCGATTTCGTCGAAGCGCTCATCCGGAACGCGCGCGACGCCAACGAGCTGGCGTTCGCTCTCGGCGCGCTGGCGCACTACGCGGCCGACTCGGTCGGGCATCCTGAAGCCGTCAACCCGTTGGTGCCGCTCATGTTTCCGAAGTTGCAGGCGGCGACACGGTAAGATCCAACTGTCGATGAGGCGGTTTCTCAAGGGCGTCGCGAAAAGCCTGATCACGACGGTCATCGTTTTCGCGCTCGCCGAGGTGGCCCTGCGGGCCGCCTACAGCATCCGCAACGCGTTCGTGCAGCGCGTACCGCTGCCATACGCCCTGGGCGACGAGTATGGGCCGGTGCCGCCCTGGCTCGATCGCCTGATGATCCTCGTGCCCGATCGCACCCTCATCTGGCGCAACCTGCCGAACGTGCATCGCACCTACGTGGACATCTTCAGTCCCGTCCGGCGCGCGGAGGACCGCATCGCGCTGCTGCGCCGGTTCGTGCCCGCGCTGCCGGCGGAATTTCGCGACAACCCCACCTGGACGATCGACCTGAACGCACAGGGCTATCGCACGGCTGACGTGGCGGCGGCGAAGCCGCCGGCGACCGTGCGCGTGGCCTGCATCGGGGATTCGTGGACCTTCGGGATGAACGTCGATAAGGATCGCACCTATCCCGAGCGCCTGGCTTCGTATCTGCGCGACACGACGCCAGGGACGAGGTTCGAGGTCCTGAATTTCGGCGTCCTCGGCTACTCGTCGTTCCAGGGTCTGCAGCTGCTCAAAGCGCGCGTGCTCGATGTGCATCCCGATGTCGTGGCAATCGGCTTCGGGATGAACGACTCCAGTGTGTCCGGCTACCGCGACAAGGACATGGTGGGTGCCGAGTCGGCACCACTCATGAAGCGCGTGGGCGAAATCGCGGAAGAATTGGAGCTGTACAAGTTGCTCGACTACGTCGCGCAACTCATGCGGTTCCGGCCGCAAGCCATCGGCGACTACTTGAGAGCCGAGGCAACGAAGGCATCGGAAAAACCGGTCGACTACTCCACCATGGAAGCCTGGACGCGCGTGTCGCCAGCCGACTACGAGCAGAACGTCCGCGACATGATCCGTCTCGCAGGCACTGTCGGCGCGAGGGCCGTTCTGCTCGACAACGAGCTGTGGGACGCAAGCCCGTATCGGCCCCTGCTCAAGAGGATTTCGGCCGACGCGCACGTCCCGCTCGTCGACAGCTTTCAAATCCTGACCGAGGCGCAACGGGCCACGGAACAGCAGCTCGAACAGAGACTGCACCTCGCCGCCGGGCGCTCTCAGCTGGATGTTCCTGCCTCGGGCGAATCCACCCCGACCACGGTGATCTTTCGCGTCTATCGCGGTGCGTTCGACGTTCCAGGCGCCATGGCGATCGCGGGCAACGGGCCGCAGCTCGGCGAGTTCCAGCCGAACACGATCCTGATGCGCGACGACGGCCTGGAAGGGGATCAGCGGAGCGGAGACGGGGTCTGGAGTTACCGCGCGAGTTTTGCCGCCGGGTCATCGCTGCGATACGTGTATACGAACAGCGGCGAACGCGGACGGTGGGAGGGGCTCGACGTGCCGCACATCCGCGAGCACGTCGTCCCCCGCGCGGCGGACGGCGGGCCGGTGTACTTGCCGATCGATACCTTCGGGCGCGTCTACATGCAGGCGGACAACTGGCACACCGATGCCGTCGGCTACGATCTGATCGCGCGGGCGGTAGCCGACGCGATCCGATCAGGCGGGCGCTGACGTAATCACGCCGTCGGCCATACGCACCACGCGCGTGGCGCACTCGCGGGCGAATTCCTCGTCGTGCGTAGCCACGATGAGCGTCCGGCCCTGCGCGAGGAGACCACGCAGGAGCTCGCCGAGCTCCGCGCGTCGCAACGGATCCAGCGACGCGGTCGGTTCGTCCATCAGCAGCACCGGCGGGTCCACTGCGAGCGCGCGCGCGATGGCGACCCGCTGCGCCTCGCCGCCCGACAACTCGCGCGGCAGCGCATCGGCGCGGTGCTGCACGCCGAACGCCGCCAGGAGCTCGCGGCCGCGCCGCTCGGCGTTCTCCCGGGTGATGCCATACGCGTGGACCGGCGCGAGACAGATGTTGGCGAGTGCCGGCAAGTGCTCGAACAGGCAGTGGAACTGAAACACCATGCCGACCTTGCGCCGGAGCTGGCGGAGGGTCGGCGTCGGAATCGCGGCGCCGCCCTCGAGCACGACACCGTCGACGGCGACGCGGCCCTTCTCGAATGTTTCCAGGCCCGCAATCACGCGCAGCACCGTCGTCTTGCCCGATCCCGACGGCCCCATGACCGCGACGAATTCCCCGGGTTCGATCGCGAGGGTGACGCCCGTGAGCACCGGCCGCTTGCCGCGCCGGAGGTGAAGGTCGTGGATCGAGAGGACGGGCGCGCTCATAGCGTCGGCGATTTCCAGCGCTTCTCGAGGCGGCGCGCGGCGATCGACAGCGGCAGCGACATCGCCAGGTACAGCGTCGCGCACATGATGCCCGGAATCACCCAGCTGCCGAGGTTGGTCGCGAAGATCTGCGTTTGCTTCGTGAGCTCGAGCACGGTGAGCACGGACACGAGGGATGAGTCCTTCAACATGGCCACGAAGTCGTTGGTCATCGGCGCGAGCGCGAGTCGAAACGCCTGTGGGCCGCGGACCAGGGTCAGCACCTGCCGCTCGCTCAGGCCCAGCGTGCGGGCGGCCTCGAGCTGACCGGTCGACACCGCTTCGAGTGCCGATCGATAGATTTCGCTTTCGTAGGCGGCGTAATTCAGCGCGAGCCCGAGCAGCGCGGCCAGAAACGCCGGCAGCCGAATCGCCGCCGCGAGCCCGTAGTAGAGAACGAACAGCTGGAGAAGGATCGGCGTGCCGCGAATCAGCTCGACGTACCCGGTGAGGGCCAGCTGCGCAAGTCGGTTCGCCGTACACGCGCCCGGTCGCGATGACGACGCCGAGTACGATGGCGAGCGCCATCGACAAGCAGGACAATGCAATCGTGACAGACGAAGCGCGGAGCAGCGACGGCAGGTACCGCCGCGCCGCCTCCCATCTGGACACCGATACGACGCTCGCCGACGTATCCAGCCCGATCACCGGTGCGACGGGCTGCCCCGCGAGAATCTGCGCGTACAGCTTCGGCTGGTCGTCGTTCCACACGCGCCACTTCCTGAAGACCCGCTCGAGCGTGCCGTCCCGCATCGCGCCGCGCAGCAACTCGTCGATGCTGTCGCGCAGCGGTGCGTTCTCTGACGCGAGCACGCCGACGTAGTGCCCGACCGCGACGGTATCCGGCTGAATCGTGAATCCTTCCAGGACGCGATCGCGCCGCTCGGCGAGCACGTGGTCGAGCAGCACCGCGTCGAGGCGGCCGATCACCAGGTCGCTGTACGGATGCACGTCGTCGTCGTACGACACCGGGTGGATACCGTGATCGCGTTCGGCACGCAGCAGGATGTCATACGCGATCGTGCCGCTCAGCGTGCCGACGTTCTTGTCGCGCAGATCCGCCAGCGTCCGGAACCGCGCCGCATCGGCGTCGCGTACGGCGAGGACTTCGCGGAATTCGTAATACGGCACGGTCACCGCATGCGTCGTCCGGCGTGTCGGCGTGTCCTCGATGCCGCTCAGGCCGACGTCGGCGTCACCGCGCGAGATCGACTGATCGATTTGCCGGAAGTCGACGTTCACGAATTCCGGCCGCCGGCCGAGGCCGCGAGCCATCAGCGCGGCGATTTCGACGTCGAAGCCGACGAGATCGTCCGGGCGCGACGGGTCGGCCTCGACGAACGGCGCGCCGCCTTCGGGATCGCCAGCCCAGCGAAAGACCTGGACCTGTTCCGCGTCGGTGCGGCTAAAGCCGGACGCCACGTACGATGCCGACGCAGCGAACTCGCTGATACCTACGTAGTGTCCGCCTTCAGGCGGACCGCCCGCGACGACGATTGCAATAACCGCAAGAATGAAGACGGACCGTGCCACCGCGGTAGATTGTATGCGGGACATGGAGGTGGGATGGATCACATCGCCGAATCTTTCGTGGCGCAGGCCTTCAGGCCTGCGATCGCAGCGCTAAAGCGCTGCGCCACGACTACCGTGCTTGCGTCCGTGGGCGTGTTGGCTACCTCGGCGCAGCAGAATCCGAACGCGGTTGCGAATTTCGTCACGATCGACGCGCCGGTCGTCGCGCTCACGCATGCGCGGGTCATCGACGGTTCCGGCGCCGCGGCCCGTGCCAATCAAACGATCGTCGTCCGCAGCGGCATGATTGCGGAACTCGGCGACTCGTCTCGGGTGTCGCCTCCACCGGGTGCAACCGTGGTGGACCTGACTGGCAAGAGCGTCATCCCCGGCCTCGTGATGGTGCACGAACATCTCTACTACCCGACCGGGCCCGGCGTATACGGACAGCTGGGCGGCAGCTTTGCGCGGCTGTATCTCGCCGGCGGCGTGACGACGATGAGGACCGGCGGGAATGTGAACGGGATCATGGACATCACCGTCGCCCGGCGGATTGCGTCAGGCGAGATGCCAGGACCTGAGATCGACGCGACGGCGCCGTATCTGAACGGCGCGAGCCCATTTCTGCAGATGCATGCCGTCAGCAACGCCGACGAGGCGCGCAACCACGTCGCGTATTGGGCGGGGCAGGGCGCGACGTCGCTGAAGGCGTACATGCAGATCTCGCGCGCGGCGCTGAAGGCCGGCATCGATGAGGCGCACCGGCGCGGGATGAAAGTGACCGGGCATCTCTGCTCCGTCACGTATGCGGAAGCGGCCGACCTCGGCATCGACAATCTCGAACACGGGTTCCTGGCTTCGACTGACTTCGTGGCGGACAAGCAGCCCGACGTGTGCCCGGGGCAGGGCCGCGGTCAGCAGACCGTCGCGGCTCTCGACGAAGCCGGCGCGCCGTTCAAGGCGCTCGTCAGCAAGCTTGTCGACAAGCGCGTTGCACTCACGTCGACGCTCACGGTGTTCGAGACCTACACGCCTGGCCGGCCCACGCCTCCTGGTTTGGACGTGCTCACGCCGTCGCTGCAGGACAGTTTCCGTCGAGCGCGCGAGCGCGTTGCCGCGAACACGGAGTCGATCTACACGACGCTGTTTCCCAAAGCCATGGCGCTCGAGCGCGCGTTCGCCCGGGCGGGTGGTGTGTTGCTCGCCGGCACCGATCCCACCGGGTCGGGCGGCGTCGTCCCCGGATACTCCAACCAGCGGCAGGTGGAGCTGCTCGTCGAGGCGGGCTTCTCGCCGCTCGAAGCGATCACGATCGGGACGCTGAACGGCGCGCGCTACCTGGGCCGCGACGCGCGCATCGGTACGATCGCCGCCGGGAAGCAGGCGGACATCGTCGTGATCGCCGGCGATCCGTCTTCAACGATTGCCGATATCCGTCGCATCGAGACCGTGTTCAAGCGCGGCGTCGGGTTCGATTCGAAGAAGCTGATTGAGTCAGTGAAAGGACAGGCAGGGATCTGGTAGCGCGGGAAGGGCGGGAAAGGCAGTGGGAATTTCCCATCCCGCCTGTCCAGCCCGTCCCGCCTATCCCGCCTCTACTGCCCCGCAGCCGTGCTTTTCGCCGCCTGCGGACGCAGGGTCAGTTTCTGCACGCGCCAGTTCAAGAGCTCGGCGACGTAGATCTCGTTCTCGGACGGGCACGCGATCTCGTGAATCCAGCCGAACTGCTTCAGCTGATGTCCCGACTTGCCGAAATAGCCGAGGACTTTGCCATCGAGCGTGAGCTTGTAGACGCGGCCCGGATACGCGTCGGAGCTGTAGAGGAATTGCGTGCCCGATGCGTTGGGCGGCGTGATGCAGATCGCCCACGGCGCGCCGGGCGCCATCGTGCCCGATCCGGGCGGTGCGTCGGCCGCCAACAAGCGGGCGACGTCGGGTTTCGCGCCCATCCACGGCTGCGCGTCGGGGGGTGCGGGCACATCGATCTTGATCTCGCGCACGAACGTATTGGTCTTCGGATCGATCACCTGGATGCGCCGGTTGCCTCGGTCGCCGACGTAGACGAAGCCCTTCGCGTCGTTGGCGATCGTGTGCGGCGTGTTCAGCATCCCGAGCTTCCCGCCGCCCGGTTCACCCAACGACGCCACCCAGTCGCCGTCTTTCGTGAACTTCGCGACGCGGGCGTTGATGTAGCCGTCGCTGATGTAGATGCCACCTTCGGCATCCCACGCCACGTCGGTCGGCTGCCGGAATTGTCCGGGGACGGGCGGCCGCGGCGGGGTGACGCGCTCCCACGGCTCGGCGTTGTCCGACGCTTCCTTCTTGCGGCCGAACACCATCGTCACGTGTCCCTCGGGATTGATGCGGACGATCATGTCCGAGCCTTTGTCCACGGCCCAGAGGTTGTCGGCTTTGTCGTACCGTACCGTGTGCGCGTACGACCACGCGTACAGTCCCTTGCCAATTTCGCGCACGTACTTGCCGGTCTTGTCGAAGAGCAGCACTTGCGACGCCGTGGCGCCGTAGGCTGGACCGGCTGCGCTGTTCGAGCGCGTGAACACCGCGATCTCGCCCTTGGAGTTGACGGCGACGCCCGACGCCTCGCCGAGATTCATGTCGTTCGGCAGCTTCAGGAAATTCGGCGCGGAGTCGAACGGGATTTCCGGCACGGCCTGCTGCGCGAACGGCGCCGTCGCGAGCGCCAGCAATGCGACGACGATTGAAATGCCGAGATTGGGCTTCATTGCGGCCTCCGGAAGCGGAGTATAACGTTATACTCGGCGTCTCATGTGCCGGAGGAATTCAACATGAAGCGCATGTTCATGTCGACGGTTCTCGCTCTGGGGCTGGCCCACCCGGCGTTCGCGGATCTCACCATGACACAGACGAGCACGGTCACCTCGGCCGAGGCCACGCCGTTGGCTGGCGATCTCTTCGCCCCGCCTGCGGGGTACCAGCTGAGCCCGAAGAAATAGCGACGTGGTGACGCCGCGCGTGTTCCGGCGGCGTCGCGCAGCGCTCGCGCTCGCCGTCGCGCTTTTCGGCGCCGGCATCGCCGCGGCGGCCCAGCGCTTTTTCGACGAGGGTCGCGGCGGCCGCGAGCCAGTCATCCGCAACATCCCGTACGACGGACGCTTCACCTTCGTCCGAGTCAAGTACACCCCGGCCCCTGGCGGCTATTGGGCCGGCGGCCGGCCGTCGTGGGCGCACGGCTATCCGCTCTCGGAATGGAACCTCATGAAGATCATGAATGAGGTGAGCTACCTGGGCGGCCACGACGAAGACACCAACGCACTCACCCTCGACGATCCTGAACTGTTCAAATATCCCGTCGCCTACATCATCGAAGTCGGATGGTGGACGCTGACCGACCGCGAGGCCGCCGCGCTGCGGACCTATCTGCAAAAGGGCGGCTTCGTGATCGTCGACGACTTCAAGATGCCCGGGTGGCGCGGCATCCCCGGCGGCGGTTGGGAGCCGTTCGAAACGAACATGAAGCGCGTGATGCCCGAGGCGCGCTTCCTCGAGATCGATCGGTCGCATCCGATCTACCACACGTTTTTCGAGATCGCGACGCTCGACGATTTTCCGCAGGCCTACAACAGCGGCCAGCCGATCTTCCGGGGTGTGTTCGAGGACAACGATCCGACGAAGCGGCTGTTGATGGTGGTGAACTACAACACCGACATCTCGCAGTACTGGGAGTGGTCGGGACGCGGACTGCGGCCGTTCGACGAAACGAACGAAGCCTACAAGCTCGGAGTGAATTATCTCGTCTACAGTCTCACGCACTAGAACCCATCTCATAAATGGGGCCGGCATTCGGCCGGCGATGCATCCCGTCAGGCGGCGTTGCTCCTCCCTCAAATACTCCCGGTATTCTCGGTCGTCGCGCCTTGCCTGACGGGCGCCTCGCCGCCCTCGGTGCTTCGTCCCCATTTATGAGATGGGTTCTAGTGTGACGGAGATCGCGGCCGCGCGTGACGCCGACAGTCGCACCTGGATCGGTCCGGTCTTCGCGTGTCTCTTCATCTTCTCGATCGCCAAGGGGATTCGGATGCCGAACCGCTGGGCGATGACCCACGCGCTCGCCACGTTCAGCATCGGTCTCGACTTCCTGTGGGACGCGATCCGGCACCCGGATCGCGCCAAATGGATTCCGCTGCATTAGGCGCCCATCTGCCAGGCCTTGATCGCCTTGATGGGATACACCAGCATCAGGATGTTGAGGGTCAGGTTGTCGCGGATCCACAACGCGAGAATCACTTCAACCGCGACCACCCACGACAGGGTGATCCACCCGCGCCTCTTCCAGGCCAGCGCGAACCCGATCAGGCAGGCGACGATATCGAAGAATGAGTTGAGCATGCTGTCGCCGAAGTAGCCGAGCGACACGGTTTCTGCGCGGTACCGGTTGATCACCTGATTCGTGTTTTCGTACGCCTCCCACGCCGTTTCGAGCGTGACCGCGGCGATCACGGCCGGACCGAGCGCTCGCGTCGCCGGGATGAGCCGCGTGAGCCCGTAGAACGCCGCGCCGTGAATGACGTGCGTGAAGCTGTAGGGATCGAACACCTGCTGCGAATTCTGATCGCTCGTGATGTCGCCCGACCAGACACGCACCTGGCCGTTCTTGTAGAACGGCGTCCGTCCCATTGCGAGCTCGAGCAGCAGCCCGGCCGCGACGATGGCGACGACGATGCCGGTGTCCGCTTGGAAGCTGGATCGGCGTCCGCTGATCCGGCGGAAGCCCGTCAGCAGGATGCCTATGGCGATGACGATGATAGGAGGAACGGCGCCGTCGAGGGTCAAATGTGGAAGGAGATTGTATGTCGCCGAAGCCCTTCGACTCGCTTCGCTCGCTCAGGGCATTCGACGCGTGGGATGGCCTGCCATGAGCGAGCCTATCGGCTCGCCGAGGCGAGCTGAGTGGCGAGTCGAATGGTGCGGAAGAGAGGATTTGAACCTCCACCCGGTTGCCCGGACTAGCTCCTGAGGCTAGCGCGTCTGCCGTTCCGCCACTTCCGCAGTGAGGAAAGATGTTGCGCGCAGGAATCTCCAGTATACCGCACCAAGATTGGGTTCCGGGCCAGGTGGCCGGAACTCCTCGCGCACGCGGCTGAGCGGCTTGGTGCGCCGCAATGCCCCGGTTCGCCACGTCGCATACGACTCTTCCATCTGCGTCGTCCGCTCCATCGTGTCCTTCGCTTGCACCCACGACACGGCGCGGAACAGATCAGGATCACAGGCTTCGAGACGCGCCATGGCCGCTTCGCGGAGCGTATAGGCCTCCTGGATCCTGGTACTGCGCGCATTCCAGGCCACCGCTCGCGGAGAGACGGGTTCGTGGTGTACACGGACAGGATCCAATCCCACAAACGCGCGTCTCGCTTGCGCCGGCGCGGCTCACGCAGCGGTTCGCCGCAGTAATCAACTACGCGCCGCGCGGTCGAGGTCGTCGAGCTGTTTTTCATACACTTCCGCCGCCATCTCGAGATTCCTGACCCGGCCATCGATCCCGCGATGAATCGCGTCCAGTTTCTCGCCTAGCGAATCGAGCCGCCGGTTCACTTCGGTGAATTGAGCTGTCTGTGCCGCGCTCATTGAATCGAACCGCGCGTCGACCTGGGTGAACCGGCGGTTCATCCGTCGATTCATCCGGGTAAACCGACTGTCCATGTGTTTCCGAAGCTGGGCGACTGTCATACGCTTTTGCGGGACGCGAATCATAGCATCGTCGCCGATGCGATGACGATGCCAGAGCTCGACCGACGGAATTGCTCCAGAACGCCGGCGTCGCCACATGCGCACCGCCGAAAAGCTCGCAGATTCCGCCAGCTTGACGAGGTCGCGGTACGCAGATTTCGCGAGGGGCGTTACGCCCACGGCTATACTCTCGTGGTAGGTAGGTGATGGCCATGGCTCGTCGCGGTATCGCGATTCTCTTTACGCTGCTCGGCGTCGCGTTCTTCGTCTCCATCCTCGGCTTCGTGACGCTGTATCTCGTGTTCGGCCGCGAGCCGTCGGTGCCGTCCAACGCCACGCTCGTCCTGCGCGTCGGCGGCGACCTCACCGAAGTCGCGCCCGGCGACGTCGTCGGCTACATCCGCGGCGTGCGCAGTCCCACCGTCCGCGCGATCGTCGACAACCTGCGCAAGGCGAAGGTCGACAACCGGGTGCGCGGCGTGCTGCTGAAGCCGACCGGCTTCGAGTCGCCCTTCTGGGCCAAGGTGCAGGAGATTCGCGACGCGGTGCTCGAGTTCAAGAAGTCAGGTAAGCCGGTGTACGCGTACCTCGACTACGGCGGCGACCGCGAGTACTACCTGGCGACGGCGGCCGACAAGGTCTTCCTGATGCCGTCGGCGGCCCTCGATCTGACGGGTGTCGCCACCTACGAGCTCTTCCTGCGCGGCACGCTCGACAAGATCGGCGCGTACCCGGACCTGCACCACATCGGCCAGTACAAGACCGCCGTGAACACCTTCACGGAGAAGGGCTTCACCGCGGCGCACAAGGAGATGGACGAGTCGCTCAACCGCGATCTCTACGAACAGATCGTGCGCGGCATCGCCGACGGCCGGAAGAAGAACGAAGCCGACGTCCGCAGCGCTGATCGACGAGGGTCCGTTCCTGCCGGAAGACGCGCTGCGCGCCGGCCTGGTCGACGATGTGGCGTACGAAGATCAGGTGGACGAGAAGCTGCGCGCCGGCAGCACGCGCGACCGCGTCGATGGCGACGACTACGCGCAGGTGAGCGCCGCGTCGCTCGGGCTGAATCGCGGCCCGCGGATCGCCGTCATCTACGCGACCGGCGCGATCGTCGGCGGCCGGAGCGGCTACGATCCGTTGAACGGCGCGGTGGTCGGCTCCGACACGCTGATCGAGTACATCCGGCAGGCGCGCGCGACAGCTCGGTGCGCGCGATCGTGCTGCGCATCGACAGCCCCGGCGGATCGGCGTCGGCGTCCGACGCCATCTGGCGCGAGCTGACGATTGCCAGGAACGAACGCGCGGATCGCCCGCTGGTCGCGTCGATGTCCGACCTCGCCGCCTCGGGCGGCTACTACATCGCGATGCCGGCGCACGTCATCGTGGCGCAGCCGTCGACGCTCACCGGGTCGATCGGCATCTTCGGCGGCAAGATCGTCACCGGCGGCGTGTACGAAAAGCTCGGCGCGCGCATCGAGTCCACGAGCATCGGGCGGCACGCCGAAATCAATTCGCCGGCGCGCCCCTACAACCCGGAGGAAGTGAAGAAGCTCGCAGGAGCAGCTCCAATCCTTCTACGACGATTTCGTGGAGAAGGTCGCCGCGTCACGGCACTCGACGCCCGAGAAGATCGATGCCCTGGCGCAGGGCCGCGTGTGGACTGGCCGGCAGGCCAAGCAGAACAAGCTGGTCGACGAGCTGGGCGGCCTCGATCGCGCCGTCGCGCTCGCGAAACAGCGCGCGAAGATCCCCGCCGAGAGCGACGTCGAGATTGTCGTCTACCCACCGCGGAAGAGTTTCTACGAGCTCGTGACCGAACAGCTCTCCGGCACGGGCGCCGAGTCGATCGCCTTCAGTCAGTGGCTCAACGCGAACCTGTCGAAAGGGGAGCTCGACGTGCTGCGGACGATGCGAGGGCCGCTGTCGTTGTTCCGGAGAGGCGAGGTGCTCGCGCTGATGCCTTTCACGTTCCTGCGGTGAGAAAATGCAACCACGAAGACACGAAGACACGAAAAGAAAAACTAGTCTTCTTCGTGTTTTCGTGTCTTCGTGGCTGCTTTCTTAGCCTACCGCGCGCTGCAGAGCTTCCCGGTTCACTTCAATCTTCATCTTCTGCTTCGCCTTCGCCATGTAGGCGCTGAAGAAGCGGTTGCGCCGATCGGCCAGCAGTTCTTCGCGGAAGCGGTCCTTGTTGTTCTTCCACTCGTCGGCCGAGACTTCCTGCTTTTCGAGCACCTTGATCACGGCCGTCGCGGTGTCGGTCGCCACCGGGTCGCTCACCGAGCCGACGGGCAGGGCAAACGCGACCGCGTCCACGGCCGGTGCCTGCCCGATGTCCGGGATCGGTGAGTCGCGCGGGATGAGGTCGGTTGTCTTGGCCTCGACACCGGCCGCCTTGGCGGCTTTCTCGAAGTCGGGCGCCGTCTTCAGCTTCGCGGCAATCTCCGCGGCCTTCTGCTTGCTCAGATCGCGCGCCTTCTGCTTGACGACTTCCTCGCGCACGCGATCCTTGACTTCCTCGATCTTCGGCACGTAGGGGTCCTGTTTCGCCACGAACGTTTCGAACACGAACCCCCGCGACGCGCGCAGCGGGCCGGCGACTTCGCCCTCTTTCATCTCGAACGCGCGGCTGGCGGCTTCGGGCGCCGGGCCGAGGCCGAGAATCGGTTCGTCGCGCGCGAACAAGCCGGATTCCTGAACAACGAGTCCCTGCGCTTTTGCGACTTTGTCCAGATCGGCGGGCTTGCTGATCTGCTTGCTGAGGCTCTCCGCCTGGTCCGCCGCCTGCGCCTGCGCCCGCTCGGTACGCCAGCTGATCGTTGAGCTGTTGCCGCACCTCGGCGAGCGGCCGGGTGGTCCCCGGTTTCTTGTCGACGAGCTTAATCACGTGGTAGCCGTACTGGGTTTTCACGAGATCGCTCATCTGCCCCGGTTCGAGGGCGAACGCGACCTGATCGAACTCCGGCACCATCTTGCCCTTGCCGAAGTAGTCGAGATCGCCGCCGTTCTTCGCGTTCGACTCGTCCTCGGAATACTTCTTCGCGAGCGCCGCGAAGTCGGCGCCGCTCTTGGCCTGCTTGAGCACGTCTTCGGCCGTGGCTTTCACGGCCGCATCGTCCTTGCCTTCGGTCTTGAGCAGGATGTGGCTGGCTCGCACCTGCTCGGGCGTCGAATACTGTTCGATGCTGCTGTTGTAGGCACGCTCGATGTCCGCGGAGGGGACGACTGTTTTTGAACGGATCGCCTCGATGTCCACGAGCACGTACTTGATTTTGCGCTTCTCGGGAATCTTGAAGTCGTTGGCGTGCGCGCTGAAGTAGCTCGCGACCTCGTCGTCGGTTGTCGTCACCTGCGACCGGAAGGTGTCGGCCGTGATGCTCACGACGGCGAGCTTCACCTTGGTGTTGCGCCGCCGATACTCCTGTTCCAGCTCGGTGTCGGGCACGGCGAGCCAGTCGGTGACCGACGCGCGCAGCTTTTCGATGATCAGCTGCCGGCGCATGTTGGACTCGAACTCGGGCGCGGTCATCCGCTGCATGCGCAGCAGCTGCTGATAGCGCTGATCGCCGATGAACGAGCCGTTTTCCTGGAACGCGGGAAACGACATGATCCGCTGGCGGATTTCCTCGTCGTTGGCCTCGATCCCCAGGCGATCGGCCTCGGCCAGCGCCGCGCGCTCGTCCACCATCTGCTGGAGGATCTGCTGATCGATCCCGAGCTGCTTGAGCAATTGCTCGTTCATGTTGGCGCCGTACGCGGATCGGTACGCCTGCAGCTGGGCGTCGTAGGTCCGGCGATATTCACCGGCGGTAATGCCCTGGCCCTCCACTTTCGCAATCGTGTCGCCAAGGCCGGGGGCGTCGCCGGTCGCGCTGGTGCTCAGGAAGTCGGGGATGTAGAAGATTACGAACGCCAGGCAGACAAGCCCCAGGCTCCACTTGAGCCAGTTCTTGTGCCGGCGCATCCGGTCCAGCATGGTCATCTGAGTTATTCCCTTATGGCGATCGTATGCCATGAAGTTCCAGTGTGGCAAGCAGTTACCGGCGGGCGTGTGGTATATTTGCCTGGTACTGAAGCACTTAGAGGAGATGCCCTCAGTCAGTCGCACCGCTCGAATGCCGGCCGCCGTTTATCGCGCCGTCAATCCCGCACGGAGACGCGGATCGAAGCTGCGTCGCCCCCGCGCAACCGCAACGACCAGACCCGACGTCGATCTTGCGGCGAGGCTGCGCGCGTTTCCGCGCGCGCTCCTTCGGCGCGTCGAGCGGCCCGAGGCGTTCGCGGAGATCGTCGGCGCGGTCCACGCGTCGCTCGATCCTGCCAGGGTGGCCGAAGCGATCGTGGAGCGCGCCGCGACCTGGCTACCCGTGCCCGCATGGGCGGTCGTATCGGCCGATCTCTCACGACCGGTCGCGGTGCTCGCGGAACGAGGCGTGACGGCTGAAATGACGCAAGCGGTCGACGCGACGGCCGCATGGGTCATCCGGACCGGAGAAGACTTCGCGACGCCGGCGGTCGCGCTCGATCAGCGGGTGCAGGCTCCGTATCCAGGCGCAGGCCTGGCATTCGCGCTAACGGGCCGGGGCCGCTGCGTCGGTGCACTCGTGGGCCTGGACGAGGCGCCGTCAACGCGCCCGCCGCGGCTTGCCTCGGCGCTGCTCACGGGGGTGCGCCGGTTGCTCGAGCCAGCCGCTGTCGCACTGGACAACGCGCTGCAATTGAGGCGCGCCGAAGCATTGTCGGTAACCGACGAGCTCACGGATCTGTACAACTCCCGCTATCTGAATCAGGCGCTGCGCCGCGAAGCCAAGCGGACGTCGCGGAGCAATCGGCCGTTGTCACTGTTGTTCGTCGATTTGGACGGGTTCAAGGGGATCAACGACACGCACGGGCATCTGTTCGGCAGCCGGGCCCTGGTCGAGGCCGCCACGGTCATCCGCGGGAGCGCGCGCGAAACCGACGTCGTCGCGCGATTCGGCGGCGACGAGTTCGCGGTGGTGTTGCCCGACACAGGCAGCGCCGGCGCGCTCGCCGTCGGATCGCGCATCCGCGAACGGATTGCCGCGCATCGGTTCCTGGTTGCGGACGGCCTCGACTGCCGCCTCACCGTGTCGGTCGGCGCGGCGACGCTGCCCGACGTGGCGACGTCCGCGGAGGCGCTGTTGCAGGCTGCTGATACCGCCATGTATCAGGTGAAGGACGCCGGAAAGAACGGGATCAGGGCCGCGACGCGGCGAGCTGACGCGTGACAGCCGCACAATTCGACAGCTCTCGAATCAGTCTTGAAATCTGAACTCTGAAAATCTGAAATGTCAGGAATGTCAGGAGTCTATCGTTGAGCATTCGTTCGATGCTCTCGTTGTTTTCGAGCGATCTGGCGATCGATCTGGGCACGGCCAACACCTGCGTCTACGCGCGCGGCAAAGGCATCGTGGTCAACGAGCCGTCGATCGTCGCCATCAACAAGGTCAACGGCCGCGTCGAAGCGGTCGGCAAGGACGCGAAGGACATGCTGGGCCGAACGCCCGGCAACATCGTCGCCATCAAGCCGATGAAGGACGGCGTCATCGCCGACTTCGAAGTGACCGAGAAGATGCTCACCTACTTCATCAAGAAGGCGCACAACCGCAACGTCTGGGTGCGCCCTCGCATCGTGATCGGCGTGCCGTCGGAGATCACGCAGGTCGAGAAGCGGGCGGTGAAGGACAGCGCCTACCGGGCCAAGGCCAGCGAAGTGCACCTCGTCGAGGAAGCGATGGCCGCCGCCATCGGCGCCGGCATGCCGATCACCGAGCCGTCCGGCAACATGATCGTGGACATCGGCGGCGGCACTACCGACATCGCCGTCATCTCGCTCGCCGGCATCGTCTACAGCAAGGCGGTCCGCGTCGCCGGCAACGAGATGGACGAAGCCATCATTCAATACATCAAGAAGCAGTACAACCTGCTGATCGGCGAGCGCACCGCGGAGGCGATCAAGATCGAGATCGGATCCGCGTTCCCGCTCGAGGATCAGTTGACGATGGAGATCAAGGGCCGGCATTTGATTGAAGGCGTGCCGAAGACGATCACCATCACGGACGAGGAAATCCGGGAGGCGCTCGCGGAAACCGTCAATGTGATCGTGGACGCGGTCCGCGTCGCGCTCGAGCGGACGCCGCCCGAACTGTCGGCCGATATCGTCGACCGCGGCATCGTCCTGACCGGCGGCGGATCGATGTTGAAGAACCTCGACAAGCGGCTGCGCGAAGAAACCGGGCTGCCGCTCGCCATGGCCGAGGATCCGCTCTCGTCGGTCGTGCTCGGCGCGGGAAAGATGCTGTCGGACTTCAATTTGTTGCGGAAGATTTCAATCGATTGATGGCGCTCATCGAGTTCCGGCAACGCTCCGGGTACCTGTTCCTCGTGGTGATGCTGGGCCACATCCTGCTCATTTCCACGCAGGTGAGCTCGCGCAGCGGCGTGCCCGTGCTCGAGGGCTTTGCGTTCGGCGTGCTGTCGGAACTCCAGCGCGGGGTCTCCTCGATCGTCTCCGGCGTCGGCCAGACCTGGAACGGATACGTCGTCCTGCGGCATACGAAGGAAGAGAACGACGAGCTGAAGCGGCGTCTTGCCGCCGCCGAGATTCAGGTGCAGGAACAACGCGCGCAGGCGGATCGGGCGCGCGGGCTGGCGGAACTCCTCGAGCTGCGCAAGGCCATGCCGCTGACGACGGCCGCGGCGCAAATCATCGGCGGCGCCGCGGTTCCGGGGTTTCGGACGGTGACGATCGACAAAGGCTCGCGCGATGGTCTCACGGCCGACATGGCCGTGGTCGCGCCGGCCGGCATCGTCGGACGGATCGTCATGCCGGGCGGACGGTCCGCGAAAGTGCAGCTGCTGGTCGATCGCAACGCGGCGGCCGGCGCGCTCGTCGAGCGGACGCGCGCGCAGGGGGTGGTGGTCGGCGACGGCGAGAATCGGCTGCACATGGAGTACGTGTCGGATATTTCGGACGTCATCGTCGGAGATGTCGTCGTGTCGGCAGGGATCGACGGGATCTATCCCAAGGGGTTCGTGATCGGCCGAGTAGAATCGATCGAGAAGAGTGGGCCGGCGTATCGCCGCATCCTCATCCGGCCGGCCGTGGATTTTTCAGCGCTCGAGGACGTGCTGGTCGTGCTGACGCCGGCGCCTGCGCGAGAGCTGGCAGGCGGGGCGGGCGGGTGAAGGCCGCCGGGATCATCCTGGCGGTCGCGGCGGCGGTTGCTCTGCAGACGACACTGGCGTGGTACGCGACGCGCGGCGCGGTCGCCGTCGATTTGGTGCTGGTCGCGGTGGTCTATGTCGCGCTCACATCAGGACCGACGGCCGGGCTGTTCGCGGGAACATTGGGAGGGCTGGCGCAGGACGCCCTGATCAGCGGCGGCATCACCGGCATCGGGGGATTGGCGAAAACACTGGTCGGTTTCGTGACAGGGATTGTCGGTACGCAGTTCATCGTTGTGCAGTCGGTGCCGCGGTTCGTGGTCTTCTTTCTCGCAACCGTCGTGCATCAGGCCGTCTTTTTGGGGTTGTACGTGCTCCTGGACCTGCGTCGCTTTGGCACGGCGTATGCCGCCGTTGCAGAGCAGGCGCTGGTGAATGCCGTGGTGGGTGTCGTGATCTTTCAAGTGGTCGAGCTGCTGCCGGGCGCGGTCGAGAGCCGGCGCGCGGCGCGCCGCCGTCCGCGGCGGTAACGGGTAATAGCCATGAGTGTCGAACAACGCCGGGCTCTGACGATTCGCCTCTCGATTCTGCAGTACCTCGTGTGCCTGATGTTTGCCGTGCTCGCGGTGAGCTTCTGGGTGATGCAGGTCGTGCAGCACCAGAAGTTCCAGGAGATGGCGGAGAACAATCACCAGCGCACGCTGGCGCTGCGGGCACCCCGCGGCGTCGTGTTCGATCGCGATTTAAAGGCGCTCGTCGTGAACCGCCGCTCGTTCAGCGTGTCGATTGTCCGCGAGCATTCGCAGGACATGAACCGGGCGATTCGTATCGTGTCGGCCGCGCTGGGCATTGAGGAATCCGGCGTGCGCGCCATTGTCGACCGCCACAAGCGCGAACCGTCGTACCGTCCCGTTCCGATCGTGCAGGATGCGACGCCGGCGCAGGTGGCCGCCGTGATGGCGCGCCGGCTGGAGTTGCCGGAGATCAGGATCGAGCAGGTGCCGACGCGCCAGTATCCCGAATCCATGGCGGCGCACCTGTTCGGCTACGTCGGCGAGGTCAGCGACGCGCAGGTCAACGACCGGGAGGGTCTGAAGAGCGGCGACATCGTCGGACAGTCGGGGATCGAGAAGGTCTACAACGCGATGCTGATGGGGGAGGACGGCGAGCGAAAAGTCGTCGTCAACAGCGTCGGCCGCGAGATCCGCAAGCTCGACGAGGATCAGCCGGTCGAAGGCAAGCGCCTGCAACTGACCATCGACTCCGACGTGCAGCAGGCGATCGAGGACGGGTTCGATCAGCTCGGGTTCAATGGGGCGGCGGTCGTGCTCGATCCGGCCAGCGGCGGCGTCCTCGGAATCACGAGTCGCCCGGCCTACGATCCGAACGCGTTCGCGGGCGGTCTCGATCGCGCGACGTGGGCGGCGCTGATGGGCGACGCCGATCTGCCGCTGAACGATCGCGCGATACAGGGACGGTATTCGGCGGGGTCGACCTTCAAGATGGCCGTGGCGACGGCGGCGCTCCAGGAAGGGATCATCACGCCCGATTTCAGAGTCCACTGCGTCGGGGGTGCCAATTTCTACGGGCGTCCGTTCAAGTGCTGGAAGAAGGGCGGACACGGCACGATCGACCTGCGACACGCCATCGAACAGTCGTGCAATGTGTACTTCTATACCGTTGGCAACATGACCGGCATCGACAAAATCCACAAGTGGGCGACATTCCTTGGCCTTGGCGTGAAGAGCGGCATCGACCTGCCGAATGAGGTGCAGGGGCTTGTGCCGTCGCCGGCATGGAAGCAGGCGCGGTTCAAGGAGAAGTGGTACGCCGGAGAAACTGTGTCGGTGTCGATCGGGCAAGGTTCCGTGTTTGTGACCCCGGTCTCGATGGCGGTGTACGCGGCGACGCTGGCCAACGGCGGCACGCGCGTGACACCGCACCTGCTCAAAGCGGTTGACGATGGCAGCGGCTGGAAGCCGGTGGAGACGCCGCAGCCGAGATCGAGTTCCGCCCTGGATCCCGTGAAGGTGCAGGCCATTCGCGATGGCCTGTTCCTCGTAGTCAACGGGGCTGGAACCGGGCGCAACGCCCAGCTCAAGGGCTACGACGTGTCGGGCAAGACCGGCACGGCGCAAGTGATCTCCAACCAGGGCAAGGAGCGGGCCGGAAAGACCGACAAGGACCTGCGCGACAACGGCTGGTTCGTGTTCTTCGCTCCGCGCGACGCGCCCGAGATTGCCGGCGTCGTGCTCCTCGAGCACGCCGTGCATGGGTCGAACGCCGCGCTCATCGCGCACCACGTTCTCGACACCTTCTTTGCGAAGCAAGAGGGACGGCCGCTGCCGCCCAAGCCGGAGTTCACGCCGAACTTGAAGCCATAGATGTTCGAACGACGGCTGTACTTTCACATCGACTGGTTGCTGCTGACGGCGGTACTGGCGCTGTGCGCGCTCGGCGTCATCATGATCAACAGCACCACCTCGGACCCGACGCGCGGGACCTCGCACCTCTACGTCACGCAGCTCTACGCCATCGCGCTCGGACTCGGCGTGATGCTGGTCACGCTGACGCTCGACTACCGTACGCTTAGCGACAAGTCGCACTTGGTCTACTTCGCGCTGTGCGGCCTGCTCGTCTACGTCCTGTTCTTCGGCAACGCTCAGATGGGCGCACGCCGCTGGATTCAGTTCGGCTTCGTCAACCTGCAGCCGTCCGAGTTCGCCAAAGTCGGCGTCGCGCTGGTGCTGGCGAAATTCTTCGGGGAGCAGCGTGGCGCGCCGGGCCCGGCGGAGCTCGCGATTGGCGGCGGCCTGACGCTCATCCCGGTCGCGCTCATCGCGAAGGAACCGGATCTCGGCACCGCCATCACGCTGCTCCCGGTTTTCCTCGCCATTGCCTATCTCGCGGGCATGCGCATGCGCGTGCTCGGCATTCTCTGTGTGTGCGCCGTGCTGTTGGCGCCCATCGCGTGGAAGGTTGCGCTCAAGGACTATCAGAAATCCCGGATTTCGACGTTTCTCGATCCCTCGCAGGATGCGAGGGGCGCCGGCTACCAGCAGATTCAGGCGCGCATCACCGTCGGATCTGGCGGACTGTCGGGCAAAGGATTCAAGCAGGGCACGCAGGGCCAGCTCCGGTTCCTGCCCGTCGCCCACAATGATTTCATCTTCTCGGTGTTGGCCGAGGAGCAGGGGTTTGCCGGCGTCCTGGTGGCGCTCGGCCTGTATCTGTTCGTGATTCTGCGCGCGATCGAGGCGGCGACGCTGGCCAAGGACCGGCTCGGCTCGTACCTCGTGCTCGGCGTGCTCGCCAGCTTTACCTTCCAGGTGATTTACAACGTCACCATGTCGGCCGGGCTGGCGCCCGTCAAGGGGCTGACGCTTCCGCTCATGAGTTACGGCGGGTCGTCGATGATTGCGACGCTCGCCGGCTTCGGGCTGGTGCTCAACGTCCGCATGCGCAGATTCACGAATTGAAGGTAGTGTCCGCCTTCGGCGGACGTCAGGTCCGGGTCAAGCCGGACACTACAGGAGTTCGTGAATGCAGAAGGAGATGATTGTCTCCTCGAACGGCCACGAGACCATGGTGGCCATCCTCGAGGACGACCTGGTCGCGGAAGTCTTCGTCGAGCGCGAACGGCAGCGCGGCGTCGTCGGCAACGTCTACAAAGGCCGGGTCTCCAAAGTCCTCCCCGGCATGCAGTCTTCCTTCATCGATCTCGGGCTCGAGCGCGACGGCTTCCTCTACGTCACGGACGTCGTGGACACGATGGAGGAGTTCGACAAGCTCGAATCCGGCGATGAAGAGGGTGGCAACGGCCGCGATCGCGACCGTGACAAACCGCCGCCGAAGATCGAAGAGCTGCTGAAGGAGGGCCAGGAGATCCTGGTCCAGGTCGTCAAGGAGCCGCTCGGGACCAAGGGCGCGCGCCTCACCTCGCACGTCACGATGGCCGGGCGGTTTCTGGTGTTCATGCCGACCGTGGATCACGTGGGCGTGTCGCGCAAGATCGAGTCGCGCGAGGAGCGCGGGCGGCTGCGAGGCATCGTTCGTGAGTTCCGCGAGAGCCGCGGCTTTACCGGCGGCGTCATCATCCGCACGGCCGCCTCGAGCCGGCCCAAGGAAGACATCGTCAAGGACCTCGAAGCGTTTCACACCATTTGGACTGAGATCCGCCAGAAGACCGAGTCGCAGAGAGCGCCGGCCGTCGTCTACCGCGAAGCGAGCCTGGTCAGCAAGCTGCTGCGGGACCTGCTGACCGAAGAGTTCCAGGCGATCCGCATCGACAACGCGCATGAACACCAGCGCGTGCTCGAGCTCGTCGAGCACATCATGCCGAACCTGGCGTCGAAGGTGAAGCTGTACACCAAGGCGTTTCCCATCTTCGACGAGTACGGCGTCCAGGCCGAGATCGACAAAGCCCTCAAGAGCAAAGTGTGGTTGAAGTCTGGTGGATCGATCGTCATCAACCAGACCGAAGCGCTCGTCGCGATCGACGTGAACACCGGCCGCTACGTCGGCAAGAAATCGTCCGGCCGCCTCGAGGACACGATCGTCAAGACGAACCTCGAAGCGGCGAAGGAAATCGTACGGCAGGTGCGGCTGCGCGATCTGGGCGGCATCATCGTGCTCGACCTCATCGACATGGAGGAGAAAAAGAACCGCCAGAAGGTCCTCCAGGCGGTCGAGCTGGAATTGAAGAAGGATCGCTCGCCGTCCAAGGCGCTGCAGGTGTCGGATTTCGGGCTGATCATCATCACGCGCAAGCGGGTGAAGCAGAGCCTCGAGCGGGTCATGACCGAGCCGTGCCCGTACTGTTCCGGCAGCGGCGTGATCAAGTCGAGCTCGACGATCTGCTACGAGATTCTGAGCGAGGTCCGGAAGATCGGCGCCGACTTGAACGGCCACCGCCTGCTGCTGCGGGTGAACCCCGACATCGCGCGGGCGTTGAAGGAAGAGGAGAGCGCGGTCGTCCGCGACCTGCGGCAGACGTTGGGGAAGGACGTCACGATCAAGTCCGACGTCCAGCTCCACCACGAGCAATTCGACGTGATGGCCGTCTGATCATGTCTCGCGTCGTGGTGTTGTGCCTTCTGATACTCGCGGGCGCGACGGCTGCAGTACCGCAATCGGCACAACCGGCTCCGACGCCAGGCGCCGGACGTTGGTACAAGGGCAACACCCACACCCACACGATCAACAGCGACGGCGACTCGACGCCAGACGATGTCGTCAAGTGGTACCGCGAGCATGGGTACCAGTTTCTCGTCCTGACCGATCACAACGTGCTGACGTCGGTCGACGGCGTGAACGCGCTGCACGGCGCCGACGATCAGTTCCTGGTCATCAAGGGCGAGGAGGTCACCGATCCGTTCGGCGGGAAGCCGCTGCACATCAACGGGCTCGACGTCAGCGCCCGCGTGTCGCCGCAGGGCGGCACGTCAGTCGTCGACGTGCTGCAGCGCAACGTCGACGCGATTCGTCAGGCCAAAGGGATTTCGCACATCAATCACCCGAACTTCGGCTGGGCGATCACTCGCGAGGAACTCCAGCAGGTGCGGAACAATCGGCTCTTCGAGATCTTCAACGGGCACCCGCTCGTCAACAACGCCGGCGGTGGCGGCGTCCCCGGCATGGAGGAGGTCTGGGACGCGATGCTGTCGAACGGCGTCGTGCAGTACGGTCTCGCCGTGGATGACGCGCATGTGTTCAAGGATCCGTGGAACCCCGACGTGCCGCGACCGGGCCAGGGCTGGGTGATGGTGCGCGCGCCGCGCCTCGACACGCGCGCGCTGCTCGACGCCCTCGAACGCGGGGAGTTCTACTCGTCAACCGGCGTCGAGCTGTCCGAGTATCACGCGAGCGCGAAGCAGGTACAGGTCGCGGTGAAGGCGAGGCCGTCGTCGAAGTACCGGATCCAGTTCATCGGCCGGAACGGCCGGCTGCTGCGGGAGAGCATCGAGTCGGCGGCGGCGTACGACATCCGCGGCGACGAGGGCTACGTGCGCGCGCGCGTGCTCGAGAGCAACGGCCGGATGGCCTGGTGCCAGCCGGTGTTCGTCCAGCGTTAGCCGCCGCGCCGGGGCCCTCGTCAACCCGAATATGATTATCATTGATATAGATTGACAATCATTGTAATATCGGCCTCGGGGGTGAGATGTCCGCACATCATGAGATTCTCGAGGCTGCCCAACGAATCTGCGTCGCGCGTCCGGATCCCACGTTCACACCGGACGAGATTGTGCGGGCGCTGCCGCATCTGAACGCACAAACGGTTCGGACGCACGTGACGAGCCGATGTTGTGTCAACGCGCGTCCGCACCATCAGAGCCGGCTCGAGTACTTTCGAAAGACCGGTCGCGGCCGGTATGAACTGCTGCCGCAGCATCGCGTTCCTGCCAGCCGGCCTGCGAGGGCGCCTCAATCTCGGCAGCACGCCACGCCGCCACAGCGAGACACGATACACGCCGTCGTTACCAAGGATGGCAGTGTGTATGTCGTGGACTGTCACGAGATCGCTGTGGTGACCCAGGGCAGAACAATCGACGCAGCCCTGGCGAACATGATGGAGGCGATCGCGCTGCATCTCGAAGGGGAGGACCTCACGGCGTTGGGTCTGGCAGATCTGAAACGCATCCACGTTTCGTACGAATTGCCCGCGGATGTCACTGCGGCTTAGACAATTGTCGGGTCGCGACGTCGCCGCGGCCTTGGTCCGATTTGGGTTCGAAGTCGTTGCCACACGCGGTAGCCATTGCAAGATGCGGCGAACACTGCCGTCCGGCGAACGGCAGACCCTCACGATTCCCCTGCATTCAGCTCTCGCTGTTGGAACGTTGCAGGCCATTTATCGACATGCCTGCATGTTCATTCCCGAGAGTGACCTGCAGCCGCACTTCTACAGCGGAGAGTCGCCGAAGGAGGCGCGGAAGCCGGAAGCGGAAGGGCCGCAACCGGAAGGGCCGCAACCGACGAGAAGTCCGCCGCGCCCACAGACCGAGCGGCACAAGCGCAAGCGGCGATGACGTAGGCTGTCTTCTGACCTCGTACTTCTGCCTTGCCAGCGCCTACTGCCCGCCGCGACGGCCGCGTTGCGGCGGACTCTTGATCTGTTTGTACTGGTCGATCCCGGCGTTCACCTTGAACTCGATTCCCATCTTCCCGATTTCCGCCGCCGCTTTCATCGGATCGCCCGACACGCCGGAATCCTGCGGGCCGCCCCACGGCTTGATTTGATCCTTCCGAATGCCTGACGGCCGGACGAACAGCATCTGCGACGTGTCGGAGATGCCGGCATGGCTGCCGACCGTCGCATCGTCGTAGCCGTAGGCTGCCTGCAACCAGGCGCGATAGTAGATGCGTCCCTGGTTGTAGTAATCGGTGAGCGCGAACACTCTCGTGCCCGAGTCCTTCCACTCCTCGTTCAGCTTGTTCGCCACTGCGGTCATGCCCGCCTGATTGCCGCCGCTGTCGCCGATGAACAGGATGTCGGTGAACCCGTGCGCCTTGAGGCTCCGAGCGGCGGCATCGAGCAGCATGTCGTACGCAGGCGAGGGCAGCGAGATCTCGCCGGGGACCGAGGTGTCGGGGTCGCCTTCGGGCACGTATTGAATCGTTGGTGCCACCAGCGCGTTCTTGAGACGCCGCGCCATCAGGTTGGCGGCGTGAGTGACGACGTAGTTGTGCTTGCCGAGAACCATGTGGTAGCCGTTCTTCTCGGTTCCGCCGGTGGGGATGATGACCGTGGTCTTGCCGGCCTTCAACGCATCGCGCGTTTCTTCCCACGTCAACTCGTCGATGAAGACGGTGTCGGGCGCCTGCGTTGGCGTCTTCGAGGGTGGCGCCGTGATCATCGTGGCCTGGACCGTTCGCGGTGCGTCGTTGGCGGCGGCCGCCTGACCCCGGCCGCGGCCGCGCCCACCGCGCCCGCCGCCGTCGGCATCGCCCGGCGTTTCGGACTGCTGGCGCGTGATCGTTCCCGACATGAGGCCCTTGATCTGCGCGACGGCGTTGTCGATCTTGATTTGGAGCAGCGCTTTGCCGATTTCGGGCGTCGACTTTCCCTGGTTGTTGCCGCTCACACCGTTGTTCTCGTAATCGTTGCCCGTGAGCCGCGTCCTGCGAATGTGCTTCGCGTTCACGAACAGGAGCTCGGAGGTGTCGAGAATGTTCGCGTGGTTGCCGATCTGATCGGCGGGGATGCCGACGTTCGCGGTGATCCACTTGTTCTGGTCGGCGTGTCCCTTGGTGTAGTAGTCGTCGATCCAGAACGCGCGCGCGTCCGTCCCTTTCCACAAGTCGGTGAGCTTCCCGGCCGCGGCGCGCATGCCGCCCCGGTTTCCGCCCGACTCGCCGATGAACAGAACCGTTTTGAATCCGCCGCCCTTCAGACTGCGGCCGGCGTTCACCAGCAACTCGACGAACCGATCTTCAGGGAGCGTGATCGTGCCGGGCTTGGCCATGTGTCCGCCCGGGTTTTCCCAGCTGCCCTCGGGCACGTAGGTGACCACTGGCGCGAGCAGCGTCTTGCCGATCGCGCGCGCGATTTTCTCCCCGGCGTACTCCATGACGAACTTGTGCTCGCCGTCCACCATGTGCGGGCCCTTCTGCTCGGTCCCCGCCGTGCCGACGATGATCGTCGTCGTGCCCGCCTTGATCAGATCGCGGACCTCGGCCCACGTCAGCTCTTCGAGCAGGACCGTGTCGGGCGCATTTCCTGACGGTGCGGTTGCCGGGGCATTGGCAGGCCGCTGCGCGAGAACGATCAGCGGCGACACCAGGATCGCGAGCCACGCAAGGGCTCGGAAGATTTTCGTCATGGTGCGGAATTATACGGTGGGCGCGAGGTGCTAGGGTGCCAAGGTGCCGCGGTGCCAGGGTGCTATCGTGCCGGTTTCTAGCACCCAGCACGTAGCACCCGAGAACCCAGCACCCTATGCCGCCGGCAGATGAAGCAGATAGTGATTGCCGCCGCGGTTGATCCACACGCGGTAGTAGTCGCCGCCCTTCAGGAGCTCGACCTTCGAACCGTTGGCGCGGGGTGGCGAGTCCTTCTGGACTTTGTCGATCGACTCGCGCGGCACGATGGTGACGACTTCTCGTCCCTTCACCTGCCCACCTTGCACGAATTCCACCCAGCGCTCGAGCGTCGCCGTCTGACCCTTGGCATCGGGCGACGCAGCCTGCGCTGTGAGACGGAGCTGGTAGGTGCCGGCCGGCAGCGCCTTGCCATCGGCCTTCACGCCCTTGGGCACGCTCACGCTGCCGAGCGCCATGTCGCCGGCGGGCGCCGACGGCGAAGGCTCGGTCGGCGGCTGAACTTTGGGCGCTGTGTGGCCGGCCTGGTTCGCGGCTTGCGCGAACGTAACCGACGCGGTCAAGGCGCCGATGAGGGTTCCCACGAGAACCAATCGCTTCATACTGCCTCCCGATATACGGCTGAGGTACAAGAAACCAATTATATACAGACGCACCGAGCAAGGCAGATGCCGAGGCGGATCAACGGCAGGCTCCGGGATCGCAGGATCAGCGTGTATTGAAATCCTGCGATCCTGGGGTTCGGCCGTCCTGCAATTGCTCAGTTATCGCTTGGTGATGACGATGTCGCCGCTGAAGGTACGGATGACGAGCGTCGCGCTGCCGTCGCCGAACACCGCGTGCGTCGAATGGCCAGGGCCGGGGCGCCGCCGATCGGACCGCCCCGGCGTCGGCCCGAGGGTCATCGGGAGCTCGGAGCGGATGGTTCCGCTGAAGCTGTTGGCCGACAGCTCGAAGCCGACATCGGTCGCCAGCGAGAGCCGAATCGTGCCCGAATGCGAGTTGATGTCGTAGCGGCCGCTCTTGGCCAGCGTCCCCGAGTACTCGACGCTGCCGCTGACCGATCGCACGCCGAGGCGCGTGCACGCAATGTTGGACAGCGTCACGTCGCCGCTGACGGTTCCCAGTTCGAGCGTTCGCGCCTTGAGCCCGCGCGCCCGGATGGCGCCGCTCACGCTCGACGCGTTCAAGTCCGCATCCGCCGTGGCATCGGTCAGATCCACGTCGCCCGACACCGACTTCGCGATCTCGAGTTTCGGCGTCGACGCCGTGGTGACGCCGCCGCTGATCGTCTCCGCGCGCACCACGCCCTGCACACCCGTGATCTTGACGCTGCCTGAAACGGACTTCGCCTCAACGCCGGTCGAAGCCGGCACGGTCACCGTGTAATCCACGGCCACGCGATCGTTTCGGCCCGTGTGGTCGGTCCTCACTTCCACCCGCCCCGGGCGCTCGTCCACGAGAATCTGCACGCTGGCAAGCTGCGACCTGTCGCCGCGCGTCCGCTTCACCGCTTCGATCGACACGTCGTCGCCCGATCCGACCGCCACGGTGATGTCGCCCGCGATGTTCTGGATCGTGAATCGTCCGTCACGGCCGAGCCGTACTCTTCGCGAGAACCGGTCGGTCTGCTCCGGCCCGCGATCGCGTCCCTGATAGGCGCGCGCCGCGCGGCGAACCTCGACCTGACCGTGGATCACGCCGCGCACCTGTTCCCGGACGACGATCCGCGGATCGCGATCGGAGGGATCCTGCGCGGCGAGCGGCGCCGCAACCAGGGTGAGTGTCACGACGAGCGGAAGTCTGGTCTGCATGTGTCGGTCCTGTCAGTCGCCCTTTTGTTTGAGTCCGGAGACGATGCGCGCCGCCCCCGCGTCGTTGCCCTTGCGCATCTCGTTGATCAGCGCCACGGTGTCCTGCAGCAGCGCCATCTTCGCCTTGAAGCTCTCGAGCAGGCTCTGCTGCGCCGGCTCGCTCGCTGGTTCCACGCGTAGCGCCGCGCGGCTTTCGTTGATGGCCAGATCGATCACCGCGAGGTTTTTCTGCAGTGTCGCGGCCGTGCGCGGATCGAACACGCTCTGCTCCGCGTTGGCGATCTGCTCGAGTCCTTTGATCGCCTTCTCGTAGTGATCCTCGGCCTGCCGCAATTCGGCTTCGACCGTCTGCGCCGCGGCGTTGGCAGCCGCCGCGTCAGTCACGGCCGATGTGGCCGTGTCGGCCGGTGCGGTGGCGACTGCCGGCGCTGGAGTTGGCTGCGGTGCGCCGGCCGGCATGAATTTCAACCCGACTGCGGTCGCGACAACGATCGCGGCGGCGGCGGCCAGCCACGCAAGGCGGCGAGGCTGCGCCCACGCGAACCGTGCGGCCGCTCCCGCGGCGGCACCAGCGCCATCCGCCGGCCGGCCCTCGAGTTTGATCGCCCGTTCGAGACGCATCCACGATCGAATCGGCGGCTCGCGAAGATCCAGGCTCGCGGCCACGCTCTTGATTTCGCGCGAATCGTCCACCAGACGCCGGCACGCCGCACACGACTCCAGGTGCCGGTCGATCTCGCCCCGCTCGCGCGTGTCGAGCGCTCCGTCGATGTAGTCGGTGAGGGCTTCTTCGCTGGGATGCATGTACGTCTTCAGGTAACTACTTCTTCAGGTAACCGCGCAGCTTCGCGCGCGCCTTGAACACCTGCGACTTCGAGGTTCCCTCGGCGATCTCGAGCAACCCCGCCACTTCCTTGTGATCGAACCCTTCGACGTCGTGGAGCACGAACGCCTCGCGGCAGCCGTCCGGGAGCCGCTCGATGGCGCGCTCGAGGTCGAGCCGTGCGATGGGCGTCTCGCGCGGCGCGTGCGGCTCGAAGGAGGTGGCGGCGTCGAGGGTCTCGGTCAGCTTGTTCATTTTCGCCCGGCGGCTCCGCACATAGTCCAGACAGTGGTTGACGGCCAACCGGTACATCCACGTGCCCAGCGCCGCATCGCCCTTGAAGCTTCCCAGCTTCCGGTAGACCTGGAGGAAGATTTCCTGCAGCAGGTCCTCGCCATCGTCCGCCGACCCGGCCATGCGGCACGCCAGCGTGTAGATTCGGGCCGCATGCCGCCGGTAGAGCGCCTCGAATGCGTCGGCGTCCCCAGCCTTGGTTCTGGCAACGATTTCGGCATCCGCAGCCTCCGCTGTCACCGCCACTCCCTTAGACGGGGCTGGGATTGGGATGCGTTGCCCGGGTGTCACGTTTAAGAGATACGAGGAAGATGGCCTGTCCAGTTCACGGAAAAACCATGAACTCGTTACCGTCGTGCCGTTTGTGTCCCTGGTGGTAATCGTCGGCTCGGCGGTTTCGGGTGTTTCCAGCTCACTCTGTCGAGCTCCCGCACGCGCGATCCGGAGACGACGACGCCCTCAGCCGCCAGCAGCGCCCGTTTCAACGCTTCGCTGCCGCCGTAGCCGCCCAGGCGGCCGCCTGCGGCAATCACGCGGTGACACGGCACGTCCGCGAGACGGCAGTCGCGCATGATGTTCCCCACGGCGCGCGCGGCGCGCGGGCGACCCGCCAGCTTCGCCACGTCGCCGTAGGTCGCCACGCGTCCCGGCGGGATGCGCCGCACGACAGTCAGAACGCGCTGGTTGAACGATGTCATTTCAGAGTTCAGAGGTCAGCGTTCAGACTTATTGCAGATGTGCAGAACAAGTCAATTCTGCCTTGGAAATCTGCAATAGGTCTGAACTCTGACGTCTGAAATCTGAACTGTGGGATTTACATCAGAGCAAGCGGATCGAAGTGGTAGTCGGTGGAGTCGATCGGCGCCACGACAGTGGTGGCCCGGTCGGGATCCGCGGTTTGCTCCCAGAGATTCACATCGTACGGCTCGTCGAGCCGGTAGCCGTTGGGGTCGACGACGATGCGCACGCGCGGGCGATAGGGATCGGGCGCGTGCACGTGCAGCACGACGCCGATTTCGCCCGTGTTCAGCCGCACGACGTTGCCGGCCGGATAGATGCCGATCAACTGGACGAACCGGCGGACGAGATGCTGGTCGAACTGCCGGCCGTCCTTGCCCTTCAGGACGGCGAGGATGCGATCGGTTGGAAACGCCTGCTGATATTGCCGCTGCCACCGCATCGCGTCGTACACATCCGCGATGCTGCACAACATCGTCCCGACGTTGAGCGCGGAGCGCGCGATTCCGGCCGGGTAGCCGGTGCCATCGAGACGCAAGTGATGTTCGAACGCGACGATCGGCGCGAGCGTCGGCACGTCGGGCGTCCGGCGCAGGATCTCGGCGCCGTCGATGGTGTGCCGTTTCATGATTTCGTATTCGGCCGCGGTCAGCGCGTCCTTCTTGTTGAGGATCTCGAGAGGGGTCCGGACCTTGCCGATGTCGTGCATCAGCGCGGCCAGGCCGAACTCGCGAAGGCGGTCGCCTTCGATGCCGAGCGCGCGCGCCTGACCCATGGTCAGAATCGACACGTTCACCATGTGAGTGAGCGTGTAGTTGTCGTAGTTCTTGAGCGCGGTCAGGGCGACGGTCGCGTTCCGGTTTTCGGCGACCGCCTGGGCCAGCCCGTCGATCATCGTTCGCGCCATCGTCGCGTCGGGCGTGCCTTCGGTTTGCGCGCTGTCCCAGATGCTGCCGGCGACCGACGCGGCGTCGTTGTAGATCCGCGTGATCGTCGCCATGTCGGGCTGCTTGCCCTGCGCGCGCCGTTCCGTTGACACCCGTCCGAGGCGGATGTGCGCCAGCGTCGGGAACGGTGCGAGGAGCGACGAGGCCGCGTGGCCACGAATCGCCGGCAGCCGTTCGCCCATCGGGCTGTTCGTCACTTCCGGTCCGCGGTCGCCGGCCAGGGCCACGACGAACGTTCCCAGCTCGTCGTTGGTGACACCGCGGCGGATGGTCACGCGCTCGACGCCGTTCTGCTGGAGCCGCCGAATCACCGGGCCCCACGCCTCGGCGTTCCTGAGCGGCATCTCGTCCACGATCACTTCGTCGCCGACGAGCGCGATCGGGATCGACGGCTGAAGCGCGTGCATTTCCTGGATCGCCGCCGACCACGCTTCGAGGTTGCGGACGATGATCGGATGGCCGGCGGAGTAGAGCTGCGCCGCGCGGAGCGCTGCGGCGAGCCGGCGCAGGACTTCGTCCGCACGCTGAACGGTCGGCGTGGTCGTCGTCGTCATGCGGCGCCTTCGTCGGCGACGCTGAGCAGATGCAGCGCGGTGCGCCGGATGGCCAGGTGCGGCGAGCTCTTGAGCCGATCGATCGTGCGGCGGCCCACCGGGCCGAACGCGACAAGGATTGAGGTGAGTCGGCCGCGCGCAGCAGGCCGCTCTTCAGTGGACAGCGCCTCGACGAGGGGCCGGACGATCACCTCGCCGAGCGAGAGGCACATGGCTTTGGCCACCTCGAACTGGTCTTCGGTGATCGTCGCGAGATGCGCGGTGATGTGGCGCACCGTCGAACTGTCGATCAGGATGTCGATGGCGTCGATGGCGTGCGCCCGGCGCTCGGATCGCTCGTTGGCCGCTTCGTTGACGAGCACCATGACGAGGCGCAGCGCCGCCTCGAAGTCGCCGACGAGCAGGAGATCGTCGAGCAGCCGGACGACCGGCGTCATCAGCGTGCCCCAGCGCGCCGGATCGTGGTCGATGCGCAGCAGGTCGAGGACCAGCGTCACATCGAGCGCGCCAAGCGCGGTCGTCGACACGGTTTCCAGCCAGGCGTTGATGCGCTCGGGCGGATCGTCGCTGGCCTCTTCGACCTCGAGCGCTCGCGCCCGGACGTCGGCGATCTCGAGCGCGCAGGGCGCTGCCGCAGATGATTCGGCGTCGGCGAGCGCGGCAAGCTGCTGTTGGAAATCGTCCCAGGCCGAGCAGAACTCGTCGGTCGCCCTGCTTGCCGCGCCGGTGAGGTCGTCGTGCGCCTGGAGCAGCAGCCGCTGCTGCCGGTCGCGATCCGGGGCCATCATTCGAACGGCGAGCGCGAGCTGGTCGACCGGCGTCAGCCGCTCGGCCAGGTGACGTGCCAGGAAGCAAGCGATGGTGTCGTCGGAGAGCCGCTCCAGGACGGCTTCAATCAGCTGGGGATCGTCGCCATGGCGGGCGAACCCGAGAAACAGGTCCGGCGACATGCGATCGACCGCCGACGCCATGCTGCGCAGCACGGCGTCGAGCCGGTGAGGTTCCGTCCTCGACACATGGTCGATGATCCGTCGAAGCACCCGCAGAAGCGCGGCGGCGTCGCCCATGCCGTTTGTGCAGAGGTGTGCAAAATCGACGAGGTGTGTTGCATCTTGGACGACAAAGGGCACGGGAGTGACACTCACAGTACCGTTTATCGGAACTCCAAATGTCAAAGGCCAGCCCCAGCTGACAGGTCGTGCACGTTTCACCTGATCCACGCATATACTGCCGAGCGGCTCATGCGCGCGGTCGAAGTCATTACGAAAAAACGTGACGGCGGAGCGCTGTCTCGGGCCGAAATTGACTTCTTCGTCAAGGGCGTGACAGCGGGCAGCCTGCCCGACTACCAGGCGTCGGCGCTGCTGATGGCGATCCTGCTGCGCGGCATGACCGCCGAGGAAACGGCGTGGCTGACCGACGCCATGGTCCATTCCGGCATCCGCGTGGACCTGAGCGGCATTCCGGGCGTCAAGGTCGACAAACACAGCACCGGCGGTGTCGGCGACAAGTCGTCGCTGATTCTCGCACCGCTCGCGGCCGCCTGCGGCGTGTCGGTGCCGATGATGTCCGGGCGCGGGCTCGGCCACACCGGCGGCACGCTCGACAAGCTCGAATCGATCCCCGGATTTCGCGTTGGCCTGTCGCTCGAGGAGATGATGACGGCGCTCGCCCGCACCGGGTGCGCGATGATCGGTCAGACGTCGCAGATCGCGCCGGCCGACAAGAAGCTCTACGCGCTGCGCGACGTGACCGGCACGGTGGAGAGCATTCCGCTCATCAGCGCCTCGATCATGAGCAAGAAGATCGCCGAGGGGATCGACGCGCTGGTCCTCGACGTGAAGACAGGCAGCGGCGCGTTCATGAAAAGCGAAGCCGATTCCCGGCGGCTCGCCGAATCGCTCGTGTCGATCGGCAACGCCTCCGGCGTGAAGACCGAGGCGATCATCACGGCGATGGACACCCCGCTCGGCACGGCCGTCGGCAACGCGCTCGAGGTGATCGAATGCATCGAGGTCCTCAAGGGCAAAGGCCCGGCGGATCTGACCGAGGTTTCGCTGGAACTGACGACGCGCATGTTGCTGTTCGGCGGCGTGGCCGCCACCCGCGACGATGCGGAGCGGCTTGCCGTGGGCGCGATCGCGTCGGGCGCCGGTCTCGATCGATTCCGCCGCATCATCGAGCAGCAGGGCGGCGATCCGCGCGTGGTGGACGACTATACGCGGCTGCCGGCGGTGCCCGACCGCCACATCGTCCGCGCGCCACGCAGCGGGTTTCTGGCGCGGCTCGACGCGGAAGCGGTTGGACGCGCGTCGGTGGTGCTCGGCGCGGGACGCGACCGCGTCGAGGATTCGGTTGATCCCGCCGTCGGCATCATCGTGCACGCCAAGCCCGGCGACGAGGTTGGCGCGGGCGACGCCGTGCTCGAGATGCACTACCGCGATCGCGGGCGTCTCGAAGCGGCCGTCAACCTGGTGACTCCGGCCATTGTCGTTGGCGACGAGCGGCCCGCTTCACGGCCCTTGATCGTCGGAGAGGTGCGCTGATGCTCTCGATCGTGCAGCCGATCTTCGGCGCGATGGTGATCCTGGCCATTGCCGTGCTGTGCTCGAACAATCGGCGGGCGATCAACTGGACGACCGTGGCGTGGGGCCTCGGCCTGCAGATCGTGTTCGCGATGCTCGTGCTCAAGACGTCGATCGGTCAGCGTGTGTTCACCACGCTCGGCGATGCCATCACGAAGCTGCTGGGCTTCGCCGGGGTTGGCGCGGACTTCGTGTTTGGCCCCCTCGGCACCCGCCCAGTCTGGGCGAGGGTCATGACCGCGACCCTTGGTACGGACGCCGATCGCTACGCGACGATCTTCGCCTTCCAGGTGCTGCCGACGATCATCTTCATCGCGGCGCTGTTCGCCATCCTGTACTACTTCGGCGTCATGCAGATCATCGTCCGCATCTTCGCCGTGGTCATGCACCGGGTGATGAAGGCCAGCGGCGCCGAGTCGCTCAACGTGGCCGCAAGCATCTTCATGGGCCAGACCGAAGCGCCGCTCACGATTCGGCCATTCTTGCCCCGGATGACGCAGTCGGAACTGATGACCGTGATGACGTCAGGGATGGCACATATCTCGGGCGGAATCATGGCCGCGTACATTTCCTTCGGGATCGAAGCCAAGCACCTGCTCACGGCGGTGATCATGACGGCGCCGGGGACCATCATGATGGCCAAGATGCTCGTGCCCGAGACGGAGCAGCCCGAGACGATGGGGACGGTTCGGCTGGAGGTGGAGCGGACCGACGTCAACGTCATCGACGCCGCCGGCCGCGGCACCGGCGAGGGATTGCACCTGGCGCTGAACGTGGGCGCCATGCTCATTTCGTTTCTGGCGCTCATCGCGCTGGTCAACGCGATCCTGGGGCAGGTGCCATTCAACGGTGAGCCCCTGAGCCTCGGGCGGATCTTCGGCTGGGCCTTTGCGCCGGTCGCGTGGGCGATGGGCGTTCCCTGGCGGGATGCGCCGATCATTGGCAATCTGCTCGGGACGCGAATGGCTGTGAACGAGTTCGTCGCCTACGCCCAGCTCGGGCCGATGAAAGCGACGCTCGATCCGAAGTCGTTCACCATCGCCACGTTCGCGCTGTGCGGCTTCGCCAACTTCAGCTCGATCGGCATTCAGATCGGCGGCATCGGCGCGCTGGCGCCGAATCGCCGTCACGACCTGGCCCGTCTCGGGCTTCGCGCGATGTTCGCGGGGACGCTGGCGAACTTCATGACGGCGACGATCGCGGGATTCTTGTTGTAAGCCACGAAAACACGAAAACACGAAACGGTTTGGCTCAAAGCAAATCAACTTTCGTGCTTTCGTGATTTCGTGGCAGATCCTGATATGGACTACTACGACAAAGTCAAAGAAGCCGCCGACGCGGTGCGCTCGCGCGTGTCCGAGGTGCCGGCGATCGCGATCATTCTCGGGTCGGGCCTCGGCGATTTCGCGGGGTCGCTCGGCAATGCCGTCTCGATGCCGTACGACACGCTCCCGCATTGGCCCGTCTCGCGCGTGATCGGACACGAGGGGCGGCTGGTCGTCGGCGTGTCGACCGGGAAGACGATCGCCGCGCTGGCGGGCCGCTCGCACCCGTACGAAGGTCACGACATGAGGACGGTGACCTTCGCGGTGCGCGTGCTCGGAGTGCTCGGCGTCAAGACGCTGATTCTGACCAACGCCGCGGGCGGCGTGAACACCAGCTTCTCGCAGGGTGCGTTGATGGTGATCGACGATCACATCAACCTGATGGGAGACAATCCGCTGGTTGGAGCCAATGACGATCGCTTCGGCCAACGTTTTCCCGACATGACCGAGGTGTACTCGCATCGCCTTCGCGCCGTCGCCGACCGCGCGGCCAACGCCCTCGACTTCAAGATTCCGCACGGGGTCTACGCAGCGCTGCTCGGACCCAGCTACGAGACGCCCGCCGAAATTCGGTACCTGCGGACGATCGGCGCGGACGTCGTCGGCATGTCCACGGTGCCAGAAGCGATCGCGGCGCGCCACATGGGCATCGAGGTGCTGGGGATCTCCTGCATTACGAACATGGCCGCCGGCGTGTTGCCGCAGCCACTCGATCACTCGGAAGTCATGGAGACGGCGAAGCGCGTCCGCGGGCAGTTCATCTCGCTCCTGGAGGGCATCATTGGCGGGCTCTGACGCGCTGGTCGAGCGCGCGCGCCGCGCGCGCGAACACGCCGTGGCGGATTACTCTCATTTCAAAGTCGGCGCCGCGCTCGAGACCGCGGACGGCACCATCGTCACCGGCTGCAACGTCGAGAACGCGACCTACGGCCTCACGGTGTGCGCCGAGCGGGTCGCGATGTTCAAAGCGCTGTCCGAAGGGCATCGCACCTTCACCAGAGTCGCCGTCGTCGCAGACACGAGCGATCCGACGCCGCCCTGCGGCGCATGCCGGCAGATCCTGTGGGAGTTCGGGGGCGACCTCGAAGTGGTTCTCGCGAATCTCACCGAGGTCAAGGGGCATCATCGCTTGAAGGACCTGCTCCCGCATCCTTTCGATGCTCGCTTGCTCTAGAGCGGCCACGAAATCACGAAATCACGAAACGGCTTTGTTTTTCGTGTTTTCGTGGTTTCGTGGCTGCTTAGTACAATTCGAATAATGCTGCCTACCATCGCCCGCGAAGGCGACGTCGTCGTCATGATCGACCAGCGGAAGCTGCCGGCTCAGGAAGTCTACGTGCGGTGCAAGACTGCGTCTGACGTCGCTCGCGCGATCAGGACCATGGTGATCCGCGGCGCGCCGGCGATCGGCGTCGCGGCCGCGATGGGCCTCGCGCTCGGCATGCGCAAGAGCAGCGCGACGGGAACGCAGAAGTTCGCCGCCGAGTTTCAGAAGTCGTGCGAGCTGATGGCCGCGACGAGGCCGACGGCGGTCAACCTGTTCTGGGCGATCGAGCGCATGAAGCGATGTTTCGCCGACGGGGCTCAGGCCGGCGAATCCGTCGACCAGATCAAGGATCGCCTCGAACGCGAAGCGCAGGCGATTCACGACGAAGACGTCGAGAGCTGCCGCGCGATGGGCGCCTTCGGGGCCGAGGTCGTGCCGGCCGACGCGCGCGTGCTGACGCATTGCAATGCTGGAGCGCTCGCGACAGCGGGTTACGGTACGGCGCTGGGCGTGATTCGTGGCGCGGTGGCGCAAGGCAAGCGAGTGGCCGTGTTTGCCGACGAGACGCGCCCGTTTCTGCAGGGCGCGCGCCTGACCGCGTGGGAGCTCGTCCGCGACGGCATTCCAACCACGGTCATTACCGACAACATGACGGGCGCCCTGATGCGCCAGGTACCGATCGATCTCGTCGTTGTGGGCGCCGACCGCATCGCCGCGAACGGCGACACCGCGAACAAGATCGGGACCTACGGCGTTGCCGTTCTCGCGCACGAGCACAAGGTGCCGTTCTACGTGGCGGCGCCGCTGTCGACGATCGACCTGAACACGCCGGACGGCGATCGCATTCCGATCGAAGAGCGCAACGCCCGCGAGGTGTCGCACGTCGGATCCTCGCGGCTCACGCCCGAAGGTGCGAGCATCTGGAATCCGGCGTTCGACGTGACGCCGCATCGTTTCATCGCCGGCATCATCACCGAGCGCGGCATTTTCCGGCCGCCTTACATCGAGTCGCTGAAGGCAGCTTTTGCGCATCCTGGGCATTGAAACCTCCTGCGACGAGACATCCGCTGCGGTCGTGGAAGAGACCGGCGACGCAGCGAAGCCGTGGGCGATCCGCTCGAACGTCATCGCGTCGCAGGTCCAGATCCATCGCGAGTGGGGCGGTGTCGTGCCCGAGCTCGCGTCCCGCCAGCACATCCGTGACATCTGCGGCGTTGTGGAACGCGCACTCGATGAGGCGGGCACGGGCTGGGGCGATCTCGGCGCGGTGGCAGTTACCCAGGGGCCGGGTCTCGTCGGCTCGCTGTTGATTGGCGTCGCGTTCGCGAAGGCTGCCGCCGCTGCTGCGCGGCTGCCGCTTGTCGCGGTTCACCACCTCGCCGGGCACATCGAGTCGCTGGTGCTGCAGAACGGCGAGCTGCCGCTGCCGGCCGTCGTCCTCGTCGTGTCGGGCGGACACACCAGCCTGTATCTCGTCGAAGAACCGGGCCGGTATCAACTCCTCAGCCGAACGCGCGACGATGCCGCGGGCGAGGCCTACGACAAGGTAGCCAAGCTGCTTGGTCTCGGCTATCCAGGCGGACCAGTAATCGACCGGCTCGCACGCACCGGCAACGATCGCGCCGTCGCGTTGCCGACGACGCGCCTGACGCATGCGGACCGCAACGCCCCGGAGTTGAAGGGGGACCTGGACTTCAGCTTCAGCGGACTCAAAACGGCGGTGCTGCGCTACGTCCGCGCGCGGCAGACGGGGACGGAGGTTGGCCGTGGGACGGAGGTTCGGCCAACCTCCGTCCCCGGCCGAACCTCCGTCCCACCCCCAACCTCCGTCCCCGACGCCGAAGTCGCTGACATCTGCGCGAGCTTTCAACGGGTTGTCGTCACCGCGCTGCTCGATCGGTTATTCGACGCGGCGCGGCGGTATCAGGCGAAGAGCATTGGGATCGCCGGCGGCGTGTCGGCCAACAGCCGCCTGCGCGCCGAACTGGCGGACCGCGGCGCCCGTCGCGAGATCCCGACATTCCTTCCGAGCCTGCGGTTGTCGACCGACAACGCGGCAATGATCGCCGCGGCGGGACTGCGAAACTTTCGCAGCGGGAGCGTGGCCCCATCCGATCTCAACGCTGACGCTGCGCTCGCGTTGTAGCATGACGATCTTCACCGACTACCTGTGGTTCAACACCAAGAAGCGTCAGGAGTTCATTCGCATCACCGACGAGATCGCGGCGATTGTGAAGAGGAGCGGCGTCGACGAGGGCATGGTCCTGGTGTCGGCGATGCACATCACCGCCGGCGTGTTCGTCAACGACTGGGAAGATGGGCTGATTCAGGATTTTCAGGTGTGGCTCGAGAAGCTCGCGCCCTCGGGCCTCGACTACCGCCATCACCAGACTGGTGAGGACAACGCCGACGCGCACCTGAAGCGCACGCTCATGGGGCACCAGGTGTTCGTGCCGATCACGAACGGGAAGCTGGATTTGGGGCCCTGGGAGCAGGTTTTCTACGCCGAGTTCGACGGCCGGCGGAAGAAGCGCGTCGTCGTGAAGGTAATGGGCGAAGCGACCGATCTGCTGGTCGCGTTACGAGCGCTCTAGCGCAAGGCCTTCGGCAATCTTCGATTTGAGCTTCGCGATGTAGCGTTGACGCGTCTGGTCCGGGTAACCGGCCGCACGAAACGCATCGTCCCACTGTTTGTCGGAGACGCGCGTCATCAATCGGCACGTCCAGATGACGTTTTCCGCCGTGACCGTATCGACGAGCGGCTGGTGGATGCCGCGATAGTCGAATGCGACGTCCGAACCCTCGACTCGCTTGATGAAGCCTTGTGCCTCGAAATCTTCGAGGTCGTTTCGCGAGCCCTGGCCAAACCCGCGCGCGGGGAAGAACTTGAGATACTTGGGAAAGCTCGTCTTGCCGAGCGATGCGCCCAAGTCGCGGACCACATACTGGCGCGTCCCGAAGCCATCCGGCCGGACGACGTCGTAGATCTTGTTGTTCGAGGTTTTCCAGTCCCAGTTGTTCAGAATCAGGTTGGCGACCAGCAGTCCTTTGAAGGGCATCGTATCGACGAAGTCGTTCTCGTACCACGACCAGCCACCGACGACTTTCCGATCGGGCAGGTCCGGACGGAATCGTCCGCCCTCCTGCGATGTCGGTTGTTTGTCGACGAGGACCCAATTGGGCAGGTAGTAAATGGTGGGCTGGTGATAGCCCATCGCCCACAGCGCGCGAGAGGTGACGATTTCCGTCTGCGCCTCTGGTCCCAGTTTCACGTCCCAGGTCGTTCCTTTGGCGTCTTTGACCTGATAGCCAGGGCTGTACCCTTTTCGATCGATCTTCACCAGGGTGAACTGTTCGGTCGGCTCCGGCGCGAGCTCCGCTCCGCCCGGGCCAGTGAAGAGATCGCGCGAGTCGAAATCGGCAGGCTCGACCCACAGTTGAGCGACGTCGATCTCAGCAGGGTTGCGGCTCGACGCGCGAGGCGTCGGCCGAGCGCACGCTGTGCTGAGCGCGGCAACGAGCGCGAGCGCCTGCGCCGCGAGAATTGGTCGTGATAATGTCCGGTCTTGAAACCTCATCATGCGCGTACAACATTGCATGAATGCTGCCGAGCCACACCACGCATGAGGCAGTTTCCGGACCAACCTGTCGTCAGCGTGGGTGCGGTCGTGATCGATGGGAATCGGGTGTTGCTCATCAAGCGCGGCCAGGAACCGCTCAAAGGACGCTGGAGCCTGCCCGGCGGGGTCGTGGAAACGGGCGAGGAGCTCCGCGCGGCGGTTGCGCGCGAGGTTCACGAAGAAACCGGTCTCGACGTCCACGTCGGGGCGGTTGTGGAAGTGCTCGACCGTATCAGCAGAGATGAGGCGGGCCGCATCGAATTCCACTACGTGATCATCGACTATCTGTGTCGCGCGGCCGGCGGATCGCTGGCACATGCATCCGATGTTGACGACGCGCGCTGGGTCGAGCGCGCCGATCTCGGCGCCTACGATCTCACGACAAAAGTCTCGGAAGTGATCGAACGCGCGTTCGAGATGCGTGGTCGTAGCGCGGCCCTTTCAGGGCCGCGATCGCGGGGCTGAAAGCCCCGTGCTACACCAGAGCGTGTCACCGCTTCGGTTTCCAGAGGAAATACACCGGCACGCCGAGGAGCACGATGATGAGACCCGGCCACGTCGTCGCCGTTCTATAGACGAAGAGGATCACGAGAATGGCCGCGGCCCCGACGATATAGAGAGCGGGGACGATGGGATAGCCGAACGCGCGGTACGGGCGGTCGGCATCGGGCCGCGTCTGCCGCAGCCGGAAGATGCCGGCGATCGTCAGGATGTAGAAGATCAGCGCCGCCGAGATCACGTAGTCGAGCAGATTGCTGTACAGGTTGCCGTACGCGCCCGTCGCGGGATCGTAGGTGCGCGGCAACACCAGAAACACCGCCCAGACTCCCTGCAGCACCAGGCCCCACGCCGGCACCTTCGCGGCGTTCAATTGCCCGGACGATCGGAAGAACAATCCGTCGCGCGCCATCGCGTAGTAGGCGCGAGCGCCGGCCAGAATCAGACCATTCGTGCACCCGAATGTCGAGATCATGATGCCGATCGCCATGATGGTCTGGCCGAGTCCCGGGAAGATGGCGTTGAGCGTGGCCGTGGCGACGCGATCGCCTGGCGCATGCTGGATCTGATCGAAGGGCAGTGTGACCAGATACGCCACGTTCGCCAGCAGGTACAACCCGATCACGACGAACGTGCCCAACGCGAGCGACAGCGGAATGTTCCGGCGCGGGTCCTTGACCTCGCCCGCCGTGAAGGTGATGTTGTTCCACGCGTCGGCCGAGAAGAGCGATCCCGTCTGCGCGACGCACACGGCCACGAAGAGCCCGAAGGCCGTCAACGCCGAGAGGCCGGGCACGATGTCCACGGCGCCACGCACCGCCCAGAGGTTGCCGAAGTTCTCAGACACCGCGGCCTGGTTCCATCCCAGCAGAACACCGACGACAATCAGTCCCGCGAGCGCGCCGGTCTTCGCGGTCGTGAAGACGTTTTGGATCATCTTTCCCCATTCGAGCCCGCGCGTGTTGGTCCAGGTGAGAAAGGCGATCATCGCGATGCCGACAATCTGCGTCGTCGACAATGAGAGTGCATAGCCGCTGGAGATGTGGATTGGCCGTATGAGGTAGTTGTCGTCCGCAATCCACGGCACGAGCGCGCCGAAGTAGCGGGCGAAGCCGACCGAAACGGCGGCGATCGTCCCCGTCTGAATCACGAGAAACAGCGTCCAGCCGTACAGGAACCCCCAAAGCGGTGAAAACGCTTCACGGAGGTAGACGTACTGACCGCCCGCGCGCGGCATCATCGCCGCCAGCTCGCCGTAGGAGAGCGCGCCGACGACCGTCAACACGCCGGTCAACGCCCAGGCGCCCAGCAGCCAGCCAGGGCTGCCGATGGTCCGCGCCATGTCGGCCGACACGATGAAGATGCCCGACCCGATCATCGACCCGACGACGACCATCGTCGAGTCGTACAATCCGAGTCCGCGATTGAATTCCGTGTCGAGGGCCGTGGCGGCCGACGAGCGCGCAGCAGCCTCGTGAGCCACCGCCTGGCGGCTGTTTGCCATCTACCTCTCCTCAGCCGGGCTTGCCCGTGATCAAGCCCGACGCAACCCCGGCTTAGGCGCGGCCCGCGGCCGCGCGGCTATTCCAAAGCTCTCATTGGTAGGCTCACGTCGAGCTTTGGAATAAGATGCGGAAACTTATCATGAATCGCGACGACGCCTGGCAGCTGCTGACCGAATACACCAAGAATGAAAATCTCCTGAAACACGGGATGGCGGTGGAGGCAGCCGTGCGCGGCTACGCGCGGAAGTTCGGCGAGGACGAGGAAGGCTGGGGCATCACCGCCCTGCTGCACGATTTCGACTACGAGCGGTGGCCGACGCTTGGCGATCATCCGGTCAAGGGCAGCGAGATCCTGCGCGAGAAGGGGTATCCCGAGTGGATGATCAGAGCCATTTTGTCGCATGCGATGGAAATTACCGGCGTCGCGCGCGAGAGTCTGCTCGAGAAGACGCTGTTCGCCTGCGACGAGATGGCCGGCTTTCTGACGGCGGCATCGCTGGTGCGGCCGAGCAAGAGCATTCTCGATCTCGAGGCGCCCTCGGTGATCAAGCGTATGAAGGACAAGGCGTTCGCGCGCGCCGTGAGCCGCGACGATCTGCGTGCCGGCGCCGAGCTGCTCGGACTTCCGCTCGCGGATCACATCACCAACGTCATCTCGTTCATGCGCGAGCGCGCCGATGCGCTGGGGCTGCGAGGCACGTTGTGATCGTGCGGTCGCTCGCCCTGAGCTTGTCGAAGGGCGAGGCTCGTGGTTCGACAGGCTCACCACGAGCGTTGATCGGGGACCTTTTCCCGCGAATGCTGCGTATACACAACTTGGATGCCTGAGACCGCGCCAGTCGTCTCGCTCGAGAACGTCAGCGTTCTGTACGGCAAGAACGCCGCGCTTCGCGGCGTGACGACGGCGTTCACCGCCGGCGCTGTCGGCCTGCTCGGCCCGAATGGCGCCGGCAAGAGCACCATGATCAAGGCGCTGCTTGGCTTCGTCGTGCCAACCAGCGGACAAATGCGGGTGCTGGGGCTCGACGTGGCCCGGGCGCCGCTCGACATCCGCGCGCGCGTGGGCTACATGCCCGAGAGCGACGCGCACATTCCCGGGATGAACGCCGTGGCGTTCGTCGCGTACTGCGGCGAACTGGCAGGATTACCGCGCGTCGACGCGACGCAGCGGGCTCATGAGGTGCTGTTCTACGTGGGCCTGGGCGAAGCGCGCTACCGCAACGTCGAAACCTATTCGACCGGCATGAAGCAGCGCATCAAGCTCGCGCAGGCGCTGGTGCACGATCCCGATCTGTTGTTCCTCGACGAGCCGACCAACGGTATGGACCCGAAGGGCCGCGACGAGATGCTCGAATTGGTCCGCGACCTCGCGCACAACAAGGGCATGCACCTGATTCTGTCGTCACACCTGCTGCCCGACGTCGAGTACACCTGCGATTCGGTCGTGGTGATGGACAAGGGCGCGGTCGTGGCGGCCGGACCGATCGAGGCCCTGAAGCAGCCACGGGGACGCGTGTATGAGCTTCGGGTGAAAACGCGAAGCGGGGAGATTGGCGAGTTCATCGAGCGGCTCAAAGAAGCCGGGCTCGACTGCCACGCGACCGACGAAGATGTCATGCGCGTGTTCGTGCCCGGCGACGGCGGCGCGCGCGCGCTGTTCGCGCTGGCCTCAGCCGACGGCGTGCAGGTGCGGCACCTCCGGCCGAGCGTGCCGACGCTCGAAGACGTCTTCGCGCATGCGGTTGGAGAACAATGAGTCGTTCGTGGTTCGTTGTTCGTGGTTCGACGTTCGTTTGGAACCGCGAGCGAACTAGAACGACGAACGTCGAACTACGAACGTCGAACGATCCCTATGCCCATCCATGATCAAGGTTATCGCCGGTACGGCGGCTGGCGCGCGCCGCGCGGCCAGGCGTGGAGCGTGATCACGCGCGCCGGCATCCGAACGATGCTCGCCAAACGCGTGTTCCTGGGTCTGCTCCTGATTGCCTGGGGGCCGTTTCTGGTGCGCGCGATCATGACCTACGCGGCCTACGGCGCCGCGAGCATTCCCCAGGCCTCCTACTTCCGGCCGACGCCGGAAACGTTTCGTGGACTGCTCGGTCCCGACGGCTTCGGCGGCGTGCTGATCTTCATCGTCACGGTGTACGTCGGGTCTGGCCTGATCGCGAACGATCGCCGCGCGAACGCGCTGCAGATCTATTTGTCGAAACCGCTCAGCCGATCCGAATACATCTTCGGCAAGCTCGCCATCCTGATGACGTTCCTGCTGTTCATCACGTGGCTGCCGGCGATCGTGCTGCTCATCCTCCAGATTGCCTTCGCGGGCAACTTCACGTTTCTGCGGGCCAATCTCTTCCTGTTTCCGGCGATCACGGTGTACGCGTTCATCGAGGCCGCGGCGCTGTCGTTTGCAATGCTGGCGTTGTCGTCGCTCTCGAAGAGCGCCCGCTACGTCGCGATCCTGTACGCGATGGTGATCTTCTTCACGACCGCGATCTACGGCGTGCTGTTTGCGGTGACCCGCACCAGCAGCTTCTCGTGGATTTCCCTCAATGCCAATCTCGAGCAAGTGGGGAATGTCATCTTCCGCATGCCCGCGAAGTACGACACGCCGTGGCCGGTCTCGGCCCTCGTCATCATCGTCATCGTCGCGATCTGCGCACTGATCCTGGAGCGCAGGGTGCGCGGTGTCGAGGTCGTTGCGTGACGAGGACAGTCTAGTGGCGCCGATTATCGCCGCCGATCATCTCTCGAAGTGGTACGGGCAGGTCATCGGCCTGAACGACGTGTCGGTGACCGTGCCCCCCGGCGTGACCGGCCTCCTCGGGCCCAACGGCGCCGGCAAGTCGACGTTCATGAAGCTGATTACGGGGCAGCTGAAGCCGAGCAAGGGCTCCATCAACGTGCTCGGCGAGCCGATCTGGGGCAACCCGGCGCTGTTCTTCAAGATCGGTTTCTGCCCCGAGCAGGATGCCTTCTACGAGCGGATGACGGGCCTCGAATGGGTGACGGCGCTCGTCCGCCTGAACGGCGTGAACGAGACGGACGGCGCCGCGATGGCGCGCCGCGCGCTCGAGACGGTCGATCTCATGGACGCCGCCGACAAGAAAATTGGCGCCTACAGCAAGGGCATGCGTCAGCGAATCAAAATGGCGCAGGCGCTGGCGCACGACCCGGAGCTGCTCATCCTGGACGAGCCGCTTGCCGGCATGGATCCGATCGCCCGCCGAAAAACGATTCGCATGATCAAAGACATCGGCCGCGCCGGCCGCAGCGTCCTCGTCTCGAGCCACATCCTGCACGAGATCGAATCGATGACGGCGAACATCCTGCTCATCAACCAGGGCCGCATCGTCGCCGAAGGCAACGTGCATCAGATTCGCGATCTGATCGACGAACACCCGCACACGGTCTACATCAAGGCCGACCAGACCCGCGCGCTCGCGCGCGAGTTCCTCGCGCAGGACGACGTGCTGAGCCTGAAATTCGAAGACCAGGCCGTTGTCGTCCAGACCGCGAAGCCCGACGCGTTCTATGCCCGCTTGACCGAGCTGGCCGCGTCAGGCGAGCTCGGAGGCATTCACGAAGTCACGTCACCCGACGACAACCTGCAGGCTGTGTTTCAGTACCTGGTCAAGTCATAGATTCAACGATGCATCCGCAACCTGCCGTCACACCGCCACCGCCGCCGCCGCCGCGAAAGGCGCCGTCTCTACTCGCGTCGGCCATTCGCATATTCGATCTGTCGCTCGGCCAGATGCTGTGGTCGCGCCGTTCGGTGTTCCTCGGTATCGTCCTCGGCGGGCCGGTTGTGCTCGCCGCGGTCGTCCGTGTGATCGTCGAGCTCTACGCGCAAGGGTTCCGGATCAACGGCGCGACGGTCACGGGATCGACGGTCTTCGGCCTGATCATCTGGCTGCTGTACATCCGCTTCATCATTCCGATTCTGGGCGTCTTCTTCGGCACATCGCTGATTGCCGACGAGGTGGACGACAAGACGATTACGTACTTGTTCACGCGACCGATCCCGCGGCGCGCCGTGCTGCTGGGCAAATACCTGGCCTACGTCGTCTGCACGATTCTGCTCGTGCTGCCTTCCGTCATCCTCGTCTTCTTCCTCATCGTGCCGATGGGGGGCAGCAGTATCGCCAGCGAGTTTCCAGCCCTGCTGACCGACCTGGCCATGTTGGCACTCGGGCTCATCGCCTACGGCGCGGTGTTCGCCCTCGTCGGCACCAGGATGAAGCGGCCCCTGATCACCGGTCTGGTGTTCGCGTTCGGCTGGGAGCCGGCCGTGCTGTTGTTCCCGGGATACCTCAGGCGGCTAACGGTCGCATACTATCTACAGGCGCTCGTGAAACACGAGATGCCGCAGGACTCCGCCGCCGGCGTGCTGCTCACGCTGTTCCGTGAAGTGCCGTCGGTGCCGGTCAGCTTGCTGGGTCTTGCGGTAATTGTCGGGCTCTCGCTGTGGAGCGCGGGGCGAGCGGTCGAAAATAGGGAGTATGTCCTGGAACAATAAGGGCTTACCTCCCGTATAAGCGGGTGAGGCTGCAGTTTATGACGTCGAAAACGCGCTACTTCGTGATCGTTTCGCTCCTGGTGATTGGCGTTGGTCTGGGCACCGGGCTCGTCGCGTATTACGTTGGGTTCCCGGCCGGAGCGTTTGCGGGTCGAGGCGGCCCCGCCGAACTCGAGTTCGTGCCGCGCGACGCTGCGGTGATTGCCTACGCCGATGTTCGCGACGTCATGACCTCCGAGCTCCGCCAGAGGCTCCGCAGCGTGATGCCGATGATGCCGGAAAACGGTCAGCGCGAGCTCGAAGCGAAGACCGGAATCAGCCTCGAATCCGACATCGACCGCGTTCTCGCCTGCCTTTATTCCGACAGCACCAGCACAGATTCCCATGGGGCCGGCATGGTCCTGGCCCGCGGCCGCTTCGACGAGGCGAGAATTGAAGGGTTGATGCGGGAGCACGGGGCGCGCGTCGAGGACTACAAGACGAAGCGCCTGATCGTTTCCGACGAGATGCACGGCCGCTCCGGTCAGTTCGCGCTGGCGTTCGTCGAACCCGGCCTCGTGGCCCTCGGGAGCGCGAGCGTCGTTCGCACGTCGATCGACCTGCATCAGGCCGGCAACAATCCTCAGGCTGGAATCGAAAGCGTCACCGGCAACGAAGAGCTGATGAACCTGGTCCGGTCGCTCGAAACCGGTAATGCGTGGGCGGTGGGTCGATTCGATGCGCTGACCTCGCGCGCGCGCCTCCCGGAGAACGTGGCCAGCCAGATTCCCGCGATAACGTGGTTCTCGGTCAGCACGCATATCAACGGCGGCATTCGCGGCGTCCTGCGCGCCGAAACGCGCGACGACGAGGCCGCGAACAACCTGCGTGACGTGGCGCGTGGCTTCCTCGCGCTTGGCAAGCTCCAGGCCGGCTCGCATCCCGAAATTCAGGCGATGATGCAATCGCTGGAGCTGGGCGGCACGGGCAAAACGGTGGCGCTGTCGTTCGACGTGCCCCTTCAGGTGTTCGACCTGATCGAGAGCTTGAAGAAAGGGCTGCCGCAACCGCAACTGCACTAGAAGCAACCCTCGCGATGTGTAGCGCGGCCCTTTCAGGGCCGCGTCCGCCTCAAGGCCTGCGCCACGTTCTGCTCCGCTGTCTTGACGCCCCTCCCGCCCACCCGTACACTCCGCGACATGCGATACGGCTCTGTGCTCGTAATGGCGCTCTTGATCGCGTGCGGCAGTAGCCGCGCCCTTTCCGCGCAACCCGTTGCCGACCTCGATCCGCGCATCGTTGCGCTCGTGGCGTCGATATCGCCGGACCGCCTGAGCGCTACGCTCAAGAAGCTCGAAAGCTTCGAGACGCGCAACTCCCTGTCGTCCACCAATTCGCCGACACGTGGCATTGGCGCAGCGCGCCAATGGATTCTGGACGAGATGAAGAGTTACAGCCCGAAGCTGCAGGTCAGCTTCGACACCTATCAGGTACCGAAGCAAGGCCGCATCACGCGGGACGTCGAGCTCCGGAACGTCATGGCTATTCTGCCGGGGAGGAATCCGCGGCGCATCTACATCAGCGGACATTACGACACGGTCGCGCGGCCCGGCGGCCAGGGCGCGTCGAACGCATCGGACGGCCCGCGCGATCCCGACGCGCCGGCACCGGCGCCGGTGGATCCCACGGCGCCGCTCGATAACCTGGCGCCCGGCGTCAATGACGACGGCAGCGGGACCGCGCTGACGATCGAGCTCGCGCGGGCGTTCAGCCAGAGCGGCATCGACTTCGACGCGACGCTCGTGTTCATGTGCCACGTCGCCGAGGAGCAAGGGCTGGTTGGCGCGCGCCTGCACGCGCAAAAGGCCGTCGCCGACAAGATTCCCATCGAGGCGGTGCTGAACAACGACATCGTGGGCGGCGACACCGGGGGCAATGGAATCGTCGACGGCGCGACGATTCGCGTCTATTCAGAAGGGCCGGAAGATTCGCCTTCGCGCTCGCTGGCCCGGTTCGTTCAACGGTGGGGCGCGCGGTACGTGCCGTCCCACCGCGTGCGCCTCATGGCGAGGCCCGACCGCTTCGGCCGCGGAGGCGACCACTCCGCCTACAACCAGCTTGGATTCACCGCGGTTGGCTTTCGCGAATCGCGCGAGAACTTCACCCGCCAGCACGACGAGCGCGACACCTACGCCGGCATTTCGTTGAACTATCTCGCGCAGAATGCGCGCGTCAACGCCGCGGCAGCCGCCACCCTGGCGCTCGCGCCGCCCGCGCCGGCGGTGACCAGCGCTCGCGGACAGCCCACAATCTCCCGCGCCCCGTCAGGCTACGATGCCAACCTTCGCTGGACCGCGTCGCCAAACGCCGTCGCCTACCGGATCTTCTGGCGCGAAGCCTGGGGACCGGACTGGCAGCGCGACATGCTGGTCGGCAATGTCACCAACCTGGTGCTGCCCAACATGCAGATCGATGACTACGTCTTCGGCGTCGCCGCCGTCGACGCGGCCGGGCACGAGAGCGTTGTCGCCGCGTACGTGACGCCGCCGCGAGCGAGCACTCCGGTCCGCACAAACGGGCAGTAGGGCGCTAGTGTCGTGTCTCAGAAGTTCGTTGGCATTCGGCCGGCGATGCATCCCGGCTGGCTGCGTTGCTCATCGTTCGAATATTCCCGATATGCTCACTCTTCGCGCCTTGCCATCCGGGCGCCTCGCCGCCCTCGGTGCACAGCGAACTTCTGAGACGCGACACTAGACGCCGAGCCGCCCGCTCTTCAGCGCCGCGAGGAAGTCGGCAATCGCGGTGGCGACTCGACCGGTCGGCTCGACGAACTCGACACCCGTGCGATAGACCACGAGATCCTGATCGACGTCGGTAATCTGGCAATGGGCAACGCGCCCTTTGACGACGACCGACCGTTCGCCGAGGATGAGGCGGAAGTCGTGAAGGGAATCGACCTGAAGGGGAAAGGCGGTTTCGATCTGCGCACCGCCGGCGCTGATCTCCTTGACCGCGATCGGCTGGAAGATCATCACCTCGCCGCGCAGATCGCCCAACACTGCAACCCGGTCCGAATCGCGCTTGTTGGTGTTCACGGACGGCCGTGATCGGCCGGGTAGTTATAGCATCAATTCATCAGCGCTGCGGAGTTCGCAGTGGCGAACATCACGTCGGTTTCCGACGGCTCTTCTTCAGATTCCTCGTCCGGTTCGGTCTCCTGTTGCGTCGTGTAGGTCAAGACCGGAATCGATCGCGTCTCTTCATCCAGCTTGATCATCGACAACACCCGGAAACCGTCCATATCGTCCACGTTCAGGCACAGAATCACGAGATTCGGCTGCACGCGCTTGATCTGCGAATAGGCATGCCGGTTCGACTCGACGAAAACGACGTCGTAGTGTCCGGCGTCGAGCGCCGTTTCGACCATGTCGAGGATGGCGGCGCTGCCGTTGATGATCACGACCTTCTGGACGGCCGGCATCGTGACGACGTTATCGGTTGGTCGTTCGGCGGCGATTGGTGAAGTGGTCATCATCGGTGTCCGTCTCCTCGGACGCCTACCGTAGATTCAGGATTCGTGCCACAAGCAGAGCGTGAAATTTGCGCCAATTTCATGCATTTGCCGGCAGAGGCCGACTCGACCAATGGTGATGACCACGAAAGGTTCCATCGGATTGGAGGCCGCCCTCGATGTATCCGTTTTGTCGGACCAGTTGCAGCTGGCGCTGCTGCACGGCACTTTCATAGCCGTGTCGGTCGTCGCGACATCCTCAACGAGATCCATCAATCCTATTGACGGCGGATCGCGAGGGTCAGGTTCCGGATCTCGAGCCGAACGCGTCTCATGTTCTGGATCCTCGCAGGAGTAAGTGGGGTATTGCGCCATCTACATCGGCGCTGTGACCCTGGTTGGCGGCGACCTTGCGCAAGCGTTGGGTGGGCGACCTCGGGCTCCTGCTCTCGCCGCTCGTGCCCGTGGCGATTGCAGAACGGCACGATCCACCCGATGTCGCCGATCGACCCCGTCGTGTATGTGCCGTTGGCCATGGGGTACGCGTTCGTCGTGAGGAGGACACTGCCGGCCGCCGCGCCAGTGGCGAGCCGCTGATAGACCGCGTGCCACGGTCCGCGGCCGGCCGCTCGTGCGGCGATGGCGAAGCCGCCGACAATCGCCACGTGCAGCACCGATCCGATCACCACGAGCGACTCGAGCCCGGCCGACGACGTCTGGGCTGTGAGGCCGGGAGCGACGACCATCGACCAGAAGAGAAGGGCGCTGAGGAGCGTGCCGCCGGCGATGTCGAGGACGGCCGTCGCGAGCGATCCGCCGCGAATCTGCGCGTGCGGCCAGCTGATAAGGCCCAGCATCGGCATCACGGCGCCGGTCAGTTTCAGCGCGACCGGCCATTCGAGCCACGGCAGCGGCTGGTCTCGCATCAGCTCGAAGCGGACCATCCGATGTGTCCGGCCACCCACAGCACGCAGCCGACAGCAACCGTGGCCCAATAGATGAGCGCCCGTCCGTTCCAGGCACGCCAGCGTGGGCGGCCCGGGAAGCGCCGCGATCGCCGCAGCCCGAGGCGTCGCCGGTCGGCAACTGGTCGAGCTCTCGACTGTCTCGCCGCTTCTCTTCGTGCCGGCGCTGGTGGAGGGCGGCGACGGCCAGGGTCTCGGTCTTTCAGTCGCCTTCGGGATCGTCGCCGCTCACACAGGCTCGCTCGAGCTGGTGCCGTGTGAACGCGGGGCGTGTTTCCGGGTCACCCTGCCGACAACGGGCGTAGCGAGCGGATAGCCTTCCGGGGAGTGTACGATGATCGCGATGCGAATCGCGGTCATTCCAGGCGACGGGATCGGGGTCGACGTGACGGCCGAAGCCGTCAAGGTGCTTCGCGCGGTCGCGGAGGTCCATGGGCGGACGCTCGACCTCGAGATGCTGCCGTACGGTGCCGACCACTTCCTGCAGACGGGCGTCAGCCTTCCGCCGAACGGCTACGCGATGCTCCGCGACGACTTCGACGCCATCTTCATCGGGGCGCTTGGCGATCCGCGCATTCCCGACATGCGCCACGCCCGCGACATCCTGCTCGGCACCCGCTTCGAGCTCGACCTCTATGTGAATCATCGGCCGGTGCGGTTGCTGCACGAGCGGCTCTGCCCGCTCAAAAACCGCGGACCCGAGGATATTGACTTTGTCGTTTTCCGCGAAAACACCGAAGGTCTGTACGTGAGCGTCGGAGGCCGCTTCAAGGCCGGCACCGAAGACGAGATCGCCGTGCAGGAGGAAATCAACACCTACAAGGGCGTCCATCGCATCCTCAAGCACGCGTTCGACTATGCAACCTCTAGGGGGCTAGCAAAGCTGCTGATGGCCGACAAGAGCAACGCGATGACCCACGGGCACGCCCTCTGGCAGCGGCTGTTCCGCGAGCTCGCGGCGCAGTATCCCGAGGTCGATGCTACGCACATGTACATCGACGCGCTCGCGATGCAGATGATCAAGAACCCGTCGCAGTTTCAGGTCATCGTCACCAACAACATGTTTGGCGACATCATCACCGACCTCGGCGCGCAGCTCCAGGGTGGCTTGGGGATGGCGGCATCGGGCAACCTGCATCCAGGCCGGACGTCGATGTTCGAACCGGTCCACGGCTCGGCGCCGAAATACGCGGGGAAGAACGTGGCCAATCCAGTCGGCGCGATCCTGTCAGCGGCGCTGATGCTGGACTATGTCGGCTGGAAAGACGAGGCCGCCGCCATCGAAGCGGCGGTCAAGGAGTCCGTCGTCACCGGCAACGGCACCGCGGAAATCGGTGGGACATTGGGTACGCGCGAAACGGGCGACTACATCGCGAAGAACGTCCGGACACAGAAACACTAGCGACATCAGAACAGATGCAACCACGAAGACACGAAGCCACGAAAACGTTTTGTACGGACCTTTTCTTCTTCGTGTTTTCGTGGTTGCGTTTGTTCTAAAGCTGCGAGGTGAGATGGCGATCAAGGTTGTTGGTGTTCTCGGTTGTGGGCTTATGGGTTCCGGCATCGCGCAGATCTGCGCGGCCGCGGGCTACAAGACGATCGTGCGCGAAGTCGACCAGACGTTCCTGGACAAGGGGCTCACGCGCATCCGCAAGTTCCTCGACGATGGCGTCGCGAAGGCCAAGGTGACCGGCGAGATCCGCGACGCGACGCTGGCGAACCTGTCGGGCGTGACGACGTTCGATGCGCTGTCAGCTTGCGACCTCGTCATCGAGGCCATCGTCGAAAACCTCGAGGACAAGAAACGAACCTACGCGGCGCTCGAGCCGCTCGTCGGCGCCGACACGATCCTCGCCTCCAACACCTCGTCGCTCTGCATCACCGAGCTCGCGGCCGCGACCACGCGTCCGGATCGGTTCGCCGGTCTGCACTTCTTCAACCCCGTCCCGCTGATGAAGCTCGTCGAGGTGATTCGCGCGTTGACGACGAGCGACGAGACCTATCAGACGGTCTTCTCGTTCGCGCAGTCGCTGGGGAAGGAGCCGATCACCGCGCCCGATCGGCCCGGCTTCATCGTCAACCGCTTGCTCGTGCCGTATCTGCTCGACGCGATCCGCGCGTACGAGAACGGCCTTGGGACGTTGCAGGACATCGACAAGGGGATGAAGCTCGGGTGCGGCTACCCGATGGGTCCGTTCACGTTGCTCGACTTCGTGGGGCTCGACACGACGTATTACATCGCCAACATCATGTTCGAGGAGTTCCGCGAGCCGGCGTACGCGCCGCCGCCGCTGCTGAAGCGGATGGTGCTGGCCGGCTATCATGGCCGGAAATCGGGCCGGGGCTTCTACTCGTATGCTTAGGGGTGAGTCTTGACAGATCCGGTCATTCTAAGTGCATGATAAGTGCATGGCCGTCAAGACCATCACCATCGATCTGGAAGCCTATGACGCGCTTGCGCGACGCAAGGGACCCGGCGAGTCCTTCTCGGACGTGATCAAGAAGCAATTCAAGGGCGGCACGGCCATGGACGTACTGCGTGCAGCGCGGCGAGCGAACATCAGCGAGGAAACCCTGGACGAGGTCGAGCGACAGATCGAGAATCGCCGAAAGCACCCGGTCCGCATTCCCAAACTGTGATTCACGTCGATTCGTCGTTTGCGGTCGACGTGCTGCGTGAGCAGCATCGACACCGACCTGGTCCGGCAAGCACCTGGCTTGACGAGCATGCTGGCGAGTCGCTCGGCATGTCGGTCTTCGTCTGCTGCGAGCTGGAGCTCGGCGCGCGGGCGTCCGGGCACCCAGAGCGGGAGCTCCTGCGCGTCCGAGAGTTCATGAATGCGTTCAGTATCGCGTTTCCGGATCAACGGTTCGCCGAACGGTTCAGCGTATCAGCGTTGACGCTGCAGCGACGAGGCCGCATGGTAGGGCCGATGGATCTGCTCATCGCCACCGCAGCTTTGGTCGACAACGTCGCGCTCCTCACCGCCAACCAGAAGCATTTTGAGACCGTGCCTGATTTGCGGTTGCTGTCGTACCGTTGATCCACCTTCGGGTTCTGGCGTACTTGCAGACTTCTCACTTCAGACGTGCGAGCAGCTTCCTCGCCTTCTCCTTGAACTCCCGATCTTCCGGCGTCCAGTCGGGATCGAGCGGGGCGTCCAGCACCGTCTGCAACTCGGTGCGCGCCTCGGCCTTCCGCCCGTTGTCGAGGAACAGCTCGGCGAGAAAGAAATGCGACGCAGTGCTGGTGGGGTTGTACTTCAGGGATGCGCGAAGGTGGGCTTCCGATTCCTTGTCGCTGCCGCCGAACAGCCCCGGGACCTTGAAATACCAGCGGCCGAGTGCGCGGTCGGCCGATCCCTGCATGAACGCGGGGTCGAGGCGCAGGACCGTTTCGAGTGCTTCCTTGACTGGCTTCCGGTACTTGATGCCCTGCCGCAGGCCAAACGATTCGGCCATCGCGCCCATGTTCGCTGCGACCCAGAAGTGGCCCTCCGGCCGGTTCGGCTGCAGCGCGATCGCGCGTCGACCGGCCGCGATGCCTTCTTCATAGGCGGCGCGACTTTCGGACGCGGGCACATGGCCGCCCAGCCAGTAGTCGGCGCGGGCCAGCTTCCATGAGGCCTCGAACGCCTCCGGCCCGGCGCCGGCGCTCGCGGGGCGCCAGATCTCGGCCGCCTTCCGCGCGCTGGCGAGGTTGGCGCGGTCGGCATACAGCCGATCGGCCTCTCCCTGCGCGCGCGCGACCGGCACGCACGAGAGCGAGATATACAATAAACAGATGGAAGACTTGATCAGGCGGCTCCTCGCGGAGATGGGCGAAGATCCCACGCGCGAGGGGTTGCTGAATACGCCGAAACGCGTCGAGAAGGCCTTCAAGTTCCTGACCAGCGGCTACGACGCCGACATCGACCGCGTCTTGAACAACGCGCTCTTCACCGTCGATTATAGCGAGATGGTGATTGTGAAGGACATCGACTTCTACAGTCTCTGCGAACACCATCTGCTGCCGTTCTTCGGCAAGTGCCACGTCGCCTACATCCCGAGCACGAAAGTGATCGGGCTCAGCAAGATCCCGCGGCTCGTGGATGTGTTCGCGCGGCGCCTGCAGGTGCAGGAACGGCTGACCAATCAGATCGCCGACACCATTCGCGCAAAGATCGCGCCGCTGGGCGTGGCCGTGGTGATGGAAGCCACGCACCTCTGCATGTCGATGCGCGGCGTGGAGAAGCAGAACTCGTTCGCGGTCACCAGCGCGATGCTGGGCGCCTTCCGCGACAACTCGCGGACGCGGATGGAATTCCTCGAGCTGCTCAGTCTGAGGAGCGCGATCCCAGGCTTGAGCGCACGCACGCCAGCCGGCCTGGCGTGCGTAGGAGAGGACTAGAGCATCGCCGTGCTCAGTGCTCAGTGCTCAGTGCTCAGTGCAGTGCTCAGTGCACCAAGCACCGTGCACTCAGCACCGTGCACCGAGCACCGTGCTTTAGAACTTCAACGCCGCTCGGAAAACAACCGTCCTCGGCCCGAGGATCTGGCTTGGCGACAGGAACTGCTGGAGCGTCGCGCGAGTGCCGGTCGTCGGGTCGGTGAAGGTTGTCGCCGGCGTCAACGTCCGAACGCCAAACGCCGTATTGGCATTGGCCAGATTGTCGAAGTCCACAGAGGCCTCGAGGCTCCGGTTGCCAAGGTTGAACAGCTTGCCGAGCCGGAGGTCGATCGTGGTCAGCGTGTCGATCCGCGTGTTGCCGAGCGGCTCGAGGTTGATCGTCTGGGCCGCGCCGACAGCGAGGGCGCGGCTGATCTGACGCGTGACCGGTGGACCCTGCTGCGACCGGAAGTTGCCGCTGACGATCACGTCGTGGAACGGCAGGAGGTACATCGCCGTGAGTTTGAACTGATTCGGCCGGTCGGCGTTGGCGGCCGTCGTGATGTTACCGTTGGCGTTGATGAGGAAGTTCGGCGACACATCGACACTGTAGTTATCGAGGCGGTTTTTCGAGAACGTGTAGCCGGTCAGCATCTGCCACCGGTTGGAGAGTCGTTTGGTCAGCGTGATTTCCAGACCCTTGTAGCTCTGCACGACGTTCGGATCGTTCGTGATGAGCGAAGGGTTCGCCGCCGAGATGCGCTGGAAGAAGTTGTACGTGCTGTCGTCGGCCGTGCCGACCACGCCGTCGATCCCCGGATCCACCGCCGAGGTCGGCGTCGTCGCGTACACGTTGGCAGCCGGGTTCCTCGTCGCCTGCAGGTTCTTCTCGCGCCGGTAGGTGTAGACCGCACTCAGCTTCACGTTCGCCATCACCTCACGATCGAGGCCGAAGCTGAATTCGTCGGTGTATGGCCGGCTGAAGTTCGGATCGATCGACGTGAGAATCGCGCCGTTCACGACCACGGCGCTGACCACGGGCGTGCCCGTCTGCTCGCCGATCTGGAACCGGCGATCGCCGTTCGCATCGTTCCAGCCGTAGTTCTCGCTGTAGGAGCCGTTGCGGTTGACGTTGCTCACGCCGCCGCCGCCGGTCGACAACACGTAGTAGTACCGGCCGACCGACGCTTTCGCGGCCGTCTTGCCGTCGCCACTGACGTCGAAGACCGCGCTGGCACGCGGCCCCACCGTATTCCACTTCACCACGTTGCGAATCTCGTCGTAGCTGCGCGGCTGGGCCGCGAAGCCGCCAATGTTGGCGGTCGCGAACTGGGAGGCCGGGCTCGACTGCGACGGCAGGTAGCCCTCGAGTTGCTCGAATCGGAGGCCGCCGACGACGGTCAGCCGCCTGACGCTAAAACTGTCCTGGGCGAACAGCGCGAGGACGTTCAGCGCGGTCGCATCGTTTTGCGGGGTGGCGAACAAATTCACGTTCTGCGGCACGAACGTCCCGGTCGCGCTGGTGTAGGTCGTTGTCACGTCGTCGACCCGGCGGTTCTGGTTCTTGGTGACGGCGTGCGAATAGTCGAACCCGAACTTGATCTCGTGCCGGCCGCCCAGGGCCTGGTCAATGTAGTACTGACCCGTCGTGTTGGCCTGAAACCGGTCGCGATTCCGGATGGTATCGGTGGGGAAGTTTCCGTAGACGATGCCCGTCGCCGTGTCGGTGGACGACTGCTGATTCCCGCCGTTTTGGTACGTGGGGAACAGAATCTTGTTCAACCCAAGGCGGGCGTCGACGAAGAAGTTCTTGCCGATGACCGAGTTCCAGAGGCCCTGCGCGAGGTCGAACATGTCCTGTTCACTGCTCGTCGAGTCGATGACGGTGATCGACGCGTTGTTCAGCAGCCGGTTCGGCTTGCTGTAGCGCTGCCGCGAGTAGAATCCGCTGAGCCGGTTGTTCTGGTTCGCCTGCCACGTGAAGTTGCCCAAACCTGAGGTGATGTTGGTCTGGTCCAGAACCACCTGTGAAAGCTGAACGGGCACGTTGGTATGCACACGCCAGTCGCGGAACGACCCGTAGAAGCGCAGCTTGTTCTGCACCAGCGGTCCGCCGACGCCGAAGTTGATATCCGACACGAAGTCGGACGTGTTGCTGTTGGGCCGGAACCCGTATTTCTGCAGCTTCGGATCCGTGTCGTTACGCCCTTGCACCTTGTCGCCCAACCACGTGACGGTGCTGGTGCCGCTCCATATGTTGCCGCCCGTCTTCGTGATCATGTTCAGGAATACGCCGGAAGTCGGGACGGTGATGTCGTGCGCACCGGTCGACACCTGGATGTCGTCGAACGCGCCGACGTCGTAGTAGAAGCCCGCGGCGCCGATCGCCGCCGGATCGCCGACGTTCACGCCGTTCAGAAACGAGGTGTTCTGCGCGCTGGTCGTGCCACGCGCGCTGAAAACGCCCTGCAGGCCGCCAGACGTGCCGCCCACGTCTGGACGGCTCATCACGAGGCCCGGTACCTTCGCCTCCAGAAGGCCCCAGATGTCGCGGCCGCCAGGGGTGCCCTGAATCAGCTCGGCGCTGAGGTTGACGGCGACGTTCGCGCTCGTCGTATCGACGGTCGGTGACGCGCCGGTGACGGTGACGTTTTCCGAGAGCGTCGCCACCTTCATCTGGAAATCGACCGGTGTCGTCTGGCCGACGAGCACGAGGATGTTCTCGCGGTTGAACGTCTGGAACCCGGATAACTCCATCTTGATCGCGTAGGTGCCAGGCACGAGCGAGGGGAAGCGATAGACGCCGCCCGCATCGGTGACCGCCGACATCGATCCGGCGACCAACACCGGGCTGCTGATGGTCACGCTGACGCCCGGAACCATCGCGCCTTGATCGTCGATTGCTTTGACTAGAATGCTGCCGGTCTGTACCTGCGCGGCGGCCGGCGTCGCAAGGGCGACGGCGATCACCAGAGCCAAGCCTTTCACAATCCGTGTCATGCCTTCCTCCTCGTGAACGAGTGTTGATTCTACCGGGGGGTATTCATGGCGCGACGTTGATTTCGGTGTCGAGCGAGGCCGCAGCCTGGCCGGTACGGAAAGTTGGATTTGCGGTGTCCGATATACTCGCACCAACCTCCGTCCCTGGGGTTCAGGGACGGAGGTTGAAGGAGCGATCATGAAGCGCCTGTTCGCGTCCGTCGCTGTCCTCTGCACCTCATCCGCACTCGGGTTGTCCGGCACAATGGCGCCCGATACACCCTCGCGCCTGACCATCGAGCAGCTGATCGACATCCGCCATCCGTCGAACCCCGCGTGGTCGCCCGATGGCCGCCAGGTCACGTTCACGTGGGATCGCGCGGGCGTGCCGGCGCGCTACGTCTCCGATCTCGATGGACGTCCCCCGCGCGAATTGCCGGCAGCGGCTCCAGCGGCGGGTGGGCGCGGGCGCGGCGGTGCCGGATCGGCGGCCGAGATGGACGCGGTCGCGTCGCCCGACGGCACGCGAGCGGCATTCGTGCGCTCCGCTAATGGCGCTATAAGCGACCTGTGGATCCGGTCGGTCGCCGACGGACGCGACTCAAAGCTCGTCACCGAGCAGAAGCGCATCAGCGGTGTCAGCTGGTCTCCCGACGGCGCATTCGTGCTGTTCACGGTGGGCGGAGGACCCATCCGCCACGAACAGGCGCCCGCCTACTCGGGCACGAAGATCATTTACACCGTCACCGAGAACACCCAGGGTCAGGGATTCGCGGTACCGGCGTCGGGCGGGTCCGCGGTGACCCTTCCGGCCGGGGGCTTCGGCGCGCGGCGCTGGCTCGACGCGCGACACTTCGTCTTCGAGCGGACGTCGCCCGACTTCAAACGGCGCACGACGTACGTCGCTGATCTAATGGGCGGCGAGCCGCGCGTCCTCTACGAGGACGTCGAGCCGAAATTCTGGAGCATGACGGGCGACGCCGGCGCCAACGCACAGCCGTCGCCCGACGGCAAATGGATCGTCTTCGGCAGCGATCGCGATGGCTGGGATCACATCTACGTGATGCCCGCAGCCGGGGGCGCCGCGGTGCAGATCACAAAAGGGAAGTTCGAGGCGTGGCGCGCGCAATGGTCGCCCGACAGCACGCGGATCGCGTTCGACGCGAACGAACCCGATCGATACGGCGAGCGCCACCTGTATGTCGCGGCCATCAACGGCAATCCATCGCGCGCCGTCGTGACGGCGCTCACGACGGGCCGCGGCACCGATATCGCGCCCCTCTGGTCGCCGGACGGAAAGCGCCTGGTGTATCAACACACCGATGCGCGCAACTCCGCCGACTTGTATGTGATCGATGCCGTCGCGAACGCGAAGCCAGTTCGCATCTCCGATTCCATGCCGCCGGCCGTGGACCGCTCACTCTTCGTCGAGCCCGAGATGGTGCACTACGCCGGTCCAGACGGCCAGCAGGTACCTGCCTGGGTGTTCGTGCCCAAGAACCTCGATCGATCGAAGAAGCATCCCGCCATCGTCTGGATCCATGGCGACGGCGTGAACCAGAACTACGACGGCTGGCACGTGCAGCGGAACTACGCGGTCTACTACAGCTTCCACCAGTACCTGCTGCAGAAGGGGTATGTGGTCATCGCGCCAGACTATCGGGGGAGCATCGGGTACGGCCGCGAATGGCGCACGGGCGTCTATATGGACGTGGGCGGCAACGACGCCAAAGACGCGTGGATGGCGGCGAACTATCTGAAGACGCTGCCGTTCGTCGACATGGATCGCGTCGGAGTGTGGGGGCTCAGTTACGGCGGCTTCTTCACGTTGATCGCTGTCACCGACCAGCCCAAGCTCTTCCGTGCCGGAGTGAACGTCGCCGGCGTCGTCGACTACGCGATGTATTACGAGGATCCGTATCACGGTGGATGGACTGCGAGCCGCATCGGGACGCCCGAGCAGAACCCCGCCGTCTACGCGAAGGCATCGCCGCTCTCACACGTGGATCGATTGGAGCGTCCGCTGCTCGTCCTGCACGGTACGTCCGACGTCAACGTGCCGTACCTCCACTCCGTGCGGCTCATGGACGAGCTGCTGAAGAAGGGCAAAGGCGGCCTGGTGTCGTTCATGACGTACCCCGGCGAGTTCCACTACTTCACGCGCGAGCATGTGCTGCGTGACGCATGGCGGCGGGTGGACGAGTTCTTCGACGCGAACTTGCGGCCCTCGTCCTAGCTGGTACAATTCAGAGATGCGACGCGTGCTCCTTCTGATCGTCGCGCTGGCGATCGCAGGCGCGCCAGGTCTTGCGCAGACACGCAAGACGCCGGGGCGCCGTGCGCCGGTGCCATCGACGGCGCCGACGAAAGTCGAGCCGGACATCGCGTGTCCCGCGCCGTTGGGCACGGGCGTCCGGACGAAGCTCTCGTTTTGCGAAGTCCTGGCGGGTCGCGATCCGGCCGGTGGCCTGCTGATTCGTATTCCAGTGCACAAGGGGCCGGCGTCGCTCACCTTCGATCTGCACAACCTTCATTTGTATTCCGACGAACTGGTCAAGGCGAAGCGCGCCTACGCCCGCTACACCGCGACGATCGGCGTCCTGACAATGGACAACACGCTGCTCAGTCGAGCCGTGGTGCAGAACGAGTTTCGAACGGCCGGCGATCTCATCGATCGCGTCGGCGGCGGGGCTGGTCCGGGCGGAGTGAAAGCGGTCGCGCCGACCGGCGTCGAGTCGATCACGGTCGTCATCCCGGAAGGCGAGGATCGCGTCAGCCTGCTCGGCGAGAAGCTGATGGTCGAAACGCGCGAAGGCACGGCCACCTACTCGCAGCCCGGACGACCCATCGCCGTCGTCAGCAACATTCAATTGGAGTATCGTCCCGCGACGCCGCCGCGGCAGACGCGGAAAGGGCGCACGGGCGGGTAACGTACGTGGGGTCCGCCTTCAGGCGGACCTACGTCGAGTCGGCTCGTGGCCCGGCTGAAGCCGGACCCCACGTACGGCAAGGAGATAGTCATGCGAGTGCTGCTGTCGTTGTCGTTCGTGCTCTTGCCGGTGATGGCCTTTGCGCAAGTGAAACGTACGAACCCGCCGACGCTGTCGAAGCCGACCGGCTACATGCACGTGGTCGAAGTGTCGGGACCGGCGAAGACGATCTACGTCGCGGGCCAAATCGCGCTCGACAAGGACGGGAAGGTTGTGGGCGAGGGCGACATGAAGGCGCAGGCCGAGCAGGTATTCAAGAATCTCGAGGCGGCGTTGGCGGCGGCGGGGGCGAAGTTCAGCGACGTGGTGAAGATGAACACCTACATCACGGACATGGACAAGGCGCCGGCCGTGCGCGAAGTGCGCGCGCGGTATTTCGGCGAGACGATGCCGGCGAGCACGCTGGTGCAGGTGCCGAAGCTCGCGCGGCCAGAATTCATGCTCGAGATCGAGGTGATCGCCGCCCTCGCACGCTAGCCGCCGATGGACACCACGTATCCGCTCGTGGTGAGCTTGTCGAACCACGAGCTCGTCCTTCGACGGGCTCAGGACGAGCGTGTATAGACCGTGAAAAAACAATTCGGCCCGTTCGAGTTCGATGCCGCCGCCCGCGAACTGCGGCGCAATGGCGATTTCGTCAAGCTGCAGGCCCAGCCCGCCCACGTGCTGGCGGTGCTTGTCGAGCACGCCGGTGAAGTGGTCACACGCGAATCGCTGCGCCAGGCCGTCTGGGGCGGCGACACATTCGTCGACTTCGACAAGGGCCTGAACTTCGCCATCGCGCAGGTGCGGACGGCGCTCGGCGATTCCGCCGATTCTCCGACATTCATTCGCACGTTCCCCAAGCGCGGCTACCAGTTCATAGCACCGATCGAAGAGTCGAGCGCAGGCGACAGTACGTGGCGCAGCCCGTTAGGGCCGCGGTTCCGCAGGGCTAAAGCCCTGCGCCACATCCTGCTGCCCACGTTCGCCGTGCTGGCCTTGATAGTGGCTGCGGGAGTGTGGGCCTACGCGCGGCGGTCGCCAGGTCCCGCTCACACGATCGCCGTGGTCCGGTTCGACAACCAGACCGGGCTCGCCGACTACGATCGCTACGCGCAGGATGTCACCGATGCGCTCGTGGCCGAGCTGACGGTTTCGGGCACCGGACGCTTTGCCATCATCGGCAACGCCGCCGCGCTCGGCGTTCCGCGCGAGCAGCGCGACATCGTGGCGATTGGCGAAGCGTTGAAGGCCGGATACATCATCCTGGGCCAGATCCAGCGGGACGGTCCGCGCGTCAGGGTCTTGGCGCACCTGATCCGTCTGCCCGAGCAGACCCATCTCGGGGTGACGCGCGTCGAAGCGGTTCCGTCGGAGCTGACTCCACCGGCGGGACTGGCGCAGCGGATTTCCACCGAGTTTCTCGCTAAACTCTAGGACCTCATCTTTTTCTGGTATTTCTGGCCGAAAACTGGCTGGCCGCTGGAAGCCGCCGCACGTATAACCCTCCCAGGAGGCACTCATGCGTCATCTGTTTTCGCGCCGGCGGTTCCTGAGCACGACATCCATTGCGCTGCCGCTCGCGCACATGTCCGGTTTCCAACAGGGGCCGTTCTCACACCAGGGGAGCAACAGACACGCGGGCTTTACCGAAGTGAGAACGGCCCAGGGTGAAGGTTCCAGCGCGGCCGTCCCCGACACGTTTCCGCACCAGCCTCCCGCGATGGTGCGAGAGGCAGTGGCGGCGTCCCACGGCAACGTCAAGCGCATCCGCGAGCTTGTCGACGCGCACCCGGCGCTGGCCCGCGCCGCCTACGATTGGGGCTTTGGCGACTGGGAGGATTGCCTGGGTGCGGCCTCTCACGTCGGCAATCGCGAGATCGCGGAATACCTCATCTCGAAGGGCGCGCGGCCGACGCTCTACTCGGCGACGATGTTCGGTCAGCTCGACACGGTGAAGGCGTTCATCGCGGCGCAGCCTGGAGCGCAGCGCATTGCCGGACCGCACAGCATCAGCCTGCTGGCGCACGCCAAGGCGGGCGGCGCCGCCGCCGCGGCCGTTCACAGCTATCTCGAGAGCCTCGGCGACGCCGACGGGCCGAAGCCCGAGCCGATTTCAGATGAAGAGAAGGCGGCCCTGGTGGGCTCGTACGTGTTCGGCCGAGGCGCGGCCGACCGCATCGAGATCACCGTGGACAGAGGGTCGCTGATGTTCCTGCGTACCGGGATGCAGTTCGGCCGCGGATTGCGTCACCTGGGCGACAAGACATTTCACCCTGTCGGCGCCAGCGCGGTGAGGGTCACCTTCACGACGGGAGCCTCGGCGGCCCTGACCGTGACCGATGGGGAGATTGTCGTGAAGGCGGCCAAGCGGGCGTAAAAGGCGTACCATGGAGTCTGATGGGTGCGTTTCGAGCGTTCATGTGTTTCGTCGCCGCCGCGCTGCTCGCGGTCGGATGCACCGATTCGCCCGCCTCTCCGACGGCTGACCAGATCGCCGGCACCTGGACGCTCGTCTCTATCCAACGGGCGGGCCAGACCGTCCAGAACACGCCGGCCGGCGCCACTTATTCGCTGACGCTGTCGGGCGACCGCTTGTCGACACGGGCCGACTGCAACACCTGCACCGGCCCGTTTTCTCTGCTGGGATTCACGCTGACGGCCGGCCCGTCGCTCGCCTGCACACGGGCCGCCTGCCCGACGATGGCGTTCGAGAACGTCTACACGGCGCTGCTGGCGGGCGACAGCACGGTCGCGCTCCCGAACGGCACGCTCGTGCTCTCGTCGGCGCGCGGCGAGCTGCGATACAGGCGATAAAACACGAAGGGCGCGGCCGGTTTCCCAGCCGCGCCCTCGCAGTCCTTCCAAGTTCTAACTTCTAAGTTCTACCTTTACACGACTGGCTTGTGTAACACCGGAGCCGGTTCGGACGCCTTCTTCTTCCCGCCCAGTCCCTGAATCTGCAGCGTCGGCTGTTCCTTGAGCACGTGCTGCGCGTAGAGCTTGGCCATCTCCGCGTTGTGGGCCGCTTCCTTGGCGAGCTCCTCGGGCGTCTTGTGCTTGCGCGCCGCGAGCTTCTCTTCGCGCGCGTTCTTCGCGATGCCGAGATCGTCGAGGTCGGTCTGCGCGCCCTTGCGGACGGCCTCCTCGTTCAGCTTCAACGAGTGGTCGATCGAGTTCAGCGGAACCGCCTTGCCGCCGGCGAAGATCTCGTGGCGGCCGTGCTCCTCGTACCACTTGGTGAGCGTGGCCGTCATGTGCATCTTCTCGATGATGTTGCGCCAGCCGATGCCGGTGTTGTAGGCGCAGAAGGAGATTTCGCCCTGCTGAGTGGCATACGGGATGATGCACATCTCGGTGCGGCGGAAGTCGTAGTTGAACAGATCCTGGAACCACATGCCCGCGATGAACAGGAAGTTCCAGCGGTCGGCCCGCCGCTTGGCGATGTCGTCCATCGTCCGGTCGCCTTCGACCCTGCCGTACTTGCCCTTCTCGGCCGACTTGGTGCCGCCGAACGTCTTGTCGAATTTCTTCAACAGATCGGTCAGCTTGAAGTGCGTCGGCGAGTTGAACGAGTCGTAGTTGCGGACCAGCGAGAGCGCCATGCCGAACAGGGAGAGGAACCGCCCGCGGCCGGCGTCCGAGACCTTGGCGAGGTCCTTTGCGAGCTGCTCGGCTTTCAGGAACTTGGTGACCGGGACCGCTTCCTTGGTTTCCTTGTCGATCATGATCGCCATGCCGACGCCGCAATTCGGGTGGCAGCCGCAGGTGAGCTGGCCGAATTCCTTCTCGGCGCCGTGGGTCACGTCGGCCCAGTCGGTGAAGCTGCCCATGAAGGAGATCGGGAACCAGTCGCGGACGGGTTCGCCGATGCCGGTCTGGTTCTTCACGTCGTGGGCGAGGTGCGACAGCGTGTAGCGCTGCGCGGCCCGGCGCTCGGGCGTCACCTCCTCGTCGCGTCCGGTGAAGCTCACCGGCTGGAACGACAGGAAGTTGATCTTCTTCGGGTTGTCGAGGGCGAACTCGATGATCCGCCCGACCTGCTCGTTGTTGACGCCGTTGACGATCGTCACGACCGGCACGATGTCGACGCCGTTGCTGTACAGGTTCTCGATCGCGCGCAGCTTGACGTCGAACAGATTGCCGACGCGGCGGTGCGCGTTGGCCGCGTTGCCGATCCCGTCGAACTGGAGGTAGGCGTAGCGAAGACCTGCCTCGGCCGCCGCCTTCGCGAACGCCGGATCCTTGGCGAACTCGATGCCGTTGGTGGCCGCCTGCACGCTGTTGTAGCCGACCTTGCGCGCGTAGCGCACCGCGTCGAGGAACCACGGCGAAATCGTCGGCTCACCGCCCGAGAACTGCACCGACATCTGGCGGCGTGGCTTGATGGTGATCGCGTTGTCGAGCACCGTCTTGATGTCGTCCCACGAGAGCTCGTGGACGAACCCGACCTGGTTGGCGTCCATGAAGCACGGGTCGCACATCATGTTGCAGCGGTTGGTCAGGTCGACCGTCAACACCGAGCCGCGGCCGTGCTGGATCGTGCTGGTGCCGTGGTTGTGGAGCTTCTCGTCGTTGTGCGCGCGGATGTCGCGCCCGGGGAACACTTCCTCGAGGTGCTTGAAGAACGCCGTGTCGATTGCCATCACGTCCTCGAAGTGGCCGTGCAGCGGGCAGTCCTTCACCATCAGGATCTTGCCGTCGCGCTCGAGAATGGTCGCCTTGATCTCGCCGACCTTCTCGTTCAGCAGCACGCTGACGTCCTTCTTGCCGTCGAGAATCGCCTGCCGCGCCTCGCGCGTGCAGGTGGGGCAGAGCGAGTCGGTGACGCGCGGCCAGCCGAGCGGCGGCTTCGTTTTCTCGTACGACTTCAGCAGCGGCTTGTCCGACCATTTCGGTGTAAACGACGGCCGCTGATTGATCTGGTTCAGGCCGTTGAAGACCACCCAGGCCCCGTTGGCCACGATCGAAAGCCCCTTCTCGACGTACTTGATGGGCGCGTGCATGTCGTCTCTCCTGAAATCTGCAATCTGAACTCTGAACTCTGAAATCCAGAGCCCCTCTGCTGCAAATGATAGAGGAGAAAAGAGTTGCGGGATTACATTTTCAGGGAACGGGCTCCTGGGCGCGCCGAACTGGCAAAAATGTGAACTCAGTGGGCGGGACGCGGCGCTTGAAGAGGTGCCAGGGTGCCAGGTCGCCAGGTGCCAAAGTGCCACGGTGCCACGGTGCCAAGGTGCCACGGTGCCACGGTGCCAGGCCAGGTGCACCTGGCACGGTGGCACCCTGGCACCTCTCGATCTCAGAAGGACATCTGCACGCCGAACCGAACGAACCGGCCTTCCATGATGCCGGTCGGCGTCAGCCAACCGTTCGCGCCGGACGCGGCATAGGTTTCATTGACACGAACGATCGTGCCCACGTTGAACACGTTGAACGCATCCATGAATCCCTGGACGCGTCGTTCGCCGACGCGGAACGTCTTCCCGACTCGGAGGTCCAGCCGGTTCTGACGATCGAGGAAGAACGTTCCCGGCTCAATCAGGTTGATGGTCGTAGAGGCCGTTCCGGCGGTCGATCCGACGATCGGCCGGCCCGCAACTGCCGACGTGACGATGTAGTTCGCGCTGACGCCTGGTCCCGGAATCGCCGTGAAGCTGCCGCTCAGGTTGATGTCGTACGGGAACGAGTACGCGGCCGATGCCTTGACCGTCGTGCGGAACGGCGGAATGGCGTCGCAGAACCGCGCGCCGTTGGGATTGTCGCGCTCGTCGCACGTGGTCGACGCGCGGCGATCGGTCGTCACCCCGCCGAACACGATCAGCTTGTCGCGCCGGACGTTCCCCGTGACCTCGAACCCGTTGTAGGTCGTCTGGTTCTGCGTCGAGAACGTGACGAGATTGTCCGTGGCGACGCCAACCTTGGCGGTGTTCAACGTGAACATCGAGATCGGCTGGCCCGCGAGCGGGAGCCTCGAATCGGCGGGCGTATTGATCGAGTAGCCCGACCAGTCGGTCGTCGCCAGATTCTGGTTGTCGGTGACCTGGAGATTGTAGAACTCGCGGCGATGGTAGCCAACCGTGACCGACGTGCGCGGCAGCACCTCGCGCTGCAGCACCGCGCTGTATTCCCAGTTGTAGCCCCGCTTCAGATTCGGATCCGGCCGGCTCGTGATCTGCCCGAAGTTCGACGTGCCGCCAATCACTTCGTTCACCTGAATGGAGCCGTCGGCATTCAGAATCGTCTTGTCGCCGTTCGCGTCGTTCCAGCTGCGCGTCTGGGTGGCGCCGTTCATGCCATTGAACCCTTGCGCGAAGCCCGCCGCCTGCGCGGCGACGTACTTGCCGGCGTTCGCTTTGATTGCGGTTTTGCCGTCGCCGGTGAGATCGTAGGAAACCGCGAGGCGGACCGCCCAGTCGTTCCAGTTCGGGACGTTCCGAATCTCAGGGAAGTTGCGCGCCGCGATCCAGGTTGAGGCCGGCGACGATTCCGCGGGAATCGACGCATCGAAGTGCTCGAAGCGACCGCCGTAATGAATCGTCAGCCGGTTCATCGTCCAGGCGTCCTGCGCGAAGATGCCCAGGTCGCTGTTGACGTTCTGAATGCCCGTGGTCGGGGTGTTGTAGACGGCGACCTGGAACGGGAAGTCGATCAGCGAAATCGGCCCCGTCGGCCCGGCGACGACCGTGTTGACCACGATGAGCGTATTGATGTTGGCGCGCGGAGCGAACGTCCGGGAGTTCTCGCCCCACAGGTTGGTCATGCCGACCTTGAACGCGTGCGATCCGGTGACGTAGCTCGCCGATGCGAGGACGTTGTAGTCCTTCGTCGTGCTCGTGTACTCCGGAATCAGATAGCCGCAGCGGCCGGACAGCAGGCCGGTGGATCCGTTGAGACGCGGCAGCGCCGTCCCTCCGGGCGCGGTCCTCGAACAGTTCTGTTCGTACGGTTGACCGTAGTAGGCGAGGCCGGCCTCGAAGAGCAGCCGGCTCGAGTGCGCGCGCGTCCACCGCACCTGCGGAATCCACCCGACCCCGAAGGCGTCGGTGGTCGCTTCCGTCGTGGACGTGGCGTAGGTGTTGAACCCGTTGAAGAACTCGCCGTTGTACTGCTTCTCGATGTAGGCGCGAATCTTGTCCTTGTTCGTGGGCGCCCACGTTACGCGCCCGGCGGCGCTGTAGTTGCCCATGAGGTCGCGGAAGGCCTGGCTGCCATCGGCAAACTTCGCACTCGGCACGTAGACCTTGGCGTCCTGATACTTGTAGGTGAAGTAGAACCACACCTTGTCCCTCTTCAGCGGGCCGCCGAACGACGGATTGATCTGCCAGTCGTTCGCGGTGCCGGCGATGAGGACGTTCGCCGCCTGGACGGCAGCCGATCGGTTGTCGGACTGGAGACCGCTGCCCTGGTACTGAGCCAGGAACGATCCCGAGAACCGGTTGCCGCCGTCCTTCGGCACCTGGTTCACGCGGATGCCGCTGCTTTGAATCTCGGCCGATTCCGATCCGGTGAGAAAGCTCAATTTCCTGCACCGCGGCATCGTTCATGTAGAACCCGCTGTACTGCCCGCTGCCACAAAGGTTGTTGACCCGCAAGCCGTCGATCGCCATGGTGAAATCGGACGTGGCCGACCCGTGAGAGGTCAGGTTGTACTGCCCGAGGACGAACGGCGTCACGGTGGTGCCGGGAATCAGGAGCGCCCGTGCGGGGGTATTGCGAATCGGCGTCGGGATGGAATCGAGGATGCTCCGGTTGGCGACGAACTCCGTCGTGACGCCGCTGACGTCGACAACGGGCGACGCGGCGGTCACCTGGACCGATTCCTCGACCGCCCCAACCTGGAGGTCCGCGTTCACTTGGGCCGTGAACGTACCTTCGAGGATGATGTCGGCGCGCCGAAACGTCTTGAACCCGGGCAGCGTGAACGTCACCTCGTAGAGGCCCGGCCTGAGGTCGACGATCCTGTACTGGCCCGCGCCGTCGCTGACGACGCTGCGGGTCTTCTCGATGAGCGCCGGGCTGGACGCCTCGACGTTCACGCCCGGCAGCACCGCGCCCGAGCTGTCTTTGACGATGCCCGCGATACCCACCTGCGCACTGGCGGTGGCTGGAAGTAAAAACGCCGCGCCACACAGAATCGTGGCGAAAAGCACCACTCGACGCATGAATTCCTCCTGAGACCTGGCCGACCGGTCGGTCGAAACCGCCCCGACAATAGCAGTTTGGAGGGGGAGAGACAAACGAAAACACGACAATCTGGAACGGCTGGAGGGGCTGGAGAGGCGGGAAACGCGGCTCGATCCAAAAGTCCGAAATCTGAATCTAGATCCCCAGCCTCTCCTTGAGCCCACGAAGGCGGTCGCGGGCGACGTTCAGCTCCGTTTTCGTCTCATCCTTCAAGCGTACGAGCATTCCGTCCACGCCAGGGTACAGCTCGAGCACGAACCCCAGGTTCACGATGGTCGCGCGGTGGATGCGGACGAATCGGCGGGGTTCGAGGCGCAGCTCGAGATCGGCGAGTGTGAAGTCGATTACGTGCTCCCGTCCGCCCGACGAGGCAAACGTCAGCTTGTCCTGCGCGATGAAATGCGAAATGCGTGCAACGTCGAGAATCGTCGTGCGCTCGCCGACGCGCGACGCGAGCCGGTCGAGCCGAGGCGCGGGCGTCAGTTCGGACGCCAGCCGCCGGGCAAGCGCGCGGACGTCGGGTCCCGCGCCGGTGAACCGTTCGAGCTTGTCCAGCGCGCGCGCCAGGCGCTCGGGTTCGATGGGCTTGAGCAGATAGTCGATGGAATTGACGTCGAAGGCGTTCAGCGCGTACCGATCGTACGCCGTTGTGAACACCACGGCGACGTCGCGGTCGAGGCGCTCGAGAAACTGAAATCCGTTGAGCCCGGGCATCTGGATGTCGAGGAACAACGCGTCGATCTGATGCGCCGCGAGGAACGTCAGGGCGTCTTCCGGGTCGGTTGCGCTGCCGGCGATCTCGACCCGCCCGGTCGACTGGAGCAGGCGCGTGAGCCGCTGCACCGCCAGGCGTTCGTCGTCGAGGACAAAGGCCTTCAGCATCGCGTGCTGTAGGTCCGCCTAAAGGCGGACCCCACGTACCCTTCTACATCCATCGTCGTCCTCTCCATCGTGCAGCCCCCACGTAACCTTCTTCATCAATCGTCGTTTTCTCAATCGTACGTGGGGTCCGGCTTTAGCCGGACCTACATAGGCACGTCGATGATCGCCGAGGTCCGACCCGGCTTGCTGTCGATCTCGAGGGATGCCCGATCGCCGAAGGTCATCGCCAGCCGCTCGCGGACCAGCGACAATCCGTGCCCCGCGCTCATCGCCGAGACATCGAAGCCGGGCCCGTCGTCCACGACGTCGATCCGCACATGACCGTTCGTGGCTGCGGCCCGTACTGAGATCGACGCCCCGTCGCGGCTCGGGGATACCGCGTACTTCACGCTGTTTTCGACGAGGGTTTGCACCGCCAGGCGCGGCACTCGCGCCGAGCCGGCGTCGCCCTCGACGCGCACGTCGTAACGCAGGCGATCGCCGAAGCGCACGCGCTCGATCTCGAGATAGGCGCGGACCACGTTGAGCTCGTCGGCCAGCGGCACGAGCGGCGAGCCGCCCTCGAGCGACGACCGCAGCAGCGCGGCGAGTTGGGTCGTCATTCGCTCAGCGGCCGGCGGGTCGTCGTGCACGAGCGTTGCGATGGAGTTGAGGGTATTGAACAGGAAGTGCGGGTTGACGCGCGACTCGAGCGACGCGAGCTGGGCCTCAGCGGCGGCGCGCCGCGCGTCGGCTTCGTCGCGTTCCTTGGTGCGCAATGCCACTGTGGTGGCTTCAAGCCGCGCGCGCATTGCCTCGACCGCTGAGATAGACAGTCCGAAAATGAGCGTCATGACGAGGGACTGCTTGAACGATCCGGCGAGCCATTGACCCACATGACCGGGTTCGATGTAGCCGAACGCGCGAAGCAGGAAAATCGCGACGAAGCTTCCGGTGATGCCGATCGCCACCATCACCGGAATCAGAATCGCCCAATCGAAGGGAAACGCCACACGGCCGCGGACCGCCGGCATGACGCGCGGCATCGTGAAGGCCGCCAGCGGCACGATGCAGAGCGTGAAGACCATCGAGATCAGAAACGGTTCAACCAGTCGCCGCCACGGCGTCTGCCACGTCGCGCCGCTGAAGATGACGACCGCCGTCACCGCCGACACGATGCTCCACACGAGCATGCGCAACCAGTACCGGGCACGGCGTGTCTCCAACCTCTGTCCCATAGCCATCAGCCCTCAGCCATCAGCCATGTCACTTGTGACAGCCAACGCAACCGAGGCCCTGAGCCTTCGGCAGTGTACCGTCGGTCAGCCACTGTTTCGCCTTCGGAGTCTGACCTGATGTTGGTGCGTCGCGCACGATCCGCTCGAAATACATGCGCGCCTTCTCGGGTTGACCCAGGCGGCTGTATCCCTCGGCCAGGCCGAACAACAGCTCACCCTTCGGATGATCGCCCAGCGTGTGGAAGTACGACGACTGCAGCTCGAGCACGTGCTCGTAGTCGCCGAGGGCGGATTCGAGCAGCGGCTTCGCCATCGCCGGCGGCATGTTCATCGTCGCTTGCAAGAGGACGGCGCCGCGGGGAATCCTGACGCCGACGTTGTCGGGAGCGAGCGTCACCGCGGTGTTCATTTCCTCCATGCCGCGCTGCCACAGCTCGCCGCCGCTTTTCATGTCGCCTTTCTGAAACGCCGAGCCCGCCTGGAACGCGAGGCCGGATCCGTGCCACACCAGCGCCTCGGCATGTTTCGGGTTCTCGGCCAGCGCCTGCTCGCACGCGTCCATACCCTTCTTCAAGCGAGCCTCGTCGCCCGCGAACCCCGCGAAGAAATCGCTGCGGACGGTCATGTCGAATCGCTGTGCCGCCGGACGCTGCGACGCGCTCAATCCCACGACTGCTGCCACGAACCAGGTGATGAGTTTCATACCGCTTCCTCCGAGTGTGACGGTATCGCGGTGGAGCGGCGCACAGGGCGAGTAGCCGACGAAGGGCGCGGTTTTGTGGACGAAGGGTCAGCGCAGCGGCGATAGTAGAGTTGATGGATATGCAGCGAGTCGTGTCTCTGATTGTCATTGCCGCGGCTGTCGCCGCGGCCTGGCTCGTCGAGCCGAGCATGCACGCGCAGAATCGGATGGCCTACTCCGTCGTCTCGCCAGACAACGGCCACGTCGCCCTCGGCCTCGCGATTCGCAAGCTGAACGTGTCCGGGACCTTCATGCAGGCGCCGGCGCATCCCGACGACGAGACCAACGCGCTGTTCGCGCTCTTCACGCACGGCATGGGACTGCGATCGCTCGACGTGCAGAACAACCGCGGCGAAGGCGGCCAGAACGAGATCGGTCCAGAGTTGTTCCGCGACATCGGCGTACTGCGCACGTCCGAGCTGTTGTCGGCGCACCGCATCGACGGCGCCGAACAGTACTTCACGCGCGCGATTGACTACGGCTACTCGTTCGATCCCGAAGAAGTCATCAAGAAATGGGGACGCGAGGACATCGTCGGCGATTACGTTCGTTTGATTCGCACGTTGCGGCCGGACGTGCTGCTCACGATGAACATTCAGGGGCGCGGCGGCGATCGCGCGCACGAAGCGACCACCGTCCTCGTGCGCGAGGCGTATCTGGCAGCGGGGAATTCGTCGATGTTTCCCGAGCAGATTCGCGAGGGGCTTCGACCGTGGCAGCCGGGAAAGTTGTATTTCTCGGCGGGCTTCGGCGGGGGCCGAGGCGGAAGAGGCGCGCCGGCCGCACCGCCCCCCGGCCTTCGGCTCACGCGCATCAATACCGCGGCGTACGACCCGTTGCTCGGTCGCACCTACGCAGAAATCGGCGTGGATGCGCGTAGCAATCACAAGTGCCAGGGCGTTGGCGGCCTGCCCGCGCTGCCTGGATTTGGCGGCGGCCGCGGCGGCCCGGGAGGGGGCGGCTATCAATTGGTGGATTCGCGGATCCCCGGGCAGATGCAGAAGGATGAAACCGGATTCTTCGATGCGATCGACATCTCACTCGCGGGCATCGCGCAGTTTGCAGGAGCCAATCCACCCGACGCCTTGAAGAGCGGCCTTGCCGCAGTGGTCGAGCAGGCGGAGCGCGCCACGAAGGCGTTCAACGCCGGAGACGATGCAGGGGCCGCAGGGCCGATCGAAGCCGGACTCTCGGCGCTTCGTGCCCTGCGCGCGCAATTGCCCTCGATGCGCCTGACTGACGACCAGCGATACGAAATCGATTTCCGCCTCAAGATAAAGGAACGCGACTATCAGGACGCCGTGCTCGCCGCGCATGGCTTGTCGTTCGACGCCGTTGCCGACGATGGCCTCGTGATTGGCGGACAGCCGGTGAAGCTGTCGCTCGTCGGCGTCAACCGCGGCGCGACCGAGGTCAGCGTCGGCGCGCGTGGCGATCGCAGGATTCGAGGGCGCGTCGACCTGCGTCGCCGGCTCCATCGCGAAGGACGCGGTCTACACCTGCAGCGCGGATGCGCGCGTGCCGGCGAACGCTCCGTTGACGACGCCGTATTTCACCGACACCTATTGGAAGGCGCCGGCCAACCAGGCAATCAATGCCTTCGAACGCGGCGTGCCCTTCGGCGTGCCGTTCGCGCCCACGCCGTTTCGCGCCACGTTTCAAGTGAAGGCGGGCAGCGTCGAGGTCAGCAAGGAGCTGCCGATTCAGTTCCGGTACGTCAGGGACACGTTCAACGGCGACAAGCGGATGGAGCTCAATGTTGTCCCGGCGTTTTCCGTGCGGGTCACGCCGCCGCTCGCGGTGATTCCGCGGTCGGGGACGGAGGTTGGCTCTCAACCGCGTCCAACCTCCGTCCCCGAAGTCTCGAGCGGTCCGGTTGCGCGCGAAGTGCACGTGTCCGTGACGAACGGGACGAAGGGTTCGGCGCGGACGACGGTGGCGCTCGAACTGCCGGCGGGCTGGCGCTCGACGCCGGCGACCGTGCCCCTCGAGTTTGCGCACGAAGACGAAGCGCGATCGGCGCGCTTTCAGGTGACGGCGCCCGCGCCCGCCCGCGTGGGCGAGTACACGCTGCGCGCGGTTGTCACATCCAGCAATGCCACGTACGCGAACGGCTATCACGCGATCGAGTACCCGCACATTCAGCGGCGGCAGATCATGAAGCCCGCCGAAGCCGCGTTGAAGGTCGTGGACGTCAAGACCGTTCTCAACCTGACGGTGGGCTACGTGGACGGCGTCGGCGACAAGGTCCCTCCCGCGATTGAGCAGCTTGGGGCGAAGGTGGCGTTCATCGATCAGGACGAGCTCGCGTGGGGCGACCTGTCGAAGTTCGACGTCGTGATGACCGGCGTGCGCGCGTACGAGCTGCGCGCCGATCTGCGCGCGTACAACCGGCGGTTGCTCGAGTACGCCGAGCGCGGCGGCACGGTCGTCGTGCAGTACAACAAGTTCGAGTTCAACGAGCAGCAGTTCGGGCCGTTTCCGGCGGGCGTGAGCGGCAATCGCGTGTCTGACGAAGCGGTGCCGGTCAAAGTGCTCGTTGCCGCGCATCCGGTCTTCAACACACCCAACAAGATCGGTCCGGCCACCTGGGCCAACTGGGTACAGGAGCGCGGACTGTATTTCCTCGGCGAGAAGGATCCGAAGTACGTCGATCTGGTCTCGATGACCGATTCCTTCCCGGACAACCCTGGCGAAAAGCTCGGCTCGTTCGTCGAGGCGCGCGTCGGCAAGGGGCGATGGATTTACCTGGGCCTCGGGCTCTGGCGGCAATTGCCGGCCGGTACCGACGGCGCGTATCAGTTACTGGCGAACCTGATCGCTCTGTCGAAGGTGGAATAGCTATGATCGATCTGAAGGCGGCGGTCGAGGGACACGACGGGATCTCGGTGGTTCGCCGCGGCGGCACCTGCCGCGACTGGAACGGCATTCATTACCAGGTTGGCCTGTCCGAAAAGAACGTCGCCGCGAAGCAGCTGTCGATGAACGTCGCGACGATTCCGCCGGGCGGCGTAGCCGCCGCGCACATCCACGTCGGCTTCGAGGTGATGCTCTACATCGTGCAGGGACGCGTCCGACACGAATACGGCGACGGCCTGCGACACGTGGTCGAGAATGGCGCCGGCGATTTCATTTTCATCGAGCCCGGCGTTCCCCACGAGGTCTTCAACGTCAGCGCCACGGAACCGGTCGTCGCCGTCGTCGCGCGTTCGGATGCGAGCGAGTGGCAGAACATCATTCCGTACCAGAGAGTGTCGCAACGCTGAATATTGTTCCTAGATGGTATATTTGCAATATGAAGACTATTGCAATAACTATTGAAGACACAACGCTCGAGCGGGTCAATCGCCTCGCGGCCAGCGGCGCGGGCGGTTCGCGCAATCGCTCGAAGATCATCCGTCTTGCGGTCGATGAGTACTTGACGCGGCTCGAGCGCGCCGCCCGCGAGGCGCGCGAGCGCGAGGCCCTGCGGCGCCACGCGAAGCGGCTTGCCAGGGAAACGGCTGCGCTGGTCAAGGAACAGGCGAAGCTGTGAACCGCGGCGAGATCTATCGCACGTCGGAACAGGTGGCCGAGCGTGGCCACAAGCCCGGCTTCTACGTTGTCGTCTCGCGAGACTTCATTGCGTCGAACGACGATGTTGCGACGGTCGTGTGCGCGCCGATTTACCGTGAAGCGGTTGGATTGGATAGTGAAGTATTGGTCGGGCGAGATGACGGTCTGCCGCACGACAGTTCCGTCCGATGCGATTTTCTGACGCTGCTGTTCAAACGCAAGCTGACCCGTTTTGTCGGATCGCTCTCCGCGGCGAAGATGAACGAACTGAATCGCGCGCTGGCGTACGCTCTCGATCTCGAGGGCGGCTGGGCCACGTAGGATGTCTGTGCGTGACCTGATCGTCATCGGGGCGGGGCCATCCGGGTTGTCGGCGGCGATTGCCGCCAGGCAGCGCGGGCTCGATTACCAGGTGCTCGAGCAGGGCGTGCTCGTCGACAGCATCTTCCGCTTCCCGCCGCAAATGGTGTTTTTCACCACGCCCGAACTGCTCGAGATCGGCGGGCTGCCGTTCGTCTCACCCTTCGACAAGCCGACCCGACGCGAAGCGCTCCGCTACTACCGCAAAGTGGTGGATGCCTACGATCTGCAGATTGCGTTCGGCGAAAAGGTCCTAGCGATCGAGCGCGAAGACGGCGAAGACGACGTCTTTGCCGTGACGACAGAGTCGGGAAAAGGCGTGCGTCGCGTCCGGCATGCGCGCAACGTCGTGTTTGCGATCGGCTATTTCGACCATCCGAATCTGCTCGGCGTCCCTGGCGAGGAGCTGCCGCACGTCCATCACTATTACGGCGAGCCACACATCCACTATCGCCAGCGCGTCGTCATCGTCGGCGGGGGCAACTCGGCCGCCGAGGCCGCGCTCGAGATGCATCGCAGCGGCGCGCGCGTGACGCTGGTACACCGGCGGCCGGCGCTCAAACCGACGATCAAGTACTGGGTGCGACCCGATATCGAAAACCGGATCAAGGAAGGATCGATCGGTGCGCGCTTCAGCGCCCTTCTGTCCGAGATCCGGCCGACGTCGGTGCTGATACAGCCGATCCAGGACGCTGCCGACGACGAAGCGGCCCGCGCGCGAGAGCTGGCCGCCGACGCCGACGCGTCGCACGCGCCCGCCTCGGTGGTCGTGCCTCCTGCCCCAACCGATGGCGTCCCGGCGGTCGACGAGATTCCCGCCGACGCCGTGTACCTCCTGACCGGCTACCGCGCCGACACCGATCTCATGTGCCGCGCCGGCATCCGCCTCACCGAGCGACAGGGGCCTGTCCACGATCCCGTCACCTTCGAGACCAACGTTCCCGGGCTGTTCGTGGCCGGCGGTGCGCTTGCCGGCGTGGACACCGGCACGATCTTCATCGAGAACGGCCGGTTCCACGGCGAAAAGATCGTCGAACAGATCGCCCGCCGCGTCTAGGTCTGCCTGCGACGCGTGGTGAGGTAGAGTCACGCGATGAGCAGATGGTTGACGATCGCGATCGCCGGGTCCGCCGTCGCCTGCGGGGCGATGGTGGCGCAGACGCCGCCGCCGGCTGGATCGCTGGAGATCACCGTTCACGAGGGGACGTCGATGGCCATCGCGCTGTCACCAGACAAGCGCACCCTCGTGATCGACCTGCAGGGCGGCCTGTGGACGCTGCCGGTGTCCGGCGGCCCAGCGCGGCGCATCACCGACGAGTACGGCGACGCGCGCCAGCCCGCCTGGTCGCCCGACGGCACGCGCATCGCGTTCCAGAGCTACCGCGACGGGATGTGGCGAATCTGGAGCAGCGCTCCTGATGGGTCGGGCTCGAAGGCGCTGACCAGCGGACCGTTCGACGACCGAGAACCGCACTGGTCCCCGGATGGGAAGTCCATCGCGTTCTCCTCGGATCGGAGCGGCAACTACGACATCTGGACGCTCGACGTCGCGAGCGGCGCGACCCGGCAGATCACACGCGACGAGGGCAATGACTTCCTGCCGGCGTGGTCGCCGGACGGACGGGAGCTGGCGTTCGTCTCGACCCGTGTCTCCGCACCGGGTGTGTACGCCACCACGGTCGATGGCCGCGAGCGGCTCGTCGCCGCAGCGACCGGCGCAGTCGGCGCGCCGTCCTGGTCGCCCGAGGGCGGCCACGTGCTCTTCAGCGTGCTGCCCGGCGGCGGCTTCAACGCCTCGGGCGCGACGCGGCTCATGCTCGACACCCGCGAGGTGGCGGCGAACGAAGACTATTTCCCGTTTCGCGCGCAGTGGCTGTCGAACGACGAGTTCCTGTATCCGGCCGACGGCAAAATCAAGCGACGCTCGCTCGCCACGGGGCGCGCGATCGCAGTCGAGTTCTCGGCCACGCTCCGCGTGACGCCGGCGACGTACACGCGCAAGAAGCGCGACTTCGATTCCACCGCGCCGCAGGCCGGTGAAAGGCATCATTCATCCCGTGGCCTCGCCCGACGGCACGCGCATCGCGTTCGCCGCGCTCGGCGACATCTGGACCATGACGATCGGCGGTCCACCCGAGCGGCTGACCGACGACGTCTTCGTGGACACGGATCCGGCGTGGTCGCCGGACGGCACGCGGATCGCGTTCTCGTCGGATCGCGCCGGCGGGATGGACGTCTGGGTACGCGATCTCCGAACCGGCGCCGACACGCGCCTGTCGAGCCTGCCCAACGCGGACATGTCCGCCGCGTGGTCGCCTGACGGAAAGTCGATCGCATTCGTGAGCAACGCCGATCTCGAGCAGGGTGAGCTGTACACGGTCCCGGCGGAGGGCGGCGATCCGCAGCGCATCATGGAGCGCAGCTTTGGCGTCGGCTACCCGTCGTGGTCGCCCGACAGCCGGTTTCTCGTCACACCGATCTTCAAGCCGTACTCCACGCGATTCCGAGAGGGGATGAACTACTACAACGTCGTGCCGTCGGTCAGCGGTGCGGCGCGGATGGTCGTGCCCGCGCTGCACCAGCCGATCGGCAAGCGGGCGGGCGACGGCCCGGCCTGGTCGCCTGACGGCAGACAGATGGCGTTCGTCGTCGAACGGTTATCTGTACGTGATGCCGCTGACGCCGGCAGGCGATCCGGCGGGGCCGGCGCGTCAGATCACGACCGAACTGGCCGATCAGATCAGCTGGGCGGGTCCCACCCGCCTGCTCTACGTCGCGACCGATCGGTTGAAATTCGTGAACGTCGCGTCGGGCGCGGCGCGCGACATCCCGGTCGATCTCACGTGGCGGCGGAAGAATCCGACCGCCCGCTTCGTCGTCCACGCCGGCCGGCTGATCGACGGCCGGCGGCCGGACGCCCGCGCCGACGTGGACATCGTCGTCGAGGGCCATCGCATCCGGGGCGTCGAGGCCGCATCGCGCCGAATCTGCACACGGGGCACCGTCGTCGACGCCAGCGGTCTGTCGGTGATGCCGGGGCTCATCGAGGCGCACGGACATCAGTTGAAGGAAGACGGCGTGCTGTTCGGCCGGGTGCACCTGGCGTACGGCATCACGACGGTCCGGAGCCCCGGCGGCGTGCCGTACGAGGGCGTCGAAGATCGCGAATCGATCGAATCGGGTCGCCGAATCGGGCCGCGCGTGTTCATGACCGGCTACCTGCTGGACGGCTCGCGTCCGTACTATCCGCTCGCCTCGACCGCGCCGAGCGAGGCGGTCGTCGACATGGAAATCGAGCGGGCGCGGCGGCTCGACTACGACCTGATCAAGACGTACGTGCGGTTGCCGGACACGCTGCAGAAGCGCGCCATCGAGGGCGCGCACCGCATCGGCATTCCGACCTCGTCGCACGAGATCTACCCGGCTGCGCTCTCCGGCACCGACAGCGTCGAGCACACCGGCGCGACGAGCCGGCGCGGCTATTCGCCGAAACAGTCGGGGCTGGGCCGCGCCTACGAGGACGTGATTCAGATCATCGCGAAATCGCGCATGACCATCACGCCGACCGTCGCGCTCGGCGGCTACCAGGCGGCCGTGTCCGCCGATCCCGTCGATCGCCAGCGACCCGCGGATGACGAGGCTCCAGCCGGCCTGGGTCGCGGCGGGCGGCGGCGGGGGCCGAGGCGGACGCGGCGGCGCCGCGGCGGCCACCGGCCCGCAAGCGCTGCGCACGTTCATGCAGCGCTCGTCGAAGGTGCTCCTGGATCTGCTGCGTGCCGGCGTGCCGATCGTCGCCGGCGTGGATGCACCGCTCGTGCCCTACGGCGCGGCGCTGCACACCGAGATCGCCGGCTACGTCGAGGCCGGCTTCACGCCGTTCGAGGCGCTGCAGACGGCGACGGTGAACACCGCGCGGCTGCTGAACGCCCAGGAGGATCTCGGCACGATCGAAGTCGGCAAGCTGGCCGACATGGCGATCGTCGAGGGAAATCCGCTCGTGAACATTCGCGATACGATGCGCGTCCGCACGGTGATCAAGAACGGCGAAGTCTTCACGGTGGCCGATCTCCTCAGCGGGACCGCTTCCTCGACTCCTCCGCGCTGATGGGACGTCCGCGCTTGCGACGCCGCCAGAACAAAGGCACTACCACAGAGGACACAGACACAAACAGAATTCACGGAAAAACTACGTACAAGAAACGGTGTCCCCCGTGTAACCACCGTGACCTCCGTGGTTGGCTCTACTGCTGCGTGAGGGCAGCAGCCTGCGACGCGAGGTACGCCCCGCCCCAGGGATCCGTCTGAGAACGGACCGGCTGTGAGTATAGTCACGCGATGGCGAACGACGATCCTGCCTGGCGCGCGCGGCTCGTCGCCGAATTCGACGCGGCTGACGCACGCGCGGCAGCGCTCGCAGGCTCGCTCACCGCCGATCAGCTCAACTGGCGCTGCGATCCATCGGAGTGGAGCGTGGGCCAGTGCCTCGATCATCTCCGCGCGGCCAACGCGTTGTACACGCCGGCAATGGCCGATGCACTGAACGGACAGCCGCAGGCTGTGGTTCAGGAGATCACTCCCGGCTGGTTCGGACGCTGGTTCATTCGCGCATACATCGAGCCGTCGGAGGCGACGAGAAAAGCCCGCGCGCCGGGTAAGATCACGCCCGTCACCCGAGTCGACTCCACGATTCTCGAACGGTTCCTTGACAGCAATCGCGCGCTGCGCTCCATCATCGCGCGCGCGAGCGGCCATGACGTCAACCGCATCCGATTCAGGAATCCATTCGTGCCCGTCGTTCGCTTCACGGTGGGGACCGGACTGGAGATCCTGTCGAAGCATCAGAGCCGGCACCTGCTCCAGGCGGAGCGAGTCAGAAACGCGCCGGGGTTCCCCGCGTAGACGCGAAACACCCAGCTCTTCTTCGTGCCTTCGTGGCAGATCCTTGTAAGATCGAATATATGGTGCGTGCTCGACGGCTTCTGCTCGGAGCGATGTTTCTCGTCGCGACTCATGTCGTCTCTGGCGCGACGAACTTTCCCGCACCACTCAAAGACGTGCCGGCCGGATCGACGGCACCGCAAAGCGCGGTGCTTGCCGGGGGTTGCTTCTGGGGCGTCGAGGCGATCTTCGAGCGTCTCCAGGGCGTGTCCGACGTCGTGTCCGGATTTGCGGGCGGCAGCAAAGCGACGGCTCACTACGAGATCGTCAGCCTCGGGATGACGGGACACGCCGAGGCGGTCAGGATCACCTACGACCCGTCGCAGATCTCGTACGGGCGGCTGCTGACCGTGTTCTTCGCCGTCGCGCACGACCCGACGCAGCTGAATCGGCAAGGCCCCGACGACGGCCCGCAGTACCGCTCGTCGATTTTCTACGCCAACGAGGATCAGCGGCAGGTTGCAGCCGCGTACATTCAGCAGCTCGACGCCGCGAAAGTGTTCAAGCGGCCGATCGCGACGACGGTCGTGCCGCTCCAGGGCTTTTACCCGGCCGAGGCCTACCATCAGGATTTCGTCGCCCACAATCCGCGGTATCCCTACGTCGTCTTCCACGACCTGCCGAAGATCGAGCACCTTGAAAAGACCTTTGCAGACCTTTTGAAGCGACCGCAGGTCCGCTGATCCAAGCGCGTGGACGGCGCGCAGCGATTTATCCTCCCGCCCGCGAAATCAGAACCAGAGGCCCGCTGAAACTGGCCTAGAATTGCCCCCATCTCGCTCCGGAGGGCTGAAATGCGCGGCAGGATCCTCGGGATTGGTGTGTTAGGCCTCGTCGCGGCATTGCGCAGCGCGCCCGCCGCCCCGCCGACGATCGACGTCACCGTCCACGAAGGGACGTCGATGTCGGTGGCCGTGTCACCCGACGGTCGCACGCTGGCCGTCGATCTGCAGGGCAGCATCTGGACGCTGCCGGTCGCCGGTGGAACCGCCACGCGCATCACGGACGTTTTCAACGACGCGCGCCAGCCGATGTGGTCGCCCGACGGCAAATGGATCACGTTCTTCGGCTATCGCGACGGCGGCTACGACATCTGGACCGTCGCGCCCGACGGGTCGCAACAGCACAAGCTGACGTGGGGACCGTCCGACGATCGCGAGCCGATCTGGTCGCACGACGGCACGCGCGTCGCGTTCTCGTCCGACCGCGGCGATGCGCTCGGCAGCGACTACAACATCTGGACGCTCGACACGCGCAGCGGTGATCTGCGGCAGATCACGAAAGATCCCGCCGACGACTACATGCCGAGCTGGTCGCCCGATGACGCCGAAATCGTGTTTGCGTCGGCGCGCGGCGACGGCCAGGGTGTGTGGGCGATCAAGGTCGCCGACGGCACGGAACGCAAAGTGTCGGGCGCCGCCGGCCGCGTGGACGCGCCGTCGTGGGGACCGGGCGGGCAGATCGTCTATCACGTGACGACAGGCGGCGGACGTGGCGGCCGCGGTCAGGCGCCGGCGGCGAGCGCGGCCGAGCCCACGTCGCGGTACGAGGTGGACGGAAAAACGCTGACCGGTGCCGAGAACGTGTTTGGGTTCCGCGCGTCGTGGGCGTCGCCGACCGAGTTTTTCTATGTGTCGGATGGCCGGATCAAGAAGCGCACGCTCACGGGCCCGCCGCAGGCGATCGACTTCAGCGCGACGTTGCAGGTGATCCGCGCGCAGACGGCGTACACGCGCAAGAAGCGCGACTTCACGTCCGCCGCGCCGCGCCAGGTGCTCGGCATCGTACGGCCGGTGATCTCGCCCGACGGCAAGCAGATCGCCTTCGCGGCCGTGGGCGACATCTACGTCATGCCCGTTGGCGGGAAGCCGGTCAACGTCACCAACGACAAAGCGCTCGACACTGATCCCGCGTGGTCGCCCGACGGCCAGTCGCTCGCGTATTCGTCGGACAAGGACAACGAGCACCTGCAGCTGTGGATTCGCGACATGCGAAGCGGGCGCGCGCGGCAGGTCACGCGCCTCACGACGCAGCCGCAGGGCGCCGCCTGGTCGAACGACGGGAAGCAGATTGCGTTCTTCAACGTGGACGGCATGTGGCGCGTCGCGCAGATGTCGGTCGTCGATGTCGCGAGCGGCGCGGTCACCAAGATTCACGATCAGCTGCCGCAGCCCGGCGCGCCGACCTGGTCGCCCGACGGCAAGGTGGTCGCGCTCGCGGGCATCGCGCCGATGACGCGAAGGTTCCGCGAAGGCACGAATCAAGTGCTGACGATCCCGGTCCGGCTGAAGCCGGACCCCACGACAGCGACGACAGCCGGCGTGACGCCTGCCGCCGCACGTGTGTCATCCCAGAAACCGTACGTGGGGTCCGGCTTTAGCCGGACCGAACCCAACGGCGACATCTGGTACGCGCCGGAACCGCTGCTCTCGATCGACTCGCGCGGCGGATGCGGGCCGGTCTGGTCGCCTGACGGCACCAAGATGGCGGCGATCTACGAAGGCGTGCTCGCGGTCTGGCCGGTGGCCGCAACCGGCGAGCCGCTCGGACCACCGCGCCGCATCACCAACGAAAGCGCGCACTCCCCGAGCTGGCAGGGCGATTCGCGTCACATCCTCTACCAGTCGCTGGACAAGCTGCGCATCGTCGACGTGGAAACCGGGGAAGCGCGCACGGTCCCGCTCGATCTGAAGTGGACGCCCGCCGTGCCTACGGGCCGCATGGTTGTCCACGCCGGCAAGCTGATCGACATGAAAACGGCGACGCCGCGCGCCAACGTCGACGTGATCATCGACGGCAATCGCATCACCAGCGTCGTGGCGCACGCCGATGCCAATCACGCCGGCGGGAACGTCGTGGACGCCTCGGGGCTTTCGGTGATGCCCGGACTCATGGAGTTCCACTCCCATCTGCAGCCGGACTTCGGAGAATCGCAGGGCCGCGCGTGGCTGGCATTCGGTGTCACAACCGTCCGCAGTCCGGGCAACACGCCGTACGAAGCCGTGGAGGAACGCGAAGCGAACGAGGCCGGCGTGCGTCCCGGTCCGCGCGTCTACGGCACCGGCTATCTGATGGAGTGGCAGCGCGTCTACTACAAGATGGGCATCGCGATCTCGAGCATCGCCCAGTTCGAGATGGAGCTGCAGCGCGCGAAAGTGTTGCAGCACGATCTCATCAAGAGTTACGTGCGGCTGCCGGATCTCCAGCAGAAGCGGATGGTCGAGTTCGCGCACAGCATCGGCGTGCCGGTGGCGACGCACGAGGTGTTCCCGGCGTCGCTGGTCGGCGTCGACAACACCGAGCACACCGGGGCCACGAGCCGGCGCGGCTACTCGCCGAAGATTGCGTCGCTGCAGCGCAGCTACGAGGATGTGATTCAACTCTTCGGCAAGAGCGGACGCATCTTCTGTCCGATGATTTCGGGGCCCGGCTCGCGCAAGCTGTTCGAAGACGATCCGGGGCTCAAGGACGATCCGCGTTTCAAGTTGTATCCCGCCTGGATTCGAGCGCAGGTCGCGGCGCAGCCGTCGCCGGCGGTCCCCGCCTTCGAGGGCGGCGGCAGCGGCAAGATGGTGATCGACGCCATGAAAGCGGGCGCGCTCGTCGTGGCGGGCACCGACGGGCCGAACGCGATCAACATGCACGGCGAGTTGATGGCGTACACGTTGGCCGGGATGTCCAACTTCGACGCGCTGAAGGCGGCGACCGTCAACCCGGCCCGCGCCCTCGCGCTCGACGCCGGAACGATTGAAGCAGGCAAGCTCGCCGATCTCGTCATGGTGGACGGCGATCCGCTCGCGCGCATCGGCGACACGCGGAAGGTGAAGCGCGTGATCGCCAACGGACGGCTCTACGAACTCAACCAGTTGCTTAACGGCGCCAGTTCATCGCGTACGTCTACCCAGCGCTAGTGGTGATCTCTAAAGGAGGGCCCGTGCGATTCTCACGCGTGTCGATTCTGGTCGTTCTGTTGTGTCTCGTCGCGTCGGTGGCCCGTGCGCAGGACGGTTCGATCATCGGCACGGCGATCGACGACACGAAAGCGGTCCTGCCCGGCGTCAACATCACGGCCACGGACCAGGAAACGGGATTCATTTCCACGGCCGTCACCAACGAGAAGGGCGAGTACCGCCTGCTGCGGCTCCCGCCGGGTAAGTACACCATCCAGGCCGAGCTTTCGGGATTCTCGAGCGTCGTCCTGAAGGACGTCGAGTTGCTCGTGGGCAATACGCTCGCAATTCCCGTGACGATGAAACTCGCGCAGGTCAGCGAAACGCTGACAGTCATCGGCGAAACACCGCTCGTCGACACCGCGTCGTCGCAGGTGGCGGGCAACGTCGATCGGCGGCAGATGGAAGAACTGCCGCTGCAGGGTCGCAACTGGATGGAGCTGTCGAAGCTGGTGAAGGGCATCACCGCCAACGACGTCACCAACCAGCCGGGCGTCAGCCGCGACGATGCCTTCCAGATCAAACTGGACGGGCAGCAGATCACGCAGAAGGTTGCCGGGTCGGGCTTCGGCCAGCCGCGGTTCAGCCGCGAGTCGATTGCGGAGTTCCAGATCGCCTCGCAGTTCGACGTCACCCAGGGCCGATCGATGGGCATCGAGGTGCAGGCGATCACCCGCTCGGGGACCAACAAAGCCACCGGCAGCGTCTACGGCTTCTTCCGCAGCGACAAGTTCAACGCGGCGGATCCGATCACGAACAAGGTGCTGCCGTACCAGAACCAGCAGGTCGGCGGCGCGGGCGGCGGCCCGATCGTCAGGGACAAGATGCATTTCTTCGGGTCGTACGAGTACCGAGCGCGAGCCGGCCACCCTGAACACAGCGCCGGCGCAGCTGCAGATTGCCAACGCCGCGCCCATCTCGTTCGAAGTCCCGTACAAGAACACGCAGAAGAGCTTCCTCGGCCGGTTCGACGATCAGCTCGCGACCAACGATCGGCTGACCATCCGCGGATCGCGCTGGGACTGGGACAACCCGTTCGTCCTCGGCGCCGGCGGCCACCCGTCGAACGCCTACATCTCGACGCAGAACGCGACCAACATCGTTGGCATCTGGAACAAGGTGATGTCGGGCAACAAGGTGCAGGAGCTGCGCGTCGGCTACAACGGCTTCAACTGGACGCGGAACCCGCTGCCCGGGCTCGGGGATGGCATCGAGTACAACTTCGTGAGCCTGATCATCGGCGGGCCGTACAACTACCCGCAGCTGTTCCACCAGAACAACGTCGAGGCGCGCTACGACATGAACTGGCACCGCGGCACGCACGACATGAAGATCGGCGGCGAGTACCTGCAGGTGCAGCACACCGGCACCTGGTTCATCCAGCAACGCGGCCGGCTGATCTTCAACTCGAATCCAACGGCGGCGACGCTCAACGCGCTGTTCCCCGCGGCTGCGTGGAACGACCCGTCGAAGTGGAACACTGCCGGAATCGCCACGTCGGGCGCCGTCGTCAACCGGTTCGACCAGAACTTCCATCCGGGCGGATGGGAGATCGACACGCCGCGGCCGACCTTCGCCCTCTGGTTCGGCGACACCTGGCGCCTGAACAACCAGCTCACCATCAACTACGGCGTCCGTTGGGACGATGACTGGGGCGTCGCCAATCCGCCCGACGTCGTCCTCACGAACGTGCCGATCGACAACCGCTCGGGCGCGGCGTCCGTCGACATTCCGGCGATGCGCGGGAACGACTTCGGCTACAAGGACAACATCTACGATCACACCAACATCGCGCCGCGTGCCGGGTTTACATACAACGTCGGCGGGAGCAACAGCCTCGTGATCCGCGGCGGCACCGGCCTGTACTACAGCACGCCGGTCTCGAACATGACGTTCAGTCCGCAGATTTACAGCCAGATGGTCACCGCCTCGTTCCTGCAGCCGGCCGGTGGCAACTGCGCGAACGGCTCGCTCTTCGTCGTGACGCCGGCGTGCGGGATCACCACCTTCGATCAAGCGAAGGCGAACGCGCCGGCGCAGTCGCCGCGCATCATCAGCCCGGACTACCGGAATCCGATGACGTGGCAGAGCAGCTTCGGCTTCCAGAAGCAGATCAACACGGTGACCGCGTTCGAGGCCGACGTGACGCACTTCAACTCGTATCGCGACACGCGAACGATCGATCCGAACCTGTTCTACAACCCGGCGACGGGCTACAACCTGAATCCGGCCGCGATCAACGGGATTCCGAATCGTCCCAACACGGGCTATACGCAGATCGCGTATTTCATCAGCGACGGGTTCGGGGACAACACGCAGTTGTCGATGGCGCTCAATCGTCGTCTGCGGAACAACTTCCAGGCGGGCTGGACGTATACCTACATGTTCAGCATGCACGACAACGGCAACATCGGCTACACGGCGCCCGGGCAGAACAACCAGTTCGACTACCGCAACGGCGAGTACGCAACGTCGAACGACTTCCAGCGGCACACCGTGCGGCTGCACGGCCTGTATCGTGCGCCGTGGGGGATTTCGACCGCGGTCACGTATTCATACGGCTCCGGCGCGCGGTTCGCTGCGAGCATCGCGACCGCGCCGTACGGAAAACCCGGCACCAACCGGCTGAACCTGACGGCGGCCGGCGCCGCCGCGCCGACGATCGTGATTCCTGAAACCAATACGCTCAAGGATGCCGCCGGCAACGTGATCGCGACGATTCCGATCGCCTCGCGCTTCAACGGGCAGACGACGATCACGTCGGGCATGGTGATTCCGCGCAACGCGCTCGAGGGGCTAGCGCTGCACAAGGTCGACGTGCGGCTCACCAAGGATTTCACGCTGACGGGGTCGACGAGAGTGTCGTTGATCACCGAGGTCTACAACCTGTTCAACCACGCGAACTACGGCAGCTACAACACGTCGCTGTCGTCGGCGTCGTTCGGGCTGCCGCAACAGAACGTGGGCAACGCCTACGTGCCGCGGCAGGCATCGTTTGCGTTCCGCGTAGGGTTCTAACAGGGCTGGCAGGAAGGGCGGGAAAGGCAGGAGGGGTTTAACCCTCCTGCCACCGTTCGACGCCGCCGGTCGCCGTCGGGGTCGCCCTCGGGGTCTGATCCCGGATCAGACCCCGAGTGGCACACTTTTCGCGCGTCCCCAGCGCTGGCCGCACTTTTGCCGGTCAGCGGTCCCAATGCCGCCAGCGGGGCCAGTTCGCGACCGATCCCGGTCGTGGCTGCACATTCTTGTAATCGGCCAAGAGCTCACCTTCGACCGAACGGCTACCGCCCTGTTCTTCGTGACGGTGGCGACGGTCGCGTTGCTGATGCCGGCACAGGGCGACACCTGGTGGCACCTGCGCGCCGGCGAGGAAGTCTGGCTGCGGCAGGCGCCGCCCCTCCACGACAGCTTTTCGCATACGGTTGCCGGCGGCTACTGGCCGAATCACGAGTGGCTGACGCAGGCCGTTTTCTATGGCGTGTACCGCGCCGGCGGCCTGCGCCTGCTCACGGCGGTCCTGGCGATACTCACGACGGCGGCGTGGGTGCTGGTGTGGCGACTGACCCCTGGCCATCACCTGCGCCGGCTCGTGTTCCTCACGCTCGGGATCGTGCCGGCGAGCATCGTCTGGTCGATTCGCCCGCAGGTGCTGACGTCGTTCTGCGTCGCGCTCACGGCGTGGCTGGTGGCGCGGCGGCGCCACGGCTGGCTGCCGCTGCTGTTTCTCGTATGGGCCAACCTTCACGGCGCGGTGCTGCTCGGCCTCGTGATTCTGGCGTCCGCGATTCTTGCCGCCGCGGTGGTGGAACGTTCGCGGATACCCGGGCTCGCGGCGATCGGTGCGGCCTGCGTGCTCGCAACGACCCTGACGCCGCTCGGGCTTTCGTTCTGGACCGAGCTCCCAGCGTCGTTGGCGCGCATCCGGGAAATCGGAATCAGCGAGTGGCGCGCACCGGGCGTCCTCGTGCCGCAGTTTGCGCCTTTCTGGATGGTTCTGACCGCGCTCGCGGCCGCGGTGGTCGTCCGGCTGCGGCGCCAGTGGCGAGCCTGTTTCGAGAATCCGCTCATCTGCGCGTCGCTCGCAATGATCCCGCTCGCCGTCACGGCGGAGCGCAACGTCGCGCCCTTCATGATGCTGGCCGTGCCGGCGCTCGCGTTCCTGATCGATTCACCGCTTCCCACCAATACGGCGCGGGCCCGGCGGGAGCGGCCGGCGCTGAACCTGGGTATCGTGCTGTCAGGGGCTGCGGTCGCGATCACCCTCGTCGCGTCTGCATGGACGCTCGAATGGCGTCGCTTGGGATGGCATCCGATTCCCGACGAGGCCATCGCCTCGGTGTCGTCGTGCCCCGAGCGTCTGTACAACCGCTACGACGAAGGCGGGTATCTGATCTGGTTCGCGCGCACGCGGAAGGTTTTTCTCGACGGCCGTCAGGACCCGTATCCGCCCGAGCTGATCCGCGAGCAGGTGCGCGTGGAGACGTCGGGCGACTACGAACCCACGTTTCAGCGATACGGCATCGGCTGCGCGTTCGTGCCGACCGGATCGCTGCTCGCCAGACGGCTCGTCGACACCGGATGGCGCGCGACGTATCGCAGCGACATGTGGTCGGTGCTATCCCGTCCGCCGCTCTAGACAGCGGTTTTCATTTCGATGTAACGCTCCGAGAGCCGCAAAGCGTCGTACGTGGGGTCGGGCTTTAGCCGGGCCTGCACTGACGATCGCGCTCTCTGCAGGTCCGCCTAAAGGCGGACCCCACGTACGACACCGATCCAAAAGAACGCTATAGACTCGGGCTCAGTGCGCGACGTTAGATAGCCCCGGCGTGCGCGCGGCCATCAGCTTCATTTCCATCAACTCGACGAGCGCCGCCGCGCGGCCGCGGATGCCGGGCTCCTCGAGCAGCGCCTGCTTCTCGAGCGGTTCGAGATCGAGATACTGCGCCAGCGCGTTGACCAGATCCTCGTCGGGCATCGCCGCGGGGATTTTCGCTTCGACGGCGCGCACGTGCCGCGCGAGCATCGATTCGAGCTTGGCGCGGAAGTGATGCACCGCCTGCCGGTCTTCGCCGGTGAGCGAGCGTTCGGGCTCCGACTCGACGACTGCGCGCCGATACGACCGCTCGTGATCCTCCTCGAGGACTCGAAAGCGATCCAGTCCCCGAAGCACCAGGTTGTAGCGCCCGTCGGGCATCCGCTCGGCATGCGTGATCACGCCGCTGCATCCGATCGGATAGATCGGCGGCCGGCCTTCGTAGTCCCGCTCCCATCCCGGCCGCAGCAGCACCATCCCGATCAGCCGATCGCTCGCCAGCGCGTCCGCCATCATCGCGCGATAGCGCGGTTCGAAGATGTGAAGCGGCAGGAACACGTTGGGGAAGAGGACGACGCTGGGAAGCGGAAACAGGGGGAGCAGATCAGACATTTCAGATTTCAGAATTCGGATTTCAGATTGAATTCAGAATTCAGAATTCAGAAATCCAGAAATCAATCTGAACTCTGAAATCTGAACTCTGAAATGTCAGTGTATCGTTTTCGTCTTCTTGTCCATGTAGTCCATGAGGACGTACTGCCCGAGCGTGTACGGGGTCGTGAAGTACGCCTTGCCCTTGCAGATTTCCGCGACCCGCCGGACGAAGCTCACCAGGTCGTAGTCGCGCGCGAGCATGAACGTATTGATCATGATGCCGCTCTTGCGGCACGCGGCCACCTCGGCGCACGTCTCGGCGACGATGAAGGGGTCGAGGCCGAACGCGTTCTTGTAGATGCGGCCGTCCGGCTGCGTCAATGCCGACGGCTTGCCGTCGGTGATCATGATGATCTGCCGCATGTCCTTGCGCTGCCGATCCAGGATGCGGCGTGCGAGGCGCAGCCCTTCGCGCGTGTTCGTGTAGTACGGACCGACGCGCACCCGGCCGAGCTCGGCGAGCGGAATCTCCTCGGCCGAGTCGTGGAACAGCACCACCTTCAGCGCGTCGCCCGGATACTGCGTCTTGATCAGCTGTGCGAGCGCGAGCGCCACGCGCTTGGCGGGCGTGAAGCGATCCTCGCCGTAGAGGATCATCGAGTGGCTGCAGTCGAGCATCAGCACCGTGGCGCAGGAGCTCTGATATTCGCCCTGCACGACCATCAGATCTTCGTGGGTGACGTGGATCCGTCTGGGGCCGACACGCGGGTCGGCCCCTACATCCTCACGTAGGGGCGGACCCATGTGTCCGCCCTGCGCCTCGGTTGCTTCCCGCGCCTCACGCGACACTGCAGCCAGAAGCGTCGCGGCGGCGTCGAGGTTGAGGGTGTCGCCGAACTCGTAGGGCTTCGGCGCGCCGGTCGTTTCCACGCCGGTCGCCTGCTCGCGCGTGTCGTGGCGGCCGTAGCTGCTCTTGCCGAGCGAGCCCAGCAGGTCGCGCAGCGCGCGATAGCCGAGGAAGTCGAGCGTCTTGTCGGTGACCTCGAACGTGACCGGCGGCTGATCCTGGCCACGGCCCCCGCGTCCCTGCCGGCGTTCGCGCTCGCCTTCGAGATCCGGCGGGGCGGTGATGTAGCCCTGCTGCGCCATGCGATCGATGATCTGATCGATCAGCTCTTCCAGCTTCGAGCGTGCGTCGCTCTGGTCGGCATCCGCCGGATCCCCGAGGAGCCGCTCGATCGTTTCCTCCGGCAGCACGCCGCCGTTGAACAGCGCGTCGAGGATCGCGTCGTGCAGCGCCTGCAGCGTCCGCTCTTCGTCGTCCATCCCGTAGGGATTGCCGAACCCGCTCGACAACAGCAGGTCGGACAGCTTCGCCACGAGATCCTCGAGGTCGAGGTCGTCCAGTTCGTCGCCCGTGAACTTGGTGTAGCGGTATTTCACTAGTTGTAATACTTCTTTTTGCCCGTCGGAATCCGGATCTCTTCGTCGATCGACGGTTCTTCGCGCCGCGGCGCCCGGCGCGGCGCGGCTTCGGCGGCGGCGTAGCCGCGCTCTTCGCTGCGGCTGATCTTCTTCTGCGCGCACAGGCCTTCGAGCACGAAATCGACGGCCGACGCGACGAGCGGGCCGGGCGCGCCGCCCGGGAATCCGGTTTTCTGCGCGAGGTCGAGCAGCCCCTGCACGCGACGCGTCTCGGTCGAGCACTGCGTCGGCCGACGTGCAATCGCTGAGCGGCAGCGAGCCGCCGAGGTCGAACCATTCGACGACCGCGCGCGTGTCGACGCCGTCGAACACGCCGGTGAACACCGACCCGACTGCGGCGCGAATGAGGTCGCGGGCCACCTGTTCCGCGCCGCGCAGCTCTCCCTCGTATTCGAGCTCGAACTTTCCGGTAATCGACGGCAGCGCCGCGTAGACGTCCGTCACCCGAGGGACGACGAGCGTTTCGCGGTTGGCCAGCGCGCGGCGCTCGGCATTGGACACGACCAGCTCCAGCGTCGTGATCGGCAGGCGCTGGCTCACGCCAGACCGCTTGTCGATCTTGCGGTCCGCCCTCGCCTGAAACGCGATTTCCTCGATGACTTCGCGGACGTAGGCGGGAATATCCACCTTCAATGACGCGCGATCCGTCCAGGCTTCCTGTTTGGTGATGGCGAGCGCGTTGTGCCGCGTGATCGGATAGTGCGTGCGGATCTCCGAACCGATGCGATCCTTGAGCGGCGTGATGATCTTGCCGCGGGCCGTGTAATCTTCGGGGTTGGCAGTGAAGACGAGCAGGACGTCGAGTTTGAGCCGGATTGGGTAGCCCTTAATCTGGACGTCCCCTTCCTGCAGGATGTTGAAGAGACCAACCTGAATCTTGCCGGCGAGGTCGGGCAGCTCGTTGATGGCGAAGATGCCGCGGTTCGCCCGCGGGAGCAGGCCGTAGTGCATGGTCAGCTCGTCCGACAGGTTGAGTCCGGCCTGCGCCGCCTTGATCGGATCGATGTCGCCGACCATGTCGGCGATCGTCACGTCGGGCGTGGCCAGCTTCTCGACGAATCGGCCGTCGCGCGGCAGCCACGCAATCGGCATCGCGTCGCCCTCCCGCGCGACGCGCGCGCGGCACGCCGCGCACAGCGGGGCCAGCGGGTCGTCGTGGATTTCGCATCCGGGCACGACCGGAATCCGGTCGTCGAGCAAATCGACGAGCGCGCGCAGGATGCGGCTCTTCGCCTGGCCGCGCAGGCCGAGCAGAATGAAATTGTGGCGCGAAAGGATTGCGTTGACGAGCTGCGGCACGACCGTCTCGTCGTAGCCGATGATGCCGGGGAACAGGTGCTCGCCGTCCTGCAGCTTGCGTACCAGATTGTCGCGAATTTCCTGTTTGACCGGCCGTGTGCGGTAGTTCGATTGTCGCAGTTCGCCCAGAGTGGAGATGCCCGCCATGGATCGATTCTATCCGAGAGCGCATCGCTCGTGGTGAGCTTGTCGAACCACCAGCCCGTCGCTCGTCCTTCGACAGGCTCAGGACGAGCGATGCGTTCCGTGTGATGCCCGGGACCTCACGGCACCCGTTCTTTGCCGCCGATCGGCCGTTGGTGTTCGCGCATCGCGGCGGCGCGGCGCTTGCGCCCGAGAACACACTCGCCGCGTTCGACAACGGCCTGTCGCTGGGCGCCGACGGGCTCGAGCTCGACGTGCGGTTTTCGCGCGACGGCATCGTCATGGTGCACCACGATCGGGCGCTCGATCGCACCACGGCGTTGACCGGACCAATCGGGGCGCGGGATGCCGACGAGCTGAGGGCCGCCTCCGTGCCGACACTGGCTGAGGTGCTGGACCGCTTTCGCAACACTCGCGTCATTGTCGAGCTGAAGATCAATCATCCGGACCTGGCGGCGGCGGCGGTGCGCGAGATTCAGAAGGCCGATGCCGTCGATCGCGTGTGCGTCGGCTCGTTTGGGCGGCGCGTCCTGCGAGCCGTCCGCGCCCTGGCGCCGTCCATTGCCACGAGCGCGGCCCGCGAAGAGGTCCGGTTGGCACTGTATCGTTCGTGGTGCCGATGGCCAGTGTCGCGGCCGGCCTACCGCGGCTACCAGATCCCGGAGTTTGCGGGGCGAACGCGCGTCGTGTCGCCGCGTTTCGTGGCGGACGCGCACCGCGCCGGTCTCTTCGTTCAGGTCTGGACGGTGGATACCGTCTCCGACGCACGCCGGCTCCTCGAATGGGGTGTCGACGCGCTGATTACCGACCGACCGGATATCATCGTTCCGTTGGTGCAACGGGGCATCTGGTAATTGGATAATCGGGTAATCGGGTAATTGAATTGCCCGATTGCCCAATAAATTACCCGATTACTCGATTACCCGATTACCCAATTACCCGATGTCTGTATCGCTCCACGACGTGTACGCCGCGCGCGAACGTGTCTATCGACTCGTCAAGCCCACGCCGCTCATGCGGCATCCGTTGCTCGCGAAGGAAACGGGTCTCGACATCTTCGTCAAGCACGAGAATCACAACCCCACGTGCGCGTTCAAGGTGCGCGGCGGACTGAATCTGGTTGGCAGCCTGTCGCCGGACGAGCGCCGCGGGGTGATTACCGCGTCAACCGGCAACCACGGGCAGTCGATTGCGGTCGCGTCCCAGCGCGAAGGCGTGCCGTGCACGGTCGTCGTGCCGCGCGGCAACAATCCGGAGAAAAACGCGGCGATGCGGGCGTCCGGCGCCGAGGTGATCGAAGTCGGGAAGGACTTCGACGAAGCGCGCGAACACGTGGAGCAGATCCAGGCCGAGCGTGGGCTGCGCTATATCCACTCCGCGAACGAGCCGCTCCTGATCGCGGGCGTGGGCACCTACGCGCTCGAGGTGTTCGAGGAGCTCCCCGACGTTGACGTGATCCTGGTGCCCATCGGTGGAGGATCCGGAGCCTGCGGCTGCGCCATCGTCCGCACAGCCGTCGGCAGCCGCGCGAAGGTCATCGGTGTACAAGCGGCCCGTGCCGATGCGTTCGCCCGCTCCTGGAAGGGCGACGCTCGCGTGGTCGGCGATCGGGCCGACACATTTGCCGAAGGGATGGCGACCCGGGTGACGTTCGATCTGCCGTTCGGCATATTGAAGCGCGAGCTGGACGATGTCATCGCGTTGACGGAAGAGGAGCTGGCCGAAGGTGTGCGTCTGGCGCTGCGCGCGACGCACAATCTGGCGGAGGGCGCCGGCGCCGCGCCGCTGATGGCGGCGATCAAGCTGCGCGATCAGCTCGCCGGAAAGAAAGTAGTGTGCATCATGAGCGGGGGGAATATCGACCGCGCGACGCTCAATCGGGTAATTGGGTAATCTGGCAATCGGGTAATTGCATAGATCAATTGAACAATCAATTACCCGATTACCCAATTACTCGATTACCCGATTCACTCCTGGACGATCGTCGTGCCGCCGCCGCGCGCGGCCAACACTACCAATAGCAGAACCACGAGCACACCGACCGCGCCGATACCGATCCACATGGGGTTGGCATACCAGCGGCCGCCGCCGCCCGTGTTCGTCGAGATGTCGATGTCGATCTTTTTGTCCGGAACCTGCAGCGCATAAACCGTCGGGGTCGAAGAGATCGTCGGCACGCCGCTCGAGATGGCGCCGGCTGCGTGCGACGGCGCCGCCGCTGCCATCACCACCACCGCCGCCAACGAAATCAGCAGTCCTCGCATGAGCTCACCTCCTGAGCCGTTCAAGACGTCGGTGGTGAGCAGTGCAAAGGAAGGTCCGGCTAAAGCCGGACACTACGCGCTGGTCCGGCTGAAGCCGGACCCCACGTACTGTCGGGCGGCGTCTACCTTGTTTTTGTTCGAACGTGGGGTCCAGCTTTAGCTGGACCTACATGGCTCTGAAAGCGCGCGCTGTGCGACGCGAAATACCTGATCCATCATTTCCGCGGTCAATTTCCCGGTATTCGTGTTCTGCCGGCTCGGGTGATAACAGCCAATCAACGTGATGCCGTTCGGGAGCCGGTGCGCGACGCCGTGGCCGAACGCCGGGCGTGGCGCAACCCGCACGCCGTGCTGCTTCAGCAGTCGGAGGTAGGCATCGAACGCGATCCGGCCGAGCGTCGTCACGACGCGCACCCGCGGCAGCGCCGCCAGTTCCGCGGCGAGGTGGGGCAGGCAGTTGACGATTTCCTCTGGCGAAGGCTTGTTGTCCGGCGGCGCGCAGCGAACCGCCGCAGCGATGAACGCATCGCGCAGCCGCAATCCATCGCGTGGATCCTGAGACGTCGGGATGCTGGCGAACCCGTGACGATGCAGCGCGCTCATCAGAAAATCGCCCGAGCCGCCGATGCCGTCGCCGGTAAACACGCGGCCCGTGCGATTCGCGCCGTGCGCCGCCGGCGCGAGGCCGATGATGAGCAAACCGGCGCGAGGATCGCCGAAGCCGGGGACGGGGCGGCCCCAGTACGTCTCGTCGCGAAAGGCGCGCCGCTTCTCGCGCGCGATGCGGGCGCAGTATTCGCGCAGCCGCGGGCAGCGGTCGCATGCGACGATGCGATCGCGCACTGCTGTCAACGGCACCACCACGGTGGACACGGATCCAACGGAAGCCACGGTGTTTACCCAAGGATATCTGTGTTCGCCGTTTGTGTCTGTGTCCTCCGTGGTGAGCGCCGCAGGCCAGGTTTCGCCGCCGGGGCCGTCGGCAGGTACAATGAGTATTTGGTCTACAGCCGACGCGCCGGTCTGCCGACATCTCGACGGGGGCGAACCTCAGCCTCCGCGAGCTGAAAGGAAAACGCTCTCGTGCGATACATGCCTTCGAAAGACGCCGCCGACCTCGATGCGGTCGAGACGCGCGAGTGGCTCGATTCGCTCGATTATGTGCTGCAGAGCGGCGGGCCGGCCAAAGTCGCGCGGCTGCTGCGAGAACTGACCATTCACGCGCGCCGGAACGGCGTCAAGATGCCGTTCTCCGCCAACACCCCTTATATCAACACGATCAGCGCCGATGAGCAGGCGCTGATGCCCGGCAGTCCGGATCTCGAGCGCCGCATCAAGAGTCTGGTGCGCTGGAACGCCGCTGCCATGGTCGTCCGCGCCAACAAGGCCGAAGAGGGCATCGGCGGACACATCTCCACCTACGCTTCCGCCGCGACGCTTTACGAAGTGGCGTTCAACCACTTCTTTCACGGCCGCGACAGCGGCGACGGCGACAGCGACGGCGATGTGATCTTCTTCCAGGGACACGCGTCGCCCGGCATTTACGCGCGCGCCTACCTCGAGGGCCGCATCGACGAAACGCATCTCGAGAATTTCCGCCGCGAGACGAAACCCGGCGGCGGACTCTCGTCGTATCCGCATCCCTGGCTGATGCCGGACTTCTGGGAGTTCCCGACCGTCTCGATGGGCCTCGGCCCCTTGATGGCGATCTACCAGGCCCGGTTCATCCGCTACCTCGAAGATCGCGGGCTCAAGCCGCAGTCGAATTCGAAAGTCTGGGCATTTCTCGGCGACGGCGAAACCGACGAGCCGGAAGCGCTCGGCGCGATTACACTGCCCGCGCGCGAAAAGCTCGATAACCTCATTTTCGTCATCAACTGCAATCTGCAGCGGCTCGACGGTCCCGTCCGCGGCAACGGGCAGATCATCCAGGAACTGGAGGCTGCATTCCGCGGCGCGGGTTGGAACGTCATCAAGGTGCTGTGGGGCCGCGAATGGGATTCGCTGCTCGCGAAGGATCGCGACGGGCTGCTCCTCAAGCGCATGGGCGAAATCGTCGACGGACAGTACCAGAAGTACGCGGTCGAATCAGGGGCCTACGTGCGCGAGCATTTCTGGGGCGGCGATCCGCGGCTCCTCGAGATGGTCAAGCACCTGTCCGACGACCAGCTCAAGAAACTCTCGCTCGGTGGTCACGATCCGATCAAGGTCTACAACGCGTATAAGGCCGCCGTCGAGCACAAAGGCGCGCCGACGGTCGTCCTCGCGCGAACCATCAAGGGCTACGGCCTCGGCGAAGCGGGCGAGGGCAAGAACATCACGCACCAGCAGAAGAAGATGAATGAAGAGGAGCTGCGCGCGTTCCGGACGCGCTTCGGCATCCCGGTGTCGGACGCCGACATCAGCCACACGCCGTTCTACCGGCCGGCCGAAGACAGCATCGAAATCAAGTACATGCGGGAGCGCCGCCACGCGCTGGGTGGGTACCTTCCCACACGCAAAGATCGCAGCCAGCCGCTGCAATCAGTTCCCGGGGAGCTGTTCGAGGAGTTCCACAAGGGGACGGAGGGCCGCAAGGCGTCGACGACGATGGTGTTCGTGCGGATGCTGTCGAAGCTGCTGCGCGACAAGGATCTGGGCCGGCTCGTGGTGCCGATCGTCCCAGACGAGGCGCGGACCTTCGGCATGGAAGCTCTGTTCCGGCAGGTCGGCATCTACTCGCACGCGGGCCAGATGTACGAGCCCGTGGACATGGACACGCTCCTTTACTACAAGGAAGCGTCCGACGGGCAGATCCTCGAGGAAGGCATCACGGAAGCCGGATCGATGTCGTCGTTCATCGCCGCGGGCACCGCCTATGCGACGCACGGCGTGAACACGATCCCGTTCTTCATCTACTACTCGATGTTTGGCTTCCAGCGGATTGGCGATCTCATGTGGGCGGCCGGCGATTCGCGCACGCGTGGATTCCTGCTCGGCGGCACGTCGGGCCGCACGACGCTGGCGGGCGAAGGGCTGCAGCACCAGGACGGCAACAGCCATCTCTTCGCCGTCGCCTATCCCAACTGCGTCGCCTACGACCCCGCGTTCGCCTATGAAATCGCGGTGATCATAGAGGACGGCATCCGCCGGATGTACATCGATCAGGAAAGCGTCTTCTACTACCTGACCGTCATGAACGAGCAGTACGCGATGCCGCCCATGCCCGAAAGGGCGCGCGACGGCATTCTGAAGGGGCTCTACCGGTTCCGCGCCTCGTCGAAGGCCGACGCGCCGCTGCGCGCGCAATTGCTGGGCAGCGGAGCGATCCTCACCGAAGTGATCAAAGCCCAGGAAGTCCTCGAATCGAAATACAACGTCGGTGCCGACGTGTGGAGCGTAACGAGCTACAGCGAGCTCTATCGCGACGGTCACGCGTGCGAGCGCTGGAACATGCTGCACCCCGGCCAGACGCCTCGCGTGCCGTTCGTCAGCCAGATGCTGAAGGATGCGCCAGGCGTCTTCGTCGCCGCCTCCGACTACGTGAAGGCGATGAGCGACACCATCGATCGCTGGGTGCCGCGTCCGGTCACCGTCCTCGGCACCGACGGGTTCGGCCGGAGCGAAAGCCGCGCGAGCCTGCGCGAGTTCTTCGAAGTCGACTATCGCTACGTGATCGTCGCCACGCTCGCCGCGCTCGTGCGCGACGGCAAGCTCGACGCCACGGTGGTCGCCCATGCGATGAAGGCGCACGACATCAACCCGGAGAAGGTGAATCCTGCGGTTTCGTGACATGGCCAGTGGCTCATGGCTGATGGCATATGGTGATGACCGCGCGTCAGCCATGGTCCATTCGGCATGAGCCATCAGCCATGAGCCATCAGCCATGACTGACTTCACACTCCCCGAGCTGGGTGAAAACATCACCGCGGGCGATGTCCTGCGGGTACTCGTCAAACCCGGCGACACGCTCGAAAAAGATCAACCGGTCGTCGAGCTCGAAACCGACAAAGCCACCATCGAAGTGCCGTCTTCCGTCGCCGGTCGGGTCAAGGAAGTCAAGGTCAAGGCCGGCGACAAGGTGAAGGTTGGGCAGGCGATTCTCAGCGTCGAGGATGGCGGCGCGGAGAAACCGGCCGAGTCCAAGCAGTCCTCAGCCAAGGCAGTTGCGCCCGAGCCGGCGCGTGAGACGCAGGCGCCGGCGAGTGCCGCCGAAGCCGCGCCGGCAAACGGGAGCGGCGAAGGCGCAGCGGGGGCGAACACCGCGGCCAAGGTGCCAACAGGCGACGGCGGCATGGAGCAGCACGTCGAGGGCGCCAAGCGCGAGCCTTCGCCGGATCGCCAATCAGGCCGCGCGCAGAACGTCGTCGATATCAACCGTGGATCGCGGGCTCCAACCGAACCCGCCGCGCCGGAAACTCCACCCGCGCCCGCTGCGCCCTCAGTACGACGCATGGCGCGCGAACTCGGCGTGGACATCAATGCGGTCCCCGGCAGCGGTCCCGGCGGCCGCATCTCGGTGGACGACGTCAAGGCGCACGCCAAGCGGATCGTCGAAGGCGCCAGTCAGGGCGGCGCGGCCGCCAAGGCTGTTCCGCTGCCCGACTTCTCGCGTTTCGGCGAGATCGAACGGCAGCCGATGCGGGCGGTGCGCCGCAAGACCGCCGAACACCTGAGCGCGGCGTGGGCGGCGGTGCCGCACGTCACGCAGTTCGACGTCGCGGACATCACCGCGCTCGAGGACCTGCGCAAGAAGTACGCGAAACGGGTCGAAGATGCCGGCGGCAATCTCACGGTGACGGCGATTGCCGTGAAGATCGCGGCGACCGCCCTGCGCGTGTTCCCGCAGTTCAATGCGTCGATCGACATGGCCGCCGATGAGATCATCTTGAAGAAGTACATGAACATCGGCATCGCCGTGGACACCGACCGAGGGCTTCTCGTGCCGGTCATCCGCGACGCGGACCGCAAGAACATCGTCCAGCTCTCGGTGGAGCTGACGCAACTCTCTGAAAAAGCGCGCACACGCAAGATCGCACTGGAGGAGATGCAGGGCGGCTGCTTCAGCATCTCGAACCTGGGCGGCATGGGAGGCACCTACTTCACGTCCAATCGTGAACGCACCGGAAGTCGCGATCCTCGGGATCTCACGCGCGAGGATGGAGCCGGTGTACAAGGACGGCGCCTTCGTGCCGCGGCTGATGCTGCCGCTGTCGTTGTCCTACGACCACCGCGTCATCGACGGCGCCGACGGGATCCGGTTCCTGCGCTGGGTCGTCGAAGCGTTCGAGCAGCCGTTCTTGCTGGCGCTGCAAGGGTGAATCCGTGACGCAGCCGCCGAATGTGGTGCTCGCCAGGCCCGCCAGATCGTTTTCAGCCACAGAGTCACAGAGACACAGAGCTGCATCGGTTCGACGGCGGCGCTTTGCGCCGCCCGCGACCGGACTCGGACGAATTCACGAGCCAAGACGATCAAACCAGGCTCGTGGATTCGTCCGATCCGGCTGCGCCAGCCGGCCTGCGAAGCGGGCCGGCCGTCGAACCGATTCCTGTGTTCCTTTGCGGGCTTCGCGAGCTCTGCGCCTGAAGTCTCTGTGTCGCTGTGTCTCTGTGGCTGAAACCTCTTCTTCGTGTCTTCGTGTCTTCGTGGCATGACATCAGTCCAACTTGTCGTCGTCGGCGGTGGTCCGGGCGGGTATGCGGCGGCGTTCCTGGCCGCGGATCTGGGTCTCAGCACCGCGCTCGTCGACCCCGAAGCGAACCCCGGCGGTGTCTGCGTCTATCGCGGCTGCATTCCGTCCAAAGCGCTCCTGCACGTCGCGAAAGTGATCGACGAATCGAGCCACGCGAAGGCGTGGGGGATCGAGTTCGGCGAGCCCAAGGTCGACCTCGCCAAGCTCCGCGAGTTCAAGGACAACGTGGTGAAGCGGCTCACGAGTGGCACCGGTCAGCTCGTCAAGCACCGGAAGGTTCGTTACCTTCAGGGACTCGCCGAGATCGTGGATCCCCACAACCTGAAAGTGAAGCTCGCCGACGGTAAGACCGAAGACGTCCGCTTCGAGCACGCGATTCTGGCGACGGGCTCGGTGCCGGCGATTCCGCCGATGCTGAAGATCGACGATCCGCGGGTCATGGACTCGACCGCCGCGCTCGATCTCCCCGACATCCCGAAGTCACTGCTCGTGGTCGGCGGCGGCTACATCGGCCTCGAACTCGGAAGTGTGTACGCGACCCTCGGCAGCGCGGTCACCGTCGTCGAGATGACGAATGGTCTCCTTCCCGGCGCCGATCGCGATCTCGTGGACGTCCTCGCCAAACGCGTGGCGCAGACGATGAAGGCCGTGCTGCTCGAGACGAAAGTCGTGCAGATGAAGGCCGAGGCCAAGGGGATTCGCGTGACGTTCGAGGGACACGTGGACGCGAAGGAACAGGTGTTCGATCGGGTGCTCGTCTCGGTCGGCCGGCGGCCGAATTCAGCCATTCCTGGTCTCGACAAGACGCACGTGCAGATCGATCAGCGCGGCTTCATCATGGTGGACGAGCAGCGGCGGACGCACGAGCCGTCGATCTTCGCCATCGGCGACGTGGCCGGCGAGCCGATGCTGGCACACAAGGCGTCGCACGAAGGCCGCGTCGCGGTCGAGGTCATGGCGGGGGAGAATGTCGCGTTTGCGCCGCGCGCGATTCCGGCGGTGGTCTTCACCGATCCCGAGCTGGCATGGGCCGGGCTCACCGAGACGCAGGCGGCGAAAGAAAACCGCCGCGTGACGATCTCGAAATTTCCGTGGGGCGCGTCAGGACGCGCGATCACGCTCGATCGCACGGATGGCCTCACCAAGCTGATCCTCGATCCCGACACCGAACGTCTGCTCGGCGTCGGCCTGGTCGGGCCCGGCGCCGGCGAGCTGATCGCCGAAGGCGTGCTCGCGATCGAAATGGGCGCCAACGCCACGGATCTGAAACTGTCAATCCATCCGCACCCGACGCTGACCGAGACGATGATGGAATCGGCCGAAGTGTTCTTCGGCCAGGCGACGCACGTCTATCGCCCGAAGCGCGGCTAGGCGCGATCTGATACTCTGGCGATCATCCGGAGAGGGAGCAAGCACATGACCGCTTTGCAAAGAGCTGCCGCGCGCATCGCGCTGACGGCGTTGTTGGTCGTTTCGTCCGCAGCCGCGTACGCACAGACCGCAGATGAAGTGATCGAGAAGCACCTGGCGGCGCTCGGCGGCCGCGACCCGCTCGCGAAGATCACCTCGCGGACGATGACCGGTACGATCGCTCTCTCGACGCCCGCCGGCGAAGTCACCGGCACCATTCAAGTGTTTGGCAAGGCGCCCAACAAGTCGCGCTCCCTGATCAAGGTGGACCTGACCCAGTTCGGTGTCGGCGAACTGGTCGTCGATCAGCGATTCGACGGCGCGTCAGGCTACGTGCTCGACAGCATGAACGGCAACCGCGACATCACCGGCAGTCAGCTCGACAACATGCGCAACTCCGCCTTCCCGACACCCTTCCTCACCTACAAGGAGAGCGGCGCGAAGGTCGAGTTGTTGGCGAAGGAAAAGGTCGGCGATCGCGATGCGTTCGTGCTCCAGCTGACGCCGAAGACCGGCTCGCCATCCAAGCAGTATTTCGACGCCGAGACCTACATGCTGGCCAAGACCCTGACGACCGTCAACGTGCCGCAACTGGGCCGAGATGTGGAGCAGGTCGGGGAGTTCGCGGACTATCGCGCCGTTGACGGCGTCAAGCTGGCGCACACGGTGAAGTCGACCAATCCTGTCCAGTCCTTCACCGTCACGGTGACGGCCGTCGAGCACAACAAGGAACTCGACGACGCGTCGTTCGCGAAGCCGGATAAATAGCTGAGAGCTGACAGCTGTGAGCTTTTAGCTAGAAGGCGTAGCGCACGCCGACGCCGAATCGACCCAGGTTCCGATCCTCGTCGCCAAACAGCCGAAACACCCGCAGGTCCGCGTCCACCCACAGCGATGAAGCTACCCGTACGCCCACGCCGCCGCCGAGCGTCAACGTCATTTCCGTGGACGAGGCGGTCACCTGCTGCGTGATCGGGCGGATGTCGATGGGCAGGCCGGGCGGCAAGGTCGGCAGCAACGGAAACGGATAACTGAAATCTGCGGTCCGCCGGACATTCGCGACCCCGCCTCCGGCCGTGAAGAACGGCGTCACGCGCGTGGATGTGGTCGGGATGTCGACGCGTGCGGCATTGGTGAACAGGACGATCCGCCCGCCAGGGTTTGCGAAGAACGGACCAGGGAATATCACGACGCTCGTCGAGCTCACGGAACTGCTCGTGGATCCGCTGGCGGTCCGGACGAACGGCGAGTTGGCCGGGAACGACGATCGCACGTCCGGCACTGCCGTCGCCTCGATGACGAAGCTGACGACGCGGCTGAAACGGTAGCCGAACGAACCGGCGTAGGCGATGTCGGTGTGCGACGCCATGTTGGCGGCGGAAATACTTCCGCCAACGAATGCCGACGTTCTGTCCTGCGCCGACCCGGACGCCGACACCCACAGAATCAGAACGAAGACAGTAACGGCGTGCCTCATACCGCCAGTGTACCCGGATCGCATGCTGACATCGGGCCCTCCAGAAACCATGGCGGGGAATTCTCGAGCTTCGGCGTGGCGCTCGTCGTGCTCGCAGGTGTTGTCTACGTCATGATCGCCGAAACACTGACCGGTGTCAGGCCATTCGGCCGCCGGACGCCACAGGAGATGATCGCCACGCAGCTGCACGCTACCTATCACCTGCCGGGGAAATCGGCCGAGCTGCGCGCCCGGGACGAGGTTCTTCAGCGCTGCCTCGCCAAAGAGCCCCGCCATCGGTACGCGTCGGCGTCGGATGTGGCGATGGATCTGTGTCCGGCACTGGCGGCCTGCGCGGGCGCCGCGTCGATGCCAGCGACTGCACAGCCGCCGAGCCCGGCCGTTGAAGACGTCACGCGGTAAAAACCCCCGATAGCCTTTCAGTCCGCCCGTGGAGTAGGATGGCCACCCATCTACGCGGAGGCTTCTGTGCCGATCCCCATTCGACTCAACGTCAACACGACCGCGCGGCAGCACGACGTCGAACCGCGCCTGCTGCTGGTCCACTATCTTCGCGATCACCTTGGGTTAACCGGCACCCACGTCGGCTGCGAAACAGGCATCTGCGGCGCCTGCACCGTGCTGGTGGACGGCAAGGCCGTCAAGTCGTGCACGATGTTCGCCGTGCAGGCGGACGGCGCCTCCGTCACGACGATCGAGGGCCTCGCTGCGAACGGCGCACTGCATCCGGTTCAGCAGGGGTTCTGGGATTGCCACGGCCTGCAATGCGGCTTCTGCACGCCGGGCATGATCATGGCGGCGGTGCAGCTGCTGCAGGATCACACGTCGCCGTCGCGCGAAGAGATCGCCCACGGCCTGCACGGCAACCTGTGCCGCTGCACCGGGTACTCGCACATCATCGATGCCGTCGCGCAGGCGTCCAAGGCGGAGGTGGCCCGTGGCTGATACCACATCGGCGCCCTACATCGGCCGCTCGATGAAGCGGGTCGAAGACCCGCGACTGATCAAAGGCATCGGCACCTTTACCGACGATGTGCGGCTGCCGGGGTTACAGCACGCGATGATCCTGCGCAGTCCACACGCGCATGCGCGCGTCGTGAAGATCGATACCGAGGCCGCGCGGTCGATGCCCGGTGTCACGGCGGTCTTCACGGGCGCCGACGTCAACGCTGCGTGCGGGCTCGTGCCGTGCGCCGCGGCCATTCCGGATCTGAAGGCGCCGAAGCACACCGTTCTCGCCGGCGATCGCGTCTATTTCGTCGGCCATCCCGTCGCTGTCGTGATCGCGGCCGATCCCTACGTGGCGCGCGATGCGATCGAGGCGATCGACGTCGATTACGACCCGCTGCCCGTCGTGACGAATCCGGAGGCGGCGATCAAGAGCGGTTCGCCGCTGACGCATCCGGATATGGGCTCGAACATCGCCTACACCCACGTCGTGGCCGGCGGCGGCGACATCGAGGCCGCATTCAGAAAAGCCGACCGCATCATCAAGCACCGGCTCTATCATCAGCGGCTCACGCCGATGTCGATCGAGGCGCGGGCGGTGGTGGCGTCGTATCACGCCGGCGAAGGAACGATGACGATCTGGACGGCCACGCAGGTGCCGCATCTGGTGCGCACGCTGCTGCCCGGCATGATCGGCATCGCCGAGAACAAGCTGCGGATCATCGCGCCGGAAGTGGGCGGCGGCTTCGGCGCCAAGCTGAACGTGTACGCCGAAGAGGCGTTGTGCGCCCACCTCGCGATGCGCCTGAACACGCCAGTCAAATGGACCGAGTCGCGACGTGAGAACGCGACGTCGACGACCCACGGGCGCGATCAGATTGGCGAGTACGAGGTCGCCGTCACGAAAGACGGCATGATTCTGGGTCTCAAGTCCCGCACGGTGGCGGACCTCGGATCGTACCTGCAGCTCCTGACGCCCATGGTTCCCAGGTTTACAGGGCTCGTGCTGACGGGGTGCTACAAGATCCCGGCGGTGAAAATGGAAGTGATCGGGGTCTACACCAACAAGATGGCGACCGACGCGTACCGCGGCGCCGGAAGGCCGGAAGCGACCTATCTGATTGAGCGCCTGATGGACGTTGTCGCCAACGAGATGCACGTGGATCGCGTGGACATCCGTCTGAAGCATTTCCCCGCGCCCACCGAGTTCCCGTTCGCGACGTCGTGCGGACTCACCTACGACAGCGGCAACTACCAGGGCGCGCTGGCCAAAGCGCGCGACCTCGCCAGCTGGGAGAAGCTGCTGGCCAAGCGCAACGCCGCGCGCGCGGCCGGGCGTCTCGCTGGAATCGGCGTCTCCACCTACGTCGAGATTTGCGCGATGGGACCGTCCTCGGCAATGCCGGCCGGTGGCTGGGAGTGGGGCTGCATCCGCATGGAGATCTCGGGGAAGGTGACCGTGATCACCGGCGTGTCGCCGCACGGCCAGGGTCAGGAAACGTCGTTCGCGCAGATCACCGCCGATCGCCTCGGCGTGCCGATCGAGGACGTGGTGGTGCTGCACGGCGACACCAACATCGCGCATTTCGGCCGCGACACCTACGGCAGCCGCGGGACGGCGGTCGGCGGCACCGCGATCGTCATGTGCGCCGACAAGGTCCTCGCGAAAGCCAAGATACTGGCGGCGCATCTGCTCGAAACGACCGCGGATCACGTGGAGTTCGCCAACGGGACGTTCAGCTCGCCGGGCGTGACGACGCGAGAGATTCCCTGGGCGGAACTGGCGGGCGCGGCCTATATCGCCAAGAGCCTGCCGCCGGGGGTCGAGCCTGGCCTCGAAGCGTCGAGTTTCTTCGAGCCACAGAACTTCACGTTCCCGTTCGGCACGCATATCTGCGCGGTGGATGTCGATCGCGACACGGGCCAGGTATCGATCTCGGACTACATCGCGGTCGACGATTGCGGCACGCCGATCAATCCGCTGCTCATCGAAGGACAGGTGCAGGGCGGCATCGCCCACTCGATCGGACAGGCGCTCTTCGAGCAAACGGTGTACGACGAGAACGGCCAGCTGCTCACGGGCGAGTTCATGGACTACCCGTTGCCGCGCGCGTCAGACATTCCCGACTACAAGCTGGGACACACCGTGACGCCCTCGCCGGTCAATCCGCTCGGTGTCAAAGGCGTCGGCGAAGCGGGCACGATTGGCGCCACGCCGGCGATTGCGAACGCCGTGCTCGACGCGCTCGAACCGCTCGGCATCACGCATCTCGATCTGCCGCTCACGCCCGAGCGCGTCTGGCGGGCGATTCAGACTCGCGCGGCGGCAGCGACCACGGCCTGATGAGAAGTACGTAGTGTCCGGCTTTAGCCGGACCTGAAGCTTTAGCCGGACCTGGAGACGACATGTACGCAGCACCCTTTGACTATCACCGCCCCACGACGATCGACGAAGCCGTCGCGCTGCTCGCCAAGCACGGCGATGACGCGAAGCTGCTGGCCGGCGGACACAGCCTGATTCCGGCGATGAAGCTGCGGCTCGCACGGCCCAGCGTCGTCGTCGACATCGCGCGCATCGCCAACCTCGGCGACATCCGCGAGGTCCCTTCGACAAGCTCAGGGCAGGCCGGCGGTCGCATTGCGATTGGCGCGATGGCGACGCATGCGGCGGTCGAATCGTCGCCGCTCGTGAAAAGCAAGTGTCCGCTCCTAGCTGACGCGGCGTCGCGCATCGGCGACGTGCAGGTGCGCAACAAGGGGACGATTGGCGGCAGCCTCGCGCACGCGGATCCGGCGGCAGATTATCCGGCGGCGATCCTGGCGCTCGATGCCGAAATCGAAGTCGCAGGACCGAAGGGACGCCGCACGATTCGTGCCGCGGACTTCTTCGTCGATCTGCTGCAGACTGCGCTGGCAGCGGACGAGATCATCACCGAAATCCGGGTTCCGACGACGGGACGGACGGTCGCGTACGTGAAAACTGAGCAGAAGGCGAGCGGCTTCGCTCTCGCGGGCGTCGCCGTGGTCGTCGGCGCGGACGGCGTCCGGATTGGCGTGACCGGCATCGCGGCCAAAGCGTACCGCGCGACGGCGGCGGAACAGGCGCTGGCCGGCCAGCGATCGCCAAACGCCGATGCCATCGCGCTCGCGGCGTCGCGGGCGGCCGACGGCGTCGAGCCGCTCAACGACATCCACGCATCGTCGGCGTTCCGCGCACATCTGGCGCGGGTGAACACGCGGCGTGCGGTGGAACAAGCGCTCGCGCGCAGCTAGCGGCAGCGGCCGGCGACGGAGATGAAGCTCACGCTCGCCAGCATCGTCCCCGCCGAACCCGACCGTGTGTTTGCGGCCCTTGTCGACCCGGAGATCCTGCGCCTCGTCATCCCGGGGTGCGAATCGCTCACCGAAACGGCTCCCGACGAGTATGCGGCGACGCTGAAAATCGGTGCGGCCGGCTTGAAGGGCACTTACAACGGAAAGGCGGCCGTCAGGGACAAGCGGCCACCGGACTCGCTCACGCTCAACTTTGAAGGCAAGGGTGTGCCAGGATTCGTCCGCGGGTCGGTCGCCATCGCGCTGTCAGCCGAGGGTGCCGGCACCCGCATCGCGTGCGACGCCGACCTGGTCGTCGGCGGGTTGGTGGCGGCGGTCGGATCGCGGTTGATTGAGGCGACGGCAAAGAAGCTGAGCGAGGTATTTTTCGGCCAGCTCGCGCGGGAGCTCGTCATGCCGTCGACGCAGAAGAGTGATTGAGAGGCCACACCACGAAGATCGCAGACACGAACGGAAGACACGGACCGTACAAGATAAGGATCCGTGTACCTCCGTTGGTGTCCGTGTCCTCTGTGGTTCCGAGAATGCTGCGCTACTTGGTACCGACCGCTTTTGCCGTCACCTTCACGTGCGCGTTGGTCCAGCAGCATTGAAACCCGCCGCCGCCTTCGCCTGAGATGTCGTTGGCCTGCGCGCGCAGCACGTAGTCGCCCGGGGCCGAGAAGGTCGCCGTGGTGGTGGTCTTGCCGTCCGCCGCCTTGTCGATCGCCGGCTTGGTGTTCTCGAACTTCACGTCGGCGGGACCGCGGTGCAGCGCCCAGGCGAACGCGAGATCCGGCCGCGCGCCGCGGCCACGTCCACCCCCGCCCGTCGGGCGCGGAACGTTCACGGTGACCTTGGCGGGCTTGTCGGTCACCCAGGCATTGAGCGTCAGCGGCTCCGCGACGGTTGCCGTCAACGTTGCGGCCATGCCGATCGGCGGACCCGTAAATCCTGGACCGGCGGCGTCGAAGCGCAGCGTGGGCGGCGTGTTGCCCATGCCTTTCTCTTCGTACGGCTCGACCTGATAGCTCGGATGCACGCTCAATGGAATGCTCGTCGTCTGCCCGTTGACCACGAGCGTCCAGGTGAGCTTCTTGTCGCCGGAATCCTTCGGCACCGGAATCGTGAACACGCCCCACTGACGCCGCGGGAGAAAGTGCGAGGGTTGCCCGTAGTCTGGTCCGCCCGGCTCGATCCGGTTGTTCGGACCGATCGGGATATCGATCACCTGTTCGAGGTTGCGATTGAAATAGCCGACCATGAGGCTAATGCTGCCGTCGGGTTTATAGAACCAGCCCTCGAACGCGGCGGTGACCGCTTCACCGGCGTTGCGGTTCGGTCCGAGCGGAAGACCCTGCTGGCCGCTCGGGGTCTGGATGTCAAGGAACGCAAAGAGCGCCAGGACCGCAGAGCACAGAGTAATCTTTGCGAGCTTCGCGGTCTTTGCGTTCTTGATCGTGACGGTCCTCACTGCTGTTGCTGCGTCGTCGTCCTGGCCGGGCGCGACGCCTTGCGCTTCTCGACTTCCGCCTTGAAGTCGTCGTCGTTCATGTAGGTGACGTTGACCCAGGCGTGCGCCATCTCGTCGACCGTCCGGTCGCCGTGGCCGACCCACTGATTCGGATCCGGATTGGACTTCTTCGCCGTGGTGTTGTCGTGCCACGCGGTGATCCGGAGAATCGTGCCCTTCGGCAGGAGCGGCGCGGCCTCGTCTGCGTAGTAGTACATGTTGTGCCAGTTGAAGTTGAAGTTGTCGACGTGGCTCAACACCTGACGCTGGCCGCTCGGCAGAATCGCTTCCATCATCATCGCCTCGCCGCGCAGGTGCATGTGCGGCTGGAAGCTCTCGACGCGGCCGTTTTGTTTCATCACGAAGAAGCCCTGCGTCGGCTTGACGGTGTTCGGCGGAATGTCGATGCCGCCCGTGCCCATCAGGTGCAGCACCTGCCGGAACTTCGGCTCCTGGCCTTTCGGGTACAGGTAGATGCCGAGCTCGACGTTGTTGGTGATTTCCTCGCCCGCCGCAGAATAGTGAATGTCCCAGACGAATTGAGAACCCGGCAGGATCAGCTTGCCGGTGTCGGGCCGCATGATCTCGCCCTGCTTGCCGACCGCCCACTCCATGAAGAGGCCGGGACCGGCGTTGACGCCGCTGTCGTCGTCGGCGTTGGCGGCTGCCGCGTTGTCCACCGCATCGTCCTGTGCCAGGCGCGCGAGCGCGTGGTGGACGATCTTGCGGCCCTTGTTGGTCGCGGGGCGGATTTCAATCGCGCGGACCCAGCGCGGCTCGGTGACGCCGGACGGCGACGAGCGCTTGTCCCAGACATCCTGCGACTGCGCTGGCATCGTGAACGGCGGCGACTTGACGATCAGATCGGGCGGCCCGCCGAACACCGACGAGAAATTCCAGACCGCCGCGTCCGGCCATGCGATGGGCTTCGGCATGTCCTTCGGATCGCCCTGCGGCGCCCCCGCGTCGACCCAGCGGCTGATCGTGTCGATTTCGCTGTCGGTCAGCGACCGGTCGTATTTGAACTCCTGGATGCCGACGTTCTTGTCGATGTGCCACGGCGGCATCTGACGATCGACGACCCGCGCCTTGATGGCTCGCGCCCAGGGCCGCGCATCCTGATACGTCGCGAGCGCCATCGGCGCCATCGAATCGGTTCGATGACACGTCTCGCACTTGGCCTGGAAGATAGGCGCGACATCCTTCGTGAAGGTCGGCGTCTTCGCCGGCTCGGCGGCGCGCGCTATGCCGGCGTACACCAACACGGCCGCGATCGACGCCCCCGCCCTGAATCCAAGACCTGCCATCACGTAACTCCTTTCGGACTGCACACGTGCCCGAAAAACCAGGGAAAAGGTAACACAGAACCGTCGTACGTGGCGTCCGGCTTCAGCCGGACCATCGTGCGCCGTGGGTCCGCCTAAAGGCGGACCCCACAAGTGTTTGGGCTGTCTTACGACCCGGCCGCCCTTTGGTAGGCGTCTGCGGTTTCGTGCGCGTGATACGAGCTGCGCACCAGGGGGCCCGACTCGACGTGCACGAACCCCAGCTCGAGCGCAATCGCCTTGAGCTCGGCGAATTCGTCGGGGTGGTAGTAGCGGACCATCGGCGCGTGGCCGGCAGACGGCCGGAGGTACTGACCGATGGTCAGGATGCCGCATCCCACTTCCCGCAGATCTTTGAACGTGGCAACGAGCTCGTCGTGTTGTTCGCCGAGACCGACCATCACGCCGGTCTTGGTTGGAATGTCTGGCGCGTAGCGGCGCGATCGTTCGAGGAGCTCGAGCGTCCGGCTGTAGCGGCCGCCGGAACGCGCCATGCGATACAAGCGCGGCACGGTCTCCGTGTTGTGGTTCAGGATGTCGGGCCGCGCGTCGAGCACGGTGTGCAGCGCGCTCTCGTTGCCCTGGAAATCCGGAATCAGCACCTCCAGACGGCATTCCTGCAGGCGCATGCGCGTCTCGCGCACCGTGTCCGCAAACACCGAGGCGCCGCCGTCTGCCAGATCGTCGCGATCGACGGACGTGATGACGACGTATGACAGGTTGAGAGCGCGAATCGCCTCGCCCACACGCGCCGGCTCGGCCGGATCGAGCGGGTGCGGGCGGCCGTGCGCGACCGCGCAATAGGCGCACGCGCGCGTGCAGATGTCGCCGAGAATCATGAACGTCGCCGTCCCGTGGTGCCAGCATTCGCCGATGTTGGGGCACTGCGCTTCTTCACACACGGTGTGGAGATTGAGCTCCCGCATCAGGCTCTTGAGCCGAAGGTAGCTGGGCGATCCCGGCGCGCGCACTTTCAGCCACTCGGGTTTGGGCGGCCGCGGTTGTGCCGGTGCGAGCGGGATGATGCGCGCCACTCTCTGATTATAGACATGGCTGATGGCGAATGGCTGATGGCTAACCATCGGGGTTGACCCCATTGTTTAGCCATCAGCCATCAGCCATCAGCCATCAGCCATCAGCCATGGTAGATTTTTTGACCGTGCCGCTCTTCCATCATGTCGACGTGCGCGTCATGTGGTCCGACACCGACCCTGCCGGCATCGTGTGGTTCGGCGTGTTCTTCCGCTACTTCGAAAACGCCGAGGAGGATCTCTACACGCGGCTCGGGCAGAATCGCACGTCGCTCCTGCGCGACCTCGGCATCTTCATGCCGCGCACCTCGCTGCAGTCGCGATTCAAATCGCCGGCGAAGCTCGGCGACGACTTGTCGGTCGGCGTTGGCGTCGCGGACATCGCCGATCGGCGCGTGACCTTCGCGTTCGACATCCACGAGCGCGGCACGGGGCGGCTGATCTGCGACGCGTCGTACCGTGTCGCCTGCGTCGACGCGAAGACGTTCGCGCCGCGTTCGTTTCCGGGCGAGATCGTCACGTTGCTGTCGTCCGCCCGTTCATCGGTCAACGCATCATGAGCGCCGTCACCGCCTCCGACCTCGGCGTCCCCGATACGTTCAACGTCGCGACGTATTTCGTCGATCGACACGTCGTGGAGGGCCGCGGGGCTCGCGTCGCCATCGAGTGCGGCGACGAGCGCATCACCTACCGCGACGTCTTCCGGAACGTCAACCGCTTGGGGAGCGCGCTGCGGGACCAACTCGGCGTGCGCCCCGAGGAGCGTGTGATTCTGCTGCTGCACGACGGTCCAGCGTTCGTGTACAGCTTCTATGGCGCGATCAAGATCGGCGCCATTCCGGTTCCCCTCAACACATTGTGGAAGCCGGCGGATTATCAGTACGTCCTGCGCGACTCGCGCGCCGCCGTGATCATCGTGAGCGAGGCGCTGCTGCCGCAGATCGAACAGATCCCGGCAACCGAGCGCCGGACGCTGAGGCACATCATCGTGGTCGGCGACAGGACGTCGGGTTTTGCCGCGCTCCTCGACGCCGGGTCGCCGGAGCTCGACGCCGAGCCCACGAGCCGCGACGCGCCCGCGTTCTGGCAATACTCGTCAGGCAGCACCGGCTTGCCGAAGGGATGCGTCCATCTGCATCACGACCTGGTGATCTGCGCCGAGCTGTACGGGAAGGGCGTGCTCGACATCCGGCCGGAGGATCGCACGTTCAGCGTCGCCAAACTGTTTTTCGCGTACGGCCTCGGGAACGCGCTGACCATGCCGTTCTCGGTCGGCGCGACGACGATTCTCTGGCCCGGTCCGCCCACACCGCAAAATGTCTATGCGGTCATCGAGAAGCATCGACCCACAGTGTTCTACTCGGTGCCCACCGGCTACGGCATGATGCTGGCGCAACAACGCGGGGCCGACACACGGGTCGGCCCCTACAAGGGTGACGTCGGCTCGGGCGCACGTGTCCGGGCCGAAACCAATGGTGACGTAGGGGCGGACCCACGTGTCCGCCCTGAAACCGGCGACTTCGATCTCTCCAGCATCCGAGTGGCGATCTCGGCGGGTGAAGCGCTTCCGGAAGCGTTGTCTTCACGATTCAAACAGCGCTTCGGCATCGACATCATCGATGCCATCGGATCGACCGAGGCGCTGTACATGTTCATCTCCAATCGCACCGGCGCGATCAGGCCGGGCTCGAGCGGTCTCCTCGTGCCGGGGTACAGCGCGCGCCTGCTCGACGATGGAGGCAATCCAGTCCCACGCGGGGAAATCGGCAACCTGTGGATCGAAGGCGATTCCGTATGTGCCGGTTACTGGAACCAGCACGAGAAGACCAAGAACACGATCGAAGGCCGTTGGATCCGCACAGGCGACAAGTACACGCAGGACGAGGACGGCTACTTCTGGTACGCAGGCCGATCCGACGACATGCTGAAGGTCGGCGGCCTGTGGGTGAGTCCCGTCGAAGTGGAGAACGCCCTGATCGCGCACGACGCGGTGCTCGAATGCGGCGTGGTCGGCCACGAGGACCGCGACGCGCTGGTCAAGCCGATGGCGTTCGTCGTGTTGCGCGAGGAGAGTGTCGCGTCGCCGGAGCTGGCGAAGGAACTGCAGCAATTCGTTCGCGAACACCTCGCCGAATACAAACGGCCGAGATGGGTGGAGTTCCTGCCGGAGCTTCCGAAAACGGCGACCGGGAAAATCCAGCGCTTCAAGCTGCGCGCGCTCGCGTCGAAGTCTTCGTAGCGCGGCCCGATGAACTGGTAACATGCGCCGAAGATTCCATTCCGGTCACAGGAGGGTCTCGCATGCGTCTCCGATTGGCCTGTCTCGTACTCCTGGCATCGCTCGCTGTTCCGGCGTCCGCTCAATTCGACAGCGTGGGCTCACTGTCGTTTCCGACATCCGGCTCGGCCGAGGCTCAGAAGCATTTCCTGCGAGGCGTCGCGATCCTGCACAGCTTCGGCTGGAAGCAGGCCATCGCCGAGTTCAAGCAGGCGCAGAAACTCCAGCCCGACTTCGCGATGGCGTACTGGGGCGAGACGCTCTGCTACAACCATCCGCTTCAGGGCGAGCAGGACGGTAAGAACCCGCGCGCCGTGCTCGCGCGGCTCGGGCCGACCAAAGAGGCGCGAGTGGCGAAGGCGCCCACGGCGAGAGAGAAGGGCTTTCTCGGGGCGGTCGAGCTGCTGTGGGCTGCGGAAGGCGACTGGCGGCCGCGCCGCGTCGCCTACATGAATGCCATGGAGCAGCTGCACAAGCAGTTTCCCCAGGACGATGAGATCAAGGCCTTCTATGCGTTGTCGCTGCTGAGCGGCGGCGCCGCGCTCGAAGACACGACGTTCCGCTACGCGGTCAAAGCGGGAGCGCTGGCGATGGAAGTCTTCGAGCGCAACCCGAAACATCCCGGAGCCGTGCACTACATCATCCACGCCTATGACGATCCCGTGCACGCGCCGCTGGCCTTGAAGGCCGCCCGCGTCTACGCCGAGATCGTGCCGGCCGTTTCGCACGCCGTCCACATGCCGACGCACATCTTCATTCAGCACGGCATGTGGAACGAAGTGGCCAACCAGAACGTTCGCGCCTTCCAGGTGGCCAAGGATCTGTGGGAGCCAGGCGACGTGCCCGGCGACATGGCGCACTCGGGCGACTGGGGCCAGTACGGTTTTCTCCAGCTCGGGGACTACGCGGGTGCGCGCGCGCGGATGGACGTCTTCGCGCAAATGGCGGAAACGACCAAGCACGCGCGCGCCGCCAGCGCCCTCGCGCTTCAGAAGGCGCGCTACATCATCGAGACGGAAGAGTGGAAGGTGCAGCCGGTCGCGGAGAACGCGTCGAACGAAACGCTGCTGGCCAACGGCATGAGCGCGGTGAAGACAGGCGATCTCGCGACCGCGGAAAAGATGGAAGCGCTGCTGCGCGCCAAGGCCGGCCCGGCGCCGGCGGCGACGGCCGCGCCGGCCGCCGATGCACATGCCGATCATGGAGGCGCACCGCCCCCGCCAGCGCGTGGCGGCGGGGACGGCGGGAAGTCGGTCCGCATCATGCATCGCGAGCTCGCCGCCCTGATCGCGCTCGCGAAAAAACAAAACGATCAGGCGGTCGCGCTGTTGAAAGAAGCGGTGCAGATCGAAGAGAGCATGCGTCCGCCCAACGGCGCCGCCGATCCGATCAAGCCGTCGCATGAGCTGCTGGGCGAAGTGCTCCTTCAAGTTGGCAAGCCTGCCGAAGCCGCGGCGGCATTCGACACCTGTCTGCTGCGGATGCCGAATCGCGCGCGGTCGCTCGTGGGCGCGGCCCGTGCCCATGGCGCGGCGGGGCACAAGGACACCGCGGCCGAACGCTACAAAACGTTGACGAACTTCTGGAAGGGCGCGACGTTCGCGAGTCCCACGACGGACTCACGCTGACACCTGCCGCGGAAGCGGCCGCCGACACGCGGTGATTTCTGACCGCTCGTCCTGAGCGTGTCGAAGGACGAGCTCGTGGTTCGACAAGCCTGTCCTGAGCGAGCTCGCCCTTCGACACGCTCAGGGCGAGCGAGTCGAAGGGCTCACCACGAGCGAGCTTTGCCAACATTCGTGAGCCGCCACCCGTCTAAATGCAGACATGCGCGACCTTCGATACGCCCTTCGCGTCCTCGTCAAGAGCCCCGTCTTCACCATCACCGCCACCCTGACGCTCGCGTTGTGCGTCGGGGCAAACACGGCGATATACACCGTGGTCGATCGAGTGCTGTTGCGACCGCTGCCATATCCCCAACCGGATCGGCTGGCGCAGGTCGTCACGCACTTCGAACGCCGCGGCAACGACGAGATCGGGCAGACCGGCGCGACGTGGGAAGTGCTGCGCGACACCCTCAAGACCGTCGATCTCGCCACGGTCTCCGGGCTAGGCATGGGCGTCAACCTTGTGGCAGGCGGGCAGCCGCAGTACGTGAAGCAGCAGCGTGTCTCCGCGCGGTTTTTCCGGGTCCTGGGCGTTGCTGCGGCCATCGGACGCGAATTCACGCCTGAGGAAGATGTGCCCGGCGGACCTACGCTGGCGGTTCTCGGCCATGGTTTATGGACGAGGCTCGGCGGCGACGCCGCTATGGTCGGGCGTGCGATCACACTGCGCGGGCAGCCGCACACGGTGGTCGGCGTCATGCCGGCGGGCTTCACGATCGGTTCGCCCGTCGATGTCTGGACGCCACTCCAGCCCTCGAAGCGCGGCGAAGGCGGGGGCCAGAACTACGCCATCATCGCGCGCCTGCGTCCGGGCGTGGCGTGGCCCCAGGCCGACGCCGACGTGACGGCCGCGGGCCAGCCGGCGATGGACGATCTGTACCAATCGCCGCGGAACCGCGCGCGGCTTCGAATTATCCCGCTCCAGCGCGGCGAGACGGCGCAGGTACGGCAGCCGATTCTGATCCTCTGGAGCGCCGTCGCGGTGGTGCTGCTGATCGGCTGCGTCAACCTCGCCGGGCTGCTCATGGCGCGCGGGATCGCGCGCGCGCCGGAGATTGCGACGCGCATTGCACTCGGCGGCGGCCGGGCGCTGATCGTCCGGCAGTTGCTCGCCGAGAGCCTCGTGCTGTCTGCGCTTGGGGGGATCGTGGGCGTGGGGCTCGGATACGCGGGCTCGAAGGCGTTTGCCGCGCTGTTGCAGGACGCGTTCGGCTTGACGAACGAAGTGGGTCTCGACGCGCGCGTGCTGCTCGTCACCAGCGCCGTCGCGCTCGGCACCAGCGTCGTCTTCGGACTCGCGCCCGCGCTGCAGGCCAGCCGCGTCGATCTCCGCGGCGCGCTCATCGATTCCGGCGCCACGATCGCCGGCGCCGCGCGAAGCTGGCCGCGGCGGGTGATGGTTGCGGTCGAAGTTGCGCTCGGCGTCGTGCTGCTGGTGGGCGCCGGACTGCTGGTGCGAACGTTCGATCACCTGATGCGGCAGCGGCCTGGCTTCGACGCCACGCACGTGACGACGGCGACGCTCTCGCTGCAGGATGCGCGCTACGAGGCGAGCGATCGCATCGTTTCGCTGTTCGACCGCACGCTGGCCGCGATGCGGGCGATGCCGGGTGTCGAGGACACCGGCGCGGCGTTGACGTTGCCGTACGAGCGCGCCCTGAACCTGGGCTTCCGATGGGCCGGCGACTCGCAGTCGCAAGTCATCAACATGACGTACGTGACACCCGGGTACTTCCACACCTTGCGGATTCCGGTCACGCGCGGCCGCGCGTTCAGCGAGATGGACGCCGTCGACTCCGCGCCGGTGGTCATCGTCAACGAAGCGTTCGTGCGCCGGCATTCGGTCGATCGCGATCCCGTCGGCCGCCAGTTCGGGGGCACTCCGGCGCGAACGATCGTCGGCGTCGTCGGAGATATTCAAACGAAGATCGCGTTCGGCAACTTCGGGCCGGTCGACACGGCGCCGGCCGCCTATGTGCCGGTGGCCCAGGTCAACGCGGCCTTCTTCAAGATGGTGCACAACTGGTTCTCGCCTAGCTGGTTCGTGCGGAGCGCGGGAGCCCAGCAGACGATCGCGTCGGACATGCAGCGCGCCGTGCAGTCGGTCGATCCGCTTCTCCCGTTCGCGAAGTTCCGCACGCTCGACGAGGTGCGCGGTGAAGCCGTGGCGACGCCTCGGGCGCAGGCAATTCTCATGGCCGCGCTCGCGGGGCTCGCATTGCTGCTGGCCGCGGTCGGGCTCTACGGGCTCGTCGCCAATTCCGTCGCCGAGCGGACGCGCGAGCTCGGCATCCGCATGGCGCTTGGCGCGACGGCGGGGCAGGCAGTTGTGGCTGCGGCGTTGCCAGGGATCGGGCTCGCGCTCGTCGGTGTCGCCGTGGGTCTTGCGGGTGCGCGGCTCGCGGCGCGGACGCTGCAGCGCGCCGTGTGGGGAGTCTCGACTGGCGATCCGCTGACGTATGCCGTCGCGGGCGGGGCCGTCATGCTCGTTGCGGTTGTCGCGACGCTCGTCCCTGCGTTGCGCGTCGCGCGGCTGAATCCGATCAGGGCGTTGCGAACGCTCCAGTAGGGAACGACGAGTCGGGTATCAGCCCAGCGTGGTCGCGCGGAGGCCCTCGATCAGAAACCTCGCGAAGTAATCGGCGATCTCCTGCGACGTCGCCGGTCCTTCGGGATGGTACCAGCGCGGAATCCAGTTCACCGCGCCGAACAGCGCGAACGCCAGGAGCTTCGGGTCCCCGCGGCCGAACGTCCCTTCGTTCATTCCTTCCTCGAGCACCTTGCGGACGCCGCGATCGAACTGATCGCGGCGGACGATGACCGCCTTCAGATGCGCGGGGGACAGCGCCTCGAGATCCAGGAACAAGGCCGTGCCGTGCAGCTCGTCGAGGATCGTGTGCACGAACGCAACGATGAGGCGCCGGATCTTGTCGTCGGCCGCGAGGCCGCTGCGCTCGATCTCGTCGAGGATCTGGTTCAGCCGATCCAGCGAGTAGTTGTGGCAGGCGTAGAGGATGTCTTCCTTGTTCTTGAAGTAGTAGTAGAGATTGCCCTTCTTCATGTGCAGGGCGGCGGCGATCTGCTCCACGGTTGCGCCGTGATAGCCGAGCTTGCGGAAGGCCTTGGCTGCGCTCTTCAGAATTTCGATGCGGGTGGAGGCGGTCGGATCGGCGTTGCGGATGCGCCGCGGCCGCCGCAAGCTCGTCCTCGTCCTGGTGTGTCGTGATTCCGAGGTTGACTCGCGCGGCGCCACGGTCCTAAAGTAGTTTGAACGGCCGTTCAATTTCAATGCTCACCTTCGACACCGCGCCCGACCGATACCAGCACTGGCGGCTTTCCTTCGACGGCCCCATCGCCACGCTGGCGATGGATGTGCGCGAGGACGCCGGCCTCTCGCCCGACTACAAACTCAAGCTTAACTCCTACGACCTCGGTGTCGACATCGAGCTCGCCGATGCGATCCAGCGCATCCGCTTCGAGCATCCGGAAATCCACGCCGTCATCGTCACGTCGCTCAAAGAACGCATCTTCTGTGCCGGCGCCAACATCATGATGCTGCGCGGCTCGTCGCACGGCGCGAAGGTCAACTTCTGCAAGTTCACGAACGAGACGCGTCTCGCGATCGAGGACGCCAGCGCGCATTCCGGTCTGAAGTTTCTTGCCGCGCTCAACGGCATCTGTGCCGGCGGCGGCTACGAGCTCGCGCTTGCGTGTGACGAAATCGTCCTGGTGGACGATGGCAATTCGGCGGTGAGCCTGCCGGAAGCGCCGCTGCTCGGCGTGCTGCCCGGCACCGGCGGCCTGACGCGCGTCGTGGACAAGCGCCGCGTGCGCCGCGATTTGGCCGATTGCTTCAGCACGCTGGTCGAAGGCATCAAAGGCAAGCGGGCGGTGGAATGGGGCCTCGTCGATCGGGTGTACCCGACGAGTCAATTCAAGGACGGCGTGCAGCAACGCGCGCGCGAGCTGGCCATGTCATCCGATCGTCCGCACACCGGGCCCGGCATCACGCTGAACCCGCTGAGCCCCTCTGTCACCGCCGACGCCATTCAGTACTCGGCGGTGTCGGTCGCCTTCAACCGCGACAAGCGGACGGGTGATCTGACGATTCAGGGGCCGACCGAGCCGGTCCCAGCGACGCCGGATGCGGTCGTCGCGATGGGCGATCAATTCTGGCCCCTTCGCGCGTTTCGCGAGCTCGACGATGCGCTGCTGCGGCTGCGGGTCAACGAGCCGGAAATCGGCACCATCGTGATTCGAACCACAGGCGACATCGACGCGGTGCTCGCCGTCGATCGGTTCCTCGTGGCGCATCAATCGCACTGGCTCGTGCGCGAGATCGTCCACTTCATGAAGCGGACGCTCAAGCGCCTCGACCTGACGGCGCGGACGTTCTTCGCCTTCATCGAGCCCGGCTCGGCGTTCGGCGGATCGCTCTTCGAACTGGCGCTCGCCGCCGATCGCTCGTACATGCTTCACGACGACGATGAAGCGAACGCGATCGCGCTGTCGGCGATGAACGGGGGCCCGCTGCCGATGAGCAACGGCATCACGCGGTTGCAGACGCGCTTTCTCGCGGATCAATCCAAGATTGACGAGGCGTTGGCGAACAGTGGGCCTTTGAACGCCGCCGAAGCCGATCAGGCGGGACTGGTCACCGCCGCGCCCGACGAGATCGACTGGGACGACGAAGTGCGGCTCGCGGTCGAAGCGCGCGCGGCGTTTTCACCTGACGCGATGACCGGTCTCGAGGCGAACCTCCGCTTCGCCGGTCCCGAGACGATGGAGACGAAGATCTTCGGCCGGCTCACGGCGTGGCAGAACTGGATCTTCCAGCGGCCGAACGCGGTGGGCGAGAAGGGCGCGCTCAAGGCCTACGGCGAGCAGGGACGGCCGGAGTTTGACTGGAAAAGGACGTGATGGTGCTGAGTTCAGAGTTCAGATTTCAGATTTCAGATTGATTGTTGATTTGTCGATTCTGGAATCTGGCGATCTGAAATCAATCTGAAATCTGAACTCTGAAATCACTCTTGTCCAAATTAGCCGTGAACAAAAGAGGGGTTGAGCGCGCCGCGTATGATGCTGATGGAGTGTCCCAACTTCATCCGATCACCGTGGAGGTCAACCCCTATGTCGAGATTCTGCAGCATCTTCAATCAGTTGCTCCAGCTTTTTCCGCGCGCCGAGTTTCAGAAAGCCGTGATCGACACGCGGGCGGAGCGGCACGCGCGCGGCTTTTCGTGCTGGGACCAATTCGTCGCCATGCTGTTCGCGCAGCTCGGGCGCGCGCATTCGCTGCGCGAGATTTGCGGCGGCTTGGCGAGTTGCGAGGGCAAGCTGGCCCATCTCGGGGCGGTGGCGCCGCGCCGGTCGACGCTCGCCTACGCCAATGCGCATCGGCCGTGGCCGCTCTATCAGGCTGTGTTCTACCAGGTCCTGGCGCGCTGTCGCGAGGTGGCCGGCGCGAAGCCGTTCCGATTCAAAAACAAGTTGCTCAGCCTCGACGCCACCGTCATCGATCTGTGTGCGGAGATGTTTCCCGTGGGCGGTGTTTCGCCGCACCAAAGGCGCGGTGAAGCTGCATTTCACGCTCGATCACGACGGCTACCTGCCGACCTTCCTGGTGATCACCGACGGCAAGCACCGCGAGGGGCCGCTGGCGCGCGAGCAGCGGTTTCTCCCGGGGACCATCGTGGTCGTCGACAAGGGGTACATCGACTTCGCCTGGTTCGCGGAGCTGACGGCCGCCGGGGTGTTCTTCGTGACGCGGCTGAAGCGCAATGCCGACTACACGGTCGTCGAGCGCCGCGCGCCGCCGCAGCACCGCGGCGTCGTGTGCGATCAGATGCATTCGGTTCCGCGGGCCGGTGACACGGCGGAAATATCCCGACGTGCTCCGCCGCGTCGTCGTCCGCACCCCCGAGGGAACACGCCTGGAGTTCCTGACCAATCACCTGACGCTCGGGGCCTCGACCGTGGCGCGGATTTACAAGGACCGGTGGCAGATCGAACTGTTTTTCAAAGCCTTGAAGCAGAACCTGCGCGTGAAGACGTTCGTCGGGACCTCCGCCAACGCCTTGCAGATTCAAATCTGGACCGCGCTGATTGCGTTGCTCGTCCTGAAGTACCTGCAGCTGAAAGCGCGCTTCGGCTGGTCGCTCTCGAATCTGGTCGCGCTGCTCCGGATGAACCTCTTGGTCTATCGCGACCTCTGGACCTGGCTCGACGAGCCGTTTACCAGTCCGCCGCCGCTCGCCGCCCCTGTCCAAGGTGCGCTCGCGTTCAGCTAATTCGGACAGCATCCTCGGAGGTGTCGATTGCGTCGTGACTCCAGACAGCGAGATTGCGGCCGAAACCGTGGCGCGCTCAACTCGGTTCACGGCTAATTTGGACAGCACTGCTCTGAAATCTGAAATGCGAGGGTCTCAGTGATTTCAGCAGAGAAGATCCCGAACAACGTCAACCTCTCGTCCAACAAGCGCCTGCAGCGCGCGCTCGAGCACTGGCAGCCGAAGTACATCCAGTGGTGGCGCGACATGGGGCCGCAGGGGTTTCAGGATTACCACCAGGTGTACGTGCGCACGGCGACCAGCGTCGATCCGGAAGGGTGGGCGCATTTCGAGTACGTGAAGCTGCCGGAATACCGGTGGGGCATCTTTCTCGCCGATCCCACGCACGATCGGCGCATCGGGTTCGGCGATTTCTTCGGGCAGCCGGTATGGCAGGAGGTGCCGGGCGAATTTCGCAACCAGCTGCGGCGTTTGATCGTGACCCAGGGCGACACCGAGCCCGCCAGCGTCGAGCAGCAGCGGATGCTCGGCCATCGATGCCCGAGCCTGTACGACCTCCGCAACCTGTTTCAGGTGAACGTCGAGGAAGGCCGGCACCTGTGGGCGATGGTGTACCTCCTGCATTCGTACTTCGGCCGCGACGGCCGCGACGAGGCCGAGGAGCTCCTCGAGCGCCAGAGCGGCAATCGCGACAAGCCGCGCATTCTCGACGCCTTCAACGAGCCGATCGACAACTGGCTCGACTTCTTCATGTTCACGATGTTCACCGACCGCGACGGCAAGTCGCAGCTCATGTCGCTCTCGGAGAGCTCGCTCGATCCGCTGTCGAGAACGACGCGGTTCATGCTCACGGAAGAAGCGCATCACATGTTCGTCGGCGAGACCGGGATCGCGCGCATTCTCGAGCGCACCTGCCAGCTGATGCGGGAAGCGGGATTCTCCGGCGACGTGCGCAGAGTCGGCGGCATCGACATCCCGACGATTCAAAAACATCTCAACCAGTGGTTCAGCCTGAGCCTCGATCTGCACGGCGGCGAAGTCTCGAGCAACGCGGCGTCCTACTTCGCGAACGGGCTCAAGGGCCGCGCCAAGGAGGACACCTACGACGACCACGTCGTGAAGAACGCGTACTACAACATGGAGTTCTTCGAGCAGGGCCGCCCGGTCACGAAAGAAGTGCTGCTCCGCAACGCGATGAACGAGGTGCTGCGCGACTGGTACGTCGGCGACTGCGCCGCCGGCGTCGTCCGCTGGAACCGGATCCTGGAGTCGCACGGGATGTCGGACCGGTTGAGGCTGCCCGACCGGAAATTCAACCGCAACATCGGCATGTACTCCGGCTTCCGCTTCGATCCCGATGGCGTGCCGATCTCGCAGGAGGAATGGGACCGCCGGAAGTACGAATGGCTGCCGTCAGCCGCCGACAGCGAGTACCTGCTGAGCATCATGGCCGAGCCGATCTACGAGCCCGGCAAGTTCGCGAACTACATCGCCCCGCCGAGGCGAGGGATCAATCAACAGCCGATTGATTTCGAGTACGTCCGCACTGAACAGTGAATCGGGTAATCGGGTAATCTGGTAATTGGGTAATTGAATTGCCCAATTGACCAATAAATTACCCGATTACCCGATTACCCGATTACCCAATTACCCGATGCGCCCGCTCTCATTCACGTGGCTTGGTCACGCGACGTTTCTGTTCACGTCGCCGGGCGGAAAGCGGATCCTCCTCGAACCCTGGGTGGCGTCGAACCCTGCGTGTCCTGAATCGCACAAGAAGGTCGGCCACCTCGATCTCATTCTGATCACGCACGGCCACAGCGATCACATGGGGGACGCAGTGTCGATCGCGCGCGCGACGGGCGCGCACGTGATCGCGAACTACGAAGTGTGCCTGTGGCTCGAAGCGAAAGGCATCCAGAACACCGCGCCGATGGGGCAGGGCGGCACGCAGACCATCGGGGACATCGCCATCACGATGGTCAACGCCGTTCATGGCAGTTCGGTCGTCGAAGATGGGCGGGTCGTGTCGCTCGGCCAGGCCGCGGGATACGTCATCCGGTTCGAAGACGGCCTGACCATCTATTTCGCCGGCGATACGGACATCTTCGGCGACATGCGGCTCATCGGTGAGCTCTACCGGCCATCAATCGCGTTCCTGCCGATCGGCGATCGTTTTACGATGGGTCCCGACCGCCGCGGCGCGCGCCGTGGAATTGCTGACCGTGCGCCAGGTCGTGCCGATGCACTATGGGACGTTTCCGTTTCTGACCGGGACGCCCGCGGAGTTCAGGAAGCTGGTAGAGCCGAAGGGCGTGCAGGTGCTCGAGCTGCAACCCGGCGAGACAGCGACCTAAAGGCACGACCACGGAGGACACTGACACAAACGGAGGTACACGGACTTTCTGGTACTGTCAGTACATGACAGTGTTGCTCTGTTCGTGTCCGTGCTCTCCGTGGTGTAGCCTTGATGCCGATGTCCTACGAAAAGATCGGGTACGCGATCGCGGACGGCGTCGCGACGATCGAACTGAATCGATCCGCCCGCGAACACCTACTCCTACGAGATGATGCGCGAGATCGACGCGGCGGTGCTCGACGCGCGCATGGATCGCGCGGTGCACGTGATCGTGCTGCGTGGCGCCGGCGACAAGTTCTTCTGTGCGGGCGCGAACATCGGGATGCTCAAGGCCGCCGATCCCGAGTTCAAGTACTACTTCTGCCTCCACGCGAACGAAACGCTGAATCGTCTCGAGCAGACGCCCAAGCTGGTCATTGCCGCGCTCAACGGTCATACCGTCGGCGGCGGTCTCGAAGTGGCGATGGCGGCCGACATCCGGATCGCCCGCACAGACGGCGGTAAGATCGGGCTGCCCGAGGTGTCGCTCGGGGTGCTGCCGGGCACGGGCGGCACGCAGCGGCTGGCGCGGCTCGTCGGCAAGGCGCGCGCGATCGAGCTGATGGTGGCGGGGCGGCTGCTGTCGTTCGACGAAGCGAAAACGATCGGCCTCGTCAACGACGTGTGGGACGTCCCGAACTTCGCGGAGGCGATTCAGGAGTACGCCAGGCAGTTCACGCCGCCGCACAAGGCGAGCAAAGCCGTCGGCCGCATCAAGCGCGCGGTCCAATCCGGCCTCGAGATGAGCTTCGGCGACGGCCTCGCGCTCGAGCGTGAGCTGCAGCAGTTGTTGTTCGAGTCCGATGATGCTCGCGAGGGGATCGCGGCAAATCTGGAAAAGCGGAAACCCGAATTCTCGGGACAATAGGAACAGCCACGAAAACACGAAAACACGAAACCTAAATGGTCTTTTTCGTGATTTCGTGCTTTCGTGGCGATACGAGGTTGGTGATGACAACGACGACCACGGTGATGCGGAAGCAGCTGTTCATCAACGACGAGTGGCGTGATGCCGCCGGGCGGAAAGACGATCGAGGTCGTCAACCCCGCGACCGAAGAGGTGATCGCGGAGGTCGCGTCGGCCGAGCAGGCGGACGTCGACGCGGCGGTCGCCGCCGCACGCGCCGCGCTCGACGGACCGTGGGGCAAGCTGTCGGCGCGCGAGCGCGGACGCCTGGTCTGGAAGATCGGCGAGAGGCTGATGGAGCGCGCCGACGAGATCGCGCGCCTCGAGACGCTGCACAACGGCAAGCCGATCTTCGAGTCGCGCCAGATCGAGGTGCCGGCCGCCGCCGAATGCTTCCAGTACTTCGCCGGCTGGGCCGACAAGATTCACGGCGAGACCGATGCCGGTCAAGGGCAACTACCTCACCTACACGCTGCGCGAGCCGGTCGGCGTGGTCGCGGCGATCGTGCCGTGGAACTTTCCGCTGCTGCTGACGGCGTGGAAGGTCGCGCCGGCGCTCGCGTGCGGCAACACGGTGATCATCAAGCCGGCGAGCCAGACGCCGCTGACGGCGCTCGCGCTCGCCGAGATCGCCGCAGGAAGTCGGCCTGCCGCCCGGCGTGCTCAACGTCATCACGGGTCCGGGCGCGAGGGTGGGCCAGATGATCGTCGAGCATCCGGGCATCGACAAGATCGCGTTCACCGGCGACACGTCGACCGGCAAGGGAGATCATGCGAGGGTCGGCCGACACGCTGAAGCGGATCACGCTCGAGCTCGGCGGCAAGTCGCCGAACATCGTGTTTGCCGATGCCGACCTCGACGCCGCCGTCCGCGGCGCGACGACCGGCATCTTCTACGGCAAGGGCGAAGTCTGCGCGGCCGGCTCGCGGCTGCTCGTCGACCGGTCGATCAAGAGCGAGTTCATCGACAAGGTCGCGGCGCGCGCGAAGAAGATGATGCCGGGCGATCCGCTCGATCCGAAGACGCGCCTCGGCGCCATCTCCTCGAAGAAGCAGCTCGAGAACGACCTGCGCTACATCGAGATCGCGAAGAAGGAAGGCGCGACGCTCGTGGCCGGCGGCGAGCGCGCCGACATCGGCACCGGCAAGGGCTACTTCCTCCAGCCGACCGTCTTCGACGGCGTCACGCCGGAGATGACGATCGCGCGCGAAGAGATCTTCGGCCCGGTGCTCGCGGCGATCGAGTTCGCCGACGTGGACGAGGCGATCGCGCGCGCCAACGACTCCAGCTACGGCCTCGCCGCGGCGGTCTGGACGAAGGACATCAAGAAGGCGCACCACGTCGCGCGCAAGCTGCAGGCCGGCACGGTGTGGATCAACACCTACAACGTCTACGACACGGCCGCGCCGTTCGGCGGCTACAAGCAGAGCGGCTTCGGCCGCGAGATGAGCGTGCACGCGCTCGAGCACTACACGCAGGTGAAGAGCGTCTGGGTTGATCTGAACCAGTAGAGAGCGTTCAGCTCAGTCGATCGGAAGCCTGGGTCCGGACCGGGTGCACTTTCCCCGATCGGGTGGCGACAGGCTCGGCGATCACGACGTCCACCGCGTCGGCGTGAACCCAGAGCCGCGTGGCGAGCGCCCCGCCCCATTGCGCCCGCATCAGTTCGAGAAATGTCTGGCGGACCAGCCGCGTGTCGGTGACGCCAATCCGTGGGCTCACGTGGAGGCGAAGCCGCGTTTGCCCATCAGCGCCCTCGCATTCGACGAGCTGGTAGTCGCCCGGCGCGCCGCCAAGACGCGACGGCAGCGCGGCCTCCAGCACATGGACCAGATCCGCACTGTGGAACGTCATGCCTTGTGGCGACATCTTGCTGAACGAGGTGATATCGCCGACGAGCGTGGTCAATCCGACGCGTGAGAAGACGCAGTCGCAGGTTGCGGCCTCGAGCACGCCGGCATCAGCCATGTCGACGTTGATGAAGATGCTGGGCGCGTAGGGGACCAGCGTCGTGAAATGAAGTGCGTTGACCGTGGTGGCATCCGCGTTCGGAAGAGCCCGGGGAACGCCAATGGCCGCCACCGAATCACTGAACAGGTGCATGCGGTTTCCCCTGAGGCTGCGGCACGCGGCGCCGATGCGGCCGATCTCGCTGATCACATACAGGGCAAAACCGCGGGCGCCCGCGGCTTCGAACACGCGCTCCTTCGCTGCGGTCAGCGCTTCGCCCAGACAGAGGAAGGTCGTTCCTGAAATGTCCTCGCCCTGCTCGATCGCCGTTCCGGCGACCCGCACAAGAGGGCTGGCGAAGCCGTAGACGGCACACGAACGGCCTTCGGCCCGCCGCCGGACAATGTGTTCGACGACCGGCGTGAAGTCGCCGGGCGGCAGATACGTCGGGTACGGCGCTCCGGCGCCCATCCGGTTTCCGAGCCACAACAGCGCGCGGGTTGCCGCGCGATAGTGGCCGTCGCTCAGTGTCGATCCCTGGGCAAACCACCGGTCGACCGGATCCCGCAGACGCTGTCCGCGCAGGGCATGGTTCAGACCGCCCATGAATGGGAGGATCGGTTGCACGTGGATCCGCGCGCGCTCGCGGAGACCGAATTCCGAAGCAGTCAGCATCGCGTACATCCACGAGTGCATCTGCAACGCTGTCGATCGGGATGTCGTAACCGGGTTGCCGGAGGACCCGCTGCTCGAACTGTCGATCCACCCCGTCACGAGCGGATTCTTGAAATCCGACGGGCGGTGCGGGATCTCGCGGCCGTTGCGGACGATGGGAACCTTGCCCTTCCATTCGTCATGGGCGAGATAGACGCCGTCGCGCCGGAGTTCCAGCAAGGTGGCGTCGAGCCCGCGCTGCCGGATTTCTCGCGCCAGGTCCCCCGGCTCGCACCCGGCGGCGCGGAACATGACGGCATAGGGGTGTTGCGGGTTACTGAAGATCGCGCGGTTGAGAGTGTCGAGGAACACCTGCTCGCGATTGAGTAACTGACCGCGGACGAAGGCCTCTGGATTGGATGGGACCGGCTCGCGCAGCATCTGCCGGATGCCGACGGCCAGGCGCGCGTAATAACGCAGCTCACGCCGCATCCTTACTTGCGTCCGATCTCACCCAGTACGGCATTGAGGTACGAGAGATCCGCGACCTGATCCGGCTTCAGGCCCTCCGGTATGGCCTGTGCGGCCGAGAGAAAATCGAGGCTGGACAGGACGCGGGTCACACTCAGTCCGCCGTTGGCATCCCAGAGCTTGCGCGTCCGGTAGGTGGCGCCGATCGCTTCAGCGTCCCCCGCGTCGACGGTCGTCCGTGCCGTCGCTTCGCTGCGCACACGCTGCGGATCGTCGATCACGGCCCGCTGCGCCAGGAGAAACGCGCGGATGAACGCGCGGACTGCGTCGGGATGCTGCCGTGCCCAGTCCTCCCGTACGGCATAGACAAAGACGGCGACGTCGGAAAATTCCGTCGAGGTCTGGATCAGTGTGTAGAACCGCCCCGGCGCCTGACGCTCCAGGTGAAACACATCCTGCAGCTCCAACTGCGCAGCCGAGACCTGACCCGCGAGGAGTGCCGCGGCACGACTGCTGGAGTTGCTGATCACGACGAGCTGCGGTTTGGCGCTCGGACAATGGTCGGCGATGAAGCGGTGGAACATGGCCACGTTGACGCCGTGCGTGCTCGAGAAGGCCGTGCCCTTGCCGTCGAGATCCTGGCAGCTCCTGATATCGCGAGCGGCCACGATTTCCCATGAGCCGTTCGCCTCGACGACCGCGCGAAGTGGGGCGCCCTTCGCGATCGCGGTCCATACGGTCTGGGCGCTGATGCGGCCAATCTCTGCGTCGCCGCGCAGCAGCACGTCCGGGACAAGGTCGAAACTCTGGAGCGACCGGACATCGACGTCGTAGCCCTGGCCGCGCAGCGAGTCGACGGCCATGTCGAACGGCAGCGTCTTCACGTCCCGTGTGCCGGTTTCGACGAAGCGAATCCTGGTGCCGGTTGTGCGGTCAGCCGGCTTCCCCGAGGTGCAGGCCGCGGCCGCGAGAGCCAGCAGGAGGCAAATGCAGGGGGCCGGTGCGCGGGTCATCCTCGTGCTTGCGCCGCCAACATCGCCAGCGTCAGCGCGATCATCGTCCCCACCGTGAACCACGCCACCACGTTGTACCACCGTGAGTTGGTGTATTTGCCCATCAGCTCTTTGTCGTTGATCAGCAACAGGACGAAGATCAGCACGAAGGGCAGCAGCACGCCGTTGGCGACCTGCGACATGACCATCACGCGGAAGAGCGGGAAACGGGGAATGAGCACGACGCCGGCGCCCAACACGATCAGCACCGTGTAGAGCCAGTAGAACGCCGGCGCTTCTTCGAAGCGCTTGTCGAGGCCCGACTCGAGCCCGAGGCCCTCGCAGACGGCATAGGCGGTGGAAATCGGCAGAATCGACGCGGCGAAGAGCGAGGCGTTGAACAGGCCGGCCGCGAAGAGGAGGTACGCCCACTCGCCGGCGAGCGGACGCAGCGCCTTGGCGGCATCGGCGCCGCTCTCGATGTTGAACTCGCCCGCCCTGTGAAGCGTGGCCGCGCAGGCGACGATGATGAACCAGGCGACGACGGCGGCGAAGATGCACCCGATGATGACGTCGAGCCGCGACGCCTTGTACTGCTTCGCGGTGACGCCTTTTTCCACGATCGAGGCCTGCAGGTAGAACTGCATCCACGGTGCGATCGTCGTCCCGGCCAGCCCGATGATCATCGAGAGGTAGCCGTAATTCCGGAAGCCCGCGCTCTCGGGCCGCGTCACGGTCGACAGCGCGGCCGCCCTCCAGTCGGGCTGCGCGAACACGCCCGACACGATGTAGGCGACGTAAAACGCCGAGGCGGACAAGAACACTTTTTCCACGACGCCATACGTGCCGTGAACGACGACCGCCCACACGACGAGCGCCGCCAGCGGAACGACAATGTATTTCGGAACGCCGAACAGCTCGAAGGCGCTGGCGACCCCGGCGAACTCCGCGACGATATTGAAGAAGTTGGTGACCAGGAGCGCGATCATCAGCAGAAACGTGGCGCGCAGGCCGAACTCCTCGCGGATGAGATCGCTGAGCCCCTTGCCCGTGACCGCGCCCATGCGCGACGACATTTCCTGGATGATGACCAGCGCGATGGTGATCGGCACCATCGCCCAGAGGAGCGTGTAGCCGAACTGCGCGCCGGCCACCGAATAGGTGGCGATGCCGCCCGCGTCGTTGTCGACGTTGGCGGTGATGAAGCCGGGGCCGACCACCGCCAGCACGAGCGCGATGCGCACCCGCCACGCCCGAGGAATGAGCCTCATGACGCGGTCTTCAGCCTCGGTGCCGCAGCATCGTGATCACATCGTCGGCGGTGATGATGCCGGCGAGCCGTTCGTGCTCGTCGACGACCGCCAGCGTGATCAGGTTGTACTTGTCGAAGAGCGCGGCCACATCGTCCTCGGGCGTATCGGGCGCGCATGCGATGTACGGCTCGGAGATCTCGGAGAGCGCTGTTGACAGCGACGAGGTCGCGATGCGGACGAGCGGGACCGCGCCGGTCAGTTTCTGCCCCAGCCCTGTGAGATAGATGGTCGCGACCGCCTCGCGGCTGCCCTCGAACCCCTTCAGGGCTTCGATCGCATCGTTGACGGTGCCGGTTTCCGGCACCGCGATGAATTCCGTGGTCATCCGCCCGGCGGCGGTATGCTCGCCGAATTCGAGGAGCTGGGTGATTTCCTCGCGCCCCTCGGGCGCCATCTCCTTGAGAATTTCGCCCGATTGCTCCTCGGGCAGATCGCCGAGGAGATCCGCCGCGGCGTCGGGGTCCATCTCCTCGACGATGTCGGCCGCGCGTTCCTTGTCGAGCGATTCGACAATGGCAATCTTGACGTCGGGATCGAGCTCCTCGAGCGTTTCGGCGGCGACTTCCTCGTCGATCGTCTCGAACACCGCCTCGCGCTCGGCGGGCGGCAAGTCTTCGACGATGTCCGCGATGTCCGCAGGGTGCAGCTGGGCGAGACCGCGATAGGCGATCTTGAGCTTGACGCGCCGCGCCGGGTCGGTCTCGATCAGGTCGACGAACTGCCACGGAATGACGCGCGGAGGAATCCGCTCGAGCAGCGCGCGCAGGGTGAACGCCGGCACGACGCCCTTTGACAGGCGGCGAATCGCGCCTCTGGCCCCGACGTCGACCGAGACGACGTCCAGGAGCACGTGGCTGTTCATCGGCGTTGTTTCGAGCTCGACGTCGTTGACGCGCACCACCTTGCGGCCGTGGACGTCGATGATTTGCTGATCGAGGAGATCGCGCTTGAGGAGCAGGACGCCGTCGGACGGCGAGTACTTTTCCCAGTCCGACACGTCGGTGTGCGCGCGCACGGTGATGCCGGCGGTCTTCAGCGAATCCACGGGCAGGACGCGCTCGCCGTCGGCGGTCTTGACGATCAGGAACGCGATGCGGGTGGGATGATCCTGCGGCGCGACCGCGATTTCGCGCACGCGCCCGCGCACGGTGCCGGTGGCATCGCGCACGGTTGCGCCGAGCAGCTCCGAGAGTGCGACGAGAGACATGAGCCTTTGTCTTCTGACAGGGGCATTGCCGATCCCGGCAAGGATAGCAGCATTCTGCGGCTGGTGGTTCGACAAGCTCACCACGAGCGAACCTTCATTCGCTCACCCTGAGCCTGTCGAAGGGTGAGGGCTCGATCAGTGCACGTGAGCTGTCGCTGTCGTCCGCGGCCGCCAGCGCAGGAACACGTGCGCCGACCGTGACCCGGCGAAATACTCCGCCATGTCGGCGCCCATGCGATACACGGTGATGTCGGCGCCGATGCCGACGCTTCCGCGCGCCGCGATCGGCAGATCCTGGACGCCGCCCAGCGTGAAGGCGTCGATGTCGGCGTGCACGTGCGGATGCCCGAATCCTTTTGGATGAAAACCGAGACCGAGAATCTGCTTGCGCACGCGCTCGACACGGCTATACACCGAGGTCGTGTCGCGCACGAGCACGTCGGCCTCGAGAAGATAGCCGAACGAAATGCCCCTGAACGGGGTGAATTCACGGTTTTCGCCCCATGCGAGCGTTGCGGTCACCGGGCGATCGGCCACGGCGCCGTCGAAACCGATGGAGGCCGTGAGGCGCGTCATGTTGTAGGGTTCGAACCACTCGGGCTCGTGCAGACGGCCTCCCGAGAACTGCGCCTGCCACGGTCCGCGCCGCCAGCTCACACGGCCTGCCCAGGAATCGAGGCGCGGCTGGTCGATGTCGAGTCGATCCTCGTCCGGCTCCTCGCCGCGAAAGACTGAAGTTTCGAATGTGAAGGCTCCGACGTCGACGCCGGCGCGCAGGACGCCGGCGGTGATGTGCGTCGAGTCGAGGAAATGGTGCGAGAGCGGCGCCTGCGGATTGTTGCGCGCCGAGGCGCGATGCATGAACGCCGTCGGCCCGAGCGTCGGCGTGCCGACGAGATCCGCGCCGACGAAATAGCCGCCGCGATCGCGACGGCTCCAATACGTCGCGCCGATTCCCATGAAGAGATCGTGCGGATGCTGATAGTTGACGATCGGCACACCTTCGAAGCTCTCGCCGGTTTGAAAGAGTTGAGGAGAGCCGGGCGCCGAAATGTTCAAGCCGCCGGCATAGACGAGCTTGCCGAGGGTGAACGGCTCGAGCGACAGCATGCCGTGAATCGTCAGCCGCCCGCCGCCCACCTCCCGCTCGCCCGCGCCCATCAACCAGTTCTGGGACTCCCACGCCGCGAAGTCGGCGAACAGCCGTTTCTGGTGATTGAAACCCACGAACACATTGGCGTCGGCCGTCCACGACCAGCGTGAAGCGCCGGATGCCGGGGCCAACGGGTCGGGTGGCGGGGGCTGCTGCGCCTCAGCCGAGGCGCCCAACACGCAGAGTGCGACGGCGGCGAGCACGCGTGGTAAGCTCGTGATCTCGTTCAATGGCCCTCATCAGGCGCCGACTCTCGTGGCTGATTTGCGGCTGGCTCGCGTGCCAGCTCGCCGGCTACGCGGCCGCGCCGTTCGCGTTGTGCTGCGAGGATCCGTCGGCGGCCGTCCTCCCGGATTGCTGCGAGATGGCCGAACCCGGTCAAACCTGTCCGATGCATCACAACGTGGATCCTGACGATGGTACATGCAAGATGCGGAACGCCTGCGCGCGGGGCGATTCCGCCCTGCTCACGCTCGCCGGCGGTCTCGGCGTGCTGCCGCCGCCGACGATCGGCGTAATTGTTTTCACGGCTGGTGATCAGCTGACCTCGCTCACGGCGTCCGCGATTCTGCGCGGCGCCCGTCCCGAAGCGCCTCCTCCCCGAGTCTGAACCTCTCCGGGTGATGTAGCGCGGGCCTTTCAGGCCCGCGATCGCGGCCCTAAAAGGGCCGCGCTACACGCAACTTCTTTTCCGGAAACGAGGGAGGTTCTGTGAGGCTGTCGTTCATCATTCACGCGACACTCGTTGCGCTGTCCGCGATCGCACCGGCTCGCCTGGCGGGCGCGCAGGAAGCGATCAGCGCGGCGAGCGTCAGCGGGCGCGTCACCGATGCGCAGGGGGCCGTCGTGCCCGGCGCGCAGGTCGTTGCCCGCCAGATCGAAACGAACGTGAAATCGGAAACGGTCACCGATGACGAAGGCCGGTTCCGGTTTCCCTACCTGAAGGTGGGCCCGTACGACATTACGGTGCACCTGCAGGGATTTCAGGACGTCACGCGCACGCTGATTCTCACCGTCGGATCGGCGTTCGAGCTGCCCGTGTCGCTCGCCATCGCCGGCCTCGATGCGAGCGTGACGGTTGCAGCGCAGGTGACGGTTCTCGAGGCCGCGCGCAGTCAGATCGCTTCCACGGTCTCGCAGGACGAGGTCAGGAGTCTGCCGATGAACGGTCGCAATTTCCTCGACCTCGCGCTGCTGGTGCCGGGTGTGTCGCCGACCAACGTCGCGAGCACGCAGCTTTTCGCCGAAACGTCGGCGGTGCCAGGGCCTGGGTTGTCCGTCGGTAGCCAGCGAAATTTCTCCAACAACTTCATCGTCGACGGCCTGTCGGCCAACGACGATGCGGCCGGCCTCAGCGGGATTCCCTACGCCGTCGACGCGATCGAACAGTTTCAAGTGGTCACATCCGGCGGACAGGCGGAGTTGGGACGCGCGCTCGGCGGCTACATCAACGTGGTCACCAAGAGCGGGACGAACACAACCCGTGGTGATCTGTACCTCTATCTGCGCGACGACGCGTTCAACGCTCCGAACGCGCTCACCGGCGCGACGCTGCCGATGCACCAGAATCAGTTCGGCGGGAGTCTCGGCGGCCCGATTCGACGGGATCGCACGTTCTACTTCGCGAACATCGAACAGCGAGACCTCGACCAGGTCGGCCTCACGACCATTGCGCCGGCCGCGGTCGATGCGATCAACGCGCGGCTGTCAGCCACCGGCTACCCCGGCTCGCTGGTGTCTACGGGTACCTACCCCAACCCGGTGGAGACGTCGAATCTGCTGGCCAAGATCGAGCATCAGACGATGGCCGGCAATCACGTCGGCGCTCGCTACAGTCAATACGGCGTCGCATCGAGCCGCTCCCGCGGCGCGGGCGGACTGGCCGCGCCGACTGCGTCGGCCGGGCTGGACAACGTCGATCGCACGATCGCGGTGAGCCACAGGCGAACGTTGTCCACGCGGACCGTGAACGAAACGCGTGCCCAGTACACGTTCGGCGATCTGCAGGCGCCGCCGACGGACCAGGTCGGGCCGGCGGTGAGCATTCAGGGTGTCGCCTCGTTCGGCACGCTCTCCGGGAGCCCGACGAGACGCGTGAACCGCCTGTACGAGGTCGTCAACAACCTGTCGCATCAGGCTGGAGCGCACGCGCTTCGTGCCGGCGCCGATTTCCTCTACAACGACGACACCATCACGTATCCGCGGTCGATCCGCGGCGCGTACACGTTTTCGTCGCTGCCGAACTTCCTCGCCGGCCTGTACAACAACGCCGGGTTCACGCAGACGTTCGGCGCAGCCGTCGTGTCGCAGACGAACCCGAATCTCGGGCTGTACGCCCAGGACGAGTGGAAGGCCGGCTCGAGTCTGACGATCAACGCCGGGATTCGCTACGACCTGCAGTGGCTCGAGACGATCAGGACGGATCGGAACAACGTCGCGCCACGGGTTGGGTTCGCGTGGACGCCGTCCGAGTCGCGCGCCACGCTCGTTCGCGGCACCGCAGGTCTCTTCTACGACCGCGTGCCGCTGCGCGCGCTGGCCAATGCCCTGCTCTCAGCGAGCAACACCAGCAATGTGACGGACCTGAGGCAAATCGGCATCAGCTTGTCGCCGGCCCAAGCAGGCGCACCGGCGTTCCCCGGCGTTCTGAACGGCGTGATCCCGTCGGTGACGCTGCCGAACCTGACCACCATGCATCCGAACATGCGGAATGCGTATTCGCGTCAGGCCGGCGCCGAGGTCGAACATCGGCTTGGCGATCGCACGACGATCGGCGTCGGCTATCAGTACGTCCGCGGCGTGGAGCTGATCATTTCGGTGAACCAGAACGTGCCGTCGTGCGTCGCCGCCGGGACCAACAACGGGTGCCGCCCGAATCCGAGCTACGCGAACAACAGCCAGTACTCGCCGCAGGCGATGTCGAGCTATCACGGCCTGCATGTGTCGTTCGTGCAGCGGCCGGCACGGTGGGGGTCGTATCGCGTGTCGTACAACCTGTCGAACGCGAAGGCGAACGTCGGAGAGTTTTTCTTCAGCTCGCCGATCGATCCCTTCGACGTCTCGAAAGACTGGGGCCGGTCCGATGACGACCAACGCCACCGGCTCGTCGTCAACGGTTCCGTGACCAGTCACGGCTTCCAGGTGAGCGGGATTCTGCAGTCCTACTCGGCGCTGCCGTTCAACATCACATCCGGTCTCACCACCGTGCAGGGCACGGCCGGCCGTCCTCTGGTGAACGGCGCATTCATTCCACGCAACGCCGGGACGGGTCCCGATTTCTTCAGCCTGGGCGCGAGGGTGAGTCGTGCATTTGCGCTGGGCGCGCGCGTGCGCGCGGAAGCGTTGGTCGAGTTCTTCAATGTCACGAATCGTGTGAATGTCGTCACGGTGAACGGCAACTTTGGCGCGGGTGCGTATCCGTCGAGCCCTTCGTCCACGTTCGCCCAGCCGACGGCAGTCGGCGATCCACGGACGATGCAGGTTGGTATGAGGATGCGATTTTGAGAGCTGTCTTGGCAGGTACGGCAGGCTTGCCCTCCGAAGCGCATAGCGCGAAGGCGGGTGGGGCGCTGGCGCTGGTCGTTTCTCTCACGCTCGTCGTGTGCGTGAACGCACAGACCGTTGATCTCGCGGTTGCTGGTCGCTCGAACACGACGCCGTCAATCGCCTCCGCCGGCGACACCGTGGTCGTCGCCTGGGGTGCGACAGTCCCGGGCGGCGCGACGGATGTGTACGCAGCGGTGAGCCGCGACGCGGGTAGAACGTTTGGTCCGCCGGTGCGGGTCAACGATGCGGCGGGCGATGCTCGACTCTCCGGCGAACAGCCGCCACGCATCGCGATCCAGCCTGATGGCATCCGGATCGTCTGGACGACGAAGAGCCCGCGCGGCACCGTGTTGAAGCACAGTCGTTCGACGGATGGCGGGCGGTCGTTTGCGAAAGCGTCGGTCGTGCCGGGGAGCGACGCGGCCGGCAATCGTGGATGGCAGGCGGTTACCGTCGACGCGAACGGGAAGGTCCAGGTGCTGTGGCTCGACCATCGTGAGCTGGCGGAAGACGCCGCGTCGTCACATCATCAGCATGGCGCGAGCGGTGGCGCGAAGCCCGACGGTGTCGCGATGGCGCAGAAGTCGAAGCTGTACATCGCGTCGATCGATGGGGTTGGCCGAGGCGCCGCGGGCGCGGAGGCGGCTCGCGCGATCACGGGCGGCGTCTGCTACTGCTGCAAAACCGCGTTCGCGACGGGTGCGAACGGCGAGCTGTTCGCGGCCTGGCGGCATGTCTATCCGGGCAACCTCCGCGACATCGCGTTCACCTCGTCCCGGGATCTCGGGAAAACATTTGCGCCAACCAGCCGGGTAAGCGAAGACCAATGGATGCTGGAAGGCTGCCCTGACGATGGCCCGGCGATGGCGGTCGACGCCCGCAATCGGATTCACATCGTCTGGCCGACGGTCATTACCGAGGAGGGCGCGTCCGATCCGACGATCGCGCTCTTCTACGCTTCGTCGACAGACGGTCGCGTGTTTACTGCGCGGCAGCGTATTCCCACACAGGGCATTTCCCGGCATCCGACCCTCGCGGTGGGCGGCGACGGCTCGATCGTCGCGGCGTGGGACGAGGGAGCGAACGGCACTCGCCGAGCCGCAGTAGGGCGCGCGACCCTCGACGGCGCCGGCCGCGCGACATTCACGCGAAGTCTCGTGAGCGGCGCGGAGGCCGCGGTCTACCCGGTTGTCGCGTCGACGACCGGGGCGGCGGTCGTGGCGTGGACGAACGGAACGGGCGCGGCCGCGACGATCAGGGTCGCGCGCATCCCTTCCCCTTGAAAGTCGTACGGAGCCTGCGGGCGGAGTAAGGTCGCTCGCTGTCAACGCGAAGGGACAATTCCTGTACGATCGCCGCGGCCAGCCCCGACAAGCCTCGGCATATGGGTTGCACTGAGCGCGCGCATGTCACAATCGAAGACATCGCGTCGTGAGTTCTGTCTCAATGCATGTGAAGCGGTCTCGGTTATTTCGCTGGGATCGCTGCTCGGATCGTGCGGGGGATCGCCGACCTCGCCAAGCAACGTACCAGCATTGCCGACGGTTACGGGAAGCGTAAGCGGCGGCGCCGTCACGGTCACGATCGATGCCGCTTCGCCCCTGGCCTCGGTGGGATCGGCCGCACTCCTGCGGGTGGCGCCGGGGAGCTTCCTGGTCTCACGCACCGCGCAGGACACGTTCGTCGTGCTGACGGCCACCTGCACGCACGAGCAGTGCGAAGTCACCGGGTTCCAGAATCAGCGGTACGTCTGCCCGTGCCACGACTCGGAATACACGACGAGCGGCTCCGTGTCCAAGGGGCCGGCGCCGCTGTCGCTGCGACAGTTCACGAACCGGTTCGCGAACAATGTGTTGACGATCACCCTCTAATCATTCCGTAAGCCATCCGATCCTGCGCGCCGCCAGTGGTATCCTCGTACCGATGGTGCGCTCTCGAGGCGTGGTTGCGACGCTGACCGTCGCGCTGTGCTGCGTCGCGGTCACGGCCCTGGCGCAGCGCGGCTTCGGCGGGTTCGGCGGCCGCTGGGTTCCCTTCAGCATCGAACCCAACGCCAAGTACGACGGCCGCTTCACGTTCGTGCGCGTGAAATACGAGACGGCGCCGGGCGGCTACTGGTGGCGCGGGCAGCCGTCGTGGGCGCACGGCTATCCGCTCGCCGAGCAGAACCTGATGAAGATCATGAACGAGCTCAGCTACCTCGGCGCGCACGACGAGAGATCAACACGCTGGCGCTCGACGATCCCGAGCTGTTCAAGTATCCGGTCGCCTACATCATCGAGGTGAGCTGGTGGACGCTGACCGACCGCGAAGCCGCGGCGCTGCGTGCCTACTGCAGAAGGGCGGCTTCGTCATCGTCGACGACTTCAAGGTGCCGGGCGATTTCGGCAGCCCGGGCTGGGAACCGTTCGAGGCGAACATGAGGCGCGTGCTGCCCGACGTCCGCTTCTTCGACATGCGAGCCGACGCACCCGATCTTTCACTGCGTTCTTCGAGATCGACGATCTCGACATCGTGCCGCAGGCCTACAACGACGGGAAGCCGATCTTCCGCGGCGTCTACGAAGACAACGATCCGAACAAGCGCCTGCAGATGATCGTCAACTACAACACCGACGTCTCGCAGTTCTGGGAGTGGTCAGGGACCGGACTGCGGCCGATCGATCAGACGAACGAAGCGTACAAGCTCGGCGTGAACTATCTCGTATACGGAGTCACTCATTAACGCTCGTCCTGAGCTTGTCGAAGGACGAGCCCGCCGCTCGTGGTTCGACAGGCTCACCACGAGCGCTCTGCGCTGCGCCATGAAACGCCTATGGTGGTCGGCCGTGTTGAGCGCGGTCGCTGCCGCTGCCTCCATCGGCGCGGTGACGCGCCTTCCCTCCGCGGACGGCCAATTCTGGGACATTCAAGACACCTCGCCCTGGGCGCAAGATAGCGGCGGCATTGCGACCGGCGGCGGGTCCAATCCCTTCAACGGGTTCGGGTATCTGAAGCTGCGGGTCCGTCTGAGTGGCGGTGCAGTACTGTCGCGAAATCAATACCTGCACGGCTTCGGCCTCGCCCACGACGGCGCCGAGCGATTCGATTCGCTGACACCCGTCGTGCACGACGGCATCGCCGTGGACCGCGCGCTGTTCGCGCCCAGGGACACGAACTATCTGCGTTACGTGGACAGCTACACCAACGTGGCGGATGCGCCGCGGACGGTCAGCGTCGCGTGGGGCGGTGCGGCCGGCGCCTTCGACGACGGCGGACCAACGACGGTGGCGGCGACGTCCAGCGGCGACCACATGATCGACGTAAGGGACACGTTCGTCACGGTGATGCAGAACACGCAGCGCGTGAACGATCCGCTGCGAGGCCCTTCGGGGCACGGTCCCTCGGCGCATGTCCTCGGCGCCGCCGCGTCCGGACTCTTGACCAGGGTCGGCGACATGTACGCCGATCCGTTTGCCGACTCGTATCCTGGGTACGATCCATCCCACATCGGCTACGTGTTCACATTCACCGTGGAGCCGGGCAGGACGGTTGCGCTCATGACGTTCGTCGTCAAAGGTCTGAGCGAAGCCTACGATCCGCGCGGCGGTTTTCCGATCCCGATTCGTGACGGGCTCGTGGCGCCGAAGAACCAGGCGGGTGTACTCCCAGGGGCCACCGGAGATTCCACCGGCCGGGTCGCAGATTGCGATGGTCACGAACGTGGCGCGCCAGCTCGTCGCGGCGCCCGATCTGCGAGGGCTGACGCCGCGGCAGCGCGCGCAGATCCTCAATTGGCCCCGCCTTCGCCTAGGCTTCGGCGGGCAAGGCACGCCCGACATGCCGCCTCCGTTCACCGTCGTCGAGAAAACGATCCCGCAGCTTCAAGAGGCGATGGCGCAAGGGATCACCACGTCGGAGGACATCGTCCGCGAGTACCTGCGCCGCCTGTCGACGTACGACCGGCGTGGACCGGAGCTGCGATCGATGCTGGCGCTCAACCCTCGCGCGATCGCGGAGGCGCGCACGCTCGACGCCGAGCGTGCGTCCGGCCGCGCGCGGGGTCCGTTGCACGGCATTCCCGCCGCCTTCAAGGACAACATCGACGTGCTCGGGCTGCCGACGACGGGCGGATCCGTGGCGCTCGTCGATCATCGGCCGCGGATCGACTCGTACATGGCCGCGGCAATGCGTCGCGCCGGCGCCGTGATGCTCGGCAAGACGAACCTGGACGAATTTCCGTTCGGCGATTTCGGCATCAGCACCGTCGGCGGCACGATCGGGAATCCCTACGATCCGTCGCTCAGTACGGCCGGCTCGAGCGGTGGCAGCGCGACCGGCGTGGCGGCGAGCTTCGTTCCGGTCGCGTTCGGGACGGATACGTGCAACTCGCTGTCGAATCCGGCGTCGTTCGCGTCGCTGGCGACCATCCGCACGACGCGCGGGTTGACGAGCCGCGCCGGCGTCATGCCGCTCAACACGTTCAACGACGCGGTGGGGCCGATCGCGAAAACGGTGCGCGAGCTCGCGCTCGTCCTCGATGTCGTGGCGGGCGTCGATCCCGAGGATGAGGCCACGCGTGAGTCCGCCTCCCATGCCTCGCGAGCGTTCGCGGCGGGTCTCGAGCAGTCAACGCTCGCCGGCAAGCGGGTGGGATTGTTGCGCCAGCTGTTCGTCGGCGTCACGGGTGAGCGCGAGGCCGCGGCCATCATGGAGAACGTCGTCAAGGAACTCCGCGCCGGCGGCGCCTCGGTTGTCGACGTCGCCATTCCCGATCTCGACGCGCAGTACCGATCCGCCCGAGGCAGCGCGCCGGGATCGCTGAAGGCTGGTTGGACGGCGTACCTGATTCGGGGCGCCGCGGCTGGCGACAAGGTGCTGACCATCGAGGGACTCATTGCATCCGGGAAACTTGCGCCGGGCAGCGCCCGCCGCTTCGAGGACGCGGTGCAGCCCGCACCGACGGGCGAGGCGCTGCGCGAAGCGACGGCGCGGTTCTACGCAGGGCGCGAACGGTTTCGACAGCTGTTCGTGGACCTGATGGATCGCGAACGCCTGGACGCCCTGGTGTATCCGGCCAACCAGGCTCGTCCGCATACGCACGAAGGCGGACTCGAACGGTACGGCGGGGAGCCCGGCACCTGCGAAGAGAGCGCGATGACCGGCCTGCCGCAGGTCACGGTACCGGCCGGATTTCTCGGGGGCCGCTATCCGTTTGGCATTTCGTTCCTGGGCCGGCTGTGGACGGACGACAAGGTCCTCGCCCTTGCGCACGCCTACGAACAGGCCACGCGTCATCGCCGTCCGCCCGCCTGGGTACGGTAGCGTTGCTGGGCGATCAACTGGGTGACTTTCCCGAAGCCGCCGAGGCCATCCCCAGTACCGGTACGGACGACGCGTTCGGCACGGTGTGCTTTCTGCTGCCCAATCCGATGTACGGCAGCTGGGCCGCGCGCGTGACGCGGCAGCGGTGAGGTTGACGGCGGCGCCGGCTTGTCCTACCCGACCTGCCGATGGATTTCGTGGACGGGGCGCTCGTGCGCGTCGCCGAGCGCGACGGTCTCAAGCGAATCCTCACCTTCGACAAGCATTTTCGCGTCTACCGCTTGCCTCGCCGCGGACGCTTCGTCGTCATTCCGTAGAGGCTGATGGGGATGTCGGTCCTCCTGCTCGTCGCGATGTGTGTCGCCCATCAACGGCGGCGTCCGGCTCCAGTTCTGATCGGGTTGAGATGAGAGCGCTCGCCGTTCGATTGCTCGTGGTCATCCTCTGCTGCGGCGGTGGCGATGCCGTGGCGCAAACCGCGCCACCGTCGCCGGACTCCCGGTGGCAGCTGGCGGTCGACGGCGCGCTCTTTGCGACCGTCGATCGGCAAGGCGGGCTGCGGGGCGACACGGTCATCACGTCGCAGAACTGGCTGATGGCGATGGGGATGCGGCGTGCAGGCGGCGGCATGCTCTCGCTGAGCGGCATGATGAGCGCCGAACCGCTGACCGTCGGTCCGGCCGGCTACCCGCAAGTATTTCAGGTCGGCGAAGCGTACCGGGATCTCCAGATCACAGATCGGCAGCATCCGCATGATCTGTTCATGCAGGTATCAGCCGCCTGGCGGCGGCCTCTCGGCGACCGCACGGCACTGACGATCGCCGGCGGTCCCGTGGGCGAAGCGTCGCTCGGCCCCGTCGCGTTCATGCATCGGCCCTCGGCCTTCGAGAATCCGAGCGCCCCGCTGTCGCACCACATTTTCGACTCGACACACATCGCCGCCGGCGTCGTGATGGGAGCGGTCGAGCACGGACCGCTGACGATTGAGGCGTCGATCTTTCGAGGCCGTGAACCCGACGAGCATCGATACGACATCGAGTTCGGATCGCTCGACTCGTGGGCGGCGCGCGTGTGGTTTCGGCCGCGGCCCGCGTGGTCGATCCAGGCGTCGCACGGATTCCTGCACGAACCTGAGCAGCTGGAACCAGGCGACCAGCGTCGTACGAACGGGTCGGTCTCGTGGCTCCGCGAAACCGACTCGACACATTTCACGGCTGCGATTGCGGCCGTCGGCCGAATCGCGAGGACCTTCAGCACCGGTCGCGCGGTGTTGCTCGAGCTCACGCGGCAGTCAGGCCGCACGTCGCTGTACGGGCGGTACGAAGATGTGTCAGTCGAGACCGAGATTCTTCTGTTTCCGCAAATCGTGCATCAGCCGCATCCCGGCGAGCTCGTCGATCCCGTTCGCGCGCTGACCATCGGCGCCGTTCGCGATCTCGTCGACGTGCGCGGCTTCAAGCTGGGCCTCGGTGGCGATGTCGTCTTCCACCGCGTGCCCGAGCTGCTGGAGTTTACCCACGGCGCGAACGTCCGCTCCGCGCACGTGTTCCTTCGCCTGCGCCCGCCCGCTCGAGGAGGCCGCATGTGGAACATGACGATGGGCCGGCCGATGGGCGACATGTCGCACGACCATCGCGACTGAAACACTCGATCCAACGTGGGGTCCGGCTTCAGCCGGACCAGTCAGGTCCGCCTAAAGGGGCACTGTCTCAGTTTGCCCCGCGATGCTGAAAACACATCGGGCCAATCAAGGTGATTATCCGGTTCGCAAACCCAGTCCTTCCGTGTGCAATTCTGAACATACAGTGAGTCGCGCCTCGACTATGGTGCGTCCATGCCTAGAACGGCCCTCGCACTCCCCTCGCGCGCTAGCCGTCTACACCCGCAGATGTTGATGCAGATGACTCAGCGCCGGCCCGACCGGCTGGCCCGGCTCGAAATGCTGCTCTGCGACCTCCAGCAACAGTTTACGGTGCAGATCCAGCACATTGCGGATCTCCAAGTCCAACTCGACCGCTCAATCGCCGACCGACCGATTCCACGCTCGCGCTAGCGTCCCTTCCGTTTCGTCCGCTGAGCGGATTCGCACTCGCATTGGTTCCCCGAGCGGAGTCTTGGCGAGCTGGTTCGTGTCGCGCGGGCGCTTCGGTCGCTGCATGATCGGAGTATGGGCCGCGCCGTTCGGCCGGTCAAACTGAGACAGTGCCCCTAAAGGCGGACCCACGAGCGTGTTGACTACGCTTCAACGCTGCAGTTTGAAGGTGACGGTCTGCTCCACACCGCCGGCGCAGTTGCCGTCGTTGACCCAGGTCCACTTGATGCCGGTGGGGCTGGCGGAGCCGGTCACGCGGAACACACCGGGGCACAGCCCGGTTCCGCCCGGTGATCCTTCGACGCTCACGAATCCGCTGAACGAGGAGTTGGGCTGGGCGAAGCCGCTGATCGCGCCGTTCATTTCCGACGCGACGGTGCGCCAGGCGCCGTCAACGCAATCGACGCCAGTTTGTGTGAGGGTCGCGGAGATCGGCCGGCTCGCGAACGATGAGGATTCGAGGGTGCCCGTCCACATGCCGGCTACGTTGGCGATCGTTGGATCGGCCGCCGGCGGAGCCGTAGGCGCCGGTGTTCCTCGGGGGCTACAGCTCTGCAGGAGACAGATCGCGAGCACGCCGACGAAACGGCGAGTGCCGGACAACACTTAACAGTCCGTGGTGAACGTCACGGCGAGCACCGAGGGCGGCGAGGCGCCCCGCGGGCAAGGCGCGACGACTGAGAATATCGGGCCATATTCGAAGGAGGAGCAACGCAGGCCGCGGGGATGCATCGCCGGCCGAATGCCGCCGTGCCGTTCACCACGGACTGCTAACGTCCGATCGTAAGCGAAGTCGAGACGGACGTCGTCTCCCACCGCATCGAGAGGCTGCCGCCCGGGCCCGATCGGTTCGGTGCGATCTCGAAGGTCAACTGTTCGACGGGTGGTTTGATGGCGCTCTTACGGAGCGTCACGCGGCCGAGGTCGGCTTCGGGATGGTATTGCGTATGGAACCCGCTGGATTCCTTGCTCGCGACGAGCGTCCATTGGTTGGCTGTCGGGAGCACCCAGATCGTGTGCGGTCCGGCAGGCACCTTCAGTGTCTCCAGCTGAATCGGTTTATCGCTGTCGAGTACCGTCGCTTCATCCGCACCCGGACACCAGACGCGATCGAACGGAACGAGCGCGCCGAAAATCGTCCGGCCGCGCATCGACGGGCGGCCGTAGGTGACGGTGATGCGTGCGCCGTCGATCATCCCGCTGGTCTGTTCGTGCGGGCTGATTCGGCTCTGACCGTTCGTGCGCGGCACGACGGTCGCGCACAGCGCGATCGCCGTGACGATGACGGTCGTCCACGCGCGCACGCCGCGGACTCGAAGACGAACGTGGGGTCCGCCTTCAGGTGGACCTACAACATTTGCCTGTGACACGTCTGGCTTCTGGAGGTCCGGCTAAAGCCGGACCCCACGTACCATTGTTGCGTTTGACCCGTCACCGCGAGCCCGCCTGGATTTGTTTCGCGACCTGCTCGACTTCGCTCCAGACGCGCAGCAGGTTGCCGCTCCAGATCTTGGCGATCTGCTCTTCGGTGTACCCGCGCCGGACCATTTCGAGCGTGACGTTGAACGTCTCGGCGGCGCTGTTCCAGCCATCGATGCCGCCGCCGCCGTCGAAGTCCGACGCGATGCCGACGTGATCGACGCCCATCATCTTGACGGCGTAGTCCATGTGGTCGACGAAGTCCTTGACCGTGGCGCGGCCGGCCGCCGGAAACTGCCGATCGATCTGCGCCATGCGCCGCTCGAACTCGGCGCGTCGATCCGCCGGCAGCGTTGCCACGCCCGCCGTGGCGCCGCCGCGTCCACCGCGACCCGCCTGCGCTGACGGCGGCTGCCGCCGGCGTCGCTTCGACCGGACAGCGGTATGCGGCTGTTGCACCCGCGCCACGTCCGCGCCGGCGGCACCGCCTCCGCCGCCGCCACGACCGGTTGCAAGCCCGAACTCCGCGTTCAGGCTGGCGATTGCGGTCGCCCGTTCTCGCGGGTTCGGCTTTGAGGAAACCCGAGAGCGCATTCAGCTGCACGACCCCGCCGTTGGTCTTCATCGCCATCATCATCTCGTCGTCGACATTGCGGCTCACGTCACCGACCTTGCGGATGGACGAGTGCGAGGCGATGATCGGCGCCTTCGACAACCCGATCATCTGCGTGAATGGCCGCTCTCGACGGATGCGAGATGTCGATCATCATCCCGAGCCGGTTCATTTCCTGAATCACCTGCTTGCCCAGCGGCGAGACGCCGCCCCATTTCCACTCGCCGGTCGCCTCGCCGGTGTGCGAATCGGCGAGCTGGTTGTGTCCGTTGTGCGCGAGCGACATGTAGCGGCCGCCCCGGTCGTAGAACTCCTTGACGCGCCTGATGTCGGTGCCAACCGGATAGCCGTTCTCGATGCCGATGACCGCAACCTTCTTGCCGCTCCTCGCGATGCGGGTCACATCGGCCGCCGTGAGCGCGAGCTCGATCTCCTTCGGCGCGATCTGTTCGGTCAGCCGGTGGACGGCGTCGAACTTGGCGACCGCGGCGCGGTAGGCGCGGTCGAAGCCCGCGGGCTGCAGCGCGTCCGCGACGTTGCGCGGATCCTGCTGGCCGACGTAGACGATGAAGAAGGAGACGTCGAGGCCGCCCTCCTTCATCTTCGGCAGGTTCACCTGCGTCGTCAGACGCATGGTGTAGTTGCACTCGGCGGTGAAGTTCTGCGGATCGATGTCGTTGTGGGTGTCGAGCGCGATCACGCGGTCGTGGATGGCGCGCGCCCGGGCGTTGGCATCCTGCTGGGAGCGAGGCGAGGCCGCCGCCGCGGCCGCGACGGCGGCGGCAACGAGTGCGGCGGAAGTAATGCGAGTCATGGCCAATCCGAACTCCATCAATCTGCAATCAATCTGAAATCTGAAATCTGAAGTCTGAAATCGGCAGCGGCCGCTATTTCGCCTTGCGTTCAGCGATCGCTTTCTTGATGGCGGCCACGGTGTTGGTGGCTCGCATGTCGACGATCTTCTTCCCGAGCTCGAGGTTCTTGGCCTTGTCGGCGATCGACACACCGTTGATCGTCGCCTTGCCCGCCTTGACGCGGGCGTCGTAGCGCACCGAATTGGGATCGGCGACGAACATGTTCAGCGTGATGCCCGGATCGTCGTGCATGTTGTCGGTGGGACCGTCCGCCTTCATGACGCCCAGATCGACGAGCAGCTTTTCGACCGTGTTGTACGCGTAGTACTCGGGAATGTGCGCCACCACCGGTTTGCCGCTCCATTGGGCGTTCAACTTGTCGGCCACGTTCTTCATGCCGGTCTGGTTCCCGCCGCTGTCGCCGATGAGGATGATGTTCTCGAAGCCGTGCATCTTGTAGCTGCGGACGATGTCAGTGAGCAGCGCTTCGAACGTGGCTTCCTCGAGGCTGATCGTCCCCACGGTGACCATGTGGCCCGACTTCGGCTCGATCGAGCCTTCCGGGACGAACGGGACGAGCGGCGCGCAGAGCGCGTCCCCGAGCTTGCGCGCGATCGCGTCGCAGTTGGCGCGCAGCACGAACTGGTGCTTGCCGAGCGCCAGCCAGGGGCCGTTCGGCTCGATCCCGCCGGTCGCGATGAGGACGGTTTTCTTGCCCGCCTTCATGGCGTCGCGCACATCCATCCACGTCATGTCCTCCATCCACACCGTGTCGGGCTGTGGCAGCGGATTCGCCGTGTCGATGCAGTTGTACGGGTTGGCGGCGCAGTTGCCGCCGCCGGCGCTGCGTGGGTCGGGCGCGCCACGGCCACCGCGGCCGCCTCGGCCCTGCGCCGGCGGCTGTTGGGCGATCAGGCTGGTGGAGACGACAAGAAGCAGAACGGCAATGAATCCGGTGCGTTGCATGGCAAACTCCTTAGAGGTCGATCGCGGACTCTAGCACAGGGCTTTCATACAATGAACAGTTTAGGGCCCCGGAGGCAGTCTTCATGAAGCGTCTGACGTTGATCGTGCTCGTCATGTGGGCGGCCGCATCCGGCCAGTCCCTCTTGTCGCAATCGCCCGTGCCCGATGCCTTTGCCGGCCTGCGCGCGCGGCCGATCGGACCTGCCGTCACATCGGGTCGGGTGATGACGATCGCCGTCGATCCGACGAATACGGCGGTGTTCTACGTCGGCGCCGCGTCGGGTGGCGTGTGGAAAACGGTCAACGGCGGCGCGTCGTTCCAGCCGGTCTTCGACTCGCAAGGCTCGTTCTCGATTGGGTGGATCGCGCTCGACGAGCGGCGGCCCAACGTCGTGTGGGTCGGCACGGGCGAGCGCAATTCGCAGCGGTCGGTTGCCTACGGCGACGGCGTCTACAAGAGCGAAGACGGCGGACGTTCGTGGACGAACGTCGGGCTCAAGAACTCCGAACACATCGGCCGCGTCGTCATCAGCCCGAAGGACAGCGACACGGTGTACGTCGCCGCGCAGGGGCCGCTCTGGGCGCCCGGCGGCGACCGCGGGCTCTACAAGACCACCGACGGCGGCAAGACATGGACGCAGGTGCTGAAGATCTCCGAGCACACCGGCGTCAGCGACGTCGTGCTCGATCCGCGCAATCCCGACGTCGTCGTCGCGACCGCGTATCAGCGCCGGCGGCACTTCTTCACGATGATCAACGGCGGTCCCGAGAGCGCCATCCACCGCAGCACCGACGGCGGCAAGACGTGGAAGAAGGTGACCACCGGGCTGCCGGACGAAGAGCTCGGGCGAATCGGGCTCGCCATCTCGCCGGTCAACCCGGACATCATCTACGCGAACGTCGAGGCGGCGAATTCGAAGGGCGGCATCTACCGCTCGTCGGACAACGGCGTGACGTGGGAGAAGCGGAGCGACTACAACCAGGGTTCGATGTACTACGGCGACATCTTCGCCGATCCGGTCAACGTCGACCGCGTCTACATCCCCGACGTGATCTTCCAGGTGTCCGACGATGGCGGCAAGACGCTGCGATCGCTGGGCCAGCGCAACATGCACGTCGACAACCACATCATCTGGGTCGATCCGAAGAACACCAGTCACATGCTCGTCGGCAACGACGGCGGGCTGTACCGATCGTTCGATCCGCGGCGCCACCTGGACGTTCTTCGAGAACCTGCCGCTGACGCAGTTCTACGACGTCGACGTCGACAACGCGGCGCCGTTCTACAACGTCTACGGCGGCACGCAGGACAACTACTCGCTGGGCGGGCCGTCGCGCACGCCGCTCCGAGCACGGCATCCTGAATCAGGACTGGTTCGTCACCCAGGGCGGCGACGGCTTCGTCTCGCGCGTCGATCCGGAGGACCCCAACACCGTCTACGCCGAGCTGCAGCACGGCGTCATCGTCCGCTACGACAAGCGGACCGGCGAACGGATCGGCATCCAGCCGCAGGAGGAAAAGGGCGGCGTGCCGCTGCGCTGGAACTGGGACGCGCCGTTCATCATCTCGCCGCACTCGCACACGCGGCTGTACATCGGCGGCGCAGCTGCTGTTTCGCTCCGACGATCGCGGCAATTCGTGGAAGGCGGTCGTCGCCCGATCTGACGCGGCAGCTCGATCGCAACACGCTCGCCGGTGATGGGCAAGAGTGTGGGGGCCCGACGCGGTCGCCAAGAACACGTCCACCGCGCTCTACGGGAACATCTCGGCGATCGCCGAAAGCCCGAAGAGCGAGGGCCTCCTCTACGTCGGCACCGACGATGGATTGGTGCAGGTCAGCGAGGACGGCGGCGCGCACTGGCGGAAGGTCGACAGGCTCCCGGGCGTGCCCGCCGACGCGTACATCGCGAGGATTCGCGCGTCGCAGCACGACGCTGCGACGGTCTACGTCGCCGTCGAGAACCATCAGAACGGCGACTTCGCGCCCTATCTGCTCAAGAGCACCGACGCCGGAAAGACGCTGGAAATCGATCTCCGGCGATCTCCCGGCGCGCGGATCGACTTACGCGATTGCCGAAGATCACGTCGATCCGCGGCTGCTGTTCGCCGGCACCGAGTTCGCCGCCTACTGCAGCCGCGACGGTGGGCAGCACTGGACGAAGATCGGCGGCCTGCCGACGATCGCCGTGCGCGAGATCGCGATTCAGAAACGGGAAAACGATCTCGTGCTGGCCACCTTTGGGCGCGGTTTCTACATCGTGGACGACTACTCCCCGCTGCGCACCACAGTGAACGACACTGCGAGCGCGACACTCTTTCCGGTTCGCGACACGATTCTCTACGTGCCGACGCTGCAGTTCGGGCTGCCGGGAAAGGGCTTCCAGGGTGAAATGCTCTACTCCGCGCCGAATCCGCCGTACGGCGCCGTCCTCACCTACCACCTGAAGGATGCGGCTGAAGACGCTGAAGCAGAAACGCGTGGAGGCCGAGAAGGCAGCGGAAAAAGCGGGGCGGCCGATTCGTTATCCGACCGCCGACGAGCTGCGCGCCGAAGCGGACGAAGAGGCGCCGACGATTCTCCTTTCGGTGAACGGCGCCGACGGCAAGCCGGTGCGTGTGCTGACCGGCTCCGCGGAGAAGGGGCTGCAGCGCGTCGCCTGGGATCTGCGTGCGCCCGCGCATCAATTGCCGCCGAACCGCCCGCGCGGTGAGCTCGACGAGCTCTTCGGCGATCCGCTGGTCGGCCCGTATGTCGTGCCCGGTACCTACAACGTCGACGCTATCGCAGCGCGTGGGCGGCGTCGTGACCCAGCTTGCCGGACCCGTCGCCGTTCAAAGTCGTCCTCGATCCCCAGGCTGCGCACCATGCCGGCGATCAAGCGGCGCGCTGGCAGTTTCAGGAGAAGCTGCAGGTGTTGAGACGCGATGTCGCCGGAGCACTCGAGCTCGCCAACAGCACGAGCACGCGCCTGGATGCGATCGTCAAGGCGCTGGACGCCACGCCGGCGGCGCCGCGGACGCTGCACGACCGACGCGCGATCGCTGCAGCGGCGCCTCGCCGCGATCCTCGTCGAGCTGCGCGGTGAGCGGCGCCTGGGAGCGCGAAGCGGAGCCGTGCCCGTCGCGATCTCGGAGCGCGCGAACACGATCTCCAGCGAGCTGAACCGGACGCTCGCGCGTCAGACGGCGACTCACGAGCAGCAGTTGCAGATTGCCGGCGAGCTCTTCACCGCCGAGCGATCGAAGTTGAAGGCCCTCGTCGAGACCGATGTGCCCGCCATCGAGAAGGAGTTGGAGCGCTTGGGCGCGCCGTACACCCCAGGCCGCGTCCCGCGGAACTAGCGTTTTCCATTTCGATGTAGCGCTCCGAGAGCGCAAATCGTCGTACGTGGGGTCCGGCTTTAGCCGGACCGACACTGACGATCGCGCTCGCTGTAGGTCCGCCTGAAGGCGGACCCCACGTCTCTACACCGATCCCTGCGCCACTCTAGCGAACGCTCTCACGCTCCGGTTGCGTCGCTGTGCAATCCGGTACATCGCGGGTCGGTGCTGCCGGGAGACACTTCCCTCAGGGGTGTCTTCCGCATGTTCAGGCTGATTCCCACCATGAAGCGCGGGTCGTCGTCGGGGATCGCGGAGGCGTGGGCTCGTTACCCGTCGATTGCCGCGGCTCGCCTCGGCACCGCGACGCTCCTCCGCGACGATCGCATTCTCCGCGTCATGATCGTGCGCAATGAGGTGCCACCGGCGTTCGTCGAATGGGCGGAGCGGTGAGCTCCGACGAGTCGACCCACGCGCAGGATACGGCCGGGATTCTTCAGAAGGCGGCGCTGGGCGCTGTGCCGGTGATGATTCCAGGTGCTCGCGAACGACGTGACGGCCCTTCACCTTCTCCAGCCGCCACCGTCGTCGCCGAGCCGGCGACGGCTCGCCCGCTTGCCGCCGAGCTCCACGATCGCGCGCAACTCGAACGCGAGCGCGAGGGAGGCGGCGCGCCGCGGAATCGATCAGGCGGCGGAGACAGCGGCCTCCTCGCGAGGCTCCGGCGCATGTTTTGATGTGTTCAATTGGGGACAGTGCCGCGAAGGCCACCCACCGTACGCTCAGGTAGGTGAAACGCCATGTTCAATGACATGACTCGTTCGCGACTGCTCCAGATCTGGTTCACGTCTGTCGCGCTGATCGCCGTCGCCGGCTTCGCGCTTGGCGCAAGCGTGACGTTCAGCACGGGAGCCATCCTGCTCGCCCTGTGCCTGGTTCCGCCGGCAATCATCATGAAGTTGTGGCCGGGCGTTCAGCCACAGACCATCGCCCAGGTGCTTCACGACCCAGAGCGTCGGTAATCCCCGAGGTGAATGAAAGAGGCCACATGACACGTCCGCGCACGCTCGCGATCTGCGCCGTTGGCCTGCTGCTCACGACGCACGCAGTCGACGGTCAAAGTCTTGCGCAGTATCGAAGCTTCGATCTGGGAAGCAACGTCGCATCCGTCGTACGCCTGACGGGGGTCGCCCCATCCCTGCCGAAGACGATCCATCAGCGTCCCGCGGTGCTTCAGGATCTGGAGTGGCGACTCTCGCAATGGGTCGCTGGATCAGCAGCCCCCTCGACGGATCCGGTTGAGCAAATCGTCTTCAGCTTCTACGACGACCGCCTCTTCCGGATCGTTGTCGACTACGAGCACAACCGGACGGAAGGGATGACGGACGCCGACATGCTCGACGCCATCTCCGAAGTCTATGGTGTACCCGCCAAGCAGACATCGGCACCCGTCCGGGTGACGTCACAGGTGGAAGCCGCGTCCGGTGCACCAGTAGCTCGGTGGCGCGATGCCAACCATTCTGTGGTTCTGTACCGAGCATCCTCGTACCGTGGGTCCTTCCGATTGGTCGTGACGGACTCCGCTCTCGATGCCCTGGCGCAGAAGGCCACGATCCAGGCCCTGCGCCTCGACGATCGAGAGGCGCCGCAGCGGGAAGTCACGAGGATGAAGAAGGAACAGGACGAAAACCGCGCCGCCGCCGAAAAAGCGCGGATTGCGAACAAGAAAGTCTTTCGGCCGTAGTTGGGCGAGCGGTGAAGAAACGTTTTACGAAAGGCGCTCGAACGCCACGGTCAGTGCCCCCATGTTCGGGCGGGCAGTCCGGTTCGCCAGAATCCACGAATCCGAGAACCGCGGCTTGGCCGTGTTCTGATCCGGGCTCGTCCACCAGTCTTCGCGCAGGCGCGCCGGATCCGGCAGCGTGAACCCGAGGATGTCCTCGATCTCCGCAAACGTCAGGACAACCGTGTCCGCGAACCGGGTCTCCAGGTACGTGTAGAGCTGCACGTACTTGCCAGCCATCGCGGACCGTTGGCGGTTCGGCACTGCCGGTTCAGGCTCGCTGGTCGCCGCCGTCGCTTGTCGCCGTTTCAACCACGCCAGCATGCGGTCCTCTTCCGTTTAGCAACAGATGGCTTCATGGATCCATGCTATCGACTGGCGCGGGCTGCGTCTGTTCGGTTGTGCACACATCAGGGCCGGCCACGAACTTCGAGGAACGCGGCGATCTCGCGATTGTCCGGGAAGTCCTTGGCGAGCCGTCGCGCGGCCTCGGTCGCCTGGACCATGTCGCGTTCCCTGACGTGCATGTCCCACAACGCGAACTCGGCTTCCGCGTGGGTGAAGAAGTCCGAGTCCATCTTCGCGGCCTCGCGCAGAGTGGTCAGTGCTTTCTTCCGGTTCCCCCCGCCCAGCATCCACCGCGTCCCCCACGGCATCTTGGTGTCGACGATGTAGTCGATCCAGGCGCGGGCAACGCGCGCGCGGACGTGGCGAGGATTGCGAGCGATCACCGCGTCGAGCGATTTTCGTGCTTCCCGGTACTCATCCCACCCGGTCTTCTTCTTCAGCGGACCGAGCTGGAGCCACACGTAGTTCAGATCCAGTTTGCCGAGGAAGAACAGCGTCTCGTCATCGTCTGGGTTGTCTTTGAGCCTCGATCGTGCCAGGGTCTGGCCGCGACGAATCTCCGCGAAGAATTCCGCCATCAGTCCCGGGCATGTCGCACAGTGTTTGAGCGCATCGTCCTTGGGCGGGGTAAATTCGAGCAATCGCTTGAGCTGAAACAGCAGCGCGGAGGTCCGCAGCTCGAGGCTGGCCAGATCGTCGGTGTCCGGCTCTCGAAGGGTGAGCACCATCGCGGCGGCGGCTTCGTAATGGGCGTTGTAGAAGAGCCGCTGCGCGTCGGTCAAGACCGGGCCCGCTTGTGAACTGGCGCCCCCGTCGGCGCACAGCATGGCCACACCGATGCAAAAGATCGGGAGGCCTCGACCCCTCAACTGACTCGCCTCGAACGAGCGCTGCCGAGCAGGATGCTCACACGGTGCGTTCGCCCGTCGTCCGCGATCGGAATCGCGGACGAGTCGACGACGACATCGTCCAGCGAGGCGTTCACCACGCCTCGACACTGCCGATCGGGGTTCGCGACGGTAATGACATACCGGGTGCCGTGGAGACGCCACTCGATCTCATATTCCGGCCAGGAACTCGGGATACACGGGTCAAGACTGAATGTATCACCATGGCGGCGCAATCCGAGGATGCTCTCGACACCGGCCCGATACATCCACGCCGCCGATCCCGTATACCAGCTCCATCCGCCGCGGCCGGCGTGCGGCGGCCGGGCGTACACATCACCTGCGACGACGTACGGCTCGGTTTTGTAGCGCTCGACGTCCGCCGCTGTCCTGGTGTGGTTGATGGGATTCAGCATATGGAACAGCTCGGCGACTTCGTCGCCGCTGCCCAATCGAGCCAGCGCCATGACGATCCAGACAGCCGCATGGGTATATTGTCCACCGTTCTCGCGGATCCCCGGAGGGTAGCCCTTGATGTAACCGGGCTCCTGCGCCGAACGATCGAAGGGCGGATCGAGGAGGAGGAGAAGCTGTGGCTTTCGGGCGACGAGCGCGGTGCGCACCGCGTCCATGGCGCGTTCGGCAAAGCGCACTGGAACCGCACCGGAGAGCACGGCCCATGATTGCGCGATTGAATCGATCTTGCACTCATCGTTCTGCGCGGATCCGAGCGGCGTTCCGTCGTCGTAGTACCCGCGACGATACCATTCGCCGTCCCAACTGAGCTCGAGCTGCGATGCGAGGCGGCGCGCCTCGGCGCGGTAGCGCGGGCCGACTGCGCAATCGTTCCGCGCGTCGCACAGATCCGCGAAATCGACCAGCACACAGTAGAGAAAGAATCCAAGCCAGGTGCTCTCGCCGCGGCCCTCGCGGCCGACGCGGTTCATCCCGTCGTTCCAGTCGCATGAACCGAAGAGCGGCAAGCCGTGCGCGCCCGAAGTCGTCCCTCGCTCGATGGCGCGAATGCAGTGATCGAACAGCGTGCCGGTTTCGGTAGAGACGCTGGGCGACCCGTACGCTTCGTATTCGCCGCTCGCGAGCGGCGGCGCCTTCAGGAACGGCACGGTTTCGTCGAGAACGCCGAGGTCGCCGGTCGCGTGCACGTACTCGCTCACGGCGTACGGCAGCCACAGCAGATCGTCGGAACAGCGGGTGCGAAGGCCGCGGCCGGTCGGCTCGTGCCACCAGTGCTGCACGTCCCCTTCGACGAACTGACGCGCCGCCGCACGCAGCAGGTGCTCGCGCGTGAGATCGGGCCGCGCCAGCATCAACGCCATCACATCCTGCAGCTGATCGCGAAAGCCGTACGCACCGCCCGGCTGGTAGTACCCGCTGCGCGTCCAGAGCCGGCAGCTGATCGCCTGATACAGCAGCCAGCGGTTGATCAGGGCATCGAAGGAATCGTCGGGCGTGCGCACACGGACGGCGTCGAGCGTGTCGTCCCACGAGGCAGCCACGCGCGCACGAGCGGCCACGGCCGCGTCGATGTTTCCATGTTTCGCGATCAGCGCAGCGGCATGTTCGCGATCGGTGCCTTCGCCGAGCAGGAACAACAGCTGCCGCCGCTCTCCCGGCTGCAACACGCATCGAACGTGGATCGCGGCGCAGGGGTCCAACGCAGCGCCGATCCGACGCGACAGCTGCAGCTGGGCGAGGGCGGCCGGTCGCGTCAGATCGCCGTGGCGGCCGAGGAACGCGCGGCGGTCGGCCGTGAACGAATCCGGCGGCACATTCGAGTACGAGAACGCGACGTGACGGGCAAATTCCTGGTTGTACTGGTTCGTCGCCAGGATCGCCCCGCTTCGTTCGTCGACTTCCGTGACCACATGCAAGTGCTCGCCCTCGCGCGGAGGTCCGAGCACCCACTCGTTGTAGGCGAAGATGCTCAGCGTTCGAACCGCGGACCCGTTGTTCACCAGCGTGAGTAACGAGAACTTCACGGGATCGGCCTCGTCGACGAAGACCTCCAGTTCGTGATCGATCCCCTGCGTCGTTCGGGCGAAATGCGTCAGGCCGGCCATGTGGCGAACGACCGACCGGCCGGTCGTGGCGCGGGGCAACGGGCCCGGCGTCGGCGACCACGACTCTCCCGTGTCGTCGTCACGCACCAAGATCGCTTCACCGGTTGGATCGCCAACCGGATCGTTGGCGAACGGCGTCAGCCGGTTCTCGCGGCTGTTCCCCGACCAGGTGTGTGCCGAACCCGAAGCCGTGACGATGGTGCCGAACTGCGGGTTGGCGATGACGTTCGTCCATGGCATCGGCGTTTCAGTGGCGCCGTCGAGCGCAATCGCGTACGTCCGTCCAGCGTCCGTGAAGCCACCCAGCCCGTTGCTCAATGTCCATGACGGGCTGGGCGTTTCAGGAGTCTCGGAGTCGTGACGCGGCGGGGACACCGGGGCCAGGGCCTTCGCCGGCGGGTGCACGGCGTCAGGCCGATCGAGCTGTGTGCGCAAATCGCCGCCGCCGCCGACGAGAATCGCGCGCGCCACGGCTTCGAGCAGCACCCGCTCGGCGCGGCCCATGCGATCGGCCCTCAGCAGATACGCGCCTCCCGGCTTATGCTGCCAGGCGCTCCACGGGCCGTCCTCGAGGACCGCCACGAGCTGCGCATGCATTTCATCCATGTAACCGACCGGGTGCTCGTTGACGATGACGACGTCGGCGCTCAGCCCCTTCAGCCGCCAGTAATCCTGGGCCTGCAGCACCTGCCGCACCAGCGGCACGTCTTCGTCGCTGACCACCCGCACGAGCAGAATTGGCAAGTCGCCGGAGATCGCATGCGGCCACAAGCCGGGTTGACCAAGCTCGTTTGCGGCGATGGTCTCGGCGCTGGCGCGATGCGACGCGTGCGTGCCGAGCACCCGCGACGCCAGGCGCTCGAACAGCATCGCCTCGTCCGCCGAAACGCCCAGGTGACGCAAGGTGCTCTCGGCGTGCGTGACCGCCAGCGCGAACGTACGGCCGATCGATCTGAAGTTGTGGTACTTCCGCGCGAGCGCCTCCGCCGTCTCGCGATCCGGGGCCATGCCGGTCGCAAAACAGAGCCTCACGGCGCCGCCGGGCGGCAGCCGGATCCGCTGGCGCAGGCTGACTATCGGATCGAGAACGACCCCCGTGGTGCCGGAAAGGGGGCGGCCATCAAGCGCCCGCGGGTCGGCGGGGGTCCGGCCGCGGCCCAGGAAGCGCGCGCGATCGGTCTCCCATTCGACCGGCCCCTGCGGACGGCCTTCGAGGCTCAACGCATGGAACGCCCACACGTGGGCTTCGTCAGGATCGCGCCTTCGTCGATGGCAGAGCAGCGCGGCGCTCTCCGGCAGGTACTCGGTTTCGACGAAGATCTTGCCGAATGCCGGGTGCGCCAGATCGTTGACTGCGGTCGTGAGAACGATCTCCGCATAGCTCGTCACCTCGAGCTCGCGGATGCGCGAGCTGTGATTGCGAATCGTCATCCGCCGCACTTCGACGTCGTCTTCGGTCGACACCGCGATGTCGAGCAGCGTCGACACGTCGTCGTCTTTCCGTCGAACGACCGCCCGGTCGGCGGAAAACGTCACGGCGTACTCGTCCGGTTCGCGCCGCGTGGGTTGATAGGTCGCCGACCACAGGACACCGCTGCGTACGTCGCGAAGGTAGATGAACTGACCGTCCGCGTCGCGGGTGGCGTCGCGCCGCCACCTCGTCACCGGGAGTCCACGCCAGACGCTGGCGCCGCCGCCGGCGTTGGTGACCGAGGTCACGTAGTTGCCGTTCGAGAGGAACTGCGTATGCGGGTAGGTCGTGTGCGGCGAGCGGAAACGCCGCTCCGGCGCCGAGGCGGCCGGCGCGGCTTCGTGCATGTCGTCGAGCGGGCGCGGCTCGATCGTGCCGACGTCGCGTGGCACGCGCTCCTGCAGCAGCAACTCGGTCGCCTGGACTCTCGGGTCGGCGTGGAACCGGTCGACCATCCGATCGGTCAGGACTGCGTTGGTCAAGGCGACGAGCGTCATCGCCTCGTGATGGGCCAGGTAGGATGGAATGACGACGCCCGCGGCGGGCGCGCTCTCGGTCTCTTGTGCGGCGGCGTCCGCCCCGCGGTGTGTGTAGTCGATCGCGTCGAAGAACCCGAACTCGCCCTCGAGGCCGATGCCGGCCAGCCGGCGTAGATTCGCCGCGCTCGCCGGCGGATCGATCACGGCAGCCAGCGCGGTCGCGTACGGCGCCACGACCACTTCATCGCCGAGTCCGCGTTTCAAGCCGAGCCCGGGGATCCCGAACGCCTTGTACTGATAGATGCCATGCCGATCGACGAGGTTGTACGCCGACTCTGAAATGCCCCAGGGAACGGCCGCGGCCGATGCGTAGTCCATCTGCCGGCGGACCATCAGCCGGCAGGATTCGTCGAGCAGCGTGTTCGGGTACGAGCGCATCACGAGCAGCGGCATCAGGTACTCGAACATCGTCGCGCTCCACGAGAGCAGCACCGGTGCGCCGCGCACGCTCGTCACCGACCGCCCGAGGTGGAACCAGTGCATTTCCGGCACGTCGCCCTTGGCGATCGCGATGAAGCTGGCCAGCCGCGCTTCGGAGGCGAGCAGGTCGTAGAACGACGGATCGAACCGGCCGGGGTTTTCAGCGTCGGGCAGGCGGTAGCCGATCGCGAACAGTTGCCGTTTCGAATCGAACAGCGCGCGGAAGTTCATCGCGTCGAAGATCGCCTCCGCGCGCGCCGCGAGCGTCGGCGCGATCTCGTGGAGGCCGACCGACAGGGTCACGAGCGCGCCCGCCAGGTTGCCGCTGTCCACCGTGGATACGTAGGCCGGCAGCAGCGGCGCCAGCGTCCGCGTGTCGTACCAGTTCAGGAGGTGGCCTTCCCAGCGGTCGAGACGTTCGATCGTCGTCAGCGTGGCGTCGATGCGTCGCACGAGCTCATCGGCGTCGATGAATCCCAGATCGCGCGCGGCGAGCGTGGCGAGGAGACCGAGGCCGATGTTGGTCGGCGATGTACGGTGGGCGATGATCAGGTCTGGCTTCAGCTGCACGTTGTCCGGCGGCAGGAAATGATCCTCGGGCCCGACGAACGTGTCGAAGTACGCCCACGTTCTCCGCGCGACCTGCTGAAAGTACTCGCGGTCCGCGGCCGACAGCGCCGCGCGTCGTACCGGCGTCGGACGGCTGAGGGCGAAGGCGAGCCCCGGCGCGATGATCCAGAGTGCGAGGATCGGCGCGGCAATGGGCAACGCCGCTGGTCGCAGCGCCGCGACCGCGGCCAGCGTGATCAGGGCCAGCAGCGGGCTGGCGATCATCCGGCGGACGAACGGGAGCAGCTTGACGCCTCCGTCGCGCGCGGCGCTCGCAGCCGCCGTTTCCCATTCCAGCAAACGGCGATGCGTCACGCCCAGACGAACCAGGGTGATCGTGATGGCGTGCAGCCGATCGTAGGCCTCGTGGGCCATGAACGTAAGCTGCAGTCCGAAGCGGGCTGCCGCCGTTTTCGCATCCTCGATCGCCATGCGAAGGAAAACGCCCCACGACCGCCCGCGCCGCGGACCCCGCAGGATCTCGAGTGCCTGGGAGATGGCGGGAAACGCCGGCGCCGCCAGCCCGAAGGCCGTCCATATCGCCGCGTGGCCCGGCAGAAGCGCCCAGCCGAGCACGAGGAGGGTGAGCGTGGCCGGCGGTACCAGGCTGCGCCGGAGGTTGTCCAGAATCTTCCATCGCGCGATGAGCGGCAGACGATTCCTCGTCACGCCGGTCCGGGACGGCACCCAGGGAAACAGCCACCACAAGATCTGCCAGTCGCCACGCACCCACCGGTGCTGGCGACGCGCATGTGCGAGGACGCTGGAGGGATAGTCGTCCACGACCTCGATGTCGGTGACGAGCGCCGTGCGCGCGTAGAGTCCCTCGAACAGGTCGTGCGAGAGCAGCGCGTTCTCCGGGACGCGCCCCTCGAGCGCGGCGGCGAAGGCATCGACGTCGTACAGCCCCTTGCCGGTGAAGCTGCCCTCGCAGAACAGATCCTGGTAGACGTCCGACACCGCGGTCGTGTACGGATCGACTCCCGTATGGCCGGCGTACGTCCGCGCGAAGAGCGATCCCGCCGCGCTGGCCATCGTCACGCTGACGCGCGGCTGCAGGATGCCGTATCCCCTGGTCACACGCTTGAGCCGCGGATCCAGCTCGGGCCGGTTCAACGGGTGCGCGATGATGCCGATCAGGCGCTTGGCGGCATCGCGCGGCAGACGCGTGTCGGTGTCGAGGGTGATGCAGTAGCGGATTGACGGCAGCACCTCGAGGTTGCCGACCTGCGTGGAGAACGTGGTGTCGGTGGCGCCGCGCAGCAGCCGGTTGAACTCTTCGATCTTGCCGCGCTTCCGCTCCCATCCAATCCACGCCGCCTCGCCCTCGTTCCACTGACGGTCGCGATGAAACAGGAAAAACCGATCGGCGTGGTCCTCGCCGTACTTCGTGTTGAGCGCCTCGATACCCGCCTGTGCGCGCTCCAGGATCGCCGCGTCCAGCGGCGCTGACGGCTGGTCGGTGTCCGCAAAATCGCTGAGGATGGCGAAGTGCACGAACCAATCGAGATTGCCCAGCGCGAGGACCTCGATGTGTTCGAGCAGCGCGTCGACGCCGGCCGTGCTGGTCAGCATCGTCGGGACGATGACCATCGTTCGTGCGTCTTCCGGAACTCCCTTGGAGAAATCGAGGCGCGGCAACCGCTTCGGACCGATCAGGTGGACGACCGCGTACTGGATGCAGGCAATCGCGAAGTCGCTCGCCGGCAGCAGCACGAGCAGCGCCACGAGCACCCGCATCGCGAGCGTGGCGCCGGCGCCCAGCGCATAGGCATCGGCGGCCGCGAGCAGAAGCGCGGTGACAACCGCAATCGCGCCGAGGTAGACGAATGTCGCGTTGCGCGTCAGGATGCGCCGCGCCCGTGTCGCCAGCGGCACGTGATAGGCGAGGTCGGCTTCGAGATCGGCGCGGCCGCGATCGATGAGGTGATAGCCGACGTGCGCGGCGCGATCGGCCGTCGAGCCGTTCGCGGCGGCCTGGCGGGCGCTTTCGATGGCCTTGAGCGCGACGCGCACCTGCGCTTCGGCGCTGTGACTCGCCAGCGCTTCGACGGCGTGCCGCTGCTCGTCGCGGCTCAGGAAGTCCATCCGCCCGTACGCACCAGCTGGATCGCGCTGCAGCACCTGTTCGACGAGGCTGACGGTCTCGACGTATTCCGGCCAGTCCAGCGTCGCGCACAGGCGCAGGCTCGTGATCGCGTTCGCCACCGAGACGAGCGCGACGCCTTGACGCTGATGCTCGCCGCGGATGGTTTCCTCAGGTGTGGTGTTCCGCGACGCCAGCGTGTCGTCCACCGCCGCACGAATGGCCGATAAGCGGAGACCGTACTCGCGGAGGCGGTGGAGAAGCTGAACGATGAACGCCGCGTCGGTGTCCGGCGGCAACGCTCCCACGCCGCCGGCTTCATCCGCTCTCGCGACGTAGGTGTCCGCCGCGAGGCGGGCGGCGCGCGCGGCCAGCAGCTCCTCCGCCAGCCGGCGCAGGTTTTCGATCAGCGCCAGCTTCAGCATACTGGGCCAGGCCCACAGCTCGCCGATCGTCAGCGGCGCGACGCGTTGGTAGCTGTTCAGGAACTGAATCAACTGCTGGCGATCCAGGCGGCTGTCGCTGTGACGGATCAGCTCGACCGCGATCGCGTAGATGCGGGCATGACCGGCGTGCTCGCGCGACGCCAGCGTCGGCAGCGTGCGCGAGTACGATCGCGGCAGATTGAGTCGGATGTCTGAAATCTCGGCCGCGACCAGGTGGAAGTTGTCGAGGAGCCAATCCGCGGCGAAGACGACGAACCGGCCGTTGCGCACGTCGTCGGCCAGCGTGCGATAGGCGCCACGCAGCACGCGGACGTTGTCCTCGAATCGGGGAAACGTGTCCCGGGGGCGCCGGCGGGGGTCGGGATCGACCGTGAACCTGGCGGCAAGCGCGAGCGCGCGCTCCTCGAGCCGCTCGATGCTCAGCAGCTCGTCCCGCAGCGGTTTTTCGGGCGCCACCGATTCGCGGCGCCGCAACCAACTCATCAGCAACGCCCCGAAGAAAGCAAGCGGTACGCCATGAGCGTGGCGACGACCTCAGGACGTGTTTGCTCAGTCGCCAGAGCGCATCGGACCGCCTTCGTTGTGCATGGCACCGGAGGACTTCGCTGATTCCGTCTCCGCGAGGGCGCCGGCGACGACGCCCGAGGCGGCGTCCTTCCGCTGTTGCACAGCGGCCACGAGCGCCTGCATGCGCTGGCGGCGATGCATCTTGCGCATTCGCTCCTTCTGAAATCGAGCGCGGTCGCCATTCCGTTCCGACATCGGTCCTCCTCAGCTCGCTGAAATACAGTCCAACGCGCGTCGGTTCCAGAGTATCGGATCCGACCGGAATCCGACTGTGCCGTTTGGCACAGACCCGTGCCGTCTCTTCATAGCACAGTCATCGGAGCAGGGGGACCATCTTGAATGTTCCCGCCTAATCCGTTCTGTCACAGCTTGGAGTTGAGAACCATGAATGCCAGACCGTTACACGACCGACTCATCGTTCGGCGCCTCGAAGAAGGCGAGCAGAAAAGCGGCGAGATCATCATCCCGGACTCGGCCAAAGAGAAGCCGCAACGGGGAACGGTGATCGCCGTCGGCGATGGCAGGGTGAAGAGCAACGGCACGCGCGTCCCCCTCGACGTGAAGGCCGGCGACCTGATCCTATTCGGCAAATATACGAGCCAGGAGGTCAAGCTCGATGGCGAGGAGTACCTCATCCTGCGCGAGAACGAAGTGCTGGCCATCATCGGCGGCACGACGAAGAAGTAGTAGCTGATAGCTGATTGCAGAAGGTTTGGAGAAACTGAATGGCAAAACAGATCGTGTACGGCGATTCCTCGCGGCAGGGGATTCTTCGGGGGTCAACAGCCTGGCCGACGCGGTGAAGGTGACCCTCGGCCCCAAGGGGCGCAACGTGATCCTCGACAAGAAATTCGGGTCGCCCACGATCACCAAGGATGGGGTCACGGTCGCCAAGGAAATCGAGCTGAAGGACGCCGTCGAGAACATGGGCGCGCAGATGGTGAAGGAAGTGGCGAGCAAGACGTCGGACACGGCCGGCGACGGCACCACCACGGCTACCGTGCTGGCGCAGGCGATCTATCGTGAAGGCGCGAAGAACGTCACCGCGGGCGCCAACCCCATGGCTCTCAAGCGTGGCATCGACAAAGCCGTCGAGGCGATGACGAGCGAGCTCAAGAAGATGTCCAAGCCGGTCACCGGGCCGATGATTGCCCAGGTCGGCACCATCTCGGCGAACCACGACGAGGCCATCGGGCGGATCATCGCCGAAGCGATGGACAAAGTCGGCAAGGACGGCGTGATCACGGTCGAGGAAGCCAAGGGCATGGACACCTCGCTCGACGTCGTCGAGGGCATGCAATTCGACCGCGGGTACCTGTCGCCGTATTTCATCACCGACCCCGAGCGCATGGAAGTGGTGCTCGAGGATCCGGCGATTCTGATCCACGAGAAGAAGATCGGATCGCTGAAAGACCTGCTGCCCATCCTGGAGAAGGTGGCGCAGGCCGGTCGTCCGCTCTTCATCATCGCCGAGGATCTCGAGGGCGAAGCCCTCGCGACGCTCGTCGTCAACAAGCTGCGAGGCACGCTCCGAGTCGCCGCGGTCAAGGCGCCGGGCTACGGCGATCGCCGGAAGGCGATGCTCGAGGACCTCGCCATCCTGACCAACGGGAAGGCGATCACCGAGGATCTCGGTGTCAGACTCGAAAACCTGACGCTGGACGATCTCGGCCGGGCCAAGAAGATCACCATCGACAAGGACAACACCACCATCCTGGAAGGCGCCGGCAGCTCGGCGTCGATCGCGGGTCGCGTCAAGCAGCTGCGCGCGCAGGTCGAGGACACGACGTCCGACTACGACCGCGAGAAGTTGCAGGAGCGCCTCGCCAAGCTGGTCGGCGGCGTGGCGATCATCAAGGTCGGCGCGGCCACCGAGACCGAGATGAAGGAAAAGAAGGCGCGCGTCGAGGACGCGATGCACGCGACGAAGGCGGCCGTCGAAGAGGGCATCGTGCCGGGCGGCGGCGTGGCGCTGCTCTGGGCGTCGAAGGTGCTCGAGAACCTGCAGGTCGCCGGCGACGAGCGCATCGGCGTCAACATCGTCGTGCGCGCGATCGAGGAACCGATGCGCTGGATCGCGACCAATGCGGGTCACGAAGGATCGATTGTCGTGCAGAAGGTCAAGGAGATGCAGGCTGACGAGGGCTTCAACGCGCAAACGGAGCGCTACGAAAACCTGGTGCAGGCGGGCGTGATCGATCCGACGAAGGTGGTCCGCTCGGCGTTGCAGAACGCCGCGTCGATCGCGTCGCTCCTGCTGACGACCGAAGCCGTCATCTCGCAGTTTCCCGATCACGATGGGGTGCCGGCCGGTGGCATGAACGGGGGTATGCTCTGATATCCACCGCCAATACCATGCGATACATGATCTATGAAGACGCGCGGACGCATAAGTTCGCATTCCTCCAGCTGCCGAACCGATTCCTGGAAGGGGACGCGCTGCCCGATGCTGCCATCGAGCGCTGGTTCGACAGCCACGAGGAGGCCATCGCCGCCCTCCCCGAGTTGTTCAATCGCGACGAGCAGCACGAGGCGCTCGTAGAGGCCGCGGCGGCGGGCGAGTCCGTGGTGGTACTCGTCGATCCCCCCAAGCCGCACTAGCGGGGCGCACATGGAAACCTCGATGAACGTAGTCTGGATGGTCGTGGGCCTTGGAGTCGTGGGCGTCGTGCTGGCGATGCTGCGGTGGCGCGGGAGCGGCCGAAAAAGCGATCTCGGTTTCGTGAGCCAGCAATGGGTCACGGAAAATCGGCTGTCGCAGCACGACCCGCGGCGGTGAGCTGATTGTGCTCCTAGTTGGAGTCGAGCTTGATCACGTCCCGTATGTCACGAAGGGTCCGCCGCATCTCCTCGACGACCTTCATGCTGTCGAGCGTCGTGTGCAACGTGTCGGCGGTTGCGCGCACGGCCTCAATCGCCGCCTGACGCGCCGCCTCGGCGGCGGCTCGTGCGTCCTCGCCGGCGGCCCGCGCCATCTCCCCGGCTTCCCGCAGGCGCTCCCGCTCCTGCCGGACCGTCTCGAGCGCCTCACGATGCTGGTCGCGGACCTCCCGCGCTTCTTCCGCCAGTCGCCTGAACCGCTCGGCTTCGTCTCTGGCAGACTCGGCGGCGATCCGATGTGCTTCGGTAGTCATCCGATTCAGCGTACCAGACAGCACCGCCGCAGGCGTGTGCTCAAAAGAACATCAATCGTGCAGGACGATGCTGAGGAGGGAGCTGTTGATCTTGAGCCGCCGTTGAGCCCGCCGTTGTACTCGATGAGCCCGAGCTTCCGGAACTTGTTCATGAAGAAGTTCACGCGCGAGCGGGTCGCGCCGATCATTTCCGCCAGCGTCTCCTGCGAGATCTTCGGCAGCGTACGCTGGGGATTGACCTGGCCGTAGCGCGCCAGCAGCAGCAGCGTCCGGGCGAGCCGCTTTTCGCTGGAGTTGAAGAGCTGATCGACGAGGTCCGCCTCGATGCGCATGTTCCGCGTCAGCATGTAGGAGATGAAGCGGTCCGAGAACGCGGGCTCCTCGTGGAGCAGCCGGACCATCGCCTCCTTCTCGATGATCAGCACGCTCGCTCGGGACCACCGCCGTCGCCGTCCCGATGCGAACCGTTTGACCTGCCAGGGCGCCCTCGCCGAAAAAGTCGCCGGCGCCCAGCATCGCGACGACGGCTTCCTTGCCGATGCGAGAGAGCACCGAGAGCTTGATCGCGCCCTTCTGGATGTACCGGACGTCGTCGCCGGGGTCGCCTTGCGAGAAGACGACATCGCCCCGTCGATACTTGACCACTTTGCGTGCGGGGCCTGTCGAGTCGAGATACGTCTCCACATTGAATCCGCGCCGGGTCTTCGGGCGGACGGATCGTGTCCTTTCAGCCATGAGGGTGTCTCCTCGAATTATCGCATGCTCGGTCGATATGCCGTGGGATTCCGCTCGTGCATGCGGTGTCCACATATTTGACAGTTTTGACATAGCCGAGGTGTCACAGTGGACCTCTCGCAGCAGACTTGAATTTCATGGAGAGACCATCGAGCGACGTCGGTGTACTGCCCCATCCGCCGCGCGGGCTCGATCTGGCGAAAACCGCCACCGGCATCCGCGGCCTCGACGAGATCACGCGCGGCGGGCTGCCGAAAGGCCGGCCGACGCTCGTCTGCGGCGGGCCCGGGATCCGGCAAGACGCTGCTGGCCCTCACCTTTCTGGTGAACGGCGCCGCTGCAGTTCGACGAACCCGGCGTGCTCATGACGTTCGAGGAGAACGCGCGAGGAGATCGCCAGCGACGTCGCGTCGCTCGGCTTCGACCTCCCGGAGTTGATCGCGGCGCAGAAGCTCGCGGTCGACTACGTGCGCGTGGAACGCAGCGAGATCGAGGAGACGGGCGAGTACGATCTCGAAGGGCTGTTCGTCCGGCTCGACTATGCGATTCGGACGGTGGGAGCCAAGCGCGTCGTCCTCGACACCATCGAATCGCTGTTTGCCGGCCTGAAGAACGACGGCATCCTCCGGGCGGAGCTGCGGCGGCTGTTCCGGTGGCTGAAGGACCAGGGCGTCACCGCCGTGATCACGGGCGAGCGCGGCGAGGGCCTCCTGACCAGGCAGGGGCTCGAGGAGTACGTCTCGGATGCGGTGATCCTGCTCGACCACCGCGTCCACGATCAGGTCTCGACGCGCCGCCTGCGCGTGGTCAAGTACCGCGGCTCCCACCACGGCACGAACGAGTATCCGTTCCTCATCGATGCCGACGGCATCAGCGTGCTGCCGGTGTCCTCGATGGCCCTGCAGCACGAGGCCCCGCTGGAGCGCGTGTCGTCGGGCGTCGCCGCGTCTCGACGAGATGCTCAGCGGCAAGGGGTACTACCGCGGCAGCACGATCCTCGTCTCCGGCACCGCGGGCACCGGGAAGACGAGCCTGGCCGCCCACTTTCTCGACGCGGCGTGCCGCCGCGGCGAACGCTGCCTGTGCTTTCTCTTCGAAGAGTCGCCGCAGCAGCTCCTGCGGAACATGCGCTCCATCGGCATCGACCTCGAGCCGTGGGTGGCGGCCGGACTGCTGCAGTTCCACGCGGACCGGCCGTCGCGCTACGGGCTCGAGACCCATCTCGTCACGATGCACCAGGTCGTGGCGGACTTCAAGCCGACCGTGACGGTCATCGACCCGGTGACCAACCTGATGACGGTCGGCACCTACGCCGACGTCCAGGCGATGCTCACGCGCATGATCGATCACCTGAAGACCGAGAACATCACGGCCATGTTGACGAGCCTCACGCCCGGGCAGACCGACATCGAGCGGACCGAGACGACCATCTCGTCGCTGATGGACACGTGGATCGTGCTGGCGAACGAGGACGTCGGCGGCCGCCACCGCCGCGGGCTGTACGTGCTCAAGTCCCGCGGCATGGCGCACTCGAACGAGCTGCGCGAGTTCGTGCTGACGGATCACGGATTGAACATGCTCGACGCGGACGGCGGGCCGCGCGGGACATCGGATGACGCCGGACACGCCTCGCGGGAAGGACGCGATCGCCATGCAGCTGTCTGAAGACGCGGCGCCGCGCCGTCGTCCGGCGGCGCAGACCTACCAGCTGCGGCTCTACGTCGCCGGACAGACGCCGAAGTCGGTCCTGGCCTTCGCGAATCTGAAGCAGATCTGCGAGGAGCATCTGCAGGGGCGCTACGAGATCGAGATCATCGATCTCCTGGAGAATCCGCAGCTCGCCCGCGGCGACCAGATCCTGGCCGTGCCGACGCTCGTGCGGCGGCTGCCGGAACCGATCAAGAAGATCATCGGCGATCTCTCGAACACGGAACGCGTCCTCGTCGGGCTGGATCTCCGGGTCCGCCAGTGACAAGGCCGATGGCACTGAACCCGCACGCATGTGCGCGCGACATTCGAGCGGGCCGCTCGCACGCCGCCTGCCGACCGCTACGTCCTTCGGCTGTACGTCACGGGCATGACGCCCCGATCGGCGCGCGCGGTCAAGAACCTGCGGGCGATCTGCGACGAGTATCTCGAGGGGCGGTACGATCTGGAAGTCATCGACATCTACCAGCAGCCGGTCCTCACGAAGGGCGAGCAGATCATCGCGGCGCCGACCCTCATCAAGAAGCTCCCGCTGCCGATGCGCCGGATCATCGGCGACATGTCGAACCGCGACCGCGTGCTGCTGGGACTCGATCTCGTTCGCGCTCCTGACCGACGCGGGAGGTAAGGCCAATGATCACACGCCACGCCGACGATCACGAACGAGACCGAGACGCTGCGCGCGCGCCTCGCCGAAGCCGAGGACATGCTGCGGGCGATTCGGCAGGGCGAGATCGACGCGCTGGTCGTCGAGGGCGCCGGCGGCAACCAGGTCTACACGCTGCACAGCGCCGAGGAGCCGTACCGCAACCTCGTCGAACAGATGCAGGAAGGCGCCGTCGTCCTCACCGGTCGCGGCGACATCCTGTACTCCAACGCGCGCTTCGCGGCGCTCGTGGGCGAGCCGCTCGAGTCCGTGGTCGGCAGTCGCATCGACCGGTTCGTGAACGCGTCCGACAGAGACGATTTCGAGGCGCTGCTGCAGTGCCGGCAGCGGACGACGTCGCAGCCGCCTGATCGGCTCGGATGCCGGCGCCTTCGAGGTGAGCCTGTCGCTCACCACGACGGTGTCGACCGAGCGGCGATCGCCTGAATCTGATCGTGACGGATCTCCGCGAGCTCCTCGAGGCCAACAGCAACCGCGACCGCGCCGAGCGCGACAGCCGCACGAAAGACGAGTTCCTGGCGATGCTGGCCCACGAGCTGCGCAATCCGCTCGGCGCGATCAGCAATGCCGTCCGCGTGCTCGAGTTGACGCACGCCGAGGGAGAGCCCGCGACCCGCGCGCACGAGGTGATCGCGCGACAAGTCGGCCACATCTCGCATCTGATCAACGATCTGCTCGACGTCGAGCGCGTCGTCTCCGGAAAGATCCGGCTGAATCGACAGCCGCTCGACATGGCCGAGGCGGTACGCCGGGCCGTCGCCACGTTCACCGGCGACGCCCGGCTGGATCGGCAGCATCGAGATCAGCACCGAGCCCGTGTGGGTCGACGGGGACGCCGTGCGGCTCGAGCAGGTGCTGACCAACATCGTGACCAACGCGGTCAAGTACACGCCGCCGGGCGGCCGGATTCGGGTGGCGCTCCGCGCCGACGGCGGCGACGCCGTGCTCAGCGTCGAGGACACGGGGTTCGGCATCTCGCCCAGGCTGCTGCCCTTCATCTTCGACATGTACGTGCAGGCCGATCGGACGCTCGACCGCGCGCGGGGCGGCCTCGGCATCGGCCTGACGCTCGTCCGCCGCCTCGTCGAGCTGCACGGGGGCACGATCGTCGGCGTCGAGCGAGGGAGAAGGGCACGGCAGCACGTTCACCGTCCGGCTGAGGCAGATTCCTGCGGCAGGCGAGTCCGCCGGCGTGCTCAGTGCCGCCGGAACGCCGTGCGAAGCCCAGACGCGTGCTGCTGATCGAGGACAGCGCGGACGCCCGCGAGATGTTGCGGATGATGCTCGAGCTCGCCGGGCACGTGGTCTACGACGCGGCCGACGGCGTCCGCGGCCTCGAACTGCTGAACGCCGTGCGTCCGGACGTCGGGATCATCGACATCGGTCTTCCCGGGATGGACGGCTACGAGGTCGCCAGGCGGATTCGCGAGGAGCCGCACGGCCGCGACATGCTGCTGCTGGCCCTGACCGGCTACGGCGCGCCCGGCGACGCGAACGCTCGCGTCGGCACACGGGTTCGATCATCACCTGGTCAAGCCGGTCGATCTCGATCAGCTGGCGCGCCTGCTCAGCGAAACCGCCGAAGGGTCATCACAGGCGGAGCTCTCGGCCATGAAATCGAAGCAGAACGGCGCCTTCAACGCCCAAGCCTTTCTCGACTCGGCAGGGATCGCGCGAAAGATCGTGGAGTATCGGCGAGCCGAGGTCATCTTCACCCAGGGCGACCCGTGCGAGCACGTCCTGTACATCCAGAAGGGCGGCGTGAAGCTCTCGGTGCTCTCGAAGTCGGGCCGAGAGGCCGTCGTGGCGATGCTGGGCCCCGGCGAGTTCTTTGGCGAAGGATGCCTGGCGGGTCAACCCGTCCGCATGGGGAGTGCGACCGCGACGACGGACAGCACCATCCTCCTCGTGGACAAGGATCAGATGGTGCGCCTCCTGCACAAGCAGCATGCGCTGTCGGATCGGTTCATCGCGCACATGCTGGCGCGGAACATCCGGATCGAGGAGGACCTGATCGATCAGCTGTTCAACTCCAGCGAGAAACGGCTGGCCCGGACGCTCTTGCTGCTGGCGCGGTACGGCAAGCACGACAAACCGGTGCGGGCCGTCCCGCCGATCTCCCAGGAAACGCTGGCCGAGATGGTCGGCACGACGCGATCGCGCGTGAATTTCTTCATGAAGAAATTCCAGCGCCTCGGGTTCATCGACTACACGGACGGGCTCAAGGTCAACAACTCGCTGCTCACCGTCGTCCTGCACGATTAGTGCGACGCCTCAGTCTGAAATCTCATACCAGTCGCCGGAGTCGATGTTCCGAAAGAAGATCCGCCGGCCCGGCAGGACGAGCGCTTTCGCCTGGGCGATGGCGACGGCGTTGTCGGTCTCGTAGGTCACGTTCGCTTCGCTGCCGAAATCCTGCTGGCCGTTCCTGGACACACGTCCGACCGCATGGACGGAATACGACTGGGTCGTCCGCAGGATCAACACGTCGCCGCGGTGTGTCGGAATCCGATCAGCCATCGCGCGTCGGCCCTCTCGGCTGTCGATCGAGCCGACAGTCTCCTCACGGATGATGCGTGCCTTACGCCCGTTCGCCGCGAACGATGCGACCGAGATAGTCGGTCAGCGACGCCACGTCGACACGCACCAGACCTTCACGGTTGTACTGCACGAGCCTGCGACGACGCAGCCGTCCCATTGTGACCGTGACGTGCGGGCGGCTCATGCCGGCGAGCTGGGCCAGCTCGTTGTGACTCACCGACACGGTGACCGTGTCCCTGAGGCCGATGCGACCCTGGCGGCCGCGCGAGGTGCCGAGACGAAGCAGAAGGCGGCCGAGTCGCTGCTCCGCCCCGCGATGCGCCATCACCTCTATGCGATGCTCCGCGTCTGTGAGGCGGAGACACATGGTGAACATCAACGCCTCGAGCGCCGCGCGGTTCTGGTGCAAGTAGCTCAGGAAGTTGCTCAGTTTGATTTCGACCGCTTCACTGTCGACCAGCGCGGACGCCGTGGTGCCTCGAATACCCGCCCGGACGCTGCAGACGCACACCTCGCCGAAGGGTTGGCTGGGCTCGATCGTGCGCAGGGCAATCGGCCGTTCGTGCGGCTTGGCGGTCATGACCGACACGCGGCCTCGTCGAAGGAAATAGATCCGATCGGCCGCGTCCTCGGGTTGCCAGAGGAACGCGCCCTTCGCGAAGCGCCGGACGCGCCCCAGGGACCCATCGCGCGGCAGATGGTCGAGCGTGATCCCGGTCAACGCCTCGCAGTCGCGATGATGCGGAAATTTTGGCGTGTCCATCGTCGAGATTCTCGGGCATCATCCCGCGCCAAAACCGGAGCGCGACCGCCGCGCCGCTCTCATAGTCGTGAAGCGTCAGCGAACCCCTAGCGTACCCATGGAACGGAGGGTTGCAAGTTCGCCCGCGAACATCAACGCCGGAGAATCCGACTGGAAGGCTGCCGGCCTGCAATCAGTTCCTGATCCAGCTCCGTCGCCCTGACAGGAGGTGGAGCAGCGCCACGAACAGGGCGGCGCCGATGATCGACCAGACGATGGGAAACGACTGGCCGCTCAGATTGAGCATGAACGGCTCGGCGAGGCCGAGCTGACGCGCGACCCACGGTCCGAGGAGCGCGCCGATGAAGCCGAGGGCGATGGACACGAGCAGCCCGCCCCGCGCGCCGCCTGCGAGCGCCTTGCCGACCGCGCCGCAGATCGCGGCAATGATGACGAGAACGATGAGCCCCGGCAGCGTGAGTGTCATCGCCGGGCCGGAGCGTCGGTCTCGCTCAAACAGCTGGACGACGGCTGGCATCTCGCGCGTGATGACGAGCCGAAGTTGCAATAGGCGCGCGCGTCCCTATTTCCGAACCTTGTACCGAAGCGCGACCATGCCGCTCTTGTACGCTTTCATCTCCACGAGGTGCAGGCCGATATCCTTGCCGAGCCCTGTGCGGTGAAGAACTGGATCCCTTCACCGATCAGGAGGGCACGATTGAATAGCGGACTTCGTTGACAAGGCCGAGCCAAGGCATTCACCTGCGATAGCGCCGCCTCCAACGAACGAGATGCTGCCGAAGGACGGTTTCAGCCTGTCATTCACCAGGCGTGCGAGATTGCCAGCGTAGAACTCGACCGTATCTCTGGTTTTGGGCAAGTTGCGATGGGTCAGGACAAACGTAGGCTTGTCGCCATAGGACCAACCGAATCCCTTGGCCTCGAAATTCAGTGCGGTCGCACTGGTACGTGAGCCCATCACATAGCGATCGTCTTGAGGAATTCCTGGATGAACTCCGGTGTCAGGGCATCCCCGCCCTCGAACTCGTCCGGTGCTTCGAGCCAGTCGACGCGCCCGTCCCTTCGAGCAATGAAACCGTCGAGGCTCGCCACCATGTGGATGGTTACGCAGGACTCTGGACCCACAACGGTCAGGCCTCCATTCTGCGCCATCGACAAGACACCAGCGTCAGCGTTTGCGCAGGATGACATGGTGCGCGCGCTCGCCGGCGATCGATTCGGTGCAGGAGTAGCCGAGCGCACGCAGGTCGATCCCGCTCATCAGATTCTCGCCGGCACCGAGCATGCACGGGCCGCATCGCGAGGTGCAGCTCGTCGATGAGTCCCGCGCGAAGGTATTCGCGGATCGTCGCGACGCCGCCGCCAAGGCGCACGTCGCGCTCGCCCGCGGCGTTCTTCGCCTGATCGAGTGCGGACTCGATGCCGTCGGTGACGAAAGAACTCGGTACCGCCTTTCATCTTGATCGGCGCACGCGCGTAGTGCGTCAGCACGAATACCGGCACGTGGTATGGCGGCTCGTCGCCCCACCACCTTTCCAGCTGTCGTCGGGCCATGGGCCGCGGACCGGGCCGAACATGTTGCGTCCGAGAATCCAGGCGCCGATGTTCTCGAAGCTCCGCTCGGCGAAGCGATTGTCGACTCCGGTCTCGCCGCGCGCCGACCATGCATCTTCTTCCAGACGTTCGTCGCGAGAAACCATTCCATGATCTCGGGGCCGCGCACGCCGAGCGGGTTCTGAAGATCCTGATCGGTGCCGGCGCCGTAGCCGTCGAGCGAGACACCGAAGCACTGAACACGAAGTTTCGACACGATTGACTAGCGCTGCCTTTCCGGCACGATGGTTTCACCGCGCGCAAGCATGTCCACGAGGTCCGCGATCTTCGCGCGGCCGGCGGCTGTTCTCATATTGTTCGTGCGAAACGCGAGAGCGAAAAAGAGATTCTGGCCGCTGAGCGTGGCAGCCTTGCGCGCCCGCGGGTTTACCTCGATGGCGGCGCGAAGGTCGTCCGGAATCGTGGCCACGCGCGCAAGTCGCATCGGGGCGTAGGCGGCCGCCCAGCGGCCGTCCACTTTCGCGGCATCAACATGGCGCTGGCCGTGGGGCGTCATGCGCCCGGCGGCCTTCAGCCTCGCGACGTGACCCTTGTTGATCTGGCTCCAGACGCTCTTCCGCCCGCGCGGAGTGAATCGCTGCAGAAACGACCGGTCGTCGAAGCCTTTCCTGATGCCGTCGATCCATCCCCAGCAAAGTGCGACGTCGAGCGCCTGCGCGTGAGTCACGGTCGGCAGGCCGAAGCCTTCTTGCGCACCTTGAGCCAGAGTTCGGTTTCTCGCGCGTGGTTCTTCGCAAGCCACGCCTCGAACGCCGCCTCGGTGCGGAAGCCTTGATCTTGCGGGGGTTGGGAATAATCGGCGCCACTAAACGTCCCACGCTCCCGGTTGCAGGTAATGAAAACGGATCAGATACACCTTATTGCCTTTTCCGTGCTTCGCGATTCCCAGCAGATCTTTCACGCTATCGAACCCGGATTCGCGCGCGAGGTCGTCGGTAATATCCCTCAATTTCATGGGCGCGATCGAATCGACCACGACGTGGCCGTCGTCCATCGGGTATCGGCCCCCGGCCTTCACGTGCGGGCTCGTCCAAATGCGCACGCTGCATCGAATTCGCCCTCGCCGTATGCCCTCTCGAAGACGTTTTCGTGAATACCATGTCGCTTTCCGCCTCATCTGTCGTGTTTTCGTGGCGGCGTTGGCGGGGATTATGTATGGAGTGTCGTGAACGCCATAGGCGCGTTCACCATCAATGGAGAGCTATCAATGACACGTCGTGTACTCCTCACCGTGTGCGCGGCCGCTCCTGCTGGCCGCCGCGCCGCCTTCGCGCAGGCGCCGCCGCCCGACGTCGAGAACGGCCTCGCCACCTCGGCGCTCGTCACCTGCCCGCCAAGGGCGGCGCGAAGCTGACCGTCACCTCGCCCGCGTTCAAGCACATGGGCGACATCCCGTTCGCAAACACCCAGTACCAGACGAACACGTTCCCTGGCCTGGAGTGGACGGCCGGACCGGCCGGCACTCAGACCTACGCCGTCATCATGCAGGACCTGGACGGCGGCGCGGCGCGCCCGATCTTCCTGCACTGGACGGCGTTCAACATTACGGCCACCAAGCTCGACGCCGGCATGACGGCTGCCGCGGGCGCCACCACGGCCCGAGCATGCGCGGCGCCAACCAGGCGTACATGGGACCGCGAACTCCGCGCGGGCCCGAAGCACCGCTATCACTTCCAGGTGTTCGCGCTCGACACGACGCTTCCGGCTGAAGCCGGGCGCCGACGATCGATGCGCTGACGGCGGCGATGAAGGATCACGTGCTCGCGTCGGGCG
>CAVYRS010000002.1:0-856579 GCA_963770995.1 uncultured Acidobacteriota bacterium | reverse complement strand
AGGACTGCGCGTCCCCCGGTAAAAATGCTTGGTCCCGCCTTCGTCACGACGTTGACCACGCCGCCAGGCCGACGCAAATTCGGCGGATGGACCGACGCCTCCCCGGTACCTCCTCCACCCCATCGATGTCGCCCGCGACTATGCCGAACCTCCGAGTTGGTCTCGCTTCTCGTCAGCACGCCATCGTGTATGTACATGCTCTCGCTCTGGCGGGAGCCCAAGATGGTGACCCTCTCTCGCTGTAGCCGCCCGGATTCTGTAAGGCCACGCCTGGCATCGCCTGCAGGTAATGGGTCACCTGGTTCCGCTGAGTGCAGGTTTTCCATGACCTCCAGCGTCGTCGTCGCCGCTCATCGCGCACTTCGCGCAGCACCAACGGGCTCCTGCCCGTCACCGTGATTGTTTCGGCCACCGTCGCCACCGTCAACTCCGCTTGACCGTGCCGGGAGCGGTGACGCGCAACTCTTCGACGTATTCGCTGAAGCCCGCCAAATCCTTTAGCGTGTAGCTGCCCGGGCCCAGCCCAAAGTGTATTGGCCCTGTTCGTCGGTCACGACACTGGAAGGCCCGCCGGGCATCACCGGTGACGCTGTTCGCGGTCACCCCGGAAGCGACGGCTGGGACCGATTGGTCACCGTGCCGATGATCGTGCCTGTCACTCAGCCGCGCAGGCGCTCCCGGCCAGTTGCAGAATGGCACCCAGCATCAGCGTCACGCACGCGCCGCGCGTCGGATTCGGACAGCTCTCCAGCTTCCTCTGGTTCATCACAGCTTCCTTTCGTTGGTGCCCTTCTCCGTCGGGGCTCGAAAACACGATACCCCTGCTCCCTACACCGGCATCCTCCCACCATGCTGAACGCCAGTAGCACCCTCCATGGCGCGTCGCCGACGAACTAGCCAGACCCGACGGATCCGCCGACCACCGTCGCCCCAGGCCGCCCACATCCGCGCCACTTTTGGCCGCCAACCTTCGCCGCATAGGCGGTGCAGAACTGGCCGTCGCCGGACCAACACTGGAATCGCCGTCACGCCGCGCGATCCGCGCTGATCTACAAGGAGCCCGCGGCGGTCACAAGCAGCAGCGGCGCCCCGGCGCCCCAGTCGCCAAGCAGGAGAATCGGCCTGGCACGGGTGATCGGGTTGGGTGCGTCACGATTCTCCTGCTTGGCGACTGGGGCGCCGGGGCGCCACTGTCTTGTGACCGCCGCGGGCTCCTGTCGGTCGGCGCATAGCGCGGCGTGACGGCGATTCCGGGGGTCGTGTTCGGCGGGTCCGGCGACGGCCGGTTCACGGCCTATGCGGCGAAGGGACGGGGCTGTGCCAGGACGACACGGCGCGTGAGTTTCAGACGTTGAACGGGGTGGCGGCCAAAAGTGGCGCGGTGGGCGGCCTGGGGCGACGGTGGTCGGCGGGATACACGTCGGGTCTGGCTAGTTCGTCGGCGGCGCGCCATGGAAGGTGCTGCTGGCGTTCGGCGTGGTAGGAGGGATGCCGGTGTAGGGAGCAGGGGTATCGCGTTTCGAGCCCAAACGGAGAAGGGCACCAACGAAAGGAAGCTGTGATGAACCAGAGGAAGCGGAGAGCTGTCGGAATCCGACGCGCCGCAGTCGTGACGCTGATGCTGGGTGCCATTCTGCAGCTGGCCGGGAGCGCCCACGCGCAGCTGGTGACAGGCACGATCATCGGCACGGTGACCGATCAGTCCCGAGCCGTCCTGCCAGGGGTGACCGCGACCATCACGTCACCGGTGATGCCCGGCGGGCCTTCCAGTGTCGTGACCGACGAACAGGGCCGATACCGCTTTGCGGGGCTGGGCCCGGGCAGCTACACGCTAAAGATCGTTTTGGCGGGCTTCAGCGAATACGTCGAAGAGTTGCGCGTCACCGCCGGCGGCACGGTCGAGCGGAATATGTCGTTGACGGTGGCGACGGTGGCCGAAACGATCACGGTGACGGGCAGGAGCCCGTTAGTCGATACGCGAAGTGCCGCGATGACGGCGACGACGACGCTGGAGGTCATGGAAAACCTGCCCACTCAGCGGAACCAGGTGACCGATTACCTGCAGGCGATGCCAGGCGTGGCCTTACAGAATCCGGGCGGCTACAGCGAGAGGGTCACCATCTTGGGCTCCCGCCAGAGCGAGAGCATGTACATACACGATGGCGTGCTGACGAACGAGACCAACTCTGGAGCTTCTGGCATAGTCGCGGGCGACATCGATGGGGTGGAGGAGATTCAGACGACCTTCGTCGGTCCATCCGCCGAATTTGCGTCGGCGTCTGGCGGCGTGGTCAACGTCGTGACGAAGGCGGGGACCAACACGTTCCGGGGGGACGCGCAGTCCTACTGGAAACCGGATCGGCTCGCGAGCCGGCCCATTAAGCTTGATTGCAACTGTCCGGACGGGAAGACCGGGTTTCACATGCAGCGCATGCGAGACTATTCGGCGCACCTGGGCGGGCCAATCAGGCGAGACCAGCTCTGGTTTTTCACGGGCTTCCGCTACGATGGATGGAACTATACGGAACCGGGCAACTGGCCGGCCGAGTCGCAGGACAGCTGGTGGGGCCACATGACCACGAAGCTGACCTGGCAGGCGACCGAGACTGCCAAAGTCAGCGCGTTTCTTAAAGCCGAGCCGTTTGGAGGGTATGCGACCGGGCCGACGCGCATCGTCACTCGGGAAGCGGCGACCGTGTTCAGTGACACCGCCGGGTACTCGTATGGCGGTGAGGTACACAAGACGCTCGGCAACAACACCGCGCTGACAGTGCGTGCGGGCGGCGTGTGGGGCCGGTATCCCCGCACGTCACTCATCGGCGATCTGACGACGCCCCGCCGGACGGACAATCTCTCCGGCATCGCGAGCCAGGGCGCGAACCAGATCTCCCACCCCTCCTATCGCCGCGACAGCCAGCAAGTGAAGCTGGAGCGGTACATCGCGCGCCCGCGCGTCACGCACACCGTTCGCGGCGGGTTCCAGCACGAGCGAAGTTACTTCCGTAGCCGATCGAGCTTCCCGAGCGGCGTCCAGTATTACGACCTCGGCGGCGTTCCCGACTACGGGCTGTTCCAAGACCCGTCGGTGAACGCCGGCGCCGCCACCCGAATCGGTGCGTGGGGCGAGAACCAGATGACGATCGGCGACCGGCTGACGGTGACGCTCGGTCTGCGGTTTGACCATCTGGTGGGCACGAGCCCGGATGAGGAGGCGATCGATGCGACGCTGCGGCCGACGGGGCGTACGATCGCGGGCCTTGGCGACCTGTTCACGTGGGACCCCTGGTCGCCGCGGGTCGGCGTCAACGTGAAACTGACCGCGGATGGGCGGACGGTGCTGCGCGGCACCTACAGCCGCGTCTATCGGGACATCTTCCTGAATGAGATCCAGCCGCTGCATCCGGGCATCGCGACGACCACCGAGGCGCTCTACGATCCGGCGACGCGCACGTACTCAAGGATTGTCTCGGTGACCGACCCGCGGGCGAACATCACGATCAACCGCGACCTCAAGGCGCCCCGGACCAATGCGTTTTCCATCGGCCTGGACCGCGAGCTCCTGCCGCGGTTAGGCCTGCACACGAGCTACATCTTCAAGGACACCAAGGAGCTGATCGGCTGGCGGGATATTGGCGGGATCTACGGCCAGATGGACGCGGTGCTGCCGGACGGCCGTACGCTGACGGTCTATCCGCGGCTGAACCGCGGTAGCGATCAGCTGTTCCAACGCACGAACCCGCCGGGGTGGTTCGATACGTACCACGGGTGGGTCCTGAGCCTGGAGAAGCGGCTAGCCAACCGCTGGCGGGCGCAGGCGAACCTAACGCTCAGCCGGTCGCAGGGGCTTCTGCTAACGGGCAACGGCGGTCGCGACCCGAACGACCTCACCTACGCCACCGGCCGCCTCAGGGAGACCGATCGCCCGGTGATGTTCAACGCGAACGCAATGTACGACATCCCGGTCATCGATGTGCGGGTTTCGGCGCAGTACCTTGACATGTCGAACATTCCTTTTGCGCCGCAAGCGCTCGTGCTGCTGCCACAAGGGCGGCGGGCGATCAACATCGAGCCGAACGGCACGTTCCGAGCCGAAGCGGCGCGCCTCCTGTACCTGCGGTTCAACAAGTTCCTGTTTCAGCGAGGGCCGCGCCGCGTGGAGCTCTTCGTCAACATCAATAACTTGCTCCAGAACAAGTCGCCGCAGGCTGGTTTTGTCCAGGGCTCCTACTTCACGTTCAATTACTACAGTCCCCAATACGGTGTGCCGGTGGCGTTCGTTCAGCCGCGGCATATGTACCTCGGTGCGCGCTTGAATTTCTAGGAGGTCGTGAAAGACTGCTGATGATGGTGATCGCCATCTCATTCGGATCTCGGCAGCAGCTTAGGTACGCGAATCAGATCGAACGCTGCGCTGGCGAAAACGAAGAGCCAATCAACCTTGGCCAGCCCGCGCAGCTTACACCGGGTTATCCGCGGCGCTGCGAATCACGAACGGCGAACGTGTGTGGTTACACGCCATCCCGAAGCTGGCTGACTGCGAGCGCGATGCGGCGGGGCTGTCGGCGGCGCCGACAGCGATTCCCGGCGCCGTGTTTGCGGCGCTCGGACGGCTTGGCACTATGCGCGGGTTCCGCGACCAACGGCCGGATCCTGTGAGAATTCGCTACAAGCGCGAGCTAGACAACCTGAACCGTATAGCGCGAGCGGTGCGCGCCTGGGCGACGGTCGTCGATAGAGATGGTGTTCTTCGGATCCGGGTACAACCTGGACGGCCCTGGAAACGTGTTGCTCGCCTTCGCTGCGGAGTAGCGGATGAGTTGACTGGGTAACTGTCATGGAGAACCGACAGAAGAACGCAATGAAGATCGCCACGGCCGGCCTCATTGGTGCCGTCGCCGGCGCCATTCTGATGGCCACGTTCCCCACGAGCGGCCAGAGCGCGACGTACCGCGCGCCCCGGACCGCGAGCGGGAAGCCCGATCTCAACGGGATTTGGCAAGCCGTCAACACCGCGCATTGGGACCTTCAGGAACACTCCGCGCGCCAGGGGCCGGTCTTCGCCCTCGGTGCGGCATTCAGTGTGCCGGCCGGCCTGGGGGTGGTCGAAGGCGGGGAGATCCCCTATCAGGACTGGGCGCTCGTAAAGAAAAAGGAGAACGCCGCGAAGTGGCAGGAGCTGGATCCCGAGGTCAAATGCTATCTGCCGGGCATCCCGCGTGGGACGTACATGCCGTACCCGTTCCAAATCGTGCAGTCGGATGCACACATGCTCTTTGCCTATGAGTTCGCCAGCGCAAGCCGCATCGTCTACATGGATACGAAAGTCGAGGCGCCCATCGACAGCTGGATGGGATATGCCTCGGGTCGATGGGATGGTGAAACGCTCGCAATTGACGTCATCGGGTTCAACGACCAGACGTGGTTCGATCGCGCCGGCAACTTTCATAGCGAAGCGCTGCACGTCGTGGAGCGGTACACCCGGACCAGCCCCGATTCGCTCCGGTACGAGGCGACGATCGAGGACCCGAAGGTCTTCACCCGCCCCTGGAAGATCAGCATGCCGCTCTACCGTCGTCTTGAGAAGGCGGCAGAGCTACTGGAGTATAGATGCGTCGTGTTTGCCGAAGAGCTGCTCTACGGTCATCTGCGCAGGCGGCCTTCCGAATAGCACGTTCGAAACTGGCTCGCTCTAGTGTGGTGAGTTAGAGATTCGCGAAATGAATATCGGGCGCCCGTCGTACTCGGCTACAAGGAGGACACGCCGATGCGACTGGGCCGGCCCGTTGCTCCCATTGTGCTGACGATCGAGGAACGCGAAACGCTTGGCGGTGGGTGCGCCGTCCGACAACGGCCCAGGCGTTGGCGCTGCGAGCGCGACTCGTGCTGCGATGTGCGGCCGGCGAAACAGCCACCGCGATCGCGCGGGATGTCCAAGTCACGAAACAAATGGTCGGCAAATGGCGTGGCCGATTCCTCGCGCAGCGGCTTGACGGGCTGCCTGACGAACCGCGGCCGGGCGTACCGCGGAAAATCTCCGATGCTGATGTGGAACGCGTCTTGACCACCACCCTCGAATCGACGCCGCGCGATGCGACGCACTGGTCGACGCGGAGCCTGGCCGCGCAGTGCGACATGAGTCAGACCGGGATCGCGCGCATCTCGAAGTCCTTTGCCCTGCAGCCGCATCGCGTGGACACCTTCAAGTTGTCGAAGGATCCGCTGTTTATCGACAAAGTGCGTCACATCGTTGGGCTGTATTTGCACCCGCCTGATCGCGCGCTGCTCTTGTCGGTCGATGAAAAAAGTCAGATTCAAGCGCTGGACCGCACCGCGCTGATGCTGCCGTTGCGCCCGGGCCAGCCGGAACGGCGCACGCATGATTACGTGCGCCACGGGACGACCTCGTTGTTTCGCGGCGCTCGATGTCGCGACCGGCCGGGTCATCGGCGACTTGCATCGGCGGCATCGCAGTCACGAGTTCGGGCAGTTTCTGGCCACGATCGATGCGCATGTTCCTGCGCAGCTCGACGTTCATCTGATTCTCGACAACTACGGCACCCACAAGACGCCAGCGCGTGCGACGGTGGTTCGCCCGCCATCCGCGGTTTCATGTGCATTTCGCCCCGACGAGCGCGTCCTGGCTCAACCTGGTCGAGCGTTGGTTCGCCACGCTGACCGAGAAGCAGATCAAGCGCGGCGCGCATCGCAGCACGCGAGCACTCGAAACCGCCATTCGCGAGTATCTGACCATCAGCAACGGGTCGGCCAGACCATTCGTCTGGACCAACCTGCTGACGAAATCCTCGACAAGGTCGCTGGATTTTGTCAGCGAACCTCTAATTCGGGACACTAGCGACACCCAATGCCGACGCTTGCCATCGCGATCTTCGTCGCCGTCTTCGCGATCGCAACGTTCCGCAACATTCATCTCGGCGTCCTCATGCTTCCCGCCGCATGCGCGGTCGGCGTGTGGCTGGCGGGCATGTCGCTTCGCGACATCGTGGCCGGATTTCCCGTCAGCATCCTGGTACTGATCGCGGGCGTCACCTATTTCTTCGGCATCGCTCAAGGGAACGGCACCATCGATCGCGTCGTCCAGAAACTGCTCGCCGCGGTCGGCGCGCGGCGCGGTCTGCTGCCATTTGTGTTCTTCCTGATCACAGCCGGTGTGGCAGCGATGGGCTCGCCGCAGGCGGGATACGTCGTGATGCCGCTCGCGATGCCGGCTGCGAGGCGTTCCGGCGTGGATCCGATGTTGATGGCAGTCGCGATCAATTCCGGCATCAGCGCCGGCGGCCTCGCGCCGACCAGCCTGTTTGGCATCGTCACGAACAGTACGGCCCGTCAGGCCGGCATCGATCTCAATCCCCTCACGCTCCTGGCCGCGGCGATGGTCGCGAATCTGGCATTGCTTGCTGCCGCCACATGGTTGTTCCCGGGCTCGAGCCTGGCCACGGCGCCTCGCGACTCCGCAATCGAGCCGGCGCCGGCGGCCGCAAGCGCACGATTCACCTCACATCAGATCGTGACGCTCACATGCATCACCGGGCTGATTCTCTCCGTGATCACCGGCTTCTGGCTGGGACTCGAGCCGGACATCGGCGTGATCGCATTCGGCTTCGGCGCCGCACTGGCGCTGGTGTACCCAGAGGCGGGAGCCGAAGGCATTCGCAGGATCGATTGGTCGACCATCCTGATGGTCGGGGGGATCGTCACGTTCGTGGGTGTCCTGCAGCGAATGGACGCGGTCAACCTGCTGGGGCACGCGGCGATGAACGTCGGTACGCCGCTCGTGGCCGCGTTGGTGATCTGCATGATCGCCGGACTGGTCTCGGCGTTTGCGTCGACCACGGGGATCCTTGCGGCGCTTGTGCCGATGGCCGTGCCGCTGGCCGCGTCAGGGGGCGTCACCGGGTGGGCCTTGATCAGCGCGATGGGCGTGTGTGCCTCGATCGTCGATGCGTCACCATTCTCGACAACGGGTGCGCTGCTCGATCGCGTCGGCCGCCGAGGACGAACGGCCGCGGTTGAAGTCATTGTTGACGCGATGGGGACTGTCGATGGTGATTGTCGGGCCGGTGGTGGCGACCCTTGTACTACTGCTGCTTGGACGTTCATGAAGGTCACGAGCCAGATGCTGTGCCTGGCGAATTCCTAATTCCTTAGCGTTTCTTGGATTCCGCCAGCTTGTTACGATCGTGGCATGCGCGACCTGGTCGTCCTGTTTCTCCATCTGCTGGCGACCGTCGCCCGGCTCGCCGGTCCGGGCGGCGCGCGTGCGGTGGTGGCCGAGTCCGTCCTGGTCAAGCACCAACTGCTGATTCTCAATCGCTCCCGCCGACGCGCCCCCAACCTCCACCTCGCTGATCGCATGGTCGCCGGCGTGTGCGCGCTGCTCATGCGCCCGAGCCGGCTGATCCGTTCCGCCATCGTCCTCAAACCCTCCACGCTCTTGCGCCTCCATCGAGCGCTGACACAGCGGAAATATCGCCGGCTGTTCTCGTCCACGGTGCCGAAGAAGCCGGGCCCGAAGGGACCCAGCCAGGAAGTCATCGCCGCCGTCGTCGACATGAAACAGCGGAATCCGACGCTGGGGTTGTCCGCGAATCGCGCAACAGATCGCCTTGGCCTTCGGTATTCCCATGAACAAGGATGTGGTGCGACGCATTCTCGCCGTGCGGTACCGGCCGACACCGGACTCGGCGGGGCCGTCGTGGCTCACGGTCCTCGGTCACGCGAAGGACAGTCTGTGGAGTCGTCGATCTGTTTCGATGCGAATCGGCGATCCTGCGCACCCACTGGGTGCTCGTCGTGATGGACCAATGCACGCGTCGCATCGTGGGCTTTGGCGTGCATCGCGGCGTCGTGGATGGCGTGGGACTGTGTCGCATGTTCAATCGAGCGACGCGAGGCCACACCCCGCCGACATACCTCAGCTCGGACCATGATCCGCTGTATCGGTTCCACCAATGGCAGGCGAATCTGCGCATCCTCGACGTGGAGGAAATCAAGACGGTGCCGTACGTGCCGCTCTCGCATCCATTCGTCGAACGGCTGATTGGCACCATTCGGCGCGAATGTCTGGACCGCACGCTCTTCTGGACGGCCGCTGATCTGGAGACGAAGCTCCTCGATTTCCAGCGCTACTACAACGGTCATCGAGCGCATGCGGGGCTGGACGGGCGTCACGCCGGAACCGAGCCCGGACGCGGGCGTGCGCACGCGCGAGTCTCCGTTCGTATCGCTGGCAGCCGCACTGTCGTGGGCTGTATCAGACGCCGATGGCGGCGTGACGTGTGGGCGACGAACGCGGTGGCGCCTTTCGAGACTCTCGCCGTCTCGGCGTTGACTGCCGCGCGCTCACTGCCTGAGTGAACCTGGCTGATACGAATACCGGTCGAACCACAGGAACGCGAGTTCTTGCAGGGTGTTTGCCGCACGATTGGGAATTCGCCACCGACAGGTCGACACGCACGAGGTTCGGAGCGTGACCGGGCACATCTGTCGACCGCGCATCACGCCGCTGTCAACGCTCAGCCGAAAGCGCGTAAATCTGGACCATCTTCGTGACCGAGGACCTGAGCCAGGACGGCCCCGCGGAGTCCGGCGTGGGCATCGTTGACACCACGAGTTTCAGAATCGGGCCTCGGCCGAGTTTTCGCACAGCAGCGGTGATCGAGTGGCGCTTTACCGAACGCGCGAGGCGAGCAGCGTTGCAACCTTCCCAGTTAGCGCAGCTTCTCGAACTCGTCAAGCGAAATATTGAGTTGTCGGAGAATCTTGAAGAACAGCGGCGGCCCAATTTCACGCCCACCGTGCAACGGAATGGTCACCGACCGTCCGTCTGTATGCGCCCAGCGTTCATGGCTGCCGGTCTGGCGCCGTCTCGAGAAACCCAAGGCTAGCGCCACTCGTTGAAACTCGCGCGCGGTCGCGCTAGGCATGCACGATTTCGGTCGTGTCCTTCGGCAGCGTCTGGCCGCGGTCCTGATACTCCCGGGCAATCAAGCTGAACACGTCCTGGAGTTCCTTCAACGCGGCTTCGCGCGTCTCCATCAGTGCGTAGCAGCCGGCGAGCGAGGGGATCTCGGCAACCCACGAGCCGTCGTCTTGACGGTACAAGACGACTTTGTAGTCGTCAAAGCCCATGGCGCAATTATACGGCGCGTTCCGACGGGGACGGAGATGAACGCGTGCCCTCGACCTGCCGGGCTGAACAATCTCTGAACAATTCTTTGCCGAACACCAGATATCAGCAGGTTCTCATCCGAGCTACCGGCACGAAGAACCCGCGAGTCCAAACGCCTGCATTACGCTGTTAACCGGAGGGTTGCTGGTTCGAATCCAGCCTGAGGAGCCAGCTCGCTAAAGCCCGTAAAATCAACAACTTACGTGATGAGTACGCAGACGAGTCGATAAGCTGTTGATCCTCAGTGACTTGCGGCGTCTGGGCCGCACTGGACGATTTCCGCAACTGGCTGCGATTGAACGAAGGTTCACGCCGTGAAAGCCGACGCCGCGCTCGTTTTGCTCTTGCATCAGTATAGATACTAATATAGTATCCATAAATGGCTTCCGTAAACACTCAATTTTCGATCGCCGTCCACGTACTGGCGGCAATCGCACATCACGAGGGAGTTTTCACGTCGGACATTCTCGCAGGCAGCGTGAATGCGAACCCGGTTTTCGTTAAGAGAATCCTCGTTAAACTCTCGAAGGCGAAGCTGGCTAAGACGACTGTTGGTAGGTCGGGTGGTTATGGCCTGGCACGAAGCCCAAAGAGTATTTCCCTCTTAGACATCTACTCTGCGGTAAACCCTCCAGATGCTTTTGCCATCCATGCCTATCCCAAAACGAAGGAGTGTGTCGTGAGCCGTAACATCAAGGAAGTCATGAGCGACGTGCTGGTTGGCACTCAGGAGGCCGTCCGTAGGGATCTGAGGCAGACGACATTGGCGGACGTGGTGTCGAAAATCAGGGCCAGGTCCGATTAGCTTTTTTTTGCTCCAAATAGATACTTTTATAGTAACTAATATTCACCGAAAGGAACACGAGATGACTAGACTGAATGAACAGACCCCTGTGATCACCGGCGGAGCCGCAGCAAAGCGGGGCATGGATGCGCCCACCGCCGTTCTCATCGGGGTGACCGGAGGACTTGGTCACGCCCTGGCCAGGCTCCTCGCGGCCGAGGGGTTCCGGATGGTGCTCGCGGCGCGGCGCGAGTACGACGCCGCGGCGCTGACCGGCCGGAGCGACGGTTCGGCGATTTACCTGCGCGCGGACGTCACCGATCCGGCGAGCCTCGAGAAGCTGGCGGCGGCGGCCTTCGAGCACCTCGGCCGGATCGATGCGGTGGTGAACCTCGCGGGCATCTCGCCGCGCAAGTCCATCGAGGACTACACGCCGGCCGACGTCGACGCGTTGCTCGCGGTCAACGTGAAGGGGCCCATCTTCGTGACCCAGGCCTTCCTGCCGGGGCTGCGCAAGCAAGCCGGCGGCGGCGTAGTCGTCCACCTCGGCGGCGCCATGGACGGCCGGGTGGCGCTGCCGTTCATGAGCGCCTACGCGGCGACCCGCGGCGCGCTGGCGAGCTACGTGCAAGGCGCCAATCGCGAGCTTGCCGGGACCGACGTGGTGCTTTCGTTCTTCGGGCCTGTGCCCTCCAACACCGAGTCGGAGTCCCCATATTTCGACATGTGGCGCAAGATGGGCGTCGCCCTCTGCGAGCCCGACGTGGTCGCGCGCGAGATCCTCGCGACCATCCGCCAACGACGTCGCGCCCACATCATGGGCGGAGGGCTGCTTAAGATGCTCACGCTCGCGAACGCCGTGTCGCCGTCCGCTGCCGACGCGATCGGTCTGCGGCGGTTCGGGAAGCTCATCCAGCAGCATCGTCCACGGTGATCTCCGCTCGGGGCCGTAGCGAGAAGGATCGAAGCGAAGCGATGAGCGATCATTTTGACAACGGGCGGTTCTTCAACCCGAACGGCGCAAACGGACAGCCAATCTGGAAGGCGCCGCGCATGCTGTTCGAGCGAGGCACGCCATGGCCGGCGGAGGTGCCAGTCGTGCAGCGGACCTCGCTTCCGCCGACGAGCGGCGACGAGATCGTCATCACCTTCATTGGACACGCGACCTTTCTGATTCAGACGGGCGCCGGCAACATCATCACCGACCCGGTCTTCGCGGAGCGCGCCGGACCGTTCGGGCGGACAGGGCCACGGCGCGTGCGTCAGCCTGGCATTCGCTTCGAGCATCTGCCTCCGATTGCGCACGTACTCCTGAGTCACAATCACTACGACCACTGCGATCTGGAAGCGCTGCGGGCGTTGCAGCACCGCGATCGTCCGCGCGTCCTGACACTGCTGGGCAACGCGACGCTGCTGCGATCGGCCGGCGTGACGCGAATCGCCGAACTCGACTGGTGGCAGCGCATGCCGGCCGACATGTCGGCCATGCTAGGTGCGCAAACGCTCGCCCCGGCCGTCACCCCTGGACGCGAGATAGAGATCACTGCAACCCAGGCGCAGCACTTTTCCGCCCGCACGCCCTTCGATCGCAATCGCGCGTTATGGGGCGGCTTCATGATCACGATCGATGAGCAGCAGATCTACTTCGCGGGCGACAGCGGGTACGGTCCCCATTTCCTGGAGGTCGGCCGGCGTTTTCCGCGGATCGATCTTGCGCTGATACCGATCGGCGCATATGAACCGCGCTGGTTCATGAAGGACATTCACATGAATCCTGAGGAGGCCGTGCAGGCGCATCTAGACGTCGGCGCTCGCCGCAGCATCGGCATGCACTTCGGCACGTTTCGGCTGACACCCGAAGGACTGAACGAGCCGGTGGCCGCGCTCGGCCGTGCGCGGTCCGCTGCCGGAATCGACGATGCCGCCTTCACGACGCTCGACGTCGGTGAATCCGCGCGCCTCTGAGCGGCTGACGGCGGCCGATCAAGGGCCTAAATCTGCGAATCGGTTCGAAACGGCAGCTCGAATTCACAAACGATTCCTTCCGGACTCATCAATGACTCCATTTGAGAGCTAACGCTGAGGCGCCCACATGGCGGGCGGTGGCGTTGAGAGGATAGGGGGCAGTCTTCCGCGGCACGATTGCGAAACCCTGGCGAATCCCTCGAAAACAAGGCCAGTTACGCCGCTTCTCGAATCAACCAGGGTCGAAAATCTCTCCCGATCATGCCCGGCTGCTCGATGCAGCCGGGAGAAGTTCGACGCTGTAGCCGAGACTTCGCAGTTCGCGGATCATCTTACGCGCCCGCACTTTCTTCGCCTCTGCGCTGACGGCTGGTCCGCGTTCCTCGTAGCGAATGCCTTGGTGAAGAATCTTCCAGATAAGACGACACAGCCGGTGGGTGATGGCGCCAATGGCCTGCGCGTGCCCGAGGCGCGGGACGAGCCGGCGATACACGATGGCGAAGATGGTGCCCTTGGCCTTAACGGCGGCATTCGCAGCCTGATTAAGGACTCGCCGCATCTGGCGGTTGCCCTTGGGGCAGCGGTGACTGTAGTTCTTGCCTGCGCTCTCCTCCGTGCCGGGGCACGCACCCATCCAGGAGGCGAGGTGCTTGGGTGAGGGAAACGTCGCGGCCGTGGCGCCGACTTCCGCAATGAGCTGCTGTGCGGAATCGACGCCGAGTCCGGGGACCTCGGCGAGGCGCTGCACCGCGTCGTGGTGCGCCGTGAGTAGGTCGGCCATCTGCTGATCGAGTTGGCCGAGGTGATCCTCGATCACACGCAATTCTTCAAGCGTGAGCTTCAGTAATCGGCGGTACACCGGATGCAGCGTCGGACACGCCTGGAAGGCATCGCACAGCTGCTCGGGCGTGGCACGCAGGCGCGCGGTCGCGAGCGTCGCCAGGGCGGCCGGATCTGTTTCGCCGTCCGCCAGCGCCTGCAGCATGCGGCGGGCACTGATGCCGAGCAGATCTGACACGAGGCTCGATACCTTGATGTGCGCTTCCTCGAGCAGGGCTTCCAGCCGATTCTGGAGTTGCACGCGATTGCGCGTGACCTGGTACTTTCGGCGCATCACGGTGCGCCAGAGCCGTTGCTCGGCGTCAGGTACGAAGCTCAAGGTGAGTTCCTGCGCGACGAGGCGTTTCACTAACCGCTCCGCATCGGGAAAGTCCCGCTTGCGTCCGCCGGGTCCACGATTCGACTGCGCTTGGGCAAGATGGAGGGTGCCCGCGAGCGGCGGCGCGCTGTCGCGCGCGCGGCGTCGGGGGCGCCAATACTGTTCCAGCGCTTCCCACACCGGCCGCCAGTACTGCGCGGTCGATTCCATGACGACTTCGTCGACCTCGCGTTCGACGAGCCAGTCCGCGAGCGCGCGCAGGTCAGCGGGGCTCGTCCCGACCTTCAGACGCTCGAAGCGGTACTCGTCATCGACTTCGACGTCGGCCACGACGACTGCCAATAGCCTCTTGTGAACGTCAATTCCCGCGATCTGGTATGGCATCGGCCTCTCCTCATGGGAGCGGAGAGCGTGCCTCGTCACATCATTCAGGGTCGCAGGCTATCGGCGGTGTCACCGCAACGACGCCCAATTATTCGTTCAATCACGCACGCTCCGGATCAAACAGTTGCTCGGCCTCAATTGCTCCATGGCTAATCTCGATCTCCGCCGCTCCCAGCCCGCCATTCTGTCCAATCCATGATTTTCATTCTCTTTCGCGGGCCTCCAGGCCCAGCCGCAACCAGTTGCGGAAATCGTCCAGTGCGGCGAGCCAATTTTCTTAGGAAATTGTGCGGCAAGTTGCCATATGATTGTGGGCAAATGCCACGAGCTTCTGGAGGTGCATTGGCCAAAGCTGCGGTTCTAGAAGCCTCGAGCACTCAACAGCCGAGCCTGCTCAAACGAGTCCAGCAAATGCTCGGGGTTCACGGCCTGCGCTCTGACCAGGATCTCGTCGCATTGGTCGAGGGTCGGCTCGCCACGGACGCGATAGAACGGCTCGTGAAATCGGGTCTGACCGACGACGAGATTTACTCGTTGATCGTGCCGCGACGCACGTTGACGCATCGGCGCGCGCGACGCGAGGCGTTGAGCCGCGACGAATCGGATCGCGCAGTGCGTTTGGCCCGTATCGCTGCACTTGCGGAACAAGTGTTTGGAGACAGCGCACGCGCGTGGCATTGGCTCCGTGCGACCAAGCGACAATTCAAAGGTCGCAGCCCCCTGCATCTCTCCGCCACCGAAGCAGGCGCGCGACTTGTCGAGGAGCTGCTGTACCGCATCGACGAGGGCATGGCGGCGTAGGTGTTTCTCTGGCGGATCAGCAACCATCTTTCCCTTGCAGGGGACGGATCGTTGCGCACGCCTGGTCGCTGGCATTCTCGTGGTCGGCGCATCGGCTATCTCGCGGAGAATCCTGCCGCCGCGCTACTCGAGATCCTGGTGCATTTCGAGATCGACATCGAGGGTCTGCCTGTCCGCTACCGGCTGTTGAAGATAGACGTGCCTGACAACGTGCATGTCGAGCGCGTTTCCGTCGACAAACTGGCAAAGGATTGGACCGAAAAGGCAGAGGAAACACGTGCGCACGGTGACGCGTGGTTGGCCAGGGATTCTGCCGCCCTTTTGATGGTGCCATCGGCGATCGTTCCCGAGACGTTCAATGTTCTGCTCAATCCGGCTCACACGGACGCTAAACGCATCGTCATCGTCGAGACGGGCCAGCACGCGATCGATCCACGACTGCTCAAACAGAGCCGGCGACTCGGTCTGTGACATGGACTGTGACGTAACCCTTCCAAAAGGTGCTGATTTACGGAGATCGATCGTCATCGATGGTGATCGGCGCCTCTCGCGCAAATCACTGAGTCGTCGGATCTTCATCGCTGTCGGTCACAGTCGGTGGATCGTCGGGGCCGCTGCTGGTCATCGGCGGTGGCGTGCAGGCCGGCCAGCGCGCCGAGATCCCGTACCCCGATTTCGTCGACTGGCGGACGCGGGCGCACAGCTTCGACGGTCTCGCGGCGATCGCCTCGTCGAATTGGACGGGCACGCTGCAGGCAGACGAACCCGTCCCTGTCGCGTATCGCGCGGTGTCCGGCAACTTCTTCGACGTGCTCGGCGCGCGGGCTGCGCTCGGTCGCACGCTGGCGCCGACCGACGACCGCCGCGGCGCGGCGCGTGCAATCGTGCTGAGCCACGGATTCTGGCAGCGGCAGTTCGGCGGCGATCTGCGCGCGATTGGACGATCCGTTCTCCTGCGGAGCCGCCTGTACACGATCGTCGGCATCATGCCATCGGCGTTCAGATCGCCGTCTTTCAGGACTGACGGTCGACCTTCGGGCGCTCAACAACGATCTCTCCCGGGAACACCTCTGGGCGCTCGGGGTCAGGCGCAAGATACGCGTCATCCTCCGCATGATGTATACTCGTGTATCGGATCTTGCCGCGTGCTGTGCTGATTCCTGGCGTAACGAGCCTCTCCTGACTCGCTCCTCCCCGAGTTCCTAGCTACGAGACGAAATTCCGGACCACGGCTCATCCCTTCGAGGCCGTGGAAACTGTGCGCCGCCCAGGCGGCGTTGATGTCGCGTTTCGCGGCAGAGGAGTCAGATCATGGGTCGAAAGTTGTATGTCGGAAATTTCCCGTATGAAACCGGAGAAGCGGAGCTCCAGGAGCTGTTCGCCCGTGCCGGCACCGTGGAAACGGTGAAGGTGATGCGCGACATGGCCACGGGGCGGGCGCGCGGGTTTGCGTTCGTTGAGATGAGCAGCGATGACGAGGCGCAGAAGGCGATCGCAGAGCTGAATGAATATCAGCTTGGGGGGCGCAGTCTCTCCGTCAACGAAGCGCGGCCGAAGCCCGCGTATGCCGGGGGGTTCGGCGGCGGCGAATCGCGACGTCGCTCCGAGCCGCGTTGGTAAGCAAGTGCGAAGGCCGTGGGGAGACAGGGCGCCAGCCTTGCCCCTCCACCGCGTCGCGCTGCCTTGCCTGCTATTCGGCGACAGGAGCGCGGCGACGGGTCAGGTCAACCAGACAAGTCATGCCATCGGTCGAGTTGAACTCGACAGCGATGGTCAGAAACCAGAGATCGGAGATGGATAAATGATCGGGACAATTCGGACGCTGCGAGTGGACAAAGGCTTTGGGTTCATCAAGGGTGAGACGGGGCAAGAATATTTCTTTCACCAAAGCGCTATCTATGGCGAGGGCATCGCAGATCTGCGCGAGGGTGATGGAGTCGAGTTCGAGGTTGAAGACAGTCCGAAGGGTCCGCGGGCGGCGAACGTCAAGCGCACCACGACGTAAGAGAACGGAGCTCGAGGATCGGGTGGCAGAAAGGGACAAACGATGAATGGAACCATCTCAAAGGTGATCTCGGATAAGGGCTTCGGGTTTATTCAGGGCGAGGACGGCCAAGAGTACTTCATGCACCGGAGCGCTGTCCGGGACGGCTCGGTCTTCGAGCAACTGCGCGACGGCCAAACGGTCGTCTTCGATGCCGGCCGCGGCGACAAGGGACTGCGCGCGGAGAACGTGCGGCTCTCCTGAGCAAGGCGAAGCGGCCGAGCTCCGAATAGCTGATACGTCGCGCTGTCTGCGACATCATCGTGAGCGAGATGGATGCCGCACCGACGTCCCCGAGGCGCGGCCGGCGCGGGCGCCGCGGCCACTCGAGGCGACCGACGCTCAGTCCCAGGTCGCTCCCGATTCGAGAGACCGCCCGCTGAGGGCGCTGCGTCGCGCGAAGAGGGGTGTCAGCGCGTTGCGCCGTTTGTCTTTCCCGCCGGTCGTGTGCCTGCTATGGCCGGCCGTCCACGTCTGGACCGCACGATCCGAGGCGGCGATCGCAAATCTAAAAGGTCTTCAAGTACGCCAGCAGCGCGCCGACCTGCGAGCCGACGAGGCGTGTTTCGATCTCCTTCCGATCGGCAACCGGGTTCAGACCGGACGTGTCCGGGCATAGGTCGGCGCCAAAAGTATGGCCCGTGTTCGCCTTGCCCGGTACGGTCGTGTCGTACTCCTTGACGAGAATCGTGTCGTTGGGCCCGTATCGCGTCGCAGGCCGCTCCGCCCATTCGAAGCCGACGAGGGCTTCGTCGTAGTAGAGATTGCCGCGCAGGAAACGGGCGGGTCTGGTGGACGGACAGAGCAGCTGACCCAACGTCGGCACCGACCCATTGTGCAGATACGGCGCCTGCGCCCAGATGCCGTGCAGCACGTCCGCCTTATATCCGTTGGTGCCCTCGGCCACGCGCCGCGGCGTGTCGCGGAAGTATTCGTCGAGCCGCGCCTGCCAGTCACCCTTCGGCACACACCAGTCGGCGCCTGGTTTTCCTTCGTTGTTCAGCCCGTAAATGCGGCACGCTTCCATCACGAGTGCGGCCAGTCCGTACCGGGATACGCTGGTGTTCACCTTCGTCCGGTTCGCATCCACGCCGAGGCTCGATGCTGAATAGATCGTCTGGTTGCGCGGCGTGTGGCAGGTCGCGCACTTCGCCTTGAAGATCGCCTTGCCCTCGCGCGCCCGCGCGAGATCGACGCTGGCGAACGGATATGGCGGCGGCGGGAGATGATCAATGAACGGATTGAGCGGCTCGTGAATGCGGACGTTGACCATGCGCGGGTCGCCGGTGGCCGACGCGCCCGACGCCAGCGTACGCGACGAGGCGCCCTGGTTGCCGTCCCAGTTCGCGTGATAGCGCTCGGTGGCCCAGTTGACGCTCTTGATGTCGATGGGCGCCGGTACGGGCGGCGCCCACGCCGAAATGTTCTTGAAGATCCGATCGGCGGCCGCCTTGGGATCGGTCACCGGATCGGTCAGGCCCGGCACATCGGCGGCGAGGCCATTCGTTTTCGAGAAGCCCGTGAAGAACGGACTGCTCGGGTTGTCGCGGCGCACGAAGTCCAGAAAGCTGTTGTCGGGACGACGCGTGTGGATTGCCACGAGTCCCGAGGCGACGCCGAACGCGTCCATCTGACCAGGCCGATCCTCGAAGACGTCGGGCAGCGCCTGCTTGTACGCGTTGTTCCTGGCGACGACGTGATAGATGAAGTGGGTCTTCACACCGACGGCGATGAGATCCTGCATGACGCTGGGGAACGCATCCGCGACCGCGAGCGTCTGAATTTTCGCGCGCGCGATGTCCGCCGGCGACGAGCCATACATCGTTTCCGGCCGCTGGCGCGCCTTGTCGAGCATTTCCGTGTAAAGGGCGCGCACCGCGCTCGTGTTCGGCTTGATGCCGGCCGGGTTCACCGGCGTCGTCGACGCCGGGTCGAAGCCAGACTGCACGAGGGCGGCGCCGGTCAGCATCAGCAACTTCGAGTAGTACTGCGCTTCGATCTGCGTGCTCGGCATGCCGGGTAGAAAACGCATCTTCCCGGCCACCATCACGCGGCCGACGTGGCAGGCCGCGCACGAGAAGAACACGCGGTCCAGCGCGCCAGGACTTCCGAATGCCGGCCGATCGCGTTCCCAGTTGTCTTCCTTGTCGGCGGTCCGCAGCTTGGCGATCAGCAGGCTCGTGTTCTGAAGCACACGTCGCGCGAGCAGTCGTCCGTCGTACACCGTCGTTTCCGTCGCAGAGAGCGGCGCGAACGTGCGCGGGTTCTCGAACGCGAAGCCGAAGGGCAGCGGGGTCTGCCGTTCGCTCACGGGACGGGCGACGCCGTCGGCGTAATCGGCCGGACTCGGCTCGACGCCGAGGTGATCGAGCGTCCAGGCCGGCGCCGTGTCGGATCCCGGAACCGTGGTTTCGTGCTTCCAGAGGCGCGCGATGGACCGCAGGGTCGGGTCGGCGTGATTCGGGTCGAGGTCGAGTATCGTCTTGAATAGCACGAACGGCACGCCGTTGAAGCCGACGGGGTTGTCGCGGAACCAGCTCCAGGCCAGCCGCGGGTTCTGTCCGCTGCGGAAGCCGTATTTCTCGGCGTGACCGGGATCCGCGTCGTCGAGGTACGCGTCGAGGGCGTGCTGACGTTTCGCACTCTCCGCCGGCCAGTCCGTGATGACCTGACCGTCGACCCACGAAACGATCTCGGGACGCGCGTCGTCTTTTGGCGGCTCGATGATCACACCGCCCGATGCCGCGGGCGCCTGGTCGTCGCGTGTCGCGCCGGGCGAGCCGCGCGAGCACGCGTACATGGCAACCGCAACCAGCGTGATGCCCACAACTCTGACGATTCGAGAAGTGTCCATGACCGAATGCGCCTCGATTCCGGCGACACGTTATCCCGGCCGGCTCGAACGCGCAACGGGCAACTCGCGACATGCGACAGACGCTGTCACTGTGGAAGAGGAAGGGCCGAGCTGGGACCGAGAACGGGCGGTATGCTACTCAGCCCTGACCACCAGGGGCGGGCTTACGTGGGGGTCGACCGATCCAGCTTCGACCGTCCCAACAATCATCCCATTTTGCCGGCATCTACGGACTCGAAGAGAGCCCTTCGACAGGCTCAGGGCAGGCGGGGATTACGGCGCTCGTGATGGAACTCGTCGAGGCCGAGGATCTCTCGCCAATCCGTTGCCCAGCGGGTACGCGGCGTTGCTGTATCTGTACGGACTCCGTTGAGTCGGACTGTTGACCCGCGTCGCCAGACGCCGGAAGAAGCTCAAGGACATCGCGGGCCCGTATAATCAGCCACTTGGTGCGTCGTGACGATGCAGACGCGCACGCGTCTGTATCACGTCGTTCTGCTCCAGCGGGTGCAAGTCCTGCCTCGGTAAGCGCCGGAGCGCCGAGTAGCAGACCCCAAGCGCGCGAGGAGACTCGCGCGGCTCAAGCGGGGTGTCAAGAGCCTCCACGGAGGGAGCCAGTCCGCGGGCCGCAACATCACGTGAAGCCTGCAGCCTCGTCACATTTACAACCCGAGAGCCGAGCCGGTCATGTCGCGGCGAAGGCCACGTCTGCGGTGCCCTGGTCCGGAGGTGCATGTGCCGCAGGTCTCGGCGGGGTAGGGGGCGCAGCACGCGGACACGGAGTCGAACGGAACACGAGAGGCCCGTCTGCGCGGCCCGAGTCGGGGCAGCGCGGCTCGCATAAGCCGATGGCGAAAACGAGCCCGGCGCAGCGGGAATCCGAGGGGACCGTAGTAGCGGCGAGGCCCGCGACGCATAACGCGGGCGGAGCAAAGGGTCCCTGCGGGGGCAATGTCGGCAGAGCGAGGACGCGCGAGGGCATGACCGGCAGGACCGGTTCCAACCACCCCGAGGGACGCGAGTTCCTCGACAAAGTGCGCCAATTGCAACGCCGACTCTGGAGGGCGGCCAAACGACAACCGGGCCGACGTTTTCATGCCTTGCTGGACCGCATCTACAGGCGTGACGTCCTGTGGGAAGCATGGAGACGGGTCAAGCAGAACCGCGGCGCGGCGGGCGTCGATGCGATGACGCTGGCCGCCGTCGAGCACTGGGGTGTCGAGGCCTTTCTCGACGACCTCGGTGCGCGATTGCACGCGGGCACGTACCGACCCTCGGCGGTGAGGCGTCGGTACATTCCGAAGGTCGACGGACGACAGCGGCCGTTGGGCATCCCGACGGTCCGAGACCGAGTGGCGCAGATGGCGGCGACGCGCGGAATGGGCCAGGTGTACCGCGCCCGCGATACGAAACTGGATCGTGACGTCGCGATCAAGATCCTGCCCGAAGCGTTTGCCCACGACGCCGATCGCCTGGCACGCTCCAACGTGAAGCCAAGCGGTCCGCTCTGGGAGCACCACCACCGACGGGTGTACTTCCTCCAGCGGTGGCCATCTCAGCGCGCGATGCAACGGGTGCGGCAGCGCGTGAAGGCCCTCACGTGTCGGGCGGTGTGTCACCGGGACCTGCGCGACACCATCGCGCAGCTCAACCCGGTGCTGCGCGGCTGGGGCGCGTACCTCCGCACCGGGAATGCCGCCATCAAGTTTGGACAACTCGAGGACCACGTCGCGTGGCGACTCAAACGCTTGCTGCTGCAACGCCACCGGCGCCAGCTCCGTCGGGGCCAGGCCGACCAATGGACGCCGTCGTTCTTTCACGCCCTCGGTCTCGTTCGTCTGCGCGGCACGATTCGGTACCCGGAGGCTGTGTAATGTCGGTATCTCCCAATGCCCCTTGGTAAGCCGTGTGCGGGAAATCCGCATGCACGGTTTGAACGGGGGTCTTACTCACACGGCCGCGCGCGCGCGGTCCAGAAAGTAGGATCTACCAGTGCCTCTCACTCCGGGCACTCGCGTCGGCGTATTTCATCGGCGCGAGTTGGGCTGAGGGCGGCAGCATCTTTGTGGGTGACTTCACGTGATCGTCATGCTCCAGAACTTCGCCGACGAACTGCGGCGGGTGCCGGTCGGCAAATAGGGGCCTATGCCGTTTAGAGACATTCACCGTGCCGCATTGACGTCCATCATCGCCGCGGCGATCACCCTGGGACCTGCGCTCGATGCGGGCCAGACAGGCGTGCAATCGGTGCAATACCGGTCACCCGAGGGCATGGAGTATCGCTCGCTTCCCGATACGGACGCCGTCAAGAGCGCGCGAGCCGCTGTGGAGGCCGAACCGAGGAACCTAACTCGCATCATCGCCCTCGGCGTTGCCCAGTCGGGTGCGCGGCAATTTCGCGAAGCCATCGCGACGTTCACGCGCGGGCTCGAGATCGAGCCCAACAACGCGCTGCTTCTGCGGTGGCGAGGGCATCGATATCTTTCCGTGCGTGAATTCGATCGCGCGTTCGCCGATCTGACGCGCGGCGGCGCCATCGACAGCACAATCTACGGAATCTGGTACCACCTCGGTGTCGTCCAGTACCTGCGCGGAGACTTTGCCGAGGCGGCCGCCTCCTTCGCCAAGGCGCAGCCGATCGCGCCGGATGCCGGCGAGCTGGCGGGTTCCACGGACTGGTTGTGGATGTCGCTGAGCCGAGCCGGGCGCGGTGCGGACGCGAAGGCGATGCTCGAGCGCCGGCCGGATTCGAAGCCTGTGACCAACGCGTACACGCGGCGCTTGCAGCTCTATCGCGGCGAGATCAGCCCTGAAGCCGTGGTCACGCCCACCGATACAGACGAGGTGCAGGTCGCCACACTCGCCTACGGCCTGGGGAACTGGTACCTCGTGCGCGGCGACAACGCGCAGGCGCGCAGGTGGTTCGAGCGATCGATCCAGTCGGGCGGTTGGCCCGGGTTCGGATTCATCGTGTCGGAGGTGGAGCTCCGCCGGCTTCGTTGAGGCCGTCAGGAGGACCAGAACATCAATTCGGCCAACTTCGCGACCGCGGCATGAACCGCCGCCTGCGCATCCTGTGGACGGGTGACGTCGAGTTTGATTGCCAGCAGGCTTTCGTGATCGCCCACTGCAGCCGCGACCTTCGCAGCATCGCGGCCGGTGGCGACAACGGCGTGGCCGGCGCTCAAGGCTGCCTGGGCGATGTCGACGCCCAAGCCCCGACTGGCGCCGGTGATGAGCCAAACTTTCTTCTCAGTCATGGTCGCAGTGAATGCGCTCTGCTATTTGCCGAGAGACCTGGTGATCGCCATCATCGCCTTCGGCCAGCCCGCGTAGAAGCCGAGATGTGTCAGGGCCTCGGTCACTCGGATCATTTGTTCCCCCCACTTCGCTTGCTGACGCGCTCGTCGATCCACTGCAGAATCAGATCGGCAATCGGCAGGCTGTTCTTGTCTTGCATGATCATGTGGCTGTTGCCACGAATGCCGCGCTCTGGCGGGGCGAGCATCTCGGACTGGCCGCCCGCATTCTTGATGCGGCCGATCAGGGCCTGACAGGCCTCGAAACGGGCCTGCCATGTGGGCAGGGTCGGGAGGCCTGTCGGGGTGTCGCGATGATCACCGAACACGACGAGCATCGGCACCTTCGCCAAGGTGGCGATCTGCTCGGCCGTGTACCGGGCTGGGCAGCTGCCCGGTTCGACGAGCACGAGACCTTTCGCCGCGCCGGGATTGAGTAGTGCGGATTCAAGAGGAAACGATCCGGACTGCGAGTGCCCCATCAGCACCGCGCCATTCAACTGGCCGGCGAGATCGGCCAATGCCTTGAGCGTGGGGTTGGGTGTGGGGAGGCCGCCAAAGCTGACATCGGGCACCGCCTGCTTCGCGAGTTCGTCGACAGCAGTCACCGGGAACTGGCTGTCGGAGAACGGCTGGCCAGGGGCCAGGCCGAAGCGGAAGTTGGGCCAGACGCCCTCGTCGCTGAATCGCAGCCAGGGGGGTTGGTTGGGCGGCGGCGTCGAGCCCGCGCGCACGTTGTTGAAGACGGCTTGATTGAAGCCCGATCGCCCGCGTCCGACCTGGTCGGGGACGTACACGGGATGGCCCTTGCGGACGAAGTACTCATCCCACCCCATTCGTCCGTCCGGCGTCGTCTCCCAGGATTTGCCCGTCAAGGTCGCGCCATGAACCATGACGACCGGAACGTTGCCCTCGCCGCCCTGCGGCACCATGTAGCGCACGTACATCTGGTTGACGGCGATGTGCCCTCCGGGTCCGAGATCGCCCAGCTCACCGCGCGTTTGTTGGATCTTGTCGCCGCCGACGAAGAAGCTGCCCTGGGCCTTCAGCACTAACGGCGTGTCAGGGACCTGCAGATCCTTGAGGGCCTGCGCCATCACGCCGCCAGCCGTGGCGAGGACGGCCGCAACGGTGACACACACCACGAAGATGTGGAGCAGTCTATTTCGCGTCATATTTGCTCCTTATAGTGACTCGGGTATTCGCTCCGCGCCCAGCAGCACGGCGCGATAATCGACCTCGATGCGTCGTCGTGCGCCAATCCATCGGAAGCCCGGCGTGTCGAACAGCCGCCCACGCTCGATCATCTGCCGCCGCGTTTCCGGCATCGGCGACACGCCGAACTCCAGGCCTCGTGTCAGCGTGCGGCCGTTCCAGGGCGGCGCCGTTCGACTGTGGTTCTCCTCCCAGATGCCCATCCACGGAAAGTCGGCGCGGCGCCAGCATAGCCGAATGCCAGGCATGCCGCCGGTGAGAACGCCACGAAGAACGCCTCGTCACGCGCCGGGTCCATGAGATGCGCGGTGTAGGCGCTCGATCGGGGAGCGCTCGTGTAGACGCGCAGATCCTCGCAGCCTCCCGACAGACGCGGTGCGAGCGGCCAATCGAAGTCGGTTGCCGCGACGAGCGTGTCGTCGACACCGAACACCCCCTCGAACACGCGCGACCTGGTCGCGGACGCCCGAAACTCCGTCGCGCCTTTCTCGAGGAACGGCGGACCCAGCGTCACGTGCTGCGTCCAGCCGATCGGCCTGTCGCTCGCCGACAGGTTCTCGACGCTCTCGCGAACGTGCACCGTTCGATCCGCCAGGACAATGCGGCGAGCGACGTGCAGCTGGGCCGCCGGCAACAGGGCGCTCATGGCGATCTGGTTGGCGTTCGTATCGACGGCGAACCGGGCAGTGGACACCTCTCCGTGCACCGGGAGGCCGGCGGCGGCTTCGTCGATCGAGAGACCGCCGAAGATGTCGAGACACAAATTGTGGCCCATGATGCCGGCGAGCAGTGATGCGTCCGCGCCGCCGCCGTACTCCGGATGGCGCGTCGCGTCGTACGCCGACGGCTCGATGGACGGCCACGGCGGGATCCACAATGGATTGATACCGGTTCGCTTGTCCAGAATCTCCGCGATGTGGCCCCCCTCGTGAAGGACCGTGACGCGCAGCGCGTCGTTCTCGATCGAGGTCGCACGCCTGCCCTGAGCGAAGTCGAAGGGTCTGCCCTGAGCGAAGTCGAAGGGCCGGTCGCGAAACACCGGCACACGATACCCGTTTTGGTAAAAACCTCACACCGTTCGATCCTTTTTGACAATACTCTTGCGCTCCAGCGTGGCAAGGTAGCCCGACCTCGAAAAAGGTTCCTCCGTGGCCGAAACGACACTCGAAGCGGCGGCGCGGTCGCTCGGCGCCCGCACGGATCCAGTTCTTGAGTTGTTCGACTATCTCAAGGACGTCTTGTTCTGGATCAAGGACAAGAAGGGGATCTTCCGGTGGGTGAACACGACGTTACTGCTGCACATCGGCCGGTCGGGCCGCGACCAAATCATCGGCCGTACCGATTTCGATCTGTTCGAGCCCTACCTCGCCAATCAGTATCAGATGGATGACGCGCAGGTCCTGCGCGGCCGGCCGATCACGTCGCGTGTGGAGATGATCGTGTTCAACCACACGCCGCGTTGGATCGTCACGTCGAAGCTGCCGGTGCGGAACTCGAGCGGCCGAATCGTCGGAACCGCGGGCGTGGCCACATTGGCGGCACAGGAGGGATCGAAAATCTGGACGGAGTCGCGCCTGGCCCCGGCGATGGCATTCATCAAGGAGCACTATCACGAGCCGGTCAGCATCCGGGCGATGGCCGGGACCTGCAGACTCTCACTGGGTTCGTTTCATCGCCAGTTCAGGGATACGTACCTGTGTACGCCACACACGTACGTGCGGCAGCTCCGGGTGCGGATGAGTTGTCACGCCCTGGTATTCTCGCGGCGGCCGATCGCTGCCGTGGCCTCCGAGTGCGGATTCTCGGACCAGAGTCATTTCACCAAGGAGTTCCGCCGCATCATGGGCGAAACACCCCGCAGCTACCGCCGCCGGCACCGCCACTAGGAGTTCGCCCGAGTAATGCCTGAACGAACTCCTAGTAGGCGCGCTCCGCGCGCGAAATCCTCAGCGTTGTAAGGTTCTTGCCGGCGAAGCCGGCCTACTAGGAGCGTGTCTCTCATTATTCGGACACGCTCCTAGACAAGCGGCTGGATCTCGATCGTTTCTACCAGTCCCTGACACGTTTCTCCTAGATCGGAACCCGAGCCGGGCCGAGGATACGCCGAGCAAGGAGGGTCTCCGTTATGCCTCGATGGCTATCCGGTCTGGTGCTTCTGCTGATCGCGTTCTGCCTGTGCGCCCCCGTCGTTGACGCCCAGGAGTCGGCCTCGTCGGGGATCGTGGGTCAGGTGCTGGACTCGAGCAAAGCTGGCATCCCTGGCGCCACCGTTACGGTCGTCCACAGCGGAACCAACGCCCAGCGCGTCGTCACCACGGATCTGGAAGGACGATTCGCGGTGCCCGGCCTCCCGCCGGCGACCTATCGCATTCGGGTCGAGATCTCCGGATTTCAGACCGCGGAGTTGACGACGTTCACGGTGCGCAATGGCGAGATCGCGCGGCCGACGATTACGCTCGCGCCGGCGAGCGTCGCCGAAACCATCACCGTGGTTGGCGAGTCTCCACTCATCCAGACCGACAGCGCGGTGGTCAGCCAGACCATCTCCCGCAAGCAGATCGAAGACGTGCCGATCAACGGGCGGACGCTCCTGTCGCTCGCCGCGCTGTCGGCGGGCGTGACACCGCAGGCCTTCAATCGCGGGACGCAGTTCGGCGCGGCGGGCAGCAGCCGGAACCAGTACGTGACGATCGAGGGCGGCCGTGACAGCTCGACGAATTACACCGTGGACGGCGTCTACGTCCGGTCGCTGCGCTTCAACAATCTGTCGCTGGCGCCGCCGATTGATGCCGTTCAGGAAGTGACCGTGCTCCGCAATTCCTTCTCCACCGAGTACGGCCAGGGACACGCGGTCGTGTCGATCGTCACCAAGTCGGGGACGAATCGATTCACGGGATCGATGTCCGAGTTCTTCAGGAGCGACACGTTCGACGCGAAGAACTATTTCGCCGCGACCAAGCCCGAGCTCAAACGGAATCAGTTCGGCGGCACGTTCGGTGGCCCGCTGCAGCGGGACCGCATCTTCGCCTTCGGCTCATACGAGGGGCTCAGAACGACCAAGGGCCTGCCGTTTCTTGCCGCCGTGCCGGACCCGGTTCTCCTGACCGGCGACTTCTCGAGACTCTCGACACCGATCATCGATCCGCTGACCCGGCAGCCGTTCCCGGGGAACATCGTTCCGGCGTCGCGCTTCTCGAAGTTCGCGCGGACGCTGGCGCCGACCATTCCCACCCCGAATGCCGCGGGGGCCAACAACTACAACATCAACAAGAATTTCACCGACGATGCCGACACGGCCACCATCCGCAGCGATCAAGTCCTCAACAGCCGGCACAACCTGTTCGAGCGCTTCATGTGGTACGACGGCTCACAGCTGAATCCGTCGGTCTTCTCGTACACGAACCTTCCGCAGCAGGGCCGGAACCTGGCGATCGGCGAGACCTGGGTCATGTCATCGAGCCTGGTCAACGAGACCCGGTTCGGCTACAACTACGCGTACCACGTCACGTCGCCCATCAGCCTGGACGGGAGGAATTGGGTCGGGGACATCGGTCTCCGCAATCTCGCCGGCGGGACCGACCCGATCGATTACGGTCGTCCGGGCTTCACGATCTCGGGGTTCACCGGCAACGGCGAGGGTGGCATCACGCAGGGCGCGACCGAGAAAATCTTCAGCGTCTCGAACGCCACGAGCTGGGTGAAGGGACGTCACAACGTCCGGTTCGGCATTCAGGCGCAGTACAGACGATTCCAGCATCTGACGGAGGTTCCGCCGCGCGGCGGGTTCACTTTCAACGGCCTGTTCTCGGGCAACGCGACCGCGGATTTTCTGCTCGGGTACTGTTCCATTTGCACCGGTGCCTTCGGCAATTCCCGGTCGAATTACACCTCACCGACCATCTCGCCGTTCATCGACGACGTGTGGCAGGTGTCGCCACGCCTCACGCTGCAGGCCGGCCTGCGTTGGGAATATCTGGCCCCCTGGCACGAGCGCGACAATCAGGAGGGAGTGTTCGATCCTGCCACCGGCAAGATTGCTTATCACGTCGTGCCCACCAATCTTCCGGCGCAGCTGGTGCCGCTCGTCAACCCTCAGGCCGATGCGTTTCCTGCCGGCATCGTGAAGAAGGATCTGAACAACTGGGGGCCACGCGTCGGAGTCGTCTACAACCTCACGGAACGCACGGTGCTGCGCAGCGGCTTTGGCACCTACTACGACAACCTGAACCTCAACGAGCTGCAGTTCACGCGACTCGTGCCGCCGTTCTACGGGATGTACTCGCTGCAGCCGAATCTCACGTCCGGTCCGCTGCTCGCCGACAATCTGTTCCCGGATCTCAACAACATCCCGGAGTTCCCGGCACCGTTCTCGATTGATCCGGACAATCGAACGGCGTACATCCTGCAGTGGAACGTCAACCTTCAGCGCAGCTTCGGCGGCAACTATCTTCTCGAGGTCGCGTACACGGGGAGCGAGAGCCGGAACGAGCACAAGCGGTTCAATGTCAATCAGGCCCGACCCGGAACGACGCCGATCCAGACGCGCGTCCCCTATCCGGCGTTTCAGTCGGCGATTCTCTATTCGTCGGATGCCGGCCACGCCGACTTCCGGGCGATTTCGGTCCGCCTCGAAAAGCGATACGCGGCCGGACTGTGGCTCAACGCGAACTACCAGCTCGCCCGGAACCGGGATATCGGGTCGGGGGAGATCGAGGCGAACGACACCGCGTTCGCGTGGGACCTCGACGCGGACTACGGCTATTCGCGCTACGACCAGCGCCACCGGAGCGCGTTCAGCGTGGGGTACGAGCTGCCGTTCGGCGCGGGCAAACGATGGTTATCGGGCGGCGGAGCGGCGGCGGCGGTGCTGAGCGGGTGGGGAGTGCAGGGGATCGTCGTCGCATCGAGTGGCTTTCCCTTCACGGTGTCGTCGACGAACGTCTGCCAGTGCGGAAACTTCGTGCCCAACCGCGTCAATCTCGTCACGCCGGGCAACTTCGGCGCCCTCGACAACCCGACGCCCACCCGGTGGTTCGACAAGGCCGCGTACTCGGTCGCGCCCGCGGGCACGCAGGGTACGGCGGGGCGCAATACGCTCCGTGGCCCCGGCACACAGCTCGTGAATTTCTCGGTCATCAAGCGGTTCCCGGTGGGCCACGCGCGGATGGAGCTTCGCGCCGAGATCTTCAACCTCCTCAACCACGCGAACTTCGCTCCGCCCGACGGGAACATCTCGAACGTGACGGCCGGCGTCATTTCGACGGCGGGCGATGGCCGAAATACGCAGCTCGGCTTGCGCGTCAGCTGGTAGTTCGTCGCCGGCCGGTTGCCCGACTCGGGCTGCCGGCCGGCGAGGCGAGTTGCCACGCTGGTCTTTTTCGCCGGCACCGCCGCTGGACGAACGGCTGGATCCGGGTCGTTTCTACCAATCTCTGACACGTTTCTCCTAGATCGAAATCCTAGCGAGGTCGAGGATTCGCTTCACAAGGAGGATCCTGTGACACGCTGGCTGTACAGGACCGTCGTCGCCGTTCTTCTCGTGATGGGAACCGCGCCGACGGCTATCGGCGCAGGGCCTCACCGGTCAGATCTCGGGCACCGTTGTCGACTCGGGTGGTGACGTCATGCCCGGCGTCACGGTCACCATCACGAACGCAGGCACCGCGACGACGCGCGAGACGGTGACTGAGTCGAACGGCGCATTCCTGTTTCCCGACCTGCTCGCCGGGACCTACGACCTGAAAGTCGAAATCACCGGGTTCAAGACCTACGAACAGAAAGGCATCGTGCTGTCAGCGACCGATCGCGTGGCGCTGCGGACGATTACGCTGGCACGTCGGCGGGCTCGAAGAAACCGTGCTGGTCACGGGCGAGTCGCCCCTCGTCCAGACCGCCACCGGCGCGCGGTCGGGCGTCATCGCGCGGCAGCAGATGGAGGACCTGGCGCTGAAGGGGCGCGACTTCGCGGGCTATCTGAAGCTGCTGCCCGGCGTCATCGACACGCAGGAACCGTGAGGCGCCGGGCTGGGAGAACATGAACAACCTGTCCATCAACGGCCGCACCTCGTTCAACTTCTCCTACGACGGCGTCACGAACAAGGACACCGGCCAGAACGGCGGCAATTTCGCCGCCCCGGCGCTCGATTCGATCGCGGAAATCAAAGTCCAGACGTCGAACTTCCAGGCCGAGTACGGCCGCAGCTCGGGCGCCACGATCACCGTCGTCACGCGCAGCGGGTCGAAGGACTTCCACGGGACGGCGGCGTATTACAAGCGCGACAAAGCGTTCAACAGCAACGAATTCCTGCGCCGCGAGCAATGCGACGTCGGGTCAAACGGCGCAGTGCGACGCGGCGCCGTACACGTTCGATAACGGCGCGTGGACGCTCGGCGGCCCGCTGCTCATTCCCGGCACCGGGTTCAACCGCGGACGCAACAAACTGTTCTTCTTCTTCTCGCAGGATCGGCTCGCCCGCACCGATCCCGGGAACTTGAATCAGCGACGGATGCCGACTGAGCGCGAGCGTCGAGGAGACTTCTCTCAAACATTCGACAGCCAGGGACGTCTCGTCAACATCCGCGATCCGCTGCGGCCGGGCAACTGCAGCGCGACGACCGGCGGCCCCGCCTGCTTCCCGGGCAACGTGATTCCGCTCGATCGCATCGATCCCGTCGGGCGGGCGCTCCTCAACCTGTTCCCGCAGCCGAATGCGACGGATCCGACCGGCACGAACCAGTACAACTATGTGTTCCAGACGGCGCAGGATTGGCCGCGCGACGATCAGGTCCTTCGCATCGACTGGAACGTCGCGCCGAAGACGACCATGTACGGACGCCTGCAGTGGGGCTACGAGAAGCGCTCCGGAGGCGTGTCGCTGCTCGGTTCGACCGGCGGCTGGCCGCAGATGGCGACGAAGTACGAGATCGACACGGTCAGCTACGTCAACACGCTGCTGCACACGTTCAACCCGACCACGTTCGCGGAATTCACGATTGGCGTGAACTGGGCGCATCAATACACGAGCCCGTTCGACCAGGCGGCGCTCGACGCCAACGACCGCCGCGAAGGTGCTGCCAGGCCTCCCGCAGTTCTTCCCGCAGGCGAACCCTGCATTCCTGCTGCCGCAGGCGACGTTCACCGGCGGTCCTCCGGGAACGATCGCGTCGTTCGGCATCGAGCAGCGGTTTCCGTTCTTCGGCTACAACACGCTGTTCAACGTGTCGGGCAACCTCACGAAGTTGAAGGGCGCGCACACGCTGAAGACGGGGCTGTTCGTCGAGCACACGACCCGGCCGGCGGCGCGGACGTCGAGCTTCAACGGTAATCTCAGCTTCAACAACGACGCCGCCAACGCGCTGAATACCAACGTCGGACTCGCCAACGCGCTGCTCGGAGCCGTCTCGCAGTACACGGAATCGAATGGCCACCCGTCCGCTCACGGCACGGTTTCTGATCACGGAGTGGTACGCGCAGGACAACTGGCGCGTGAACGAGAAATGTCACGCTCGATGCCGGCGTGCGCTTCTACTTCATGACCCCGACCGAGAGCCACGGGGACAAGGTGGCGCAGTTCGAGCCAGCGAACTTCGCGGGCTCGGCAGCGCCGCTCCTGTATCGGCCGATCACGACGGCGGAGGGCGGCGCGCCGTCAACCCGCTGACCGGTGAGATCCTGCCGGTCGTGTACGTCGGTCGTCTGGTGCTCGAGTTCCGGCGACTTCAACAACGGCATGCAGGTGTACGACGGCACGCCACAGCAGCAGTCGCCATTCAGAGTGGCGCCGCGTCTCGGCTTCGCGTGGGATGTCACGGGCGACGGCAAGACCGCCGTTCGCGGTGGCGCCGGCGTCTTCTACGATCGCTACAACGACGACAACATCCTCGACCTGATCGAGCTGCAGCCGCTCCTCAACACCTACGTCACCAATTACACGACCATCAAGGATCTGCTCGCGAGTCCGCTCACGGCGACGCCGAGCAACGTCCGGCGGATCAACGAGTTCACGCCGCCGATCGTCTACAACTGGAGCCTGGGTGTGCAGCGCGAAGTCGGCGTCAACCTCCTCGCCGATGTCGCATACGTCGGCAACGCCGCGCGCAATCAGGTCATCAACCGTCCCCTCAACGGCCGGCCGTACGGCTACACCTATCAGGCCTCGAGCCTCGATCCGACCAACGTCGCGGGCGGCCAGGCACAGCCGCTGGCCGACGATTTGCTGCGGCCCGTACGTGGGCTACGGCACGATCACGCAGCGCGAATTCACCGGCTACTCCGACTATCACTCGCTGCAGTTCGCGGTGAACCGCCGACGCTCGGCGGACGGTCTCTCATTCGGCGCCGCCTACACCTACCAGCTCGTGAACAAGAGCTCTGGTCGCCATCGATCCGTTCGTGCCGGACAATCGGGCGAGGAACTACACGTCGGCCGGGCGGCGGCCCCACGTGCTCGTGTTCAACTACAGCTACGAGATCCCAGACCTGAGCCGGAAGTGGAACCACGTCCTAGCCAAGGCGATCTTCGACAACTGGCAGGTCTCCGGTGTGACGACGTTCACGACCGGCACATACGGGGCGATCACCTACTCGTATAGCAACGTGCCGACGGGCGCGCTTGTCCGGCACTGGGGCGATAAACGCCCCGGTCACGCCCGCAGGCGCTCCGGGACCGAGCCGGGTCGTGTTCACGTGCGATCCGAATCTGCCGCGCGGAGAGCGAACGTTCGAGCATCAATTCCGAACCGAGTGCGTGCGCGCCACCCTCGATCAGTTCCGCCTCGGCACCGCGCTGAACGACGAATACCTGGGGCCGGGATACACGAACTGGGACATCTCGCTCTTCAAGAACGTCCCGCTGGGCGGCGCCCGACGGCTCCAGTTCCGGGTTGAGCTGTACAACGCGTTCAACTCGGATCAATGGACAGCGGTCAATACCAACGCGAACTTCGACTACGCGACCGGGGCGTTGACCAATCCGACGGTCTTCGGCACGGCTGACGGGGGCCACGTTGAGCGCACGGCGCATTCAGCTCGGGGCGCGCCTGAGTTTTCTGACGCCCGGCTCGACCGAACGTGTGCATATGTCGGCAAGACAGCGCGTGCGAAGTGAGCGGTTCGAGGAGATGTCATGCAGCGACTCGTTCTCGTCGTCGTCGGCGCGATCTGCCTGGCGTGCCGCGCTGGGACAGCGGCCCGCACGCGCAGACCGGACGCCGCGCGAATTGGCTGACCGATGGCGGCGACCCGCAGCGCACGTCGTGGCAGCGCCACGAGACCCTGATCAGTCCGGCGACGGTCAAGGACATGACGCTGATCTGGAAACTGAAGCTGGACAACCAGCCCCGCGCAGATGCACAACCTGTTTGCGCCGCTGATCATCGGCGACCTGCAGGTGGCGGGCGGGCGCGCGCGAGATCGCCATCGTCGCAGGCATCTCCGACAACATCTACGGCATCGACGTCGAGAAGGGGACGCAGATCTGGAAGCGGCATTTCGACAGCACCTTCGATCGACACCGGCCGCGGACGGCGGCCCGCTCTGTCCCGGCGGGCAGACCGCCACGCCGATTGCCGTGCCGACGGAGACGCCTGGCAAGTACATCGTCTACGCGATCTCGTGGGACGGACGGCTCCGCACGGTGGATCCGGCAACCGGCGAGGAGATCGCGCCGCGCCGAGCCGTTTCTCCCCGCCAACGGCAAACCGTACGCGCTGAACATCCACAACAACGTGCTGTACACGACCACCGCGCAGGGCTGCGGCGGCACGCCGAACCAGTTCTACGGGTACGACCTGGCGACGAAGAAGGTCGGCAGCTTCAATCCGGGCAGCGGCGGGCTGTGGCCGCGGCTCGGGCCGTCGATCGGCAAGGACGGCAGCGTGTACGCCGGCAGCGGCGATGGCGACTACTACCCGGAGCGGCAGATCTTCGGGCAGGCGATCATCGCGGTGAAGCAGAACCCGCAGACCAAGGCGCTCGAGATGACCGACTGGTATGCGCCATCGAACGCGTATTGGCTGCGCAAGCGCGACCTCGACATGAACGCCACCGGTCCCGTGTTCGAGTTCAAGGGGAAGGAATACACCGTGCACACCAGCAAGGAGTGCCGCGTCTGGCTGCTCGACACGAGCAGCCTCGGCGGGGAAGACCATCGGACGCCCGTCTACAGGACGCCGCTCATCTGCAACGAGGAAGTGCAGTTCGCCGGCGGCAGGCGTGTGGGGCGCGCTCGCGACGTGGGAGGAGTCGAACGGCACGCGCTGGATCCTCGTGCCCTTCTGGGGCCCGAAGCACTCGGCATTCACCGCGCCGATCGAGCACGGGCAGGTCGTGCAGGGAGCGGTCGCCGCCTTCAAGCTGGAAGAGAAGGGTGGCAAGCTGCAGCTCACGCCGGCCTGGCTCTCGCGCAACATGTGGCAGGCCGATCCGGTCGTGATCGCCAACGGTGTCGTCTTCGCGTACGGGAACGGCGAGGACGCGACGCAGGCGACGTTCGACGGCGGGCTTGTCGTACAACACGTCGCCGAATCGGATCGCGCGTTCGGGGCACGCGACGCTCTACGCGCTCGACGCGTTGACCGGCGCCGAGTTGTGGTCGAGCGGCGATCAGATCACGTCGTTCAGCCACTTCAGCAGCCTCGCGGTCGCCAACGGCCGTGTCTATCTCGGGACCTACGACGGCACGATGTATTGCTTCGGCGTCAACGCCGACGGCTGGGACGAAGTAGCCATGCGCCGGACGCAATTCCAGCGACTGGTGCGTGCCGGCATTCTGGTGTCGCTCTCCGCGTCTGCTGCTCGCCTTGAGCGGAGTCGGGCATGCGCAGGGGCGCGGCGGCGGCGAGTGGACGACGAGCGGGTTCGACGCGCAGCGCAGCGGGTGGCTGCGCGCCGACGCACGGCTCACGAAGGAGGCCGTGCAGAAGGGCGAGTTCGCGTTCCTCTGGAAAATGAAGATCGAGAACGCCAGCCGTCAGCTGAACTCGTTGACGCCGCCGGTGCTGCTCGATCGCTCTGATCGGCTACCGCGGCTTCAAGAGCCTGGCGTTCTTCGGCGGCAGCGACGATCGCGTGTTCTCGATCGACACCGACCTCGCGCGCCCGTACTGGACGACGGTCCTCAATTACACGGCGGCGACCGGCGGCCAGCCACCGAGCTCGGTGGACTGTCCGGGCGGTCTGATCGCGATGCCGAGCCGGCGCACGGTGCTCGCGCCGGCTGCGCCCGGTGGTGGCGGCGGAGGTGGCCGCGGCGGCGTTCGAAATGGAAGCGCCGTGGGCGAACCGGGAAGAGGCGCGGCGGTCCTGAGCCAGGCGCCGCCACATCCGACGAGCGCGGTGCAGGCGCCGCCGGCCGGTGCAGCGCCGCCGTTCCGGCTGGCGCGCAGGGACGTGGCCGTGGTCCCGCGCCGATTGGCTTCGGCGGCGTCGATCCGCTGTTCGCCGTCGGCGGCGACGGCTACATCCACACCCTCTATGTCAGCAACGGCGGCCACATGGAGCCGCCGGTGCCGTTCCTTCCGCCCGACACGAAACCGTCGGCGCTCATCTGGGTCGATGGCGTCGTCTACACCACGACCTCCGGCGAGTGCGGGGCGGCGCCGAATGCGCTGTGGGCGATGGATCTCACGGTGCCGGCCGGCGAACGGAAGACCGTCTCCTGGAAGACGGGCGGCGCGGAGATCGCCGGGCAGTCCGGGCTCGCGTTCGGCACCGACGGCACGATCTACGTCGCGCTCGGATCGGCCCGGAAGGCGGCGCACTCCGACTCGATCGTCGCCCTCGATCGCGACACGCTGACGCCGAAGGACTGGTTCACCGCGCCCGGCGCCGACTTCAACGCGACGCCGATCGTCGTTCGCCACAAGGACAAGGATCTGATCGCGGTGACGGCGAACGATGGACGCCTGTACCTGCTCGACGCGGCATCGCTTGGCGGCAGCGATCACAAGACGCCGCTCGCCGTGACGGCGAAGTTCACGGCTCCCGGCGCCGGAACGGCGCTCGCGACGTTTGAAGACGAGGGCAGCCGCTGGATCCTCGCGACGGCATCGGGCACGACGGGCGACGTGAAGTTCGCGCCGAACGGCCCCGCGCCGACCGGACGCGTCGTGGCGTTCAAGCTGGTGGACGAGGGCGGAAAGTTGTCGCTCGTGCCGGGCTGGCAGTCGCGGGATCTGACGTCGCCGCTCGCGCCGATTGTCGTGAACGGCATGGTCATCGCGGTCTCGAGCGGTGAATATCGCGGCGCGCCGGCGTCGCTGTCGGCCGCGCAGCGCGCGCAGAGGTCCGTGCCGGCCGTCCTGTACGTGCTCGACGCCGCGACGGGCAAGACGATGTGGAGCAGCGGAACGAGGATCACGTCGTTCGCGCGCGGCGGACTCTCCGCCGGCGGTGGTCAGGTGTATCTCGTGACCTACGACAATCACCTGTATGCGTTCGGCATTCCGCTGGAACACTGAGCAGGCACACCGATCATGATCGACCGCTCGCAGATCCGGGACGTCATCGACCGCGGCGGCGGCGTGCTTCGCCTCGAGCCGTGCTGGGTGCCGCGATCGTTCATGCATCCGGGGCGTCGCCTGCGGCTGCATCCGGACGACCTGTACGCCTACGGCGCGCACCGCGGCGGGATCAACGAGCGGTGGTTTTCGTCCACGACGAATGCGGACAACGGACCGGGGACGCCGGCGGACGAGGGCCTGAGCTACGTGCGTCTGCCGGACGGTCAGCGTCTGCTGCTGAAGGCCGCCGTCGACGCGGCCGGCGATCTGCTGCTCGGCACGGCAACGATGGAGCGCGAGAAGGGCTGGAACCTGCTCTGCAAGTTCTTCGACAACATGGGGCCGATCCCGCATCACATGCACCAGCGCGACGAGCACGCGCAGAAGGTCGGCCGCCGCGGCAAGCCCGAGGCGTACTACTTTCCGCCGCAGTACAACCCGACCGACAACAACTATCCGTACACCTTCATGGGGCTCGAGCCCGGCACGACGAAGGACCAGGTGCGTCGCTGCCTCGAGAACTGGAACAAGGGCGACAACGGCATCACCGTACTTGTCGCGCGCGTATCGTCTGGAGCGCGGCAGCGGCTGGCAGATCGATCCCGGCATCCTGCACGCGCCGGGATCGCTGCTGACCTACGAGCCGCAGGTGAACAGCGACGTGTTCGCGATGTTCCAGTCGGAGGTCGAAGGCCGCATCACGCCGTGGGAACTGCTCGTGAAGGACGTGCCGCCGGACCGGCAGCAGGATCTCGACTACATCATCGAGATGCTGGACTGGGACGCGAACGTGAACCCGCGGTTCGGCGAGAGCAACCGCTACTGGCCCAAGCCCGTGAAGCCGTTCGCCGAGACGGAACCCGAGGGGTACCGCGAGCAGTGGGTGACGTATGGGACGCGCTGGTACTCCGCGAAGGAGCTGACCGTGCTGCCGAAGCGCACGGTGACGATCAAGGACGCCGGCGCGTACGGACTGATCCTGACGCAGGGCCACGGCACGTTCGGCGGCATGTCAGGTCTCGACGCCCGCGATGATTCGATTCGGACAGATGACGGAGGACGAGCTCTTCGTGACGGCCGAGGCGGCCGCGGCGGGCGTGCGCGATCGAGAACCGCAGCGAGAGCGATCCGCTCGTCATCCTCAAACACTTTGGGCCCGGAAATCCCGAGGCGCCTGGAAGATAACGCATGGCTTCTCATCACAAGTTCCCCGCCTTGCACAACGCGATGTGGCCCGGCCTGGTCGGCAAGGGTGGACCAGGCGCCGAGCCGCCGATCGATCTCGACACGATGCTGAACCTGACGGCCGCCGCACGGGTGAACGGCACCCGGTTCGACGGCGTCGATCTGTTTCTGTTCGATCCCCACGTCAGCATCGATTCGTCCGACGACGACCTGAAGCGGCTCGCCGAGAAGATCGGCTCGAAAGGGCTGGTGGTCGGATCGCTCGTCGCGCCGGTCTGGCCGCCGACCGGCGGCGGGTCGGCCATGGGCAGCAACGGCGATCGCTGGCGCGTTTCTGACCCAGGTCCGCAAGGCCTGCGCGATCGGGAAGAAGCTGAAGGACCTCGGCATCCGCCGCTACGGCATCGTCCGGATCGACTCCGCCGCCGGCCCGGCGGACTGGGCGGCGGATCCGGCCGGCAACACGAAGAAGATCGCCGAGACGTTCCGGCAGGCGGCGGACATCGCCGAGGACTACGGCGAGCGGCTGGCAGCCGAAGGAGAGATCTGCTGGGGCGGCATGCACAGCGTGACGCGCAACGTCGAGCTGCTCGAAGCGGTCGACCGCCCCGGCGTCGTCGGCTTCCAGGCGGACATGGCGCACACGCTGCTCTTCACGATGGGCTACAACGCGCCCGACGATCGGATCCTGCCGGAGAACTTCGACTGGTCGGATCGCGGTGCGCTCGACGACGGGCTGAAGAAGATGACGCGCGCGCTGCGGCCGTGGACGATCGATTTCCACGTCGCGCAGAACGACGGGACGGTGAAGGGATCCGGTTCGCACGACAAGACCGGCCGTCACTGCCTGCCGCACGATCCGAACGGCAAGCTCGACATCGTCCGGCACGCGGGGTTCTGGCTGCGGGACGACGACGGGCGCGTGGAGCGCAAGCTCGATCACATCTGCTGGGACGGCTGCATGTTTCCGAACGCCGTCATGACCGAACAGCAGACGTGGAACGACGTGCTGGGAGTGATGACGGCGGTCCGCGACGCGCATGGCTGGGACTGACCGATGAAGAGGCGTCTCAACATCGGTCTCGTCGGGTACGGCTTCATGGGGCGGACGCACTCGAACGCGTTCCGGCAGGCGCCGATGTTCTTCGACCTGCCGTGGAAGCCCGTGCTCAAGGCGGTCGCCGCGCGAAACGCGGAACGCGTCAAGGCGTTCGCGCGAGAACTGGGGCTACGAGTCGTATCACACCGACTGGCGCGATCTCGTGGCGCGCCCGGACATCGATCTGATCGACATCGCCAGCCCCAACGACACGCACCACGCGATCGCCATCGCGGCCGCGAAGGCCGGCAAGATGGTGATGTGCGAGAAGCCGCTCGGGCGCAACGCGAAGGAAGCGTCCGAGATGGTGGCCGCGGTCGAGGCAGGCGGGCGTGCCGAACAGCGTCTGGTACAACTACCGCTTCGTGCCCGCGGTCACGATGATCCGGCAGCTCGTCGACGAGAAGAAGTTCGGACGCATCTTTCACTATCGCGCGAAGTTCCTGCAGGACTGGACGATCTCGCGCGACCTGCCGCAGGGCGGCGAAGGACTGTGGCGGCTCGACGTCGTCGGTGGCGGGCAGCGGCGTCACCGGCGATCTGCTGGCGCACAACATCGACACGGCGATGTGGCTGAACGGTCCGATCGCGGAAGTGAGCGCGATGACGGAGACGTTCATCAAGGAGCGCAAGCACAACCTCACCGGCAAGGTGGAGCCGGTCGGGATCGACGACGCGAGCGCGTTTCTGGCCCGCTTCGAGAACGGATCGCTCGCGACGTTCGAGGCCACGCGGTATGCGCGCGGGCACAAGGCGCTCTACACGCTCGAGATCAACGGCGAGCACGCGTCCGCGTTCTGGGATCTTCACGATCTGCATCGGATCCAGTACTTCGATCACCGCGACGAGGGACGCGTGCGCGGCTGGCGCAACATCCACGTCACCGACGGCGATCAGCCGTACATGAAGCACTGGTGGGTGCCCGGCCTGCAGATTGGCTACGAGCACACGTTCACGCATCAGTTCATGGAGTTCGTGCAGGCCGCGGCGAAGGGCAAGAGCCCGTCGCCGACATTCCGCGACGGGCTCGCGACAGATCGCGTCACCGACGCGGTGCTGGCGTCGGCGAAGTCCAGGCAGTGGGAGAAGGTCGCAGACATGATGACGCGGAACACGCACGGCGATCGTCGTCGGTGCTTGCTGACGGCTTGCGCTCGCCGGCGCGCGCTGGCCGGCACAGCAGGCGGGCCGCGGCCGCGGGGCGCCTCGCGGTCCGCAGCCGCTTCCATTCGAGGATCACACGGGGTTTGTCGTCGATCTTCGACGGATCGACGCCTGAAGGGCTGGGACGGCGATTCGAAGTTCTGGCGCGTCGAGGGTGGCGCGATCGTCGGTCAGACCACGGCCGAGAACCCGCTGAAGGAAAACAGCTTCATCATCTGGCGCGGCGGCGAGCCGGCCGACTTCGAGCTGAAGGTCGAGTACCGCATCGATGCCACCAACAGCGGCATTCAGATCCGCAGCGTCCATCTGCCAGCGGGCACGCAGCAGGGGCGCGGCGCGATCGCGGGCAACTGGGTGCTGAAGGGGTACCAGTGCGACATCGACGCCGCGAACCGGTTCACCGGACAGATCTACGAGGAGCGCGGGCGCGGTTTTCTCGCCATGCGCGGCCAGTTCACCTACATTCCCGACGGCGGCGGTCCGAGAGTCGTCGGCGCGCTGCAGCGAAGCAGACGACGAGCTGCTGAAGATCATCAAGGTGAACGACTGGAACCAGGCGCACGTCATCGCACGCGGCAACATGATCACCGAGATCCTGAACGGTCACGTCACCAGCACGCTCGTGGACGACGACACCAAGGCGCGCGCGTTGAAGGGACTGCTCGGCTTCCAGATTCACGTCGGCGAGCCGATGAAGGTCGAGTTCAGGAACATCTGGTTGAAGCGGTACTGACCCATGTTCGCCGCGCTCGCTCGTCATCGTGATGCTTCGTCGGACTGATGTCCGCGGTTGCGTCTGGCACAGGTCCAGTTGCCGGACGCGCCTGGCAAGGACGAGACCGTTCGCGTCTGCGGTGACGTGTCACGAACCGGAGCGCGCCGCGTCGGTGCGGCTGACGCGCGAAGGCTGGCAGGACACGATCGCGAAGATGGTCGGACCTGGGCGCGAACGGATCGGACGAGGAGCTTGCGAAGGTGTTGGAATACCTGGCCGAGCACTTCAAAGGGGAGGCGCGCAAGACCGCTGAACCTGAACACGGCTACCGCGGTCGAGCTCGAGAGCATCGTGGGACTGCTGCGGAAGGAGTCGGCGGCGTGGATTGCACACCGGACAAGGCTCGGGTCCCTGCAAGTCGCTGGATGATTTCAAGAAGATCCCGGGCGTGCCCTTCAAGAAGATCGACGACCGTCGCGATCGACTGGTGTGTTTCTGAGTGAATGCCACGTACCTCGCCGTCGACGCGCGCGCACTCCTCGAGAGTCTCGCCTTCACGTGCCGCTAGGCCCAGCGGAGGGATGAATCGTAGCCCCGGCGGAAGCGAAGACACGACGACGAAACAGTCGTACCACAAGCGGCAGGCAAGGGCGGTATCATGCCGTCTTCACATCAGCCGATGTCCTGGACGCGCGGTATTCGGCTCGGACCCTACGAGATTCTGTCGGTCATCGGTGCCGGTGGCATGGGCGAGGTCTATCGCGCCCGCGACACCAAGCTCGGTCGTGACGTCGCCATCAAGATAATGCCGGCGTCATTGGCGTCGGACGCCGAACGGCGGGCGCGATTCGAGCGGGAAGCGCGGGTACTGGCGTCGGTGAATCATCCGAACATCGGGGCGATTTTCGGCGTTGAAGAACGCGACGGCGTGACGGCACTGGTGCTGGAACTTGTTGAAGGCGAGACGCTGGCGGTTCGTCTGTCAGCTCGCCCTCCATCGATCACAGAGGCCCTCACCATCGCCCGTCAAATCGCCGACGCGTTGGATGCCGCACACCAGCGTGGCATCGTGCATCGCGACGTGAAGCCCGCGAACATCATCATTACGCCTGATGGCACGGTGAAAGTGTTGGATTTCGGCCTTGCGAAAGCGGGTGAGTCGCTCGCCGTGTCCGGATCGGCCGGCCCCGGCTGGTCATCTGATTCGCAGGGGTCGGTTTCTGCAAATTCGCCGACGGTGATGCCGCCGACGGTGAACGGAGCGCTGCTGGGGACGCTGGCGTACATGTCGCCCGAGCAGGCGCGCGGGAAGAACGTCGACAAGCGCGCCGACATCTGGGCCTTCGGTTGCGTCCTCTACGAAATGCTGACCGGCCGCGCCGCGTTCGCCGGGGAGACGGTCGGCGACGTGCTGGCCGCCACGCTCGACCGGGAGCCCGAGTGGATTCTGCTGCCGGCGAACCTCGCGTTCAACATCAGGCGTCTATTGCAGCGCTGCCTCGACAAGAACCTGAAACGACGTCTTCGTGACATCGCTGATGCGCGGCTCGAAGTCGACGACGCATTGGCAGGGACGGCGTCGGCCGCTCCAGCGTCGATGTCTGTCGCCGCGCGGAGTATTCGCTTCGAGCGTCTCACCGATGCCATCGGCATCAACGAGTCGCCCGCGATTTCGCCCGACGGGAAGATGGTGGCGTTTGTCGCGCGTGCCGCCGGCCGGCGCCACATCTGGATACGGATGCTTGCTGGCGGCGCCCCGTTGCAGGTGACGCGCGACGATGTCGATCACGAGCAGCCGCGATGGACGCCCGATTCGAGTGCGCTGCTCTACTACGCACCCGCCGGCACACCTGGCGACCCCGGAACGGTCTGGGAAATCTCCGCTCTCGGCGGTCCACCCCGCCCCATCGCATCCAGTATCAGCGGTGCGGACGTCAGTCATGACGGCCGGCGTCTCGCGCTGTTTCAGGTTGACGGTCAGCGGCCGCGGCTGGTGTGGCTCTCGCGCGACGGCAGCCACTCGGAGACGGTCGCATCTTTGCTCGCCGGGATTGATTACAGCTGCCCACGGTGGTCGCCCGACGACCGTTGGATCGCGTTTCAGGGTCACGGCATGTCTGTGACGACCGTCGCGAGAGCGGCGGACGACCATCCGGGCGATCGAGGAGCGGTGCCGACCTATTTCGATCAACGCCTTCAGGTCGCGTCATCCGCCGGCGGAACCCTGCGCGAGCTTGCGCGCGGCGCGATTCTGAAAGGCGTCTCATGGCTGCCCGACGGCTCGGGGCTCGTCTACGCATCGTCGGCCGGCAGCACGTTGCCGTACCCGCCGACCTTCAACCTGCGCACGGTGGCCTGCGACGGGACCGGAGATCGGGCAGTCACTTTCGGCGACGCGTCCTACGTCGAACCGGACGTCGACACGTCGGGCAGGATGGTCGCATCCCGGATTCGCAGCGCATCCGACATCTGGAGATTTCCTGTCGACCGGGCACCCGCCGAGAACGTCCGCGATGCTGTGCGGATCACCCAGCAGACCGGGCAAGTGCAGACACCCTCCGTGAGCTCGGACGGTCGCGAGGTCGTGTATCTGTCCGACAACGGCGGTCACGCCAATCTCTGGGTCGCAAGAACCGACGGCACCACGATGCGGCAGATTACCTTCGAGCGCGATCCGGCTGTCGCCCTCGGTGTGCCGGTCTGGTCGTCGGCCGGGCCTCGCATCGCCTTCCTGATCAACCGTCCCCGGAGCAGTCTGTGGCTGATCAACTCGGACGGAGCGGGCCTGCGGCAGTTGCTCGACGACGGCTTTTATGCGTGCTGGTCGGGTGACGGGCAGTGGCTGTACTTCACGACTCTGGATGGTCCCTGGCGCATCAGCAAGATTGCCGTCGCGACCGGAACCATCGTGCCGGTACGGGGCGACAACCCCTTCGGATCCGCGGTGTCGTACGACGGCGAGACCCTGTATTACGCCAGAGCCGCGATGGGCGACTTCGAAGTGTGCAAAGCGAGTCCCGAGGATGGGCCGTCGATCGTCCTGGCGCGCATTTCGCGCTCTCGGGTCCCTCTTTTCCCATCTCTGTTCCATCCGGTCATTTCGCCCGATGGCCGATGGCTGGCGATGCCGCTCGCGGATGGCGCGGCGTCCAACCTGTGGCTGCTGTCGACCGAGGACGGCTCGATGCGGCCGGTCACCGATTTCGGCGATTGCGCGACCCTCATCGCGCGGCGGATTTCGTGGTCGCCGGACGGACAGTGTCTGTATGCGGCCGTCGCCAACCTGGACGCCGACGTGATCCTTCTCGATGGTCTGCTGGCGTGAGTAAGGCGATGGTCCTCGGCATCAGAAGTCGATATCTATGACCGTGACCACGATCCGGCTCGTGCACGCGAAGAACCGAGCGCGCTCCCCACATTGCAGAAGGCGTCGTCGACGTCCGGACTGTCTCCATCAGGCCTGATGCGGCCACCACCCAGAGCGCGGTCGGCATGCGAATGTCAGTCGGTATTGACGGTTGCGCCGCCCCGCAACCGACATAAGCAACAGCCGCCAGCGCTGAGGTAGTCAGACATTTAGTGGCGGCAGCTGTGGACTTTGCGTTCAGTTCGGTCTCCTGGCAGGGCACGGGGGCAGCTGGGCCGAGGCGCAGTGCCGAGTCCGGCTGACTCGGAGGCCTTACTGTTGCAATGCTTTGAGGCGACGCGCCAAATGGCTAGCACACGTGCATTCAATTTGACGCCAGAAGAGAGGGACGGCCATGAAAGAGAATCGCCTGTTGCTCGACACGTTCGCCGACGCACGGCGCAGTTGGGATGACCTGGTCAGCTTGCAGCCCGACATCTATGCCGGCGCCGGCAACCTCAAGAATCTTGATCTCGCTGAGTTGACGCGTCGCGTCGAAGCCCATCAAGCGTCCATCGATGTGCTGTCCGCCGCCCTTCACACCGAAGCGGCCGAGCCAGAGCACGACCGATTAGCAGGGCCGCCACGCAGCGGCATCAGCAACAGGGAGTCTGCCGACGACGAGGCCCTGGAGCGTCGCCAGCATCCGCCACTCGATACTGGCTCGCCGGCGCCGGAAGATGCTGCAGGACGTGTGGGCGAACAGCCGCTCACGGACACTCGCGATCGCCATACCTCGCACAAGGCCGGCAGCCGATCGATCGCGCAGAAGGAGGCGGAGTCGCGATATCCCGACCGCTCGATGCCCGCATCCAGAAAAGTCGCCGGGGCATTCGGACGAGAGCCGAAACGTTGAACAACATCCTGCAGGTGTCCCACGGGTTATGCGGCGTCTGGACCTGGGTGTTGACGCTCACCGGTCGTTGAACTTCCAGAGGGGTCAAGACGGGACCTTTGCCCGGAACTTCCTGGCCCGCGCGGCGAGCGTCGTCAGCCACTGGATTTCCAGGTCGGTGCCCGTGCGGAACAGGTCGATCCACTCTGGCGGGAGCACTGAGAAGTCGATCTTGTGGCGCCCCCAGTCAGGCCGCCGGCCGTCGTAGTCGGTGAAGCCGTACTCGCGCGCCAGCTCCCACGAGCTGAGGAGCAGGCCGGTGCGTTCCCGCACCTTGGGATCCGCGACCAGCGCGGCGATCGCGCGCCCCACGAACAGCGGCGACTCGGACACCAGGAAATTTGGATCCTTCCTGCCCGCTTCGCGCCAGGTGTCTTCAGTCACCCCGAAGTGCTGCAGCGTGGTTTCCGAACGGAGGAAGCCGGGCGTGATGGCGAGGACGGTGATGCCATGCGCCGCCAGTTCGGTGGCCCACTGGAGCGGGAGCACCTTCTGCGCGGTCTTGACGGCATGGGCGATCGGGTTTGCACCGCCTCCGATGATGTCGTTTTCCGTGACTTCCACGATCAGGCCGCGCTTCGCTGGCATCATCGCGCGCGCGGCATGCTTCGCCGTGATGATGCGCGAGGTGAGCCCCTGCCGGAACATCGCGTCGGCGTTCCTGAGATCCGCCTGCCAGAGGAAACCGTGCGGCTTCAGCAGTGGATCTTCTCCCGCCACGCTGTCGACGACGACGTCGAGGCGGTGGTGGGTGCGGAGGATCCGGCGGAACAGCGCCGTGACCTCGCGCTCGCTCGTGTGATCGACGCGCACGGCGATCGCGGTGCCGCCCGCGGCCTTGATCAGCGCCGCGGTCTCGTTGATGGTCTCGGGCCGCCCGTACGGCGACGGCTTGCCGGTGACGCTTCGACCGGTGCAGTAGACAATCGCGCCGGCTTCCCCGAGCGCCCGTGCGATGCCGCGGCCGGCGCCGCGCGTCGCTCCGGCGACGAGGGCCACGCGTCCAGTCAGCGGCTTGCCGGAGGATCTCTTCTTTGCCATCGTAGCCTCTGCCTCGTTCCGAGCAGCTGTTGGCCTGGGCCGTATCTGTCAATCAGGATCGGGGTTGGACAACGGGCCACTGGCTGGCCCCTGATGCGCGCACGAGCGGCTGCAATGCCACCAGCGCACGCACCTCACGCGACATCTCGACACTGAATGCGCGGTGCAACGCCTGCACCTCCGCATCGGTCCAGGCACACGACGCGATGCGGTCGGTAATGTCGAACAGTCGATGCGACAGATCGAGGCGTCTCGCCTCGTAGTCGTCGAGCGCAGCGGCCCCTCCGGTGGTCATCGCGCGCGCCAGCAGTTCGGCGTCGCGCAAGGCGTCCGTGATGCCGTGCGCGGTGAGCGGATCCTTGAAGTATCCGGCATCGCCGACCAGTGCCCATCCCTCACCGGTGCTGCGCTTTATGAAGCCGGGGTGTCCGCCGAACCCGCGCACCGGCTCGACCCGGCGGGCTGTGAGCAGCAGCGTATCGATCGCTGCCGACGCCTCGCGGATCAGTCTGCGGTAGGTTGAGGCAGCATCCCCGCGGATCTCGGCACGCATCCGCGCGGCCGGTGTTGCGACGAACACGCACGTGGCTCCGTCGTTGGTGGGAATGGCACCCAGGCCTAATCCCGCACCGAATCTCCAGTAGTAGCCGTCGACCGGGCAATCCTGCCAGTAGCTGTAGAGCACGCCTGTGGCGTGCCGACCCTCGACCACGGGGGCCGCGTGAACACGCTCGGCAATGAGCGAGTGCAACCCGTCAGCCCCGATGACGATATCGGCGTCGATGCGGAGGCGGGTGCCGTGGTCGACCGCCGTGATTCCCCGCACCCGCCCGCGCGCATCGACCACGATGTCGTCGACGCGGACCCCGTGCCTGACATCTGCACCGCTGTCGGCGGCCGCGTCGACCAGCGTCCGGTCGAGCAGCGCCCGGCGCGGCGCGTACAACGCATCCACGCCGTGCTTGGGCTCGATCGGCACGACGACGTCCTGCTCGCGATAGCTGAACGTCGTGGAGTGCACGGGCGGCGTGCCCGCCGCGGCGATGGCGGGCAGCACATTCCATCGGTGCAGCTGCAGCACGGCGCCTCGCATCAGCGCGTGGGTCGAGAGCGTGTCGGTGCCGTAGGCACCCCGGTCGACGAGCAGCACGCGGGCCCCTGCCCGGGCGAGCAGGAGCGCCGTCGCCGCTCCCGCACAGCGAGCTCCGACGATGACCGCGTCAACGTTCATGGGGAAGTCGGATCAGGTGTGGCTGCGCACGGCGAGGTAGCCGGCGAGGTGATCGATGACGTCGCGGGCGTCGTCTCCGGCGCCGCAAATGAACGTCGAGTTGCGCCGCCGCAAGACGGGCAGCCCCAGGGCGTACATTCCCGGCGCCTCGACCACCCCGCCCTCGTGCCGCAGGTGGCCTTTCTCATCGATGACCGGCACGTCGAGCCAGTCGTAGTTTGGACGAAACCCGGTAGCCCACACAATCGACCGAAGCTCTCCACTCCGCAGGTCGAGCGTGAGAGGTGACGACTGCGGCACGCGGGTTGGCTCGAAGCGCTCGGGAGGAGGGAAGTCTGGGTCGCGACCTTGTGAGTGCGCCCATGCGTCGAATGTATCGAGCAGGCGGTCGAGCTTGAGATCGGCGAGCGCGAACTGATTCCGCAGTCCGCCCGAGAAGAGCGCGCGGCCATCGCGCACCGCGGAGAGGCGACCCACGAGCGCGACGCCGATCGCGCTGAGGGCATTGAGATCCAGCGTCGCACGTTCCGGCGTGCCGACGAGTTGAGGCGACGGCAACCTCCTGGCCCGCGTCAGGTCGTCGACCTCGTCGTAGCGTTGGGTCCACACGCCCGACGCGTCCATCCACCAGAGCACGTCGCGCCCGCGGTACATCCGCGGCATGCGCACGTGCTCGCCGACCGAGAGCGTCACCGGCCGGCCGGAGCGGTGGATTTCGTCGGCGAGCTGCACGCCGGTGGCTGACGCGCCGACGACGAGCACGCCGCCTTCAGGCAGTCCATCGGGATTGCGGTAGTCGAAGGCCGTCACGCTTCGAACGGACGCTGGCACGGCCTGACGAACGGCCGGGACGCTCGGCACATTGCAGGCGCCGCTCGCCAGCACGACGGTCCGGCAGCGCAGGTCGCCGCTGGTCGTCGCGACGTGGTAGCCCGCTTCGGTCTGCCGGAGCGAGGTCACGGCCGTGTGCGTGCGCACGGGCGCGCCGGACACCGCGGCGAAGCGCGAGATGAACTCGATCACTTCGCCCATCCCCATATAGCCGTCCGGATCCGTGCCGTCGTACCGGTACCCCGGCAGTCGGTTCTGCCAGTTGGGCGTCAGGAGCCGCAGCGAGTCCCAGCGTTCGCGCCGCCAGGAATTCGCCACCTCGCCGCGCTCGAGCACCACGTGGTCGATCGACCGCTCCGAGAGACATCGGCTCGCCGCCAGGCCGGCATGGCCGGCGCCTATGACGACCGTGGTGACGTGTTCGATGGCTTCGTCCCCACACGGTTGCGGTCGTGATGCACGGCTAGACCACTTCGACGGTGACGTTCGTCGGATTGGTGATGATGTCGTAGACCGCCGAGCGCTTCTGCGACTGCGCGACGAGCGCCTCGATGTCCTTCTTCGACGCGTCCGCGTCAATCTTGAACGTCACCTTGATGTCGTCGTAGCCGTTCCGCACGTCGCTGTCGACGCCGAGAATGCCGCGGATGTCCATCTTGCCTTCAAGCGTCGACTCGACCGAACGCAGCTGGATGCCGCGGTTCTGCGCGACCGCGGCGACGCCGGCGGTGAGACAGCTCGCGAGCCCGACGAGGACGTACTCGATCGGGCGTGATGCCGCGATCCTCGGACGCGAAGATCTCCGGATGATCCGCCTCGAACGACGTCTCGGTCTTGTGCTTTTGCTCCTGGCCGAGCCCGAAGAAACCGTGGACGTTCGCTTTGCTGTACGTGCCGTTCTGCCACTTGCAGCGACGCCCGCCACGTGAACTTCGCGGCCTCGGGGGCGCCCTTGAGCGCCTCGCGCGCGTCGAGCAGCGCCTGCACGTTGACTCCGTTGTTGACGGTCGCCATAGCCATGATGATCCCCCTCTTTGCATGTCGTTGTTGTCGGAAGCCCCGGATCATACATCCGCTCATGGGCACCGGTTGAAGAGAGACTATGATCACGCCGATGGCCACTCAGCGTCGCCAGACCGCGGCCGGCTCGGTCGGCACGGTCGAGACGCAGTTCCTGGATCTGCCGACGCCGCTCGACGCTCGACTGCGGACGAACACTGCATCCGGTCCGGATCGCGTACGAGACATACGGAACGCTGTCGCCGGCGCGCGACAACGTGATTCTCGTCTGTCATGCGCTCAGCGGCGACGCGCATGCGGCGGGTTACGCGGCGACGCCGCCGCCGGAGAGCACCAGAGACGGCTTCGGCGCCGACGATCGGGACGGAACAGCCGGCCGTGGTCTCGGCTGGTGGGACGGCATGATCGGCCCCGACAAGGCCTTCGACACCAATCGATTTTTCGTCGTCAGCACCAACCTCCTGGGCGGGTGCCGGGGAACGACCGGCCCGTCATCCACGAACCCGGCGACGGGCCGACCGTATGGATCGGATTTCCCGGTCATTACCGTCGCCGACATGGTCCGCGCGGAGCGGGCGTTCCTCGACGAGATCGGCATCCGCGCGGCTCGCCGCGGTCGCGGGCGGTTCGCTCGGCGGGATGCAGGCGCTCGAGTGGGCGGTGTCCTACCCCGATCAGGTCGACGCGATTGTGGTCATCGCGAGCACCCATGCGCTGCAGCCTCAAGGCGTCGCCTGGAACGCCATCGCGCGCAACGCCATCATGGCGGATCCCGACTGGCAGGGCGGCCACTACCACGGCACCGGACGCGCGCCCGAACGGCGGGGATGGGCGTCGCGCGCATGGTCGGCCACATCACGTATCTGTCGGCGACGTCGCTCGGCGACAAGTTCGGTCGCCGGCTGCAGTTCGCGGACGACATCCGCTACACGCTGACCGATCCGGAGTTCGAAATCGAGAACTATCTGCGCCACCAGGCGGACACCTTCGTCAAGCGGTTCGACGCGAACACGTACCTCTACACGTCGCGGGCGTTGACCTACTTCGATCTCGCCCGGCAGTACGGAGGCGGACGCCTGGTCGACGCGCTCAGGACCGTCCGCGCGAGAACGCTGCTCATCGCGTTCAGCTCCGACTGGCTGTATCCGCCGTCGGGATCCGAGGAGCTCGCCGAGGCGCTTCGGGCGCTGCGACAAGGATGTCGAGCTTCACGTCATCGACGCGCCGTACGGGCACGACTGCTTCCTGCTGGAGGAAGCACGACAGACGCCGATGATCCAGCGGTTCCTCGCGGGTCAGACGGTTTAGGAATGAACAGCATGGAAGAAACGCGCAAGTTCGGATTCGAGACCCGTCAGGTGCACGCGGGGCAGCGCCCCGACCCGAACACCGGCGCGCGCGCGGTGCCGATCTATCAGACGACGAGCTACGTGTTCGAGGACCCGGAATCGGCGGCGGCGTACTTCAACCTGCAGGAGTACGGGAATACCTACTCGCGCATCATGAACCCGACGGTGGCCGTGTTCGAGGAGCGCATGGCGAACCTCGAAGGCGGGTGCGGCGCGGTGGCGTTCGCGAGCGGGATCGCGGCGCAGGCCGCGGCGCTCTTCACGCTGCTGCAGCCGGGCGATCACGTCGTCTCCTCGTCGGCGCTCTACGGCGGAACCGTCAACCAGTTCAAGCACCTGCTGCGGAAGATGAACGTGGGCCTGACGTGGGTCGATCCCGACGATCCGGACGCGTGGAAGGCGGCCGTCCGCGAGAACACGAAGGCCTTCTACGGCGAAACGATCGGCAACCCGGCGGGCAACGTCCTCGACATCGAGACGATCGCGGCGATCGCGCACGATCACCAGCTTCCGCTGATCGTGGACAACACGTTCGCGACGCCGTTCCTCTGCCGGCCGATCGAATGGGGCGCCGACATCGTGATCCACTCGGCGACCAAGTTCATCGGCGGCCACGGCACGAGCATCGGCGGCGTGGTCGTCGATTCGGGCGAGTTCAACTGGTCCAACGGCCGCTTTCCCGTGGTCGCCGATCCGTCGCCCGCGTATCACGGGCTGCAGTTTCACGAAACCTTCGGCACCTACGGCTACCTGATGAAGCTGCGGGCCGAGACGCTGCGCGACCTCGGCGCGGCGATGAGTCCGTTCAACGCGTTCCTGTTCCTGCAGGGGCTCGAGACGCTGTCGCTGCGGATGGCGCGCCATGTCGAGAACGCGGTCGCGGTGGCCAGCTATCTCGCCTCGCACGAGCTCGCCTCGAACGTGACCTATCCGGGGCTGCCGGCGAGCCGCTATCGGGCGCTGGTGGACAAGTACCTGCCGCGCGGCGCCGGCGCGGTGTTTTCCTTCGACTGCCGCGGCGGCCGCGCCGCGGGACAGGACTTCATCCGCGGCGTCACGTTGTGGTCGCACCTCGCCAACGTCGGCGATTCGAAGAGCCTCATCATCCACCCGGCCAGCACGACGCACCGTCAGCTGAACGACGATGAGCTGCAGGGCCGCCGGCGTCGGGCCCGGGAACGATCCGGCTCTCGGTCGGCACCGAATCGGTCGACGATCTGATCTGGGACCTGGAACAGGGCTTCGCGCGCGCCGCCGCGTCGGCGGCAGAGCGAGGTCGCGTCGCGATGAGCCCGGCATTCGATCTGACCGCGCTATCAGGATCCGCTGACATCCAGCGCGTCCTCCACAACGCGAAGACCATTGCCATCGTCGGGCTGTCGAAGAACGAGCTGCGCGCGAGCTACTTCGTCGGCTACTACCTCAAACGGCACGGATACCGCGTGATTCCCGTGAACCCGCGCGAGCCCGAGATTCTCGGCGAGCAGAGCTACAAGAGTCTGCTCGACGTGCCGGTTCCCGTCGACATCGTCAACGTCTTTCGCGCGCCGGACGCGCTGCCCGCGATCGCCGCCGAAGCGGTCAGGATAGGCGCGGGGAACCTGTGGTGTCAGTTCTCGGTGATCAACGAGGAAGGCGCGCGCATCGCCGAGGCCGGCGGCGTGTCGGTCGTCATGGATCGCTGCATCAAGGTGGAGCACGCCCGCTACGTCGGGCGCATGCACTGGCTTGGCTTCAACACGCAGCGAATCACGTCCGTGCGCGGCGGCCTGCAATAGATCACGGATTCGGTTGCTGCGTGAATCCTCGAAGTACGAGAGGATTGCTCGCGCATTCTCCGAAGCAATCGAACAGAACGACGAACACACAGGAGATATCGTGCAACCGATCCTCGGACGATCGCCGGTGACCGCGCTCGCGTGGGCGTGCGTCGCGTTGGCGGCGGTTGGCGTGCCGCTTCCCGCGCAGGCGCCGCCGCCGCAGGCGCAGCAGCCGCCGCAGGGGCAGACTCCGCCCGGCCCCGGCCAGCCGGGTCCGGGCGAGCGAGGCCGCGGACTCACGACGTTTCCGGCGCAGCAGCGTCCCCTGGCCGAGCAGGCGGTCCTCACACGTGGCAAGGGGCTGTATGACGTGTACTGCCGCTCGTGCCACGGCGCCGATCTGCGCGGCGGCGATCAGGGCGGACCGAACCTGCTGCGATCGCCCGTCGCGCTGAACGACGCGGACGGCGAGGCGATCGGGCCGGTCGTCACGGAAGGGCGGCAGACGCCCGGCATGCCGATGATGCCCCCGCTCAGGCTCGCTCCCGACGACGTGAAGGCGGTCGCCGCGTACGTCCGCAGCATTCTGGCGACGGCGAGTCGCCAGGGCGGCCCGCCGCCGGGGCCGCCGCCCGTGCTGAACGTGCTGGTCGGCGACGCCGCGGCGGGGCAGCGCTATTTCGCGGCGAAGTGCGGCTCCTGCCACGCGCCGACCGGTGATCTCAAAGGCGTCGGCGCGAAGTACCCAGACGCGACGACGCTGCAGAACACGTGGGTCGCGGGCGGTGGCGGCGGGCGCGGCGGGCGCGGCGCCCCGCCCGTTCCCGTGCCCGCGGCGCGCGCCGTGACGGCGACGGTGACGACGCCCGACGGCCAGCGCTCCGCGGGCCGTCTCGTGCGCATGGACGACTTCATCGTCATCATCGGGATGGAAGACGGCATGCAGCGCAGCTTCCGGCGCGACGGCGAGGTGCCGCGCATCGAGGTTCGCGATCCGATGGAGGGTCACCGCAAGCTGCTCGCCGAGTACACCGACAAGGACATTCACGACGTCACCGCATTCCTGGCGACACTCAAATGAGCATTCGACGCATCCCGATTGCACTCTTCGCCGCTCGTCGTTCCCATCGCGCTCGGCGCGCAGTCGCCGGCCGGCATCGATCCGTCCGCGCTGTACAAGCCGCTCGCCGAGTCGTGGCCGATCTATTCCGGCGACTACTCTGGCAAGCGATACAGCGCGCTCGAGCAGGTCGATCGGACCACCGTGAAGCACCTGACGCTGGCGTGGACCGCGCGCCTCACCGCGGGGCCCGGCAACGTGGGCAATGCGGGCGGCGGGGGCGGCCGCGGAGGCGGCGGGCGCGGTGGCGGCGTCGCCGCCGCGCCGATCATCGTCGGCGGCGAGGGGACCGGCGAGTTCGCGGCAGACGCGACAGCCGAACGTGAAGGGCACGATCCTGAACGTCAACGGCATCCTCTACGTGACGGCGCCGGACAACGTGTGGGCCATGGATGCGCGCGACGGCCGCGTGCTGTGGCAGTACTACTGGAAGACGAAGGGCGGCACGCACATCGGCAACCGCGGCGCGGCGATGTGGCACAACTTCCTGTACTTCGAGACGCCGGACAACTACCTCGTGTCGCTCGACGCGCGGACGGGCAAGGAACGGTGGCACGTCGAGATCGCCGACTTCGACGAGCAGTACTTCTCGACCGTCGCGCCGATCGTCGTCGACAACCACGTGCTCGTCGGCACCGGCAACGACCTCGACATGCCGGGCTTCCTGCAGTCGTTCGATCCGGAAACGGGCAAGCTGCAGTGGAAGTTCTATACGGTGCCGATGAAGCCGGGCGATCCGGGGCTCGACACCTGGCCGAGCCTCGACGCGGCGCGGCACGGCGGCGGGCAGGTCTGGATTCCCGGCTCCTTCGATCCGGAGACGCGCTTCTACATCTTCGGCACCGGCAACCCGACGCCGGGCTACACCGGCGCCGGACGCAAAGGCGACAACCTGTTCACGTGCTCGCTCATCGCGGTGCACGTCGACACCGGCAAGATGGCGTGGTACTTCCAGACGTCGGCGCACGACACGCACGACTGGGATTCGGCGCAGACGCCGGTGCTCGTCGACGCGGTCGTCAACGGCCGGCCGCGCAAGCTCGTGTCGACGGCGGCGCGCAACGGGTACTTCTACACGGTCGATCGCGTCACGGGCGAGCACCTCGTGACGAGCAAGTACGGCTCGCACACGAACTGGGCCCGCCACGTGCGGCCGACCGGTGTGGTCGAGCCGAACCCGGGCAAGGAAGCGACGATTCCCGGCGCGCTCGTGTCGCCGGTCGAAGGCGGCGTGACGAACTGGCCGCCGCCGTCCTATTCACCCGACACGCGGCCTCTTCTACGTGCACGAGCACAACGGCTTCAACCTGCTGTATCTGACCGATCCCGATCCGCGCGGCTCGATGGGGCTCGGCGGAAAGGTCGGTGTTCGGGCTCGGATCGGGCGGCGACTTCCTGACCGCGATCGATCCGACGACGGGCAAGATCGCGTGGCGGCACCGGCTGTACGGCGGCGGCGGGCGGCGGGATCCTCGACCACGGCCGGCGGCGTGCTTTTCACCGGCGACGGCAGCGGCAACTTCGTCGCGTTCGATCGCAAGCGACGGGAAGCCGCTGTGGCACACGCCGCATCGGCAACATCTCGAACGCGCCGCAGACCTACATCGTCGACGGCCGCCAGCACGTGCTGGTCGCCGTCGGCGACATGCTCTACGCGTATACGCTGTATTAAAGATGGCCGTCAACAATCCAGAACTGGGCGTCGCCCGCGAGTTCTTCAATTTCTTCGACGAGCTGCGGCGGATTGCGCTCCGCAGAAGCAATAACCCGCTCTGGCGTCCAGGCACAAGACCATGATGGCCCTATAATATGTCCATGAAGGCCATAAACGTGACGGAGCTGAAGGCCAACCTCAGCAAATACCTGCGAATGGCCTCCCGCGGCACGCGCATCGTCGTCAAAGATCGCGACGAGCCCATCGCGCAACTCGGCCCCCTTCCCGCCGACAGCGAGTCGTGGCGCGTTCGTCTTGCCGAGGCGGGTCGCCTTCGCCCGGGCACGCAACAGTGGAAGAAGCTCCGGCTCTCCCGTCTCAAGCAGCGTGTGGACATTCAAGCCTCGCTGCAGGCTGTTCGCGATGATCCGAATGAAGTACGTCGACGCTAGCGCCGTGCTGCGGATCCTGTTCACCGAGCCGGGACCGGCGGTTCCGCTCGACGAAGATGAGCGTGTCGTGTCGTCGCAGGTCGTGGAGGTCGAGACGTTCCGGGCCGTGGACCGCGAACGGCTGATCGGCCGTCTCGACGACATCCAGGCCGCCACCAAGCGGAAGGAACTCGCCGATCTGCTCGCGATGCTCGATCTGGCCGCCGTCGACGGCACCGTGATCAGGCGTGCGAAGAGCGCCTTTGCGGTCACCGTTCGCGCCCTCGATGCGATCCACGTTGCGACCGCCGAGATCCTCGCCGAAGAGGTACCCGACGAACCACTCGAGTTCTGGACGCACGACGAGCGTCAGGCCAGCGCTGCGTTGTCGCGCGGGCTCGCCGTGAAAGGCACGACCGTCGGTCCATAAGGTGCAGTGATCGCGCGCCGCTGGCCGTCCGCGCGAGTTTGTCGGCCGGCGATCACGGATCGCCTCGCGCGCTTCCAGCGCGAAGCGCGAAGTGCTCGCGTCGCTCAATCATCCGAACATCGCCGCGATCTACGGGCTCGAGGAGAGACGCGCGGACGGCGCACGCGCGCTCGTGATGGAGCTGGTCGAGGGCGAGGATCTCGTCGCAGCGCGCATCGCGCGCGGCGCCGATGCCGCTCGACGACGCGCTCCCGATCGCGCAGCCAGATCGCCGACGCGCTCGAAGCCGCGCACGAGCAGGGGATCGTCCATCGCGATCTGAAGCCGGCGAACATCAAGCTGCGCGCCGACGGCACGGTCAAGGTCCTCGACTTCGGTCTGGCCAAGGCGCTGGACGCCGGCGGCGCGAGTCGGGCGCCGACGGCCATGAGATCGCTCGCCGACGATGACGTCGCCGGCGATGACCCCGGCGTCGGAATGATCCTCGGCACCGCGGCCTACATGGCGCCCGAGCAGGCGAAAGGCAAGATCCGTCGATCGCCGCGCCGACATCTGGGCGTTCGGCGTCGTCCTTCACGAGATGCTGACGGGTGGGCACCTGTTCCTGGCCGAGACGATTCCCGAGACGCTCGCCCACGTGATGACGCGGCAGGTCGACCTCGACCACGCTGCCCGCGTCAACGCCGCGCCGCATCCGCGACCTGCTCGTCGCGCTGTCTCGAGAAAGATCCGAAGAAGCGGCTGCGTGATATCGGCGAAGCGCGGATCCGGCTCGAGGAAGTCATCAGCGGCGCCGCTGAAGAACCGACGATCCTCGCTGGGGCGATCGCCGCGGCGCCGGCCCCATCGCGCACGCGCGAGCGCATCGCGTGCGGCGTCGCCGCCACGCTCGCGTTGCTCCTGGCTGTGACGGATCACGTGGGCGCTCCGGCCGATCGCTGCGCCGCCGGAGACTCGTCTGGACATCACCACGCCTCCGACCGACGACCCGACCTCCTTCGCCATCTCACCCGACGGACGTCAACTCGTCTTTGTAGCGTCGGCGGCCAGCGGGCAATCGCAGCTCTGGCTGCGACCGCTGGATCAGACGACGCCGCAGGCGCTGCCGGGCACGGAGGGTGCCTCGTATCCGTTCTGGTCGCCAGATGGCCGGTCCGTCGCTTTCTTTGCCGGCGAACACTCTCAAGCGGCTGGACATCGGCAGTGGGCTGCCGAAGACGCTCGTCAGCGCAGTCGCCGCTGCGCGTGGGGGCAGCTGGAGCGCCGCGGGCGTTATTCTGGTCGGGCAGACCGGCGGCCCGGTCCTCCGTGTGCCCGCCGCAGGTGTCGCGCCCGCCGACGTCATGAAGCTCGTGGTGGAGTCAGACCTCGCAGCGCTGGCCGCACGTCCTGCCCGGCGGCCGGCAGTTTCTGTACTACGCGCGGGGCGCGGCGACCGGCCTGTATCTCGGATCGCTCGATTCGCCCGACAGCAAGCAGATTGCGACGCCGACACGGGCGCCCAGTTCGTGGCGCCGGACTGGGTGCTGTTCGTTCGTCAGGGCACGCTCATGGCGCAGCGCGTGGACCTCACGCGCGGTGAACCGAGCGGTGAACCGGTCGCCGTCGCGGATCAAGTGGTGGTCAATGCGACATTCGGCGGCCGGCGCATTCTCCGTCTCGCCTGCCGGGTCGGTCATCTATCGCGCCGGCCGCGCCCTCGAGTCGCGGTTCACGTGGTTCGACGGGTCGGGCAAGGTCGTCGGCACGATTGGCTCATCCGATGCGAACAACCTGCTGCACCCGACGCTGTCTCCGGACGGACGCCGGGTGGCGGCGCATCGCGCGATGCAGGGCAACACGGACCTCTGGCTGTTCGACGCCGGCCGCGAGACCAGGCTGACGCTCGATGCCGGCCGCGACATGTACCCCGTGTGGTCTCTTGACGGGAGCCGGATGGCGTTCAGCAAGGACTTCAAGGATCAGTCCTCAGCCTGTACCAGAAGTCGTCCATGGGCGGGGGCGCGGAGCAACTGCTCCTCGCATCGTCGGGGAATGCCCTAGCCCCTCAGGCCTGGTCGCCTGACGGCCGGTTCCTGATGTACGTCGACAGAAACCCGGAGACCGCCGGAGACCTGTGGGTCCTGCCGCTCGACGGGAAACAGCCACCGTCCGCGTTCGTGAATTCGAAGTTCGAGGAACGGTCAGCGCAGTTCTCGCCCGATGGCCGGTGGGTCGCGTACGCGTCGGATGAATCGGGCCGGCCTGAAGATCTACCTGCGGCCGTTTCCCGCCTCGGACGGCCAATTTCAAGTATCGACGACGGGCGGGATCGCGCCGCGCTGGCGGCGGGACGGCAAAGAGCTCTACTACATTGCGCCGGACAGTACGCTGATGGCCGTGTCCATCGTTACGACCGGCCGAGCGCCCGAAATGGGCGCGCCCGTGGCGCTCTCCACAGATCGCGGAAGCGCTCGAAGCGGCACACGAGCAGGGGATCATCCATCGCGATCTGAAGCCCGCGAACATCAAGGTCCGCGAAGACGGCACGGTGAAGGTGCTGGACTTCGGCCTGGCGAAGGCGCTCGGTCGGATGGAGCGCGAGGCTTCAGCCGAGCGTCCCTCGGCGAGCCTGTCGCCGACGATCACCTCGCCGGCGATGATGACCGGCGTCGGCATGATCCTTGGCACGGCCGCTTACATGGCGCCCGAGCAGGCGAAGGGCCGCGCCGTCGACAAACGCGCCGACATCTGGGCCTTCGGCGTCGTGGTGCACGAAATGCTGACCGGCCGCCGGTTGTTCGACGCCGAGGACATGTCCGAGACGTCGCAGCCGTGCTTACGCGCGAGTGATCCTGACGACGTTCCCGGGGTCGATCCCGGGGCGACTCCGCACCCTCCTGCGAGATTGCCTCGTCCGCGATCCGCGGCAGCGTCTGCGCGACATCGGCGATGCGCGCATCGTCCTCGAACAGGTGCTCGCCGGAACGCCCGACGACGGACCGGCATCCGCATCGCCGGCGGCCCCCGTCGTCTCCGCGGCGCAGCGCATCCTGCCTTGGGTGGCCGCAGCGATCCTCTCGGTGGCTCTGGGGGTCGCGTTGTGGGCGCCATGGCGGCGAGCCGAGACAACGGGCGATCGTCCGCTCCTGCGCCTCGACGTCGACCTGGGCGCGGACGTGTCGTTGCCCGAACCGACGGCATCCGGAGCGAGCCTCACGATTTCGCCAGACGGCACGCGCGTGGCCTATCTCTCTGGCACGCCCGCCAGGCTGTTCACGCGGCGCCTCGATCAACCGAAGGCTACCGAGCTCACGGGAACGTTGAACGCGACCGCGCCGTCCTTTTCGCCAGACGGACAGTGGTTGCTCTTCGCGGCCGGCAGAAAACTGAACAAGATCTCCGTCGAAGGCGGCGCCGTTGTCCCGCTCGCGGATCTCGACCGCTTCACGGGCGCGTCGTGGGGTGAGGACGGCAGCATCATCGCGGCCTCATTCGAAAAAGGGTTGGTTCGGATTCGCGGCGCGGAGCCGCCCGAGGTGCTGACGACGCGCGAGGGCAGCGAGCTCGGTCTGGCCAGACCGCAGATTCTGCCCGGCGGCCGCGCGGTGCTGTTTGCCGCCGACAACTTCGGGATGTCCGACAAAACCACGATCCAGGCGATCACGCTGGCGGATCGGCAGAAGAAGGTGGTTGTGCGCGGCGGCGCCTCGCCCCGCTATGTCGCCGCGGCGAATGGCGCTGGTTATCTGCTCTACGTCACCAAGGCGACCTTGTTCGCGGTTCCATTCGATCCGGGCACGCTGGAGACGCGCGGGACGGCAGTCCCCGTCGTGGATGATGTGGCGCACGACGACCTCGTTGGCTCCGGTCAATTCGACGTCTCCCGCACGGGCCTGCTGCTCTATCGCCGCACCAGCGGCACCGGAAATGCGATGAAGATGGTGCAGTGGGTCGACCCTGCACGCAGTGAAACGGTCAACGTCAAACCGGCCGCGTATCGGGAGATCAGGGTCTCCCCCGACGGCAAACGGATCGCGCTGTCGATCACGGCCGAAAACAAGAACGTGTGGATTTACGATGCACCGCGTGATGTCATCACGCGCGTGACGTTCGGCGGAACCAACAGTTTCCCGGCCTGGAGCCCGGACGGGCAATTCCTGGTGTTCTACAAGGCCGAACCAGGCGACATGGGACTCTGGCAGGCGCGCGCCGACGGCGCCACCCAGCCGCAGATGCTGTTGCCGACGAACCGAGGGGTCTCCTCGGCGCTGTCGTTCACACCTGACGGGAAACGGCTCGCGTACGTGCAAGGCCCACTGACGTTAGCCACGCAAATCTGGACGCTGCCGCTGGACACGTCGAGCGGTCGATTGAACGCCGGAACGCCCGAGCCATTCCCCGCGAGCGGGTCGGTCGATGCCGCTCCGGCGTTCTCGCCGGACGGGCGATGGTTGGCGTATCAGTCGAACGAATCGGGAACGAATGAAGTGTACGTTCGCGCCTTTCCCCCTTCCTCGTCCGGGCCTGGCGGCAAGTGGCAGATCTCGAACGGCGGCGGCAGCGGACCGCGCTGGTCCCCGAACGGACGCGATCTCGTATACCAGTCAGGCGGGCAGATCATGGCCGCGAGCTACACCGCGAGCGGCCTCTCATTCGTCGCGGAGAAGCCTCGCGTGTGGATCGCAACCGCCGGTGCGCCTGAAAACGCCACGCAGTGGGACCTGGCGCCCGACGGGAAGCGCGTAGTCGTGTTGAAGTCGGCTGATTCTGGCCGCGCACGGTCGGAAGATCACGAAGTCGTGTTCTTCCAGAATTTCGTCGACGAGCTGCGGCGCCGCGTGCCGCTGCCGCGGTGAATGTGATCGCGATTATTGCAGTTCTCAATTCAGTGTAGCGATCCGTCCTCGGTTCTCCGCGGCCTTGAGTGCAGTGGAGCTGGCCATGACATCGACAGCCCAGGCTTGGTTGACACGCGGGTCGTCGCTTGCCGTTGCAGGCATCCCATTCGCGTTCGCGCTGATTCGCGCCGCTCGCACCGGGAATGATCTTCGTTACTTCTGGGTAGCGTCCGCCTCGTTCGTTGGCGGGGCACTGGCTATGGCGCTGGGCAAGCCTTATGCGCGAACCGCCCTGGCGGTCTTTGGGCTCGTCCTTGTAGTCGCGACGACGGTCGCGGTCGTGACGGCCCTGCTGATCGGCACGGCGCTAGGCGTTGGCGTGTTGGTCGTCGGACTCGCGTTCGGCCTTTGCTTCGCCGTGAGCGGCGTCCTGGTAACGCTTACGTGACATCAGATCGATGTCGATCGAGACGGGAACGTCTACATCGCAAGCTGGGACGGCGGCTGCGAAGGTCAACTCGGTCCCAAGGGCGGGTCAAGAGGTTGGTCAAGAGGGGGGTGCGTGCGGCCGGCATCGCCGCATGACATGATCGCGAACATGGCTTCTTCTAGCCACCACACCGCAGACAGCCACGACCTGATCCGCGTCCAGGGCGCCCGGGAGAACAACCTGAAGGACGTCAGCGTCGAGATCCCCAAGCGGCGGCTGACCGTCTTCACCGGTGTCTCGGGATCGGGCAAGTCGTCGCTGGTGTTCGGCACCATCGCGGCGGAGTCGCAGCGGCTGATCAACGAGACCTACAGCGCGTTCCTGCAGGGATTCATGCCGACGCTGGGCCGGCCCGAAGTCGACGTACTGGAAGGGCTGACGACCGCGATCATCGTCGACCAGGAACGGATGGGCGCCAACTCCCGCTCGACGGTCGGCACGGCGACCGACGCCAACGCGATGCTGCGAGTGCTGTTCAGCCGCCTCGGCAAGCCGCACATCGGATCGTCCAACGCCTTCTCCTTCAACATCCCCACCCGAAAAGCGAGCGGGTCGATGACGGTCGACAAGGGCAAAGGGGAGCGGATCGTAGTGCGCGACGTCGTCTATCAGGGCGGCATGTGCCCGCGATGCGAGGGCATGGGATCGGTCACCGACTTCGATCTGTCGCAGCTCTTCGACGACAAGAAGTCGATCAACGAGGGTGCGATCACCGTCCCCGGCTACACGGCTGAGGGCTGGTACATGCGCATCTACGGGGCGTCGGGTTTCCTCGATCCGGACAAACCGATCCGCAAGTACACGAAGAAGGAACTGCACGATTTCCTCTACAAGGAGCCGACCAAGGTGAAGGTCGAGGGGATCAACCTCACCTACGAGGGGCTGATCCCGAAAATCCAGAAGTCGTTCCTGTCCAAGGACGTCGACGCGATGCAGCCGCACATCCGGGCGTTCGTGGAGCGCGCGGTCACGTTCACCACCTGTCCCGAGTGCAAAGGCACGCGGCTCAACGAGGCGGCGCGGTCTTCGAAGATCAACAAGATCAACATCGCCGACGCCTGCGCGATGCAGATCAACGATCTGGCCGAGTGGCTGCGCACGCTGCAGGAACCCGCCGTCGCGCCGTTGCTGGCGAAGCTGCAGCAGACGCTCGACTCGTTCGTGGAGATCGGCCTGGGCTACCTCAGCCTCGACCGGCCGTCCGGCACGCTGTCCGGCGGTGAGGCGCAGCGCACCAAGATGATCGGCCATCTCGGGTCGTCGCTCACCGATGTCACCTACGTCTTCGACGAGCCGACCATCGGACTGCATCCCCACGACATCCAGCGGATGAACGAGCTGCTGCTGCGGCTGCGCGACAAAGGCAACACCGTGCTCGTGGTCGAACACAAGCCGGGAGTGATCGCGATCGCCGACCACGTTGTCGACCTCGGCCCCGGCGCCGGCACCGCCGGCGGTGAGGTGGTCTTCGAGGGCACCGTTGACAGTCTGCGGGCCAGCGGCACGCTGACCGGGCGTCACCTGAACGATCGGGCCTCGCTGAAGTCGCTTGTGCGAAAGCCGTCGGGTGTGATGAAGGTGCGCGGTGCCCGCACGCACAACCTGAAGAACGTCAACGTCGACATCCCGCTCGGCGTGCTGGTGGTGGTGACCGGCGTCGCCGGGTCGGGCAAGAGCTCATTGATCCACGGCTCGGTGAGTGGCCGAGACGAGGTGGTGTCGATAGACCAGACAGCCATCCGTGGCTCGCGGCGGAGCAACCCGGCAACCTACACCGGTCTGCTCGATTCGATCCGCAACGCGTTCGCGAAGGCCAACGGCGTCAAGCCCGCCCTGTTCAGCGCCAACTCCGAGGGCGCGTGTCAGACCTGCAACGGCGCCGGCGTGATCTACACCGACCTCGCGATGATGGCTGGCGTCACCACGGTCTGCGAGGACTGCGAGGGCCGCCGGTTCCAGGCGTCTGTGCTGAACTACCGGCTCCCTTCGACTTCGCTCAGGGCAGGCGGCGGACCTGCCCTGAGCAACGTCGAAGGGCTGAACATCGCGGAAGTGCTCGACCTACCCGTCAAAGACGCAGTCGTCTTCTTCGGCGCCGGGAAGGCGCACACACCGGCCGCGCACGCCATCCTCCAGCGCATGGCCGACGTGGGGCTCGGCTACCTGCGGCTCGGGCAACCGCTCACCACGCTGTCGGGCGGCGAGCGGCAGCGGCTCAAGCTCGCGACGCACCTGGGTGCCGACGGCGGCGTCTACGTGCTCGACGAGCTCGACTACCGGGCTGCATCTGGCTGACCTCGAGCAGTTGCTCGGGCTGCTGGACCGACTGGTCGATTCCGGCAAGTCGGTCATCGTGATCGAGCACCACGTGTCGGTGATGGCGCACGCCGACTGGATCATCGACCTCGGGCCGGGCGCGGGCCACGACGGCGGGCGGATCGTGTTCGAAGGCACCCCGGCCGACCTCGTGGCGGCGAAGTCGACGCTGACCGGCGAGCACCTGGCAGCATTCGTCCAGCCTTCGCTCGCTGGTTCAAAACGAGCTTCGGCTAGGCAAGCTTGATCGTCGTCACGCGCTCGCCGGCGTGGCCTGCAGGCGGCGCCAGAAGAAGTACGAGAGCCCCCAGAGCACGCCGGTGCCCGCCGCCCAGCCCCACGCCTCCGGGCCATCGCCCACCGCGAAGTGGGCGATGAGCGCAGAGCCGAGGTTGATGGCGAAGCCGGCGTAGGCCCACTCCTTGAGCCGCGCCGGCACCGGCGCGAGCAGCAGCACCACGCCGAGGAGCTTGGCCCACGAGAGCTCCACCCGGAAGTAGGCGGGGAAGCCGAGGTGGGTGAACGCCTCCGCCACCTGCGGCAGGCGCAGTTGCGCGTAGGCGGTGAAGCCGATCTGCAGGCAGAAGAGCGCGGTGACGATCCAGAAGCCGATGACCATTCCTTTGGAGCGGGGCATGTTCAGGTCCTCGGGCCGAGGGCCAGCTGGGGGTCTCGACGCCGAACTGCTTTGCGTACTCGGCGTTCAATCGCTGCCAGCCGCCGAACTTCATGGCCTCGGGGCCGACGATGCGTCCGATGGGCTGACCGGCGAGAAGCCGCTCCAGCACATCGAAGCAGATGTGCCAGCCCGCAGCGCCCATCGAGATGAATCGACGGTCGATGTTGTGCCAGAGCGTGAGCCGAGTGCCGCCGCCTCCCAGCGGCTCCAGCTCCCAGCGGATGTCCTGTCCGCCCCAGTTGAATTCGAGCACCTTGGGCGCGTCGGCCCGCTTCACCTGGGTCTCGGATACGAGCGGCGTCGGCGCTCCCACCGTCGAGAGCTTTGCGGTGCCGACGGCGCCGAGGTTCCGGTCGGAATCGAACGGAGCCCATTCGCGGAGATGCTCGGGGTCCGTGAGCGCCTTCCAGACCTTTGCAGGAGGGTGGGGGAGGTCGCGGACGAGAACGAGCGTCCACTTCTCTCCATCTTTTCGAACCTCGGCGCCAGAAGCGGCACCCGGCGCGTATTGCTCACGGCTGCTCATGTCTTCTTCTTTCCTTTCACAGAGGGCACCTTCTCCATCTTGTCCAGGTGTTGCTCCAGGGCATCGACGTGCTTCGACCAGAAGCGCCGGAAGGGAACGAGCCATGCGTCGAGCTCCATGAGCGGCTCCGGTCTCAGTCGATAGAGGCGCCGCTGCGCTTCGATTCGTGATTCCACGAACCCAGCCTCTCGCAGCACTCGCAGGTGCTTGGAGACGGACGGCTGCGACAGTCGAAGCTCGCGCTCGATCTCGCCGACGGAGCGCTCGGACGAGAGCAGCAGGCTCAGGATGGCCCGTCGGTTGGGCTCCGCGACGATGGCAAACGATGATTCCACGGTAGACATATAGCCTGTATGTTCATATTCCTGTCAAGATCATGTTAGGACTTCGACTTCGAGCGTTCGCTTGCCGGCTGTTGAGGGCGACCGCCTGGCGAACGAGCGCCTTGAAGGCGGACTCGTCGACTTTTTCTCCTTCGTGGATGTCGATCGCGCGGCGCACGTTGCCGTCGAGGCTCGAGTTGAAGAGACGGGCCGGATCCTTCAGAGACGCGCCCTTGGCGAAGGTCAGCTTCACGACCTTCTTGTAGGACTCGCCGGTGCAGATGATGCCGTCGTGCGACCAGACCGGGGTGCCCATCCACTTCCACTCCTCGACGACGTCCGGGTCGGCTTTCTTGATGAGCTTGCGCATTCTGCCGAGGGTTTTCCCGCGCCAGTCCCCGAGTTCGGCGATTCTTTTCGAGATGAGCTCCGATGCCGACTGGCCTTGGCTCGCGTTCGACTTTTTCATGTTCATCCTCATGGGCGCCGTGATGCGGCAATCAACTATTCCTGAATAGATATATATCCCTTAGTTTATATGCTTGTCAAAACATATTGTGCGTCCCTGTCTCGGATGGATCGTCAGACGTTGTCCCGACCGCGGCGCGCGGCGGCCGCAGCCAGCAAGTCCGCCATCCGTTCGTTGTTGGAGCCCGTAACGCGCCCATCCCTCGGCGTTGGAGTGATAGCGGTAGTCCTTGATCGTCAGGTCGGCACCGTGATCGATGAGAAACCTCACGGCGTCCTCGTTCCCCTGGATCGCCGCTTCATGAAGGATGCTCGCCGGCTCGTGCGTGGCCCAGTTGGTGTTGATGTCGGCGCCGCGCTCCAGGAGAAACGACGCGATCTCGAAGTGTCGATTCAGAACCGCCCAGGCGAGCGCGATGTCCAGAACCTGCTGCGTGGTCACCGGTCCCCAACCCAGGTCGGCACGCGTGAATTGCGGATCGCTGCCAGGATAGTGGTGCGCCAGCGATCCCAGGACGGGCTGGCCGGTTGCGTCGAACCAGCGCGCCACCGCGGCGGCATTGCCGGTGCCCGCCGCATGCGGCAGGTCGTCGGGCAGCGGCCAGATGCGCGTCAGCATGGGAACGAGGTGCGCATTTCCGTAGTCGAGCGCAAGGACGAGGGCATGACGACGGCGGTGGAGGCTCGGTCCGGAGTAGCGCCGGATCGCGCTCCAGCAGCGCCGCTGATGAACGGTTCCCCGTTCTCGCCCAGCTGGCGCGCTCGATCATCGCAATCTGCACGTGCACGAACGATGGTTGGAGCACCCACGGTTCGTCCTCGCAGCCAACGGCGGAACGCGGGCAGATCGTTGCCGTCGAGCGCGCTCGTCAGCTGACGAATCACGAACGCCTCCCACGGCGTCGTCTCGGGTCCCTCGGTCGGCCCGCCGCTCCAGTAGCTGCCCGGATGCTGGATCAGGAACTCGACGAATGCCTGCCGGCCCTGCCAGCGATCGATGCGACGACCCAGATCCGGATCGAGCGCGACCGAGCGCTCGAGAAGCCGCGACGCGATGCCCGCGTGCCTGAACCGGCACGCGTTCATCAGCGCGCGACCGATCACGATCCGCTCATCAGGTCCTTCTGCGTCGTCGCGCTCCCGCGATTCCTCGAGCCGCGCGCGAACCGCCTCATCGTCGCCAAGCGCGGCGAGAACGGGAAGGGTCCGCGGCAACGCGTTCTTTCGCGCGAGCAGGTGCAGCATTCCTGACGCGCCCGTCGCGATCACGTGCTCCCACGTCGAGCGGTCGACCGTCGCGCCCGCGTCGATCAGCATCTCGGCGGCAACCGGCCGGGTGTAGATGCGCTCGCGCTCCGGGTCCGAGCAGTCGAGCGCGTAGGACGTGGTGGCGTCGAGCAGCGTCTGCGCCACTCTCGCCGCGCCACGAGACCAGCGCCGGGTATTCAGCCAACAGCGTTCGCAGCCGCTCGTGGTCCTCGTTGTGAATCGCGACCTTGGCCTGCGACGCAGCCCACTCGAGCGCGCGGCCCAGGCGTTTCTGCACCTCGGCCGTCAGATCCGGCCAGCCGGCAAATCCGTATTCGCGCGCGATCACGAGCTGCGCATCGCGGTTCGAGAGCGGGAGCGTCGCGCCGCGGCAACTGCGCGTGGACGCGAGCGATGGCTTCGCCGTTTCCGGCGGCGGCGTCGCGTGCGAGTTTTTTCGCTTGCTTGCGAAGGGAGTCGAGCGAGGGACGGGCGGGCAGATCTCTGAGCAGCGGACATGGCGCCTCCTTTCACGAACCGCCTGCACCCGCTGAGAAATCAGGCTGAAAGAAGGTGCAACGCACCGCGCTTCAGACCACAACAGGTGGGAATGCTTCCCTTGCCGCGGGTGGGTGGCGCCCTGTCAGGCGCGCTGGAGGGAAGTATCGCGGGGACGGGCGCGCGTGTCAAATGAGGTAATTTTCCGTCGTCTTCCGCGTTAACTCATGAAGGACTGAACGACACCAGGGTCGTCTGTCCCGTGGAGGAGCCCGGGCATGCCACAGATCCGCCACCTGAAATTCAGTTTGATTGCGACGCTGGCGCTGGTCGGATTCATCGACGTTTCCCGGGCAAGCGCTCAGGACAAAGCGGCGCGCGGGAAGGCGACAGCCGTAACGAACGTATCGCTGACCGTCAAAGTCGGCGACCGCGAGCTGACGTTCGATGTCGACAGCAAAACGCTCGTTCAGACGCAGGGCAGTGGCCAAACGCCAGGCGTCCCGTCAACCAACGCCGGCGGCATGAAGCTCACGAGTCTGATCCAGTCCGGCGAAACCGTGCGGGTCACGTACCGTGACGTGAAGGGACGAAATCTGGCCACGGAGATCACTCGAATTCCGTCGACCGGATCTGGTGGGCGAACCCCCGTCGCCGTCGTCAACGCTGCTACCGGTACCGTCAAGTCAATCACCGACAGTTCGCTGGTGCTGATGACCGAAGGGACAGCCGCAACATTTGCAATCGATCGAGAGACCGTGCTCGTAGGTCGGAATGCCGGTGCGCCGATGTCGGAGCGGCATGCCAGTGCAACGCATCTCTTCAGCCCAGGCGAAACGGTCAGCGTAAGTTACATGACAGTTGCCGGCACGATGCGCGCCACCGAAATTCGAGTCAGGCCGGCGTCTCGATAGCTGCGTACCGTCATCCCGATTGAGCGGACTTCGACAGGTCTGCCCGCAACCACGCCTTGGCGATCGTCCATTCGCGGACGACGGTCGCTTCCGACATCCCCATGACTTCCGCGGTTTCCTCGATCGTCAGACCGCCGAAATACCGCAGCTCGACGATCCGCTCCTTCCGCGCATCAAACGTCGCAAGATGTTCGAGCGACTGTTGCAGGGCCAACACATCGATTCCGGGCGCGGCGGCTGCTGCCGCGTCAACCTGACTGAGCGTCACGCGCTCCCAGCCCTCGCCGCGCTTCTCGGCCTGGCGGGCTCGCGCCTCATCGATCAGGACGCGGCGCATCATGCTGGCGGCAACACCGAAGAAATGCGCACGGTTCCGCCATTTCACGCGCCGCTGATCGATCAGCCGCAAGTACGCCTCGTGGACGAGGGCCGTAGGCTGCAGGGCGTGTCCCACGGCCTCCCGCCGCATGTAGCCCGCTGCCTGACGCCGGAGGTCCTCGTACACCAGCGGGAGCAGCTGTTCGAGCGCATCACGCCGACCGTCGCTCCATTCAATGAGCAACTGCGTCACACCGATCGCCTTGTCGTCGCCGCCGTCCATGCCGGACGGAGCATAGGTCAGAAGCGACGACCGCTCAAGGCTGCCGGACGATCGCGATGAGGTGATTCCTCGGACCGTTACGCGTTAATTCACAGAGGGACACCATGCCGAGACTCTTTGCCTTCCTGTTGGTGCTCGCCGCAGCCGACGTCCTCCTGCCCGCGCCAGCCTTTACGCAAGAGCTGGCAGCGACTCTGATTGGGACGGTTGAAGATGAACAGCACGCCGCAGTTGCGGGCGCGCTGGTTCGCGTCAGCTCGCCCGCACTGATCGGCGGACCCGTCGCGAGAGAGGTCGATGCACGCGGACAGGTGCGATTTACGGCCTTGCCGCCCGGGACGTACCTGATGGAGGTCGAGAAGGCCGGATTCACGCCGTATCGCGAAAACAGCATCGTCCTGGGCGTCGGCACGACGCTCGAACGAACCGTGGTGCTGAACGTCGCCGGCATCAGGGAATCGGTCGTCGTCGAGGGGGCTGGGTCCCGCGTCGAAGCGCGAGGCAGCGGGCTCGAAACCCGTTTCGGCCAGGATTACATCCGGCAGATTCCCGGGCGTCGCTTCAGCATGTTCGATTTCATCAAGGTTGCGCCGGGCGTCTCTCCGACGTCGCCCTCGAGCGGCACCAGCAACAGTGTGTCGGTGTTGGGTTCTGGCGCCAACGAAAACGCGTTTCTGCTGGACGGGACGAACTTCACGTGCCCCTGCAGCGGCGGCGCGGTCGCAGAACCCGGCATCGATGTCATTCAGGAAGTGCAGGTCCAGACCGTCGGCGCATCCGCGGAGTTCGGCAACATTCAGGGCGCGGTCTTCAATGTCGTGACCAAGCAAGGCGGCGATCGATTCCTGTATGACGCGGCCTACTACGGACAGACCGCGGGCCTGACCAGCCAGCCCGTTCGGCTTCCGTGCCTGAATTGCGGCCAACCCGACACCGGGTACGAGCGCAGCGCCTATCGCGATGCGACAACGAGTCTCGGTGGCCCGATCGCGCGCCAGCGGCTGTGGTTCTTTGCGGGTTACCAATATCTGCGCGACTACGATAGCCAGCCAGGTACCGACCCGAAGTTTCCAAGGGCGTACCAGCAGGACAAAGTGTTCGGCAAGGCGACCTGGCAAGTGGCGCCGAGCCTGCGATTCCAGAACAGCTACCACAACGAGTTCTGGGTCAGCCCGGAACGGCCGACGCTCGTCATGCCTTATGAGGTCACGCTCAGACCGCACGCGTCGGTGCCCACGACGACGTTCGGCGAGGTGACGCATACGCTGTCGAGCAACACGCTGTGGGACGCGCGCGTCGGGCGGTTCGTCAACGATCAGCAGAACGAGCCGAGCAGCGGAAACCGATCGATCGCGAATCGATTCGATCGCACGACAGGAGCGTCAAGCGGCGGACCCGCGAATTTCGGCACGCTGACGCTGATTCGGACGACCGCAAAAGCCACGATGTCGCACTATCGCCCGATGCTCTGGGGCGCAGATCACGCGTGGAAGTTTGGCGGCCAGGTCGAGAAGGGCCAGCATCATGCGCTGGCGGCGATACCGACCGGCGTCAGATACATCGACGACAACGGACGGCCGTTTCAGGCCGTCGCCCGTCCACCGGCGACGCCGGGTGGTCAGTTCGTCACAGCGGGCGCCTTCGTGAGCGACGCAGTGACTCTGAGTCGGATCACCGTGAATGCGGGGATCAGGTTCGACCACAGCCGCGCGATCAGCCAGGATCTGCGCGCGCGTGACGTCACCGGGGTCGAGACCGGCGAGATCGTTCGCGGCGTGGGAACGCTGTACACGTGGAATGTCTGGTCCCCACGCCTCGGCGTCACGACGAAGCTCTCCGACAATGGCCGGACGATGCTGCGCGCCAGCTATGGACGATTCCATCAGGGCGTGCTCACTGGGGAGGTCGCACCGATTCATCCGGGTCAGACGCCCACGACGACGACGGCGTTCGATTCCACCACTGCCGGATATACACGTCTCGTCTCCGTCGTCGATTCGAAGGTCAATCTGCGGCTCGATCCGGATACCCGCTCGCCGCTGACCGACGAGTATTCGGTCGGCATCGATCGCGAAGTGCGAAGACACCTCGCGGTGACCATTGCCTACGTCCGGAAGAGCGGGCGGGACTTCATTGGATGGACGGACACGGGCGGCCAATATCGCGAGGAAACGCGAGTGCTGCCGGATGGTCGGCCATTGCCGGTGTTGGTCCTGCTGAACGGAACGTCGAGCCGGCGGTTCCTGCTCACGAATCCGACTGGGTATTCGCTCGCCTACAACGGTCTGGTCGCTGCGTTCGAACGCCGTCGCGCGGATGGGTGGCAGGCATTCGGCTCCTATACGTTCTCGAACACCCACGGCCTGCAACCTTCGAGCGGCGCGACTGCTGCAGACGGTCAGTTCAGCAGCACATTCGGCGGCGGCACGTTTGGCCGCGATCCGAACAGCTTGACCAATGCGGAGGGCCGCTTGCCAAACGACCGGCCGCACATGTTTCGCGGCGCCATGTCGATCGACGTGCCGCGGACCGGGTTTACTGTCGCCGCCAACGTCCAAAGCCTGAGTGGAAAGCCATGGGCGGCCTCAGCGCAGGTGTCGCTGCCGCAAGGCGACCAGCGAATCCTGCTCGAACCTCGCGGCACGCGGCGGCTTTCCACGCAAACGCTCGTCGATGTCCGGTTGTCGAGAATGTTCCCGTGCGGAAGCGGCCGAATCGAGCTCTTGTTGGACGTGTTGAATCTGCTCAATGAAGCGGCGGAAGAAGGATTGGCCACGGACAACCTGTTCAGCACGAATTTCAGTCAGGCGACCGTGTTCGCGGATCCTCGCCGTGTCATGCTCGGTGTGCGGGTCAACCTGGGGCTGCGCTAGACGACCGGCGCTGGAGAACGAGATGAGCACAATGGGGACGCCGGAACGCTGGGAACGGGTCCAGGAGCTGTACCACGCGGTGCGTGCCCGCGCCGAAGGCGAGCGCGCGGAGTTCCTCGATACGGCGTGCTCAGGCGATGCGCCGCTGCGCCGAGACGTGCAGGCGCTACTCGACCAGCCGGTTGCGACGGGGGACTTTGTCAATTTCGTCGGCGGACCGGCGCCGGCGATCGCGCCCGCCACGGACGCGCCGCTGCTGGGCAGGCGCCTGGGTCCGTACCAGATCCGCGAACTGATCGGGCGCGGAGGCATGGGCGAGGTCTACCGCGCCCACGATACCAATCTCGGTCGCGACGTCGCCATCAAGGTTCTACCGGAGGCTTTCGCTACTCATCCGGATCGAATGGCACGCTTCGACCGCGAAGCGCGCGCCGTCGCCACCCTCAACGATCCACACATCGCCGCGATCCACGGCGTCGAGCAGAGCGGCGGGGTCCGGGCCTTGGTGCTCGAGCTCGTCGAGGGCGAGACGCTGGCGGAACGTATTGCCCGGTCCGGTCGATCGACGGGCAATGGGCTCCCATTGAAGGAAGCCTTGGAGTACGCGCGCCAGATCGCGTCAGCGCTCGAAGCCGCGCACGAGAAGGGCGTCACGCACCGCGATCTGAAACCGGCCAACGTCAAGATCACGGCGACCGGAGCGGTGAAGCTGTTGGATTTTGGCATCGCCAAAGTCGTGGCCGGTGACGGCTCGGGAATCGACCTGACGCAGGGCTCGAAGGCGGCGACGGTCGAAGGGCTGATGGTGGGCACCCCCGGGTACATGAGCCCCGAACAGGCACGCGGCAAGCCCGTTGACAAGCGCACCGACATCTGGGCGTTCGGCTGCGTCCTGTACGAAATGCTCTCGGGCCGCATGGCGTTTCAGGGAGAAACGCTGTCGGACACCATCGCGGCGGTTCTCGAGCGAGATCCCGATTGGACGACATTGCCGGCGGCGACACCGCCGGCCGTCCGTCTGATGCTGCAGCGCTGCCTCGAGAAAGACGCCAAACAGCGTCTCCGCGATATCGGAGATGCGCGTATCGAGCTCGAACAGCTCGTGCGAAAGCCGCTCGACAAGACGGTCGCCACGGATCGGAAACGCAGGGTGCCGTCCACGGTGCTGGTCGCGCTCGGCTTCCTCGTTCTCGCGACGGCGGCTGCGTTGGGTGTCGTCATCGCACGTCGGAGCGCCGTGCCGGGTGATCGGCGCGTCTCGCGCTTCACGGTCGCCCTGGACAAAGGCCAGGTGATCGTTCACTCGTTCATTCGAAACGTGGCGCTGTCGCGCGACGGCACGATGCTCGCCTTTACTCCTCTTCCCGGTCCGGTCGTGATTCGCAGGCTCGACAATCTCGAGAGCCGGCCGCTGGAGGTGACGACGACACCAAACTTTCGAGGCGCCCCGGTGTTCTCGCCGACCGGCGCCTCGATTGCATTCATCGAAGGAAACGCCATCTATTCCTCGTCGCGTCCGTTCTACAGGGCGTCGTTGTCTGGCGGCGCGCCGTTGAAGCTCGCCGACTATGACATGTTTCACGAGGGCGACTGGGCGCAGGACGGTTGGATCTACTGGACCGCCAACTATCCGGGTGGGATCGTTCGTGTCCGGGAGTCCGGCGGACCGATCGAGCCAGTGACAAAGCTCGACGTCCAGCGCGGAGAACGGAGCCACCGCTTCGCGCGGCTGTTGCCCGACGGCGGCGCGTTCCTGTACACGGTCGCGTTCGATGGCATCGACAGCTATGACAATGCGCGCATCGAACTGTGGGACTTGAAAACCCAGACGAGCAGGACGCTGATATCGGGTGGGACCTCGGCGACCTATTTGTCGTCGGGCCACATCATCTACGCGAGCGCCGGCAAGCTGTTCGGCGTACCGTTCGACGCCGCCCGGCGTGAGGTGACGGGCGCGCCTTTCGAGGCGCTCAACGGCGTGATGATGAGCCGGAATACGGGCGCCGCGCATTTCAGCGTCTCGGACCGCGGCGATCTCGCGTATGTGCCAGGGGCGGCCGAAGGAGGGCGTCGGACGCTCGTGTGGGTGGATCGCGAGGGCAAACCCGATCCGCTTCCGCTGGAGCCAGCCTCCTATCTGTATCCACGCATCTCGCCCGACGGCCGCAATCTGGCGGTCGAGATCGAAGGACCCAATCACGATTTCCATGTGTATGACTTCGCTCGAACGGTGCTGAGCAAACTCACGACCGATGGGATGAGTCACGATCCGGTGTGGTCGCCCGATGGACGGCACCTCGCATTCCGATCGTGGCAGGTTGGCGGCATGACCATGTGGTGGATGCCGTCGGACCGGAGCCGGAATGCCGAGCGGCTCGACCCGAAGGGGACGCGTCAGAGTCCCGTCTCGTTTTCACCGGACGGGAAGTTCCTGACCTTCGACCAGAAGGACCCGAAGACGCAGGACGACGTGTGGGTCCTGCCGATCGGAGAGAATGAGTCGCCGCGCCCGTTTGCGCAGTCGCGATTCGGCGAGGGTTCGGCGAAGTTCTCACCCGATGGCAAGTGGATCGCCTATTCGTCGGACGAATCCGGCCGGGAGCAGGTGTACGTGCAGGCGTTTCCCGGTCCAGGATTGAAGCTGCAAATCTCGAATGACGGCGGCTTCGACCCCGTGTGGCGACGGTCGGGCGGCGAGCTCTACTATCGCTCTGACAACAAGATGATGGTCGTGTCGGTCACGACCTCGCCCGAATTTCGAGCCTCAGCCCCCAGAATGCTGTGGAAAGGTGATTACGTCGACGGGTTGGGGTCGTCCTGCGGCATGCCGGGTGTCAGCTCGTCGAACTACGACGTCACGCCCGACGGCTCCCGTTTCCTCATGGTCAAGGGTGAGGAGCTTGCTGTTGCCACCCAGGTGGTTGTCGTGCTCAACTTTGCGGAAGAAGTTCGCGCCAAAGAACGGGCGACTCGATCGCAAACGAGTCCGAATCCGTAGTTCTTCATCGACCTGCCGTAGAATTCAGTACGCCTCCGGGCGTGCTGAGCCATGACTGCTCCTGCGAATTGGCCGCGCGTGCAGGACGTCTTTGCCGCCGCGTTGGCCGTGCCGCCAGAACAGCGAGCCGCCTACGTAGCCGGCGCCTGCGCGGGCGATGAGCAGCTGCGTGCGCAGGTCGAGGTGCTGCTCGAATCGCACGATCGCGCGAAGAGCTTCCTCGAATCTTCCCCCCTTCGAGCCGCCGACCGTCCAGCCGCGACACCACTCGAAGGCCAGCGCATCGGCACGTACGAGGTGATCGCACGCATCGGCGCGGGCGGGATGGGCGAGGTGTACCGCGCGCGGGACCTGAAGCTTGGCCGTGACGTCGCGATCAAAGTGCTGCCGCCGCTGTTCGTCCGCGACGCGGAGCGCTTGGCGCGCTTCGAACGGGAAGCTCGCGTGCTCGCCGCGCTCAACCATCCCAACATCGGGGCGATCTACGGCGTCGAGGATTCCAGCGACGGCGGTCCTGCGACGCGCGCGCTGGTGCTCGAACTGGTCGAGGGCGACACGCTCGCCGAACGCATTGCGCGCGGCACGCCCGACTCCGGCGCGACGAGCGGACAACCGGCAGCCGCATCACCGGCGATGCCGCGGCGGTCGCGGCGGGGTCTCCCCGTGGCGGAGGCATTGAAGCTGGCGGGTCAGGTCGCCGAGGCGCTCCAGGCGGCGCACGAGAAAGGGATCGTCCATCGCGACTTGAAGCCGGCCAACATCAAGATCACACCCGCCGGCCTCGTGAAAGTGCTCGATTTCGGGTTGGCGAAGGCGGCGATGGTTGACGCCGGCGCGGGTCCGGATCTGTCGCAGTCGCCGACGATCACGGTCGAGGGGACGCGCGCCGGGATGATTCTGGGAACCGCGGCGTACATGAGCCCGGAGCAGGCGCGGGGCGCCGTCATCGACAAGCGGACGGACATCTGGGCGTTCGGGTGTGTGCTGTATGAGATGTTGAGCGGTCGTGCCGCGTTTGCGCGCGACACGGTGTCGGACACGATCGCGGCGATTCTCGAACGCGAGCCGGACTGGAGCGCGCTGCCGCGTGGGACGCCGGCGAAGATCCGCGATCTGCTCCGGCGCTGCCTGCAAAAAGATGCGGCGCGGCGCCTCCACGATATCGCGGACGCACACATCGAGATCGAGGACGTCCGGACCGATCGGACAGCTACGAAGCTTGGTGGGCTTGCGTGGGCCCTGGCTGGTGTGGCGTTCTTGCTTGTTCTCGCGGTGGCGGCGTTCCTGTGGTTCCGACCCGAACCGGGTTCGGCATCGAACAGTCTCGATTGGATTCCGATCACAGACTTCCCCGATGCCGCCACTCAGCCGGCCCTGTCGCGTGACGGTCGAATGCTCGCGTTCATTCGCGGCCCCGGTACGTTTACGACCGAGGGACAGATTTACGTCAAGCTGCTCCCGGACGGCGAAGCTGTGCCGCTGACGAACGACACCTTCATTAAGATGAGCCCGGTTTTCTCGCCTGACAGCTCCCGCGTCGCGTACACCGTTGTCGACGACACCGCAAATCGATGGAACACCTGGATCGCCGGTACGCTGCGCGGCGAACCCCGTCTCTGGCTGCGAAACGCCACCGGCCTGACCTGGATTGACAAGGACCAGCTCCTGTACTCGGAAATCAAAGCTGGGCAGCACATGGCGATCGGCACATCAGCGGAGAATCGTGCTGGAGCCCGTGACATCTATATACCTCCACACCAACTGGGAATGGCTCATCGCTCGTCCCTTGCGCCGGACAAGAAATCGGTCCTCATCGTGGAGATGGATGAACGCACCGCCTGGCTGCCGTGCCGGCTCGTCCCGTTCGACGGCCGCTCGCCGGGACGCGTCGTCGGCCCGCCACAGGCGCGGTGCACCGACGCGGCGTGGGCCCCCGACGGAAAGTGGATGTATTTCTCGGCCGACGCTGGCAATGGCTTTCACCTGTGGCGTCAGGCATATCCTGACGGACAGCCTGAGCAATTCACCTCTGCGATCACGCAGGAAGAAGGCCTCGCGATCGCGCCGGATGGAAAGTCGCTGATTACTTCGGTTGGATTGCGGCGGCGCGCGATCTTCGTGCACTCCGCTTCGGGGGAGGAGCGGCAGATTCCCGCCGAAGGCTATGCCTTCTGGCCGATGATGTCCGCGGACGGACACAAGGTCTGTTATCGGGTGGCGCGCAGCGCCGTCACGGGTCAGACGCCGACGGAACTGTGGGTGGTCGAACTGGCCACCGGACGAACCGAGCGGCTGCTGCCTGGTCAGCTGGTGACGAGCTACGATCTCTCCAGCGACAATCGGGTTGTCGCGGGCGTCCGAGAATCCGATGGGCGAAATCGGATCTGGCTGGCGTGGCTCGATGGACATCAGCCGCCGCGCCGGATTCCCAATGTGGAAGGAGACAATCCACGATTTGCCGGTGATCACATCGTGTTTCGCGCGCAGGAGGACCGCACGACGTTTCTGTTTCGAGCCGAGGCCGACGGAACCGGAGTACAGAAACTGACCGCGTCGGAGGGGTTGACCGCGACGATCGGCTCCGCCTCTCCGGACGGCAGGTGGATCGGCGGAAACAGCCCTCGGAATCTTGCGATGCTGTATTCGATCGCCGACGCCCAGGCAATGCCAGTCGTTCGCAATGCGATGGTCCGCACCCGATGGAGCGTGGACGGGAAGCGGATGTACGTGTCCTTCCCGGTCGGCGCGGCATCAGCGTTCGCGGTGGGTCGAACCTACGTGCTGCCAGTCGCAGATGGAACTCTGCCGAAGATCCCGCCGGGCGGCTTTCGTTCGGAAACGGATCTCGCGAAAGTCCCAGGCGTCCAAGTATTCCCGCATGGTGACTTCGCGCCGGGGCCGTCCGCGGCGAGTTACGTCTTCTCGCGCGAGACGATCACGCGCAATCTCTATCGCATCCCGCTGGGATAGGCGACCGCTGGCAGGGATATCTCAACCGCATCGGGGATGACAGTCGAGGCGATCAGGCTTCGTCCTGCTGAAGTCGATAACCGGCTTTGCGCGACGTCAGGATGTGGCGAGGTTTCGCCGGGTCGTCCTCGAGTTTCCGGCGCAGTTCGGCAATGTGGGTGTCGACCGTCCGCGTCAGGACGGATGAGGCGTGGCCCCATACCTCGTGCAGAAGATCGAGCCGCGAGACGACCGCACCGCGGCGCTTCACGAGCGCCACCAGCAGATTGAATTCCATTGGCGTGAGCGCGATCGTCTGATCCCGCTTGCGAACCGTGCGGGTCGCCACATCGATCGTCACGTCTCCGAATTGCACCCGCTCCGCTTTGAGGCGAGCGCCGCCGCGCCGCAGGACGGCCTCCACACGCGCCATCAGCTCCAGTATCCCGAACGGCTTCGTCACATACTGGTGGACACGATCGCGCCTGGCGTAAACGTCGACGCACCAGATTGGAGTCTGCCGCCGGGTGATGCGCTCGAATCCGGCGGACAGGATGACGGTTTCCATCGCGACCGCGGAATGGACGAACGTGCGAAACGTGTGGCCAAACGCGCGACGCCGCAGGTTTTCCAGCGCCATTACGCCGCGCACGTACCAGAGGTTGCGCGGATACGACACCGCCAGCACGCGTCGCGATAGCTGCGTCGCCCTGCGCAGCAGCGCGTCCCAGTCCGGATAGCAGCAAATCACGCGGTGCATCGCGACGACGTCCGCGTGATCGATGGTGTCGTCGAGACGCAGAAGATCGCCATTCACGCAACGAACGCGAGAATCGGCCCCGCGCCGTTCTGCCTCGGCCCGCGCCGCGCTCACGTACGCAGGCGAGGCGTCTAGCCATCGGTCGAAGTTAGGCGATAGCTTTCGACGCGCTCAGGTTCACGCCGACGACACCATAACGTCGAGCCGTCGATTCCTTCGTCGTCCCCTCGAAGCAATTGTAGCGATGCGTGATCGCAACGGCGGCGAAACCCGCGGCGGTGAAGACGTCGATGAGCTCTGCTTCCAGCAGAGCGCCGGCGATTCAACCGGTCCACAAGTCGATGTCGCGCAGCGCGCTGTCCGGCAGGGTCTCGCCGATGATGATATCGGCGATCTGCACGCGGCCGCCAGGTTTGAGAGCCCGCGCGATTTCGGCGACGGCCCGCTCTTTCTCGGGGACGAGGTTCAGGACGCCATTCGAGATGACGACATCAACGCTCGCATCATCGAGCGGCAGCCGGGTGGCGTCACCGGGTCGGATCTCGACATTCGTCAGACCGCATGCGGCCGCGCCCTCGGTGGCGCGTCGCCGCATCGCCTCGGTCATGTCGACGCCGATGGCCCGTCCTGTCGGTCCCGTTCGCATCGCGGCGACCAGCAGATCCGTGCCGGCGCCACAGCCGATGTCCACGACAACGGCGCCCTGCGGGATCCGGTCGATCGCGTGCGGGTTGCCGACGCCCGCGAACGACGAGGTCACGTCGAGCGGCAATGCAGCGAGTTCGTTGGCGTCGTAGCCGAGCCGCGTCGACGCGTACGCCGGCCCGCGATGGAAATGAAACTCGCCATCCGGCGCCGCCGCGACGCGCGAATACATGGTCTGCACTTCGGCGCGAAGCCGGGCTTTGTCGAAGTCGATGGGGCAGATGACCGCCACGGTGATCCTCCAGCTAGGAATGAGTTGCCGCGGATTTCATGACGAGTTTGCTAGCAGCTAAATTCGTCGCACGAATCTCATCCGCATGCGGGGGTCTTGGCGGAATGTCCGCCAGCATCATGTCTACAAACGCACCCACATCCTCGGTTCCAAACACCTGATTGAATCGGCGCTCGAAGCCGATTGTCGTCGTCGCCTTGCCGCTCAAACGGCGCCCACACACGGATCCCGCGAATGCGCCCGGCCACACTTCGACGTAATCAGGCAATGCCCGCAGACGACAGGCACTGTCGTACAGCGCGCGCGCTCCTTCTTCAGCGCTCGTCGCCAGCTCCGTTCGTCCCATGTCGCCGACCATCAGCGTGTGTCCCGTCACCACAAACCAGGCTTCGGGGCCACGCGTGCGATCGGTGACGACAAGACACACATGCTCCGGAGTATGCCCTGGTGTATGGAGAATGCGAATCCTCACGTTGCCGACGATCAGCTCCTGGCCGTCTTCGACGGGTGTTCCTCCCGCGACGGCGACGGATTCATGCACGAGATATGAGACGCCGACGCTTTCGGCCAATGCGCGTCCGCCCGAAAGATGGTCGGCGTGCACGTGCGTGTCAATGACGTGGACGATGCGCATGCCGGTGTCGCGACTGGCCTGTAGATATGGATCGAGGTCCTCGAGCGGGTCGACGACCACACACTGACCCTGTCCCCCGCAGCCGAACAGGTAGGAGGCAGCGATGGGTGAGTGGTGCAGGAATTGCCGGAAGATCATCGGAACCTCACAATCCGACGGCGTTGGCGGCGTCGCGCATCGGCACCTCGTGAGCGGGGCTCGTGCGGCGCAGGCGGATGTGGTCGCACACGAGAATTCCGGTCAGGAGGCCGGCGACGGTGAAGAGCCCTGCGAACTGTCCACGACCCAATTGAGCGGCGACCGGACCCGGACAGGTGGCTGCGATGCTCCAGCCGACACCAAAGAGCACGCTGCCGGCCACGTGCTGGCGCCTGGGCGCCTGCGCGCCCCAGGTGACTGGAGTGTGGTCGACGATCGCCCTGGCTTTTGAGGCCCGGAGCGCGCGAACGCCGACCGCCGCGGTCGCAATCGCCGACATCATGATCAGAAACACGTCCGGCTCACGCAGCAGCAGCATGTTCCGGATCACGTCGTAGTCCGTCAGGCGCGCCCATCCGAGGACGAAGCCGAACGCGGTGCCGAACAGCAGACCGATCGTGTTCAGCGTCATGCGCCGCTTCCAAGCAGCCACGCGATCGCATGCGCCGCGCCGATGGCCGTCGCCATGAACGTCGCTGTGCTCACGAGGCTTGCGGGCGAGCCGAACGACATCCCGCATACGCCATGGCCCGACGTGCAGCCGCCCGCCAGCCGGCCGCCCGCGCCCATGAGTGCACCGGCGGCCACGAGGACGACGGCTTTGACGAGGAGTGAGGCGCCGAACAGCTGATCGAAGGATCCGTAAGCGAGGGTCGCGTTCCAGCCGCCACTCGCTAACGCAGAGAGCAGGCCGCCGGCGACGATACCCAGTGTGAAGTAGGTTCGCCATCCAGGATGGCGACGGCGCCCGTCCGCCACTTCGGTGATCTCGATATAGCCGCCGAGAGCGCCGAACGGCTTGTTGGTGACCCACAGAAGCAAGGTGACCATGAGGCCGATCGCCGGGCCTGCGAGATACCAGGGCGCGCGGGCTGTCAGAACGTCCATGCGTGTACCCAGGAATCTACGCTCGCCGGTGTGATTCGTCCAATGAAATCATTGAATGCGTCTGATAAGCTTGGTTGATGGAACTGCGACAGCTGCGCACCTTCATCGCGGTCGCCGAACTGCGCCATTTCGCGAGGGCCGCCGGCCTCTGCAATCTATCGCAGCCTGCCGTGTCGCACCAGATCGCGCTGCTCGAGGATGAACTGGGCGCGAAGCTGCTCAATCGGGCCGCCCGGCGGGTCTCGTTGACGGTCGCCGGCGAAGTGTTCCTGGAAGAGGCGCGGCGGATTCTGGGCGCGGTCGACCGTGCGAACGAGCGGATGCAGGAGGTCGCCCGCGGCGCGGTCGGGCGCATTCGCCTGGGGGCCACGGCCACACCGGGCCTCTATCTGCTGCCGCCACTCCTGGCGAGATTTCGCAGCGAACACGAAAGCTACGATCTCCGCTTCGAGATCGGGCCCGTTCATGTCATCGCCGAGCGGGTCGCGAGCAACGACCTGGACATGGCGATCGTCGCCGGCACGCTGCCATCGGCCGAGCTGAAGACGCGCACGCTGCTCGGTGACGACCTTGTGATCGTCGCGCCGGTGGGATCGAAGCTGGCGGGCGCTCGACTCCTCAAACCTGAACAGCTCGCAACCGAAACGTGGCTCCTTCGCGAAGAGGGATCCGATACGAGACGCCAACTCTCCACGTGGTGGCATCGTCATCGCCTCGCTCCCGCGCGGACGATGACCTTCGATGGTCCCGACGCCGTCAAACGTGCGGTGATGGCCGGTCTGGGTATTGCCATGGCGTCGCGGCTCACGGTCGAGGAAGACCTGGCGAGCCGGCGCCTTGCGGCTGTTCCGGTGAAAGCGGCGCTGCCAACCCGCGACGTCACCGTGGTGGATCATCCGCAGAAGCACCACGGGGCGGCCTGCCGGGCGATGTTGCAGCTCCTGGACCGGTCCTTTCCGGCGCGCACGGCGCCGTCGCGTTCGCGCAAAGCCCTCATCTAGCGATTCACTCACGTTATCAGTGTAATTGAGTCGTTTCATTGGACGAATGATGCGCCTGCCGGTAGGCTCGGATCGTGACGCGATCGACGACAGAGCTCAGGGCAGGCATCGGCGAGAACTGGCCGCAGTTCTCCCTGCTCGTGCTGATCAACGCGTGCGTCGGCGGGATGGTCGGCCTCGAGCGAACCGTCGTGCCCCTGATCGCCACGCAGGAATTTCACCTGACCTCGGACACGCTCATCTTTTCGTTCATCGTGGCGTTCGGCGTCGTCAAAGCACTGTCGAACGTCGCAGCAGGAATGCTCGCGGATCGATTCACACGAAAAGCCATGCTGGTCGGCGGCTGGGTGATTGGATTGCCCGTGCCGTTCATGCTCGCCTGGGGCCCGTCGTGGAATTGGATCCTGGCGGCGAACGTCCTGTTAGGGGCGAGTCAGGGGTTCACGTGGTCGATGACCATCACGATGAAGAACGATCTCGTGAAGTCGACCCAACGCGGGCTCGCGATGGGATTGAACGAGTTCGCTGGATATGGCGGACTCGGCGTAACCGCTCTGCTGACCGGATTCATCGCGGCCCGGGCGGGCCTTCGCCCGGAGCCGTTCTATCTGGGTATTGCGTACGCGGTCCTCGGACTCGGTCTGTCTCTCGTCGCGATTCGCGATACGTCGCCGTATCGCCATCAGCTTGAACCAGAGGCCGCCGACGGTCGAGTGCGAACGCGCAACGGCCCCACCGTCAACCGCACGATGTTCGCGGCGTGCCAAGCGGGTCTCGTCAATAATCTCAACGACGCGATCTCGTGGGGTGTGTTGCCGCTGTACCTTCGCGGCCCACGGGGTGGTCATCGAGGACATTGGCATCATCAAGGCGGTGTATCCGTTGACGTGGAGCGTGGGCCAGCTTGCCACCGGCGGGCTCGCGGATCGCCTCGGCCGGCGGCCCCTCATCGTGTGGGGCATGATCGTGCAGGCCGTCGGGCTCGCCGTCATTGCCTTGAACGTCGGATCCGCCCTGGTCAGCGGACTGACTGGAGCCGTGCTGCTCGGTGTCGGGACCGCGATGGCTTACCCCGCACTTCTCGCACATGTCGCGGACGTGGCGACGCCGCGGCAACGAGCCACGACGGTTGGCTGGTATCGGTTCTGGCGCGATCTTGGATATCCGTCAGGTGCCTTGCTGGCTGGCGTCGTCAGCACCGCGTTCGGCCTCGAGTGGGCAGTCGGTCTGGCGGCTGTGCTGACCCTTGTGTCCGGACTGCTGGCCGCGGCGTCGATTGGACCATACCAGCTATCCGCTCGAGGCCTTAACCAGGCGACCGGGCAACCCACGGTGGGCGGATGAGCAGCGCGGGGTCCGCGCCGGCCTTCGGCACGAACTTCTGCGTGCGTCCGTACTGGTTGTCGCCGCCGTAGAGATTGCCGCTCGAGTCGACGCGTGAACGTGTGGACCTCGAGGTAGCCGTCCGGCAGTTCCTTCGGCACCATCCAGGTGTAGAGATGGTTGCCCTTGGAAGTCGAGCTTGGTGAACCGCAGCGGGTTGAGGTCCGTCACCCAGAGGCTGTCGTCGTTGACGATGATGTCGAGCGGCAGCGAGAAGCCGGGGAACGCTTCGACGAAATCGACCTTGCCGCGATCGGCGGTCGTCTTGAAGACGTTGATGCGGCCGCCGGACCGATCGAGCGCGAAGATCCGTCCCTCGGGACCGACCGCGATCGCGTGCACGCCGTTGAACTGGCCGGGGCCTTTGCCGAAGCCGCCGAACTCCGCGATGTAGTTCATCTCCTTGTCGAGAATCATCACGCGATGGTTGTCCAGGCCGTCGGCGATGAGAATCCTGCCGTCCGGCAGAAACGCCACGTCCTGCGGCTTGGCGAAGTGCGTGCCGTCGGTGCCCGGCACGTTCTTCTCGCCCAGCGTCTTCAGCAGCTTGCTGCCGTCATTCGAGAAGACGTAGATCGTGTTGAACGTTTCGTTGACGACCCACACGCGGTGCTCGGGGTCGTACGGGCTGATGCGCAGCCGATGCGGCCCGGGGCCGGACGAGCCCTCGCACAGCGAGTCCCACTGCGTCCACCGCTCCTTGACGTTGCCGTTCGCGTCGAGCGTGTAGAGGCAGTTGCGCCAGACGCGGCCGGCGGTGGCGCTGAGCACGTTGACGCCGATCGAGCCGGCGAACCCCGCGAACCCCGGCGGAACCGGATTGGGCAGCCGGAACTCTCCGCGCTGCGCGACGAAGATGCGGTTGGGCGATTCGGCGAAGACGCCGGAATTGCCGCCGAACGTGAAGCCGGGCTCGGAGAACGGCTTGTGCCAGCCGCGGACGACGTCGTACGGGCTCGGACCGACCGGACCCGAGATCACGCCCGGCGTGGATTGTGCCAGCAGGGTCGTGACGCTCGCGACCAGCGCCAGGAGGGCTGCAGGTCTCGCTGCGGTTCGTCGGCTCGTGGTTGTCATCACTCGGTCACGCATCATATCAGCGCCGCTGAATGGAGCCGAGGCTACCTGGCGCGACTTACTGGCCCCGCAAGACTGCCACTGCGTCGACGCGGGTCGCCCGTCGAACGGGCACATAGGACGCGAGCGCCGAGGCAGCGACCAGCAGCACAGCGGCGCCGACGATGCTGGTCGCATCGAGAGGATCGAAACCGATCAGCAGGCCGCGAACGATCGGGCTCCCGGCTGTGGCTCCAGCCACGCCGATCAATGCCCCCAGCCCCGCGAGACGAACGGTTTCCGCCAGGACGAACGTGCGAACCCGCATCGCGGTCGCTCCGAGCGCCAGGCGGATCGCGATCTCTCGATCTCTCTGGCGGACGTACGCGGCCATGACCGCATAGATCCCCACCGCAGAGAGCAGGAGCGCCACGGTCCCAAACATGGTGAGCAGAAACGCATTGAACCTGGGACGCGCCAGAGGACGAGCGAGCATCGCCTCGAAAGGTGCGACGCGCATCACCTGCACAGCCGGATCGACAGCCTGGACGCGATCGCGCGCGAGCGACGCCACCAGTTCGAGCGGCGCCGTGGTTCGCAAGACGAGCATCGTCGCGGTCATCTGGAACTGGGCGGCAGGGAGATAGAGAGTCGGGCGCGGCGCCGTCAACTCCCGGTACCGGGTCTGCCCGGCAACACCGACGATGACGTACCAGGGATTGCTCGAACCGGGGAGGCCCATCTTCAGCCGCCTGCCGATCGGGTCCTCTCCGGGCCACGTGCGCTCAGCGACATCCTCGCTGACAATGGCCACGTCGACGGCGCCCTCCCGATCGGCGTCTGTGAAGGCGCGTCCGCGCACAATCGGGACTTGAAGCGTGTCGAAGTAGTTGGGATGGATCGATTCCAGGTTCATCGACGGGTTTGCCGAGGCGTGCTCGACGTTCTGTCCTTCGGCCGTGAACCGCGGCAGATCCCATCCCTGCCCGGAAAACGGAGGGATATTGACTGGAGTCGCAGCCGAAATCGCGGGCGCGGCCTCGAGCCGGGCCATGACGTCATCGAGAAACTGTGCACGCCGGCGTGTGTCCACATACGGTGCTTGCGGAACGTGGAGGTCGAGGAGCACAAGGCGGTCCGCCGGCAGGCCGAGCTCGACCGATTGCAAGCTGACAACGCTCTGAATCAAGACACCGGCGGCAGCGACGACCATCACGGCAAGGGCAACCTGGGCGACCATGAGTGTCCGGCGTCCGCGGCTGCCAGTGGAGCGGGTGATCCCATTGGTGGCGGCTCGCAACTGGGAGACCAGATTGGCCCGCGTCGATGAGAGCGCCGGAGCAACACCCGCGAGAAGCGCCGTCACTAATGCCACACCGCTCGAAAACCAGATGACGGTCGCGTCGATACGGACCGAATCGGCGCGTGGCAGCCCGTCCGGCACCAGGGTAATGAGCACTTGAAGGCTCCACCACGTGATCGCGAGCCCGGCAACGCCGGCAAGGCCGGCGACGACGACGCTTTCGATCAGTGCCTGACTGAAGATTCGGTGACCGGCCCCAAGGGCGGCTCGCACGGCAAACTCGCCGCGGCGCGCTTCGACACGCATCAACAGGAGGTTCGCCACGTTCGCGCTGGCGATCAGCAGCACCAGTCCCACGGCCCCGAACAGGGCAAACATCGGCGTTCGGACGTCGCCCACGACCACGTCCGCAAAAGGACGAACGACGGGAACAAGAGCGCGCACTGCGTTCGCCGGCGCATCGGCTGCCAACCGCTCGCTCACGGCCACGATCTCGCTCGTCGCCTGTTCGATCGTCACGCCGGACCGAAGCCTTGCAATCAGGTTCACCTCGCGCCGGGCGGCGTCACCAAACGGGCCGTTCGTCGGGACCGAACTCGTCGTCCTCCACACCTCGACACCGGTCGGATAGTCGAGATCCCCGGGCATGATGCCGACGATTCTGAAGGCCCGATCGTCGAGCGTCACTCGATGGCCGATGACTTCGGGCGAGGCACCGTATCGACGTTGCCATAAGCCCTCGCTCAGCACGATGACTTGCTCCGCGCCCTCTTTGTCGTCAGCGGGAGTGAGGGCGCGGCCGAGGACCGGGTGAACCCCCAGCACATCGAAGAAACCGCCGGTGACTTCGGCGACGTTCGCGTACGCCGAGACACCCGCGTCGATCATGGTCGTGCGGCCCACGCCATTTCGCGTGACGCCGGCAGCGTCCTCGAGCAGCCGACTGGCATCGGCAACGGATTCAATCTCCGTGTTGCCGAACGGATATCGTGCGGAGCCTGAACCCCGTAGCTCTTTCCACGCAATGATCAGTTTGTCTTGATCGCGCACGGGTAGGGGGCGGAGGAGCACTCCCTGGATGAGCGCAAACATTGCGGTCGAGCCTGCGATGCCGGACGCCAGCGTCAACACTGCAGTTGCAGTGAACGTCTTCGCTCGCCAGAGGCTGCGGCATGCGAGACGGACGTCCTGGGTGAGCGCGTCAAGCACGTCGTTGCTCAGCCGGCATTATCGCTCGATCGACCGGCGCGCCGGCTGCGCAATGCCTCGATCATGAAACAGCGGAGTTCGGTACTCACATGGCCAGCGGACTGGCCCTCAACTAACCTCAAAATGGGAGGTGGTAGGTGCTCACATCAACATCGGCAAGGTCGGCAGAGTCTTCTCGCCAAGCGGCGAGCTGCTCGACCAGGCATGGGTGAAGAGGTCGGACCGATTCATCCAGGAATTGATCTGGATGTCGAAGACGCTTCGCGAGGGGCGCGAGCACATCACGATAGACGAGGAGGCCGCCGAAAAGCCGATGGCGGAGACCTGTCCGATGTGCGGCGATCCGATGACGCATCACGCCGACAAGATCGTTCCTGCCGCCGCTACGAACGAAGAGGAAGTGGTCGTCGCCGCGGCTCACACATGCGGCGGCTGCGGCTTTCAGCTGGCGACGCTGGCGTCCGCGCCGGCCGACGCCGCGCACTGAAGATCAATACCGTTAGCGCGTTGCGGTGGCGCAGCGGAAATTCTCGGCGCTGGTCGATGCTGCCACTGCCCACGTATTGCGCGACCTGCGGGTATGGACAGAGCGGCCTCGTGCGGTCCACTCCGGCGTCCGATAGCTGTGCCGCGATGATGCGGGCGGGCGCGCGGCCGCTCTGCACCCACTGATCGAGCGCGCCGACGGCGTCGAACGTGTCGGGGCCATCGCCGCCCCAGCAGTGGTTCACGCCCGGTTGCATGTACAGCTCGATCGCGGTCCCTCGTCTCGACTGCGCTCGTCGCTTTCAAGACCGCGTTGAAATACGCGATGGTCGCCAGCGGCGGCACCTGCGGGTCGGCCCAGCCGTGATACATCAGCAGCTTGCCGCCGGCGTCGAAAAACGGCTGCAGGTTCGGATCGGTGCGATTGATGATCCCCTCATCCGACCTGCAACGCGCGCGGCAGATCGGTCGACAGACGAAACGCCCGCCAGTCCCAGTGTTCGTTCTTGAACACCACGTACTTGAACGGCTCGACCGCGTTGATGAGCGGCTCGGCGCCGGCGAGGCGCCCCCAGCCCAATTCGGAGCCGGGCTGCAGCAGCGCGGCCGAGACGACCTGTCCCGTGGTCGGGTCGGTGATGGGCGCGTACATCCCGCGCGCCGTTTCGACCTGCGCGGCCGTCAGGCACGAGCGATCGTCGCCGTTCCTGCATTCGAGGATCGCCGGATCGAAGCGACACGTGGACGGTTTCGCGATCAGGCCGTCGGCGACGCCGTCGAGCGCATCGCACGCGTTCAGCGCCGCACGGTGAATCGCCGGGTATTTCTCGGGCGGAATAGTAGCTGTCGCCGGAGCGGTGGACGAACGCGTTCAATGCCAGCCGCACCGCGTGCAGCTGCATGTGCGCGATCGCCGGCGCCCCCGCGATAATCGCGTCGAAGTCGGCCGGGTAGCGGATGGCTTCGGTGATGCCTTGACGGCCGCCCTGCGAGCAGCCGTTCCAATACGACTGCACCGGCGCCGTGCCGTAGAACGCTTCGACGATCGTTTTCGCGTTGACCGTCATCTCGTGAACGGCGCGATAGCCGAAGTCCACGTACTTGTCGCGGTGGCCGAGCGCGAACGCCATGGTGTTGCCGACGTGGCCGGTGTCGGTCGAGCTCGTGGCGTATCCGCGGCGAATCGCCTCGACCATCGCGTCGTAGCTGATGACGCCGGCGGCGTCGCCGTTGCCGACCGCCTGAAACTTCTGGTTCCAGCCGCGGACGGGCAGCCACACTTCCGCCTTGATATCCGAATCGGCAGTGGGCGCGATCGTCACGAACACACGACAGAACGCGCGCGGCGCGAAGAACGGCGCCGTGTTCGACGGGACGGTGCGTGCGTCCGTGACCGTCGCGTGCGGTTGGAGCGTCAGGCCGCGAAGACGTTCGCATCCGTCCGCGGTGGCCTCCACCTCACGGGACACCGTGAACAGCGCGACGAGGATCGCACCGGCGGCGGCTGAGTACACGCCTCGACGCGCGGACACGAGGACACGGCGAACGTCCATCGGAACTGCTCTGCGAATGCTGTTGTGGCTGCGGGGTTGAGCGGCTCAGATTATAGCGCGTCGACGCGTCGCGAAGGCGCGTAAAGAAGTCACGATTCAGCCCGCGAACGTAGCGCATTGTTGCAGCTCATCCAGTGTCCCATCTGAGAGTTGCGGCGGGCATCGGGCTTGCCCCATCAAGACGCCGTGGCAAGCCGCTCGGCTTTCCGTGCACAGCCGGCACGCGCGACGTTCGCATCGATTGGCTGCGCGGCCTCGCGATGACCTGCGTGATCATCAATCATTCGAGGCTCTCGTCGCTGCTCAGCTGGTTCTCGTACGAGCGGCTCTGGGTGGTCACTGCGGCTGAGGTGTTCGTGGTGTTGTCGGGCGTCGTGCTCGGGATGGTCTACGGCCGGCGGCTCGCGCGCGATGGGTGGCGTGCGGTCGTGCGCGGCCTCGGCCGTCGCGCCGCTGTTCCTCTACAGCGTGTTTGTCGGCGTGACGGTGTCGGTGCTCGCGCTGGCGGCGCTCGGGCATCGACGTCCGGCCGCTCGCTGCGTCAGACGGCCACACGCCCGCGTGGTTTGTCGCGCCGCACATGATGACGGTGGCCGCATGGCGCGACGTGCTCCTCATGCGCGTGGGACCGTGGGCGTTCGAAATCATCGGCATGTACGTCTGGCTCGTCGCCGCAGCGATCCCGTGCCTGTTGATCCTGCATCGCGCCGGCTGGCGCGTGCTGCTCGCGGCTGAGCTGGGCGCTGTATCTGTGGTACCGCATCGAACCGCAGGCCTTGACGATGGCCGGCTTCGAGTCTGCGTTTCCGCTCCTCGCGTGGCAGCTGCTGTTCGTCCACGGCATCGCGATCGGCTATCACCGCAACGACGTCAGCGCGTTCGTCGCGCGTCTGCCGCGCAGCACGCCGCGAGTCGCGCTGCTCGCGACCGCCGGCTTCACGATCTTCGCGTTCTGCAATCCGTGGGCTGACGGTCCGTCGTGGCTGCACGCTGGGCGTCGTGTCGCCGGACCTGTTCACGTCCCTGTACGAGCAGCTACTTCACCCTGAGCGATCTTCGAGTTGGCCGACTGCTGAACCTGGCGATCGCCCTGCCGGTGGCGTACGCGATGCTTGACGCGACTACTGGGCGCTGGCGCGGCCGCTCGAAACGGTGTTCGTCGTGCTCGGGCAGCGCTCCCTGGGCGCATTTGTCCTTCACGTCTACGGTTTGCTGCTGCTGGCGCACCTGCCACTTCCGGATAGCGTCTGGATCAATACGCTGGCGCAGGTGGCATTCGTCGTCGCCATCGCCACACTCCTCGACCGTGCGCAGGGCGTGCGCAACCGCCGCCGCGACACCGTGCCGGCTCGGGCTGAACCGCTCGCCGCCTGAAGCGGTTTTCAAGAACCGTATAGAACGTTGTGTCCGGCTTTTGGTCGAGCTCAACCTGACCAGCCGGTCCGGCTCGTGGTAGGGCAGCGAACGCAGGAACACCGAGTTGACGACGCTGAACAGCGCCACGTTCGCGCCGATCCCGAGTGCAAGGCCGACAATGGCGACGAGCGTGAACCCCGGCGACTTGCGCAGCTGACGGACCGCATAGCGCAGCCCGGACGTCATGATGATCTCCGTTCAGCGCTGACGTTTCATTGTGCACCGGCCCGGGGCGGCCAGCTAGGATCGGGAGCCATTCGATGGAAGGTGCCGCCCTGCGGCTTCGATTCCTCGCCCGTTCACCCGACCTACTTTCGTAGTGGAATAGGGGGACATGGCGGGTGCTCCGCGCGCGATTGTGCTCCTCGGACCGGCGGGAACCGGAAAGACGACCGTGGGAATGCAGCTGGCGCCTGCGATTGCCGCGCGGTTCGTGGACGCCGATGACGCGCATACGCCGGCGAGCGTGGAGAAGATGCGGCGCGGCGAGGCACTCACCGACGCCGACCGTGCGCCGTGGCTCGACCGCGTCCGCGCGCTGTCGCTCGAGGCCCTCGATGCCGGCGAGACCGTCGTCGTGGCCTGCTCCGCGCTGCGCCAGACCTACCGCGAGCGGCTCGCGCAGAACGATCCGCGGTTCGTCTTGTTCATCTCGACGTTCCGCCTGACGTCCTCGCACGCAGGCTGTCAGAGCGACCCGGTCACTTTGCCGGGCCCGCCCTGTTGACGAGTCAGCTGGCGACCTTCGAGCGCCCGCACGACGCACTCGTCGTTGACGGTCGATTGACCGTCACGGAGCTCGTCGACAGTATTCGGGCGGCGCTTCGACTGTGAGCTCGCACCTCATTGCCGCGGCTCTGCTCGGCATTGTCAGCGTCGTTCTGCTGATCTCGCTGCTTCGCGTCCATCCATTCCTCTCGTTGATTTTCGGGTCCGCCGTGATTGGTGTCGTCGCCGGGATGCCCACGGCGAAGATCGTCGACTCGTTCACGGCGGGTGTCGGATCGACCGTCGGCAGCGTCGGCCTGCTGATCGCGCTCGGCTCGATGATCGGCGCGCTGCTCGCGGACAGCGGCGGCGCCGACGTCGTGGTCGACAGGGTAGTGAGCGGCGTCCGTGCACGATGGCTGCCTTGGGCCGTCGCCGGCGTCGCCGCGTTGATCGGCCTGCCGCTGTTCTTCGAAGTCGGCGTCGTCCTGCTTGTTCCGATCATCGTGCTGGTCGCGCGCCGGCTGAACCTTCCGCTGATGACGATCGGAATCCCGGCTCTTGCGGGATTGTCGGTGCTGCACGGCCTCGTCCCGCCGCATCCGGGCCCGTTGGTAGCGATCGCGGCGCTGAAAGCCGACATGGGACTGACGCTCGCATTCGGTCTCGTCATCGCCGTGCCGACGGTCCTCATCGCCGGTCCTGTGTTCGGTTCGATCGTCAGCCCGTGGGTTCGCGCCGATGGCGCCGGACTTCCTGTCACGCCCACGAGGACGACGGCCGTTGCCGATGGGAACCGTCCCCGCTTTGCGCCGACCGTGCTCACGATGATGCTGCCGGTTGCGCTCATGCTCCTGCGGGCAGCCGGCGAGCTGTTGCTGCCCGTCGGTTCTCGCGTCCGGGGAGCGTTGGACGTTGCTGGCGCGCCGATCGTCGCCATGCTCGCCGGGATCGTCGTGGCGATGTTCACGCTGGGTTTTCGAGCAGGCATGAACCGGCGGCAGGTCTCCGACTCCATTTCGCGGGCGTTGCCACCCATCGCCGCGATCCTGCTGATCGTCGCCGCGGGCGGCGGATTGAAGCAGACCCTGATCGACACGGGCGTCGGCGCCATGGTCGGTCGCGCGGCGCAGGGAAGCGGGATCTCTCCGCTGCTTCTCGGATGGCTCGTGGCCGTGGGGATCCGGCTCGCGACCGGATCGGCGACGGTCGCCACGATCACCGCGGCCGGGATCGTTGCGCCGCTGGCGTCCGGAATGGACCGACCCGGCGTCGCGCTGCTCGTGCTCGCCATCGGATCGGGATCGCTGTTTTTCTCCCACGTGAACGACGCGGGGTTCTGGCTGGTGAAGGAGTACTTCGGACTCTCGATCGCCGACACGTTCAAGAGCTGGTCCGTAATGGAGACGATCATCAGCGTCGTCGGACTGATCGGCGTCCTCGTGTTGCGCGCCGTCGTGTAGGCGCAGAGCCCTGATATACTTCGCGGTCACACCCTTAATTCACAGCAATTTGGCTCTTACTCCCGGGACCCGAGTCGGCGTCTACGAGGTCATCGCGCCGATCGGCGAGGGCGGAATGGGGCAGGTGTATCGGGCGACCGACACGACGCTCGGCCGCCAGGTCGCGATCAAGATCCTGCCGGACGCGTTCGCCTCGGATCCCGAGCGCATGGCGCGGTTCGAGCGCGAAGCGAAGACGCTCGGGTCGTTGAATCATCCCCACATCGCCGCGATCTACGGCTTCGAAAAATCCGCAGGCATGCACGCCCTCGTGATGGAACTCGTCGAGGGCGAGGATCTGTCCCAGCGCCTCGCCCGCGGAGCCATCCCGCTCGACGAAGCGCTGCCGATCGCGAAGCAGATCGCGGACGCGCTCGAAGCGGCGCACGAACAGAACATCATTCACCGCGATCTCAAGCCCGCCAACATCAAGATCCGCCCGGACGGCACGGTGAAAGTCCTCGACTTCGGTCTCGCCAAAGCGCTGGCGCCGGAAGGCGCCGGCGCCGCGGCGGACGCGATGAACTCTCCAACGCTGACCCGCCACGGCCACGGCGAGGCCGGCACGCAGCTGGGGATGATCATCGGCACGGCGGCGTACATGGCGCCCGAGCAGGCAAAAGGCCGCGCCGTGGACAGACGCGCGGACATCTGGGCCTTTGGTGTCGTGCTTTACGAGATGCTCACGGGCCGGCGCGCGTTCGACGGCGACGACGTCTCGGAGATCCTCGCGTCGGTGCTGAAGACCGCCCCCGATTTGAGCGTGGTTCCTGCCGAGGTGTCCCCGTCGGTGCGCCGGTTGCTGCGCCGATGTCTCGAGAAAGATCCGCGGAAGCGGCTGAGCGCGATCGGCGATGCGCGGCTCGAGCTCGACGAGATCGAGCCGGCGGCTCAGGCGGTGCGCGCGGCGGCGGCGCCGCAGCGCCGCTCGATCGTCGCCCTGCTCGGGTCCGCCGCCATCGGCATCGTCGCCACCGCCACGGTTGCGGCGCTGTTGTGGCCCTCGTCTCGGTCCACGCCGGACGCGATCGTGACGCGGCTGTCACTGGTGACGCCGCAAGGCGTCGACATCTACCCGGATTCCGCCGAGGTCGCGATCTCACCGGACGGGCGCATGGTCGCGTTCGTGGTCGGCAATTCGGGCTCCATCACCACGTCTCAGCTCTGGATCCGTGCTCTCGATGCCATCGCGCCGCGGCGGCTGGAGGGTGGTGACGGCGCCCACCTGCCGTTCTGGTCGCCCGACAGCCGCAGCATCGGCTTCGGCGCCGACGGCAAGATGAAGTCGCTGCCGGTGGCAGGCGGCCGCGCCGAGGAGATCTGCGCGGCCGCGAACTTTCGCGGCGGCGCGTGGAATACGGACGGCGTCATCGTCTTCGCTCCCGAGGCAAGCGGGCCGCTGTATCGTGTGCCGGCCCGCGGCGGCGAGCCGACGCCAGTGTCCGCGCTCGACGCGGCGCGCAAGCAGACCGCGCACCGGTTTCCGATCTTTCTTCCTGACGGCGACCACTTTCTGTTCGCCGCGCTGCCTGGAGGACGGGACGGCGCGTTCGACATCTTCGTTGGATCGCTCGCGGGCAACGCCGCCACGCTCGTCGCCTCCATGCAGAGCGCGCCGGTCTACGTCCCTTCGGCGGGCTCAGGGCGGGGCGAGCCGGGATGGTTGCTGTTTTCGCGGCGCGGCGTGCTGACCGCCCAGGCGTTCGACGCGCGCACGCTCACGTTGACCGGCGAGGCTGTGCCGCTCGCCGATGAACCGAGCACCCAGTTCGATACGACAACGAAGTGGACGGCCGGACGCGAAACATCGGTGTCGTCGACGGGTGCGCTCGCGTATTTCTCGGCGGCGTCGGTCTTGACCAGGGCCGTGTGGCTGGACGCGGCGGGAAAACCTGCCGGCGCCGTCGATCTCCCTCCCGGTCGTTATGCGGATGTACGCGTGTCGCCAGACGGCACGCGCGCCGTGTTCGTGCGTAACAGCTCGCAGACGGAATCACGACTCTGGCTGGCCGACCTTCAGCGAGGTCAAACTTCGCCGCTGTCGGCGGGGCGCGGGCTCAACGCGTCCCCAGTCTGGTCGCCGGACGGCACGCGCGTCGTCTTTTCCAGCAATCGCGATGGTCCCGAAGATCTGTTCGTGAAGGATGTCGCCGAGGCGGCGCCCGAGCGGCCCTTCCATCGCTCGAGCGTGCTGTTCAAGTACCCGACCGCGTGGTCGCCGGACGGGAAATCGATCGTCTTTTTCCAGGTGGACCCAGTCACGCTCGAGAACCTCTACGTGCTGCCGACATCGGGCGAGAACACGCCCAAGGTTCATGTGGCGGGACCCGGATCGGATCTCTACGGATCGGTCTCGGCCGATGGCAAATGGATGGCATATCAGTCCGATGACTCGGGCACGCCGGAAATCTACGCGCAGCCGTTTCCGGCGCCGGGCCGCCGAGTACGGATTTCGACGGCCGGCGGCGGGTGGTCGTGGTGGACCCGCGACACGCGCCACATCGTGTACCTCGATCCGAGGAAGACGTCGCTGATGATCGCCGACGTCGAGCCGGGCGAGACGCTGAAGGTTGGAACGCCGCGGGTCATGGCGTCCTTGCCGCCGGGCATCATCGCGATCGACGCGATGCCCGATCGGCAGAAGTGGCTCGCGCTCGTTCCGGAGAATGCCGGGGCCGGCACCGTGACGATTGTGCAGAACTGGATGGCCGGGCTGAAGAAGTGAAGAGGTCACGCGACGTGCAGTGGCGGGCAATCTGGGAGCGCAAGGGCGAGGTCCAGGCCGCCGAGCTGCACCACATCGACGGCTTCGATCAGCTGACCGCCCGGCAGTACCAGGAGATGGTGGAGAAAGTGGCGGCGCCGCTCGGCCTCGAGGCCGGCGACGCCGTGCTCGAGTGCGGCTGCGGCGCGGGCGCGTTTCTCAACGCGCTTCAGCACATCGCTCCCGGCATCGTCGTGACCGGCGTCGACTATTCGCCAACCCTCGTCACGCGGGCTGCCTCGCGGCTCGAAGGCACGTTCCACGTCGGCGATCTGCGGGATCTGTCGTTCCTGCCGGCGGAAGGGTTCGATTACGTGGTGTCGTTCAGCACGTTTCACTATCTCGATTCGCTGAACTCCGCGACCCGCGCCACACGCGAGATGGCGCGGCTCGTCAAGCCCGGTGGCACGCTCCTCATCGGTGAAGTCAACGACCTCGCGCGCCACGACGAGGCGCTCGCCATCCGTCAGGTGGCCAACCAGCATCGGCAGCACGTGGCCGCCGTGACGCCGGACCACCTGTTCGTCCCGAAGGCTCTATTCGAGCAAGCCGCCGCCGACCTCGGCCTGACCCTGACGATGGTCGATCACCGCGATCTCGGCATGAGCACGGGGATCTACAAGGGAGACCAGTATCGGTTCTCGGCGTACTTCAGAAAGGGCGGCCCTGCCGCCGCCGCGGTCACACGCCCATAGCAGCGCCGGTTTCGAGCAGCGTCTTCAGGTCGCTGAGAATCCAGCTCCAGCCGCCAGTCCCCATCTCCGAGAACTTGCTCGCCACCATCGAAGCCATGATCGGCGCGCCCTCGAGCTCGTGCGTTACGGTCAGCCTCGAGAAACCCGACTGGGTGGGTTCGATCTCCCACGTCAGCCGCGTGAACCCCTCCGCCTTCATCGCGTCGTTGAACAGGAACCGATACGTCTGCACCAGCTTCCTCGGCGGATCGCACTCGACGACCTCGCCGTCGATCGCGACGTCGGGAATGCCGAACGACACCATCTCGGGCGTGGCGCGCCCGCAGTAGGTACCGCCCGGGCGGAGATCGTACTCAGCCAGCCCGCGATAGCCGTATTTCGCGGTCCACTCCGGCGTGGTGATCGCGTCCCAGATCGCCTGGGGCGTGGCCCTGATGTAGACCTCGTGAATCTGCGTCGTCACGCTCGTTTTCGTGTCTTGGTCTTGCGCCATGCCTGTTCCTCCAGTCCAGCCTTGAGGTCCGCGAGCGCCGACACCTGGCGCTCGGTGTATTTGTCGATCCAGCGGTCGTGAACCAGTCGAATAGGGACCGCATTCAGGTAGTGCAGCTTCTCGCGGCCCGACCACCGCGTGACGATCAGCCCCGCTCGCTCGAGCACGCGGAGATGCTTCATCACGCCGAAGCGCGTCATCTCGAGCTCAGATTCGAGCTCCGTCAGCGTGCGTCCGTCGCGGGCGAACAGCAGATCGAGCAGGAACCGTCGCGTGCGATCCGCCATCGCTTTGAACACGCGGTCGTCGTCGATCACGCCGCCGACTATATGTGACCGTATGGTCACATGTCAAGACGTGAGTGGAGCAGCTCTATCGCGACAACCGGCTGAACGCCATTCACGAGGGCACGACTGGCATTCAGGCGCTGGATCTTCTCGGCCGCAAGATTCTGCGCGATCGCGGTGCAGCGCTCGACATGCTCCGCCGGCGTGTCTCGGTCACCGAACTGTCCATGAACGGGAGAGAGATTTCTACGACGGCAAGCTCCGCGCATGCCGTTTCTTCTTCGAATCCGAGCTCCCCAAGATTCGCCCCCAGCTGGCGTTCGTCGCGTCGAGCAGCGACGTGGCGGCAACTATGCCGCCCGGCGCCTTCTCACTGAGTACTTTAGGCTCGTTTGTTTTTGCGTGACCAGCAACGAGCCGATCGATGTGCCACGCTGAGTCGGGATCGTCCGCTACAACCGTCGAGGTTCCTCTACCACGGTTGCCCAAACAGATGGCCCCTCGATTGCTGGTAGCAATGGATGAGCGACGAAGTGCGAGCTCGGAGCGTCGTCAAGCTCGGCCTTGTCTCTGACGAGGATCTCGTCACCGCCGTGTTCTTGAGGGAAGGAGACACGCGATGCTCGCCATTGTCAGATTTCGAGCGATTGCGTTCGGTCTCGCGCTCGCCGCCACGGCGTGCGCGTCGCCGCCTAGCACTGATGTTGAGACCGCCAAAGCCGCGATCGACAACGCAGCTACGCAGGGCGCAGATCGCTATGCGCCCGCATCGCTAAAGTCTGCCCAGGGGGCTCGGGCAGCGCTCGACGCTGAGCTGAAAGTCCAAGATGAAAAATGGGTGAAGTCGTACGACAGGGCGCGGGAGCTCGCGGTGGCGGCGAAGACCGCCGGCGAAAAAGCGGCGGCCGATGCTGTTGCGGCCAAGGAGAAGGCTGAGGCCGTCGCGGCTAAAGCGAAAGCCGACGCCGCGGCGGCAAAGGCGAGAGCCGCGATCGCGCCGGTCCGCGTCGGCGGGCAGATTAGGCCACCCACCAAGATTAAGGACGTCAAGCCCGTCTATCCTGCGATCGCACAGCAGGCTCGGGTTTCCGGCATGGTCACGATCGAAGCGACGATTGGATCCGACGGGAAAGTGACAGATGCGAAAGTGGTGCAATCAGTCCCGTTGCTCGATCAGGCCGCGCTCGACGCGGTGCGGCAATGGAAGTACACGCCGACGCTCCTGAACGGCGTCCCGGTGCCGGTTGTCACCACGGTCACGATCACCTTCACGCGGCAGTAGTTCCCGCGCGACGCCATCGCCGCGCGGCCGTGACGGACGGGCGGCGTCGGACTCAGGAGCTCTTGCCTGGTGTGATCGCTGAGGTTTTCATGCTGCGCGAATAGTCAGCGCTGACGCCGGAAGCGGTCCCATTCGGCGACCGTGTCGTCGGCTAACTGCCGCGCCAAATCGCGGGCGCGCTCTTCGGTCATCTCGAAGGCGCGCAGCTGTGCGAATCGGTGGTGTCCCCGGAGCGGCGCGGGAAACGTCGTCCAGAAATGCCCAGCCAGCTGCCGCCCCGCATCGATCGCCAGCTCGTTCAGGTCCGATTGCGTGCGGAGATCGGCGAGCGACAACTCGCGATACCCTCGGTCCCACGACTGAATCCAGAGCTCGGGCGCCTCGCGCGCGCCTTCGCGCGGCAGGAACCCGAACACCTCGGGCAACCGCTGCCCGAGCAGCGACGCGAACATCAGGACGTCCAGCGAACCGCCGTTGGGCGGCCGCGAGACGCAGTCGCGTCCATCGGGCGTCGCCGTGATCCGCGCCTCCAGAATCACATCATCGTCTGAGACGTCGGTGGGGCCGTCGATGCGGATCAGCGTCTTGGGTTCAAGCGCGCTGCCGATACCGATCTCGACTCTCCCGACACGGGAGATCCGGTAGAACGTCCGCGGGCGGTCTGGCGACGTCTCGGTCATCAGGTCGACGAACCGAAACCATCCATCACGGAACGCCTGCTCGTCCGCCGGCGGCATCGGACGCATCAGGTCGTCCGCCCATTGCAGCCAGGTATGCGGATCCTGAGGGAGCCCGACGCGTACCCGATCCACGACGCTCGGGCGCGTTCGCGTCTCGAGATGATCCAGCGCAGCACGATACGCATCAAGATAGGCTGCGACCGCCTGCGGGCCGTTGCACGACCATTTGGCCTCACGGCATGCCACGTGAATCGAGGCCGCGTACCTGACCATGTCCACGACGGCCGGCCCGAATCCCGCCCGATCGAAATCCGCGAGGCCGTACGTCTCGTTGGTAACCACGAATTGCTCGATGTGCGCGTCGCCGTGAACGGCAACGGACGGCAGCCGCCAGCGCAGATCGCGGAACTCGTAGCAGGTCCTCGCGGCGAACGGCCGCGCCATCAGCCGGAAATAGCGATACGCACTCGACCCGACCTTTTCGAGCAGCGCGGTTGATGCGCCCTGCGCCCGCAGCACCGCCTTGTTCAGACGAAAGGTGGCTCGCTCGCCGAATGGCGCGTCCGCAGTGGTCGACCGCGGGGCCTGCGCGTCCGCGCGAACGGCCAACATCGACAGGCCGATCGCCGCGAGCACGATCGATTTCATGGCGGGCGAGTATAGCAGCGCTTTCGGCGCTCTACTTGGCCACTCCCGATGAGTGCGTCGGAACTCCTGGCCGGTCGCTACCGGCTCGATCGCCCTTAATCGCATCCACCGCGGCGATGATCCCCGCTCCTGTTCCCACGTAGATGACGTTGGAGTTCGAAGGCGCTACGGCGATTGCGCCGATCGAGCCGGTGGACTGATCGTCGAACAGCGCGACCCAGTTGGCGCCGTAGTCCGTGGATCGCCAGACGCCGCCGTTGTCGAAGCCGGCGTAGAAGGTGTTCGGCTGACTCGGGACGCCGGCCCCGGCGCGGGCGCGTCCAGCGCACGTCGGCCCGATGTCGCGCCAGCGCATTTCCTGAAACGAGAGCTCCTGGGCGGCGATACTGGTTGAGCCGCCGATCGCGAGCGTGACAACGAGGGCAGCTGGAATCGAGTGAACGCGCATGACGCGGGAGTATGCCATGGCGGATTGCGGTGGGCAGGTTTACGGTTACGGCAATCGGAACTTCGTGAGAACGAGTCTGCTGCCCGCGGTTGAAAGGAGATACACGGCTCCAGTCGGATCGACCGCGCTGACGTTCGGCCATTCGGCATCGAGGAACGATGCGGATCGAACCTGCCTGACCCCGGCGTCGAACTGCACCGCGACAGGCAACGTCCTGATGCCGTCCGGCACGAACAGCGTGGACGGCCGAAGCGCGTCGAGAACGAACATCGCCCTGCCCCGCGTCGGAATGTCGATCGGCGTCCATGTCTCGCCGCCATCATGCGAAAGCAAAGCCGGTTTACCCCGCCAACTGTCGATCGCGAACACGGTATCGCGCCGTGCCGGGTCGGTTCGGAACGTCGCGTGGCTTATCCGAGGAGTCAGTTGGGCCCAGGACTGGCCGTTGTCATCGGAACGGATCATGAACAACTGGTCCGATGCGAAGAGGCGACCCGGTCGACCGGACAACCCCGAGATTCCGTAGAAGCTACTGATGAGAAACCGCTCGCCTTCGAGGCGGACACCGGGCTGTTTCGTCCACGTGTCGCCACCGTTGATGCTGCGAAACAGGATGTTTTGTTGCAGCGCATACATCGTACCGGCGTTATTTGGATCGAAGGCGATCATCTCGATCTCTCTATTCACGCCGGTCGGTCCCACTGCGAACGGCCCGCTGTGGTCCGTCCAGGTCCCTCCGCCGTCGCTGCTGCGGCGAAGTCCCCGGGTTCCCAGGAAGATCACACCATTGCCATCGACGACGAGCCGCGCGTAATCGCCGATACTTGGTGAAGAAAACTGCACCGAATCGATTCGCCGCCATGAGTCGCCGCGGTCTTCCGACTTGTAAGTGCCGGTATTCGTGCCAGCGTAGACGGTACCTGCGTGAGCCGGATCCACGGCGATTTCATAAGCCTCCGGCCGTCCACCGATGCCGGCGCCGATTCCGGTCGTCGCAGGGACCCAGGTTGCGCCGCCGTCGCTGCTTCGATACACACCACCCGATGTTGCGGCGTACCACGTGCGATCGCGCTCCGATGCCGCAACGGTGAACACCGGCGTGCGCAGACCGGTCGCCGAAGCCGCCCACGATGCTCCGTCATCGCGGCTGACGTAGAGCGGCACGTCCGGGTGCTGCATTCCAGGAGCGATGCCCATTCGGGAATCCGTCACTCCAACGATCGTCGGCTGCCCGGTCAGATCGACGAGTACGCTCGGCGTCGCCTGAACAAAGGTGTCGCTCACATCGCTGCCGAAATATGTCGAGGTGTCAAGCGTGTTATCGACGGCGATTCTCGACAGGAAGTAGTCGGAGTCTCCGGCGCGCCCCGGCTGATACGGGAGTCGGGTTGGAAAGTCCGTCGCTCTGGTTCCTCCTGCGACATACACCGCGCCCGTTGGATCGACGGCCAGCGACGTAATGAGAGAAAAGTCGGTCGTGCCGCCGAGGAATGTCATCAACGACAGCGATCGTCCGTCGCGATCCAGTTTCGCAACCAGTGGGTTCGCGCAGGTGCCCGAGTTCGGGTCCGTCCGGCAATTTCGGACGATCGGTTGAACCAATCGGAGGCCGACGGTCGTGCTATTGCCGGTAAGGACCACCTGTTCCGTATGGTCGACGACCAGGCGATTGAGGAACGTTTGCGGCCCACCGAAGCGTGTCGCAAACACAACACCGCCTGCCGGATTGAACTTGGCCGCGATCGCATTGCCGAGGACGCCTGGCGCACTCAAGTCTGTCGTGATGTATGGCAGTGCAGCGGCCTTCGAAAGGGCAACGTACGCGTTACTGGCCGGGTCGGTTGTCGTGGCGACCGGTGAGGCATCTCCCAAGTACGTTGAGTAAACGAATCGCGATCCGTCCGCGCTGATCTTTGTGAGAAAGCCAGCAATCCCCGGACCGCTCACCGAGCTGATAATCGCGTTTACGACGGGGAAGTCGCTGGTTGCCGTGAATCCGACGACGACGACGTTTCCTTCCGGGTCCACGGCGATGCCCGCCGGAGAGTTCACCACGCCTCGCCAGGGTGAATTCCTGTTGTTGCGTCCTCCCAAGTACGTCGCCCAGATCAGGTGGTCCCCGGTTGGATCCACTTTGGCGACGAACATGTCGGTCTTCGTCTTCTGTGCGGCGTTGTCCGTAATGGGAAAGGGCTGCTCAGGGTAGCTCGAGCCCGTAACGTAGCTATTGCCTTGCGGATCGACGGCGAGCACGGCCGAGGAAGCACTGCTATAGGGAATGTGGAAACTGAAGACGCGCTCTGCCGCTTGACCGGTCAACGTGACGATGCTGCCGATTGCCAGAGCCAGCGACATGCAGGTCCTGGCGGACACGCAGATCGTAAGTCTCATGTCGGTTCTGCGCTTGGATCGGTGACGCTAGGGCACGAAAGCGACACGCATGCTTGCCGTCTTCAAAACCGCTGCCACCGGCGTTGCCGGCGGATCTACTTCTCGGCCGAGCGGACTTCGAGGTAGGTAACGGTTCCTGTGCCGCCGATCTCCTTGTACCAATGCGGCGCGCCGGGTGGGACGAGGATGACGTCGCCCTTGGCGACCGCGCGATTGGTACCGCCTTCAATCGTCGCCGGTCCACCACCGCCCGGGGACGCACGATCGTCCCGCCGACCACGAGCGTGCCCGAGCCGTCGACGATGTGGTGCAGTTCAGCGAAGCCGGCATGCGCGATGGCGCCCGCCGCTTTCGTGCGGCGAACCAGACTGATCCGGTGTTGGTCGTCGTTCGACACGGTCGCCGTCACCATGTCGGGCGTGTTCGCGCCGGCTTTCAAGACGGCGACCAGCTCCGCTTCCGTCTCGTACGTGCCGGCGGGCGCCTGCGCGTCGGCGCGCATCGACAACACCGAGAGCCCAATCGCCGCGAGCAAGATCGCTCTCATCGCCGGGGAGTATAGCAGCGCTTTTGGCTATACTTGGCCGCTCCCAATGAGTGCATCGGAACACCTGGCCAGGCGGTACCGGCTCGATCGGACGCCTGGGCGAAGGCGGCATGGGACAGGTGCATGCCGCGTTCGACATGCTGCTGCAGCGCGTCGTGGCGATCAAGACGCTGAACGCGGACACCGAGCACGACGCCCACGCACGCGCCCGTTTCCAGCGCGAGGCGCTCGCCGCGCACACTCGCACTTCGAGGAGGCGCTGCGCCTCGCGGACGCGCTGCCCGAGCGTCTGCTGCAGCCAACGGTGCGCTTGTGGTACGGCGGGTTCTCCTTTCGCAGGGCGTTGACGTAGAGGCGCGCGGCATCGCCATGCTGCGCGACGCGGAGGCGGATTTCAGCAGGATCGGGATGCCGCTCCACCGCGAGCGCGCGGCGGCGTGGTTGGGCACGGTCGGGGTCTGATCCGGATCAGACCCCAAATGGCGCGCGGTTTGCGCCGCAGCGCAGTTTGGTGACAGCGCGCGCCGGGATCCAGCTGGCCGCGATCGCCACGGCGGCCAGCACGCCTGCCAATGGCGGCGAGCAGCACCGTAAGCAGCGCGAAGCTCGCGACGAGCACCAGTACGAATCGCTCCTGCGCCACGCCTCCTGCCATACCGTTTTCGAGCATATGTTGCGTGTGCGAGTGATACGTACGAGCGCCGCGCAAAGAATTGGGCAGCATCTCAGAACGGCCAAGCGCCCCGAACGGCCGCGTTCGGTGTCTATGTCTCGGGGGAGTCCGTGGAATTCCGACACTTCGTGCAGCTCATCGCCATCGGGCTACAGGCCCGCATCCCGATGCACATGACCGGCTTTCCCGGCGTTGGCAAGACGGAGTTCACCAAGAGCCTCGAGGAGGGATTCGAGCGGGCCGGGATCAAATGCCGCGTCGTGGTCCTGGTCGGCTCGATTCGGGAACCGCAGGACTTCGGCGGCTTTCCAGTCTCGACGCCGGACGGCGTGCGCCTCCTGCCCATGGCCTGGGCGCGCGACGCGCAGCGCCTCGCCGAGGGCGGCCACCTGGTGGTGGTTTTCCTCGACGAGCTCACGACCGTTCCACCCACGACGCAGGCGGCGATGCTGCGTCTGCTGACCGAGAACGTGTGCGGCGAGCTGCGGCTGCCGGATTACGAGCCCGGGAAGGGCGGCGTCGTGTATCTGTGCGCCAGCAATGCCGTGGAATGGGCCGCCGGCGGACAGGAGATCCAGGCGGCGATGGCGAACCGGTTGTGGCACGGCGAGTTCCCGATGGACCACGAAACGTGGTGTGACCTGATGGTCAGCGACTTTCCGGCGCCAGGCAGCCTGCCGGTGCTGCCGGCCGACTATCTGGGCCGCCACCATCACGGCCAGCGCGCCACGATCGCCGCGTACGTGAGGGCCGCGGGCCGTGACGCGTGGCTGGCGCCGCCGAACGATCCGGCGCGGCGGAGCGGTCCCTGGCCGTCGGGCCGCACCTGGTACCTGGCATCGCGATTCCTCGCGGCGATCGACGCCGTGTCGCCGGGCAATCGTCTGCTGCAAGGCGCGGCGCTGGCCGGCCTGGTGGGCGACCAGGCGCTGCCGTTTCTCGAGTACCGTGAGGCGTTGAACCTGCCGGATCCCGAGGACATCCTGAGGGATCCTCGCCGGTTCGTGCTGCCCGACCGCGTCGATCGCGCGTATGCGGTGTGCTACGCGCTCGCGGGTGCGGTGCTCAACAACAACACGCCGCAGCGCTGGGAGGCGGCGATGATCGCCCTCGGCGTCGCGTGCAAGACGAGCGCGGACATCCCGACGACGGCGGCGCGCACGTTGTGCGACAAACGAAACCGGCCCGAAGGCATGATGAAGCTGCCAGAGGAGTGTCGTCCGTTCTACGACCTGATGCAGATGGCGAAGCTCGTGCCGCGGGACTGATGTGAAATTCACATTTCGCGACCTGATTCACCGCTCCGAGTCGGCGGCAAACGGCTACTCACGCGCGCTGCAGGCGGCTCGCGTGCGGGCGGCCTATCAACGCAGCTATTTCGCGCCGGCGCTCTTCAGTCTGATTCCAGTGGCCACCGATCTGATTGACAGTATGGCCGTCGATGCGCAGTGGCGGCTCTACTACAACGACACATGGGTGGCGCGGCACACCGTCGAGGAGAACGCGACGCTGCTGATTCACGAAGTCGGGCACTTGTTGCGCGATCACGAGGCGCGCAAGAAGGCCGCCGGCATCACCGATCATCGGCGCTGGAACACCGCCGGCGACTGCGAGATCAACGACGATCTCGACGCCGAGGGTTTGCCGCTGCCAGGCGATCCGCCGCTGCCCGGCAAGTACGGACTGCAGAGTGGCGAGACGGCCGAGATCTATTTCAAGCAGCTGCCGAAATCACCGCGCGGAGAGACTCGTCAGGCGGCCGGCGAAGGCGAGCAGACCAAGCAGGACTGCGGATCGGGCGCACACGGCGAGCGGCGATTCTGGGAGCTTCCGGCGGACGGTGAGGGCGATGGCATCCCAGGTGTCGACCGCCTCAAGGCCGAGCTGGTACGGCGTGAGGTGGCCCGGCGCATCGACGAGATCTCGCAATACGCCGGCGAAGTCTCGCCGGCGTGGCGCCGGTGGGCTCGCGAGACGCTCACCCCCAAGGTCGACTATCTCGCGACGATCCGCCACGTGGTGCGCAGAGCGTTGCGCGAGAGCACGCTCGGCCGCTACGACCGCACCTACAAGCGGCCGCATCGCCGGCAGGCGTGTTACGGCGAATTCCTCATGCCCAGCTTCCACCAGCCGCGGCCACGGCCGGGATTTCTGATCGATACGTCCAGCTCGATGGAGGATTCGCAATTGGCGCGAGCCGTGGCCGAACTGGCGGGCTTGACCCGGCAACTCGGATACGGCGCAGACGTCATCGTGGCGTGCTGCGACGCCGCAGTGCGAGACGTGCGGAAGGTGTTTTCGGCAACGCAGGTGGAATTGTACGGCGGCGGCGGCACGGATCTCGATGTCGGCTTGCGTGCGTTCATCGATCGGAAGCACGATCCGATCGACCTGCTGGTGATCGTCAGCGACTGCCACGCGCTGTGGCCGCAAGAGGCGCCGCCGTTTCCTGTGATCACCATCCGCGTCGGCGACGGCTCGCCGCCACCCTGGGGCAATCACGGGGTCAACCGAGTGATTACGCTCGAAGAGCCGAGGAGATAAAGAGTGGCGAGGTGGCGACCGCAGGAAGTGAGCCCGTGGCGGTGGCGCGGGCTGACGATTCCGCCAGACTCGTTCCGCGCCTGGGTCAGGCTGGGCACGTGGGAATTCTGCATGGGGCTCTTCCTGTACGTCGTCGCGGGTTTCGGCACGCAGCTGATTGCTACCGCTCCTCACGGCATCGTCACCGTGTTCGATTTCACGAACTGCTATGCCGACCCCGTCGTGCTGCCGTGCGAGCGCGTCGCCTTTCGCGCCGGCGCCCTGAACGCGGCGCTCAATGTGTGGTGTGGTCTGCTGCTGATGGCCGTCGCGGCCTGGCTGGTGTGGGAGTTGTGGAGCGCCGCTGCGCCCAAGCCGATCACCGACGACTTCCTGAAGCTGCTCGAGGACTCGTTCGCGCGCGACTGGCGCAAGCCGCGCACCTGGCCATGGGCACGAGTGGTGTGGGCCTACGGCTTCACCGTCGTCGGCGTCACGTCGGCCGTTGGCATGTCGCTGCTGATCTCGGCTGCGCTCTCGGCGTCAATGTCAGCCCGCACGCCGACCGTTCACGTGGAGACGTCGCAGCAGTTCAGAGTGAGTCACTAAGGTTTTCTTGTCGGGGAATTCCCCGCCGGCGCGAAAAAATCCACAGGTCACAGACACGCCGTCAGAAATCCGCCAGTGTGCCGCCGTTTCGGCGCCGAACTTCTGGCACGTCGGTTGCGATTCAGCGCGAGGTCACGTTGTACTGGATGTCGTCGAAGGTGAGCTCGATGTAGTTGTACTCGCGACCGGGCTCGTTCCACCGGCCGGCGCCGCCGGATGCCAGTCGAAACGAGCCGAACGGGCGATAGGCGTCGATCGGAGTGGACCATCGAACCTTCCGCGTGGATCCACCATCAGGTGAAGTCTGATAGCGATCGTCCGACCAGAAATTCGTGAGCTCACCCGAGTCGCAGAATGAGAGCTCGGCCCGAATCGTGTGGCCCGCGTTCGTGAACGTGGCTCGGACGGTTCGGGCGTCGATGGTCTCCCAACCAATCGCGGGATCGATCAGCGTGGCCGGCGCCATGATGCACATGTCGTTGAATAGCGTGACCGTCTCGCCCTGAGTCATCTCTCGTCCCGCCGCGGCTACCACCGGTACGAGCGCTGCGGCTTTCACGAGCATCGTGGCCGACGGTTCTTTGTAGCGATGGTATCCCTGCGCCGGCAGCATGAACATCGACGCATCGAGATAGAAGAAACGCGCCGGCTCGTCGACGAAGTCGAACTGCTCGGCGGTGATGGGCATCCATCGCCCGTCCGGCGCATTTCGGATGCGGCCATGCATGCGGACCCGGAAGTTGTGAACACGCGGTCGTCCGACGGCGCCGGTCCGGCGGAGATAGTGCTGCACAGGAACGGGCAGGTGTCCGAGGTCGCTGTCAATTATCGAGCGCTCTGGGGCAGGCCGTTCGAGAGCCCGGTCGACGTCGTGTTCGTACGCGGCTCGAAGGCTGGTCGGCCCTTGGCTCAGAAAGCCGAATACCACGCCGACCAGCGCGACGCCGTTGGCAAGCGCACCGACCTTCGCGTCGGACCAGGAAGGAACGATCGCGAGCATCGACACGCCAATCGCGCAGGCGCCGAGAATCCACCAGCCACGCGGCCAGACGAACAGGGACACGGCGGCAGCGACGAACAGCAGACACGCGATCAGCCACAGCACGCCAAGCGTCGGTGAGATCGGCTGCATCAACTGCGGCAGGTCGGCAAGGCCGAACGCTTTCGCAAAGCCAAGCAGGTGGAGAAGGCCGTGAAGGGTGAGAACGATCGCGAAGAGGATCGCCATCGCAGGAATGCCAAGCACGTCCTATACCGACCTGCCTGAATTCAACTCCTGTTGGCGGCTGCGCTCTGGATCGTCGCGCGGCAGCAACACAGTGGCTGTTCCGTGGCACTCCTGCGTGACGTCTGAGGTGAACGTTTCTGTGCATGGGCTCAGCCGAGCCAGCTGGTCCCGGACCAGACTGACGGTTTTCGGCATGTCTCCGAGGATGGGACCTGGCCACCGGTTTGCGTCAAATGGGGTGGACGCCATGATCACGAACGATTCCGACGCTCGTCCGCTCGAGGATCCCGAAGGACCGTTAGCGAGCGCGCTGCGCGAGGAATTTCTTCGCGCGCGGGGCCTCGATGCTGCGGCGCTACGCGCCATGCCGGAAGACGAAGCGAATCGCGTCTTGGCCGACGCCTCCGTGTACGCGGCCACGAAGCTGGCTGAGGTCGAAGCGCGAGCGCACTTCGTCCATGAGATCCACGGTCACGACCAGCATTGAACGCGTCCTGGGCGCAGACGAGCGAGCTGGATTTTGATAGAGTGAACCGCTGCTCGCCGATACAAACATCTCGCACTACCGCATCCTTTCACAACTCGGCGCGGGAGGTATGGGCGAGGTCTGGCTGGCCGAGGATATTCGACTCGATCGCAAAGTCGCGCTGAAGCTGCTGCCTGCGGCCTTCACGCAAGATGCCGAGCGGGTGCGCCGCTTCGTGCAGGAAGCCAAGGCCGCTTCCGCGCTCAATCACCCCAACATCATCACCGTATACGACGTTGGCGACACCGACACCGGTCGCTTCATCGTCATGGAGCTGGTCGCGGGCCGCACGTTGCGCGCAGTGATTGCGGAACACGATTCAACCGGAGGAGATGCAGAGGTCGAGCAGCGAGAACGCACTCTCCTGGAACTGGGCTGTCAGATGGCGAAGGCGCTGATCGCCGCGCACGCTGCCGGCATCACCCATCGCGACATCAAGCCCGACAACATCATGGTGCGCGACGATGGCTACGTGAAGATCCTGGATTTCGGACTGGCGCGTCTCGTGCCCACCGCCTCGGGCGAAGAAGCCGCGACGCGTGCGCACGAGACGATGCCAGGTCAACTCATAGGCACGACGAAGTACATGTCGCCCGAGCAGGCTCGCAGCGAAAGCGTCAGCCAGCCCTCCGACATCTTCTCGCTCGGTCTGATCTTCTACGAGCTCGCGACCGGCCGGCATCCCTTTACGGCGAGCTCGCTGGTCGGTCAGCTCAACGCCATTATTGGCGACGCGCCGGCGCTCCCTTCCCAGTTGAACCCGCAGTTGCCGGCCGAACTCGAGCGTCTGATTCTGCAGATGCTGGAGAAAGACGCGAGTAAACGTCCGACAGCCGTTGAAGTCGATCAGCGTCTTTTTGCAATAGGGCGACAGCGCACAGGCGCGGCGGGGCGACCGCCGAGTCCCACCCTTTCGCAGCCATCCAGTCGCAAAACCGTCGGCCGGGACAAGGAGCGCGCCGAATTGCGCGCCGGTCTTGCTGACGCGCGTGATGGTCGAGGCTCGCTGCTGTGCGTGGCTGGCGAGCCGGGGATAGGCAAGACCACGCTGGTCGAAGACTTCCTCGCGGGACTCGCGGCCGAACATCACGCCACGATTGCGCGCGGGCGTTGTTCGGAACGACTGGCGGGAACCGAAGCGTACCTGCCGTTGCTCGAAGCGTTGGAGAGCCTGTTGCAGAGGCGGCAGCAATCCGGCACTCGCGCGTGTCATGAAGCAGATCGCGCCGACCTGGTATGCGCAGGTCGTGCCGCTGTCCGGTGACGAGTGAAGAATCGGCGCGGTTGCTGGCCGAGGTCAAAGCGGCGTCGCAGGAACGGATGAAACGCGAGCTTGGTCGCCTTCCTGCAATCCGTCGCGCAGCCGCGTCCGCTGGTCGTGTTCTTCGACGATTTGCACTGGGCGGATGTCTCGACGATTGATCTGCTCAGCTTTCTGGCCGGCAAGTTCGATGGGCTGCGTGTGTTGATTGTCGTGACCTATCGGCCGTCGGACATGCTGCTGGCGAAGCATCCGTTCCTGCAGATCAAGCCGGATCTGCAGGCGCGCGCGCGTGTGCCGGGAATTGCTGCTGGAGTTCTTGAACGAAGCGGAGATCGCCGAGTACCTCGCGCTGGAATTCCCCGGTCATCGTTTCCCCGAGGCGTTTCCGCGACTGATTCACGCGAAGACGGAAGGCAGTCCGTTGTTCATGGCCGACCTGCTGCGCTACCTGCGCGATCGCGGCGTCATTGCGTTGGCAGACAGCACGCCGGATGCGAGCGTGCCAGGGTGGACGCTCGCGCACGCCTTGCCCGACATCGAGCGCGAGTTGCCGGAATCGGTGCGCGGCATGATCGAGCGCAAGATCGCGCAGCTCAGCGAAGACGATCGCACGCTGCTGACTGCCGCGAGCGTGCAGGGCTACGAGTTCGATTCGGCGGTCGTGGGTCAGGCGCTGAAGCTTGACGCCGATCGAGGTCGAAGAGCGGCTGGACAAGCTGGAGCGGGTCTTTGCGTTCGTGAAGCTGACGAGCGAAGCGGAGTTTCCGAATCGCACGCTGACGCTCAAGTATCGCTTCGTGCACGTGCTCTATCAGAACGCGCTCTACGCCGGCTTGCGCGCTACCCGCAAGGCCACGCTGAGCCGCGACGTGGCGCTGGCATTGGCCGGGTGTTACGGTGAACGAACCGCGAGCGTCGCCAGTGAACTGGCGCTGTTGTGGGAGGCGGCGCGGGAGTACGCGCACGCGGCCGATTGCTTCCTGCAGGCGGCGCGCAATGCCGCGCGCGTCCATGCGCATCGCGAAGCGGTGCGGTTTGCCGAGCGTGGACTGGAAGCGGTGCGCAAATTGCCGGACACGCCCGAACGCAACGGACGGGAGCTCGGGCTGCAACTGGCGCTCGGCTTCTCGTTGCAGTCCGTGCGGAGTTGGGGTGCGTCAGAGACCGGCGCTGCGTTCACCCGGGCACGGACGCTGTGTGAACAGACCGGCGACGATCCCCGGGTCTTCGCGGCTCTCGTCGGCGTGTGGGCCTATCACCTGGTCCGAGCCCAATATGAAACAGCGCACGGGTTGTGCGCGCAGATGCTGCAGACTGGCAGAGCCATCTCCAGGACTCGGCGCTGCTGGTTGTGGCCTCCATGTGTTGGGCCAAGGTCCACTATTCTCAAGGCGACCTTCTCGCGGCCCGGCAACTGGGGGAACGCGCGCTCGACCTGGATCGCCGGGAATACCACCAGGCGTATCTGTCCGTCTGGACCGAAGACGGCGGACTGTCAGCGCGCCGAGAGCACAGCTTCTGTCTGTGGCTGCTTGGCTATCCGGATCGAGCCCTGGCGCTGGCGGATGAAGCGGTCAGGCTGGCCGAGCACACTTCTCATCCATTCACGTCTGGGCGCCGCTCATCACACGAGAGGGTCGATTCTTTCATTTCTTCGGGATTGGCAGTCCGGTCATCGAGAGTTTGAGAAGGTGTTTACGGTCGCCGAGGAGCACGCCTTGGGAGACATCCTCAAACATGCCACTGCCTCTCATGCCTTGAATCTGGCCTATCAGGAACCGACCGACGAAGCGCTCGAGCGAGCGACGCGCGCGATTGCGTCCCTGAATGCCCAAGGTGTCATGCTCGGCAGGACCAGGTACCTCGCAAGGATGGGCGAAGCGTTCTGGTTGGCAGACCGCTGCGGCGGAAGGACTTGCGGCCGTTGCGGAAGCGTTGGCGCTGGTCGAGAGCCACGGGGAGCACGTCGCTGAAGCAGAAATCTGGCGCGTCAAAGGCGAGTTGCTGCTGAAGGCCGCCGCCAGCAATGCCCAGCAAGAAGCGGAAGACTGCTATCAACAGGCCATCGATATCGCCAGGCAGCAACACGCGAAGTCGTGGGAGCTGCGCGCCTCAACGAGTCTCGCCCGCGTGTGGCAACGGCAAGGCAAGACGGCCGCGGCGCGGCAGATGCTGGCAGAGATTTGCGGCTGGTTTACCGAAGGCTTTGGTACGGCGGATTTGAAAGACGCCAAGGCACTGCTGGAGGATCTGAGTTCAGAATGAAGCGAATAGAGACCGTCGCGATCGGCGCGGACCGTTGGACGACGATGAAGGCCACGATCGTAGACGCGCACGGCACGTACCGGCGGTTCTATTACGGCTGGATCGTGCTCGGCGTCGCCGCTCTGGCGATGGTCGGCACGCTCCCAGGGCGCACGCAAGGCCTGGGACTCATTACCGAGCCCCTGCTGCGGGATCTCGGCGTCGATCGCGTGCGGTTCGCGGAAATCAATCTGGTGGCCACGCTGATAGGGTCGGTGTTCTGCTTCGGGATCGGCGGACTTGTCGACCGTCACGGCAGCCGCGTCGTCCTCACATCGCTGGCCCTGTTGCTCGGTCTGGTAGTCGTGGCGCTGAGCCGCGCCGAAGGCGCCGTTGCGCTGCTGATCCTGATTACGCTGACGCGCGGGCTCGGGCAAAGCGCCTTGTCGGTCGTGAGTCTGGCGATGCCCGGCAAATGGTTCCGGAGACGATTGACGTGGGCGATGGGTGTCTACGCGCTCGTCATGAGCGTCGGGTTCATGCTGGCGTTCCCTGCCGTCGGAGCGCTCGTCGTCGCTCGGGGATGGCGTGTCGCCTGGACCGCCGTCGGTGCGGCGCTCATTCTCGGACTCATGCCGCTGGCGTGGCTGCTCGTACCGCGCGAGCCGGAAGCGGACGCGGGCCTGGAGTTTTCCGCTTCCGACGGATCGGAGACGCGAGGCAGCGACGCCACTCTGGCCGGTGCGATGCGATCCATGGCGTTTTGGGTGTTCGGCATCGCGAGCGCGATGTATGGCCTCGTCGCGTCGGGCATCGGCTTGTTCAACGAATCGATTCTGGCGGAGCGTGGCTTTCCGCCAAATGCGTACCACCAGGCGCTGGCGGTCACCGCAATCACCGGACTCATTGGCAATTTTGCGGCAGGAGCCTGGGCGAATCGCGGTTCGCTCCGCCGCGTACTCATCGCCGCTCTGCTCCTGCTGACCGCTGCGCTCGTCGCGTTACCGCACGTCACGACGACGACGCACGTCATGGCGCAGGCGGTGGCGATGGGAGTAGCCGGCGGCTTTGTGATGGTCGTGTTCTTCAGCTTCTGGGGTCGGGCGTACGGGCGGACGCATCTCGGGCAGATCCAGGGCGTCGCCCAGGCGCTGACCGTCCTGGCCTCGGCGATAGGGCCGCTGCTCTTCGCGTGGTGCGTGGACGCGACTGGCTCCTACGCCGTGGCATTCTACGCGCTGGCCGCCACCTTGGCCGTGCTCGCGCTGACCGCTTCGATCGTGCCTGTTCCGGCCGCCGTTGAACGAGACCAACCCTAGCATGAGCGTCAGAGTCTGCCTCGCCGGCGCGACGGGATGGGCGGGATCCGAGCTGGCGCGTGGGATTGCGCGGTCATCGGACATCACGGTCGTCGCCGCCGTTTCCCGCTCACACGCCGGGCGCATCCTGGGCGACGTCCTCGGCGAGCCGCGCCTCGATTGTCGCGTCTACGCCTCGGCGACTGAAGCGCTGGCGCAAGCGTGCGATGTGTTCGTCGAGTACACCAGTCCGCAGAGTGCCAGATCGAACATCCTCGCCGCGCTGGAACACGATGCCCACGTCGTCGTCGGTACCTCGGGGCTGACGGCCGACGACTTCGCCCAGATCGATGCGGTCGCCGTCAAGCATCAGCGTGGTGTTCTTGCCGCCGGCAATTTCGCGCTGACCGCCGTGTTGCTGTTGAAGTTCGCGGAGCTGGCCGCTCGCGTCATCCCTCAGTGGGAGATCGTCGACTACGCGCACGACGACAAGGTCGACGCGCCGAGCGGCACCGCCCGCGAGCTCGCGGAGCGGCTGTCGAAGGTGCGGCAGCCGGACCGCACGGTCCCGATCGACGAGACGATTGGCCCTCGAGAATCCCGCGGAGCCACGGTCTCGGGATCGCAGATTCATTCCATTCGGCTGCCCGGTTACGTCATCAGCGCCGAGGCCATTTTCGGAATGCCGGATCAACGGCTCAGCATCCGCCATGACTCGGGCAGCAGCGCAGTGCCATATGTGGAGGGCGCGCTGCTTGCCATCCGCAAGGTAGCGACGCTCGTCGGCGTTCATCGCGGCCTGGACGCCGTCCTCGATCTTGGTTCGCCGCAATAGGACCGTTCCCATGCATACACAGCGTCGAATCGTATCGCTCACTCCGGTGGCGATCCTGGTCGTCGTCGCCGCGACCGTGCTCGCGCAGCGGGCGTCGCCGCCGCAGCCGTCGTCGGCCCGGCACCCAGGATGCCACGGCGCGAATCGTGGCGTCCGCCCAGGCTGTACCTGGCGACCCTCGACGATGCGGGTCGAGCCAAGGTCCAGTTTCCATTCGAGAGCCCGCAGAAAACGCGCTGGTCCAACTTGCCGAGTCCGATGTATCAGCGCAACGGTCTGCGTATCGGCGATCTGACACCGAACCAGCGTGCGGCCGTGATGACGCTGCTCTCGGCCGCCTTGAGTCGAGACGGCTACCGAAAAGTCGGCGACATCATGCTCGGCGACGAAGTTCTTCGGAGGGGGCAAGGCGGCGGAGGCCAACGCGGCGCTCCGGGCGGTGGCGGCGGGCGCGGCCGCGGCGGGCCCGCCTTCGGCGAAGACGAGTACTACCTCGCGTTTCTTGGCACGCCGTCGGCGACCGCGCCGTGGATGCTGCAGTTTGGTGGACACCACCTGGCCATCAATCTGACGCTGGCAGGCAGCCAGGCCACGATGGCGCCGAGTCTGCCCGCCGCGCAGCCCGCCACCTTCACGGTCGAAGGCCGGACCATGCGTCCTCTCGGAAACGAAAACGACAAGGCGTTTGCGCTTGATCAACGCGTTGGACGCGAACCAGCGGAGCCAGGCGATTCTCGGCTCTCGTGTGTCGGATCTCGTGCTCGGACCAGGGCAGGACGGGCGAACGATTCAGCCCGAGGGGATTCGGGCGAGCGCGCTCAACACGTCGCAGCAGACGATGCTCTGGGGCATCGTGCAGGAATGGGCGGGCATCATGCACGACGCGTTCGCGGAGCCGCGCATGGCGGAGATTCGCGCCAATCTCGCCGACACCTACTTCGCGTGGAGCGGACCGACGACGAACGGCAGCGCGGCGTACTTCCGCATCCAGGGGCCGACGCTCGTCATCGAGTACGCGCCTCAGAGTAGCGTGGATCACATTCACACCATCTATCGCGATCCAACCAATGATTACGGAGCGAAGATTGCGCGCCGATAGAACATGGCGCAGCGCTTCCGGCTTCGCTAAAGCTACGGCGGACCGCCGAAGCCTTGGCGGAGGCTGGTTAGCCCTGCGGCTTGCGTTGGGAACGTCAGTCGTCGTCCTCAGCACGAGTCTGTCGGCGCACCGGCTGGACGAGTACCTGCAAGCGGCGCGGATCGCGATCGAACCTGATCGCGTGGAGCTCCAACTCGACTTGACGCCCGGCGTCGCCGTCGCCGATGCGATCATCGCTGACATCGATCGGGATCGCGACGGGACGCTGTCGGCGGACGAGAAACGCGCGTACGTGGAGCGCGTGCTCGACGCCATCGAGCTTCGCATCGATGGCCAGCTGCTCCGTGCTGTCGCCGGTGACCTCCGCATTTCCCGATCTGGACGCCTTTCGACAAGGCGTGGGCACGATTCGGCTGCAATCAGCTGCCGTCTTGCCGCGTCTGTCCGGCGGCGGTCATCAACTCTTTTTCCGGAACGCGAACCGGCCCGACGTGAGCGCGTATCTCGCAAATGCGCTTGTGCCGGAGAGCGAGCGGTTTGCGGTCACGGCACAACGGCGCGATGCGCTGCAGCGCGACTTGACGATCGAATTCGTCGATCGGACGCCGTCTGCGACGTTCGCGGGCCTGTGGCTGCTGGGCGGTCTCTCGGGTGCGGCGGTGTTGATCGTGCTCAGGACCCGACATGAAGGGAGAACGGTGTGATGACGATTGTGCAGGTGCGGCGGCTGGCCGCCGGGTTGGTCGGGGGAGTCCTTCTGGTGGCGGGTGCCGCCCTTGTTGCGCAGCCCCGGCCGCCGGCGCCGGGCAGCCCGCGATTTCCGCTGCCCACGGAGCCGCGCGTGTACCAGACGTTCGAGCAGAAGATCCGTGTGACCGTACTGGCCCGCGGCATCCCGCGGCCGTGGAGCCTGCTGCCTCTCCCCGATGGCGATTTTCTCGTGAGTGTACGAGCCACCGGCCAGATACTGGCCCTCCGCAAAGCGGGACTCGATCCGAAATCGCTCACTGGTATTCCTACGTCGCGCACGAGTCGCAACACAGGGATGCTCGACATGGCGATGCATCCGAAGTTCGCTGAGAACAAGCTCGTTTATTTCACCTACCACAAGCCGCTCGACGAGCAGCGATACACGCTGGCGGTCGCGCGTGGCCGCTACGAAGGGACAGGCTTCGCGGACGTCAAGGATCTGTATGTCGGCAATCCGGTCCAGACCGGCGGCTCGCACATCACCTTCGGGCCAGACGGCCTGCTCTATGTGACGGTCGGCGGCGCCGGGCCCAACATGGACGCGCAGTCGCCGACCACGATCTACGGCAAGGTGCTGCGCCTGAAAGACGACGGAACGGTACCGGCAGACAATCCGTTCGTCGGGAAGCCGGACCATCGGCCCGAAATCTTCACCGTGGGTCATCGCGATCACTTCGGGATTGCGCCGCATCCATCGAGCGGTCAGATTTTTCACGCGGAGCTTGGGCCGCTCGGCGGCGACAAAATCAATATCCTCAAAGCGGGCGGCAACTACGGCTGGCCGACGTACGGCTACGGACGCGAAAACAACGGCTCGCCGATGGAACATCCGAACCGGCCGGGCATCGAGCCTGCATGGATCACCTGGAACCCCGGCATCACGCCGTCGGGCCTCATCTTCTACACCGGCGATCGATTTCCGCAGTGGAAGGGAAACATCTTCGTCGGAAGCGTCGTGCGGGGACGCATCCCGGGAACCGGCGGCGTCGAGCGCGTCGTGTTCAACGACCGGCTCTGGGAGCTGCGTCGTGAAACGATCCTGCAGGATCTGCATCAGCGCGTCCGCGACGTCCGGCAGGGCCCCGATGGACTCATCTACATCCTGACGGAAGAGGACGATGGGGCGGTGATCAAGATCGAGCCGGAATCGTGAGCCGCTCCAAGTCCTTGTGGCGCTGGCTGGCCGCAGCCGTGCTCGCGCATCTCGTCGTCTCGATCGTGCACGGCGCAGCCCATGACGGTGCGCACGTGCCGCTGACCACTGCGGCGAATCTGTTCGTGTACATCGTCATCCTGGCGGGACCATTGGTCGGGCTTGGGTTGACATGGCGCTCGGCGCGCATCGGCAGCTGGGTCATCGCCGCGACGATGGCAGGTTCATTGATTTTCGGATTGGTGAATCATTTCATGCTGGACAGTCCCGATCATGTGGCCCAGGTCGCCGCGGAGTGGCGAACCCTGTTCACGACGACCGCGATTCTGCTCGTGCTGACCGAAGGGATCGGCTCCGTCCTGGCGATTCGCGTGGCTCGGCGTCGGCCCGGCGCTTGAGGCCAAGCAGCATCTTGCGCGTCCGTTGATGCGCACGTAAGTCACGAATCGTGGACCAGCCAGGCGTTTCGTAGCCGCAACTGGCGCACCGAAGAATGCACGCAGCTCGAGTTGAGCGCGTTCCGACGGACCGGTACAGTGCGCCATTCTCGTATCGAAGGCAGCGTTCTCGTGCTGCTCAGTGATTCTCGTCGACGATCAGTGCACCCGGCAGAATGTCGACGATGAGCCTGGCCTCGATGTCCACGAGCACGAGGTCGCGGCCAACGAATCGGTACTGCAGCTCCGCCGGCAGCGCGGGCAATGCAGCAATCACGCAACCTGGCATAGCGGCGCCGAACCTCCAGTCGAACCGTCCGTTGACTTCGAGCATGGCGGGAAGCGCTGGCGATTCGCTCGTGAGGTCGCGCAGGACGTCCTCCGGGGCGTAGCGGTTCTCCAGAAGGGCGACCTGGATACGCTGTCGAAACTCCGCGGCTACGTCTGGGGTAAAGATGTCGCCCACCTTTGCGTCAGGGCGGTTCGCCCCGAGAGTGGCGGCCAGGGCGTTGGACGTCGCCTCGATTGCTTGCGGATTCGATGGTGGCCGAAGACGGGGAACGGTGTCCGTAAAATCGCTTCGGAACTGAACATAAAGGCTGACGAGGCGATTGAACTGCTCGGTCACGCAATCCTGAGCACTGCCCATTCGCGAGACGCCGGCGATGCTGACGAACGCGACCGCCGCGACGAGGCCTTTAGATGTCGAGCTCATCGCATCTCTCCTTGCTCGTCACCACACCTAGGGCCGGTGCAAGATGCGCGCTAGCAGAACCGGCGCTGTGAGGCGGCGACGCCCAGCGAGAGCGGTGACTGGAGACAGCGACGATCCGGAAGGGTGCCGAATGTCCGGCAGCGAAACACAAACGGCGAAGCGTGAGTTGCGCACGCGGGGTGCGGGATTTTTCGCACTCCCGCGCACCTTTCCGCCGGTGTCCGTTCCGCCCGATGGCGCTCTCGTTCGCTCTTTCGCACCACAGCCGGACGCGGCCGCCTCAACGGCCTTGCCGGACGAAATGATTCGCTCGCGATCTCGGGTCGCGAAGACCCGGCGAGCGGCGGCGACTCTTCGGCAGCCGAAGGACGCTGTTTGATACTCCCGCGTGTGCTCACGATTGGGAAAGGATGGCTCTGTCTATGCAGCCGCGATCACACAGTGGCGTCATGTGACGCGTAACCGGCACGACCGAGTCCGTGAGCGCAGCCACCTGTACGAGCCGGGCGACTGGCCTTCAAGGTGACGCTCGAACGGATCCCGAAGCGCTCCTCAGCTGAGTGGGCGCATCAGGGGGCCGGCGGATATCGTGTTCGGCTACGCGCCGCATGACGCGGGCGACCCGCTGGTAAGAGGGGCGAGGCGTACGGTGGCGCGTGAGAAGCAATCGGCGGCCGCACAGATCCCGGTGGCTGTGCAGGTCGATCTCCTGTCCTTGTCGGGCGACCTCGGGATGCCGCACGATCCGCTCGGGATCGTGCTGTTCGCGCATGGCAGCGGCAGCAGCCGGCACAGTCCCCGGAACCAGTTCGTCGCGCGCATGTTGGAGCGCCGGAAACTGGCCACGCTGCTGATCGACTTGCTGACGCCAGAGGAAGAAGTGGTGGACCACCGGACCGCGGAGTATCGCTTCGACATTCCGATGCTCGCTTGGCGACTCGTCATGATCGTGGACTGGCTGCGGAAGCGGACGGACACGGCGGCCCTGCCGATCGGGCTGTTCGGCGCGAGCACCGGCTGCGGCGCGGCATTGATCGCCGCGATAGACCGCACCCGCGAGATCGCCGCCGTCGTATCGCGTGGTGGCCGGCCCGACCTGGCCGGTGCGGCGCTCGCCAAGGTCACCACGCCGACGCTCCTGATCGTCGGCGGCTTCGATCTCTCCGTCATCCAGATGAACCGCGATGCCATGAAGCTGATGCCCCGGAAGGCCACCCTCGAGATCGTGCCTGGCGCAACCCACCTGTTCGAGGAGCCCGGTACGCTCGAACGTGTCGCGGAACTCGCCGGCGGGTGGTTCGAACGCCATTTTGAGCCGGCTGTGGCGACACGGCGTCCGTGAAGAGGCATTCCTACACGGCATTCAGATCGACTTTCTTGTCACGAAGTGTGCGGAGTTCCGCAAGAACTGCTGGCGACAGAACTCGGAACAAAAACGATAGGTCATGCCTTCGAATGCCTCCTCTGGCGACGGTTCCTCCGGATGGACCGACATGCCACAGACAGGATCCCGCCGCTCGGACGGAATGACCGGCCGCCCAGCCGCCAGCTCCTGCATCAGCTGCAATTCGTTCAGCAGCAACCGTGGGAGCAAGAAGTGCTCGCGCACTCGTTCTCGACCCCTCAGCCCCAGCTCGCGCGCGCGATCACGATCCTTCAGCAGGGCGACCAGTGCACGCGCGCAGTCCTCGATGTTGTCCACGAGCACTCCTCCCACTCCGTCCGCCAGTTGGAGCGGGATGCCGCCGGCGTTCCCCGCCACGACCGGTGTCTCTTTCCAGAGCGCTTCGGACACGACGAGCCCAAATCCCTCACGGATCGACTTCTGGATGGCCACCTGCGACAGCCGTTGGAACGCGTTGACCTCCACGTTGCCGACACCGGTGAGATTCGTGAAGACGTGAACGTCCGGATCTGTCAATGACGCCTCCCTTACCTGCCGGTACACGTCCCAGCCCTCTGGATCGTCCAAGGCCATCGAACCTACGAGCGCGAGCTGCAGCGCCGGGACCGCCTCACGGGCGAGGCGATAGGCAGCGATCACCCCGAGCGGGTCCTTCCAGGGATCGAAACGTGACACTTGACTGACGAGCGGTCGGTCCAACTCGATGCCGATCCACTCGAGCACGCCTCGCGCCGTGGCGTCGGCCAGCGGCATGTTCTTGGGGCTGAGCGGGTCGATCGCCGGCGGCATGATCTCCACTCGGCTGATAGGGAAGTCCCGAGGAACGAAGTCCTCCATCGTGAACACGGCCGCATCGAACGTCGTGAGGAACTCGCGAAGGAATGCCCATACATGTGGGTTCGGCTGCGCGGTGTCGATATGACACCGCCAGATCCACCGGGCGTTGCTCTTGCCTCTGAGTGAAAGGATCCCCGCTGGCTGTGGATCGTGGAGAAAGACGAAGTCGTACTCTTCTGTGAGCAACTCGGCATTGCGGCGCGAGGTGCCGAGATAGGCCTCGCGATCGCTCTCAGCCAGTTCACCTGGAGCTCCCTGGAGGCCGTTGTGGATCTTCTTCGTCACCTGGAAGAAGCGCTCGTCGCCACTGATGATCTTCCAGTGGGCAATCAGTCCCAGGTCGTTGAGGATGGGCACTCCCGAGCGCAGCAACTCCGATACGCCACCGCCGTATGGGGTGGCATTGACATGGAGCACGCGAGCGCCTCGAAGATTCTCCGCGTGGCGTAACAGATCATCGAGGACCGCGTCCGGCGCGACGCCTCGGTACGCGCTCAACGAACGAGGTCCGACATCGACGAGCTCGAGCATGTCGGTCTCTACGGTGTGCTCACATCAAGTCTACGCTGAGAACACGACGGAGAACGAGCCTCCGCTCGGACGCCACCTCGTGGACCGGTCCCTGTGCTGCGAGCGCTCATCGTCCTCGGGTTGACCGAGGCCGTCGTGGAGATGGCCGCCTTTCTGGCGTCCCTCTCCGTGGCTGGATGGACGATCGGATTGCCGTTTCCTTCCGGGGCCGCCCTGCTGCCGGCATCGGGCGCTGCATTCACCGCCGTCGTCGCGGGACAAATGGCCAATGTTTTCGCCTGCCGCAGCGCGACTCTCCGGCCGGGACACCTGGGCTGGTTCTCGAATCGGTACGTGGTGATCGCGGTGCTCTGCGAAGTGGCCATGCTCGCGGGTTTTCTCTATCTTCGGCCGCTCGCGAACATCTTGGGGATGGCGCCGCCGAACGAGGTGGGCTACCTCGTAGCGCTGCTGGCGATTCCGGCGGTTCTGGCGGCAGATGCCGTCCACAAGCGGTTCCGGGATCGCGGCGGGTTGTAACGAGAAACCGGCGGAGAGGGACGCTCCGGGCGGGTCTCGTCGGGTTGTATCGATTGAGTGCTTGCGCTCCCGTGAGCAGGGCTCTTGCAAGGCTCCTCCTGGAGGTTCGTGTGATCGAATTCCAAGGCATTTTGTGTCCCACGGACTTTTCGGACATCTCACGACATGCACTGGAACACGCCATCGTCATCGGTCGATGGTATGGGTCTCGGATCACCGCCCTCCACGTCGACACGCCGATGATCGTGGTCGGCACAAGTGACCTGGTTTCGCCGGCTGCAAGCGAGCTGCTGCCGGGCGAGTCGAATCGGCAGCGGCTCGAAGAACAGGTTCGGGCGTGGCTCTCGCCGGCCACGGCGGCCGGCCTTCAGACACACGTGATCGTCGACGAAGGCAATCCGGCTACCTGCATTCTCGAGCACGCGCGGACATCGTCAGCCGACCTGATCGTCATCGGCACCCACGGTCAGAGTGGATTCGAGCGGTTGGTGCTGGGCTCGGTCGCCGAAAAAGTGCTCCGTAAAGCGGCGTGCCCGGTGATGACGGTCCCGCCGCACGCGGCCGGCGCCTCGAAGCTGCCGTTTGCGCACGTGCTGTGCGCGATCGATTTTTCCGACTCGTCGATTGCGGCGCTGCAGTTCGCGCTCTCACTGGCGCAGGAATCGAACGCACGTCTGACGCTTCTGCACGTGTTCGAGTGGCCGTCGGATGAAGCGTCGGCGCGGCGCGTGCTCGAGACCTCAGAATTCCACCGGCAATGGGAGACCGAGAAGAGACACCAGCTGGAGGGTCTGATTCCAGCGGACGTCCGGGACTGGTGCGCCCCCGAGCCGAAGCTGGCGTTCGGGAAAGCTTATCAGCAGATCCTGAACCTTGCGGCGAGTGAGCAGGTCGATGTGATCGTGATGGGTGTGCGCGGCCGCAACCCGATCGACCTCATGTTGTTTGGATCGACGACGAATCAGGTGGTCAGGCACGCCGCTTGTCCGGTGCTGACGCTGAGACGCTGACGGGACCGTCGGCCGCCCGTGCACGCCGGACCTCCGCCTCCCGGCTGGACTTCAGGGAGCACTGGACACGTGCTCTGGCGGGCATGTTCTTTGCGTTAATCACGAGGCATTATGAGTGGCTTGCTGCGGTCCTTGCTGCTAGTTGCTGTCAGTGCCGCGTTTGTGGGCGTTGGGCAACAACACTCGGTGGCACAGTCCGCGACGCTCCGTCAGTTGATGGATGGCGAACAGTTGTTTCGGTCCTACTGCGCGGCTTGTCACGGCCAGGACGGCCAGGGGCGGGGACCGGCGGCGTCGGCGCTCAAGACGCCTCCGGCCGACCTCACCAGGATCGCGAAGCGGAATGGGGGCACGTTTCCGAGCGACCGTGTCGCCCGGTTCGTGGCGAATGGCGACTCACGACGATTCCAGCACACGGCTCGAAAGAGATGCCGGTGTGGGGTCCAAACTTCGTGGCGCTCGCGCCGGGCGACAATCGGCCGATCACCGAGCGCATCGACACCGTGGTGGCGTACATCCGCTCCATCCAGAAAGAGAAGTGACCGATGTGGCGATCCCTGACGCTGGTCGGCGTGATTCTGGGCATGACCGTTACGCCGGCTCAAGGCCCGGAACTCAGTTCCGTCATGCACCAGAAGCTGGTCCATGCCCAGAAGATTCTCGAGGCCGTCGTCACCAGCAACTGGGTGAGCCTCGAGACGCACAGCCGGGAGCTCGAGCAGCTCACGAACGATCCTCGGTGGACGGCCTTGAAGTATCCGGAGTACGTGCGGCACAGCGGCGCGTTTATCCGGGCCGTGCAGGCGCTGCACACAGCCGCTGCGCAACGCGATCTCGAGAAATCTCCGAGAGCCTATATCGAGGTCACACTCCAATGCGTCGAGTGTCATCGGTATCTGGCCCGCGCCCGCATCGCCAAGTGACGCCGTGGCGCTCGCCGGGCCGGGCGATGATTCGGTCCTGAATGTGAGGCCTGATCGATGCAGCCGTTTCCACATCACTACACGATTTCCGCTGCCGCGCGCCCAGAGAGCGATGTCACCCTGAACGGGGAGCGCCTCCCCGGGGTGTCATCCGCACCGCCCGCAGAATTCGATGGCCCAGGCGATCGGTGGTCGCCCGAAACGCTGGTCGTCGCTGCCGTGGCCGACTGCTTCGTCTTGACGTTTCGTGCGATCGCCAAGCTCTCGAAACTGTCATGGACGACGCTGACCTGCGAGGCGTCGGGCACCGTCGACCGGGCCGACCGCGTCACGCAGTTCACGGCGTTTTCCGTCCGCGCGTCGCTGGAGGTGCCAGACGGCACGAATGAAGAGCAGGCGAAGCGGCTCCTGGCGCGCGCCGAGCAGACGTGCCTTGTCACGAACTCGCTCAAGGCGCCCTGCCATCTCGAGACCGACGTCCGCGTCGCGCAGGCGACGATCCAGTCGTGCGTCCAACGCTTCGATACGTTCACGCTCGTGGTGAGCTTGTCGAACCCGAGCACGTGGCTCATCCTTCGACAGGCTCCGGACGAGCGTGTACCAGAAACGTTGGACGACCACACTCTAGAGATGCTGTCTGAGGCGCATCGTAACTGGCAGGCACCGGACTCGCCGAACCGTGACGGGCGCGCCGTGTTGCGCAGGTTCGTGAGGGATACGATCGTGCGGGCAAGGTGAGAGGTGGTATCCTCACGGCGCGCGTGTTGATGAAATCGGTTTCGCCGCCGTTCCGGGCCGGCCTCGGCCGAGTCGTGTCCGCCGTGCTTGGCCTCTGGGTCATTGGCGCGGACCTCGTCCAGCGCCCCGTTCTGGCCGAGGGGACGCCTAAAGCGATCCTGATTCCGAGTCCCACGATCGAGATCCCTTCAGAAGTCGACTGCAGCACCCCGATGGTCTGGGACCTCGTTGACGGCTCCTGGACGCTGTTTGCGTTCGCCTCGTGGGGTGGGTCTGCGGTGTTGCTGCACGGTCCTCAAGTGGATCGCCTGGTGCGCGACGGACCACTGACGATGATCCGCGGTCCAGGCCACGGCATCTGGATGGAGGCCGTCCTGTCCGATGATGCCGGCACCTGGTACGGGTTCTATCATCACGAAGTGCCCGCCGAGGTGTGCGGAAGGCTCGATCGATCGATCCTGAACATCGGCTGTCGCTCGGTCGCGCGACCGCGGTCTCACCTGGGAGAACCTGGGCATGATTCTCGACGGGCCGCGGGACAGTCAGGCCTGCGCATCGCTGAATCGCTACCAGCTGGGCGGAGTCGGCGATCCCAGCGTCATACTCGACGCCAACCACCGCTATCTGTACGTGTACTTCAGTCAGTATGGGAAGGACGCGGCAACACAGGGCGTGGCGATCGCGCGGATGCCCTGGGGGGATCGCGATGCGCCGGTCGGCAAGCTCGACGTACTTCAGGACGGCGTGTGGCTCCCCCCGCGGTCCGTGGACCTCGGCGCAGGGCCGGAATTGGAATATCCACGCGGCACGCCGCTCGTCCCGGTGGCGAACGCGTGGCACGACGGCGATTTCGCCGTGGATGCGTTCTGGGGCGCCTCCATTCACTGGAACACGTATCTCCAGCGCTACGTGATGCTGCTCAACCGCGCGAAGAACGAGGACTTCGACAACGAAGGCATCTATGCTTCGTTCTCAACGGAATTGAGCGATCCGCTGGCCTGGAGCACGCCGACCAGACTGATGAGCGGCGGCGTGTGGTATCCCCAAGTCGTGGGCCTCGAGGCTGGCGGAACGGACAGAGAGGCGGGACAGGTCGCCAGATTCTTCCTGGGAGGCCGCTCGAAGTTCTACATCACTTTCAGCCGCTGACGGGTCTGCACACTCGTCGCGTCTGATGAGCTTCGCTGCCCGTTCGTGGAAGTTGTGCGCTCTAATCGTCGACCCTTCACCGGCTCTCCTTCAAGCTGTGACATTCATGCACACGAAGAGCGTGATGGACGAAACACGGCCGGTGCGGGTGGCGTATTACGGCCAATGGTCTGCACGCGGCAACGTTTGTCGGTATTTGTCTTCTGCTTGTTCTGTGTCCCCTGCGCGGCGGCTTCCGCAACCGCGGCGACGGTCGTTCGCGCTGGTTTTGCGTCGATCTCGAACGACCCGGATGCGCGCACCTGGACGATCAGCTCCACGGGCGCCTCGCTGACGCTGGCGCTCGACGCCGGGCGCGACTACGAGCTGTTACGGCTCGTGTCGCCTTCAGGAACTACCTGGACGACGGTCGTGCAGCCGGATACGTTGCTGAAGATCGGCTCGCAGACAGTGGTGTTCGGAAGTCGCGCGGCGGGATTCGCGCTGCAGCGAGTCGATACCTCGGTGCGCGGCGCGACGGTTCAACTCGACGCCGTCTTCGATCTGCCGAGTGCACGAGTGCGCGCCACGCGCCACTATGCTGCGACGAGCGGATCGCCGGCATTCGAGACATGGACCACGTTCACGGCGCTCGGCGGCAGTGTCGTGGTCAGCGACCTGAATGCCTTTCGCTTCACCGTCCTGCCCGGGCAGATTCAGTGGCTCACCGGCCTCAGACAGAACGCCGCCCAGGCACCGGCGGCATTCACGCTGCAGCAGCGGACCTTGAACGTGGGGGAACGCCTGACGATTGGATCGGACGGCCGATCGTCGGAGCGGGACGTCCCGTGGTTCGCGGTGGACGGCGAGTCCGACGAATTCTTTGCCGGACTCATGTGGTCCGGTGCGTGGTCGCTCACCGCCTCGCGCTCGACATCGGGCACGGAGATCGTGTTCGGCCTCGGGCCGATGTCGACGACGGTGTCGTCGTCGATCGACGGTCCGCATGCGGTGTTCGGCGTGGCGCGCGGCGGGATGCCGGCGGCGACGGCGGCGCTGCGGTCGTTCGTCGTCGATGCGTTGCGGGGCGGCCGCCGGTTTGACGCGCTCGTGACCTTCAACACCTGGTTCGCGTACGGCACGCATATCGATGCGCCGACGATGATGGCGGAAATCGAGGGGGCCGCGGCGCTGGGCGCCGAGTTGTTCGTCGTGGATGCGGGCTGGTACCTCGGGTCGGCGCGGCAGGACCCCGCGGATTTTTCGTCGGGCCTGGGTACGTGGCAGGTCGATGCCGGCCGGTTTCCCGATGGCCTCCGAGCCCTGACCGAGTACGCGCACGCCCGCGGCCTCAAATTCGGAATCTGGATCGAGCCCGAGCGCGTCGCGCTGTCCACGATCAACCAGCGCGGGCTTGCGCAGGAATCGTGGACGGCGAAATCCGGCGACAAGTATGGGTCCGCACAGACAGCGCAAATCTGCCTGGCCGGGCCGGCGGCGCGGCAATGGGTGTTCGATCAAATCGTTCGCCTGGTCGACGCGGTTCAGCCCGATTATCTGAAGTGGGACAACAACTTCTGGATCAATTGCGACCGCGGCGGCCACGGCCACGGCACGACGGACGGCAACTTCGCCCATGTGAACGGTTTGTATCAGGTGCTGGCGGACCTGCGCGCGCGCTATCCGAATCTGCTGATCGAAAACGTGTCCGGCGGGGGCAATCGACTCGATTTCGGCATGCTCCGGTACACCGACGTCGCGTGGATGGACGATCGCAGCGCCCCGTCGGCGCACGTGCGCCACAACATCCAGGGGCTGAGCGCCGTGTTTCCGCCGGCATATCTGCTCTCGTTCGTCATGGAGCATGAGGCCGAGCCGCTTCATGAGGCGCCGGATATGCTCTTGTACTTCCGCAGCCGGATGACGGCCACCCTGGGCCTCTGTTTTCGGACCGCAGAATTCGACGAGGCAGACACGACGCAGATGGCGCAGCAGATCGACACCTACAAGGAGCTGCGCCGGACGTTACGGCTCGCTGCGGCGACGCTTTTGACGCCGCAGGCGGCTGTCCACATGGGCCCCGCGTGGGACGCTCTTCAGGCCGCGGCGCCGGGCAATCGCGACGTCGTCGTCTCGGCGTTTCAGCAGGATGAAGGCACACGCGAGGTCACGATCAGGCCGGTCGGGCTTCGCCCGTTCACGACCTACGAGGTTGTGTCGGTCGACGTGGGCTCGCTCGGGACGGCGACGGGCGCGGAACTGATGGCGGAGGGTGTCGCGATCGTGCAATCTCCCAGCAGCGCGGCCCACATTCTCCTGCTCAAGCCGCAGCCGCGCCCTTGACTGAACGGCGAGACATCCGCGACGTCGATCAGACGAGCGCGGACCGAGTGGCGAGAGCGCCGCAGAATGCGCCGCGTACGGCATCTGCAGTGTCGCGCCACTGGTAGCGTCGAGAGCGTGCAAGGCCTCGACGGCCGAGCGATTCGGCAAATTCCGAGTCGCTCAAGACGCGATCCAGCGCCGCCACGATGGATTCCACGTTTTCGGGATCGATGAGGACTCCGGCATCGGCGACGAGCTCGGGCAAGGCTGCGCGATTGCTCGCGACCACGGGAATCCCCAGCGACATCGCCTCGAGCGCCGGCATCCCGAAACCTTCTTCGAACGACGGCAGCACCAGGACCCGGGCGCCCGCGTAGATGCGTTGGCGATCTCGATCCTCGATGTAGCCGAGCAGCTCGACACGTCCGGCGAGCGGCGGCCGGCGGATGGCGTCGAGCCACGGTTGCGGCTCCGCATCAGCGCGGCCGGCCAGCACGAGCTTCGGCACGTCCGCGCGACGCGCGCACAGCCGCCCGAAGGCTTCGACAAGCCCGGCCAGGTTCTTCCTCGGTTCGAGCGTGCCCATGAACAGCACATAGCCGTCGTGTGCAAACCCGGCGGGAGGCTCACGCCACTCAGGGATGCCCGGCGGTGCCACGACGATCGCGTCACCGCGCAACCCCAGGTGCCGCGTGACTTCGCCGGCCGTGTAGTGCGACGGAACGATGACGCGCTGGGCGCGGCGGGCATGAGCGCGGACCAGCCTCGGATAGTCCCGCCTGATTTCGCGGTGAGTTCGCTCCGGATGCTGCAGGAAATCGAGATCGTGAATCATCACGACCTGAGCGGCGTGCCGGGCAGGCATCAGCAGTGGATGCGGCGAGAAGGCGACGTCGTATGAGCCGCGCGCAATCAATTCGATCGGCGGCCATTCGAGCCAGTGCCAGGAGAAGTTCAGCGCGGCAACCGGTATCCGATGGTCGGAGATGCGCGCGCCGGGGAACGCGGACAGTACGGTTGGGTCGGGACGATCCTTCCAGGAACTGGTGAAGAGCGTCCAGGAATCGTCAGGGTATGCCTTGGTCAGGGCGCGCGCGACCTGATGGACGTACTCGCCGACGCCGGAGCGGGCTCGCAGCGCAGGACGGTAGTCGATGGCGACTCGCACGTCGAGTGGTCAGTAAATGGGACGGCCTGCGACAAACAAGCAGACAAACAATGCGAGAAACAGGGTCCCGACGATGAGCAAACCTTCCTGCAACCGTCGCGACTCGAAGCTGCCGACGAGCATGAACACAGGAAACAGCACGGACGCGTAGCGACCGACGCCCTCAAGGGCATTCCCGGTGAGCGGCACAATCAGGCTGACGAGCACATAGGCGCCCATCGCTACGCCGAGCCGATTGAAAATCATCGGGGTGAGTCCGAGGAAGATCAGCGCGACGACGCCGTGAAACAAGCGATACGGAGCCATCGCCGAGACGAAGAAGTAGTCGTAGAGACCGTGCTTCGTAATTCGCCCGATCATCTTGAGGAGTTGCTCCCACGGCGGATGCCCGAGCGAATACCCCCAGTGCACTTGAGCCGACAGCCACGCGAGCGGATCGCCTGACAGCGTGTAGGTATACGCGCAGAATCCGGCCAGCGCGACGGGAATCGGCAGAAGCGCCGCCAGCCGAAGAGCGACCAGGCGCCAGTCGCGGGGTGCGGACAGGGCCATCAAGATGAGCGGCACGCCGATGAGGATCCCGTTCGGCCGTGCGAGGGTGGCGAGGGCGCCCCACCAACCGGCGCGCCACCATTTCCCGTCGTAGGCGCGGGCCACGGCGAGCACGCTCATCAACAAGAACAGCGATTCGGCGTAGACACGTGTGAAGAACAGGGAGAACGGAAACACCGCCAGGTAGAGCACGGCCCGGCGTGCCGCCTCGCGGCTCCCGAGGAGCTTCTCGGTGAGCCGATGGACCGCGACCAGCGCCAGCAGAAACGCTGCGCACGACACGCCGATGCCCGCGAGCCAGATCGCTTTCTCCGTCCCTCCCAGCGGCCAGGCGACGGCGCGCATCAGAATCGGGTACAGAGGGAAGAACGCGATGCTCGACTCCCCCGAGGGGTTGAAGTAGTAGCCCTGCCTCGCGATGTCGAAGTACCACCCTGAGTCCCACGCGGCAAAGATTTCCGCGAACCGCTGACTGCGAAACGGCATCTCGAAGGGACGAGTCTGTGACTGCGGCACAAGCAGGACGTTGGCGAGGAAACCTATAGAAAACGTTGCGGCCCTCGTTGCGAGGACGGCAAAGACCGCGTCCTGGACGGACGGCGGTACGCGAAAGTGCTCGAGCGCCTTCGTGAAAAGCGCCGCCAGCCGGGACCGGCTGACTTGCCGCCCCGAGTCAATCAACCACGAGCGCCCGCCCAACGTGATGCGGATCGGAATGAGTATCAAGAGGACGAGGATCGGTTTTCCGGCGTCGCTCGAACGCACGATGCCGAAATCGATGCCGCCCACGACCACAATCGCGACCAGCGCCAGCGCATAGACCGTGATGACGAGTTCGAGCAGGAGGGCGGAAGTCGAGCGCGCCGACCGCGAGACGTTCGCGATCCGAAATCCCGCATCAACCAGGAGCGACGTCCACAAGTGCTGCGTCCGACTGGTCGATCCGGCCGATGTGTCGTTGGCAATCATAATGGTGAATCAGCCGCAGCCAAGCCGGCTGGCGCGGCGGTTCGGTGTCTCAATCCGCGCTCGCGCGATCCTGAAAGCGCACCAGGAAACACGCAGCGCCCTGCTTTCGAAGGATCCTGCTCAGGGTGGGAACAACAGTCGAGACGCCGTGAGGACTACGGGCATCGCTTGCAGCTGAACCATATGGCACGCAAGCGGTGCTGTCAAACAAGATCTGCGACCGTCGTTTCTCGGCGTGAGATTCCGGCACGCCTACGCGCGGTGACCTCGACGTCTGGTCACCGCCCATCTCGTCTGCGCCGTTGCGCGAGCGCTTCCAGACGGGAACGCTGTTCCGGCGTCAGGACGGGCGACATGCGATAGAGCATCATCACGCGAAGTCGTACGCGGGCGGCATCGGCGTCGGCGGCTTGCGTGGCGGCCTCTTCCAGGACATGATCGGAGGCGTCGGTCTCGAGTAATCGCTGGAGCCTCACGTGCGCGTTCCGAGCGTGTTGCGCCGTCGCACGGCGTTCACTCAGGGTGCTTTGGAAGACTCGATCGATTGCCGATTGTTGCGCCCGAGATAGCTTCAATTCGGCGACAAACCGTGGAGAGTGCCACCAGCGCGCCGAGTCAATCTCGGTCGGCACGCCAAAGACGCAGACGAGCGCAGCCGCCAACGCGAGCAAGCGGCGGCGAGTCGCTCTCGTCAACGTGGCCGTGTCCATCGGCGCCAGATCCGCTCCAAGTCATCCAGCGGCGGATACGTGGCCAAGCCTCCTTCGCGCTCAGCTTGGACGATAGCCGTTCGGTCGCGTGAGCCGTATCCTGACGAGACCCTATTTTCCCGTCGACAATCCTGGAGAGGCGGTCGACGGGGCGGTGGACACCTCACCGTGTCCGTCTTCAGTATTCGGCCATCTGAGCGTGTATACATCGCGGCCTGATGTCGCCCTCATTGGTCAGGAGCGCGTCGCCGATTTCCATTGCCGGCGTATTGTCGATGATGAACGCGACTGCCTGATAGGCGAGCGTCCGCACGGCGTTGGCCGAACACCAGCGTGCGGATCCGTTAGAGACGTCAGGCAGCCACTTAAATGGGATATTTTGAGGTCAAATCAATGGCGTGATTTGCCGACCGACCGGCAGCCAGGCGTCGCCGCGGTTCGCGGCCGCGCGGTCGGTTATCATCACCGGTCATGCCCGTATCCAAGCAGCGTGTCTCGTCGTCCCGATACCCGCTCGACCCCGTCCTCGATTTCATGCGTCTGTTGTGGTCCATCGAGCACGGCCTGCAGCGGATGTCCAAGCGCATGGAAGCCGATTTGGGAATCACCGGGCCGCAACGATTGGTGCTCCGCATCGTCGGCCGGTTTCCTGGGCTGTCAGCCGGCGAACTGGCCCATATCGTCCGATTGCACCCCAGCACCATCACCGGGATTCTGCAGCGGCTGGTGTCCAGGGGGCTCGTGCGCCGCGAGCGCGATCCGGCGGACAGCCGGCGCGCCCGGTTACGGTTGCAGCGCCGCGGGATCGCCTGCACGCGGACAACTCCGCGCACGGTGGAGAAAGAGGTTACTGCCGCGCTGAAGCACGCCGGGGCGTCGAACGTGCGCGCCGCCAGACGAGTCCTCGCTGCGATTGCCGAGCGGCTGACGGACGCCTACGGCTTCAGGACTTGACGCGGGTCGCGCGTGATCGCCGCCGCGCGAATGTCACGATGCTGTCCGCCGTGACGATTCTCTCGAGGCGCTGCGAATTAGCGCGGCTGATAACGGCAGGACGCCGTCGCTTTCCGCAAATCGATCGAGCACGACCTCGATGGGATGATCAGCAAGTCGGGCCGATGCTCCTCCGTCAGGCGAATCGCCTCGAGCCCGTCGGCCGCTTCGGCGACGACCGGCAGCCCCTCTTCTTCGAGCAGGCCCTTGAGCCCACGCCGGACGATGCCGTGGTCGTCAGCCAGCAGCACGCGCAAGGGGTATCTCCATTGTCTCCGCTGCCGGCACCGGCAAATGGATCGTCAAGACCGTACCGTGTCCGGGCATTCCGGAAATCGCCATCGTACCCTGCAGTTCCTTCACCCGTTCATCGATGCCGCGCAGTCCCAAACCATTGCGCCGTCGGGTCGGGTCGAAGCCGATGCCATCGTCGCGCACGCTGACCTCGAGGCCTCCTTCGGTACCTGTGACGCTCACTTTGATGGTGTGCGCCGTGGCATGCCGGACACAGTTCGTCAAGGCCTCCTGAATCGCACGATAGACGCAGGTGCGATGGCGATCGGGGAGCAGGGCGAAATCGCCGACCGCGTTCAACTGCGCATCGACGCCGTAGCGGCGGGCCACGTCACGGACGTGCCATTCCAGGGCCGGCTGCAGACCGAAGTCGTCGAGCATGCTCGGCCGCAGCCCGAGCGCGAGATCGCGAACGGTTCGAAACATCTGGTCGACGAGCTGCCGGCATTCGGCGACGACCGCGGCAATCCGATCGTCGCCGGTTTCCCTGATGCGCTCGATCCGGCCCAGCTCCATCCGCAACGCCGTCAGCACCTGCGCGATGTGATCGTGCAGCTCGCGAGACAGGTGTCGTCGCTCGTCTTCCTGCGTCGCGACGAGCCGCTGCGACAGCTGTCGCATCTGGCGCTCGGCGTCCTCCGCGAACGCCCGCTGGTCGTCCGATCGGCCTTCGAGCACACGTAAGCGGAAGACGAACATCAGAGCCACGGCGAGGCCGAGCGATAGACTCTGCCAGAGCAGGCGTCTCAGATCGCCGCGGAACGCGGCGTACCGCCGCCCCACCTCGGCCCCTTGCTCGGCCAGGTTGGCGTTGTTCAGTTCCTCGATTTCCTGCGCGATCGTCAGGGCGGCCTCGCGGCGCGGCACGACCTCGCGGCGCAGGAATGAGGCGCTCTGGGAAATCTTTTCGACAGGCGTCCAGTCGAACAGCGGGTCGAACGTCTGCCAATAATCGTCGAGTCTTTCCTGCAGCCGCAGAATGCGATCAGCGTGCGGCTCGGTCAGCGCGCGGAGCTCCGGCAGCGTGGCGTTATTCGTCTCGCGAAATTCCCTCAGCCGTTCCCGATATTCCGGTGCCCGCTCACGCGAGATGTCGAGCAGATAGTCCCGAACGAAGATGCCGGACAGATTCACGTCTGATCGGAGCCGTCGCAGCTTGGCATCGACCTCGTGATGATGCGCATTGAGTTGGTCGAGCTGGGTGTAGATCTCCTGCGCACGGCGAGCCGCCGCCAGCATCGACAGGACGATCAACAACAACAGACTGGCGAGTCCGACTGCGGCGACAGGCCACGTTTTGAATCGCATCCGGAACTCCCCCAGCTCGGCTCGGAGATCTCTCACAAGAGTAACTCGCCGAGCCGTTCGCCGGCATCCGGTCGACAGGGGAGCCGCGTGGGTTTGTGCGTCGGCGACGCGCGTTTGCCACGTGCGCCTCCAAGACAAAAATCTCGATCGTCCCCCGTCCACCCGATGGTGCCGCGAGAGAGCAGTGTGTGTACTGGGTGGACCCGATGAGGGTGGGGAGGCGCAATGTTGAGCTTCGAACGTCCATCTGGCCGCAGCGCATGGAACCCGGATCGGTTGCGCTCAGTTGTGCAGACCTTTTTCGATGAACAGTCGGTCGTGGTCCTCGCCAACCGCGAGCCGTTTCGGCACGAGCGGACAGAAGATGGCATCGAGGTCCGCCGGTCCTCGGGCGGACTCGTCACCGCGTTGGAGCCGCTGATCGCGGCGTGCGCCGGGGTATGGGTGGCCCACGGCTCCGGATCCGCCGATCGGGCCGTCGTCGATGAGTGCGACTCGCTCGCGGTGCCGGCCGCCAATGCGCAGTATCGGCTCAGGCGTGTGTGGCTCAATGCCGATGTATTACTACGGGTTTGCCAATGAAGGTCTGTGGCCGCTCTGTCATCGGACGCACGTGCGCCCCGTTTTCAGGTCGAGCGATTTCGCCATCTATCGCGCAGTGAACGCTCGATTTGCCGCCGCGGTCGGTGACGAAGCGGACACAGATCGGCCGCTGGTGCTGGTGCAGGACTATCACTTCGCGCTCGCGCCTCGTCAGATCCGCGCGCGGCTCGCCTCGGCCACCATCGTCGCCTTCTGGCACATTCCCTGGCCGAACGTGCGCGATTTCTCCCGCTGTCCGTGGGCACGGCAGCTGCTGGATGGCCTGCTGGGCAGCACGATCGCCGGTTTTCAGACGCCGGAGGATTGCCTGCACTTCATCGACGCGGCGGAGGCCCTGCTGGATGCGGAGGTCGACCGCACGGCCGGCGTCGTCCACCATGCCGGCCGCTCGACCAGCGTCCGCGCCTATCCCGTGTCGATCGAATGGCCCAATCACTGGATCGATCGGTCGCTGCCGGTCGGGCGATGTCGCGCGCTCGTTCGCCAACGGCTCGGGCTACGCCAGGACGCTCGACTGTGTCTCGGCGTCGATCGCCTGGATTACACCAAGGGTATCGACGAAAAGTTTCTCGCGGTCGAGCGCCTCCTCGAGAGCCGGCCGGACCTTCGCGAGCACTTTGTGCTCGTGCAGATCGCGGAGCCGAGCCGCCAGTGTCTTCAGCCCTACCGAGACCTCCGGGCGCGGGTGCGCGCCACGGCCGATCGCATCAATCTTCGTTTTGGCACGAGGGATTACCGTCCGCTTGTCCTGCTCGAGGCCCGCCACGAACCGGCAGACGTCTATCAATGCATGCGCGCTGCCGACATTTGCTACGTCGGGAGCCTGCACGACGGCATGAACCTGGTCGCAAAGGAATTCGTGAGCGCACGAGACGATGAGCGCGGCGTCCTCATCCTCAGCCAGTTTGCGGGCTCGGCTCATGGCCTGCCGGCGGCGCTGATCGTGAATCCGTACGCAATCGACGACTGTGCCCGCGCGTTATCGCACGCGCTGCAGATGCCGCTCGAGGAACAAAACATTCGCATGCGCGCAATGCGGTCGGGCATTGCCCGCAACAACGCGTACTACTGGGCCGCAGCCATGCTGGTGGACGCCGCACAACTCCGCGGGCGCGAACGGCCGGTTCCCGGGCCGGATCACCGCCAGGCGCCGGCACAGGCCGTGTCCGCGTGAGGCGAGCCCAGGCGGACGTTCTCGACACACCCGTGCCAGGGCTCACTCGGACCCTGCAACAGTCGTGACGAGATCGAATGACATCAGTGCCGACGTCCGCCGCTTCGTCGAACGACGGATCGACCGAATCGAGCAGATCGAGATCCTCCTGTTCGTCCGGCGAGATACCGCGCGGTTTTGGACTGCCGCTGACGTGGGCCAGGCCCTCGACTTGAGCGAGCGCCGAGTGACCGACGATCTGGAAACCCTGGCGCGGCGCGGTTTGCTGGACGTGCGCATTGGCTCGGAGGTCGTGTACCGTTTCAGCCCGGCAACGCCCGCGCTGCTGCAGGACGTCCAGCGCCTCGCCGAGGTGTACGCCGACCGGCGCAGCGACATTCTGGCCTTTGTGTCGCGCCGCCGGTCGCTGCGAGATTTTTTCGGAGGCGTTTCGACTGACGCGCCGTGACGACGACCATGGCTGAAGCCGTTTCTCTATTACCTGCCGCGACCTGGCGGGATTCGCGCTCATTCTCATCGGGATCGTCAGAGTGATGATCTACCGCACCCAACGTGTCTGTGCGTTGTTCGTGTGCGGCACGGTGCAGTCCTGCGCTGAATCGCCGTGGCGACTGGTGGCGTTCAGTGATTGCGACGGAGGTGGACAGCTCTCCAGGGACGAGGCCCTTCGACGGATGACAAGTCAAGAACGGGTCCTGGAGGCATTGAAGACCAGGCACCGATATCTGCGACACGGGTGACGACAGAAAGGCTCGTCCCACGGTGAGACATGGTGCAGCCCGATCTCCTTCCTGGCTTGCGAGCGGCAGTTTTCTACGCCGTAAGCCTGTTCAGCGCCAGCTGAACGTGGCAGCGCGAAACACCTTCCAACTCCGCGCCTGCTTCGCCACGCCCTGGCTTCTCGCTCTGGTGTAGCGCCTCTTTGCGAATCGAACAGCTGACTCCGCCGGATGACAGCCGTGAGGCGCCGGGATGATTCTGCTGTCGGACGGTTGCTTCTCAAAGCATTCTTCACAGCTTCACTGGTTGCTCCGACTCGGTATTTCGATCAACAGTGGCCCAGAGGGGCTCGGGTTCGGACCCGCCATGCCAGATCGACGACCGTTTCGAGCCACGCCTCCGGATGCGAAGGCGCGGTCGACGGCGCGCTGCGGAGGTCGACCGTGAGCGTCGAGGCAAACACGCGTCGATACAGGTTGATCAGGAAGGCGACGCCGATGCGCCTGGCCACAGGTGCGCCGACATGTTCGAACTGCGCGCGATACGTGCAGCTCAACCGCCCGTTGTGCAGCGACCGCCAGAGCCGATCATGAAGAAGGTTCGAGGGGTTCATCAGTCGGAAGGGCTCGTCGTAGTCACGAAGCTTGGCCAGGTGCGCGTGGGACAGCGACAGGCCGCATTCGGCGGCGACTTGCTCGACGGACATGTCGCTGAATCCGATCACGGGGATCCCCAGTCGCGTCGACGCGCGGTGCAGCTGGGCGATGACATCGGCGTACAGGTCTCCCGAATTCCAGCACGTGGTGACCGGTCAGGTCGCGATCGCGGGGGACTTCGAAGGGAAAATAGCCATGCGGCACGAGCACCGCGGCGCCGCTCTCGCAGATGAACGGCTGCGTGATGCCCAGCGCCTGCTGTCTGACTTCGATTTCGGCCCGCGTCATGCTCGAGCACAGCACGATGCTGACCTGTTCCCGGGCAAGGATCCGGTTGACACGGGTACAGTCCCGAACCGGGTTAGCCGTCAGGAGTGCCCGGTCGACATCTGCGAACACGACCACGTGAGTGCGGATTCTCATGGCCTGGGGTCTTCTCCTGGCGCGGCCGGCGCGACGGATATGCACATGTCCCACGGTACGTGTGCAGCCTGCCGTTCCCTATCCGGGCGAGACGTTATTTTGGAGTTGTCGATTAGGGAGACGCCGGCGCGAACGCCGGCGGAAAGGAGTTGACGGTGACCCCAGCCTCCCAGTCACCCCGTCCCGGCGTGGCACGGTGGGTCGCGATGCTGCCAGGCCCCACCATCAAGGCGGCCCTGTTCGTGGGGTTCGGCTTGATCTGCGCGACCTGGCTGTTCGCCGGGTACTACTTCACGCGGCGCATGGCGGATCTCCAGTCGCGAGCGACGGCGATCAGCGAGCGGTATACGCGCGGCCAGGACCTGCTCACGACGGTGAGGAGCCAGGTGCTGGTCGGCTCGGTTTACGTTCGCGACGCCCTGCTCGATTCGGATCGCGGCAACGCCGACGAGTACCGCACGAAGCTCGAAGAGGCCTATCGGGCCGCCGATCGGGCCCTGCAGCAGTACGAGCCGGTCCTCGACGAACCGACCGAGCGCGCGCGCGTCGCGCGCCTGCGAGGGGATATCGACGATTTCCGCAATACCGTGCTCGATGTGCTCTCGACCGACAGCAGCCAATGGCCGATCGAGGCACGGACGCTGCTGCGGCGCCAGATCATGCCGAAGCGCGAGAGCGTGATCCGGATCACCGACGAAGCGCAGACGCTCAATCGCACGGCGTTCGTCCAGCAGCAGAGCGAGATCGCCGCGGTCTACCGGTCGACGCAGCGCGGTCTGTGGGAGAGCTTCGGCGTGGCCGTGCTCGTCAGTCTGGGCATCGCGTGGCTGGCGGCCACCTACGTCGGCCGGCTGGAAGACAAGATTCACGCGCAGCGCGTCAAAGAAGCCGACAACGCGCGCGACCTGCAGCGGCTGTCGATGAAGCTGATCACCGCCCAGGAAGAGGAGCGACGGAGCATCGCCCGTGAACTGCACGACGAAGTCGGCCAGGCGTTGACGGCCATCAAGGTCGAGCTCGCCGTCGCACAGCGAGCGATCGCGGCAGCGGGCGCCCCGGCCAGCACGCTCGACGATGCGCGGTCGATCGCCGAAGGCGTACTCCACACGGTGCGCGATCTCTCCCATCTGCTGCATCCGGCGCTCCTGGATGACCTCGGTCTGGTCGCAGCCGTGAATTCCTACGTGAACGGATTCGGCAAGCGCCACAATCTCCGCGTCGATCTCCTACACGAGCGCATGGATGATCGGCTCCAGCCCGAAACGGAGGCGACGGCGTTCCGCATCATCCAGGAGGCGATGACCAATATCGCGAAGCATGCGCGCGCTCGCTCGTGTCGCGTTTACCTGCAGCGGCTGATGAACACCATCCTCGTCACCGTCGAAGATGACGGCATCGGTTTCGGTGTGGGAATGGCCGATCGCACGGATGCTGAGCGAGGCCTCGGCTTGATTGGTATCCGCGAGCGGGTCGCACGTCTCGGAGGCACGTTACGTGTCGAGAGCGCGCCGGGCAAGGGCACGAGGCTCACGGTGGAACTGCCGGCACGCCTCGGCTCCGTCGGCGACGACGCGCGGGAAGGCGATCAGGTGTCGCTCACGGCCAGACCGCTGCTCCACGAGGTGCTCGGTGGGTAGGTTGCGGATTCTGCTCGGCGACGATCACACCCTGGTCCGGCACGGGTTCAAGAAAATTCTCGAGGAACGGCCGGACTGGGAGGTCGTCGGCGAGGCTGGCGACGGCCGCGAGGCCGTGCGCCAGGCGGTCGCGGCGCAGCCTGATGTCGTCGTGCTCGACATCGGGATGCCGCTCTTGAACGGCATCGAAGCGACACGCCAGATCGTGCGGCGATCGTCCGCGCGCGTGCTGATCCTGAGCATGCACGCCGACGATGCCTACGTCACGCAGGCGCTTCAGGCAGGCGCCAAGGGGTACCTGTTGAAGGACTCCGCCGATACGGACCTGATACGCGGCATCGCGGACGTCGCCGGCGGGAAGTCCTTCTTCAGTCCGGCCGTGGCGAAGGTCATGCTGGACGATTACGTGCGTCACCTGGCCGACAAGGGGATCGTCGATCGCTACGACTCACTGTCCGAGCGCGAACGCGAAATCTTTCAACTGATTGCCGAAGCGCACAGCAACAAGGAAATCGCCGAGGTCCTGTGCGTGAGCCCGGCGACCGTCGAAACGCATCGCGCGCACATTCTGCAGAAGCTCGATCTGCACAACACGGCCGAACTGGTGCTGTACGCCGTGCGGCACGGCGTCATCTCGTAGACGGGACGCCCTGCCCGAGCGCAGAGACCAAGGTCAAGTTGACCAGATTCTGGCCGCTCGCGTACGCCTCGGCATATTGCTTGTAGAGCGTCTGGACCTCGTCGGGGAACCCTTCGGCGAGGATCGTGGACACCGTGTAGTCGGCTTTCTTCACCGCCGGATCGATGACGAACACGTAGAGGACCGCGCCGCCGGCCGCCGGTTCCGCGGCCCGGAAGACCTTCCAGCTCGCCGCCTGCTGCGCGCGCTCGGGCTTGTTGCTGCGACGCAACGCCTCTTTGAGCTTCGCGACAATCGCCTCGAAGTCCGCCGTCTTGTCCGGCTTGATGAAGTTCAACACCAGGCCGGCGTCCGAGCCGAAGACGCGAGTCGGTGGGACCGCCGCTGGTTGAGCGGGCTGGCTCTGCGAACTCGGAGGAGGTCAGGAGGTCTGAGCCCAGCTCGTGCCTGCCGACACGCACAGCGCGACCAGCCCGACCCCGCATGACATCAGCGACGATCCCATGGCCGGAAACGATATCGTCGCGCCCGAAACGGCTGGCATCCTGTCGACCGGGTATTTTCGGAAAAAGAGTACTGCACGAGACAATCCGGTACCTCTGTCACTGCGTGTCTCCAGCCTCGCCGTCGAGAAAATACAGGGCCTCCGGTATAGCCCCCATCTGCGCCTGCCTGTAACGTCGCCCGTCTGGAACAGATCGCCCGCGCGGAATCGATCGCGGAATCGAGAGGAGAGTTCGATGTCTCGAGAGATATCGGTCGTCGTGACGCTCTTCCTGTGTCTCGTCGGTGGAATCGTTGAACAGGCCTGGGCGCAGCAAGGCACCGGAGAACTGCGTGGCCGCGTCATCGATCAGCAGAACGCCGTGCTGCCCGGCGTCACCGTTGTCGCCACGAACGAAGCGTCCGGTCAGTTCCGCGAGATCGTCACCGGCGCTGACGGCGTCGTTCTTCATGAGCGCGCTGACGCCGGGCTCTACGAGGTCTCCGCGCAGCTCTCAGGCTTCAAGAAGTACGGCCGCAGCGGCGTTCGCGTCGAGGTCGGCAAGACGCAGTCGATCGACGTGCAGCTCGAAGTCGGGGCCGTCGAACAGGAAATCACCGTCACCGCGGAATCGCCGATCGTCGACACGACGTCGAAGCAGCTGGGCGGCAGCGTGCAGGTCCAGGAGCTGAACGACGTGCCGTCGCTCAATCGGAATTTCACCTCGTATCTGAGTCTGCTGCCCGGGATCACGGCGACGCTGTCGACCGATTCCTTCGGCGCCGATTCGATCCGCGTCAACGGTCAGGCCACGCAGAACGCGAACTACATGCTCGACGGCGCCGGCAACAACGACAATTTCAACAACGGGAACGGCGGCGCCCAGGCGCGCACCCCCGTGGAAGCGATTCAGGAATTCCAGCTCCTCACCAGCCAGTTCGACGCCGAGTTCGGCTCGACGTCCGGCGGCGTCGTCAATGCGGTGTCGAAGCAGGGGACCAACGCATTGCATGGCGTCGGCTTTTTCTTCAATCAGAACCAGTCGATGACGTCGCTCGACTACTTCGCCAAGAAACGGAATCTGACCAAGCCGGAAGCGCAGCAGAAGCAGTGGGGCGGCAATCTGGGCGGTCCGATCGTCAAGAACAAACTGCATTTCTTCGTCAACCTGGAGCGCATCGATCAGAACCGCGCCCGCACGATCAACATCAACGCGCGGCCCGACCTCAACTTCACGGATTTCACGCACGACAACGTGTGGAACTGGATGGTGCGCGTCGATCACCAGATCAACGCCAACAACACGGGGGCCGTCCGCTGGCTGCGCGAGTCGTCGCCGCAGAGCAAGCAGTACACGTCGACGACCTTTACCCGGTCGCGCGCCGACGAAGAGCGCGACACCGACTGGACGATGGTCGGGACGCTCAGCTCGGTGATCGCCAACACGCGTGTGAATACCCTGAAATTCTCCTATACACACGAGGATGTCTTCTTCGGCAATCCCGGCTACTTCGAGACCGACGACCAGGCCGCCCTGCGGCCGCAACTGGTGCACCAGACCTTCACCGACGGCATCAGCACCCGCGCCAACCGGCGGATGGATCCCGGCTATCAGATCGACGACACCTTCGCGTGGTTCGTGCCGAGCAAGCGCGGCGATCACGACTTCAAGTTCGGTGCGAGCTATTACTACCTGCCGCTGCACGTCTTCGACGCCAGCACGCTGAACGGGTCGTTCGGGTTCTCGGCGAGCGACCGCGACTTCAACGCCGCCGACCCGCGCACCTACCCGGACCGCCTCACCATTCGGGTGCCTGGCGTGTCGGATTACTTCGTCAAAGGAAAGGAAATCGGCGTCTTCGCGCAAGACAAGTGGAAGCTGAGCGATCGGCTCACGGCGAGCCTGGGCCTCCGCTACGACCTCGAGGTCGTGCCGCTCGATCAGACGGGCAACTACCTGTTCTCCGATCCGTCGCAGTATCCGGTCGACAAGAACAACGTCTCGCCGCGCGTCGGCGCCACGTGGGTGCTGGACGAGGCAGCGACAACCGTCGTGCGGGGCGGATGGGGTCTGTACTTCCAGAAGACCGCCTATTCCAACTTCACACCGCTTGTGGCCGCTGGCGCCACGTCCGACTCGTTCACGGTCAATTTTCCGGCGAACAACGTCGACGCCGGTCCATCGGCCGGCCGCCTGCCGACCGATCCATTCCTGGTCAACGGCCCGGTCGTGAACCGCGCGCTGCTCAACCAGATGTTCCCGCGCGGATCAACTACGCAGAATACCGGCACCGTGAACTTCGACGATCCCAATCGTCACCTGCCGTACTCGCGGCAAGCGAGCATCGGACTCGAGAAGCAACTGCCAGGCAGCATTGCGGTCAGCACCGACTACATCCATTCCGAGTACCGCGACCTGTACATGCGGCAGGAACTGAACCCCGGACTTCGCGACACCACCAGCCGCACGGCGACGCTGCGCCGCATCGATTCCGCGCTTCCGGGCGTCGGTGCTCGAGCTGACCAATCTCGGCTACGCCAACTACGACGCGCTGCAGGCCAGCATTCACAAACGCTTCAGCCGCCACTATTCGTTCCGCGTGTCCTATACGCGATCGCGCGCGAACGGCATCGTTGCCGCGGCCGGCTCCACGGACACGATCAACACGCAGGCACTCGACCCGGTGACCAAGGCCGTGTCGTTGAATCTCGACAATCGATTTCAGTTGTCGGACCAGGACCGTCCACACATCCTCTCGATCGACGGATCCCTTGTGGTGCCGCACACCAGGGGTCTCGTCGTCAGCGGTGTGTGGCAGTACAACAGCGGCACGCCTTTCACCCTCACCGACAGTAGTACCGATGCGAACCGGAACGGCAACTTCGAGGAACCGTTGCCGGCTGGCCGCTACAGCGGCGCGGCGTCCAACGCTGACGCGATCACCGTCGACAACAAGGGGGGCATGGGCGGAGCGCGCGGACCCGATTACAGCCTGATGAACCTGCGCGCCGGGTACCGGTTCCAGCTGCCGCACAACCGGACGTTGCAGGCGCACGTGGACGTGTTCAACGTGACCAATCGCGCCAATTTCAACAATCCGACCGGCGACCGGCGCGACACTGCTACGTTCCTGATCCTGCGATCGATTCGCGGCGGCGGGCCCACGAGGACCGCGCAGTTCAACCTCAAATACACATTTTGATCGACCCAGCGGGGCGTTTCGCTCGGTGCGTCTTGTTCTTTGCTCGAGGAGGGGATCGATGACGAAGCTGACGTCTCTCGGCGTCGCTGCGGCGTACGTGCTCGCGCTGTCTGCGACCCACGCATTCGCCCAGGGTGGCGGTGCCAGCAGTACCGGCGCAATCAACGGCAAAGTGTTGGACACGAGCGGCGCGGTGCTGCCGGGCGTGACCGTCACCGCCACCAGCCTGTCGATGATGGGCGTCCAGACTGCGGTCACGAGCGAAACGGGCGCCTATCGGTTTCCCGCGTTGCCGCCTGGCAGCTACGCGCTTGTCTACGAACTGGCGGGCTTCAACACGCTGAAGCGCGAGGACATCGTGCTCGCACTCGGCTTCACGGCGACGGTGAACGTCGAGCTCGGCGTCGCCTCGCTGCAGGAAACGGTGACCGTCACGGGTGAATCGCCGGTCATCGACACCTCGTCGACCCGCGTGCAGCAGAATTTCAAGCTCGGCGAGCTGCAGTCGATACCCAACGCGCGCGATATGTGGTCGCTGCTCGCGGTGACGCCGTCGGTCCAGATGTCGCGGATCGACGTCGGGGGCAACCGTGCCGGCACGCAAACCGGGTATACGGCATACGGAACGAGTGGACAGGTCCGGGTGCTGATCGAAGGCATCAACACGACGGAAGGCACCGGCGGCGCCGGATTCTATTTCGACTACTCGTCGCTCGAAGAAGTGTTCATGGGGACGTCCGGTCAGTCGGCGGAGATGCCGAACCCCGGCGTGCAGAGCCAGTTCATCGCCAAGTCGGGGGGCAACCTGTTCTCGGGTGAGGTCTACCTGGATTGGTACAACAACCCGCTGCAGGGCACGAACATCCCCGATTCGTACATCGCCCCGACGGCGTTCAACAACAGTCCGATCCGCGCCGGCAGCAACGAGATTGATCGCTACCGCGATTGGGCGGTCAACGTCGGCGGTCCGGTGGTGCGGGACAGACTGTGGTGGTTCGGCACCTACCGCAAGCAGTTCAACGCGGTGTCACAGCCGAACTTCAATTTCGACAAGACGTTCGACACCCAGTTGTGGAACGCGGTCGGCAAAGGCACCTACCAGTTGAACAGGAACAACAAGGTCATCGGCTATTACCAGTGGGGCCAGAAGCTCCAGCCCAACCGCTTGCCCTTCAGCACCGCGATCTACAACACGCCGGGTCCGACCTACAAGCAGGATTCAGGCAGCTGGGTGTGGAAAGGGGAATGGAACAGCACGTTGAGCGACCGGCTCTACCTCGAAGCGCGCTACGGCGATTTCGGCTACTACTTCCCGACGATCGCGAACAGCGACGAGTCCTACTTCTGGCGAGATTCCGGCACCCTGGCCATCGAGGGCGCCCACCGCAAATGGCAGCTCGATCGCGACCGCAAGCAGCTGACCGGGGCGGCGACGTATTTCGTTGACACTGGACGGGGCAGCCACACGTTCAAGTTCGGCGGAGAGATGCTGCAAGAGGTCGGGTGGGAAGGATACGAGCAGGGCGTCGGCGGCAACATCGAGCATGTCTACAACAACGGCCGCGCGAACCAGGTGATCTTCCGCATTCCGACGGCGACGACCGCCGGCACGCTCGGTCTGGGCAAGGCCGGTGACCTCACCTCAGTCTCGGCACTCGATGTCGTGAGCCTGTTCCTCACCGACACGTGGAGCGTGGGACGCGCGACGGTGAACGGCGGAGTCCGCTATGACCGCTATACCGGACAACTGCCGGAACAACAGCAGCTTGGCGCCACGGTCGGGCCGGTAACCGTCCAAGCGCAGACGTTTCCTGAGGTCACGCTGTTCACGTGGAACGCGCTGGCGCCGCGGATCGGGATGACCTTCGACCTGACCGGCGACGGCAAGACGGTGATCAAAGGCAACTACGGCTTCTTCTGGCACAACCCGGGCGTCGGCGTCGGGAGCAGCGCGAATCCAAACACCGCCGCCAAGCAGGCGACGTATCAGTGGAACGACGTCAACGGCGATCGGCGTTGGCAGCCGGGTGAGGAAGGGAACCGTCTCAGCCAGGCGCTGCAAGGCGGCGTGGAGCTCGACCCGAACATCGCCGAGCCCTACAGCCACGAGGCCAGCGTCTGGCTCGAACGGCAGATCGCGCCGCTGGTCGGCCTGCGCGGCGGCTTCGTCTACAAGACCGAAGACGATTTGATCGACACCGGCTATCAGCCGTATCGCGGCATCAGCGCGTACACCGTGCCGTTCACCTTCGTGGATCTCGGCGTCGACGGGCGGCGCGGAACGGCCGACGACCGCAACATCACGATGAATGGGCTGCGATCGGCGGATGCGGCCAGGTTCCCGACCACCGCCGTCGTGATGAACGCGGGCGAGTTCGCGCGGGCGAAGACGGCCGAGCTCTCGTTGAGCAAGCATTACTCCCACCGCTGGTCGGCGTCGGTCGGCGGCTCGTACACCTGGATCAGCGATTTCCCGAACGACTTCCCGAACAGCCCGAACGAACCCGGCGTCCAGGATCGCTCGATCTGGAGTCTCAAGGCGACCGGCAGCTACGACGCCGCGTACGGGTTTCGCATTTCACCCGTGTTACGGCACCAGTCGGGAGGCAACTACGCGCGCACGCTGAGCATCGTGGTGCCGACCGGCTCCGGACTGATCGCGAGCGGCACGGCGTACGCCGACGCCTACGATGCCAACCGCGACGACAACATTTGGGTGTTCGACGTGCGGACGGAGAAGACGGTGACATTCACGAGCCGCGCACGCGTCCGTCTCTTCCTGGATCTGTTCAACCTGACGAACGGTCACGCGTCGGAGACGATCAGTCACGCGACCGGGCTCGGCTACCTGAAGCCGTCCGCGATTCTGGGACCGCGGACAGCGCGGCTTGGATTCCGGTTTCTGTGGTAGCACGAGGAGGCGGTGATCGGGCCGTTGGCTGAGCGTCGCGTCAAGCCGCGAACCGGCGCGAGACGAAGCCGCCGAGACTAGCTTTGAGCACAAAGTAACTTGTGTGGGAAAATGCCTTACTCAAGAGCCGTTCTCACTTGGGTAAGCGCGCGGCTGCCTGAAACGTCCCAACTTGAGGGCACAACCCCGGTGTCGTCGGCTTGACACCGGGTCCAGAGGCGCGGCAGCCGTCGTCCAGGTCTGTTGGCTGCCCGCCGTCGCCTGACTCAACGCGCCACAACCACGCGGTTTCCCGGTCATCACCAGGCCCCGACCGCGGTTCACGGAGCGCTGGAGCTCGCAGCTGTTCGGTTTCATTTGCCGCAGCGTTGTGAATAGTGGCGCGCCGATTAGCGCGCGGGATCGCCCGCGACGAGATTCTCAAAGAATTGACGGGCATGGGCCCCGACCGTGGTAACCTCCCCGCCTCGGCAATGGCCTGCCGCGGGTGCCGCGGCGCTCCCGCAGGATTTCGCGACGGCGGTGCTCACAGGAGGATTGCGTGGAGAGTCGATCGCAACCTGCACTGGCTCGTGCTCGAGTGTACCTCGCCATGATCTTGGCCGCGGCGGTGCTGTTGGCCAGCTCCTTTCGGGCCGTCGTGGCAGGACAGGCCCAACCACCCACAGCGGCGCAGGAACTGGCCAACGTCAATCTGGAGAACCGATTTCCCTCGGCCACAACCTGTGCGGGCTGCCACGCCGAGATCTATCGTGAATGGTCGGTGTCCGCCCACGCCTACGGACAGTTGAGCCCCGTGTTCAACGCGATGAGCGCCACCATCACGAAGAGGACGAACGGCACCAACGGCGATTTCTGTGTCCGGTGCCACACGCAGGTGGGCATGAATCTCGGAGAGGACGAATTCATGTCGAACCTCGATCGCAATCCGACCTCGCGCGAAGGCGTGACGTGTGTCATCTGTCATCGTCAGGATCGCGCCTACAGCAAGATCAGCGGCCGGCTGCCGCTGGTCCAGGGCGGTCTGTACACGCCCGTGTTCGGGCCGATCGGCCCGGCGGAGCTCAAGCGGGTCGTCGACAGCGGTGAGTACAACCTCCAGACCGATCCCACCAAGGCGGGGCGGGGTGTGCACGGCGACATCGTCCGGCTGGATGCGCTGCCCGAGCCCGGGTTCTGCGGGTCGTGCCACGACGTCAACCTGGTGAACGGTTTCCGTCTGGAAGAAGCGTTCAGCGAGTACAAGAACGCGCCCGCCGCGCGGGACAAGAAGAATACGTGCCAGGACTGCCACATGGGGACTGACCCGGGGCGTCCATCCGGATACCGGAACGGGCCGGCGGCGCGGATCGGGAACCTCGACACGCGACCGAGAAAGCGAACGAATCACATGTTCGCCGGTCCGGATTACTCGATCGTGCATCCGGGTCTTTTCCCCCACAATCCACAGGCGCAGGCACTCGCCACGCTCCGCGAGTGGCTGACCTTCGACTACCAGGCCGGGTGGGGCACCGATGCCTTCGAGCGTGCCAAGCCCGCCGACATGAAATTCCCTCCGCGCTGGACCGAGCCGGACGATCGATACGACGCGGCCGAAATCATTCGCGCCAATCTTGTCCTGCTCGACGAGATTGGCCAGCAACGCGTGCAAGTGCTGAGGGCCGGTTACCAGCTGGGTGATGTGAAAGTGGAACGCGCCGACGAGGGCGGCATCAAGTTCAAGGTCCAGTTCAAGAACGGGACCGACGGTCACAACGTGCCCACCGGCTTCGACGCGGAACGGGTCGTGTGGTTGCACGTCACCGTTCTGGACGGCCAGGGCAAGACTGTCTTCGAATCCGGCGACACCGACCCGAACGGCGATATCCGCGATTCCCACTCCGTATACGTGCACGACGGCAAGTTGCCGCTCGACAAGTACCTGTTCACGCTTCAGTCGCGCTTTCTCGTCCGGATGGTGCGGGGCGGCGAGCGCGAACAGATCCTGGCGGTCAACTATTCGCCGGACCCGTCTCCGTTCCTGCGTCCGTCGACCAGTTCCACGCTGCTGACGGGCCGCCCCGTCGGCTCGCGCAAACATAAGCAGACGATCGACCCGCTGGGCAGCAAATGGCCTGCGTACGAAGTGAGCCGGCGCGCGCTCGCCGGCAGCACAGGTCCCTATCGAGTGAATCTGCAAATCAAGGCCGCGATGGTGCCGCCGAACCTGGTGAATGAAATCAAGGAAGTGGGCTTCGATTACGGGATGACGCCGCGTCAGGTGTCGGACGCGGTCGTCAAGGGCACAGTCCTCGTGTGGGACAAGGACGTGAACCTGACTCGCGTGCGCTGACGCGCGCGCCGCGAGCGTCGTCGATTCTGGTGGCAGCGAGGCGTTCGACAAGGTGGATACGAGATGAGAGCGCAGGTGAGACTGTTCCACGTCGTCGGGGTCTGGGTGTTATGTGTGAGTGCCCCGGTTCTGGCGTGGGGTCAGTCCACGCCGCGCCCTCCGGCGACCAGCGCCGCTGCCGGTCCCGAACGTGAGCCGGAGCCCCGGGACGACAGTCGCATCACGAACGAGTACATTCCGCTGCAACTGAACGGATTTCCACGCAGGCCGAAGCCGCTGCTCGAATTGGGACCGCCGTTCCTGGGCACGGGCAACATCGGCCGGGGGTTCACGATTCCGACGGGCGCCGTGTGGCTTCCGTCCTTTCTGGCATTCGGCACGCTTCGCACCGGCGTCGGCGGATTCAACAATTTCAATGCGAGCGATACAGAGGTCAAGACGAGCCAATGGGCGAACCGCGTGGATTTTTTCGGCAACCTGTATCTGACGTCGACCGAGCGTTTCGTCGTCGGCCTGCGGCCGCTGGATGAAACCGACGCGGCCGGCGCCCGCCAGTTCACGGGGTACACCAGGACGACGGCCCCCGTCGGCGTCACCACAGTGGCCAACGAGCGGTTCAACTTCAACTGGAATACGGTCAGTCACCTGTTCTTCGAAGGGGATTTCGGCGAGTTGTTTCCCGGGTTGGACCGCCGCGATTCCAGAGCGCTGGATTACGGGTTCTCGGTCGGCCGGCAGCCCATCTCGTTCCAGGAAGGGGTGCTGATCAACGATTTCATCGACGCGGTCGGCATTACGCGGAACAACCTGGTCGCGGGCGGACTCGTCAACCTTCGGATCACCGGCTTGTTCGCCTGGAACCAAATCAACCGCAACACGCCGTCCGGCACCCTGTTGCTGCGCAACGTGCAGGCCGAGTCGTCGCGCCTCGTCGGCCTGTTCACCGAGATCGATCACCGGGCCATGACCGTGCAGGTGGACGGGGTGTTCGTGTCAGGTGGAAATTTCGTTGGACCAGATGAGGTGACCGTGCGGGCGGGCGATGGCGCGTATTTCGGAGTCAGCTTCGCGGGCCGGCCCGGCGGGTCGGGCTTCAACGCGGCAGTCCGGTTCCTCGCGTCCCAGCCGGTGGGAGAGCAGACGCCGGCCAACAGTCTCAGGATCGCGAACCCGGCGACGCGAGGGTCGCTGGCGATGGGCGAGTTTTCCTGGACGCCCCGACACGCCGAGAACTTTTTCTACGCGAACGGCTTTGTCGCGGTCAAGGACTACCGCGCCGCGGCGCTGGACCCCACGGTACCCGGCCCGCTCGCCCGAGTCGGCGTGCTCTTCGCCGGCTCGGGGCTGGGCAATGCCCCGTCGGCGCTGTCGTCAACGGCGAGCAACGCCGCCGGCGGCTCGGTCGGCTATCAGATCTTCTTCGCCCACACCCGCCGTCAGCTGCTCCTCGAGGGAGGCGGCCGGTACTCCACGGCCGAATGTGCGGGGGCGACCGTGGCATGCGATCCGCACGGCCTGGCTGTACAAGCGACGTTCCAGTCGGCCATCGGCCGACATTTCATCGCCGTCTTCGACGCCTATGCCACCCGCGACATGCTCCGCGGCGTGTCGGCGGCACAGTTCGGCGGGGACGCGCGGATGCGACGCGGACTTCGTCTCGAACTGCTCACCAACTTTTGACGGCCGGAGGCGGATTCCGCAACAGGCGGCGTGGGCGCGATGGAGATTGACACCATGCGTGGGCGAAGACTTCTCGTCATTGCCGCGACGCTCGCCGTGTCCGCCGTGGTGGGTTTCGGCCAGTCGGGCGATCGGCCCGCCTTCGGCGACGAGGCCCGGCTGCGGCAGTACCTCAACGGCGTCGCGGAGCGCGTCCAGCTTCCGGAGAAATGCGGCGAATGTCACAAGTCGGAGTACCAAGTCTGGCAGACAACGCGCCACGCGACGCAATTCCAGGATCTGCACACGACGGAACGCGCCAAGAAAATCTATCGGGCGCTCAACCTTCAACTCATCAGGCGCGCGACCGACGAGCGAACGCCGGGCTGCCTCGCTTGCCATTACACGCCCCAACTCACCTCCGACGGGCTGCGTGCCCAGATCAGCGTGGGCTGCGAATCGTGCCACGGTCCCGCGCGCGACTGGATCGGCGTTCACAACAACTACGGGGTGCCGGAAGGCGACCCTCAGAAGGCCGTCAAGCTGGAGAACGACGCGCACAAGCTCCAGCGGATTGCGGACAGCAAGGCCAAGGGGATGCGGCGGCCTTCCGAGATCTATGACGTCGCCGCGAATTGCTTCCAGTGCCATACCGTGCCGTACGAAGAGCTGGTCAACCGCGGCGGACACTCGAGCGGCAGCGACTTCGAGCTGGTCGCCTGGAGCCAGAAGATCCGCCACAACTTTCTGCGCTCGGAGCTCACCGGAGACGGAAAGACCAACGCCGAAACGTCTTCCGAGCGCAGGCGAATCATGTTCGTGGTGGGAAGAGCGCTCGCCGTCGAGTACAGCCTGCGAGGGATCGCCGTCGCCACCAAGGACGATGCGTATCTCGCCTCGATGATCGACCGCCACGGATATGCGGTGGACGCGCTCATGGAGCTGAACGACGGCGTGGGGATCCCGGAAATCGCCGCCATCCTCGACGTCGTCAAGGACGCCGCGCTCAAAGCGAACAATCGCGAGGCCCTCACGGCGGCAGCCGACAAGATCGGCGAGGCCACCAGACACCTCATCGCGCATGCGAATCCGACCCGGCTGGCGGCCGTGGATGGATTCTTGAACCAGGGCGCGGCCGTTGCCAAGGGTTCCGCGCCGACTGGGCCCGCGGAGAGCGCCGTGGCCGCGGCGCGGCCCGAATCGCGGACTCCCGCATCCGTCGCGACCGCGCCTGCCGCGCAGGCACCCACTCGAACGGCGTCGCAGTCGGAGACTCCGGCGGCGAAGGCCCCGGTTCCCGCGCCCAAGGGAGCCGGGCCGACGGTAGCGGAGCCGCCACAGGCTACGAACGCGCCGGCGCAGGCCGCGGCGGTCGCCCCAGCGCCCGTCCAGGCGACGCCGGCGCCGATCCGCGCTGCAGCGCCGCCACGCCGTCCGTCATGGCGTCCCGAACCGGCGCACGGTCTCCTGCCAGTGCCGTGCGGCAAATGCCACGATCCACAGACGCGATGGTGGCGTGGCGATTCACACTCGAAAGCGGTCGAACCATTCAGAACCATTGGAACGAAGCAGCGGCAGATTGCAGTCGCCTACGGCATCGGCCCCGCCGAGATCAACTCGGGTAATCAGATCTGCATGTCGTGCCACGGCACTGTCGTCGGCAACCCCGCCGCCAAAGTGCGGGCGGGCGTGGGTTGCCAGCAGTGCCATGGCGCCGGCGCCGATTACAAGGAGTCGCACCTGAAGAATCGCAAGCAGGCGCTCGCCGACGGTCTCGTCGACTTGAAGATTGCGTCAACACGAGCGGAGACGTGCGCCGGGTGTCACTACATCACCGAACCCCGGTTAATCGAGGCGGGACATTCCACCGGCGAGGATTTCAAAATCGACGCGAGCGTCGCCACGATCAAGCACTGGGGCAAGGACTTCGAGGGACAAGCGGCCGACATTTCAGGGCCGCAGCTGGTCACGGCGTTCGCCGGCGTGATCGCGAAGCGCGGCCCGATCCCGCGCGTGGCGCGCGCCGCGGCCTCCACCACGACGCCGGTCGCGCCGGCCGGCGCGGCGAGCGTCGCGCTGGGCCGCGACGATGCCGCCGGCCGGTCCGTATCCGTCGCCGGTGAACGACCCGCCGGCGCCGCTGCACCCGGCTCCAGTGGGTCGGGCGGCGCCGTCGCGGGCGTAGCCCCGGTCCCCACGGCAGCAGCCGCCAGCCGCTCCGCGTCGGCGGTGGCAGTGTCGCCGGCTGGCGCCGCCCCTGAAGCTCGACTCAGCAAGACTGATGCGATGAAGCCCAACGGTCTGAAGCCGTTCACGATGAGCCCCGACGATTCGATCGAGGAGATTCTGCTCCAGCTCAAGGCACGCCTGACCCGCCTCTACGACATCGCGCGCGAGCCGCGCCCGCGCTGACGGTCCGACCCAGATGGACGAGACACTGGTTCGGTCGGCGCTCCATCGAGATCGGTGGAGCTCATACGGTTCGGGGACCGGCCTCGTCCGCCTGTCCGAGCGGCTGTCCGCCGCGGAGCCGAAAGTACGAGATCTTTCAACGCTACGACGACCAGTTCCTCGAGCTGATCAGCCCGGACGTGTCGGTGGCGGTGTGGTCGAAGAATGCCCTGCTCTTCGAGGAGGGCAGTTACGTCGACCTGGCGTTCTGGGTGGCCAGCGGCAAGGTCGGCGTCTACCTGGCGCGGCAGCGCGGGAATCAGGTGGCGGGAACGCCGATCTTTCGCGACGCCTCCTCGGGTACGGCCGAGCTCACGCGCGGCGGCGACTCGATCACGTCCACCCACTTCGAGCAGACGGAGCGGCAGGACCGTACGGGCGAGGTCGTGCTGCTGGCGACCATGGATTTCGATTTGCCCGACGCGACTGAGATCTCGCTGGGACCGGGCGAGATTTTCGGGGAGATCGGGGCGCTCAGCGGCTGGCCGCAGTCGCTCACGGCGAAGACGCTCGAGGAATGCGTCGTGGTGCAAATTCGCGTTCCGGCGCTGCGGCAAATGAAGCGCACCTCGGACCACTTCAAGACCTGGGTCGACAGCATCTATCGCGCGCGCTCGCTGCAGCCGCAACTGCGAGCCTGCTCGCTGTTTCGCCAGTGCCCCGAGCCGGCGTTGGCGATGCTCGCCGACAAGGCCCGGCTGGTGTCGTGCGACCCCGGGGAGGTGGTCGTCGCCGAGGGCGCCCCCGCAGATGCGTTTTACCTCGTGCGCTCGGGCTTCATTCGCCTGACACAGAGCGTGGGCGAGGCCGCGGCGGTCATCAGCTATCTCTCCAAGGGCATGACGTTCGGCGAGGCCGAACTGCTGCTGCAAGGCGTGACGGGGTCGCTGTCCACGGCCTCGTCGGTCGGTTACGGCGAGCTCGTGGTCATCTCGCGAGACGACTTTCTGCCGATTCTGCGCCAGCACCCCGACATCGAGGCTCGGCTCTGGGAATCCGCTGTCGCCCGCATCAAGGAAGCGGGATTCCGGCGCGCCAACCCTCAGCAGACCGAGTTCCTCGAATTCGCCGCGGCGAAGGGCCTGGTCGAGGGCACGAGCGTCCTCGTGATTGACCTCGACGTCTGCACCCGGTGCGACGATTGCGTGCGCGCGTGCGCCGATACGCACAGCGGGCGTCCCCGCTTCGTCCGGGAGGGTGACAAGCGCGGCAACCTGCTGATCGCGAAATCCTGCTACCACTGTCAGGACCCGGTGTGCCTGATTGGCTGTCCGACCGGGGCGATCCGCCGCGCGAACGTCGGCGACGTCGTCGAGATCAGGGAGCCGATCTGCATCGGCTGCGGCACCTGCGCGTCGAACTGTCCGTACGACGCCATCGTGATGCACGATACCGGCACCATGTGGGCGCCCGATGCGCTGCCCAGGAGCGTGCGCGACACGCCGCGCAGCGTGGCGAGCAAATGCGATCTCTGCTATACGTCCGCGGCCGGGCCGGCGTGCGTGCGCAACTGCCCGCATCATTGCGCGTTCCGCGTCTCGTCGATCGATGAATTCCAGCAGCTGCAGAAGAGAGACGCCGTGTGACGCCGCGCGCGTTTCCATCGCTTCGGGGCGTCGGCCGTGGCTGGTCTGCCGTGCCGATCGCGGCGGGGCTGTGTTGCGCGGCGGCGCTGATGGCCAACCTCTCGTTCTCCGAGCTCGATCCGGTGACCACCTGGGGCAAGTCGTACGGCATCGCGGCCGGCGTCCTGTTGTTGACCGCTGCCTCCTACGCGGTGCGTCGCCGGATGCCGCGGCGCGCGCCGTGGACGTCGCACGCGTGGCTGCAGGTGCACCGCTTCGCGGGGATGTTCTTTTTCGTCCTGGTGCTGATGCACACCGGTTTTCGGTGGCCGGCGGGCGTGTTGGGGCGCGCCATGTGGATCCTCAGTTTCTGGACGGTCCTCACCGGGCTGATCGGCGTCGTGATTCAGCGCTGGATTCCCCGCGTGCTCAGCTCCGGTCTGACGACGGAGGTGCACTACGACCGGATCCCCGCGCTGGTCGGCACGGTCGCCGAGCGAGCCGAGACGACGGTCGCATCGTGCAGCGAATCGGTGAGGCGCTACTACCGGACCGCGCTGGCCGGCGTGATGACCGGGCCGCAGCCGCGGCTCATCTACTTCGTGGACATCACCGGAGGCATTCAGGCACGGGTCAAGGACTTCGACTATCTCAGCCGGTTCGTGGATCCGGTTGAGGCGACGCGCGTCGCCGAGTTGCGCGACCTGTTCAAGACGAAGCTGGAAATGGACGCGCATTACACGCTGCAACGGGCGTTGCGCTGGTGGCTGTACGCTCACGTGCCGCTCGTGGGTGTGCTGGTCGTGCTGGTGGTGCTCCACGTGATCTCGGTTTTGTATTACTGACAGGACGAACGCAATGGCGGATCAGCCGAAATCCGGCAAGGGTTGGTTTGGGGCGGTTCGACTGCCGGTGGCCACGGCCTACGTGCGCGCCGCCACGCGCAATCGCGTCCTCCTGATCATGGCAGGCGCCGGCGCCGTGGCGCTCGCCGTCGTGCTCGTCAATGTCTGGTTCCAGCACAGCAGCCTGATGGTGGGGCCCCTGTCGTCGGCCCATTCCACGCTCGAGAACAACTGCGCCGCCTGTCACCTGTCGTACCAGGCGGTGACCAGCGAGAAATGCTCCGTTTGCCACGAGCGGCTCGCGAGCCGTCTGGGGTTTTACACGTTCCCGGCTCATTACGTCTACGTGTCGGGCAACCAGACGCGCGCGTTCACACGCGAGCACGAGCTGCCGTGCGCGAGCTGCCACATGGAGCACCGCGGGCGCGACGTCCATCCGACGAATGTTCCCGACGAACGATGCGCCCAATGCCATCCGTTCGTACCGTTCAATACCCGGCATCCGCAGTTCGAGTTCGCCGCCAAGAACATTGCCGACCGCGGCGCCCTGAAGTTCACCCACATCAAGCACGTGGACCGGGTCCTCGATCGTGAGAAGGAAACCGACATTGAAATGGCGTGCCTGACCTGCCACCAGGTCAAGCCCGGAGGCAAGAGCTTCGAGCCGATCAGCTTCGCGCCGCACTGCAGCGCATGCCACCTCGGCCCCGAGGCGATCTCGGCGTCGTTGAAAGTGATGGCGCCAGGCGGCCTCGCGCGCCGCACCGGCACCCGGGTCGACCTGCAACTCGGCGTCGAAACGCTCGAGGCGATCCGGCGCCGCCGCGGTCCGGGCGAGCAGTGGGCGCTCGCCATGAGCCCGTCGCAGTTCGACGAGGGCGGCGATCTCGTCAGCAAACAGGGCATCGCGCACGAAGATCCGTGGATCACGCACAACCTGCGGAATCTCCGGCGCCTGCTCTATCCGTCTCAAGGTCTCGCCGATCTGCTGGTGGCGACCGCGGATGTCCGGGACTACGAGAAAAAGGCGCTGTACGAGGAAGCGCTGCGCACGCTCAGAGGGTACGCGGCTGGCCTGCAGGGCCGTGCCGAGCCAACGATCCAAAACGAGTTGACCGAGATCGATCGCGCCGCCGGTGAACTGGAGCGGCGGATCGCCGATCCGTCGACGGCACTGAGCGTGTCAAAGTTCCGACTGGATCGGACGCCGAATCCGGCGCTGAGCGGCGAACAGGTGCAGGCGGTGAATGCCTTCGCCGCGCGCGTGGCCGATCCGTGTCTGCGCTGCCACGAGCTCCAGGACGCGACGATCAAGCGTCCCGAGGCCGACCAGCGTGTGCTGCGGCGCGCGGCCTTCAACCACCGCGCGCACGTGATTCAGCGGGGGTGCCTCGAGTGCCACACCAGGATTCCGTTCCTGAAGTACCTCGATACGACCGGTCCGGTCGATGACGCGCTGGACAGCGCAGCCATTCAGAACGTTCCGACGATCGAGAAATGCCGAGAGTGTCACACCAGCTCGCAGGCGTCGACCAGATGCGGCAACTGTCATGAATTCCATCCCAACAAGGACACGCGCTCTGGTCTTCGTCCGTACGTCAAGTAGGATCATCGAGCCGGAGGAGTGGTAGCGTGCCCGCAAGACTGTTTTGCAAGACCGGTGCAGCTCGCCGGACGCGAGCATCTGATCGATCGCGAAGCGACCATCGGCAGCGCGCCGGACAACGCCGTCGTGCTGCCACTTCGCTCGATCTCGCGACGACATGCCCGCATCGCGTTCGACCAGGCAGCGGCCGCGTGGGTCGTGGAGGACCTGCACAGCAGCAACGGCACGCGGCTCGACAATCGTCCGGTCATCGGGGGAGAGAAACTGGGCGGCCTGCACGTCATCACCTTTGCCGAATATCACGACTTCGTCTTCCAGGTCGTGGAAGCGCCCGGGGCGCGATCGCGCGGCCCCGAGACGCAGGCCGGCGATCGCCACATCACGCGGGCGCCATTTCAGCCGGACTTCGACCTCCCGCCGTCCTTGGCCATGGCGCGGACGAGCGATCCACGCGCGACGCAGGCCGGTTCGACGCCGGCCGAGCCCGAGAGGTCCGGCAGACCGCGGCAGCCCGCCGCGGCGGACAAAAAAGTGCCGGGGGTGTCGGAGACCGTGGCGGGTTTGCTGGTCGGCGCACCCATTCCCGAGGCACTTCTTGCGGCCGCCCCGAGCGTGCTCGCCATGCCATCGGTTCTTCACGTGTCGCCCTGGTGCCTGGAGCTCCAGGATCCAGCCGCGGCCGAACGGACCAGATTTCGTTTGTTTGAAGGTCAGCACACGATCGGGCGGTCGTTGGATTGTGACGTGCGAATCGACAACCGGACGATGTCGCGCCGCCACGCGACCGTCACAGTCAGTGGTGGACGCGTGACGGTGATCGATCTGTCCAGCGCGAATGGGACCTTCATGCACAACGTCCGGATCACAAGAGAAGTAGACGTGCCACCTGGCACGCCATTGCGCTTCGGCGAAGTGGTCATGACGCTGTTCCACGATCCTTTGCGCGGTGCTTCTGAACGCCAATGACTGAGCCGAGGTCGGTCACGCGCGATGGAAGACTGGTCCTCGACGAGACTGTTGTGTTGCCGAAGGTGCTGGACCTACTGATCGTCGGCGGCGGCCCCGCCGGGACGGCGCTCGCCTTCCGGGCGAAGGAGCTTGGCCTGTCGGCGCTCGTCATCGATCGAGACGATGTCCTCACGCGGATTCGCGACTACACGAAGGACAAGCCGATCCTTCCGGATTTCGGCGGGGGCGACAAGATGACGTTCCCCGATGGCGGCCCGCTGATCGCGCAACTGCGCTTCAGCGCGATCGACAAGGACGAGATGCACCGCCTGTGGAAGAGCCTCTACGTCAGGAACAACATTCCCGCGCAGGTGGGTGTAGACCTGCTCGGTCTGAAGGCGGGGGACGACAGCATCTGGCAGGCGACGGCGTGGAACACCAACACCCGGTCGGAGCAGGCATTTGCCGCGAGGCATGTCGCGTTGGCGCTTGGAGGCGGTATCCCGCGGCGGCTCGACATCCCGGGCGACGTCAACGCGATTGCCGCGCGCCTGCACGACGCATCCGCCTACGTGGGCGCGCCGGCGTGCGTCATCGGCGGGGGAAGCTCGGCCGCGGAGGCAGTGGTCGCCATCTCCCACGCCAAGTCGAAGGCGTCCGACAACGCGCCGGTGTGCTGGGCCTATCGCGGCACGAAAATGCCGGCCGTATCGAAGGCGCTGGCGGATGTGCTCTTCACCGCCTATTCGGAATGCGGCAACATTCGCTATCTTCCCGCCAGTGAACCGATTGCGCTGATGGCGCGGCCGCACGGCACGGTGCTGTGCGTCGAAGTCGATCGCAAGGAGATGCCGAATCGGCCTGTCGAGGCCGTCCAGCTGGAATTCCTCGCCCAGTACCTGTGTCGCATGCATCGGTCAGGAGATCCCGGCGAAGCTCCTCGCGACCCTCGACATCCTTCCGATGACCGGGGGACCCCGTAACAGGAAGGCGATGACGGTGACGCCACTGCTGGAGACGAGCCGGAGGAACGTGTACCTCATCGGCGATATCCTGAGCCCGATGTATCTGGAAACCGATGATTTCGCAGCGGACCCATCGGCGTTGCGCGAGATCAAGCGCCGCGGCAACGTCAAATCCGCCCTCAGAGACGGTGTGCTCGTCGCCGAAGTCGTCAAACAGAAGTTGGCGGGACGTACGAAGATCCACGTCGATTTGAGCGCCTTTACGGCAATTCGTCCTGTAGGACCGCCCTCGGTTCCGCGGGGAGCGCCGGCTGCGGCCGTCGCACCAGCCTGGCTGATCCGGCTGCTGCCAGACGGCGTCGAGGCCGAGGAGTTCAAGCTCAACTCAAGCGGAACCACGACCATCGGACGCGAGGGGTGCGATATCTCCTTTCCGTCCGACACGCTGCTGTCGGAGCGGCATGCGTCGATCTCCCACGGGCCGCGCGGCTACACGCTGCAGGACAACGACAGCCGGCGCGGCGTGCTGCTCCAGATCGCCGACACGAAGGCGACGGAGATCCTGTCGGACAGCATCGTGCACGCCGGTAACCAGTGGCTGCTGTTCGAGTCGGACGGGGAGCACGCCGCGTTCACGCATTACGATCATCGCGGCACGAAGCTGAAGCGTCATCCGTTGTCGGATGGCACGATCGTCCTGGGTCGCGAAGCGCCCGATGTCACCCTGGACCCGACCGATACGATGCTCTCGCGGCGTCACCTCTCGGTGACGCTGAAGAGCGGGACGATCCAGATCCGCGATCTGAAGACGGTCAACGGCACCTACCTGAGGGTGAGACCTCGCCGGCTCCTCGAGGACGGCGACGAGATCCGCATCGGCTCGCAGTCGTTGAGGTTCTCGCTCTCGCGGGAGGTGCGGCCGCCGACCCACGTCGACTTCGATACAGGTGAGGCGCCGGTCGTCGTGCCGAGGGACAGAGCCGTTGCGCCGGTGGCCGGAGTCGCCGCGGGCCGATCCGCCGGTCTCGAAGTCCTGTTCAGGAACCGCGGGAGGACATGCGCCTTCCGAGCAGGCGAATCGGTGTGCGAGACGGCCGAGGCCAACGGCGTCAAGATTCGCGCGCAATGCCATTCGGGCATCTGCGGCAGCGACCCGATCCGTGTGGTCTCGGGCCGGGAACACCTCAACGCGATCACGGAAGGAGAAGCGGGAACCTTGGAAGACATTTGTGGCGTCGCGCCCGGCGATTATCGGCTGGCGTGCGTGACGAGGCCGACCGGTCCGGTGGTCGTCGAGGTCATCGACGGCTAACGGCGCGGCCCGCGGGCGCTGCGCAACGTCGCCACGTCACTTGATCAGGGTTGTCTCGGGGAATTGCGCGTACCACCCGAACCAGAAAGCACGCTGCGCGGCCACGCGCGGCCGCCGTGTCCCGATGTCCCCCTCGATGATCAGACCGGACTCGGTGACGTTCCAGACGCGGCCGTTGACATCGCGGATCGCTGCGCCCCCCGGCTGCTCGGGAAACGTCTCCTGGACGCGGAACACGCGGTTCGCACCGCGTTCGGTCGTCACGACGACGAAGCGGTCGGCGGCGGCCGTGAACGTGTAGACGCGGTGCTTGTTCAGAAACTGCGTATCGATCGCGACCGGCACGCGCCGATCCGCCGCCGCGCGGTCAGGGAGCTGCATGACGAGGACCTCCGCCTTGTTCCGCAGCCGCGTGTCGATCTTGGAGACCTGGAAGATGAGACGATCGGTCGAGAAGTAGTCGCGGTACGCGGCGCCTTCCGAGTAGTCACGGGTGAAGCCGGTGTCGAGCGACAGCACGCTCGTGTCGGGATGCTCGGTACGCCACTCCTTCCAGGTCGTCGTGACGATCGCGCGTGCTTGCAGCGTGATGCCCGAGCCGACCAATGACCCGACGACCGGGACGCCTTCGAACGTCGACCAGAGCGACCGCGTCTCCTCATCGAACATGAGCTTGTTCGATCGATAGAGCAGCCCGCTGGTCCCGAAGCGGAATGCCCGTCCGTTGACGCGGCTCTCGAACGGAATGACCGTGCCGCAGAGCGTGCAATACACGATCGTCAGGTCCAGGCCGCCGACGCGATCGATTGCCATCTCGTGCCACGCGAGAATGCGCTTCGGATACGCGCGCGCCTCGCCGTTGGCGACAATGCCAAAGACCACGTGGGAATCTCTCAGATACGCGGCATCGGCGGCCTTGACGATCTTCGGATCTCGGAGCGGAGGGATACCGTTCACTTTCACGCCGCCCCAGTCGATTTCGTCGAGCCGAATCGACGCCTGGACTCCGGGGGGGAAGAACGCCAGCATCTGTGGATCGATCAGACCGTAGACGAGGGCCTTGAACGCGGCGTACTCGGGATGCGGGTCGTAGGGCAGCTTCCACATCCAGTCCCGCCATGCGGTGAGGTCGTTGCCGAAGCGTTGTCGGGTCTGCCTCTCGAGAAACGTGATCAAGCGACGCCGGATCGGGGATCCGCGATCCGGCGCGGCCAGCGGATCGGCGAGCGGACGCTCCGGGCCGGCTGCGCCGCGCTCGTCATCCACCGTCGGGATCGCATCTGCTGACGGCGGCGCGGGACTTCTGCGCAGCGACCGCATCAGCCGCGCCATGTCGACGAACATCGGTGTATACGAGTCCTTCCAGGCCGCGGCGATCTCCGTCAATGCGTTTTTCGCGAGTGTCTCGTCAGCTGACGCGGCCGCGACGAATCGGTCGAGTGGCGGCGCAGCGGCTTGCAGCGTCGCGGCGAACGCTAGAGCCACTGCTGGGACGCGGAGCATCTGCCGTATATTATCCATCCGGTGCGGATCAGACGGATGTCTCTCGATCTCGACATTCGGCGGTCGCTGGTGATCGTGACCGCGCTCTGCCTGGCTGCCCGGCCCCACGCACAACAGCAGGCCGTCGATCCCGACTTCAAGGTCAGCGTCGAAAACCCCGCCTACGTGCGCAACGGTCCGATCGTCGCCGTCGATGAGGCCCATAACAACACGCACACGATCGGCGGTTTGTCCCAGCCGTTGGCGGAGCTGCTCACCCATGACGGGTATCGAGTGTCCCGGTCCGCACGCAGCTTCGAGACGGGCGCGTTCACGGGCATTGACGTATTGGTCGTGGCCAACGCCAACGCGCGCAGTTTCACCGGGTCGGTGTTCACGGACGCGGAGTGCGACGCGGTTCGCGAGTGGGTGCGCCGTGGCGGTTCTCTTTTGCTGATTGCCGATCACGAGCCGTTTGGCACATCCGCCGCCAAGCTCGCCGCCCGGTTCGGCGTCTCGATGGGGAAGGGCCGCGTCTTCGAGTCGACGCCCGGCAGCATCACCACGCAACTGGTCTTCTCGCGCGACAACGGCCTCCTGGGCGCTCACGCCGTGCTCCGCGGCCGCGACCCATCGGAAGAAGTGAAAACCGTGAAGACCTTCACCGGGCAGTCGCTCGGCCTCCCCGAGGGAGCCACCGCCTTGATGAAGCTCGGACCGGCGATGCGCGAAGCGCCGACCACCGACGCGCTCGACGCGGAAGCGGCGGCGCGCGGCACGGCGGCGGCAGGCGCGCACTCCACATCTGTCGCCGGCCGCACCCAGGGACTCGCCATGGCCTACGGAGCGGGGAAGGTGGTCGTGCTCGGCGAGGCCGCGCTGTTCTCGGCGCAGGTGATCACACTTCCAGATGGGGACCGGCAGAGAGTCATGAAGATCGGGATGAACGTTCCCGGGAACGACGACCGTCAGTTTGCGCTCAACGTGCTCCACTGGCTCTCCGGCCTGTTGAAGTGAGCGGCGCCGCTTGGATTCCGATTCCTCTGGTGAGCGCCAGCGGAGGCGGAAGCCAGACTTCCGCCTCCCCACCGACTACCGGGTGGGCCGCTGTCCCGACCAGAGCGGAATCCCTTTCTCATCGCGCAACGTGAGGGTTTGATCGCCCTTCTTGATCTCTCGAGCGATCATGACCTCCTGGCCCGCCATCGTGACTCTCGATCCGACGACCGTCAGCGCATCGCCCTTGGCGAAGGTGACCTGTTTTGCTGTCACGAAGGACGCAGGGCCGACGTGCACTTCAATCGGACCCGACGCGGCGCTCAGGATCAAGTGAACGCCCCCGCCGCCTCTTCCCGGCGCGGGCATCTGCCTCACCTCGTCAACCGTTCCCGTGAGGGTGGTCTCCGTGGCTGGGTTGTAATTGCCGCCGCCTTGCCGCATACCGCGTTGTGCGTATGCAGGCGCAGACAAGCCGACAATCGCGATCCCGATGGAGAACAATTTCCAGGTTCGCATGACCATGACCTCCATTTCCCAGTTCAGCAGGCTCCCGGCCTGCCACGTGGTGCTCAAGTGAACGGCGAGCGCGCCGCAGTCGAGTTGCCGCTCGCCGACGTGCGCGCCGCGAAGGACGATAAGAGCTTCTCGAGCGCGGTGGATTGACAGGATGGACACATGGGCGTGCGGCTGCCCGTCACGAGCACCTCGAAACGCTCTCCGCACGTTCGACAGATGAATTCGTAGAGTGGCATACGGCCGATCCGGCGGCGAGCCCAGCGCCAACGCGACGACCTCGGTTGGTGCAACCGTTGTGCCTTCGCCGTCATCTCCATGGATGCGGATTTGCAGGGAAAGGTGACACGGACGAAGTGCCGGATTCCCGGCAGTTGTCACCTTCGCCGAGGCCGTGCATCTCTCTGGTAGGAGCTGTCGAGGAGCCCATGCAGGAATTTCCGCATCACTACACGGTCACAGCAGAGAGCGCGATGCGAGGCGACGTCCACCTGTCGGCGCCACGGCTGACACATCTGCTGTCGGCATCGCCGGCCGAGTTCGACGGCCCGGGTGATTGCTGGTCGCCTGAGACGTTCCTGGTCGGCGCCGTCGGCGATTGCCTGATCCTGACGTTTCGCGCGATCGCGCGGGCGTCGAAGCTCCCCTGGACGTCCCTGCACTGCGATGTGACAGGCACCCTCGATCGTGTCGAACGGACGACGCAGTTCACCAATTTCGATGTGTTGGCCCACCTCGAAGTCCCGGCCGGCACGGATCCGGAGCGGGCGCGACGCGTGCTCGAGAAAGCCGAACGCACCTGCCTGATTTCCAATTCGTTGAAGGGCACGATCCACCTGATCCCCGACATCGTGGTCGCCACCGAACGCGAGGTATACGCATGAACGTCGACCCTGTCTGCAACATGGAGGTCAGCGACGCCCCGGACACGCCGAGATCCGAGTACAACGGCACCACGTACTATTTCTGCTGCGAGAGTTCCAAAGAGGAGTTCGATCGTCATCCTGACTTGTACGTCGCACTGCTGCCGTGAGGCGGCGCGCCGATCGGGCAGCTGGTACAATGGGTGAGTGTTCGGCGACGCTCACGGCCGCGTGAAGGCGGAGTTTGCTGCGCTCGTTCGGGATGCGGCAACTGGCGATCGCGAGGCCATGGAACGGCTCCTCGTCCGCGCGCAGGAAGCGGCGTATCGATTCAGTCTCCTGGTCTGCGGTCACCCGGAGGATGCGGAGGACGTCATGCAGGACACGCTCCTCAAGACCTATCAGCACGTGACGCAGATCAACGAGCCGGATGCGTTTCGGACGTGGCTGTACACAACCGTCAGAAACGCCTGTCTGATGAAGCGGCGCCGGCATGTCGGCGAACCGGAGAGTTTCGTGTCGCTCGATCAGGGCGTCGAAGGCCAGGACGGCACGATCGCCGTTGAGGTTGCGGATCCGGCGCGGCGGCCCGATCAACGCCTGAGCGAGAAGTGCACGAGCAATCGCCTTCGCGACGGACTGAAACATCTTTCGCCTGTGTATCGCACGATCGTCGTGATGCGTGAAATCGAAGGCCTCTCGACGAAAGAGGTGGCGGCGATCACGGGAATGTCCGAGGCGAATGTGAAGACGCGGTTGCATCGCGCGCGGTTGATGCTGCGGCGACAGCTGGGGGACGCATGAGCGATGCGCTGGTAATGACCTGTCGAGAGATCCTGGCCAGCATTTCCGCGTACCTCGATGGCGAGCTCGATCGGACGGCGTGCGTCGCTATCGACCGGCATTGTCAGCAGTGTGCGAGCTGCGGAGCGCTCGTCGAGAGCCTGCGCGCAACCATCGGCTTGTGCCGTCAGGCCGCTTCCGAGCCATTGCCGGACGCCGTACGCGAGCGGGTGCGGGCCCGCGTACGCCGATTGCTGAAAGAACGATAGAGGCGAACCGATCATGGAAAACGCGTTGACGTTGTTGGCCGTGCTAGTGGCCTGGTGGGCGCTCCAGGTGTGGGTCCTTCCGCGTTTCGGCGTGCCGACGTGAGCGGTGCCACAACCGCCCCGGCGGGGTGCGCACAACGAGATTGATCGCGATTCACGCGGCTGCTGACGCTCTGCGTCCCGTGCACGATCGGCTCATCTGGCGCTTGTCCCGATGACCTGGGCGGCGACGGTGAAGAAACCGAGCCGATGCCGAAGTCGACATCGCGGAAAAGTCCCCGTCGAATGCGACACCCCTTACCCGGACGGCGACACTGCGATCCATCACGTGGAGCGCGCCGGTATGTGGCTTGCTGCACGGGCGACATGAGCAATCCGAAACTCCTCATCGTCGGCGGCGGGCTCGCCGGCCTGTCTGCTGGTTGTTACGCTCGCGTCAACAACTTCGACGTCACCATCGTCGAACACAACCTCGAGCTCGGCGGCGTCTGCACCGCCTGGCACCGGGGGCCGTACTTGATTGACGGCTGCATTCATTGGCTGACGGGCGGGCCGTTTCAACAGATCTACGAGGAGCTGGGCATCGTGCCGGCAGTGCCGCTGCACACGCTCGAGGAGTTCGTCACGTACCGCCATGCACGCGACGGGTGGGAGGCGACACTCAGTCGCGACATGAAGACGACGGCGGACAGCCTGCGCGCGCTCGCGCCGGAGGACGGCGATGAGCTGGCGCGCCTGGTGGAAGGCGCCCAGCACGCGGCCTCGCTCGGTCCACCCGTCGAGCGGGCGCCGGAACTGGCGACCGCCGGCGATCGCCTGCGCGACGTCTGGCGGCTGCGTCACGACGTCGGTACGTTCGTTCACTTCCGGAAACCGCTCCGGGTCTGGGCCAATGAGCAGCTGCAGAGCCCGCGCCTTCGCGAGTTCTTCGGGCGCCTCATGCCGCCCGAAACGCCGGCGCTGTTCTTTCTGCTGGTGCTCGGATACCTCGAACGCGGGTGGCTGTCGCGGCCAGTCGGCGGCACGGCGCGATTCCGTGACGCGCTCATCGGTCGCTATCGGTCGCTGGGCGGCGACGTCATCCTGAACACGACGGTCGAGGAAATCCTGGTCGCCGACGGCCGAGCGCGAGGCGTGCGCCTGACCGACGGCACGATGATCGAGGCGGATGTCGTCGTGTCGACCGCGAGCGCGCCGGAAACCGTGTTCCGCCTCCTGGCCGGGCGCTACGGCGCGGCTGAATGGAAACAGCGTATGGATCGCTGGAAGATGTTCCAGCCCATTGTGCTGGCCAGCTTCGGCGTCGCGCAGACGCTCGAGGGACAGCCGTCCACTCTCCTCATCGACGGCATCGAGCCGCTTACCGTTGGCGGGTTCCAGAACGAATACCTGTACCTGCGGATCTACAACGAGGATCCGGCGTTCGCACCGGCGGGGCACACGGTGGTGCAGGCCATGCTGTCCACAGACTACGACTGGTGGGCGACACGCGGGGCACAGTATCAGCAGGAGAAGGATGTCACTGCCGACCGCGTGCTCACCAGCATCGACCGGCACTTCCCGGGTGTGAAGGGCAGCGTGCAGATGGTGGATCTGGCGACGCCGCTGACGTTCTGGCGCAACGCTCGATCGTGGCGCGGCGCGTTTGAGGGATGGATTCCCGCGTCGAACGCCTTCAAGCACGTGCCCAAAGAACTGCCGGGGCTCGAGCGGTTCTACATGGCCGGACAGTGGGTGGAGCCCGGTGGAGGAGTCCCGGTGGCGACGATGTCGGGCCGGCACGTCGTCGAGATCATGTGCGCGGCCCTGGACCGCCCCTTCGTCCCTGTCCGGGCCACCGAGCCGACGGCGTGAGCACGAACATGCGCGTGCCCGCGACGTGGGGCTCGAAACCCGGCGTCTTCCACGCCCGTCTCTCCCGGAGAGCGGTCTTCATCCCGCTGTTTCGTGAGCTCGACGAGAGGCTCTATCAGTGGAGCAACCGTTCGTCATTGATGATCGACGCTTCCGCGACCGCTACCGTCTGGCAGCGACGGAGGTCGGTGAATTCGTCCGTGAGCGGGTGTCTCACTGCCGTCGAGCGGCCGGCACGTAGCCGTCCGATAGCGTTCCCATGAAGGCGACGATTGCGCGCTCTTCAGTCTGGCTGAGACCGAGGTTTCCGAGCTCGTCCGTGTTCATGTTGGCCCTCACCTCGGGCGCGGGCCAGCAGTCGCGGGCGAGCGCCTCGCGCTCCGTGAACGAGCCGCTGCAGACGGGTTTCACATCGCGCGTGTTGTAGAAATGCACCAGGCCGCTGAGCGTCTTGAAGTAGCCGTTGTGCATGTAGGCCTTGACGAAGGCGCCATCCGGGCGACGGTCCACGTTGCGCAACGTCGGCACCTTGTGCTTGCCGGTGTTCGCCGCCGCAAACTCTCGCCAGTCCGACCGTGTCGCGAGGAAGGCGCCGAGACCGTTGTCCACCCAGCCGGGACCGGCGGGGTTGCTCGTGGCCCGATACCACGGGTTTTCAGGATTCCGCGGAATCCCGAGGTTGTCGAACGTGAAGTCGGTGAGAAGCGGCGGCTCCCCACGCGGTCCCCGGTCCAACGGGTGACAGGCCGAGCACATGCTCCGCCCCGTGAACAGCGCCAGGCCCGCCTGTTCTTCGGGTGACAGCACGGCCTGTCCCACCAGGTACCGATCGAATTTCGAGGAGAATGGATTCACCTCGCGCGAGCGTTCGTAGGCGGCGATAGCCGCGGCGATGCGATCGTAGGCGCGATCCGACGTTGCCCGATCCTGCGGCTTCAGTTGCAGCGTGCCCGAAGGCAGGGTGCACGCGGCATCCATGTTCGCCGGCCACGCGACACGGCAACTGCCAGGGAACTGGGCCTCGAGCGTGACGGGATAATCAGCAGCGCAGACCCGTCGAACGACGCAGCCCGTGTCAGGGAGCGCCTGTTCCAACGGGTTCACGAATGGTCCCTGCGCCTGGTCGGCAATCGGATCGCCAAGCCGCTCGCCCGTCGCACGGCCATCCCAGAAGTTGCCGCCAACAAACAACCTTTCGCCATCTTGGCGTGAAGCACAGGCGCCATGGCGTACACGACGGTCGGAGGCTTGCGGTTGCTGAAGAGACCGCTGACAGATCCCTCGTAGACCGCCCGTCCGGCGTTCACGTCGGGAAGATCGCCCGTCCACCCCACCTGAGGACCGTGGCACGACGCGCACGACTGGTTGGCGCGCAGCGAGAGCTGTCGATCGAAGAACACCGATTTGCCGAGCTGTTCGAGAGGGCTCAGCGCAGAGACTGCGGGCGGGTGTGGCTCAGAAGACCTCGACACGCAGGCCGCACCTGCGATGGCAGCGGCGAGCAGGAGGCCTCGAACGAATCGCATGGAAGGCAGCCAGGAGTCTTACTCGAGCAGGCTCCGCAGCATCCACGCCGTCTTCTCGTGCACCTGCATGCGTTGGGTAAGGAGGTCGCACGTCGGCTGGTCGCTGACGCTCTCCGCAACTTTGAACACCTGCCGAGCGGTGCGTGCCACGGTCTCGTGGCCCTCAACGAGCAGCCGAATCATGTCCTGCGCCTTGGGCACGCCGTCCTCGTCCTTGATCGAGGAGAGCTGCAGAAACTGTGTGTACGTGCCTGGCGCGGGAAAGCCGAGGGCCCGAATGCGCTCAGCGACGGCGTCCACGGCGAGTGCGAGCTCGTCGTACTGCGTCTCGAACATCAAGTGCAACGCCTGAAACATCGGCCCCGTGACGTTCCAGTGAAAGTTGTGCGTCTTGAGGTAGAGCGTGTAGGTGTCCGCGAGAACGCGCGACAGGCCGTTCGCGATCTCCTCCCGCTTGGCTGCGTCGATTCCGATGTCGATGGTCATCTGCTTGTGCTCCCAATAGTGAGTGTCTAGCGCGGCGGAACCGGGTGGTTCTTCATCATCTCCGGCATACCATTCGCGAGAAATGCGCTGACCACCTCCGCGTGCGATATCGTGTAGGGGCCACCGCGGTTGCTTCCGGTGTCATGGCAGTCCTCAGGCATGCGCGGACACGTGTTCCGCGCGCCGATAGTTCGCGAAGTTATCGTTCACGGCGATCGCAGTAACGCCGAGCCGCTCGAGAATCGCGACCGCAGCAGCCGCACGCGCCCCGCTGTGGCAGTAGACGAGGAGCGGCTTGTCGGTCGGGAACGAATTCACGTTCACGCCGATGCGTGTGTGGGGCACATGGAGGGCGTCCGGTACGTGACCAGCCTCAAACTCCGCGGCTCCGCGAACGTCGAGCACGTGTGCACGCCCGCCAGCACGCTCCGTTTCCAACTGGCGCATGTCGATACTGGCGGTCCGCCGAAGCAGCCCGCCCTGCCGCTGGTAGTCGGCCAGCGTGTCAGGAGTGAGATAGCCAACGACGCGATCCAGTCCGACGCGGATCAGTGCGCGGACGGCTTCGCCCAGACGCGATTCGTCGACCACCAGGTAAACCGGAGTGCCCTCGGCCACGTACGAGCCGGCGATCGAGCAGAACTGATAGTCGAGTTCCGTGAGCAGCGAACCGGCAAGATGGCCTTCGAAGAACGCCTCGCGGGAGCGTGTGTCGAGCACGGCGATATCACGCCGGTTCTCGAGTGCCGCCAGCTCCGTAGCGTGCAGCACCGGCGGTGACGGCAACGCTGTCAGCAGCGCCGGGCCGCGGCGGTTGTCCCGTTTCATGCGCGCGAAATACAGAGGTGGTTCAGGCTGGCCTGCAAGGATGAAATCGACGAACGTCTGTTCGTCGACGGCCGCGTGGATGGAGCGGTTCGTCCGGAGTTCGTAGCCGACCGTCGAGGTCGGAACATCGCCGAGCGACTTACCACACGCGCTGCCGGCGCCGTGTGCGGGCCAGACCTGGATGAACTCCGGCAACCCCCGGAACTCCCGCTGGATTGACGCAAACTGCGCTCGCGCCGACGGCTCCATCACGCCCACCATTCCTGCCGCTCGTTCCAGCAGGTCAGGCCTGCCGACGTCGCCGACGAATACAAAGTCGCCGCTGGCCAGCGCGACGAAATCCGTCGTGCCGCCGCCGGCGTCACGAACGAGATAGCTCAGGTGCTCCGGTGTGTGGCCCGGCGTGTGCAGCGCCACAAATTCGATGTACCCAACCGAAAACTGGTCGCGGTGGCCGAGCAGCCGGTGTGGGTACTCGCCGTGGATCAGCCACTCGTACTGCCACTCCGGGCCGCCCTCTTTCGACGCATAGACGAACACGCCGCGCGCGGCCATTTCCCGCAGGCCCGAAAGGTAGTCAGCATGAATATGGGTGTCTGCCGCAGCGACGATGCGCAGTTTGTGCCGTGCCGCAAGATCGAAATAGCGATCCACGTCGCGCTCGGGATCGATGACGATCGCCTCGCCCGTTCTCGGACAGCCAATCAGATACGCGAACTGCGCCAGCTTTGAGTCGACGATCTGTCGAACGAGCATGACTTCCTCCGGGCGACAGGGACAGATGAGACTTTCGCCGGATGCCCCGACGTCCCTACGGGTGGGAGCCAATCGCGTCTGAAAGGGTTCGCGACGCCCCTGGGACGCGTTGTTGCAACAGGCGCTCCGGCGGCCCTCGAGCGCAGATCGCACCGAATTTGCGCCGGAATCGCGACGTCGGAGGCCGGACCGAGCCCGCAGAGGCGGGAAAAATCCCCATGCCTGCGCAATTCGCCCGCTATGGCTCGTTACCGTTGGTTGAGGAACGCGTGAATGGCGCCTTTGACGGACGCGGCCAGGGCAGTGGGCACGTCCGGCGTCGGCAACTGCGGCAGATCGCCAACGTGCGCTTCAGCGATTCGCAGGCGTCGCGGCAGTGATACGCGAGCGACGATGGCCGCCCGGCACGTCGTCGAGATCGTGTGCGCCGCACTGGACCGCCGCTTCGTCCCTGTCCGGGCTCAGACGCCGCTGCGTGAGCCGCCGACGCCATAGTACTCGAGCACTCGCCGCACGGTCAGTCCCTGGACGAGAATCGAGAACACGACGACCGCATAGGTGCAGGCGATCAGCAGGTCGCGCGCCGGAAACCGCGGCAGCGACAGCACCATGGCCACGGAGATCCCGCCGCGCAGACCGCTCCAGGTCAGCAGCGGCACCAGCCCGCGCCGGAACTGGCCTCGCAGCTTCATCGCGGCGGCGGGAATCGCCACCGAAATGAGGCGGCCGAGGAGCGTCACCGGAATGCTCAGCAGCGCAGCGCCGAAGGTTCGTGGTCCGCCGGAAATCGTGAAGACCTCGAGTCCGATCAGCAGGAACAGAACGGCGTTCAGGATCTCGTCCATCATGCTCCAGAACGCGTCCACGCGTTCCCGCGTGCGGTCGCTCATGGCGAAGCGGCGGCCGGGATTGCCGATCAGCAGTCCCGCGACGACGACGGCGATCGGACCGGAGACGTGGATGCGGAACGACAGCGCGTATGTCGACATGACGAGCGCGATCGTGATGAGCAGCTCGAGCGGGTGATAGTCGACGCTCTTCATCGCTCGATATCCGAGATAGCCGAACGTCAACCCGAGCGCCGCGCCGCCCGCCACTTCCCGCGCAAAGAACGTCGCCAGCACCCAGACGTCCGCCTGCACCGACGTGTGAGCCCCGCCCGAGAGACCGGCCAGCGACACGAGCGCCATGAAGATCACGACCGCGACGCCGTCGTTGAACAGCGCCTCGCCGGCGATCTGGGCTTCGAGACTCCGGGAACCACGAAGCTCCTTGAGGAGGCCAATCACCGCGACCGGATCGGTCGGCGAGATCAGCGCTCCGAACACCAGGCACACGAGCAATGGCGTGGCGGTGCCGAGAAGGGCGAAGACCAGCCACATGACGCCGCCAACGATCGCCGTGGATACGAGGACTCCGACCGTGGCGAGCGCGCCGATGGTCCAGCGGTTGTCGAGCAACGCGTCGAGGTCGAGATGCAGCGCACCCGCAAAGAGCAGGAAGGACAGGAGTCCGCGCATCAGCGTTTCGTTGAAGTCGATCTGGCTGAGGAACCTGGCGATGTCCGCCTCGACGCGCAGCTCGGGCACGAGCCGGTCGACCGCGAGCGCGATGAGCGAACTGACCAGGGCGACGGCGAGCGTGCCGCTCGCGGGCGGCAGTCTCAGTAAACGATGATTGAGATATCCGGAGATCGCGGCGACGGTGATGAGAATCGCCGCCAGGTCGAAAACGTTCACGCGACTCCGATCGTACTAGCAATGCCGCGCGGCGGGTGGGCTCCCGCTCGGACCGGTGGTGTCCGACGTGGTTCGCGACCGTCGAGCCGTCAGCGTGCGTAGCGCCGCCGTCTCCGTGGGCGGTCGTGGCTCATGAGTGTCCACCGCAGGCGTGAAGGGTTCGCGCACGACCAATGCCGGTGAGAGAGTCAGGGTGCCGATTTTCCGGCAGTGCCGCGCGGGCCATCTCCGGAGCCACCGGCCGCGGCCGCAGGCGCCTAGCGCGCGGGCCAGTGGCACCGCTGTTGCGTCATTGAAGACTCGACCAAGGAGGCTTCATGCCCGGCATATCCGCTATCCACGAGTTCTTGCGCGACGCGCACGTCCCGTACATGGCCGTGCCGCATCGGCCAGCGTTTACCGCCCGACAAGAAGCGGCCGCCGCACACGTCCCGGGACGCGACTGGGCCAAGGTGGTCGTTTGCTTCATCGACGACGAACCGGTGGAGGCTGTCGTCCCCGCACCCTCGATCGTGAATCTCGATCGGCTCCTGGAACTCGCGGGTGGAAACGCGATCCGCCTCGCCGGTGAAGAAGAGCTGCGGCCGTTGTTCCCGGACTGCGAGGTTGGCGCGATGCCGCCATTCGGCCCGCTGTACGGGCAGTCGGTGTTCGTCGACGCGCGGCTCGCATCAGAACCCAAGATCGTGTTCAACGCCGGCACGCATCGCGATGCCATTGCCATGCAATGGAGCGATTTCGTGAAGACGGTGAAACCGATCGTCGGCAGATTCGCGGAGCGGCCGCTCGATCGCGTGGCCGAATATCGGTTCCCCTACGGGGCGTAAGCGAACCGGACGGGTTCGTTCAGATCGTCACTTTCCTCTCCGTCTGAATCGCCTCGTGCGCCGCGATGCACGAGCGCGCCGACTCGAAGGCGCGCTCCGGACCGCACGCGATCGGCTGGCCCGTGCGCACGGCGGAACAGAAACGAGAGATCTCGAACTCCGTCGCCGATGCGCGTTCGTTCCCCGCGGGCGCCGTTGCCGATGCCCCGCGTGGCGCCTCCCGCATTGGCCGGCTTCGTCTCGGACGCGTGCGCCGCGGCGCCGCCGGGCCGGCCTGAAATCTCGACGCCGGTCGACGCTCCATCGCCGCCTTCGTCGAACAGGAGCGCTTCGGCCTCGTTGTACATGATGAGCGAGCCCTTCGTTCCGAAGAAAGCCTCGTACCGTTCGTCGAACGCGTTCGACTCGACACTGCTGAACGTGGTGGTCAGGCCGCCGGGATATTCCCAGATCGCGTACTCGTGGTCGTACGATTCGCGTCCGTCCCTGAAGCGGTGCACGCCGCCGGATGCCAGCACGGCTTTCGGCGCGGCGCCGAGGAACCAGTTCGCGGCGTTGAGTTGATGGCTCGCGAGCTCGGCAAACAATCCACGTGAATACCTGAAGTAGAGGCGCCAGTTCCAGAGATGCTCGAACGTGGGATATCCCCATCGAGCCGGATCGTAGCCGGGTGATGGCGGGCCGCCGGGGCGGCGCCAGCTGCCGTTGCGGTGCCAGGCCAGACGCACGTGATACACGTCGCCGAGCAGCTGCCTTCTGATGATGCCCTCGTACGCCGCGAGGTACACCGGGTTGTAGTACCGCTGATAGCCGATTTCGAACACCGTGCCCGCCCTGCGCGCGGCGGTCATCATGCGCTCGCAGCCGCCGACGTCCCACGCCATCATCTTCTCGCACAGCACGTGCTTGCCGGCGTCGAAGCACCGCGTCACGACATCGGCATGCGCCCATAAGGGCACGGCGACGATGGCCGCCTCGATGTCTTCGTGCTCGAGCATGTCGCTGAACTCGACGTAGTGCGCCGCGCGTCCTTGCCGCCGCCTGGCCAGCACGTCGTCAGCCTTCTGCAGCGACGCCGGGTTGATATCGGCCATCGCCACGACCTGGCTGACGGCCGGATCGACGTGGCCGAGCAGCGCGCGTCCCTGGCCTCCGACGCCGATGAAGCCGATGCGGACAGGCCCGCCGCGTACCGGTCCTTTCATGGGCGTCGTGCCGATTGCCGCGAGCGCCGGCGTACCGGCGATGGCTCTCATGAAATTGCGCCGGCCAATCGCACGATGTTCAGGAGTCAGGATCATGTCAATTCTCCAACCGCGCCCCGATGTAGTGACCGAATACGAGCGTTCGTGCCGTTCCATCGTCGAGCGTGACGAGTGCGAGTACGTCCGCGTGATTCCGGCAGTAACGCTCGGCCAGCTCGACGCCGCCTACCAGGAACGCGGTCGACAGCGCGTCGGCGGTCTCGGCATCGCGGGTGACGACGCTCGCGCTGAGGACGCCGCGCGCGGGCCAGCCGGTCCGCGGATCGATGACGTGTCCATAGCGCGTCGCATCGGCGCCGTGGCTGATGAAGAATTGCTCGCCGGCGCCGCTCGTTCCGAGCGCGGCGTCGCGCAGACGCAGGCGCGCGATCCGGCTGTCGAGCCGCGGAGACGTCACATCAATCGGCCAGCCCGGGCCCGCGCCGCCGATCGCCAGCATGCTGCTGCCGCCGGCCGAGACCAGCGCAGGGCTCACACCGTCTCGACGAAGGAGATGGCCCAGCCGGTCGAGCGCGTAGCCCTTGCCGATGCTTCCGAGATTCAAGGCCATGCCGGGCCGGGCAAACCGCACGGTGCGCGCCTTCGCGTCGAGCACCACGCGGTCCATGCCGACGGCGCGGCGGGCGACGTCAATATCGGCGGCGGGCGGAACACGCCCTTCGCGCGCGAGGAATCCCCAGCAGCGGCTGAGCGGCGTCGACGTGATGTCGAAGACTCCGCCGGTTGCCGCATGAAGCTGGTGACAGCGTGTCAGGAGTGCAAACAACTCGTCACTCGCAGGTGCCGGTTCGGCGGCCGCCTGGCCGTTGATGCGCGACAGCTCGCTCGATTCACGAAACACGGTCAGCGCGGCTTCGATGCGGCCCGCTTCGTCGAGCGCCCTGCGCGCCACGTCGAAATGCCGCGCATCGTCCCCGAACAGCGTCACTTCGAAACGGCACGCCATGGCCGTACGGTGCACGCGCAGCCATTGCTCCACGGACGTGGAGCGATCGAAATCGCCCGTCAGCAACGCACGCCGGCTTGGCAGGAACGCCCTTGGCATCCGACGCGCGCTGACAAGGCAAATCCCGTGCTGACTCGATTTCCGTCGACATCCTCGGGATCGGCCAGGGTGGGCACGATGCTGCCGGAAATCCGGCACCGAGTCCCGCACCGCCGGACCTGCCCAGTGGCATGTCGCTTGCGCCTGCTAACCAGCGCGCGGCGCGGTTGTCGAACGTCGACGCCGCCTGCGAAGCGCGATTGCGAGGACAAGACATGCCCGCGACGACCGTGGAGCGTGCGCCGGCGACTCCGGCTGCACATCTGACCCCTTCGCAACTGCGCCGGCGGTGTGACCCTCACCAGTTTCGCTTTACGACCACCGCGGAGCTGCCAGACTGCCCGCTCGACCTTGGACAGGACCGGGCGGTGGCGGCGATTCGATTTGGGATCGGCATGCGCCGCGACGGCTACAACGTCTTCGCGCTCGGCCCGACCGGTGCGGGAAAACACGCAGTGGTGCGGAGATTTCTCGAAGAGCAGGCGCTCTCCGAGCCGCCGCCGCGCGATTGGTGTTACGTCTACAACTTCGAACAGCCACATCGGCCACAGGTGATCTCCACTGCCTCAGGGCATCGGCGCGCAGCTTCGGGATGACATCGCGCAGCTCGTTGACGAGTTGCGCGCGGCGATCGGCGCCGCGCTCGAGACCGAAGAATACCGGCAGAACTATCAGGAGATTCACGACGAGTTCAACACCCGTCGCGACGAAGCGCTCGAGGCGCTGCGCCAGCGCGCGGCTGCACGCGACGTGGCTCTGATTCGCATGCCATCCGGGCTGGCGCTGACTCCCGTGCGCGACGGCAAAGTCGTTGATGCAGACGCCTTCAAACTGTTGCCGGAGAGCCAGCGAGAACGCATCAGAGCCGCGATTGAAGAATTCCAAGGCGAGCTCGCGGGAATCATGCGCGAGGTGCCGAAGTGGCGTCGCGCGACGTATGAGAAATTGCAGACGTTGAAGCGCACGGCCACCCAGCGGGCCGTAGAGGCCCCAATCGAGGAACTGACGAAGACCTACGAAGGCGAGGCGGGCGTCCAGCGCTATCTTGCGTCGCTCGAGAAAGACGTCATCAACAATGCCGACGACTTTCGACGGCCCAAGGAGGCTGAGGAGGAAACGAGGCCGCACGAAGTGCCGAACGCGAAAAAGGGTGTCGCGTCACCACTGCGGCGCTATCAGGTCAATGTCCTGGACGGTAACGGATTGATGCATGGCGCGCCGGTCGTCTACGAAGACAAACCGACGTTCCAGAACCTGATCGGTCGCATCGAATACGTCGCGCAGATGGGCACGCTCGGCACGGACTTCACGCACATCAAGGCGGGCGCGCTGCACAGGGCCAATGGCGGGTACCTGATTCTCGACGCAAGGCGTGTTCTGCTCGAACCGTTCGCCTGGGAAGGTCTCAAGCGGGCGCTTCGTGCGCGGGCGATCCGGATCGCGTCGCTCGGCGAGGCGCTCAGCCTGGTCAGCACCGAATCCCTCGATCCGGAACCGATTCCGCTGAACGTCAAAGTCGTGCTCATCGGAGACCGTCAGCTGTACTACGAACTCTACGAGCAGGATCCGGACTTCTGGGAGCTGTTCAAAGTCGCGGTCGATTTCGAGTCGCGTGTCGATCGCACCAATTCGGCCGACGTCGCCTACGCCGGCGTCATTGCCACGCTGGCTCGCAAGGCCTCCCTTCGTCCCTTCGCGGCGAGCGCAGTAGCCCGCGTGATCGAGCACGGCGGTCGAGTGGTGGAGGATGCGGGCAAGCTGTGGATCGAGTTGGACCGCCTGACCGATCTGCTCCGCGAAGCCGACTATTGGGCGGGCATCACCGGCCACGACGCGGTCGATGCCGACGATGTGCAACGGGCGATTGACACGCGTATCGCCCGCGCCAGCCGGCCGCGGGAGCGGATCCTGGAAGCGATCGAGCGTGGGACGATCATGATCGAAACGACGGGCGCCGCGATCGGGCAGGTGAACGGCTTGTCGGTGATCGAGTTGGGCGGGTTCGCCTTTGCGCGGCCGAGTCGGATTACCGCGCGCGTGCGCCTCGGCGGCGGAACCGTCGTCGACATCGAGAGGGAAGTCGAACTCGGCGGCCCGGTCCATTCCAAGGGAGTGTTGATCCTGTCAGGCTTCCTGGCCGGCCGCTACGCTCAGGATCACCCGTTGTCCTTGTCTGCGAGCATTGTCTTCGAACAGAGCTACGGCGGCGTGGAAGGAGACAGCGCTTCGTCGGCTGAGCTCTACGCGCTCCTGTCGGCGCTCGCGGACGTGCCCATCAGGCAGTCGATCGCGGTCACCGGTTCGATCAACCAACTCGGGCAGATCCAGCCGGTCGGGGGGATCAACGAGAAAATCGAGGGTTTCTTCGACGTTTGTCAGCTGAAAGGTCTCACCGGCGATCAAGGCGTGCTGATTCCCGCCGCCAACACGCGTCATCTCATGCTGCGCGACGATGTCGTCAGGGCGGTCGAGGCGGGTCTGTTTCGCATCTACGCAGCCGACACCATCGACCAGGGGATCGAGGTCCTGACGGGCAGGACGGCCGGCGTGCGTGACGAAACCGGGCGGTTCGCGGACGACACCGTCAATCGGCTGGTCGAGCAGCGGCTGACCACCTTTGCGATGCAGGGGCGTGCATTTCGGATGGCGGCGGTTTGAATCGGCAATATAGCCGCACCGACGCCATCACCGCGCCTGTCGCAGCGAATGACGAGAGACCCTGCCTCAGAATGCGATCCTGAGGCCCAGCTGTGTCTGGCGCGCCGAGGTCACCGTCGAGCGAATGCGGCCGAACGTCGAGAGCGGCGCTTCCTGCTGCGCGACGCCGGCGAACGCGATCAACGTCGGGTTGCCGAAGTTGGCGCGGTTGAGGAGATTGAACACCTCGATCCGCGCCTCGAGGCGGGCCCCGCCGCGCAGGCGGATGCGCTTGACGGCGGAGACGTCCACCGTCCGCAGATTGGGTCCGCGGAACGCGCCGCGCCGGCTGTTGCCCATCGTGCCCTGCGGCTGGAGCACGAAGGCCAGGGGATCGAACCACTGGTCGGGCCGGCCGTCGACAGCGCTGGCGGCCGTGCGGCCGGGTGCGAGGTCGGGGCGGTCGAGGCCCGAGGTTGGTGCGATCGAGGGCGACCACTGCGAGCGCGACCAGTTGTTTTGCACGAAGACCGTGAGCGGCTGACCGCTTCGCATCGTGCCGATGCCGCTGACCTGCCAGTTGTCGAAGAGTGCTCGTCCAACGCCGACCATGCGGCGGGCGAAAGGCAGATCCCAGGCCAGATTCACGACCCAGTTGTGCGGGGTATCCCAGTCCGATGGTCCCTTGTTGTAGTCCGGATCGAACTCCGGAAACGCCACCGTGGTGCCGTTGGTCGCGTCCGAGAAGAAGGTGGAGGCCTGTGTCGTGTCCTCGCTGTGCGACCACGTGTACGATGACTGCAGCGAGAACCCGCGGCGCCAGGTGCGCCGCAGTTCGACGATGAGCGACCGGTACCAGGAGCGACCGTCGCTGCTCTTCAGCTCGATGGTCCCGAAATTGCGATTCGGCCGCGGCAGCCCGGCGGCAAAGAACAGGCGGCCGTCGGGTCCAGGAACCGGACTCGGCACGTTGACGTCGGTGTTCCGGAACAGGTGCATGCCGCGGGAGCCCAGGTAGCCGATCGTCGTAATGAAACTGCCAGGCAGCGCGCGCTGCAGGCTGACGTTCCACACATGGAGGCGCGGGTTCTCGAGATCCCATTGCACGGGCCTGATCGTGTTGCCGATGCCGCGCTCGAACGGAGGGTTTGGAAACGCTGGGTTCGCAATGACGAAGCGTGGCGTCGCGGGCGGGTTGGACACCGTGACGATCAAGTTCTGCTGATTGGTGGTGTTGAAGTACAGACCGTAGCCGCTCCGAATCGACGTCGAGCCGTCGCCGAACAGGTCCCAGGCCAGTCCTGTCCGGGGCGAGATATTGGTGTAGGTGGGGTTGCGATAGAGCGGCCCGATCGTCGGCGCCGGGTCGCTCGGGTTGCGGAGCGCGGAGTCGCGGCCCGCCCGGTCGACCGGCATCGTCGTGAACTCGTAGCGAAGCCCGCCGTTGAGGCTCACTCGCGGCGTTACTTGAAAAGCGTCCTGAACGTAGCCGCCGTACAGCGTCCAGGGCCAGTCGCGATTGATGTCCCCCAGCGGGCCCAGCCCGACGAAACGCGTGGCGCGGTTCTCGAGGAACGCCCGGATGTTCGCGAAGGTGTAGATCCCCAGACTGAACGTCGGATTGGTCATGAAGTCGCGATAGTGCTCCGCGAGGAACCCGGCTTTCAACAGGTGGCGGCCGCGCGTGTGAATCAGGTCGTACTGGCCGCCGTACACGTTCTGGGCGAGCCGGAGGTTCGCCGAGCTCTGCGGACCGAACCGCTGCATGCCGCCGATGTCGATGTCGCCGACGAGGTCGCGGCCGCCGACGAAGGGCGCCAGCGGTGAAGCCAGATGCGCCTCGACGTTCTGCCCGATCCGGGTGCGGCTGTAGCCGAATCGCAGGGTCTGGAAGGTGCGGTCGGACGCCACGTTGCGGTATTCGGCGGTCACGAATTGGTTCGTGGAAATGAAGGCGCGAGGGAACTGCGGGTAGTCGGTCGGCAGCCGATAGCTGGCATCGTCGACCGTGTATCGAGCGAAGAACTGGTGTGCCGCGCCTGACTGATAGTCGAGGCGCCCCTGGACGAAGTCCTGATGCAGCCGTTGATCGAACGCGAAGGTGTGCGTCGCGAGGCCGCCGCCGAGGGCCGGCCCATTGGCGCGCGGGATCGCGTCGAGATAGGGCGCGACCGCGGCGCTGATCGTCACGGGGCCATCAGGGAGGAGACCCCTCCGCGCGGCGTCATCCGGGACGAAGCTCGAAAGCGTTTTACCCAGATTTTCGCGCAGCGCTTCGTAGCCGACGAAGTAGAAGAGGCGATCGGCGCGGAGCGGGCCGCCCGCGGAGCCGCCGTACTGGTTCCTCGAAAAATCGGGCTTGCCGGAGACGTCGAAGTAGTTGGCGGCATCGAGCGCGTCGTTGCGGAGGAACGCGTAGGCGCTGCCGCGCAGCGTGTTCGTGCCCGACTTGGTCAGCACGTTGATCTGACCGCCGTAGTTGCGGCCGAACTCGGCGCTGTAGGCGTTCGACTCGACTCGGAATTCGCGGATCGATTCCATGCCCAACGCCGTGCCCGCCGCGCTGCCTGCCGGGCCGTTCGTGAAATCGTTCTGCAGCGTGCCGTCGATCAGGTAGACGTTCGAGCGATAGTCCTGCCCGTTCACGCTCGTTCCCAAGCCGTGCGCTACCACCGAGCCACCGTCGCGCGACGCATAGGGCAGGACGCCGGGCTGGAGGAGCGCGAGGTCGGTGTAGTTGCGACCGTTGAGCGGCAGCGACTCGATAGCCTGTTCGCCGACCAGAAAGCTCAGCTCAGGCGTCTGGGTGTTGAGGGTCGAGCCGGCGCCCGACACGGTGACCGACTCCTCGATGCCCTCCACCTGCAGGCTCAGTCGCACCGAGAGCGTCTGTCCGATCGTGAGGAGCACGTCCCGGCGAACGAACGGGCGAAACCCGGACCGCTCGACCCGAATGTCGTACCGGCCCACGGGCAGGCCCGCAAACACGAACCGTCCATCCGGCCCGCTAATCGTGGTTCGAGTCAGCCCGGTTTCGATCTGCTGCAGCGCGAGCCGGGCATCGATGAGCACGCCGCCCGATGCGTCGGTGATTGTCCCGGCAAGCGTGGCGGTCGTCTGCGCGCGCACCGGCCCGGCAACGCCGAGCAGGCAGGCGAGCGCGACAGTCGCACGGCCGACGGAGCGCGTCCGATGGTGCCCCATCATGACGACCGCCGCGTTACCGCGAAGGCGAGGGACCGCGCGCGTACACGACGAACCACCGCTCAGGCATTCCAGCCCCTTTCGGGTTGTTGTTCCCCTGAAAGATGTCGAACTCCTCGGTCAGCTGGAATCCGACATCAGCCATCCACGCGTTCACCTGCGCCCGGGTGATTCGATCCTCCGGGCGGTCCCACTTCATCGCGATCGGATCGGCGAATTCCTGCTCGATGATGGCGATGCGCCCGTTCGGTTTGAGATAGGACGTGAGCACGTTGAGATAGGCCTGACGATCGTTGACGTTGTGGAAGACGTCGTGGAAGAACGCCACGTCCACTTGGGTCTTCGGAAGGTTGGGATCGTCCAGCCTGGCAAGAATCGTCCGGAGCGTGCTCACGTTCTCACGCTTCGCTTTTGCCTCGATGTAGTCCAGCAGGTCCTGATGGATGTCGACGGCCAGCGCCGTGCCCGACGGTGCGATGGCCCTCGCAAACGGGATCGTGTACGCGCCGGTGCCGGCCCCGATGTCGGCCACCACGTCGCCCGGCTTGAGCTGCAGCGACGCGATGACGTCGGCAATTCGCAACCCGGGAAGCCGATCTGGTCTCTCGAGGCGGCGGATCCACTCTTTCCCTGCGGTGTCGTCCTGATGAACGCCGGGCGGCTTGGAGCCCTGCGGCGAAGCCTCGGGTTTCTGCGTGATGTACTCGCCGTTCTTGACGCTGGGGAAGCCGGATGTGGCAGCCTGTCCCGAGACTCGCGGAGCAATGGCACCGAGGATGAAGGCCGCGACGCCGAGCGTCAGCGCGAAGGTGGTGCGATGGACTATTCGCAGCATGGTCGACTCCTGCCAGAAAGGCCGATGACGGCATTTCACCGAGTCGGCTGGCCGCAGTGCAAGAGCGAGACCCGCCAGAACGGGGGAGTTTGGCGACATTCCGCAAATGGGAGCTTTTGAAAACGGGCAAACCTGCCGGATTGCCGGCAACCGCCGCACGACAACGTTTGGGTTGTCGAGAGAATGCCCGCGTGACGAAGCGGAACACGAGCGCTCGGACGCACGTCCGCGTTGCGACTCTCTATGGCACCCGGCGAGGTTCGTACGTGGACCTCATCGCCGGTCGGCGTGGAATGAACGGTGCTACAAGGTTAAGCATGGCGATGACATCCATCCACTGCCCGGTGGGTCAGCTCACGGTGATCCGCGTGACCGATCTGGAGGGCAGGCCCACTCAGCTGATTTGTCCGGAGTACGAGGAGCGCACCTGCGAATGCCGATTGAAGAGGCGTGCATCTGAAGGAGGCCCGCTCTCGCAACTACTCGACCGGGTTGCAACACAGACGCTCGATCGGCGTACGACACGGTGTGATTTTGCTGTGACCAGTACTGCGGATGGAGGAGGCATATGACCACTCTCACGCCATCGAAACCCCCGTTCGGTCTCAACGCGACCGCGTGGACCCTGATCGTCGCGGTGCTGCTCGTCGTCCTTGCGGCCATAACCGTGTACTTCGGATGAGTTCAGATCCGAACGCCGAATCATCACGCCGCACGTCTGTAGCTGCGCGTCTGGGGAGCGCGCACCTGGCTCGGTCCCACCGTCCAGCCCGGCGTTTCGTGCCCGCAGCTGGCACAGCGAAGCGAGATCCGTCCTCGTTCGAAGTGAAGCATCGCATCGTGGCCGTGGAGCGCACAGGCCGCCTGACGAATGTGCGACGTGGCGACTCGGACCAGATGCCGCCAGTCGTGTCCGCCAGACCTGACCACCGCCGCATTCCACGCCAAATGTAACGCCATGGCAAGGCTCCGACATGTCGGGACAGCAAACGTCGAGCCGATTGCGGACTCGTGATCGACGCGTGGGGCGCGCTCGAGCACCCGGGGCTGCCGCGGAACGGCCCGCGAAATTTCCAAGAGGACCGCGAAGAAATCCCCATCGTGAATGGTCTGCCTCAGGAAGACCCACAACCAGGGGTACGTGCTCGCCGGCAGCGTCAGTTGCTAGGAGCACCAGCGGCATTCAGCTCAACTCCGGCATCCGGTTGTTCGACATGCCAGGCCGGGATCTTGCAACTTGCGTCGGTGCCGACCTCTTCAAGGAGAACGCCTATGACTCCCAACGAAGGCTCACAGGACCGGATCATCCGAGTGCTCATCGGACTGACCGTCACGCTCGGGGCGGTAATCGCGTCGATCCCGCTTTCCGTTCTCTCATCGACCGGGATCGTGAACCTGCTCTTCCTCGTCTTGGGCGTCGAGGTGCTCGTCACCGGGCTGACTGGGTGGAGCCCCGTGTACGCGCTGTTCGGCTTCTCGACGAACGGGAGGATTGGCGCGTGAAAGCGTGCGCAGCGATCGAGCGGCGATACACCGAGGCGTGCATCGCCAAAGAGGATCCATGCCTGGAATCGGGATGTTCTGTCGAGGGCGAGGACGAGATCTGTCGTCAGCCACTCCTGAACGCGGGCATCGAGTATCAACAAGCCTGCGCGGCCGAGTGGGTCCGACTGTTCCGTGCGTCCACGAACCGGATCGACGCGTGGAGGCCTTAGCGGACGTCGCGCCATCAACGCCGGTGTCGGAGCGGAACGCGGTCGGGTCGGCCGTGGTATTCGACAAGGTCTCGTTTGCCTTCGACGATCACGTCATCCTCCGCGACGTCAGTTTTGAGGTTCCGACCGGGAGCATGAAGATGCTTCTTGGCGCCAGCGGCGCCGGGAAGTCGATCGTGCTCAAACTGATTCTGGGATTGCTCCGCCCGGACGCGGGCGCGATTCTCGTCAAGGGTCAGCGCATCGACCGGATGAGCGAGCGCGATCTGATGCGCGTCCGCGGCGACATCGGCATGCTGTTCCAGGAGAGCGCGTTGTTCGACTCGCTGACGGTGGCCGAGAACGTCGGCTACCGCCAATGGACTGCTGCTGACGGCCGGGAGGGGCTCCCGGGCCGCTTTTTGCACGCCGATTCAGTGAATGCGTGAGAGCGCCCGCCGCACCGTTGCGATACGCGTACGCCTGCCGAAATGTCGGCGCTGGCCTGGGCCCGTCGGCGGATTCGTGGCGGGACGCTGACTGATATGCCACAGATTAGCCGAGTTCTCTGTCCGATCGACTTCTCGGAGGGCTCGCGCCATGCCGTCGAGCAAGCCGGCGCGATCGCGAAATGGTACGGAGCGCGGCTGTGCGTGCTGCACGTCTACAGTCCGATTTTCATGCCCGTACCGGGCTTGCCAGCTCCCGCGGATCGTGTGCCGGATTCCGAACGGCTGCGTGTGCAAGATCAGGCCAAGGCATTTGTCCACGCGTGTCTGGACGCCAGCACTGACTCCGATGTGGTCGTCGACGTGGGTCAGCCGGCACGAGTCATCCTCGAGCGCTCGGCGCAACTGCCCGCCGATCTGATCGTGATGGGCACGCACGGCGCCAGCGGGTTCGAACATCTGATCCTTGGTTCCGTCACCGAAAAGGTGCTCCGGAAGGCGTCCTGCCCGGTACTCACGGTTCCGCCACGCGCGCACGCGACGTCGCGGTTTCCGTTCACGCGCGTGTTGTGCGCGGTCGACTTCTCGGAGTGGTCGTCCGCGGCCCTGGAATTGGCGTCGTCGCTGGCCCAAGAGTCCGGCGCAGCACTCGAGCTCCTGCATGTCATCGAATGGCCATGGGACGAGCCGCCTTCACCGGCGTTCGCGGAGTTGCCGCCCGCACAGGCTGAGGCGCTGATTGAGTTTCGCCGCTACCTGGTGAAGGGCGCCACCAGTCGGCTCGAGTCACTCGTAACAGACGCGGTTCGCGATCGCTGCTCGGTGACGGTGCAAGTGGCGCACGGGAAGCCGTACCTTCAACTGCTGCATGTCGCTGGCGATACCGGCGCCGATCTCATCGTCCTGGGTGTCCACGGCCGGAGTCCCCTCGATCTTGCGGTGTTCGGCTCGACGACGAATCAGGTCGTGCGGCGCGCCACGTGCCCGGTATTAACGCTGCGGTCACGCGGCTGATACGGCCCCTCATCGAGCATTGCGTCGGAGTCTGCCCGGCAATGCACGACCCCGACCCACGGAACCTATCCGATTGAGCAATGGGTCGTCTGGCATGACGTCACACCGCGTTCACACGTGAGCTCGATCGCAGTTCGCGTTCGGCTTGCAACCAATCGTCCACGTCGTGTCCAGGTTCGCCACCGCGCGTGAGATAGAGGTCGTAGGCGCGACGGGCGACGTCGTGCTCGGTGATGTCCGTCGCGGCATCGATGCGCGCCTTCGGTGTGCGATCGGAGGCCACGGCGACCGGATCGTCTGTGCTTCGTTTTGCTGATTTCGCCATCTGGATGACCTCGCACGGAGATGACCGTCCGGAGCGGCTTCCTCTTGGCGAGCACGATCGTCGGTGTGGCTGCGGCTGGGGGCGGCGGTTGAAACTGCCAGACAGAACTGTACGTCCGCCGGCGCAGCGAATCAAGAGCGTTTGCGCAGTTCACCGAGTGTTTACGCGCGGGACGCGATCGTCGCGTGTAGTTGTCTCTTCGAGTCCTTTGTCGCCTTCCGGAAAACCGGCAGCAATCGCGGGGACGCGGATTGCGAGCGATCGAGCATGCGACAAATCAATCGGATCCTATGCCCGGTGGATCTCTCGGACGTTTCACGCCATGCTGCCGATCATGCGGTTCTGATGGCGCGCTGGTACTCGGCGACGATTACCGCTCTACACGTGACCAATCCGATCGTCATTCCGCCGACAGACTTGGCCGTCGTCGGTTATGGCCCTGCGGTGGCGTTGACCGACGAGGAAATCAAAGAGGCCCGCGAGCGAGTCGCCGCGTAGCTCGATGCGATGCTCTTCGGGTCGACGACGAATCAGGTGGTGCGGCGGGCGACCTGCCCGGTGCTCACGCTGCGCTGACGGTCAGCGTCGCGTCGCTGGTCGGCAGAGGGCCGAAATCTTGCAAGCAGTTGCTCGCCTTCCCCTATCAAAGGAACACTGTCATGAATTCTGCAACCGCTGAAGCACCCACTCAAGAAACCGGCTCGACGGTTCGCGACCGAGTCGGCGACGTCGCGCGGCAGGCCGCCCACATTTCTCAGCAAGCCCAGCGCGCGTTCACGTCTGTACAGCGTCGTGTCGAGGAGTTCGGCGACCTGAAAGCGCAGACGGCCGATCGTCTGAAGCGTCAGCCGTTCGCCGCGGTCGGACTGGCTGCCGGCGTCGGCCTCATGCTCGGTCTGGCCATCGGTTGGCTCGGTACACGATGTGGCCGAGCGAGCGCGACGTTCAAGGGGTAAGAGAGGCAGCTGCAACGTACACTCGTGGGCAGAGCGCCAGGAGGCGGGTCGTGCCGCCTCAGCCGCGCCGGGAGTCACGCCGGTCGAGGATCGCCTCAGGGTCGTTCGTCTCCGCCCCGATTGCGAAGGTGACATGATGCGAGTTCGGAGCATTCGCGTGTTGGCGCTGTTGATGGCCGCTGGTGCGGCGGTCGCGGCGCTGGCCCAGACAACTGGTTCTCGCAATCCGCCTCTCGTGATCCAGTCGCTCGCAGGAAAGGATCTGTTCGAGTTCTACTGCGCCACCTGCCACGGTCGTGACGCGAAAGGGAATGGCCCAGTCGTCACCGCGCTCAAGGTGCGGCCGCCCGACCTGACGCTGCTCGCGCGCCGCAGCGGAGGCACGTTCCCGCGCCGGCGCGTGGAAACGTCCATCACCAAGGGCGGCGACGCGCCGCCGCCGGCGCATGGAAGCACCGACATGCCGGTGTGGGGCCCGATCTTCCGCGGCCTCGATCCGTCGGACACCATGGTGAAGGTCCGGCTCGCCAATCTCGTCACGTACCTCGAATCGATCCAGGCGAAGTAGCGTCTGCCGGATTTCCGGCACCCGCGTCGCGCCGTCCTCCCCTCGCCCGCAACTCCGTCGCAATCGCTGGACAAAGCGGTGGGGCACGCCCTTTGCCCCGCAGGCGATAACTGTGGAGGGCATGTCGATTCGCGTTCGTGTTCCGACCGCCGGCCACTGGCAGGCGCAGGTGAAGTGCCAGGCGGCGTGTCCGGTCGGCACCGACGCGGGCCGCTACGTGCAGCTGATTGCCGAAGGCCGCGACGAGGAGGCGTTTCTCGTCGCCCGCGCACCGAACCCCTTCGCCTCGATTTGCGGCCGCGTCTGCGCGGCGCCCTGTGAGGACGCGTGCCGCCGCGGCGCCATCGACGGCGCGGTGGCGATCCGCGCCCTGAAGCGGTTCGTCACGGAAAAATTCGGAGCCGAGTCCACGCGCCCCGAGACCCAGGATCGGCTGCGCGACGAACCGGTGGGCGAAGGGAACCGGTACGTCAACCAGCTGCCCCTGAGGCTGTTTCGCAACGCGCGCGAGGCGTCGACCTCCGCGCGCCCGCGCAAGGTGGCGGTCGTCGGCGCCGGGCCCGCGGGTCTCTCCGCGGCGCACGACCTCGCGCTCCTTGACTACGACGTGACGGTGTTCGAGGCCGGGCCCGAGCCGGGCGGCATGGTCCGTTTCGGCATTCCCGAGTATCGGCTGCCGCGCACGCTGATTCGTGCGGAGATCGACAAGATTCTCGCGCTGGGCGTCACGCTGCAGATCAACCGGCCGCTCTCCGCCGAATTCGGCATCGCGCGTCTGAAAGCGCTGGGCTTCGATGCGATTTTCCTGGCCGTTGGCGTGACGAAGGGTCGCGATCTCGATGTGCCGGGCGTGGAGCTCGACGGCGTCGTAAAAGCGGTCGACTACCTGCTCAACGTCAATCGCGGCTACCGTCTGGATCTCGGCCGCCGCATCGTCGTCATCGGCGGCGGCTTCGTGGCGTTCGACGCGGCGCGCACCGCCATGCGCGAGGACGCGGCCGCCGCCGCGGCGGATTCGCGCCTGAAGGAGGCGCTCGACTCGGCACGCGCCGCGATCCGTGGCGGGGCTCGCGACGTCACGGTCGTGTCGCTCGAGAGCTTCGACGAAATGCCCGTCCTGCGGACGACGCAGGGCCATGAAGAGTTCGAGGAAGCGCGGAAGGAGGGCGTGAAGTTCGTCACGCGCCGCGGCGCCGCGCGTTTCCTCGGCAACGGCCGGGTGCGCACGATCGAGCTGCGCCGCGTCACCTCGGTCTTCGATGCGGCGGGCCGCTTCGCGCCGCAGTACGACGACAGCGACGTGACGTCGCTGGAAGCCGATTCGTGCATTCTCGCCATCGGCCAGCAGCCCGATCTGTCGTTTCTGACGCCAGACGACGGCGTCGACCTGGCACCGGCGGGTACGATTCGCGTCGATCGCGAAACGCTGGCGACCTCGGCCCCGGGCATCTTCGCCGGCGGCGACGTCGCGTTCGGCCCGAGGAATCTGATCGAGGCGGTCGCAAACGGCAAACGGGCGGCGCGATCGATCCATGCCTATCTGGCGGATCGGCCGGCCGCGTGCCGCGAACTGACCGTCGAGGTCGAGCACCTGCCGACGCGCGCCTACCGGATGATCGCGGGTTTCGAAGCGCTCGATCGGGAAGCGCCGCCGACGCTCGATGTGGGCCGTCGCACCGGCATCGCCGAAGTCGAGACGGGCTACGACGAGCGCGAGGCGCGGCTGCAGGCGGCGCGCTGCCTCGTCTGCCACGTCCAGACGATCTACGACCCGGAAAAATGCGTGCTCTGCAACCGGTGCGTCGACGTGTGCCCGGAGTACTGCCTGGCGTTCGTGCCGCTCGATGCGCTGGATCTCGATGAGCCCACCCGCGCGATGCTCGCCGCGCGGGCCGACGCCGACGGTCTGCCGCTCGCCGCCCTCGTCAAAGACGACGACCGCTGCATTCGATGCGGCCTGTGCGCGATTCGATGCCCGACCGACGCGATGACGATGGAGCGATTCACGATCACCGAACGGCTCGAGCAGGTCTGGAGTGAATCATGAACGAGCGGATCGCAATTCCCGACGGTCCGGCGATCGGCGACACAGCCGTCAACCGGCGCGATTTCCTCTTCCGCGTCGGGAGTTCCGCGGGCATTGCGGCGATTGCGTATCAGGGCGCGGCGTCGCTGCGCTCGCTGGTGCCCAATGTGTCGTACGACGCGCCGACGACCATGAAGCTGGGCCCGGTCGCCGAGTTCCCGGACGGCCTCAAGTTCCTGCCGGACCAGCGCCTGTTCGTCTTCCGCGAAGGCAACACGTTCCATGCTATCTCCGCCGTCTGCACGCATCTCGGGTGCACCGCGCGCGCCGAAGCGCTGCCGTCGCCCGAGACGCGTCAGGTCGGCGGGCAGGCGCTCCGTCTGACGCATCGCTTCCAGTGCCCGTGCCATGGCTCGAAGTACACGGGCGACGGCTCGACCGTGTCGGGGCCCGCGCCCAAGCCGCTGGCCTGGTATCGCCTCTCGCTCGCCGCCGACGACGGGCAACTCGTGGTCGACCTTGCGGGGGAAGTCGAGCACGACTTCCGCCTGACGGTGTAAGGCCATGGCTCAACCAGCGAACCTCGAGCGAACGCGCGCGCAGGCACCCGGGCATCATCCAGAGCGGTTCTGGAGCGTCCGGCCGGACACGGATCGCCAGTCCGGCGATGCCGTCGTGTCGAACTTCCTCCTGCACTGGTTCCCGGCCAAGACCTACAAGCCGTCGATGGACTGGAACTACTCGTTCTGGCTGGGTACCGTGTCGGCGGCGCTGCTCCTCCTGCTGGTCCTCTCCGGAGGGCCGCTGCTGTTTCTCTACGTGCCGTCGGTCGAGCGCGCCTATGCCTCGATCAAGGACATCGAGTTCGCCGTCACGTTCGGTTCGTGGATCCGATCGGTCCACCGCATGGCCGCGCACCTGATGGTGGCGGCGGTCTTCCTGCACCTGATCCGCGTGTTCCTGACCGGCGCCTACAAGAACGGCTTCGGGCAGGGCCAGCGGCGCGAGTGGAACTGGACGATCGGCGTCGCCATGTTCCTCCTCACGCTGCTGTTGTCGTTCACCGGCTATCTGCTGCCGTGGGACCAGCTCGCGTACTGGGCGGTGACCGTGGGCACGAACATCGCCTCCTCGATTCCCGTCGTGGGGCCGACCGTGCGCGAGCTGCTGCTGGGCGGCCGCGCGATCGATCAACCGACGCTCATCCGGTTCTACGTGCTGCACGTGCTGGTGCTCCCCGGCGCGCTCGGCCTGCTGTTCGTCTACCACATGTGGCGAATCCGCAAGGACGGTGGGCTGGCGCGCGCGGACCGCGTCGCGCTGCTCGGCGAGCGCATCGCGACGATGCCTGTCGCGACGAAGACCTACACGCTGCTGGGCGTCGCACGAGGCACGGCCCCGACCGTGCGAACGACGACCCTCGAGGCGCCGGATCAGACGGTGAACTCGGTGCCGGATTTGACGCGCCGCGCGGCCATCGTCGTGCTGGGTACGATTGCCGTCCTCAGCCTGCTGGCGGTGTACGTGCGATCGCCGCTCGAAGAGGCGGCGAACGCGCTGGTGACGCCCAACCCGGCGAAGGCGCCGTGGTATTTCCTCTGGCTGCAGGAGATCGTCACCGACACGACGGTGCGGATCGGCGCCTTCACCATCAACGGCGCCTTCATCGGCGGCGTGCTGCTGCCGGGGCTGCTCGTCACCATCCTGACGGCGTGGCCCTGGATCGACAGGAGTCCTGCGCGCGCCGCCGGCGTGTGGCTGCCGCGATCGCGCCGCGGACAGAACCTCCTGTTCCTCGCCGTCGTCGCGATGGTGGTCGCGTTCACGCTGGTCGGCACGTTCTGCCGCGGGCCGTACTGGCATTTCTACTGGCCGTGGCAAAGCTGGCCGGAGATTCCCGCGCGGCTGTGAGGCGCACATGGAACACCGTACGAACTCCCCGTATCCGCGCCTCGACCGGCCGGTCCTCGCCATCGTCGGCGCGCTGCTCGTGGTCGGCGCGGTGCTGTTCACCATCAACGATCGCGAGCACGAATGGCGGTTCTACCAGTACGACTTCAAGCGGGTGGTGAGCGAGAAGCTCGGGGCCGACAAGGCGCGCACGGCGCCGCGCGGCCTCCAGCAAATCTGGGTGCCGTCGCTGGGGCGCGCCGACCGCTGCATCACGTGTCACCAGGCGGTGACCTGGAAGGGGTTCGAGACCGCCGAGGAGCCGTATCGCACGCATCCCCTCGAGCCGCTGAAGAACCACCCGGTTGAACAATTCGGGTGCACGTCGTGTCACGGCGGCCAGGGTTGGGCCGTCGATGCCGCACCGGCGCACGGACCCGTGGAGCATTGGGAGGAGCCGCTGCTCGGACGCGAGCTTGGCGAAGCGTACTCGCTGGTCGACAACAAGGCGGCGCTCATGCAGATGAACTGCAACACGTGTCACCGCTACGACCGCGAGACCAGAGGCGCGGAGATGATCAACCTCGCCAAGCAGGTCGTCACCGACAAGGGCTGCCGCGCCTGCCACGTGATCAACAGCCGCGGCGGCACGATCGGCCCGGATCTCACCTACGTCGGCGACAAGGCCGCGGAGCAGTACGAGTACGGCCGCCTCTCGGGCCAGAAGACGGCGTTCGCCTGGCACGTCGCGCATCTCAAGGATCCGCGCGCGCTCGTCACCGAAACCGTGATGCCGAACTTCCACCTGACCACGAAAGAGGCGCAGGCGCTGGCGATCCTGATTTTGTCGTGGCGCAAGGCGCCGGTTCCGGCAGCGATGGTGCCTGGGACGCCGCGCACCGATCCGCAGACCGCCGACGAGAAAACCGCCGAAGAGGCGATGAAGACGGGGCCGGGCGCGTGGTTCGTGAAGACCGGCTGCTTCGTGTGTCATTCCGTCTCGGCGCTGGGCGTAAAAAGCCCCGCGCAAATTGGTCCGGATTTGTCGACCGCGGTCGACGACGTGCAGAGCCGATTCGGGCGTACGGTGGACGACTTCCTGGCGGCCCCGACCGGCACGATGGCCGTCGTGCTGTCGCGGCAGATCGTCCTCACGCCAGCGGAGAAAGCAGTGGCGATCGAGAAGCTGCGAGAAGCGTTCGCCCAGTATCAACAACAGAAGGCCGCCGGCAAGATTGCCGCCGCGGCGACGCATTGAGGTCGAAGGAGCAGCACATGAGAACCACGAAAGTCATTCTCTGGAGCGGTGCGATCATCATCGCGGCGGTCGTGGCGAGCCGGTGCGCGCCCACGGCGCCGGGGGCGAAGAAGGCCGGCGCGGGCGTCTCCGACCTCGCGGTGGCGGCGCAGAAGGTGTACGTCGCGCCCGGCGATCTCGATGAGTACTACATGTTCGCGTCGGGCGGTCACTCCGGCAACGTGTACGTCTACGGCGTCCCCTCGATGCGGCACATCAGCACGGTCCCGGTGTTCACGCCCTATCCGGCCACGGGTTATGGGTTCGACGACGACAGCCGGAAGATGCTCGGCGAGTTCACCTGGGGTGACGTGCATCATCCGTCGTTGTCGGAAACCGAGGGCGACTACGACGGCCGCTGGCTGTTCGTCAACGACATGAACGGCCGCATCGCGCGCATCGACCTCCGCGACTTCAAGACCAAGCAGATCCTGGGCCCGGTGGCCAACATCTCGGGCAATCACTCGGGCGCGTTCGTCACGCCGAACAGCGAATACGCCATGATGGGCACGCGATTCCCCATCCCCATCCCGAAAGGGACGGCCGCATCCATCGACAAATTCGCCAGCCAGTACAAGGGTGTGGTCGCCGGCATCAGGATCGACAAGACGAGCGGCGAGATGTCGCTGGGGTGGGAGATCATGCTGCCGCCGTTCGACTTCGACCTCGGCGACGCGGGCAAGAAGGCGTCGGACGGCTGGATGTTCTGGACGTCCTATAACGCCGAACGCGCCACCGGCAAACTCGAGACCACCTCGACCCAGCGCGATCGCGACTACATCGCCGCCGTGAACTGGCGTGCCGCGGAAAAAGCCATCGCCGAGGGCAAGGGCGATCTGATCGGCGGCGTCAAGGTCCTCGATCCCAAGAAAGTGCCCGGCATCGTCTACCTGTTGCCCTGCGGCAAGTCGCCCCACGGCGTCGACGTGTCGCCGAACGGCAAGTGGATCGTCGCGTCCGGAAAGCTCCAGGGCGTCACGACCGTGTTCAACTTCGAGAAGATCCAGACCGCCATCCGCAACAACGATTTCATGGGCGAGGGCGACGAGGACGGCATCCCCGTGCTGCGCTACGAAGCCATCAAGGAAGCGGAGGTGCAGGTCGGGCTGGGGCCGTTGCATACGCAGTTCGGGCCGGATGATTGGGCGTACACGTCGCTGTTCGTCGACAGCGCGATCGCGAAGTGGAAGCTCGGGACCTGGGAAGTCGTCGACAAGGTGCCGATGTCCTATTCGATCGGCCATCTCTCCGCGGCGGAAGGCGATACGGTGTCGCCGGACGGGAAGTATCTCGTCGGCCTCAACAAGCTGTCGCACGGACGCCACTTGAGCGTCGGCCCGTCGCAGCCGGAATCGTCGCAGCTCGTCGACATCACCGACGAGAAGATGAAGCTGCTGTCCGACTCCTTCACCGAACCGGAGCCGCACTATGCCCAGATCGTCAAGGCCGACAAGCTGCATCCCATCGAGGTCTACTCGAAGGCCGACAACCATCATCCGCTCGCGATCTGGGACGTAAAGGACGCGGGCGTGACGCGCAACGGCACCAACGTCACGGTGAAGGCGGTGCTCGTGCGCTCGACGATTACGCCGACGGCCGTAGAGGTCAACCAGGGCGATACCGTGACGATCGCGCTCACCAACATCGAACAGACGACCGACGAGCTGCATGGATTCGCGCTGCTCGACTACAACATCAATCTCGTGGTCGATCCCGGCGAGACGAAGACCGTCACCGTCAAGGTCGACAAGGCCGGCGTCTTCCCGTTCTACTGCACGAACTTCTGCTCCGCGCTGCATCAGGAGATGCAGGGGTACTTCATCGTGAACCCCAGGGGCAGACCGACGACGACCAATCCGTAGTCGTGGAAGGCTGACAATGACGTTCGTTCAGCGCACGAACCGGTTCTTCGAGCTGTCGCTCAACCTGCGCGAACGCGCGCTGGTCGTCGTGGCGGCGCTGCTGCTCGGCGCCGTCGTCCTGCTCCCTCTGTGGAATCTGACGATGTTCGCGCCGCAGTATCCCGACGGCCTGCGGATGGACATCTACAGCTACAGGCTCGCAGGCGGCAACGACGGCCAGGACGTCAAGGAGATCAACCTCTTGAACCACTACATCGGCATGAAGGACCTCGTCGCCGAGGACTTCACCGAGTTCAAGTGGATGCCGTTCGTGGTCGGCGCGATCGGCCTGCTCCTGCTGCGTGCCGCCGTGCACGGGCGGATGATGGATCTGGTCGACGTGACGGTCCTGTACGCATACTTCGCGACCTTCTCGCTGTGGTCGTTCGGCTACAAGCTCTACAGCTACGGCCACAGCCTCGCGCCGACGGCGGCGGTCAAGGTCGCGCCGTTCATGCCGCCCATGTTCGGCCACCGGAAGCTCGCGAACTTCGACGTCTACTCGTACCCGGCGGTCGGCTCGTACCTGCTGGCCGCGGTCGTCGTGCTGCTGGCGGCGGCGATCGTGCTCGCGTGGCGCGACGACGAGCCCGCCGTCGTAACCAGCGCAGAGACGCCGGCTGCGGACGGACGCCGCGCCGTCGGCGGCCGGTGACGATATGGTCGCGTGGTTGTTCGCGCTGGCGCTCGCCGGTCAGGTCGAGATGACCGCCCCGGCGGCGAACATGGTCGACGGCCGGCCGCAGGTTCGCGACGCATCGCCGATTCAGCGGCTGGTCGATGCGGCGCCGGCCGGCTCCACCCTCGAAATTCCGCCGGGGCGATACGTCGGCGACGTCATCCTCGATCGGCCGCTGCGCCTCGTGGGCCGCGGGCGGCCGCTGCTCGTCGGCGCGACGGCCGGCAGCGTCGTCCGCGTGCGGGCGCCCAACGTAGTCATCGAGGGGTTCGACATCGACGCGACGGGCCGCGGCGATCTCGGCCGCGACGCCTCCGGCGTCCACGTGACCGGCCACAACGCGGTCGTGCGCGATTGCCGCATCGTGAACGCGCTATTCGGTGTGTATCTTCGCGAAGCGGATGGCGCCGTCGTGGACCGCGTGACCATTCGCGGAATTCCGGGCCGGGACGCCGGCGAGAAGGGTTCGGGCATTCACGTCTGGAACACCCGCGTATTCCGGCTCGTCGGCAACGAGATCGCCGACGTCCGCGACGGCTTCTACATTCAGTCCTCGTCGGGCGGCTTCATCTCCGGGAACACCGCGCGCGATCTCCGCTACGGCATCCACTACATGTTTTCCGACGACAACACCTTCGAAGACAACACCTTCGAGAACGGCGCGGCCGGCGCGGCGCTGATGTACTCGCACCGCATCGCGTTCCGGCGCAATCGCTTCCTTCACAACCGAGGCTTCGCGTCGGTCGGCCTGCTGCTCAAGGCCTGCGACGACGTCGTGGCCGAGGACAACCTGATTGCCGACAACGCGCGGGGACTCTTTCTCGAGGGCTCGTACCGGAATCGTTTCGTCCGGAACATCGTCGCCGAGTCCGACACCGCGATTGTGCTGTACGACTCCTCCGCGCAGAACGTCTTCGAACAGAACTCGTTCGTGGGCAACTTCACGCCGTTGTCCCTGGTCGGGAGACGCACCGACACGCGGTTCGACGGCAATTACTGGGCCGATCACCGCGAGCCGGATCTCGATGGGGACGGCCGGGCCGACCGGCCCTACCGCCTCTCGAGCGTGTTCGATCACCTGCGGTCGAACCTGACGGCGGCGGACCTCTTCACGCAGGGGCTGGCCGCATCGGCGCTCGGGGCCGCGGAGCGGGCATTTCCGGTTCTGGAGGCCGTGCCAGTCGAGGATCGCGCGCCCCTTGCACGGCCGCCCCTGCTGCCCGATGTGCCCCGTGCGGCCGGCCGCCCGCGCGAGTCCAGCGGTCGCGGTCTCGCCGTGTCGTCAGCCTTGCTGCTGATCGGGTTGAGCGCGCTCTCACGCCTTCGGACGTCGGCCGCGCGCCTGGGGCGGAGATCATGATCGCGTTTCGCGACTTCACGAAGCGATATGCCTCACGTGTCGCCGTCGATGGGCTGTCGCTCGAGATCGCGCCGGGCGAAGCCGTCGCGCTGCTCGGGCCCAATGGTTCCGGAAAGACGACGACGCTGAAAGCGGCCGCGGGCCTGGTGCGGCCATCGTCGGGCGCGGTGCTGATTGGCCGGCCGGGCCGGCCCGCCAGCGATCCGCACGCCCGAGCCGGGCTGTCGTTTCTGCCGCAGCGCGTCGTCTTTCCCGAATCGCTCACCGGCCGAGAGGTGGTGGAGTTCTACCGGCGGCTGCGGCACGTGGACTCCGCCCACTCCGACGCCGCGCTCACGCTCGCATCGCTCAACGGCTCGAGCGCGCGCGCCGTTTCGACGTACTCCGGCGGGATGGTTCAGCGGCTCGGCCTCGCCGTTGCGCTGCTGCCGGCCTCGCCCATCCTCCTGCTCGACGAGCCGACGGCAGCGCTGGATCCGGATGGTCTGTGCGCGTTCTACGGCGTGATCGAAAGGCACAAGGCAGCGGGGCTGACGATCTTTTTCACCTCGCATCAGCTCGGCGACGCGGAGCGGCTGGCGGACCGGTTTGCGATCCTCGTGGAGGGGAGACTGGCTGCGTCTCTGACGGCCGCGGAACTGGCCGATCGGCTGGCCTCGCGCGGCCTGCTGCGCCTCCGTCTGGATGGCGAGCGGCCCGATCTTCTGGAACGAATCAGGCACCTGGCTCCGCACGCAACTCGCAGCGGCCACGATCTCGTCGTGCCCGGGCCGGCCGGCATCCGGCCCGCCGTGATCGATCTGGTGCGCGAGAGCGGCGCCACGATTCTCGGACTCACGGCGGAAGAGGGGCGACTCGACGCCTTCTATCGCGATCTCGTCCGGAGCCGATCGTGAGAGTCGCCGCCTGCCTGGCCGTCCTGCTCGCGACCTATGCCTGCAGCGGCAGCGCGTCGGGACCGGCCGCGCTCGATCCGAAGAACGATACATGTAGCTATTGCCGGATGACCGTGTCGAATCCCAGGCTGGCCGCACAACTCGTCGCGCCAGGCGAGGAGCCGCGGTTCTTCGACGATCTCGGCTGTCTGGCCAACTACCTGCGCGAGCACCGTGGGATGGATCCTGCGGGCGTCTACGTTGCCGATCATCGGACGGGAGAGTGGATTGACGCGGCGCGGGCGGTCTACTCGCGTCTGCCGCACGCGACGACCCCGATGGCATCCGGCCTGATCGCGCATGCGACGACCGCCTCGCGCGATGACGACCGAGGCGCGGTGGGCAGCAGCCCGGTGCCTGCCGCGGAAGTGCTGGGCGGGTCGGAGCGTTGACATGAACCCAGGCCTGTCCGTCATCGCCGCGTGCGCGTCGCAAGAGCTGACGCTCGCGGTCCGCGCGCGCGCGACGCAGATCTTCGCCGTTGTTTTTGCCGCGCTCGCGCTTGCGGTCTCGGCCTCGGGTTACATCCTCTCGGGTGGAAGCGGCGTGCAGGACTTCGCGCGGACCGCCACGTCGCTGACCGAACTGGTGCTGTTCGTCGTTCCGATCATGGCGCTGCTGTTGGGTACGCTCGCGCTGTCGGCCGAGCAGGGCACCGCCGAGCTGCTGTTCGCCCAGCCCGTGCGCCGCAGTCTGCTGCTGTGCGGACGCCTGCTCGGCTTGTTCGCGGCGCTGGTCGCGGCTCAGGCGATTGGCTTCGGCGCCAGCGGTCTGGTGATCTTCTCCCAGTCGGGGCCCGAGGGAATTTCATCGTTCCTGGTGCTCGGCCTTGGAGCCGTCGCGCTGACAGCCGTCGCGCTGAGCGTCGCGTCGCTGATCGCCGCCGTCGCGATCGGACGCCGGCGGACGCGCGCGTTGGTGACGGCCCTGAGCGTCTGGTTCGTCGCCGTCGTCCTCTACGATCTCGTCGCGCTCGGCGTGGCGTCGCTGCTTCGCTCGGGGACGGCATCCCGCCTGCTGATCGCGGCGACCCTGGCGAACCCGGTCGATGCCATTCGCACCGGCGTGCTGCTGGCCATTCAGGGAACGTCGGCGTTCGGGTCGGCGTCGCTGGCGTTCCTGCGCTTCACCGGGGGCCCGGTGCGGGCGGCGCTGCTCGTCGTCGCGTGCGTGATCGTCTGGACCATCGTGCCCGCGCTCGTTGCCGCATGGCGGCTCGAACGGGCGGATGTCTGACTTCACGATCACCAGACGATCGGTGCGCCTGGCGACGTCTGCGAGGCGGGCCAATGTCAGAACCGGAACGACACCCCGGCCCGAACTGGCAGCCTCGCCGACAAGTCATCCGCCTCCCGCCCGATCACGAGGATCAGCTTCGCGTCGCCGAACAGCGCGGCGGCTGGACCGAGCGAGTAGCGGACGCCGCCGCCGGCGAACATCAGGTTGGCGGTCCTCGTGATCGGGCTCGGAAAGAATTCGTTGACGTTCAGAACGGACTCGCCAACGCCGCTGCCCACGATGCCGTAAGGAGTCCACCGGTCGCCGGCGGGAATAGTCAACCAAAACTCACCGCTCATCGACGTCAGGGTGCCGTTGCGCGTCACACTGTAGCCGTCGGGATAGGTGCGCAGGTTCGTTGGGATGTGACTGCGCTCGACGGTCGCCGCCAGCGCCACGATCCTCGATACCGCAAAGCCGATGGAGATGGATTCGACGTCGCCGCCGTCCTTGAGATGCGAGCCCAGTCCGAGATCCACATTGAAGCGGCGTGACATCCCCGCGCCCTGCGCGTGCGCGGGCCCCCCGATCAGCATCACCATAAATGCGAACAACGCCGCGAGTCGCCAATGCATTGGCCCTCAGCACTTTACTTGACAAATGCTGGAAACCGTCCAGGTGACGTGTTCGAAATCGAGCGTGAGCAGCGCGCCGGCTGACCTGAGGCACGTGGTGCCGCGCTTACTTGATAGGCTTGTGCGCGACCGGCGCCAGTGCCGCGTACGAGAAGAACTTGAAGTGCGGGCTCTTCTCGCTGTGGCACGCGACGCAGATCTTCTCGTCGGGTTTTCGCCTTATCGCCTCAGGTCGCCCTGCAGTCCACGTTCGGATAGAGCTTGTGGCTGATGAAGTAATCGTCCTTCAATGCCGTCTCTTCGAGCTTCATGGCGATCTCGAGCTGCCGGCTGGACACGCCCAGAGTGTTCAAGACGTCGGCAGACGCCTTCTTGAGGATGGTGGCGCGCGGATCGAAGTTCTTGTAGACGCGGTGGCCAAAGCCGCTCAGGCGGGTGTTGCTCTTCTTGTCCTTGGCGCGGTTGACGAACGTCTGCACGTCTCCGCCTTCAGCCTCGATGCGCTCCAGCATCTCGATCACGTCCTGATTGGCGCCACCATGGAGACGACCCCATAGCGCGCCGATGCCGGCGGCAATACTGGCGAACTGTTGTATCGCCGTCTACCAAGCGGGCGGCACTTGCCGCCAGCACCGTTGCCTGGTCTGCCAGGGGTGTTTGCTCCTCGTTCGGCCGCTGAGAAACGCGCGGCGCTCGATACGGTGCACCACGGGTACCACCGCGAACGACGGCTCGAACAAGGGATGAAATCCAACCGTGGCCGCGGGGCCGGCCGACGAGTGCCGGAAATCCGGCGCACTCAGGCTCGCGAGCCGCCGGCGCGCAGGAAATGCTGGCAAACCGTGCCCGGTACTTCTCTTGCGCTTGCACAGGCGGTTCGCCCGACTGCATCTAGGAGGCATCATGCCCGGCTTTGATCGTCTGTCGCTTCGCTTCGGTGCGACGATTCTGCTCGCCTGTGCCGCGACGCTGTTCGCGACTGCCGGCGTTCTGGCGCAGGGAAACCCCACTGGAACCATCCGCGGAGAGGTGCAAGATGCCACGGGCCTGGCGTTGCCCGGCGTGACTGTCACCGCAACCTCGCCGGCCGTGCAGGGACCGCGGGCGGCGACGACGTCCGCGAACGGCGACTTCATCATCCCGTTTCTCCCGCCCGGCGAGTACGTCGTCGTCTTCGAGCTGCAGAGTTTTCAGACGGTCAAGCGGAACGTCGGCGTCGCGATGGCCGAAACGCAGCCACTCAAGATCACCATGCCGCTGGCGACGCTCACCGAGTCAGTGACTGTGACGGGCGCAGCGACGACCGAGCTGCTCAAGACAGGGACGGTCGCCGCGACCTACAAAACCGAATCGCTGGAACGGCTGCCCGTCGGCCGCACGCTCGTGGACGTCGTCACGCTGGCGCCGGGCGTCGTGCCGAACGGCCCGCAGCAGTCCGACGGTTCGCGCAACATCGTGATGTCGGGCGCGCTCTCGTACGAGAACCTGTTCCTGGTCAACGGTGTCACCGTCAACGAGAACCTGCGCGGCCAGGCGCTGTTGCTGTACATCGAGGATGCGATCCAGGAAACGAAGATCTCGACGGGCGGCATTTCCGCCGAGTACGGCCGCTTTCAGGGCGGCGTCGTCAACATGCTCACCAAATCGGGCGGCGACAGCTTCAGCGGATCGTTCCGCACGTCGTTCACGAACGACGCCTGGCGCGCGCTGACGCCGTTCCCGGGCGACCAGGTCGTCAGCAGCCTCACGCCGACCTACGAAGCCACGGCGGGCGGTCCGATCCGGCGCCAGCAAGTCTGGTTCTTCGGCGCCTGGCGCTACAACGACCTGCAGCGCAACCGGACCCTGGATTTCACGAGCGTCAACTACACGCGCGGCGAGAACGACCAGCGTGGCGAGGGCAAAGCGACCTGGGCGCTCAACGCGTTGAACAACGTCAAGGCGTCCTACAGCAAGCGCGCCGTGAAGACGACGAACAACAACTTCGGCACGGTGATGGACCTCGCCAGTCTGTACGACAACAGCAACGCATACACCCTGTCGGTGATCAACTACACCAGCGTCATCAAGCCGACGATCTTCCTCGAAGGGCAGTATTCGAAGAAGGTCGGGCAGACGCTGGACACCGGCTCGCAATTCACCGACATCGCCAGGGGCACGCCCATCTGGGATCGATCGAGAGGCCAGGCGCGATTCAACTCTCCGACCTTCTGCGCGGTGTGCGGCGACGGGTGGCGCGAGAATCGAGACAACTGGGACTGGTTCGCCAAGCTGACCTACTTCCTCTCGACGGCCAACGCCGGTTCCCACAACATCGTGACCGGCTTCGACAACTACAAGGAGACGCGGCGGAACAACAACTGGCAGTCGGGCAGCCAGTTTCGCGTCCAGGCGACGTCGACCATCCTCGACAGCGGGAAGATCTACCCGGTGTTCAACAGCAACAACTCGACCTACATCGAACACCTGCCGCTCGTTGCCGAGAGCGTGGGCAACGACATTCGGACGTATTCCGCGTTCTTCAACGATGCCTGGCGCTACAACCAGCACATGTCGTTCAATCTGGGATTCCGGTACGATCAGAATCGATCGAAAGATCAGACCGGACTGCCGGTCGTCGGGGACTCGAAATGGAGCCCGCGGGTCGGGTGGAGCTGGGATCTCGCGGGTGACGGGAAGTGGATCGTCAACACCGCCTATGCGCGCTATGTGGCCGCGATCAGCACGGCGCTGGTGGACGCGGGATCGGCCGGCGGCCGGACCGCGACCTACAGCTACTTCTACCAGGGGCCCGCGATCAACGCCGGCGCCGGCCCGTATCTGACCGCCGCGCAGGCGCTGCCGCAGATCTTCGCCTGGTTCAACGCCAACGGCGGGCTGACGCGCGCGACGCGGAACGCGCCCAGCATTCCGGGTGTCACAACGCGAGTCGACGGCGGCACGGTCGCGCCCAACTCCAACGTGTACACCGTCGGCCTGGCCAGCGAACTCGGGGGCGGCCGCGCCACGTGGCGCGTCGACTACGAGTATCGCGATTACGCGGACATCTACGGCGATTTCCGTGATACGACCACCGGCCGCGTCACCGATCCGACCGGTCGCGCCTACGACCTTGTCGTCGTGAAGAACACACCCGACGCCGTGCGCACCTACAAAGGCGTGAACGCCAACGTCACCTACCGCGTGCGCGCGGTGCAGGCCGGCGGCAACTACACGCTCTCGTGGGCGCGCGGCAACGTGGCCGGCGAGGATGCGGGCAGCGGCCCGATTCGAGCGAGCCTCAACGACTTCCCCGAGTATCGCAACCCGAGCTGGAACACGCCGGTCGGCTTCGTGCAGAACGACCAGCGTCACAAGGTCCGGGCCTGGCTCTCCTATCTGCTGCCTGCGAAGCGTGCCGGAGACGTGACGCTGGGCGTCGTCCAGCGCTTCGACTCCGCGCTGCCGTACGATGCGAACGGAGCGGTGGATCCGAGAAGCTACGTCACCAACCCCGGCTACCTCACGCCGCCGTCGACCGTCACCTACTACTTCAGCGAGCGGTTCGGCCTCCGCTGGGACAACGTGTGGACGACGGACGTCTCGGCCAGCTGGTCGAGGAAGCTGCCCAACCTGCGAAAAAGCGAGGTGTTCGTCCGCGGTGTGCTCGCGAACGTGTTCAACAACTCCGGCGTGGTCGGCGGTGATTCGACCGCGCTGACCGCCGCGTCGCCCGGAACCGCCAAGGGCCTTCTGCCGTTCAACCCGTTCACGACCGTCGCAGTCGAGGGGGTGAACTGGATCAAGGCCGACACGTTCGGAAAGCCGTCGGGCGTCGGCGATTATCAGCCCGCCCGCACGTTCAGCGTCTCGGCGGGGGTGAGGTTCTAGGACGCTTGCGCCCTCGGGAGATCGTTTCGCGAATCGCGCCGGTGGCGATGCGACTGTCACCTGCCGGTTCACGCGTGCTCGCGGGCTTGAAAGTGATATTTCATTGAACTCGGAGCTGCCTGGGGTCATCCGCCGTGGTTCACGATCTGGCGCGATCGCGGTGTGTGCGGTACAGGCGATCATCGTGCTCGGTGTCCCCAGGATTCCCACTGCTCAGGATGGTCGGGTATACATTGGCGCCTCCGCCATGCTGTCGACACAGAGTTCGCATCGCCAAGGAAGCGCGCCATCGCTGCCGACCGGCGGCGCTGGCGGTACCGCAATAGGCGCCGCCATTGAAGGCGGCGGTTTGCTAACCTCCCGGATTGGACTGGGCATCGAAATCAGCGTGCCGAGCCGCTTCACGGCGCTCCAGGAGACCGAGTACATTCGCGTCTTTCAGCAGAAAAGCCGGCATCGCGACCTGGCGTTGTCAGGAGTCGTCCGTGAAATCGTTGTATCCAAGCGGCGCGCGCGGCTCGAGGTTGTCGAGGGGATCGGATTCGTGCATGAAAGTACGTTGCAGCGACGGCGCGACCAGGCGAGCTCATTGCCGGCGTTTCCTCCGACGTTTGGACCCTACTCCGACGAGTACTCCTTCACACGATGGGCAGGTGCGGCAGTTGCCGGCGGCGATCTCGAGATGCCGGTCACGCCTCATATGGCGATCGTCCCGGCGGTACGCGTTCATTTCATCAAGCGGAGCCGCGACCCCGCAAAGCCTGGCTGGGCTCTTGGGCTCAGCTCGATTGTGGTGCGCGCCGAAATTGGCGTCCGCGCGACATTCTGATCGTGGTTTAGGCCACGTGTACTGGTCACCGCCGTGTTCGTGATTCGGCTTCCGCCAGCCACCCACGCCGCAAGTCCGCCTCGGGAACGCTCGACAAGTGGGGCTTGATGTCGAGCACGGGTGTTCCGTGCAGCATGTCGATGCCGCGAACGTGCAGCCGGCAGCCCTCGCGGCGCAGGAGCTCGACGACGGTCAGGCCGATCGGATTCGGGCGTCGTGGCGACCGCGTCGCGAAGACGCCGTGCGGCCGATCGTCGGACGGAGGAGTTCCGAGCAGCTCGTAGCCCTCTGCGCGATCGAATACCCAGAGGACGAACAGGTGCGAAAAACCCTCGACATCCTTCAGACCGGCCTCGAATTCCGGCAGGATCTCGATGACCCCTTCCGCGTCGTGTCTGGCGCCCAGGCCCTTGGGCACGTCCTTGGTATCGGTGTACGGACCGCTGACGAATCCGATCGCCCGTGGCGTGAACATCATGCCGCTTCGGTCCTGGAGGTCACCGCGGTTCTTCCGGGCCCGCGATGCTGCAGGCGCGCGAGCGCGCGGGCGACGCGCTCGCACTCGCGATCGGCGATCGCGGCGAGCGCGGGAACCTCCTGGCGCCAGCGTTGATCGTCGGCAATCGGGGAGAGCGGCTCCCGCGCCACGACGGCGGTCTCGCCGTCGGCCAGCTCGTAGACCGCGAATGTCGTCGGCAGGACGGTCCCCGCGTCGAGCGCGTGCCGGAGCCCCTCGAAGGCCAGGTCGGGCGACCACGCAGAGATGAGGAGAAACTGCCGGCAGTCGCGGCTGAGGTCCTTCCGGAAGCTGTGGCGCACGTCCACGCAGGCGATGACCTGCAGGCCCTCGTCGCGAATGGCGCGAGTCAGGTCGCCAACCGCCGTTTCGAACGGTGCATCCATCACAACGCGTCGCCCGTAGTCGCTCATAACAGGCTCCTTCGCAACCTCATAAGGAGCATGAACGCTGCCAATGGAACATCGCCGAGATCGGCAGCGGAGCTCGGGCTGTCGACCGTTGCCGGGTTTCCGGCATTCCCGCGCCGCACGTCGAGGCGCGCGTCGCCTCGTCAGAGCAAGCGGCTGCGGTCCAGGGAATTACGCGCCCATCTCCCGGCGGCGACCCTCTTGCACCTTGTCCAGCTGCATGGGTGACGGGCGGGAGCGGTCCAAACCGGTCGTTATTCCCGAATACTGCAAGGGCTGCGGCCGCTGCATCGAATCCTGCGCGCATCACTGCTTCGAACCCGGCTCCGCCATTCATCCCCTCACTGGCCTCGTCCCGGTCGTCGTCCATCTCGAGACCTGCACCGGATGCGCCCTCTGCTTCGATGCCTGCCCCGAGCCCTACGGTCTCGCGAAGCTGTCTGACGAAGCGGGAGTCGACGCCGCGGGGATGCCTCCCGCAATCGCCCCACACGCCGCAGCACCGATTCCCGACACGTTCCTTCCGCTCCCGCTCAGCACGCCGCTCGTGATCAAGGGAACGTATGCGTCGGCGATCGGCGCGATTCTCGCCGGGTGCCGGCATTTCTTCGGCTACCCGATTACGCCGTCGACGGAAGGCGCCGAGCTGATGGCGAAGCTGCTGCCTCGCCTCGACGGTGTATTCGTGCAGGCGGTCAGCGAGGTCGCCGCAATCAACATGCTCTACGGTACCGCGGCCGCCGGCTTGCCGGCCATGACGTTCACCTCGTCACCCGGCTTCAGCCTGATGCTCGAAGGCCTCTCGTACATGATCGGCGCCGAGCTGCCCGGCGTGGTGGTCGACGTAATGCGGGGCGGTCCAGGCCTGGGCAACATCGGCCCCGAGCAGGCGGACGTCAAGCTGGCGTGCCGGGGCCTGGGGCATGGCAACACGCACGCGATTGTGCTGGCGCCGTCGACGCCACAGGAAATGCTGGACCTGACGATGCGGGCGTTCGAGCTCTCGTTCACGTATCGGAACCCGGTGATCGTTCTGGCCGACGGCTATCTCGGTCAAATGACGGGCCGGGTCGCGCTGCCGGCGAACCTCGTCAAACCGGGGCTGCCGGCATGGGCGGTCGCCGGCGATGCCGCGCACCGGCGCAACCTGGTGTCGTCGATTCACCTGCACGAGGCCGATCTCGAAGCCCACAACCGCCGGCTGCTCGAGAAATACGCGCGCATCGGCGCCGCGGAACAGCGCGCAGACCTTTTCTGCTGCGACGACGCCGATGTCCTGATGGTCGCGTGCAACACGCCGGCGCGCATGGCGAAAGGCGCCGTGAACACGCTGCGCCGCAGCGGTATCAAGGCCGGCCTGTTCCGTCCGGTCACGCTGTGGCCGTTTCCAATCCGCGCCTTCATTCCGCTCCTGACGCGCGCACGCCGCGTCCTCGTCGTCGAGGCGAGCGCGGGTCAACTCGAGGACGAGCTGCGGCTCGCGCTGTCGCACGCAGAGATCGGCGCACCTGTCGCGATCGAGCGAATCAACCGGTATGGCGGGGTGTTGCCGTCGCACGACGAGATCGTCGCGCACGTGATGGCCGGATCGAGCGCGGCGCGCGCCAGAGGTACAGCGGCATGACCGCGTTCTACGATCGCTTCGAACGCCACGCCCACGGTGTCGGCGTGAAGGGCCGCAGCACCCATTATTGTCCCGGCTGCGGGCACGGGCTGGTCCACAAGTACCTTGCCGACGCGATCGACGCGCTCGGCATTCAGGATCGGACCGTGGCAATCTCGCCGGTCGGCTGCGCGGTCTTTCTGGACCATTACCTCGACGTCGGCAACACACAGGCGGCGCACGGCCGCGCCCCGGCCGTGGCGATCGGGCACAAGCTCGCCCATCCGGAGTCCATCGTGGTCACTTACCAGGGCGACGGCGATCTTGCGTCGATCGGCATCGCGGAAATCCTGCAGGCGGCGCAGCTCGGCATTCCGATCACGGTGCTGTTCGTGAACAACGCGATTTACGGCATGACGGGCGGTCAGATGGCGCCGACCACGCTGATGGGCCAGAAGACGGCGACGTCGCCCGAGGGCCGCAATCGCATGATGGGCGAACCGCTGCGCATGGCCGAAATGATCGCGGCGCTCGACGGCCCGGTCTACGTCGAGCGCGTCGCGCTGTTCGACAACAAGCAGCGCGTCAGAGCGCAGCAGGCGATCAAGAAGGCCGTACAGCTGCAGGTCGAGAATCGCGGGTTCTCTCTCGTAGAGGTCCTCTCCGAGTGCCCACTGCAATTCGGCCTCTCGCCGGAGGACGCCGAGCGCTGGGTGAAGGAGAAGATGGTTCCCGTCTTTCCCCTCGGCATCAAGAAGGACGTCACGACGACGCGGGAACCGTGGCCCACGCTGAGGGCACCTGACTTCGACCCGGATGTCGTCCATCGCCTGGTTGGCGGCTCGACCGAGTCGGCACCGCGCTTTTCGCGGAGCTTTCCCAGCGCACGCTGGGGACGTGACATCGCGCTCAAATTCGCGGGCGCGGGAGGGGACGGCGCCCAGACGGTCGCAATACTGCTGGCTCGTGCCGCCATCAACGAGGGATTCGATGCCACGCACATTCCCAGCTACGGGCCCGAATCGCGCGGCGGGACGTCGTACGCGGATGTCCGCATTGCCGAGTCAGAAGTCCTGGCGCCGGCAGCCGCCGCGCCGCAGGTGCTCGTGGCGTTCAACGCGCCGAGCCTCGCCCTCTTCGGACCGGCGGTCGTGGACGAGGGCATCGTGATTTGCGACAGCTCCGTGACCACGGAGCCGCCGCGGGTTCGACCTGGTGTCCGAGTGCTACCGGTGGCTGCGACGGCCATCGCGAAGGACCTCGGATCGGCGATGGTGAAGAACCTCGTCGCGCTCGGCGCCATGGCCGGCGCGACGGAACTGTTCCCGCCGGCCACCTTCCGCACGGTGATTGGCCAAGCGTTTTCGGAAGAGCCCGAGCTCCTGGAGATCAACAGACGGGCGTTCGATTTGGGTCTTGCAGCGGCAGGCGGGAGGTGATCGATGCGCAGCCGGCACCGGTGAGGGACAGGCCGGACGTATGCACTCGGACCTGGAACGGCTAGTGTTGGAGGACGAGACCGCCCGGGCCGCTGTCGATGCCGCCCGCGCGCGCGCGCGAATCGACACGTTTCGCGCCAACGCGGCCCGTCAGCGGGACGATCGGCTCCGCGAGCTTCAACAGGCGCTCGATCGATCGGTCACGCAGATCCTCGCTGCTCATTCTGCCGCTCGTCATCCTCTTCGTCCTCACGCGCATTCTTCCCCCGTGGCCCGACGCCGCTGCGCCTGTGGCCGAGCCGTCCTGATCGAGGCCTGACGTCGTGGGCAATGACGAACGTCTCGGCCGCGCTGAAACGGCGATCGGGGAATTGCAGCGCTCGGTCGAGCGGATGGAGCGCCGCCTCTCGGTGCTCGAATCCAGCCTCGCGGCGATGATCGCCGCAGGCCACGACGCGAGTTCTGCCCGCCACGGATTGCCGGACGAGGAGCGCGCCGGCGCGGCGCCGGCGGCGCGCCCCCGCCACGATCTCGTCACGGTGATGTCGTACGTCGGCCGCACGTTCGTCGCGCTTGGCGGCGCGTACTTCCTGCGCGCGCTGACCGAGGGCGCGGTGCTTCGCCCGCCACTCGGGGTCGCGTGCGGTCTTCTATACGCGATCGCCTGGATCGTGATGGCGGACCGGGCGGCGGCCGGGAGCCGCCCCCTGAGCGCCGCGTTCCACGCCGCCGTGGCGTCGATGATCGGCTTCCCCTTGCTGTGGGAGGCAGCCACTCGTTTCAAGCTGCTCGGCACCGAAGCAACCGTCGTCGTGATGGCGGTGCTGACCGCCGCCACGCTCGCGGTGGCGGTACGCCACCGTTTGGAAAGCGTGGCGTGGGTCGTCGTGCTGCCCGCCGTCACGACCTCGATGATGATGATGGGCGCGACCGGATTCGTCCTGCCGTTTGCCGTGTACCTGATCGGACTGGGCGTCGCGACGCTGTGGCTCGGCTATCTTCCGCTCTACTGGCGGTTCCTGCGATGGCCCGCGGCGTTCGCTGCCGATCTCAGCGTGTTCGCCCTGTCCCTGCGGATTTCGTCACACAACCAGTCGGATCCGCCCCTGGCCGTCATCGCAGTCCAGTTGCTGCTGCTCACCGGGTACCTGTTCACGATCGTTGTCCGAACGCTGATTCGAGGCCGCGACGTGATCCCGTTCGAGATCGTTCAGACGGCGGTGGCCCTGATTGTGGGCTTTGGCGGAGCGGTGTACGTCGCCGGGGTCACGGGCGCCGGCGAGCGATCGCTGGCGGCGATCAATCTGGCCGCCGGGATCGCATGTTATGGCGTCGCGTTCACGTTCGTCGCCCGGCGTCAGGGGCTGCACCGCAACTTCTACTTCTACACGTCGCTCGCCTTCGTTCTCGTCGTGGTCAGCGCCGATTTGATGCTCCGGCACGACATGGCGGCCGCGACGTTTGCGGTGCTCGCCATTCTCTCGTCCTGGGTGGCCTGGCGCGTGCGGCACATTGCGCTCAATCTGCACGCCGCGGGTTACCTGTTCATCGCGGCGCGGCAGAGCGGGCTGCTGTCGTCGGCAGCCTACGCGTTTCTGGCGCCGGTGGCCGCTGCGTGGCCGCCGCTCACGCCTGCGGCGCTCGTGGTTTTGTCGGCCGCGGTCGTCTGCTGGCTCGTCCCCATGTCGCAGCAGGCAGAGACGTGGGGCGCGTACTCCCGGCTGCCGCGCCTGGTCATCATCGTCGTTCTAGCCTGGTCGCTCGGAGGCGCGACTGTCGTGCTGCTGACCGCACTCCTCTCCGGCGCGCCGGGTGTCGGCGCGAACGCCGGGGTCGTCGCGACCATTCGCACGACGGTGCTGGCGACCGCCGCGCTCCTGCTGGCCTGGCTCGGCCGCTTCGATCGCGTCAGGGAGTCGGCGCACCTGGTGTACCCGGTGCTCGTCGCTGGCGGGCTCAAGCTCGTCGCTGAGGATTTCCGGTACTCGAGGCCTTCGACGCTGTTCATCGCGCTGGCGCTCTACGGCACTGCTCTCATCGTCGCGCCCCGCTTGATCCGCCGGCCGTTCGACCGCCCCCAGCGACACGCGTAATGGCGGGTTCGCCCCGCGTCCCAGGCCGCGTGCGTGCCGAGTTTCACTCAGCAGGCGCGGTACGTCACGCCGCTAGCCCCGAGCCGATATTCACGGCGCGCGCCAAGCGCATCAGGAGCGACTCAGGCCTGACGCGCGCCGTCGCCGTGCTTCAAAGACCCAGCTGCGCGAACACCCAGTGCTCGCCGGGCTCCGCCCGCGCCTCCCATCGCGGGCACGCCAGGCATTCCGCTGTCGATTCGAGCGCTCTCGGCGCGGCGTCGCGCCAGCAGCTCCACGGCTTGTCCCAGGCGTCGAGCCAGTTGGGTAGCGGTAGGTCGAGCGTCGGAACGGCCCAGCGGCAGCGCTGCACCGGGTGCGATCGGATCCATGGACGCCTCAGAACTGGAATCGGAACGTGAACTGCACCATGCGCATGTTGTTCGCCTGGTTGTTGATCTGTCCGAATGACGAATTGCCGAAGGCGGAGCTCGCCGGTGCGGCCCACTGCACGATGTTGAACATGTTCAGCACTTCGAGGCGGATGGACGCCGACGTCCGTCCGCCGGTCGTGATCTGTTTGCTGACGCCGAGATCGACGTTGTTACGCCACGGCGAGAGCACGCCGGGCAGCATCCGCGGCGCGTTGCCGAAGCGATTCAGTGGTGACGCGGCAAATGCCCCCTTGTTGAAGTACAGGTTGTCGGCGACGTTGGCCGAAATGCGATCCGTGATGTCGCCAGGGGTGAGGAAGTCCTGGCCCGGGACGAGGTTCGGCCGCAGCGTTCCGCCGTAGAGGAACTGCGTCGTCGTCACGTTCTGCGTGACGCCGATCGGGAACCCGCTCTGCAGCGTGATGACCGGCGTGATCGACCAGCCGCCCAGCAGCAGATCGCCAGCTGTTGAGTCGGCCAGGAACTTCTTGCCGTGGCCGAAGGGCAGCGTCACGGTGGGTGCGATGACGAGCTTGTGCGGCGAGTCGAGCAGCGCGCGACCGTACAGCTGTTCGGGATCGTAGTACGGTGAGCCCGGGATGACGGCGTAATTGTTCTGGAGCCCCGGGTTGCTCGAGTAGTAGTTGCTCTCGCCGAACTGGTTGTCATTCAGCCGGCTGAAGGTATAGCTGAAGCTCCCTCCCCACACGCCGGTGACCCGCTTGCGCAGCTGGAAGATGGCCGCGTGATACAGGGAGTGGGCGCCCGTCGACTGCTGCATGTTGACGTTGCCGAACTGCGGGAACGGCCGCAGAAGCTGTCCGATCTCGATCGTGCTCCGGGTCGCGAACGGACCCGCCTGCGAAACACCGAAGAACGGATTCGGCACCAGCGTCGAGGTCGTCGTCAACAGACTCTGGTACTTCGGATCGATCTGGTTGATGTTGATCGACGATTTCCAATCGAGATTGGCGCCGCGCGCGCCGGTATAGCCAACGCTGAGGTTGACGCCGCCCGGCAGCTCGCGCTGGAGATCGACCGAGTACTGCTGGACCCGCGGCGCTCCCTTGTTCGGATCGATGAAGAAGATGTCGCCGCCCGTTCCCGTGAGGAGGCCCAACGTGTTGCCGGAGGGCTGCACGAGACCGCCCGGGAAGGGACTGCTCATGCTGATCGTCGGGTTGGTGGTCGGCTGCTGGACGTTCGTGGTGGCCGAGTAGCCGATCTGTCCCCATCCGGTGGTGCCGGCCGCCGGGTAGTTCCAAGGCGCGAAGTACAGGCCCCAGCCGCCGCGCAGCACCGTCTTGTCGTTGAAGCTGTACACGGCGCCGGCGCGCGGCGCCGGCTTGACTGCGGGCTGTTTGCCCTGCATCGTAGGCGCGCCATTCACGCCCGCGAACACGAGACCGCCGAGAATCTGTCGTGACTGGCCGGTCAGCGGGTCCTTGAACGCGACCCTGTTGTTCAGCGGATTGACGGCGGTTTGATCGAAGTTGACCGTGAACTGGTTGTCGCGCTCCATCATCCCGGTCTCGCGCTCGAGACGGATGCCGTAGTTGATCGTCAGGCGGTTGGTCACGCGCCAGTCGTCCTGCAGGTAGCCGCTGTAGTAGCGCACGAAGCCATCGAGCTGCGTATTCAGCGGCACGTTGCCGCTCTGCGGGTACCCGAGGAGGAGGTCCGCCAGGGCGTTCCCGCTGTAGGTGCCCGTGAATGTGAAGGTGCCGGTCGACGCGCCGTAGTTGAGCGAGGTCGCGCCCAGAATCCGATAGTCGCCTCCGACCTTCACGTTGTGCGTTCCGGTCAGCTTGGTGAGCGTCCCGTTGATCCCGTACTGGTAGTAGCCGTTGGCCTGCCGATTCGTCCAGCCGGAACCCTTGTACCCGGTGATGCTCATGGTCGGGAACCGGTTCGTATCCGACATCTGGGTGGTCAGCGACGATGGCCACCCGAGCGACGACACGTTGAAGTCCAGCGGATTGCCGTCGCGGTCGTTCAAGTTGTAGTTGTCGTCGAAATGGTTGTAGCCGGCGCGCAGCGCCAGCACCGTCGACGAGTTCACGACGTACGTGTTGTTGAGGACGAAGGTCTTGATCACGCGGTCGAGTTGATAGCTGCCGCCGACGAAATCGTTCACCGGGTTGTAGTTCGTGCTGGCTTCGTGCGTCACCTGCCGCAGCAGGAAGCCGCTCAGCGCAGCCGCCTGGTTGAAGTGATGATCCACCTTCAACGTCATCTGATTCGCCCGGTTGGGAAGCAGATCGGTCATGCTGAAGTTCGACTGGCCGTTGTCGATCTGCGTGTCAGCCGGCGGCAGATAGCCGGCGAGCTTCACGCCGACGGGATTCAGGCGATCGGCCGGAATCTGGTTGTTCGGGAACGCCTGGCCGGTGAGCGGGTCCCTGATCGTGACCTGTTGTCCGCTGCGCGTCACGCCGGCGAAATTTCCCGCCAGCTCCGCCTTCGTCGGAACCAGAAACGTGCTCTGCTGCGGCTGGTTGTCGACGTACTTCTCGCCGGCGAACCAGAAGAACGTCTTGTTCTTCACGATTGGCCCGCCGCCGCCCCAGCCGCCGTCGCGCCAGTACTCGGGGACGTTGGGTTGTTTCAGCAGCTTCGGGATCAGCAACTGGCTGACCAGCGACTCCGGACGGAGCACGCCATACGCGGAGCCCCGGAACTCGTTGCCGCCCGACTTGGCCGACATGTTCATCACACCGCCGCCGGTCCGGCCCATCTCCGAGTCGTAGGTGTGGACCTGCACTTTCATGTCCTGCACCGCCTCGATGCTCGGATTGGTTGACGCTCGGTTCTGCAGGTCGGTCACCGGAAAGCCGTCGATCAGGTAGTTGTTCGCGCGCACGGCGCCGCCACCCATCGACATCGCCGAGTTGCCCACCTGGTCCTGCATCCGGTTCCAGTGAGCGTTGCCGCTCGTCTGAACGGTTGGTTCGAGATTGGCCATCAGGAAGACGCTGCGCCCGGCTGTGGGAATCGACTGCAGCGCCTGTGAGTCGAGAACGCCACCGGTGGAGGCGTTGGTGGTCTCGATCAGCGGCGACTCACCGGTGACCGTGATCGTTTCCTCGAGCGTACCGACCTCCAGCAGGATGTCGAGCGCGACGAATTGCTGCGTCCCGACGGCGACGCCTTTCCGCTCGAAGGTGCGGAATCCCGACAGCGTCGCGCGAATCGTGTACGACCCGGGGTCGAGGGCCGGAAACGAGTACTCGCCGACCTCGTTGGTGACCGTCTCGCGCGGCACGTTCGTCTGCTCGTTGACGAGTGTGAGGGGCACGCCGGGAATCACACCGCCGGAGTCTTTGACGGTGCCCCGCACGCCGCCCTGGAATGACTGCGCCTGCAGGCTGGTGACGAACGCGATGCAGCACGTTGTCACGACGAACGCCTGCAGTAAGCCTCGTTCCCTTCGTCGCATATGGACCCCTCCTCTGGTGGGTGGCCCGCGAGGTCGCAACGCGCGTACCGACGAAAGAGCGTCATAGTGCCGGATTGCCGGCAGAATCAACGGCATTTCCCCCATTTTCTCGCGGCATTCCGGCAATGCGACGACATCTCGTCGGGTTCGCCTCTTGCACTCGTGCCGCCGGCAAGAGAGAGCCGTCCGCAAAGGAGTCACCATGCTGCGAACATTCCGTCCGATTGGCGTCGCGCTTCTTGTCCTCGCGTTCGCATTCGCCGCGCTCCTCGCATTCTCGCCGCGGCTGTCGGGGCAGAGTGCCTCGGGCTTTCCGAGCAAGGAGAACGGCGAGTGGGCCCACTACAGCAGCGACATCAAGGGCAGCCGCTACATGCCACTCGATCAGATCAACGCCTCGAACTTCAACAAGCTCGAAGTTGCGTGGCACTTCAAAACGGACAACCTTGGTCCGCGACTCGAGTACAAGCTCGAGGGCACGCCCCTGATGATCAAGGGCACCCTCTACGCCATGGCCGGCACGCGCCGCGCGGTGGTGGCGCTCGACGCGAGAACCGGCGAGCAGAAGTGGGTGTACAGCATGGACGAGGGCAGGCGCGCGCAAATGGCACCGCGCGTCCTCTCCGGCCGCGGGCTGTCGTACTGGACCGACGGCACGGGCGACGATCGGATCATCTACGTGACGATCGGCTACCGCCTGGTACAGCTGAACGCGAAGACCGGCCAGCCGATCTCGACCTTCGGCAAGAACGGCGTGGTCGACCTCAAGGAAGGCGTGGTCTACGGCAAGCTCATCAACGGCAAGTGGCAGCAGGTGCAGATCCCGCTCGACGAAGGTGAAATCGGCACCAACTCGACGCCCCTCGTCGTCAACGACATGGTCATCGTCCAGTCGGCGATGGCCGAGGGTCTGCGCTACGAATACACGAACAACTCGAAGGGCCTCGTGCGCGCCTATGACGTGCGCACCGGCAAGCAGTTGTGGCGCTTCAACACGATGCCCGGCCCCGGCGAGTTCGGTCACGAGACGTGGGAGAACGGTTCCTGGAACTGGACCGGCAACACCGGCGTGTGGACCGAGATGTCGGCCGACCCGGAAGCCGGACTCGTGTATCTGCCCGTTGAATCAGGGACGATCGACGCGTACGGCGGCAACAGGCCCGGGGCCGGGCTCTTTGCCGAGAGCGTGGTCGCGGTCGATCTGAAGACGGGCAAGCGGAAGTGGCACTTCCAGGTCGTCCACCACGGCCTGTGGGACTTGGACTTGCCGGGGGCGCCGCTGCTGATGGACGTGACGATCGACGGCAAGCCGCGCAAGATCATCGGACAGCCGAGCAAGCAGGGTTGGCTCTACACGTTCGACCGCATCACCGGCGAGCCGATCTGGCCGATCGTCGAGAAACCCGTGCCGCAGTCCGACGTGCCGGGTGAGAAATCGTGGCCGACGCAACCGTTCCCCACCAAGCCGCCGACCTTCTCGCGCAACTACCTGGCGAAAGACGACGTGATCGACTTCACGCCGGAGCTGCGCGCGAAGGCCCTGGAGAACCTGAAGAAGTACCGGTGGGAGGAGATGCCGTTCGTGCCGTATGTCATTCCGAGCGAGAAGTGGCTCGGCACGATTCTGGTCGGCAACACGATGGGCGGCGTGAACTGGCCAGGCTCGTCGTTCAATCCCGAGACCGGTATCTTCTACACGCAGGCGAACAACTCCGCGATTTCGGGCGCGAGCCTCTCGCCGGAGTACTTCGAGAGCATCAAACCTGAAAAGCACACGCCGAACCACATCGCCATCTGGGAAGCGCCGGGCTTTGGCACGCCTGACTTCGAGGCACCCTCGACCAGCGGCTACGCGCGTCAGAACCAGGCGCCTGCGGCCGGCGGTGGACGGGGAGCCAGTGGGGCCGCGGCTGGCGGCGGCGGGCGCGGCGGGCGCGGCGCGAACGCGCTGACCGACGGCCTCGGCGGCCTTCCGATCATCAAGCCGCCGTACGGCGTGATGACGGCGCTCGACATGCACACCGGCACGATGAAGTGGCAGGTGCCGCACGGCGATACGCCCGACGCAGTCCGCAACAGTCCGCTGCTCAAGGGCCTGAACATCCCGAAGACCGGCCAGGCCGGCATCGTCGGGGTGGTCCTCACCAAGTCGCTGGTCATCTGCGGCGACCCGCAGGTGACGGCGCCGCCGGATCGGCCGCGGGGCGCGATGCTGCGCGCGTACGACCAGCAAACGGGCAAGGAAGTCGGCGCGGTGTGGATGCCGGCGGCGCAGAGCGGGGATCCGATGACCTACATGCTGGATGGGCGGCAGTACATCATCGTCGCGGTCGGCGGCGGGACGTACACCAGCGAGTACATCGCCTTCGCGTTGCCCCAGAGCGAAATCCCGCGGCCGACGACGGACGCGTCGCGTTAGGAGTGGCATCGCTCGTCCTGAGCCCTCGACTCACCGCTCATCCTGAGCTTGTCGAAGGATGAGCGGCTCGCTCTGACGAGCGCCGGGCTCGTGGTTCGACAGGCTCACCACGAGCGAGATTTTGCTTCGTGGAGGGAACCATGCGCGCGAGACACGTAACCGCGGCGTTCGTTGCAGGACTGGTGATAGGTGGCCTGTGGTCGGCGCCGCTGGCGCAGGGCACACGCTCGACCTGGGATGGGGTGTACACCGAGGCGCAGGCCACACGCGGTGCCGAGCTGTTCGACCGCGAATGCGCCCAGTGTCACGGACCGTCCGGAGCCGGCGGCAGTATGGCGCCGGCTCTGGTCGGCCCGGCCTTTTCGGCGAACTACGACGGTCAAACCGTCGGCGATCTGTTCGAGCGGAATCGAGCGACGATGCCGATCGGCAAGGAAGGGCAGTTGAGCGGGCAGCAGAACGCCGACATCACCGCGTTCATGCTGCAGGTCAACACGTTCCCGGCCGGCGCGACCGAACTGCCGACGCAGGGCATGATGCTGAAGCAGATCAGGTACGTGGCCGAGCGCCCCAGCAGTCCGCAGCAGGGCAATCGGCCATCGGGCGCTCATCAGGACAACCGGACCGGCACCGAATAGATAAAGCGGCTCGAACGCTCGGACCGCATTCCAGGTCCGAAGAACCAGGCTCTTTCTGCAGCGGTGGGCGCCGGACGACCGCGGCGCCCCTCCCAATCGCTTCGTCTACCTGGCTGGTCGGCGCTGCGACGCGGTCGGTGCCGGAAAGCCGGCAGCGCCGTCACTGATCGCGTCAGTTCATTGCTAAACGTGCGCACTGGCCGGTGGCATCGCGCTTGCGGTGCCGGCGTCGTGGACTGGGAGGGCATCATGAGCAGAACAGCCGGCTTGTGCAGCGCCGTGATCACCGTCGCGGCGATCGCGTGTGCCACGGTTTCCCCCGTAAAGATCAACTCCGGCGACCAGTGTTTCCGATGCCGCCGGACGATCGTCGACACGAACCTGGCCGCGGAGCGCGTCACGGGATTCGTCGAAAAGTTCAAGGCGCCAGGCTGCATGGCGAAATACCTCGTCGCGCATCCGGACGAGACCGGACCGATCTTCGTTACTGATTACGGCACCGGGAAGATGATCGGCCCCGACCAGGCATTCTTCGTGCCGATCGTGCTCGACGCGATCACCGGAGAAACCGATTACCGGGCCTATCGGCTGAAGGTCGAGGCCGACCAGGCCGCGATCGTCTTTCACACCGTGCCGGTGGACTGGCAGACCGTGCTCGATCGCGCGAGGCAGGCGCTCTAGAGAGCTGATCACGTAAATTGCGGTGCGCGGCCGCGGGGGGATCGACACGGCGATCGGCTTGTGATCTGATGGGCGCATGCCCACACCGATTCGCTGGCAGGTCCCGACGAAAATGAGCGCCGCCGAGCAGCAGGTGGCAGACAAACTCCACCGCATTGGCAAGTTCTACGTGTTCTTGCGTGAGATCCGCGCGGAGCTCTTCGATGAGGCGTTCGAGGCGGAGTTGGCCGCCGCCTATCAGCCGCGCGGGGTGGCCCCGTTGCCGCCGGCGCTCCTGGCGATGGTGACGTTGCTGCAGGCCTACGATCAAGTTGGCGATGCCGAGGCCGTCGTCACGGCGCAGGTCGACCAGCGGTGGCAGTTGGCCCTCGGGTGTCTCGGGGCCAGCGCCGCGCCGTTCTCCCAAGGCGCGCTGGTGAAATTCCGGGCGCGGATGATTGCGAATGATCTCGATCAGAAGCTGCTGGATCGGACGGTGGCGTTAGCGAAGCAGACGGGTCGATTCGGCTGGCAAGCGTTGCGGGCCGCGCTCGATTCCTCGCCCCTCATCGGCGCCGGTCGGGTCGAAGACACCTGGAATCTGATCGGCCGCGCCTTGCGGACGGTCGCGACCTGCGCTGCCAAGACGCTGCAGATCTCCCGTGACCAAGTGCTCCGCGACGCCGGGGTCACGTTGCTGGGTACCAGGAGCCTCAAGGCGGCGCTGGACATCGACTGGAGCGATCCCGCCGCGCAAGCCGAGGCGCTCGCCCGATTGTTGAGCGAGGTCGACCGCTTGGAGCAGTGGGTGACGCGGCAGGTCCCGGTCGCCGACGCGCCGCCCGTCCAGACCGCATTAGCGGCACTGCGGCGGGTCTTGACGCAAGATCTGGAACCCGATCCGACGACGGGGCACCGTCGCATTCGGCGCGGCGTCGCCGCCGAGCGCATGCCGTCGCTGGGCGATCCCGAAATGCGTCATGGCCGCAAGACGCGGACGCGGCTCTTCACCGGGTACAAGCGCCACGTCATCAAACTGGTGGACGCCGATGTGATTGTCGGCGCGATTGTCCGACCCGCCAACGAACCGGAGCACGAGGCGCTGGCGTTGCTGACGCCAGACCTCGCCCGGTACGGACCGCTCGCCGAATTGCTGATCGATCGCGGCTATCTGGGCAGTCCCGCCATTGGCCCCCTGCACGCGCGCGGCGTCGCGATTCGCGCCAAAGCGTGGACGAGTACCAATCGGGGCCGCTTTCCGAAGTCGGCGTTTGCGATCGACCTCGCCGAGGCGCGCGTCACGTGTCCCGCGCATCAGACCGCCGCGATCGTCCCCGGTGCCGCGACCGTTCACTTCCCGGCTGCGGTCTGCCATCCCTGCGCACTCCGCGCGGACTGCTCGACCGCTCGCGGCGGACGCTCCATCGCGATTCACCCGCAGGAAGCGCTGCTCCAATCGCTCCGTGCGCACCAGCAGCAACCGGACGGCCGGACTCACCTTCGTCAGCGGACGACCATCGAACACTCACTCGCCCGCGTCGAGCACCTGCAAGGACCGAAGGCGCGTTATAAAGGCATCCGTAAGAACACACTCGATGTCCGACGCATTGCCGTCGTCGCGAATCTCCAGCGGATTGCCCGGCTCCCTGAGGCCGCGTGACTTTATGTGCTCAGCTCTCTAGGAAAGCTCGCGCATTCAGGCCGGAGTGCCGCTGCCAGATCTCGTCCACCGCCGGGGCTAGCGACTTGTAGCTCGCCCGATCCAAGATCGGAGGGATGAAGAGAAGAGTCGCGATCATCGGCACGGGTTGGGTTGGGTCGAGTGTGGCGATCTCCACGCTGCACTTGGGTGTGGCGGACGAACTGCTCCTCTACGATGTGCGCGAACCCGTCGCCGAGGGTGAGACCATGGACCTGGCCCATGGAGCCTCGTTCTACCCGCCCGCCCTCGTCCGTACAGCGGATATCGAGGATATGGTCCGACGCTGACGTTATCGTCATTGCCGCCGGCCGAGGCGGTCGACCCGGCGAATCCCGGTTGGACCTGCTCCGCGAGAATGCAACCCTGATCGGCGATATCGGCAAGCGACTCACCCGCGCTCGCGGCACGGTTGTCGTCGTCAGCAACCCAGTCGACGTCCTCACCCAACGAATGACCGAGGTTTCCGGGTTGCCGGCCGCACGTGTCATCGGGACCGGGACCATGCTCGACACGGCACGTCTCAAGCAGGTCATCGGTCATGTCATCCATGTCGATCCGCACTCCATTCACGCTCACGTCGTCGGCGAACATGGCGATTCGGAGGTCGTGCTGTGGACGACGGCGCGGGTTGGAGGCGTTCCGCTGAGAACGTGGGTCGGGTGGGATCGACCACGTGAGACTGCAGTGGCTGATGAAGTGCGGAGAGCTGCCCACGAAATCATCCGTCGGAAGGGTGCGACAAATCACGCAATCGGCCTGGTCACTGCTGATCTGCTGCGGTGCATTCTTCGAGACGAGCGACGTGTGCTCACTGTCTCTCGCAAGCAGGAAGGCGCACTCGGACTCACGGACGTGGCGCTATCATTGCCCACCGTTGTCGGCACTCGAGGAGCCGCCGAGGTCCTCGAACCGGAGATCAGCGCGGATGAGCGGCAGCGTTTGCACCATTCCGCTGACGTGCTCCGCGAGGCGGCATTGAGCGCGAACCTCCCGTAATGCGGGGGCTTCGAAGGATGGCTTGGACTGTCTCGCCCTGTCTCAACCGTAGAGTTGACATGGCTGCGATCCTCGTGGCCAGGCTGTTTGGCGGCCGAAGCGTCGGATAGTCCGCGGCGCTATTGTGTCAATCCTGCGTGCGCCAACACGACGCCGGACCCGGACGCCATCGCCTCGTAATAGCCGACGAAACGCCGGGGCTCCATCGCGTCGTACTTCTTGAGATTCATGGCCCAGCGGTAGGCGATCGGCTGATACCACAACTTGGCTTGCACTTGAAACGGGCCCTGCGCACTGCCCACGGGCACCGAGTACCGGATCCGATCGCCTCCGCCCAGAAAGTCCGCATCCTCGTTCGCGTCTCCGTGAACGGCTACGTCTGTGTCCGCCGTTCGCTTGTCGAAGCCGTGCGGCAAAAGCCGATTGTCCTTGACGTAGCGCAACGCCGTCAGCAAACCGGTGGTCGGAATCCCGTCCTGGCCCACCATGACCGCCTCGTAGATCTGCACCTCGTTCGCGCCCGTGATCTCCCTGTAGTGCGGCTCGAAGCGGACGGGGTCGTCGTCGTTGTCGTTGCCTTGGATGGACCCGTCTGGGCGCAAAGCCCCGGACTCGAAGACGATGTTCCCGCCGCGATCGCGCACCGTCACGTGCATCCACACGCGACGGGACGGGTAGGCGGTCGGCAGCTTGTGGCCGCCGAGGTTCTCCACCGAGATGTCGACGTCGAGACGGCCGTTGCGAACCTCGAGGCCGCTGACCGACACCTTGGCCGACTCGGATTGCAGATGCGCAATCGTGCGGTTCGCGGCGGCATCCATTTCACGCGGCGGCGCGGCGACGGCGAGGTCGTTGCGAAAGCGATTCAGCATCCGCTGCATGAAGAAATTGCCGCCAAGGAACGTATGTCGTGAGACACCGGACCGGGGCTCGCCGAACACGGAGGTGATCGGCACGTCCACAGGCACCTCCGGCATGTGGCAGGCCTGGCAGCTCCGCGTGTTCTTGTAGTCGCTGTGCAGCCACTCTTGATATGGGACCTGCTCCGGGAGCTCGCCGATCACCTTGCCCTGGGCGTCGAGGGCCTGCGTCAGCAACGTGTGGCAGGTCGCGCAGAGCTCCGAGGACTGAATGTGCTTGCCCTCGGTCGGTTGGAAGGCGGACGAGGATTTCATGATGGTGGTGCGGCCCTTGTCGATCTCGAACGGGCCATACACGCGACGGTTGCCAGGAGTGGCCTTCTCATCGATCTTGAAGCCCCCGACGAAGCTGTCACGCCGGCCCAGATTCTCGTCGGTGATCTGATGACACACCGAACAGGAAACCCCATCGTCCGCCAGCCGGTCGGCCAGCTTGCCCGGATCGGGCGGAAGGTGTGCGAAGGCCTCTCCGCGGCGGCCGGCCAGCTGCGCTTCGTACCGCATCATCGGCATGTGGCAGATGGTGCATTCGTCCTCGATGAGCTTCGAAGCGGTGGGGTGGTCGATCATTTCGCGCCGCACAGCGGCCATCCAGTAGGGATCGCGCCCCGCATTGGCCATCATGCTGGTTCGCCAGTCGACGCCGATCGAGACGTCCTCGCCGGTCGGGGTCGTGATCCCGTTGTGACAGGCGACGCAGCGATCCGAGGTCTGAAAATGCGCGCCGTAACCGTGGCTGCGGGAGATGCTCGCGGAGGCGGCGCCGTCCGGCGGCCCGGGCTGCTGCAGTTGCGCTCGCGCTGTGGCGATCGTGACCAGCGCCAACACGACGACGCCCGCTAGGAGGCTCTTCAGCATGCGGTGTGCCTTTACCATCCGTCCGTCAGACCGCCGTCCATCCAATCCCACAGCACATAGAACATCAGCCGCTTTGGCCGATCCGTCCTGTTGTTTGCCGGAATCCGGATGCCGACACTGCCGAGAAGATGCATGCGCTTGTTGATCGGGATCTGGATTTCCGGCGCCACGTCCACGTTCGTCGATGCGCCGTCGACGAGATCGCGATCGACGATGACCTCCACCATCGGCGACCACCGGCGTCCGTGCCCGCCGTCCATGGCGAACGTCTTGCCGATGGCTGCCCGCAGGTAATAGGCCTTGGGCAGCTTGTCAGGATGTGCGGGCAGTTCGACGCCGGTCTGTACCTGCAAGAAGCTGCTGCCGGCGAGAAGCTGCCCGAAGGCCGCGAACCCTTCGAAGACCGTGGACTCCCCGCCGGTACCCAGGCTGGTGTCGCCGGTCGGCGCGATCAGCTCGCCGCCCACGCTGAATATCGATCCGCGCCTCAGATTGTGAAACAGCGTCTGCTTGTAGCCGAGCGCGAGGTCTCCCAACGCCGTACTCCAGGTGCCGCTGTCGTGTGTGAAATCGAACGGCACCAGCGCTTCGATCATCGCGGAGGCGCCGATACGCTTCTCGTAAATGACGGTTGTGGCGACCGTTCCGTGGGCGTTGATCGAGCCTTCGATCACCGTCTCGTTTTCCGGAAACGCCTTTTCCGTGATCAGCGGACGCGGAAGATTCAAGTTGCCCCGGGGCCAGGCGTCCTCGGTACACAGGCTGCGAACGTGATCGATCACTTTGCCAATCTGGTCTGGAGTGAGCTGGTCCCTGAACGCCGGCATGATCTCAGAGAAACCTCGTACCGGGCCCCCGTTGGAGATGATCGCGCGCCACTGGCTGTCCGGCTCCACCGTGGATGTGCGGCAGTCACTGAAATCCGGAAATGTGGGCGGCGGCTCAAAGCCCGCGAGGTCGCGTGACTGCCCGCTCCCGTCCGGCCCGTGACAAGCCACACAGCCGCTGTCGTAGATCTGCTTGCCGGTCTCGAGCTTCAATGTACTGGCCACAGGTGCTCGACCTGCGGTGGTTTGCGCAGTGACCATCGCGTCCGGCCCGGCGAATGTCGCGATGAACAGAATGATCAGCAGGTCTCTCACATGCATTCGGCAGAGTCCGCGCAAGGTAGGCGAACGATGCTAAGACAAACGCGTGCGGGACACCAAGCTGCGGCAGGTAGTGAGAACGAGTCTCAGTTGTGACGGTCAGCACCCAGTCTGCTGTCGACATCGAATCGTACAGCGACAACGCCGCACGGCCCGGGCCGGCCGTGCGGCGTCTCCTTTCTCGTGAGCTGCCGACCGATCAGAACGCGAACCGCGCTCCGAACCTCAGGACGCGCGGCGCCGCGATCGAACTGATCGTATTGGCGTTCGAGGCGTTCTGCGTGCCGCGCTCGGACAAGACGGTGTTCACGTTGAGCGCCTGGAAGACGTCCAGGCCGAGGACCACTTTCGTCCGATTGAAGACCGTCACCGTCCGGTCCGCGTGAACGTCGAGGGTCTGGAACGTCGGCAGCCGTTGGTCGCCGCGGCGATCGATGTAGACATTCGACGTGCCCGCGCTGAACGGCCGTGTCGCCGTCAGCACCGATCGCACATACGGATAGCCCTGGCGCGTGTTGTAGAAGGCGGCGACGTTGATCTTCCAGAACGGAAGCGTCCACGATCCCGACACTCTCGCGATCCATCGTGCATTCACGTACACGTTGCCGAGGCCGCTCGACGTCGATTCCGGCGCGTACTGGGCACCGTTCAGGCTCGACTCGATGTTCGTTGGATCGCTGTTCGACGACTGGTAGACGTACCCGAGCGGCGACTCGAAATGGACCGGCGCGTCGTTGTAGGTGTAGCTGGCGTTCAGTTGCCAGCTGTTGCTGAAGCGCTTGCGTGCGGTGAGCTCCAGTCCCTGATAGCCGCGCCAGAAGTCCTGCACGTTCGTGTAGATGTACGCCACCGGTATCTGGCTGGTGGGAACGTAGTAGGTCACCCGCGGGCAGCTCGCGCCCACCGGGCATGACGATGGATCCGGCGTCATCTGGGCCGTGGTCCAGTTGCTCACATCCCAGTTCAGCAAGTCGTTGTTCCGGAAGTTGCCGTAGCGCCTCCAGATGTAGCTGGCGCCGACGGCGAACTGCGACGCGAGCTGCCGATCCAGGCTGACGATGACTTCGTCCGTCGTGTCAACGCTCAGGTCTGGATCGACCGTGCCGCTGGTCGTGGTCTTCGCTGGACTCGTGTAATCGTAGCCGGTGGTCCAGCTCAGTGGCGCATTGGTCAGCACGACCTCGTTCGCTTGCACGAATTTGTCGCCGTTGAGATCGAGCCAGGGATAGCGAACATAGGTCGAGACCACGGTGTTGTAGGTGCTCGACATGTCGCCGGTGCCGACCTGTCCGACATAATGCGCGTAATTGAGCTTGAGAACCGAGCGTCCAATCCCATCGAGGTCGTAGCTGAAGCCGGCGCGCGGCGACCAGTTCTTGAACGCGACGCCTGCGTCCGCACCCGGAAAGCTGATCGCCGGCAGCTGGGTGAAGGTCTGGCCCGTATACGTCACGTTGCTGTAGACGCCGGCGAACGTCGGCTGACCGTAGAACGGCGACGCCACCACGGTGGCCGCGTTGGCGAAGTCGGTCTGATAGTCGAAGCGAACGCCGGCGATGACCGTCGCTCGGCCACGCGTGTAGGAGTCCTGCACGTACGCGTTGCGGTTGCGCAAGCCGTACTCCGTCAAGCCGCGACGGTACAACTGCGCCTCGGTCGGCGCGCCGTTTCGGAATCGCGCGTATCCATCGCCGCCGTACATGCTCTCCGAATGGGCGATGTCGTTGCGGATCTTCAGGCCCGCTCGAATCGCGTGATCGCCGCCCAGCAACCCGGGTCGGAAATAGTTCGCCATTACGTCGACGCTATCGGTTGGCCGGACGTAGACGACGTCCTGATACGAACGTGACCAGGCAGCGGTGCTGATCTCGTACCCCGGCTGCACCGTCGCCAGCGCCGGATCGTGCAGCGCCAGCTCGAAATTGTTCCCGACGTGCGAGAAGGAGCCCTCGACCAGGAACTTGTCGGTGAAGATGTGGCGGTCGCTCCACTTGTAGCTCTTCGGCATCCCGGTCTTCCACCAGGAGGATCCGAGGTCCGGACGGTCGACGCCCATCTGGCGGTAGGTCGTTTCGATCGGACGCAGATCCGAGGCGTCGCGCGCGTTGCGCACCTTCTCCGCCGCGTTGAAGAACATCGAGAACTGGTTCCTCTTGCTCGCCTGCATCGAGAACTTCGCGTTGTAGTTGTTCAGCAGCGTCTGGTCGGTGCTGAGGCATCCCCGCACATCGTCGAGCGCCACCGCCAGCGGATTGGCAGCGAGCGACGCCTTCATCGCCTGGCACTCGGCCGAAGGCGAGAAGAAGTTGTTGATGCCGACGTCGATCTTCTGCCGGCCAACGGCGGCCCAGTACCACGCGCGTCCGGTTCGCACCGGGCCGCCCGTCTCGAAGCCGTAGTCCTTGATGTTCTGGATCGGATTCCCGGTGGTGGCCCCCTGCTTGCGCATCTCGTCGGTGACATTCTGCGACTGGAACGACTCGTCGGTGACGAACAGCCGTCCCGATCCGCGCAGCTTGTCGGTGCCGCTCTTGGTCACGAGGTTCACGGCCACACCCGGCGACTGCATCGTGACGTCGGCGCCGCCGGTGGAAATCTGCATCTCTTCCAGTGCGTCGAAGTCGAAGTAGATCGGCGATCCGCCAGTCGCCGACATGTCGGTGATGTCGACGCCGTCGAGATTCCATTTCTGCTGGCTGAAGGCGGCGCCGCGCGCGACGAAGTTCGACTGCTGGCCCGACGCGCTGCCGCCGACGTTCTGCCGATCCATCGCGACGCCGGCCGACTGCTCGATGATCACCCACGGATCACGCGCCGACGGAATGCTCTGGAGCGCTTCGAGGTTGAACCGCGAGCCTTTGCCCGTGTCGCGCAGGTCGACGACCGGACTTTCCGCGCTGACCTGCACCGATTCCTGCAGCGTTGCGATGTCGAGCACCGCGTTGACCTGCGCATTGAACCCGATCTCGACGCGGATGTTCTCGCGCACGGACGTCCGGAACCCGCTCAACTCGAAGGTCACGGTATACGTGCCGATCGGGATCTGCGGAAACTGGTAAGTGCCCGTGTCGCTCGTGACGGCGATCAACGGTTGCAGCAGCACGGGACTCGTCGCGGTCACCGTGACGCCCGGCAGCACGCCGCCCGATGTGTCCGCCGCCTTGCCGAAAATCTGCCCGGTCTGACTTTGCGCCGCTGCCGCTATTGCCACCAGCAGCACGGTCGCAACCGCGAGAAGACGCTTCCTCATGTTCCCAGCCTCCCGAATCAATTGCATGGACGAAAGCAATCGAAAGACGTCTCTCACGAGGCGTGCCAATCGCCACGACCAGCGCCGACTCTCGTTACTGTTTGGCGTCGAGGCAGTTGCCGGTGCGAGGCGGAGGTGGGAAGCGAACACGTCGAGGGCGTGTGCCGGAAACCCGGCAATCACGTGGCGGAGCCGCTCAGGTCGCCGCCGCCGTACCGGCGACGGCGCGGCGCGACACTATCGAGATCATGGCCGGAATTCCGTCGACGCTTGCGAAGAACGCCCTCGGTCTGGTCAGGCGTTGTGGGGCGAGTAGAGCGCGCCTCTCACCTGAGCCACTCGCGGACCTCGCGCGGGCTTCCCGCTCACAGTTGATCGAGCGGTGGTTCAGCGAAACGGGCCACAATCGGTCTGACACTCGCCGCAAAGTCCGCCCAGCGCATCCCAATCGCTTCGGTGTGGGTGCCGGCGTTGAAGGCGAGCACGGGTTCCCTCGCCAGCGTCACGTCGACAAACACCGTCTGGCCGTAGAGTCCGAGGGGAGGCATCGCGCCTGGTTCACAACCGGGGTACAGGCGCGCTAATTCGTCCTCCCGGGCAAGCCGGATCACGCTCCCGCCAGTTACCTCGAGCAGCCGGTCGAGATTTACGACCAGCGGCGCGGGCACAACGGCCTCGATGGGTTCGCCGTCGACGAAGCAGACGACGACCTTGGCCCAGTCTCGGCCCGGGACGTGGACGGCGGCCGCCTCCTCCTGTGCGGTGTACGCCGGTCTGTGCGGCACCACCGTGTACCCCACGTGGGCCGCTCGAAGAAATTCATGAGTCGCCGATGTCGCCGGCATACACAGCTCCATTCCTCAGACCGAAGCGGTTTCGATGGGCCGGGGCGCGCAAATCCCCTTCAACGCGGACACGATGTCTTCAGCGCTCGGCGACCCGCGTCGGGGCGGCGCCTGAATGATGTCGTCGATCGAGAGCACGCCCTGGAGATGTCCGTGCTTGTCCAACACGGGCAGGCGCCTGACGTGCCGCTTCGCCATCGTCGCCAGCGTCGTCTTCACGTTCTCGTCGCCATAGCAACTGAACATCGGACGCGACATCGCGTCCTGGACCGACACGTGGGTCATGGCTCGGTTCTTGTCCCCCACGATCATGCACACATCCCGATCCGTCACCACACCGACAACGGCGCCGTGCGGATCGACGACGGGCACGAAGCCGCACTTGTGATCGTGCATGATCTTCGCCGCCTCGGTCACGCTGTCGCTCGTTTTGCACGTGGCGGGCGGCCTCTTCATGATTTCACTGACGAGCATGTGGTCCTCCAATCGGCGATCTTCATTCCACTCCGATACCAGGCCCCTGTCCGGGGAAGCAGTGGGCGCAACGGCGTGCCGATAATCCGTCGCGGCGTTGCGCCTCCTCTCGGTCCGTGCAATTGGCCTGCCTCAACACCTCACCGACTCGTGCAACGCTCGTCCCGCCGGAATTCCGGCACGCCTCTGGTTCCAGCCACGGAACCCCTGAATTAGAAGGTCAGGGACATGGCATTGCCGGTGCACTGACGAGCCGTATGCCGCTGACTAGAGGCCCGTCGCTCATCGAACGGTTCTATTGGCACGCCCTCTGGCTCTTGGGGGCTCGTAGTCTCCGGTTGTGGCTGCTCGCCGATGCCGCCAGCCGCGGCGCATGGAACGTTGTCGCTTCGCGTCCAACCGGCCGAACAGGGGGAGAGCCATGACTTGGGCAATGGAACGCATGCGTCGCATGATGTGCGGCCTGCGCGGCCATGACACGATTCTGCAGTTCGAGCGATATCGGCTGTCGCTGCGATGCCTCAGCTGCGGGTACGAATCAACCGGCTGGAGCCTCCGGCCGGACGGCCGTCGCGGACAGTTGCAGGCCGGCAACTTCTCGACGAGTCACGCGCACGGTTTCAGACGATGGCACAGGGTCGTCGAAGCGTTCGGCCGGCGCGCCGCGGCGTAATGAGGCCGCAGGTGGCAAATCTCCGTCAGCCGTTCGCGGCGAGGTCGCGAATCGGCGGCACCAGCAGCGGGACGATGTCGATCGCGTTCGTCGCATGAGGGATCGACGTCGTCGTAACGATCTGCGCGGCGCCGGCGAGACGGAGCGCCTTCTCGGCTTGCGCGGAGAACAACGCATGCACGCCGACGCAGATGGGCGAACGTAGACCGGCTGCCACCAACTGCCTCACCGCCGCCACCATCGTCTGCGCCGACGACACGATGTCGTCCACCACAACGGGCGTCTGCGTCCGGAACGCGCCGACATCCGGCATCGACACGTCGACCGCGCGATCGCCGCGGCGCGTCTTCTTCATCACGATAAAGGGTGCTCGGACGCGGGTCGCGATATCCGCCACCCATTGCACGCTCTCCTCGTCGGGACCGACGAGCAGCGGACGGTCCACGTGGGTGGCGATCCATTCAGCCACCGTGGGTGCGGCGTGTACGATTCGGTTTGGCACGGCATAAATCTGATCCAACGCACTGTATCGGTGCAGGTGCGGATCGACGGTGACCAACCAGTCCACGTACCGCGAGAGCAGCCCGGCAAAGGTCCGAGACGTGACCGCTTCGCCCGGCCGGAAGGGGCGATCCTGACGGAGATAGGCGAGGTACGGCGCGACGAGACCAATCCGAACGGCGCCCAACCGGCGCGCGGCATCGGCCACGAACACGAGCGGCAGCAGTTTGTCATCCGGCCGATCGAGCGTGCAGACGATGACGATCTGCTTCTCCGCACAGTCGGCGTCGATGCGCAGATAGGTTTCGCCGTCTGGGAACTGCCGCCACTCCACGGCGCCCAGCGGCAGTTCTGCCAATGCGCCGAGTCGCGGCGCAAGGGATTCGCTCTGCGGCAGCCTCAGGATGAGCCCGTTCACGGCGCCTCGGCGATCACCACGATGTCGGGATGCGCGGCCAGATATTGCTGGGCGTAGGTCAGTTCACCCGGCGTGTCGGCGTGAAGCGTGAACAGCGGCTGTCCGGCGTCCACGGTGCTGCCGATGCGAACGTGCAGGTCGACGCCGGCGGCGGCGTCGGCCGGGGCACCGGCCAGCTTGGCGGCGCGGGCGAGCCGCCGGTTCTCGAACCCGATGACGACGCCGCGTCTGCGAGCCGTCACGTCGACCTGGTGCGCGGCCACTGGCGGCGTTCGCATGCCGCCCTGGGCATCGCAAATCGCCTGCAGTTTCCGCCACGCCCGCCCGTCGTCGAGGATCGCCTGGGCGCGTGCAGGCCCCTCGCCGATCGCGCAGGCGCCGGCGTGTTCGAGCGTTTCGCCGGCGAGCAGAATCGACCGGGTCCGCAGGTCGTCGGGCGCATCGCGATCGTTGCGTGTCACCGCCACGACATCCCGGGCCTCGAGGGCCGGGCCGATGCCCCTCCCGACCGGCTGCAGACCGTCGGTCAGCACGGTGCGCACGTGCAGGCCCACCTCGCGCCCGACGCGTTCGAACAGGCGCGCCAGCATCTCGCCGGCCTGCGGCGTACGAACCTTTGCCGTCGGTCCGACTGGAATGTCGATCACCACATGGGACGAACCCGCGGCGACCTTCTTGGACAGAACCGATGCGACGAGTTGCGCATCGCTGTCGAGATCGAGCGCGCGTTCGACCCGGATCAGCACGTCGTCACACGGACTGAGACGGATCGCTCCACCCCACACGATGCATCCGCCCTCGCGCTCCACCACGCGACGCATGGTCGCCAGGTCGAGATCGACGGGCGCGAGCGTTTCCATGGCGTCTGCCGTGCCGGCCGGCGACGTGATCGCTCGAGACGAAGTCTTGGGAATGCACACGCCGGCGGCGGCGAGAATCGCCACGAGAATCGGGGTGGTCCGATTGCCCGGTAGACCGCCGACGCCGTGTTTGTCGGCGACGAGCGTGCGATTCCAGGTCAGGCACTCGCCCACACGGACCATGCCGCGGGTCAAACCCACGACTTCGTCGAGGCTCATGCCGCCCGTCGCGCACGCGGTCAAGAATGCGGAGAGGTCGATGTCGGCATACTGGCCGGCCGCGATGTCCTGCAGAACGGCCAACAACTGCGTCTCCTGGAACGGATGCCCGAAGATCTTCCCTCTCACCGCGCCGAGCGACTCGACCGTCCGAGGATGCGAGAACGTCGCCTGCTGATCAGGCGTCGCCTCGAGCAGCCGCCAGGCCGCCTCCGAGAGCCCGGCCTGCCGTGGTCCGAGAAACCCGTCACGCACGACGTTGAGTGTCGCGATGATCGACGCGCGATCGGTCGTGACACGAACGCGGGATTGAGCCGAGAAGCCTTCGGAGCGGCAGACGTGGCAGTCGGCCTGCATGTACACGATGGGTTCCTGGTAGGTGTCGATGCCCATGCGTTTGAGCATGAGCGATCTGTCTGATGCATGCGTCATTCGGTGACTCCGGAGAGCGAGCTCGCGGTCTCGTTTCGATGGCAGAATTGCCCGATGGCATCCATTTGCCAGACTGATTGAGCAGGCTGGCTGGCGATATCACGAGTATCTTCGAGCCCACGAAGACGAGGACGCGAAGCCGCCGTCCTGACGCACGGCCACACGGTCTCCGCCCTCGCGCTTCGCCTGATACAAGGCCTCGTCAGCCGCCGCCATCAACGCACCGGGAGTCGGCCGCTCGCCCCTCGACGGCGCCAGCGACGCAATGCCGATCGAAACCGTCGCGCCCGCGTTCGAAGCGGCGCCGCCGTGCGTGCGCACGAGCGCGCGCAGCCGCTCGCCAAGGACCACCGCGGATTCTTCGTTGGTGCGGGGCGCCAGCACACCGAACTCGTCACCGCCCAATCGTGCTCCGAGATCGCTTTCGCGCAATCCGTTTCGAATGGCGCCAGCGACCGACCGGAGGGCCTCGTCGCCCGCCGGGTGTCCATGATGGTCGTTGATGTGCTTCAGCGAATCCAGATCCAGGATGAGGAGTGACAATGACTCGTGGTAGCGATCCACCCGGCCCAGCTCTTGACGCAACCGTTCGTGGAACACGCGTGCGTTCGAGAGACCGGTCAGCGGATCGGTGGTGGCGAGTCGGGCGAGCCGGTCGGCGTATCGCCCGAGTACGCCGCCAAAGAGCGCGAACACGATGCTTGTCGAGGCGGCGGTGTAGACGTAAGTGTCGGAATCGTTCCGGATTTCCTCGATGACCGAACGCTCGCCGAGCCCGCGTCGCATCAGACGAATGCCGAGCAGGCCCGCCGGCGCGCCCAGTCCGAGCACGGCGCCCGCCAGCGTGTACAGCGTGCGTCTCGCGCTCACTGTCTCAACACCCGTTCACGCTTCAGGCAAACGGAGCATCAGGTCCGCTCTCCGTGCTGTCACGGCATCGCCTACGGAACGATCGTGGGCAGCCTGCCGCGCGACGTCGGCGACTCGGTCGCGAACGGTCGAGCCGGTTTCTTGAGTGCGTGCTTCAGCGGTTGCAGAACTCATGGCAGTGTTCCTTTGATAGCGAAGGCGAGCCAATTGCTGCCGACTTGCAAGATTTCGGCCTTCTGCCGAGCAGCGATGCGTACGTCAAGTCAGGAGGCTGGCTCGAATGTCGATGCCGCAGGCTACCGAGTTTCCGACGAAGGTCCCGGGTTCCCGAACGTTCGATCCATGTCCAGTCCCTCGAAGATCGTTGACGTCGAGAATGGCTCCCGTCCGCATGTGTGTTGTCATGACTTCGGCGACTCGCATACGTCCTCCCATGGCTACGCAATGCTTTCCGATGCTCTGCCTCACGCCGGCGCGGCGGCGCTCGTCGACCAGGTGCGATAAGCGAGCACAGCCCCAGCAACCAGCAGCCCGACGTCTGCAGGCACTCCGAACAAGAACGCCCCCGACCCGCCGATCAACGCCCACGCCATCGGGATGATCGCGAGCGTCGGCGGAACCCGTCCGCGCAGCAGCGTCAGGAAGCCGGCGGTGACGATCGTCGTCGGACAGGGCACGCCAAACGTGGGCACTCGCGGATACGCGTGGCCGCCCACGAGCGCCAGCACGGGATACAGCAGTCCGTACGCAACGAGCCCGTATCCGATCACGACTTGGGTGGAACGGCCGGCGGAGAATTCAAGGCATTGCCGTGCGATGCCATGCCACGCCAGCAGCGCCGCCTGCGTCACGAACAAGGCCGCGAACACCCACGCGGCCGGGTTGATGCGCGTGAAGAACGCGATGTGATACGCCAGCGCGGACCAGGCCCAATGCGCCGCCAGCAGCGCACTGATCAAGCGATTGATCGGCCGCCGCGACACCAGCAGCAGCCCGCTGACCATGACCGACGCAATCCACAGCCCGATGAGGACCGGCCACAACGCCGCGTTGTAGGCGGCAAACAGATCGAAGAACTGCTCTTTCGTGAACGGTAGCTGCATTGCCGTAACGCCTCGGGTCCGCCACACGAGAGAGCAGGGCAGATGCCAGGTCGACACGCGAGAGTGTTCCACTGGCCGCGCGCTGAAACGGCTGGTTGACGCCGCCTCGGCGCCATAGCCGCCGAAAATTCGGAATCCCGGCCGGTACTGTCCCCACTCCACAGACGGGATGTCGGCGCGACCGCCTGAGACGGCCTGCTAATCCCCGTCGACAACGCGGCAAGGTTCATGCGTTTCCCACAGACAGCCGAACGCTCGCCAGCGGCGGACACGGACGCCGCATGAGGGGAATGCTGAAGGCCGCCGAGTGGCGACCGAGGAGGAATCATGCTTGCGGTCGCATCACACCCTATCGAGGGACACGTCAGTCGCGCCTTTGAGGCGGTGCGCGAGGCATTTGCCGAAAACTTTGCTCGACGCGGCGAGTTGGGTGGCGCCTGCTGTGCCTACGTTCATGGCGAGAAGGTCGTCGACCTGTGGGGCGGTATCCGCAACAAGCAGACGGGCGAGCCGTGGGAGCGGGACACGATGGTGCTCATCTACTCCGCCACGAAAGGCCTCGCGGCGATGACGCTCGCGATCGCACACTCCCGCGGCTGGCTCGACTACGAAGAACGGGTCGCGACGTACTGGCCCGAGTTCGCGCAGCACGGCAAAGAGAAGATCACCGTCCGCCAGCTCCTCGCGCACCAGGCTGGGCTGTTCGCCTTCGATGAGCCCGTCGATCGCAGCCTTGTCGCCGATCTCGATCGCCTGGCGATTGTGCTCGCCCGTCAGAAACCGAAGTGGGAGCCGGGGACGCGTCAGGCGTATCACGCCATCACCCTGGGCTTCTACGAAAGCGAGCTGCTGCGCCGCGTCGATCCGCGGCATCGCAGCCTCGGACAATTCTTTCAGGACGAGATCGCGACACCGCTTGGAGAGGACATCTACATCCGGCTGCCCGAGGAGATCCCGAACTCGCGCCTGGCCACACTTGCGACTCCCGGACTGGCCGAGATGTTGTTCGGTTTCCGTCCACTCCGACTGATGGTGGAGGGGATGAATCGTCGTTCGAACATCTACCGGGCGCTCGTGACGAACCCGGGATTCGCCATTTCCCACGATGAGCAGCGCGTGTACGCGCGCAACCTCGAAGTGCCGTCCGGCGGCGCGGTTGGCACGGCGCGTGCCATCGCCCACGCCTATGGCGTCTTCGCCGCGGGAGGAGGGGAACTGGGACTGCGCCAGGAGACGCTGGACTTGCTTGCCGCGCCGGCGATTCCCCCGACGCGCGGGTTCTACGACGAGTGTCTGAAGGGCGAGGTGCAGTTCTCGCTCGGCTTCATGAAGCCGTGCAAGAACTGGCGCTTCGGCAGCGCGCGCTCGTTCGGCTCTCCGGGATCCGGCGGCTCTCTCGGCTTTGCGGATCCAGCCGCCGGCATTGGATACGGGTACGTGACCAGCCAGATGGGCACGACATTCACCGGCGATCCGCGCGATGTGGCGCTCAGAGAGGCGCTCTACGCCACGCTCCGGATCTCATGAGTCGCGGTCGTCAACAACCGCGAACGGCTCCGGTCGCAACGGCTTCGGACGCGTGCTGCATGGAACGCAACCAGTCTGCGACACGTCTCGCCGTTAGCCGTCCGTCTGCGACGCAATCGGGAATGCCGACACCGTGGAACCCGCTGCCGGTGACGAAGATGCCTGGATGCCGTTGTAGAGCCTTGTCGATGGCGGCAACCCGCTCGAGATGTCCCACTTCATATTGCGCGTTCGCACGGTCCCACCGGTAGACGCGCGTCAGCAGCGGATCGCCGGCGATACCAAGCAGCGGCCGTAATGCGCCGAGGGAGCGATCCACGAGCTCGGCGTCGGAGTGTTTCAGCGCGTGCGGGTCACGGGCGCCGCCGAGGAAGGCTCGCATCAGCACGCGGCCGTCGGGCGCGCGGTTGGCCCATTTCGATGACAGCCACGAAACGGCCAAGATGTTGCTACTCTCCGCTCGCGGTACGAGGAACCCGGATCCGTTCAGCCGATGCCGGATCGCATCGCGTCGAAACGCCAACGCCACTGTCGCGGTCGACGTGTACGGGATCTCGCGACACCGGACGGCGAGATCCGGGTCACGCTCACGTAGTAGATCGGCGGCCACGTAGGCTGGCGTTGCGATCACGACCGCGCGGGCCTCGAATGTCTGGCGCCCGCTCGTCTGCACTACGAAAGGACCGCGCCCGTCGATACTCATGGCGGTCGCTTCTGTGCGAACGTTCGTGTCGCCGATGGTGCGCACCAGCGCGCGGACCATCTCGCTCAGGCCGCCCGGGAGGGACTTGAATGGCCCCTCCGATTGCTCTGGTGACGCCTTCGCGCTGCGTGTCTTGCCGCCGTGCCGTGACGTCTTGCGCCGCGCCGCACTGCGAAACGCGCGAAGCAGACTTCCGTGTGTGAGCTCGGCCTCGGCGAACCGCGGAAACAGGGCGTGCAGCGACAATCGATCGACGTCTCCCGCATGAATGCCCGCCAGCAGCGGCTCGGCGAGATAGTCCGTCGCTTCGCGTCCGAAGCGCCGCCGCATGAACGCGCCAATTGACTCGTCGCCGCTATCGGTGCGGCGCCGCACGAACAGCTCGGCGCCCATCCGCAGTTTGCCGGGCCAAGAGAACAGTTTCGTTCGGAGCATGGGACTGATCCGAGTCGGGATCCCGAGCATCGAGTCAGGCGGCAACGCATGCAGCCGCCCACGACGCTGGATGAACGCGAGGCGCGGTGGCGTGGTGGAGATCAGCCGATCCTCGAGGCCGAGTTCTCGACACAGCTGAATGCCGTCTGGCTTGTGAGCCAACAAGGCGTCAGGTCCGCCGTCGATGGTGTAGCCGTCGAGTTCCTCGCTGACGATGACGCCACCTGGTCGGGGCGCGCGCTCGAGCACGACGAACGAAACGCCGCGGCGCGACAGCTCGTATGCTGTGGCCAGGCCGGCAATTCCGGCGCCCAGAATCACGACGTCAGTGCGCGACATGGAGTGTTCAGTTGGCAGAGGAACCAGCCATGTGTCGGTATGGTCCCGATGCTGGAGCGTCGGCGCGAACTGCTGACGGAACCGCACTGGCGTGAGGGTCGTCGTTCATACGCTCGAAGCCGACCGACACACGCACTCCGGCGTGGGCCAACATGTTCGCGAGAGCGTCAATCGTAAAGCGATTGAATTGGCCGTTGACCAGGTGACTGATGCGGCACTGGCTCACGTGAAACCATCGGGCGGCCTGGACCTGCGTCATGCGCCGCGCCGTGATCATCTGATGCAGCTGTGCCATCAAAACCCGTCGTAGACGGACATTCTCGACCTGCTCCATCGCTGGGCCCCGCCTGGAGTCCACGTCGCTACGCCGCCGCCTTCTCATCGCGCTCGTCGGTCCGCGGCATCTCCGGCGGATCGAAATGGCGCACCGTGTAACTCAGTGTCAATGCGCTGATCGCAGCAAACAGCATGGTGGAAAACGCCACGAGATAAGTCGGCAGCATCGGAACGTCCTTTCGCGTGATGAAGTGCTGCGACGGTCTTTCGCAAGCCGCGTGCCGCAGCGACGTTCGGTGAGCCCGAGCAGACTGGCTTGATCACGGGCGCTACCGGGAATCCGTCAGCGTCTTCGAATGCCGCACCGCGCCAAAAATTTCCCGGCTGGTTGAATTTTTCCGCAGTCAGTCGGGACAGCGCCGTTGGTACGTCGCTGATCGTCCCGGCGAGGGTCATTGGCGGTCCTTCTGCCACGGTTCGGCGCGGTTGCGCGGATCGACGAACAGCGTCGCCCACGCATCGCCGCACGCTTTGAAGTACTCCGTCTGCGATCGCAGCAGCGGCTGCAGACAGACCTCACCCTCGAGTGCGCAGCCGCCCTCGAGGCACGGATCCCCGGCAGCCGTACACTCGGCCGTGAAGCGCCTCTCAATCGTCGTGCAGGCGTCCAGATAGGGCTGTCGCTTGTCGCGAGCCAGAAATCCGACGAGCAGCTCCTTCGAGAGCCGCCCCTCGTGCGCCAGCTCGATCAGATGTCCCGCTCCGGCGGTCGGATCAGAAGTCGAGACGGTCATGGTGCCCTCCCTCCCAGCGGAAACCGATCCTTCGAACGGTACTTCGGGTTGCGCAACACGTGTGCCAGCCGGCGCGTCGCGGGCGTCATGGATCCGCCGCGCATCGGTCGGGCACGCTCGTTGCGCATCATGGATGACAACGGGATCGAACTGCCGGATTTCCGGCAGCCCCGCGACCCGCAAGGAGGGCGACATGCGGTCTCGAGCTCGTATCGGCGCTTTGGCGTGCCTCGGCGTTCTCGCGCTGATGGGTGCCGCCAGCGGCGATGGCCCCAACGGCCAGCGTCAATGGGCGGCTGTCTATCTGGATCAGCCGACGCTCATCGTCTCCACGATCGTCCACGGACCCGTCGTGTTCGTCCACGACGACGCGAAGATGGCTCGCGGCGAGCCATGCACCTCCGTGCGTCTGTTCGAGCCGGGCCTGGGGCCGGGCGAGGAGATCGCGTCGTTTCACTGCGTCCCGGTTCGGCGCGAGGTCGCGCGACGGTTCGTCATCAGGACCCGCCCGAATGCCGAGGACGGCTTCGGATGCGTGCTGACCGAATACCAGTTCGCCGGGGAGGCCGAGGGTCACGGCGTGCCGTACCCGGTGATGACCCAATAGTCGCCGACTGGCACATGAGTTGCCGATGGCGCACGAGACCGCGCCGTGCCGTCGGGTTCCCGGCGGACGCCGGAGCATTTGAAGGGTCGAGTACGATGATCGCCATCGCCGAACCGATCGACGCCGACGCGCTGCGGGTCCGGAACGAGTTCCTCACCCGGCCGGGTCTGCACGCGTCGGCCGATACGGTCGCACGGGAACTGGATGTGTCGACCCGCCATGCGATCGCCATGCTCGACTCGCTCGTGCACGACGGCTTTCTCGAACAGGACGCCGGCGGACAGTACGTCCGCCGGCCCGACAAGGAGGCGGCAGTGACTCGCTCGATTCTCGGCGCGCTCGTCCTGACGGCCACGGTGACGGCGGCGGCCGCCGCACAGGATGCCAAGGTGACGAGGGGCGCACAGGTCTACGTCGAACAGAAATGCTCGCTCTGTCATTCGATTGGCGACAAGGGCAACAAGAAGGGGCCGCTCGGCGACGTCGGCTCGATGCGCACGCTCGACGAACTGCGCGCGTGGATCGTCGACGCCAAGGGCATGACGGTGAAGACGAAGGCGCCGCGAAAGCCGGAAATGAAGAATTACGATCTGCCGAAAGCCGATCTCGACGCACTCGTCGCCTACATGGCGACCCTCAAGAAGAAGTAAGGTATCTGGAGGAGGGAAAGAGCATGCGATTGCTGGGAGCGACTCTCGGATTGTGCATCGGCGCGGCGGCCATCGCGGCGGCGCAGGATGCGAAGGTAGCAAAGGGGCAACAGCTGTACACGGACCAGAAGTGCAGCCTGTGTCATTCGATTGCCGGCAAGGGCAACGCGAAGGGATCGCTCGACGGCGTCGGCACGAAGCTCTCGGCCGACGAGATCCGATCGTGGATCACCGACGCGAAAGGCATGACCGTCAAGACGAAGGCAACGCGTAAGCCGGAGATGAAGGCGTACACGCTGCCGAAGGACGACGTGGATGCGCTCGTGGCGTACTTGGGCACCTTCAAGAAGTAGCCACGGGCGAGGCACAGTCGTCAGTCATCAGTCGGCTCGACTGACAACTGACGACTGTTAGAGGCTCGCCATGTGGACGCGTTTTGGGTTTGTCGTTGCGGCATGCCTGTTCGCCGCGCCGGCGGTGGCCGGCCAGGCGGACAAGCCCCCGGCCAACGACGACTGTCTGGCGTGTCACGGCGACGCAACGGCCAAGCGGGACGACGGCCGTTCGATGGCCGTTGACGCGAAGCGCTTCGCAGCAACGACGCACGGCCCGATGGCGTGCGTCGACTGCCATCAGGACCTCGCCGCCGTCAGCGAATTCCCGCATCCGAGCAAGCTCGAGCCGGTCGCCTGCGCATCGTGTCATGACGATGCTCAAAAGCAGTACGGGGCCGGCGCGCACGGCGTGAGCCGCGAGCGCGGGCAGACACTGGCCGCTTCCTGCGCCGATTGTCATGGCACGCACGAGATTCTGAGGGCATCGGATCCGCAATCGTCCACCAACCATCTGAACCTGCCCCGGACGTGCGCGAAGTGTCACGGAAACGCCAGCGTCATCCAGCGCGCCAACATCGAAATCGGCGATGTCGCGTCGAAGTACCACGACAGCATTCACGGTCGGGCGGTCGAGAAAGCCGGGCTTCTCGTCGCCCCGACGTGCAACGACTGCCATGCTCATCACGACGTCCTGCGGCGGACGGACCCGAAGAGTCCGGTGTTTCGGACCAACGTACCGGCCACCTGCGGAAAGTGCCACGCCGGCATTCGTCAGCGCTACGACGTGGGCACTCACGCCGCGGCGCTCGGGCGGGGCAGCGAGCGGGCGCCCGTGTGCACGGACTGCCACACGGCGCACGCGATCCAGACCGTCGACAGCGAATCGTGGCGGCTGAGCGTCACGCGCGAGTGCGGCACATGCCACGTCGAATCGCAGCGCACGTTTCGCGACACGTTCCACGGTCAGGTGACGTCGCTCGGATTCGTCCGGGTGGCCGCCTGCGCCGACTGCCATGGCGCCCACGACATCTTCGCCAAATCCGACGCGCGCTCGAAGGTGTCACAGGGACACCTCATCGAGACCTGCAGCCGCTGCCATCCCGGCGCGAACGCCGGATTCGTTCAATACGATCCGCACGCCGACCGGCACGACAAAACGCGCAGTCCTGCGCTGTACTACGCGGCGAAATTCATGAACCTGTTGCTGCTCGGTGTGTTTCTGTTCTTCGGCGTGCACACGGCGCTGTGGCTGCCGCGCGGGTTGAAGGCGCGACGCGAGGTGCGGCGATGATGGACACGACGACGATTCTGTACCGCCGATTCGATGCATTCGACCGCACCCTTCACGTCGCGCTGATGGTGAGCTTCCTCGGGTTGGCGCTCTCCGGTCTGCCGCTCCTGTTCAGCGACGCCGCGTGGGCCGGCGTCCTGGCGCGTGCGCTCGGTGGATTCAGCGCCGCCGGCATCCTGCATCGACTCTCGGCAGCCCTGCTGATCGGCGTCTTCGCCGCGCACCTCGGACGGGTCGGCAAGCGGCTCATCGTCGATCGCGATCTCGGCGTCGTGTGGGGGCCGACGTCGATGACGCCGCAACCGAAGGACCTCCGCGACCTCGTCAACCACGTGAAATGGTTTCTCGGGCGCGGGCCCCGGCCCCGCTTCGACCGCTACACCTACTGGGAGAAGTTCGACTACCTCGCGGTGTTCTGGGGCATGGCCATCATCGGCGGATCCGGGCTCATGCTCTGGTTTCCGACCGTGTTCGCGCGCGTGGTGCCCGGGTGGGTGTTCAACGTCGCCACGCTGATCCACGGCGAAGAAGCGCTGCTCGCCGTCGGCTTCATCTTCACCGTCCATTTCTTCAACACGCACATGCGCCCCGAGAAGTTCCCCCTCGACCCGGTGATCTTCACCGGGCGTGTCAGCGAAGAAGAGCTGCGCGACGAGCGGCCGGCGGAGTACGAGCGCCTGAGCGCCGAGGGTCGGCTCGAACAGCTCGTGGTGGGACCTGCGCCCGCGTGGATCATGCCGGTCGCACGCGTGACCGCCGTCGTCGTGTTGGCGCTGGGTTTCGCGATCGTCGGGGTCATCGTCTTCTCGCTTGCGGGATCCGTGTTGTAGCGAGTGCGGACGGATTGCCGGCAGTCATACCTGGCATGGCCGTTGCCTCCGACCGGACTGAATTGCCGGTTTCCCGGAAGGGGAGGTGGCGCATGTCCGACTCGCAACACTGGCTCACGCGCGAGCTCGAACGTCGTGGCGTGTCACGGCGTGACTTTCTCCAGTTCTGCGCGGCGGTCAGTTCGGTGCTGGCGCTGCCCGAGTCGCTGACGGCGGCCGTCGTCCAGGCGGTCGAACGGACCCCGAAACCGGTTCTCGTCTGGTTGGAGTTCCAGGACTGCGCCGGCAACACCGAGTCCTTTCTCCGGGCGAGCCGTCCGACCGCTGCCGAGATCGTGCTCGACACGCTCTCGGTCGACTATCACGAGACCATCATGGCGGCGGCCGGCCACCAGGCCGAAGCGGTGCTGCAGAAGACGATCGCCGACAAGAGCGGCGGGTACATTGCCGTCGTCGAAGGATCGATCCCGACCGGCGCCGGCGGCGCGTACTGCACGATTGGTGGACGTGCGGCGCTCGACATCGCCCGCGAGGTGTGCGGGAAGGCCGCGGCCACGATCGCCATCGGCACCTGTGCGGCGTTCGGCGGCTTGCCGGCGGCGGCGCCGAACCCCACCGGCGCGCTCGGCGTGGCCGATGCCGTGCCAGGATTGAAGAACCTGATCAACCTGCCGGCGTGTCCCGCCAACGTCGAGAACCTCACGGCGCTCGTCGTCTACTACCTGACGTTCAAGGCGCTGCCGCCACTCGACGCGTATCGTCGCCCGCTGTTTGCCTACGGCAAGTCCATCCACGACAACTGCGAACGCCGCGCGCATTTCGACGCGGGCCAGTACGTGGAAGCGTGGGGCGATGAGGCCCATCGCACCGGCTACTGCCTCTACAAGATGGGCTGCAAAGGGCCGGTGACGTACCAGAACTGCCCCAACGTCCGATGGAACAGCGGCACGAACTGGCCGATCGGGTGCGGACACCCGTGCATCGGCTGCGCGGAACCGGACTTCTGGGACAAGATGACGCCGTTCTATCAGCACCTCAGCGGCATCCCTGGCTTCGGCATCGGCACGACGGTCGACCAGGTCGGCGTGGGCGCGGTGATCGCCGTGGGCGCGGCGTTCGCCGGCCACGGCGTGATCTCGACGATCAGGCGTCGCAGCGACATCGAGAAGATGCATCGTGGACCGGATCGACCGGAGCCGCCGGGCGGAGCTGAGTCCGCCGCGGCCGAGAAGGGGGGGCGGTCATGAGCCACATCGTGGTCGATCCGGTCACTCGTATCGAAGGCCACCTGCGCATCGAGGCGGAAGTCGACGGCGGCGTCGTGCGCGACGCCTGGTCGTCCTCGACGATGTTCCGGGGGATCGAGCTGATCCTGAAAGGCCGGGATCCGCGAGACGCATGGGCGTTCACTCAGCGTATCTGCGGCGTGTGCACGACCGTCCACGCCATCACGTCGATCCGGGCGGTGGAGCAGGCGATTGGCGCCACGCCGCCGCCGAACGCGCGCCTGCTGCGCAACCTGATCATCGCGTCGCAGTGCGTGCAGGATCACGTGGTGCATTTCTATCATCTGCACGCGCTCGATTGGGTCGACATCGTGTCGGCGCTCTCGGCCGATCCCGCTAAGACGTCCTCGCTGGCGGAGTCGATCTCCGACTGGCCGAAGTCGAGCTCGAAATACTTCGCCGGCGTGCGCGATCGCGTGAAGGGCTTCGTCGAGCGCGGACAGCTCGGCCCGTTCGCCAACGCGTACTGGGGCCACCCTGCCTACAAGCTACCGCCGGAGGCCAATCTGCTGGCCGTGGCGCACTACCTGGAGGCGCTCGAGTGGCAGCGGGACTTCATCCGCATGCACGCGGTGCTCGGCGGCAAGAACCCGCACCTCCAAAGCTTTCTGGTTGGTGGGATGGCAACGCCGATCGATCCGGACAAGCAGGCGTCCATCAACGCCGGCACGATCGCCGGGCTCCGTGAGCTGATCGCGAGCGCGCGCGACTTCGTCACGAAAGTCTACATTCCGGATCTACTCGCCGTGGCCTCGTTCTACAAGGACTGGGCGGGGCACGGCGCCGGCGTCGGCAACTACCTCGTCTACGGCGAGTATCCCGACGACGACGGGGCGCAGCCGGCGCTGTTTCTGCCAAGCGGCATCATTCGCGGGAAGAACCTCGGGTCGGTCGAGCGCGTCGATCAGGCGAAGATCACTGAGTACGTCACGCACTCGTGGTACGACTACGAGGGCGGCGACGAGAAGGGAGTGCACCCCTCGAGTGGCGAGACCAAGCCGAACTACACGGGCCCCAAGCCGCCGTACGAGCGGCTGGACACGGCCAAGAAGTACAGCTGGTTGAAGGCGCCGCGCTACGAAGGCGAGCCGATGGAGGTCGGCCCGCTGTCGCGAATGCTGGTCGCGTACGCGTCGGGTCACCCGCAGGTCAAGGCGCTGGTCGGCGCCGTCCTGCAGAAGCTCAACGTCGGCCCCGCCGCGCTCTTTTCGACGCTCGGCCGGGTGGCGGCCCGCGGCATCGAGACGCAAATCCTCGCGGAGAAGATGGGCGACTGGCTCGACGCGCTGACCGCCAACATGGCCAAGCGCGATCTGCGGATTCACGACAACTCGAAATGGGATCCGAGCTCCTGGCCGGCCGACGCCACCGGCGCCGGCTTCCACGAGGCGCCGCGCGGCGCGCTCGGCCACTGGGTGCACATCAAGGACGGCGCGATCGAGAACTACCAGTGCATCGTCCCCAGCACGTGGAACGCGGGCCCGCGCGACGGCCCCGGCAAGCGTGGGCCGTACGAGGAGGCCTTGATCGGTACGCCGGTGGCGGATCCGGAGCGGCCCATCGAGATCCTGCGGACCATTCACTCGTTCGATCCCTGTATGGCGTGCGGGGTTCACGTCGTCGATCCGGCCAGGCGCGAGCTCGCGCGCGTGAGGGTGTTATGAGCGAACCGACCTGCGCTCCGACGCTGACGCGCGTCTACGTGTGGGAGTGGCCGGTGCGGGTCACGCACTGGCTGATCGCGGGATCGATTCTGCTCTGCTCGGCGACCGGCCTCTACATCGGCAACCCGTTCCTCATTTCGAGCGGGCCGGCTGGCGGGCGATTCATCATGGGTTGGGCGAGAGTGATCCATTTCTACGGCGCGATCGTGTTCGCGCTGTCGGTCCTGTCGCGCATCGCCTGGATGTTCCTCGGCAACACCTACGCGCGCTGGGACAAGTTCATCCCGGTGCCGCGGAAGCGGCGGGCCGGCTTCATGCCGACGGTCTGGTTCTACGTCTTCCGTTTCAGGAAGCCGCCGGGCTTCGTCGGACACAACCCTGTGGCAGGCGTGACGTACACGCTCGTCTTCCTGCTGTACGTCACGATGATCCTGACCGGGTTCGCACTCTACGCGCCGTCGGCCGCCGTCGGCTCGATCATGCGGCCGTTCCAGTTCCTGGTCCCGCTCGTCGGCGGGCTACAGACGGCCCGGTGGATCCACCACGTCGTGATGTGGCTGCTGCTCGGCTTCCTGGTTCATCACGTGTACAGCGCCGTGCTGATGTCGAACGTCGAAGGCAACGGCACGCTCGAGTCGATCTTCTCCGGTTACAAGTTCGTGCCGCCGGAGGACCTGACCTACTCGGGCTATCGGTTCATCGACCGCAATGACGTCCGTACCTGAGGAGCCTGGGGCCATACGTGGCTCGTGTCCGCTGCTCGTCCTCGGACTCGGCAATGTCCTGTGCAGCGACGACGGGCTGGGGGCGATCGCCGTGAGCGCGTTCGCTCGAACGTTCGACAGACCGCCCGAGATCCAGGTCCTCGACGGCGGGACGCTCGGCCTCGCGCTCCTCCCGTACTTGGAAGAGGCCGACGCCGCCATCCTGGTCGACGCCATCCGCGCCGACGCGCCGGCCGGATCGATCGTGCGACTCGAGGGCGCCGACGTGGCGCCGGCCGTCGAGCAGCGGCTGTCGCCGCATCAGGTCGGCGTCGCCGACTTGCTGGACGGCGTCCGCTGGCTCGACCGCTACCCGCGGCGTCTGGTCCTGCTCGGGCTGGTGCCGGCAACGCTCGACCTCGGCGTCGGGTGCTCGCCCGACGTAGCCGCGGCGCTCCCGCACCTCGTGGAGCGGATTGCCGACGAGGTCCGCGGTTTCGGATTCAATGTCGTCCGGAGAAACGGCTATGAGACCGCAGGCATCCTGGATGGTGATGCTGGCGTGGATCGCGTGCTCGGCCTGTGCCCGCCCGAACGACGATCTGCCGCGAGGTTATCGCACGATTCCGGTCCCTGAACAGCAGCTGGCATCGGCCGAGGCGCGCGCGCGGGGCCGGACGCTGTTTCTGAACCACTGTGCGTTGTGCCACGGCGAGAAAGCGGATGGAAGGGGTGAACGCCGCGAGGGACTGTCCGCCTCGCCGCGTGACTTCACGGACGTGACCTGGCGGCGCTCGACGTCCGCCCGGCGCGTCTACTACGCGATCCGCGAAGGCGTGCACGGAACCGCAATGCCCGCGTGGAAAGCGGTGGACGAGCACGACGCCTGGGACCTCGTATCCTACGTGCTGTCAATCGCCGCCCCTTGATCCCGCCCGCATCGCCCCGTTCCTGCACCGCGTGCGGCTCCGGTTTGTTGTGGGGTCTCGCGTGTGTTGCGCTAACCTGTACGCCGTCTGAGAGAGCCGTCTGGACGCCGGGCCTTGTGGGATCCGGTTCGTCCGGGAGGGAGACCGAGTGGCTGCGCGCAGCGTCCGACTGATCCGAATCCCGCTTTCCGTCACGGGCATGGTGCTGACCACGACCAGCGCCGTTGTCTTCCTGGTCGTCTTCTTAGCCGATCTCTTCGGGCTGCACACCAACCCCTACCTTGGCATCTTGTTCTTCCTGGTGCTGCCGGGAGTGTTCATTTTCGGTCTCGCGCTCATCCCGCTTGGCGCCGCGATCGAGCGGCGCCGGCGCGCGCGCGGCCGCCCGGCGGCCGAAATCCATTGGCCGCGGCTCGATTTCAACGATTCGACCCAACGGCGCGCGGCCGTCATCATCTTCGCCCTGACGATGGCGAACATCGTGATCGTATCGCTGGCGGCCTATCGCGGCGTCGAGTTCATGGATTCGGTGGAGTTCTGCGGGCAGGTCTGCCACTCGGTGATGAAGCCTCAGTTCATCGCGTATCAGGACGGCCCGCATTCGCGAGTCACGTGCGTCCAGTGCCACATCGGCGCCGGCGCGTCGTGGTTTGCGCGATCGAAGATTTCCGGGACCCGCCAGGTGCTGGCCGTCACGTTCCACACCTACTCGCGACCGATTCCGTCGCCGGTGCAGAACCTGCGGCCCGCCCGCGACACGTGCGAGCAGTGCCACTGGCCCGAGAAGTTCCACGGCGACAAGGTCGTGCGTGCCTTCGAATACGCCGAGGATGAGAAGAACACCGAATCGATCACCACGCTCCAGGTGCACGTGGGCGGCGGCAGCGAGCGCCTGGGCATCGCCCAGGGCATCCACTGGCACATGAACGTCGCCAACGAGGTCGAGTACATCGCGACCGACGACAAGCGGCAGGTGATCCCGTGGGTACGCGTCAAGGATCGGTTCGGCAACGTCCGCGAGTACACCGCCGAGGGCGCCAAGCCGGAGGCGCTCGCACGAGGCGAGCGCCGCCGCATGGACTGCATGGATTGTCACAATCGTCCGAGTCATCCGATGGCCGCGACGCCCGAGCGGGCCGTGAACCAGTTGATGGCCCGGGGTGATATTCCGAAGACGCTGCCCTTCGCCCGTCGCGAGACCGTCAAGGCGTTGAAAGCCAGCTATCCGACGCAGGAGCGGGCGACCGAGGAAATTTCCCGCACACTGCGGGATTTTTACCGATCGCAGTTCCCGACCGAGTACATGTCGCGCCGCCAGGAAGTCGAAAAGGCTGTGAATGGCGCGATCGACATCTACCGGCGCAACGTGTTCCCCGAGATGAACGTGGCCTTCGGCACCTACGTCAACAACATCGGCCACATGGACTTTCCGGGCTGTTTCCGCTGCCACGACGACAGCCACAAGACGAAGGACGGCAAGGCGATCGGCCAGGACTGCGAGGCCTGCCACAAGATCGAGTAGGGGCGGACCCGCGTGTCCCCGGGGCCGACGCATTGGGCGGCCCCTGCCAGATTCCACCTTCCGAACGGCATCCCCCTTGCCTAGGCCTGGGCCATGTCCATCCGTCGCGACCAGGTTCCTGCACATCTGCTGACGATCGTCCTGCTGGTGCTGTGGACGATCGCAGTTGGCCGCGCGGTCGGGGCGAGCGGGCCGCCCCAGGCCGCTCCGGCGGTGCGGCCCGCGCAGGCTGCGGCTCCGGCCGCCCAGCCGCCCAGCGAGTACGTGGGCGAAGACACCTGCCTGACGTGCCACGAGGACAAGAGCTACAAGGGCACCCGTCACGCGATCGCCGCGCTCCCGAGGACCCCCGCGGCCACGCACGGGTGCGAGAGCTGTCACGGGCCCGGGCAGGCGCACGCCGAGAGCGGCGGTGAGGCCGCGAAGATCCTGAATCCCTCGAAGCTGACGCCGCAGCGGGCGAGCGAGATCTGCGCGACCTGCCACAACCGCGGCCAGCAAGCCGTCTGGCACGGCAGCCAGCACGATTCGCGCAACGTCGGCTGCGGGTCGTGCCATTCGGTGCATACGCCCAAGGGGCCGAGCCAGTTGAAGGTGGCGACGCAGCCGCAGCTCTGCGCGCCGTGCCATCGCGACAAGATCGCCAAGCTCGATCGCTCCGGTCACATGCCGTTGCGCGAAGGCAAGATGCAGTGCACGACGTGCCACAACGTGCACGGATCGACCAACGTCAAGCTGCTGCAGACGGGCGACTCGATCTCGGAATTGTGCACGTCGTGCCACGCCGAGAAACGCGGCCCGTTCCTCTGGGAGCACGCACCCAGCCGCGACGGCTGCACGACCTGCCACGACCCGCATGGCACGTCGAACGAGCGCATGCTCGTGGCGAAGCCGCCGATTCTCTGTCAGCGGTGCCACGTGGCCACGCGGCATCCAAGCACCATCTACGACGCGGCGCTGATCGGATCGGGCGCGACGCCCAGCGTCCGCATCTACGCCCGATCCTGTGTGACGTGCCATTCGGCGATTCATGGCTCGAACCACCCGAGCGGGCAGCGGTTCGTCAGGTGAGGGTCATCATCATGCGCATCACCACGGCAGTCGTCACGACAGCGCTTGCGATGATCCCGCTGACTGCAGGCGCGCAGCCCACGCCTCCCTCCGGCTCGACGCCGCCAGCGGCGGTGTTTCCCTGGGCCGGCACGTTCGATTTCGGGGTCCGCGGCACGAACGTCAATGGCGATCCCGCGCGCTACGAGCGGTATCGCGACCTCAGCAGCGGTCTGTTCCTCGAGGGCGTCCGCCTCCATCGCGAGCGGAGCGACTGGCTCCTGAACTTCTATGCCGATCACGTCGGCTGGTCGGATCAGCGATACGTGGGAAACGCGGAGCGCCTCGGAAAATTCAAGAGCTGGTTCATCTGGGATCAGATCCCGATGCTGCTGAGCCGCACCACGCGCACGCTGTTCACCGGCATCGAATCGGGCGAGCTGCAGATTTCGGACGCCCTGCAAGCGCAGGTGCAGGCGCAGCCGGCGGCGATCAGCCCGATCTTCAACCAATTCGGCTCGGAGTTCGAAACTCGCACGATCCGGAAGATTGCCGAAGGCGCCTTCATCCTCGAGCCGAACACGGACCTGACCCTCAATGCGTTTCTCCGCTACACGACCCGTCATGGAACGATTCCGTACGGCGGCTCGTTCGGGCACAGCAGCCTCGTCGAGCTGCCGGCGCCGACCGATCATGGAATCGCGTTGACCGACGGGGACGCCGAATTCGTGCGAGGCCGCGTGCTGGTGCGCGCCGGCTACATTGGATCGTTCTTCCACAACGACGTGACGTCCGTCGTCTTCGACAATCCCTTCCGGGCGACGGACATTGCGAGCGCGCCATCGAGAGGACGGCTGAGTCTGCCGCCGAGCAACTCGTTCATTGGCGTGAACGGACTCGCGTCGGTCCGGCTGCCGGCGCGCTCGCGCGCCACCGCCTACGTGTCGACCGGCTGGCTCACCGACGCGGGGGACCCCCTGATCCCGCAGACCATCAATTCGGCCGTCGTCACGAAGGCATTGCCGCGCACGACCGTCGAGGGCGAAGCGCGGACCACGGCGATGAACCTGACGTTCGTGTCCCGGCCCGGCGCGCTACCTGGACATCACCGCCCTCTACCGGCAGTACGAGTACGACAACCGGACGCCGGAGTTCGACATGGTCGAGCGCGTGTCGTTCGACAACACCGCGTCGGCCGTCTCGCCGGCGGTGCCGACGGAACCGTTCGGAGTCGTGCGCCATACGCTCGACGCCGACGTGAAAGTGCTGCCGCGCAAAGGGGTGTCGGCGGGCATCGGCTTCACGCGGCTCGAAGAGGAACGCACGCATCGCATCTTCGAGTCGACCGCGGACAACGTCGTGCGCCTGACGGCGGATGCCGTGAGCAACCGGTGGTTTACGCTGCGCACCAAGTACGAACATGCGCAACGGCGCGGGAAGGGCATCGAGGAAGGCGAGATCGAGCTCGCCGCGATCGGTGAGCAGCCGGGTATCCGGCACTACGACATCGCCCCTCGGGATCGCAATCGCGTCACCGCGCTCGGCTCGCTGACGCCGTCGAGCACCGTCGGCCTGAGCGTGTCGGTGGCCGCGGGCAAGGACGACTACCTCCAGAGTCTCTTCGGCCTGCGCGACAACACGCATCGCATCTTCGGCTTCGGCCTCGACGCCACCCCGAGCGATCGGCTCGTGCTGGCCGCGTCGTATTCGTACGAGCTCTACACCGCGCTGTCGCGATCCCGGCAGGCCAATCCAGGCGTCCAGTTCACCGATCCGTCGCGCAACTGGGCGACCGACGCTGCCGATCGCGCCCATAACGTGATCCTGACCGGCGAGGTGCTCCGCATCCTCCCGAAGGTCGATCTGCGGCTGGCCTACGACTTCAGCCGCGCGCGCGCCCGCTACACCTACATCACCGGCCCGGTTGCAGACCGCACGCTCCCCGAAGAAGTCGTCGTGCCGACGACGCTGCCGACGCCGGCGGAACTGCCCCCGACACTCAGCGAACTGCAAAACGGATCCGCGGACCTCGTTTACACGTTCGCGCGGCACCTCTCCTTCGGCGTGACCTACTGGTTCGAGCAGTACCGCGTCGAGGACTTCACGCTCGACGCCGACGCGAATCCCGATCTGGCGCGCGGGCAGGCCCTGCTGATTGGCTACCTCTATCGTCCCTACACGGCCAACACGGTGTGGGGACGGTTGATCTATCGCTGGTAAGTTAGAAGTCAGAAGTTAGAAGTTAGAAGTCAGAAGTCAGAAGTCAGAAGTCAGAAGTCCGACTCCCACCGGGCATCCCACTTGCCTGGACAGGTGCCAGACCCGCCAATTTGACGGGTTGTCGGCGGCATTCACAGGGAGATCGAGACATGCCCACACGCGGTGACGGTTTTCCGGCACGCCCGCTGGTGACCGCGCTCGTTCTCGTTTGCTCGGCGATGATCGGCCTGGCCGCCGCCAGCGCCCGCACAGCGTCCGAGGCGAACGGACCCGCAGTCCACAGCGCGGCGTCGCCCCCGGCTCCGACGTCGCCCGCCCAGACGACGGGCATCGTCGGCGACGAGACCTGCGCAACCTGCCACGAGACGGCGTCCAGGGGACTCCATCAGACGCTGCACGGCAAGACGCAAAACACCAGGACCCCGGCCGCGAAAACCGGACAGGCGTGCGAAACCTGTCACGGGCCGGGCCAGGCGCACGTCGATTCAGGCAAGAAAGAGGACATCCGCCGGTTCGCGACCCTCAAGGCGCGCAACGCGAACATGCCTGTCTTCGTGCCACGCCAAGGGTGCGGACCATGCGCGCTGGCAGGGCGAGCCTGCACGACGCGCGCAACGTGTCGTGCGTGAGCTGCCACAGTGTCCACAGCCCGAAATCGGCGCGGGCCGCGCTGAAGACGGTGACCGCGTCCGACCGTGCATCAGACCTGCCACAAGCAGGAGGCGATGAAGGTCCAGAAGTTCGGGCCACATGCCGGTGCGCGAGGGCAAGATGGACTGCACGATCTGCCACACGCCGCACGGGTCGACCAACGTCCGGATGCTCAAGGTCGGCAACACGGTCAACGACACGTGCGCCAGCTGCCACGCCGAGAAGCGCGGACCGTTCCTGTGGGAGCACGCCGCCGGGCGCGAGAACTGCGCGAGCTGCCACGATCCGCACGGCTCGAACAACGACCGCATGCTGGTCGCCAAGGAGCCGATGCTCTGCCAGCGGTGCCACGTCAGCCAGCCGGCACCCCGCGACGATCTACGACGGCACGCAGCTCGCGACCGCGAGCAACCGGGTGGTCGGACGCAGCTGCGTCAACTGCCACTCGCAGATCCACGGGTCGAATCACCCGGCGGGCAACATGTTCCTTCGGTAACCGGCAGGAGGATGTGCATGCGCACCAGACTCTCTGTCGCAGGTTGCCGCGCTCCTGCTGGTCGCCGCAAGCGCGCGCGCACAGGACATCGCGGGCGGCGCACCGCCCGACCAGGACGCGCCGAAGACCGCGGCGTCGCCGAGCGTGTCGGATATTCCGCTCGTCAACCAGATCGACTTCGGGATTCGCGGCACGTTGTTCGGCGACGGCTCGGATCGGGCGCGCTTCCAGCGCTATCGCGACGTGCGCGACGGCGGCACGCTCGATCTGTTCCGGCTCTTCAAGGAGACCGACGCTACCGTTCAACCTCGCAGGCCGATCACCTCGGCTACCGCGATCAGCGCTTCTCCGGCGTCGTACACGAACTACGGCAAGGTGAAGGCGACGTTCGAGTGGAACCAGATGCCGCTGTTCTACAACCAGGACACGCGGACGCTCTATCACGCAGACCGGCGCGGGCATCCTGGCGCTGACCGACCGCGGTGCAGTCCGGCCTGCAGGACAGAACGACGACGCTGCCGGCGCTGGTCGGCGGGGCCTCGCTCGTTCAAGATGGATTCGAAGCGCGACATCGCCAGCTTCGATCTGACTGTACAGCGCGACGGACACCGTCGATTTCAGCGTAACGTTCAAGAACACCCACCGCAGACGGCGTGCAGCCGTGGGGCGATCACCTCGGCATCAGCAACATCGTCGCGACCGAATTCGCGATGCCGGTCGATCACCGGACCACCGACGTCGGCGCGGCGCTGCAGTGGGCGAACCAGCACGGCTTCGTCAAGGTCGCGCTACGACGGCTCGTTCTTCCGCAACGATCTCCCCTCGATCAGCGTCGGCAACCCGCTGCGGCTCACCGATTCGCCGACGGCGGGGCCGGCGTTCGGGCGGCTGGCCGGCGCGCCCGACACCGAGATGAACAGCGGCACCGTGCTGGCGTCGGTGAAGCTGCCGGCTCGCAGCCGGGCGACCGGCTATGTCTCGCTCGGCAACGTCACCAACAACACCCCGCTGCTGCCGTTCACCAGCAACGCGGCGCTGCCGGCGATCGCCCTCGATCGGCCGACCGCCGATCTGACCGCGCGGGTCACCGCGATGAACTACGGCTTCACGTCGGCGCCGACGAACTATCTGTGGTTCAGCGCGCGCTATCGCCAGTACGCCTACGACAACCGCTCGCCGGAGTTCTTCGTCGGCCAGGTCGTCAACTACGACACGGCGATGGTCACGAGAACGAGCACGAGCGGCTGCTCGGGTTCACGCGCCACACGTTCGACGGCGACGCGTCGGTGACGCCGTTCAAGCACCTGGCGTTCCGCGGCGGCTACACCCGATTCGACATCGACGACGCGAATCCGGCGACGGCTATCCCATCGCATGTCGAGAAGAGCGACGAGGACACCGGCCGCGTGTCGGTCGACCTGACCAACGTCGGCTGGATCACGGTGCGGGGCATCTTCGAGCAGTCCAAGCGCGTCGGATCGGGCTTCGACGTCGAGCAGCTCGACTCTGACGATCGGCGAGCAGCCGTCGCTGCGGCACTTCGACATCTCCGATCGCAACAAGGACAGCTTCCGGGCGATCGTGCAGGTGATGCCCGTCGCGCAGTTCTCGGTGAACGCCTCGGCGGGCGTCGGCACCGAGGAGTATCCGGGCACCAACTTCGGGCTGCGCAACAACGACAACAACGTCTACTCGCTCGGCGTCGACTTCGTGCCGCTCGACTCGATCTCGATGGGCGTGACCTACGGCTACGAGAAGTACACGGCGCTCCAGGCGTCGCGGACGGCCAATCCGCTGCCCGCCGGCGCCTCGAACAGCGATCCGACGCAGCAGTTCAACGACCCGCGGCGCGACTGGACCAACGACAGCACCGACGACGTCCGCACCTGGAACGCGTCGGTGGATCTGTTGAAGGTGATTCCGCGGACCGAGCTGCGCGTCGGCTACGACTACAGCAACGGCGATTCGACCTACGTCTACGGGTTGGCGCCGAACACGACGATCGCGACGCCCGGTGCAGCTGCCGGCCGTGACCAACCGGCTGCAGCGCGGCACGGTGGACGGCCGTTACTTCGTGACGCAGCATCTGGCCCTCGGGCTGGTCTACTGGTACGACAAGTACGACGTCACCGATTTCGCGCTGGGTCCGACCGCGAGCCTGGCGTCGCCGGCCACCGGCACGACCTCGCTGATGCTGCTCGGGAACTTCTATCGGCCGTATTCGGCGAACACGTTCTGGGCGAGGCTCAGTTACTTCTGGTAAGTCAGAAGCATGAAGTCAGAAGGCAGGGCCGGCCGACGACCTCTGACTTCTGACTTCTGACTTCGAACTTGTGAGTGAGGCTGCAAGCCTCACCGGGCGCCTGGCGAACGGTCCTCCCTCCGCACCGTTCGTCAGGCGCTGTTCTGTGATCAGCGGACGACATTTTGCACTCTTCCCGGCAGGCCGCCGGTTTGCCGGCGGGGGGAGCGCGTCATGACGAACACGATCAAACGCATTCTGGTTCCAGTGGATTTCAGCGCGCCCTCGCGCGCGGCGCTGTGGCGCGCGAGCGAACTGGCGGCGACGCTTGGCGCCTCCGTCGAGCTCCTGCATGTGCTCGATTTGCCCGAACCCCAGCTCATGACCGGGAGGGGGTACGTGCCGATCCCGCCCGAATACCGACAGGAGCTGGTGCGTCAGGCTGAGGCGCACCTCAAAGAGTGGCTCGAGACGGCGAACGTGCCGGCCACCGTCCAGCACGCGCTGGGCGAGGGCCGGCCGTCCGTCGAAATCGTGAGCTACTCCCGTGAGCACGGCATCGACTTGATCGTGATGGGCACGCACGGCCGCGGCGGCGTGTCGCACCTCCTGATCGGCAGCGTGGCGGAGCGCGTCGTCCGCACCGCGCCGTGCCCGGTGATGACCGTTCGGGCGGACGCCGAGCCAGCGCCCGGCGCGTGACCGTATGCTCGAACAACCGTCGACGCGACGAGGAACAGTGGAGGCCCTATGCGAGCCGCCGAAGTCATGACCAAGGACGTGCAGAAGATTTCGCCCGACGCGAGCGCCGCCGATGCGTGGGAGTTGATGCGGCGGAAGCGCATCCGTCATCTGGTGGTGATGGCCGACTCGCAGGTGGCCGGCGTGCTGTCCGATCGCGATGCGGGTGGCCGTGCCGGAGCGTCGCTTCGCGCCCGGTCACGCGTCGCAGATCTGATGACGCGATCCGTCGTGACCGTGGAGCCGCGCGCGACGATTCGCAGCATCGCGAATCTCATGCGCGGCCGCCCGATTGGCTGTGTCCCGGTGATGAACGGCCGCCGGCTGGTCGGCATCGTCACCGTATCGGATCTGCTGCAGCTGCTCGGCCGCGGCGGCGATCGCCCGACGCGGCCGGCGCGGCGCGGGCTTCATCATCGTGTGCCGCATCGAAAAGGAAGAGGCGCGTTCGGCATGTGGTGATCGAATCCTCCAATCGAGGACAATCCCGCTGGCGGCGGGCGTTTCGCCAGGACGCGGGCGAGGTGTGGTTCTTGCATCCGCCGATCGGGTCGGAGCCGACGCCCCGGCGATCGAGAAGTTGGCAGCGTACGCACCGAGCAGGTACTCGAAGTCCGGCTGCTCCAGAAGCGTTCTCTTCTGACCCGGCTTCGGTGCTGCGAACCTCCGACGGCGGGAAACGGGGCTCCGACCTGGCGCGCGGCCGCGGATTCACATCGGGTCACATGGTCGAACGGGCGTGGACCGCTTTCTGCTCGGAAGCGTGTCCGAGAGCGTCGTCCGTCACGCCGCCTGTTCGGTGGAAGTCGTGCGCGAAGCCCCCGGAAGCAGCGTTGCATGATCGCTGTCGGACCAGGGCGGGTCTCTTGCAGGACCATACAGCAATGGCTCGGAGCGCCGGGTTTCCGGCGCCGGAGGCGCTATGCGCGAGATTCACCGCATTCTCTGCCCCGTCGACCTCTCCGATGTGTCGCGCCATACCGCTGACCACGCCGTGGCCGTCGCACGCCGCTACGCGGCGGCGATTACGGCGCTCCATGTCTGCTACCCCGTGATGATTCCGGCGGGCGACTTCGCGGTAGTCGGCCCACTGGCCATGCCTGCAGAGGATGAAGTCAAGAAGGCGCGAACGCAGGTCGAAGCGCTGTTCGAGGCGGCGGGAGGGGGAATCGTGGATGTGCTGATCGAAACGGGCCAGCCTGCCCCGCGGATTCTGGCCGCAGCCGATTCGCTCCCGGCCGACCTGATTGTGATGGGCACTCACGGCGTTGGCGGTTTCGAGCATCTCGTCCTCGGATCGGTGACCGAAAAGGTGCTGCGGCGGGCCACCTGTCCGGTGTTGACAATCCCACCGCGGCCGCAGACGACGTCGAAACTGCCGTTCAAGCGAATCGTGTGCGCGGTCGATTTCTCCGAGTCCTCGCTGGCCGCGCTGAAATTCGCGGTTTCGCTGGCGCAGGACGGCGCGGCCGCGGTTACGATCCTGCACGTGTTCGAGTGGGCTGCCGAGCCGCTGACGACCCGGCCGATCGCCGTACCCGAATACCGTCTGGAGATCGAGCGCGAGGTCGCGTCGCAGCTCGAGGATCTCGTCCCCGCATTCGCTCGGGAGTGCCGTGCCACGACCCGCCTGGCACACGGGAAGGCCTATCGCGAGATTCTCGGCGTCGCCACCGAGGACAGCGCGGACCTCATCGTGATGGGCGTGCAGGGCCGCAACGCCCTCGACGTGATGCTGTTCGGTTCGACCACGAATCAGGTCATCAGGCGCGCGACCTGTCCGGTGCTGACGCTGCGGGGATAAGGGGCCCTAAGCCAGGCGTCAATTCGCGCGGTCGATGAAGCGCGTGGCTCATCGGCGGCGGCTGGCAGCGACGGCGCGATCAACGCAGCCACTCGGCGAGGATCTGCGCCAGGTCGAGATCCGGCGCGATCAGGCAGATATGGCCGTGTCCTTCGAGAATCCGCATCGCGCTCGCAGGCACGCGGTTGGTCATATAGTGCGCCTGGACGACGGAGGGCACGAGATGATCGTGCTCGGCCGCGAGGAACAGCGTCGGCTGCTGCACGTCGCGAAGCCGATCGCGCACGTCGTAGTGGCGCAGCAAGCGAAGGCGGTTGATGTAGCCTTCGCGGCTGGCTCGTGCGGTCAGCGCGATGAATCGCTTCACTTCCGCACGGTGAGTATGTCGAGAGTGCAGGCGGAACGCGGTGAGGTGCCGTACCAACGACATGGCACCCCATGGCAGTACCGACAGCCCGGCGATGGCCAACCGCAAGCGGATCTGCGGGGAGAAATGCGGGAACGAGTTGAGGATGACGAGCGCCTCGATCCGCTCCGGGTGCCGCAAGGCACAGGTGAGCGCGACCGCGCCGCCAAACGATTCGCCGACGACGATTGCGGACCGGCGGTCGGGGAACGCCGCGGCGACCACACGCGCGAGATCCGACGCCAGCACATCGAGAGTGGCGGCATCGTCGCGCAGGGAATACGTTGCCACGCGGAAGGATCGCTGCAGGGGAGCAACTTGACGGTAAAAGAGGTCCCCGGCGCCGTTCATTCCAGGCACCAGGACAACGCCGCGGCCGCTGCCGCCAATCGACAGGCGTGAATCGTAGTCGATCATTGGAGACGTCCCGCCATGCCAGCCGGTCCACCACGAAGCGCCCCAGAGGTCGCCGCCGTGATGGGGCGCATTGTGTGGACGATGGCATCGCTGGTCGTCGTGCAATCGATGGTGTGCGCCGTCTCGGCGGCGCCGGTCGCGCTGTTCTGGGAGTGGGTCGCGGCCGCCGGCATCCTTGACGGCGCCGCGCGATGGGCCGTGGTCAGCCTCGCCATTGCGCCGTCGTACATCGTCTTTGCGCTGTGCCTGATGGTTGTCTCGCCGCTGGCGCTTCGCCTGCTGCGATGGCAGACGCCCGCTGACGCCGAAATGCGGATCGCCGACATGGATTGGGCGCTGCTGCGCTGGGTTCGATATGGCGCGTCAATCCATCTGGTGCGGGTCATCGCTGGAACGCTCTTTCGAGGGACACCGCTCTGGACCGCTCATCTCCGACTGAGCGGAGCCCGCCTCGGGAGCCGCGTGTTCGTCAACAGCCTCGCGGTCACCGACTATAATCTGATCGAGTTCGGCGACGATGTCGTCATTGGTGGCGACGTCCATCTGTCCGGTCACACCGTCGAAGCCGGCGTCGTCAAGACGGCCCGGGTGCGGCTCGGGGACGATGTGACGATCGGCCTCGGCAGCGTGATCGAGATCGGCGTCGAGATCGGATCCCATTCGCAGATCGGCGCTTTGAGCTTCGTTCCCAAACACGCGAAGCTGCCGGGAGGCCGCACCTACGCGGGCATTCCGGCAACGCCGCTCGCGGAAGCGCGACCTCACGCCGGCGCGGCGGCGCCATCGTCCGGCATCCGTCGATAGAACCAGCGTTTCGCCCCCTCGGTCGCGGCCACGTACAGAGCCGTGATCGCCAGGACAGCACCCATCACTCCGGCGGGCAACGGAGCGAATCCCACGATCCCGACGAATGGGACGTACGGAAGAAGCACGGTCAGTACGGCGAGGACGACCGTTGACCAGAGCAGGACGGCGCCGGGCCGGCTGCGGTAGAACGGCCGGCGCGTGCGGACGACCAGAGCGATCACGAGCTCGGTGAGCAGCGATTCGACGAACCATCCGGTTCTGAAGAGAACGGGCCCCGCCCGGAAGCCGATCAGCAGCACGCCGAACATCAGCACGTCGAACACCGAGCTCACGGCGCCGAACACCACCATGAAACGACCGATCGCCCGCATGTTCCAGCGGTGCGGACGCTCGATCAGTTCGGGGTCGACCGCGTCGTTGGCGATGCCGACGGCCGGCACGTCCGAGAGGAAGTTGTTCAGCAGGATCTGACCGGCCAGGAGCGGCAGGAAGGGGAGGAACAGCGACGCGGCCGCCATGCTGATCATGTTGCCGAGGTTCGCGCTGGTCGTGGTGAGCACGTACTTGAGCGTGTTCGCGAACGTCAGGCGGCCCGCCTCGATGCCTCGCCGGATCACGTCCAGGCTGTGATCGAGCAGCACGAAGTCTGCGGCCTCGCGCGCCACGTCGACCGCCTGCTCGACCGAGAGGCTCGTATCGGCGGCGTGCATCGCAGGAGCGTCGTTCACGCCGTCGCCCAGAAAGCCCACGACGTGGCCCATCTTCTTGAGCGCCAGGATGATCCGTTCCTTTTCGTTCGGGTCGACTTCGACGAAGAGATCGGTGCGCTCGGCCTGGCGCCAGAGGGCCTCGTCGGACGTCTGCTCGAGTTCGGGTCCGGTCAGCACCCGGTCCGTCCTCAACCCGACCAGCGCGGCGACATGCTGGGCGATTGGTTTGCTGTCGCCCGTGATGATCTTGATCGAGACGCCGAGCTTCGCGAGGCTGCGAATCGCGCCGGCGGCGTCCTCTTTCGGCCGGTCCAGGAACGTAAGGCAGCCCTCGAATGTGAGGTCGCGTTCGAGCTCGCGTCCGTACGCAGGGCTTGGATTCCATCTTTACGACGCCCTGCGTGAGCGTACCGGTCTTGTCGGTGCACAGCACGTCCATGCTGCCGAGGTTCTCAATCGCGTTGAGACGCCGGACGAGCACACCGTGCCGCGCCATCATCTGGGCGCCGCGCGCCAGGTTCACGCTCAGGATGGCGGGCAGCAACTCCGGGCTGAGGCCGACCGCGAGCGCAACCGCGAACAGCAGCGTTTCGATGGGCGCCCGGCCGGAGAACACGTGCACGATGAACACCACGAAGACCATGACGATCATGGTGCTCGTCAGGAGGTAGCCGAAATGGCGGAGGCCCCGGTCGAACTCGGCCTCGGGCGGCCGCAGCGTCAGCTGGTGCGCGATCGCGCCGAACTGCGTCCCGCGTCCGGTCGCCGCGACGACACACCGCGCCGCGCCGCTTCGGACGTTGGTGCCCAGATACACGCAGTTCGAACGATCGCGCAGCGCCGCGGAGGCCAGGACCCGGCCGGGCCGCTTTTCGACAGGAAAGCTCTCGCCGGTCAGCACCGCCTCGCTCACGAAGAAGTCCGTTGCCTCCAAAATCACGCCGTCGGCCGGTACGATGCTTCCGGCCGACAGGAGCACCACGTCTCCGATCACCACGTCGGCGTTCGGGACGGTGAGGGCGCCGCCGTCGCGGAGCACTCGCGTTCTGGCATGCACGCGACTCTGCAGGGCCGCTGCTGCCGTCTGGGCGCTGTATTCGCGCGAGTAGCCGATGCCGACCGTGGCGACAACGATGGCGAGCACGATGGACGCGTCTACCCATTCGCCCGTGAGCGTTGACGCGATGGCGGCGAACACGAGCACCAGCAGCAATGGATTCCGGAGCTGGCTGAGGATGACGCGCGTGCGCGTGAGCCGCACGCGATCGCGTACGAGATTCGGTCCCTGCTCGCGGAGGCGTCGTGCGGCGTCGGCTGCGGACAAACCGGATCTCGACGAACCGGTCCGGCGAAGGACTTCTTCGTCGTCAACCGCCCAGTAGGGCTGGTCCACGTCTGGTGAGTGTCCCGCCGTGTCGTTCTGCAACGCAGTCTTCCAAGTCTCCCGCTCGTCTACGGCGTCGCGGACACCGTGGCAAGCGCGATTGCAAGCGCGATCGCCATCGTACCGACGAGTCCTCCAGCGAGCCGACGGAACTCCGGCGCGCCCAGCGCCACAGAGAGGCCCGCCTTCAGGACACAGTTCATGAGAATGCCGATCGCAATCGCCTGAGCGGCCACCGACTCGCCGTGCCCGGCGGCAGCCGTCGACGTCATCGAGATCGTCAGCGCGTCGACGTCGGTGAGACCCAGCACGGCGCCGGACGCGAGCAGGCCCTTGTCGCCGAAGAGACGCTCGGCTCCGTGCACGGCGAAGAGCACGATTTGAAACAGAAGGGCCATCTGCAGCGCCGGCCCGATCTGGAGCGGATTCGACGGCTGAGGAACCGATCGCTCGACCCGGTCGCTCGTCTTCCACCACACCGCCGTCATGACGACGCCGACTGTGAAGGGCAGCACCAGGTAGGGCAGCAGCCTCCACGAGACCGCGAGATTGAGCAGGGCCGTCGCGACGAGCACACGTGGAAAGAGCATCGTGCACGCGGCGATCGTCCCGATCGCGAGCGGCCGGGCGAGCGCGGTCTCCTGCCGACTGAGCCGGGCAAACGTGAGCGTGACACTGGTCGAGGAGATGAGGCCGCCGAGCAGCCCGGCGACGGGATACCCGTGTTCCGAGCCGAACAGCCGGCGTGCGACGTACCCCGAGAATCCCAACCCCGTGAACAGCAGAACGAGCAGCCACAGCCCTTGCGGTTTGATCAGGCCGGCAGGACCGATCGGGCCGACGGGCAGCAGCGGCAGGATGACGACGGCCATGACGCCGAACCGGGCGGCCGCGCGCAGCTCACTGTCGTCGATCCGCGCCACGAGCGCGTGCAGCCTCGACTTTTCGACGAGCAGCAACGCGCACACCGCGATGATGCCGCTGGCGATGACCGGGCGGCCGACGCCGGCCGTCAGGCCGGCGCCAATCACCACCAGCGCCGCCGCCTCAGTCGTTGCATCGACATCGCGGTCGCTCGCCGCGATGTAGCCCGAGACGACGAGGGCAACCGCGCCGGCGATCAACACTGCTCCCAGCGCGGTGTAGTGAAGGGTCGTCAACCATCCCGCGAGCCCGGCGATGCCGCCGAGCAGCGTGAACGTGCGAACGCCTCCGAACCGCGCGGTGCCGCCGCTCGCGTGGCCGGATTGCTGCCGCTCGACGCCGATCGCGAGCCCGCCGATCGCGGCGACAACGATGCCGAAGAATTCCGAACGATCGATCATCGACTACCGTTGTAACGAAGCTCCGCCTCAAACCATCCAATAATCTGCACGTGGCTCCGCTTCGTTACTAGCTGCGCGGCCGCCAAGTCGGCCGCGCCTAAGCCGGGCTTGCAGGAACTTGACAGATTCGTACACATTTTCGGCCTGCAAGCACGGCTAGCGCATCGTAAAGTCGAGCAGCACGGTGACGACGACATCGACCGGCCTGCCCGCGAGCCGACCGGGTTCGAAGCGCCACTGGCTGACCGCCTCGATTGCCTGATCGTCGAGTCCGCCGGGGTCGAGCGAACGAACGACGCGAATGTCCACCGGTTCGCCGTTCGCCCGCACCACGAAGGCGAGCACGACGGTTCCCTGAATTCGGTCGAGCAGCGCGCGAGCCGTGTACCAGGGCTTGACCTCTTTGAGCACACGCGGCGGCGTCACCAATCCACCGGGCCGATACAGCCCGCCGCCGGCGCCCCCGCCGGACCCGGCGCCCAAGCCCGGCCCGCGGCCCGAGCCGATCCCGGTGCCGATGCCGCTGCCCACCCCGCCTCCGGAACCAGGTCCTGTCGACGTGCCGAACGACACGCCGCCGGCTGGAAGGCCCAGGTGATCGAGAATACCTGACGAGAGCGGCCTGGCGTCGAGCAGGATTTGCGGAAGCGGAGCGGGCGTTTCGTCGTCGCCGGCGCTCGGCACGGTCCGGACCGCGCGCAGCGTCTCGCGGTCCGCTCCGACCGCCTCGGCGCGACGGATGGGTTCTTTTTGCCGGTTGCCGCCGCCACCGCCGCCGCGGGCGGGCATTTGAGACTCGCGGGCAAGGAACACCACGTGATGGACGACGTCGTCTCGCGACGGCGTCGGGAGCGAAGGCGATGCCGACGCCGTCATCGGGACGATTCGCGCGGCCGCAGCGGCCGCGAGGCCCAGGACGATCGCGTGGGATGCCATCGAGGCGATCGCGCCGGCCGACGGATGTACCGGCAATGGCACGGGCGCAGGTCCGCCCACAACCACGTGCACGATTCCCACTGTGGCGAGGACTGTCGTGAATCGCAGACGCGACACCGAGGCGCCCAGCAACCAGAAGCGATGAAGCGCGCGGGCCATCGACTGAGTCCTTTCGTTGCGTCTGCAACGGATCAGTGCAATCGACACGCCGCGACCCTGCTCAAAACCCGCTATTGCTGGAAGTTCGTGGCTGGCGACCACCTGCCGCACCATCAATGGCTGGCAGCGCCGGGAAGAGCATCAGGCAATCGAGGACGAGGGATGCGGCGGCGACGAGTCGACCGTAAATCAGTTGTTGTGGCGTCAACGCCACCTGGACGGCACTCGTCGCCACCGGCATCGAGGAACGATCCGCGCGAACCCGGACCCGCGACTGACCACCGTGAACGTCGGTGTGGCCGTCGAGCCGATGATGGCCGAGATCATCGCAGGCGCCGATCCGATGGTTCGCGCGAATCTCATTTCGCCAAACACATGAGCACGGTCCATGCCAAGGGCTGATGCGCAAAAGCGCGCCTTTTCGGCGGACGCGGAGTGATGCATGCTTCGGCCGCTGCGGGTTTTTCCGCGGGAGTGCCGGATTTCCCGCAACGCCCCCGCCACAGCTGAGAGGGTCGGAGGGTCAGGTGGTCGTCTGTTCCGTCTCACGTTCGGCCACTGGTTCGTAGCGCGCCCGGATGGCCTGACCGATCGCGGCTGCGATGTCGTGCGGCTCGTCCGATCGAATCCGCGCTTCGATGCCGCCCAAGTGCCGGGCCAGCGGTCCATCGCGAAACACGTCGTTGATCCACCGCGAAAAATCGTGGCGGCGAAGATGGCCCTCGATCGCGGCGGGCGGCAGGGTCACCAGCAGACCGACCAGCGCCTTCAACGTCCGCACGCGCGGGCCGGGCCGGCCGTTCAGCCAGAAGACGAACGCCTGGCTGTCGTTGACGGGCATGTCGAGGTACTTCGTCTGATGGCGCACATGCGCGGTGAGCCGGGGCGCGAGCAGGAATCGCTTGATCGCGCCCTCGGCTTCCACGGCGCCGGGCAGCAGCGCCGCCTCGTTGTCGGCAAGGTCTCCAAGCACCGTCTGCGAGGCAGGAGGCGATGACCACCCGGCAGAGAGCGTTTGCAGCGTCCGCATCTCCAACGGATCCGTTTCACGCGTCACCATGACGACGGCGTCCGAGTCTCCGAGAATCGACGGGTCGAGCGCCGACACGCGGTAGGTGACGAGGATGTAGCCTGCGAGCTCGCGATCGAAGCACTGCGCGCTCTGCTTTCCGGAGAGGAAGTAGTGGGCTTCGTCCAGGAGAATCTTGTGCGGCAGTCCGGTTCGGCGCCTGAGCGCGACGAGCACGGGCAGCAGTGTGGCCAGGTAATCGAGTTTCTCGCGGTGCGACAGTTTCGAGAGATCGACAATCACGCTGACGTCCGGATGGCGCAGCGCGCGCGCCAATTCCCGCGCTTGCGGCGGCGGATCGTCGCCGCCCAGCGCGATCACGCCGGGCAGCGCCTCGAGCGATCGGTAATCGCCTTCCGGATCGATGACGCACACGCAGTAGCCCTGCAGGATCAACTGTTCACACAGCGAGCCCGCGAGCCACGACTTCCCGCTGCCCGGCTCGCCAGCGATGATCACCGTCCGGCCGCGAATGGCCAGGCTCACCGGATCGCCGTTGTGCTGGTGCCCGAGCAGCAGGCGCCGCCGTCCCATCTGTGCCGCGGAGAGCCGGGGCTGACGACAGACCCGCCGGATGTAGTCCGCCACGGCGGCCGGTCCGGTGCCGTCGATGATCTCGTCGGCTTCGGCACGCAACGCCGCGCTGCCCCAGCCGACGGCCACGCCGACTTCGCAGGCATCGAGCAGATCGTGATCGTTTTCGGCGTCGCCGATCGCGATCGCATTGTGAATCGACACGCGCAGCGCAAACAGCGCCTGGCGGAGACCCGTCGACTTGGCGGTCGCCTGCGGCAGCACCATCAACCGCGCTCGATTGAAAACCAGGATCAACGGCTGTTCGAGACGGCGGATGATGTCGAGGATCGCCGGTGCGGCTGCCGCATCCGCTTCGATGACCGATTGGCCAACCGCGACGTCGACGCCGCCGTCGCGCATCGCCTGGATGACCGCCGGCAAGGGCGGGCGGCCGAGCACGACCTGGCGCCCGCTCGACGGGAATTCGAGCACGGCCCCGTTTTCCGCGACGATCACGTCGAAGCAGGTGAGATCGCCGGCGACGCGGTGCAAGTCGGCCAGCCTGCGGCCGGTGACCAGCGCCACCACGATCCCCAACTGTCGCGCCTCGCCGATCGCCAGGCGGACTGACGGGTCGAAGACGCCGTCGGTCGCGATCGTTCCGTCGTAGTCGACTGCAAGCGCGGCGAATTTCACGGTGGCAATCCGATTGTCGACACATGGAGAGCCAACGACGTGCCAAGAGGCCACCCCTCGGCAGCCTGTTTGCAGCGGGCATCTCCGGCTCTTCGGGTGCCGGAATGCCGGCAGCCCGACGGCTCCTCGATCATCACGAAAGGGACCCGACGATGCAATGGGCGGTCCGCAGCGATGCACGAACCGGCGAAGCCTACCTTGCCGTCGATCGGCGCGGCCAGGCCCTGCTCCTCGATCCGTTCACCAACAAGGGGACGGCGTTCCCGCCGGAGGAACGCCGGGCGTTGGGCCTCGAGGGGCTGGTGCCGCCGGCCGTCTGCACCATCGAGCAACAACTCGATCGAGTGTACGAGAACTTTCGAGCCAAGCCAACCAATCTGGAACGCTACATCCATCTGGCGAGCCTGCAGGATCGGAACGAGACGCTGTTCTTCAGGCTGCTGCAGGATCACATCGACGAGATGTTGCCGATCGTCTACACGCCGGTCGTGGGCGAGGCCTGTCAGCGGTTCTCGCACATCTATCGCCGCGCGCGCGGCTTGTACATCTCCTTCGAGCAGGCTGATCGGATCGAGGACATCCTGCAGAACCATCCGCGCTCGCCGGCGGTGATCGTCGTCACCGACGGTGAACGCATTCTCGGTCTGGGGGATCAGGGAATCGGCGGCATGGGCATCCCGATCGGGAAGCTATCCCTCTACACGGTGTGCGCAGGCATTCCGCCGGATCGCACATTGCCGATCATGCTGGACGTCGGCACGGACAACGAGGAACGGCTGGCCGACCCGCTGTATCTCGGCGCGCGCCATCGGCGGGTGCGTGGAGCCGCCTACCAGGCCTTCATCGATCGGTTCGTCGACGCGGTGATGCGCGTCTATCCCGACGTGGTCCTCCAGTGGGAAGATTTCCTCAAAGCGAATGCCATTGCCCAGCTGGCCCGATTCCGCGAGCGGCTCTGCACCTTCAACGACGACATTCAGGGCACGGCGGCGGTCGTCGTCGCCGGCATTTATGGCGCGCTGCGGATGACGCGCGGTGCACTCCGGGATCAGCGGATCGTGCTGGCGGGCGCCGGTGCGTCGGCGCAGGGGATCGCCAATCTGCTCGTGTCGGCGCTCGGCGACGAAGGCCTGTCGCGCGACGAGGCGCGTCGCAGAATCTCGACCGTCGACAGCCGGGGCCTGGTGACGACGGACCGGCCGGATCTCGAAGACTTCAAAGCGACGTACGCGCGTTCACCGGACGATCTGGCAGGCTGTGCGTCCCGCGACGCCTCCCGCATCACGCTCGAGGAAACGGTGCGTCATCTGAAACCGACCATCCTGATCGGCACATCCGGCACGCCGGGGATCTTCTCGGAATCGGTCGTCCGGACGATGGCGGCGTTCAACGAACGGCCGATCGTGTTTCCGCTGTCGAATCCGACGAGCCGGAGCGAGTGCACTGCCGGCGACGCCATCCGCTGGTCCGACGGCCGGGCGATCGTGGCCACGGGAAGTCCGTTCGAGCCGGTGGTGCACGAGGGCCGCCGCTACCGGATCGGTCAAGGCAACAACGCGTTCATCTTCCCCGGCGTCGGACTCGGGTTGTGGGTCGGCCGCGTTCAGACCGTGACTGACACCATGTTTCTGGACGCGGCGAAGGCGCTGGCCGGACAGGTGCGTCCCGCGGATCTGGAGCAAGGGTTGGTCTACCCGGAGTTGTCACGAATTCGCGACTGCTCGCACGCTGTCGCGTGTGCGGTGATCCGTCGTGCCATCGCCGAGGGTCGCGCCGCGGTCTCTTTGGATCGGGACACCGAGACCGAAGTCAGACAGGCGATGTGGAGACCGGAGTACTTGCCGATTCGCTATCATCATCGCGGCACGCCGACGCCGGCAGTCGCGAAGGTCTGAACCGGCGATCAGGACGGCCGCTCCGGTTCGTCCTCCGGATGCGAGCTCATGTAAGCCTGATATCCGAGCCAGGAGCTCCACCCGCTGAGCGTTCGCACGTATTGCGCCCGCTCGAACGCGCTGGGCGCGTCGGTCTTGGCCAGGCTGAGGCGTCCGCGAACGTCCTCGAGACTGTGGAGCTCGAGGGACTCCATCCACCGCGAGAGCTCGTCGCGCATCAACGCAAAATAAGAGGGCCCGTGACGGAGGATGGCCGACACCATCTGGACCGCATCGGCGCCAGCCAGGATCGCCTTGATGCCATCGTTCGGCGTGACGACGCCGCCGGTGGCGGCCAGGGAACATCGCACCTGTCCGTGGAGAATGGCGAGCCAGCGAAGACGAAGCAACAGCTCCTGGCTGCTGGACAACTCGAGGTGCGGCCACACCGCCAGGTGGCGAATGTCGATGTCCGGCTGCAGAAACCGATTGAACAGGACCAGTCCGTCCGCGCCGACCGTGTCGAGCTCGCGCGCGACGTTGCCGAACGCCGTGAAGAAAGGCGAGAGCTTGACGGCGACCGGGATCGTGAGGGTGCGCTTGAGATCCTGCACGATCTGCTTCACGCCACGTTCGATGGCGATGGCACTCTGATCGAGATCGGTGACGACGGCGTACATGTTCAGCTCGAGCGCGTCAGCGCCCGCCTGCTGAATCAGGGTCGAGAATTTCAACCAGGCCTCCGGGGTCGCGCCGTTCAGCGATCCGATGACCGGCATCGCGACCGCCGCCTTGACCTTGCGAAGGTGCTCGAGGTATTCGTCCGGTCCGAGCGCGAAGGCGTCAGGTTTCGGGAAATACGAGACGACCGGCGTGAACTGCCTGTCCAGGGGATCCATGTGGTGGATCCGCCCGGTCTCCTGCATCGAGATCTGCTCCTCGAACAGCGAGTGGAGCACGAGCGCGGCGCATCCCGCGTCCTCGAGCCGCCGCGCCGTGTCCAGATGATCGCCGAGGGGAGAGGCGCCGGCCATGAACGGACCGGTGAGCCGAAGTCCGAGATAGGTGGTCGACAAATCAATAGGTGTCATAAAGCCGCCACTGTTGGACCGAATACGAGACCCAGAACGACCGCGATGGAAATCGCCAGCACGGCGCCGAGCCCGCACACGGCGAGCGCCCGCCCCGTGGACTGGTAGTCCAGGGCCTGGCGCACCGCCACGACGCTGGCGGCAAGCGTCCACACAATCGCGATCGCGAAAATCGGCCGCTGTGCCTCGGGAAACACGGCGAGGACCTGAATCAACCCCGGTGCGGCGGCGAAGCCGAGCGTGCGCAGCAATTCGCCGGGGTCGGCGTGCGTCTCTCGCGCCGGCAGCAGGCGCGCGCCGATCTCGAACGTCAATAGGGCCCACGTCGCCCACGCCAGCAGGGCCATCACGCTGGCGGTCGCGAAGAAGGCCAGCGTCGCGGCGCCGCCGTTCATGCCTTTCGCGCCGATGGCCGCGGCCACGCTCGAGAGCACCACCACCGTCAGGGCTTGCGCCGTTGCCGACGGATCGGCCTCGACCTCTTCGTACGTGGCGCTGTCCAACAGCGCGGCGCCGATGAGGCGGCGGAAGAAGTTGGGTTTCATGTGCGCGGCATCCATTCCAGTGCCGTACTCTGATGGCGAGCACGCGCCATGCCACACCGCGCGGCCTGAGTGCCGGGTGTCGGCCGGCGCCGCTGCCGACTTTTCGGCACCGGTCATCGGCCCCGGCGATGTGACCCGGGCCAACCTCTTGCATCGTTGAGTCGCCGACGGGCAACCGTGATGCAGAAACAGCTCAACCCTCGCAGGACGAGGATGATCTGCCTACAGTCGGCTCTTGCACTGTCGTTGACCGCGGGCAGCGCCGGCGCGCAGGCGGTCGCCGCCGCGGAATTTCGCCGCGTCGAGTTCTGGGGCGGCGCAACCGTCGTCGGCGGACGCGAGGCCAGTATCGTGACCGCGTACTCGCCGCCGCTGCTCAGGGACGGCGAGTTCTCGAGCCACGGCGGCCAGACGCTCGTGGCCGACACCGGCCGGTCGTTCGGATTCACCGGCGGCGTCAACCTGTATCCGTCGCCGCATGTCGGGGTGCAGGTCGTCGTCGATCGCGCCCACTGTGCCGTTGCAGGCACGAACGGCCCGTACGCGTTCACGCTGCGGTATCTCAGTCGACAACCGCCCGACGATCGGATTCAGACCGTGGAGCTCAGTCGGTCGACGGCGTGGCCCGACACGGCCGGCTCTCTCGATCACCTGTCGATCGCCTTCAACGCCGTCGTGCGACTCGGTCGACCGGAGCGGGTGAACGCGGCGATCTCCGGAGGGCCGAGCTACCATCGGCTCAGCGGCCGCGTGGAACCGCTTGGCTTTACCGCATTTCATCTGGGTGGTCGATCCGTGCTGTTCGAGGACGACTACCGTCTTGCGATGGAGATTCGGCCGGTGCACGCGATCGGATTCGACATCGGTGCAGAGGTGAGTGCGCCGGTTGGTCGCCGCACAGCTGTTATGGTCGGGTTCCGCTACTTCGCCGCCGGTCAGGTCGTTGGAGAAGTGACTCCGTCCGCGATTCTCAATGCCGAAGAGCTTATCCTCGCCGAACCGATCGCCGATATCGCCGCGCATCTGGGATCGACGCCGGTACGGACGAACCTCTCCGCTTCGCGAATTGTCGTGGGCGTGAAGGTGGTGCCGTGATCACGCGCGCCGCGCAACGCCTGGCGGTGTCAGCGTTGTCGCGGCGCAAGCATCCTGACGGCCTGACCCACGACCGCCGTCACCAGTGAGAACGCCAGGACGAGCATCCACTCGCGCGCGCCCAGCCGGGTGATTCGCAGCAGCGATGCCAGGGCCGGAAATTGTGTCGGACCAATCTGAATCAGCACCGAGACGACGACCGCAGCGATTGCGTAGCGATTGGCGAACGCCTGAGCGGGCCTCGTGACGGCGCGATGGCTGCGCGCGTTGCCGAGGTGGAAGATCTGCGCGAGCGCCAGCGTCATGAAGCTCATGGTGACCGCCTGCGCCGGCGCGTAAACGCGCCCCCACAGAAAGGCCGCCAGCGTCGAGGCCGCGATCAAACTGCCGTAGAGCACGATCTGCGTGAGGAATGCGCGCGACAGAATGGCCTCCTGCGGCCGTCGCGGCGGCCGGCGCATCACATCCTCGTCGCCCGGCTCGACGGCGAGCGCGAGGGCCGGCAGCGTGTCGGTGACGATGTTCACCCAGAGGATCTGGAGCGGCATCAGCGGCGCGGGAAGGCCGGCCAGTCCGGCGACCAGCAGCACCAGGATCTCGCCGAGATTGCAGCTGAAGAGATAGAAGACGAACTTGCGGATGTTGTCGTAGATGACGCGGCCTTCTTCGACGGCGGCAGCGATGGTCTCGAACCGATCGTCCTGCAGCACGATCGCTGCGGCCTCCTTGGCGACGTCGGTTCCGCGAACGCCCATCGCCACGCCGACGTCGGCCTTCTTCAGCGCCGCGGCGTCGTTGACGCCGTCTCCGAGCATGGCCACGATCTCGCCGCGCGCCTGCAGTTCGCGGACGATGATCAGCTTGTCTTCCGGCGTCACCCGGCTGAAGGCGCTGGCGTGCGCAAGCCGGGTCCGTAGATCGGCTGCGGAAAGCGTTCGCATCTCGCGCCCGTCGATCACGTCGTCGTCGGAGGTGAGCAGATTCAATTCGCGGCCGACAGCGTTGGCCGTCAATCGTTGATCTCCGGTGATCATGACCGTCCGCATGCCGGCGGCGCGCAGCCGCGCGATCGTCGCTTTCACGCCCGGCGCCGGCGGGTCCATGAAGCCGATGAAACCCACGAACGCGAGCCCGCTGGCCAATGCAGATTCCTCGGGCCGGGCGACGGTGCCGTAGGCGAGCGCGAGGACTCGGAGGCCTTCGCTGGCCAGGCCGTCGTTCACCTCGCGCAGCCGCGCGCGGCTGTGTTCGTCGAGGCGTTCATCGCCGCCAGCCGTTACGACCCGTTCACTGAGGTCGATGATCCGCCCGGGCGCGCCCTTCACGTACGCGACGGTGGCGCCTTCGACCGCGTCGAACACCGCCATCAGCTTCCGATCGCTCGAGAATGGCACGAGCCCGATCGAACGCCGGTTCGTAAGCCGCTGTTGAATGGCGTGCACGCCTGCCACCGTTCGCAAGATCGCCACATCGACGGGATCGCGGCCCGCGCCGCCCTGCGCAGCGTCGCCGTGCGAGGCTTGCGGTCGACTGGCGAGCGCCGCGATTGCGAGCGCGCCATGCACGGCGGCCGCATCGGCGGGGCCGACGGCTCCCGCAGCATCGATCCTGAACTCGGTGCCCGCCGTCCAGACACGAACGACGGCCATGTCGCCGGTTGTGAGCGTTCGCGTCTTGTCGGTGCAGACGATCGTGGTCGATCCAAGCGCTTCGACCGCCGGCAGGCGCCGCACGAGCGCATGACGTTTCGCCATCCGTCGCAGGCCGACCGCCAGAGCGATGGTCGCGACCGCCGGCAGCGCTTCGGGGACGGCGGCCACGGCGAGCGCGATCCCGGTTTCGATGACGAGCCCGAGCGGCGCCCCGTGAAGCGCCTCGAGCGCCGCGACCAGGCCGGCCACTCCGAGCGCCAGCCAGACGAGCCGCCGGCCGAGCGCATCGAGGCGCTTCTCGAGCGGCGTGCGTTCCTCGTGCACGCCGGCGACGAGCGCGCCGATCCGGCCGAGCTCGGTTCCCGGTCCAGTCGCCGTGACGACCGCGCGCGCCGTCCCTGCGGCGACCGTCGTGCCCATGTAAAGCATGTTCGTGCGGTCCGCGAGTGCGGTGTCGGCCGCAAGCGATATGGTCGCGACTTTCGCTGTTGGGAGCGACTCGCCGGTGAGGGCGGCTTCGACGGTACGGAGCTCCGTGGTGGTGATCAGCCGCGCGTCGGCCGGAACAGCTTGCCCCGCCATCAGATCGACGACGTCCCCCGCTACGAGATCCGATGAACTGATGATACGAGCGCGGCCCTCGCGCACAACGGTCGTCCGCGGCACCTCGAACCGGAGCAACGCATCCATGGCGCGGCGCGCGCGCAGCTCCGTGACGAACCCGATGGCGGTGTTGATGGCGAGAACTGCCGCGATGGCCACCGATTCGACGCGATCGCCGAGCGCCAGCGCCACGAGCGCAGCGGCGCCGAGCAGGTACACCACCACGCTGGTCAGCTGATCGACGAGGATGCGCGCCGCGGAAATCGGCGTGGCGCGGATCAACAGGTTGGGACCGGCTTCGGCGAGCCGCCGCGCAGCGGCGCTCTCTGAGAGTCCCGCATCGGAGGAGTCGAGGCGGCGCAGCACCTCATCGACGTCGTGAGCGTGCCACGCCCCTTCGATCATGCGACCGTCCGATCGATCAGGAAGGCCGCCAGCGAGCCGGACACGCGAGGATCGGCATCGCCGCACGCGTCAGCACGTGATACGTGACCGAGCCCCGCCGCGGGCCAAACCAGCCGGGCCGGTCTCGAAGTGTCGTCATCAGCAGGCGCGCGCCTTCGCTTGCCGGGTGAAGGCTGAGGGCTTCCGCGACATCGCCCGCCACCACGCGAGTCTCGGTCTCGACGTCGCGTCGGCCGGCGACCGCCAATTTGTCGAGCCGTCGCTGCGCCGCCGTCACGCGCGTGCGTTCGCGGGCGCGCGCATCGGCTCGAATCCACGCCGGCACGGCGATCCGGCCGACGACGTGAATCAGCAGCAACGAGGCATCGAACCATCGCGCGACGCGGGCCGCGCTGTCGATGTCCCGTGTGGACGCCGGCCCGAAATCGACTGCAGCCGCAATGCGATGGCCGGGCCATGAAGCGAGGTCGCGTTGCCCGGCGGACCGCGGCACGGCGAGCACCGGCACCCGCGTTCGCCGAAGGACGCCCAGGGTCGTCGACCCCATGATGAGCCGATCGGCGCCGGTCAGGCCGTGAGTGCCGAGGACGATCAGATCCGAGCGGGTGCGCGCGGCGGCCTTGAGTATCTGGGCGGCCGGCTGGCCGATCGAGGTCACCGGTTCGATGCGCAGCTGCGGCTTGCGGCCTCGCGTCAGCGTTTCGTCGATGAACCGCTGCAACTCCGTCGCGCTTTGCTTGACGAAGTGAGGGTCGTGCAGCGCCACTGCGGCCGCCGCCACCAGAAATGGATCGTTGACGTACGCGACTGTCAGCGTCGCACGCGCCCGGCGTGCAATCGCCTCGGCGTATCGCAAAGCGAGCTGGGCGTGCTTGGAAAAATCGATCGGACACAGGATCGATCGAAAACCCGACCATTCAGCTGGCTTGATCGACGCGCGCATAATCTCACCGTTGCTGGTCTACGTGCCGTGGGTTACGACGCGAACGATGCGGTTCTGAGGCCTACCCGCCACCGGGGAGCCTCCTTGCCGCGGATGTGCCAGCGTTCACGATTATGTTCGAAATCCATGGTCCTCCGCGCGCTACCGGGCGCGCCCTCCGAGTGCGTTCATTCTCGAGAGCCATTGCTCACGTGTGGTCATTGGACCGCGTTCCTTGACCATGAATGAAGCTCTCGGTGGCGATGTAGCTGCTGGCCGTGGTCAGCACGCGCTCCGCCGGCCCTGACGCGTCCAGACGCCGCCACGCGATCGCGCCCGGTTCCTGCGCGCGCTGCATGCGAACGATGTCGGCGTCCGCATCGGAGGGATCGTTGCGACGGCCAGTCACGCGGGCGACGAGCGTCGCCTCCGGTGCGTCGAGCCACAGGCCGACGAAGGAAACCGCCGCTGCGCCGGCTACGCGCTCGAGGGCCTGTCGATCGGACGGACGCCCGAACATGGCGTCGACGATCACGGCGTGGCCGGCTCGCGCGACATCGCCCGCCCGTTCGGCCAGTGTCCGGTAAACCCGCTGCGATATGTCTGCCGAATAGCCTTCACGACCGAGACGTTCGAGCGGCGAGATCCCGCACAGCCGCTTGCGAATCTCGTCGCTGCGCAGCACAACGGCGCCCGGCACGGCGCCGATCGCAGGCGCGAGCGCCGCGGCCAGCGTCGACTTGCCGGAGCCCGAGTAGCCTCCGACGGCAATGATCGACGGAGCCGGAGGATGCAGGAAGTCCCGTGCCATCGCGAGGTACTCGCCCGCGAGCGCTTCGAGCTCGCCACGTCGAGACGCGTCCTTCGCCAGACTGGCGGCGGTCACAGTCGTTTTGGCCCGCACCGCGGCGCGGCACGACAAAAACAACGGCAGCAGCGCCGCCCCGCTCAGATCATCCACGTGCGCCAAGTAGCGATTCCACACCACGTTGGCATGTCGCCGCAGCTGGCGGTGCCACAGATCCATCAGCAGGAATGCAAGGTCGTACTGGATGTCGGTACAGGAAATCTCGTCGTTGAATTCGACGCCGTCGAACAGTGTTGGCCGACCCTGCAGCAGCACGATGTTGCGCAGGTGCAGGTCGCCGTGGCAGTGGCGCACGAATCCCAGATCTCGTCGGTTGTCGAGCAGATCGCCGCGTCGATCCAGCTCACGGCAGGCGTCGTCGGTGACCCGGTAGCATTCGTAGCGTCCGAGCGCCGCGCCGAACTCCGCGAAGCCTGCGGCGTTGCCTTCGATCACCCACGACATGCCGGTTCGGCCGCCATGATCGGGGCGTCGCTCGGCCTGATCATGCAGGTCCGCGATTGCGGCGGCGAGGGGCGGCATCAGCTCGAGATCGAGCCGGCCGGCTGCCGCCATGCGGTCGAACACGGCTTCTTCCGGGAAGCGGTTCATCTCCACGACCCAGTCCACGGCCGGACCGTCGCCCTGCAGCGCGAACGATCCGTCGCGTTCGCGCGTGATGGCGACGACCCGTCGATAGAGCGTGGGCGCCGTGCGCTGGTTGAGCCGAACTTCCGCTTCACACAGCGCGCGGCGGCGATCGGAGGTCGAGAAGTCGAGGTAGTCGTAGCGAACGGCGCGCTTCAGCTTGTAGGCGCGTGCGCCGGCAAGAAAGACGATCGAGGCGTGGGTATCGATGCGCTCCACACCGGCGCCGCCGTGCGCAGATGGCGAGGCGAGGAAATCGATGACCGCCGTCTGGTCCTCGGTGATCATGGCGCCATCCCATCTGCGCGACCACGCTTCGCTATTTCGCCGCTCGGGTCACCGCGACGAGCGCATCCGGCAGGACGAACTCGTGTTCGGGATGGCGGACCGTCAGCACCGGACACGGCGCTGTCCGGACGACCCGTTCGGCGACGCTCCCCATCAGCAGGTGCGCCATCGCGCCGCGGCCGTGCGTCCCCATGACGATGAGATTGACGCCGGCCTCGCGCGCGTATTCGATGATCGCCGCCGCCGGCGACGCCGACGTGCGCAGCACCGTTCGGGCACCGAGCAGCTGGCGGTCTTCCTCGAAGATCAGCCCATCGAGTTTCTTGAGCGCGGACGCTTCGACGTCCTGTTGCATCTCCGTAAACGACACCATGTAGCCCTCGCCGACGGCACCGCGCGCGAAAATGTTGTCGGCCACATGCAGGACGTCCAGCTGCGCGCCGAACGTGCGCGCCAGTTCGCGCCCGTACTCGAGCGCCACGCCTGCCGCTTCTTCGAAATCGGTCGCGACCAGAATGCGCTTCATCGTCACCATGATGGCCTCCCTCGACTCGTCGGGCACCCGCCCCTCACTGACGAAGCATGCAACTCGTGTGCTCGCCCCTTCAACGCGACCGGCGGACCGCTTCCGCCGCTCTGCCGGAAATCCGGCAGAGCGCGGGCGCTCGCTGGCCATTCCCGCCGGCACGTGCTTTGCGGTGGCGTGTGGACGATTCTCGGACGAGCGACTTCGCCCGACGCGGCAGAGGAGGCGTTATGAAGCTGAGGGGTGCGGCGGTCTTCCTGATGGGTGTGATCCCGCTTTGCTTCGTGCCGACGGCGTCGAGCTACGAGGGAAGCGACGACTATCTGGCGTTCTGTTCCTCGTGCCACGGGTCGACGGCCAAGGGCGACGGCCCCCTCGCGGCGGCGCTGAGGCGCCGTCCGGCCGACTTGACGCAGCTCGCGAAGAAGAACGACGGCGTGTTTCCCGCAGAGAAGGTCTTCACGACCATCGACGCGGGGGGCCGCGCGCACGGGCTGTCGGCCGAGATGCCGGAATGGGCCAGCGTGTTCGCGAAGTCGCGCGGAAGCGAGAGCCCGGCTGAAGTGCGCGCGCGGATCGAACAACTCGTTCTGTACATCCGGACTCTGCAGGCCAAACGCTGACGTGGAGTCGGCCGATGACGAAAAGACCTGGGGAGCGACAACCTGACGAGCGAGTTGTGTATTGGCACCGCGAGCTGCCGCCACGCGATGCCGAGCCCATTGGCGATCACACCCTCGAAGCCACGAGCGCCAGGGTGCCGGGGACGCTCCAGCACCGCGACGAGCTGTGGGATCGCTCGTATCAGGATCTGCTCGATCGCGCGCGCGTCAGGCTCGAGCAGGAGATCGTCCGGCTCGGGGGCGACTACGCGCGCGTCGTGAGCGAAGCCGTCGAGCCGCGACACGACGACAGGACCGGCGAGGCCTGGATGTACGGGCGGTTCGACTACGCGTTGTACCGGCGCCAGCCGAACACGCGGTCACGAGACGCGTCGCATCCAACCGCCCGCTGATCCCCGACGCAAGCCCGCCCTCGCTCCGTTCTTCCGCGCCGCCGCCGGATGTCACCTGCCGGTTTTCCATCACCTCGCGGACGCCCGCGTCGCAACGCCCTGGCGGACGCCTGGCATGTGTCTCGCAGCGGAGCGTCGACGGGGTTTCGACATGACCGGACTCTCGAGGATGGCCCTGGCGATCGCGATCGCGCTCAGCACGATCGCGTGTGCGACGATGCAGGTCGGCTCACACGTCGCGCGCGGCCACACCTTCACGCAGTACCGCACCTTCGAGTGGGGGCCGCGCGACGCGCTGCCCACCGGCGATCCGCGCCTCGACGGCGATCCCGTCTTTCACGATTACATACAAGGCGCCGTCGAAAAGGCGCTGGCCGCACGAGGCTTCACACGCGCCGAAACGGGTGCGCCCGATCTGCTGATCCACTATCACGCCAGCGTCACCCGCCGAATCGATGTCAACCGGATCGATCGCGAACGCGGGTATGTCTACGACGAGGCCGCTGAGACGCGCGTCTTCGATTACGAAGCAGGCTTCCTGATTCTCGACGTGATCGACGCACGGACCAACCGGTTGATGTGGCGTGGCTGGGCTCGGGACGATTTCGCGAAGTTTCTTGGCAGCGACCGGATGGTCCGCGAGATCAACGAGGCCGTGCGGCGCATGGTTGAAGAGCTTTCGCGTCACCTGTAGACGCCGAGGAGAATCCAATGGGACCGCGCCGACGTCTTTCGCCAATCGGGTTGCTGACAGCCGTCATCATGTCGGGTTGCGCCCTCAAGGACGTGGGTTCGTTTGCCGAGCGCGGCTTCGACCTGTCCCGGTATCGCACCTACTCGTGGGCGGCCGAAGCGGCGCAACCGACCGGCGATCCACGGCTCGACAACAACCAGCTGTTTCGGACCCGTGTGGAAGCGGACATCGAGCAGGGACTGGCGGGCCGCGGGTTCGAAAAGACGGGGTCCGACGCGGCCGACCTGCGGGTTCGCTACTACGCGAGCGTGTCGCAGCGGCTGGAAGTGGGTCGCGATGACCGCTCCTGCGCCGAGTGCCCTGCGGCCGATGTCTACGACGCGGGCACGCTGATCATCGACCTGATCGATGCCAGAGCGAATGCGCTCGTCTGGCGCGGCTGGGCGGAGGGCAGCATCGACGGGGCAGTCGACGATCAGCGCTGGCTCGAGGACATCGTCGGTCAGGCGATCGCGCGCATTCTCGAGAGGCTGCCGCGCCGGCCATAACCCGTCCCGGGCGTCACCGCCGGCGGAGTGGGAAAAATCACGCGGCCCCCGAGAATTTCCCCCACCGCTGCCCGCCGACAATCCGTCAGATTCCGCCAAAACGAGCGGAAGTCGCATCGAATCGCTCCGGCATCGCGATTGCCCTAGCACCGCGCGCATGCCCTGTCATGTCGTCAACGAGCGCGCGGCCGCGGGCCCGGCGATCCTGACGCTGCGGGCGCGTCCGCTGCGCGTCGCGCTCGTCGGCCAGCCGAACGTCGGCAAGAGCGTCGTCTTCGGCCGGCTCACCGGCCGCTACGTGACCGTCTCGAACTATCCAGGCACCACGGTCGCGATCACGAAGGGGCGGTCGCTCGTCGGCGCGGAGGTGTGCGACGTCATCGACACGCCGGGCGTCAACACGCTCGACGGGGACGATCAGCGAGGACGAACGAATCACGCGCGACGTGCTGGCGCGCGACGAGGCCGACCTCGTCGTCCAGGTGGCGGACGCCCGCAACGTGCGCCGCGCGCTGATGCTGACCGGGCAGCTGGCCGCCTTCGGCAAGCCGATGGTCCTCGTGCTGAACATGGTCGACGAAGCGCTCGCGCGTGGCATCGTCGTCGACGCGTCGGCAGCTGGCAGCAGGCGCTTCGGCATTCCGGTCATCGAGATGGTCGCGGTCGAAGGCCGCGGCCTGCCCGAACTGCGCGGTGCGCTCGCGTGCGCGGCCCGGCCACATGTGCCGGTGCATCCCCATCGCGAGCGATCGCGCAGCCTGGGCGCACGAGGTCGCCGACCGGGTTCGTCACGTGAGCGTGCTCTCGCTGTCAACCGTGTCAGGAAGCGCTGGCCCGTGCGACGCGGCGGCCGGTGACCGGCCTGCCGATTCTCGCCGCCGTGCTCTACGCGCTGTATCTCTTCGTCGGCGTCTTCGGTGCGCAGACGCTCGTCAAGGTCCTCGAGGACGACGTCTTCGGCCGTGGCATCAATCCGGCGGCGATCTGGCTCGTCGATCGATTCGTTCCGGTTCCGATCGTCCGCGATTTTCTCGTCGGTCAGTACGGCCTGATCACGATGGGCGTGACCTACGCCATCGCCATCGTGCTGCCGGTGGTCGCGACGTTCTTCCTGATGTTCGGCTTTCTCGAGGACAGCGGCTACATCCCGCGCCTCGCGATCTTCTGCGATCGCGTGTTCCGGGCGATGGGCCTGAACGGCAAGGCCGTGCTGCCGATGGTGCTCGGCCTCGGCTGCGACACGATGGCGACGATGACGACGCGCATCCTCGGCACGCCCAAGGAGCGGTTGATCGCGATCCTGCTGCTGGCGCTCGGCATTCCATGCTCGGCGCAGCTGGCGACGATCATGGGCATCCTCGGCGGCATCTCGTTCGCCGCGCTCGCGACGCTCTTCAGCGTCGTGCTCGGGCAGATGTTCCTCGTCGGCTGGCTCGCCGCGCGCGTGCTGACAGGCCGAGCGATCGGAGTTCATCCTCGAGCTCCCGCCGATTCGATGGCCGCGGCTCGGCAACCTGCTGACCAAGACCCGCCTGCGCATCTGGTGGTATCTCGGCGAGGCGGTGCCGCTGTTCCTGGTCGGCACGGTGCTGCTGTTCGTCCTCGATCGGATCGGCGCGCTGGTCCTCATCGCGTCGGCCGGACGACCCCTCGTCACCGGTCTGCTCGGACTGCCGGCCGCCACCGCCGCAGATCCTGGTGATGGGATTCCTGCGGCGCGACTACGGCGCGGCCGGGCTGTTTCAGCTCGCGCACAGCGGCCAGCTGACCGGCGTCCAGGCGGTCGTCGCGCTGACGGTGATGACGCTGTTCGTGCCCTGCGTCGCGAACTTCCTGATGATGGTCCGCGAGCGCGGGCTGAAGACCGGACTCGCGATCCTCGGCGGTCATCACGCCGATCGCCGTCTTCACGGGAGCGGGACTCAACTATGTCCTCCATGCGCTTGGCATTCAGTTCTGACGGTCGTGCCGGCCGCTGTCCTCGCTCGTCGGAGCGCGAGACGCGGCGTCGTGGTGGATGTCCGCGCGGCGGCCGACGGCCGCGGCCGATCGGCTGCTGGCGCTCGGCGTCACCCCGGGCGCCATCGTCACGATGCTGCAGCGCTTTCCTGGCGTCGTGTTCCTGTGCGATCAAACGGAGCTCGCGGTCGAGCGGGCAGTCGCGGACGCCATTCTGCTTCGTCCGTTGGAGGCCCGCCGATGACTCCTGCACTGCGACTCGTCTTCTGGGAAACGACGAAGGCCTGCAATCTCACCTGTCAACACTGCCGTGCCGTCCCGCAGCGCAAGCTTGGGCCGACTCGAACTGACCACGTCCGGTGCGTTCGATCTCATCGACGCGATAGCGGAGGTCGCCAAGCCGGTGTTCGTGCTCTCGGGCGGTGAACCGCTCTTTCGTCCGGATCTCTTCGACATCGCCGCCTACGGTGTCGAAACCGGCTTCCGGATGGCGCTGGCGACCAACGGGACGCTCGTGACCGATCGCCTCGCCGCCAAGATCGCCGATACCGGCATTTCGCGCGTGGCGATCAGCCTCGACGGCGCCGTAGCAGCGACACCCACGATCGATTCCGCGGCGTGCCCGGCTCGCATCGGCTCGCGCTGCGTGCGCTGCAGGCGCTGCATGCGGAAGGCGTGTCGGTTCAGATCAACTCGACGATCGCGAAGCACAACGTCGACGAGCTGCCGGCCCTGCTCGATCTCGCGCTCGCGATCGGCGCCGACGCGCTGCATCTCTTCATGCTCGTCCCGGTCGGCTGCGGGCTCGAGCTCGCCGCCGACCGAGATGCTGCCGGCCGACGAATACGAGCGCGTGCTCCACTGGTTCGACGAACGATCGAAGACGTGCCCGATCGACCTGAAGGCGACCTGCGCGCCGCATTACTATCGGATCCGCGCCCAGCGCCTCGAAGAGGAGCGCCGCCGCGGCGACTTCAGCGGGACGTTCATCGCGCCGGGGACGAGAGCCAAAGCCGCGCCGGCCTTCTTCGTCCCGGGCTCGGGCCGACCGAACACGGGCGGAGGTCACCCCGGCCAGCACCTTTCGGCGATGACGCGCGGCTGCCTGGCCGGCACGAGCGTGTGCTTCGTCTCGAACGAAGGCCGCGTCTATCCGTGCGGCTATCTGCCCGTCAGCGCCGGCGACACGCGCGCGCAGCGGTTCAAGGACATCTGGGCCTACTCGCCGGTGTTCAAAGACCTCCGGGATCCTCACGCGCTCGAGGGCAAATGCGGCGAATGCCGGTACGACGCGATCTGCGGCGGCTGCCGAGCACGCGCCTACGCCGCCACGGGCTCGTTTCTTGCGGAGGAACCGTTCTGCACGTACCGTCCCGACCTCGACCGCCGGGGCGGTACTCACGATGAGAGAGAACGCCATGTCTGACGAACGTACGTATCGCACAACCGTCCGGCTCGCCCGCGACTACGAGTTTGTCGCCGAATTTCCCGATCTGCCGAGATCCTCGTCGTTCGTGCTCGACGAGCCGCCGCCGCTCGGCGGCGATCGGGGTCCAAATGCCGCCGCGGTGCTCGGCGCCGCGGTCGGCGACTGTCTCGCCGCAAGCCTCGCGTTCTGCCTGCACAAGGCGCGCGTCAACATGGACCATGTCGAGGCCGATGTGGTGACGCGGGTCACGCGCAACCAGCAGGGCAAGTTCCGCATTACGGGAATCGATGTCGAGTTGAAACCCGAGATCGACGACGCGGATGCGGGCCGGCTGCACCGCTGCGAGCAGCTGTTCGAAGACTTCTGCATCGTCACCGCGAGCGTGCGGCAGGGAATCCCGGTCAACGTCACAGTGGCGGAGCGAGAAGCAGCGCCTGTGTGAGCATGGGGAAGCGAAGGAGGGCCATGAAACGTGCGGTAACGGCAACTGTCGCGACTGTGGTACTTCTGGTCGGTGGCGGCGGGCGACGATAGAATCCAGGAGCAGCCCTAAATGGATATATGAAACCGGATGTAGGAGTGCGGCGCTTCGAGGCGACGCCTCAGGGCAACAAGCCGGCGTTCGACCGCCGGACGTTCCTCGATGCGCTGCTGACGGTCGGGTTCGTGTCGACCGCCGCGGCGATCGCTTATCCCGTAACAATGTACCTCGTTCCGCCGGCAACCGGCGAGCCCGACACGGCCAGCGCCGTGGCCGGCAGGGCGGCGGAGCTCAAGGCGAACTCGGGCAAGGTGTTCAAGTTCGGCAGCCGGCCCGGCATCGTGGTGCGAACGGCCGACGGCGAGTTGCGTGCGTTCAGCGCCGTGTGCACGCACCTGGACTGCACGGTGCAGTTCAGAGGCGATACGTCGCAGCTCTGGTGCGCCTGTCACAACGGCTTTTACGACCTGGGAGGCAATGTGGTCGCGGGCCCTCCGCCTCGAGCGCTCGAGCGGTTCGCGGTCAACGTGCGCGGTGAAGGCCCGGAGGCGGAAATCGTAGTGTCTCGGGCGTGATGGATCTGCCTTTTTCGTGTCTTCGTGATTTCGTGGCTGAACCGAGCTGCTGAAAATGCTTCAGACCGCAGTGAACTGGTTGGACGAACGCTTCGATCTCAGCGACATCAAGCGGTTCGTCGTCGAGAAAGGCGTGCCCCTGCACACGCAGGAGATCTGGTACTACCTCGGCGGCATGACGCTGTTTCTGTTCGCCGTCCAGGTCGCCACCGGCATCCTGCTGCTTCTCTACTACCGGCCGAGCGCGGCCGAAGCGTACGAGAGCGTGCAGTTCATCGTGACCAAAGTGCAGTTCGGCTGGTTGATACGCAACATCCACAGCTGGTCTGCGAATCTCCTTATCGCCCTCGCGTTCGCGCACTTCTTCAGCGTCTTCTTCCTCAAGTCGTATCGCAAGCCGCGCGAGCTCACCTGGGTGAGCGGCATGCTGTTGCTCTTTCTGATGCTCGGGTTCGGATTCAGCGGCTATCTGCTGCCGTGGAACGAGCTGTCCTTCTTTGCCACCAAGGTCGGGACCGGAATCGCCGGCGCGGTGCCGATCGTGGGGCACTTCATGCTCCGCCTGCTTCGCGGCGGTGATGATGTGACGGGTGCGACGCTGTCGAGGTTCTACGGCTTGCACGTGGCCGTCCTGCCGGCGTTGACGACGGCGCTGGTGGCGCTGCATCTGCTCTTCGTGCAGCGCCAGGGGATGAGCGTGCCGCTTGCGATCGAGAAACGGATCAAGGCCGGCGAACCCGTTCGCGAGATGCCCTTTTTCCCGAATTACATCCTGCGCGACGTTCTGGCGTGGTACGTGGCGCTGGCGCTCCTGGCGGCGCTCGCGGCGTTCTATCCGTGGGAGCTCGGGACCAAGGCGGACCCCTTCGCGGCGGTGCCGCCCGGGATCCGTCCCGAATGGTATTTCCTCGCGATGTTTCATACGTTGAAGCTGTTGCCGAGCCACATCCTCGGTGTCGAAGGCGAGCGAATCGGCGTGCTGGCCTTCGGCGCGGCCGCGCTGTTTCTCGTGTTCGTGCCGTTTCTGGATCGGCGGGCGTCGCGGGGCGAGCGGAGCCCGGTGTTCACGACGGCCGCCGTGCTCGGCTTGGTCTATCTCGTGGTGTTCACGATCGTGGGTTACCTCGCGAGGTAGCTGTCATGGGAACCCGACTGATCGACACGGCTGACACACAGACTTACGGGGGGCGGGCACTCGTGCGGCTGCGGGCCGCTGCAGCCCAGGCACTGGCCGCCATGATCGTCGTGCTGGTCGCCCTGGTCGCGTCGCCGGCGTCCGCCCAACCGGCCGCGGCGCCGAACTCGTGTGCCACGTGCCATGCCACGCTCTCCGATCAGCGGCTGTCGGTGCCGGCACTGACGTTCACCGGTCCCGACGTCCATCGCGAGAAGGGCTTCCAGTGCGTCGATTGTCACGGCGGTAATCCGAAAGCTGCGGACAAGGTGCAAGCGCACGACGTGAGCGGGCGCGACTCCGTCCCGTTGTTTCGCGGCAAGCCGGCGGGTTCGACGATCGTTACGACCTGCGCGCGCTGCCACAGCGACGCCGAGCTGATGCGCCGGTTCGCACCGAAGCAGCGCATCGATCAGGCGACCGAGTATGCGACGAGCGCTCATGGGAAGCGCCTGGCGACCGGCGACGTCAAGGTGGCCACGTGCGCGAGCTGCCACGGCGCGCACGGCATCCGGCTCGTGAGCGACGCCAAGTCGCCGGTCTACCCGACCAACGTGGCCGCCACCTGCGCGACCTGCCACGCGGACGGGAAGCACATGACGGGCTACAAGCTCGCCGATGGATCGCCGCTGCCGACCCATCAGTTCGCCGACTATCAGAAGAGCATTCACTACACCGCGTTGACGAAGGGGAGCGACCTGTCGGCGCCGACCTGCAACGACTGTCACGGCAACCATGGCGCCGCCCCGCCGGGCGTGGGCGCCATCGCGAACGTCTGCGGCACGTGTCACGCCATATTCGCGCAGAAGTTCGAGGGAAGCGTCCACCAGCAGATCTTCGACAAGGGCTGCGTCGAGTGTCACGGCAATCATGCGGTGCTCAAGCCCTCGGACGACATGCTGGGCGCGACCGGCCATGCGATTTGCGCGACGTGTCACAGCGGCGCCGACGACAAGGGCGCGAAGGCCGCCGAACAGATGCGCGGTGGCATCGAACGCCTCAAGGCTGGCGTCGAACGTTCGGGTGCCCTCGTCGCCCGCATCCGCAACGCCGGCATCGAGGTGAGCGACGACGAGCTGGCCCTGCGCGAGGCGAGGATGAAGCTGACCCTCGCGCGCACCGAACTGCACGCCGCCAATCCGGCCGCTGTCGACAGCGTGCTCGCGGACGGCCACAAGATCGTGGCCGAGGTCGATCGCAGCGGTGAACGCGGGCTCGCCGAGCTGTCGTTCCGCCGGCGCGGGCTGGCAGTGTCGCTCGTCGCGATCCTGATGGTCGTCGTCGGGCTTGCCCTGAAGCTGCGGCATATCGATCGAGACCTGCGGAGGGAACCATGACCACGATAACGCTGATCGCCAGCGACGCTGATCGACAACATCTTCGCGGCGAGTTTCTCGACATGCCGGGTCTGCTGCTCACAGTCGAGCAGGTCGCACGGCTGCTGGATCTGCATCTCGAGGATTCAGCCGCGCTGCTGGCATCGCTCGAGGACGAAGGGTTCTTGCTTCATGGGAGCGGCGGCGCGTATCGGCGGGCCTTCCCCTCCATGGCGTAGACGACCGGCGCCACATCGAAGCGGCCGATGAGCCGCGCCGCCGTGTGGTGAACCTCGAGCGCCAGACCGGCCGCCAGGCTGCGCAACAGCGTCGTCCCGACGCGGAACCGATGCTTCACCGGCCACTTCAACTCGTCGTCGCCGAACATCGTCCGGTGATTGGCGAGCTCTGCGGCAAGATTGCCGCCCTCGTCGACCACGTCGGGCTGGTCGACGAGGTAGCGCGCGATCTGCAGGCGGAAGCGGACGGCGGCGAAGGTGCGGTCGTCGATCAGCTGATAGCGATGCTTGAGCTCGTTCAGACGCGCCGCGACGTCGTAGGTCGCCCGGACGATTTCGTCGCGCGTCATCGCGGACGTCTCGTAGGAGAGGATCTGGTGCCAGCTGTTGTGGAGGAACGCCCGCCGATGCTCCTCGAGCGTGCGGCAGAAGGTCGTGTACCCGAATGAGGGCTCTTCGAACGCCCGGCAGCCTGGATCGAGAAACGGCCCCAGCGGCGCGACGAACGGATGGAGGCGGCCGGACGATCCGAAGCGATCGAGGAGATGTTCGCAGTAGTCCGCGATCGCGAGCGCGTCCTCGTAGTGCTGGCCGGGCAGGCCGGTCATGAAGAAGACATCGAGCTTGCGGCACCCGTGCGCCAGGGCGCGCTCGATCGTGTCCTCGACGACAGCGTTCGGCCACGGAAACTTGCCGTTGCGCCGGCGCAGCTGTTCGTCGGGCGACTCGAGCGTGATCTCGATGCTCCACGTCGGCACGCTCGCGGCGACCAGTTCGACGAAGTCGTCGCCGGCCGGGTAATAGAGCTCGAACACCATTTCGTTGACGGGCTGCAGGCGTTTGAGCAGCGACATGAGCCGGACCGCTCGTGGCATGCCGCCCATGCGTGGGTCGTGCACCATGAAGATCGGGGCGCGCGAGAACGTGCCGATCGCCGCCACGTCGGAGGCGAGCTTCTCGGGCGATCGAAACGCGGGCCGCTGCCGGTCGCAGATGCGGAGGTAGGCCGAACGCGATCCGCCGCAGATCGAGCAGTTCTCGGTGCAGCCGCGCGCGCTGAGGATGAGGGTGACGGGGTAGCGCAGCCACTCGAGATGCGGGACGAGATTGCGCACGCTGCGGTACTTGAACATCGACCGCAGCAGATAGCGGTACGCGGGCACGTCCACGTAGTCGAGATCCGTCGGGACGAACGTCATTGGATTGACGACCACCGTGCCGTCCGGCTTCTTCCACGTCAGGTTTTCGACCGCGTCGAGCGGACGTGATTCGCGGAGCGCCTGCAGGAGCTGGCGCGCCGGTTCCTCGGTCGAATCGCCGCGGAGCACGAAATCGACGCACGGATGGCGGACGAGCTCCTCGTGATAGTAGCTGGCCGACAGCCCGCCCACGAGGGTACGACTCCCGGGATGCAGCTGCTTCACCAGCTCGATGATGCTCAAAGCGCCCTGGACGTGCGGCAGCCAGTGCAGATCGATGCCGAACACCGGCGCCGACATGCGGCGCAGCTGCGCCGCGACGTCGAAGCGCGGGTCCTGCAGCATGCGGTATGCGAGATTGACGATCTCCACGTTGTAGTGGTTGCGCTCGAGAAACGCGGCGAGACTGGTCAGGCCGACCGGGTACATCTCGAACATCGTGGTCGAGGGCACGGCGTCGGCCAACGGGCCGAGAAACGCCGGTCTCGTCCGGAAGTCGTAGACCGCCGGAGGGTGCAGCAGGATCAGGTCTCGCCGAAACGGGTTTCGCATCCTCCTCGGATCTCATCCATGTTTCGTTCCGGCCGCCGGCTTGCACAACACGTCGGTGAGCTCGGACTCCGGGCGCTAACCCGTTGAAACGGCGCGTACCGCCGCCGGGTTTTCGGCGAACCGGCGAAAACCTGTCAGAGAATCCGGCGGCCCTTCGCGATCCGACTTGCGCGCCGCATGGCGGCACCAGCACCGCCCGAGCGAGGGGGTTTTATGAACATCGTCAAGTGGAATCCGTTTCGCGAGCTGGAGGACATCCAGACCCGCTTGGATCGCGTGTTCGGCCAGGTGCCGTCGCGCCGGTTCGAGGAGGACGTGCCCTTCTTTGCGACATGGACGCCGGTGGTCGACATCGAGGAGACCGAGAAGGAGTACCTGATCAAGGCCGAGCTCCCCGAGGTCAAGAAGGAGAACGTCAAGGTCGAGGTCGTGGAAGGCATGCTCACCATCGAAGGCGAGCGAACCAAGGAGAAGGAGGAGAAGGGCAGGAAGTTCCACAAGGTCGAGCGGACCTACGGGAAGTTCATGCGTCAGTTCATGCTGCCGCCCGAGGTCGAGGTGGGGAAGCTGGAGGCGCAGTTCAAGGACGGCGTCCTGTACGTCCACCTGCCCAAGACGGAGGTCGCCCGGCCGAAGGCAATTGAAGTCAAGGTCGCGTAACGAAGGAGCTCTCCGATGGAGACGATGAAAGCTGTCGTGTTCAGGGGCAAGGACCGCATTGGTCTCGAAGAGGTGCCGCGGCCGCGCGCCGCCGCCGGCCAGGCGGTGATCCGGATTACCACCACGACGATCTGCGGCACCGACGTGCACATCGTTCGCGGCGAGTATCCGGTGAAGCCGGGCCTCGTGCTCGGTCACGAACCGGTGGGGGTCATCGAGGAGCTCGGCCCGGGCCTCGAAGACCTCTACTCCATCGGAGAGCGCGTCATCGTCGGGGCCATCACGCCATGCGGGCAGTGCTTCTACTGTCTGAACGGATCGTCCTCGCAGTGCGGCGGCGCATTAGGCGGCTGGAAGTTCGGCAACACCATCAACGGCGCCTGGGCGGACTACCTGCTCGTGCCGGATGCGAAGGCCAACCTCGCCCCCATTCCGCGCGGTCTCAGCGACGAGGACGTCGTGTTGTGCCCCGACATTTTTTCGACGGGATTGTCCGGCGCCGAAAGCGGCGGAATCAGGGTCGGCGACAGCGTCGCCGTGTTCGCTCAAGGACCGATCGGGTTGTGCGCCACGCTGGGCGCGAAGCTCAAAGGCGCCTCGCTCATCATCGCCGTCGATTCGATGCCCGATCGACTCGAAATGGCGCAGCGCTTCGGGGCCAGCGTCACGCTGAACGTTCAGGACGGCGATCCTGTGCCCGAGATCAAACGGCTGACCGACGGCCGCGGCGTCGACGTCGCGATCGAAGCGCTCGGCCGGCAGGAGACGTTCGAGAACGCGTTGCGCGCGATTCGTCCAGGTGGCACGCTGTCCAGCCTCGGCGTCTATTCGGGCAAGATCGTGGCGCCGTATCAGGCCTTTCATGCGGGCCTCGGCGATCAGCGCATCGTGACGACCCTTTGCCCGGGCGGCAAGGAGCGGATGCGCCGGCTGATGGCGATGATCGAGCACCGCCGCGTCGATCTGGCACCGCTGGTGACACATCACTTCGGGCTGGACGACATCCACGAGGCCTTCGAGCTGTTCAGCCATCCGCGGCAGGGCGTCCTGAAAGTGGCGCTGCATCCGCACGCACGGAAGGCCGACCGCATGCCCCGGCTCGTGGGCGCACGCGCGATGGACGATCAATGCTAGAACCCATCTCATAAATGGGGCCGGCATTCGGCCGGCGATGCATCCCGTCTGGCGGCGTTGCTCCTCGCTCAAATACTCCCGGTATTCTCGGTCGTCGCGCCTTGCCTGACGGCGCCTCGCCGCCCTCGGTGCTTCGCCCCCACTTATGAGATGGGTTCTAAACTCGCTTCCGACGTCCCGCCTGGGCCTTCTGGAAATCCGGCCGCGGGCGGGCCGGATCTGCGAGATCGAATCGAATCCTTCCCGGATCAGCCTGGCACTCCCGTTGCTGAACAATCGTTCAAATGCGTGACGGGTCCGGGCGGAGCGATTCGTGGTGGACCCGAGGCCGTGGGGTGGCTCACGGGAGGGAGGGGTTATGAGGACGTATCACACGCTTGCCATCACAGCATTGACGGTCGGCGTCCTGTCGTGCACGTCGGTGCGGCCGGTCAAGATCAAGGCCGGCGATCAGTGTTTTCGCTGTCAGCGGATCATCACCGACACGCGGCTGGCTGCCGAGCAGGTCTCCGGGTTCGTCGAGAAGTTTCGGGCACCGGGCTGCATGGCGAAATACGTCGTGGAGCACCCGCAGGACAAAGGGCCGATCTTCGTCACGGACTTCATGACCGGCGACCTGATCGCTGTGGACGCCGCGTTCTTCGTACCGATCGTCCTCGACGACACGCGGGGGGAGCGCGACTATCGCGCCTATGCGCTGAAGTCTGACGCCGAGACCGCCGCGGCGGCGCTGAACACGGCGCCGATCGTCTGGAAGACGGTGCTCGATCGGACACGCGGGGTCTGATCGCGCGGGTGCCGGATTTCCGGCAGTGCCATCAACACCGCGGGCATTGCCGCGGGCTTCGACTGGCAGTGCTCTTGCGGGTGTTTCGGCGCACGCCGATGGCGATCGAGGATCAGGAAGGACGCCGCATTCGGATTCAGGGCACTGTGCAGGGTGTCGGCTTCCGGCCGTGGGTCTATCGAACGGCCCATTCGACGGGGGTCACGGGGCGCGTTCGGAACGATTCGGCGGGCGTGACCATCGAAGCCTTCGGGGACCGGGCGACGCTTGCGAGGTTTGTCGACGCCCTGCATTTCCCCCACCCGCTGCGCGAATTCTCGCAGTCGACCTGGCTCCGATCGAGCCCGAGGCCGCCGCCGATTTCGAAATCGTCCACAGCCACCAGGCGGCCGAACGGCTCGTCTCCATCCCGCCGGACCTGACCACCTGCGACGACTGCGTACGCGAGATCTTCGATCCGACGAACCGTCGCTATCGATATCCGTTCACCAACTGCACGAACTGCGGGCCGCGGTTCACGATCGCGACCGACATCCCGTACGACCGCGCCGCGACGACGATGGCGCCGTTCCGGATGTGTCCCGATTGCCAACGGGAGTACGAGAACGTCGAGGATCGCCGCTTTCATGCGCAGCCGAACGCGTGTCCGACGTGCGGTCCGCGGCTGACGCTCCACGCCGCTGACGGCGTGCGCATCCACGCCGACGATGTCATTGCTGTAGCAGCGCAGGCGCTGCGGGAGGGCCTCATCGTCGCCATCAAGGGCATGGGCGGTTTCCATCTGGCGTGTGACGCCACCAACGACAACGCGGTGAAACGATTGCGGCAGCGGAAGCGCCGCGACGAGAAGCCGCTGGCCGTCATGGCGAGGAGTCTCGCAGCAGCGCGGGCACTCGCGGTGGTGGACACGGAGGCGGCGCGGCGGCTGACGTCGGTGGAGCGGCCGATCCTCCTCGTGCCAAGGCGCGCGAAGAGCCGGCTGGCACCTTCGATTGCGCCCAACAACCGCATGGTCGGCGTCTTCCTGCCGGTATTCCCCGATGCATCACCTGCTGCTCGCCGACGTGAAGCGCCCGCTGGTGATGACGTCGGGCAACCTGTCCGACGAGCCGATCGCCTACCGCAACGACGAAGCGATCCGCCGCCTCGGCGGCATCGCCGATCTGTTCCTGCTGCACAACCGGGACATCGAAACGCGCTGCGACGATTCCGTCGTCGCGACGATTGCCGGGCGCGGCACCGTGCTGCGGCGGTCCCGCGGATACGTGCCTCGCGCCGTTGACGTGCGGCGCGGGTTCTCGCGGCCGGTCCTGGCCTGCGGCGCGCTGCTCAAGAACACGTTCTGCATCGGATCGGGAACCCATGCCTGGCTGGGTCCGCACATCGGCGATCTCGAGAACGTCGAGACCTACGACTCGTACACGGAGGCGATCGCACGCATGGAGCGTTTCCTTCAGGTGCGGCCGGAGGTGATCGCCTACGACATGCACCCCGAGTACCTTTCCACGGGCTACGCGCGGTCGCGGCCGGAGACGACGAAAGTTGCGGTTCAGCATCACCACGCTCACGTTGTGAGCGCGATAGCGGAGCACGGCATCGAAGGCCCCGCGATTGGCATCGCGTACGACGGGACCGGCTACGGCCCCGATGGCTCCGCCTGGGGCGGCGAGATTCTCGTCGCGACCGCCGCAGACGTTCCGTCGGGTGGCCACGTTTCGGCCGCTGCGACTTCTGGGAGGCGACCGTGCGATCCGCGAGCCGTGGCGAGTTGCGCTGGCCCTGGTCGTCGATGCGTTCGAGGGCGAGCCGCTCGCCAACCTGCGCCGGCTGTTCCCTGCGGTCGCGGAGCGCGAGTTCGCCGTGGCCTTCCAACTGCTGGCGGGCCATATGGCGATGCCCTTCGCGCACGGCGTCGGACGGTACTTCGACGCCTTCGGCGCGCTATTTCTGGAGCGGACGCGGGCGAGCTTCGAAGGACAAGTTGCGCTCGAGTGGAATCAGGCGGCCGACCCGGGTTTGACGCGCACCTTCGCCTTCCAAATCGACGAGAAGCCGGGATGTCTCGTCGTCGATCTGCGTCCGGCCTTGCGCGAGGCACTCGCCGATCGCCGGGCCGGCGAACCGGTCGGCGCGATTGCCGCAGCGTTTCACAACACGCTGGCCGAAGCCACGGCGACCGTTGTTCGCCGTGTCATCGAGCAGGAAGGGCGTCTGCCGATCGTGGCGTCGGGCGGTTGTTTGCAGAACGCGCGTCTTGCGGAAGGTGTCCGTGCGGCGCTCGCGCCGGAGCACGAGGTGTTCCTGCACGAGCACGTGCCGCCAGGCGACGGCGGAATCGCGCTCGGTCAGGCGATTGTCGCCGCCGCGCGTGTGAGGGACTCGTAGGGGCGGACCCACGTGTCCGCCCCGGGCCGACACGCGGGGTCGGCCCTACAGGGAGGGCGATGTCATGTGTCTGGGCGTTCCGGGACTCGTGATTGAAGCGGACGAACTCACCGCGCTCGTGGACTTCTGGGGCGTGAGGCGCCGTGTGCGGCTGGACCTGGTTGACGAGCCGGTCGCGGTCGGCGACTACGTCCTCAATCACGTCGGATTCGCGATTCGCCGCATTCCCCCCGGGGACGTGCAGACGACGCTCGACCTGTACGAGGAGCTCCTGCGCGACGCCGATCCTGGCGATCTGATGACGGCCGATGTGCGCGGGGAGATCGAGGCGGGGCAGGTGGGGCAGGTGGGGCAGGTGGGGCAGGTGGGGAAGAGCCGATGAACAACCGCCTCGAATTCCGCGATCGGGATCGGGCCGCGGCGCTTGGCGCGGCGCTTCGGCGCGCGACGGCGCAGGTCGGACGCGCACCGGTTTCGGTGATGCACGTCTGCGGCAGCCACGAGCAGGCGATCGCGAAATTCGGGTTGCGCTCGGCGTTCCCTCGCGATCTGAACGTCATCATGGGGCCGGGCTGCCCGGTCTGCATCACCGACCTTCCGGAGATCGACGAGGCGGTCGCGCTGGGACTGAAAGGCGTTCGCATCGCGACCTACGGCGACATGATCCGCGTCCCGGGCACGGCCGGTTCGCTCGCGGACGCCCAGGCGCGCGGCGCCAGGGTCGACACCGTCTACAGCGTGGCGCAGGCGGTCGATCTCGCGCGAGCACACCGAGGATCAAGTGGTGTTCTTCGCGACGGGGTTCGAGACGACCGCCGTGGCCACCGCCGCCGTCGTCCTTGCCGGCGTTCCGCGAAACCTGTCGATTCTCTCTGCACATAAGTACATCCCCCCGGTGATGGAGATCGTCGCCGAGATGCCGGACACACGCGTCGAGGGGTTTCTGGCCGCGGGCCATGCGGCCACGATCACGGGCTGGGGCATCTTCGAGCCGTTCGTTCGACGCCATGGTCTACCGGTCGTGGTCGCGGGCTTCGAGCCGCTCGACATTCTGGCCGCGCTGGTCCGCCTCGTGGAGCTCGTGCGGGACGGCGAGCCGGCGGTCGTCAACATGTTCCCGCGCTGCGTGACGCGCGACGGGAACCTGAACGCGCAGCGCCAGCTCTGGAAGGTGTTCCGGCCGATCGGCGGGCGGTGGCGCGGGATCGCCCACGTGCCGAACGGCAACCTGCGATTGCGGGACGAATGGGCCGGCGTCGACGCACGGCGGCGGTTCGACATCGACGTCGCATCGCTGTGGCGCCAGGCGCCTTCGACGCTCGTGCGCCGGTGCATCTGCGGAAACATCATGGCGGGCATCGCGTCGCCGCACGACTGCCCGCTGTTCGGCGCGGAGTGCGTGCCGGACGCCCCGGTGGGCGCGTGCATGGTCAGCAGCGAAGGGACGTGCCGCATCTGGCACCAGTACGGCGGCGTGCCAGACCTTGGAGGTGCCACGTGTCCGGTCTAGCAACCGACGATCGCATCCTGATGAAGCACGGGTCGGGCGGCCGGGCGATGCGGCGGCTCATCCAGGAGTCGTTCCTGCGCGCGTTCGCCACCGATCCCGAAATCCGCCCGGGCGTTCTGGGCGTGTCGGCGATGGACGACGGCGGCGCTGTCCGGATCGGCGATCGGTGGCTCGTGATCACCACCGATTCGCACGTCATTCAGCCGCTGTTCTTCCCGGGCGGCGACATCGGACGGCTCGCCGTGTCGGGCACGGTCAACGACCTCGCGATGATGGGCGCCACCGAGGTGCTCGGCCTGACCTGCAGCGTCGTCCTCGAAGACGGTTTTCCGCGCGCCGATCTCGAGCTGATCCTCGAATCGATGCGCCGCGCCTGCCTCGAGGCTGAGACGACCGTGCTCGCGGGCGACACCAAGGTGATGGGGAAGGGCGAAATCGACGGTCTCGTCATCAATACCGCGGGCGTCGGGCTGACGTCCCACCTCGTCCGCGACAACGGCTTGTCGGCCGAGGACCGGATCATCGTGACCGGCACGCTCGGCGATCACGGCATGGCGGTCATGGCGACCCGTCACGGTCTCGAGCTCGAGGCCGATCTGCGCTCTGACGTTGCGCCGCTCAACTCGCTGATTCGCTGTGCTCTCGACGCTGCGCCCGGCGAGATCGTCGCGATGAAGGACCCGACGCGCGGCGGCGTCGCGACGGCGATCCACGAGATGGCGTCAAAGAGCGGCGTCGGCATCCTCGTCGACGAGACCGCGCTGCCGGTGCGCGCGTCGGTGCGCGGCGTGTCGGAGCTCGTCGGGATCGATCCGCTGCTGGTCGCCAACGAAGGCAAGGCGCTGATCGGCGTTCGCGCCAACGCGACCCAGCGCGTGCTCGACGCGCTTCGCGCGCACCCGCTGGGGATGGACGCCGCGGTCATTGCCGTCTGCACGAAGGATCGCGCGGGCCTGGTGATTCTCGACACCGGATTCGGCTGCCGGCTCCTCGCGGAGCCAGAAGGTGAGCTGCTGCCACGCATATGCTGACCATCCATCGCCCTCTTCGCGTCGCCGTGCTGTGTTCGACCCGCGCGCCCGGGTTGATGTACCTGTTGAACCGCTCCCCGGATCGCGGCATATCGTTCGAGATTGCGTGTGTCGTCACGAGCGAGGACACCTTCGACGAGGAGGTGCGCGTCGAGCGCCGCGGCATCCCGACGCTCGTGCACCCGATCCGGCGCTTTTGCGAGGCGCGCGGCACGTCCGTGTATCGCGACTTCGATACGCGACGCGCGTACGACGCCGAAACCGTCAAGCGGATCGAACCGTACTTCCCGGATCTGCTCCTACTCGACGGCTACCGGTATCTCGTCACGAAGCCGCTGCTCGCGGCATTCCCCGATCGCATCATCAACCTGCACTTCAGCGACCTGACGCTGCGCGATCCGAACGGCGGGCCGCGATTCCCTGGCATCCGCGCCGTTCGCGCTGCCCTCGCGGCCGGGTGCTCGGAAACGCGAGCCACCGTCCACCTCGTCAACGATCTTCCGGATGATGGTGCGCCGATCGTGCGGTCGTGGCCGTTCGCCGTCGCGCCGCCGGTTGCTGAGCTGTGGACGGCTGTCGCGTCGACCGTCTTCGGGTCGCAGGTGTACACGCATGAGCGATGGATGATGCAGGCCGCATCCGGCCCGCTCATGGCTGCGGCGCTTCGGCTCATTTCCACCGGCGCTGTCAAGCTGCGCGATCTCGCGCGCGAGCCCAGCACGCCTGTCACTGCCTGGCAACTCGACGAACAAGGGTCGCTCCTCGCTCCCGACTGCGAACCGGTGTTCGCGCGAGCCTAAACATATGCAGCACATCCGCATGGAGCGGTTCGGGGCCGTCGGCGTGATCACCATCGATCGCCCGGCGCGATTCAACGCCCTCGACGTGAGGACGGCGCAGGATTTCCGGCACGCGGGCCTCCACTACGCGCGCGACCGCGAGGTGCGGGTCGTCGTGCTGCGTGGGCTGCCCGGCATGTTCTGCAGCGGAGCGGATTTGAAGTTCATTCGCGACGGCGGCGATGCGGACGATCTCGGCTACCTCGCGCCGACGTCGGTCCGGACGCCGGCGCGATACGGAGAGGTGTTCAAGCAGATTCTCGAATACATCCACAGCACGATTTCGGAGATCCGCCGCGCGCCCAAGCCGTTTGTTGGCGCCGTGGACGGGATCGCCGCGGCGGGCGGTTTCGGCATCGCGATGTCGTGCGACCTGGTCTTTGCGTCGGCGCGTGCGTCGTTCGAGTGGGCCTACGGGAAGACCGGCCTGACCGGCGCGGAAAGCTCCACATTCCTGCTGCCGCGCCTCATCGGGCTGCGCCGCGCGATGGAGCTGATGCTGCTCAATCCGCGATTGACCGCGCAGCAGGCGCGCGACTACGGCCTCGTCACCGCGGTGTGGGAGCCGGATCGATTCGACGACGAGGTCATGGATGTGGCTCGGCGCCTCGCCGACGGACCGTCGCACGCGTTCGCCGTCGCCAAGGAGCTGCTGAACCAGGCGGCAGGCATGGATCGCCTGGACGATCACCTGGATCGAGAGCTCGAAGAACTGTCTCGTGTCGCAGACGGACCCGAATTCGAGGAGGGAATCGCCGCGTTCTTCGCCAAGCGGCCTCCGTGCTTTGTTGGGCAGGAAAGGCAGGAAGGCATTTCCCATCCCGCCTATCCCGCCCACGGAGATTGAGCGATGCACGAATACAGCCTGGTGCAGGCGATGTTCGACCAGATCGGCGAGGCCGTGCGAACGAATCACGCGCTCGCGGTCCGGCGCGTCCACGTCCGCATCGGTCGGCTCGCCGGCGTCGAGCCCGAACTGTTTCGAACCGCGTACGACGTATTTCGCACCAGGACGTTTTGTGCCGGCGCGCCGCTCGTCATCGAGGACGCAGCCGGCGACGAATTGCTGTTGCAGCGAATCGAGTTGGAGGTGCCGTGATGTGTGATTCCTGTGGCTGCGGCGATCCGCATGTCGTGCCGTTTGACGTCCACGAACGGATCCTGGCGCGCAACGACCGGACGGCGGCGCACAACCGCGAGCACTTCCGCGAGCACGGCGTGATGGCCGTGAACCTGATGGGCTCGCCAGGCTCGGGCAAGACGGCGGTTCTCGAGGCCACCGCGCGGGCGCTGGGCGGCGGCGCGGCCACGCTCGGCGTGCTCGCCGGTGATCTCGCAACCGACAACGACGCAGCGCGCATTCGCGCCGCGGGCATCGTCGCCGAGTCGATCACCACCGGTTCGGCGTGCCACCTGGATGCCGAAATGGTGCACAAGGGGCTCCATCGCCTGCCGTGGCGCACGCTGGACTACCTGTTCATCGAGAACGTGGGGAATCTCGTCTGTCCCGCGGTCTACGACCTCGGGCAGGACGCGAACGTCGTCGCCCTGTCGGTCACCGAAGGCGAAGACAAGCCGTTGAAATACCCGACGATGTTTCACAAGGCGGATTTGGTGCTCGTGACGAAGATCGACTTGCTGCCGCACTTGAAGCATGTCGACCTCGAGACGATTCAGGGAAACCTGACGGCCGTCATGCCGCGTCCGGCGATGCTGCTCGTGTCGTCTGTCACGGGGCAGGGTATCAACGACTGGATCCGGTGGCTGCGCGGGCGCGGCAACCCGCGGTCCGCGCCATGTTCGGTCTCCGCCGGCGCGGGAGCCACCGTATGACCCTCACGCTCGCGCTCATCGCTGCGGCAGCGTCGATCGGATCGATTCACTCGGTCGCCCCAGATCATTGGGTGCCCTTTGCGGCGCTGGCGCGTGCCGAGCGCTGGTCCGCGCGGCGGACGGCCGTGCTGACCGCGCTCTGCGGCCTCGGGCACGTCACCGTGTCGGTCGTGCTCGGCCTCTCCGCGGTGTGGTTCGGTCGCGAGTTGTTCGAAGTGCTCGGCCATCGTCTCGAGAACATGGCCGGCTTGCTGTTGATAGGGTTTGGCGTCGCGTATGCCGCGTGGGGGTTGCACCGGACCCTCAGCGGACGCGCGCATCGGCACGCGCATGCGCACGGGCTTCCACACGCGCACACGCAACCGCACGACCATCATCCATCGGCGATGAGCCATCAGCCATCAGCCGTCAGCCATGACGGTAACGTCCATCGCCCTCTGACGGCGTGGACGCTGTTCCTGCTCTTCTCGGCAGACCCGTGCGTGGCGGTCATTCCGCTGATGTTCGCCGCGGCGCCGCTCGGATGGATGAGCACGCTTGCGGTCGTGGCTGCCTACGAGCTCGCCACGATCGGCACGATGATCGCGTTGGTGCTGCCGGCGCGTGCGGCGATCACCACGGTCGGCGGCGCGTGGACCGACCGATGGGGAGACGCGCTGGCGGGCGCCGTCGTGGCGCTCGTCGGCCTGGTCGTGACCGGGTTGGGAATCTGAGCGAGTCCTGATGCCGTACGATGTCATCGCGTTCGCCGCACATCCGGACGATCTCGAGGTGTCCATGGGCGGCACTGCCGCCAAGCTGGTGGCGGCGGGGATGCGCGTGCTGTTCGTCGACTTCACGAACGGCGAGCCGGCCCGCTACGCGGCGGCGGGTGTGCGGCCCGATCAGGCGCGGTGCGCGGCGAAGACCCTTGGGGTCGACCGGATCATCCTGAACGGCCACGACCGGCTGCTGACCGACTCGATCGAGCACCGGATGGTCGCTGCCCGCCTGCTGCGCGAGCATCGACCTCGGCTCGTGTTCGGTACCCAGGGCGACGGCGTGCATCCGGATCACCGCGCGCTGACCGACATCGTCATCAACGGCGTGTTCTATGCCCGCCTCCCGAATTGGGACCAGGTCGAAGGCGGCGATCAACTGGAGGGCACCGCGCCGCACGAGATCGATCGACTCTTCTTTGCGCGATGCCGAATGGAGCGGCCCTGGACCCATTTCGACTTTGCTGTCGACGTGAGCGGTGTCTACCAGCAGAAGCTCGAGGCGATCGCCCGCTACGATTCGGTCTTTCAGGGCGAACAGGCGACGCTGCTGGATCGATATCGGGCCGAGGATCAGTACGTGGGAAGTCTCCTGGGAGTGGCATATGCCGAGCCGTTTCGTGCCCGGACGCCGCTGCTCGTCGAGACGCCGCTGGTCTTCGGAGCCGTCCGATTCGGATAGGGGAAGGGGATGGAAGCATCTAGTCTTCGTCACCGCATCATCGCCATGAAGCCCATATCCATGTGGAACTGCTGATGGCAGTGAAACAGCGATAGCCCCGGCTGCGTTGCCGGCACGTCCACTTCCACCTGTCTCCACGCCGGCACGACCACCACGTCCTTCCAGATGCCCGATGTCGGCTGCCCGTCGAACCTCACGACTTCGAACCGGTGCCGGTGCAGGTGTACCGGATGCGCCTCGGCGCTCTGGTTGTCGAGAATCCAGCGGTACCGCTTGTTCGCGCGCACCACGATGGGATCGGTGCGTCGGGTACGACTTGCCGTTGATCGTCCAGTGGTGGCCGTCTCCGGTGGCCTTGAACACCATCGACAGCCGTCGCATCGGGTTCCGCGACGGCGTCCTGTGCGCCGAACGCCGTGTAACTCCAGACGAACGGCCCCGGCGCCTCCCATCGCGCCGGTCCCGTGCGATCGGCGTATTCGACGACGATGCCCATCCCGGCGAGGCGCTGCGGGCTTCTCGTTTCGCCGAGGATCCAGACGCCGGGACGGTTCATCTCCACCATGGCGTCCACGCGCTCGCCGGGGCCGACGTCGACGATCGGCACAGGCCGCGGCGCCGGTACCGTGTTTCCGTCGAGCGCGACCACACGGAACAGATGTCCCGCCAACGCCAGCCGATGGTGCAGCGTCGCGCTTGCGTTCACGATCCGGAACAGAACCCGCTGCCCGGGTCGAACGCGGATCGGCTCGCCAGCCCCGAGCATCTTGCCGTTGACGGAGAAGTGGCGGAACTCCACGTCGCCACCGCCGCTCGCAAAGCGCGCCTCCCATTCGTGCAGCAGGATCGGCACCTCGAGGTCGTACGCACCGGGCTCAGAGTCGCCTTCGACGACGAACAGACCGAACTGGCCCGTGTAGGTGCCCCGCCGGAGATTCCGGCCGGCCATATTGTGGCTGTGGTACCAGCGGGTCCCCGCCGGTTCAGGCGTGAACACGTAGCGCCGGCGGCCCCGCGGAGGGACGCCGGGAGTGCCCTCCTCGTAGGCACCGTCGACGTCGGATGGGATGTGAAAGCCGTGCCAGTGGACGATGTCCTCCTCTCGCGTGTCGTTCCAGATGTCGACCGTGAGCGGCTTTCCTCGTCTGGCGCGAAGCGTCGGACCGGGCACCTGACCGTTGTACGCCAGGGTACGAACCGTACGGCGGGGAGCCAGCTCCAGCGTGATGTCGCCGATGCGCAGCGTGATGTCCGCGTCGCCCTCGAGCTCCTGCGGCGACTGCTGGAGCGCGAGTCGCCGGCCGGCGACGTGCTGGCCGGACGCCATCGCTGTCGACGACGCCCAGCCGTACGTCAGCGCGAGAAAGTCCCGGCGGCTCAGCCCCACTCGTCCATGCCCGTTGTCTGGCGGTAAGGCCCCAAGTCTACGGCGCCTGAATCGATTTGACGTACTCGACCAGGTTCGCCAGACGCAGCTTGGCGATACCGGGCTCGGACGCCAGCGCCTGGAACACCGGTCCCCAGACCGGCATCTCGCGCGATCCATGGGAAATCATGACGTTGGTGCCCAGGATGACCGCCTCGACGTCGGCCGCCGAGAACGTGCCATTGCGGCGTTTCGCGACTCCGGTGAGGTCCGCGGGCGCCTTCTTGAGCGCGGTTGCCGCAGGCCCGTCACCTTTCCCCTTTTCCCCGTGGCACACCGCGCAGTATGCCTTGTAGCTGTCCACCCCCTCAACCGACTGAATCCGAGGCGCCGGTCCCTGCGTGACCGTCTGGGCGTGTGCGGTCGCGCAGACGAGCGACACCACCGCCGATCCGACGACGCCCCACGCGAACGAATGACTCACGCCCGCCATGTGATCCTCCTTTGTTCAAGTGTGTCGACTGCGCTCAACCAGAATCCATGCCAGGCGATATCGCACGAAAACAACGACGTCTCAGCACCACGTGTTGGACAGTGCCGGATTTCCGGCGCCGGTCAGACGGTCCGCGTACGCCCCCTGATGCGCGCGTCGACGACGCGGCAGCCGCCCGCCCGCTACGCGGCGCCGGGTGTGCGGCCCGCTCAGGCGCGGTCCGCGGCGAAGACTCTCGGGGTCGACCGGATCATCCTGAACGGTCACGACCGACTCCTGATGGATTCGGTCGAGAACCGGATGCAGGTCGCGCGCCTGGCTGAAGGTCAAGGCGATCGGGTTGTACGACTCGGTATTTCAGGGCAAGCAGGCGGAGCTGGTCGAACGCTATCGCGCGGAGGACCAATACGTCGGCAGCCTCGTCGGTGTGCCGTTTGCGGAACCGTCCGCTCGCGGACGCCACTGCTCGTCGACACCCCGCTCGTTTTCGACGCCGTACGGTTTGGGTAGCCGGGATCGAGGAGGGGAAGCAAGCGGCGCACGGGACGCGACTGTCGTGTCATCGGTTCCGGGGCGACTCGAGTCCGGCTGCAGCTGAGCTGAGCCTGCTTGTGTACACCCTCGGCAATCTGTGGCGGCGGCTCGTGCTGACCCGCGCCCGATGGTTGGTGTAGGATGCGACCGATCAACGGGCGCCCATCGGAAGTGTCGGATAAAGGTCACTGAGCCGCGCAGGTCCAACATGGAAATCCCGGTGGGTACGTGGGAGTGGGACCTTGCCACGGGCGAATCGTCCTGGTCGGATGGCATCTACGACCTGTTGGGGCTTGCCCATGGAGAGGGACGCGCCCACGTCGACGACTTTATCCGCTTCATCCATCCCGACGATCGCCAGCGAGTTGTGAACGATGTAGAGTCAGCGATCAAGAAAGGCGACGACTTCTACGGCGAATTCCGCGTAGTCCGGAGTGACGGCGCCCTCGTGTGGCTCTCGTCCAAGGGCCGCTGTGTTCGCGATGCAACTGGCGCCGAGCGCATCATCGGCGTCAACATCAACATTACCGAGCGCAAGCGAGCCGAGCAGGCGGCTCGAGAGAGCGAGGACCGTCTGCGCAGCGCCTTTGACCATGCGACGATCGGTATGGCGCTGGTTGCAATAGACGGCCGCTTCCTCCAAGTTAATCAATCGTTCTGCACACTGCTCGGCTACTCCGAACAAGAACTGCTGGCCACCAACTCGCAGGCCCTCACTCATCCGCAAGACGTGGACGCCGACCTGGCATACAGACGCCAGCTTCTGGCTGGCGAGACAAACGCGTTTCAAATGGAGAAGCGCTGTCAGCACAAAAGCGGCCGCACGGTGTGGGCGATGTTGAACGTCTCGCTGCTGCGGAACAGCCACGATCAGCCCCTGTTCTTCATCTCCCAGATCCAAGACATCACCGAACGCAAACGGGCCGAGTTACGCTTCCACATCCAATACGCCGTCTCGCGCATTCTCTCGGAAGCGACGTCGATGGCCGACGCTGCGCCGCGGCTGCTTCGAGCGATCTGTGAGCCGCTCGAGTGTGAACTCGGTGAGATGTGGGTGCCAGATCCCAAAGGCGATCATTTGACGTTGCTTGGCTGCTGGAGCCAGCCAGCGAGTGAATTGTTGGAATTCGCTTCCGCCAGCCGCCAATTCAAGTTCTATCCCGATGCCGGGCTACCCGGCCGCATCTGGAAAAGCCGGCAGCCTGCGTGGATTCCGAGCCTGGCCAACGAGAGCAACTTCTTGCGCGCTTCTTTGGCCCGCACGGCAGGTTTCACCAGCGGGTTTGGTTTTCCGGCGCTGGTTGGCGATCGCACGCTTGCGGTGGTGGCGATCTTCAGCCGCGAAGCTCGGGAGCGAGACGAAGACCTGCTTCGAGTGACGCTCAGTCTTGGCGATCAGATCGGACAGTTCATTGAGCGCAGACAAGCCGAGGAGGCGCTGCGGGTATCCGAAGACAAGTTCTCCAAAGCCTTTCGCTCAAGCCCCGACGCGTTCATTATCGGCCGTCAGGCGGACGGCATGATCCTGGACGTCAACGAGCGATGGACGGAGATGCTTGGCTACGCGCGTGATGAGGCTGTTGGGCGTGCTGTGTCGGAACTGCCCATCTACAGGGGTGATCGAGACCGAACGCAGCTGCTCTCTCTGGTGAGAGCGCACGGGTCGGCGCGCGACGTCGAGATGGATTGTCGAAGGAAGTCAGGTGAAATCCGGAATGTCTCGATCTCTGCCGAACCGATCGCGATCAGTGATGAGCCGTGCCTGCTGCTCATCGTTCGCGACATCACTGAGCTCAAACGGACGGAGGAAGCGCTCCGCCGCAATGAGCAGGCCCTGCGCGAGAGCCACGCCCGGATTGAAGATCTGGTCGGGCGCCTGATCGTCGCCCAGGAAGAGGAGCGTAAACTTCTTGCGCGTGAGTTACATGACGATGTGAGCCAACAACTGGCCGTGTTGGCGATCGGACTCAGCCATCTCAAACAGAGATTGTCGGACGCGGGTGTCGGTGTTCAAGAACAAATCGCCAGGCTCAGCAAGGCAACGGCGTGGCTCTCCGAGCGCATCCGGAAAGTGTCGCATGAGTTGCACTCGACGGTCCTCCAGCACGTCGGGCTTGCCGCTGCCTTGAGTTCTTATTGCGAGGAGTTCTCCGGTCGGGAAGGAATTACTATCAGGTTCGACATTCGGGAGGGTGTCGACGTTGTCTCGCCCGAAGCAGCACTGTGCCTGTACCGCGTGGCGCAGGAATCGCTGCGAAACATCGCCAAGCATTCGAGGGCCCGCAGCGCCGTGGTGGAGCTGTCGCAGACGCGCGGCGCTGTCGAGTTGCGGGTCAGTGATCAAGGTGTCGGATTCGACCCAGGTCAACTGCGTGAGAGCCGCGGACTCGGGCTGCTCAGCATGGAGGAGAGAGTCAAGTTACTCCATGGCAGTCTGGAGTTCGCTGCGCATCCCGGCGCGGGGACTGAATTGAAAGCGCGAATTCCATTGAGGACTGACCATGGGCAGGCCAACTCATAGCTGGCGGCGCGCGGCCGGTCAATTCGACATCCGCGAGTCACGCGGATAATAAGCGCGATGCGGCTCGATCCCCGCACGGCGGCCATCACGCTCGCGATCGTGTGGCTGGCGGTCTCGGCATTGTCGGCAATAGTCTGGTGGACGCGACGCCGGTACGGCGGCTTTGGATATTTCGCGATCGCCGGGCCCGGAACCGTCCTCGCGCTCCTGCTCCTGAGTCTTCGGCACGCGGCGCCTGACTGGGTCAGCGTGCTGGCCGCGAACGCCGTGCTCGTGTTGGCGTCGGTGCTCTATCTGGAGGGAGCACGCGCGTTCCGCGGCCTGCCGGCGCGACGGTGGTCCGTGTACGCAGGCGGCCTCGTGACGATCGGCGCGATCGCGTTCTTCGCCTACGTCGTCCCCAGCCTGAATGCCCGTGCGGCGGCGATGTCGGCGTATCTCGCCGTCTTGTGCCTGCTCACGGCCATCACGTTGCTGCGAGCGGTTCCACCCGGGCAACTGCTTGGTCTCCGGCTGACCGGCACCGTGTTCGCGCTCTGCGGTGCGACGCATGTGGCCCGTGCGGCGTACTACACGTTTGGTCCCAGGTTCGACGACCTGCTGGTGCTGTCCGGCGTCGCCGGCGCATTCTTCGTCGCGATCGTGGCGGAAATGTCCCTGTTTCCTGTCGGCCTCATGCTCGCCGGGCACGAGCGCATGATGGCCGATTTGAAAGAAGCCACGGAACTGGCCGAGAAAGCTGACGCGGAGGTTGCGCAGCGCAAGGCGACCGAGGCCATCCTGCGCGAAAGCGAGCGGCGATTTCGAGCCTTGCCGGATGCGTCGCCCGTGATGATTTGGGTATCCGGCGTGGACCGACTCTGCACGTACGCCAATCGCGGCTGGCTCGAGTTCACAGGACGGCCGATCGACGAGGAACTTGGAAACGGCTGGACGGAACGCGTGCATCCTGACGACCTTGCGCAATACAGCGAGACGTACGAGCACGCGTTCGACCGGCGTCTGCCGTTCAGGATGGAATTCCGGGCCCGGCGGCATGATGGCGCGTACCGCTGGATCCTCGCGAGCAGCGCTCCGAACATCGGCCTGGACGGCACCTTCACTGGTTACGTCGGATCGGCGCTCGACGTCACCGACCTGAGGCTCGCGAGGGAAGCGCTGTCCACGCTGAGCGGAAAGCTGATGGCCGCTCAGGAGCAGGAGCGCGACTGGGTTGCCAGAGAGCTGCACGAAGACCTCGCGCAGCGGGCGGCAGCACTCACCTTGCAGCTGCACAACATTGCGCGCAAGCTGCCGCACAGGACGAGCGAGCGTCTCGGGCTTCAACACACCTGCGATCTGGCGGCGGATCTGGCGACAGGCATCCCGCTCATTTCGCACCACCTGCATTCCTCGAAGCTGGAGCACCTGGGGCTTGCGCCGGCGGCGGCCGCGCTCTGCCGATCGCTGTCCGAACAGCACGGCATCGAGATCGCACTCCGTCATGACGAGGTTCCGAAGAATCTGTCGAAGGACGTTGCTCTGTGCCTGTTCCGCGTCCTGCAAGAGGCGCTGAACAACGCAGTCACACACGCCGGGGTGCAGCACGTGACCGTGGCCCTGCGGGGAACGTCGAGTGAGATTCACTTGAGCGTGGAAGACCGTGGAGTCGGGTTCGATCCCGAGGTAACGGCCAGAAACCAGGGCCTCGGGATCGTCAGCATGACGGAACGGCTCAACCTCGTCGCGGGCCGGATCCGCATCGAGTCGCGCCCCGGCGCCGGAACGACCGTTCACGTGCGCGTGCCGCTCCATTTCGAACGGAACGTGAACGCGCGCCAGGCGCTCATGTAGTTCGTCCAATAGAAGAGCGGATGTGAGAATTTCTTCTCGCGTGCGCTGAGCCGGAGAGGCGTAGAGTACGCACGGTTCCTCCGATGCACAGAACCCCTTCGCTCGTCGGCCCACGGCTCAGGTGGCTGGTCGCCGGAGGCCTGACGGTCGTGGCGCTGTTGTGCGCCGAGGCCGCGATACTGCGGGCCGCCTCCGATTTTTCCCAGGTCGATGCGGCGGAGGTCTATGCGGCGGACGTCGACAGCATCATCCATCCTGTCTCGGCCGAGTACATGATCGAGACGATGGCGCGCGCCGACCGTGATGGCGCGGCGCTGGTCGTCTTCACGCTCCGCACGCCCGGCGGGCTCGTGGAATCAACGCGCAACATCGTCACGCACATGCTGGCCGCGAAAACGCCGGTCGTCATCTTTATCGCGCCCGCAGGCGCGCGCGCGGCGTCGGCCGGCTTTCTGATCGCGATTGCCGCGGACGTGGCGGCGATGGCGCCCGGCACCCACATCGGCGCCGCGCACCCGGTGGCGGGCAACGGCGAGAAGATGGACGAGACGATGGCGAAGAAGGCGACGGCGGACGTCGCGGCGTACGCCCGGACGCTCGCCACGCAACGTCATCGCAACGTGAGCCTGGCCGAAGAGGCGGTGAACAACAGCCGGGCGTTCACCGACGAGGAAGCGCTGCACGCCACTCCGCCGCTCATCGACCTCGTGGCCTCCGATATCCCGGATCTGCTGCGAAAGCTCGACGGCCGGACGGTCATGCGCTTCGACGGCACGTCAGTCGTGCTGAGCACCGCTGGCGCGCAGACCAAGCCGATAGCCATGACTCGGCGCCAGCGCGTGCTCAGCGCAATCGCTCACCCGAATGTTGCCTACATCCTGCTGAGCCTCGGCATGCTGGGATTGACCATCGAGCTGTGGACTCCCGGCGCCGTGCTGCCGGGCGTCGCGGGAGGACTGAGCCTGCTGCTGGCGTTCTTCGCTCTGCAAATTCTTCCCGTCAACTACGCCGGACTGCTGTTGATTGGTTTTGGCGTGTTGCTGCTCGTTCTCGAAGCTCAAGGTCACCAGCTACGGGCTGCTCACCGCCGGCGGACTGGCGAGCTTCCTCTTTGGCTCGATGATTCTGATGGACTCGGACGTGCCAGAACTGCGCGTCAGTCCTCAGCTCGTGTTGCCGATCGTGCTTGCCGTGGCCGGTATCGCCGTCATGCTGGTCCGGCTGGGCGCGGCGTCCCAGAGGCGGCAGGCCGTCACGGGCGTCGCCGGCATGATCGGCGAGACGGGACGTGCGCTGACCTCGATCGAGCCCGGCGGGATCGGTCGGGTCGCGACACACGGCGAAATCTGGACCGCGAGGTCGCAGGAAGCGATCGCCGCAGGCGACGCGATCGCCGTGGTGAAGGTGGATGGACTGACGCTGATCGTCCGCAAGGTCTGAGCGCGTGTGAGTGAGGTGCTGTGATGGTGGTACCGCCCGTTTTGATCGTCGTGTTCATCGTCGTGCTCTACGTGATCAGCTCGATCAAGATTCTGGCGGAGTACGAGCGGGGCGTGATCTTTCGACTGGGCAAACTGCTGCCGCAGCCGAAAGGTCCCGGCGTGATCCTCGTGTTTGTCCCCATCGATCGCATGGTGCGCGTCAGCCTGCGCACGGTCGCGCTCGAGGTGCCGCCGCAGGACGTCATCACGCGCGACAACGTGTCGGTGAAAGTGAGCGCCGTCCTCTACTACCGTGTCATCGATCCGCGGCGCGCCATCGTGGAGGTCGAGAACTACCAATACGCGACGCTGCAGCTCGCGCAGACCACGCTGCGGAGCGTGCTGGGGCAGGCGCAGCTCGATGACCTGCTGGCGGAGCGGGACCGCCTGAATCAGCAGTTGCAGCAGATCCTCGATCAGCACGCGGAGCCCTGGGGCATCAAGGTGTCGGCGGTCGAGGTGAAGCACGTCGATCTGCCGGAGAACATGCAGCGCTCGATGGCGCGTCAGGCCGAAGCGGAACGGGAAAAGCGTGCGAAGATCATTCACGCGGCGGGCGAACTGGAAGCGTCGGGCCAAGCTGGCGCAGGCCGCCGCCGTGATCGCCTCGCAGCCGCTCGAGCATCACGCTGCGGTACCTGCAGACGCTCACCGAAATCGCCGCGGAGAAGAACTCGACGATCATCTTTCCGCTGCCCATTGAATTGCTCGAACTGCTCAAGGCGAGCGTGCGAATCGATCCCAACGCGACAAAGCCCCTGTGATCCGCAGAGCTTGCTTGGTATGAACAGATTGCGGAGCAGGCCTTCCAGCCGGTGTCGTGAAGGCGGCCAGTGAGATAGGCGAGGAACGATCCTTTCAGACGAGAAGCCCTTTCAAGATCTGCAGCGCGATCAGCAGGACCATCGGCGACAGAATCCAGACCTGCTGGCTCAATCCAGCGCCCGCGACGAAGAGCTGACACAGCCCTCCTCCGTGCCGACGAGCACGTAGCAGGCCCGGACGCAGATGCAACGACGTCACTCCGCTGATGGGCGAGGGCGGCGCACGCCTCGTTGCCGTCGACGGTAATCCATTCTCCTGGCACTCGGGGTCGTCCGCTGGCCTGCTCTACAGCAACGCGCGAGCGAAGAATTCCCCACCCCTGAGAAGGATTCCCCGTCCTCGCGGAAGCGTCCGACGAGAACCCGGGAGAAAGCTCGGCACGCCGCTTGCGGAGACATCATCAGGTGTCGTAGGTGGAAGGAGGGCGTCATGACGTCGGCGGTTGTACTCCACAAGCTGATCGGATTCGCCGGACATGCGCTGTTCGTGCTGCTGGGATTGGTGCTCATGGTCGTGGGTTTGGCCCTCGGCGTGTCGATGATCATGCTGCCCGTTGGCATCGTCGTCGGCTTGATCGGGTTCTCCATGGTCGTGGGCGGGTTGTTCGCTCGCCTCGACGAGAAGTGACCGGAGGGGGGAGCAGGTACAAGAACGGCATGTGGCGACTGACGGTTGCGGTGGGAAGGCTTCAGAGGCGCGGAAGGTGGAGGTCAACACCGCCAAAGCCGCTTCGACGCGAATGGGTACGATCCACGTTCGGGGAATGACATTGCCATCAGGATCTCGTCAGCTCGGTTCGACGGGCCCCGCGGTGTTTCCACTCGCACTGGGCTGCATGGGCATGTCCGGGATGTACGGCGTTTCCGATGACACCGAGAGCCTCGCCACGATCCATGCGGCGCTCGATGCGGGCGTTACGCTGCTCGACACCGGCGACTACTACGGCGCCGGCCACAACGAACTGCTGATTGGCCGCGCCTTGCGCGATCGTCGCGCCAAGCCTCTCGTGTCCGTGAAGTTCGGCGCGTTGCGAAGCCCCGACGGCAGCTGGCTGGGCATGGATGCGCGACCCGTCGCGGTCAAGAATTTCGTGGCACACAGCCTCACGCGACTGGGCGTCGATCACGTGGACATCTATCGACCTGGTCGACTCGACCCGAACGTGCCGATCGAGGAGACCATTGGCGCCATTGCCGATCTCGTCAAGGCCGGCTACGTGCGCGCGATCGGCTTATCGGAAGTCGGAGCGGAGACGATCCGCCGCGCACACGATGTGCATCCGATCAGCGATCTCCAAATCGAGTACTCGCTCATCAGCCGCGGACCCGAGGCGACGATCTTCCCGGTCCTGCAGGAGCTCGGCATCGGTGTGACGGCTTACGGCGTGTTGTCGCGGGGCCTGCTCAGCGGTTCGAAGCCGACTTCGCCCGGCGACCTCCGCGCACATCTTCCGCGGTTCACTGGTGAGAATCGCGAGAGGAATCAGCGTCTGGTCGAGGCGCTCCAGAGGTTGGCGCGTGAGAAGGGCGCGACAGCCTCGCAGCTGGCCATCGCATGGGTGCTGTCGAAAGGCCATCAGATTGTTCCACTCATCGGCGCGCGGACACGGGCGCAGCTATCAGAGTCGCTCAGTGCCTTGAATCTCACGCTCTCGCCTTCGGAGATTGCCCGCATTGAGGAAACGGTGCCGGCGTCGGCCGTCGCTGGCACGCGCTACGACGAACGTCAGATGCGCGTCCTCGACAGCGAACGCTGACGCGACGCGGACGACTCCGTCAATCGGCTGGTCGAGCAGCGGCTGACCGCCTTTGCGATGCAGGGGCGTGCATTTCGGACCGCTTCGCCGGAACTGAGTCGCGCGCACTCTGCCGCTCAACGTGAGATCAGCTGACGAACGAGACCCACCATCGCGACCGTCCATGCAGCCAATGCAACGTACAGGAAGACTCGCGGAATGATCAGCAGGTACGGGGCGTCGATGGCGTATGCGAGGCGAAACGTGCAGACCGTGTACATGCCGAGCGGAAACACGGCGCCCCAGTAGAGTGGATCGTAGCGAATCGGAAATCGCATGTAGACGTGCCGCCACGTGCCCAGGATCAGCAGCATCGGAATCCACCATGTGGCCGTCGCCCAGAACAGCAGCGTGAAGCCTTTCAAGAAGGGCAGAAGGCTCTGTAGTAGCGCAGACTGTGGTGCGGCCGCAATGAGCATGGTGCCTGCGAGAGTCGAGATCGCGACGGCTCCCATGTTGATCCAGTACGGCGGCGCAAGATCCGACGGACTCATGGTGAAGAACGTATAACGGTAGAAGATGAGCGAGATGATCCAGATGTAGAGCATGCCGCCCCCGAGCCACATGCCGAGGCAGAACAGCAGAACCTGCGGCGTGTAGACACCGAATCCTTGCGCGACCTGCGACCCCAATACCGATACGGACTGGGCCGCGACGACGGCGACGAGCCAGCCGCCGTTGATCCCTTCGGCCAACGGCGGCTTCTCCGCCTTGATGGTCAGTGCCGTAAAGACTGTATAGGTAACGGCGGCCCAGAGCAGGATCCCGAACATCCACAAGGCCGCAGCCGCACGCCAGGCATCACCGATGACCAGCACCTGGCTGCCGACCACGCACGTCGCCGCCACCGTCGTAAAGAAGCCCACTGATCGGCCGTGGTGGGAGACATCGGCAGCGACTCTGGCAGGAAATCGCACGACGCGGACCACGGTGAGGATCCAGAGCACCACGTAGAAGATCAGATTGGCACACAGCAGGGCGACCGCGAACAGTGGAAGACCGAGGAGTTGGCAGGCAATCGAGACGATTCCCGTGGCCATCGCCAGGGCGAACGATGCCGGGTGCATCGAGGCCAACCAGTTCGGGCGTTGCTCTGGCGTCGTGTCTCGCTGCGCGGTCGGCGCGGGCGAAGGTGCGCGGTGAGGGGCCGCCTTCGTGCTCATTGCCGCCCGCGGTCGAGCCGGTACAGGTAGCGGAGCAAGCCGACATTCAGGAGCAGACAGAGCAGGCTGGCGCCTGCCGCGGCCCAGATGACTGATTGATCTCCTCCCAGGTACGCGTTCATCGTCGCGGTCAGCAGCCAGAGCTGTAGGACGACGAGCATCAGCACGAACGCGAGCATGCCGTGGATGATCGTCGTTCGCTGCTGACGGGTGAAGGGACGGCGCACGATCATCGTCACACCGTCCTCTCCTCGATTCCCGTCGCATAGAGCTCGTTGCCTCGCGCCTGCAGATGCACCAGCGGCAGAGGACGTCGCGGCGGGCCGGCAATGGGTCGGCCCGAGCGCAAGTCGAAATACCCCTCGTGACACGGGCAGTGAATCACGCCTTGGTCCACCAACGGCCGTACGGCGCACGACAGGTGCGTGCATTTCTGGCTGTAGGCGACGAACTCGCGCTCGCCGGTGCGCGCCACGATGCAATCGTCCTGTTCGTTCGGGTATGTGAAGGTCAGCACGCCCCCGACAGGAATATCGGTCAGCGCCGCCACTCGTCGTATCTGCGGATCGCCACGCCGCTGGCGCCACCAGTTCTGCGCCGCGATCCAGAACTGGCCGACGGTCAGCGCCAGGCTGGTCAGCACCATGAACTTCATGAACTCACGGCGCTCGACGTACTGATCCTGCGGCCAATCGATCGGAAAGTCGTTCCGCCATGCTGGCTGCTGCTCCATCGGCCGCCAGTCCGGGGCGATGGTGACCTGGTCGCTCTCCTGCAGTGGCCGGTACAGATTCGCCGCGGCAGTCCCCGTCAACCCTTCGCGTCCCGGTGTGTCGACTCGCACATCGATCCACGCGCGCGGGTCGGGACTGATGTCGTCCTGTCGTCGGCCATCGTTCGGTTGTCGGACTTCATCTCCCATATGTTCTTGTCAGATCGTGACCTCGGCGAAGGGGTCTCCATCAGCGGCGGCCCGGCTGCCGCCTGACTCGGCCGTGGTCGTGGTTGCCACCATTCTCAGGACGACGCTGCGCTCGCGTGGTCGCTCGTCCATCGCCGCCGTGACGTCCACCCACGTTTGCTTGGACGTGAGGGCGCGGGGCGCCATCATGAACACCCGCGTCGAAATGACCTGCGAGCCGAATTGAAAGCGATTGACCGGAGTGGACATCGGCCGCATCTGCTCGATTTGTTCGCGGGTTCCGAAGAACAGCGCCTGGCTCGGGCACACCGTCGCGCACATGCGGCTTCTTGCCGACGCTGGACCGGTCGTAACACATGTCGCACTTCATCATGATCTGCCGGTCTTCGTAGACCTCCGGCACGCCGAAGGGGCACGCCACGACACAGTTGCCACAGGCAATGCAGCGTGGTTTCCGCGCCGACTGGACCACGCCGTCACCCGTGCGCTTGATGGCGTCGGCGGGGCACACCTCCGCACAGGTCGGCTGCTCGCAGTGCATGCAGACGACGGGCACGGTCTGAACGCTGCGCGCGCGCTCCACGTACTCGAGATGAATCATCGATTCGCCTCGATGCGTGTCGCATTCGGTGCAGGCCTGCACGCACGCCTGACAGCCAATGCAGCGGTTTGGATCGATGAAGAAGTGGAGGTGATCCGGTTTGGCCATGGCGGCTACTGCTGCGGCTCGAGAGTCGAGGCGTACGCCGGCGGACCGTCCGCCTTGCGCACACGACAGCCGCAGACTTTGTACTGCGGTATCTTGCTGACGGGATCCTGCGCCGCCACCGTCAGCCGGTTCACGCTCTTCTCTCCGGCCCAGTGGTACGGGATGAACACCGTGTCCGGTCGAATGGTGGTGACGACCATGGCTCGGAGCGTGATCGTGCCGCGTCTCGTCTCGACCGTCGTCCACTCGGCATCCTGAACGCCGACCTTTGCCGCCAGGCGCGGGTGAATCTCGATGCGTGGCTCGGGGTACTGGTCGACGAGCGGTCCGATTCGTCTCGTTTGCGTTCCAGACAGGAACTGGCTGACGACGCGTCCGGTCGTCAGGAAGATCGGATACTCCTCGCTGGCGTCGTCGACGGGGAGCCGATGCTCCGCCAGGTTGAATCGCGCCTTGCCATCCGGAAAGTAGAACGGGCCGCTGCCCTTGGCGACGGGGTTGTAGCTCCCGCGTTCGAACAGGCGCGGCGTGCCCGGGTGATCGATCGGGCTCGCCCGTCCGGGGTCCTCGCTGTAGCAAGGCCAGAACACGCCCATCTGGCGCTCGATCTTCTCGTAGGTGATTCCCGAGTAATCGGCGACGCCGCCCTTACTCGCGATCCGCAGCTCGTCGAAGATCTCTCGCGGACTCGCGAAGGTAAATCCCTTCGGCCGGCCGAGCGCCCGCGCGAGGTCCTGGATAATCCGCCAGTCCTGTCGTGCGTCGCCTGGAGGATCGACCGCCTTGTTGATCTTGATGACGCGACATTCGACCTGAGTGACCGTGCCCTCGTCTTCCTCATGGAGACTCCCGGGGAGCACCAGATCCGCGTGCTGCGCCGTGTCGTTGAGAAAGAAGTCGATGGCCACGTAGAACTCGAGCTTCTCGAGGCATCGCGTGACGAACGTGCTGTCAGGCAGCGAGACCTTGGGGTTGAAGCAGATCGTCAGCAGCCCTTTGATCTCGCCTTTGTCAATCTTGCGGAACAACTCGTAGGCGTCGACGCCGGGGCCGGGCAAATCCTTCTCCTCGATGCCCCAGACACCGGCGATGTACCTGCGGTGCTCAGGATTACTGATGTCACGCCAGCCGGGCAGTTGATCGCATTTCTGCCCATGCTCCCGGCCACCCTGGCCGTTCGCTTGACCGACGATCGTCCCGTATCCGCACTTCGGCTTACCAATGCGGCCGGACGCCAGCACCAGGTTGATCGTGCCGAGTGCGTTCTGGACGCCATTCGAATGATGTTCGATACCTCGCGCGTGGAAGAGGAAGCTGCTCTTCGCCGTTCCCCACCATTCCGCAGCCTGGCGAATCGACCGCTCGGGCACGCCGGTGACATCGGCCGTGTGTGCAGGTGTCCACTGACGGCAGTACTCGGTGACCTGATCAAAGCCGACGGTCCAGGCGCTGATGAACTCGTGATCGAGCCAATCGTGCTCGATCATGAGATTCAGCACTCCTGCAAAGAGAGCGGCATCGCGACCCGGCTTGACCGGCAGAAACAGATCGCAGGTGCGTGCCGCCGGCGTGATCCGGGGATCCTGGACGATGATGCGGGCGCCCTGCTCGCGAGCCTGCCACAGGTAGTTCGTGGTGATGGGTGAGCACTCGGCCACGTTCGAACCGGCGACCCAAATGACCTCCGTGCCGACCATGTCCGACCAGGGGTTGGTGGTGCGGTCGATCCCGAACGCCTTCTTGTTGGCCGCGCCCGCGCTCACCATGCACAGCCGGCCGTTGTAGTCGATGAACGGCGTCTTCAAGCAGACCCGCGCAAACTTGCCGAGCAGATAGGTCTTCTCCGTCGTAAGGCTGGCGCCACCCAGCATGCCAATCGCCTCGTGCCCGTGCGTGCGCTGAATGCGTTCAATTTCACCGGCGACCTTTGCGATCGCTTCCTGGTACGGCAACGGGCTGAAACCGTGCGGAGCCGACTCGTCGCGCCGCAGCGCCGACGTCAGGCGATCGGGGTGTGCGCCCTGGAGGTACCGCTTCACTCCCTTCGGGCAGAGCATGCCGCGGTTGAACGGAAACTCTTCCCATGGTTCGAATCCAATGACCGCGTTGTCTCGAACCTTGAGCTGAATACCGCACTGCTGGCCACAAAAGCAGCAGTGCGTCTTGACCAGGCGCTCGGGCTCGGCGCTCGTCGACAGGTGCACGCCTGTCATGCGTGACAAGTGCGGCCCGAAGCCTTCGATGATCTTCAGATCGCTGACCGGGAGTGTCGCCATCGTCGTGTCATGCCGGACGTGCCGCGCCGTCTTCGCTCGCCGTATCGCGCCACATCGCGCCTTGCGCGAGGCCGAACAGCGCCCGACGGCAACGAGGACAGATCTGTTGGTAATGTTCGGCGCCCCTCGTTGCGTCCATTTCGTAGGTGAAGCCGAGCTCGCGTTCGACCGAGATGAGATCGCGGATCATGGCGGCCGAGGCGTATGGCTGTTGGCATCGGCGACACCGCGCTTGCTCACTGTGGGCCCCCGCCTCCTTGTAGAAGCTGACCCCCAGCTGCGCAGGACGCTGGAAGATGTGAAACAGCTTCCCGAACGGCAAATAGAGCAGCGTGACAATGACCGTGGCCGCGTGCAGGATGGCGAGGAAATCGTAGGCGTAGCCCTGCATCCAGGTGTAGCTCGCCGTCAAGAGCAGTCCCGTTACGCTGATGGCGAACAGGAGGATCAACGGCAGCATGTCTTGTCCGAACTGCTGCAGCGCCACGGCGCCGTGGTCGATCATCCGGCGCCGAAACGCGAGCATCACGCCGGCAATCACGAGGAAAGAGGCCCACACGAGACCGTGAAAAATCATGAACGCGGCCAGCGACTCGACGTGGAAGTCCTGCACCGGGAATCCGAACACATACGTGCGGTACACATCGATCTGACCCGGCACAGTCTTGAAATGAATCCATCCCCACACCAGCGGGAAGGTGATTGCGGCTGCGAGCACGCAGCCCCACATGATCAGCCAGTGCGCCAGCCCGCGGAGCCGACCACGACGAAAGATGAAACGATTGGCCGCGAACTCGAGGAAGAAGCGGCGGAGGAACTCGACGATATTGCCCCCCACGAGTCTTGGCGTCGCGAAGACTTGCCAGCCACGCCGCCAGTAGAGTCGTGTCGGCGGTCGCTGGAGCCACATCGCATATCGGTAGGTGATGCCGAATGTGGCGAAGAGGGTGGCAAACGTATAGCCCACGAGTGCCGCATCGAAGTGGTCCAGACTGCGCGAGCCGATGACGATCAGCACCGCGAGAATGGCTGTGAACACCACTCCCCATGCGCCCGCTCTGATCTGTTCACGTACAACGCGCATCGCCTTCGATTCAGACTATCGTTGACCGCGTTTTCAGAGCAACCTCATTCGCGGCGTCACCTCAACAAGCCTGATCCGCCACTCACATTTTACGCGGCGTCGTTCCCGGTGCGGGGCGGGAAGAGGGCCCGCAGGTGCTGGGTGAACAGGCGGCAGGCGTCCATCGCCGTGAAGATGCCAACGAGGCGTTCGCGCTTCGTGACCAGAGCGCTACCGATGTGGCGCACTGTCATTTGATGCAGGACCTCGTCGAGCGGCTCGGTCACATCGACCACGTACGCGTCGGGAAGGAACACGTCCCGAACGAACAGCTCCTCTTTCGGCGGCAGTGCCAGATCGGGGTCCAGCGCCCGCTTCAGATCACGGTCGGTGAGGATGCCCACCAGCCTGTCGCCGTGCTTCACTGGCACATGGCGCAGCTCGTGCTCGATCATCAGGGCCCTGGCCTTCAAGACGCTGTCGTTCACCTGCACAACATAGGGGAACGGCGTCATCACCGAACCGATGGACGGAATGTGATCCATGAAGTCGGTCCTTGCGTGTGTTCGACTTGCTTGGGGGGCGTGCTCCGGCGAAGCCGTTCACGCAGGCGCTCGGCGGCTCAATCGTAGCCAAGTCGCGCCTTCCATGGTGGCCCTCCTTCCATGGACTGGCGTCCGCAAAGCACGGACGCCCGCAGCATCTCGCGCAACGTCGATGCCAGGCTTACGAATTCGCTCCGGCACGGTCATTGCTCCGGGAGAGGAATCGCAGTCAATGGCCAAGGGATCATGAACAGGGAGGCTCTATGACCAACACGACTTCGACTGCCCGGTTGATTCTCGCTGTGGGCTCCATTCTCCTCGCCGCATGTAGTGTTCCAGCCGATCAACGACCGCCGGGCCAGTCAACCGTCGGGGCCGCGCCCATGGCCGTCAAGTCTCCGGTCAGCATCAACGCTGAAATGGTCAGGATCGTGGACCACGCAGGCCATCAGCTGTGGAACGTCGAAAAAGAAGGGATGGCGCCCAAGACGGATGCGGACTGGGAAAACGTCGTCGAGCATGCGACACAAGTCGCCGCAGCCGGAGCATTGATCCGGCTGGAAGGTACCGGCGTCAACGATCGCACGTTCGTTGAGCAGCCCGACTGGCAGAAGTTTGCGGTCGCCGTTTCGGACGCCGGCATGGCGGCGCTCAAGGCGGCGGAGGCAAAGAACAAGGACGCGCTGGTGGCCGCGAACGGTCAGCTGGTCGACGCGTGCGAAGGCTGCCACAAGCGCTTCAAGCCGGCGCTTCCGAGCGAAGGCATCACGCATGCTCACATCCACTAAGAGCGTCAACTGACCGGCTTGAGAAAGTCTCTACCGCGCTCGCACCTTGATGCGCGCATCGACGACGCGGCAGCCGTGGCCGGGCGGGAGCGCCATCACTGGATTGAGATCGAGCTCTGAAATCTCCGCGACTTCGAAGGCCATCTTCGAGACGCGGAGCAAGAGCTCGCGTAACGCCTGGAGATCGGCGGGCGGGTGTCCCCGGTATCCCAACAGGAGCGGCAGGCCCCGAATGCCGTGCAGCAGCTCGTCGGCGTCGCGGTCCGAGAGCGGCGCCACCCGGAAGCAGACGTCGCCGAGCACCTCCACGTGGATGCCGCCCAGGCCGAACGCGACGAGCGGCCCGAACAGCGGGTCGTCAGCGACACCGATCATCGTTTCCACGCCGGTAATCATCGACTGGATCAGCACGCCCTCGATTTCGTCGTGGGACGTCGTCAGGGCCCCGGCGCGCTCGATGATCTCCGTATAGGCTCGACGCACGGCCTCGTCGTTCGTCAGGTTCAACAGCACCACGCCGGCGTCGGTCTTATGAGTAACGCGCCGCGCCGCGAGCTTCGCGGCCACCGGAAAGCCCAGAACGTGCGCCAGTGCCGCGGCCTCGTCGGCGGAGTGCGCGATCGTCCCCGCCGCCTGCGGAACGCCGAACGCCCCGAGGACGGCGCGCGTTTCCTCGCCCGTCAACCAGCCGTCGCCGCGCGCGGCCAGCGCGCCCTGACAGACCGCCCGCGCATCCTCGGTGCGGATATCGTCGAAGCTCCAGAGCAGCGCGGGCGGCTGGGCCCGCCAGTCTGCGTAGTGCGCGACCTTCGCGAGCGCGCGCACGGCGTTCTCCGGAAACGGGTACGCGGGCACGCGCTCGGCGTCGACGGACAGGAGCGTCGCTCGAGGCGCGTTCGACATGACGCACGCGAGGACGGGCTTGGCGACGGCGCCGGCCTGCCGGCCGGCGGCGATGCCGCCACGGATCGCGTCGATGGTCTCCGCCGCCCCACTCGTTTCGATCGGGATGTAGATGACGAGCAGAGCGTCGACCTCGTCGGCCGTCAACGCAAGCTCCACCGCCCGGCGATATTCCGACGGCCCCGCCGACGCGACCATGTCCACTGGATTGGCGAGGCTCGCCTCCGGCGGAAGAAAGGCCGACAGCCCGCGCCGGGTCTCGTCGGAGAACGGAACGACTGTCAGGCCGGACGCCTCGCAGGCATCGACAGCGAGGATCCCGGGCCCTCCAGCGTTCGTGACCACCGCGACGCGACGTCCTGCCGGGAGCGGCTGGGTCTCGAGCAGCGCCGCGACGTCGAACATCTCGTCGATCGTGTCGGCACGGATCACACCCGACTGGTGGAACAACGCATCCACGGCTGTGTCGCTGGCCGCCAGCGCCGCCGTGTGGCTGCCGGCCGCGCGCGATCCCGCGCTTGTCCGGCCCGCCTTGACTGCGACGATGGGTTTGGTGCGAGCGACACGCCGCGCCAGACGAGCAAAGCGGCGGGGATTCCCGAAGGATTCCAGGTACAGCAGAATGACGGCGGTCTGCGGATCGGCTTCCCAGTACTGGAGGAGGTCGTTGCCCGAGACGTCGGCTTTGTTGCCGACGCTGACGAAGGTCGACAGACCGAGCCCCCGTTCGGCGGCGAGCTCCAGAATCGCCAGTCCCAGCGCTCCGCTCTGCGACGAGAGCGCGATGCGCCCGCTCGCCGGCATGATCGGCGAAAACGACGCATTGAGTCGCACGCGATCAGTCGCGTTGATGACGCCCATGCAGTTCGGGCCGACCAGCCGCATGCCGTAGCCGCGGACTTGCTCGACCAGCGCCTGCTGGAGCGACCGGCCCTCATCGCCGGCCTCGGCGAAGCCAGCCGTGATGACCACGAGGGACTTCACGCCCGAGGCCGCGCAATCGTCGACCGTCGGCAGCACCAGCGGCGGGGGAACACAGATGACCGCGAGGTCGATGCCCCGTGGCGCGGCACTCACCTTCGGGTAGCACGCGAGACCCTCCAGCGTGGACGCGTTGGGGTTGATGGGATACGTGGGCCCGGTGAAGCCGCCTGCCACGAGGCCATGAAGGACGCGGCGTCCGATGCTCGCGGTGTTGCGCGATGCCCCGACGACGGCGACGGCTCGCGGTTGGAAGAGGGGCGTCAGCGACGCCACCGTCGCGAGCGCATTCCGCCTGTCGAGCGCGGTGATCGTCTGCGGCGTCGGGCTGAGCGACAGTTCCACGTTGATGGACCCGCAATCGGACTTCGATCGGATCTCGAATCCAGACTCGTGGAAGACGTCCAGCATCGCTGCGTTCTCGGACAGCGTGATCGCCTCGAAGCGGCGCAGGCCATGCGTCGCGGCCGACGCCGCCAGGCGTTCGAGCAGCACCGTTCCGAGCCCTTTGCCCTGGAACCGATCGTCGACGGCGAAGGCGGCTTCCGCCGACGCATGGCTTTCGGTGAAGTACGACCCGACGGCGATGGGACGCTGTTCGCCGTCCACCGATCGGATCGCGATGAGCGTCAGCGCCCGGCTTGGGTCCTGCGACTCGCACAGCCGATCGAGCAGCTCGTCGGACGGCTCGGCGATTGTGAAGAACCGGCGGCGCCGCGATTCAGTCGACAGGTCGTGAAAGAACCGGCGCAGGGCCTCGTGGTCGGTCGGCTGGGTTGGCCGAATGGTGACCACCGAACCGTCCCGCAACAGGGCGCGGTTCGCCAGATCGTCGGACGTGGGCAGCGACGGAACAGCCTCGTTCATGTCTGACACGAGCCCTCGTTCATGTCACGCCCGAGCGACGGCGACGGGCGCGTCGGGTACGACGAATTCGTGCTCGGGATGCCGCACCGTCAGCACCGGACATGGCGCCGTGCGGACGACGCGCTCGGCGACGCTGCCCATCAGAAGGTGCGCCACGGCGCCCCGTCCGTGCGTACCGATGATGATCAGATCGGCGTGCGCCTCGCAAGCGTAGTCGACAATGGCGAGCGCCGGCGTGCTGGATGTGCGGACGATCGTTTTACCCCCGAGAACCGTGCGATCCTCATCGCTCAGGTGCGCCTCGAGCCTTCGCGCGGCGCTCTCCTCGACGTCCTGCTGCAGCCCGGGGTAGCCGGCCAGTACCCTTCGGCCGCGAACGCGCGCGCCGCCACGTCGTCGGCGACGTGCAGCACTTCGAGCGTCGCGCCGAACGTGCGCGCCAGCTCCCGCCCGTACGCCAGCGCGACGCTCGACGCCTCGCCGAAGTCGGTGGCAACCAGAATGCGCTTCAACGTGACCATCATCGACCTCCTGATCCATCATGCCCCCGCGCGCGGTGCGTCGCAAGCTCGTGGTAGAGTGCCACGCGCTTCGCGATCTGATGGCGCGCGCGCTCGACGAGCGCCTCGTAGTGATCGTGATCCTGCTGATCGGTCAGCTGGAAGCGCGACTCCAGCGCCATCAGGCGCGAGACGTCGGTCCTCGGCGGCGGCGAATCGAGCACGAGCGCCGGTTGCCCGCGCGCGGCGCGCCGCGGATCGAATCGATAGAGCGGCCAGTAGCCGGAGTCGGCCGCGAGCTTCTGATGCTCGAGGCCGCACGCCATGTCGTAGCCGTGCGCGATGCAGTGGCTGTAGGCGATGATGAGCGACGGTCCCGGATAGGCTTCCGCGTCGAGGAACGCCTTCAGCGTCTGCGCGTCCTTCGCGCCGAACGCCACCTGCGCGACGTAGACGTGGCCGTAGGCCATCGCCATCAGGCCGAGATCCTTCTTGGCGCCGCGTCTTGCCGGCGACCGCGAACTTCGCCGCCGCGCCGGTCGGCGTCGCCTTCGACTGCTGGCCGCCGGTGTTCGAGTACACCTCCGTGTCGAGCACGAGCACGTTCACGTTCGCGCCGCTGGCGAGCACGTGGTCGAGCCCGCCGTAGCCGATGTCGTAGGCCCAGCCGTCGCCGCCGACGATCCAGACGCTCTTCTTCACGAGGTAGTCGGCGAGCGCGACGCAGCTCGCGCGGATGCTGGCGCAGGGCTTTAGCCCTGCGGTCAGCCGCTTGAGCTCCGCGATCCGTTCACGTTGCGCCTTCGATGCCGGCTTCGGTCCTTTGATCCGCCGTCAGGATCGCGTCGACCAGTCCGGCGGCAGGTGCGGCGCCAGCTCGGCGAGCAGCGCGCGGGCGCGCGCGTCGTGCTGATCGATCGACAGCCGCAGCCCGTAGCCGAACTCCGCGTTGTCCTCGAAGAGCGAATTCGCCCACGCCGGTCCGCGGCCGTCGCGTTCGTCGTGTAGGGCGTGGTCGGCAGATTGCCGCCGTAGATCGACGAGCAGCCGGTCGCGTTCGCGACGACGAGGCGGTCGCCGAACAGCTGGGTCATCAGCTTGATGTACGGCGTCTCGCCGCAGCCGGCGCACGCGCCGGAGTACTCGAACAGCGGCTGGAGAAACTGCGTGCTCTTGACGTCGGGTTTCACCTGCGTGCGATCGACCTCCGGCAGCTCGAGGAAGAACGCGTAGTTCTCGCGCTCGGCCGTCGCGCAGCGGCGCTTGCGGCGCCATGTCGATGCGCCTGGTGCGCCGGATTGCGTCTTGTCCTTCGCCGGGCACACCATCACGCACAGCGCGCAGCCGGTGCAGTCCTCGGGCGCGACCTGCACGGTGTAGTGCGCCGGGCAAGTCCGGCTCCTTGTAACGGCACGTGCTTGAACGTCGCCGGCGCGTCCGGCGAGCGCGCCGGGTCGTAGACCTTCACGCGAATCGCCGCGTGCGGGCAGACGAGCGCGCACTTGTTGCACTGGATGCAGAGCGCCTCGTCCCACACCGGGAATCTCGGTCGCGATGTTGCGCTTCTCCCACTTGGACGTGCCGGTCGGCCAGGTGCCGTCGATCGGGAACGCGCTGACCGGCAGCCGATCGCCCTGGTTGGCGAGCATGACCGCGGTGACGCGCTTCACGAAGTCGGGCGCGCCGTCCGGAACCGGCGGCGGGACGTGACGCGAGGCGGTCGGCGACGCAGGCACGGCCACCTCGTGGAGATGGGCGAGCGTCGCATCGACCGCGTCGAAGTTCCGCTGCACGACCGCGTCGCCGCGCTTCTTGTAGGTCTTCTCGATCGCGTGCTTGATCTGCGCGATCGCCTCGCTCGCGCGGCAGCACGCCGGAGATCGCGAAGAAGCAGGTCTGCATGATCGTGTTGATGCGCGTGCCCATGCCGGCGGCCTTGCGCCACCGCGTAGGCGTCGATCACGAAGAAGCGCAGCCGCTTGTCGACGATCTGCTCCTGGACCTCGAACGGCAGCTCGTCCCAGACCTCGTCGGGTCCGTGCGGCGCGTTGAGCAGGAACACGCCGCCCGGCTCGCGCCGACGCGAGCACGTCGTAGCGCTCGAGGAAGCTGTACTGGTGGCAGCGCGACGAACGACGCGCTGCGACGATCAGGTACGGCGCGCGATCGGCTGCGGCCCGAACCGCAGATGCGAGATCGTCACCGCGCCGGACTTCTTCGAGTCGTACACGAAGTAGCCCTGCGCCCAGTTGGCGGTCTCCTCGCCGATGATCTTGATCGAGTTCTTGTTCGCGCCGACCGTGCCGTCGGCGCCCAGGCCGAAGAAGACCGCGCGGACCGATGTCGGCCGGCTCCACCTCGAACGTCTCGTCCACCGTCAGCGACAGCCCGGTCACGTCGTCGACGATGCCGACCGTGAAGTGGCGCTTCGGCGCCGGCACGCTCGAGCTCGTCGAACACCGCCTTCACCATCGCCGGCGTGAATTCCTTCGAGCCGAGACCGTAGCGTCCGCCGATGACCGCGGATCGCGCGACGCGAGCCGCGCCGTGCCCTCGCCTCGCAGCGCCGTCACGACGTCCTGGTAGAGCGGCTCGCCGATCGCGCCGGGTTCCTTGGTGCGATCGAGCACCGCGATCGCGCGGACGGTCGGCGGCAGCGCGGCGAGGAAGTCGGCGACGCTGAACGGGCGATACAGCTTGACCGTCAGCACGCCGACTTTCGCCGCCGCACCAAGCGCGTCGACCGTGGCGCGGACGGTCTCGGCGCCCGACCCCATGATCACGATGACGCGCTCGGCGTCGGGCGCGCCGTGGTACTCGAACAGCCGATGCGCGCGTCCGGTCAGCGCGGCGAAGCGATCCATCGCGCCTTGCACGATCGCCGGCGTGGCGAGCGTAGAAGCGGTTGACCGCCTCGCGGTTCTGGAAGAAGACGTCCGGGTTCTGCGCCGTGCCGCGCACGACCGGACGGTCCGGCGACAGCGCGCGCGCCCGTTGCGCCGCGACGAGCGGCTCGTCGATCATCGCCCGGAGCGCGTCGGGCTCGAGCGCCTCGATCTTCTGGAGCTCGTGCGACGTGCGGAACCCGTCGAAGAAGTGGAGGAACGGCACCCGCGACTCGAGCGTCGCCGCGTGGGCGATGAGCGCGAGGTCCTGCGCCTCCTGGACCGACGACGACGAGAGCAGCGCGAAGCCGGTCGAGCGCACGGCCATCACGTCGCTGTGATCGCCGAAGATCGACAGCGCGTGGGTGGCGACGGCGCGCGCCGTGACATGGAAGACCGCCGGCGTCAGCTCGCCCGCGATCTTGAACATGTTGGGGATCATCAGCAGCAGGCCCTGGCTCGCCGTGAACGTCGTCGCCAGCCCGCCGCCCTGCAGCGCGCCGTGCACCGCGCCGGCGGCGCCGCCTTCGCTCTGCATCTCGACGACCGACGGCACGGTGCCCCACAGGTTCGGCCGCCGCGCGCCGCCCAGGCATCGGCGGCTTCCGCCATGCTCGACGACGGCGTGATCGGGTAGATCGCGATGACGTCGCTCAATTGATAGGCGACGGCGGCGCACGCCTCGTTCCCGTCGACGGTGATCCACGGTTCCGGCACTGAATCCCTCCGCCAGCGCCACTGCAACCATCGTGCTCGTTCGACGATGGCGGAAAGGAGGCCTTCGCCCACGCATCGCCGGATTCCCGGCATCGATCACGATTCCTCCGTCATCGAGACAGTGAAACATTCCCCGCGGACGCGGCCTTTCCCGCGGTGGCCGGCGCGGCGCGACGGAAAGCCGGCAAGAAACCGGGCACGAGGCTTGCGGAAGCGTCAGAAGGGAGCGGTGGCCATGATCGATCGTCAAAAGCTCGAAACGATTCTGCAGCGACGGTTCGCAGGTGCCGGATTCGATCAGATCGCCTCGGCCGCCAACGCCATCATGGGTCTCGACGACGACTGGGAAGAAGTGGCGTCGTGCGACGACTTCGGCTACAAGGTTGCTGACGAGTGCTGCGATGCCTGCTGGCTCTCCCGCCAGGCGCAGATCGGCACACAGTTCCGGTTCCTGCGCCGCCGGCAAAACGTGCCCCAGGCATCTGCTCGAATGGGCGCGTGATCGGCACCCCCTTTGCTCAACGGGCCGCCATGAGTGGAGACATGGTCAGCAGCGCGCTGCACACGCGTTTCGAACGCATCAGGCAATCGGAGCTCGCACGTTTGGACAGGAAGCTGCGCGGGCTGACCGCCGACGACCGCCGATCGGTCGAGGCGATTACCGCAGAAGTCATTCACGCCATCGCGTGCGTCCCGGAAGGCAGCATCGACGACGACACGCCTTCCCAGACACTTGCCGTCCTCATCGAGCTCTTCGGACTGAGTCGCGAGACCGCAGCCGGCCAGTAGAGCCTTCAACCACAAAGGACACCAAGGACCCAGAGGATCGAGCCTCTACGACTCGTCCTTCGTGTCCTTGGTGTCCTTCGTGGTGAAAACAACTTATCGCGCGCTCGCGATCTTTTGGCGCCCGTCGGCGATGAGCGATCGAACCCGAGTTGCTTCGGGATAGGCCGGATTCGTGGCCAGCAGCTTCTCCCACGCTTCGACGGCGCCGGCGAAATCCTGCTTGCCGTCGGAGCGGACGATGCCGACGTTGAAAAGCGTCTGTGCATGCGTCGGATTGAGCGCCAGCGATTTGCCGTACTGCCCAAGGGCCTCGTCCGGCCGACCGGCGTACCAGAGCGCCGTGCCGAGATCGGTGCTGACGTTGACGTCGGACGGATTCCCGGCCATCGCCTGTTGATAGAAGCCGATCGCCTCGTGATAGCGCTGTCCGTCGTACAGGAGATTGCCGGCGCCGACGGCAGCCGCGACATTCTTGGGATCGCGGGCGAGGATCTCGCGGTAGGCGCGCAGCTGCGACTCGTCGACGACCGAGGCCGATCCGGCTGCAGGGGCCGCGCTGACGACCGGAACGGCCGGGGTTCGGGGGCTGCTCTGGGCCGCGATGATGTAGCCGGCCAGTCCTCCGACCATCAAGAACGCCACGGCGTTGACGATCCACGCATATTGCGATTCCGGCTCGATGCGTTCATGCATTGTCCTGTCCCCTCTCGACACGTCGCTGCCTCAGTGCGTGCTGGTCGTCTCGACGAATGGCGTGCGCAGGATTTCCACGACGGGCGACGTCACGACGGAACGCCGATCGGCGAACAACTCCAGGCAGAACCCCACGTACACGCCCAACATCTTGACTACGTGGCCGCCGCCGGTTGCGCCCACGAGCTGCGCGCGGCGGAATTCCGGAAACAGCCGCCCGCCCCGGATGGCGACCTTGCCCTCGCGCCCCGACACGACGATGACATCGTAGGAGCTGTTGCGCGTCCGGACCACGAAGTGCTCGAGCGGCGGGAGCGAATCGATTTGTATGCCGTCGTACGTGCCGTCGATCACGTCGGCTGGCGAGTCCATCGGCGGGAAATCGGGGTTGACGAAGCGTATATCCACTGGAGTGTCCCTCCGCCTCTCGAGGAGGCACTTCGTGGAACGCAACCACGATGCCAATACCTGGGCGCCCGTGGCAAAGGTGGCGCAGATCTTGATGTCCCATTCAACGAGTTTTCAAATGATTGCAACATCCACGAGCAACGTCGGAACGCGACTGCGGGATATTCCGGAAACGCAGAGGAAATTCCCCGCCCGTATTCTGGTCGTCGACGACGAACGCCTGGTGCGATGGGCGATTACCGAGACACTCGGAGAGCAGGGCTACGAGGTTGCGGAAGCCGGGGACGGGGAGTCGGCAATGCGTGCCGTCATTTCGCCAGACGCGGCGCCGGCGCTCGTGCTTCTCGATTTGTGCCTGCCGGATTGCGACGATCTGCGGGTCCTGTCGTTCATACGTGCGCACGCGCCGGCGACGCCGATTGTGCTGATGACCGCCTATGCCACGCCCGAAATCACGGATCAGGCGATCGGCCTGGGTGCGAGCGTCGTCAACAAGCCGTTCGACATGACCGAACTGCCGGTTATCGTCGAGCGGGCCCTTGCCTCCAAGGCCGCCTGACTGCGGCGGGCGGCACGCGGCCAATATTCCGCGGCGCCGTGGAAAATTCCCCGAATCGACGGCTCCAGAATTCGACGTAAAGCCGCAAATGCTGGACTTCCGGCGCCGGGTTCCTGGCACACCCGTTGCCTTACTCCGCAGCGGAGGACGCGATGATCATGCGAGAACGGGTTGAAGCAGTCCTTGAACGGGTCCGACCCTTCATGCAGGCCGACGGCGGCGACATCGAGCTCGTCGATATCAGTGGCAATTCGGCCGACGTGAGATTGACAGGCATGTGCGCGGGCTGTCCGAGCGCCCAGATGACCCTCTACCTCGGCGTGGAGACGGCGCTCCGCGACGAGATGCCCGAATTCGAGACCCTGCGGCTCCTGTGAGGACGTGATGACTTCCCAGGCGCCCACCATGGACTCGTTGGTTGTCGGACGCAGCGCGCGGATGCGCGCCGTGTTCGAGTTTCTTCGGGTCATCGGCAACAGCGAGAGCACGGTCCTGATCACCGGCGAGAGCGGCACCGGCAAGGAAGTGACAGCGACGCTCATTCACCAGGCCAGCCGCCGCAAGCACCGCCCGTTCGTAGCGGTGAGCTGCGCGCTTTTCTCCGAAACGCTCATCGAGTCGGAGCTGTTCGGGCACGAGCGCGGGGCGTTCACCGGCGCGATCAAGGATCGGCCGGGCCGCTTCGAGCTCGCCGACACGCGGCACCATCTTCCTCGACGACATCGACGACGTGCCGCTGGCCATGCAGGTGAAGCTGCTGCGCGTGCTGCAGAACCGGACGATCGAGCGGCTCGGCGGCACGCGCATCGTTCCGGTCAACGTGCGCGTGATCGCCGGCACGCAAGCGCGATCTCAAGCAGATGGTCGCCGAGGGCAAGTTCCGCGAAGACCTGTTCTACCGGCTGAACGTGCTTCCGGTCGCGCTGCCGCCGCTGCGCGAGCGCCGCGAGGACATCCCGGTGCTCATGGATCATTTCATCCAGCGCTACTTTCGTCGCAGCGGTGAGGACGTGCCGCAGATCTCGGACTCGGTCACGCAGGCGTTCATGCGCTACAGCTGGCCGGGCAACGTGCGTGAGCTCGAGAACGCGTGCGAGCGAATCGCACAGACCTGCACGTGCGGGACGGTGCGGGTCGGCTGCATGTCGGCCCACATCCTGTTCCGCGCCGGCGCGCAGCCGGCCGAGGCTGGGCTGCCTGCGACGCTGCCGTCCCCGACGCTCCCCCAGCAGGACGCGCCGATCTCGCTCGATAATCGCGTCCGGAATCTCGAATTGAGCCTGATCGCGTGGGCGTTGAAGGTGAGCAACGGCAACAAATCCCGCGCCGCCGAGCTGCTGCAGATCAAGAGATCGACGCTGGGAGACCGGATCAACCGCTGCGGCCTGGGCAAGACGGGAGCGCCGCCCGCCGAGCGCTTCGAAACACCTCAGGAGTCATCCTGACATCGGAAGGCACACACCATGATTCGACTGAAGAACGTTCTGATCCCGATGGATTTCGGCGAGACCTCCGTGGCCGCGTTGACCTACGGACGGGAGCTCGCGCAACAGTTCGGGGCCGACCTGCACTTGCTACACGTGATGGACAACACGTTTCTACGGCCGATCGCCAACGATCCGGCAGCGCTCAAGGCGGCCGCGTACCAGAACCTGAACGGGCACCTCACGCCTGACGATCGCACCAACCGGCACGCGCGAGCCGTCGTCGAGGTCTCGGACGAACCGGCCACGGTGATCGTCGACTACGCGAGATCGCTGTCCATCGACCTCATCGTCATGGGGACGCATGGGCGTCGAGGCGCGGCACATCTCCTGATGGGCAGCGTTGCGGAACGGGTGGTTCGCACCGCGCCGTGTCCGGTGCTGACCGTGCGGCATCCGCAGCGGGAGTTCGTGATGGCTGAACCCGTCGTGCAGGCCGTCGCCGGGGCCTGAAAGACCGACGACCGCCGGAAGGCATCGCTGAGATACACGAGGAGGCTGTGATGATGTTCGAGCTGTTCAGATGGGGGTTCGTGTTGGCCATGCTGCTCACGTGGATCGCCCTGGGCGTTGGTGGGTTGATGCTCCTGATCCCGACCAAGTCACCTGCGCGGCATCAGGCTGCGGCCATCGAGCAGAAGCAAGCGGCGTAGGACCGCCGTCGCGCGCATTGCGGAGGCTGGTCGACGGGCTCAGGACGAGCGTGTTGTGAACGTGGGCGTCACGATGCGACCGGCTGCCGGAACGGCCCGGGGTCGTAGGCGCACAGCGGATCGGAGGCCATCACGGCGCCGGTGGCCGCAAACGCGCGGGAGCGCGATCCGCCGCAGCTCGCACGGAATTCGCAGCGTCCGCATTTCCCGAGCAGCGCGTCTGGATTGCGCAGACGCACGAACAACTCGTCGGCGCGGTAGACGTCGGCGAGACTGGCCGTGCGCACGTTGCCGCGCGGCGCCGGCAGGAAGCCGCTGGGACAGATGTTGCCGAGATGATCGACGAAGACGAAGCCGTTGCCATCGCCGACGCTGCGCGGGGCGCGCAGTTGCCGCGTGCGGTTGGCGCCCGAAGGCGCTACCAGTCCTCTGTTTGTTGCCGTGACCTCCGTGGTAGTGCCTTGGTGTCGCGAGTTGATGTTCTGCTCCGCACGCTCCCGATCGCGCTGCCAGACGACGCGATGGTAGTGCGGCGCTTCGGTGGTCTTGATGCCGAACGGCGCCGTCAGCGAGAGATCGTACAAGGACTCGAGGACGCGCTCGCACTCCTCGGCGGTAATTTGCTCGAGGGTCGTTCCCCGTCCGGTCTGGATGAGAAAGAAGAGCGCCCACAGCGTGAGCGGGAGCTCCTGCATCAGCTGCGTCATGGTCCCCAGGTACGGCAGCGTGAGCCGGCTGACTGTGGAATTGATCTGGAGCGGCAGCCCGAGATCGATCGTGGCGTCGATGATGCGCCGCGTCCAGGCGTACGATCCCCGCACGCGCCGAAACGCGTCGTGCGCATCGGGCGTCGGTCCATCGAGGCTGACGGCGACGCGTGAGAGGCCGGCGGCCTTCAGCGCGGCGAGCCGCGCCGGCGTGGCCGCAGCCGTTCCGCTCGGCGTGAGCGCGACCGTCAATCCAGTCCCCGCGGCGTAGCCGACGAGGTCGGCCAGATCGGGACGTCGCATCGGATCGCCGCCGGTCAACACGAAGAGCGGCGGCGGGCTGCCGAGAGCCCGAATCTGATCGATCAGTTGGTAGCCTTCCGCGGTCGAGAGCTCACCTGGATTGCGACGAGGAATCGCGTCGGCGCGGCAATGCACGCACGCCAGCGCGCACGCGCGCGTGACCTCCCAGATCACGAGAAACGGCGCGCGGGTGAAGTCTGACGTCGCCATCGCTGTCGATGTCACGTCGGCCCGTCTCGCAAGGATCGGTCCAAAGCCGAGCGTGCCTGCCGACCCGAAATGGGCGGGCGCGGCTGCCGCGTAGCGGGATTCTCCGCACGATCGCGAAATACTCCACGGCGCAGCTCCGCTCCACTGCACCCCGTGGCGACTCCGGCTCGGCGTTCGTCGGTACGGGCGTTGCGCCGATCGAAGACCAGACATCGAACGTGCCGATTTCCCGGCAGCGCTGATGGGAGATCGCACGACGAGCAGGCGCGGAGCTGGTTCCACCGCTACTGGACCTCGGCATCGGGTCCGGCGCGCACGTGCTGGTCCAGGGCGTCATCGATCTCGTGCGCGAAGCGGCCGAACACGACTCTGCCCGCGCCGACGGCCGCTGCGCGGGTCCATGAGCGGCGAGCGCGCCGACGCCCTGGCAGCCCTGCTAGAGTCGCTTGGTTATGACCCGACGATCTCTGCACGTCGAACCACACGGATTGCTTCAGATCGCTCGCCACTACATTCGAGAGCTGATCTATGGCGCCACCGACGGCATCATCACCACGTTTGCGGTGGTGGCTGGCGTTGCCGGTGGCGGCCTCTCTTTGCGCGTGGTCTTGATCATCGGCGCCGCAAACCTGTTCGCCGACGGGCTGTCGATGGCCGTCGGCAACTATCTGTCGATCCGCTCGCATGAGAGCGTGCTCGAGACAGAGCAACTGCCGGAGGAGGAGGCGTTTCCGTTTCGACACGCTGGCGCGACGTTCCTGGCATTCCTGGTCGCCGGCACGGTGCCGCTCGTGCCGTACATGATTCCGCGCCTGCCGCTCGAGCGGTTCACCTTGTCAATTGCGCTCACCTTTCTGGTGATGTTCGCTGTCGGAGCGTCGCGAGCGTTGATTGCCAACGTCCGATGGTGGAGGGCAGGGCTCGAGATGTTGGGGCTTGGTGCGATTGTTGCGGCGGTGGCCTACGGCTGCGGCGCGATCGTCGGGGCGATCGCGGACGGCGCGTGAGTATCACGCGCCGCAGGGGCGATGGACAATCTGAACTACGCTGAGAGGTGATGCCGCTCTTCGATATCCGCGACCTCACCAAAACCTACACGATGGGTGAGGTCGAGGTGCACGCGCTTCGCCAGGTCAGCCTGACGCTCGATGAACGGCAGTTCATCGTGCTGCTGGGGCCCTCGGGCTCCGGCAAGTCAACGCTGCTGAACATCATCGGCGGTCTCGACGTGCCGACCAGCGGCCAGGTGTTCTACCGCGACACCGAGCTGACGCGGGCGGACGAAGCGGCGCTCACGAATTATCGCCGGCGCAACGTCGGGTTCGTGTTCCAGTTCTACAACCTGATCCCCAGTCTCACCGCGTCGGAGAATGTGGCGCTCGTCACGGAGATCTCCGACAATCCGATGCCGCCGCCGGAGGCGCTGCGCCTCGTGAATCTCACAGAACGGGCGACGCACTTCCCGGCGCAGTTATCCGGCGGCGAGCAGCAGCGCGTGGCCATCGCGCGGGCGATCGCCAAACGGCCGGCGGTGCTGCTGTGCGACGAGCCCACCGGCGCGCTGGACATTTCCACGGGCGTCATCGTCCTCGAGGCGCTGGCGCAGGTGAACGCGGAGCTCGGCACGACGACCGTGGTGATCACGCACAACGCAGCGATCGCGCAGATGGCCGATCGCGTCATTCGCCTGGCCGACGGCCAGGTGACGACGGTCGAGGAGCGCACGTCGAAGCTGGCGCCGCGTGAGCTGTCATGGTGACGCCATGAGGATCTCGGCGCTGAACCGGAAGCTGCTGCGGGATCTGCTCAGCGATGAAAACGCAGGCGCTCGCCATCGCGATGGTCGTCGCTGCGGGCGTGACGATGTTCGTGATGTACCTGTCCGTCTTCTCGTCGCTGCAGGAAACGCGTCGCGTGTATTACGAGCGCCACCGGTTTGCGGATGTGTTCGCATCGCTGAAGCGGGCGCCGCTGCGGGTGGCGACCGACATCGCCCGCCTCCCGGGCGTCTCGGCGATGGAAGCGCGCGTCGTCGCCAACGTCACACTCGATCTCGAACAGCTCGAAGAGCCGGCGTCAGGACGCTTGATCTCGATTCCCGCCGATCGCCGGCCTCAGGTGAACGACTTGTTTCTGCGGCGCGGGCGCTGGATTGAGCCAGGCCGACCCGACGAGGTACTGGCCAGCGAAGGATTCGTGCTCGCCCACCGCCTCAATCCGGGCGACACCGTGCCGGCGATCATCAACGGCCGGCTCCGCCGGCTCACGATCGTCGGCGTCGCGCTGTCTCCCGAATTCATCTACACCATCCGCCCCGGCGAGCTCGTGCCGGACGAAAAGCGCTTCGGCATCTTCTGGATGGATCGGCAGGCGCTGGGGGCTGCCTTCGACATGGAGGGTGGCTTCAACGACGTCGTGCTGTCGCTCGCGCGAGGAACGACGCCGGATGAAACGATCGCGCAGCTCGATCGGATGCTCGAGCCGTACGGAGGCCTCGGCGCCATCCCGCGGGCGCTGCAGTTGTCGCACTGGACCGTCGAGAGCGAGCTCGCGCAGCTTCAGAGCTTCGGCGTGATCATTCCGCTCATCTTCCTGATGGTGGCCGCCTTCATTTTGAACGTCGCGCTCACGCGTGCGCTGGCGCTGCAGCGGCCGCAGATCGCCGCGCTGAAAGCGCTCGGGTATGCCAACGCCGAGCTCGGCTGGCACTATCTGAAGTGGGCGCTGTTCATCGGCGTCTTCGGGGTGGCGATCGGCGTGGGTGCCGGGGCGTGGCTCGGCAACCTCCTGATCGGCCTCTACAATCAATTCTTTCGATTTCCGGTCCTGCTGTTCAGCGTGCCGCCCGGCGTGGTCGCCGGTGCCGCTGTTCTGACGCTGGCGGCCGCTGGCGCCGGGGCTTTCACGGCCGTGCGCCGGGCGGTGCGGGTGCCTCCGGCCGAAGCGATGCGACCCGAAGCTCCAGCGGGATATCGACGGTCCTTCCTCGAAACGCCGCGCATCAGCCGCCATCTCGGTACGGCCGGCCGCATGGTACTGCGGAACGTCTCGCGCCATCCGTTCCGCGCGGCGGCGTCCATCTTCGGCATCGGGTTCGCCGTGGCCATTCTCATGATCGGGTTCGTCTTCGCCGACGCCATGGAGAAGCTGATCGAAACCCAGTTCTGGGTCGCCGAGCGGCAGGACGTCACCGTCACCTTCGTCGAGCCGAGATCGGAGGCCGCACGGTACGCGCTGGCGCGGCTGCCTGGCGTCATCGCGGTCGAGCCGCAGCGGACGGTCGCGGCACGCGTCCGCGCGGGCCACCGCGAGCGCTATCTCGCGATTACCGGAGTCCCGCCCAATCCGCGGTTCAAGCGCATCGTCGATCGCGATGGCCGTGCGACGCGGGTGCCGCCATCAGGGGTGGTCTTCTCGAAGATCCTTGCGGACGTGCTCGGCGTCCGCGCGGGCGACGAGGTGACGATCGAGGTGCTCGAAGGCGCGCGTCCCGTGCGTCAGGTCCGCATCACCGGCCTGGTGGACGACGTCCTTGGTGTCGCCGTGTACATGGACGAGCAAGCCCTCCATCGCATGATGCGGGAAGACGACGTGGTGTCGGGCGCGCTGCTGCTCGTCGACACGGCGCAGTCGGCCGCATTGTCGAAGGAATTGAAGATGGTGCCCACCGTCGCCGGCGCGGGCTTCAAGCGTGCCGTGGTACAAAGCTTTCGCGACACGATGGCCGCAAACATGAACCTCAGTATTGCGATCAACTTGATATTTGCGAGCGTGATTGCGTTCGGCGTGGTCTACAACGCGGCGCGCGTCTCGCTGTCCGAGCGCAGTCGCGAGCTGGCCAGCCTGCGTGTCCTCGGGTTTACTCGCGCGGAGATTTCGCTGATTCTGCTCGGCGAGCTCGCGATCCTGACCCTCGCGGCGCTGCCGGTGGGCGCCGTGCTGGGATATGGGATGGCCGCCGCGATCGTGCAGACCGTGCAGAGCGAGGTGTACCGATTCCCGCTGTACGTCTCGCGTCAGGCGATTGCGTGGGCCTGTCTCGGCATCATCGGCGCAGCGCTCGTGTCAGCGCTCATCGTCAGACGACGCCTGGATACCCTCGATCTCGTGGCGGTGCTGAAGATTCGAGAATGATGCGCCTCCTCAAGAACCCTCGTCTCATCGCGTCGGTCCTCGTCGTCGCCGGCATCCTCGCCGTCGCGCTGTGGCCGAAGGCCGTCGAGGTGGACGTCGTGCGGGTCGAGCGCGGTCCGATGCGCGTGACCATCGACGAAGAAGGCGAAACACGGGTGCGCGAACGGTTTGTGGTCTCGGCACCGGTCTCGGGACGCTTGCAGCGCATCGAGCTCGAACCGGGCGATGCCGTCGTGCGCGGCAAGACCGTGGTGGCCAGGCTCATTCCGGCCGCGCCGCCCCTCCTGGATCCGCGCGCGAGTGCGGAGCTCGGCGCCGCGCGTCGAAGCGGCACGCGCCGCCGTGGGTCAGGCCCAGGCCGAGCGTGAACGCGCGGCGACGGCGGTGACGCGAGCGCAATCGAGCCTTCGCCGGCAGCAGCAGCTGGCTGAAGCGGGAGCCATCTCACGCGACGAGCTCGAAGTCGCGCAGACGACGCTCAGAACGGCGGAGGAGGCGCTGCGTGCCGCCGAGTTCGCGGTCGCGCGCGCGGAGCGCGAGCTGCAAGCGGCGCGCTCCCGGCTGGCGCCGTCGGCGGCCGGTGGACGCCCGGTGGATGTCATCGCGCCGGTCAGCGGTGTCGTGCTGAAGCGGCAGCGCGAGAGCGAGATGGTCGTGCCGGTCGGCGATCCGCTGCTCGAGATCGGCGATCCGGCCAATCTCGAGATCGTCGCGGACCTGCTGTCGACCGATGCCGTCCGGGTTTCCGCCGGTGACGTCGTCGCGGATCGAGCAATGGGGCGGCGATCATCCGCTCAACGCGCGCGTGCGTCGCGTCGAGCCGTCGGGGTTCATGAAGATTTCCGCGCTCGGCGTGGAGGAGCAGCGCGTCAACGTGATCATCGATCTGGTCGACGGCGCCGCCGCCGCGCGCCAGCTCGGCGACGGCTACCGCGTCGAAGTGCGCGTGGTGATCTGGCGCGACGAGGCGGCGCTCAAGGTCGCCGATCGGAGCGTTCTTCCGCCGCGGCGACCAGTGGGCCGCGTTCGTCATCGACAACGACGTCGCGCGGTTGCAGATCGTGCAGCTCGGTCAGCGGAACGAAAGTGAGGGACAGATCACCGGCGGTCTGGTTGACGGGCAGATAGTCGTGCTGCACCCGCCCGACACGCTGCAGGATGGCATGCGCGTGAGAATTCGCCCGAGTCAATAATGCTCCTCCGATAGAGCAGCCGCCCCGTCGATCAGCGCGACGATCGTGTGAGTTGCCGGAAATCCGTCGCGTTCAGCGCCTCTTCGGCGATCAGCCGAAGACGTGTGCCGGAATACCGGCGGCTCGCACGCGCTCGGCAATCTCGCGCAATCGCCGCGCCGGGACGCGTTGCAGCTGGCTGAGCGCCGGCGGCCTGTCGATTGTGTACACGTGCACGCTCGACGGTTGAATCGCATCGACGGCGTCGATCCATGCCGCCACCGCGTGCTCGGTCGTGTTGTCGACGTCGCCGCGATCGTCCCGGACGAACATGGCCTGCACGATGATGCGCGGCAGATCCCGAAGCGCGTCGACCACCGCGCCGAATGAGCCCCTCCCGTTGATCCGGACGTAGGTCATCGGATCGCCGGCATCGAGTTTCATGTAGCGCTCGTCGAAGAGCGCCAGCCCGCGGCGCACGCTGTTCGATCCGGCCGTCGTGGAGTTCGAGAGGATCGCCAGCCGGAGCGCAGGGGCGACGCGGTCGCGCAGCCGGCAGAGACGCTCTGCAATCTCCTCGAATGCCGGATGGAGTGTCGGCTCGCCGTGACCGGCGACGGTGAGGCGATCGATCAGTTCGCCGCACGAATCCGCCCTGCGGAGCCGTGCCGACACCGCTGCCTCGACGCGGTCGGCCGCGGGCCATCCGGCGATCGTGGATCCAGCCGACCGGTCGCGCGTCCCGCCGTACTGGCAGTACGCGCAGTCCATGTTGCACACCTTCAAACCGCGCGGCAGCAGATTGATCCCGAGCGAACGTCCGAGACGTCGCGACCGCACCGGACCGTAGACGGTTCCTTGCAGCAGGGGGATGGGCATGCACCAACGTCCTGCAAATCTGCGACCCGGCACACAGGTTGCGAGGACACGCGGAAACGGGCTCCAGATGCCGGATATCCGGCGGACGGCCCAAGGAGGGTTGGATGCGAACGCGAATTCTTGTCGGCGTCATCGCACTCACGGCGGCGGTCGGGACCGTTACGCTGGCGGCTCGAGGCCACGTCGGAATGGACAAGCAGTGGTCGATCACGAATTTCCCGGATCCGGTGCTGGTGAAAGACACGCTCGTCATGGGGCCCGTGCTCATCGTCCACGACAGCGAGAAGATGTCGCGCGGAGAGCCGTGCACGACGTTCTATCGCTTCAAGCCCGGCGCCGGGCAGAAGGAGGAGCTCGTCTCGTTCCATTGCCGCCCGCGGCAGGCGCATGCGGTCGACACCACCACGTTCACGACGGTGGCGACCGAACCGGGGTGCAAACGGCTCGTCGAGTATCAGATCGCCGGCGATGCGGAAGCGCACGGCGTGCCGGCCAAGTAGTCGGTGTTGCACGGGAGGTCTGACAGCGAGTTGAACGTCCGATGCAGGGTGAGGCGCGGCCTCACCGCACGCCTGGCGAACGGTCCACCCTCCGCACCGTTTGCCAGGCGTGTTTTTTTGTCGTGCGTAAAATCACGCACGCCCGCAGAAATTTCCCCGCGTGTCGCGCCAGGAAATCGAGGAATGATCGGCCAAACGCTGGAAAACCCCGGACAACCGTGACGGCATCGCGCTTGCCCTGTCTGTCCATAGGAGGGCAGTCATGATCAGCAAGTGGTTGAGCGGTGCGCTGGTTCTCTCCGCGTCGGCGATGCTTGCGGCCCAGTCACCGTCTCCATACAACGGCGCCGCGGAAAAGGTCGTCTCCGGCACGATCAAGACCGCCGTGGCCTTGCCGGCCGCGGACGGGTCGGTCGGCGTGCATCTTGACCTTCGGACGGCAGAGGGAATTGTCGATATCCACGTCGCGCCGGCGATGTTCATCGGCCAGGAGAACTTCTGGTTCTTCGCCGACGAAACAGTCGTGGTCACCGGTTTTACGCTCGCGGGCGAAGACGAGGGGCCGATCTGGGCGAAGGCCGTCAAGAAGGGCTCCACGGTTCTCGTGCTCCGGCGCGAGGACGGTACGGCGAGATGGGCGACGGGGAACGACGGCGTCGACGGTTGCGGCGTCAATCACCCGTCGATTCAGCGCACCACATTGCAATGAGCGGGCGACAACGGAGGTCCACAATGGCTGAAGTCAAATATGGCGGCGTCGTCGATGCGAGCGGTGAGCCTGTGCCGAGGCAAGTGCTGGTCGACCTTCTCGACGCGCGGACACGCGGCTTGTATCGCGACGCGTGCGCGAGGATCGAGAGGGCTTACACGGCGGAGTGCGCGGCCACCAACGATCCGTGCCTCGAGTCGGGCTGTGCCATCGATCAGGCCGCCGGCGAGGTATGTCTGCAGCCGCTCTTGCGGGCCGGCCGCGACTACGACGCGGCGTGCGCGGCCGAATGGGTCAAGCTGGTCGAGGGCGGGTAGCTCGCACTCTCACGCGGGCGTCGACGACGCGGCAAGGGTGCTCCATCTCATGCTTTACTGACGGCGACCAGTGCGTCAGGCACGACGAACTCGTGTTCCGGATGGCGAACCGTCAGCACGGGGCACGGCGCCATGCGGACGACACGCTCGGCGACGCTGCCCATCAGCAGGTGGGCCATCGCGCCGCGCCCGTGGGTGCCCATCACGATGAGGTTGCAGCCCGTCTCGCGCGCATAGTCGACGATCGTCAGCGCCGGCGACGTGGATGAACGGACGATCGCCCTGGCGCCGAGCACTGCCCGGTCCTCGTCGCTCAGCCGCGCCGCAAGATTCCTCGCCGCCGCGTCTTCCACGTCACTCTGCATCTGAGGATACGCTGCGATATACCCCTCGCCGGCAAAGCCGCGCGCAATGAAATTGTCCGCGACATGAAGAAGGTCGAGTGACGCCCCGAACGTGCGTGCGAGCTCGCGCCCGTACGTGAGCGCGACATCCGCGGCCTCGCCGAAGTCGGTCGCGACCAGAATACGCTTCAACGTCACCATGATGCATCTCCTGTTGAGTGCCGTGAGATCTCGAGGACGTGGAGGTCACCACGGACTTCCGATCGACCAACAGTTCAGGCCCTCGTAGTTCCCCAGCGGTCCCACGATGCTCCCGACAGTCCTTCGATGGGTGGATCGCAATCGTGGTGCCAGGACGCGTCACCGTGTCTGGAGCGTCCTGCAAAGCGGCTGGCGCGAATATTGCGCCGCTGCGAAATGACGTGGCTTGCCGTCGCTCTGGGGGCCGATCCTCCTGATGCCGGTCGACGCACGCGCGAAGCACTCCGCGCGACCTGACGGCTGGTCACGCTGAGTCCGACGGTCCGCTTCCGACTGCCCGCTTGACGATTTCCATCCCTAAAGCCTCGATTCAACGCGATGCACGTGCTGATTCGTAGCCGTCGCGTTGACACGCCTCAACGTCAGCCTCAGACTTGCTGACACGCAAGACTGAACGTGTGATGACTACGATCCAATGGATTGGCGGAGCCGTCGTCCTGTTGACGGCGGGGCTTGTCGGCTGGCTGGTGATGCGCCTCGCGCGTGCCACCGCCACCGATCGCGCTGCCACCGAGCGGCTGCGCTCGATCATCGATTCAGCGGTCGACGGGATCGTCGTCATCGACGCCAAGGGCCGGATCGAGTCGTTCAATCCGGCCGCCGAGCGGCTGTTCGGCTATCCCGCTGGCCGAAGTCGCTCGGGCGCAACGTCAACCTGCTGATGCCGTCGCCGTACCACGAGGAGCACGACGGCTACCTGCAGCACTACCTGTCGAGCGGCGAGGCGCGAATCATCGGCATCGGCCGGGAGGTGATGGGACGCCGGCGCGACGGCAGCGTCTTTCCCGCTGCATCTGTCGGTCGGCGAGATGACGATCGGCGGCGAGCGGAAATTCACCGGCATTCTGCACGACCTGAGCGCACGCGTCCGCGCTCGAAGAGCAGCTTCGCGAAAGCGCGGCGCTCGCCAAGACTCGGCGAAATGGCGGCAGTAGTCGCGCATGAGGTCAAGAACCCGCTGGCTGGCATCCGCGGCGCGATTCAGGTGATTGGCAGCCGCCTGCCGGCGGAGAGCCGCGACGCATCGGTGCTCACCGAGATCGTCAAGCGCATCGACGCGCTCGACGGCCTCATGAAGGATCTGTTGCTGTTCGCGCGCTCACCGCAGCCACGCCGTGCATCGGTGGACCTCGTGCCGCTCGTCACCATGACCGCGGACCTCCTGTGTCAGGATCCGGCGCTCAAGGACATCCAAGTGGGCGTGGCCGGTTCCGCGCCGGCGGTTCTCGCCGACGCGGAAATGCTCAAGATCGTTTTTCAGAACCTCCTGGTGAACAGCGCGCATGCGATGCAGGGCCGAGGAAGAATCGACGTGGCCATCAGCACCAGCGATGGCACGTGCCAGGTCTCGGTGGCCGACACGGGCCCCGGCATCCCGGCAGAGATCCGCGACAGAGTCTTCACCGCGTTCTTTACGACCAAATCGCGGGGATCCGGCCTCGGCCTGGCGACGGCCAAGCGTCTCATCGAAGCACAGCACGGACACGATCGGGGTGGAGTGTCCGCCGACCGGCGGCACCATCGTCACGATCCGCCTCCCTCACTCTGAGGCAGGTTCCACACCCGCTTGAGCTGGGAATTCTTCGGCTCGCGGGAAAATTTCCCCACTTTCGGAGCCGTCACCGGCGAAATCAGGCGTAATCTGGAACCCGACGTCGGGCATCGGCGGTGCAGTCGGGTTTTGTGCGGCCGTGTGCCGCGTTTTCACACCCATGCCAAAAGCCACGATTCTCGTTGTCGACGATGAAGCCCTGATTCGCTGGTCGCTGACCGAGCGCCTCCACGCCGAGGGGTACGACGTCCTCGAGGCCGAGACCGGACAGGGCCGCGCTGGAGAAGCTCCCCGAAGGCGTCGACCTGGTGCTCCTCGACTACCGGCTGCCGGACACCGACGGCGTCAGCGTCCTGCGAAAGATCAAGGAGTTCGATCAGGACATCCTGGTCATCCTGCTGACCGCCTACGCGAGCGTCGAGACGGCGGTCGAGGCGATGAAGCTCGGCGCCTATCACTTCGCGAACAAGCCGTTCAATCTCGACGAGGTCGTCGGCGACCGTCGAACGCGCGCTCGAGACGACGCGCCTGCGGCGCGAGGTGCGGCAGTTCCGCACGAACGCGGCGCGTCCCTACAGCCTGCAGCGGCTCGTCGGCGCGTCGCCGGCGATCACGGCGCTGCGGCAGCTCGTCGCGCGCGTCGCCGGCAGCCCGGCGTCGACCGTGCTGCTGACCGGCGAGAGCGGCACCGGCAAGGACCTCGTCGCCAAGATCATTCACTACGCGAGCGACCGCGCGTCGAAGCCGTTCATGAACATCACCTGCTCGGCGCTCCCCGAGCAGCTGCTCGAGAGCGAGCTGTTCGGCCACGAGCGCGGCGCGTTCACCGACGCGCGCCTGCAGAAGAAGGGTCTGCTCGAAATGGCCGACGGCGGCACGGTGTTCCTCGACGAGATCGGCGAGATGACGCCGGGGCTTCAGGCCAAGCTGCTGCGCTTCCTGGAGGAGAAGAGCTTCAAGCGCGTCGGCGGTTCGCACGACATCCGCGTCGACGTGCGCGTGGTCGCGGCGACGAACCGGAACCTCGAGGAGGAAGTCGGCCAAGCATCGGTTCCGCTCGGACCTCTTCTTCCGGCTGAACGTGCTGCCGATCGAGATGCCGCCGCTGCGGGCGCGCCCGGACGACATCCCGCTGCTCGTCGAGTACTTCATCGACTCGTTCAACACGGAGTTCAGGAAGCGCGTCCAGGGCGCGACGCCGGCCGCCTACGCGCTGCTGCAGGCGCTACGGCTGGCCCGGCAACGTCCGCGAGCTGCGCAACGTGATCGAGCGCGCGATGCTGCTGTCCGACAGCGAGCGGCTCGATGCGCGGGACTTCACGGTGACGACGAGCGCGGTCAGCGCGGGCGACGAGTTCGAGCTGCCCGCGACCGGCGTCGATCTCGAGAAGCTCGAGCGAAGCCTGGTCGTCCAGGCGCTCAAGCGCAGCGGCGGCAATCAGACCAAGGCCGGCACCTTCCTCGGATTGAACCGCGACCAGATCCGCTACCGGATCGAGAAGTTCGGCCTGCACGCCACACGACGACTGGCACTGTCATCACGCCGTCCGCCTGGCGGCTGACAGGTCGAACGCATCCGGCAGCTGTCACGCTGGGCCACTCGCGCGCACGGCCGAGATCCCAGTGACGGGAATTCGCGATCTGGTGTCTCGCGCACTGCTGAGGATCGTTGGCGCGACCGTGCACGGCGGCACAATGCAGAGACGTCTCGACCCGAGCGATGTCCGATTCGCTGAGGAGTCTGGACGAGATCCGCTACGCGCTCGATCAGGCGGCGATCGTCGCGGCCACCGATCACCGCGGCATCATCACCTACGTCAACGACAAGTTCTGCGAGATCTCGCAGTACTCGCGCGACGAGCTGATCGGTCAGGACCATCGCATCGTGAACTCCGGCTACCACCCCAAGGAGTTCATGCGCGAGCTGTGGCGGACCATCGCGCGCGGCAGCGTCTGGCGAGGCGAGATCCGCAACCGCGCGAAGGACGGATCCTTCTACTGGGTCGACACGACCATCGTGCCGTTCCTCGACGGGCAGCGGCAAGCCGCGCCAGTACCTCGCGATTCGCTACGACATCACCGCGCGCAAGAACGCCGAGGCGCAGCTCAGGGAGCAGGCGGCCCTGGCGCAGCTCGGCCAGCTCGCCGCCGTGGTCGCGCACGAAGTGCGCAACCCGCTGGCCGGCCTGCGCGCGTCGCTGCAGGTCATCGATCGGCGCGTGTCCGAGCCGCGCGATCGCAGCGCGATTGCGGCCATGATCCAGCGGATCGACGGGCTGAACGACAAGGTCGAGGATCTGCTGCTGTACGCGCGGCCGAAGCCGCCGCGCGTGCAGCCGGTCGACGTCAAGGCGCTGATGCGCGACGTCGCGACCAGCGCGCAGATCAGCACCGGCCGCGCCGACGCGCCGATTCGCGATCTCCGGCGACGATGTGAAGGTCAGCGCCGATCCCGACATGCTGCGCGCGGCGCTGCTGAACCTCACGATGAACGCGTGTCAGGCCGCGGGCAAGAAGGAAGTCGAGGTGCGCATTGCCGCCGACCAGACGGCGTCTGCCGGATCGCCGTCCGCGACCGCGGGCCCGGCATCCCGCCCGACGTCCGCGAGCGCGTGTTCGAGCCGTTCTTCACGACGCGCATCAATGGCACCGGACTCGGGCTGGCGATCGTGAAGCGGCTGATGGAGCTCCAGGACGGAACCGTCGACCCTCGAGGATCGGCCCGACGGGGGCACCGATCGCCGAGGTCACGGTCCCGCAGCGCCTGCGCGAGACCGCGAAGACTCGGAGCCGGGAGATCCGTGCTCCGCCGCTCAGCTGGACGCCTATCAGCACGATGCACGCTGGTGATATCGACGGCGCGTGACGTGCGACGATGCGAGCCGTTTGGGCGGCAGCGCCAGCACCAGCGTCGGAGACAGGCAGAGCATGCGATACGTCACCGATCCCATGCGCGGGCCCAGCAGCGGCGAGCCGTGGAGGCCCATGACGACCAGACCGGCATGACGATCGCGGACCACTTTGGCGGTTTCCTCCGCGGGATCGCCGTAGACGATCAGCGCCTCGGACTGCAGGTGCGGCGGCATGGTCGCGAGGAGCTCGTTGAGGCCGTCCTCGCGCGATCGCCCGACGGTCCGCATCGAGGCCCGGCAGGTTCAGCCGCGCGATCAGATCGACTCTTCACCGGCTCGATCACGTGCACGAGCACGAGCGGCAGGTCCAGCGCCTCGGCCAGGCCGCGCGCAACCTGCGTCTGGTGGCAGCGACGCCGGCGACAGAGTCGACCGGGACGACGATTCGGCCGATCAAGCCGCTTCGCATCTTCGATGTGGACCGGGCCCGGGTTCACCGGCGGCGTCACGAGCACCGGCACGGTCGTCTCCCGCAGCACGCGCTCGGTGGTCGACCCGAAAAACAGCTTGCGGGCGCCGGTCAGCCCGTGCGAGCTCATGACGATCAGGTCGCACGAACGCTCGCGGGCGACGCGCAGAATCTCGACCGGCGGCTTGCCGACGGCCACGTCGTACTCACACATCGCGAGCGTCGCGGCGTCGTCTCCGAACGTGTCGGCTCACGAACTTCGCGATCTCCCGCTCGGATTCCGTCGCGCGTCCAGTGCACGCCGGTGCCCGAGATCCATCGCCGCGGTCAGCAGCGGATCCTCGACGGTCAGGACGATCAATCGCGTGACGAAAGTGTTCGGCGATCGCCGCCGCGTAGCGCAGCGCGCCGGCGGACGCGTCCGAATAGTCGATCGGACACAGGATGGATGGGCGGACGTTCATCATGGACCTCCAACTCGATGCGCACATCGAGTGCAACGCGTGTGCCTCGAGGAACGCTCACGTGATGGCGCCGCTCTCCTGATCGTCCTGGGGAAAAATCCCCACCACGCGAGAGACTCCGCGTCCGTCTCCTCCTCGGCACGCCTGAATCCGCGAAAGGTCAGCAAATTCGCCAAAACGGCTCGGCACACCTGTTGCCCTTGCGGATGAGCGAGGCATTGGACATGACTCATCCACACACACGACTGACGGCTCTGGTTGCGCGCTCGCGACTGGACTCTACGCCGTGGTTCCGGCCGCCGCGACGCGGGAAGTGGGGTCGACCCCGCTGGAAGCGACCAACATGATCGAGCGCCTGACGGCCGAAATCGGCGCTCGCGGGTGGTAGCCATGAATCGCTGGCTGCGCGGCCTCTCCGTTGGCGCCGGACTCGCCGCTGCGGGATATGCGGCGTATGTGGGTGCCGCATGGTACCGCTACGGCCGCGCGGCCCGTCCCGTTCCCGGTGAAGAAGATCACCTCCTCGATCAGTTCATGCCGGCGTACGAAATCGTCGAGCGCCATCATATTCGGGTCGCTGCACCAGCAGACGTCACGCTCGCCGCTGCACAGGAAATGGATCTCCAGGGCTCCTCAGTGGCACGAACGATTATCCGCGCCCGCGAACTGATACTCAGAGCGACGGCCGAAAAGCGGCGGTGTCCGCGCGGGCTTCTCGCGGAGGTGCAGTCGCTCGGATGGGGCGTGCTGGCCGAGGTTCCCGGGCGCGAGGTGGTGGTCGGCGCGGTCACCAGACCCTGGGAGGCGAACGTCACGTTCCGCGCGATCGCACCGGATCAGTTCGCTGCGTTCGATGAACCCGGTTATGTGAAGATCGCCTGGACGCTCCGCTCGGAGCCGATCGGCGCCTCAGACTCGATGTTTCGCACCGAGACGCGCGCGATTGCCACGGACGCCGGCGCGCGGAGAACGTTCCGGCGGTATTGGTCCCTGCTCTCTCCCGGCATCATCATCATTCGCTGGACCCTGCTCCAACCGCTCAAGGCCGAAGCCGAGCACCGCGCTCGTCAGCAGGCGAGGTGTCTGACACCACTCGGCGTCTGACCACCGCACTGCTCGTGGTGATGTCGGTTCAGGCCGCGGGCGGATTACTGTTTCAGTCTGCGTACCGCGATGTGGACTGGGTGCGGGCCGCCTGGTTTGGAAACGACTGGGTGACGCTCCTGGTCGCCGTGCCGCTGCTCTGGCTTGGAGCGATCGGCGCGGCCCGCGGATCCATCCGAGGGTGTCTCCTCTGGCTCGGCCTGATCGGCTATGCGGTGTACAACTATGCGTTCTATGTCTTCGGCGCCGCGCTCAATGTGTTCTTCTTGATGTACATCCTCGCGCTCGTGCTGGCGGTGGTCCTGATGATCCTCGCGCTTTCGCGTCTGGACGTGTCTGGCGTCGCCGACAGTGTTCGCGCGGCCGCCCCGCTCCGGCTCATTGGAGGCTCGCTGACGTTTGTCGGATCCGGCCTGGCGTCGGTGTGGATTGCCACGTGGGCCGCCTACGTCTTCGCTGGCCGGCCGACACCGGTTGAGCCCGAGGTCTTCAAGCTCGTCGCCGCGCTGGATCTCTCGCTGATGGTGCCGGTGCTGACGCTCGGTGGTGTGTTGCTGTGGAGGCGCGAGCCCTGGGGGTACGTCGTCGCCGCGATTGCGAGCATTCAGACTGCTCTGTACCTGTTCGTGCTCTCGTTCAACGCGATCGTGTTGATCAGGCGCGGCCTCGCGGACGCGCCCGGCGAGCTGCCGATCTGGGGACCGCTGACGATCCTTACGACGACCGTAGCGTGTGTGCTGTGGGCGAATGTTCGTCCGACTGCGCGGCGCGGCGCGCGCGTCCAGGAGCCATGAGCGGCGTGAAATGGTCGCGCTGGGTTTGATCGGGTTGTGGGTGCTGGCGCCGCATGTGCGTCAGCACCAGGGCGTTGTCGACCGTCGCGATCGCGACAGCGGCGAACAGTGACCACGCGCCCGCTGCGACGAGCGGCGCGGCTTCCCAGAACATGCCGGCCGCAAGCGCAGGCACGCCTATCGACCATCCTGCGAAGACGATCGCCTGAAGGGAACGGTCGCGCATCGCGAACGGCGACGCGGGTGGCACGCGAAAGTCGGATCGCTCGTACGCCCAGAACCACGTCACGAGCGGCAGCAGGCGGGCTTCCATGCCGACAACCATCTGCGCCAGGAAACCGACCAACCCCAGGACGCCATACACGGCCGCGAGGTGAAGCGACATCGGAGATGCCGGCATGACGAGCAGGGCGATCCCGAGTCCAGCGGCCATCGCCAGTGACAGACCCGCGCCGGCGGCGTGCAGAACCGCGAAATCCGTTTTCGGCGCGGCCGGCGGCTTCGGCGCGGGCGACCGTACCATTCCGGCGACGTGCGCCGCGAACACGGCCAAGCCGGCGATCACGAGACCGGCGCACACAATTGCCCAGCGGCTTTGAAACAGAAGCGACGCGAACAATCCCAGCACGCCTGCTTCGAGCAGCACCGCGCTCGCGAACATCGATCGGCCAGTCGGCATTTTCGACGGCAGGGTCATCGGCAACAGCCGATACGCGACGCCGACAACCATCATCGTCGCCCACCCGACTGCGGCCAGATGCGCGTGTGCGAACACGTTCGAGAGGACGAAGCCGGGCAGGAAGTGATACGCCTTGTCGAATCCGAGAAGAGTGCCCATCGATGCGGCAATGGTGATGTTGACGCAGGCGAAAATGAGGTGCAGTTTGACTGCACTCGGCAGCCTGGCGTGCCGCAGCCCGCGCACGATCCGCGACGCGACGAACAGAATGCCGAGTGTGACCGTTGCGGCCGACCACGCCATCCCGCCGAACTCCTGCATCCAGAAATGGGCGACCATCCCGATGACGCCGACGACGGCGCAGCCGTACGCCCAGTAGTCGCCACGCCGCGCGGGCATCGGCATGCCGAGCGCGACCGGGCCGACGATGTAGATCGCCCCGAGAATGGAGAACGTGATCCAGCCGAGCGTCACCAGGTGAACGATCGCCACCATCCACGAGTGATAGAAGAACCCCGCGACCGCGCGCGGCCAGGATCCGGCAACCGCGCAGGCCACAGCGAGCGCTAGATGGGCGGTTCCAAGATAGAGCAGGGGAACGACGCGCGTCGGAAGCCTGTTGGTGGCCACAGGAGCGTCCGCGGCTATCGCTCGACCCACTCTACAAAGCGTGGCGGAGCCTGGTCCGTCACGATGAAGATTCGCAGCACGCGATCGTCGTGATACATCTGCTTCGTCGCCCGTCGCGCTTCGTCGAGCGTGGCATAGCGGGTCCATGTTTCCGAAACACTCGAGGCCGTCCCTTGCCGCATGATTGGCCGCAATCGAAATGGGCGGTCCGCCGGGAGCGCGGCCGGCTCTGCTGGACGTGCCGTCGGTTCCTCAATTGCCGTCGATAGTAGAGCCACACCGTCCTCCTCATTCCCAAGCCGCGAGCGGCTGTCGCCGGGACCAGAGTCACACACGATCGTCAGGCATGGGCGGTCGGATCGGGTATGACGGCCGTCATAGGAGGCATTTCGGGCCCGCTTTAGTGCCCACGTGCCAGGTTTAATCCCACCGCCTTTCAGGCGGTCAGCTTTCAGCTGGTCCGATCTGGCTGGCGGCTTCGAACGGGATGAGCACGTGGGCATAGTGGGAGCCAAGATCGTACCTATGAACAAACTACCGCTCAGTGGCGGCGCGGTTTGCGACTTTCAGTCGCGCGCAGAGTCCACCGCCTTTAGGCGGTAGTTTGTTCAAAGGCGAGTTTGAGGAGAGTCTAATGAGAGCAGATCTTCACGAGCTCCGCGCCGCGCTGATCGTTGCCGTGGCCGTCGCGTTACGACATCGCAACGGACTCGAGCTCGGCGCGGTTGACGACCAGAAATCCATCTTTCTCGGTTCGAACCACGTCTTCCTTTCCCCACCGGCTCATGATCCGGATTGACGTTTCGATCGTCGTGCCGATCATGTCGGCGAGCTCCTGCCGCGAGAGCGAGAGCGGGATGAACACGCCCTCAGGCCGCCGCTGACCCATGTCGTTCGCGAGCTTGAGCAGAAACCTGGCGAGGCGCGCCTCGACGCGGCCGCCTGTCAGGTCGGTCAGGCGAGTCGTCAACTCAACGAGGCGGTGGGTGAGGCCCACCAACAGACCGCGCACCAGCGTGGGATGGGTTTCGAGGAGCGAAAAGAACGCCTGACGCGGTAACAGCAGGCAGGTCGTCGGCTCCAGGGCGACCGCGCTTGCCGGGTACGCGCGCGATTCGTAGACCGCCACCGCTCCAACCGGATCGCCGGGGCCGAAGATCTCGAGAATGACGTCGGTTCCGCGCGCTGTGGTCTTGAACACTTTCACGCGTCCGGCGACGACCGTGTAGAGATGGTCCGAGTCGTCGCCCTCGCTGAACAGCGTGGCGCCCTTCTCGTAGTCGCGCACTGTCGAGATGGCGGCGATCCGCTGGCGGTCGTCCGATGACAGACGCCGGAAGATGGACGTTCGACGCAGGACATCTTCGAACTTGTCGGTCATCCCGGCTCCGGATATGACGCCGATCATACCGGGTCGTCCGGCGTGTCGCTATGCTCGATCGAAAGGACGGGTGACACATGACCGAGGGGTTCGAGGGCTCGACGATCGGCGACATCGTGACGGCCGATTTCCGCACCGCCAGCGTGTTCGAAGAGTTTGGCATCGATTTCTGTTGCGGCGGACGCCGATCGCTCGAGGATGCTTGCCGCGCGACCTCGGCGGATTTGAGTGCCGTGGTGAAGGCTCTCGATGCGCTGCCGCCGGCAGCCGCCGACGAGGACGAGGTCACGCAATGGCCTGTGGGACGGCTCATCGAGCACATCACCGCGACACATCATTCGTATGTGCGATCTGCGCTCCCCATGATCGAGCGCTATCTGGCGAAGCTCTCCGAAGTGCACGGCGTCCGGCATCCGGAACTGATGCGCGTGGCCGCTGTCTTCGATCGGCTGAGCAGGGAGCTCGAACAGCACATGCTCAAGGAGGAGCGCGTGCTCTTTCCCTACGTGCGGCATCTCGCTGAACGCGCCGACCAACCGTGCGGACCCCTTCAGAGCCCGTTTGGAACGGTGAACAATCCGATCCGCATGATGGAGCAGGAGCACCGCGACGCAGGCGACGCGCTGCAGATCATCCGTGAGCTGACCAATGGGTTCACGCCGCCGGCGGATGGCTGCACGACGTACGCGGTATGCATGGCCGAGCTGGTACGCTTCGAGCGGGACCTGCACCGTCATGTGCATCTCGAAAACAATGTGTTGTTCCCGAGGGCCCTCGAACTCGAAAACGCCGCCGCCACGAGTGCAACCTTCTGAGGTCGCCCTCGGCTATGGTCGAATCAAGTTGACCGCGCTGGCTGGACGCACGTTCAGGCGATGATTACACATGCCTGATGATCCCCACGGGGGACAACCCGTCATCTGGCGCGGTGTCGATCCATCGATAGCGCGACTCATCGTCGTGCTCGTGCACGGCCGTGGCGCGTCGGCCGACGCGATCTTCACGCTCGCGGACCAGTTCGAGGTCCCGGATGTCGCGTACGTTGCGCCGGAGGCGGCCGATCGCACGTGGTATCCGTACTCCTTTCTGGCGCCCATGGAACAGAATGAGCCGAAACTCAGTTCAGCGCTCAAGTTGCTGGAAAGAGTAGTGAACGATGTGATGCGGCGGGGAATTCCATCGAATCGGATTGCACTGGTCGGCTTCTCGCAGGGCGCCTGCCTGGCGCTCGAGTTCACAGCACGTCACGCGCAGCGCTACGCCGCGATCGCCGGTTTGAGCGGAGGCCTGATCGGTCCGCCGGGTACTGCGCGGGACTACGCCGGCACGTTTGCGCGGACGCCGGTGTTTCTCGGGTGCAGCGACGTCGATGCACATGTGCCCGTTGAACGCGTCCACGAGTCAGAGGTCGTCTTCACACGTCTCGGCGCCGCGGTCGATGAGCGCATCTATCCGGGGATGGGTCACACGGTGAACCGCGACGAGCTCGACGCCGTGCGTGCCTTGCTGAGTGCATCACCGTGAAGATGTTTCCCAAGGTAATATTGTTGGTATCACAGACCACGTCACAGCCGAACTGATCGCCGCGACCGAGCACCTCATTCGGCCCCACATCCGGAAGACCGCAGTCATCGAGACGAGCGGCAGCGACTTCGGCCTGGCCGTCGATCGCCTCACTTTCAAGCTGGAGTTGGGCCAGTACACCGGGTCGTTCAAGCCACGAGGCGCGTTTTCCAACCTCCTGTCGCGGCCGCTTCCTGCCGCTGGAGTGGTCGCCGCGTCGGGCGGCAACCACGGCCTCGCTGTGGCGTTTGCCGCCCGCAAGCTCGGAGTGCCGGCAGCGATCTTCGTGCCGTCCGTCGCGTCGCCCGTGAAGATGGCGAAGATCCGCGGTTATGGCGCGGAGCTGATCGTGGTCGGCGACCGCTATGCGGAAGCGCTCGACGCGAGCCGCACTCGAGCGGAGGACTCCGGGGCGCTCGAAGTCCATGCCTACGATTCGGTGGAAACGCTGCGCGGGCAGGGAACGGTCGGCCTCGAGCTGGATCAGCAGGCGCCCGATCTCGACACCGTGCTGGTCGCAATCGGCGGAGGCGGATTGATCGGTGGTGTCGCCGCCTACTTCGCCAACCGGGTCGCGGCTCGGACCATCAAGATTGTCGGCGTCGAGCCCGAAACAGCGCCGACCCTGACCTTCGCTCTGCGAGCAGGCCGCCCGGTCGACAGTCCAGCAGGCGGCATCGCGGCCGACTCACTCGCGCCGAAACGAGTCGGCGAGCTGATGTTTCCCATCGCCCAGCGATACGTCGACGAGGTCGTGCTCGTCTCCGACCAGTCCATCTGTGAAGCGCAATCCGTACTCTGGGATCAACTTCGGGTCGCGGCCGAACCCGGCGGGGCTGCCACGTGTGCCGCGCTCCTTTCCGGCGCGTATCGGCCCAAGGCTTCGGAGCGGGTCGGCGTGATCGTGTGCGGAGGCAACACTACCGCCGTCAGCTTCAATACATCATCGTGACGACAGCGACCGCAACGACGTCGGCCACGGTCCTGGCTCTGGTCCTGGGTCTGCCTGGTCTCCTCGCCGCGCAAGTGCATCAGCACACGCCTCAAGGCGATCCCCCCCGCGATCGCTATTCGATCGCCGCGGTCAAGGTCGAGCAGTCGCCGAAGATCGACGGCGTCCTCGACGAGCAGGCGTGGCGGCGCGCGGCGGTCGTCGAAGAGTTCATCCAGCAGGAACCGCGCGAAGGCGAAGCCGGCGACGGAGCGGACCGAAGTGCGCGTCATGTACGACAGCCAGCACCTGCTGCATCGGCGTCCACGCGTTCGACGCGCATCCGTCGGGCATCGTCGCGACCGAGATGCGCCGCGATTCCGATCGCCTGCTCGACGAAGACAATTTCCAGCTGATCCTCGACACCTTCAACGACTCGCGCAACGGCTACATGTTCGTGACGACGCCGCTCGGCGCGAAGCTGGAACAGCAGATCTCCGAAGAAGGCGAGGGCAACACCCGCGCCGGCCTCGATCAACTCCAACATCAACAAGAACTGGGACGGGATCTGGGACGTCGCGGCGCGCGATCACCGACGACGGGTGGACGGCGGAGATCGCCATCCCGCTCGACCACGCTGCGCTTCTCCGGACGCGAGGCAGCAGACGTGGGGCATCAACTTCATGCGGAACATCCGCCGCAAGAACGAGCAGGTGTTCTGGGCGCCGATCCCGAAGGCGTACACGCTGACGCGCGTCAGCCTGGCCGGCAGCCTGATCGGCCTGCAGTCGCTCAACCAGGGCTCGATCTGAAGCTCAAGCCCTACGTCGTCAGCGGCGTGCGCGACGAACAGGTCGACCGCCGACTCGGCAGACAACGTCGTTCCTGCGCGACGTCGGCATCGACGCTGAAGTACGGCGTCACCGGCGGCATGAACCTCGACGTCACCTACAACACCGACTTCGCGCAGGTCGAAGTCGACGAGCAGCAGGTGAACCTGACGCGCTTCAGCCTGTTCTTTCCCGAGAAGCGCGACTTCTTCCTGGAGAACGCCGGCCAGTTCAAGATGGGCACCGGCGGCACGTTCACGTCGACGCACGGTCGAGACCGATCTGTTCTTCAGCCGGCGGATCGGCCTGTCCGACACCGGGCAGCCGATTCCGATCATCGGCGGCGCGCGCCTCGCGGGCAAGCAGGGCCGCCACAACATCGGCGTCCTCGACATCCAGACCGACAGCGCGTTCGGCAAGCCCGGCGACAACTTCCTGGTCGCGCGCTACAGCCGCGACGTGCTGCAGCGCTCGCGCGTCGGCGCGATCTTCATCAACAAGGAGACGATGGGCGGCGACGCGCACTACAACCGCACGATGGGCGCCGACGCCAACCTCGTGCTCGGGAAGAGCCTGCAGCTCAACTCGTTCGTCGCGAAGACCGAGACGCCCGGGCTGAACGGCAAGGACATGGCGTTCTTCGGCCGCATCGCCTATCGCGATCCAGCGTGGAACGTGTGGCTGAACTACCTCGACGTCCAGGACAACTTCAACGCCGAGGTCGGGTTCGTCCAGCGCCGCGGGGTCAAGACGACGAAGGCCTACTTCAGCCCGACGCCGCGTCCGGGCAAGTCGCCGCATCCGGATGCTCGAGCCGATGGTCGTGATCGACCTACATCACCGATCAGCAGAACCGGATGGTGGGCGCGCACGCAGCACTTCATGAACGGCTTCTACATGCAGGACGGGTCGTTCATCAACGTGATCTACCAGCAGAATCTCGACGTGCTCGACGGCCGTTCCAGATTCCGACAGGCGTGCACGATTCCGGTCGGCACCTACAAGTTCGACGAAGCTGACGTTCACCTACAACACCAACCCGGCGAGGCGGATCTACGAGCGCTTCACGTGCGAACCCGATGGAGTTCTACGGCGGCACCAAGCAGACGGTGTCCGGCGCCGTCGGCGTGCGCGGCAGCAGCCACCTGTCGACCGAGCTGCAGTTCAGCCGTAACGACGTCAAGCTGCCGTACGGCGACTTCGTCGCGAACCTGGCCATCCTGCGCGTGGACTACGCGGTGTCGCCGCGCGCGACGATCCGCAGCCTCACGCAGTACAACTCCCTGACGCACGAAGTGACGAACAGCGTCCGCTTCAACTTCATCTATCGACCGGGCAGCGACCTCTACATCGTCTACAACGACCTGCAGCAGACCGGCCTGCCGCACGGACATGTTCACGCCGTCCGACCGCCAGATCGTCGTCAAGTTCAACTACCTGCTCGCGCGCTGAAGCGTCTTCTGATTTCGACACGCGAGTACAAGCCAGACGCCAAAGCCGCAGGCCCACGGCCTGGCTCTGCCGTTACTTTGCGACGGTCAACGCCGCACTCACTGCGGGGAAGCGTCGCGACTCGCAGACGCTTGTCGCGAGCGGTTCCGACTCTCCTGTTCGGCTGAGGTTGGTCGCTCGATAGTGTCCCACGTACCAGGACAACACACTGTCCCACGTACCGGACAAAACCAACCACCGTTGTCCAGTCGATCCGTCGGCCATACATCCAAACTGCTGAATCACGTGTTGCTAGCCGGCACCTCGGAGTGCGCCGGCAGCCGGCAGGAGGCCTAAGCTGGGCCATCTCCGGTTGCGACGTTGAAACTCGTGTTCGTCTACTGCTTCGAAGGCGTTATCTAACTGGTGGAGGCGATATGTCACATGTGCTCCGCGTGACGATCATGTTGCTGATCGGCGTCGCATCGGGCTTCGCGCAGCAGACGACAGGTGAGATTGCGGGTCGGATCGTGGACCAACAGGGCGGGGCCATTCCCGGCGCGATCATGACTGCGAGGAACCCCGCCACGGGGTTCGTCCGCACTGAAGTGAGTGATGCCGAGGGACTCTATCGCCTCACGGCATTGCCCGTCGCGACGTACGACATTACCGCAGAGCTGCCGGGCTTCGAGACGCTAACGAAGAAGGGCATCGCAGTGAACATCGCGCAAGTACTGGCGATTGCCTTCACCTTGAAGGTTGCGCCGCTGGCAGAGAGGGTCGAGGTGGTTGGGGCAAAGCCGCTGATTCAGACGACGAACGCCTCGGTCGGTCAGGTCGTCGATCTGGAACACGTCGAGCGGCTGCCGCTGAATGGTCGACAGTTCGCGAATCTGGCGGCGACGGTGCCAGGCGTCGGCATCGGGGTCCACAGCGATCCGACGAAGGGCGTCAATTTCGCGCCGCTCATCAATGGCGGCGCCGGTCGCAATGTCAACTATCTGATCGACGGCGGCGACAACAACGACGATTCGGTGGGCGGGCTGCTCCAGCAGTTCCCGCTCGAAGCGATTCAGGAGTTCAACTTTCAAACGCAGCGATTCAAGTCCGAGTACGGCCGCAGCAACGGCGGGGTCATGAACGTCGTCACCAAGAGCGGGACGAACCAGTTCCAAGGCAGTCTGTTCGAATTCTTTCGTGACAAATCGATGAACGCGCTGACTGAGACCGAGAAGCTGGCGGTCGGTGGGACGAACAGCGCAGCGGTGAAGGGCGACTACCGTCGCAACCAGTTCGGCGGCAGCCTCGGCGGGCCAATCTCGAAAGACAAGGCGCATTTCTTCTTCGCCGTGGAGCGCACGCAACAGGACACGACCCAGATTGTGAACACGAGAGGATTGTTCCCGGAGCAGGATGGACCGAACCCGGTCGCCTATCGCGAAAACCTCGCCACCGGCAAAGTGATGGCGATCCTGAATCCGGCCCAATACCTGACCCTCCGTTACGGTCGCAATAACAACAGCTTTCCGTACGGCGTCGCTCCGACGAGCACGCCGAACAACTGGGGCGACAGTGAAAACAGGTTCAACTCGATCAACGTGAACCACAACTGGGTGTTCCGGGGCGCCAGGCTGAACGAGCTCATCGTTCAGTATGCCGACTTCAACAACCATACCCTCGGTCGCACCCCGGCACCCAACGAGAGCTTTCCGAACGGCGTCGTGACCGGCGGAAACACGAATCTGCCGCAGCGGACCGAGCAGCGGAAGTTTCAGTTTCGCGACGATTTCTCGTGGCATGTCGCGCGGCGTGGCGGCCTCGGGCACGATTTCAAGACCGGCGTGAACTTCATCAACGAGCCCCGGCTGTTCTTCACGCTCAGCAGCGCCAAGGACATCGTCCGAAACACGCACCTCACCAACGAGCTGCGCGGGCCCATCTCGGATGTCGTCCTGAGTCAAGGCGATTCGGTGTCCGATCTGTCGACCCGGCAATACGGCGTCTATTTTCAGGACGACTGGCGCGTTTCCGGTCGGCTGACCGTGAATGCCGGTATCCGTTATGACCTCGTGACCGGAGTCATCTTCGATCAGTCGAACAATCCGAATTTCGTCAAGGTCCAGGCGGCCGCGAGAGCCGGCCTGCTCGACGGCATCGTCGGGCTCGAGAACTTCGCGCTGGATCCCGAAGATGACCGAAACAACATCCAGCCGCGCATCGGCGCTGTTGTCGACCTTCGCGGCAACGGCAAGGACGTCGTTCGCGGCGGCTGGGGCATCTATACCGATTTTGGCTATACGAACTCGAGTGTCATGTTCCCTGCGATGGACGCGGGCAGTTTCAGGTTCGGCAATACCTTCAACGCGAGCAACGCTGCCGGTCTCAGAAACCCCGACGGGTCGTTCTACGAGGCGGGCCAGCCGCTGGGCAATCTCGCCAGCCAGAACCAGGTAATACCCGGCTCGGTGGCGCTGCAGGGGCAATGGGTCGATCCACGCCTGCAGCAGCCCCACCAGCTTCAAACGAATGCTGGATGGTCGCACGAACTGACGCTCAGCACCGTCGTGAGCGTGGACGTCGTCAACTCGCTCGGCCGAGACTTGAATTACCGTCCGCGGTTGAACCAGCGGATGCCGGGGACGACAACGCGTCGTCTGTCGGCACTCATACCCGGCGGCTTGAGTCCGAACACGTCGAGCAATCGGCCCGCGCTGAGCCGAGGCAAGAGCGAGTACAACGCGCTGATTCTGAGCGTGCGGCGCAGGATGTCGCGCGGGATCGATTTCACGACGTCGTACACGCTCTCGCGCGGACTCAGCACGATCGGCAACGCGTCGGATGAATTGAACACCGCGAACATCCAGGATCCCGGCAATCCCTTCGACAACCCCGCGCAGCTCGGGCCAAATGCGGCCACCGATGCCCGCCACAGGTTCATGTTCTCCGCCGCAATCGACCTTCCAGGCGGCTTCCGTGTCGCGCCGATCTATGCCTACCGCTCGGCGCTGCCGGTAGTCCTGATCGACGGCCGGGACCTGAATCTGGACGGCGATGCGCTGGATATCCCGTCGCGCGCGTTTGCGGTCGATTCTTTCGATGCGGCAACAGGCGCAGTCACGGTCAAGGAGCTCGGCCCGTGCAAGACAGTGAACTGCGGCCGTGGCTATTCGCAGCAGCAGCTGAATCTGCGGATCTCGAAACTGTTCCGTCTCGCGGGAGGTGCGAACGTCGAGGCGATCGGCGAGGTGTTCAATCTGTTCGATTCGGTCAACCCGGGCGGATTTCTGCGACGTGTGACCATACCGTCGGGTGCGCAGGCCGGGCAGGCCGATCCGGACCTTTTGCGACCGACGACATACTCGGGCGACTTCTTCCGTCCCGAACAGCGCGTGGGTCAGCTGGGATTGAGGATCACCTTCTGATCGACCCAATCGCGCGCGGTGGTGGCACTGGCCACGCTCGCAGATCTCCTCGATCCGCCTCCAGCGTGCGTCCGCTGGTTCGCTAGAAGCTCATCCAGCGCGCCGCCTCGTCCGATCTCCGGACGCTACAATCCATAAAGAGGTCCGACATGGATGATGCCAAGCAGATCGAAACGCCCGACTTCGCGCGAGGCATTGCCGTCGACAGCGTTGCAGACGGCGCCATGGTGCTGGGACACGTCGGCGACGACGAGGTGCTGGTGACGCGCACGGGCGGCGAGTGGTTCGCGGTCGGCGCTCGTTGCACTCACTACCGCGGCAAGCTCGCCGATGGATTGCTCGTCGGCGACACCGTCCGGTGCCCGCTGCATCACGCGTGCTTCAGTGTGCGGACTGGCGACGCGCTCCGTGCGCCGGCGCTGGATCCGATTGCGTGCTGGCGCGTGGAGCGTCAGGGCGATCTCCTGTTCGTGCGCGAGAAACTGGAGGCGCAGCAACCGGCGGCGGTCTCCGCGAAGCTTCAGCAGGCTCCTGCGTCCATCGTGATTGTCGGGGGAGGCGCAGCAGGACTTGCCGCCGCGGACATGTTGAGGCGGGAAGGCTACGACGGCCCGGTCACCATGATCAGCGCCGACGCGGATCCGCCAGTGGACCGTCCGAACCTGTCGAAGGACTACCTGGCCGGTGAAGCCCAGGACGACTGGATTCCCTTGTGGCCTTCGGAGCTGTATACGGAGCGGCGCATCGACTTGGTGCTCAACCGTCGGGTGACGTCAATCAACCCCGTGTCGCGGAACGTGCTCCTCGACGATGGGTCGCGTCGTGAGTTCGGGGCGCTGCTCATCGCCACCGGCGCGGATCCCGTGCGCTTGCCGATTCCAGGCGCTCTCAGTGCGAACGTGCACTACCTGCGATCCTTCGCCAATAGCCGGGCGATCGTCGAGAAAGCAGGAACAGCAAAGCAGGTGGTCGTCGTCGGCGCGAGCTTCATCGGCCTGGAAGTGTCGGCCTCTCTGCGAACGCGCGGTGTTGCCGTCGATGTGGTCGCACCCGAGAACGTGCCGCTCGAACGCGTGATGGGGATGGAAGTAGGCCGCTTCGTCCAATCGCTCCACGAGGCGCACGGCGTTCGTTTTCACTTGGGACAGACAGTTGCGTCAGTCATCGGACGAACGGTCACGCTCAGCGGCGGCGGCACGCTCGATGCCGATCTCGTCGTCATGGGCGTGGGCGTCAGGCCGGCGATCGCGGTCGCGGAGGAAGCCGGCCTCGCGCTCGACCGCGGCATCGCCGTCAACGAGTACCTCGAGACGAGCGCGCCGGGGATCTTCGCCGCCGGCGACGTGGCCCGATGGCCGGACCCGCACACAGGCGAGCGCATCCGCGTGGAGCATTGGGTCGTGGCGGAGCGTCAGGGACAGGTTGCCGCGCGCAACATGCTGGGCCGCCGCGAGCGGTTCGACGCGGTGCCGTTCTTCTGGAGTCAGCACTACGACGTCTCGATCAAGTACGTCGGTCACGCCGAACAGTGGGATGCCGTTCACATCGACGGCAGCCTGGACGCGCGCGATTGCTCGGTCACCTATACGCGCGGCGGCCGGCGGCTGGCCGTGGCCACGGTCTCGCGCGATCGCGAGAGTCTGACAGCGGAGGTGGAGCTGGAAAGCTCCTAGAAGTATCGCCGGCTCAAACGGTCATATGCCTTGATCGCGCAGCGTGCCGCCATGGCTTTCAGTCCCTTCTTCTGCGGCCGTTCGAACAAACCCTCCGGGACCGACCGATGGACGCGGCCGACGATGTTCACCAGGCGCCGGCTGAGCGGCGTCGGATCGCGCGGCGTGACGCCGTGAAGCGACACGGTTGAATTGATGAAGATCACCAGCGTGTTGGCTTTGTAGGGGATGATGGCGCGGCATTCCGTGTCTGACACATCGACGTTGCGGTCGACGAACAGATGCGGCGCATCTTTCTTCCACTGACAAATCTCCAGATCACCGCCGCGTGCCCGATCGTCGTCGCGCCGGAAATAGAGGAGCATCGCGAAGAGCTCGTCGGGCGCATCCGTGTGCACGCCCCGCGTCGAGCTCCGGCGCCGCGCGGGCGTGTTGATGCCGACCTGACAATCAAGCGCGATCTGTCCTTGATCCCATTCCGGATCGAACCGGATCCCCGTCGTCCACTCCTGCATGGTCTGTCCCAGCCGGTGTTCCAACGTGGGATAGATCGACGCGATGTCGGGACCAAGCAGGTCAAGGAATTCGCGAAAGAACTCAGGCGATACGTGATAGCGAACAAAATCCTGCCAAGCCGGCGAGACCGAATCGGGATTGCGCAGGATGCGATGCGCTCTCAGATCGTAGCGATGGTTTTGCCGGATGACGTACTGGTCTCGCGCGCCGCTCTGCCGCAGTATCGTCTCGTCGTCTGGATACGTCCGTGCAAGTTCGGCGTAGATCTCCGGTGGAAGGCAATTGTCCACGACCACGTACGGATAGGGGTCGCGTCGAATGTCGGCGCGCGTGACCTTGCGAAGAACGTCATGCGCTGGAGCCGTCATCGCCGTGCCAGCTGCATCCGGATGCCGTGTTTGGGACGCACCGTGACCAATTGAGCCGGGACGATCTGCTGATTCGGCTCGAGCCGGAGCCGGTAGCGCTGCGTTACGGTGGTCAGAATCAACCGGGCCTCCATCATCGCGAAGCCGTTGCCGATGCAGACGCGCGGCCCGCCGCCGAAGGGCAGATAGGCGTAGCGGGGGATGCGCTCTTCCCAGCCGGGCGCGAAGCGGTCTGGATCGAACACGTCCGGGTCGGGAAAGAACCGAGCGTCGCGGTGCAGGGCATAGGTACATCACGCTGACCAGGCTGCCCTTGGGAACGACGTAGCCGCCGATGTTCACGTCTTCGACCGGTTCCCGTGCGAACCCCGGCGCGGGCGGAAAGAGCCGCATCGCTTCACGCACGACCATGTCGCTGTAGGGGAGCTCGGGCAAGTCCGCCATCGTCGGTGCGCGGCCGCCGAGCACGCGTTCAGTCTCGGCCAGCAACCGGTTTTCGACGTGTGGATGCGTGGCCAGGAGATACCACGTCCAGGTGAGCGCATTCGCGGTGGTCTCGTGGCCGGCCAGGAACAGCGTCATCATCTCGTCGCGCAGCTGCTGATCGGACATTCGTGTTCCGTCATCGTCGTCCACTGCTGACACGAGGACGGCGAGCAGATCGTCGCCCTCGGCGCTCGCTGCCCGGCGCGTGCGAATCATGTCCTGGAGCATGGCATCGAGCCGCGCGAGCGAGCGGCGCTCGCGAAGGTTGCGCGGGGTCGGCACCCACGCGGGAATCTGTACCGCCGAATTGATGCGCTGGTTGCTCGCCTCGAGCACCGCGGTCATGAGCGGCCCGATGCCGTCCGCGTCGCCGCTCACCTCCGCGCCGAACAGCGTTTTGACGACGATGCCGAGCGTCAGCTTCGTCATCTCCGAGCCGATCTCGCGCACATTGCCGTGGTGCCACGTATCGGCCATGCGCTGGGCGTGTTCGACCATCACATCGCCATACGCGGCCAGCCGCTTGTGATGGAAGGCCGGCTGCATCAGCTTCCGCTGTTGCCGCCAGAGCGCGCCGTCGCTGGTCAGCAGCCCGTTCCCGGCAAACGGACGGAACGCGCGCTTGATGAGTCGCGCTTTCAGGAACTTCTCCGGCTGCTCGACGAGGATCTGCCGCGCGAGATCGGGATGATTCAGCTGATACACCCGCAGCGGCCCCACTTTGTAGTAGCCGACGTCGCCGAATTGCCGCGCGAGCGTCATGTTGAAGTCGAGCGGATCGAACGGGAACCACTTGGGGAGCATCTGGGCGATGATCGCCAGCAGTAGATTGACTCGAGGGCCCGGTGGGTACTTGCGCGTCACATCACTACTGTAGATCTACTACAGTGGATTCATGGCGACGAGCCTCATAGCGCCGACGGACACGCGATCGTTCTTCCGTCCCGTCGCGAATCAACTCGTGGATCTCCTGCGCGGGCTGCCCCCCGACGCGTGGGAAAAGCCGACCACCGCCGGCACCTGGCGTGTCCGGGACGTCGTTGCGCACCTGATCGACACGAGCATCCGGCGGTTGTCCTTTCAGCGGGATCGGCATACACCGCCGGCGCCGCCGCGTCCAATTTCCTCGGAGGACGAGTTCGTCAGGTTCATCAACGCGCTGAATGCCGAATGGGTCACCGCTTCGAAGCGCATCAGCGGCACGGTGCTCACCAGGCTCTATTCAGTGGTGGGAGTGGAGCTGGCGGAGTTCTACGAACAGTGTGCGTTCGACGCGCCGGCGCTGTTTCCCGTGTCCTGGGCAGGAGAAGATGGCAACGCCGGTTGGATGGACATCGGCCGGGAGTTTACGGAGCAGTGGCACCATCAGATGCAGGTGCGCGAAGCGGTGGGTGCCGGACCGCTCCCCGATCCGGCTTGGCATCGCGCCGTCCTGCTGATCTCGATTCGCGGCCTGCCGCACTCGTATCAGAGCGTGGTCGCCCCTACAGGAGCCACCGTCGTCGTCGACATCACTGGAGATGCTGGCGGCACGTTCACGCTTCGACGCGACGGAGCACGCTGGCAGATCCTCTCGGGAGACGACAGCGCCGCGTCGGCGCGGGCGGTCCTGTCCGACGACACGGCCTGGCGGCTGCTGTTCAATGGGCTCGCGCGCGACGCGATCGGCGCCAGAGTCCAGCTCCACGGCGACGTCGACCTGGTGACGCCGCTCTTCGCCGCGCGGTCCGTCATCGTGTCGCCGGTGCCGGCACCGATGTAGTACGTGTGGTCCGCCTTTAGGCGGACCTACAACGAACCAGATCGTCGATGTAGGTCCGGCTAAAGCCGGACCCCACGACGACGATTTGGCTCTCGGATCGGACCTCTTCGGGACGATTGAAGAAACGGCGATAGAGCACTGGTCACATCACGCGCAGCAGTCCGGTCCGCAGCAGCTCGTCGGCCGTCGGGCTTCCGCGCGCGAACGAACGCGCTGGCGAATCTGTCCTTCGACCTGCGGCGCGAGTCGCGTCGACGTCGAGCCCGCTCTCGGTCAGGAACGCGCGCGCGTCGTCGACGTTGTAGACGCGCCACGGCTCGACCTCGACGTCCGCGAAGCCGGCGGCCGCGCAGCTTGGCCGCGTACTCCGTCTCCTCCAGCGCGCCGGCGATGCAGCCGACCCACAGCTCCATGCTGCGGCGCATGTCGGCCGGCACGTCGCCGCGGACCACGACGTCGGAGACCGCGAACCGGCCGCCCGGCTTCAGCACGCGGAACGCCTCGCGCAGCACCGCGTCCTTGTCGCTCGACAGGTTGATGACGCAGTTCGAGATGATGACGTCGACCGAGTTGTCCGGCAGCGGAATCGCTTCGATCGTGCCCTTCAGGAACTCGACGTTCGTCGCGCCGGCCTTGCGCTGGTTCTCGCGCGCGAGCGCCAGCATCTCGTCGGTCATGTCGAGGCCGTAGACCTTGCCGGTCGGGCCGACGCGCTTCGCCGACAGCAGCACGTCGATGCCGCCGCCCGATCCGAGGTCGAGCACCGTCTGGCCGGGTTCGAGCGCGAGCAGCGCGGTCGGGTTGCCGCAGCCGAGCGACGCCGCCACCGCGTCGGCCGGCAGGCCGCTGGTCTCGGCGTCGGAGTAGAGATTCGAGGTGATCGGGTCGCCGCAGCCGCAGGCCGTCGGGCCGCAGCAGCCGGTGTTGGTCGATGCCTTGGTCGACCGACGCGGCGATGGCGCCGTATTTCTCGCGAACGGCCTGCTGAATGTCTGACATGTGCGCGCTCCTTGTATCCGCGTAAGCGAATATATGAGACTGTAGGCCGTCCGTGATATATTTGTCAAGGCGAATATATGGCCAAGCAACTGGCCGAGATGGAGACGCCTGTTCAAGGCGCTCGCCGACGCGACGCGGCTGCGGATTCTCGGCCTGCTGCTGACCGGCGAAGTCTGCGTCTGCGACATCCACGAGAGCCTGAAGATTCCGCAGCCGAAGGCCTCGCGGCACCTGGCCTACCTGCGGCGGTCCGGGCTGGTCGACACGCGGCGCGAGGGGCTGTGGATCCACTACCGGCTCGGGACGCTCGCCGATCCGGTCCTGGCGGCGATCGGCGACGCGGTGCGCCACGCGCTCACGCACGTCGACGCCGTGCATCGCGACGCCGAGCGCCTGCAGAAGAAGACCGGCTGCTGCGTGCCGACGCCCGGCGATGTCGCCGGCGTGTCCTGCTGCGCGCCGCAGCCGGCGTCGCGGCCGCGCAGGCGGGGCGATGAGCCGTGGAATCGCGCATCGAGCGGGCGCGCCGGACGACGCCGAGGCGATCTTCCGGCTCCTGGAGCAGCAGCACCTTCCGCTCGACGGTCTTCGCGATCATCTGGCGACGACGCTCGTCGCGCGGCAGGATGGCGCAGATCGTCGGCAGCGCGGCGCTCGAGATCTACCCCGACGGCGCGCTGCTGCGATCGGTCGCGGTTGCGCCGCAGGCGCAGGGGCGGGCCTCGGCCGCCTGCTGACCGACGCGGCCCTTCGTCTCGCGCAGGACGTTCAGCGTGCCGGCCGCTCTATCTGCTGACCACGACGGCGGAGCGCTACTTTCCGAAGTTCGGCTTCGAGCGCGATCGCGCGAGCCGACGTGCCGGCCATCGGTCCAGACCTCCGTCGAATTCACCTCCGCGTGTCCGTCGAGCGCGACGGTCATGCGCAAGCGGCTCTAGTCTGGTGCGTCCGACGCTCAAGTACACAACGTTCGTCCTGAACCTGTCGAAGGACGAGCGCAGGGCTCGTGGTTCGACAAGCTCACCACGAGCGGTCATGTAACAGGATCTCGTCCGCACCACACGAGCCGCCCGCCCAAGGCGGTTCCGACCGGACGTACAATCAGCGCGCAATGAGCGTGGCGACCGGCGGCCCGACCCTTCTTCGTCCCGACGAAGCACACCGTGCCTCGACGTCACCTCCGGGCTCGCAGGGGCTGCCACGCGATCTGGTTCAGCAGGCGCGGCCACGCCTTCGCGTGATGGCGCTCTTGTACGCCGTCGTGTTCTTTCTGGCTGCCATCTTTCCGTCGCTCACGTCGGAAGCCGATCGCGCCATCCTGTTCGGTGCCGTCGTGCATTGGCTGCCGGCCACCATTTCAATCTCCGTCGCGCTCTTCGTCGCCGGCTGTCGTGACGCATTCCCGCCTGTCGCCTCGGGCCGCTGCCGCGCTCGCCATCGTCTTCGAAATTGCCAGCAGCTACGGCATCGCCGCCGCGGAGTTTCTGCAGCCGCACAGCCTCGACTTTCGGAACGCCGCGTGGATCGGGCTCTCGTGGGTCGCCGTCTGGACGCTCCTCTTCACCATCGTCGTCCCGTCGTCGCCCCGACGGTCGGTGCTCGCGGCGCTCGCCGCATCCACCAGCGTGCCGGTGATGGCCGCCGTCTCGATCACGGCGTATCCGCCTCCGCTGGTGCTGAACACCCGGCAGTTCTTCTTCGTCTTCGTCTTTCCGTATCTGCTGGTCGTCGCGATGGCATACGTCGGCGCGCGCGTGCTCTTCGCGCTCGGCAACGAGGTGCGAAAGGCCCGCGAGCTGGGCAGCTACCGTCTGCTCGAGCGGCTCGGCGCAGGGCGGGATGGGAGAGGTGTGGCGCGCACGCCATCGCCTGCTGGCGAGGCCGGCCGCGATCAAGCTCATTCGTCCGCTGGCCGCGACGTCGATCGCCGGATCCGAAGCCGCGAGCCGGTTCGAGCGCGAGGCGCAAGCGATCGCGAGCCTGCGCTCACCGCACACGATAGACCTCTTCGACTTCGGCATCGCGGACGATGGGACGTTCTACTACGTGATGGAACTGCTCGACGGCTTGGATGCCGAGCGGATCGTGAAGACGTTCGGTCCGATGCCGGCCGCGCGCGTGATTCACGTGATCCGCCAGGTCTGCCATTCGCTCTCGGAGGCCGAATCGGTCTCGCTGGTCCACCGCGACATCAAGCCGGCCAACATCGTCTTGTGCCGCTACGGTGAAGACTACGACTTCGTCAAAGTGCTGGACTTCGGCATCGTCAAAGCGATTCACGAGCCAGGCACGTCCGAAGGGCCGGTGGACCTCACCGCGTTCACCGCAGAGCACGTCGTGCGCGGTACTCCGGCGTTCATGGCTCCCGAACAGGTGCTCGGAGGACGGCCTGTCGATCACCGTACCGACATCTACGGGACCGGCTGCCTCGCGTACTGGCTGCTCACGGGACAACTCGTCTTCACCGGCGACACGCCGATGCAGCTCCTCATGAAGCACGCGCAAGCGGTGCCGGAGCCGCCATCCGCGCGAACAGAATTGCCGATTCCGAAAGATCTCGACGCGATCGTGGTTGCGTGTCTGGCCAAGGATCCGTCGGACCGCCCGCAGACCGCGCGCGAGCTGTCGCGCCGGCTCGCGGCCGTGTCCGTCGAAAGCGAGTGGACGCCGGAACTGGCGCGGGCATGGTGGGACACGAATCAGCCGAGGACTTCCTGATTCCCGGCTACACGCCGAACTGACGGAGATGGTGATCGGCGTGCAGGTACGCCCATCGGAGCCACGCCGGCTCGGACATGCGGCCGAAAATGGGATGCACATACCCGGCGAGGCGCCCGCTCCGCTCGGCTGCAACCTTGGTGAGCAGCGTTTCCAGTTCGGCGACGTCCCTGGCGAAGTCCGCAGGTCTGGTGCCGCCTAGGGTCTGATCGAGCTCGGGAGTCGTTGGAATGCCGGCCGGCCATCGGGCCGGCACGTACAGCGCGATCCATTTCATCATGGGGCGCGGCAGCGGAGTGGCAACGGGAGGCGACGTGAGCTCCCCCGTCAGCAATCGATAGCCATCGCTCAGGTGACACACCATCTGGTGCACGGACATGTGGCCCCAACGTGCGACGGTGTCCTGGCGCAGCGATCGCAGACGGCCGAGGACCTCCGCCGCGTCACGCTCGCGCGCCAGCGTCTTCATCGCGCCTGACCCCGGTGCTCACCGCGCGAGGAGACGCTCGCCGCCGGCCTGTCGAAACGCGTCCTGCGCACGCTGCCGTCCGGCTTCGGCGTCGGCCACCAGCTTCTGGAATGCCGGGTCGTCGCGCAGCGCATCGAACTGCGGCCACCTGGCGAGCGTGACCGCGGGGAAGTATCCGCGTGCGATCGCATCCTGCAAATAGGGGAGGCCGCTGGCGTGCGCCCCGACATCGCAAAGGAACCAGCCCTCCTGAAAGATCGGCTCGGGATCTTCGAAGACCTTCAACTTCGGGAACGACTCCAGGGTCGTCAGGATGGCCTCGGGCCGGCGATCGAGCCATGCTGTGAGGTGCGACTTCCACAGCTCGAATGTCTGGTTCGGCCCGGTCTGTCCCATCCTCGCCAGCTCCACTTTCGCTTCGTCCAGGCGGCCACCGAACCCGAGACCGATAACCCGGATGCCCTCGTCGCCTCCGCCAGGCACGCGGTCGGAGGCCTCGACGTTCAAGAGCCGATCGAGATCGCCGTTCAGCAGCAGCGTCTGCACGATGCTGGTCGAAATCGTCGGGTCGAGTCGCCGGGCCTCCGCATGGGCGGCGATGGACTCGTCGAACAGTCCCGAATAGCGGCACGCGTGGACGAGTCCCGCGAACAGCTCGGCGTCGTTGCCGTGGCGTGTCGCCTCGTTCAGGAGCCGGACCATCGCCTCGCGGGCCCGGCCGGTGTCGGCCTCGAGATTCGCGTAGAACTTGTGCGCGAGTGACAGCCGCGGATTCAAGGCGATCGCCCGGTTGAATGCGTCCTCGGCGCGGCTGTCGCTGTCCGGCGTCGTGACGATGTATTTCCCGATGATCCGATGACAACGACCGAGATGCGCCCAGGCCGGAGCGAACGTCGGGTCGAGCTCGAGGCACTGTTCGTAGAGCGCGCGAGCAGCCGGCATCGCGTCGTAGCTGCGCACGAGCATGTTGGCCTTCAGATACAGCTCGTACGCGCGTGGGTTGTGCGGGACGTCAGGAGAAGACGATGCGGACACCCGCTCGCCCGCGAGCGGCAGCGCGAGCCCTTCGACGACGCGCCGCGCGAGGTCGTCCTGCATCTGGAACAGATCGCCCAGCGGCGCCTGGACCGTGTGCGAGGTCAGCACGGTCCCCTCTGGCGCTTCGACGAGCTGCGTCGATGCACGCAGCTGATCGCCCGAACGAAGGAGCGTGCCCATGACCACGCGATCGACATCGGCTTCGACGGCCAGCGCCTTGATGTCCGGCGACTCCCCGGCAAAGCGCCCCGCCGTCGCGCTCGATCGCACGATCAGCGATCCGATGCCGGCCAGCGACGTCGTAATCGCGTCCGGCAGGCTGAACGCCAGAAAATCGGTTTCCGGATCCGGACGCAGCACGCGAAATGGAAGAACGACGACGCGCGTGAGCGCGCGCGCCATCGCGCGCGGGTCGTGTCCGTCGAGACTCCGCAGCGCGGCCAGCTGTCCGGCCATGTCCTCAGCGGACGCGGGACGTCCCTCCGGCTTCTTCGCAAGGGCCCGCCGGATGACGCGGTCGACCGCCGCCACCGCCGCGGACCCGGCGAGGGCCGGCGGCTGCTCGGTCAGTGTAGCGTTCAGCGACCGCGGTGACGGTGCGGCCGCTGAACGCCGGCCGGCCGGCCAGCATGTGGAACAGGATCGCACCGGCCGCGAACAGATCGGTGCGGGCGTCGACGGTGTCGCCGGTGATCTGTTCGGGCGCCATGTACCCCGGCGTCCCGAGCACCGTGCCGGCGTGCGTCAGCCCCTCGATCGAATCCAGCGACGTCTTCATTTCGGGCCGGGCCAGCCCGAAGTCGAGCAGCTTGACGCCATGGCGGGCGAGAAACACGTTCGACGGCTTGAGATCGCGATGGACGATGCCGCTGGCGTGGATGGCGCCGAGGGCCGACAGCATGTCGACGGCAATCGGCACCGCCTGCTCGACGCTCAACGGGCCGCGTTTGAGGTGCTCACTCAGCGGCTCGCCTTCGAGCAGTTCCATGGCGATGAAGAGCGTGCCGCCCTCTTCGCCGACTTCGTAGATCTGACAGACGTGCGGATGGTTGACGCCGGCGGCTGCCCGGGCCTCGCGCCAGAACCGCCGCCGTGCCGTCTCGTCGTGCTGGAGCGACAGCATCATCTTCAACGCCACGGTCCGCTTCAGCCGCTCATCGTCCGCCAGGTAGACGACGCCCATTCCGCCGGCGCCGAGCTTCCGGCGAATCGCGTAGTGCGCGATCCGAGATGGGAGGCGGTCTTGAGACTCATCGCCGGTAGGGCCTGCCGGCGATCCTGGCGTCGGCGGGGCGCCTTTCAGCCAGCGATACAGACCGCCCAGCCACCCGGTGGTCGAGCCCTCAACAGGGTCGTCTGCCACAACCGTCGATCATACCCTCAGCCCCACCGACGTCTCGTGTCGTGAGGATGACGGTCGCCATCGTGCTGTCGCTCGGCGCTCACCGCGCGAGGAGACGCTCGCCGCCGGCCTCACGAAACGCATCCTTCGCGCGCTGCCGTCCGGCTTCGACCTCAGCCAGCAGCGTCCGGAACCCCGGGTCGTCGCGAAGCGCATCGAATTCCGGCCACGTGGTAAGCGTCACTGCGGGGAAGTATCCGCGTGCGACAGCGTTGCGCAAGTAGTCGAGGCCGCGCGCGGGCTCGCCAAGATCGCAAAACATGAAGCCTTGCTGAAAGATGATTTCGGGATCGTCGAAAATCTTCGATCCCGCGACCGACGCCAGTCCTGCGATCACGTCCTCGACTCTACGATCGAGCCAGGCGGCGAGGTGGTTCAGCCTCCAGTTCTCGAATGGGTGAGTCGGCGCTGTCTGTCCCATCCTGGCCAGCACCACTCTCGCCTCGTCCACACGGCCAGCCACGCGGAGACCGATGACTCGGATTCCCTCGCCAGCGCCAGGCACCGGCTCGGAGGGCTGGATGCCGGCGAGCCGATCGAGGTCGCGGTTCAGCAACAGCGTCTGCTGGAAACTGGTTGCAATCGTCGGGTCGAGCCGCCGTGCCTCGGCATGGGCGGCGAGGGACTCGTCGAACAATCCCGTATAGCGGCACGCATGGACGAGGCCCGCGAACAGCTCGGCGTCGTTGCCGTGGCGCGTCGCCGCGTTCAGGAGCCGGACCATCGCTTCGACGGCCCGGGCGGTATCGGCCTCGAGATTCGCGTAAAACTTGTGCGCGAGTGACAGCCGCGGATTCAAGGCGATCGCCCGGATGAAGGCTTCCTCGGCGCGGCTGTTGCTATCGGGTGTTGGGACGATGTATTTGCCGATGACCCGATGACAACGACCGAGATGCGCCCATGCCGGCGCGAACGTCGGGTCGAGCTCGAGGCACTGCTCGTAGAGCGCGCGGGCGGCCGGCATCCCGTTGTAGGTGCGCGCGAGCTCGTTGGCTTTGAGGTACAGCTCGTACGCGCGTGGATTGTGCGGGACATCGGGAGATGACTGGGACGTCCGCGGTTCGCCCGTGAGCGGCAGCGCGAGTCCTTCGACGACGCGGCGGACGATGTCGTCCTGCATCTGAAACAGATCGCCGAGCGAGGCCTGCACCGTGTGCGAGGTCAGCAGCGTCCCCTCGGGCGCCTCGACGAGCTGCGTCGACGCCCGCAGCTGATCGCCCGAGCGCAGCAGCGTGCCCATGACCACGCGATCGACGTCGGCTTCGACGGCCAGCGCCTTGATGTCGGGCGCGTCGGTGGCAAAGCGCGCCGCCGCCGCGCTCGATCGCACGATCAGCGAGCCGATGCCGGCCAGCGACGTCGCGATCGCGTCCGGCAGACTGAATGCCAGAAAATCAGTCTCGGGATCCGGACGCAGGACGCGAAAGGGGAGGACGACGACACGCGTGAGCGCGCGAGCCATCCCGCGGGGATCCTGGCCGTCGAGGCTGCGCAGCCCGCTCAGCTGGTCAGCCATGTCCTCGGCCGAAGCGGGACGTCCGTCGGGCTTCTTCGCGAGGGCTCGGCGGATGACGCGATCGACCGCCGCCACCGCCGCGGAGCCGGCGAGGGCCGGCGGCTGCTCGGTCAGCGTGGCGTTGAGCACCGCGGTGACGGTGCGGCCGCTGAACGCCGGTCGACCCGCCAGCATGTGGAACAGGATCGCGCCGGCCGCGAACAGATCGGTGCGGGCGTCGACGGTCTCGCCGGTGATCTGTTCGGGCGCCATGTACCCCGGCGTCCCGAGCACCGTGCCGGCGTGCGTCAGCCCCTCGATCGAATCCAGCGACGTCTTCATTTCGGGCCGGGCCAGCCCGAAGTCGAGCAGCTTGACGCCATGGCGGGCGAGAAACACGTTCGACGGCTTGAGATCGCGATGGACGATGCCGCTGGCGTGGATGGCGCCGAGGGCCGACAGCATGTCGACGGCAATCGGGACCGCCTGCTCGACGCTCAACGGGCCGCGTTTGAGGTGCTCGCTCAGCGGCTCGCCTTCGAGCAGTTCCATGGCGATGAAGAGCGTGCCGCCTTCTTCGCCGACTTCGTAAATCTGGCAGACATGCGGATGGTTGACGCCGGCCGCTGCGCGAGCTTCGCGCCAGAACCGCCGGCGTGCCGTCTCGTCGTGCTGGAGCGACAGCATCATCTTCAACGCCACGGTCCGCTTCAGCCGCTCATCGTCCGCCAGGTAGACGACGCCCATTCCGCCGGCGCCGAGTTTCCGGCGGATCGCATAGTGGGCGATCTTCGAAGGGAGGCGGTCCTGCGACTCATCGCCGGAAGGGCCTGCTGGCGCTCCGGGCGCCGGGGAGGAGGTGCCTTTCAACCACCGATACAGGCCGCCCAGCCACCTGGGTGTTGCGCCGTCGACAGGTTCATCCGCCACAGACGACGATCATAGTTGGAGTCCTGCCGCAAGTCCCTCGGCGTCCCGGCTCCAATACTTGGAGTCCCCACCCGAACTCCCGCTCGACTGCCACGCTGATTCACGAAAACAGGCGCAAAGCGCGATGGCAGGGCCGTTGCTGTGTCAATGGGCACGACCGGTAAGACGTTAACCAGTAACCAATAACAACTCGCGACGCCAAGCGCGTCGCAACAAGGAGTGGCGACAATGGGCGAATCCCTGACGATGACCCGTGGACAGCTGCATGACCTGTTGGCGCGTTTCGCGGTCGAGAACCCGAAGTACCGCGAGGCCCTGATCAACGACCCGAAGATGGTGCTCGAGAAGCAGCTCGGCTCCAGCCTCGGCAGCGTGCAAGTGAAGTCGGTCGTCGAGACGCCGGACGTGATGTACGTGGTGGTGCCCTACGTCCAGAAAGACGGCGAGCTCTCGGACGCGGATCTCGAGAGCGTCGCGGGCGGGATGCTGAACAACCTGCTGGCGAAGTGCGAAATCTCGGGCGGGCTGAACCTCCTGTCGAGCAACGTCAACATCGAGTTGGGCTGAGACAGCGGCACGTTGGGGTCTGATCCCGGATCAGGTTCGGGATCAGATCCGGGATCAGATCCCGTTGCAGAAACTGCCACGCGCCGGTATACGGCGCGTGGTTTTTTCTATCCAAGCTCGTCGTTGAGCGCCTTCCACGCCTCGATGCGGCGGATTCGGCGGACTGGAAGATAGCAGGCAACGCCGGCCACGACGACGACGCTCAGCGGCGCGACGAAAAGCGTTGCCGGATCGGTCGGCCCAACTCCGAACAACATCGTTGCGAGGACGCGAGTGGCGGCCACGGCGCTGATCAGTCCGATGACCGCGCCGGCGCCGGCCAGCTTCAAGCCGAACGACAACACGAGACGCATCGTCTGTTGCGGCGACGCGCCGAGGGCCATGCGCAGACCCAGTTCCCGCGTGCGCTGGTGGACCATGAACGCGATCGTTCCGTAGAGTCCGACCATCGCCAGAAGCCATGCGGCTCCGGCGAACAGCCCGACCAGCCAGGCGCGAAAACGCGGCTGACCAAGAGCATCGGACATGACCTGGTCCATGCGCCGCGCCGGCGGCACCGGCAGCGTGGCGTCCAGTCCATGCACGGCGTCCCTGACGATCGAGTTGACACGGTCGATCGGAAGCGAGGTCCGGAGCACCAGGGCCATCGACGGCCATGGCATCTGGAGATGGGGAATGAACATCTGCGGCTCCGATGGCTGGTCCAGACCGAAATGGCGGACGTTGCCAACGATGCCGACGACCTGCCGCGTGGCCATCTGGTCTGGCAGGATGGTGAGGTCGTGCGTCAGCGCCTGGCCGATCGGATCCTCGTTCGGCCAGTAGCGCCTCGCCATCGCCTCGTTGATGACGACAACGCCTGGCGCATCGCTCCGATCGCGCGCATCGAATGCGCGGCCACGCCTCAATGGAATGCCGGCCGCCGCGAAATAGTCGCCTGACACGACGTGCAGCGCGGCCGACGGCCGTTGACCGACCGGCGCCGACGGGCGGCGCGCAATTGAAAACGTACTGTCGTCGACAAAGAAGCGCGCGCGCGGATCGAGCGGCACGCCGATCGTGGCGCCTGCCGCGTCGATCCCCGGTGCCTCGCGAAGGCGGGCGAGCAGCTGATCGAAGAACGCGCCGCTTCTCGGCTGCGCTCTTCCAGGCAGTTCGATCCGATCGACGGCAACGGCAGCCGCCGGCCGGAGGCCGGTGTCGACGCGGCTCAGTCGGACGAAGCTCTGAATCAACAGGCTGCCGCCGACGAGCAGCATCGTCGACAGCGCGACCTCGACGACGACCAGCGCGTGACGCGTTCGGCGGTTCGCCCCGGTCACCATGCCGCGGCCGGTGCTTCGAAGCGCGTCCTGCTCGACGCTCCGGTTGACCTGCAGCGCGGGCACGAGTCCGAACAGCAGTCCCGCCGCGGTCGCGACCGCGATCGCGAACGCCGCGACCCTGAAGTCGAGGTGCACGTCTTCGAGGCGGGGAATCCCGGCCGGCGCCAGCCATACGAACGCGTCGACCGCCCAGCTCGAAAATAACAGCGCGCAGACGCCACCGGCGGCGGCGAGGACCGCGCTTTCGGTGAGCATCTGTCCGGCGAGACGGCCCCGGCTGGCCCCCATGGCGCGCCTGAGAGCCAGCTCGCGCGATCGGGCCGCGGCGCGGACGAGGATCAGACCCGACACGTTGGCGCATGCGATGAGCAGCAGGCATGCGACGGCCGCGAACATGATCAACAGGGCCGCGCGCGCCGGTCCGGCAACATCGTCTCGAAGCGAGGTGACGGCGATGGTCAGACCGTGATTGGCGGCGGGATACCCGCGCGCGAGCGCATCTCCCAGACGCATGACTTCCTGCCGGGCGGCGTCGAGCGGAACGCGCGGACGCAGCCGCGCGACCACCGAGAGGATGCGGTACTCGCGATATGCAGCAGCCGGGATACCCGGGTTCGGCGGTTGCGTGCGTGAGAGGCGAAGCGGGATCCACAGGTCCGTGCCGCGAGCCGGGAAATCGAACGCCGGCGGCATCACGCCGACGATGACCGTTGGGGCATTGTCGAGGAGCAGCTCGCGTCCAAGGACCGCGACGTCGCCGGCGAACCGACGCTGCCACAATCCATGCCCGATCACGGCGACTCGCGGCGCACCCGGCACCGTGTCATCCGCGGTCAACGCTCGACCGATTGCCGGCGCAACACGCAGCGCTGCAAACAATTCATGCGAGCAGCTTGCGGCCAGGATCTTTTCCGGGTCTCCGCCGGCTCCCGAGATGGTGACGCTTGGCGTGCCGTAGGCAGCGACGTGAGTGAACACGCGGCTCTGTTCCTGGAGGTCGAAGTAGTTGGGCGGCGACACCGCGAGCAGCGCGCCCGTGTCCCGCTGAAGTTGCGCGATCGCCACGAGCTCTGCCGGCTGCGGATACGGAAGCGGCCGTAGAACCACGGCGTCGAGCACGCTGAAGATGGTGGTCGTCGAGCCGATGCCGAGCGTCAACGTCGCGACGGCGACGAACGTGAAGAACGGCGTCCGCCGGTACGCGCGCACGGTATGGTGCATGTCGTTCCAGAAAGCACTCAGAACCCTTCGCATGACATTCGCCTCCCCGACAATCGACGTGCCTAGCCACTGTACAGCCCATTCCGGCATGGCGCCGGACGCCTGTTTGCGGGGTTTCCGCGCCGATGTCGCGTTTAGGGAACGAGAGGACGTGGGGCCTCACAGGAGGAACGGGCATGTATCGAGTTTCGAAGCGGACCATCTTGTACACAATCGTCGTCGCGCTCTCCAGCGCCGGCATCGGCATCGTGACCCTGAAGGGCGGGACCCGGGAATCCGCCCGCGGGCCGGCGCCGGAGCATGTCATTCAACGAGGCGAATATCTGGTGAAGATCATGGGGTGCAACGACTGCCACACCCCGTGGAAGATGGGCCCGCAGGGTCCAGAGCCCGACATGACGCGATTTCTGTCGGGACACCCGGAGGAGATCGGACCGCTGCCCAATGTGAAGGGCACCGAGCCATTTGTCTGGTCGGCGCTGGGTACGAACACCGCATTCAGCGGGCCGTGGGGAGTGAGCTACACCTTCAACCTCACTCCAGACACGAACACCGGCCTCGGCATCTGGACGGAGGAAATGTTCGTCAACGCGATCCGCACCGGCAGGCACATGGGGGTGTCACGACCGATCAATCCGCCGATGCCCTGGCCGGCTTACCGGAACGCGACCGACGATGATCTGAAGGCGGTCTACGCGTACTTGCGCACGATCAAGCCGATCGTGAATCACGTCCCGGACTATCAGCCGGCGGCGGATGAGGCTTCTACAGTGCGCATTACACGCTAGGCGGCTGAGTCCGTCGGTAGGATGATGGGTACGTGGCAGGTGGGCACGGCGGACGATCCGCCGGGCCCGTACAGGTCCACGTCCCAGCCAAGGAGGCAGGCCGATGTATCCCGACCGATCGCTCGCGGGCGGTTACCCAGCCGTCGAACGCGTCAACGCGTTTCTTCGCGGGGTCTACGGGTGGATGTGCGCCGGCCTGGCTATTACGGCGCTGACCGCCTGGATGGTCGCCGGATCGCCGGCCATTGTCTACGCCATCGCTCAGAACCGGCTGCTGTTCTGGGGCCTCATCATCGCCCAGTTCGGCCTCGTGCTCGTACTCTCGGCGCGCGTCCAGCGCCTCGCCCCTGGCACCGCATCGCTGCTGTTCGTGGCGTACTCCATGCTCACCGGCGTCACGTTGTCGTTCATGCTCCTGCTGTACACGGGTGAATCCGTGGCCGCCACGTTTGGCGTCACGGCGGGGATGTTTGGGGCGCTGGCGTTGTACGGAACCACGACGCGCCGCGATCTCACCGGGTGGGGTTCATTCCTCTTCATGGGCCTGATCGGCGTCGTGATTGCGTCAATTGTCGGTCTGTTCTGGCAGAGCGACGCATTGCAGTTCGTCATCTCCTTCATCGGCGTCATCGTTTTCACGGGCCTGACCGCTTACGATGCGCAGCGTCTGAAAACAATGGCCGTCTCCCTGCCGGACGGCGGCACGGGGTCCTATCAAATCGTGGGCGCGCTCGCGCTGTACCTCGACTTCATCAATCTCTTCCTGTTTCTGCTGCGATTCACGGGCAACCGGCGCGACTGAGGCAGCGCTCCGAGAACTGCAGTCGTCGTACGTGGGGTCCGGCTTTAGTGCCCACGTGCCAGGTTTAATCCCACCGGCTTTCAGCCGGTCAGCTTTCAGCGGGTCCGATCTAATCGGCTACGTCGGATTCACGAGCACGTGGGCATAGTGGGAGCAGGATCGTTACTATGAACCAACTACCGCTCGCAGGCGGCGCGGCTGCGACTTTCAGTCGCGCGCAGAGTCGACCGCCTTTCAGGCGGTAGTTGGTTCAACCGGACCTGCACTGACGATCGCTTCGCTGTAGGTCCGCCTGAAGGCGGACCCCACGAACTACAACGATCCCAAGAACGCCATAGGTACGGGAATCGTCGCACAGCCGCCGGCGAGCGATTTTCCGCGCGACATCCGCTGATCGCCGCGGCGCCGCCGCTTGGCCGATCGGCTCGAGTGGGACGCGGTTACCTACTTGGTCCTCGACCGGCGGTTTCACACGAGATTGAGTTCGTCGTTTACTCTACGTGCAGCTGTTTGGCGAGGGCCGCGAAACGGCGGTCGTCCCGCAGCGGGTCGAACCGCGGATCGACCTTGATCGAAATGATGTCGAACAGGCGATCGTCGCCGGCCTTGGCGAGCCACTTGAACCCCTGGTCGTTCTCTCCCAGGGCGAAGTGGATCCACGCGAATTCGAGCGGGGAGACATAGCGCTCGCGCGCGTAGGCCTCCAGCTTGTGGAGCATTTCCAGCGCCTGCTTTCGCTTGCCTGAGAGCGCGAACGTCCGGCCGAGCGCGCCGTGCATGCGCGGGGTATGCGGCGACAGATGCAGGGCGCGCTGGAAGGCGGCCGCCGATTCGTCGAAATCCTTACGCTGTTCCTGGATGACGCCGAGAATCCAGTAGGCCGGCGCGAAATGCGGGTTGAGCTCGATCGTGTGATCGCACTGCTCGAGCCCCATCTCGAAATCGCGCCGGTAGAAATGGATCACCGCCAGGTCGCGGGCGACGATCGACGACACCGGGTCGAGCGACTGCGCGATCATCACCTCGTCGCGCGCTTCGTCGAGCCGGCCGAGCGGCGCCAGGCACGACATGGCATACCAGTGATGCCCGGTCGCGTAGCGCGGGTTGGCGGCGATGGCGCGCTGGAACTCGCGTTCCGCCCCGATCCAGTCCCAATCCTGCGTCGACCGCACGTGCGCGAGCGAGGTGTGCGCTTCGGCGGAGTGATCGTCGAGCATCACCGCCTGCGCCGCGCTGGCCGCGGCCTTCGTCCACACTTCCGCCGGTCCGAGGACGCCGTAGTGGCCGAGCAAACTATAGGCATCGGCCAGACCGCTGTGCGCGAGCGCGTACTGCCCGTCCTCGACGAGCGCCTTTTCGAAGAAGTCCACGGCCTTCCGCAGCCCTTCTTCGGTGCGCTGATTGAGGTGGTAACGGCCCTGCAAGTACAGATTGTGTGCGGCCAGATTTTCCGTGGGCCGCCGCGCGGCCGACGCCGACTGTCCGCGATCGCCGATCTCCGCTTCCAGCTTCTTGACGATGCGTTCGGCCACCTGTTCCTGACCCCGGATGGCATCGTCGAGATGCACGTCGACCGATTCGGACCACAGGTAGCAGCCGGTGGTGCTGTCGATGAGTTGTGCCGCGACGCGGATCCGATCGCCTGACCGCCGCACGCTGCCGTTGATCACGAGCGCGCCGCTGGTTTCCGCGGCGTCCGGCGCGAGGATCCGGAGGTTCGGAAATCGCGCGAGATGATGCACGATTTCGTCGCGGAGGCCCTTGCAGAAGTAGTCGAGATCGCGCGTGGCGCTGTGGTCGGCGAAGGGCACGACGACGATCGTGTTGCGGCTGGCGAGCGCGGCGGTGATCGATCGCCTGACGAGGACCGGCGTTTCGCGACGTTTGAAGGTCGGAGCGTACCCGCCCTTGGGCAGCTCGACGATCCACTCGTCGGTGCGCCCCTCCTCGCGGTAGTAGTTGACCAGCTTGGCGCGCAGCCGCCGCGCCTGCACGCGAACGATCGGATCCGTGCGCGGATCGAACGCGTCTTCCTTGCCGAACACCTGGACGCCGATGACGTATTCCTTGAGCTCGTTGCGGCGCCCGGCGATCGCCTCGTTCACGATGAACGTCAGAAACCGCTTGAGCCGATCCACCTGCAGGAAGGTGGCGCTCGTGAGAATGCGCTGCAGCTGATCGCGTACGGGCTGGTCGGCGCTTCGATCTCCGGCGAGAGGCTTGCCGCTGGCCATCGCCGCCATGTTACCGCGGCGGTTTCGCTTATTCACCTTTGCGGTAAATGTCGTTGATGTTCCAGTGCCCGGGCGTCGGCGTCGGCGCGTTTTCCATCGGCGCCTGAATGACGGTGGGCAGCTTCGAGGCGAGAGCCTCGCGAAGGGCCGGGCCCAGCTGGTCGGCCGATTCGATCATCACGCCGTTGGCGCCGCACGCCCTCGCCATCGCGGCGTAGTCGGCGCGGTACGGCTTGCCGCCGCGCTCGAACATGCACCCGAAGCTCCAGCCGTAGTGCATCGATTCGAGCCCAGCAATCGTGCCGAAGCCGGCGTTGTCCATCACCAGCCAGACGACCGGCAGTTCGGCCTCCATCGCCGTCGCGATCACGGATGGATTGGTGCTGAAGCCGCCGTCGCCGACGAGCGAGACGGCGGCGCGATTCGGATGGGCCATCTTGACGCCGAGCACCGCCGCCGGCCCGAACCCCATGGTCGCAAGCCCGCTCGGCGTGACGAACGTGCCCGGCACGGTGATCGGAAACTGCTGCGCGACGCCGTTCTTGTTCCAGCCGACATCGGTGACGATGAACCCGTCTTCGGGAACGGCGCGCCGCAATTCGCCGAGGATGCGCTCCGGACGCATCGGGAACTGATCCGAGCTCCACTGATGATCCCAGTTGGACGCGAATGTCCGCCGGCCCGCCGCGATCTCGGCGCGCAGACGGCCACGCGACCGGTGCGACTGGCCCTGCGCGGCCGCCGCGCAGCGCCGCCAGCGCCAGCTTCGCGTCGGCGACGACACCGAGCTCGGTCTGGTAGTTGCGCCCGATCTCCGCCGGGTCGGCGTCGATGTGCATCAGTCGCGTGGGCGGAATCGAGAACGTGAATCGCGGATCCCACGAGCTCGAGTTCGCTTCTGCGAGCCGCGTGCCGATGGCCACGATCAAATCCGCGGTGCGGCATTTCTCGTTGGAGATGGGCGTGCCCCAGAAGCCGGTCTGGCCGAGCAGCAGCGGGTGATCCTCGCGCAGGCAACCCTTGCCCATGAGCGTATGAGCGACCGGGACGTCGAGCGCGTCCGCAAGCGCCGCGAGCTCCGAGGTGGCCCGCGCCGAGATCACGCCGCCGCCCACGCACAGCACAGGCCGCTCGGCATGCGCGAGTGCGCCGACGATCCGCACCGCGGTGTCCTGGTCGATCGTGGGCCGGGCGATCTCCGCCGGCACTTTCTGAAACGAATCCGCTGGAAGATCGGCCGAGAAGATGTCCATCGGCACGTCGACCAGCACGGGCCCCGGCCGGCCGGTCTGGGCGAGGTGAAATGCGCGCTCGAGAATCCGCGGGAGATCGTCGGCCCGATCCACGCGGTACACACGCTTGCAGAACGGCCGGTAGATCTGGAACTGGTCGGCGTCCTGATGCAGGTTCACTTCCTGGTGCGGGTGCCTCCCGTAGTAATGCGACGGCACATCACCGGCAATCACGACCATCGGAATCGAATCGAGCGCAGCATTGGCCACGCCGGTGCATGCGTTGGTCAGGCCGGGTCCGAGGTGGGTGAGCACGACGCCCGGCTTGCCGGTTGCGCGCGCATATCCGTCCGCCGCGTGCGCCGCGATCTGTTCGTGCCGTGTCGAGACGAATCGGATGCGGCTCCGCCCCAGCGCATCGAGCAACGCGATGATCGTGTGGCCGCAGAGGCCGAAGATCACCTCGACGCCGATCCGCTCGAGGTACTCCGTCATCTGGTAGGCGGCGATGCGTGTGTCGCTCTTGCTCGCGTCTTTTCTCGCCGACCGCTCGATCGTGACAGGCAACACTGTGCTCATAACAGATCCCGCATCTGGTCAAAAGATTTCGCTGTCGTAGAACTCGCCGAACAGCTCCTGCTCGGAGGGCCGATCCTCCGCCAGGGGGCGGCTCACCCAGGTGACGTTCATGTAGTGCTTCAACGAAATGTTCTCGTTCGTGATGTTGCCGCCCCAGACGCCGCAGCCCATGCTCGAGGTCATGGGCATGCCGTTGGTGAACGTGCCGGCGTTCGACGCGGACTGGATCTGACGGACCATGATCCGGCTGACCGGCGCCACCAGCGCGAGCCGGTGAATGTGGTCATCGTCGAACGAGTAGATGCCGCAGGAGTGACCCTTGCCGCCTGTCTCGAAGATCCGGCGGACCATGTCGAGGGCCCTGTCGAAGCCTTCGTACTTGAAGATGGCGAGCACGGTCCCCAGTTTTTCAGTCGAGAAACGGTGCTGCCTGCCGATGTGCCGTTCCTCGACGAGCAGAAACGTCTTGTCGTCCGGGATCGCAAACCCTGCCTTCGCGGCGACGGCCGCCGCGGGTCTGGCGATCGTGTCGGGCGTGCGGTGTCCGTTCTCGTCCCAGTAGGCGCGTTCGAGCAGTTGCTTTTCCCGCTCATTGACCAGATACCCGCCTTCGAGCTGCAACTGCCTCAGCATCGCGTCGTAGATCGACGCGTCGACGATGAGATTGCCGTCCGCGGAGCAGCCGGACCCGTGATCGTTGGTCTTGCTGATGCGCGTGTTGCGCGCTGCCTCCTCCACGTCCGCCGTCTCGTCGATGACCATCGTCGCGTTGCCGGCGCCCACACCGTATGCCGGCTTGCCGGAGCCGTATGCCGCCTTGACCATCGCCGGTCCGCCCGTCGCCATCGTCAGGTCGGCCGTTGCCATCAGTTCGTTCGCGAGCGGAATGGTGGGCCGCTCGACGCACTGCAGCACGTCCTCGGGGATGCCCTGTTTGCGGAGCGCGGCGCGCATGACCCGCACGGTCTCGTTCGTCGTTTTCCTGCTGCCGGGATGGGGTGAGAAGATCACCGTGTCCTTGCACTTGATGGCGTAAATAGCGATCCCAATCGGCGTCACGTACGGACTGGTGACGGGAATCAGCGCGGTGATGACGCCGGCCGGTTTCGCGTACTTGACGATGCCCTTTTCGGGGATTTCCTCGATGACGCCCATGCTCTTCTGCCGCAGCGCATCACGCAAGATCCCGAGGACCTTCGCACGGCGCTTCGGCTCGCGACTGCCCATGCCGGATTCGTCGACGCTCATGTTCGCGAGCGTGATCGCGGTCCGTTCGTTTCCGCCTGCCCAGGCAACGGCCTGACACAGCCGGTCCACGGTTGCCTGGTCGTAGCCGGCGATGGCCGCCATCGCGGCGCGTGCGCGCTCGATCAGCAGGCGCGCGGTCGCCTGTTCCTCGGGCGTGATGCTGCGCGTGGCGCTGACGGCGACGGCCATGCGATGCCTAGTCCTTTCGGTTCGGGCCGACACGTGGGTCGGCCCCTACGGGTTGGCTGTCGGCCCCGACGGGGCGATCGGCGACGCCGTCGTAGGCGACGGGGATCTTGATCCGCATCGGCTTCTCGCGGGTGTGTTCTTCGAGGACCTCGGCGCTCAAACCGGCGACGCGGCCGATGATGAACAGCAGACGACCGACCGGCGGCGGGAATCCCAGATCGACGAGGATGGCCGCGAGCGCGCCGTCGATGTTGAGGGGAATCGGCTTGATCCGATCGCGAATCGCATCCTCGAGGGCGCGGGCGAACCGGATGCCGTTTCCAGCCAGCCCCGACTCTTCGGCCAGCCCGAAGAGCACCGCCACTCGAGGGTCAATCGTCGAATGCACGCGATGACCGAATCCCGGAATTCGGGATCCGCTGACCTTGGCCTCCTCGACGAGCGCGTGGGCCACGGCCGCGAGCGTCATCCCGCGATCGGCTGCGCGCGCGAGCCCCATCGCGATGAGCTCCATGCAGCCCGATCCGGCGCCGCCGTGCTCGTCGCCGATTGTCAGCAGGCCCGCAGCCACAGCCGCAGACAGTGACGCGCGATTGCCGGATGCCGCCAGCCGCGCCGCGGCGCAGGACGGCGCGCCGGCGCCGTGGTCCGCCACGCCAATCAGGATGGCGTCCACGAGACGCCGTTCGCCTGCAGAGGGCAAGCGCTCGTGATGCAGCAGGAAAATCAGGTCGGTGAACGACGAGCGCTGCATCAGCTCGAGCACGTCATAGCCCTTCACCCTGATGTGCTCGGGGCCGGCGTCGACGATGGAGGTGCGCCAGGGGTCCATTGGCTGTGCGGATTATGACTGCTCCCGGCCATCCTCGAACAGGTGTAACGGTAACAGCACCGTAACTCTGTTGGGATCGTCTGCTCGCGATGCTAACGTCCGAGCCCGCGAGCGGTCGTTCTGTCCCTCATAACGGAGGTGCGGTGGTGAACGTGTTCCGAACGCTTGTTGGCGTCGTTCTTCTCGTCTTCGTCGCGACCGGCCCCGCGCGGGCGCAGGAGGTCGCAGGATCTCAGCTCTCCGGCGTGGTGCGTGATTCGTCCACGGCCGGAGTTCCGGGCGCCGAAGTGACCGTCACCAAGACCGACACGGGGATGGTGCGTACGGTGTTCACCGGTGCAGAAGGCGTCTACGCCATCCCGAACCTGCCGGTGGGACCCTATCAACTGAAAGTGGTCCTGCAGGGATTCAACACCTACGTCCGCGACGGCATCGTGCTGCAGGTCGGATCGAACCCGGAAATCAACGTCACGCTGTCGATCGGTGCGATCAGCGAGCAGATCATCGTGACGGCGAACAGCACGCTCGTCGAAACGCGAAACACCGGCGTCGGCCAGGTGATCGACAACCAGCGCTTGATGGAGATGCCGCTCAACGGCCGGTCGTCGGCCGAGCTCATCTTCCTCTCGGGTCTGGCGACGACGGCGCCGGCAGGGGACTTGAACACCAACAAGAACTTCCCAACCGCGACGATTTCGGTCGCCGGCGGACAGGCCAACGGCATCACCTACATCATGGACGGCGGCACCCACAACGATCCCTTCAACAACCTGAATCTGCCGACGCCGTTCCCCGACGCGCTCCAGGAGTTCAAGGTCGAGACGAGCGCGCTGCCGGCGCGTTATGGACACCATGCGGCCTCGGCGGTCAACGTCGTGACCAAATCGGGCACGAACGAGGTTCACGGCAATCTGTTCGAGTTCATTCGCAACTTCCGCTTCAACGAGAAGAACTACTTTGCGACGGTCAAGGACAGTCTGAACCGCAATCAGTTCGGCGGGACGTTTGGTGCACCGATCCAGAAGAACAAGCTGTTCGTCTTCGGCGTGTACCAGGGCCGGATCGAGCGCAGCGATCCGGCGACGACGATCAGCTTCGTGCCCACGCAGGCGATGTTGAACGGCGACTTCACCGCGGTCACGGCGCCGGAGTGCAACGCCAATCGTCAGATCACGCTGACCGGACCCTTTGCCGGAAGCGGCAACAAGATCGACCCGTCGCGCTTCAGTCCGGTGGCGCTCAATTTTCTGAAGCACGTGCCGGTGTCGAACGATCCGTGCGGGCGGCTCCAGTACGGCATCCCGAACAACAGCACCGAGCATCAGACTCTTGGTAAGGTCGATTACACGCTCAATCAGAAGCAGACGTTCTTTGCGCGGTACTTCTACGCGGTGTACGACAACCCGGCCACCTACGATGGCAGGAACGTGCTGACGTTGAGCCGCACGAGCCAGACCAACAAGGCGCATTCGCTGGTCGTGGGCCACAACTTCGTGCTGTCGGCGTCGACGCTCAATTCACTCCACATCACGTTCAACCGCACCTTGAACGACCGGCCGCTGCCGGAGTACTTCACGCCCACCGAGCTCGGAAGCAAGGTCTTCAGCCTGCAGCCCGGCTACATGGGGGTCAGCGTGACGGGGAATGGCTTCAGCGTGGGCGCCGGCGCAACCAATCCCGGATATTTCAATTCGAAGGGCTGGCAGGTCGCCGACGACCTGGACTTCATTCGCGGCGCGCATCAGATCTCGGCGGGCGCGAACTGGATCCACTCGCGGATCGACACGTTGAACAACCGGCCGACCAACGGACAGTTCTCGTTCAACGGGCAGGGGACCACGTTGTCGATGGCCGACTTCATGATGGGGATCGTGAGCGGCGGCTTCGTGCAGGGCAATCCCGTCTACGACTACGACTACAACGATTACTTCGGCGCCTACGTGCAGGACAACTGGCGGGTCCAAAACAATCTGACGCTGAATGTCGGGCTCCGATGGGAACCGTTCCTGCCCATCAAGAACACGTACAGCTGGGTGAGCCATTTCGACCAGGCGCGGTTCGATCAGAATCTGCGCAGTACGGCATTCCCCCAGGCGCCCGCCGGGTTGATCTTCCCCGGCGACGAAGGGTATCCGGGTGATTCGACGACGTTCGGCAAGAAGCTCCAGCTGGCGCCGCGGCTGGGTGTCGTCTGGACGCCGGGCGGCGACGAACGCACGAGCATTCGCGCATCGTGGGGCGTTTTCTACGACACAGCGCATCTGTTCTTCAACACACGCTTTGCCAACAATCCGCCGTGGGGCGCGCAGATCACGATCCCGAATCCCGTGGGCGGCTTCGCCGATCCGTATCTCGGCTACCCGGGTGGCAATCCATTCCCGGCCCTCAACGAGGGGTGGCGCAACGCGGCGTTCCCGGCGTTCGGCGTGTACGTCAACACGCCGCTCAACATGGAACCGACGCAGCTCCAGCAGTGGAACGTGAGCGCTCAGCGGCAGTTGGGGGACTGGATGGCATCGGCCAGCTATCTCGGGAACCGATCGATCCACCTGTGGCGGGGAACCGAGCTGAATCCGGCGGTGTTCGGTCCCGGCGCGGCGACCGGCAACACCAACCAGCGCCGCGTCCTCTTCCTGAAGAACCCGACGCAAGGGCAGTTCTACGGCACGATTGGTCACGTCGACGACAGCGGCCGCGGCAATTACAACGCAGTCCTGATGTCGCTGCAGCGCCGCTTGAAGAACGGCTTCAGCGTGCTCGGGAACTGGACGATTTCCAAGTGCATGAGCGATCCGGCGACGACGGAAATCACGGGGCCGACGATCGTCAACCCGGCCGACCCCGACCTCGATTACTCGTACTGCTCGTCGGATCGACGCCACGTCGCCGGCGTCTCGGCGGTCGTAAGGACCCCGACCTTTGCCAACAGAACGCTGTCGACGATCTTCGGCGATTGGCAGCTGTCGCCGATCATCCGGTGGCAGACGGGCAACCGGTCCAGCATCACCACCGGCGTCGACAACGCGTTGACAGGTCTCGGGGGACAGCGCGGCGTGCAGGTGCTGGACGATCCCTACGGCACCGGCGGACCGCTCGCGTACTTGAACCGTTCGGCCTTCACGACGCCGACGTCGGGCGCCTACAGCCCGCTTAAGCCCTTTACAATCGTGAACCCGTCGCAGTTCAATAACGACCTCGCCGTCACGCGGACGTTCCGGCTGGCGGGGCCGCAGACCATGCAGGTGCGGTGGGAAGTGTTCAACGTGATCAACCACGTCAACTACAACGCCCCGGTCACGTCGCTCAACAGCGGCACGTTCGGGCAGATTCTGACCGCGGGCGACCCGCGCATCATGCAGTTTGCGTTGAAGTTCAGCTACTGAGTCGCGCGAGGAAAGCCACGTGTCGATCAGCCACGAAAACACGAAAACACGAAAGTTGGTCTGGTTTCGTGCTTTAGTGGTTTCGTGGCAGTTCTCGTTGCTTGTGATGTTCGGGGCTCTCGCAACAGGCGCCGCCTCCGACATCAACGACTGGCCGTCCCACGATCATGATGCGGGCGGCCAGCGTTTCTCTCCGCTCAAGCAAATCACGCCGGCCAATGTCGCCACGCTGCAGTCGGCGTGGACGCTTGACACCGGCGTGAATGGGCTGCAGGTCACGCCGCTCGTCGTCAACGGCATCATGTACGTCACGGCCGGCAGGGACATCCTCGCGCTCGAGCCGGAAACAGCGAAAGTGATCTGGAAATACACGGCGCCGGCTGCGGTCAGCCGGCGGGGCGTGGCGTACTGGCCTGGAGACCGTGACACGCCGGCGCGCCTGTTCAGCGGCGCCGGCGAACGTCTGGTCGCCATCGATGCCGAGCGGGGCAAGCCGTCCGCTGGTTTCGGCGAAGACGGCTCCGTCGATCTCAAGGCCAGCGTGCGCGGCGACGTCGATGGCGGATTCAGCCTCGCCTCGCCGCCGTCGATCTACAAGAACATCATCATCACCGGCGGCAACAACGGCGAGCAGGCGCCGAGCCTTGGTTTGTACGGCGACATCCGCGGGTGGGATGCGCGAACCGGGAAGCTGCTCTGGTCGTTCCACACCGTGCCGCGCGCCGGTGAGCCGGGCGTGGAGACCTGGGAAGGCGACAGTTGGAAGAACCGATCGGGCACTAACGTCTGGTCGTTCTTCACCATCGACACCGAACGGGGCATCGTCTACGCGCCGCTTGGCTCGCCGACGTCCGACTACTACGGAGGCGATCGCAAAGGCGCCAATCTGTACGGCAACTCCATCGTCGCCCTCGACGCGACCACCGGGAAGTTGAAGTGGCACCAGCAGCTGGTCCATCACGACATCTGGGACTACGACATGCCGGCGGCGCCGACGCTCGTCGACGTCACGCGCAACGGCCGCACGATTCCCGCGGTGGCCGTGATGACGAAGATGGCGTTGGTGTTCATCTTCGATCGCGTCACCGGCGAGCCGATCTTCGGTATCGAGGAGCGGCCGGTTCCGCAGAGCACCGTCCCCGGAGAGGCGACCTGGCCGACGCAGCCGTTCCCATTGAAACCGGCGCCGCTGGCGCGCAACACGTTCGATCCCGCGAAAGACTTCTACTCCCTGACTCCCGAACACGCCACGTATTGCAAGGAGCTCTGGAACACCAACGCGATGTACACGAACGGCCCGTACACCCCGCCAGGCGTCGATGGGACGATGCTGACGTTTCCCAGCACGCTCGGCGGCGGCAACTGGAACGGGTTCTCGTACGACCCGACGCTCGGTCTCGTGTTCACCAGCGTGATGAACATCGGCCAGGTCGCGAAGATGGTGCAGGGCGCGCCCCGCGGCGGTGGTCCGCAGACGTGGGTGCGCCGCAGCCCGTGGGGCGGCGCCGTCGGACGGTTCTGGAATCCCGAGAACAAGATTCCGTGCTCCGCGCCGCCGTTCGGCGAGCTGATCGCGCTTGACGTGAATCGTGGCGAAGTCGTGTGGAAGGTTCCGTTCGGCGTCGTTGAGTCGCTCAAGGCGAAGGGGTTCGACAACACGGGAAACCTGAATGTCGGCGGCAGCATCGCCACGGCCGGCGGTGTCATCTTCGTGGGAGCCACCATCGATTGCCGCTTCCGCGCGTTCGAATCGCGAACGGGCAAGCAACTGTGGGAGACGGAGCTTCCCGCGTGCGCGCACTCCACGCCGATGACGTTCCTCGGCAAGGACGGCCGTCAGTACGTAGTCGTCGCGGCCGGCGGCGGGAGTTTTCTGGGCGCCGCTCCCGGTTCGAAGATTCTGGCGTTCGCGCTGCCGCAAGCCGCGCAGGCGGCGGCCGCGCAGCCGCCAGCAGGAGGACGCGGCCAAGGTGGGCGCGGCGGGCGAGGAGGCCCTGCTCGTGTGCGGACCCGCAAGGCGGTGCTCGCGTGGGCCGACACACGGAATGGGATTGCACAGCACGAGTCGACCTCGCACGCGCTCGCGGTTATCGAGCGTCTGGGATACGAGTCCGGGGCGTACGACACCTACATCCGCACCGACTCGAACATCGTGGCCAAGCAGCCGCTGATGACCACGGGCGCGCCGGCCAGCGGTGGTCCGAGCCTGTCCAACGTCGACGCGATCTTCTTCCTGGGTCATCGCGACGTTGCGCTCGACGCGCAGCAGCGCGGCGATCTGGCGGCCTTCGTCAAGGATGAAGGCAAGGGCTTCGTCGCCGCACACGTGGCGTTGACCGCGTTCGAATCGTGGCCCGAGTTCGGCGATTTGATCGGCGCCCGCTATGACGATCACCCGTGGGGCGTCGCCAACGGCACGATCGTCAACGATGATCCCTCGTTCCCGGCCACGAAGCACTTCCCGGCGACGTTCCCGTTCGTCGACGAGTTCTACCAGCCGAAGGCCTTCTCGCGCGGCAAGAGTCGCGTGCTGCTGCGCCTCGACGTGGCGAAGATGCCGCCGCACCCGCAGTTGCGGCGCGCAGAAGGCGATTTCCCGCTGGCGTGGGCCAGGATGTACGGGAAGGGGCGCGTGTTCTACTCGTCGCTCGGCCACGCCGCTGAAACGTGGGACAACCGCGATGTCGCCCAGATGTACTTCGAGGCCATCAAGTGGTCGCTCGGTCTGACCGAGGGCGACGCCGCGCCGCGCTAGCAACGCTCGGCTCTGCGTTCGTTGTCCTCGCGCTCGTCCACATCAGCGCCGGCAACCAGTCCGGTTCGCCGTCGGCGCGCAAGCATGTTCTCGCCTGGGCCGACGTGCGAAACGGGTACCAACACGATTCGATCTCGCATGCGGTCGCGACGATCGAACGACTTGGGTGGGAGTCCGGACTCTACGACACATTCATCCGAACCGATTCACAGCTGATTACTCGTCAGGCGGTTGCCTTTCCGGCGAACATCGGCATCGCCTCGAGCGTGACGCCGCTCGCGCGGAACCTGAATTACTTCGACGCCATCTTCTTCTTCGGCGTGCGTGAGATCGACCTCACCGCGTCGCAGCGCTCGGATCTGCTCGCCTTCGTCAAGGACGATGGCAAGGGGTTCGTAGCCGCGCATTCCGCGATTACTGGATTCTTCTCGTGGCCGGAGTTCGGCGACATGATCGGCGGCCGCTTCGACGAACACCCCTGGGACATCGTCGAGGCGCGCGTCGTCGTCCACGATCGCACGTTTCCGGCGACGCGGCACCTGCCGCCGTCGTTCGTCATCCAGGACGAGCACTATCAGATCAAGGATTTCTCCAGAGGGAAGATGCGGATTCTGGCCCGGCTCGATCCGGCGTCCCTCGATTTGAAGAAGCCGCTCGTGCACCGGACCGACGGCGACTTCCCGATTGCGTGGGCGAAGGACTACGGGAAGGGTCGCGTGTTCTACTCGACCCTCGGCCACGACGCCGAGACCTGGGACAATCCCATGGTCCGCACGATGTACTTCGAAGCCATGAAGTGGGCCCTCGGGCTCGTCCCTGGCACGACCACACCCATTCAGAAACCCTGACGTGAAGCGAACGCGCGTACGGTGGGTTCCGATCCTGGCGCTGATTGCGATCGGGACGATGATCAACTACCTCGATCGCACCGTACTCGGCATCGCCGCGCCGTTGCTGACGAAGGATCTCGGATTGTCGGCGACGCAGATGGGCCTCGTCTTCTCCGCATTTTCGTGGAGCTATGCGCTGCTGCAGATCCCGGGGGGAATTTTCCTCGACCGGTTCGGGACGCGCATCACCTATTTCATCGCCGTCGTGTTCTGGTCGCTCTTCACGGCGCTGATGGCGGCCGTGCGTTCGCTCAACGGCCTGATCGTGACGCGCATCGGGGTAGGGATCTTCGAAGCGCCGTGTTTTCCAGCCAACAGCCGGGTGCTCGCGACCTGGTTTCCGCAGCACGAGCGCGCCCGCGCCAACGCGGTCTATTCGTTCGGACAGGTACGTGGGGCTCGGGTTTCTCAGCGTGCCGCTGTTCTGGATCACCCAGCGTTTCGGCTGGCGCGGGTTGTTCATCGTGGTCGGTGCGTTCGGTGTGGCCTTCGGCGTGGTCTGGTGGTTGCTTTATCGGAACCTCGCCGAGAGCACCGCGGTCAACCAGGCCGAGCGCGACTACATCGAGGCGGGCGGCGGCGGCGAGTACAAGGGGGAACCGGTGCGGTTCAAGTGGAGCCACATCCGGTTGCTGCTCGGAAGGCGGCAGATCGTGGGCGCCTCTATTGGACAGTTCGGGGGCAATTCCACACAAGTCTTCTTCGTCACCTGGTTTCCCACCTACCTGGTGACGGCGCGCGGCATGACGTTCATTCAAGCCGGATTCATGACGTCGCTTCCCTATATCGGCGCATCGATCGGAGTGATCCTGGGCGGCCTGCTCTCGGACGCGATTCTGAAACGCACCGGATCGGCGAATCTGGCGCGGAAGTTGCCGATTGTGAGCGGGATGCTGCTCGCGTCGACGATCATCGCCGCGAACTACGTGCCGGCCGACAACAACGCGGCCGTGATCCTGGTCATGTCGATTGCATTTTTCGGGCAGGGCATGACCAACCTGGGTTGGACCGTGGTTTCGGACGTCGCACCGAAAAAGCTGATCGGATTGACCGCCGGCATCTTCAATTTCAGCGCGAACCTGGCCGGCATCGTGACGCCGCTCGTGATCGGCGTCGCCTTTCAATTGAGCGGGTCGTTCGTGGGTCCGCTATTGTATGTCGGCGTGGTCGCCCTGATCGGCGCCTTCTCGTACAGCGTCATCCTCGGCGACATTCATCGCCTGGAGGTGGAGACCTAGGTCGCGGTCGATTCGCCGATGCAACGCTGGATCGCGTCGATGAGATCGGCGGGCATGCATGGCTTGACCAGATGGCGGTCGCATCCAGCGCGCATCGCGCTGACGCGTTCATGCGGCAGGTCGGCACCCGTCAGGGCGATGATCGGTATGGCAATGGTGGCGGGAGTCGCCTTGAGTTGCCGCGCCACCTCCCATCCGTCGACGTCCGGCAACCCGAGATCGAGCACGATCACATTCGGCTCCCATGCGGTCGCGAACGCCAGGGCCTCGCGCCCGGTGGCTGCGGCCGTGACGTAGTAGCCCGAATGTATGAGGTGCGTCACGTAGCCCTCGCGCGTGGCCAGGTCATCGTCCACGAAGAGCACACGTGTTGATGGAGTTGCTTTATGCATGGCGTTGAGCTTTGCCCTTCGTGATCGTCGTGGCGCGGGAGTCGTGACGCTCGTCTCGCGCGCGATCTTCCGAGCGACGCTGGGAGTGCGACTCGAAATGACGGTGCTCGATCTGATCCAGAACGTGGTGCAGTTGGTCCTCGGGCGTGAACCGGCGCGCCGACGACTCTATCGGCGCCGCTGACATCGGCTCGAGGTACGACACCGCGTTGGCGTAGTTGAGGTAGGTGTCAATGCTGGCGACGACAATGCGTGCTTCCACAGTGATGAGGTCGATCCCGACGAGCGATAGACGAACCCACGCGTCAATCACGATTCCCTTGTCCAGCACGTGATCGAGCACGTCAATCACACTGGTTCCCGGAGAAAGGCGACTAAAAGCCAAGTTCGGGCCCGGCTGGATACACCACGAGAATGGAGTGGACGGGGCAATGTTGATACCAACAATGGCAAGAATTGAACTTATTGAAGCGACAGGAGATGTACGTATAACGTTCAGCTTCGAAATGCCGGTGTGTCAGCTAAGCTGTGCAGAATTTACGCGGCTGTCTGATCGTAGTGCGAGGTTGAGCGATGGCTATTGAAGAAGATCCCGAAGGCCGCGAAACAGCGGCCTTGGCTTCCGCCGGCGTGTCGTTCGCCGCTCGCCGCGTGCTGGAGATTGGTTGCGGCAGCGGCCGCCTGACCAAGCGGTATGCCCACGTCGCCGCCTCGGTGATCGCGATCGATCCGGATGCGGACGCTGTATCGGAGCTCGCTCGAGATCTACCCACGGTTGACGCGCGCGCCGTGGGGATCGGCGACCTGGTGCTTCCGCCGCGTAGCGTTGATGTCGTCGTGTTCGCGTGGTCCTTGTGATGACTGCCGACTGAGGGCATGGTCGATGCCCTGGAGCGCTCACATCGAATAGTCGGTCCGGACGGCTGCGTCCTGGATCTCCATCCAACCGAAGAGCAAGCGCTGGTGCAAATGGGCGAGCGCACCATCGGCCCCGTCGACGGAGGCGACGCGCCCGTTCGCCACGCCGCTGCTGGAGCGGCCGTGACGACGGTGGTCCGCGAGGGGCTGTTCGATGCGGACCGTGTCATTGACTTTGACTTCTCCACCTACGCCGACACAATCGAGGAACTTCGGGACTACATCGCCGAGAACTGGAGGAGCACGCGGATCGACGAACGAACCGTCGAGGCGGCCCGCGCCGCCGCACCGGCGAGCGTGAGGCCGCGGACGCTCGAGCGCGTACGTCTGACCGTCTTGCGTCCGAGCGCGCGCGGCGGTTGGGGTCAGACCCCACGCACCGGGCGTCGCCAGCGAGGGCCGCTGCCTGGGGTCTGACCCCAAAGGGTCAGAATTGCCGGCGAACTTGAGAAGTGAGGTCAGACCCTGGCTCAGATCCCTCTCTGGACGCAGAGTGAGCTCTGACCCCACCGGGTCAAAATTGCTGGCGATTTTGAGGACTGGGGTCAGACCCCGGATCGCGGATCGCGGGCCTCGAGCGTCTTCTGCATGACGCGCAACATGACGAACTCCGCCGGCTTCAGCGGCGCCACGCCGATCTCGCAAATCAGGCGGCCGTTGTCGAGGTCGTCCTGCGTCATCGTCGAGCGATCGCACTTGACGAAAAACGCATGCTCCGGCTTGCTGCCCAGCAGCGCGCCGTCGCGCCACACTGTGGTCAGGAAGCTCTCGACTGCGATCCGGACGGCGAGCCACGTCTGCTCGGCGTTGGGCTCGAAGACGACCCACCTCAATCCTCGAGCGATCGACTGCTCGAGGAAGATGAAGAGGCGGCGGACGTTGACGTACTTCCACACGGCGTCCCCGGTCATCGTGCGCGCGCCCCAGACGCGGATGTCCCGGCCGCTCGATCGGAAGTCGCGGATGATGTTCACGCCGCGCGGGTTGAGCGCATCCTGTTCGGGGGCGCCGAGCGTGAACTCGAGGGGCTTTGCGCCGTCCGGCAGATCCTGCGTCACGATGCCACGCACGACTTCGTCGGCCGGCGGCCTGTGGACGCCGCGCTCGAGGTCGACCCGGGCGTAGATCCCCGCAACATGTCCTGTCGGCGGAATCAGCCGGTGACCGTCCGGGCGGTGTGCAGCGACGACGCGAGTCCAGGGGTAGTAGAAGGCGGCGTACGAGCTGTCGCGCGGGGGAGACAAGTTGGCGATGTTGGCGACGCCCGCGTCCGCGGAGGTGATCGCGAAGCGGTCCTTCTGATCCTCGCAGGCGTCGATGATGTCGTCGCGCAGACCGCCGACCACGACGTCGTTGGGCGCCGCGACGATCGAGATGTCGGGAACGGCCATCAGCGAGGCGAGCGCTCGCTGGCGATCGCCTGAGACGACGCGGGCGATGAAGAGGCGCTGGCCGCCGTTGTCGAAGAAGCCGCGGACGGCATACGGGAGGAAAAAGCGGTCGGTGCGGTTGAACGGCCGCCGGTCGAGATAGCCGCCGAACAGACGCTCGAAGTCGGTCCAGCTCGTCACCAGCGCAGGCTGCGATGGGCCGCGCTGGGTTTCTCCGACGAACCCCGCGGTGCGTGTGCTCACACCCTCGATCGTCCGCGGACCGCTGCCGGTTTCTTCGATGTAGAGCATCAGGTCCGTCGCCGGATGCGTTTGGTTTTGGGCCCGTCCTCCGATGCCCACAGGCGCAGCCGCAGTTCCAATGACGCAATCTTGATCCGGTCGTCATCCTCCAGCGTCATCGGTGAGGTCACACGGTTCCGGCCAACGAAGGTCCCATTGGTGCTACCAAGGTCGGTCAACATCACCTCACGTCGCTCGACGTCGATGTGGATACTCGCGTGCCTCCGCGACACGCCGTCCTCGTCCAGGAACACGGCGCATCGTGGAGCGCGTCCGATCACGTTGTCCCCTTCGTCGAGACGAAACGTGGTACCCCTCCAGGTGAGCCAGCACACCATCGGCTGCGCATCGGGCTGCGGCGCCGTGTCGCCGCTCACGTCGCCGCAGAATGCGTATCCGACGCCATGGACCGTTCGAATGAACCTCGGCTCGCGGACGTTGTCGTCGATCGCCTTCCGGATCTCGCCGATCAAGACATTGAGCGTGGCGTCGACGACGAACGTGTCCGGCCAGATCCGCCCATGCAACACGCTCTTTTCGAGCACCTTGGGCCGGTGTTGAACCAGGAGCCAGAGCAGGTCGAACGCCTTCGGCGACAAGTGCACGTCCGGATCACGGCGATCTGACCGGCTCAGCTGCCTCGTGTCGGAATCGATCGTGAACGGGGGGAATCGCACTCTCACAGGTAGGCTGACGAAATTAGGAAATCCTTCGGAATCCCTTAAGACCTGGCGCCGCGAACCGCGCGACACTAGCCACCGTCGAGTATAGGGCACCCGATGGCATCGCACCGAACCGACTCTGTCAGTCCGCGCCGACCGGCTCGCGACATCATCGACGCGGTCGTCGACAACATGCGCAAGAACCTGGAACCTCTGAAGTACTCGACGCTGGCCGCGAGCCGCTACACCGTCTACCTCCATCCCAGCGAGTTCCACCGGCTCGAGGGCATCGTGCCAATCCTGCGCGAGCAGACGGCGCGCGCGCTCCGCGAGGAGCTGGAAAAACTGAACCGGGGCTCGCGCGTGGGACGCTGGATCGGCCGCTCGATTCGTCGAACCGGCCCCGAAGTGCAGAACGCCGGCTCGGAGTGGCAGGTGGACTTCGTGGCGGACCCGGACGGCGACCTGGCCGAGGGCGATCTGTTGGTCGACTCCGAGCTCATGCTCCCGTCCATGCCCGAACTCGGGATGGGCGAACGCACCCGCCGCATTACGACCGTTCGCACCGGGTCGCGAACGACGACGCGGGAACACACGGACGTCAAGACAGCATCGGCGTCGCTCACACCGGTTCGCGCGACGATCGTCTACCAGGACGATCGCGGCCGACATTCCTACGACGTCGTCAAGGAGTCGTTGACGGTGGGGCGCGGCGGCATCGCGTACCCGGTGGACGTGCGCATTGCGTCCTCGCCGGACGTCTCGCGGGAGCACGCCCGGATTCGCCACGATGCGCCGTCCGGCCGCTTCTTTCTCATCGATCTGAGCTCGCTGGGCACGACGCTGAACGGCCGGCACGTGCCCCGCGGGTACGACGAAGTCGAAGGCGGCAAACGCGAAAACGGCGCCGAGACGGCCGTGCCAGACGAGGCGCGGATCGGTCTCGCCGACACGGTGTTCCTGGATTTCCGCAAAGCCGGGTGATGATGACGCTGCTGTTGTGGAGCCGGCTGATGTTTCTCGGCGCGCTGTGCGCGCTGGTCGCGTCGTACGTATGGGTCCTGTACAGAACGCGTCACGACTAGTCCGGGACTCGCCTCGAGTCACCCGCGACATCCGGGCGGCGGCCGACTCGGATCCCGGGTCGCAGCGCGAGGTCAACGAGGATCGGCTCTATTGCGATCTCTCGCGCGGCATCTTCGCGGTCATCGACGGTGTCGGCGGCCAGGCCGCCGGCGGGCGAGCGGCCGACATCGCCCTCACGACGATCCGAACGAGGCTGGAGCGCGAAACCGGAACGGTCGTCGATCGCGTGATCGAGGCGATCACGATCGCGAACAACGAGGTGCTCCGCGCCGGTGTCTCCCGACCCGAATGGCGCGGCATGGCCTGCGTCCTCACGATCGTGGTGGTCGAGGACGGACGCGCGGTGGTCGGCCACGTCGGCGATACGAGGCTCTACAAGCTGACCCGCGACGGGATCTCCAAGATCACGCGCGATCATTCGCCGGTGGGCGAGCGCGAGGACGCGCGGCAACTGTCGGAGCTCGAGGCGATGCGGCACCCGCGACGCAATGAGGTGTATCGCGACGTGGGTTCGGAGCTGCACGACCCGTCGGACCCTGATTTCATCGACATCTACGAGACGCCATTCGAACCGGACGCCGCGCTGCTGCTCTGCAGCGACGGCCTCACCGACGCGATCGCGTCGACGAAGATTCGCGAGACGGTCACAGACCTTGCCGGCCAGCCGGAGCAGGTGGTCGGCGCGCTGATCGACGCCGCCAATGCCGCCGGCGGGAAAGACAACATCACCGTTGTCTACGTCGAAGGCGAACGGTTCGCAGAGGGTGGACGCTCGGCGTCCGCCGCGAAGCCGAGACGAGGCGCGCGAGTCGGGCTCATCAGTCTGCTGGCCGTCGTCGTCGCGCTCGTCGCCGCGTATGCAGCCATGCGTCTCCGTCCGGATTGGCGCGCCGGCCTGACACGCCTGCTCCCGCGCGTGCTCGCCGAACGATCCATCGTGGTCGGCGCCACCGAATCGATTGCCGACGCCCTGCAGCGCGCCGGGGCCGGATCGACGGTCATCGTTGAACCGGGCGAGTACCACGAACGTCTGCTTTTGAGAACCGGAGTGCGTCTCATCAGTCGAGTTCCGCGCGCCGCGACGATTCGCCTGCCCGGCAACGCATCGGACGCTGATCCGGCGGTCGTGGCGACCGACATCCAGGACGCCGAATTCACCGGTTTTCGCGTCCTCGGCGACGCGGCCACCGCGCTGGGGACCGGAGTGCTGGTCAGGAATTCCAACCTCTCGATCGTGGACGTCGAAGTCTCGGGGGCCACGACAATCGCCATCGACCTCGGCGGCGTCTCGCGGCCGAGCGTTGCGGCCAGCGACATCCACGACAACCCGGGAGCGGCGCTGGCGATTCGCTCCGGCGCCGAGGCGCGCATCGTCCACAACGTGTTCATGCGCAACGGCCTGGCGACCCACGCGGCCGAGACAATCGTCATCGAGGCAGGCGCCCGGCCGCTGTTTTCCGGGAATGTGTTTCACGGCGCCAATCGAAATCCGCCGGGATCGAGCGGCGAGCCGTGGCGGCCGGCGTTCCTCCGGGACAACTGGTTCCCGCGGCCATGAGCACAGTCTTCCATCGCATCGGACCATACGAGATCGACCGCGAGATCGGGCGCGGCGGCATGGCGGTGGTCTTTCTCGCGACCGACACGCGCACCAACAGCCGCGTCGCGCTGCGACTGGTGGCGACAGGACGCGATCAGGAGGCGGACGGCACGCTCGAGGCCGAGTGCTGGGGAGCGAAACTGCAGGAGCAGTTCTGCCTGGCGAGTCCGCATGTGCCTCGCGTCTACGAGCACGGGACGCAGGATGGCTACCTGTACATCGCGATGGAATACCTCGACGGGCAGAACCTGTCCGAGGTGATCGCGGGCGGACCGATGCCATCGCCTCGGGCGATCGGGATCGGCATGCAGCTGTGCGATTTCCTGGAAACGGCCCACGCGTTCGAGGCCACCATCGATGGCCGCCAGCTCCGATCGCTCCTGCATGGCGATCTCCAACCGAGAAACGTCCGAATCCTGGAGGGCGATCAGGTCAAGGTTCTCGACTTCGGGATTGCCAAAGCGCTGTCGCTCAGCCGCAAAGTCACGCGCAACGACTTCGGCAGCATCGCGTATCTGTCGCCGGAGCGGCTCGACACCGGCGACATCGACGCGCAGGCGGATTTGTGGGCCGTTGGCGTGCTGCTGTACGAGATGGTCAGCGGCACGCGGCCGTTCAAGGCGGCCGACACGCGCCGCCTCGAGCAGCAGATCCTGGCGCGTCGAGCGCCTATCCCCTTGGATCATGACTGTCCCGTTGGATTGCAGGCCGTTGTCGCCAAGGCATTGGCCGCCGATCCAGCCGACCGCTATGCCAGCGCGAAGGCGATGCGGGACGATCTGTCCTCTGCGGCGTCTGGAGCCGAGACCGAGGCGCAGCGTGCGCACTGGCCGGCGCGCGCCGTCGACGAGCCGTCGACCAGACGGACGCGCCGACCCGAAGTGGTAGACGAGCTGGTCACGCGGCGATCCGCGCCGGGTCGCGCGGACGAGGCACTCGCTGTCGTCCCTCCGCCGATCCTCACTCAGGTTCGCAGCGACGCCGGGTCCGAAAGCGCCCCGAAACCCCCGAGGCGTTTCCCGTCGCGCTTTGTGCGGATTGCACTGCTCGCGATCGTTCTCCTCATGATTGGAAACGAGATGTCGGTGTCCCGGATGGCGCGGCGCCTCGCCGCGATGGCGCCGACGCAGGAACTCGAAGACACCATCGCCACCTGGAAGCAATACGAAGGCCTGCGATCGAGAAGCATGCGAAGCGGCTTCGACGGGCTCGAACGTGCTTTGGCGCAGCAGACCGGCGTTCTGGCCGAGCGTGTGTTCAGCAACTATCGAACGCCTCAACCCACGGTCCGTGAAGCGCAATGGAAATCGGCGCGCGAGCTCATCGCCGAAGCGTTGGCGGCGATGCCGGGGGACAGTCGACTGAAGGCGGCGCTGCGCTATTGCGATGGGCACCTGCACCGCATCAAGGGCGAAGCCCGCCAGAGCAAGAAACTGACCGCGGAGGCGAAGCAGGAGTTCGCGGAAGCCGTCACCGCGTTTCGGGAGGCCGCCGAATTGCGCTCCGACTGGCCGGATCCTTTCCTCGGCCTGATGCGAATCTTCATCTACGGCCTCGACGATGTGGACCGCGGTGCGGATGCGCTGAAGCAGGCGCAACGCCTCGGGTACCAGCAGAGCGATCGCGAGACGGCACAACTCGGGGATGGCTACCGCGCGCGCGCCGAAACCTTCGCTCGGACCGCTCGGACACTGGCCGGCCTCCCGCAGGAGCAGGACTACCTCACGCGCGCGGCCGAATCCTACCGCCGTGCGTTGGAGTGTTATTCGAACGCAGTCGGGTTCGGCGACGTGCCGCGGAACGTACGGACCGCTCAGCGTGGGCTGACGCAGATCGAAGAACGACTCGAAGAGCTCTCGTCGAAGACTAGGAGTTCGTCCGAGTAATGCCTGAACGAACTCCTAGTAGGCGCGCTCCGCGCGCACAATTCGCGAATCCACAAGGGTTTCGCCGGCGAAGCCGGCCTGCTAGGAGCGTGTTCGTGTTACTCAGACACGCTCCTGGCGGCATGTAATGGGCACGACCTACACGACCGCCGCGCGGCGGGATGCGCAACGCACAGCGCTTCTCGCACGCCGCATGGGTCCTCTCGATTGGATCCTGCTCGCGACCTCCGCCCTCGTTTGCCTTGCCATCGTGCTGGTGTACGCGGGGCGCATGACACTCGTCAATCTCCCTGATGGCACTCGACGCGGCGCCCTCGTCGACCTGAATCGCGTCGCGGATCCCGGGGAATTGGATGCGGCGCTGGCCGCTGTTTTCCAGAATCCGACCGAACGGCGCGCTGCCGCTGGCGAGTTGTTTCGCCATCTCGTGGAGGTCCGCGTCCGCGGCGACGCGCTGCCCAACGTCGGCGCGATTGCTCGCGTCGGCCGAATCACTGGCGCCAATCTCGCCGCGTTGAAGCCGCATTTCGTGGTGCGGAGCCGCGGCGAGTTTCGGACACAGCTTCTGCTGAACTCGCTTGTCTATGTGCTCGGCTTCCATGCCGTCGCGCTGCTGTGGCGGCTCCGTGGGATCGGCGGCGACCGACTGCTGCTCGCTGCCGTCCATCTTCTCACCGGGATCGGGTTTGCGATTCTCGTCAGCCGGCCGGATCCGCTGCGTGACAGTCTGCTGTTCGTCAGATATGCGCAAACGGCGACGCTCGGTCTCGGAATCATGGCCGCGCTCTCGTGCATCGACTTCACCGGTCCGCGTCTCGTCGATCTGAGCTACGTGCCGCTTGCCGGCGCGCTGTCGCTCTCGTTGCTGCTCGTCGTCTTTGGCTCCGGCCCGGGCGCGAGCAGCGCGAAGGTGAACCTCGGGCCGCTGCAGCCGGTGGAACTCACCCGGTTGCTTCTCGCGCTGTTTCTCGCGGGCTACTTTGCTCGCCGATGGGAGTTGCTCCGGCTGCGCCGGCGGATGGTCGGGGATCGACAGCTGCCGGCCTGGATCAACCTGCCTCGTCCTGAATACTTTTTCCCCGTGCTCGTCGGCGTCGGTGCCGCGCTGCTGCTGTTTTTTCTGCAGAAGGATCTTGGTCCGGCCCTCCTCTTGTGTTGCGTGTTTCTGTCTGCCTACGCGGTGGCGCGCGGCCGGATCGGCATGGCGGCAGCGGGCATGGGCCTGCTCGGCCTCGGGTTCTACATCGGGTTTCGGCTGCACGTGTCGAACACGCTGGCCGAACGCGTGCGTATCTGGCAATCACCGTGGGACAACGCCGCGGCGGGCGGTGACCAGGTTGCGCATGCCATCTGGGCCCTCGCGACCGGCGGTTCACTCGGCACCGGCCTCGGGCTCGGCGACACACGATACGTGCCCGCCGGTCACACCGACCTCGTACTGGCGGCCGTCGGCGAGGAGCTCGGTGTCATCGGACTTGCCGTCGTCGCCGTTCTGTTCGCGATCGTTGCGATCCGTGGCTTCCGCATCAGCCGGCTGGCGTCGTGCGACTACGGATTCTTTCTCGCGACGGTCCTGACTTTGTTCCTGATCGTTCCGGTTCTCCTGATGGCGTCGGGCATGCTCGGCCTGACCCCATTGACCGGCGTCGTGACGCCGTTCTTGAGCTACGGCGGTTCGGCGATGGTCGCGAACTTCGCCGCGCTGGGGATGCTGGCGTCGATCCACAACGCGCCGCGCCCGGCGCATGACGCTGATCCGTTCCGCGTTCCGATGAAATGGCTCGGCGCCGCACTCGGCGTGCCCGCGGTTGCGCTGATTGCCGTGCTGCTCAATGTCCAGGTCCTGCACGCCGACGACTTCGTCGCCCGTCCGCATCTCGGCATGCAAGCCGATGGCGGACGCCGGTTCGAATACAACCCGCGGCTCGTCGACAGCGTCCGGCAGCTCCCGCGCGGAACCGTGTACGACCGACGGCACGTGGCGCTGGCAACCGGCGATCCCCGCGCGCTGCAGGCGGCGCGGCAGTCGTACCAGAAGCTGGGCGTCTCAATCGCCGATGTATGTCCGCAACCCGGGGAACGGTGCTACCCGCTTGGCGGCCGCGCGTTTCACCTGCTGGGCGATGTGCGAGCGCGCGTCAACTGGAGCGCGCCGAACACGTCGTACACCGAGCGCGACGCCGAAGACCGTTTGCGCGGGTTCGACGATCATGGCGCGGTGATGCTCACGACGAACGCATCAGGACAATCGATGGCGACGCTTCGGCGCGACTACCGGGAGATCGTGCCGGCCTTCCGGCACCGGCATCAGCCGGACCATCCCGCCGTTGCCGCGCTGCGGAACAAGCCGCGCGACGTGACGATGACGATTGATGCCGGATTTCAATATCGAGTCGGCGACATCGTGGCAGTGTACGCGAAGAAGTCCGCGGGCCGTGCCGCGGCGGTCGTGATCGATGCGGACTCCGGCGACCTGTTGGCGAGCGCCAGCTACCCGTGGCCGGAAGCGTCCGATGGGGAAGCCGGGAGCGACGCGACAGAGGCATTGCTCGATCGGCGCGGTACGGGCTGTATCCGCCCGGATCCACGTTCAAGCTCGTGACCGCCGCCGCGGCGCTGCGTCAGGACAACAGCCTCACGCATACGACGTATGCGTGCGTCCGTTTGCCGGATGGCCGCGCCGGCGCGAAGTTGAGCGGTTGGACTCGACCCATTCGCGACGATGTGCTCGATGTCCATCCACACGGGACCATCGACATGCACGACGGCATGGTCCACTCGTGCAACGCGTATTTCGGTCAACTCGCCGTAAGGCTCGGACCGAAGCCGCTCGTCGACACTTCAGCCAGATTGGGCATTGCCTTGACGCCGTCGCGTGACAAGATGCGGCGGGTTGCGGAAACGCTTCCCCAGGTGGGCTACGGCCAGGCGGACGTCGTCACGACGCCGTTGAGGATGGCGCGCGTGGCCGCCGCTGCCGCGTCGAACGGCGTCCTGCGCGAGACGAGATGGGATGCGAACGCCACGCCGTCGAAAACGGAAGCGTTCCTTCAACCTGACGCGGCGCGGATTCTTGCAGGTTTCATGCGCGAGGTTGTTCTGGACGGGACGGGGCGTCGTCTCCGCGATCATCCGTGGCGGATCGCGGGAAAAACCGGGACCGCCGAACTGTCGGGCAAACCCTCACACAGCTGGTTCGTGGGCTTTGCGCCGTACGGCACCGCCGTCAGGCACATTGCCTTTGCGATCATCGTCGAGAACGCAGGATATGGCGCGGCAAGCGCGGCGCCGGCTGCCGGTGAGATCGTCACCGCGGCTGCGGCGGCCGGGCTCATCAAGTGATTGTGAACCGTGGACATTCTCACCAAAGTTCGGAACATCGAATCGACCATCGCGAGCCGATTCGACACGGCGGCCAGGAAGCTCACGAAGTCGGGTCCGCGCGAGCCGCTGGAGATCGTGCACGCCATCGTCGATGCGGTCGCTCGCGAAATCCAGTCGAGCGGCCGCGGGAAGTACGCGTTCCCCTTCAACTCGATCCAGGTGACGGTGCTGGCGGCGTCGCGAGAAATCCGCGACCGATTGCACACTGTGCTGGAAGGCGAGTCCGGCGTGCGCCGGCGTATCGAAGACAAATTGCGCGCCGCGGGGTGTCGCGCGTCAGACGTCGCCGTCAACATCAGTTACTCCGGACGAGCGCAGACGAACTGGCGAGATCCGGAATTCCAAATCAAGTTCGCAAGAGTCGAGGCGCCCGAACCTCCAGGCGATGTCGCACCAACGACACCGCCACGACTGGAGCTGACCGTATCTCGCGGTACCGCGGCCCGTCGGACCTACGTGTTCGTTGCCGAGCGGATCGATCTGGGCAGGTGCGGCGAGGTCAAGGATTCGGATTGTCGCCTGATCAGAACCAACGACATCGCGTTCGTCGAGGGAGCGGGGGAGGTCAACCACAGCGTCTCCCGTCAGCACGCGCACATCGCGCGTCAGCCAGGCTCCCAGGAATTTCGACTGTACGACGATGGCAGCGCGCATGGGACGCACATCGTGCGGGACGGGAAGACGCTGCGCGTGACACGCGGATCCCGAGGTGTACGGCTCAAGTCCGGCGACGAAATCGGCCTCGGTGATGCGCGGCTCAAGATTCGGCTCAGCTCGGCGAGTCCAGCAGTTGCCGGCCGCGACTCGAGTCGAATCTGAAATTTCTGTGCAGCCTCCAGTCCATCAACTGGACATTTAGTTCCTGCAACAACGCCCGGACGATCTCCGAATTGGATAGACTGTCTGTTTGGGACAACCGCCGGACAGATCCATGTACTCCATCCTGATCGTCGACGACTCGCCGACGATCCGCCGAATGGTGAAAGCCTCGCTCGATAGCCTCCCGGACACAGCGTTCATCGAGGCGGTGTCTGGTCATGCCCGGTACCAACGGCGTCGACTTCATTCGCCAGCAGATGGCGATCCAGCCGGTTCCGATTGTCGTCGTCAGCATCGCCGCCGAATCGAGCGATCGAGTGCTCACCGCGCTCGATGCGGGCGCGGTGGACTTCGTGCAGAAGCCGAGCGCTCTCGCCACTGAAAAAGTGTTCGACATGGCCGAGGACCTGACTGCTGTCCAGCAAGACGCCCTCGTCGAAGTGATCAACATCGGATTCGGCCGCGCGGCCGCGTCGCTCTCGAAGCTGACCGGCCAGCGGGTGCAGCTCGAAGTGCCGCAAATCACGATGTGTCCGGTCGAGGAGCTCAGCGCGCGGCTGCGCCCGGTGATCCAGAGTGAAGTGGCGAGTATCCACCAGATCTTTTCCGGGTCGGTGGCCGGCGACGCGCTGCTCGTCATCGATCAGCAGAGCGCTGCGATCCTCAAAGAGCTGTTGACGAACGAGCCGGCGCTGCCGCTCGAAATCGACGCCTCCGCTCGGGAAGTGTTGACCGAAATCGGCAACATCCTCCTCAACGCCTGCCTCGGGACGTTCGGCAACCTCCTGCACGTCCAGGTGTCGTTTTCCGTGCCCCATCTCTCGCTGGAAACGCTGGAGGGGGTGGTCAGCTCGATCACGGTCGATCGCGAAGGTCTTCGCTACGCGCTGATCGTGCATACGGCATTCCGCCTGAAGAACAGCAGCCTGACCGGGTACCTGATCATCGTGCTCAGCGTCGCGTCGATCGAGCGCCTGATCCGGGCGATCGAACAGTAGGAACGGGATCAGCGCGCATGACCGGCGATCACTCCCTGCAGAACATGCGCCTGCCGGCCGCGCTGGTGCGTTGGTTTTCGGGGCTGGCCTACCAGGGTGTTGGGGGATCCGCAACGGCTGCAGCAAATCGTCTGGAACCTGCTGTCGAATGGGGTGAAATTCACCGACGCGGGCGGCGTGGTCGACGTGGCGGTGTCGCCGGCGGGAAAGGCCGTGCGCCTCGTCGCGCGCGATTCCGGCAGCGGAATCAACCCGGAATTCCTGCCCTTTGTGTTCGAGCGGTTTCGCCAGAGCGATGCGTCGAGCGCCAGGCGTCAAGGCGGACTGGGGGCTCGGTCTGGCGCTCGTTCGCGAGCTCGTCGAGCTGCATGATCGACCCGATCGCCATCGCGGCTGAGGTGGCGCGTGCAGCGCGTGACCGAGATGAGTAGGCTTGGTGTCAAATCGAGTCCTGTGAGTACCACGTATGTATGGCGCCGGCTCCACGGCGGAAACATCATCGCGGAGGCAAGCCTCATTCGAGGCATGGGCACGTGGCACGTGTCGGTGTATCGCACGACCGGCGAAGACTCGCGCACACAGCCCGCGCACGTTTTCGCTGCTGCAAGAGGCGCATGAGAGCGCCGACGAACTGGTTCAGAGTCCATTTTCAGCACACGTGCCGCACCGGAGTGTGCGGCCGCTGGCTGAGGTGGCCGGAAGACTGACGACAGTGGCACCGAGCTTGCTTTGCAAATGAGCACGCTCCGCTCGCGACCCGTTCTGGGTTGCGACAAAGGTCCCACCCAATCGGCGGGAGGCGCACTTGGCCTCCCGACACGTCTTTTCTACTGACCAACCCGCCAGGGCGAGATCTCCGGCCATCGCCGCAATTGCTCCGTCGCCCACGCGTTGGTCTTGTCCTTGTGACAGCCGACGCAGGGATTCGGCACCTTGAGGCGTTCGCTCTCGGCCGGCGTGATGAACCGGAAGGTGTGGCTGCGCACGTTGACGTCCGCGATCGTCTGCGCGATCTGCGGCATGTGGCAGGCGACGCAGTCGCTGCCGGCGCTGCCCGGCGCATGGTGCGTGTGCTGTTCGATGGTCGCCGCGCGCGGGCCGTTGGGCGACATCGGCGCGTGGCAGGTCAGACAGAGGTCGCGCGCCGGCTTGATCAGATCGGCGTTGTTGCGGCGTGCCGTGGACGTCGTGGCAGCTGAAGCAGGTCACGCCGCGCTTGTACATCAGGCTCTGCACGAAGTCGTTGCCCTGCATCCGGTTCTTGTGCGCCGTGCCGTCCGCGAAATGCGTGAAGGATCGTCTCGCCGAGCGTGTGCTCTTCGAGCTTCCAGAAGTCGCTGAGCCGGCCGCCCTGATGGAAACCGACCGGCCAGTCGTAGTACTGGCCCTGCGATCGGATTGGTCAGCGGCTGGCCCTGCGAGTGGCACTGGATGCACGTGTCGTTGGCGCGCACGAAATCGAGCTTCGCCGGGTTGACGATGTTGCGCGCGCGTCGGCTGGCGGACGTGATCGCTGCCGGGCCCGTGGCAGCGCTCGCAGCCGACGTTCCATTCGGTCACGGTCTTCGTCTGCACGTCGTAGTTGACCGAATGGCAGCCGTCGCAGAGCGGGCCGGTCGGACGCTTCATGTTGTCGGCCGGGTAGTGCGGCACCCACCAGTCGGTGTTCGGCTGCACGAAGTACGGGCGCCACACGCGGTGCGTCACGTCCCACTGCGCGCGGCAGCGGATAGTAGTCGTCGCCGACCTTCGTGAAGTAGCGCTGCTTCCACTTGCTGCCGTACGACGAACGCGACGTCGTCCAGCGTGAACGTCAGGAGCGGATCCGGCTTCGAGAAGTCCGGCAGGACCGCCTCGGGATGCTGCCTTCGGATCGCGCACGACGTTCGCCATGCGCGTCTTCGACCAGCGCTCGTAGGTCGGCGCGTGGCACCGTTGACAGCTCTGCGATCCGACGTAATCGGAGGAAGGTGCCTGCGAGCGGACCGCGGCGGTGGCGGCGCCCACGAACGCCGCGAGCGCCGATGTCAACAGCAGATTCGACCAGATGCGCATAGTGGAGCTCAGAAGACGACGCCGAGGGTTACCTGCACGCGGGTGTTGACGGCATCGTCGTTGAACGTCGGCCGATTCTTCCATTGCCAGTAGACGCGAGGCGAGCGTGATCGTCAAGGGTGCGGACGTAGCCGACGTCGACTGCGCGAGCCTCCTCGGCCGTCACGGGATCGCCGGAGGGTATATAGATTGTCAGCCCGGTGATGGTCAGCACGATCAGCGTCAGCGCCCAGGCCATTGCCACGACGAGTCCGCCGTCGCCGAATGCCTCGCCGCTGTGCAGCCGGTTCAGGAACGGCTTGTCGGCGTACGTCTCGGTTCGGACGAGCGCGCCAGTCCGTGCGTCGACAATGAATTTGCGATCTTCGCCGCCGGTCGGTTTGCCTGTGAACACCGTCACCGTCGGCTGATCGCCCTTGAACTGCATCGTGATCGAACCGATCGGCGCAGTACCCGCGTTGGCCGCGACGGTCGCGAGCGCCGCGCCGATCGGTTCGGACCAGGCCCGCGCGGGTGATTGTGTCGTGACCGGACTGACGAGGAGCCGGGTCGCTTCACGCAACGCTTCTGCTTCACCAAAGAACTCGGTGACTCATCGTCATGACGACGACGCCGAGCAGCAGCGCCAGCACCGTCAGCACGAGGCGGCTGCCGCGCCGATCGACGAGCCCTCCGATGCCGAAGCAAAACCGCGATCCGGCGAGCGTCGCGACCAGATTGATTTCCGCAAACCGCACGCGATCGATGCCGAAGTCCTCCAGCAGCGGTTCCGTGATCAGGCCGAGCTCCTGTGTCCGGCCTGGAAGGGTGCCGACCATGGCCAGCGCGGCAATGCCCAGCACGATCCAGCCGTAGCACATGCCCGCGGCCGTTGGCGCGACGCTCGACCGCTGCGGTTGTCATGCGAGCCGGGTCCGTGGGCGGCTCGCCGGCGAGGCCAGCAGGACCGCGGCGATCGCGGCCATGCCCGCCAGGCGGCCGGCGCCCGACGCAAAGACGACCGCGCCGTTCACGAACATGAACGTGAACGCGGCGAGCCGTACGATTTCGAAGCGGAGGGAACGCGACACGTGCGACTCCGGCGCGGCCCACCACCAGCAGACATCGGCCAGCCACCAGACGAGAAACGCGTAGTTGACGTAGAGGCTGCCTCGCCAACCCCACCCGAAGCGCTCGGCGGCCTGCCGCGCCGTTTCGGCGACGGCGACGTCGTGATCCCACCGGTAGACGAAATGAAACGCCAGGACGACATGGATCCCGGCCAGGACGATCGCCACGGTCCACGCTGTGCGCGCCCAGCGGTCGGCACGACGCGATCGGCGCATCAGAACCTCTCCGGCCGCCCAGGCCAGCGTCGCGAGGATCATCGTGCTTCGCACGGCGATGAGCGGAGTCATCAGCTGCCATTGCTCTCCCAGGAGCCGGCGAAGACCTCGTAGGTCCGCCGGCCGAGGAGGAACGCGTCGGCGCGCCGCCGGCGACCAAGCTCTGCCGTGGTCGCAGGCGGGCGCGTGACGATGTCGGTTGCGCCCAGCTCGGATCATCGCACGCCACCACTGATGCCGCCGACGATCAGGCTGGTGGTGCCGTTCGGCCAATTAGTTGGCCGAGTTGCTTGATGTTTGAGTTCACGGCCGATGAAAATGCCGTTGCCGCAGTCGATCCATCGTAGATGAGGTCTGTTGGATTGTTCGAATATCGTCCAAAATTCGTTGCTCACTGAGTGGCTGTCTTCGTTGACCGTCCCATGGTCAGGCCTGACCTTCCTCGACCGCCACCCAACCGGTGTTCGACGCGGGGAAGGAGCGAGCCTGGTCCGTCTACCCAGACGACAAAGGAGTACAGAGATGCACCCACTAGCCACCGACCGACAGTCGTTGCTGCGGATCGTGGAGGGGACCGTATCCGCCCTCCAAGCTCAGGATCCGTCGGCGCTGGTCGCGACGATCGCCGCAACGAGTCTGATGTCATCCGCGGACGTGGAAGCCCAACGCGATGCCGTGGTCAGCGCGCTCGAGAATTCGGCGCGGACGCTGCGCCTGCACGACGATCTGGCCACCGCCACGTCGCGACAGGTGACGGCCGGGCCGGCCCGCGAGGTCCCGTTCATTCCGGAAGATCAGGTGCTCTCGTTGATGCAGAGCGCGATCGACGAGTTCATGCCGGAGGAGGCGCTGCCGACGGCCGCGCCGTTCGATCCAAGCGATCCAGGCTGGGTCTCGGTCGCATGGGAAAAGCTCAAGGCCTTCTTCCGCGGCAAGCACAAGTTCATCAAGCACACCTCGCTCACGTCATTCCAGCTGGCTCTGCCCGATCAAGCAGTGGTGGCGCTGTTCTCTGACTGGGGAACCGCTGAGGAGACGGCGAAGCGGGTGATGCGGCAGATCAAGCTGCAGGATCCGACGCACGCGATTCATCTCGGCGACGTCTACTATTCGGGCACCGAGAAGGAGATCCAGGAGCGGTTCCTCGACATCATCGACGCGGAAGGTCCATCGCCGGCGAGCTGCAAGTACCTCGCGCTCAACTCGAACCATGAGATGTACAGCGGGGGCCACGCGTACTTCGAGCTCACATTGAAGGCGCGCTTCAACCAGGAAGCGAGCTACTTCAACCTGCGCAATGCGAACTGGCAGCTGATCGGCCTCGACTCGGGCTACGAGGATCACGGGCTCAAGGATCCGCAGCGCGAGTGGCTGGTGGCACAACTCGAGGCCGCCGGACGGACAAACATCCTCCTCACACACCACCAGCTCTTCTCGCCGTACGAGTCGCGCGCCTTCGATCGCAAGCTGCACGAGAAGGTCCAGCCGCTCCTGGGGCAGGTGTTCGCCTGGTTCTGGGGCCACGAGCACAAGTCGATCGTGTTCAAGCAACACCTCGGGATTCACGCGCGCTGCATTGGCCACGGCGCCATTCCGGAAAACGTGCCATACGGCAACCCATCGTTCCCGAACGTCCCGATTCTGCAGATCGACGAGCGTCCCGGGCCCGACGGCGACAACATGCACGGCTTCGCAATACTGCACTTCAACGGCGCTCATCTGCACGTTGACTACATCGACGAGCAAGGCACGACGTGGTTCACGGAAGATCTCGCGTAGAGGAGTCCCCATGCCCATTCCGGTTCTCGTCATCGTTCCAGGTCAGGAGCCGATTCGCGAGTCCGCGGCAGCGTTCGCGGAAGGGCGCGCGACCACGCGCGATTTGCGCGAAGCGGCGATGCCTCCCTTGCTGAGCATCGATCCGGAAGTGCCAGCGGTCCCGATCGGCACGGGGCGTCCCGAGGATCTCGGGGCGGTGTCCATGGCTCCCGATCAGTCTCCGTCCTTCGCGGTGCGGGCGATCGCCAACGTCGATCGTGTGGAAGACGTACCCGAAGTCGTCGACGGACGTCCGGTCTTTGCCGATCCGCGCATCGAGTCCTTCGTCACGTGCGGCAGTTCCGCGGCGCTCGGCAACGCGTCGAACATCGCGACGCAGCTCAAGGTTGCCAAGCTCACGGCTGGCGGGCGCGGGCTCGATGGCACCAATGTCGCCATCGCCATCATGGATACCGGCATCAACCTGGCGTTTCTCACGAGCAAGCTGCCGAGTGTCAGACTCGACGTCGCGAATTCGTGGACACCGCCGAACGGATCGATGCTTCCCGGAAAGTATCCGGTCGATCACGGGAGCATGTGCGCGTTTGACTCGCTGTTCGCTGCGCCGAACGCGACGCTGCTGGACTTTCCGATTCTTCCTTCATCCGTGCCGGGCGGCAGCACGGTGGGCCGCACGATCGCGACTGCGATGTTGGCGTTCTCTCAGCTCTTCACCAACTGGGCGGTCTCGTTCGCGCCCGGCGGCGTCTCGAAGTACGCCGGGCTCGTCATCAACAACAGCTGGGGCATCTACCATCCGAGCTGGGACTTTCCGGTGGGGCATCGCGGCCGCTACATCGACAATCCGCGGCATCCGTTCAACGTGCTCGTCGCGGCGATGGCGAGCTCGGGGATCGACATCGTGTTCGCCGCCGGAAACTGCGGCCCCGTCTGCGGCGATATCCGTTGTCAGGGCCGCACCGCCGGCGCGATCATGGGCGCCAACGCGCACTCCGACGTGCTCACGCTCGGCGGCTGCGACATCAACGATCAGATCGTCGGCTACTCGTCGCAGGGGCCGTCGATCACGAACATGTTCCAGCAGAAGCCCGACGTCGCCGCGTACACGCACTTCCTTGGATCGGAGGCGTTCGGTCCCGGAAGTCCGGACAGCGGCACGTCGGCCGCGTGTCCGGTCGCTGCCGGTTGTGTCGCCGCGATGCGCACGAAGATTTCGTTCTCGGCAACGCCGCCGGCGAATCTCTTCGCGCAGATCCGCGCGACGGCGCGCGCGGTGCCGGGGCAGGCTGGCTGGCAACCGGACTTCGGTCAAGGCATAATCGATCCGGACGCGACGGCGACATCGCTCGGCGTCTGAGGCACGAGTGCAGAACAAAACGCTGATGACGGTTCTGTCGGAAGACGGTCCTCCCACACTTGAGGCAGCGGCCCGACAGCTTGGTGTGGACGTGGATGCGGTCGACGCCGAGTTCGGGGTGATTCCGATCGATCCGAAGCAGGGCCTCTATAGTGTGCAGGTCGATGCGGCGCAGCTCCCCGCCGAAGTAGCGGGGCAGGAGCCCTATCGCGGTCCATTCTCTAGTCCTCGCATCGAGCCTTTCGGTCCGCCGAAAACCGGTGAGTCCGACGACGCAAAGAAGAAAGTCCGCTGAATTGCATGAGCGTCGTGCCTGCGCTCCGCGGAACCGATCGACGTCCGTCATCGCTTGCGTAATCTGTTCGCGCGTGAGGAGTTTGACGATACTGACATTGGCACTATGCAAAAGCCCCCGCCGGTCTATTCCCTAGACCTGGTTCTCCATCCCGAGCGAGACGACTACGTCCATTTCAAGAACGGGACGGCGCACCTGTTTCAGCCGAGCCCGGTGGGTTTCCCGCGGGTGAATGTCTGGTGGCTGGCAGACAGTGCGCTGCTGAGCTACTGGGATGAAGCACGTGCAAAAGCGATCTTCAACGCCGCGGGCCTGCAGGCCAAGTTCGTCAAGGAGGGCTCGACCGACTGCTACATCGCCTGGCAGAACGACTTCGTTATCGTCGCCTTCCGCGGCACGGAATCCGACGAGTGGCAGGACATGCTGACCAACGCGCAAATCAAGCTCGTCCCATGGCAGGCCGGGAGCGTCCATTCCGGGTTCAAAAAGGCCGTCAACGACATTTGGCCGAGGCTCGAGAAGGAGTTGAAAGACCTTTCAGCTGGACGGACGGTGTGGTTTTGTGGCCACAGCCTGGGAGGCGCACTTGCCATGCTGGCGGCGGACCGCTACCCGCAGACACGCGGCGTTTGCACGTTCGGATGCCCTCGAGTGGGTGACACTACCTTCGCCGCTGCGTTCAACGCGCGCCTGGCGACCAGGACCCTTCGCTACGTCAATCATCACGACATCGTCACCCATGTGCCACCGTCGGCCTTTGACTACAAACACGTTGACCTTCGGCGATTCATCGCCGCAGACGGTACGATCTCAGGCATTCCACCGTTCTTGATCCACTTTTTCTTCGAGCTTCTGGGGTCACCCGAAGTTTTGCTCGAGATGCTCAACGCCCTGATAACCGGCACCATGAAGACGGCGCCCACGTTTCTGCTGGAACACATGCCGAAGGCCTATGCGATCTGGACGTGGAACGACTACGACGCGCATGGATGACGGCCCGCCACCGAAAAGTACGTCCTTGGATTTTGCTCAGTGTTTTCAACGGAACGCGTGAGGCGTTTTCACGGAACGCGTGGATCGCGTCGAAGCGGCGGCTCTAACGGCGGCGGCGGCGACGATTCGCCGGTCACGCGAACGAACCACGGAATGGCCACGAAATGCAAGACGATCGTGGTGCCGCTCGACCGATCCCAGGTTTCGAGACCGAACGGATCGGCCAGCACACGCTGGCCGATCCGCCCGCCGGGTGTGACCGCTCTTTGGAAACCGTCGGTCGCCGGCAACGCTTCCTGCGCCTCCTCGCTGTAACGGAGCTGCGCGGCCGCCGATCCATCGCGCGGTGGGAACACGCGAACAAGCAGACCCGCGTCGGCCGCACTCTCCGGCGCAGTTTCGGCCACGAACTGCCGAACTGATCCATCACTCTGTGCAATTCCGTCGAGCCATGGCTGCGGGGGAGTCACCAAATAGTTTTGCGGGTCGGTACGAAGCGCGGACTCGGGACCGTGTCCGGTGAGGGCGTTGATCCTGCTGGATTCGACTTGGACCGCGTGTGGCCTGCGAGCCCGGAAGGCGAGCCAGAACGCCTCGCCGTCATGTAGCGGCGCGAACATGTCGTCGTCGGCGACCCAATCGGGCGGCACGCGCCCGGCAAACCGGGCGGCGCTCCGGAGCCACAGTTCGCCGCCGTGCTCCGGCAGCCCGTGCACGGCGGCACCGTTTGGAACGCGCGCCGTCCTAATCACTGAGAACGCGAAGCCGTCTCCAACGAGGACGGCGTTGTCGTCCAGTCGTACCTTCACTCAAACCCCGGCGCCGTACCTGGTCTTCAGTCGCTCGCGGATGCGTGCGCGCGTGCCCGCGTCGAGGTTGGACTCGGCCACGCTGGTCAGCGTTTCGCGCGTGCGCCGCGCCAGCTCCCTCGTGTCGTTCTCGGCGTGCGGATACGCCTTCTTGATGCCGATGATATCTCCGGCGGACAGCACCAGATTCCGCTCGCTATAGCAGACGCTCGCCTGCCCCCGTACGAACATCCACTCGGGAAAGTGGTATTTCATGATCGAGTCGCGGTCGAACGGCCCGACATCGAAGGCGTTCGAGTTCGGCACTTGACGAAGGTTGCGATCGACCTTTGCCTTGGACCACCGGTTGGGAGGACCGGCGAGCACGGTGTAGATGCCGGGCCGCCGTCCCTGCGCGTCCGGAATGAACTGGCCGAACTGGTCGACAGTTCGTTGATATTCCGGATCGTCGTTGAACCGGAACTCGTTGTCGCACCCGCCGGCTGGGCTCGCGTGTTCGTGATGGAACGCCAGCGCGTGGCCGAACTCGTGGAGGACCGTCGCGGCGAAGTCGCCGGGCAGCCGCACGTCGAACCCGCCGAAGTTCATCGACGCCTGGCCGAACCCGACAATGTTCGGCTCGACGCTGTTGCGGCCGACGAGCGACCAGTACCCCGGTTGAAACACGTTGTCGAACCCGATCCGGATGTCTGCGGCGTAGCTCGCGTCGGAAGCGGACCAGGTGCGGAAGGCCCCGTTGTTCTTGCCGAAATCGATCTGAAAGTTGCCGTGCGTTGCCCACTCGGAGGCGGCGTCGGCGATCTTCTGATGAAGCGCGGTCGTGCCGCCGACGAACCCGACGGTGATCGTTTCGCCTGGGGCCCATCGCAACAGCGTCTCGACAACGGCCTGCAGCGCGTCCGGCTGCTGCTGCTGGTTGGCCAGCAGTCTGGTGTGCGTTTCGACGGCGGCCTGCAGGGCCTCGGGCAGCGGATCGAGCACGAGATCTTCGTCTTTCATGGCAACTCTCCTTTGATCGTTTTACAGCAGTCCGGCGATCGGCAGTGGCGTGACGGCGTGATCTCTCGCCAGGGTCAGGTCGTACATCGCCTCGAAATTGTCGACTTCGGTGACGAGCTTGCGGCTGCCGCGGTCAATGGCCTGCTCGAATCCTCCGTGCTCGGTGAGCGCCACCGTCTCGAGCGGCACGAGCGCGCCGGAGCGGATCTGTTCGATCAGTCGCTCCAGGCCATCAGGCTGCATGATCCACGGCCGGTTGAGATCCGACCGTTCGAGATCTCCAGTGCGAGGCGTGTAGTAGGAGGCCATCAGGCGCTCGAAATCGGCGTGTCCGGCGGGCGTTCGAAAGTATCCGGGCAGGGCGTGCCCCTTCAGAACGAACACCACTGCATGGACGTCGATCGCGGCCACGCACGCGCTGAACAACAGCGCCAGGTCGAGGCAGGTTCCTGCCCGGCCCTTCAGGATCGCCGTCGGCGTGCGAATACGCTGGGCGTGCTTGGTGTAGGTCGGGGGCGCTCCCAGGTATCGGAGACGGCCCCGGTTCTTGACGGTCCACCACAGCGCGCGGACCTGCTGATCGACGATTGTCCGGTCTTTCGCCTCGTCGCCAGCCGCGCCCGTCTGTCGCTGATAGCTGTCGAAGCCGGCCTCCGTGCTGTCGCAGATCGCGGACAGCACCGGATGCGCCCAGCGCACGATTTCGAGCACCGCCGGATCGCGTGGCAGAATGAATGAGGGCAGCCAGGGTGTGGTCCGCTGCCACTCGTCAGTTGCCAGCAGCCCGACCTGCTTCGTATCCTCGAAGATTTTCTGGCCCTCGTAGGACAACGTCACCGTCATCGTTGCCTGCACCTTTTCGCGGAGTGCGCGAACGAGCTCCGAGGCCAGCGAGAGCGTCACATCGTTGATTTCGTGATTCGAGACATCGACATCGATTGACTTCGTGAAGGTCGATTGCTCGCCACCGACGGAGATCGACACCTGCACCAGCAGACCCGGAACCGGGGCGAGGCCGATCTTGCGGATGCCGAACCGCGCGGGCTTGGCAAACGGATTGGCGCTGTTGTGCAGGCCGCAGTAGTTCAATTCCTGCGGATAATCCAGGTACGGCGTCAACATGTTCCTCACCTGCGCAGGCGTCAGCCGCTTGGGTCGCGTGCGGCCCGGTTCTCGCTGGCTGCGGCGCGCGCTCGCCTTCGAAAACTTGTTGAGCGCAGACTGCGCCGACCAGATTACGATCGGCGCGCCCTCCAGGTGAGGACTGCTCACCGGATCGTCGAGGAGGTACGAGACCGCTTCGGCTATGGCGTCTTCGGCGGCGGCCGTCAACTTCGACGCCCAGGCTTGGTACAGCTTCATGAAGAACACTTCCGCCGTCGCGTCGTGGAACTCCGCCATGAACCCGATCGCCGCCGAAGCGCCTGCCGAGACGATTGCGGCGGCGATTTCGCACGAGTTGTACAGATTGAGGGTGACGAGGCTCGGGCGGTGCTTCCCCTTGGCCGTCAACGCCTGCGCCAGCGGACCAGGACCAGAGACTTGAGGCTGTCCGAGGGCCGAACTCAGGTACATGCCCTCCGCCGGGTACTGCGATTCCGTCTGCTGCAGCGCGGCGAATCCCTGACGGGCATCGAATCCGGTGAGATGAACGACGCTTGGCTTCAAGCGTGTGACGATTTTTTCGACGTCGTCGAGGTTGGGATCCTTCGAAAAATCGTAGCTACGGCCGGCGATGGCCGCTTCGAACAGCGAGCGCTCCTCGTCGAAATCGTACAAGTCTGCGAGAGGGCCAGGAGCGCTCTGGATGAAAACGGCTTCCTTCGACGGCGTCGGAGGCGGCGATTCCTTGCGCGAGACGGCGAGATGGCGGATGAGGACCGGCGACCGCCCGCCTTGCGGCTTACCGACCAACACAGCCCGCAGCAGAAACTCCCAGGGAATGGCGCGAATGGCGAGCGCCGTGGGATCACTGCCGTCCGGCAGATCAATCTCCACGATAAGCGCCCCCGCCATCGACCGGAGCTCCTCGAGCTTGAATCCCCACGCCAGCAGCTGGTCCGCGGCGTCACTGTACAGCGCGTCCAGCGCTGCCGGCGCGTTTACCCAACGGGCGCGATTGCGCAGCACGTTCGTCCACACAAACGCATCTTGAACCCATTCGGCTCCGGTCTCCGGCGTGTCGGCGATGGACAGCCTCACCGTCTTGTCGGAGCTGCGAAGCCGGATCTCCCAACTCATAGCGGGCGAACCTAGATGACTTTCTGTCAGCTATAACGCAAGCAGGGCGTCAAGCGAACAACTGAGTTGTGGGCAGTCTATTGACTCCGGTGGCGAGATTTCTGACTCCCCCAACCGCAAATGGACGGGTCCTAAATAGAGTTCGTCGGCATTCTGAAACGCCGACCGTCGAAGCTGCGCTGACGAGGAACGGCATCGTCGCCTTACAAGTCGCGGAGGCTTTTGAGGATTGTACTCATCCTTATCCACTTCGGATGGTGGGCGCTCCTGGTGGCACTCAAGTTCACCCGCATAACATTTCTCACCCTCTATGACCGGCTGCTGGGCACATACACGCCGGCAGGAAGCGCCCAGTTCGTGACCTACGGTCTCGACGATGCCGATCCCGCCCGGCTGGGCTCGTTCTCGGGGCTGCTCTCGATGCCGTTCGGGGAGCGCAAGCGGACGGCTTACACAAAAGTCAGGGTTCCGGTCGAGCATGGTCTGTAACATGGCGGTTGGATGCGTGTCCTGGTCGTGGAAGACGAACGGAAGCTCGCGCAGGTGCTCGGGTCGGCGCTCGAAGCCGAACGCTACGACGTCGTGCTCGCCGCAACGGGTGAGGACGGGTTTTTCCGCGCGAATGCCGAAGCCTTCGACCTCGTCGTGCTGGATCTGATGCTGCCCGGCCGCAGCGGGCTGGAGATCCTGCAGACGCTGCGCCAGCGGCACATTGAAACGCCGGTGCTCATTCTGACGGCGCGCGACGGCGTCGACGATCGCGTCCTCGGCCTCGATCTTGGCGCCGACGACTACCTGGTCAAACCCTTCGCGCTGCCGGAACTGCTGGCCCGAATCCGCGCGCTCCTGCGCCGGGGGAGACCATCGGAGGCGTTGCGGCTGAAGGCGTCCGATCTGGAACTGGATCTGCTGGCGCGGCGAGCGGCACGCGGCGAACGTCTGCTCGACCTCACCGGCCGCGAATTCGAGCTGCTCGAGTATCTGCTGCGCCACCAGGGCCATCTCGTCTCGCGGGAGATGCTCGCGCGAGACGTCTGGAAAGAGCCTCGCCGGGCGACGCCGCTGGACAACGTCATCGACGTCCAGATGACGCGCCTGCGAAAGAAGGTCGACGGCGAGGGAAGCGCTCGCTTGATCCACACCGTCCGCGGTGTCGGATTCGTACTGCGAGAAGGGGAGCCGTAGTGGGCTGGTGGTCGAAGGCGTCGATTCGTGTCCGGCTGACCGCCTGGTACACGGCCGTCCTGGCCCTGATGCTCGTCATCTACGCGACGGCGACGTTCATCGCCGTGCGTCACGAGTTCCGTGAGCAGCTCGAGCAGCACAAACCGCCGGATGTCGACGAGCAACTTCGCGAAGTGCTCATGGTTCTGGTGATCGGTCTGCCGCCGATCGTCGCCCTCGCCGGCGTCGGCGGCTACGTGCTGGCGCGGCGGGCGCTGGCGCCGATCGACCGCCTGGCGTCGGAGGCGCAGCGCATCACGGCCGATCGTCTCCACGAACGGGTATCGGTTCCCAATCCGAACGACGAGATCGGACGGCTGGCCGCCGTCATCAACGGCACGCTGGCGCGTCTGGAATCGTCGTTCGATCAACTTCGGCGGTTCACGGCTGACGCGTCGCACGAACTGAGAACGCCGCTGGCGGTCATGCGCGGCATCGGCGAAATCGGACTTCGGGAGACACGGACGCCGGCGGACTACAAGGAGACGATCGGCAGCATGTTGGAGGAAGTCGATCGCCTCACCCGTCTCGTGGATACGCTGCTGCGGCTGTCGCGAGGGGACGCCGGAACCGTTCGGTTGTCGCGCGAACCACTCGACCTCGGACAGCTCACCCGGGATGTGGTGTCGTCGCTGAGCATCCTGGCCGAGGAGCGCCGCCAGCGATGGCGCCTCGACGTCGCTGACGGTGTTCGCGTGGTCGCCGATCGTCTCGTTCTCCGTGACGCGATCGCGAACGTCGTCGACAACGCCATCAAGTACGGTCCGCAGGGCTCGACGATTGACGTGCGCGTCCGCGTCGAGGGGCCGGAAGGCGTGCTCGCGGTCATGGACGAGGGCGCAGGCATTCCGGTCGAACATCGCGAGCGGATCTTCGACCGCTTCTATCGCATCGACGAGCACCGTTCGAGAGACAGCGGCGGCACGGGTCTCGGTCTGGCGATTGCAAAATGGGCGGTTGAAGCGAATGGCGGTCGTATCGTCCTCGAGACAGCCAGCTCGGGTGCTGCGTTTCGCATCGCGCTGCCGATTAGTGCGTAACCATATGGAGTCTGAAATGAAACCTGCAATGATTCTCGCTGGCGCGCTGCTTGCCGGTACGGCCGAGACGGTCAATTTCGACAAATCCGACGTGGGCAAGGCGCCGAACGGCTGGACGGCGACGCAAACGGGATCGGGTCAGGCGCAGTGGGCCGTCGTCCAGGACGCCACGGCACCGAGCAAGCCGAACGTGCTGAAGCAATCGGGCCAGGCGGCGTTCCCTCTGTGTTTGAAGGACGACACGAGCATCAAAGACGGGGCTGTCGAGGTGAAGTTCAAGGCGCTTTCCGGCAGGGAGGATCAGGCGGCTGGCCTCGTGTGGCGCGCGAAGGACGCGAACAACTACTACGTCGCGCGTGCGAACGCGCTGGAAAGCAACGTGACGGTCTACCACACGATCAACGGCCGCCGTACGGAGACGAAGCGGGTGAGAATGGCTGTCGCCGCGAATCAGTGGCAGACCCTGCGCGTGGAGTTCCAGGGCAGCCATTTCACGGTCAGCCTCAACGGCCAGCGTGCGCTGGAATGGGACGATGACACGTTCAAAGAGGCGGGGAAGGTGGGCGTGTGGACCAAGGCGGACAGCGTTACCGTGTTCGATGACTTTACATACAGCTCGAAGTAGCTGGTCTCTCGTCCTGCTGTTCGCCGGCGCCTGCGGCGGCGGATCGAGCCCAGCCACCCGTGAAGTCACGGCGTACGTCTCTGCGGATCGGCCATTTTCCGAGCCGGTCATGCAGGAGTACGGACGCCGGACGGGCGTGCGGGTCAACGTGGTCTACGACACGGAAGAGACAAAATCGACGGGGCTCGCCAACCGGCTGCTCGCCGAGAAGGCCCGTCCGCGCGCGGACGTCTTCTGGTCCAACGAGCCTGTTCGCACCCTCGCGTTGAAAGCGCGTGAGGTGCTGGCGCCGTACCAATCGCCGGCGTCGCAGGGGATCGCCGAAACGTTCAGGGATCCGGATGGCTATTGGACGGGTTTCTCGGCGCGGCTGCGGGTTATCGTCTACAACACGAACAAGGTGAAGCCGGATGAGGCCCCGCGTTCGATCTTCGACCTGACCCAACCGCGCTGGAAGGGACAGGTCGCTATCGCGGATCCCCGCTTCGGCTCGACGTCGTTCCACGTTGCGGCCCTGTATGCGGAGCTCGGCGACCAGCGCATGGACGACTACTTCAGCGCGCTGAAGGCCAACGACGTCAAGATCGTCGACGGCAACTCCGTCGTGCGGGACATGGTCGCTCGCGGGGAGGTGTCAGTCGGGTTGACGGATACCGACGATGTCAATGTCGCGCTGGAGGCGAAGCAGCCGGTGGCGATGGTGCTGCCGGACCGCGAGGGCATCGGCGTTCCTGTCATGCCGAACATGGTGTCGTTGATCGCCGACGCACCGCATGCCGATGAAGGCAGGAAGCTGATCGACTACCTGTTGTCCCCTGACGTCGAACGCGCGCTCGCGGAATCGGAGGCCGTGCAGATTCCGCTCCATACAGGCGTTCCAGGTCCAAGGAACCTTCCTGCGATCGGGACGTTCAAGCCGATGACGCTCGATTACGCCAAGGCGGCGGGCCGTGTGGAGGATGTGACGGCGCGGCTGCAACGCATTCTGGGACTCTGAGCGGCATGCCTTCGGGCCGCCGGGTTGCGTTTGCCGGAGCCCTCGCGATCCTCGGTGCGTGCTGCATTGCGCCTCTCGTCTTGCTCCTCGTCGCGCCGGCGCTGACCAGCAGATGGGACGCCTACGGAAGCGTGGTGCTCGACGCGCGCCAATTCCAATTGCTCGTCAACAGTTCGCGAATCGCTGCAGGCGTTGCCCTGATCGCCACGTTGATTGGGTCGCCTCTCGGGTTTCTCCTCGCGCGCGCGCCGGTCCCGGCCGGACCTGCGGTTCGGCTCGCGCTCGCCATGCCGGTGGTGCTCCCGACCTATGCCCTTGGCCTCTCGTGGATCTTCATGGGCGGCAGCGCGGGCATCGCGACGCGCCTGCTTGGATCAGATGTCCTCTCCGGGTTGACCTACAGTCCGTGGGGCGTCGTGATTGTCCTCGGGCTGGCCCTGTATCCCATTCCGATGCTCGCGACCGAGGCTGCGTCGCGGCGCATCGAATCGCGGCTCGAGGAGGCGGCGCTGCTCGTGGCGTCGCCGGCGCGGGCGTTGATGCGGGTGACCATCCCGCTCCTGTGGCCAACCGTCGCGAGCAGCGCGCTTCTGACCTTCGTGCTTGCGCTCTCGGATTACTCGGTGCCGAATCTCCTTCGTCAGCGCGTGTACACCACCGAAGTGTTCACGGCCTTTGCCGCGCTGTACGACGCATCGCGGGCCACCGCGCTCGCGCTCCCATTGCTCGCCGTCGCACTGCTCGTGGGATATCTCATCGCGTCCACTGGCAGGACCGTGCTCACCACCAGCCGCGTATCGCCGACAATCGGCATCTCAATGCCGCGGCTCGGATGGGTCGGCGCGGGTGCGGTTGTCGGCGGTGTTCGGCATCGCCGTCGTCTTGCCGTTTGGCGTCTTGGCCGCGGAAGCCGGAAGCCTTGCCGTGATCCGGCAGGGACTCGCTCGATCGGGTTCGGCGATTGGCGAGTCGCTCCTGCTCGCGAGCGCGGCCGCCACGGCCACAGGTGGAGTAGCGCTGGTCCTTGGGTATCATCGTGCCCGGTCCGTTCGTCCGAGTGCGCGATGGGCGGACGCCGGGTTGATCGCGTTGTTCGCGGTGCCTGGCACGATCGTCGGCGTTGCGCTGATCGACCTGTGGAACCGCCCCGGCTGGAGCGGTGCGGTGTACGGGACGGCCGCGATGGTCGTGATCGCGTATCTGGCACGATTCATTCCCGTTGCCACCCTGATTGTCGGCGCGGCGGTCCGGCGCGTGCCGCGCTCCAGCGAAGACGCGGCGGCTATGAGCGGCGCAGGCTGGGTTCGGACGATGCGGCACATTGTGATGCCCCAACTTGCGACGTCGCTGCTGGTTGCCTGGGTGCTCGTGTTCGTCCTCGCGTTCGGCGAAGTTGGTGCCAGCGTGCTGGTCGCCCCACCGGGACACGCGCCATATCCGGTTCACGTCTTTACGCTGATCGCGAACGCGCCAACCGAACAGGTCGCCGCGTTGGCGCTGGTGCAGGCGAGCGTCGTGGCGTTTCCATTCTTGATAGCGACCGCGTACGCATCGCGCTCGAGGCCGCGGAGTGGATGAGGCGCTTCGCCTCGATCGCATCCGCAAGGCCCTTGGCGCACGGATTCTCCTGCACGACGTCACATTGAGAGTGGGCGCCGGCGAGGCGGTGGCGCTGGTGGGACCAAGCGGGAGCGGCAAGACGACGTTGTTGCGGATTGTGGCCGGCCTCGACGTGCCCGATGCAGGTGATGTATGGATTGCGGGTCAGCATGCGACGCGTGGCCGGGCGATCGTCGTGCCGCCGCACAAGCGGCGCATCGGCTTCGTGTTCCAGGATCTGGCGTTGTGGCCGCACATGACCGTGGCGCAGAGCCTCGATTTCGTGCTGACATCCGCGGCGCCATCCGCCGAACGCGTCGAACGGCGTCGCACGATCGAGGAGACGCTTGCGCTGGTCCAGATCAAAGGACTCGGCGATCGACATCCCCATCAGTTGTCGGGTGGCGAGCAGCAGCGGGCTGCGTTTGCGCGGGCACTGGTGCATCGACCGCCCCTCTTGCTGCTGGACGAACCGTTCTCGAGTCTCGACGCCGACCTCAGACAGGACATGCGGACGACGCTGAGCGAGCTTCGGGGCACCTTGGGATTCGCGATGGTGTTCGTGACGCACGATCGCGCGGAGGCTACGGCGATCGCGGATCGAACGATTATTCCAACCGAAGAAGCTCGGCGACATTGACCTGCGCGGCGCGGCGGGCCGGTCCGAGAGAGCCGGCAATCGTCAGCGCCAACGCGCCCGCGGCCACGACCAGTGCCGCGCCGACGTCCACCGACGGAACGCCCAGCAGGGCGCGGCCCGCAAGGCGAACGAGCAGGATCGCCAGCGCGAGCCCGGCCACGATTCCGGCCCCCGCGGTCAGGAACGTCTCGCGTAGAACGAGCCGTGCGATGGCGACTCGAGTTGCCCCGAGCGCGAACCGCACGCCCAGCTCGCGCTGCCGCGCGCCGACCCACTGCACCAGCACTCCGTAGATCCCGAGCATGGCCAGCGCGGAGGCCAGAACGGCGCCAATCAGCAGGAGCCGCTCGATGACGCGAATCGGCGAGAGCGAATCCGCGATCGTCGTCGCCAGCGGTTCGAGCTCCGTCAGCGGTTGCCGATCGTCGAGTTGCGCGACGGCCGCGCGGATCGGGCGCGCCAGCGTCAGCGGATCCGTTCGCGTTCGTACGAGGACGGAGGTCGTTCGCGCGGGCGACTGCGCTGCCGGGAGAAAGAGGACCGGCCGCATCTCCGGGTTGTACCAGTTCAGGATGAAGTCCGAGACAACGCCAACGACGCGGACGGACTGCCCATCCGTCCCGAGCCGAATGGTTGCTCCGATGGGATCGCGATCGGGCCAGAATCGCCGGACCGCTGCCTGACTGACCACCGCCACCCGCGCGGCATCCGGACCGTCGCCGTCCGTGAGCGGACGACCGCCGAGCACGCTCAGACGCAGCGTGGTGAACACGGCCGGTGAGACCACCTCCACGTCGATCCTCGGCATGTCGCTCGGCTGAAGCGCCGGAGCGTCATCGCGCTGGAAGACGACGATTGGATTGGGCACATTGCTCGCAGGCTCATTTCGAATCAGTGCCGCGTTCTCGACATCCGGCAGCGCCTGCAGGCGATCGAGCAGCGCAGTGTGAAAGGCTGCGACGCGCACCGAATCGGGGTAGCGGGATTCTGGGAGCGTGAGCGTGAACTTCAAGAGGCGCGCCGGCCCGAGGGCTTCGAATGCGGCGGCAATACGGTTGAAGCCCGCGACCATGACGGACGCTCCGAGCAGGAGCGCAGCGGCCAGGCTCACCTCGCCGGCCACCAGTGCACGGCGTCCCCACGTGGCGCGGCGCGTCACGCGCGCGCTGCCGGCGCGCTCGCGTGCCGCTCGCAGGCTGGTGATGCCGACGATTGCGGCGATCACGCACCCAACCAGCAGTCCGACGGCTGCTCCGGCGACCGTTGCCGTGGAATCAATGCGCAGCGACGACCAGCCGGCGAACCAGCGTGCAATGCCGTCTGGAAGGCTGGCGCGGACTGCGTTGAGCACGCCGGCGGCGCCGAACAGACCGCACGCCGTCGCGCCCATCGTCAGCACGAGGACCTCGCCGACTGCCAGGCCTGCGACCTGACCGGCGTTCGCGCCGAGCATCGCCCGCACCGCGAGCTCGCGGCGCCGATCCAGCGTGCGCGCGACCAGCAGATTGCACACGTTGACGATCGCGAGCAGCAGCACGAGCGCCGCGCCGGCCAGGACGAAGAGAAACAGCGGCGCGGTGAATTCGTATTGCTCGCGTTGCAGCGGCAGCAACTCGAAGCCGCGCCCGCGGTTGGTGGATGGATACGCTGTCGCGAGCCGCGCAGAGAGCGATGTCAGCTGTCCTGCGGCCTCGGTAGCTGTCGACGTATCGTACAGTCGCCCCATGGCGGACACGCGCTGCGCGGCGCGCTCGGTGGTTTCCGACGGCGCGAACACCAGCGGGATCCACGCATCGACGCCAGGCGGATAGCAGTCTTCGTCCCGGATAACGCCGATGATCGTCATCGGCCTCCCGTTGAGGCCGATTTCGCGGCCGACGACCAATGGCTGCGCCGCGAACCGGCTGTTCCAGAAGCGGCGGCTCAACACGACGATGGCGTCGCGGCCGGCGGTGTCGGCGTCAGGCGTGAACGGTCGACCGAGGATCGGAGTGACGCCGAGCGTCGAGAAGAAGTTCGCCGTGGCGGCGACGGCCTGCACGCGCTCGGGCTCCGCGCCCGGACTCGTCACCACGAGGGGCTGCGGCCGCCAGGCCACCAGCGACGCGAACGCCTGCACGCTCTGGCGTGCGTCCAGGAAGTCGGCAACCGCGATCGCCCGGCCCTGGTGGGCCCCGTCTCGCGGCTTGGCGTCGCGCACGAGCAGGAGTTGCCGCAGGTTGGGATAGGGGTACGGGCGCAGCAGCAGGCCGTTGAGGATGCCGACGCTGGCGATCGCAAAGGCGAGCGCGACTGTCAACGTGCCGACGATGGTTAAGGTCAGTCCGAGGTGGCCGCGCAGGCTTCTGAAGATGCGACGCATGCCGGTGCAGACGCGCGTCACGGTCGCCGGTTCGATGAGATGTTGTGAGTTCCTATGAGTTGCGCAGGATCGGCAGAATCATGCGCACGTACGGGCACCGATCGAGGTGGACGAGGTGGTCGTAGACGAACTGACCGGCGGGCGCGTCCCGAACGATGATTCCCACGCCAAACCCTGAGGCCATGGCAGCCAACACGGCGGCGGCAACGGCCGTCCGATTCCGCCCGAATTCCCGATTCCGGGTTTCAGCACGCACGATCTCTCCGACGAATCGGTATCCGCGTCGTGGAACCGTTTGCACGAGGTTGGCGTCGGGGCCGAGCGCGACGCGAATCTGCCGGATCGCGAAGTTGATGCTCTGGTCGTAGGCAACGCTCGTGTCCGGCCACAACGCTGCGCGGATCTGGTCACGCGTGACGACGGTGCCGGCCTGTTCGAGCAGGAGCCCCAGAAGTTGCGCAGGCTGGGACTGCAGGTCGCAACGTTCGCCCCCGCGGCGTAACGTGCCTGTGTTCACTTCGAACTCGTGTGAGCCGAACTCGATGACGAGCCCCACCACCCCCCAATTATAGGGCCGTGCGTTGAGGCGTCTACTTCGCTCGCCTGCCTTTGTGCTTGCGGGTCACGACTGAGCGAGGGCGTGACGGTCGGATCGACTGGCCGAACGACCGATACAGGGCTTCGAAGAGGGTCATGCCGTGATCCAGCAGCAGACTGTCGTCCATCGACGACAGCTGCAAGCCATCGATCGCGATGCCAAGCGTTGCCGCCTCCGGCGCGCCAAACTTGCCGTCCTTGAGATCGAGGTCGTGCACGATTTCAGCGATGCGTGCGACCGCGGCATCGCGGATGCCAAAGCGGGCCGCGAGCGTCTCGAAGGTGCAGCGATCCCCCTCGTGACCGAAACCTGCGCCGAACATGTCGAAGGGAAGCGCATCGCCGGCGGTCTTGACGTCGGTGATGAATCCAAACCGCGCGTTCGAATCGATGAATCGCCGGATCAGCCACGCCGAGGCCATCCGATCGACGCCCGGTCGCGGACGAGTCACCCAGAGGCGGCCGTCGTATTGGCCCGCCTCGGAAGGACCGCTCGCAGGTGGTGGGCCTTTTCCCTTGGCGGCGGACGGAGCCGTCGCTTCCAGGTCGGCAAGCAGCGTCACCACGCGATCGCGTCCGGCGCTGCCGAAGAAATCGACGCGCTCGATGGCGGCAAACCGCTCTCGATAGCGCGCGAGATCGCGACGTCGGCCAGAGGGCGCCTGTCGAGACGCTCGCGCGCGCTGAATCCGCTGCAGTTCGCCGGCGAGTTCCGTGTAGGCCTGCTGCCGCACGCTGACGGAATTGGTCGATCAGCGCGGCCTCGGCCGCCGCATCGACATGATCGGCCGAATACACGATTGCCTCGCCACCGGCGCCTTCAATTTCGACCTTCAGCCACTCGAAGTCTTCGCGTGACTCGGCGCTGTCCGGCAGCACGTAGACGGACTGCTTGACGGCAACCGCTCCCAGTTCCTGAAGGCGGCGCCAGGTGCGCACGCGCAGATTCGAAGGGAGTGGCGGAAGCTGGTGAACCAGGATCAACCACCGCCGCGGACTGGCGCTGGGCACGGGCTGCGCGCGGTTGATGTTCTTGGTCGTGGCGGTTCGGCTTCGGCATGCGTCGTGTAACTACTGTTGCCCAGTATAGCGCGCCGATGGACATGCCGCAGATGTAACAAGTTGACAGTATGATGTAACAGTAGTTACAGTTCAACAATGAGCAGACTTGGATCGCCGTCGACTTCCTCTCGCTCTGTGCCGTCGCTGCCGTACCTCATCGGCTCTCGTCGGCTGGTGGCCGCCCGCTGCAACCGCCCAGCGCAGCGTCGTTTCCCGCACTCCGTCAGCAGATCGGCGGACGGCCTCTCACATACCTGGATAGCGCAGCGACGACGCTGCGCCCTCAGGCGGTGATCGACGCACTGGCTGATTTCTACGCCACTGACAATGCGAACCCGGCGCCGGTGCACACGCTCGCTCGTCGGGCGGCGTCCCGCCTGGCGGCGGCGCGTCAGACCGTGGCGCGATTCATCAATGCCCCCAGCCCAAACGAAGTGATCTTCACTCGAGGCTCGACCGAGGGAATCAACCTGATTGCCAGCACGTGGGGTGCTGCGAACCTCCGCCCGGGCGACGAGGTGATCCTCACGATTGCGGAACACAACTCCAACCTGCTGCCGTGGACGCGCGCCGCGAAGCAGGCGGGCGCGACGGTGCGGGTCGTCGACGTGGATGACGACGGCCGGCTGCGGCTCGATCAACTGAAGCAGCTCACCTCGTCGAAGACACGGCTCATCGCGTTCAGCCATGTCTCAAACGTCCTGGGGCTGGTCAATCCCGCCAAGGAAATCTGCGCGGTGGCCCGGCAGGCTGGTGCGCGGGTCGTCATCGACGGCGCGCAGTCGGTGCCGCACGTGAACGTCGACGTGCAGGACCTGGGTTGCGACTTCTACGTGTTCTCCGGTCACAAGATGCTCGGTCCAATGGCGACTGGCGTCGTGTGGGGCCGTCTGGAGCTCCTGGACGCGATGCCTGCCTACCACGTGGGCAGCAACATGGCCCACGAAGCGGATTTCGAGCGTGCCGCGATGGAGCACGGCGCGCTCAAGTTCCAGGCGGGGACGCCGGATGTCGCCGGGCCGGTCGGGCTGGCGGCGGCGATCGACGTCCTGACGGCGATCGGCAAAGACGCGACCTGGCGTCACGATCAGGATCTGGTGCGCCACGGTCTGGCGCGACTGCGTGAGGTGAAGGGCCTGCGAATCTTTGGCTCATCGTCGGCGCAGAATCGCGTGCCGGTGTTTACGTTTGCGATTGAGGGAAAGTCGCCGGTTGCCGATTGCGGAGGCCCTGGATGCGCGAGGCATTGCCATTCGCGCCGGCGACATGGCTGCCTTGCCGCTGCTGAAGCGATTCGGCGTGTCAGCAGCGGCGCGCGCCTCCGCGTATGTGTATTCGACCAGATCCGACATCGACCGCCTGGTTGATGCCCTCGTTGAGCTCGGCTGAGAACCCCGGGTCGTGAAGTCCATTCATGACATCGATGCAGAAATCGCACGGTGTCGCCGGATCATCCAAGACTAGAGTCGAACCATGCTGACATTTGCGCGCGACCTTCGGCAGGCCTGGCGTTCGCTGCTCCAACGAAAGGCGTACTTCCTCGCGTGTGCCGGCACCTTGACGTTGGTGCTCGGCGCCAACGCGGCGATGTTTGCCGTCGTCAACGCGACCATGCTGCGGCCGCTGCCGTTTGCGACGAAGGGCGAGGTTGTCCATCTATTCAGTCAACCACCCGGGACGACGGGTGCGCCGCAGCGAAACCCGCTGCAGCAAATGGAGGTGCCGCGTATTCGCGAACGGACGCGCACGCTGGGGCGGCTCGAGGGCTACTTTCTCTCGGAACGGGTGATCACGATGAACCAGGAGCCGGCGATCGCGCCGACCGCGGCGGTGACCACCGGATTGCTCTCGATGATGGCGGCCCCAGTCGCTCAAGGGCGGTTGTTTCTCGAGAGCGAAGGACAGCCGGGACAGTTCGTGGCGGTGATCAGCGATCGGTACTGGCGCGAGACGTTGGGCGGCGGTCAGTGTCCTCGGCTCGGCGCTCGTGATTGACGACCAGCCGCACACGATCATCGGTATCCTCGCACCGACGTTCGCGGTGCCGTTCATGGACGCGCAGATCTTGACGCCGCTCTATGCCAACCCCGAGCCGCAGCCGCGCGCGCCGCCGCTGTCGGTCCAGGCTGTCGCCGAGCTCGCGCCTGGCGCCACCATCGCGCAAGTGCGAGAGGAACTGGCCTCGTTCAATCGGCAACTGGCCAAGGAGTATCCCCGTACCCACACCGGCTGGCTGCTCGGCGTGGAGTCGGCCCGCGAGTGGCAATACGGGTCGATGCGCGCGCCGTTGCTGATGTTGATGGCGGCGGCCGCGTTCGTGCTCCTCATCGCGTGCGTGAACATCGCCAACCTGAACTCGGCGCAGGCGATTGCGCGCTCCGGCGAGCTCGCCCTTCGACTGGCGCTCGGCGCCACCAGAGGCGACGTGCTGCGCATGCACCTGGCTGAACTGCTGATCGTGTGCGTCAGCGGACTGATTCCCGGTCTGCTGCTCGCATCGGCGGCCGCTCCCGCGCTGCTCGCAATCAATCCAACCGTGGCGCGCACCGTCGGGGCGGTCGAGATCGACTGGCGCGTGCAGCTGTTCAGCGTCGTCGTCGCGATGCTGACGGCCGTCGGCGCATCGGCCGTCCCGGCGATCCGGGCGATGCGCGGCCAGATGTCCGGGGCGATCTCCGCGAGCGCCAGCCGCACGACCGGCTCCCCGAGGGCCGTCCGGCTGCAGCGCACCCTGGTCTCGATCGAGGTGGCACTGTGCGTGGCGTTGCTGATGGCGGGAGCGGTCGTCGTGCAGGGTCTGCGCGATCTGTCGCAGCGCAGCCCCGGGTATCAATCAGCGGGCGTGTTGACGGCGCAGATCCGGCTGCCCGATGCCGCATACAAGGCGCCTGAATTGCGCGCGGCCGTGGTGGCGCGCATGCTCGATCGCGATCCGTGCGCTGCCGGGCGTGATCGCCGCGAGCACGACGCAGAACAACTTCGTGCCGGGGTTCTCGTATCAAACGCTGGTGCAACGTCAAAGACCGGCCGACGCCGGATCGCCAACCGCACACGGTGCAGTTCCGGCGCGTCAGCACCGGACTACTTCAAGACCATGCAGATCAAGGTCACGCGCGGTCGATCCTTCGTCGAAAGCGATGTGGCAGATCAGCCGCAGGTGGCGATTGTCAGCCGGCAGTTCGCGGAGCGCCTGTTGCCCGCTGGTGATCCGGTCGGTCAGATCCTGCTTCGTAACATCTTGAACCCGCCACCGGTTACGGTGGTCGGCGTCGTGGACGATGTGTTCGATGTGAGCGTGACCCAGGCGCCGGAGCCGACGTTGTATCTGCCGTGGGCGCAGAACAACAACTCCAACGTGCCCGTCGCCTTCGTGATCCGCACCGCTGTTGACCCGGCGTCGATCGCGCCGGCGGTCAGGGGAGTGCTCAAGGAGATTGACGGTACGCTGCCGCTGCGCCGCGTGCAAGCCGATGGACGTATTCGTGACGGAATCGACCGCTCCCGAGCGTTTTCGCACGATGGTCCTTGGCATCATCGCGATCCTCGGTCTCGTTCTCGCCGCCGTCGGCATCTCCGGCGTCACCTATCGCGGTGTGATCGATCGCACGAAGGAGTTTGCCGTGCGGCTGGCTCTCGGATCGCCGCCAGGCGACGTCGTGAGGCTGGTGCTGTTGGAGTCCGCCCGCGATCTGGCGCTCGGCGCGGTGACCGGGCTCGCCGGCGGTGCGGCGCTCTGCGCGGTGCTCGCGCCGATCGATGGAGAACATCGGCTCGGTCGACGCCTTGACGACTGGCGTGGCGACGGATTGATTGCGGTTGTGGGGATTGCCGCCGCGTGCCTGCCGGCACTGCGCGTGCGGCGCGTGCAGCCGGCGCAATTACTGCGAAGCTAGACGGGACTCCCCCCGGGCGTCAGGGAAAAATCCCGAGCTCCAGGTACGAGCGCGCGACTTTCTCGATCGCGACGAAGAATGCCGCGGTCCGCAGATCGCCCAGCTCGGGTCGCGCCCGGAGCACGTCGCGGAGCGCCTGATAGGCCAGCGTCATCGTGTCCTCGAGCCCGGAGTTGACGATGGTCAATTCGTCGGTGATCGGCACGAGCGCCGCGCGCTCGGTTTCGTTGAACGTCTTGCCGGTCGTCGTCTCGATCGCCCTGAGCAGGCGTGCGCTGGTCGCGGCCTGCAGGCGACGCTCGAGCCGTCCGAACCGCACGTGCGACAGGTTCTTCACCCACTCGAAATACGAAACCGTCACGCCGCCCGCGTTCGCGTAGATGTCGGGGATCACCAGCGTGCGCTTTTGCCGGAAGACCTCGTCGGCGGCGGGCGTCGTTGGGCCGTTGGCCCCTTCCAGCACGATCTTCGCCTTGACGTTCGGCGCGTTGTCGCCGGTCAGCTGGTTTTCCAGCGCCGCCGGCACCAGTACGTCGCACTCCAGTTCGAGCGCAGCGTTCGATTGCGCAAGCGCCGTCGCGCCGGGAAACGCCAGAATCGATTTCGTGCGGGTGCGATGCTCGGCGACCGCCTCGACGTCGAGTCCGCGCTCGTCGTGGATGGCGCCCTCGCGTTCGGCGATCGCAATCACCCGCGCGCCTTCCGCGCGAAGGAACGTGGCGGCGTGATAGCCGACATTCCCGAGGCCCTGCACGACGACGCGCTTGCCCTCGAGTCCCGTTGAAAGGCCGAGCGCCGTCATGTCGGCCGCGTCGGCGCATGCGGTTCGAAGCGCGTACATGAGTCCCCGCCCCGTCGCTTCCGTCCGCCCGCGGATACCGCCCTGCGTGACCGGCTTGCCGGTGACGCACGCGATCGCGTCGATGGCCGCGGGGTTGAGCTGGGCGTAGGTGTCGACGATCCAGCCCATTTCCCGCTGGCTGGTGCCGGCGTCTGGCGCGGGGACGTCGAGGCCCGGGCCGATGAGATTTTTCTTGGAGAGTTCATGCGTGTAGCGCCGCGTGATCCGCTCGAGGACATCCACCGGCGTCGTGCGCGGATCGATCTGCACGGCGCCCTTGGCGCCGCCGAACGGGACGTCGACGACAGCACACTTGTAAGTCATCAGCGCGGCGAGCGCCTTCACCTCGGACTCGTCCGCATCCAGGCTGAAACGGATGCCACCCTTGGTCGGCAGCTTGTGATGACTGTGCTCGGCCCGCCAGGCGCGAACGACCTCGATGTGCCCGTCGGCATGCCGAACCGGGAACTGGAATGCGTGGAGGCCGTTGCACGCGCGGATCTGATTGAGCAATCCCTGCGGATGCCCGGTGAACGAGGCCGCGCGATCGAAATACGCGTTGACGGCGTCTTCGAACGACCTGGACGGCAGTGGATGTGTGGTTGTCGGCATGAATGGACTCGTTAGCGCGTCATCACATGGGATCCATTCCGCTCTTGCGGATCGCGGGCGCAGCCGCCGGGGACGCGAGGAACGCGATCAATCGTTTCGCCGCGTCTGGCTGCTTCGCTGCCGTGGCGATGCCGGCGGAAAACACGGTCACACGCTGCGCGCCAGACGGGAGCGGTCCCACGATGTCGACGCCGTTGACGGGTCGAAGCTCGCTGATCTGCTGAAAGCCAATTTCGGCCTCGCCGCGCGCAACGAGCACTGCAACCGGTCCGCTTTCGACTTGCCGAGTCTTCGCGGCGATCTGATCCGCGATGCCAAGGCTCGGAAAGAGCTCGGTCGAGAGATACACGCCGCTGGCGCTCGCGGAGTAGGCGATCGATTTCGCGTCGAGCAGCGCACGCCTGAGCGCGTCGACGGAACTGATATCGGGCTTGGGCGCACCCGCGCGAACGGCCATGCCAATCGCCGACCGCGCAAGATCCACGCGGCTGCCGGCGACGACCTGGCCGCGAGCGGCGAGATCATCGAGGGCAGATGCCGCCATGATCACGACGTCTGCCGGCTCGCCACGGGCCAGCCGGTTGGGAATCGTGCCGGGCGAGCTGCCCATCGAGCCGCCGTAGGTTGTCGTGATCTTGCTGCCGGTGGCGCGCTCGAATTCCGGCGCGACCTCGTTGAACGCCGCCGTGAACGCGCCCGACATCAGGACTCGAATCTCCGGGCCGTCTGCCCGGACCGCGACCAACAGGGCGAGGGCGCCCAGAACCGCCGCGGCACGCCTTTTCCAGCCACGCATCATCGCTACTGTAACCGACAGAGTTATGATCGAGCACGATGATGCGAACATTGGCGGCGGCGCTGCTCCTCACAACCGCGATCGCAGCGGATGCACCGGATCCGGAGGATTGGGGACGTTTCCGCGGTCCCAATGGATCCGGCGTGTCGGCGAGCAAACGGCTGCCGACCGAGTTCGGCCCCACGACCAACGTCATCTGGAAGACCGAGCTGCCGTTCGGTCACTCGTCGCCCGCACTCACCCGCGATCGCATTTTCCTGACCGCCGCGCGAGACAACCGGCTCGTGACCATCTGCCTCGATCGGCGAACGGGAAAGATCGTGTGGGAGCGCGATGCGCCGCGCCCGCGCGAGGAAAAGCTCGACAACCGGAACGGGCCTGCAGGACCGACGCCGGCGACCGACGGCGCCAACGTGTACGTCTTCTTCGCCGACTTCGGGATGATTTCGTACGACCTGGAAGGGAACGAGCGCTGGCGGCTTCCGCTCGGACCGTTCAACAACCTGTATGGCATGGGCGCGTCGCCCGTGCTCGTGGGCGATCTCGTCGTTCTCGTCTGCGATCAGAACACCGAATCCTTCATCATCGCCGTCGGCCAGCGCGACGGGCGCGTGCGCTGGAAGACAGCGCGCCCCGAAGCGCACAGCGGCCATTCGACGCCGATTCTCTATACGCCCGGCCCGCCGGAGCGCGCGCGCGAAGGCGGCCCGCGGGGCGCGAACACGCAGATCGTCGTGCCGGGGTCGTTCCTGCTGACGTCCTACGCGGCCGACACCGGCGAGAAGGTCTGGTGGGTTGGCGGGCTCTGCTTCGAGATGAAGTCGACCCCGGTCGTTCGCGGCGACACGTTGTACATCAACGGGTTCGGGACACCGCAGAATCAGCCGGGCTCGCAGCCGGTGATCGAACCGTTCGCCGACATCGTTCGCCAGTATGCCGATGCCGCCGGCGTGGTGACGCTGGCGCGTCTGCCCAACGGCCGGGCGCGCTCCTGGATCGATCTCGACGGGAACGCCGCCGTGTCCTCGAACGAGTGGGATTACTACCGCGCGGCCATGGCAAGCGAGAACGGCATGCTCGCGATTCGTCTCGGCGGCCGCGGCGACATGACCAGCGCCAACGTGCGCTGGAAATACCACAAGGCCGTGCCGCAACTGCCGTCGCCGATCGTCTACGGCAACGTCGTCTACATGGTGAACGACGGCGGCATCGTGACCGCTCTCAACCCCGAGACCGGCGCCGAAATCGGTCAAGGCCGCTTGAAGGGCGCGATCGATCACTACTACGCATCGCCGATCGCGGCCGACGGCAAGATCTTCATGCTCAGCGAGCGGGGCAAGGTCGCCGTCCTGGCGCCGGGCGGCAGCCTCGAGCCGATCGCCGTCAGCGATCTGAGCGACGACATCTACGCGACCCCGGCGATCTCCAACGGCCGGATCTACCTGCGGACGCGCGGCTGGCTGTACTGCTTCGGTCTGCGCTAGCGTCGGGTCTGCTGATCCTCGGTCGGCTCCCAGTTGTGCAGGAGATCCTGGTAGCCGTTCATCGCCAGCCGCGTCGACATCGGCGTCGGGCCGTGCGAGGCCAGATGCCACGTCTGTTTGGGCACGTACACGATGTCGCCCTGATCGGCAAGGAAGACCGGGAGCGAACCGATCCGGTAGCGGATCTGACCCTCGAGGATGAACCAGAACTCCGGCGACTCGAGGTGGAAGTGCCCCTTGTCGTTCGGGCCGGGCTGCTGCGGCTTGCCGCGAATGATGTTGGCGACGGCGCGATCGTCGGCAATGAAGCGGCGCGTCTGATCGGTGCCGGCGACGACGGCGTTGAAGTCGACATAGGGCTTGTTGCGCGCGTCGTACGCGCCCTTGCCGTTGATGCGAACCTTGACGAAATTGAACCCGGGTAGTGGCGCCGGTTTCTCGTCGACCGGATACATCGTCGTGGCGCCCCCGATGTTGACCTCCAGGCGAAGCGACGGCGTGTCGCCAACCGTCTCCATGCTGTAGACGTTCCGGTACGGCACCTGCACCAGGAATCCCTTGCTGGCGACGAACGGCTCCTGACCTTCGATCGTGAAGCGAATCTGCCCGTCCTGCACGATCCACCACGCCCGCGTATCAGGATGAAGCCGGCGCGGTGTCTTCGCGCCGGGCGCCATCGAGATGTAGTCGGCGTGCAGCGTCGTATCGCTGACGATGGTCTCGGTCCAGTTCTGCTGACCCTTGTGCTTCGCCAGCAGTTCGGAGAGCTTCAGATGTGGCCGGTGCGGCGGGACCCACTTGGCAGCCTCGGTCGGCATCGGTGCCCAGGCGAGGACGTCGCGCTGAGCCTGGGCGTGCACGCCGTTTCGGAGAGCCAAGAGGGCTGCCATGGCCAGCGCCGCCAACGCAACAGACGTCACCGTTCGTGGTCCGCGCATCGCTGCTCCTCCTCTGGAAAGTCTCAATTGTGCGAAAGCACGATATCCCATTCGCTAAGAATCTCGGCGACAGAATCGGTTGACATTGCTAGAGCAGCGCGGCATTCTGCCCGAATGGAAGAGCTGGCCGGGCGGCAGTTCGGACCATATCGCGTTGTGACCGCGCTCGGCGAGGGCGGCATGGCGGCGGTCTACAAGGCGTTTCAGCCGGCCGTCAACCGCTACGTGGCGCTCAAAGTCCTGTCGCGATCCTTCACCAACGATCCCCAGTTTCTGCAGCGATTCCGGCACGAGGCCAGAATCCTCGCGCAACGTCAGCATCCACACATCCTCCCGATCTTCGATTTCGGTGAGAGCGACGGATACACGTTCCTCGCGATGCCGCTCATTGATGGCGGCACGCTCGCGGGTCAGTTGCATGGCCGACCGCTGTCATTCGCTGTCACCGAGCGGGCTGTCCGTCAAATCTGCGACGCCCTGCACTATGCCCATTCGAAGGGCATCGTGCATCGCGACATCAAGCCGAGCAACGTGCTGCTCGACGAGAGTGGCAACTGTTTTCTGGCAGATTTCGGGTATCGCGCGCATTACGGAAGGCGCCACGCGCCTGACGCACACCGGGATGTTGATGGGTACGCCAGAGTACATGTCACCGAAGCAGGCGTCCGGTAGCAGAATTGGCGGAGCGGGATCGACTTGCGAGAATCTCCGAGCAGCAGCAACGGGAGAACCAAGCGCGTGACGCTGAACGGCAGCGGCGACCATCAATTAGAGCGGACTCGGCAGGTCCAGCCGCCTTGCAGAGTTATCCAGGCCGCATCGTGGCTACGGGCACAACAAACGGGAATGGCGAGTACTCCGTCAAAGTGCCGTCCACGTCCTGCATAGTCCAATTCTACCTATCCGGCTTCATGGTTTATCGTTACAACGTGTCAGGTCCACAAGGGGCTACGATTGACGTGGTGATGTTGGTCGGTGACCCTGGGCCAGTCATGATGACGAAGCGGCCACCACGTGGACCGAGCAACACCGTCAGAGGCAAGGTCACCGACATAGAGGGTGCCGTGCTGCCAGGTGTGAGGATCACGGTTTCACGCCCTGAACAACCGACAATCCCATCGCATCAAAGCCCGTGTCCGGGGGTCCAGCGCTTGGATCGCGAGGCATGCCGCGCTGTGCAAGCTTCACTCAGACCTCCGCACCGGACGCGAACTCACGTGCCGCCTGCCAATCCGTCTCGGCTCGCCGCCGGACGCGTCGGTCACGAGCTGCACAAACTGACGGACCCGGGCAGACGGATCGCACACACAAGGATCGTCCACCCGAGATGCATGTGCTCGAGCGAGCGGGCTAGAGCGGATTTCATTTCGATGTAGCGCTCCGAGAGCCGCAAATCGTCGTACGTGGGGTCCGGCTTTAGCCGGACCTACACTGACGATCGCGCTCGCGGGTAGGTCCGCCTAAAGGCGGACCCCACGTACGACACCGATCCGAAAAACGCTATAGCTTGACCGGCGTCAGCCTCGACGAGCTTCAAGGGCACGGCGGTCGTCGAGGCGGTGTCGGCAAGAAATGAGGATTCGCGGACTACTTCCCGGCGACCTGTCCGCGAACCTCGCCGCCTGGGAAGTCGCCGGGGCCGGTGTTGGTGTCGCCCACACCATCATTGGTATGGACGTTCACATAGGCATTGCCGGCCTCGATCGCCGCCAGCAGATTCGCCATCGGCTGGCCTGTGAGCGGGCCCACGAAATCCGCGGCCGTGAACGTGCCTTCCGAGAGGATGCCGTCGTGGCGTCCACCGCCGGGGGGCACGTTGCCATAGAGGAACACGACCACCGGTCCATTCGCGCCAACGGCGCCGATGTGGATGTGAGCCGCGACGACGTTGGAGATGTTCGACGCGATGAGTTTGAAGGAGACCGACAGACCGTCAGTGGCCACCTTCATGATCGCCTGCCCTTGCGCATTCGTCTCGCGCGGGGGAACTTCGTGCTCGCCCTTCAGATGTGTGCTGCTGAGCGGGTCGCCTGTGTTCACTGCCGTTGGTGTTGCAGCCGTAGAGCTCAACGGCACCACGTACTCGGGAGAGGTGGGCGTGCGCGAGCAGGCGGCCGACAAGGCGACCACACCACACACCAACGCTAACGTTCTCATGCAGGACCTCCTTGCGATATTTGGCTCGAAGCCACACGCAAACCCGAGGCCTTGGGAACGAGACGCGTCGGAAACGTGATTACAACGAAATCTCATGACGAGGTTGTGCCTTCATGAGTTACGTCGATCGTGGGCGTTTACGGCGAAGGTAATAGGTTGTGCTTCGAGCGCGAACTCTCACTCAGGAACTGACGTGGCGGCTGCCGATCCGTCTCGGCTCGCCGCCGGATGCGTCGGTCACGAGCTGCACGAACTGGCGGACGCCGGGCAGTCGCATCGCGCATCCGATCAAAGCCCAACCGAGGTGCACGTGCTCCAACGCGCGGCCCACGGCTTCGATGCCAACCGCGGCACGACTCCCGTCACCCGGCTCGTACGTGATTCGCGTGAGCGCCCCCGTCGAGTGCGTTTCCGCCGGAGTGATGACAAGGTGCCGGGCTCCGCGCCGCTGGAACCACTCACCGACCTGCCGGCACATGTCGCAGCTGTCGGCGACGAAGAGTCGCGCGGCCGGGCGATCGGTCCGCTGCCACGGCCGAAGCCGGGGCCACCACGCGCGCACGCCGCGCCGATACGCGGTCCAGTCGTCTCCGAACCGTCGCCGCAGATCCTCGTCCTCGTCCCACCCCGCCAGGCCGAGCGAGTAGACGTGCGCCATGACACCGGCAGCGGAGACCCATGCGTTTTGAATGACGAGCCCCAGCAGCAGCAGCGAGACGACTCGCCGAGAGCTGCATCGGATTCCGCACGTACGCATAGATGCCGGTCGTCACCAGCCGCCGCGGCGGATCGAACGGCACCGGCGTGCCGCCGCCGCGCGTGACGAATTCCTGAACGGCGCTCAATCCGAAGAGCGCGGGCAAGGCGAGTGCCTGCGCGATGAGGCTGAGCGTGCCAGCCGGGCCGATCGAGCGGATTCCGCCAGGCGCTGGCGGTGGCTTCGATCGCGATTGCCGGCACAACGAAGAGCACGAGGCCTGCGAACGTCATCACCTGGAGCACCGCGCGCTCCGCGAGCCGCTCGTTCCGCGACGTCCACCGCGCCAGCAACTGGCCAGGGATCAGGCCGCCGAGCAGCCCGAGCGCCTCACCGATCAGCCACTGCGGTCCCAGCTGCACGACCGGCGTCGCGGCGGGCATCAGCACGAGATCGGCGGCCAATGCCACGACGATCACCGCGATCAGCGGCCACGTCGGGAACGCCAGCGCGAGCACGGCGCCCCACAGCCACGCCCACGAGAGATAGAGGTCCACGGGCATGCCGAGAAGAAGGCCGCCGCTCGCGTCGAAGTGCCACCAGCCGAAGCGTTGCGCGGCCACGATGAAGCGCGAGCACCGCCGGCAGGTTCCAGAAGAAAGCGAGCACCGCGCCGGACATCACGCGCCTGGACGGCCGCCGCCAGAGCCAGACCGCGCCGGTCAGCGTGACGGTGATGTAGAGAGACTGCGGCCCGTACGAGCAGATAGCGGTCGTCGAAGATCATGGCGTGGCGACCGCGTCGATCAGATAGCCGGCGGCGAGTCCTACCGCATACCGTTCCATGGGTCCGAAGTACCAGGACGGGATCGAGGTCGCGGCTGTAGCGCAGTGTCCAGGTGACTCGGCTCGTCGTTCGCGTCGATCGGCTCCCACTGCACGATCGCCTCACGCCACCTCAAGAAGTGCGTCATGTGGCTGTCGTCGGAAATTGCGCGCCAGCGCAACGAGCCCGGGCCGGGCATCCTCCAACTCCAGCACCAGGTCGCCCGCGCGAGGCTCCATCCCGTCGATCCGCATTTCGCCGCCGCGCACCTGAATCACCCAGCGTATCCCGGCAGCGTGACGCTCGATTCGCGTCGAGGTCGGACTTGGAAACCCGGCACGATGAAAGAGCGGACGCGGGCGGTCGAACCGCGGTTGCTCGAAGAGTGCGCGTTCGACATCCAACGACGAAGCGTGGACGATCTTCGTCGCGCTGATCGATTCCTCGCGCGTGAATGTCGTGAGGCCGCTCACGCCTTCAAGGCTCATGGGAACCAGGGTCAGCACCATGATGCAAGACAGGACGCTTGTAGATTTCTGGCGCCGCCGATGCGCGACCTCCATGATGGCGGCAATGGCGATCGCGACGGCGTAGAAGAGCGGCGCCGACATCGCCACGCACAGGATCCCCTCGCCCAGAAAAATCAGCGACACGAGCAAGCCGACAGTAACGGCCTTGCACGCGACGCCCGATCGCGGATCGTGGCGAAACGGTGAACACGACAACGATCGCCAGCAGCGCCGGGATGCCGACGAAGAGCGCCGCTGTCTGCTGAAGGCCCTGCGCGAAGAGCACTCGATACACGATTGACGCCAGCGCGACGGCGCCGATGACGGCCGCGAGGCCGATGCGCGCACGTGACGCCGCGGCATCAGCCTCGCTAGGCTCGACTCTGATCGTGCCGGCGTCGTGGCGCGCAAGGGCAAGGGCCCAGGCAACCATGAATGCCGGCGGCCACAGCAGCCAGGAAAAGATCATCGCGACGCCAAAGAGCCCGCCCGGCCATACCAGCGCGGGCAACGTCGCGGCTATGGCAATGGCCCGGACCCAGGTGGTCCCGGGAGGCGTGAAGAGCGCGTTGAGAATGCCGAACGACAACAGCCCAAAGGAAAACCAGCTCGGTGGATAGGTGAACCTGTTGGCCTGTTCACCCACGAGAAAGGCCACGACGAGCAGGACCACGAGCGCCGCCTTCAGTTGAGTGGCTTTCGACATCTCATCCTCGGTCCGTTACGTGCCGAGGAGGCCGGCGTCGCGCAGGATCGTGAATGCCCGTCGCCGCATCGGACGCAGCAGCGGCGAGGTGGCCAGGCGCCTGACGTCGACGACGAAGTCGACGGCGGCGTCGATCAGCTTTCGGGTGCGACGCTGGCCGGGGGAGTTGTCGTACAGGAAGTAGAGCAGGACGCCCATGTGCAGCGTCCACAGCAGTGTCGGCGCCGCATCCCGCACATCGTCGGGCAACCGCTCGCCCGCAACGCCTCCGCGAACACGTCGATGCTGAGCTGGCGCTGCTCGCGCGTCGCCGGGCCAAACCAGGACAGCGCGTGGTCGGGATCGCCGCCGTAGCGGAACAGCGCGCGCAGCAGCCGCCGATCCGCCTCGCATGATGTCGATCTTGGTGTGGAGCGCCGCCCGCAGACGGTCGCGGAGGCTCGCCGCCGCTGCGCGAATGCCTCGCGGGCCCGCGCCTGGTGTTCCTGCTGCACGTAGTCGTAGTAGGCGCCGACGATGGCTTCCTTGCTCTTGAAGTAGTAGTAGGCGGCGCCGAGCGACAGGCCGGCGCGGCCGGCGATGTCGCGGATCGTGGTTTCCTCGAAGCCGCGCTCGCGGAACAGGGCGAGCGCGGTCTCGAGAATCTGGCGGCGCGTCTCTTCGCTGGCGGCGCGCTGGGGCACGGCGCGGCCGCGCGGAGTCTTTGAACATGTTCAAAGAGTAGGCGCCGTTGTGGCCGTCGTCAAGGAAAAGTTTGAACATGTTCAGAATTACAAAGGATTGCACCCATGACGCAGGACCCACCTGCGTGTAAACTCGTTCCCTTACATGTCATCGTTCGACGGGCGCGCGAAGGAGCTCTTCCTCGCCGCCCTGGAGCAGCCGGCGGCGGATCGCCAGGCCTTTCTCGGGCGTGCGTGCGGCGCGGAAGACGACCTTCGCAGCGAGGTCGAATCGCTGCTTGCCGCGCACGACGAGGACGATCTCTCGGAGCCGTCGCCGACATCATCCGAGACCGCGCCGTTCGCCCCGGGCGAAGTGTTCGCGCACCGCTACCGGATGGTCACGCGTCTGGGACAGGGCGGGATGGGCGATGTGTGGCGCGCCGACGATCTCGTGCTCGGCGTGCCGGTCGCGTTGAAGCTGATGCACTCGGCCACGGCGGAAGGCCGGATGCTGCTGCTGAACGAGGTGCGGCTGGCCCGGCGCATCACGCACCCCGCCATCTGCCGCGTGTTCGACATCGGCGAGCAGGGCGATCAGGTGTTCATGTCGATGGAACTGGTGCCGGGGGAGGATCTCGCCTCGCTCATCCATCGCGTCGGCCGCCTGCCGTCCGAACGGGTTGCCGAAATCGGCAGTCAACTGTGCGAGGCGCTCGCCGCGGCGCACGCGCAGGGCATCCTGCACCGCGATCTCAAGCCCGCGAACATCCTGATCGACGAGGTCGGATCCGTGCGCATCACGGACTTCGGGATCGCCGTCAAGCGTGATCAGACCGGCCACAACACAGGGATTGGCACGCCTGGGTACATGGCGCCCGAACAGCTCGCGAGCGGCGAGTCCGTGTCCGAGCGGACGGATCTCTACGCGCTCGGCCGTGTGTTGTACGAGCTCCTCGTCGGCCGGCAGTCGTTCGATCGGGAGTCGGGCCGGCCGTCGCCGCGCCCGTCAACGCTCGTCCCGGGCGTGGATCCTCAGCTCGAGCGCGTAGTGATGCAGGCGCTGTCGCCGAATCCGAAAGATCGCCCCGCCTCGGCGGCGGAGATGGGCGCGCGCATGGTCGTGCGTCCGAAGCGGGGCGCCGCCTCGCGCCGGTACTGGATTGCCGCCGCCGTGGCCGCTGCAGCGGTCGTCGCTATCGTTGCCCTCGTCTCTCCGTTCGGCCCGCGCGGCGCGCGCACCTTGACCGAGCAGGACACGATTCTGCTGGCCGATTTCATGAACACGACCGGCGAACCGGTCTTCGACGGCGCGCTGAAGGTGGCGCTGGCGGTCGCACTGGAACAGTCGCCGTTCATCAAAATCTATCCCGACGACCGTGTCCGCGACGTCCTCCGGTTGATGAACCGCTCGGCCGACGAGCGCATTACGCGCGCGGTCGCGCGCGAGGTGGCGCAGCGCGCGGTGATCAAGGCCTTCATCACCGGTTCGATCAGCAGCCTCGGGCGCAACTACGTGTTCGCGATCGAAGCGGTCAACTCGCAGACCGGCGACACGATGGCGCGCGAACAGGTCGAGGTGACGCAGAAAGAGGACGTGCTGGCGGCGCTCGGCCAGGCCGCCGCGCGGCTGCGCGCGACGCTCGGGGAGTCGCTCGCCTCGGTGCAGAAGTTCGACGTGCCGCTGCCGCGGGCCACGACCTCGTCGCTCGAGGCGCTGCATTCCTACGCGCTCGCGCTCGATGAAGACCGGCTGGTGGCGCGTGTCGGGGCGATTCCGCACTTGAAGCGCGCGATCGAGCTCGACCCGAACTTCGCGCTGGCGCATGCCGTGCTGTCGGGAGTCTACGCCAACGCGCGGCGCACCGCGCTCGCGCCGGAGTTTTCGCGGAAGGCCTTCGAGCTGCGCGACCGGGTCAGCGAGCGGGAGCGGTTCTTCATTTCGTGGCGCTATTACCACGACGCCACCCAGGACTGGGACAAGGCCTTCGAGCTGGCGCGGACCTGGACGGTGACGTATCCGCGCGAAGTGTTCGCGTTCAACAGTCTGGGTGCGTCGCACTGGGTGTTCGCGCAGCACGACCAGGCCCTCGACTCCTTTCGAACTGCTGCGCGGCTCGATCCCACGTTTGCGGCGCCGATCGAAAACCTGGCGTCGACGCTCATCGTGGTGAATCGGCTGGACGACGCGACGGCGGCCATTGTCGAGGCGACGGCGCTGCGCCCCGATCTCGTCAGCCTCCGGCGGTTGGCGTATCTCGTGGCGTTCATGAGAAACGATGCGCCGGGTATGACGCGCGAGCTGGAGGCGGCGCGGCGGCTGAAGGACGTCGTGCTGGCGTCCGACTGGGACGCGCGGGCCGCCGCCTTCCACGGACGGGTTCGCACCGCGCACGAGCAGTTCCGGAGCGCGATGCAGCTCGGCTCACAGGCGGAGTTGACCGAGAGCGCCGCGCGGTGGGCGGCCAACGATGCCGAAATCCATGCGCTCGTCGGCCAGTGCGCCGACACGCGAAGCGAGGCCGCCGCTGCGGTGGCGATGAGCCGCGACAACTTCACGCTCGAGCGAACCGGTCGCGCGCTCGCGCTGTGCGGCGCGCACGCCGAGGCGGCGAAGTTGTCGGCCGAGCTGACCGATCGGCTTCCCGACGCCACGCTCACCAAACGGATTCAATTGCCGCTGATCGCGGCAGCGTCCGCGCTGCACGGCAACGACGGCGCGCGCGCGATCGCACTGCTCGAGCCGGTGCGGCCGTTCGATCGCGCGCGCGGCTCAGAATTCTGGCCCGAGTACCTCAGGGGTCAGGCGTATCTGGCGTCGAAGAACGGCAGGGAAGCCGCGACCCAGTTCGAGTCCATCCTGAGCCATCGCGGGGAAGCCCCCGACTCGCCGCTCTATCCGCTGGCGCACCTGGGCCTCGGCCGCGCGGCGACGCTGACCGGTGAACGCGACAAGGCGCGCAAGGCCTACGACGCGTTCTTCATGTTCTGGGATGGCGCGGACGCGGATCTCAAACCGCTGCAGGACGCCCGCCGCGAGTACGCGCAGCTTCGATAGCGCGTCTTTCCATTTCGATGTAGCGCTCCGAGAGCCGCAAATCGTTGGTACGTGGGGTCCGGCTTTAGCCGGACCTACACTGACGATCGCGCTTGCTGTAGGTCCGCCTAAAGGCGGACCCACGTACTACTGTATGGGGCTACTTCTTCTCGCCCGCCAGCTCGCGCTTGAGCCACGCGCGCGCGTAGGTCCAGTCGGCTTCGACCGTCCGCACCGACACCTGCAGATGTTCGGCGACCTCCGGGCTTGACATCCCTGAAAAGAAGCGCAGCGTGACAACCTGCGCCGCGCGCGCGTCCTCGGCTTCCAGCCGCGTCAGCGCCGATTCGAGCGTGAGCAGATCCTCGATCGGGACGCCGGCGGTGTCGGCGGCCTTGAACAGATCGTCGAGCGCCATGGGCGCCACGCCGCCGCCGCGCTTGTCGCGTTTCTGATGCCGGCCGTGATCCACGAGCAGGCGGCGCATGGCCTGGGCCGCCAGCGCGAGGCCGTGCGTCCGGCCGTGCAGCTTGACGCGGTCCTCGTGCTGGAGCTTGAGCCACGCCTCGTGCACGAGCGCCGTGGGCTGCAGCGTGTGGTTGCGCCGCTCGCGCGAAAGGTAGCGGCCCGCCACCCGGCGCAGCTCGCCGTAGATCATTGGAAAGAGTTCGGCCGCTTCGGGCCGTTTCGTGGGCATCGCGCGTCCCGCTAATGAGCTGAGTGTGCCGCTTCTGTCCACCGCTCGTCCTGAGCCTGTCGAAGGACGAGCCGGCGATGCAGCTCGTGGTTCGACAAGCTCACCACGAGCGTGTTGGCGAAAATCGTGCGCATCTCATTACGGCAGGCGCGTGCGCTCGGCGCGCGCCTCGCGAAGGACCGGCAGCGTCGAATCCGCATCGCGCCAGTAGCCCAGGAACGTGTCGTACGCCTGGCGAGCCTTGGACGTATCGCCGGCCAGCGCCGCCGCGCGCGCGAGTCCAAGCTGCGCCAGCGGGTAGAGCTGCGATACGGGCAACTCGCCTCGTCTATCCAGGATGGCCTGAAACTCCGCCGCGGCTTCAGCAGGACGCCGCAATCCCATCTGCGCCTGGCCGCGCAGGTAGGCCGGCCAGTACTCCGACCACGCCGCGCGATCGTATGCTTTCATCGGCTCGAGAATCTCGAGCGCTCGCGCCCACTCGCGCCGGCGGATCGCGCCAACCGCCGCCGTCACCGGCAGCGACACGCGATTGGTGATGGTCGCCTCCGGATAGCGGCGCTCGAGCTCGGCGGTCACAACCGCAGCTTCGCGCGTCGCATCGCACAAGGCGAACGTGCGGCTCGCGCGCTCCAGCGAAAAGTTGTCGCGGTTCATCCCGATGCCCGCCGACACCTCTTTCAGCGCCTCCTCGCACTCGCCGGCGATCGCGTGGGCTTCCGCGTCCTCGATGGTCAACTGCGCGGCCACCTCGTTGAAGCCGCCCTGCGACGCCATCTGGACGCCCTGGCGGAAATCGTCGTGCGCCGCCGTGAGCCGTCCGCCGTACGCCGCGACATGGGCCCGCCAGCCGTACGCCACGTTGGTGACGCCGATGCCGACCTGCGCGTCGAAGTGCTTCGACATCGCGGCCTGGTCCCCGGCGATGAACGCCAGCAGGTAGGCGATGCGATGGCTGCCGCTGAACCCCATCTGTCGCGCGTTGTCATCGTCGAGGAGCGCCTTCGCCTCTTCGTACCGATTCAGCGCCATGAGCGACGCGGCCAGGTTCGTATACGGCGGCAGAAACTTGGGATCGAGCCGAATAGCCTGTTGCAAAGGTTGAATGGTCTTCTCGTGCTGGCCCAGGGAAAGATACGCGACGGCGAGGGCGTTGAAGGCGAACGCTTCGCGCGGGTAGGTCGCGGTCCACGCCTGCGCCAGCTCGAGCGCCTTTGTCCCAGTCCTGCGTGGCGTCGCGGTAGTAGCGCCACGAGATGAAGAAGCGCTCGCGCTCGCTCACGCGATCGCGCAGCTCGAACGCGCGGCGCGACAGCTCCGGCGCCAGCGCCGTCTGGCTCGTGTTGGCGTAGACGCCCGACAGCGTGCGCCAGCGCCAGCGCGAAATTGGGATCGAGCTCGATGGCGCGCTTCAGATGCGGAATCGCCTCGAGCCGCGGATTGGCGTTGCCCTTGTCGAGCGCCAGCGCGTACGCGTGCAGCGCCTCGAGCGACGGCGTCGTCGCTCGCGGCAGCGGCACGTCGAACTTCTGAATCGAGGCCAGCGACTCGCCGAGCTTCTCGCGCAGCTCGAGGCGACGCCGCCCGAGCGCCGTCAGCACCTGCTTCCTTGCTGGTGGCCTCGACCTGCTCGCGCGCCATCACGTCGCCGGTCTGCGCGTTGACCGCTTCGAGCGCGAGCACGTAGTTGCGGCCGAGCGGTGCGATCGATCCGGCGAGCAGCGCCTTCAGCTGCTCGCGCTGCGCGATCTCGCGCGCGATCGGCCGCGTGATCGGTGTCGTCGGGCGGGCGGTCCATCAGCCGCAGCGTCTCGCGGCATGCGATCGTCGGGAAACACCTTCAGGAACGGCGACTGCTCGAGCGCGACCGCCAGCGCCACCTTCAACGCGCCGTCGAACACCGGCTCGCCGGTCGTGTTGAGCGAAGTCGGCGAGCACGATCGTGTCCTGTTCCGTGAGCGCCGGCGCGCGCCGGCCGCGGAAGGACGGCAGCGCCAGCGCGACGAGCGCGATCGCCGCCACGACGACGACGGCCGCGGCCGCCAGCCACCACGGTCTGATCCGCGCCGCGACACGACCGGTCGTCGCCGATGGGCAGGCTCGCGGCAATCGCGCCGGCCGACTGCCGGGCGCTCGCGCGGGTCCGGCGACAGCGCCTGCAGGATGACGCCGTTCGAGCTGCGGGTCGACGTCCGGCACCAGCGTCGACGGCCGCGTCGGCTGCGCCGCGTCGCCCGATCGGCTGAACGGATGCTGGCCGACGATGAGCTCGTAGAGCACGAGGCCGAGCGCGTAGAGGTCGGTGCGCTCGGTCAGCGGCGCGCCCGGCAGGAGCTGCTCGGGCGCCATGTAGCCGGGCGTGCCGACGAGCGTGTGCAGACTGCGGGTCGACCCTGCGTCACGGCGATCCCGAAATCCGTGATCCGGACCTGGCCGTTGTCGTCGATCAGGACGTTGGCCGGCTTCAGATCGCGGTGCAGCACGCCCTGCGCGTGCGCGGCCGCGAGCCCGGCGGCACAGCTGGCGGGCGATGTCGATGACCTTCTCCGACGGCAGGCGGCCGACGCGCTGGAGCAGCGACGCCAGATCCTCCCCGCGCACCAGCTCCATCGAGAAGAACACTTCGCCGTCGGCCTCGCCGACGTCGAACACGCGGCAGACCGCCGGATGCGTGATCTGGCGCGCGAGCCGCACTTCGTTGAGGATGGCCGCGGCCGCGCCCGTCGCGCGCCGACCGGATCAGCTTCAGGGCGACCGGCGTCTCGAGCACCAGGTCGTCGGCGCGCCAGACGTCGCCCATGCCGCCCGCGGCCGAGGCGCGTGATCATCCGGTAGCGGCCGGCGAACACGTCGCCCGGCGCGAACGATCGGCCGGTCGACCGTGTCGGGCCGAGGTTCCGCCGTCGGCGCCGGTCGCTCTCCTGCGTGAAAGGCCAGCAGCGACTCGACCTCCTGCCGGAGCCGGAGGTCGGTGCCGCAGGCATCCGCCAGAAACGCCTCGCGATCCGCCGCGGGGCGCTCAGCGCGGCGAGAAGACAGTCCTTCGCGCGCTGGTGGAGAGACGACGGCATTTAGGTGATTCTAAATAGTTTACCTGGGAGCCCGTCCGAGTAATACCTGAACGGGCTCCCATAGGAGCGTGTCTCGCTTGCTCTCGGACACGCTCCTAGTCTTGCGGGGTTTTGGACTGGATGGCGCGTTGAGATACTGGATATGAACCTTTCCAAGGATCTCAAAGGCACGTCGGGGGCGGTCGTGGCCGCCATGGTGGGCGCCGCCGCGGTGACGGCGCAGTTCGTCAGCGGCAAGGCCACGCGCGACGCGCTGTTCCTGACGTCGCTGGACTTCACGGCGCTGCCGACGATGCTCATCGCGACGTCGGTCTGTCTCCATCCTGCTGGTCGTCGCTGAACGCCCGGGCCGCCCGCCGGATCGCGCCGGCGACCCTGGTGCCGGCGCTCTTTGCCGCCAGCGGCGTGCTGTTCCTGCTCGAGTGGCTGCTCCGGTCGAGTCGTCCGCTCGACCGCCGCCGTTGCTCGTCTACCTCCACATCTCCGGCGCGGGTCCGCTGCTCGCCTCCGGGTTCTGGCTGATCGCCAGCGAGCGCTTCGACCCGCGCACGGCGAAGAAGCGGTTCGGCCAGATTGCCGGCGCCGGCACGCTCGGCGGCCTGCTGAGCGCGCTGCGTCGCGGAGCGCGTCGCCGCCATCTTCGGCGTCCCGGCGATGCTGCCGGTCCTCGCCGCTCTTCAGTTCTGCAGCGCGTGGCTCGTCCGGCGCCTGGCGCTCCGCAACCGCCGGCAACGCGCATCCCGGCCGATCGCGACGACGAGCGCGAGCGCGCGACCGGCGCGTTCGGCGCTGCGCGTGGTGGCCGAGGCGCCGTATCTGCGCAACCTCGCGGCGCTCGTGCTGCTCGGCACGACCGGCGCCGCGCTGGTCGACTACCTGTTCAAGGCGCAGGCGGTCGAGACGTTCGGCCGCGGCGACAACCTGCTCCGCTTCTTCGCGCTCTACTACGCCGGCGACGAGCCTGCTCACGTTCGTCCTGCAGACGTCGTCGAGCCGCGCCTGATGCTCGAGCGCTTCGGCCTGGCCGTGACCGACGAGCACGCCGTCGCGGCGCCCTGCTGGCCGGCAGCCTCGGCAGCCTCGTCGCGCCGGGCTTCGGCAGCCTGATGGTGGCGCGCGGCGGCGAGTCGGTCTTCCGCAGCTCGCTCTTCCGCGCCGGCTACGAGCTGTTCTACACGCCGATTCCGGCCGCGCGAGAAGCGCGCCGCCAAGTCGCTCATCGACGTCGGCTTCGATCGCCTCGGCGACGCGCGTCGGCGGCGGCCTCGTGCGGCTCGCCGTGCTGCTCGCGCCGGCGGCGCAGTCGTCGGCGATTCTGTCGCTCGCGATCGCGTGCTCGGTGGGCGCGCTGATCGCCGGCGAGCCGGCTGAACCGCGGCTACATCGGACGCTCGAGAACAGCCTGGTCGACATCGCGCCGCGCGACTGGCGTCGAGCCGATCGGCCGACGACGGTCAGCATCGACCGCGCACCGCTGCGCGACAGCCGGCGCGGCTCGCGAAGCCGGCCTGCCTGAGCGGCTCGCGACGGCCGCGGCGATCGAAGGCGGACGAGCTCGGCGACCGCGCGTGCGCCGTCGACGCCGCGTCGCTCGATCCCGACATGCGCGACATCCTCAGCCTGCGCTCGCGCAACCGCGACCGCGTGGTGCGACGTGCTGGCGCGCGAAGATGGGCTGACGGCGGCGCTCGTGCCGCACGTGATCCCGCTGCTGGCCTGGGATCCGGTCGCCGATCACGCGATGTTCGCGCTGCGGAAGGTCGCCGAGGAGCACGTCGGGCAGCTCGTCGACGCGCTGCATCGATCCGAATCAGGACTTCGCCGTCCGCCGCCGGCTGGCGCGCGTGTTCTCGGTGTGCGTCTCGCAGCGCGCGGCCGACGGCCTGATGCTCGGCCTCGACGATCTGCGCTTCGACGTCCGGTTCCAGTCGGCGCGGTCGCTCGCCGTCGATCCTCGAGAAGAATCCGCGGGTCCAGATCGACAGCGAGCGGATCTTCGAGGTCGTGCTGCGCGAAGCTGGCGGTCGGCCGGCCGGTGTGGGAAAGCCGCCGGCTGCTCGACGGCTTCGACGCCGAGCGCAGTCGCCGCTCGACGAGTTCGTGCGCGACCGCGCGGGCGAGAGCCTCGCGCACGTGTTCACGCTGCTGTCGCTGGTGCTGCCGCGCGAGCCGCTGCAGATTGCGTTTCGCAGCCTGCAGACCGACGACGAGCAGCTGCAGGGCACGGCGCTCGAGTATCTCGACGGCGTGCTGCCGGCGCGGCATCCGCGCAGCGGCTGTGGCCGTTCCTCGAGCGGCGCGCCGGTGTCGCGCTCGGCGCGCGCCGCGCGAGGAGGTGATCGCCGAGCTGCTGCGCTCGAACCACTCGATCATGCTGAACCTCGAGGAGCTGAGGCAGCGCGCCGTCGTCGACACGCCGCCGATTCAGCGGCTATCAGTAGAATCATGGCCAAGCACAAGCTCATCGAACCGCAGCTCGCCACGCCGGCGCCGGACGCGTCCAACGGGACCGGATCGGCCGGCTGCCCGACGCGCTGCTGTCGGAGCAGGTCCAGCGCCTCGCCGTGTGCGCCGCCGTCGGCGCCGGCCTGTGGACGTACGGGCTGGTGATGGACACGATCGTCCGTCCGCTCACGGTCGGCATCGCCGATTCCGCTGGCCAACGTCGTCATCGAGGTCGTGGCCATCGTCGCGTCTCGTGGCTGATGTTCGCTCTACGTGCGGTACGCGCGCCATGCGCCGCAGACCGAAGGCCGACGCCGGGCTCGTGTTCTTCGTGCTCAACGCCGTCGGCGTGGCGCTGCTCAACACCTGGGCGCGACCGCCGGCCGACGACGGCGGCATCGGCAGCTGTCGTGGAACACCGTCGTCATCCTCGTGTCGTCGATGATCATGCCGACGACGCCGCGGCAAGATGCTGGTCGACGTCGCTGGTCGCGGCGTCGATGGATCCGCTCGGCGTCTGGCTCGCGCACCTGCGCGGCCTGCCGGTGCCGTCGGTCGTCAACACGTTCGTGCTGTTCATGCCGAACTACGCCTGCGCGGTCGTGGCGATCGCTGCCGTCGCACGTGCTGCAGCGGCTCGGCCGCCGGCTGCGCCAGGCGCAGGAGATGGGCAGCTATCACCTCGTCGAGCTGCTCGGCCGCGGCGGCATGGGCGAGGTGTGGCGCGCGCGGCATCGGCTGCTGGCGCGCAGCGCGGCCATCAAGCTGGTTCGGCCCGGAGCTGCTCGGCGCGGGCAGCGACGCCGAGGCGCGACAGCATGCTGCGCCGGTTCGAGCGCGAGGCGCAGGCGACGGCGGCGCTGAGCTCGCCGCACACGATTCGCGCTGTTCGACTTCGGCGTCACCGCCGACCGGACCTTCTACTACGTGATGGAGCTGCTCGACGGGCCGCGACCTCGAGTCGCTGGTGCGCGAATTCGGCCCGCTGCCGGCCGACCGCGCGCGTCTTCCTGCTCCGGCAGGTCTGCCACTCGCTCGCCGAGGCGCACGCGCGGGGGCTCGTCCACCGCGACATCACGCCGGCCAACATCTACGTCTGCCGGATGGGCCTCGACTACGACTTCGTCAAGGTGCTCGACTTCGGCCTGGTGAAGTTCAACGACCAGCGGGCGATCGAGCAGCACGCTGATGACCGGCGCCCACACGACGACCGGGCACGCCGGCGTTCATGGCGCCGGAAGTCATCCTCGAGCGGCGACGTCGACCAGCGCGCCGACGTCTACGCGCTCGGCTGCGTCGCGTACTACCTGCTGACCGGTCAGCTCGTCTTCGAGGCCGACACGCCGATGAAGATGTTCGTCCAGCACCTGCAGGCGACGCCGATTCCGCCGTCGCAGCGCACCGAGCTGCCGATTCCCGCGAGCTCGACGCGCTGGTGCTGGCGTGCCTCGAGAAGGAACCGGCGCAAGCGGCCGCAGGACGCGGCCGCCGTGCTCGAGAAGCTGCGCCACTGCCGGTTCGCCGACAGTCTGGGACAACGACTGCCGCCAGAGTGTGGTGGGAACGCCACCTCGTCGAACTCAGCGGCCCGCTCGCCGCCGACGATCTCGGTCTCGAATCCGCCCTCGTCGCCGGCTAGGCTCCGCACCTCCGTCCCCGCGAGGCGCAACCTCCGTCCCCGCGGGGGCAAACCTCCGTCCCCTTGTCGTTTCGGGACGGCAGGTGCCAGCACTTTCTGCGGGGTTTCGCCCCAGGTAGCGCGTTAAGAGGCATGACACACGCAATGCCCCGACTTACACATCAGACAACCAGCGGCTCGGACAAGTCGATGGCTGGACCGTGCCCTGTCGCTCTTCACCGACGTGCGCGCCGGCGAAGGCGACGACGGCCGTCTTGATGCTCGTCAACATCTTCCTGCTGCTCGTCTGCTACTCGGTCATCAAGACCGTGCGCGAGCCGCTGATCCTGCTCGGCGGCGGCGCCGAGGTCCGGTCCTACGCGGCGGCCGGCCAGGCGCTGCTGCTGATGGGATTCGTGCCGCTCTACAGCTGGTTCGCCTCGCGCGTCGACCGCGCGAAGCTGCTCGTCGGCGTCACGCTCTTCTTCGTCGTCTGCATCGAGCTGTTCGCGGCGGCGGTGGCGGCGCGCGTGCCGTATGTCGGCGTCGCGTTCTTCATCTGGGTCGGCATCTTCAACATCTCGCTGGTCGCGCAGTTCTGGTCGTTCGCCAACGACATCTACACCAAGGAGGCGGGCGACCGGCTGTTCCCGATCATCATGATCGGCATGACGGCCGGCGCGCCGCTCGGCTCGTTCGTCGCCGGCGCGCCTGTTCCGCCTCGGGCTCACGCCGCAGGTCATCCTGCAGATCTCGGCGGTGCTGCTGGCCGCTGAGCGTCGGCGCTCTATCTGCTGGATCAACCGCCGCGAGAGCGCGCGCACGCCGCCGAGCCGCAGCGCGGCGCTGCCGCGGCCGCGGCGGCTTCGCGCTGGTGCTGCGCAACCCGTACCTGCGGCTGATCGCCGCTGCTCATCGTCCTGCTCAACGTCGTGAACACCACCGGCGAGTATCTGATTGCGCGGCTGCTCACGCGCGCACGTGAAGGAGCTGGCGCTCGCCGACCCGGCCTTCAACAAGCAGGCCTACATCGGCGCCTTCATCGGCGACTATCAGTTCTGGGTCAACGTCACGGCGCTTCTGCTGCAGGCGTTCGTCACCTCGCGGCTCGTCAAGCATCGCGGGCTGCGCGGGCGTGCTGCTCGCGCTGCCGCTCATCGCGCTCGGCGGCTACGCCATCATCGCGGCCGGCGTCGGCTTCGTCGCTCGTGCGCTGGATCAAGACCGCCGAGAACGCCACCGACTACTCGATCATGAACACCGCGCGTCAGCTGCTGTGGCTGCCGACGACGCGCGAGGAAAAGTACAAGGCCAAGCAGGCGATCGACACGTTCTTCGTCCGCGGCGGCGACGTCCTCTCGGCGGCCGTCGTCTACGCCGGGCACGCAGCATGCTGCACCTGACCGTCGCACAGTTCGCGGGCGTCAACATCGTCCTGACGCTCGTGTGGCTGGCGATTGCGGTGCGCATCCTGCAATCCGAACCGGATGCTGCCGCGGATCGCAGTGGCGTCGGCTGGCGACGGCCACGGCCGCCGCTTGCCGTCGTCGCGCTGGCGACGCCGGCGGCGGCGCAGGACACGCGCGAAGCGCAGCTCGCCGCCGAGCGCGCCGAGAAGGCGACGCGGCTCCGTCCCTACGAGCCGACGACGCTCGAGCGGCGCATCCAGATGGCGCAGAACGCTCTCCGGTCCGAGCGGCCGGTCTACGCGTTCATCGGCAGCGCGTTCGACGGCGGCGGTCTGGCCGTCGGCCCGGGCTATCGCACGCAGCTTCGGCGACTCCGGCACGTTCAACGCCCACGCCGCCTGGTCGGTCAAGAACTACAAGGTCGTCGACGCGCAGCTCGCCCTGCCCGACATTCGCGAACGGCCGTGTCACCGTGCAGCTGGGCGGACACTGGCTCGACGCGCCGGCGGTGACGTTCTACGGTGTCGGCAACACGACCAGCGGCGACGGTCGCGACTTCGCCTACCGCACGGCGACGGCCGGCGCGTCGGCGCGCGTGCAGGCCGCGCGCTTCGTGGCGTTCGGTGGCGGGCTGCGACCTGATCGCCGTCGACTTCGACGCGCTCGCGAGTCCGACCTATCGACGGAGCCACGCGTTCGCCGAGGTCGACTGGCGCACGTCGCCGGGCTACACGCGCCGCGGCGGCCTCTACCGGGTCGACTGGTCGGACTACTCGCGAGACGAACGGCGGGCCGAACAGCTTCCGCCGCGTCGACGCCGAGGTGCAGCAGTTCATCCCGCTCCTGCGCGAGAACTGGGTGATCGCGCTTCGCGCGGCCGCCTCCACGACCGATGCGGCCGCCGGCCACGACGTGCCGTACTTCCTGATGCCGGAGCTCGGCGGCAGCCACACGCTGCGCGGCTATTCGACGTGGCGCTTCCGCGACCGCAACCGCCTGCTCTTCACCGGCGAGTATCGCTGGACCGCCGGTCCGTTCGTGGACATGGCGCTCTTCGTCGACGCCGGCAAGGTCGCCGAGCGCGTGCGGCGATCTCGATCTCCAGGATCTGAACATCGTCGCTACGGCATCGGCGTGACGTTGCACACGCCGCAGCGACACGTTCACGCGCATCGAGCTTGCGCGGACCCGCGAGGGCATCGGGCCTGTCCTTCTCGTTCAGCCCGAGCTTCTAAATGCTAAGGGCCGACCCATGTGTCGAGCCCGGGCGGACACGCGGGTCACGCCGCTACGCACAGAGGACTGTCATGACGACCATTCAACGAACCGGAATTGCAGTCGCCTTCGCCGGCGCGCTCGCGGCTGCGCTGACGATCGGCGGTTCGGCCGCCTCGCCGCGCTTCTACCAGCGACGACCCGATCTGGCAGGAGCGCGACACGCAGGACGCCTCGAGCATGAAGCCGCTGAGGTGAACCTGTTCGTCGACCTCACCTACAACCTCCTCAACCGGAGCGCGGGCGCCGGCGCGTGCGCGCGCAGAACGTCAACACGGTCGACGAAGTGCCGGATTCGAGCTGGTTCACCAACCGCGCCGGCGCGCGGCCGCTGACGCCCGAGGATGTGGTCAAGGGGCCGGACACGACCAGCGGTCCGGCGCCGCGGCACGTGGACGATCACCTCGTCGAAGAGCGACGGCGTGACGCCGGGCTTCACGATCAAGGACGCGAACGGGCAGCGCTGGTTCCTGAAGTTCGACCCGCGCGGCTACCGCGGGATGGCCACCGGCACCGAGGTCGCGGTGACGAAGCTGATGTGGGCGCTCGGCTACCACGTGCCGGAGAACCACATCGCCTACATGCGCCGCGAGCAGCTGGCCGTCGGCGACGGCGCGACGTTCACGCCGCTCGAGCGGCAAGCGAGCGCGCGATGCGCGTCGGACGACCTCGACACGCTGCTCGGGCGCGCCGATCGCGAACCCGACGGCTCCTACCGCGTCGTTGCCAGCAAGGCGCTCGACGGCAAGCCGATCGGACGCATCCGCTTCCTCGACACGCGGCCGGACGATCCCGAACGACATCGTGCCGCACGAGCATCGGCGCGAGCTGCGCGGCTACGGCGTGTTCGCCGCGTGGCTCAATCACGTGGACGCGAAGGCGATCAACTCGCTCGACACGCTGGTCACCGAGAACGGCCGCTCGTTCGTCCGCCATCACCTGATCGACTTCGGATCGGCGCTCGGCAGCGGCGGCGTCGGGCCGGCGGACTACTGGGCGGGCTCGCGAGTACCTGCTCGAGCCGGGCATCATCGGCAAGCAGATGGTCTCGCTTCGGATTCGCCTATCCGAAGTGGCATACGACCAGCGTTCTACGAAGCGCCGTCGATCGGCCGGCTGCCCGCGAACAACGCGACTTCGATCCGGAAGCGTGGAAGCCGCGGGTGCCGAATCAGGCGTTCCTGCACGCGCGCGCCGACGACAAGTTCTGGGCGGCGCAGAAGCTGATGGCGCTGAGCACCGAGCACTGCTGCGCGCAGCGGTGGCGCGCCGGCGACTTCGGCGATCCGGCGTCGGAAGCGTTCCTGGTGCGGGCGCTCGCCGAGCGGCGCGATGCCATCGGCCGCGCCTATCTGACCGCCATCAACCCGATCGCGGATCCGGCGCTCAGCAGCGACGGCACTCTGACGTTCCGCAACGCCGCCGTCGACGCCGACGTCGCGCAGGCGCCGGACGGTTACCGCGCCGAGTGGTTCCGGTTCGACAACGCGACGGCGCAGAGCACGCGCATCGGCGAAACAGTCGGTCGCACGACGAAGCTCGAGGCGCCGCACTCGCTCCCGCGGCGCGACGGTACGTTCGTGCACGTGAAGGTGAGCAGCGTCGGAGCCCTCGAGCCGTCGTGGGAAAAGCCGATGGACGTGTTCTTCCGCTATCAGGACGGACAGTGGCAGCTGGTGGGTGTGGACCGAATCCCGTCGTGATCGATCTGCCACGAAGGCACAAAGACACGAAGGGCTCGTATCGCTTTGTGTCTTCGTGTCTTCGTGGCCGATCCTGATAGAGGTCTACCGCTCAGCTCCCGTTTTCCGACCCGCCAGGTACTGCTTCGCGAACTCCTCCAGATGCGGCGCGTTGATCAGTCCGACCTTCCGGGCTTCCGAGAGTGCCGCATCCCACGTCCACCCATCGCGCGCCACGCGCCTGATCAACCAGAACGCCCCGACGCGAATCGCCGCCGTACAGTGGATGAACATCGGCCGGTTCGCGGGGTCGTCGGTAATCTTGAGAAACTGATCGGCCTGCTCGTTGGTCGGCGCGGTGTAGACGACGGGGATGTTGTAGTACTTGAGGCCGGCCTTTGCGACGGCCGCCTGTTCCTCTTCGGCGCGATGCTCGCCGGGCGTCCGCAGGTTCAACACCGCCTTGACGCCGTCCGCCTGGAGCTGCGCGAAATGTTCCAGCCGCGGCTGACCACCAGTACAGAAGTCGGTCGAGACCTTCAGGAAGTTTCGGATTGGTTGATCGGATGGCGCCGCTTGTTGCGGTACGGTGAACAGCAGCGAGGCGGCGATGAGGAAAGCGATTGTGGATAGCATGATGGAAGCATACCGCTTCACTGTGATTGGGAGCGAGGCGGCCATATGGCCGGGTGCAAACAGGCGCGCCCGGATCGTTCGGCCGTTGCCGGGATGACGACGGGAGCCCTCCCGGGTCCGCGGACATCCGGATCGTAGATGGCGACGTACGGCGTCTGATAGATGGCTATCGGCGTCCAATCGAGCGAGCCGAGGCGATTGGTCGCCCCGAACCGCTCGCGGAATGCCTGCTCTTCGAATCCCTCGATGACGAAGTACGGCCGCCGCCCCATCGCACGAAGGCGGTCGACGGTACGGTCCAGCCAATGGCGATCGAGCCGCGCGAAGTTCAAGGTGAGCCGGTCCGCGTACACGCGAATCGATCCGCTCTCCTGCCAGCTGACAAACACCGCCGAGGGATCGGTCGTCGCCGCGATGAACCGTCCTACGTCGACGTACCGATTCTCATCCTGCCAGCGCGAGAAGACATGCTCGCGCGCCGCGAACGCTAGATGGTGCCACGCGAGGACGCCCGGGAGCAGGGCAAGCGCGGCATGCCGGCTGTGACGCGGCAGCCATCGGTCCGCGACGGCGATGACTGACGCCGCTGTGAGCACCATTACGACCGGCCACATCGGCAGCAGGAAGCGCAGGTACCCCCATTGTTCAAATGGCAGATAGAAGACGTAGGACAGGATCACGATCGCGACGACACCGCCGAGCAGTACTCGCGCAAACGGGATCTGCGCCGGCGGCAACAGGGCAGGCGCGACGAAGAACGCCAGCGCGAGCGCCACCATCGGCGTATCGGATTGTGATGTCCACGTCGAGAAATGAACCACATTGGTCCAGAGATGCCTCCACGAGTACAGATCCCGCACGTCGCCGTAGCCGGATTGAAGAAGTGAGCCGTAGAGGTGGAGGTTGAGCCACGCGAGCGAGACGACCGCCGGGGCGATCGCTATCGCCGTGCGGACGGTCGACCTGGCGAAGAAGTGTCGGGGCCGCGGGCGTTGCGCATCGCGGAGGGCGGTCCACGCGAGTAGAGCAAGCGATAGCAGCGCGAGGTTCGGGCGGATTGCGATAGCAGCTGCGGTCGCCAGGCCAGCCGCAACTGGTTGTTCAGTGATGAGCAGAACCAGCGCGAGCGTCGCCAGTGCCGTGGCCGGCACGTCGCTGAGCGGCGACACCATGTGAGCCAGGAAGGCCGGGCTGATCGCGACGAACACCGCCGCTGCCAGGCCGATGTCCTCGCGACCAAACAGGCGACGGCCGAGGAGGTACGTGCACCAGATCGTCAGGCCCGCGCAGATCGGCACGACCCAGAACGCGCCGCAGAAGCCGAACAGCGTTTGGAGTGCCGCCATGAGCAGGGGCAATCCGGGCGGGGTCATCGGCGCGATCGCACCGCGCGAGGCTTGAACCACGCGATAGCCGATCGGCGTCCACGTCCCTTCCGCATCCGGCCATCGCGAGGCGAGCGCGACGTCCTGACGAAGTATGAGTGTCGCGTCCCCGAGCAGCCCGGCTTCGGTCACGTAGCTGTATTGATCGGCGCCGCCGATCGCCGTCGATTGCCACGCGACCGCGACGCCGCAGACCGCGATGGCTAAGGTCGCCGCGACCAGCGACCACCATCTGCGCCTTCGGGCGGCGATGAGTGAAGCCGTTGTGGAGAGCATGACGGCAAGCGATCATGCCGTATGGATGTCGCAGGCGTCATTCGCGATCTGACTGTCGGCGTGTTCATCGTGATGGTCGGGTTCTTCCTCGCCATGGCGGGACTCGCGATCTTCGCAGGTCTCCACGCCAAACGGTCCGCCTGAAGGCGGACACTACGCTTCCCGGGTAGGTCCGGCTAAAGCCGGACCCCACGAAGATTCATCGAGGCGTGCAGGACGTGGCGTGCAGGACGTGTGTGCAGTGCGCGTGCTGTTGCAGGACGTGGGGTCCGCCTTTAGGCGGACCTTCTGTCGGCTAGGAGTTCAGGGCTGTCCGAACGTGCTCGATTGGGCCGACGCCGGCCCGACCGCGTAGAGCTGCGTCCAGCCCTCGGTCTGCGGCACGCGCACGATGCGTTCGCCAACCGCGCGCGAATCGGGACGCACCCACGTGGACACGTGCAGCATCGTGCCGTTGAGCAGCCGATGGTGCTCCTCGATCCTCGAAGGTCGGATCGGGCGGCGCGCCGGGTTCGGGTTCCTGCACGAGCGACCAGCCACGCGGGCGCGTCGCGGTCTGCGGAATGCCCAGATAGTTGACGAGCGTCCCGGTCTGCAGCAGGTGCCAGTCGTACCGAGGCGCCTGCGTCGGATCGGCGGCGAACGGCGGGATGCCGTCGTCGGCCAGCGCCTGCGGCGTTGGCCACGCGTTGTTCGCCGATCGCATCGTCTCGGCTTCGAGCAGACCCTCCTGCAGCTCGCGAAACATCCGCTGCTCGTCGGGCGGACGATCCGCAATCAGCTTCTGGAACGGCAGCAGGTTCCGCTGACTCGGCGTCGCGCCGCCGCCAATGCGCCGTGGCGACGTAAATCCACGACGCCGATCATGATCGCCATCGCAGACGCGCACCACGTAGCAGCAGCTCCGCCTGCGCCGAGAGCGGCTGGACCTCGACGCGGCGGGCGGCGGCCGTGGTCGCTGTCATACGGCGTGGCGCCGGCCGAGCGCTGACCGCCAGCGTGAGGAAGAAGATCGCGCTGACCGCGAGCACGACGGCGCCGCCGGTCGGCACGAGAAACCGCGTCGAGACGCCGAGCCCGCCGGCGCCGGCGAGAAACGCGACGGCGATGCTCCAGATCAGGTAGCTGCGCGTGCCGCGCGCGACGTTGCGCGCGGCCGCCGCCGGCACGACGACGAGCGCCTCGACCAGCAGCGCGCCGATGATCTTCAGGCTGACGACGATCGAGAGCGTCAGCAGCAGCGCGAAGAAATATTCGAGGTAGGCCGGCTCGCGCGCCGGCGACGGTGGCCAGCGGCGGGCTCAGGCTGTCGAGCAGCAGGTGGTTGTATTCGCGCACCAGCAGCACCGCGACGACGATGCCCGACGGCGACGAGCAGCAGCGAGATCGCCGTCGGTCACGGTCAGCAGGCTGCCGAACAGCACCGACTCGACCTGATGCACGTTGAACTGCCGCGTCAGCGCGACGAGCAGGCACAGACCCGAGGCCGAGCGTGAGCGCGTGGAAGACGCCGATCAGCGTGTCGGGCGGCAGCGTCGCGTGCCGCTTGACGTAGACCATCGCCAGCGTCGACGAGCAGGCAGAAGCCGAACATGCCGCCGTACGGCGCGTTCAGCGGCTCGCCGAGCAGCAGGCCGATCGCCACGCCGGTGATCGCCGCCTGGCCGAGCGCCGCGCTGAAGAACGCCATGCGCCGCGTGACGACCAGGTGGCTCAGGCCGCCGAGAATCGGCGCGAGCACCAGCACGCAGAGGAAGCCGCGGATGAGAAATGGATACTGGAAGTCGCTCGGCAGGAGGCCGCGCTGCGCCAGGCCGCCGATCCAGGCGTAGAAGGCCGTCATGCGCGTGCGACCCGCCGCTGCCGCACGGCCGGCAGCAGCTCGCGGACGCTCGCCGTGGCGAGGATATCGCCGCGATCCCTCGGCGACGACGCGCCGATCGAGCACCGTCACCCGGTCGGCGACGCGCCGCACCTGCTCGAGATCGTGCGACACCATCAGCGACCGTCGTGCGGCCGCGTCCGCTTTCGACGGCGAGCAGGATCTCGTCGAGCCATCTGCGACCGCCGCGTCGTCGAGCCCGCTGGTCGGCTCGTCGAGGATGCAGCAGCTCGGGCTCGGGATCGAGCGCGTGCGCGAGCAGCACGCGCCGCAGCTCGCCGCCCGAGAGCACCGCGAGCGGCCGCTGCTCGAGGCCCGGCAGGCCGACGCGGTCCAGCAGCGCGGGCGATGGCGCGCCGCGCGTCGGCGCGTCGAGGCCGAGGCACACCGGCCGGCGCTGGCGGGTCAGCGCGAGAAAGTCGGCGACGGTGACCGGCAGCGTCGGATCGACGGCGAAGCTCTGCGGGACGTAGCCGATCGTGCCGGTGCCCGTCCAGTTCAGCGACGATCCGCCCGTCGAACGGGATCTGGCCCGAGCAGCGCCGAGAGCAGCGTGCTCTTGCCGGCGCCGTTGGGCCCGACGATGACGTGGAGCGCTGCCGCGTCGAACGCGCAGCGGCACGTCGTCGAGCAGCGCCTCGCGGTGGCGGCGGACGGTGAGCCCGTCGATCTCGAGGAGCGCGGTCGGCTCGCCGCCGTCGGTCATGCCTCGGTGACCAGCGCGCGGATCATCGTGTCGACGTTCCGCTGCATCTCGCGCTCGAACTTGTCGGCGGTGTACGCGCCGGAGGCGATGTGCGTGATGATGTAGACCTTCACGCCCGCCTTCGTCCTGCAGGACCTTCAGCATCGGCGGCCGGAAACGTCTCCTCGCTGAACACGACGCGAATCTTCTCGCGCTGCAGCAGCTTGCACCATGTCGCGCAGCTCGGCGGCCGACGGCGTCAGGCCGTGCGCCGGCTGCACGACGCCGGCGACCTCGAGGCCGAACTCCTGCAGCAGATAGCCGTAGCCGTCGTGCACGGTGACGACGCGCGTGATCTTCGCTTCGGCCAGCTGCTGCGCCGCCTTCGACTTGATCAGCCGCAGCCGCCGGGCGTACTCGCCGGCGTTGCGCTGCAGCGCGGCGGCGTCCTGCGGCCGCAGCGCGGCGAGCGCCTTCTGGATCGCGTAGGTCTGCTGGATGGCGTTGGTGAACGAGATGAACGTGTGCGAGTTGACGCTGCTGCCGTGCGACGGCGTGAATCTGCGGCGTCGTCTCGTTGGGGCGGATGATGACGAGCTTCTTGTTGCCGGACGCCTTGATCATCGGCAGGATGAAATCGTCGTGGCCGATGCCGTTGACGACGATCGCGTCGAGATCGACGAGCTTCTTGATGTCGTCGGGCCGCGGCTGGTAGTCGCCGGCGTCGATCTCGCCCGGCAGAATCGATCGCACCTCGTATCCCGGCAGGTCGCCGACGACGTTCTTGGTCCACGAGTAGTAGGGATGCAGCGTGACGCCGATCTTCAGCGTCGCCGCCGGTTGGGCGGACGCGGCGAGCGGCGCCCCGACGAGCGCATACCACGCAAGACAGGAGACGATTCGACGAGTCCACCGAGCCTTTACACGCTCGTGGTGAGCCTGTCGAACCACGAGCGACCGTTTTCCGGCTCGTCCTTCCGCCTTCGCTGAAGCTACGGCGGACCGCCGTAGCGCGAAGCGCGGAGGCTGGTCGACAAGCTCAGGACGAGCGGTGTCCCGAAGAGTCAAACTCAGGCCACTCGGCGCCCTCATCTGGTCATCTCCTGTTGTAGAACGCCGGATTCGGAGGCGTCGTGAACACCTGCGTCCAGCCGCTGTTCTGGGGCTGCCTGACGAACTCGACGGGAATCTGTCCGCCGTACCGGTGCATCCACACATACGTGTGCACCCGCGTCCCATCCGACAGGCGGTGATGCTCCTCGTCGGCCGGGGCCGTATCGGGCGGCATGCCGGGCTCCGGTTCCTGGACTTCCAGGAGCCACGCCGGCGCGGACGGATCTCGCGGGTGTCCGAAGTAGTTCACGATCGCGCCCTGCTGCATCCGCGTCCATTGATACGGCGCCGTGTCCCCCTCGGATGTGAAGGGCGCGAGGCCACGTGCGGCCAGTGCCGACGGCTCCGGCCAGCCAGCCGTGCGCACCCGATCCTCTTCCGCTTCGAGCAGCGCGTCCCGCAGCGACCGGAACAGGCGTTGGTCCGCGTCCGGAAGCTGGCGGGTCAGCGTCTGGTAGGGCAGGAGATCTCGTGCGCCGTCGCGGCTGGCCGTCGCGTTCAATGCGACATAGACGGCAACCACGCTGACGATGCCGGCACCGACGACGAGGACGCCAACGCGCTCCCGCATCACGCGATCGACACGCGTCGCTGCCGCATCGCTTCGACAGCGGCGACTATCAGCATGACGACGGCCCATCCGAGCGTCAGCCATACGAGCGCTCGCTCGGCGAAGAGTGGCGCGACAGTGGCCAGGGCATTGCTGCGATCAATCGCTTCGTGCACGGCCGTGTGGGCGATGAGCGCGGAGACTCCAATCACCACGACGCGGTCCGGCATGCCCCGACGATCGAGCCAGGTTCGCGTCGCCCACAGCACCCCCGCGAGCCAGAGCTGACCAGCGATGACCATCGCGAGAAGCGCGGCGAACGCGACTGCCTGGTGCGCGCCCGCAAGCTGCCGCAAGGCTGCGAACATGTCGCCGAACGCGAAGCCGTTGAGGAGGCCGAAGGCACAGGCGAGCGCGCCGACGAGCGCGAGACGCGCGCGCACGATGTTCTGAATCGTGGCGACGACGACCGCCGACGCGGCGACCATCGAGGTGGCGGCTGTCCACGCTCCGAGACCGCCCGACGACAATAGAAAGATCATGATGCCGGCAACCTGTCCGGCGGCGAGCGCTGTGAACAGGCGCATCATCTCGCGTGTGCTGCGCAGCGGGAGCAGCACACACACGAGCAGCAGCAGGTGGTCGCCGAGCGTGAGGACGGAGCTCAGCCCACGAGTAATCGAGAGCTGAAGCGCCTCGAGCAGACTGGGATCGAAGCGTAAGCGCGTCGCGGGCCCCGTCACGCTCACGACCTGCGCGTCCCCGCCTGCCGGCTGATAGCGCACGATCGTGCGAACCGGCTGCATCGGCGTGCCTTGAAAGCCGTTGAGCCGTGCCGAGATTCCGTTCGCGCTCGCATCGATCCGATACGTCAGCTCGAGCTCCACCGATACGCGATCGGCGCCGAGCGTCGCGGTCGTGACCGGCGCGCTCAGGGCCGTCTCGTTTTGCTGCATGTCGAGGCTTCTCACCACCTCGGCGGACACGATCTGAAGCGGACCATCGATGCGCGCCGGATCCAGCGTCCCGTCGGCCAGGCGGGGCAGCCGGGCGTCGCCGAGCGCTGTGACCGGGACGTGCATCCGCACCGTGAGCCTGTCGCCCTGCGGCTGGACGGTCATCTCCACGCGCTGCTCGACTGGTACTTCGTGCGCACACACCACGGCCGACATCAAGACGCAACCGCCGAGCGCCAGCCACCGGTGTCTCATGCGTTCGTGTCGATAATACATGGGCAAGGACATGAAGAGCGCGCACATGGGGATGGGCGTCAGCGGCGCGGATTTCAACGCGCTCGTCGAGGACCTGGTGGGGGCGCTCGACAAGTTCAAGGTCGGCGCGAAAGAGACAGAGCAGCTGCTCGGCGCGCTCGGCCCGATGAAGACCGACATCGTCGGGAAGAAATAGTGAAGAAGTAGCGCCCGATCAGACGACGAATTTCGCTCCGAGCTGCATTTGCCTGGCGGGACCGGCGCTGAAGATCCGGCCGAAATTCGGCTTGCCGAACACGCGATTCGGCACATGCGCTCGTCATTGACGGCGTCTTCGCTGCGGAGGGCGGGCTTCGTAGGCCGACTGCAGCCTGGAGAAGCCCCCCCTAGGCGCCGGCGCCTCCAGGTGGAGGTGCCGCAGTTCCTCCATGAACTCGGACCACAAGCTTCGGGCCTCCGTCCTCAAGGATTTTCGCGCGTACGGAGAGCTCTTTCGACGCGGGTGTGTGACGCAGGCCCAACCGCCCATGGGCCAGCAAGGGCACCAGAGCGATGGATGCCTCGGTCAGGCTGTAAATGACCTTCTGCCTGTGGCTGGGATCGTCGCGACGGGATACCAATCCGGCTTTCTCCAGGCGCGTCAGCCGGTCGGCCAGAATGTTCGAGGCTATCCGCTCCTCCGACCGGGTCAGCAACTCGCGGGAAGTGACGGCGGTTGCCGAACATCAGGTCGCGGCTGACGATCAGGCTCCAGCGATCCCCCAGCGCCTCGAGAGTCAGGTTGATCGGGCAGCCCGAGCGTGGGGCGTTCAAGCGCACTCCAAAAACCAATTGCGATATGAAATCAGTCGGTCTAGCTTCCAACCGATTGCATAACGCAATCAGAACCGCGCGGATGTGCCGCGTGAGGAAAGGAAGTGGTATGGCGAGGCTCGTGTTCGGAATGAACCAGTCCCTGGACGGCTACGTCGATCATATGGCGTTTGCGCCAAGCCCCACGCTCTTCCGCCACTTCATCGAGGAGGCTCAGGGGCAGGCGGGCAGTGTCTACGGTCGCCAAATGTATGAGGTCATGCGTTACTGGGACGACGATCATCCTGAATGGGATGCAGCGGAACACGCCTTCGCGGCGGCGTGGCGGAACCAGCCGAAATGGGTCGTCTCGCGCACCTTGAAGTCGGTCGGCCCCAACGCCAGGCTTGTTGAGGATGATCTGGAGGGCGCGATCCGCGAGCTGAAGGCCGAGCGCGACGGGGAGATCGAAGTTGCTGGGCCGGGCTTGGCGCAAAGCCTGACCGAACTTGGCCTGATCGATGAGTATCGAATCTACCTGCACCCCGTCGTGCTTGGTCACGGCAAGCCATATTTCGCCGGGCCCCGGCCGCCGCTCCGCCTTATGGCTAATGATCGGATTGCCGAGGATGTGATCAGGTTGGCCTACGTTCCTGCTTAATCTCGCGACTCGCCGGATGGAAATCGCCGCTGAGTCCGGTCTTGGGACGATGTTGTTAGGCAACCTGATGGTTGCTAATCGGCCGCAATGCCGGCTATCGTCCCGGGCACGCAGCTCAGGCCGCGGATGTTCCACGCTGACTCGTTGCCCTTCTTGCGCAGTTTATCGATTCTTGCCAGGTCGCGGTCGACGCGCCGTTTCGCCCTCATGGCCTTCCTCAGCGGAGCGTGCGAGCCTGATCTGCCGGCTTGTTATTCCGACTGCGGCGGCGGCGGACGCCTGGCGAGCGTCGGCGCTCACGAAGATCATGTCGGACCCTGTCATGCGAGCTGCGAAGACTTGTGCCGACGCGACGTGAACCGCATCGAGCGTCCGAAGCGGATGTGTCCCCACGAGCGTTTCGGCAGCCGTAAGAACATCCGCCGCGATCTCAACGAATGTCCAGTACGCACGATCCGTTGTGGCGCGCTTCAGGATCCCTGGCACGCGCTCAGCCTCGAGCGTACCTTCAGAGACTCGCCGGCGCAGGACGCTTCTCAGCTCGACCGGCAGAATCGCCGAGGTGACGACATCGTACCGCCGGAGCAGCTGTAACACTTCCCGACGGCCCGCCTCTGCGATGTACCGCTTCACGAGAGCGCTGGTGTCGAAGTACGCCCACACCGTTAAGCCAAGTCCTCCCGGTCGTCAATGACGGTCTGGGACAATGGTTTGCCCTTCACCTTCACCGGTCGCCAACGGGGCGGCGGCATGGGTCCCTTCCGAGCGGCGAGCGTGATTAAGCCTTCGTCAGCCATTGCCTGCAGCGCCGCGTGTTCGGCATCCTCGGGATTGATGCGCTTGATCACCGCAACCGGCCGGCCGCGATCGGTCAGTACAACCTCCTTGCCGGCGCGCACGGCCTTGATGGCTTTGGAGAACCGTTGGTTGGCCTCGCGAAGTCCTAGTCGCATCGAATTCGCCATGATGTAGTGATGATACTACATAAGTGGTGATGCTACGTTGTGCTGGTGCCAGGGAGCGCGTTAGCCGCTCAAAAGGCAAGCTTCACGCCGAACTGCATCTGCCGGGCGGGACCGGCGCTGAAGATGCGGCCGAAATTCGGCGTGAACGCGACGCGATTCGGCACGTCGAAGTTCGTGCGATTGAGCAGGTTGAAGATCTCCCACCGCAACTGCAGCCGCGCACGCGTCGCAGAGCGGAATGTCCTTCTGCGATGCCGACGTCGACGTCGGCGTAGCCCGGCGCGAGCACGGAGTTGCGGGGCGCGTTGCCGAACGTGAACTGCGGCGGCAGCGCGAAGCAGCTCGTGTTGAACCACTGCTGCGGGCGTGCGCGGCGCGCCGTCGTTCGGATCGCAGCGTCATGTCGGGACGCTGCGCCGGACCGGCGCCGATGTTGGCGCGATCGGTGCCGAGGTTCACCGTGAACGGCGCGCCCGACTGCGAGCGGCACGATGGCGTTCACCTGCCAGCCGAGCCAGCGCGGCCGCAGCCGCTGCCGCCGAAGTCGGGCAGCGCGTAGGTGACGCTGCCGACGAAGCGATGACGATGGTCGAAGCTGGCGACGCGCTCGCTCGGCGGCCATGTTGCGGACGTCCTGCGGCAGGTTCGCTTCGAACGACGTCGCCGCCGGGATCCGACGCATCGTCGATCGCCTTCGACAGCGTGTAGTTCGCCGAGAACGACAGCCCGTCCGCGACAGCCGCTGCTCGCGCTGAACGTCACGCCGTTGAAGATCGAGTAGCCGTCCCAGCGAATCGCCGTGATGTTGCGCAAGCTGCGGGACGGGCCGGCGCGGACCGATGGCGCCGGGGCCAGGCTCGGGCACGTTGCAGCACGGTGGAGCTGTCGGCGCCGACGATCGCCGAGCGCAGGAAGCTGACCTCGACGCGCGTCGTCGGCGTGCCAACTGGCGCTGCACCGAGACGCGAGTAGTTCTTCGCGTACTCGGTCCGGAAATCCCAGTCCATCGTGTTGCCGCCGACGGTGCCGTTGGCCGGCGCCAGCAGCATCGGTCTCGGTCGAGTGCGTCGGCTGCAGCGCGTCGGCCGCGGCGGTGACCGTCTTCGCGAAGAAGAACGGCAGCGTCGCGCGAGCGCCTGCTGCACGCTGTAGGCCCACTGATTCAGGAACACGCCGAAGCCGGCGTTGACGACGGTCTTGCCGTCGTCGCCCAGCGACCACGCCGACGCCGAGGCGCGGCGCGAAGCGCAGGTAGCTCGGGCGCAGCAAGCCCGCGCGTCCAGCCGGCGTCCTTCGACGTCGTGTAGGGAATCGGAATCTGCGGCAGCAGCGCCGCGCCGCTCGGCGAGATGTTGCCGTGCGTCGTCGCTGGCGATCACGAAGCGTCCGCCCGGCACGGTGAGGTCGATCGCCGACAGCCGATTGTCGACGTCGGTCATCTGGCTGTTGATCTCGTAGCGCAGCCCGTAGTTGAGCGTCAGGTTCGGCGCGCACCTTCCAGTCGTCCTGCCCGTAGACGTGGAACCAGGTGCTGCGTCCGTGCTCGTCGGCGCGGCCGATGCCGACCTGCGACGACGCTCGGGATAGCCGAGCAGGAAATCGGCGAACGCGTTGCCGGTCCACTGGCCGTTGAACGTGAAGTTGCCGCGCGCGTTGCGTCGGGATTGACCGGATTGAACGCGCAGGTGGAACAGATAGCCGCCGAACTTCAGGTGGTGGTCGCCGCGATCGACCATCACGTTGTCGTACAGCTCGAAGCTGCGGTTCTCGCGCGAGACGAACGACGTCGGATCGCCGATCGTGCTGAACAGACCGCCGAACGAGACCTGCGGATAGCCCATGTCGCGCGGATCCGTGGTGACGCCCTGCAGGCCGGACGCGGCGGCGAAGTTCGACGCCCTGATTCGGGCTCGACCTGTCCGCCGCCGGCGCGTCGAGATAGCCGAAGCGGACTTCGTTCAGCCAGTCGATGCCGAACGCGTGGGTGTGGCCGAGCGCCAGGTTCTCGCTCTTCGTCGTCACGATCCGGCCGAAGCCGGGCACCAGCGCTTCGTTCAGCGAGCTCGTGCCGAACGGCTGCGCGTCGCTGACGCGGTACGTCGGTGAAGCGGCCGAACAGCGTGTCGTTCGTCCGACAGCCGATGATCGAGCGCGCACGCTGAACTGATTCATCGGGTTGTCCTGGTCTTCGACGCCGAGCAGGTTCTGCACGAGGCCCGCGCTCGTCGGCAGCGGCACCTTGGCCAGCAGCGCCAGCGCGACCGGGCTCGATGCGATCGGCCGGAATCTGATTGCCGGTAAACGGCGTGCACGCCGGCCGCCGTGCGCGTCAGCGGATCGCAGAGCGGCGCCAGCGCCGGAGAAGTCGCCGGCGCGCAGCGCCGCCGTCGGCACCGAGAACGTCTGCGTCTGCGCCTTGCGATCCGCTGCCCTTCGTAGCTGAAGAAGAAGAACGTCTCGATCGCGCGCGAGCGGACCGCCGACGTTGAGCGCCGAACTGATTCTGGCGCAGCGGCGGAATCGGCTTGGCCGGATCGTCGAAGATAGTTGTGCGCATCGAAGCGTTTCGTTGCGCACGAACTCGAGCGCGCTGCCGTGAAACGCGTTGCCGCCGGACTTGGTGACGACGTTGATCAGCGCCGACGCCTTGCCGCCGAACTCCGCCGGATACATCGTCTTCTGGATCTTGAATTCCTGAATCGCGTCGACCGACGGGCTGATCACGAGGTTGTTGAAGTAGCTCGTCGGTCACCTTCACGCCGTCGAGCAGATAGATGTTGTGGCCGCCGCGCTGTCCGTAGACGTTCGGCAGCGGGCCGGCCTGCCCGAGCGCGGCGCCGCGCGTCCCGCCGGGCGGAATCGTCGACGCCGTCGGTCAGCTGCGCCAGCTGCAGGAACTGCCGGCCGTTCAGCGGCAGCTGCACGACCTGGCGGTTGTCGATGATGTCGCTGACTTCGGCGTTCGCCGTCTGCAGCAGCGGCGTCGCCGCCGTGACGGTGAGGCTCTCGGTGCGTTGACCGATGGGGAGGGTGATGGCGATCTCGAGACGCTCGCCGACGCGCAGTATCAGGCCCGACTCCGTCACCGATCGGAAGCCTTCGAGCGTGATCGTGATCGCGTAGTCGCCGACCGGCAGCGCCGAGACGAAGAAGCGGCCGTTTTCGTCAGAGACACGGTCGATCCGCAGGCCGCTGGACCGATGCAGAATCGAGACGACCGCACCCGGCAGCAGACCGCCAAGGGGATCCTTGACGATCCCCTGCACTTCACCGGTATTGGTCTGAGCCGAGGCGACGCCGCCAAAGCTCAGCACCAGCAGCCAGCCCGCGAAAAGGGCAGTAATCAGAACACGAATTTTACCGCGAGTTGCACGACGCGCGGGTCGAGCGCCGTCGTGATGGTGCCGAAGTTGGCCGCACCCTGCGTCGCGGCCGGGGCGCCGAAATTCACGGTGTTGAGCAGATTGAAAATCTCGGCTCGCAGCTCGATCGCGCGATTGGGTCCGATCCTGACGTTGCGCATGAGCGAGAGATCGACGTCGCGGTACGACGGCCCCCGCACCGGATTGCGGGACGCGGTTCCGAGCGTGAACTGATTGGCCGTGGCGAAGGCCGCGGTGTTGAACCAGTGAGCCGGCGTGCGTTGATCGGCGGGCAGTTTCGGATCGCCGACGAGATTCGGCCGCTGGGTGGTGAAGCCCGCGTATCCCAGTGAATTCGCCTGGGTCACCGCGATCGGGACGCCTGACTGCAGCGTGACCAGGGCCGCGACGCTCCAGTCTCGGGCGAGCGTGCCGGCGATGCCTCGGGGCTGCCTGGCGCGGCCCGTGCCCACCGGCAGATCCCACACGAGCGAGGCGGCGAAGTAGTGAGGAATGTCGCCCGTTGAGTAGTCGCGATCGCGCTCCAGGTTGCGGCTGTCCGCGACGGCGGCGTTCGTCAGCGGGCCGGTCAGAATCGACGCGTCGAACACCGACGAGGCGGTGTCGATCAGCTTCGAGCGCGTGTAGGCGGCCGAGTAGGTCAACCCGCGCGACAATCGCTGGCGTACGCTGACGGCCACGCCCTGGTATCTGCTGTAGCCGACGTTGTTGCGATAGAGGCTGACCGTCGTGTACTCCGGATACGGCTTCATCAGCTGCGCGACGGTGATCGTCGGGTCGCCGATCGAGGACGAGCGCGGAATCATGCCGAAGAACGGATTCGGCACTCTGGCGGTGAGCGCGGAGCCGAGCGTCAACTGCTCCTCGGTCAACTGATTGATGTTGCTGTCGGGGATGCCGACGTTCGTGATCTTCGATCCGACGTACGACACCTCGAGGACCGTGTTCGCCGTCAACTCCCGCTGGACCGACACGTTCCACTGCTGCGCGTAGCCCGAGCCGAGGTCGCGGTTCACCGCGAACACGCCCTGGCCGAGACCAGCGGTCGGGCGTCAGGCCGACCGGCGCGATCGTCGGCCCGTTGGCCAGCACGAAGGCGGGCGTGATGTTGTCGAGCGTTCGCTGCGACACGTCCTGCAGGAACGGAAACGTCGGCGTCGTGAACGGCGTCGTGATGCCGGCCATCTCGATCCAGACGAGGCCATAGCCGGAGCTGCACGATGGTCTTGTCCGTCACGCGATAGACGGCGCCGAAGCGCGGGCCGAAGTTGTTCTTCTTGAGCGGCCGGACGGGATCGGTGCCCGGATACTCGAGCAGCTGCGTCTCCAGGTTGAAGACCGCGGTCTGGCCGTTGATCTCGGTGGACGGAAAATTCAGCGTGTAGCGCAGCCCGGGATTGATGGTCAGCCGGTCGGACACCTTCCAGTCGTCCTGGATGAAGTACTCCTGAAAGTGCGCGCGTTCCTGAATCGGTGACTGCTGGAGGTCGATCGCAAAGGTCTGCACCTGTCCGAGCAGGAAGCTCGCGAACGGGTTGCCGGTGTTCGCGACGCCCGGCAGATCGCTGCCGACCGTGCTGAACGTGAACGTGCCGGTCGGCGACGGCGGCTGGATGACGTTGAGGCGCTCCCAGCGCCAGTCGAGCCCCATCTTGAACGTGTGGCGGCCCTTCAGCCAGGTGAGCGAATCGGCGATCTCGCTGACGCTGGTGCTGAAGTTCGATGCCGTGTTCGACGGCGATCCGAGCTGCTGATAGCCGTTCGGCGCGAACGTCGGCAGCGTGTTGGGGAACTGTGCGTTCGTAGGAATGCCCGGAATGCTCAGTGCGGCCCCCGCCGCCGCCGGCAGCTCGGCCGCTTGCCGTTCGACCGTGCGGCGTGTATCGCCGATGCGCAGCTCGTTCAGTAGACTCGCCGAGAACGTGTGCTGATAGTTCGAGGCGAACGCCCACGACCGGGTGTCCTGCGGCCCGAGCGACGCTGCCAGCCTGAATCGCTCCGCTGCCGTCCGGCAGCGGCGTGACCGGTACGAGCCTTGTCGCGGAAGTACGTGAGGCGTCCGAACGCCTGATCCCGGCCTGACGCGAACTTGTGATCGAGGCGCACGTCCCACTGATCCTGATCGTCGATTTCTGTCGCCGTCCGGCTGTAGTTGTTCGCGGTGCCGGCGGAAGTCGGCAGCGGATAGCGCTCCAGCAGCGCGAGCGCGACGGGATCCATCGCGCTCGTCGGAATCGTGTTGCTGGGAAACGGCGTCCGGGTCGAGCCGACGGTCGGTGCGCGGATCGTAGATGCTGGACACGCGCCCGGCGATCGCTTCGGTGAAGATGCCCTGCCGCTGCAGCACGGTCGGCACCGTCGAGATCACCGTGCGCCCGATGCTCTGACGCTGCCCCTGGTAGTCGACGAAGAAGAACGTGCGATTCTTGGCGAGCGGCCCGCCGAGGATGCCGCCGAACTGATTCCGGCGGTACTGCGGCTTCACCGGATTGGCCGCCTGGAAGAAGTTGCGCGCGTTCAGTGCCTCGTTGCGGAAGAACTCGAACACGTTGCCGTGAAACACGTTGCTCCCCGACTTGGTCGTCAGGTTGACGACGCCGCCGTTGAACCGGCCGAACTCCGCCGGCGGGCTGTTGCTCTCGATCTTGAATTCCTGAATCGCGTCGACGATCGGAAAGAACGCCACCTGACCCGGCTCCGGCTGCAGCACCGAGATGCCGTCGAAGAGATACTCGTTCGTGCGCGGCCGGCCGCCGTTGATGCGGGGCAGCACGCGAATTCGGCGGCAGGGCGACGCCCGGCGCGACGGCGGCGAGCGTGATGAACAGCCGGCCGTTCAGCGGCAGCTGGACGACCTGCTCGTGCTCGACGACCGTGCCGAGGCTCGCGCGTTTCGGCGCGCAGCATCGGCGTGTCGCCGACCACCGTCACCTGTTCTCGCACGTCGCCGACAGCGAGCTCGAAGTCGAGGCGCGCTTTTTCGCCGGTCGTCAGGCGGACGCCGTCGCGCCGCACGGGCTTGAACCCCGCGAGCTCGACGTCGACGCGGTACTCGCCCGAGGCGAGGGCCGGTACGGTGTAGACGCCCTCGCCGGTGGACGCGACGACCCGCTGCGCCTTGGTGCTGACCGCGGTGACCGTGACGGTCGCGCCGGGCACGGCCGCGCCCGCTGAATCCTTCACGACGCCGGTCAGCTCGCCCGACGCCGACCTGCGCGCGGACGAACGGCGCCAGTCGAGAGGACGGCACCACGCCACGCAGAACGGCCCCGCCGGGACATCCGAGGCTGATTCGTATCAAGACGATCAAATCGGCTAAAAGCGTCTAAAATACCGGTTGAACTTGCGTGTAACCGACTGCCTCCGTGCGCGTCGCTCTGGCGTATTGGCCGTCGGCCACCGCCGCGAACGCGCAGCGACTGACCGTTGCGGCGGCGTCCGATCTGCAGGCCGCGCTGCCGGCGATCGCCGCCCAGTTCGAGAAGGAGACAGGCGCCAGGGTCACGCTGACGTTCGGATCGTCCGGCAACTTCTTCGCGCAGATTCAGAACGGCGCGCCGTTCGACGTCTTCTTCTCCGCCGACATCGACTACCCGCGGCAGCTCGAGCAGGCCGGGCTCGCCGAGCGCGGCACGCCTGTACGAGTACGCGACCGGGCAGCATCGTGCTGTGGACGCGGAACGACTCGGGCGTCGACGTCCGGCGCGGCCTCGCGGTGCTCGTCGATGCCAGCGTTCGCCGGATCGCCATCGCCAACCCGGAGCATGCGCCGTACGGCCGCGCGGCCGTGGCGGCGCTGCGGCACGAAGGCCTCTACGATCGCGTCGCAGCCCAAGCTCGTGCTCGGCGAGAACATCTCGCAGGCCGCGCAGTTCGTCGCAGTCGGGCAACGCCGACGTCGGCATCCTCGCGCTGTCGCTCGCGCTCGGCGCCGGCGCTCAAGCGCGTCGGCACCTACGTCGAGATTCCGGCGGCGTTCCATCCGCCGATCGAGCAGGCCGCCGTCGTCGTCGCAGTCCTCGACGCAGAAGGCGCTGGCGCGCGCGGTTCCTCGCGTTCCTGAAGCAGCCCGAGGCGCAGCGACATGCTGCAGTCGTTCGGCTTCGCCGCCGCCGCGAGCGACAGCGCGCTACGGACACGCGCAGACTGCAGCCATGGATTGGACCGCGATCGCGCTCAGCTCTGAGCTGGCGGCGATCGTCTCGCGTCATCCTGCTCGTCATCGGCCTGCCGATCGCCTACTGGCTGACGTTCTCGCGTGGCGCTGGAAGTTCCTCGTCGAATCGATCGTCGCGCTGCCGCTCGTGCTGCCGCCGACCGTGCTCGGCTTCTACGTGCTCGTCGCGCATCGGCTCGCGAAGCCCGATCGGCCGCGCCTGGACGGCGTGGACCGGTCACGGCGCTGGCGTTCACGTTCGAGGCGCTGGTCGTCGCGTCGATTCTCTACAGCCTGCCGTTCGCGCGTGCAGCCGATCGCCGCCGCGTTCGCGCAGATCGATCGCACGCTGCTCGAGGCGTCCGTCGACGCTCGGCGCCGGCCGCGCTCCGCACGTTCTGCGCGCATCGTCGCTGCCGCTCTCGCTCGACGGCATCATCGCCGGCGTCGTCCTGAGCTTCGCGCACACGATCGGCGAGTTCGGCGTCGTCCTGATGGTCGGCGGCAACCTGCCGGGCATCACGCGCACGGTGTCGATCTCGATCTACGACGACGTGCAGGCCTCGAATTTCGAGGCGGCGCATCGGACCGCGCTCGCGCTGCTCGCTGTTCTCGTTCGCGGTCGCTGGCCGCGGTCTACGCGCTGCTGCGCAAGCCGTGGGCGGTCGCGCCGCTCGCATGACGCTGTCCGTCACGGGTCGCAAGCGCGCCTCGCGCCGCACTTTCGCGCTCGACGTCGCCTTCGACGCCGCGCCGGGCGTCACGATCCTGTTCGGCGCGTCGGGATCGGGCAAGACGACGCTGCTGCGCGCGGTGGCCGGCCTGGCGCCGCCCGACGCGGGCCGGATCGCGATCGGCGATCGCGTGCTGTTCGACGCCGAAGCCGGCGTCGACGTCGCGCCGGCAGCGCCGGCGAGTCGGCTACGTGTTCCAGCACCTCGCGCTCTTTCCGCACCTGACCGTCGCCGAGAACATCGGGTACGGGCTGACGCATCTGCCGCCGACGAGCGTCGCCAGCGAGTCGACCGCGCATCGCCGACTCGTTTCGCATCGCCCACCTGCTCGACGCGCAAGCCCGGCGAGATCTCCGGCGGCGAGCGTCAGCGCGTCGGCGCTCGCGCGCTCGCTCGTCACCGATCCCGAAGTTCTGCTGCTCGACGAGCCGCTGTCGGCGCTCGACCACGCCGACGCAGTCGCGCATCATCGACGACCTGCGGCGCTGGAACGAGGCGCGCCGCATTCCGATCCTCTACGTGACGCACTCGCATCGCGAGGTGTTCGCGCTCGGCGAGCGCGTGCTCGTGCTGGAGGACGGTCGCATCGTCGCGGACGGCACGCCCGAGCAGGTGATGGAGTATCCCGCGCACGAACGTGTCGCGCAGCTCGCGGGATTCGAAAACCTGCTCGACGCCGCCGTCGTGCAGCGGCGGCCCGACGCCGGCATGATGGTGAGTCGTCTCGCCGGCACGACGGTGGAACTCGAGACGCCGCTGGCGGACGTCGAGGTCGGCCGGCCGCTGCGCGTCGCGATTCGCGCCGGCGACATCCTGATCGCCACCGAGCCGCCGCGCGGCCTGAGCGCGCGCAATCATCCTGCCGGGCACCATCGACACGCTGTCTCGACAAGGAGCGTTCGTTCGGGTGGATGTCGATGTCGGCGTGCCCGTCGAAGTGCACGTGACGCCGATGGCGATTGACGAATCTTGGTCTGCGGCCCGGCGGTCACGTCTGGCTCGTCATCAAGACGCACTCGTGCCGTCCGGTGTCCACGCTATGATGCCCACCGACCTCCGTCCACGCCAACCTCCGTCCCCTGTGCGGGGACGGAGGTTGAGGCGGGGACGGAGGTTGGGGGAGGGACGGAGGTTGGCACTGCTCACCGTCCGGGCCGCCGCGAAGCGCATGGGCATCGGCTACTCGACCCTGAAGCAATGGATCTATCAGGGGAAGATCCGGACGACGCAGACCGCGGGCGGTCACCATCGATTGTCGGAAGCCGAAGTCGAGCGCCTCCTCGCGCATCACGCGCCGGAGGCGCGGCCGTCGAAGCGTCAGACCCCGAAAGCCACCGGGCTCATCGTCGCGCTCAGCGGCCGCAATCGGCTGCGCGGCTTCGTCGACGAAGTGCGGTCGGACGGCCTGATCGGGCAGGTCCGCCTGCGCATCGGCGATCAGACGCTGACCGCCGTGATCACGTCCGACGCACTGAACGAGCTGAAACTCCGTCGTGGAGACGATGCGCTGGCGATCATCAAGTCGACCGAAGTGATGATCGCGCGCGAGGCCGAGTACACTCCGCCTCCCGCCAGGCGCCGCCGACGTAGGTCCGCCTGAAAGCGGACCCCACCTACAGCAGTGTGCTAGGCGGACCCCACGTACGAGGAGGCAGCGGTACCTGCTTTTTCGTACGTGGGGTCCGGCTTCTTGAGCGCCGAAGCCTTGGCGAAGGCGGTTAGCCGGACCGACTCCGTCTAGAATCACACTATGGCCACCTTCCTCCGAGATCTGAAACACGGCGCCCGGCTGGTCACCAAGAACCCGGGCTTCACGATCGCGGCGGTGCTGTCGCTCGCGCTTGGCATCGGCGCCAACACGACGATCTTCACGCTGATCAACGCCGTGCTGCTGAATCCGCTGCCGGTCGACGATCCCGTCGCAGCTCGTGTCGCGTCTTTACGACCGACGAGCGCAACCAGGGCGGCCAGCTCGGATTCCTCCAGACTGTCGCCGATGAACTTCACGGACCTGCGCGACAAGAACGAGGTCGTTCTCGGGACTGGCGGCGCACGTCGGGCATCCCGCTCAACATCACGGGCGGCACGGGCAAGCCGGAACAGGTGTTCGGCGAGATCGTCACCGGCAACTACTTCACGGTGCTCGGCGCGCGGCCGCAGATCGGCCGCGGCTTCCTGCCCGACGAAGACCAGAACCCCGGCGAGAAGCTGGTGTGCGTGCTCGGCTACGGCGAGTGGCAGAAACGCTTCGGCGGCGACCCGTCGATCGTCGGCCGCACGATCATCGCTGAACGGCGCAGCATTCACCGTCGTCGGCGTGATGCCGAAGGGGTTCAAGGGCACGAACGCGATCGGCGCGCCGGCGCTGTGGGTGCCGTACATGACCTACCCGCAGACGACGAACGGGTTCTTCCTGCGAGCTGACGACGCCGAACAGCCGCCGCGGACTCGTGTTCAACGTGACCGGCCGACTGAAGCCCGGCGTCACCGTGCAGCAGGCGGAAGCGAACCTGAAGACGATCGCGCGTCAGCTCGAGCAGGAATATCCGAACGAGAACAAGGGCCGCAGCGTCACGCTCGTGCCGCTGGCGCAGGCGACGATCAATCCCGGCTTCCGCGAGCAACATCGTCGAAGGCCGGCGGCCTGCTGATGACGATCGTCGGCCTCGTGCTGCTGATCGCGTGCGCCAACGTCGCGAACCTGCTGCTGGCGCGCGCGGCGGCGCGGCAGAAGGAGATCGCGCGTCCGGCTGTCGCTCGGCGCGAGCCGCGGCCGGCTGATCATGCAGCTGCTCACCGAAGGGACGCTGCTGGCGCTGCATCGGCGGCGCCGCCGGCCTGCTGCTCGCGTACTGGGCGCAGGGCGCTGCTCTGGTCGTTCCGCCCGCCGTTCCTCGCAGCGCCGACGCCATCGATCTGCATCCCGACATGCGCGTGCTGCTGTTCACGCTCGGCGTCGTCGCTGGCGACCGGCGTCGCTCTTCGGGCTGGCGCCGGCGATCCAGGCGTCGCGCCCGAACCTCGTCGTCGAGCTCAAGGAGAAGACGAGCGCGCCGACCGGATCGAACCGCCTGTTCAGCCTGCGCAACGTCCTGGTGTGCGGCGCAGGTGGCGCTGTCGCTCGTCGCGCTGATCGGCGCCGGCCTGTTCCTCCGCAGCCTGCAGCACGCGCAGCAGATCAGTCCGGGCTTCGACACGGACCATCTGGCGGTGCTGTCGTTCGACCTCGGCGCGCAGGGCTACACCGAAGAGCGCGGGCGTCAATTCCAGCAGCGCGTGCTCGAGCGGGCGGCCGCGGTGCCGGGCGTGCAGTCGGCGTCGCTCGCGAGCACGGTGCCGCTGTTCGACGGCGGCTTCGCGCGGACGGTGTTTCTCGAAGGGCAGGACGCGTCGGATCGCCGCGCCGGCCGGCTGGTGCAGATCAGCGTCGTCGGCTCGCAGTATCTCGAGACGGTCGGCATTCCGCTCCTGCGCGGCCGCACGCTCTCCGAGACCGATCAGCCGAACACGCCGCATGCCGTCGTCATCAACGAGACGATGGCGAAGCGGTTCTGGCCCGATCAGGACGCGATCGGCAAGCGCTTCAAGTTCTTCGGCCAGGACATCTTCAGCAGGTCGTCGGCATCGCGAAGGACAGCAAGTACAACTTCATCGGCGAGGAGCCGACGCCGTTCATCTATCAGGCGACGACGCAGGTGTATCAGCCGCAGGTGTCGTTGTTCGTGAAGGCGGCGCAGCCCGACGGCGGTGCTCGGCACCGTGCGCGGCGAAGTGCAGCAGCTCGATCGCAACCTGCCGCTGACCGGCGTGTTCACGCTGGACGAGATCTTCGATCAGTCGCTGTGGGCGCCGCGTATGGCGGCGTCGCTGCTGGCGGTGTTCGCCGGCCTGTCGCTGGTGCTCGCGGTCATCGGCATCTACGGCGTGATGGCGTACTCGGTGAGCCAGCGGACGCGCGAGCTCGGCATCCGCATGGCGCTCGGCGCCAGCCGCGGCGACGTGCGTGCGTCTCGTCGTCATCCAGGGACTGCGGCTCACGCTCGATGGGCGTCGTCGTCGGCCTCGCCGCTTCGCTTCGCCGTCACCCGGCTTGATCCGAACATGCTGTTCGGCGTCAGCCCGACCGACATCGTCACATTCACCGTGGTGCCGGCCGTTGCTCGCGATCGCGGCGCTTGGCCGCGAGCTATCTGCCGGCGCTGCGCGCGACCCGGATCGATCCGCTGATCGCCTTGAGATACGAGTAGGCGGCCTGAGATTTCAGAATTCAGATTTCAGATTTCAGATTGAATTGTGGATTGCAGGAGTTCAGACTGAATGCAGCGCAGGGGCAATCTGAACTGGAGCAATCTCCAATCAGTCTGAACTCTGAAATCTGAACTCTGAAATGAGGGAGGCTCACGATGTCGCTCGACCGCCGTCAGTTTCTTCTGAGCGCCGCGGCGCTCGCCGCGTCGGCTAAAACGGGATTCGCCGGCGATGACGTCAATCCCGGCAGCGTGTTTCCGCCGTCGGTGCGTGCCGACTTCCCGATCGCGTCGGCCCAGACGTATCTGAACTCGGCGGCCATTCATCCGATGAGCGTCCACGCGGCCCGTGCGCTGCAGGAGCACATCGAGTTCCGCGTGAAGGGCGGCGGCGAGGGCCGGCGGGATTTCGGGGACGAACAGCAGAAGGATCTCAAGCGGCGATTCGCCACCCTCATCGGCGCGACGGCCAACGAAATCGCGTTCACGCAGAACACATCGGACGGCGAGAACATCGTCGTCATGGGGATGGATCTCCCGCGGAAGGGCGGCAACGTCGTCCTCGACGAACTGCACTTCGAGACATCGCTCTACATGTACAAGTCGCTCGAGTCGAAGGGCGTCCAGCTGCGCGTGGTCAAGCACCGCGACTGGGCGATCGACATCAAGGACATGGAGAAGGTCGTCGACAAGAACACGCGGCTGGTGTCGATGGCGCTCGTGTCGAACGTCAACGGATATCTGCACAACGCCCGCGCGATCAGCGACCTGGCGCACGCGCACGGCGCGTACGTGTTCGCCGACATGGTGCAGGCGGCGGGCGCCGTGCCGGTCGACGTCAAGGCGATGGGCATCGACTTCGGATCGACGGCGACCTACAAGTGGCTGATGGGGGAGCGGGGCTTCGCCTACCTCTACGTGCGGGAGGATCTGCAGGGGACCGTGGTACCGACGACGAGGTACGGGCACCGGCAGATTGCGAACTTCAAACGCGACAGTCTGACGTGGGAGCCGCTGCCGGGCGCGGCGAAGTACGAGACCGGCACGTTCCCGGTGTCGCTGGCGCTGTGCTCGCACACGTCACTGCAGTATATCGAGAAGCTCGGCCTGACGAACATCCGCGCGCACGCGCGGCAGCTCACCGATCGATTGCAGAAAGAGCTGCCGGCGCTGGGCTATCCGTCGCTGACCCCGAAGGGGAACGAGACGCCAATCGTGGCGTTCGCGCTGAAGGACGCCGCTGCAACGCAGGCGAAACTGCGCAGGGCCAATATCGCCGCCACGATCATTGCGCCCGACAAGCGACTGCGGCTCGCCGTGTCGGTGTTCAACAATCAACAGGACATCGACGCGCTGCTGAAGGCGCTGTCGGCCTGATCGAGTCGGGTCGGATATACTCGCTGCACCTTTCCCGAGTCATCCACGTTCCCGTGGGTTCCTCGCCAAGGCATTTTGCCTTCGAGGAACCGCCGATGGGTCCGTCCCCGCAGTATTCGAGTAAATGCCGTTCGGGTGCGCACGCGCGGCAGCGACTGTCTGCCGCGATGAAGCAGTGTGCTGCCACCGTCCTCGTCGTGGTTTCCGTTCTGGTGTTAACGACATCGGGGATCCCGGCGCAGTCGAGGCCGGCGCTCGCCGAATATTTCACGGAGATCCCGGTCACGGGTCTCGACCCCGCGTTCGTGGGAGGGCCCAGGGTAACGTCTTGGTTCGAGGACCTCGATGGCGATGGCAACCAGGACCTGGTCGTGCTGTCCTGGGACCACCCGGCCTTCGGAACCTCCCCCTCGGACCCGCGTCCGGGCCGCGTCTTGCTGGGAGACGGGAACGGGCATTTCGCTGCCGCACCAGCCGCGCTGTTTCCCGTCGACACGCTTCAGACGACGGACTGTCGCGCTGCGTTTGCGGACTTCAACGCGGACGGCCGCAACGACATGTTCCTGGCGTGTGGTGGATGGGACCTGTTTCAGGGGCCCGGCGAGCAGAACCGCCTCTACCTGGCACGCCCGGAGGGCGGATGGCGAGACGCGACCGACACGCTGCCGCAGTTGAGCGACCGCACCACTTCAGGCGCGTCCGCCGGCGACATCAGCGGGCGCGGCATCATCGACATCTTCGTCGGCAACAGCAACGTGGGGTTGAACCGCATTCCGTCCTATACCCTGCTGAACACGGGGAGCGGACTGTTCACGCAAAGGACCACGAATGTTCCGGCAGGCCCCGGGCAGATGCTGGACCCGTACAGCGGGCACACCTTCTCCAGCCACACGCTGACCGATCTCAACGACGACGGACTCGCCGAACTGATCGTCGGGGGCTCACCCAGCCGCGGGGCGATGAATCTGATCGTGAAACCTCACGCGCTGGTCTTCTGGAACCGCGCCGGCGTCTTCGCGGAAACCGACACGACGGCGCTGCCCGCGCCTGCGACGTACCCGAACACCCACAACGAGCTGGGTTTTGGGCGCATCGATGTCAACCATGACGGCTTGCAGGACCTGATCGTCGTGAGCCAGCAGTTCGAGACTTTTCGAGGGGGGTGGACCGTGCAGATCCTCGTCAACCATGGCAACCGGGAGTTCGTCGACGAAACGGCTGACCGCGTGCCGGAGGGCGAGGCCTCTGGAGGTATCGAGGGCGTGGCACCAACGACCATTGGCCTGTATGCACAAAGGGCGCTCGAGATCCTCGACTTCAATCACGACGACGCGCCCGACTTTTTCGTGAGATTCAGCCCAACGACCCTACTGCCGTTCACGCCAGGTCAACCGCTCGTCTGGATCAACGACGGCACGGGGCACTTCACCACGCTCAAGGTCAGAGACTTCGTGGCAGCCGGTAAGGAAACGCAGTCACCAACGAATGTGCTTGCGGGCCCTCTTGTCCCCACTCGAAATGGCTACAGCTTCATCTCGGTCGGGTACAACGCCACTCTGAGACATCCGCTGACCGTTACAGGCTTGCTGGCGACCAGGCCTTATCGCATCACCTCGGTCCCGTAAGCACTCCGCCGCTGAGCGGTCCCACCGGCACGGGCGCTGTCGTCCTGATCGGTGCCTACCGCGTTGCGGGGTTGACGGCGGGCGCGGGCGCTGTGTACCGGGTCTGCTCGATCAAACGCCGCAGTTCAGCCTGCATCTGCTGAAGAGTCTCACGCGCGTCTGAACGGTCGATGATGTTCGTCTCTTCGTAGGGATCGTTCTCGAGATCGTAGAGCTCGTCCATCCCCTGAAGCTCGCGGTAGTTGATGTACTTGTGTCTCGCGGTTCGAGCCGCCACGTAGCCCATGTTCCGAATGCGCGGAAACACGGTGTCGGTGTAGTACTCGATGAGAAACGACGTGCGCCACTCGCGTGCCTCTCTTTTGAGCACCGGCAGAAGGGAGCGGCCCTGGATTTCAGCGGCAGGCTGGAGTCCGGCCGCCTCGAGGAGAGTGGGGGCGATATCGAGGCTGAGAGCCATCTCAGGCGGTGTCGAGCCGGCCATCGCCAGTGGCGGATAGCGGATCACGAGCGGAATTCGGATCGTCTCTTCGTACGCCAGGCGGCGCTCTTCATTGAGTCCGTGCTCGCCGTAGAAATATCCGTGGTCGCTTGTAAACACGACCATTGTGTCATTCAGCATCCCCTTGCGCTCCAGGGCCGCGAGGATCCGCCCCAAGCTATCGTCGACGCCGAGCAACATCTCCAGGCGACCTCTGATCTCGTCATCAGATGTGGCGGTCTTCGGGCCGAGTGGAGGCAGCTGGTCAATCTGGCGAAGCAGCGCAGGTTTCCCAAGCGGCGGCTTGAAAGCACTTGCGCGCCGGGGCATGGTCCGACCGACGTAGCGACCGCGGTGGCGATCCGCGGCAACGAAGCCACCGGGCTGTCCAGGGATCGGTACCACGCTCCCATCGTCGCGCTGAATCACATTGGGGTGGATGGCCTTGTGCGCCAAGTACACGAGGAACGGACGATCCGAAGGACGGTCCATGAACCGTTCGACATAGTCGGTGAGCAAGTCGGTCGTGTATCCCTTGGCGTGCACCCGCTCGCCGTCGACATTCAGTGAGGGGTCGATCGCTTCCCCTTGTCCTGGCATAGCGACCCAGTGGTCGAATCCCGGCCGAGGGCTGTCGTCATTGCCCATGTGCCACTTGCCGAAGAAGGCGGTGCGGTAGCCGGCGCGCTGAAGCTCCAACGGGAACACGCGCAGGTTATGGCTTGGTCGAGCCGTGTTGTCGATGATGCCGTTGGTGTGCGGGTACTGGCCTGTGAGCAGGCTCGCCCGGCTGGGAGAGCAGAGTGGCGTCGTGGCGAATGCGTTCGTGAAACGCGCCCCTTCGCGCGCGAGCCGGTCCATATTCGGCGTGTCGATGAACGGATGGCCGGCAACCCGCATGTCATCCCAGCGCATGTCATCGACGAGCACCATGACGATGTTCGGTCGACGCGGTTGGGCGGACGGCGAAGCAGCGTCTCGAGTCTGGCCCGGCGCCGTACAGTTCGTTGCAAGAAGTGCGGCCACGAAAACACATAGCCGCGGAGACATTGTCGCAGTCAAGACCGGCCGCATTATCGCATCGGATGGCGCGCGCGCTGTACCGGGTCATCATTCCCAACTCCTCGGGTCTTGCCCGTATACTCACGGTCGTGAGGGTGGCCAACTGGTACGATGCGCAGCGCCGCCGCGCCTCGGCGAGGTGGGGATGCATAGCAACCTGACTCGACGGCATCTGCTGCAGGGTTTTGCCGCAGCGCTCGTCCCGGTGGCGTTGGGATCACGCCTGGTCGAGGCCGCCCAGAACAGCACGACGGCGATCGGACCGCTCGGCGCGTCGGTTCTGCCTGCAGGCGTCCGGTCGACGATTCGTGGACGACGTGAACGGTCTCCGCATGCACGTGCTCGAGGCCGGGTTCGAGTCGCCGGGCCGTCCCGCGCTGTTGCTGCTGCACGGCTACCCCGAGCTGGCGTACAGCTGGCGCAAGGTGATGGGGCCGCTCGCCGCAGCGGGCTACCACGTCTTCGCGCCGGACGTGCGCGGCTACGGACGCACGACCAGCACTCCGGTCGCCTACGCCGACGACCTGCGGCCGTTCGGATCGCTCAACAAGATCAAGGACATGCTGGCGCTGGTGTCGGCGATGGGCTACCGCTCGGTCGCCGCTGTCATCGGCCATGACCAGGGCTCGCCGCTCGCGGGATGGTGCGCGTGCGCGCGCCCCGATGTCTTCAAGGCGGTCGCGATGATGAGCGCGCCGTTCGGTGGAGCGCCGACGCTGCCGTTCAACACGGCAACCGGCTCGCGATCGGCACCGCCCGCGCCGGACACGATCTACGACGATCTCGCGAAGCTGACGCCGCCGCGCAAGCACTACCAGCGTTATTACCAGACGCGCGAGGCCAACGAGAACATGTGGCATCCGCCGCAGGGGCTGCACGCATTTCTGCGCGCCTACTACCACATGAAAAGCGCGGACTGGAAAGCGAACCGTCCCGCGCCGCTGGCGGCGCGAACCGCGAGCGAGTGGGCGAAGCTGCCGCGCTACTACATCATGGACCTCGACAAGGGAATGGCGGAGCAGGTGGCGGCCGAGATGCCGTCCGCTGCGGAGATCGCGGCCAACCGCTGGCTACCGGAGGCGGAACTGCGACGTCTACACCGAGGAATACGGCCGCACCGGATTTCAGGGCGGGCTCAACGGCTATCGCGGCAGCCCGGGTGATGTGGACCTGCAGGTCTTCGCGGGACGCACCCTCGATGTGCCATCCACGTTCATGGGCGGGAAGAGCGACTGGGGCGTATATCAGAACCCCGGCGCGCTGGAGCGCCTCGAGAAGACCGTTACGACCAAGTACAAGGGTACACACCTGGTGGACGGCGCCGGCCATTGGGTGCAGCAGGAACAGCCGGCGGTCCTGAGCCGGCTCCTCATCGACTTTCTCAAGGCTGCGTCTTAGTCGGCGACGTGACAGGCCATCACAAAAGCGGTCTTCGTCGCCCGCAGGTGATGGAGATCGACGATGCAACGCCGTGACGCCACCGCCGTGTCGCCCGATCTCATCGAGAGCAAGCAGGCCTGGCACCGAATGCAAGCGTCGCTGCCGATTCGCGAGAAGGTGCGGATCCTTCTCGAGTTGCAACGGCAGGATCTCCCACTCATCGAAAAGCTGCGGCCGCTGCGAGCATGGGAGAAGCCCTGGCCGGTCGAGCCGTAGCTGCCTCTCGTCCGTCGCGCCCCCGCTCTTGCTGAACTCTACCCTTCGGCGTTTGGACCAAGCCGCTGGCGCGGCGGACGCTACGCGTAAGCCTCGCTCGATCGGCCGAGTAGGGTGGGGGTCACAGGAGGTGTCTTGTGACCCATTGTCGGCAGGTGATGCTGGAGGAGCTCCAGCGCCGTAACTTCGCGTCCACCACGATCTCGTCCTATCTCCACGCCGTCGAGCAATTCGCTCGACACTTCAAGTGCCGGCCTGACCGGCTGAATCAGACGCATTTGCGATCGTACCAAGCGTATCTGCTGCGCGAGCGAAAGCTGCGACCGCTGACGGTCCGCCTCCACGTCGCGGCGCTGCGCTTCTTCTTCGTGAAGACGCTGAAGCGGCGGTACCTGCTCGACGACACGCCGTACCCCAAAGCCCCGCGGCGGTTGCCGCAGATCCTCAGCGTCGAGGAAGTGGCGCGGGTGATCGACGCCGCCGACAGTCTGTCGCACCGCACGATGCTGATGGTCCTGTACTCGACCGGCATGCGGAACGCGGAGCTTCGGCATCTGCAGGTCGCCGACATCGACAGCCGGCGGATGGTGATTCACATCCAACGCGGCAAGGGCGGGCGCGATCGGTATGTGCCGCTCAGCCCCACGCTGCTCACGACGCTGCGGATGTACTACCGGTGGATGCGGCCGAAGACGTGGCTGTTTCCCGGGACGGTCGACGGCTGGCGAGCCGACAAGCCCATCACGCCCAAGATTCTCTGGGAGGCTTGTGTCGTCGCCGCCCAGCGCGCCGGGCTCCGCAAGCGCTGCTCGCCGCATCTCTTGCGGCATTCCTATGCGACACACCTGCTCGAGAGTGGCGCGGACCTCCGGACCATTCAGCTGCTCCTCGGCCACGTGGAGATTCGGCACACGGTGCTGTATCTCCATCTCTCGCGCACGCATCTGCAGGCCGTCGCGAGTCCCCTGGACGCGCTGACCCTCTCGACGCCCGACACCGCGCGGCGCACGCGGCTGAAGCACCGGCGGTGACGCGGCCACCTTTCGAGGTGGCCGACATCGTGCGCCAACACGGCGATCGTTTCCTGGAGACGCACCGCACCTGGATGACCGGGCAGCATCGACGCGTCCTCCGCGCCATCGCCCAGTGTCGAACGGCGGCACTCGGCGGGCACCGCGATCGCTGCGATCGGTGTGCGCAGTCGGCCCTCTCGTACAACAGCTGCCGGGATCGCCATTGTCCCAAGTGCCTGACGGCCGCTCGTAACGTGTGGGTCGCTGCGCGAGAACAGGAACTCCTACCGGTCGGCTACGTGCACCTCGTCTTCACGGTGCCGGAGCCGGTCGCCCGCCTCGCGTTGGCCAATAAGCGCATTGTGTACGACCTCCTGCTTCGGGCCGCGGCGGCGACGCTGCTACAGGTCGCGGCCAACCCAAAACGCTTGGGCGCGGCGATTGGCGGCCTCATGGTCCTCCACACGTGGGGGCAACGTCTCCAGCATCATCCGCACGTCCACTGTGTCGTGCCCGCGGGGGGATTGTCGCCAGATCGGACGCGGTGGATCCACGCACGCCCGACCTTCTTTCTCCCGGTGCAGGTGCTGCGACAGGTCTTTCGCGGGAAACTCGTCGCCGGCCTCCGCGCCGCGTTTCGCGAGGGACGGCTCTCGTTTCCCGGCGCCTTACAAACGCTGGCCCCTGAATCCGCCTTTCGCGTGTGGCTCCGATCGCTCCATCATCAGCCGTGGGTCGTCTATGCCAAGCCGCCCTTTGGCAGCCCCGCCCACGTGCTGCACTACCTCGCGCGGTACACCCACCGCGTCGCCATCTCCAATCACCGACTCGTCGCCGTCACGGACGACACCGTCTCCTTTCGGTGGAAGGACTATCGGCACGGGAGTCAGATGCGCACGCTGACGCTTGACGTCAACGAATTCCTCCGCCGCTTCCTCCTGCACGTCCTGCCGAAGCGCTTCGTCCGCATCCGCTACTTCGGCCTGCTGGCACCTCGGTGCCGCACCCACGATCTCGCGACGTCTCGCACGGTCTTGGCCGTCGCGCCGCCACCACCAGTCACCATACCGTCTGTCGGACCCACGCTCCCGTGCTCGTGGCCGTGCCCGCGCTGTGGGGCGCCCATGCGCATCATCGAACGGCTGACCGCGCGTCAGCTCTTCCTCGAAGCCCTCCTCGCAGTCACTGTCCATGACAGCTCGTGAGCGGCGCCTGCGCTTCGCCCTCCGCACTCCGTCGCGCTCGTACGCGCGGGCGCCGGAGCTGTGTCAGCTCGGCGGCCACGGCGTCCATGAACATCCTGTCGCCACCCGCCCGCGACGTCTTGACCGCCTCGATCGGACCTCCGTCGTTACGACGCACGCGCCGACGCCAGGGGCTCTCACGATTCAACGCCCATAGTCATCCCCCGCGTCCGCCGCACACGCCAGCGGCTTGGTCCAAACGGCTCTATCGAAAGTGACCCGGTGGTCAGCATCCCGCTTGAGGCGTGCGTCCGCGCGCCGGGTCACTCCCGATAGAGTCCTACCGTGTACGAGGACTAATCGGTTGGAACACGAAGCTCAGAGTCCGGCGTAACGTCTGCGCTTCAGCCGCGGCGCCTGACGATTACACATGGCGCCGACGGCTGCAAGCGCTGTTGGGCGGCTCGTCGTCTTCCTTACGTCACGGTCAGGGCGAGGCCCGAAAAGCCATTGTTGCCTCTGCTGGGATCATTGCTTGGACTCAAGCCGCGCTGCGATGCGTTCGCTCGCGACTCGTAATACCTGCTTCACATCCTCAAACCGCGTCTCCGGCAGATTGCTGAAGTCCATGAGCCGGTGCGGCACACTGAATCGCCGGAGCGCGCGAATCACCATCTCGGTTTGCCGATCGCGCGTGGCATCTTGAATCACGAACCGCACTTCCTGGAGGGCGACGTTCCGATGCTGGTACTCGCCGAGAATCTCCCAATCGGCCTTCTGCAACGCGCAGAACAGGCTCCGTTTGCCGCTGGCCTCGTCATCGTCACATACCCGATCGTCATGGCGATTCCACACGGAAGCGTCTCCAAGAAGCGCATCGGCCCGCCGGAGAATGCGGAGATCGTCTGCCGTGGCGGGCTGGTCGCGCGATTCAATCGCCATTTGCTGACGTGCCCAAATGCCAACGACCGCCGCCGTTAGAAGCGCCAGCGTCCAAACAATCGAGCGCCGTTTCATGGCATTGTCAGCTTAGAGCCCGGACAGGCTTCGGCTTGTCCGCCCAACACTGGGTTGAGCTGCGAAGCTCCATCGCTTGCGCCGGCTTCGTCAGCTCCAACCCATTGTTGGGCGGCACTCAAGGATGCTGCACCGTGAGCCGTGCCGCAACCCGACTCCTTGCCACCTGCAACACGTTGCTCACATCCTCAAACCGTGTTTCTGGCAGATTGTTAAAGTCCATGAGCCGGTGCTCGAACTCTCGGCCGTGCGTGGCATCCTCGACGGCGAATCGGACCTCCTGCAGAGCGACCCTGCGATGGTCGTACTCGCCAAGGACTTCAGTACAGGCCAGCTCCAGCGCGCAGAAGAGGCTCCACTTGCGGTTGGCCGTGTCGTCTGCGCACTCGCGATCATCTTTGCGATTCCAGGAGGCTTCGTCTTTCAGGATCCCGATCGCCCGATCCATTATGCGGAGGTCTTCCACCGTAGCCGGGCGATCCGGTCGCTCGATCCACCACCAGCGAAGGCCCGTGGCGCTCAATGTGATTAGCACCAGGCATGGCAGAAGAACCAGGAACTGTCGGGCGCGTCTTGGCCGAGGAACTCGCTGCTCGCGAAAGACCCATCCCAGGCCCGCGAGGCCCAGTATGAGCAAACCAACTGCGGCAGCGAGAACCGAAGAGTTACTCATAAGTTCGACCTCGACTCGGGCTGCCCGGACTCATGTCCGCCCAACGCCCGCCATCAGCCGCCGCGACGAACCGCAGAATTGAAGCAAGCCTCGCGCATGAAGGCAACTCTATTCGCGGTCGGCTGCATGGCATTGTTAGACGGCTGGCCGAGCGGCTAGCCTGAGTGGTTGAATTTTCCAATATGTCAGCGACCGCCACAGCCACTCCGCCGGCCCAAAACGAAAATGGCGCAGCCAAAGGGAAGCGAACCATACTTGAACCGCATACCCACTCACCCACACTAAGACGAGCCATACAGGCCCAACCTTGCCCATCAAATCCGGCCCCGGCATGAAGCCGTAGAAGAGCCAGAGGCCGAACAGCGTTTGCAGGAGGTAGCACGTTAAAGCCATCCGTCCGACAGGGGCGAGCAGGAGTAGATAACGCCCCCACCGAGATTTCTGGAACAAGAACGCAAGCCCCGATGCATACGCCAGAGTTAATCCCAAGGACCCGAGCTCCGTGGTGAATCTTCTAATAAACGATATGGGGAAACTTCCCACAGCAGCCGAGTCGAGATACTTCCCGGCGAAAATAATGTTCCCTCCGATGCCGACAATCGCCCCGACAATTAGCAGCGTGCGGAAGAGCGCGTGGTGGCCTTTAAGATCGACAAGCACCAACGCACGCGCAGCACAAAGGCCGAGAAGAAGCCGCCCTAAAATAGCTACTTGGTTGGCGACCTCGCCCACCGAGAGCGTGAGATGCCAGTCGTATAGCCAGTTGACGCGAAGAACCTCTGCGTAGGAACCGGAAGAAAAAGTTTGTAGCGCGACGGCGTCAATATTTGGGTCTGTAGCCACAGGCCCTGCAAGTGACTGGAACCCGCTAATTAATGCCGGAGCGAGAACCGCAAAGAGTAAAGCGAAGCTCAACAACATCTTGCCTGATAATGGCAAAAACAAAGGCAATAGCAATCCCCACAGCGCATAGAATCTTAATATATCAAAGCACCAGAAGAGCCAGCCGTGAATCGAGCCGATGACGAACAGCCATCCGAGGCGACGGTAGAACAAGCGGGTGCCACCAACCCCACGTGCGTTAGCTCGACTCAGAAAAAGCCAGAAGCTCACCCCGAACAGGAAGGAGAATAGCCCTATAAACTTGGTATCGATGAAGATCAGTTTAAGCAGATAAACGACGTTATCCGCATTAGCCGTCGGCAGCATCGCCCGCTGCGCGTCAGACATATAGTAGCTGAAACCTGAGAATATCAACAGGTTTGCCCCGAAGACGCCGAGCAGTGCGAAGCCGCGTAACGTGTCCACGAACTCCACGCGGTCAGCGGTGTGCTTTTGGGTGTTTTGTGGTTGCATACGCTCTATGCTCCCTAGCGTCTAGCTGCCGTCTAACTATGAGTAGGCCGACCGGCATATCACGGCCGGCCCAGCGAGGCTCGCAGCATATCAGCAGATGGGCCGCGTCGAAGAATGTCTGCAACTTCATACGGTCACAGGCACTTATTGGACGAAGCAGGCGCCCGTGAGACCTCAATAGGCCGACCTGCATAACACCCCGCCAGGTCGCGGCATATTGCGGCTGAACGGATTGGTCCTGAGAAGTCGCGAAGTATTTTCCGAAACTGGCCCTGCCGCGTAGGAAGCCACTACGCCGTTACTCAGTAGTGTGCGATGCGGCGAACCCGACCCGCGGCCTGCGTCAGCGACCGGCTGGCCGGTCGGCAAGCATGGCGCATCGCGGTGAGGATCCACCGCGCCGCCGCATGGACGTGTCGACTGAAGACTATTTCACGCGGTCGAAGACGAGGTGCGACGCGATCGAGCCCATCATGCCATCGACCGTCATGGTCTTCCCGTCTGCGCTGAGAGTCGTCTTGGATGTGCCGGTCCCGCCAGGGCCGGCCACCGAGCCCTCGTAGGTATTGGGTCCAGTCTTCTTCCCACGCAACGTCATCACAACTTTACCGGCCGAATAGACGGGCACTTCCGCGCCATCCAGCTTGGTGACGTACGTCGTGGTCATTCCTGCCCCGCTCCCGAAATCGATGACTGTGGTGAACTTAATTCCATCGGCCACCGGCTCAATCGTCATTGTCTGCTTCGACGTGTCGCCGGGCTTTCCGGAGGGCCGCGTCTTCCAGACTCCATAGAGCGGATCCGCCGCTGACAGCGGCAGGGTGAGCAGCAGTACCAACAACAGGACGCGGTTCAGCAGTTTCACAAGGCCTCCCTGCGGATCACCGACGACAGATCATTCTAAGTCTTTGCAACACGTGGATGAAGCACGAAGCTGAGCGTCGTTCGCAGAATACCCCCGTGTAGTCACCCAGCGGCGAGTGATCGCCACCTGCCATGGTGGGTCGTCAGATCGCCGTCACCCATACGGATTTGCTCTCCCATATAATTCCAGCCGTTTGTCGTGGCTCTGCAGCCGGGTGATCAGGGGATCGACTTGGGTGGCCAGCCGGGCCATCCGGCACACGCCTCCGTTGCGGCTGGCTGACGACTTGCGGGCGGCGCCCAGACTCATGGCGGCGGCTCGACGGAGAGAACGTTGGGGCGGGTTCTCCACCACGTGTCGATCGCGACACCGCGTGCCCTCACGGTATGCAAATTGTGTTGGGAGTACAAGACCTCTGACCCCTTGGAGCACGCTCATGCGCACGTCCCCTTCAATCGCACTTCTCTTGTCGCGCAGCGAACTCTGATCTGGTGTCTTGCCTGCTGTGTCAACGTTCTCTTGGCGCCCGCTGCGGCGGCGCAAGATGGACGGCTCGAGATCGAGTACACGGTCAAGGTGGCCGACATCCCGGGCCAGCTCTTTCACGTGACCACCGACATCAGGAACATCAACCAACCGTCGCTCGACCTCTCGCTGCCGGTCTGGTCCCCCGGCTGGTACGTGATCGAGAACTACGGGAAGAACGTCGCTCGCCTTCGAGTGTCCGAGCCCGGCGGCCGCGAGCTGCGGCCCGCGCAGGTCCGCAAGCAGACCTGGCGCATCGACACGAAGGGGATCTCGCGCGTCACCGTCGAGTTCGACTACCTGGCGAATGTGCTCTCCGCGAATCAGGCGCGCATCGCGGCGGACTACGCGTTCTTCACCGGCACACAGCTCTTTCTGCTGCCCGAGGGGCATCGATCGCGCCCCAGCAAGGTCCTGTTCGATGTGCCGGCCGGCTGGAAAATCGCCAGCGGCCTCGACGAGACGGCAAACCCGATGGTGTTCACAGCGCCCGAGTACGACACGCTCGTCGATCAGCCCACGCTGATGGGGCAGTTCGACGTCACCCGGTTCTCGGTCGACGGCAAGCCGCACGACCTCGTCGCGAGTCCCCCGGGCACGTTCTCGGCTGAGAAGACACGCACGTTGGTCGGGCACCTGACGAAGCTGGCGGAAACGCAGGGCAGGATCTTCGGCGGGCTCCCGTACAAGAAGTTTGTGTACTTCTATTTCTTCCGGGCCGCGGAAGCGAGTTGCTCGGTACTGGAGCACCAGAACTCGTTCGTCGCCCTCTGGAACCCCGACGCGCTGCCGCAGCCCGACGACATGGTGGGCCAGGCTTCGCACGAGTTCTTTCACGTCTGGAACGTCAAGCGCATCCGTCCGGTGCAGATGTGGCCCTACGACTACGCGAGGGAGAACGAGACGCCGCTACTGTGGGTGTCGGAGGGCTTCACGGGCTACTACGCTGCCCTTTCGGCGTACCGCGCCGGGTTACGGGAGGCCCGGAGCTTCGTCGACTTCGTCGCAAGGACGATCGCCGAAGTCGAGGGCAATGAGGCACGGCGCTACATATCCGCGTCGGACTCGTCCACGTCCACGTGGATCGACTATGCCAGTCCGCTGCCGTCCAGAATCTCCTATTACTCGCAGGGGCCGAACCTCGCCGGGCTCCTGGACCTCTCCATTCGGCAGGATACCAACGGCGCATGGGGCCTGGACGAGGTCATGCGGACGCTCTTCACGGACTTCTACCAGCGCGGCCGCGGATTCAGCACCGAAGATCTGATTCGCGTCATCAACCGGATCAGCAGGAAGTCGTACGAAAGCTTCTTCAGCCGGTACGTCTCCGGCACCGACGTGCCGCCCTACGACACGTTTCTCGGCTACGCCGGGTATCAGCTCGAACGCGCGACACGAAAGATTCCCTTTCTGGGCGTGAACCTGAATACCTTGGGCCGGGTGACTGGTTTCCCTCCCGGCTCCGATGCCGCGACGTCCCGTTTGCAGCAGGACGACTTCATCGTGCGCGTCGATGGCCAGACCCTCGAAGGTCAGCCCGCGGGGACGATCTTCCGTCTCCTGAACGAGAAGTTGGGTCAGAACATCAAGCTCGGGATCCGGCGCGGTGGCGAGGAACGGGAACTGGACATGACCGTCAAGTTCGTCGAGCTCGCCAACTATCGCATCGTCGATAGCAAGTCGCCGACGCCGGAGCAGTTGAAGATCCGGGAAAGCTGGCTCAAACGCTAGCGGCCGTCGTCGATGACCTGGTTGACTGCGCTGCAAACGCATAGGCTACGCAGTTGTACGACGCCACTGGCGGGCATAACTCGCGAGTAGTCGCGTAGTATTTTCCGAAACTGGCCCTGCCGCGTGGGAAGCCACTACGCCGTCACACGTTATCTATTCGCCACGCAATTCAGCGGTTCAAGGCGGGTGTCGCGCTGACAGGCATGGTTTTCAGCGACCGGAGCGACGTAAACGCAAGAAAGATTGCGCCGAGGGTGACTACGGCGCCACCTAGACCCAGCGTAGCCCTGAGGCCGATGATTTCACCCTCCAGCCCCGCGACGAGGACGCCCGCGAGGCGCGCAATCGAACGCAAGAATTCGGCGCTTGAGTTGACGCGGCCCATGAGCCCGGGCGCAACGATGGTCTGGCGCAGGCTGACCTCGTTGATCATGAAAATCGACACCGCCCCATCCCCCAACTGCTGGACGAGCAGACAGACCGCAGCTAAAGCCCCATGTCCTTGCGCTGCCGTCAGCGGCATCAACAGCAGTCCCGCCACCAGTAACCCGGCGATCATCGCAAGACCCACGCCCAGTGCGCGAGTGACCGGCCGGACAAGGACGGAGCCCAAAAGCGAGCTGACGCCTCCGACCGCGAAGATCATGGCGAGTGGCCCGGCTTCGAAGCCCAGCTCCTTGAGCGCGAAGAGGCTGATGATCGTCCCGAAGATGCTCAAGCCGAACCACAGCGCCGTGGATGCCAGAGCCGTTGCCCGCAACAGCGGCTGACGCCACACATGGCTCAGGCCCGCGACAATCTCGTGTCGCATGCGGGAGCGTACCTCCGGAGCTGGCCTTATCTCGTTTACCCGCAGGCTGCGCAGCAACACGGCGGACGCCAGGAACGACACGGCGTCGATCAGGATCGCGCCGGGACCACTGAGCAACTGGACTAGCCAACCGCCGACGCCAAAAGCGCCGATCTCCGAGACGGACTGAGTGGCGGAGGTCTTGCTGTTGGCCTCGAGCAGATCTTCGCGCGACACCACCGTCGGCAGGATCGAGATCTGCGCGACGTTGAACAGCACCGTCAACGCACTGGCGACGAACGCAACGGCGTAGAGCTGCACCAGCGTCAGCGCGTCGAACGCAGCAGCAATCGGTATCGAGACCAGAACCGACGCCCGCATCACGTCCGAGGCGATCATCAGCGGCAAACGCCGCCGCCGGTCTACCCAAACGCCCACGGGCAGACCGACCACGCACGACGGCACGAGATCAGCCAGCACCAGCAATGACATCTCGAAGGCGCTGGCATCGAGCATGAGGATGGCGGTGAACGGCAGCGCGATGCGGGTGATGAGAGACCCGAACACAGAGACCGCGTCGGCTGCCCAGAAGCGCAGGAAGGCCGGATTACGCCAGAGGCCGTCGAATTGCGTCATTTGTGACGAGCCGAAAACCTGATCGCCTTCGAGGGTAAGAACGGTGCGATTCTCTTCCAGCTCTTGGCTAGTCGCGTAGTATTTTCCGAAACTGGCCCTGCCGCGTAGGAAGCCACTACGGCGTCACACAGGAGTGATCGCGTCAGCGCGACCCTAAACGCTATACTTCCAGCCGTTTGAGGCTCACTCCCGGCACCTGCCTCGGCGTCTACGACATCACCGCGCCGATCGGCGAAGGCGACATAGGGCAAGTCTTTCGCGCGCGCGACACCAGGGCTCAATCGCGACGTCGCGCTGAAGGTCCTCCCGGATTCCTTCGCGGGCGATCCGGATCAGCTGGCGCGGTTCACGCGTGAAGCGCAAACGTTCGCGTCGCTGAATCACCCAAAACGGTTAACGAGACGCGGTTCAAGTCAACATCGAAGGACGATCGTGAGGGCGTCAGATAGAGTCCCGCAGGCGTGGTCTTCCAAACACACTGCGCTAGAACGTGTGTCCTGGACTGTCGCACACGTCTGGCAGCGAGGCCGCATCCATGCGATCGACCGCGGATGGCCCGTTCGAAGTGCTCGATGCCTCCATTCACGTCCGGTTCGGTCCAATTTCCAAGTCCCAACCTCGAGTTCTCAAGTTTCAGTTCGCGAAGCGGGCATTATGAATTCGTAACGACGCGCGGTGACAGCCGAATCCAGCGCACCACCGTCACCAGCATGCTACAATCCCCGCCCCTGCGGTCCCACACGTACGACGGCGTCAGTCAAGGCATGAATAACCATCTGATTGTGTGTGTGCTGGTGCTCGTCGGTTGCCTCGCCGTTCCGCTCGGCGGGCAAGGCCTTTCCACAGGCGACACTCAGTATTTGAATGAAACCGAAGCTCCGGCGCCGGACGAATGCCAGATCTTCCAGGTGCCGTTCTCGCCCCTCTCCAGACGTATCACGGAGCCCTACTCGCGAGAGCCAGCGGTCCCGCAACGGTCCTCAGCATCCTCGAGGACAATGACGTCCTCAACCCGATTCGACGGTATCTCCGGGCGTTGACCGCGTTGCGCGATTGCCGGCGTGCTTTGTACGATCGCACTCCCAGTCCCGGCATCCGCAAGTTGATCGTCATTCCCCGGTGCGAACTGCCGGATGGCGGCATGATCGACCTTGCGCCTGGCCTCCAGTTGAGCTTCGGCGCGATGGTGACCGAGCGCATCACGGCAACTTATCCGGTGATGCGGACGGAAACGTGGGACCTGGAGCTCACGTCAGACGGCGGCACCAACGCCTATGGCCACATGGTCTCAGGTATCGGAGCGTGCGAGCTTTCGCCCACGGGCCATCTCAGTCTGCTCTCGGAGGGCCGGCTGATTGCGACTTACTCCAGCGGCATGTGGGAGATCAAGAACGTCACCTGCAGGCTCGGGAAATATGCGGGGAGCGATCGAACCTTTCAGTTTCAAGGCTCGAGAGCTGAAGTGCGGGGCGCCACGGAATTCGGTCACGATGCCGGTTTGCTTATTCTCGACTCTCCGACCATCGCGTTGAAGGGAAGTCCGCCGTACTGGGAAGGGTATCAGCTCGTGAAGAGAAAGGTCCGCATCGGCGATCCGTCGACGGGTTTCGCCCTAAAGCTGGCCGTGGATCTGGATCCCGTCGCGCATCGCGTGAATTTCCGCTGGGACAACGGGAACGACATCGTGCTGGACTGGCAGCAAGGCGCGATGGTGAGCTCCAACTTCCTGCCGTCCACCTATTACAGCAGCGAGTGCGAGACGAAAGTCGTCTGCCGCAACGGGGTCGCGAGCTGCGCGTACGACCGCGAGCGCTTCGTTCCCGCCCTCGAGCCCCTTCCGCCCGGCGCGCAAGCCCGCCTGGAACAGTAGATCAGACAACCGCGCAGCAGCGCACGCAGCCGCGCCGGGATCGGAGCGGCAGCGCAAACTCGACTATTGGATTCGGCTGACGGTCCGATCCACGGCGCCCCGCTGCAACTCGAAAACCCGCTCGTCGCTGAGATCGTCGGTGCCGCCTCCCGCCGGATTCTGACCGTCCACAAACGCTGTTGATCGTGTATCCATGGCGGTCGTCTGGACGGCGATTCTATCGCCACCTGAATGACGAGATCGCGCACTACATCCTCGGAAGGGTCGAACCCAGCGACGACTCGGTAGGTGCGTTGGAGATTCGATTCTCCGATGACCACACCGCACATCTCGTGTTCAAGTTCGCGGAGCAACTCGTGAGCCAAGCGCTCTTCATCGATCGCGGCGAGCGCGACCACCGCGAATACCTCCACGAGAGTTGGGAGATCCTCGCCGACGCGATGCGCCACGGCTCGCACGCGGCACAGATTCTAGCGGACCTCTAACTGATGCCAATCTTTGGTTGGCGGACGTAGCGGCCGCGCATTCCTCCGATTCCTCGTGCGTAGTCGCGTAGTGTTTTCCGAAACTGGCCCTGCCCGTGTCGGAAGCCACTACGCCGTTAGGCAGGAACTGATCGTCGTCCGCGTCCGGTCCCACGCGTATACTCGCGTTACCGTTGGCTTTAACATCAGGCACTCGCCTCGGCGTCTACGAAATAACGGCCCAGATTGGCGAAGGCGGCATGGGCCAGGTGTATCGAGCGACCGACACTAAGCTGAAGCGTCACGTCGCCATCAAAATTCTGCCACCAGTGTTTGCCGCGGATGCTGACCGACTGGCCCGATTTCAGCGCGAAGCGCAAGTCCTCGCCTCGTTGAATCATCCGAACATTGCGGCCATCCACGGCCTAGAAGAGAGCGGAGGCATCACGGCGCTCGTGATGGAACTCGTCGAGGGCGACGATCTGTCCCAGCGCATTGCGCGCGGTGTGATTCCGCTCGACGAGGCGCTGCCGATCGCGAGACAGATCGCGGAGGCGCTCGAAGCGGCTCACGAGCAAGCGATCATCCATCGCGATCTCAAGCCAGCGAATATCAAGGTCCGCGCGGACGGCACCGTGAAGGTGCTCGACTTCGGGCTGGCCAAGGCGCTCGAACCGACCGGCTCGTCTCCGGTCGTTACGCAATCGCCGACGATCATGTCGCCCGCGATGACGCATGCCGGGATCATTTTAGGGACTGCCGCGTACATGAGCCCCGAGCAGGCACGCGGAACCCCGGTAGACAAGCGCACCGATATCTGGGCGTTCGGCGCCGTGCTCTTCGAAATGCTGTCGGCACAGCGTGCGTTCGGCGGCCAAGACGTGGTCGAGACGATTGCGGCAGTCGTCCGGCAGGACGTCGACTGGTCCGTGTTGCCGCCGGCAACGCCAACCTCAGTGCGGCGCCTCCTGGCTCGCTGTCTGAACCGCGACGTGAAAGACAGGCTGCGTGACATCGGCGAAGCACGCGTCACTCTGTCCGCTTCACGCGCATCAGACATTCAACCAGCGGTGATTGGCGTCAAAGGCGGCTCGCGTCTAAGGCGCCTTCTTCCGTGGGCGGTCACTGCGACCAGCCTAGCCGCGACGGTGGTGGTGACGATGCTGTGGGCACCATGGAGCGTTACGGAATTGCCCCGGTCGGTTCGATTGAGCTCGGAGTTAGGCGGAGATCTCTCCCTGGCAGTAGGCGCCGGCGAGAGCATTGCGTTCTCTCCTGATGGTGCCCTGGTCGCCCTCGTGGCGAGGAATGCGGCGGGAGAGACGCGACAGCTTTATATCCGCCGACTGGAGCAGCTGCAGACCACAGCGCTCTACGGCACCGAGGGCGCGGAGAATCCGTTCTTTTCTCCGGACAGCCAATGGGTCGCGTTCTTTGCCGACGGCAAGTTGAAGAAGATTGCGGTGGCCGGGGGCGGACCACAGACCGTGTGCGAGGCGCCGAATGGTCGCGGAGGGACCTGGGCGGCGAACGGAAACATCATGTTCTCGCCGACACAAGGCGGAGCCTTGGTGCAGGTATCGGACTCGGGCGGGACGCCACAGCCGCTGACGACGCTGAGTGACGGCGAAGTGAGCCATCGATGGCCGCAGGCGATTGACGGTGGACGTGCGGTGCTCTACACCGCGAGCGGGGCTGGCGGCCTTGCCGGATCTGGTTCGTATGACGATGCGAACCTCGTGCTGCAGGTGCTGCCCGCAGGCTCGCGCACGATCGTGCAGCGTGGCGGCTATCACGGCCGCTATGTTCGCAGCGCAGCCGGCACGACGAATCGTTCGAATCGTGAGAGCGGCCACATTGTGTATCTGAATAATGGGACGCTCTTTGCGGTGCCATTCAGTGCGAACGAACTCCGGGTGACCGGGCGTGCTATTCCCGTGATTGAGGGGGTGGTGTCGAGCCGCCCCTCCGGCGGCGCTCAGTTTTCGGTCTCGCCTGACGGCACGCTAGTCTACCTGCGGGGTCCGAGCAGCGACGCAAAGCGTGCCATCGACTGGATGGATCGCGCCGGGACGACTACAACGCTTCGTGCCACGCGTGCCAACTGGTTCAACATTCAGTTCGCGCCCGATGGGCGCAGGCTGGCGCTGCAGATCAACGACGGGCAGAACGACATCTGGGTGTACGAGCAAGCGCAAGACACCCTGACACGACTGACGTTTCACGCCGCGAACGATTTGAAGCCAGTGTGGACGCCCGATGGACGGCGGATCACGTTTGCGTCGGCACGGGAGACCCCATCGGCCACCAACCTGTACTGGCAGCGTGCAGACGGCGGCGGTGTGGTGCAGCGTCTCACAGAGAACCCACAGGCGGAGCAACAACCGGGCTCATGGCATCCGAGCGGGAAATATCTCGCCTTTCAAGAGGTGAATCGAGGAACGAATGTCGATCTGATGATCCTGCAAGTGGACGGCGACGAGACGTCCGGATGGAGACCTGGCACGCCGACAGTGTTTCTGAGGACACCCGCGTCGGAGCGTGATCCGATGTTTTCGCCAGATGGCCGGTGGCTCGCCTATGTTTCAAACGAAGGCGGCCGCGCAGACGTGTACGTGCAGCCGTTCCCCGGGCCTGGCGGCAAGAGGCTGATTTCAAGCACCGGCGGAAGCTCGCCGACCTGGTCGCGCACGAAACGCGAACTGTTCTTCACTTCGACGAATGGTCAACTGATGGTCAACTCCTATTCGATCGAAGGCGATTCATTTCGCCCCGGGAAATCGGTGGAGATCGCCGGACGAATCGATACGGTTGCAGAACTCCGGATGTTCGATCTGCATCCCGACGGCGAACGGTTTGCAGTGGCACCTGTCCTCTCGGCCGGCATGAAGGCGGATCATCTGACCTTCGTCTTCAAGTTTTTCGACGAATTGCGCCGGATCGCACCCCCATCGCCATGATTTACTCCTGACTGGTCGCGCAGTGTGTACTGACCTCTAGGCTCTTCCGACTAAGGGCCGCGAATTCACAACGCGGTACGTGTGACGCGGCCCTTGCGCGAGTAGTCGCCGCGCGCCAGCCACTTCTCGAGCAGCACGTAGAGGACGACGAAGACGTAGCGGCTGCCCATTTCCTTGATCCGGAACTTCGACGCGCCGGTCGAGCGGCCCCGCCACCGGATCGGGATGACGGCGTACGAGTAGCCGCGCACGACCGCCTTCAGCGGCAGCTCCACGGTGAGGTTGAAGTGGCAGGACAGGATCGGCCGCGATCCGTCGATCGCTTCGCGCCGGAAACACTTGAAGGCGTTCGTCCAGTCGTTGAAGCGCGACGCGAACAGCACCCGGATCGCTAAGTTCGCGACGCGATTGAGCAGGAGCTTCGGCCACGGGTAGTTCGACACCTGCGATCCCGCGATGAAGCGCGACCCGAACACGCACTCATAGCCTTCCTCGAGCTTCCGGTAGTACGCGACGACGTCGGCGGGATCGTCCGAGGCATCGGCCATGACGATGCAGACCGCGTCGCCCGTGTACGCAATCGAGACCGGCGCGGACCGCATAGCCATAGCCTCGCGGCCCCTCGTTCCTGACCCACCGCACGGTCGGCACCTTCCGCGCGAGCGCGTCGAGCACGGCCACGCTGTTGTCGGAGCTGTGATCGTCCACGACGACGATCTCGTGCGGGATCGCCTCGCCGGTCAGGACGGCATGGAGCGCCTCCACTGTAGGCGCGATGGCGGCGCCTTCCTCGTGCGCAGGGATGACAATCGAGAGGGTCACATTCTGACTGCGACGACAAACATTCCGTGCATTATCGGTCCAGTCGCGCCGAGCATTGGCGTCATGCTTACTGCCGGGCTATCCGATTGGATTGTATAAGGCCTTGCGTCACAACTAGATAGGTCAGATCCGCTTGCGATTGGCCACCGGTCTAGGTTAATCTACGACCAAACAAGTCGGAGATCATGATTCAAGTCACAGACAACGCAGCGGCCCAGATCCACAAGATGCTCGCCAAGCGCGGCTCAGCTGAAACGGGCCTGCGCGTGGCCGTCAAGGCCGGCGGCTGCTCGGGGTTCGAGTACGTCTTCGGATGGGAGCGCGCACCGAAAGAGACCGACCTCGTCTTCGAGGGCGCCGACGGCGCGAAGGTCTTCGTCGATCCGCGCAGCCTTCGAGTGCTCGACGGATCGGTGCTCGACTACGACACCAGCCTGCTGAGCAAAGGCTTCATCGTTCAACAACCCGCACGCGACGAGCACGTGCGGCTGTGGAGTCTCGTTCAGCGTCGAGCGAGCGATTTTGGACCGATGAGCACGTCGACAGAAGTCATTCAGGATCTCGCCAGCCGCGAGTACAAGTACGGCTTCGTCACCGACATCGAGCAGGACGATATCCCGCGCGGGCTCAACGAAGACATCGTCCGGCTGATTTCGGCGAAGAAGAACGAGCCGGCATGGCTGCTCGAGTGGCGGCTGAAGGCCTACCGCACGTGGCTCACGATGAAGGAGCCGACGTGGGCCAACGTCAAGTACGGGCCGATCGACTATCAGAACATCATCTACTACTCCGCGCCCAAGCGGAAGCCGACGCTGCAGAGCCTCGACGAGGTCGATCCCGAGATCCGGCGGACGTTCGACAAGCTCGGCATTCCGCTCGAAGAGCAGAAGCTGCTGTCGGGTGTCGCCGTGGACGCCGTGTTCGACAGCGTGTCGGTGGCGACGACGTTCAAGGACAAGCTGGCGTCGCTCGGGATCATCTTCTGTTCGTTCTCCGACGCGGTGCAGGAGCATCCGGAGCTCGTGCGGAAGTATCTCGGCACGGTCGTGCCGTATTCCGACAACTTCTTCGCGACGCTCAACTCGGCGGTGTTCAGCGACGGCTCGTTCGCCTACATCCCGAAGGGCGTGCGCTGCCCGATGGAGCTGTCGACCTACTTCCGGATCAACGCGCAGAACACCGGCCAGTTCGAGCGGACGCTGATCGTCGCCGAAGAAGGCGCGTCGGTCAGCTACCTCGAAGGCTGCACGGCGCCGATGCGCGACGAGAACCAGCTGCACGCGGCGGTCGTCGAGCTCGTCGCGCTCGACAACGCCACGATCAAGTACTCGACGGTCCAGAACTGGTACCCGGGCGACAAGGACGGGCAAGGGCGGCATCTACAACTTCGTCACCAAGCGCGGCAAGTGCCTGGGCGTGAACTCGAAGATCACCTGGACGCAGGTCGAAACCGGATCGGCGATCACCTGGAAGTACCCGGGCTGCATTCTGCAGGGCGACAACTCGGTCGGCGAGTTCTACTCGGTGGCGACGACGAACAACTGGCAGCAGGCGGACACCGGGACGAAGATGATTCACCTGGGCCGGAACACGAAGAGCACGATCGTGTCGAAGGGCATCTCGGCGGGCCACGGCCAGAACACGTATCGCGGCCTGGTGCGGATCGCCAAGGGCGCGGCCGGCGCGCGCAACTACTCGCAGTGCGATTCGCTGCTGATCGGCGACCAGTGCGGCGCGCACACGTTCCCGTATCTCGACATCAAGAACTCGACGGCGCACGTCGAGCACGAGGCGTCGACGTCGAAGATCGGCGAGGACCAGATCTTCTACTGCCGGCAGCGCGGCATGTCGACCGAGGACGCCGTGAACCTGATCGTCAGCGGCTTCTGCAAGGAAGTGTTCCGGCAGCTGCCGATGGAATTCGCCGTCGAGGCGCAGAAGCTGCTGAGCATCACGCTGGAGGGCAGTGTTGGATAACCCGATTCTCGCGATCGAGAACCTGCACGTGCGCGGCGGCGGCCGCGAGATCCTGCGCGGGATCGACCTGTCAGCTGGCGCGCGGCGAGGTGCACGCCATCATGGGGCCGAACGGTTCCGGCAAGAGCACGCTCGCCCGCGTGCTCGCCGGGCATCCCGAGTACGAGGTCACGGCGGGTTCGATCCAGTACAAGGGGCAGGATCTGCTCGCCATGGATCCGGAGACGCGCGCGCGCGAGGGCCTGTTCATGGCGTTTCAGTACCCGGTCGAGATTCCGGGCGTGAACAACGCCTACTTCCTGAAGGCCGCGCTCAATGCGATCCGCAAGCACCGCGGCGAAGCAGGAGCTCGACGCGATGGAGTTCATGGCGCTCGTCCGCGAGCGCATGAAGCGGCTCGACATGGACGAAAGCCTGATGACCCGCGCGGTGAACGAGGGCTTCTCGGGCGGCGAGAAGAAGCGCAACGAGATCTTCCAGATGGCGGTGCTCGAGCCGACGCTGGCCGTCCTCGACGAGACCGACTCCGGGCTCGACATCGACGCGCTGAAAATCGTCGCGCACGGCGTGAACACGATGCGCGAGCGCCGAGCGCGCGATGCTGGTCGTCACGCACTATCAGCGGCTGCTCAACTACATCGTGCCCGATTTCGTTCACGTGCTGACCGACGGGCGCATCGTCCGGTCGGGCGGCAAGGAGCTGGCGCTCGAGCTCGAAGACAAGGGCTACGGCTGGATCGAGCCGCCGAGCCGCGGTGCGCCTGAGCGACATGACGCACCGACCACTTCATCGCCGAAGCCGAACGCGCGGCGCGACGCCCGTCGCGCCGATCCGCGACGTGGCTGACCGACGTGCGCCGTGCGCGCGCTTGCAGCGGTTCGAGCGAGCTCGGGTTTCCGACCACGCGCGACGAAGAGTGGCGGTTCACGAGCGTCGCGCCGATCGCCGAGACGCAGTTTTCGCTTCCGGCAAACGGCGCCTCGCGTCTGCAGGCCGCCGACGTGGCATCGTTTCAGTGGGACGGCGAACGCGCCGCCACGCTCGTGTTCGTGAACGGCCGCTACGTCGCGGCGGCTGTCGTACGCTCGACTGATCTTCCGGCGCGGCGTTCGTGTCGAGAGCCTCGCGCAGCGCGTGGACCGGCCGGGACGAACGGACGGAGGCGCACCTGGCGCGCATCGCGCCCGCCGATCGGCACGCTTTCACGGCGCTGAACACGGCGTTTCTCGCCGACGGCGCGTTCGTCTCGTGCCGGATCGCACGATCGTTCGCCGCGCCGATCCATCTGCTGTTTCTGTCGGTGCGGCGAAGCCGCGGCCGACGATGTCGCATCCGCGCGTCCTGGTCGTGATGGGCGCCAACAGCGAGGCGACGATCGTCGAGAGCTACGGCGGTCGTCGGGCAGCCGGCGCGCTACCTCACGAACGCGGTCACCGAGTGGTCGCGGGCGAGAACGCCACGCTGCACGCACTACAAGATTCAGCGCGAGACACCCGGACAGCTGTCCACATCGGCCGCGATGTATCGTCGCGCGCCGCGCAGGGATTCGACCGTGGCCTGCCACTCGATCAGCCTCGGCGGCGCCGCTCGTCCGCAACGACATCGTCGCCGTGCTCGACGGCGAAGGCGCGCACTGCACGCTGAACGGCCTCTACCTGGCGACGGCGCGCGGCTCGTCGACAACCACACGACGATCGATCACGCGAAGCCGCACTGCGACAGCCGCGAGATCTACAAGGGCATCCTCGCCGATCGCGCCGCGGCGGTCTTCAACGGCAAGATCATCGTCCGGCCCGACGCGCAGAAGACCGACGCGAAGCAGACGAACAAGGCGCTGCTGCTGTCCGACGACGCGCAGATCAACACCAAGCCGCAGCTCGAGATCTTCGCCAACGACGTCAAGTGCACGCACGGCGCCGCCGTCGGCCAGATGGACGACGAGGCGATCTTCTACCTGCGGGCGCGGGGCCTCGGCGAGGCGCAGGCGCGGCACATGCTCGATGCGCGCGTTCGCCGGCGACGTGCTGAACCAGATGCCGCTCGAGCCGCTCCGGGCGCGTCTCGATCAGGAGCTGGTGCCGGCGCCTGCCGGAGTGGCGCGCATGACCCTCGCCGTCTCCCGCGCTCGCGTCGGCGTTCGACGTTCAGGCCGTCCGCCAGGACTTTCCGATCCTGCGCAGAACGCGTGCACGGCAAGCCGCTCGTCTATCTCGACAACGCGGCGACGACGCAGAAGCCGCAGGCGGTGATCGATCGGATCGCGCGCTACTACACCGCACGAGAACGCCAACGTGCATCGCGGCGTCCACCTGCTGAGCGAGCGGGCGACCGACGCCTACGAGGACGCGCGCGAAACGGTGCGCCGCTTCCTGAACGCCGACCGACCCGCAGGAAATCGTCTTCGTGCGCGGCACGACCGAGGCGATCAACCTCGTCGCGCACAGCTACGGCCGGGCGCACGTCGGGCGCCGGCGACGAGGTCGTCGATCACCGCGATGGAGCACCACTCGAACATCGTGCCGTGGCAGATGCTCTGCGAGGAGAAGGGCGCGCGGCTGCGCGTCGTGCCGATGACCGACGCGGGCGAGCTGCGGCTCGACGAGTTCGAGCGGCTGCTCGTCCGAGCGCACGAAGATCGTCGCGGTCGTGCACGTGTCGAACGCGCTCGGCACCATCAATCCCGATCGCCGAGATCGTGCGGCTCGCGCACAGCCGCGGCATTCCGGTGCTGGTCGACGGCGCGCAGGCCGTGGCGCACATGCCGGTCGACGTGCGGGCGCTCGACTGCGACTTCTACGCGTTCTCCGGCCACAAGATCTTCGGGCCGACCGGCATCGGCGTCGCTCTACGGCAAGGCGGCGCTGCTCGACGCGATGCCGCCGTATCAGGGCGGCGGCGACATGATCAGCTCGGTCACCTTCGAGCGGACGCTCTACAACGTGCTGCCGTACAAGTTCGAAGCCGGCACGCCGAACATCGCCGGCGCCGTCGGGCTGGCCGCGGCGCTCGAGTACGTGGAGGCGGCTCGGCCTCGAGCGGATCGCCGCGCACGAGCACGACCTGCTCGCCTACGGCACCGATGCGCTGAGCCAGGTGCCGGGACTGCGGCTCACCGGCACGGCGGCGGACAAGGCGGGCATTCTGGCGTTCGTGCTCGACGGCGTGCACCCGCACGACATCGGCACGATCCTCGACCGCGAGGGCGTCGCCATCCGCACCGGGCATCACTGCTGCCAGCCGCTGATGGAGCGGCTCGGCGTGCCGGCGACCGCGCGCGCCTCGCTGGCGCTCTACAACACGCGCGACGAGATCGACGCGCTCGCGCCCGCGCTCGACAGGGTGCGGCGAGGTGTTCGGATGAGCGCTGACGGATCGGATCTGCAGGACCTCTACCAGGAGGTCATCCTCGATCACAACAAGCGCCCGCGAAACTTCCGCGCGATCGAGGACGGGCAGAAGGCCGAAGGCTACAACCCGCTGTGCGGCGATCGCGTCACGGTCTATCTGCGCGTGGAGGACGGCCGGATCGTCGACGCCAGCTTTCAGGGTTCCGGCTGCGCGATCTCGAAGGCGTCGGCGTCGCTGATGACCGACAGCGTCAAGGGCAAGACGCTGCAGGAAGCCGGACGAGCTGTTCGAGCGATTCCATCAGATGATCACGCGCGCGCCCGACGAGCCGGTCGACGAGCTCGGCAAGCTGTCGGTGCTCGCCGGCGTGCGCCAGTTTCCCGATGCGCGTGAAGTGCGCGAGCCTGCCGTGGCACACGCTGCGGGCGGCGGCCGCGGCGCGCGACGAGGTGGTGTCGACCGAATGAAGACGATTCCCGTCATTCAGACCCGCCGGATCGCGCCGCCTGCTCAGACGCCGGACGAGCTCCAGACGGCGGGCATGGTGAACGACCCGGCGCGGCCGACGCGCTCCGCCCGCAGATCGTCGCAGCGCTCTCGAAGGTGTTCGACCCGGAGATTCCGGTCAACATCTACGAGCTCGGTCTGATCTACGACATCATCGTCGACGGCACGGGCGTCGTCGGCATTCGCATGACGCTGACCGCGCCGGCCTGCCCGGCGGCGCAGACCCTGCCGGTCGAAGTCAAGAATCGCGTCGCGGAGGTTCCCGGCGTCACCGACGTCAAGGTCGACGTCGTCTGGGAGCCGCCGTGGGACAGGATCGGATGTCGGACGCCGCGAAGCTCCAGCTCGGGATGTTCTGAATCCCAGTCCTTGCTGTCCCGCTGCGATCGGACCCACGAATTCCAGCCACAGAGTCACAGGGACACGGAGCTTCAGAGTAAGCGCGGCGCAAAGGCGCGCTCCGTATTCGGCGGGCCGCCGCGAAGCGGCGCGGCCAATCGGAGTCGGGACGGAACACGAACGCCTCGCCGATCTAAAGCGCGCTCGTGTTTCGTCCCGATCCGATTGGTCCAGCCGGCCTGCGTTGCAGGCCGGGCCCGCCGAATCTTCTTCAGCGCGCCCTCTGTGACTCGGTGCCTCTGTGGCAAGAAACCCCTCCCGGCCCGTCTCTTGATCCCGCTAGGTCGGCATATCATCGACATCAATCAGTTATCGGGAAACCACCGGAGCGTGCAGTGGACCGAAAACATCGAATCGTCATCGCCCTCACGATCTTTGTAGTCGGTCTGCCGGCTGTCGGACACGTGTACCAGGCGAGCGAACAACGGGCTCGGCCATTCGACATCGTGATCGCGAACGGCCGGGTGATCGATCCGGAGTCTGGGCTGGATGCGATCCGACAGGTCGGCGTCCGCGGCGAGCGGATCGAGGCCGTGTCCGCCGAGGCGCTCCAGGGGACGACGACGATCGATGCGACCGGCCTCGTCGTGGCGCCCGGCTTCATCGACCTCCATCAGCACGGTCGGGTACCGATCAACGAGGTGAACTACGCCTTCAAGGTGATGGACGGCGTGACCAGCGCGTTCGAACTCGAGATCGGCACTTCGGACGTCGACGCCTGGTATGCCAATCGACGGAACCGATCCCTCGTCAACCACGGCGTCAGCGCCGGCCACGCGCCGGTCCGCATGGCCGTCATGGGCGACGCGGGCGAGTTCGTGCCGACTGGTCCGGCCATGTCGCGCGCGGCGTCCGAGGCCGAGCTCGCGCAGATCGCCCGCCGCGTCGAGGAGGGAATGCGGAAAGGCGCCCTCGCCGTCGGCTTTGGTCTGGCGTATACGCCCGCGGCGTCGCGCGCGGAGCTGATCGAGATGTTCAGGATCGCCAGCCGGCACCGGGCGCCGGCCCATGTGCACGTCCGCGGCGGCGGGGAGGGCGTTCGCGAAGCGGTCGGATTGGCCGCCGAGACCGGCGCATCTCTCCATATCGTGCACGCGCAGACACCCGAGCTTCTCCGCGAGGTTCGCGAAGGGCGCGCCAGGGGCGTCGACGTGACGACGGAGATGTATCCGTACACGGCGAGCGCCACGTTGATTGACTCGGCGCTCTACGCCGACTGGGAGCGCCTGTCGGACGCGGAGTTTCAGACGATGTTGTGGCCGGCGACCGGCGAGCGGCTGACCAGGGAGACGTTTGCCAAGTACCGCAAGACCGGCGGGATGGTCATCAGGTTCGGGAACACCGAAGAGAACGTGCGCGCCGGCCTCGCGGATCCGATGACGATGATCGCGAGCGACGGGAACAACACGCCCGGCGAGCCTCAGCATCCACGAACCGCCGGGACGTTCGCGCGGATTCTTGGGCCGTATGTTCGCGACCAGAAGGTCCTGCCGCTGCTGGACGCGATTCGCAAGATGACGCTGATGCCGGCGAGGCGGCTGGAGCGCCGTGTGCCCGAGATGATCCGCAAGGGCCGCGTCAGCGTCGGCGCCGACGCCGATGTCACGATCTTCGATCCGCGCGCGATCGCGGACCGCGCCACCTATGAGCGGCCGGCGCAGGTACTCAGTCGGCGTGCGGCACGTGCTCGTGAACGGCGTCCCCGTCGTGCGTGACGGACAGCTCCTGCCGTCGACGTTTCCCGGGCGGCCCGTCCGCGCACGAGGTAATTAGAGCGTTGAGAGCCGGACTCGTCGTACGTGGGGTCCGGCTTTAGCCGGACCTACACCGACGGTCGCCTTCGCTGTAGGTCCGCATAAAGGCGGACCCCACGTACTACGCCGATCCTAAAGCGCTATGGGCGCGGCGGGTTTTCACGCTCCGATCCTGCGGCGCAGACGCGATTCGACGCTATACGGCCACGGCGTCGGCACCCCGAACAACATGAACGCGCCGCCCATCAGGGCCGTGTTCTTCATGAAGTTTCCCATTTCCATCATCCGCTGCGCGGGATCGCTGACAGTCCAGAAGTTGTGCATCGCCGGCGTGACCCCAGCGAGAAACAAGATGATGCACGCGGCGCCGACGTGCGGCCAGAGCCCCAGGATTATCGAGAGCCCACCCGCGAGGAGCAGCAGCCCGGTGAACAGGATCGCGGCTTCAGGCATTGGAACGCCCTTGGAGCCCGCGTACGGCGCCATCGCCTGCACGTCGAGGAAATGGTGAACGCCGCTGTAGAGGAAAAAGCCGCCGAATATCAGGCGGCCGAGCATGAACAGGTCAGCCATGGAGCCCCCTCGACCCGGGAGGTGCAAGCGGCGTGCGAACACTCGCATCGAAGTCTCGCCGAAGCTCGCGGCAGAGATCCGCGAGCGAAGGCGGAAGCTGGACAACTTCGCGGCACATCAGGTACAAGTCCGGCCATGTGGACGGTCATAAGAACGCCGAGGCCGTGTCGACCCCAAAGTCGAGCTCTCTTTGCGTCCTTTGCGTCCTTTGCGTCCTTTGCGTTGGCGTTCTCGGTTTGTCCGCGCAGACCCCGTCGCCCGCTCAAGGTCTTCAATACTCTCAGGTTGACATCGCGTTCGGCGCGCAGGTCTATGCCGCGCAGTGCGCGACTTGTCACGCCCCGACCGGCGACGGCGTCGGCGGCCTCGACCTGCGCAGCGGCAAGTTCCGCAGCGCGGCCACTGATCAGGCGCTCGCAGCCGTGATCCTGAACGGCCTGCCGGGAACCGGGATGAACGGGTTCAGGCTCAGTTCCGCCGAGCGGGACGGGGTCATCGCGTACATCCGCAACATGAACTCGTTCGATCCGGCGGCCGTGAAGGCGGGCGATCGGACCCGCGGCCGCGCCCTCGTCGACAGCAAGGGCTGTCTCCGGTGTCATCGCATCGACGGCCAGGGCTCGCGCGTCGCCCCGGATCTGAGTGACATCGGGGCCGTCCGCAGCGCCGGGTCGCTGCAGCGATCGCTGCTCGAACCCACCAGCCAGATGATGCCGATCAACCGGCCGGTGCGAGCGGTCACCCGCGATGGGAAGACCATCACCGGGCGCCGGCTCAACGAGGACACCTACACCGTTCAACTCATCGACGACCAGGAACGGCTGCTGTCGTTGACGAAGGCCGATCTCCGTGAATACACAGTCCTCACGACGTCGACGATGCCGGCGTTCAAGGATCTGAGCGCCGGCGAGCTCGCCGACCTCCTCGCGTATCTGCTTTCGCTGCAAGGACGGTAACGATGACGGGTCCACAAGTACGAAGTCTGAAGTCTGAAGTCAGGAGAGGACGCACTTTTGACTTCGTACTTCTGACTTGCCTCTGCCTGGCGGCTCTGAGTTCGTATCGCGCGCTCGCGCAAGTGAGCTCCGAGCGGCTCGTGAACGCGGCGCAGGAATCGCGCAACTGGCTGATGTACTCGGGCAACTACTTCAGCACGCGGCACAGCCTGCTCAGTCAGGTCACACCGGCCAACGTCAAGAATCTCGAGCTGAAGTGGATGTATCAGGGCGCCGCGGTCGGCGCCTGGCAGACGTCGCCGCTGGTCGTCGACGGCGTCATGTACCTGACGCAGCGGCCGAACGAGGTCGTCGCGCTCGACGCGAAAACGGGCCGGGTCTTCTGGATCTACCGCCACACGCTGTCGCCCACTCTGCTCGTGTGCTGCGGCGCGAACAATCGCGGCCTCGCGATCCTCGGCGACACGTTGTACATGGGCACGCTCGACGCCTACCTGATCGCCATCGATGCCAAGGCCGGGCGCCCGTTGTGGAAAACGCGCGTCGCTCAAGCCGAGTCCGGCTATTCCCTGACGCACGCCCCGCTCGTCGTCAAGGACAAGATTGTGGTCGGCGTCGGCGGCGGCGAGTACGGGATTCGCGGATTCGTCGCGGCCTACGACGCGAAGACCGGGAGAGAAGCGTGGCGCTTCTACACGATTCCCGGTCCCGGCGAGGCCGGGTTCGAGACCTGGGCGCCGTGTCCGCCGGGGCAGTCCACGTACTGTGATTCCGAAGCGTGGAAGCACGGCGGCGGATCGATCTGGGTGACCGGTTCGTACGATCCGTCGCTCAACCTCACCTACTGGGGCGTCGGCAACGCCGGTCCGGACTGGAACGCGGATCAACGGCCCGGCGACAATCTCTACACCGACTCCGTCGTTGCGCTCGACGCCGACACCGGCCGGCTGCGGTGGCACTATCAGTTCACGCCGCACGATCGCTACGACTACGACTCGGTGCAGGTGCCCATCCTTGCGGACATCACATGGAACGGCGGCCCGCTCAAGGCGATGTTGTGGGCCAACCGCAACGGCAATTTCTACGTGCTCGAGCGCGCGACGGGCCGGTTCCTGGTCGGCAAGCCGTTCGTGAAGGTCAACTGGATGAGCACGTTCGACGAAAAGGGACGGCCGAATCAGACCGTGCAGCCGGCCGGGCAGCCGACCTGGCCGGGCAATCAAGGCGGCACGAACTGGTATTCGCCGTCATACAGCCCGCGCACCGGCATGTTCTATGTGCCGGCGTGGGAAAACTACGCGACGGTGTTCGGCGGCACGCCGGTGGAGTACACCGAAGGCCGCAACTTTGGCGGTGGCGCCAATCGGCCGCACGTCGCTGTGCCGGGCGCGCCGGCGCCGGGACTGCGGCGAGGTCCGATCAACAACTGGACGGAAGCCGCCGCCACCGGCGCCGTCCTCGCCATCGACGCGACCACCGGCGAAACGAAGTGGCGATTCCCGATGACGGACGTGACCGACAGCGGGATCCTGACAACCGCCTCCGATCTGCTGTTCACCGGGGGGCGCGAAGGCTACTTCCACGCGCTCGACGCGAAAACCGGTACGCTGCTCTGGAAAGCCAGTCTGGGATCGCAGATCGTGAACGGGCCGATCACCTACGAGGTGGACGGCGAACAATACGTCGCGACGATCTCGGGTCTCTCGCTCTGTGTGTTCGGTCTACGGGAATGAACGTAGGGGCCGACCCATGTGTCGGCCCGGGCGGACACGTGGGTCCGCCCCTACGACGTGAATAGTCAGGAGGTTCCGATGCGTGCTCCCGCCACGGCGTTGGCGCTGCTTCTGGGGCTGTCGTCCATCGCGTCCGCGCAAACGCTCGACTACGAGTTCTACAAGACCCGCGTCAGCCGATCTTCTCGCCAAGCGCGCCGGCCACGCGCGGTGCGTGCCTGCCACACGGCGGCACGCCGCTGCGACTGGAGCCGCTCACCCCGGGAACGGCGACGTGGACCGAGGAACAGTCGCGGAAGAACTTCGCGGCGGTCTCTCGGGTCGTCGTGCCCGGCAGCGCCCAAAGCCGGCTCCTGGTCCATCCGCTCGCCGAGCCGGCGGGCGGCGATTTCTATCACAACGGCGGCAAGCACTGGCGCTCGCAGAGCGATCCGGAATGGCAGACGCTGAAGGCGTGGGTGCTTGGACGGACGGATTCGACGGCGACGAAAGTGCGGATCATCCAGACCAACGCCGCCGGCGACAACGTTCACATCATCGATCCCGCCACGAACACGGTCGTCGGCACGATCACCGGCATCGAGGCGGGTCACGGCGCCGGCGTCGCGCCTGACGGCAGCCGCATCTACGTGAGCGACGAAGCCCAGAGCACGCTGGATGTCGCCGACGGGAGGACCTTCGAGGTCGTCAAACGCATCCCCCTCAGCGGCCATCCGAACAACATGGCCGTCGGCCGCGACGGCCGGCGCGTGTACGTCGGCATCGCTCAGGCGCCTGGCGGCGTGGATGTCATCGACACCGGATCACTTCAGCGCGTGAAGACGATTCCAACGAAGGGGACCATTCACAACGCGTACGTGACACCGGATGGCAAGTTCGTCGTCGCCGGCTCAATCCCGGGGAAGACGATCAACGTGATCGACGCCCGGACTGAAGAGCCGGCGTGGGTGCTCGAAATGGACTTGGGAATCCGGCCGATGACGTTCAACACCAATCCGGACGGATCCACGAAATGGATTTTCGTGCAGCTCACCGGCTTCAACGGATTCGCGGTCGTGGATTTCTCGACCCGCCGCGAGATTGCCCGGATCAAGAATCCCGATCTTCCGCCCGGCAAGGCGACCGTGCCGCAAGGGTCGGATCCGTCTCACGGCATGGCCGTCACCGCAGACGGCAAGACGCTCGTCGTCTGCAGCCGCTTGAACAATCACCTGTACCTGGTACTCGTTGCCCGACTTGAAGCCGCTGGGAGGCGCCGAGCTCGGCGGCAAGGGCGCCGGCTGGGTGACGCTCACGCCAGACGGCAAAACCGCCTACGTGGCCAACCCGGTGACGAACGACGTTTCGGTCGTGGACGTCGCGACGATGAAAGAAGTGACGCGCATTCCGGTCGGGGCTGTTCCGAAACGCAACGTCACCGTTGTGCTGCAGTAGGAAATTGCAGGATTGCTGGATTGCAGGTTTGCAGGATTGAATTGTTCAATTGCAATCCTACAGTCCTGCCATTCTGCAATCCTGCAATTTCATGACTCCAAGTCGAAGAAGCTTTCCAGGCTCGGCGCAGCCGCGCGCGGCTCCCACCGTGTGAGTGCCACGCCCGGTGTGCCCGGACGCATCGCCGAGAAGAACTTGATCGCCGCGTCGACGTTGCGCTGACGCACTTCTTCGTTCACGTCCAACGACCAGTTGCCGCGCTCCATCATGTTGCCGATGACCAGTCCGTCGCTGCGCGCGTTCATGCTCGCGCCGCCTCCACCTCCGCCTCCGCCCTGTTGCCCTGGCGTCGGTGGCGGAGCGCCCGGCGGACGTCCCGATGCGCTGTAAGTGACGTCGGTCTGCGGCACGAGGACCGTGAGCTGGCCTTTCACCGGCACGAGCTCCTCGTCGTTGAAGAGCGCCTTCGATCCCAGGCCGGTGCAGTTGACGATGATCGGCTCGGAGATCGACATCAAATCGCGCGGCGTCACGAACTTTTGGATCACGATGCGTCCGCCGTAGCGGAGAACGTCGCGCACGAGCGCATCGAGATAGATCGACGGCTCGATCCGGAGGTTGGATCGCCGGATCGCGTACTTCGTCGGAAACGGATGCTCGCCCGGTCCAAGCACCTCGCGGTCCTGACTGGAGCGGAGATGGTCAGGAAGAAGATCGCTGTTGTCGCCACCACCTCCGCCGCCGCCCTGCTGCGCATCCGGATTGTCCGTCGCGTTGTAGCCGTCCTGCCAGTAGACGCCGTAGCCCGCGCCAACCATCAACTGGAGCTGGCGATACGAAATCTCCGCGGCTTGCCTGAACTGCGCGTCCCACGCGGCCGATCGCCGGTCGTTCGACACCAGTCCTGAAACCGGCGTGTAGCCCGCCATCGACATGTTCGACGTCGTGTCGGGCGGGATCGACATCGCGTAAATGGTGACCTTGAAGCCGCGACGCTGAAGCTGGCGTGCGGCGGTGAGTCCGGGCGAGCCGCAGCCCAGCACCGCCACGCGGCGATCCTGATGTTGCAGCGCGAGGTCGGCGGCCATCGCGCCCGTGCCCCAGGCGATCGACATCCCCGCGCCGCCATGTCCGTAGTTGTGGATCAGCGTCTTGTCGTCGAGGCGGTCGGCGCGGAGCACGAACCCCGAGGGGCGGTGCGGGCGCAGACCGACCGTGGTTCGAATCACGCGATCCCATGAGGCGATCACCGGCGCAAGATTCACCGGACGCAGCGGCCGGGCCGCCGCGCTGCGGCCGCGCGCGCGCGTGTGATTGGGTGCGAGCTTCGCGCAGCCGCTGACGCCGAATCCCGCGAGCGCGAGGCTCGCGTCCCTCAGAAGGTCTCGTCTTCTCATATGGCTATGTCAGCGCATCGGCGCCGGCCCTCGCGCATTGTCCGTCCTGCTGGCTGGTTCCGCCCGACACGCCAATCGCGCCGACGATCTGGCCGTTCACGATCAGCGGCTCGCCGCCCTCGACGGGCACGGCGAGATCGATCTTCAGAATTCGAAGTCCCTCGCCGCCCGCGGCCAGCGTATCCTGAAACGCTTTGGTCGGCCGCTTGAACAGCGCCGCCGACCGCGCTTTCGCAATCGCGACGTTCACGCTGCCGTGCTGCGTGCCGTCCATCTTCTCGAAATAGACCAGGTTGCCGGCCGGATCGGCGACGGCCACCGCCATGAGCCAGTTGTTCTTGCGCGCCTCGGCCAGCGCGGGGGCGGCCGCCCGCTTGGCGTGCTCGATCGTGACGGCCGGGCCGTACGGATTGGGCAGCATCCTGAAGTCGGCGTGCACACTCTACCCCAACCTCCGTCCCTCCCGGAACCTCCGTCCCTCCCGGAACCTCCGTCCCTCCCGGAACCTCCGTCCCCCGCCCAACCTCCGTCCCCCAGCCGGGGACGGAGGTTGGGGGGAGGGACGGAGGTTGAAGCCTTACTTCTTCTGGAAGGTCAGCGGCGCCGCGAACGTGCCCTGGCTCCAGGTGCCGGACAGCTCCGTGCCTGCGGCATTGAGCGCCCCGGAGAATGTTCCGTTGACGACCTTCACCGCGATGCTGACGCCGGAAGCCGTCTGGCTGATCGTCGACACCGGGATGTCCACGGCGCCCTGATCGAGAACGGCCATCGAGCCGGTCGCCATGCCGTCCGGCTGGTTGGCCATCGTCAGCGAAATCCGCATCGGGACGCCGTTCGCTTCGAGCATCCCGGTCCACGTACCTTCGAGCTCCTTCCCAATCTTCGGACTCCTGGCCGGCGGATCGAACGTCGCCTCGCCGCTGCGGGTCAGATTGAAGGGGACGGTGTACCCGCCCTTGCTCGTCGTGAATTCGCCCGCCATCGACGTGCCGTCGGCGGACACCTTCGCGCTGAACGCGCCGCCGCCGTCGACTTTGAGCTTGAAGTTGACGGACGCGCCGTCGAAGACGATGTCGGACAGCGGGAAGCCCTTGATGTTGACGCCGGTGAAGGTGGCGACGCCATCGCCGTTGGTTTTCTTCGCCAGGTCGATTTCGATGGCGATCTCCTGGTTCGGGATGTGGATGGCACCCTGCCAGTGCCCGGATGGATCGGGCAGCGCGTTCTGCGCGCCGGCGACGGGCATCGAGCCGAGGAACGCGGCGGCGACGATCAGCGTGCGAACTCGAGTCTGCATGGAAGCCTCCACTCAAAAGTCCCGGCGGGCGAAATTGACGGCGGCGCCGTACAGCACGCCCGCTGAGATCGCCGCGCTGGCGATCAAGCCAAGCCACGGCAGTGAACCGGTGCGGAAGTAGGTTTCCGCGCTCATCACGCGGAAGATGCTGAAGGGAGCAAGGTCACGAAGCACGAATTCGAGCAGGGCCCACGCGAACGCGACGGCGCACGCAATCAGCAGCGGGCGCCACACATCGCTGAACACCGTGGACAGCAAGAGCGCGAGGCTGTAGAAGACAGTTCCGGCCACGAACCAGCACAGCGCGTGGACGATGGCGCTCCCGACGCTGAACGTCTGTCCCACCGCGGGTGAGACCATCGGAATGACGAGCGACGACACGACCGCGATCACCAGCAGCTCCGCCAGCCCCGCCGCGGCGCGAGTCGCGACCAGGCGATGCCTGGAGATGGGCAGCGACATCGTGAAGAGCGCGCCGCCGCCCGACGGCGACACCAGCCCGCCGGTTCCGAGCAGCGCTGCGAACAACGTGCCGAGCTGCGTCGGCTGCTGACGGAACCATTGCGACCAGATGTAGCCGCGGTAGTCGCGCGACAGTTCCGCGGCCTCGCGGATGCGCCGCCCCAGTTCGCCGCCCGTGTCCGCGGACGGCAGCATCGGCATGAGCTGCATGACGCGCGGGTAGGCAAGAACGATCGAGAAGGCGGAGCCGGCGAGCAGGAGAAGACCGATCAGAAACCGCCAGCGCGTGTCGAGCCAGAACTTGTACCAGAGCATGTCAGCTCTCCGTCGCAACCGTTTCGAGGAAGATCTCTTTCAACGTGATCGGGACGACGTCGACGGAGACAGCGCCGAGGGTGCGCGCTTCGTCGAGAATCCGCTCCGCGCCCGCGCTCGACACCACCGAGAGGACCCTGCCGTTGCGCTGCACCCGTTCCACGCCGGGCGAGTGGAAAACCGCGTCCGGCGCACTGCCGTCGAAGACGAGCTGAATCCGGCGGTAGCGTTCGCGGAGATCGTCGAGCGCGCCGGCCACGACCGCGCGTCCGCGATCGATGATCGCCACGTGATCGGCGATCTGATCGACTTCGGCGATCTGATGCGACGAGAAGAACACCGTCGTCTCGCCGCCGGCCACGTGCGTCACGAGCGCCTGCAGGACGTCTTCGGTCATCGCCGGGTCGAGCCCCGAGGTCGGTTCGTCGAGAATCAACAGCTCGGCCCCGCGGCACAGGGCCAGAAGCAGCGCGAGCTTCGTGCGAGTCCCGCGGGACAGCGCCTTCACTTTTCTCGCGGGCGGCACGTCGAACGTCCGCAGATAGCGCTGTTCGAGGTCGGTTCGCCACCGGGGAAAAAACGCCGCGGTGAAGCGAATCATTTCCTCGACGGTCATGTAGTCGTAGAGGTCCTTGTCTTCGCCGACGAACGCGGCGCGGCGACGGATGTCGACGCTCGACTCCGCGGTGTCGGCGGGAAGTCCGAAGACGCGAACGGCGCCGCTGGTGGGCCGCGCCATGCCGAGGAGCATCTTGATGGTCGTCGTCTTGCCGGCGCCGTTGCGCCCGAGGAACCCGTAGATCGACCCGGCCGGCACCTGGAGGTTCAACCCGCGAACCGCCTCCGTCGGCCCGTAGCTCTTTCGCAGATCGACGGTTTCGACCACCAGCGCGTCAGCCACGGTTGCCTCCTTCGGCCTGCCTTCGTCAGACCCGCCAGCTCCGCCTCGAACAGGCGGCGGATTTCTTCGTCGGTGACGCCGCGTCCATGGAGTTTCTCCACCGCAGCGGCGACGATCGTCTGTGCCGCGCGAAGCGTGTCGGTGGCCTTCTTTGCGCGCGCGGTCCCGGACACGAACGCGCCGGCGCCGTGCCGCAGCTCGATGACGCCTTCGTGTTCGAGCTCGCGATAAACCTTGGCGACGGTGTTTGGATTGATCACGAGCTCCTCCGCGAGCGGCCGGATGCCGGGCAGCTGTTCACCCGCGCGAAGGGCGCCGGTTTCGATGGCGTGCTTCACCTGCTCCATGAGCTGCAGGTAGATGGGTACGCCGAGCGACGGGTTGGGGCGGAACAGCATTCAGCAACTGTGCTACTGAACTAGCACAGTATTACTGTATGCGAAGAACGGCCGGGGATGTCAAGCAGAAAAAAAGACGACGTGCACGTTTTCGCTCGTGGTGAGCCTGTCGAACCACGAGCTCGTCCTTCGACAAGCTCAGGACGAGCGGTGACGGCTTACCGCACCGCGTCGCCGAGCAGCCGCCGCTCGAACCGCGCGTCCACCGCGCGCACGATGACGTCGATCACGGCCTCGAAGCCGAGCGCGGAGGTGTCGAGCGTCACGTCGTACGCCTCGGCATCGGTCCACTCCACGTCGGCTACCGATCGGATGAACCGCGACCGCGAGCGATCCGACTCGCGCACCATCTTTTGCGCCGCGTTCGAGTCGGTGAGGCTGTAGGCCTGCTTGGCGCGGTCGACCCGCCACGCTTCGGGGGCGTGCAGAAAGACCGACAGCACGCACGCCCGCCCGCGCAGCGTCTGGGCGGCGCCGCGTCCGACGATGACCGTCGGTTCGGCGGCAATCTGACCCTCGACGACGCGCTGAATGATGCGCTTTTCGATGTCGAAGAGCTCGCCTTCGTAGGTGGCCTCGAGCGACGGCGGGACGTAGCCCACTTCGGGCGCGCCCAGCGCGAGCGTCTCCCCGAGACGCGACCACCACGATCCGGACGGCTCGATCTTTTCCTCCGGATCGTGCTGGCGCAGATACTCCGCCGCCTCACGCAGCATTTGCCGATCGATGTACCGCAGGTTCAAACGGTCGGCGATCGCGCGCCCGATGTACGATCCCCCGCTGCCGCGCTGGCGCGAGATGGCCACGGTCTTCGAAGTGTTGGTCATCGCGACGTGTCTGTGCGGCTATCCCAAGGGCCCGCGGAAGAATAAGGTGTGCAATGTGGGCGTCGAGGCGGGATGCATCGGCGGCCACAATGTACACCTTATTCCTCCGCCGGCCCTAAGCCAGATTCTGTTATCGTCTCCGATCGAGGTGATGCGATGACGCTTTCACGACGTGACGCTATCTGCGCGTCGAGTGCCGCGCTGGCCGGTTTGTCGCTGGGTGTGCTGACCCCGGACGTCGCAGCCCAGGCGCCGGCCGCGCCGGCGGCTCCCTGGCCGGATCAGCTCGTCGAGACGCCCCTGCGCGCCGGATTTCCCGCGCCGCTGCCCCTGAACCCCGACGGCTCCGCGCCGGAACACCCGGCGAGCGCGGCCGGACCGATCACCGATCCGCTGATGTGGCGGACGCCCAACCGCCAGGCGCCGGAGATCGAGTTCGACTACCAGAAACTGAAGATCAAGATCGATACGCGCGGGCTCGCCAAGCTCTCGGGCACGCTCCGCTTCGCGGATCTCGAGAAGCTGCCGCGCGTGTCGCACACGTATCTGCTCCAGTGCGGCGCCGCCAATCCGCGCGGCATCGTCACCTGGACGGGGGTGAAGTTCGCCGATTTCGCCGACATGCTGGGTCTCGTGCCCGGAGCGCACTATTGCCGGCTGGTGGCGTCGGATCGCCACTACGTGGACGAGGCGCTCGCCACGCTCAGACATCCGCAGGTGATGCTCGCGTGGATGATGAACGGCCAACCGATTCCCTCCAGGCATGGCGCGCCGCTGCGGCTCGTCGTGCCGTTTCGCTACGGCAACCGGAGCGTCAAGGCGATCACCGAGATGGTGTTCGCGACACCGGGTCTGCCGATGCCGCCGCTCCCGGCGTAGCTGCGAGTCTGGTGAGTGTGAGGGCCCCATACACGCTCGTCCTGAGCCTGTCGAAGGACGAGCTCGTGGTTCGACAAGCTCACCACGAGCGACCGTGCGCAGGCGGTTGGTGCGCGGCAGACTAGTGGACGTCCGGATCTCGTACGTCGACCGCGTCCCGATCCTGACGCTGAGCGGACGCTTCGACGGCTTCGGCGCGCTGCAGTTCGACGAAACGACGCTGGGCATCGACAGCGACGCGCCGTACTGGGTGCTCGACATGGCCGGCGTCGGCTACATGTCGAGCATCGGTCTCCGGTCGCTCGTCACGCTGGAGAAGACACTCAGAGCGCGTGACGGCGGCGTCATCCTCGTCGCGATCACGCGGATCGTGCGCCAGTTGCTGGAAGTCAGCGCCCTCGACGGCTGGCTGCGGTCGCAGCCTACGGTCGACGACGCGCTCGCCATTGCTCGCGCCGCGGCGGTCGGTCCCGTTGTCGAGCGGATGGCGTCGGGGCGCGTCGTGCGCGCGCGGCGAATGGCCGGCGGCAGCTGCAGTCTCGAATGGTGGAACGGCGCGCGAGACCGTCCGTTGGTCAGCGTCAGCCTCGAGCATCTCGGTTTCGCGTTCGGCACCGGCGGGTTCGGCGAGAGCGTGGCCGATGCGCGAGCCGGGCTCGGCGCCTTCGTGAGCACGCCGACCTTCGCCGGCGTGCTGCCTGCCGATGCGCACGGCGTCTCCGACTTCATGACCGGCGGTGCGTCCGCCACCGTGCCGGTGCACGTAGCATCGGCGTTCGGCATCTCGGGCGTGCCGACGCTCGTGGCGGAGGTGAGCGGCACCGATCCGTTCCGTCTGCTCGACGCCGTCGCCGACGTGTGGACCGTGGCGGCGGCGGAGCTCGGGACGAGCCCTCACGCCCTGGGATTCGTCGCTATCGCCGAACGGGGCGACACCGCTGGCGCGGTGCTCGCGATTGGCATCGCGAGCGATCCGAACGCGCCACGATCGGCGGGCGAGGGCGACGCGGTGCTGCGCGACTGGGCCGGCCACGTGCCGATTGGATCCGGCAGGAGCGTCGTCGGCGGCGCTGTGACCCTGCAGACGGACGAGGCGAAGCGCCTTGGTCTCGACTTGCTCGACGCCGTCCGTGCGATCGGCACGCCCGAGGCCCTCAGCGGAGTCGTCGGCATCGATGCGGACACTTCGGTGTCGCACGCGACCTTCTGGCTGTTCGTCCCCACGGCGATTCGAGGCGGTGCGGAAAAACTGCTGCAGATTGCGATCGAGGGCGACCTCGACTGGCGTCCCGAATGGGACGCCATCGTGCGGCGCCTCTACAGCGATTGCCAGTCCGTGACGCTGACGCCGCTGCACGGCGGCTACAACTCGAAGACGTTCCGCGTCGTCGCGTACGACCGCGACGGACGCCGCACGCTGCCGACGGTCCTCAAGATCGGTCCGACGGCGCTGACCGCGCGCGAGGAGATTGCGAACCGCGAGTACGTCGCGCGCTTCATCCTGAACAATGGGACGACGGTGCTCGGCGGCGCCGAAGACGGCGAGTGGGCGGGCCTCCGCTACAACTTCCTCGGGGTCAACGGGCCGGAGAGTCATCTCGTATGGTTGCGCGAGCACTACCTGCGGCGGCCCACCAGCGAGATCCTGCCACTCGTCGACACGCTGCTCACGCGCGTGCTCAAGCCGTGGTACGCGCAGCCGAAATGGGAGCAGGTGTGGCTCTATCGCGACCACACGCCGCTGCGGCTGTTTCCGCAGCTGTTCGAGGTCGCCGAGCGCGAGCTCGGCCTCTCGCGCGACGCGCCAGTGCTCGAGTGTCCAGAGCTCGGCCTCGAGCTGCCCAATCCGATGCGCTTTCTCGACACCTACACGTTACGCGACGGCGAGTCGCGGCTGTGGTACACGGCCATCTGCCACGGCGACCTGAACCTGCAGAACGTGCTCGTAGACGAGCGCGAGAATCTCTACGTCATCGATTTTTCGGAGACGCGGCCGCGCAATGCCGTCTCGGACTTCGCGCGCATCGAGCCGATTCTCAAGTTCGAGTTTCCGCGTCTCGAGACCGACGAGGAGCTGCGCCAGCTGCTCGAGTTCGAGGAGGGTCTGACGCGCGTCACACGGCTCGGCGAAGCGCCGCCGCTCGTCTATCGTGGCAGCGATCCCCTGGTCCTGAAAGCGCACGCCGTCATTGCCCGTCTCCGCCAGTGCGCCGATATCGTCACGCTGTTCGAGCAGGACATGGTGCCGTACTGGCTGGCCGTTCTCGAGTGGACCTATTCGGTGATCTGCTACGCGCAGGTCACGCGCCGCAACAAACGGTATGCCGCCTGCAGCGCCGGGCTGATCTGCCGCGCCATTCAGGAGCTGGAAGGCAAACGATGAGGGACATCATCGAATCGATTCGCGGCGAATTCGGTCGCTACAAAGCGCTCGCCGAAGCGGCGATCGCCCAACTGACGGACGGCGAGCTCACTGACGCACGCCCCGGCGGGAATTCGATCGCCGTGATTTGCTGGCACGTGTCCGGCAACCTGCGCTCGCGCTTCACCGACTTCCTGACGACGGACGGCGAGAAGCCGTGGCGCCAGCGTGACGAGGAGTTCGCGGCCCGCGTCGTCAGCCGCGAGGAGCTTCTGGCGAAATGGGAGCAGGGCTGGGAGATCCTGTTTCGCGCCCTGGGCGAGCTCGGCGACGCGCAATTGGGTGATGCGGTAACCGTTCGAGGCGTTTCACTCAAGGTGCATGAAGCGCTGCTTCGGGCGCTGGCGCATGTCGCATCCCACGTCGGGCAGATCGTTCTGATCGCCAAGGCGACGCGCGGCGGCGACTGGAAGTACCTCAGCATTCCACCCGGCCAATCGGATGCCTACAATCAGAATCCGACCGGCGAGCGGGCGGCAAGCCACGCGCACACACTGATGGAACGAGCGAAAGGATAACGGCGCGGGATCTCGTCGCCGTCAGGCGAGACGTTTGACGGACGCGAGCGAATCGCGAGTACGTGTCGCGCGCCGCGCTGATCTGCCGCGCGACCGCGAAGGGCTAGAACTTGTGCAGTCGGTCCAGCCACTCGCCGAGCGCGTACAGATGGTCCAGATGATCCGGCGCGGAGTTGCCGGCGAATCCAAGCACCGTGAAGCCGCCGCGTGACGTCTCGCTGAGCTGCTGCATCCCCAGCGGCCCCTCGCGGAGCCGCGCGTGACGCGTGAGGCCCAGCGATGCCAGCAGCGCGTTGGACGTGTCCGTCGTGCTGGCGTAGGTACCGGGAAACACCTCCGAATGCGTCACCAGAAACCGTTTGCGGCCGGCTGCGGCGTCTTGCGCCAGATGCAGGAACACGTCAATGTCCGCGGTATGAACGGGGGGATCGGCCGTTCGCGGCTGGTCCGACGCAGGGGCGCCGTCGTAGTCTGCATGCAGCGAATCGGCGAGCAGCACGGTGGAGACGCGTGCGTAGTGCTCGGGTTGCCGCATGATCGCGCGGATGGCGCCGTAGCCGGCGCTGAAGCTCGTGAGCACGACCGGATCGAATGTCACGGAGCGACCCAGCACGCGCGAGGCCGCGTCCGCCGCAGCAGAGAGCGCCGCGCCGAATCGCTCCGGGTCGGCGAACGCCCGGCCGTAGACGCCGGATCCGCTTCCGAGCTGATAGGTGAGCAGGATCGCTGGCGGCTTTTGCTGCGACACCTGGTGTTCGACGAGCCAGGGCGCGCCGTGGAAATGGACGATCAGCGGCAGACGACCGGATGGCCGCAGGCCGTTGCGCACGAACAGCGTGCCCTCGTTGAGCGTCGCGCGCTGACCGCGCGGCGTATCTTCCGCGACCCGCGGATGCGGACGCGTCGTATCCGACATCGGCGACGGGTTCTGGGGGAGCGGCGCCGGCACCTGCGCATTGACGAAAACAGTAAAGAGCGCCGCCGCCAACACGATCGGCATCCGAGTCACGGCCATCGGCAAGTCAGTACACCACGCCAGCAGTCCGTGGTGAAAGTCAGGCGTGGCACCGAGACGGGCGAGGCGCCCCGCCGGCAAGGCGCGACGACCGAGAATACCGGGAGTATTTGAGCGAGGAGCAACGTAGCCGGAGGGGATGCATCGCCCGTCGAATGCAGCCCGAGTCTCGCCGCGGGCTGCCAGGAAAGCCGTCTGCTAGAATCGCGCGGCGAGGAACCGCCGTGAGTGATATCGCACGCCGGGATTTTCTGAAGGCCGCGTCCGCGGCGGGGGTCGTGTCCGCGTTGCGCGACGCCCCGATCGCGAATGCCCCGCGGGCGCCGGTGCGCATCTCGAGCGTCGCGTACACGCCACGTCGCGACTATCCCATCCGCGCGCAGCGCGCCGCCGCCGTCAGCATCACCGACGCGTTCTGGCAGCCCAAGCTCCGCATCAACGCGGACGTCACGATTCCGATCGAAGTGCGAAAGCTCGCCGAGACTCCGCGCGGGTTCGCCGGCAACGTGCTCGAGGCGGGGATCCTGTCGCTCGAGTCGCGGCCGGATGCGACGCTGCAGGCGCAAGTAGATGCGGCGGTCGCGCGCCTGGCGCAGGCGCCGGACCGCGGCAACTCGGGCTTCGAAGTGGCGGCCACCTACTACACGGCGACGGCCCGGCGCGAACTGCTGGACCGCGCGATCAAGGCCGCAGACGGCCTCTACCAGGAGTTCGTCGACAAGAACCCGCCGTTCTCGGGCGGCGAGCGGGACGCGATCAACTGCCTCCAGCTGTATCGAGTCACGCACGACAAGAAGCACCTCGATCTGGCGAAGCACTACCTGGACATCCGGGGATTGGAGAACTCCGTCAATCGAAGCCGGCACAATCAGTCCCACAGGCCGGTTCTCGAGCAGGCCGAGGCCGTCGGGCATGCCGTGAACTGCGTCTCGTTGATGGTGTCTCTCGCCGATGTCGGCGTGCTGACCGGACTCAAGGATTACTTCACGGCGGCCGAGCGGCTCTGGCTCGATGTCGTTGAAAAGAAGCTGTACGTCACCGGCGGTGTCGGCACGACCGGCAACGAGGGATTTGGCGAGCCGTATTCGCTCCCGAACATCTCCGCCTACTCGGAGACGTGCGCGGCGCTGATGTTCATCACGTTCAATCACCGGATGTTCCTGGCGACCGGCGACGGCAAGTACATCGACGTGATGGAGCGCGCGATGTACAACAACGCGCTCTCCGGCGTGTCGGCGTCTGGAGACCGGTTCTTCTACGTCAACCGGCTGGCGAGCGCAGGCGATGGCCGCGATGCGCGATGGGAACGCGCGTCGCTCGAGTGCTGCCCGCCGAATCTCGTCAGATTCCTGGCGTCCATGCCCGGCTTGGTCTACGCGCAGGACGCACGAGACGCGATCTACGTGAATCTCTACGTCTCGAGCCGCACGGAATTCACGGTCGGGGGCCAGAGCATGACGCTATCGGTCGCGAGCGAGATGCCGTGGGGAGGCAGCTCGACGCTGACCGTCTCGACGCGCGATGAGATCGCAGCGACCGTCAGGCTGCGCGTTCCAGGCTGGGCGCGCAACGAACCGGTTCCAGGCCATCTCTATCGATACGCCGACCACGTCGACGTGCCAGCGACCGTGTCCGTCAACGGGAGCCCCGTGCGCGCGGTAGCGGACCGGATGGGGTACATCTCGGTGACGCGACCGTGGAAGAGTGGCGACGCGATCGTCGTCGAGCTTCCGGTTAGGGCACGACGGGTGGTCGCCCACGACCGAGTGGCGCAGGACCGGCGCCGCATGGCCGTTGAACGCGGGCCGATCGTGTACTGCGCGGAGGGGCCTGAGGTCGCGGATGGTCACGCGCTCGGCCTGCTGTTCGACGCTACAAGCGAACTGAAGGCGTCGATCGATCCCGATCGACATGGCGGCGTAACCGTGATCACCACGCTGGCCAGAAACGTCAGCAATCCATCGCGGCCGGCGACGCCGCTCACGCTGACCCCGTATTACCTGTGGGCCAATCGCGGCGCCGGTGAGATGACGGTCTGGATGTCGACCGCCGGATACTCGGTCGGCGACGTCGGTCCCGCCGGCGGCTTCGTGTTCTACGAGAACCCGAACTTCGCCGCCGACGGCTGGCGCTTCCTCGAAGCGGCGCCCTTCGATCAGAGCGCGGGCGCGAAGTGGGGCTGTTTCCGCCGTGCGATCGAGGGTGCGCGCGGCACGGCGGTGGGCACCGGGATGCAGAACACCCGGGACATGCTGGTGGCCTGCACCGAGCGCGGCGGCGCGGCCGATCTGTGCGCCACGCTCACCGTCAACGGCGTCGGTGGCTGGTTCCTGCCGTCGCGAGACGAGCTCGCGTTGATGTATCGCAATCTGAAGGCGTCAGGCCTCGGCGACTTTCGCGATGGCGGCGCTGCCGACAACGTCAGCTACTGGGCGTCGTCGCAGCTCACGGCCGACATGGCCGCGCACATCGACTTCGCGGATCTAGGCCGTCAGCATTTCGACGACAAGGACTTCCCGCGGCGGGTGCGCGCGATCCGCGCCTTCTGATTTCAGAGTTCAGATTTCAGATTTCAGATTGATTTTCAGAATTCAGATGGCAGAATGCATTTCAATCTGAACTCTGAAATCTGAACTCTGAAATCTCACGCGAGGCGTTTGGAGGGCAGCGCCTCGACTTTCTCGCCCCAGTTGAAGCTTCTCACCAGTTTGATCAGCTCGCGCGCCGCGTCGGACAGCGGCCCCTGCTCCCGATAGATCATCAACGTTCGTCGGCGCATCTGCAGCTCGGACACCGGCACTTCGACGAGCGTGCGATCGCGAAGCTCCTGCACGACCGTCACGCGCGGCACGATGGCGATGCCGACCTGGGCCTGGACGAACGTCTTCACGTTCTCGAAGCTCCACAGCTCGGCGGCAATCCGGCACGGCGTGTGGTGCTCCGCGAACAGCCGCAGAATCTTCTGCTCGGTCGAACTGCACAGGTGATGCACGACGAACGGTTCGTTCCCGAGATCACGAACGCTCACGCCCGTGCGGCCGGCGAGCGGATGCTGCGGCGGCGTCACGAGCACCATGTCGTCGGCATGGACTTCCACCGACTTCAGCTCGTGGAAGCCCGGCTCGTCTTTCACGAAGCCGACGTGGACCTCGCGGTCCATGACCTGCCGCGGGATCTCCGTCAGCGGACTCCGATAGATGCCGACCTTGACGTCGGGAAAGCGGCCGAGGTACTGGCGCAGCGGGGCAGGGAGCAGATACACGGCGGCGGATTCGTGGGCCGCGATCGTCAGCGTGCCCGTCTTGAGCGACTTCAGCGCGCCCAGCTCGCGCATCGAGTCGTCGCGCGCGCGCACCATCTTGCGCGCGTATTCGACCAGCACCTTGCCCGCCTCGGTCAGCGACAGATCGTGCACGTCGCGGGCGAACAGCGGCGCACCCACCTCATCCTCGAGTTTTTTGACGCTTTGAGAAATAGCGGGCTGCGTGCGCGACATGCGTTCGGCCGCGCGCGTAAAGCTTCCTTCCTCGACGACGGCGAGAAAGTGTTCGAGTTGCAGGAGGTCCATCGGCTGCGGAGCTTATGTCACGCGCGGCTGAGGCGCCAATCGAAGTTTCTCTTATGCCGCCATAACGGATACGGGTCCAAATCCGGACGTCTCGATCCAATCTTGAGGATCGGCGCTGTTTCGATCCGGTCAAATCACGATTTCCGGGCCGGATTCGTGCCCGTCTCGCCAGTCCCGGGTGTAGGATTCAGCCTTCAGTTTCGTCAACCGGGGGTCCCCGCCGCGCGGATTTTGCGCGGTGGGGTCGAACTCAGGAGGACTGCATGCGCTTTCTGCGTCGGGGACTCGCTTCCGCCTCGATACTCGTGCTCCTGGCTGCGCCCAGTGCGGTCGCGCAGGTCCAGACCGGATCGATCACCGGCAACGTCACGGACACGAGCAACGCCGTGTTGCCGGGCGTAACCGTCACGCTCACGGGTGAAAAGCTCATTGGCGGCGCGTCCACGCAAATCAGCGACGCGACCGGCACCTATCGCTTCGACCGATTGCCGCCGGGCGGCTACACGGTGAGGTTCGAGCTCCAGGGCTTCAAGGGCGCCACCTACGACGACATTCGCGTCAACGCGGCGTTTGTCGCGACGGTGAACGCGAAGCTCGAAGTCGGCAGCGTCACCGAATCGATTACCGTCACCGGCGAATCGCCGACGGTGGACACGAAATCGAACCTGCAGCAGACAGTGATGAACCAGGAGATCCTCGAGGGTATCCCGACCGGACGCGATCCGTGGTCGCTGGCGAAGCTGATTCCGGGCGTGGGGGTATCGACCTACGACGTCGGCGGCACCCAGTCGATGCAGCAGAGCGGCATGTCGGCGCACGGGTCGAATGGCGCCGACGTCAGCTTCAACATCGACGGCGCGACGGTGAACTGGCCGGGTGGCGGCGGCGGGTCGACGATGATGTATTACGACCAGGGGATGTTCGAAGAGGTCAACTACATGACCTCCGCGATTCCGGCCGAAGTGATGGCCGGCGGCATCTCGATCAATATGGTGACCAAAGATGCCGGCAACAAATGGCGCGGCAACATGCGCTACTCGTTTTCGAACGATGATCTGCAGGCGGAGAATCATCTCGCCATCCAGCGCCGGCTGCCGACGTTCCTGGGCAATCCGACGCTGAAGACCTACGACGCGAACCTGTCGGGCGGCGGCGCGCTCGTTCAGGACCGCTTGTGGGTCAACGGCACATTCCGGCGATGGATCGTGAACAAGCTGACGAACACGCGCAACCTCGACGGGACGCAGGCGCTCGACGACAACACGTTGAAGAACTACTCGGGCAAGGGGACCGTATCGTTGGCGAGCAACCACAAAGCGATGGTGTCGTACTTGTGGAACGACAAGATTCGCGGGCATCGACGCGACTCGAACGACCTGATCCCCGACATTGCGGCCGTGGTGCAGACCAACCCGGTGCAGACCACGCAAGCGAAGTACACGGGCATCTTCGGCCCGCGGCTGGTATTCGAGTCGGCGTTCAGCGTGATGGACGGGCAAACCAATTACACGTACCAGCCCGACACGGACCCCAACGCTATTCGCTTCGTGGACTTTACGCTCGGCACGCAGGATTTCACGGCGCCGCGCCACGAAGAGCAGCCGAACTCGCGGCACCAGTTCGACAACACCGTGTCCTACACCAGGACCGGATGGGGCGGCGATCACCTGATCAAGGGCGGCGTGCAGTACGGGCGGCTGTATTTCGAGCAGCGCTATACCGTGCAGGGGCACCACTACGTTGAGTACTCGAACGGCGCGCCCAACCGCATCCGGTTGTTCAATACGCCGACGGTGAACAAGAACATCGCCGACGTGATGGGGTTCTTCTTCCAGGACGCCTGGTCGATCGGCCCGCGTCTGACGTTGAACATCGGCGGGCGGTTTGACAACTACAAGGGCATCGTCCCCGACGAGTCGAATGCCAACGTGCAGTTCGACCTGTTCTCGGCAACCGGGCTCGAGTCTGACGGCACCGGCCCTTATATCGACCCGCGTTCGATCAGCAGCGCGGAAGTGCTGAATCATTCCCGGGGAGTGTGGCGCGCCGGCGCCGTATACGACGTCATGGGCGACGGGCGGACCGCGATCAAGGCGAACTACAGCCGCTATGGCCTGCAGGTCGGGATCGATCGCGTCACGGCTGTCAACGCCCTGACGGTGGGCTCGAGAACCTGTCCGTGGAGCGATCCGAACGGCGATCGCCGCTTCCAGGCGAGCGAGATCACGCTGTCGACGTGCACGGCGTTCAGCGGTGGCCTCACCACCTTCTACGCCGACGACGGGATCGACTGGCCGTACTCCGACGAGATCACGGCTGGCATCGAGCGTCAGGTCGCTCGTGACATGCGCGTCGCGGTCATGTACTACCAGCGCGCGAACAAGGCGCAGTTGGGCACGCGCGACATCCTGAAGCCGACGAGCGCGTACACCCCGGTGACCACGACCGCGACGAACGGTCCCAACGGGCCGCAACAGATCACCATTAGCAACATCAGCACGGCCGCGAACAGCCAATCGCGCCAGATCCGGGACAATCGGCCGGAGCTCGACACCGACTTCAAAGGCGTGGGGATCGACCTGAGCAAGCGCTTGAGCCGCAACTGGCAGATGGTCGCCGGATTCGGCTATGGGAGAAACAAGGGCGGACAGGGCGGCAACGACCTCAACGATCCGAACAACGTCATTTACCCGCGCGCGATCATCGGCAACGACTCCACGTACAGTTTCAAGATGTCGGGCAGCTATCGGCTGCCGGGCGACTTCAGCGTGGCGGGATCGCTGATCTCGAATACGGGGTATCCCTACGCGTCAACGTTCAACCTGACCCAGGCGGCCGCGCGCGCCCAGGGCATCACGCTCACGCGGTCGAGCCAGACGGTGGACCTGACCGAGCGCGGCGCCGAGCGGCTGCCGAACGTCACGATGGCCGACGTGCGCTTCTCGAAGACGTTCCGTTTCGGGACGCGGCGATTCCACCCGCAGCTGGACCTCTTCAACATCAGCAACGCCGCCTCGGTGGTCAGCATCCAGAACGCGGTCGGCGGGACGTATCTCGATCCGCGCGAGATCGTGGCGCCGCGGATCATCCGCGTCGGGTTCAGCTTGGATTTCTAGGCCGACTGGCTCACCCGTTACGCAAGGGCCGACCCGTGGGGTCGGCCCTTTGTGTTTGCCTCGACACCTGCCTGGTCGCAACTCGTTGACTCAGTCAACTAGTTGCTTGACAATGGCCGTCATGGATTTCGAGGACCGCGTCCGTGCCGTCCGCAGCTTCAACCGCTTCTACACCAAGCGCCTCGGCCTGCTCCAGCAGGGCATGGTCGGGAGCCCCTTCTCGCTGGCCGAGGGCCGCGTCCTTTACGAGCTCGCGCACCGCGACCGGCCGACCGCGTCAGACCTCGGCAAGGCCCTTGATCTCGACGCCGGCTACCTCAGTCGCCTGCTGCGCGGCTTCGGCCGCCGCGGCCTGGTGGCCGCGAGCGCCTCCGCGATAGACCGGCGCCAGCGACACCTGCAGCTGACCGCGAGCGGCCGCCGGGCCTCCGACAAGCTCGATGAGGGATCGCAGAAAACCGTCGGCGCACTCATCGGTCGTCTGACGGCAGCCGATCAGCGGCGGCTCGTCGGCGCGGTCCAGACCATCGAAACGCTCCTCGATGAGGCCGCGCCCGCGCGCGTGCCGTACATCCTGCGGCCGCCGGAGCCCGGCGACATGGGCTGGGTCGTGCAGCGGCACGGCGCGATCTACGCCGAGGAATACGGCTACGACCGCCAGTTCGAGGGGCTCGTCGCCACCATCGTCGGCGCCTTCGTCGAGCACTTCGACCCGGCGCGCGAACGCTGCTGGATCGCGGAGCGCGACGGCACCAATGTCGGATCCGTATTCCTGGTGAAGAAATCGGCGCAGGTCGCCAAGCTCCGGCTCCTGATCGTCGAACCCTCGGCGCGCGGTCTCGGCATCGGCGGCCGCCTCGTCGCGGAGTGCGTTCGCTTCGCGCGGCAAGCCGGGTATCGGAAGATCACGCTGTGGACGCACAGCCAGCTGCATGCGGCGCGGCATCTGTACCGCGAGGCGCACTTCAAGCTCGTGCACAAGCAGCCGGCCGACAGCTTCGGATTGAAGCTCGTCGATGAGACGTGGGAGCTGGACTTGTGATCAGGTCCGAGGCCTGTGCTAGTCTGCCCGGATGGCCTCCGAAGTCGTAAGAACGCCGGGAGCACACACGACCGACGAACTCTCCACCGCGCAGTTTGCCGCCGACGTTCACTACTACCTGCTCCAGACCCCCCGGCAGCTGCCGTCGCGCTACTTGTACGACGACCTCGGCTCGGCGCTCTTCGAAGCCATTTGCCGGCTGCCGTGGTACGGCATCACGCGCGCCGAATCGCGACTCCTGGACGCGCACGGCCGCGATGTCTTCCGATCCCTTGATGGGGTGTCCACGATCGTCGAGCTCGGATCGGGAAGCGGCGACAAACTCCGCGGGTTGATCGAGACCGCTGGACCGCGCCGCCGGTTATTGAACGTCCATCTGGTCGATGTGTCTCCCAGCGCCCTCGAGCTCTCGAGCAGGACGCTGGCCTCTCTCGACGACCTTCGCATCATCACTCACCAGGCCACCTACGAGGCCGGGCTCGGCGAGGCCGCGCGCGAAACTGAAGGTGCCGCGCGGACGCTGGTGCTGTTCCTCGGGTCGAACATCGGCAACTTCGATCCGCCTGGCGCCGAAGAGTTCGTCCGGAACATCCGCGCCAACCTGGCGGTTGGCGATGCGCTGCTGCTCGGTGCCGACCTGGTGAAGGAGGAGCGCGCGCTGCTGCTCGCCTACGGCGATCCGCTGGAGGTGACCGCGGCCTTCAACCGCAACCTGCTGGTACGGATCAACCGCGAGCTCGACGGCGACTTCGACATCGATCGGTTCGCGCACTGCGCCGTCTGGAACGGCGTGGAATCGCGCGTCGAGATGCACCTGGTCGCGCGGGATGCGCAGCACGTCCGCATCGGCCGGGCCCAACTCGATTTCCACATGGAGCGAGAGGAACCGATCTGGACGGAGAGCTCGTACAAGTACCAACCCGGACAGGTGACGGATTTGCTCGAGCGCTGCGGCTTCCGTCTCCGGGAGCAGTGGATCGACGAGCGCGATCCGTTTGCGCTCACGCTCGTCGAGGCCGTCTGAGGTGGGCGACGGCCGAGCCTTCACGCCGGAGGCCACGATCGGTCCGTTCTATCCCGGCGCCTTCCTCACGCAGACACCGCAGGACTTGTTGACGGTCGCGCCGCTCGTCGCGCACCGGCCCGTTGGTCAGCCAATCGTGTTCGCCGCCCGCTTTCTCGACGCGCTGAAGCGGCCGGTGCCCAGCCTCGTCGTCGAGTTCTGGCAGGCGAACGCGCACGGCCGCTATCGCCATCCGCTCGATCGGTCGGATCGGCCGCTCGATCCGCAGTTCGACGGCTTCGCGCGATTGCGAACGGACGACGCCGGGACGCTGCGCTTGTGCACGATCAAGCCGGGCGCGCATCCGGTCTGTATGGAGCGCGAGGCCCTTCGAATCGCTCGTCCTGAGCCTGTCGAAGGACGAGCTCGCTCAGGACTGGCTTCAGCCGAGCGGCCCGCGATGCGCGCGCCGCACCTGCGGCTGACCATCTTTGCCTCGGGCATCGACCGGTTGGTCACTCAGGTGTTTTTCGATGATGAGCCCCTGAACGCCACCGATCCGGTGCTTGCCAGCATTCCCGATACGGACGTCCGCTCGCGGCTGATTGCGGCTCGCCTCGACCTGGGCGCCGAAGCTCGTATCGACCCCGGCGAGCGAAGGCGGCTCGAATACGCCCTCGACATCGTGATGCGAGGCGACGGCGAGACGCCGTTCTTCGACGACCGAGACTGATGGGCGATATCCGCGTCGCCACCGGCCGCATCCTTCCCGTCGTCTTCAAGGATCGCGAAAGCGAAACCCGGACGCCGAGCCAGCCGCTCTACCGTATTCCGGGTGCTGCTCGCGATGCTTTCTCACCGTGCCCACCGGCGCCGCTGGTTGGCAGCGCCGAGAGTGACCTCACCCGCATCGCGCCGGGAAGGCCCCGCGCCTCGGGCGAAGCGGTGGTCATCAGCGGCCGGATCCTGGACGAGGATTTGCGCCCGGTTCGACGGACGCTGGTCGAGGTGTGGAACGCCAACGCGCACGGGCGCTATTCACATGTGATCGACGCGGGACGGAACGACGCACCCCTCGATCCACATTTCTATGGGTTTGGAAGAGTCGTGACCGACGACGACGGCCGGTACGCGATTCGGACGATCAAGCCGGGGGCATACATCGCCCGGCGCGACATCGGCTGGTGGCGTCCGCCGCACGTGCATTTCTCGATCGTCGGATCGGGCGTGCGGCTGGTGACGCAGATGTATTTTCCTGGCGAACCGCTGAACGAGCAGGACTTCATCTACCTGATCGTGCCCGAGCGCGATCGTTCCCGCGTGATCGGCCAACCGGATAAGGCGTCAAGTGGTGATCGCCGTTTTCAGTTCGATATCGTGATCCGCGGAAGGTTTCAGACGCCGCCCGATACGGACTGAGGCGTTCGCCCCCAACCGCGCTGCTCGATGAGCGCCATGACGTTCCTCCGAACCGTGTCGCGGATCTCGCCGACGCGATCGGGAGGCTGACCCTTCGGGTCGTCGATGTTCCAGTCGAGTACCTCCACGCCTGGAACGAACGGACACTCCTCGCCACACCCCATCGTCACCAGGATGTTCACCGTCTGCGTCAGCTCCGGCGTCAGCAACGTCGGCTGCGCGCCTGCCACGTCGATGCCGAGGTCGCCCATCGCCGCGACGACTTCGGAATGAACGCGCGGGCCCGGTTGCGTACCGGCGGAGACTGCCCGCGCCTGCCGGGGATCGGTCAGCGCGTTGAAGAAGGCCGCCGCCATCTGCGACCGGCCGGCGTTGTGGACGCAGGCGAACAGGACGGTTGTCATGGAGATCGCAGGGCTTCAGCCCTGCGTCCCCGCTCCGCGCGCGCCGAGCGCCGCCTTGATGCGCTCCGGCGTGAACGGCACCTGCGCGGATGCGCGCGCCGGTGGCGTCGAAGATCGCGTTGCCGACCGCCGCGGCGACGACGGTGATCGCGCGTCTCGCCGGCGCCCATGGCCTCGCCGTCGGGCCGGTTGATCAGCACGCTCTCGATCGCCGGGACTGTCGGAGCCGAGCGTCAGGCTGCGGATACGTCCGCCAGTCGATCGACGTCACCTTCTGGTCGTCCCACGTGACCTCTTCGCCGAGCGCGCGGCTCAGGCCCTGCAGCGCGCCGCCTTCGATCTGGTTCTTCATGCCGTCCGGGTTCGAGATCGGACCGCAGTCCTGCGCCGCGACGAGCCGCGTGACGGCGACGCGGCCGGTGTCTCTGATCCACGTCGACTTCCGCGACCATCGCGCAGTACCCGTTGTCGCCTTCGTAGAGCACGCACGAGATCCCGCGTCCGCGACGCGATGCCCGTCGCCGGGCGGTCCGGGCCGCGGCGACGGCCGCGCCTCCCAGTTGCGCCGCTTTGGCGGCCGCCGTCGACCACGTCCTTCAGCCGCGGATCGCTCAGGTGTCGCAGCCGATACGCGACCGGGTCGGCCTTGACGCGCGCGGCGATCTCGTCCATGAAGCGATTCGTGCGCGAACGTGTTCTGCAGGCGGCTGGGCGAGCGCAGCGGTCCGGTGAAGAACGGCGACCGAATCGTGTGCGTCAGGACGCGTTCGCTCTTGATCGTGCCGGTGCCGCCGCACGTGCCGCCGGCGCAGCCGGTCACGTACGACGGCGCCGCGTTGCTGCCGTTGTTGAAGGCCGGCGGGCGGCGGCGCAGGCGACGCGGCGCGAACGGCGCGGGCTCGAAGCCGGCCAGCATGCCGGTGACGACGTTGCCCGGCGTGTCGTAGCCCGGACGTCCGCCGAGCGACGGCGACCACGACTCGTAATCCCACGCGATGATGGTGCCGTTGGCGTCGAGGCCGACGCGCTGATCGATCGACGTACGCGAACCCGTAGTTCTCCCACGCCATCTCGTCCTTGCGCGAGAGCTGCACGCGCACCGGCCGGCCGACGGCCTGCGACAGCAGCGCCGCATCGTACGACACCGTGTCGGCGCCGTTGATGCCGTAGCAGCCGGAGCCGCGCGTGAAGATCACGCGCACGTCTTCGGTCGGCAGGCCGAGCAGCGTCGCCGATGCCGCTGCGGAGGCGGATAGACGGCCTGCGTCGACGACCAGATCGTGGCGCGGTCGGCCCTGACGTCGGCGACCGCGCACGACGTGCCGATCGATCCGTGCATCTGATAGGGATGGAGATACGTGGCCTTCACGACCGTCGCGGCGCCCGCCAACGTGCGATCGACGTCGCTCGAGTCCACGACCAGCGTGTCGCGCGACGGCTGCGTGCGCAGATGCTCGTAGAAGCGCGCCTGCGCCGGCAGCGCCGGTCGCCGGGCGTCCAGGTCGCCTTCAACTTCGCCGCCGCCTGCATCGCCTGCCACGGCTTCTCGGCGACGACGCCGACGAAGTTCTTCTTGACGACGACCTTGACGACGCCCGGCATGTCGCGACACGGATTTCTCGTCGACGCTCACGAGCGTCGCGCCGACCGCAGGCGGACGCACGACGCGTCCGTGCAGCATGCCGGGCACGCGCACGTTGTGGACGAACTCGAGCTGCCCGGTCGACCATGGCCGGCATGTCGACGCGCGGCACCGACGTGCCGAGCACCGTCCACTCGCGCGGCCGGCTTGCGCGCGGCCTTGGCATTCAGCGCGATGTCGAACTTCCGGCCGCCGACGAGATCGCCGTACGCAGACGCTCTTCGACGGATCGCTGCTGGCCGTCACGACGCCGTCCGCGACGGCGAGCTGCGCCGCCGGCACGCCGAGGCGCGCGGCCGCCAGCTCGCAGCAGCGTTTCGCGCGCGGTTGCGCCGGCGAGCGCCAGATTCCGCGTGGTTGAAGTTGGTCGGATGCGACTGGCTGCCCGACGTCGTGCCCTGATCCGGGCGCCACCGCGTGTCGCACTGCACCAGGCGGACGCGGCTCGATCGGCACGCCGAGCTCCTCGGCGACCAGCTGCATCTGCGCGGTCTGCAGACCCTGACCGAGCTCGCACTTGCCGGTGTAGGCCGTGACGCTGCCGTCGGCGGCGATCGCGATCCACGAATCGAGCTGACCGTCGGTCGCACGCGTGGCCTGCGCGAGCGTTGACTCGGGCGCGATCCCCAGGCGGCCGGCGAGTCCTGCGGCGCTGAACGCGACGATGAGCGCGCCGACGCCTTTGAGAAAGTCGCGCCGCGAAATCCCGCGCGTCGAACGCTGCCTGGCATCGGCTGTCATCCACGCTCTGCCTGCCTGCGTAGCGCTTGATCGCGCGCAGCATCCGCATGTGCGTGAAGCAGCGGCACAGCACACCGGACATCGCCTGTCTGAATCTCCGCGTCAGTCGCCTTCGGGTTCTGATCGAGAAATGCCTTGGCGGTCAGGATCACGCCGTTGAGGCAGAAGCCGCACTGCGCCGCCTGCTCGTCGATGAACGCCTGCTGGATCGGATGCGGCCGTTCGACCGTGCCGAGCCCCTCGAGCGTGGTGATCTCGGCGTTCGCCGCCGTCGACACCGGCGTCACGCACGATCGGATGGCGCGGCCGCCCATGATCACCGTGCAGGCGCCGCACTGCCCGAGTCCGCAGCCGAACTTCGGACCGTTCGCAGCGCCAGATCGTCGCTGAGCACGTAGAGCAGCGGCGTCGCCGGATCGACGTCGACCGAGTGAGTGCGGCCGTTGACCTTCAACGCGATAATGCTCATGAGCTTCCCTCACCAACTCGGCAGCAACGCTACCAGTACGTGGGGTCCGGCTTTAGCCGGACCGGACGGGAAGGTCCGCCTAAAGGCGGACCCCACGTACGACCTACCGCGAAAAGACGCGCGCTCATAGGCGCACGACAACTGGCGCGCCGTTGAAGACGACGTCGCGCCCGCTCGCGCCTGCGAGGCGCACGCGAAGGCGACGAGGGTTCGGTGGCTGCATCCTCGACCCCGCGGCCAGCCGGAGATCGAGCCGGCGTTCGCGATCCGCCCAGCGCATCTCAATCCCCATCCATTCACCCCGCTGGTAGCCGAAGCTCACGCCATCGTCTTCGTACAGCGTAAACGCGCCGTCGGCGCCGGGGTAGACCTGCAGTGTCAACGGTTCGTCGACAACCTCCTCGACGAACTGCTTGACCGGCCCGAGCGGCAGGACTGTCCCCCCGCGCACGTAGAGCGGCATCGTCTCGAGATCGACGGCGCGTGAGATCTCGCGTCCGCCGTCGTGCCGATCGCCGGTCCAGAAGTCGTGCCACACGCCGCGCGGAAGATAGAGCCGGCGCGATGTTGCGCCTTTCTCGACCACCGGCGCGACGAGGATGTCGCGGCCCCAGAGGTATTCGTCGCCGCGCGCCACCGCCGGCGGGATCGGACGGGTCGTGCAGCCAGAGCGCGCGAACGATCGGCAATCCAGTTTCACGGCCTTCGCGCACGACGCTGTACAGATACGGCATCAGCTGCGAGCGCAGCTCCAGATACTTGCGGCAGATGGGTTCGACAGCCGCGTTGCGCAGCTCGCTCGCGTCCGGGTTCGCGGCGCCGCCGGTGTAATTCGTGATCTCGTCGGGGCCAAGCTCGCCGGTGTTCCATCCCCACGGCAGACGGAGCTTCCACGTGCGGCCGTGCGCGCGAAACAGCGGAGAGAACGCGCCGAACTGAAACCAGCGGACGTACAGCTCGCCGGTGAATTCTTTCGTCGGCACGAAGCCGCCGATGTCGGTGCCCCAGTACGGAATGCCGCTCAGTCCCGTGTTGATCGCTACGGGAACGTGCGTCTTCAGCGTCTCCCATGTGGAGTACACGTCTCCGGACCACAGAAACGCCGCGTACCGCTGCATGCCGGCGCAGCCGTTGCGGTGCAGCGCGAAGGGCCGTTCGTTGGGACGCCACTGCCGCATACCGTCCCAGTACATCCGGTTGCGCGCGAGACGCGACGGCGGGTCGAGGCCGTCGCCCTGATCCGGCCACCAGCCGTCAACGCCAACGTCGACGAGCGGCTTGTGCACGGGCCAGTAGCAGCTGACGGCGCGGTTATCGGGCCAGCGGCCGTCCGGTGTGCGGCCGCTCGGCAGCGGCGCGGCGGTGCAGGGTTCAGTCGTCGTTCCGGTCAGCGTTCGCGCTTCGACCACGATGTGCAGCACGACCTTGAAATGATCGTCGTGCAGTTGCCGAATCATCGCCGCCGGATCGGGGAACACCTTCGCGTTGAACGTGAACTCGCCGTTGTCGGTGTTCCAGCCGGAGGGGCAGAAGCCCGTGCCGAGATAAATCAGCGTCTGGCAGGGCAGCTTCTTCTCGCGAAACGTCTTCGCTTCCTGCAGGATCTCGTCGCGGCTCGCGAGCGTGCGGTGCGATTGCTGGTAGCCGAACGACCAGAGCGGCGGCAGCTCCGGGTGGCCCGTCAGCCGCGCGTACTCGCCCATGATCGCCGCGGGCTCGCTCGAAGACGACGACGAAGAAATCGAGCGGCAGCGCGACCGAGTCAGGGGCGTCTGACACCTTGAATGTGCCGTCCGGACTGGTCAGATCGAATGTGCCGTACGGCTGGTGGACGAACAGCGCCCAGCCGCTGGCGCCGATCAGCCACTGCACCGGCACCCGGCCGCCGTGCGTGCGCAACTGGTAGCCGCCCTGGCCGCTGCGCGGGACCGATCGTGGATCCACGGCGATCGAACTGCGGGCCGCCCTCGCCCAGGCCGAACAGCGGTCCGTCGCCGAGCGCAAACGTCAGCGCGCCGGTATGCGCGTCGATTGAGAAGCGGCGGTCATCGATTTGGAGTTGTAGGGCGGGCCTTTCAGGCCCGCCGACGCGCGCTACGACCGAACGGTTGCCAACGCGAATCGTTCGTTCGATCTCTAGCGTCGCGATTCTCGCGGCCGGCGCCGGCCAGCCGCGATCGACCAGCGACCCGTCGCCGCTGATCGTGGCCGAGCCGCCCGCCGCCACGATGCTGACGCGCGTCGTGAGCGCGCTGATGGCGGTAATGAGGATCTCGACGGGTTGGCCGGCGACGGAGATCGCAGGGCTAAAGCCCTGCGCCACATTCGAACCGCCCTGCGCCACGCCGACGCGCTGCGCGATAAGAGTCGCCCCGGCGCCGGCGAGCAGCTTGCGTCGCGAAATCATGCCGCTGACTTCGTACTTCTGACTTCAGACTTCAGACCTGAGACTTGCGGCGTCACTGTTCGTCCTGCGTCGACGCCTTGCGATCCTTCTCCGTCCAGTCCGGCGGCCGGAGGCCGAGCAGATGGCGCACGAAGAAATCGAAGCGCTTGTGCTCGCCGTACGCGCCGCCCGCGCCGTGGCCGGCGCCCGGGATGTACAGCAGATCGAAATCCTTGTCGTGCTTGATCAGCTGATTGACCACCTGCAGCGTGGACGAGGGATCGACGTTGGTGTCCATTTCGCCGACGACGAGGAGCACGTGTCCCTGCAGACGATGGGCGTTGTCGACGTTCGAGGATGCGGAGTAGTGCGGGCCGAGCGGCCATCCCATCCACTGCTCGTTCCACCAGATCTTGTCCATGCGGTTGTCGTGGCATCCCGCCGACGACACGGCGGCAGTATAGAACTCCGGGTGAAACAGCAGACCGCCGAGCGAATTCTGTCCTCCCGCCGAGTTGCCGTAGATCCCGACGCGGCTGATGTCGTACCACGGAAACTTCGCCGCCGCGGCCTTGTGCCAGAGAATGCGATCGGCAAACCCCGCGTCGCCGAGGTTCCTCCACGCGACATCGTGAAATGCCTTCGACCGGTTCGACGTTCCCATGCCGTCGATCTGCACGACGATGAACCCGAGGTCGGCCTGGGCCATCATCGGGCTGAACGCCGCGAACGACTTGGGCACGAATGAGCCCTGCGGTCCGGCGTAGATGTTCTCGATGACCGGATACTTCTTCGCCGGATCGAAGTTCGAGGGGCGCACGATGACGCCCCAGATGTCCGTCTTGCCGTCGCGTCCCGGCGCCGTGAACGGCTCCGGCGCGCGCCATCCGGCGCCGGCGAATCCGCTGATGTCGCCGCGCTCGATCTCGGCGACGAGCGACCCGTCGCTCGCGAGGCGCAGTTCGGAGACAGGCGCCACGTCGACGCGCGAATATGTGTCGACGAAGTATTTCCCATCACCCGAGAACGCCGCGGTGTGGTTCGCGTCGGCGTCATTGGTCAGCCGCTCCAGACCCGTCCCGTCGAAGTTGATGCGGTAGTACGAAGCAAAGTACGGATCCTTGCCGGGGTTCATGCCAGACGCGCTGAACCAGATCTGGCGTTTCTCATCGTCCACCTTGACCACTCCGCGCACCGGCCACGCGCCTTTCGTGATCTGGTTCTTGACAGCGCCGGTGGCGCCGTCCAGCAGGTAGAGGTGATTCCAGCCGTCGCGCTCCGACATCCAGACGACTTCCTTGCCGTCGGCGACATCGAATCGATACTTCTTGCCCGAGTCGGTCTGGCTGCCGTTGGCGGTGCGGTAGTTGAAGAACGTCTTCGGTTCCTCGGACACGACCGCCCGCGCCTTGCCCGTTCTCGCCTCGATTTCGATGATGCGATAGACCTGGTGACCGCGCTGGTTGTACTCGAACGTGATCGCCCGGCCGTCCTTCCGCCATTCCATCCGTGACAGCGCGTACGCGTTGGGAAAGAGCGTCGTCTCGGCGACGACCTGCGCCTTCGACGCCACGTTGACGATCACCGGCTGCTGAACGTCGAGCACGTCGCCCGGCTTGGCGTAGCGCAGAGTGGAGTGCTTCGGCTGGAGCTGATCCTCTGGCGATGACTCGACGTAGTGCACCTCGCGGCGGTAGCCCGGTTTGACGCGGTAGGCGGCGATCGTCGTCGAGTCCGGCGACCAGGCAATCGATCCCAGGTCGTAGGCGTTGCCCTCGGATCCATCGAAGGTGAGGAGCATGAGCTTCTGCGTGCCTGGCGCGCGGACTGCGATGTTGTAGTTGTTGATCAGCGCTTCCCATTTCTTGTCGGGTGAAACGCGCGGCGTCGTGTCCTCGGGCCGGCGTCCTGGTCCTTTGCGGCACTCGTACTCGGCCAGACCGCAGCGCCACGCCGTGCCGTCGAACGTGACCTCGAGGGTCTGCTCGTTGTCGGCAAGGGTGAACGTATTGAAGGGGAGCGTGAGCGCGGAGTACGAATTCCCGGTGGCCTTGGACAGCGACGCGGCGAGCTTCTGATGATCGAAGGCGGGCCGCTTCTGCCGCGTCCCGGCGTCCACGACGACGAACTCGCTGCCGCCCTTGACCATCCGCCGGTACCAGAACCGGTCGGCTTTCTCGATCCACGTTGCCGGACCGGGCACGTTGACGACCAGACCCTCATACTTCGCCTTCAGTCCGTTCGCGCGGGCGTAGTCCGCCGCGGTGCCTTGCGCGAAGGCGGATGCGGAGAGGGCCAACACCCCGGCCACGACCGGCGCACGAAGTAACGCGGTTGTGATGTTCATGGTCAGTGTGTTGCGGTTGTCTGCGTCTTGAGCAGCTCGCTGTACGGCGCGATGGCCCCGTGCAGTGGCACAACGCGGTCAACCTGGAGATTGCGTTTCTTGATGTTCTCGATCAGGTTCGCTGCGTACGGCTGCACGGCCGACCCCGGGCTGTAGGCATCGACCTCGACGAGGATCTTGTGCTTCGGGAAGTACGCCATCAGCAGGCCGTCGCCGTGGGGATTGCCGGCGATGTGATACAGGTTGATCGTCATCGCACTGTCCTCCAGCGTCTTCTCGTCCTCGACCCCCTCGATCGTCAACGGCTTCTGATTCTTCGCCAGCGCGTCCGGCACGATCGTGTGCTCGCGCGTCATCGCCTCCCTGAAGAACGCCACGTTCTTCGCCTGCGTGATGACCGCCAGCCCTTCGCTCACCGCCGCGCGCATCCCGCCCGAATGATCGAAATGATGATGCGTGTTGACGACGTGCGTGAGCGGCTTGCCGGGTCGCAGCTCTTTGGCCTTGGCGATGACCGCCAGCGCGCGCGTATCGTTCTGCGGCGCTTCGATGAGCAGCAGGTGATCCCCGAATTCGGCGACCACGCTGTGGTGCGACTGGCCGGCGAGGAGCCACACGCCCTTCGCCAGTTCCTCGACTGTGACCGCCGCCGGCGGAGGTCCGGCGACTGCCGCCGACGAGGCGGCGGATTGCGGCGCCGCGAGGTCGCCGGTTTCTCCATCCACGGCCTGCCGCGTGACCCGGATGTCGGAGGTCGTGTATTTGTCGGTCTTGACGGTCAGGCGCGCCGGGAGCTTCAGGCCGCTCACGTCCTGGTAGTCCGCAAAGCTCGTCTCGATCGCCACGTCCCCGAGATTCAGGTTGTCGGTCATCGAGACGACGCGGGACGGCAGCTTCGTCGTCCCGTCGATCGCGAGCGTGAACGTGCCGGCCGCGGTGGTCACGTCGACGACCCGCTGTCCGTTCGCGTCGCGGGGATTCGCGAGCTTGGCAGCCGGGTCGAGCGCGGCGCGGAGGATGGTGACCGGGTGGTGGTAGACGTCGGCGCGCCGGTCCTTTGCAACGGCGTTCGACGCACGCGTCGCGTTGCCGTTGGCGGGGACGTTATAGGCGACTTCGCCGTCGACGCCGAACACCTGCTTCTGCGCCTGCGGTCCCTGGAAGTACGCGAAGTTCGGTGTGCGCGTCTGCTCGGTGCGCGAGCGGCCCGCGGCGACGTCGATGCTGCGCTTGTAGCCGGAGACCTGGAACTGCTGCCCGCTTGCCTCCATGGTCATGTCCTGGCCCAGATTCCCGTTGATGCCCTCGCCCTCGAGGACGAGCGTCTTGACCGCGAGAATCCGATCGCGCCCGCCGAGCGCGGTCGCGGCATCGTTGACGATCTGCTGTTCCGGCGTCGGCTGGGCGCAGGCGGCTGCGAAGGCGGCGACTACCGCGAGTGAGAGGCGCGACATATCAGCTCCTTTTCAAGAATCTCGCTCGTCCTGAGCTTGTCGAAGGACGAGCTCTGGCTCGTGGTTCGACAGGCTCACCACGAGCGTTACAGAGTCCACAGCTCACTTGGCCACCCCGAACGCAAACACGGTCTTCGAGCGGAATTGCTCGCCGGGGCGAAGGATGGTCGACGGAAAGCTCGAGCGGTTCGGCGAATCGGGAAAGTGCTGCGTCTCGAGGCACAGGCCCGAGCGCCGCGCATAGACGTGGCCGGACTTGCCCTTGATCGTGCCGTCGAGAAAGTTGCCGGCGTAGAACTGGATCCCCGGCTCGGTCGTCGAGACGTCGAGCGTGCGCCCGCTCGTTGGTTCTTCGAGCCGCGCCGCGTGCAGGAGGCCGTCGCGGTCGCGATTCAACACCCAGTTGTGGTCGTAGCCGCCGCCGAGGCGCAGTTGCTCGTGGTCCGCGTCGATGCGTGCGCCGATCGGCGTCGGTTTGCGAAAGTCGAACGGCGCGTTCTCGACGTCCGCATAGTCGCCGGTGGGAATCAAGGTCGCGTCAACCGGGGTGTAACGGTTGGCGTCGATTGTCAGGCGATGGCCAAGGATGTCGCCGCGGCCCTCGCCGGCCAGGTTGAAGTAGCTGTGCTGCGTGAGATTGATCGGCGTCGCTTTGTCCGCAGTGGCTTCGTACTCGACGGACAACTCGTTGCTCGTCGTCAGCGTGTAGGTGACCTGAACCTTGAGGTTACCCGGGTATCCCTCGTCTCCATCGGGACTGACGACCGAATAGACGACGCCGACGTTGCCGTCGCGGTCGAACAGTTCGGCGGTCCACAGTTTCTTGTCGAAGCCTTTCATGCCTCCGTGGAGCGAGTTCGGCCCATTGTTGGCGGCCAGCGCGTAGGTCTGGCCGTCGAGCGTGAACGTGGCCTTCGCGATCCGATTGCCGTACCGCCCGACCACCGCACCGAAGTACGGATGCGTGCCCGTGTACCCGTCGATCCGATCGAAGCCGAGCACGACGTCGTCGAACTTTCCGGCTTTGTCGGGGACCCGGATCGACACGATGATGGCGCCGTACGGAATCGTGCGCACCTCCATGCCGTTGGCATTGGTCAGCGTGTAGATCGTGAGCGCCGGGCCGTTGGGCACCTCTCCGAACGGGGCGCTGGTCGCGCTGGCCTTTTTCTCGACGACGGGCGGCGCTGCGGGTCTCTCAGGCGTGTTCGACCCGCCACAAGCAACCGCTGTCGCAATGAGGAAGCAGGCGAGAGCGTGGCGCACCATGGGGCCGTATAGTATTACGCCACCACTAGGAGCGTGTCTGAGAAACCGCACACGCTCCTAGTAGGGCGGCTTTGCCGCCACCACCAATGATGTCGACGAAAACGCGCGCGGAGCGCGCCTACTAGGAGGCCGTTGCTCATGCTTCGCAAGGCCTCCTAGTATGGCGCGGCTAACCGAGAAAATAGCGTTCGTCACCGGCGGCGCCCGCGGCATCGGCCGCGCGATTGTCGAGAAGTTCGTTGCCGAAGGCGCGTGGGTGACTTTCGCCGACGTAGACGAGCAGGCGGGCCGGCTCACCCAAGCTGAGCTGTCGGCTGCCGGCGTGAGCGCCGACTTCTGTCGTGCCGACATCACCGTCGAAGCGGACGTGCAGGGGGCGATCGATCGAGTCGTGCAGCGGCACGGCGCGCTCGACGTGCTCGTCAACAACGCGGGCGTCAACGCGTACTTCGATGCGACCGAGATGACCGAAGCGGAATGGGATCGCACGTTTGCCGTGGATCTGAAGGGCGCATGGCTGTGCGCGAAGCACGCGCTCGGGCCGATGAAGCGCGCCGGGCGGGGATCGATCGTGAACATCGCGTCGATCCACGCGACGCTGACGATCCCCGGCATGTTTCCCTACGCCGCCGCCAAGGCGGGCATCGTCGGCCTGACGCGCAGTCTCGCGCTCGAGTACGCGCCGGCCGGCATCCGGGTGAACGCGGTGCTGCCCGGCTATACGCGGACGCGCCTCGTCGACGAGTGGCTCGGCACCCAGCCCGATCCCGCGGCAGCGGAGCGGCGAGTGCTGAGTACCATTCCGCTGCGCCGGATGGCCACGCCCGCTGAGATCGCGAACCTGGTCGCCTTCGTCGCGTCCGACGAGGCGTCGGCGATCGCCGGCGCGTCGCTCGCCGCCGACGGCGGCCTCAGCGTGATGTACGCGACGTGACGGATGACCGATCTCCGCCGTTCGTCGTTCGCCGTTCGCCGTTCGTCGTTCGCCGTTCGTGGTTCGTCGTTCGCCGTTCGTCGTTCGTGGTTCGTGGTTCGTCGTTCGTTCGCCGACGATCGTTCGTGGTTCTGTGCAAGGCGAGTGGGAACCCGGCATAGTCCGTGAACGGGCCGGGACTATGCCTGGCGTGAAACAGTACCGAGGAACTCGATGTGTGGCGGCTGGCCGATGAACTGAAATTGGAGGTATACGTGCTCACGGAAACAGGACCGGCCCACCGCGACTTCAAGTTCAGAGACCAGATTCGCAATTCCGCAGCGTCGAGCACGAAGAACATCGCGGAAGGATTCGGCCGCTTCCATCCGGGGGAGTTTGCGCACTTTATGGAATTTTCTGTTGCGTCGACGATGGAGACGAAAGACTCCCTGAAGGACGGCGTGGACCGCGGGTATTTCCTACCCGAGCGGGTAGCAAATGCCCAGCGACTGGCTGACCGCGCCATCCGATGCGCGACGCGACTCATCGTCTACCTGAAACGCGAGGCCGCTCGCCGCCGGCAGAAGCGGCCACGGCGTGCCAGTCTTTGAACGTCGAACGACGAACGGAGAACGACGAACGACGAACGACGAACGACTCCATGAGAATTGTTAATACCAGAGCGACCGTAGTCGGCACACCGTGGCGGGAACTGGTGTTCCTCGAGCTGACCACCGACACCGGACTGGTGGGCCTGAGCGAAGCGCGCATGGTCAACAAGACCAGCACGCTCGTCGCGTGCATCGAGGAACTTGCGCCGCGCTACGTCATCGGCGCCGATCCGTTCGATGTCGAGCGTCTCTCGTGGAACATCCTGCGGGCCGAGTACGGGCGCCCCGGTGAAATCGTGCAGTCGGCCCTCGCGTCGTTCGACGTCGCCTGCTGGGATCTCATCGGTCAATCGCTGAACGTCCCGATCTGGAAGCTGCTCGGCGGACGTTTTCGCGATCGCGTGCCGGTGTACGCGAACGGCTGGTATCAGGCGGAACGGGATCCAGGGACCATCGCCTCTCTCGCGGAAGCGGTCGTCGATCGCGGTTATCGGGCACTCAAGCTCGACCCGTTCGGCGCTGCCAGCGCGGAGCTCCTGGCATCCAACCGTCGTCGTGCCGTGGAGATCGTCGCGGCAGTGCGGGACGCGGTCGGTGCCGACGTGCAGATACTGATCGAGATGCACGGACGCTTCACACCGGCCACGGCCATCGCGATGGCGGAGCTCCTCGAGCCGTATCGCCCGGAATGGATCGAAGAGCCGGTGCCGCCGGAGAATCCGAAGGCGCTGGCGCGCGTCCGCGCGGCGACGCGATTGCCGATTGCGACCGGCGAGCGCGCGCACACGATGGAAGACATTCGTCCGTTGATTGAGGACGGACTCGCGGACATCGTGCAGGTCGATCTGACGCATTTCGGCGGCTTTCTCGCCATGAAGCGGCTGGCCGGCTGGGCCGATGCGTATTCGCTGCTGATGGCGCCGCACAACGTCTGCGGCCCTGTGGGCACGATGGCCAATGTCCACTTCGCGGTCGCGACGCCGAACTACAAGGTGCTCGAGCACTTCAACGATTTCGCCGACCCGTGGGTGCGCGATCTCGTCGACCACGCACCATACGTGGATCCCGTGGATGGCTGCTTTGCCGCGCCCGATCGCCCGGGCCTCGGCGTCCGGCTCAATCACGATGCGTGCGCCCGGCATCCGCGGACAGGTGGACGCATCCGCCTGTTCGAAGAGGGCTGGGAGCGCCGCGGTTCTTGACCGCGAAAGTGAATCCTCCAACCGATGCGTCGCTGGTGCTCGACGTTCGGGCTGAGCTCGGCGAAGGTCCGATCTGGGATCCCGCGACCGAGTGTCTGTACTTCGTGGACATTCTTCGCGGGTGCGTGCACCGCTACGATCCGCGGACTGAGGCGTCCCGGGTCTATGACGTGGGTCGCAAAGTCGGCGCCGTCGCCCTGGGTTCCGGTGACGATCTGATCCTGGCCGCGCAGGGCGGTTTCGTGCGGCTGGCCGTCACGACCGGCCAGACGAGGCCCCTCGCCGGCGTCGACGCGAACCGTCCCGATCTGCGAATGAACGACGGCAAGTGCGATCGGGCCGGACGCTTTTGGGCGGGAAGCATGGCGCTCGACGAGCGTCGCGGCGCGGGAGCGTTGCACCGCCTCGATCCAGACGGCCGCGTCCACACCATGCTGCGTCATGTCACGATCTCCAACGGCCTCGACTGGACCGACGATGGCCGGATGTACTACGTCGACAGCCCAACACACAGGGTGGACGTTTTCGACTTCGACATCACGTCCGGCGCCATCGAAAACCGCCGTGCGTTCGTCCGGATTCCGCCAGATCAGGGGATACCTGATGGCCTCACGCTCGATGCGGACGGCCACGTCTGGGTGGCGCTGTGGGGCGGGGGCGCCGTGCATCGCTACGCACCGGACGGCAGCCTTGCCGCCGTCATTCGCGTGCCGGCAACGTATGCGACGTCGTGCACGTTCGGCGGTACCGACCTCGGCGATCTCTACATCACGACGGCGAGCATCAAACTGTCGCCGCAGGAACGTATCGATCGGCCGCAGGCGGGCGGGGTCTTTCGCGTGCGGCCGGGGCCGAAAGGGCGTCCACCAAATCGGTTCAAGGGAACAGGTACACGCTCGTGGTGAGCTTGTCGAACCACGAGCTCGTCCTTCGACAGGCTCAGGACGAGCGTGGGGTGGCATGGCTGCGGTAGCGTTCGCACACATTCACAAATCCTTCGGCGCTGTCCACGCGCTGCGCGACGTCAGCTTCTCGATCGAGGGCGGAGAGGCGCATGCGATCGTTGGCGAGAACGGCGCCGGCAAGTCCACGCTGCTCAAGATTCTCGCGGGTGAACTGCAGCCCGATCGCGGGGAGCTGCGGCTCGGCGGGCAGGCAATTGCGCTCGCGTCGCCGCGCGATGCGTTGGCGCGCGGCATCGGCCTGGTTCATCAGGAGATGCTGCTGTTTCCGAATCTCTCGGTGACGGGAAACATTTTCGCCGGACGCGAGCTGACGGGCCGCTTCGGCGGGTTGCGGGAGAGCGCGATGCGCGAGCGGGCGCGCACGCTCCTGGCGCGGCTGCACCTGCCGGTGTCGCCGGACACCGCCGTCGAGGCGCTGCCGATCGCGCACCGCCAGCTGCTGCAGGTCGCCCGCGCGCTCGCGTTCGATTGCCGGACGCTCGCACTCGACGAGCCGACGACGTCGCTGACGGCAGCGGAGTCGGAGCATCTGTTCCGGATCCTCGGGGATCTTCAGCGTGAGGGCGTGACGATCATCTATGTGTCGCATCGCTTGCCGGAGGTCTTCCGGCTGTGCGCGCGAGCAACGGTGCTGCGCGATGGCCAGTTCGTCACCACCGTGCTGACGGGTCAGGTGAGCCCCGACCACATCGTCCAGGCAATGGTCGGGCGGAGCATTCCGCCTCGAGCATCGGGTGTGGCGCAGGGCTTCTTGAGCGCCGAAGCCTTGGCGAAGGCGGTTGACCCTGCGACTGCCTCGCAATCAGTTGTCCTCGAGAGGTTGACGAGCCGCCCGTGCTTCGAAGGCATCTCGCTCTCGGTGCGGTCCGGCGAAATCGTCGGGATTTTCGGGCTCGTCGGATCCGGGCGTACCGAGCTGCTCGAGTCCGTCGTGGGTCTTCGAACAATAGACGCTGGCACGTTGGTCGTCGGCGGCCAGGCGCGCCGCTTTCGATCGCCGCGCGAGGCGGCACGCGCCGGCGTCGTGCTCGTGCCCGAGGAGCGACAGCGGCAGGGCCTCTTCTTCAACCTGGATCTCCGCCACAACATCGCGCTGCCAACGGCAGAGGCCAAGCGGACGCGCGTCATCCGGTCGTCGGAGCGGGAGAGTGCGGCCGACGTTCTGCGCCGGTGGCGCATCGCGGCGCCGTCGACCGACGTCATGCCCGACGTGTTGAGCGGCGGCAATCAGCAGAAGGTTGTCGCGGCCAAGTGGCTGGCGCTGAACCCGCGCCTGCTGCTGCTCGACGAACCGACCAAGGGTGTGGACGTCGGCGCGAAGCAGGAGATTCACGGCATCGTCCGCGAGCTTGCGGCCGCGGGCACGGCGTGCCTCGTCGTGTCGAGCGACCTGCCGGAATTGCTGGCGCTGGCCGATCGCATTCTCGTGATGCGCCAGGGCCGGATGCGTGGAGAGGTGGCGGGCGCGAACGCCGACGAAGAAGGCGTCATGCGCCTGGCGGCGACCAGCGGTCCGGAGGCGGCGTGACGAAGAACGTCATGTCCGCGTTCAGGCGGACCCGCGAGCTCAATTCGGTCCTCATCCTGGTGCTCGAGATCGCGTTCTTCACCTGGTACCTGTGGCCCGCGGACGGCCGGTCGCATCCGTTCTTCAACGCCGGGAACGCGCTGCTGGTCCTGAAGTACTCGTCGATCTACGGCATCGCGGCGATCGGCGCGGCGATCGTGATCATCTCGGGCGGCGTCGATCTGTCGCCGGGCGCAGTGATTGCGCTGACCGGCGTCGTCGCCGGCGCGCTCTTCGTGGAGGGGCACTGGGGCCTGGGCGCGAGCGCGGCCGCGGGGTTTGTGGCCGGGACCGCGTGCGGGTTGTTCAACGCGATCCTGATCGTGCTGGTCCGCCTGCCGCCTTTTATTGCCACGCTCGGCGTGATGGGTATCGCGCGCGGCGCGGCGTTCATCATCACCGAGGGCCGATATTTCGATCTGTCGCGCGATCTGCCGCCCGGTTTTCGGATGCTGGGCGTGCCGCTCGACTGGACCTCGCCGATCCTGATGATCGTGCTCGCGCTCGTGTTTCAGATGTTGATGACCCGCTTTCAGTGGGGCCGGGCGATCTTCGCGATCGGCGGCAACCCCATTGCCGCGCTGTATTCGGGCGTGCGCGTCGGTATCATTCAGGCGTCGGTGTATCTCATCGGCGCGATGCTGGCGGCGCTGTCGGGTATCGCGCTGGCCATCGTGCAGGGGCAGGGCAAGGCCGACCTGGCGATGGGGTACGAGCTGGACATCATCGCCTCGGCGGTCATCGGCGGCGCGAGCCTGTCGGGCGGACGGGGATCGGTGATTGGCGCCGTCCTGGGCGCATTGATTTTCGGTGTGCTGCGCAACGCGTTGCCGCAAATTGCCGGCGCCACGTTCTACGATCGGCTCATCGTCGGACTGGTCGTCATTGTCATCGTGGTGATGGATCAACTGCTGCAGCGACGCAAGGTTTCGTAGCGCGGCCCTTTCAGGGCCGCGAGGAGACTGGAATGACACGATTCGTCTGGCTTGCGATCGTCGTGCTGTCGCTCGGGTGCGGAGGCGGCGCGCCGCAGCCTGCGACAGGCGGGAAGTTGCGCTTCGCTGTGATGCCCAAGTCGCTCGACATCCCGGTCTTCAACTACGCGAAGGTCGGCGCCGAGCGCGAGGCGGCGAAGCTCGGGAACGTGGAGGTGATCTGGCGCGCGCCCGAGAACGCCGATCAGCTGCGGCAGAAGGAGATTCTCGAATCGTTCATCACCCAGCGCGTGGACGGGATTGCGATCTCGGCCCTGAACGGCGATTTCCTCACCGAGACCATCAATCGCGCCGTCGATGCCGGCATTCCCGTGGTGACATGGGACGCCGACGCGCCGAAATCGAAGCGCGCGGCGTTCTACGGCGTCGACGATCTGGCCGCTGGGCGCATTCTCGCCGAGCAGGCGGTCACGCTGCTCGGCGGAAAAGGAAAGGTCGCTATCATCACGAGCGTCGGTGCGGTCAACCTGGAGCAGCGGACGAAGGGCGTGCGTGAGGTCCTCGCGAAGCACCCGGACATCACGATCGTCGAGACGTACGACATGAAAGAGGATCCTGTGCGCTGCGCCGAAATCATGGCGTCGGGCACGAACCGCTATCCGGATCTGGGTGCGTGGATTTCGGTGGGCGGCTGGCCCGTCTTCACCCGCAACGCCGTCGCCGCGGTACCGGCGGGGACCAAGGTGATCTCGTTCGACACGATCCCGCCGGCGCCCGATCTGCTCAAAGAGGGCAAGGTCCATGTGCTCCTGGGCCAGAAGTACTTCGGGTGGGGCAGCGAATCGGTGCGAATCCTCGCCGACATCAGGGCCGGCAAAATGCCGCCCTCGCCGATCATCGACTCCGGCGTGGACATCGTCACCGCCGCGAACGTCGACGACTACATCATCAAGTGGAAAGCAATGGAGAAGCCATAGCCGCGTGAGACTGCGGAGACGACGGAGAACACGGGATCACACGGAGCAACGGAGAAACGGAGACGCGCAGAGAAGAAGAGTTCGACAGGTCGGCCGGCGCAGCCGGCCAGTCGCTTCGCGACCCCTGTCGAACCCACATCACGCTGTCTTCTCCGTTCGTCTTCGTTACTTCGTTGCTCCGTGTTAACCCGTGCCCTCCGAGCTTCGAATTGCTTCTGGCACAGTCTCTCTCCTCCGCTCTCAGCTCCGCCGCGTGCGCGCGTCTGCCTCGTCTTCGACGGCGGCCACTACTTTCAAGAACCCGCGGACGTCGTCGGCTGACACGCGCGCCGCGACCGCGCGCTCGAGGTCCATCAAGTGCCGGTGCACGCGGCGTGCGACGGTTCGTCCTTTCGCAGTCGGCGTGACGACGAACGTGCGCCGATCGGATTCGCCGACGGCGCGGGTGACGAAGCCGCGCTCGGCGAGACGATCGAGGATGCTGGTCAGCGTGGAGCGCTTGTGGGCCAGACCCTTGTGCAAATCCGCGATCGTCGACGGTCCGGACGAAGCGAGCAGCGCGAGAATGTGGGCCTCGCCTTGCGACAACGCGTGCTCACGCAGCGTTGCCAGATACAGCCCGATGCGGTGCGTTGCCCGATGAATGGGGGGAACCAGCTGGAGTGGCATCGGCGGAGTAGTACGCGAGAATCAGGTTCTTGTCCAGCAGGCGCGGGAACGCGGCGAACAGCGTCTCCGCGGATGCGTCCGGCATGACGGCGCGCGCCGCGGCCACCTGATACATCCAGAACTCGGTGGTCGACTGGGAATACTTCCGGGCCTGCCCCACCGACGCCGTGAAGCGGCTCAGCGTAGACGCCATGCGATCGATCGCGTCTTCGACCGTCGCCGCCTCGTTGAGATACACGAGCGCCACGCGCAAATGATCGGCGTGGCGAAATCCGGTGGCGGGCGCCTCGCAGCGCTCGAGGGCGCGCGTCAGCTCGACATCGGTCATGGTCCGACCTCCGACAGATATTACGATATCGGATTATTCGAAATCGGTCAACGGCCGAAGACTCGGGTGACGGTCAGCTTCGCGATGCGGCCGCCGCTGCCGGCGGCCCAACCGACGATGGCGTGCGGCGCGAGGCTGACGGTATCGAAGCCCTCGCCCGGGACCGGCGTCCACGTGCGGCCCTCGTCGGAAGACCAATCCGCTCCGGACGGTCCAATGGCGATGAGCGACTGTTCACCGGCGGCCGGCACCCAGGCGACGACGGATCGAAATCCGGACAGTCCGCGGCTCAGCGTCCACGTGGCGCCGCCATCCGACGTCATCGCCACGTTGTCGACTGCGTCGGCTTCCTGCCGATAGTTGCCGCCGACGATGACGCCGCGCAGCGCGTCGCGGAACGCGATCGAAAAAATACCCGTCGCCGGACCGGTGGCGATCGGCGTCGCCGCAGCGGTCCACGTCCGGCCGCCGTCGCTCGACCGGATGACTCGCGACGTGGACGTGCCGATCCAGGCATGCTCGCGGCCGATCAGCGCCACGTTGGTCCCGCTGGCGGCAAAGGCGCCCTCGCCCGGCAACGCCGGCGGCAGGCGGTCCTCGGCCACGCGCTCCCACGTGCGGCCGCCGTTGTTGGTGACGAGGACGACCAGACGGCCGTCGACGGAGTCGCTGAACGCATAGCCCTGCGTCTCGTCCACGAACGCCATCGCGTCGAGGAAGACTTTGGGATCGGTGTTCTCGAACTGCAGCGTCCATTCGGCGCCGCCGTCGCGGGTCTTGTAGATGCGCGACGACTCCCCGGGGCCGATGCTCAGCACGTAGGCCACGCGATCGCTCATCGCGTCGACGTCGCGGAAGTCGAGCCGCTCCGCGCCGGGCACCGGCCGCGGCGTCCACGTGCGGCCGCCGTCGGTAGTCCGCAGGACGGTGCCGTTGGCCCCGCTGGCCCAGGCGACCGCCCGCGACACGGCGCTCACGCCGCGCAGGCGGGACGTGACGCCGCTCGATTGGGATTGCCACGCCACCGGCGGCGTGCGAGGCGCCTGCGGCAGCAGGCTCAGAAACGCGGTCAGCACCAGGAACGTCCGCACGTCAGTGCGTCCGCTGCTTCACGACGCCGCCTTCCGCGCCGGTCAGCGGATGAAAGACGACGAACGCGTGGCTGTCGAGCTCGCGCACGATGGCTTTGACCTTTCCAATCTCCAGCCGCGTCACGACGCAATAGAGGATCTGTTGCTCGGTGCCGCTCATGCCGCCGTATCCCTTGTAGATGGTGACGCCGCGCCCGAGCTCGCCGGTGATGCGCTCGCGAATGGCCGTGTGTTCCGGCGAGACGATGGTGATTGCCGTGTACTCGTCGATGCCATAGAGGACGAAGTCGAGCGTCTTGGTGGCCGCAACGTAGGTGAGGATGGAGTAGAGCGCTTCGTCCACGCCGAGCACGCTCATCGCAATCAGAAACAGCACGACGTTGAACAGCAGGATGACATCGCCGACCTTGATCAAGTCGCGGCGGCGGCTGATTAGCAGCGCGGCGATTTCAGTGCCGTCGAGCACCGAGCCGCCGCGTACCGCCAGCCCGATCCCAGCGCCGATGAAGATCCCGCCGAACGCCGCGGTCAGCACCAGATCGTGGGTGACGTCGGGATATGGCATGAGCGCGAGTGCGGCCGTGAGGCCGCCGATCGCCACCGTGCTCCGGGCCGCGAACGCGCCTCCCATATACCGGTAGCCGACGGCGACAAACGGCAGGTTGATCACCGGCAGCCAGACGGCCAGCGGCACGGGCGTGATTTTCGCCAGCAGCATGCAGACGCCCGTCACGCCGCCGTCGATGAAGTTGCTCGACAGCAGGAAGCCTTTGAGGCCCATGCCGGCCGAGAGGATGCCGATCGCGATCAGCGCGGCATTCGACAATTCGTGGAGGAAGCGTTTCATGCGCGCGGATAGTCCGCCGCCAATGCTATCTGAATCACTCGCTCGATGAATTCGGTCTTGGCGCTCGCGTAGGCCTCGCGCGCCGCCGCATCCGAACCCGTGTAGCGCGGCGCGAGCTCGCGCTTCAGCGCGGCGTACTCGCCAGCCACGTCGGCGTGCTCGCGGAGGTAGTCCCGGAACGCCAGCGTGCGGCGCTCTTCGACGCCGCCGAAGGCGACGACGTGGATGTGATGCGTGTGGGGCCAGTCGGCGGGCCGATGAAAAAATGGACAGATTGCATCATCAGCATGCGGCACGTGCGTGTAGCCGAGCGCTCCGAGCGGCTGCGCGTACGCGGCAAGCGGCTGCAGCGCGTCAACCGAGATCTGGATGTCGATGATCGGCTTGGCATCCAGGCCCGGGATTGATGTCGAGCCGTGGTGATCGACGCGGCGCGCCAGAGGGCCGAGCGCTTGCGCAATGCGGCCGCACTCGCGCTCGAACGCCGTCGCCCATGTGGGATCGTAGGGCGCGATTCGGAGGCCATCGATCATGCCTCCAGATCTTAGTCACGATCCCGCGAAGCAGAACGGGTGGCCGCAGTGTTGACAGATGTATTCGGAGTACCCACCCCGCGTCGTCAGAAACGTGATCCAGTGGCCGGCAGCCACGCAGATCGCCGGGTGGTGCACGATTTCGAGGCCCGATTCGGGCCGGAGAAACGTGTGCCCACAGCCGCAGGCATATTCCACGAGCCCGGCGCGCCGCGTGACCTCCCGAACGCGATGGCCGAACAGCCCGCAGAGATAGCGAACCTTCTTGTCGAACAACGTCGCCTGTGCGTACGGATCGCGATCGGCGGCGAAAAGGAGCGGGTGCCCGCACTGCACGCAGACGTACTCGTGATGCCCGTCACGGATCGCCAGCCGTTCGTAGGTGTGGTGGCCGAGGAAACAGGACAACGTGTGGCGGACGCGCGTCGCGGAGCCGTCCCGCTCGAGGTAGCGCGCGCCGCAGCGACAGGTACGGCCATGGCGGCTGGCAGTCTCCTGAAAGCGGTGATTGTCGACATGGTGACCCCAGACAGCGCAGGACAGCCTGTCGCGCCAGGGCCAGCGTCCGGTCTCATGTGTGGAAAGCGTTGCGGTGCGCATGCGATCCTCCTTGCAAGGTCATGCGCAACCGCTGGCTGAACCAGCTCTAGTCAGCGGTACTCAAGGCCGCGGCCGACGCCACGAACGTCGTCAGCACCATCGCCAGCCGGGCCAGCTGCTCGTTGAGCGCACCGCCGAACAGTGTTCCGCTGAACCACACACTCGCCCACAGGAACCATCGTGCAAGCGCCACCTTCATCCCGATCGCTCCCTGGCCCGCTGGATGACGGCGTCCATCTCGGTTCGATATCTGTCGAACGTGTCGTCCACGATGTTCAACGTCGGAATCGCCGTCTCCGTCAGTGACAGCGTCTGCGGATTCCACCGGCCGAACCCCGCCTCGTGCACGCCGGTGCTGCCGCGTCCGGGCGCCGGGTGGCTCAAGTGCTGGAAGAACCTCGCATGGCGCTGCACCAGGTCGGCGACGAGCGTCTGGCCAAATGAGTGGTAGAGCGGAATGAACTCGAGCATCGCGTCATAGTGCATCTCGCCGACCGCAACCACGCGCGGAAAGCGGCGGCGCAGATCGGCGACCAGACGACGCGCTCCCTCGTGCATGTCAGCCGTCGGGTTGTTCACCCAGCCGCCGATGATGTCGAGGAAGTAGGCGTCGACGCCGTAGCGGTCGATCACGTCGGCGATGCGATCGGTGAGCCACGTGCGCCACGAATCGACGCCGAGGTTCATGTACGCGAGCCAGCCCTCGTGATGCCGGTCGTTGTCCCAGTCCACCCAGTTCAGATCCATGTGGTCGCCGTCGATCCTGGACGTCGCCGCGTCGGCGATGCGCGCGAACATGGGCTGCTCGCGGTTGGCGGTGTTGGCGCCGAACATCGGCATCATCTTGAAGCCGAGCGCCTGGCCGTCCTTGATGAGCGCGCGGAAACCGGCGTCGCCGCCCATCCGATCGGCAACCTGGTAGAGCGGGTAATCCCAGTAGTAGCGGCCGTCCCACGAGGCGAGGAACACGAGCACGCGCTCCGCGGCGATGCGCGTCGCCATCCACTTCAGGATGGCGAGCATGCGCGCGTAGTCGTTGAAGACGTAACCCGTGTAGTGCATGCCGTGGAGCGTCACGACCAGCGATGTCCTGCGGAGCCAGTCGGGCACGTCGGGCCGCGAGTCCCATCGCGGCACATGGAAAGTGCGCTCGACATGCGCGTAATGCGGCTCGCATGCGGCCGCGATGGTCGTGGCCCTGGTGATGCGCCAGGCGGGCGTCTCGAGCGTGCGCGACCGGCGCCAGCCCTCAGCCTCGACCAGCGCTTCGACTCGATAGCCCGTCGGGCCTGGTTGGAGGTAGAAGCGTTTGGTCCGTACACGATCGTCCTGCGCGGACAAGGCGACGATGGCGTCGCCGCCTGCCGGCTGCACGAGCACCAGCGGGGTGGTCAGGCCGCCATTGCTTTGCGGTCCGAACAGATCGCCGCCCGAGAACGGGTATCCAAGCAGAACTTCGTCGTCTCGTGGATCGAAAAACGGCGCGCCGCCGGCGGAGATCCGGCCGCGCGGAACGCCGCGCACGATCAGCCCCACCGCCTTGACGGGCCGATCCATTTCAACGCGCGCCGAGCATTCGACGTCGCTCCCGCTCCCGGTCCGCGACAGGCGAGCCGTTAGCTTCGCAGCCGTTCGCTCCTGACCTCCCGCCCACACGAATTCAGCGCATTGAATGTCCAGTCCGCGATCGGCTTGCGTCACCCGCAGGCTTCCGGATGAGAGCGCGTACGTGTTTTCGTGCGTGAACACGCGAAAGCTGAACTCGTAGCCCTCGAAGACGATGGAGGGTTCGGGGAAGTCGAGGCTGAATTTCTGGAACGAGCGGCCGCGCGGCGGGACGAAGACGTCGCTGGTCGACGTCCGCGGCACGATCGTGCCGTTCGCCGGCATCGCCGGAGGCTGCGCCGACATCGCAAACGCGGCGCTCGCCGCCCCGACGTCTTTCAGCCAGTCGCGTCGAGAGATCTCGGTCATTCGATTGCCACGAAAACACGAAAACACGAAACCAAACCTGTAGCGTTCTCTTTTTCGTACTTTCGTGGTTTCGTGGCTGCTCCGGTTCTCATGCAAACGGCTTATCGATCGCCGGACTCGGCTGGGTGAAGAATTTGGCGCCGGTGTCCGTGATGTACAGACAGTCTTCGAGCCGGATACCGAACTCGCCGTAGATCGCGATCATCGGTTCGTCGCTGAAACACATCCCCGGTTGCAGCGGCGTCGTGTTGCCTTTCACGAAATTCGTCCACTCGTGGCCGTCCAGGCCGATACCATGGCCGGTCCGGTGGGGAAGCCCCGGCACTTTGTAGCCCGGTCCAAAGCCGGCGTCGGTGATCACTTTGCGCGCGGCGGCGTCCACCGCTTCGCAGGGGACGCCAGGCTTCGCCGCGTCGAACGCCGCGGCCTGCGCGCGCTTCTCGAGATTCCAGACCTCGATCTGGCGCTGCGTCGGCTTGCCGAAGACGGTCGTGCGCGTGATGTCGGACTGATAGCCGTCCACGTTGCAGCCGCCGTCGATCTGCACGATGTCGCCTTCCTTCAGTTTCTGCGGCGTAATGCTGCCGTGCGGAAACGCGCTGTACTCGCCGAAGCTGACCGACACGCCTCCGCCGATGGCGCCGACGTTGCGAAACGCGTCGACGATGATGTCGCGCAGGTCGCCCTGGGTCATCCCGGCGCGCAGTGACGACAGGCCGACCTTGTAGGCGGCGATCGTCTGGTCGTTGGCGCGCTGCATCAACGCCAGTTCGGCCGGCGACTTGATCATGCGGCAGCCGGCGGTCACCGGATCCGCGCTCTCATACTGGATCGACGGCGCTTCTTTCTTGACGCCGTTGAAGATGAAGAACCGCAGACGCTCTTCGACGCCGACGCGTCCGGTGGCGCCGCGATCCTTGAGGATCTGCGCGACCAGACGGTACGGGCTCTCATCTTCCTGCCATACGCGCACGTCGGTCGCGCCCTTGACCAGTTCGCGCGCCCGCGCCTCCTCGAACGCCGGGCACACCCAGGCGAGCTCGCCTTTCGCGGGAATCACGCCGACGAACGGGCGCTCGCTCGAGCCCCAGCGCACGCCGGTGAAGTAGAACAGGCTCGAGCCGCCTTCGAGGTAGATCGCGTCGAGCCGGTTCTCGGCCATCAATCGTCGGGCCCGCTCGATCCGCGCCCTGCGCTCGTCGTCCGTGATCGGCACGATGCCGTCGGTCATCCGAGACGGCGCGGCGGGACGCTCGGCGGTGCTTTGCGCGCTCGGCGCGCCCGTGCATGCGGCGGCGCCGGCGGCAAGTCCGGCGGCGGCCGACGATTCAAGAAATGCTCGGCGAGAAATGCGCACGGTATGGCTCCTTCAGGTCTGCGGAAGGATTGTAGCCGAGCTATTCGCGCCCCACGAGGTGGTATGAGCCTGGCGTGGAGGTGGTCGCGAACCCTTCGGCGACGAGCGCGCGGTTCCCCCGGCCGGCTTCAGGTCGCGACAGGCCGGTCACGCGCGCCAGCTCGCCGGGAATCGTCATGCCGGCGGCGGAGAGATAGCAGCGGGCAATCTCGCGCAAGGCGGCATCTCGTTTGACGCGTTTCGTGAGCGCACCGGGAAACCGCCCGACGCCAAGGGTCCAGAGGTAGGTGAACGGTCGATAGAGGACCTGGCTCGGGACCACGATCATCGCGGCCTGCAGTTCGTCGAGGGCCTTGGTGAACGCCGCCCGGCTCTTCACGCCGGACTCGTCCCGCAGATCCTTGGTGCCCATCTCCCATTCCTTGCGCAGCACTTTCAAAATTCTCTGCGCGTTTCCGGTCAGGCGCCGTTTCTCGTCCGCTCGCCGCACCCCCCAGATCGCGTGAAAGTGCGGGATCATTCGCGGCGCGAGGAACATGGCTTTCCCGCGTGCGAGCTTCGCGTAGTAGACGTTGCCGCGCTGCAGCAGCTCGTCCTTCAGGACCCACGTCAGCGAGGCTTCGGGATCTTTCTGCACCTTGCGCGGCATCACAGCGTCCCGCCGCCCGCACACCGCCACGTAAAGCGAGGGCCCCGGCCGCCGGCAGTCGGTCAGGCAGGCGGCGAAGCCGACGCGCTCGACGAAGCGTTCCGCGTCGAACGCGGTCTCGATGGGCTGCGCCGCTTCACGGCGCCAATTGACGTCGCGGTACTCTTCGATGTCTTCGGGAATCTGTGGCCTCAATCTCATGCGTGACGACGCCGGACGCTGGTATCGATGTCCGCGACGATGAGATCCTCGCTCAACTCGCGCGCCGATTGCACGACCGTCCCGTCGGGAGCAACGATGGCGGAGGATCCGTACGACACTCGGTCAGGGTCCCGGCCGGCCACGTCGGCCCGGATCACCCACAGGCCGTTCGCGCGGGCGGTCGCGATGTCCACTTGTCTAGCCTCGGCGACGAGTGCCGCGCCGCCCTTCATGGGCGACAGACCGTTGTTGGTCGGGACGAAAAGCGCCGTGGCGCCCTGGGCCCCCATCGCACGCGCGGGTTCGGCAAAGTTGGAGTCGTTGCAGATGACGATCCCGAAGGTGAGCAATCCGGTGGTGAACACGGGAAGCTCGCGACCAGCCTCGTAGACCGATCGGCGGATCGCTGGATGCCGCTTGCGATAGAGGCCGACGACCGACCCTCGCATGCACAGCGCCGCCGTGTTGTACAGCCGTCCCTCAGCCGACAGTTCTGTGAAACCAACGATCGTCGTGACCGTGTCACTGGCGAGGGGCGCAAGCACGGAGTCGAGCCGGCTGTCTGCCGGAATCGCGAACCTGGCCGGCTGATGGTCGTCGTCCGCGAGCCCGCCGAGGATCGCCTCGGGACAACACAGTATCGAGACGCCCTCCGCCTCGCACCACTGGACGCGCTTCCGAATCAGGGCGAGCGCCTCCATGGAGCCGGCGGGGAGGAGCGGCGCCTGGTAGGCCGCGACTCTCATCCGATCACGCACCAACGGCGTACAATGCCGCCCGCATGCATCGCATTCTCGCAGTTCTACTCGTCCTGCCGCTCGTGGCGCAGGCGCAGCCGCGTCCCAGGAAGGTGTTCATCTCGGTCGACATGGAAGGTATCACCGGCGTCGTGCAGCCGGCCCAGTTGGGGCCGGACGGCTTCGAGTATCAGCGGGCGCGCGAGTGGATGACCGCCGAAACGAACGCCGCCATCGCCGGGATCCGCGAGTCCGGGCCCGCCGAGATCGTCGTCTGCGACTCGCACGGCAACGGGCAAAGCGTGCTGATCGACAAGCTGCCGGACGATGTGCGCATCGTGCGCGGGTTTCCACGGCCGCTCGAAATGATGCAGGGGATCGACGACACGTTTGCCGCCGCCGTCTTCATCGGCTACCACGGCAGCGAATGGACGACGGGCGCGGTGCGCAGCCACACGATTTCCAGCGCGCGCCTGCTCGGCATCAAGTTGAACGGTATGGAAGTGTCCGAGGGCATCTTCAACGCCGCCGTCGCCGGCCAGTTCGGCGTCCCGATCGCCTTCATCTCCGGCGATCGCCTTGCCGTCGAGCAGTTGCAGAAAGTCGTGCCGACGGCCGAAGCGGCGATCGTCAAGGAACCGTACGGCTACCATTCCGCAATCAGCGTCACGCCCGCACGCGGCCAGGCGTTGATTCGCGAGGGACTTGTTCGAGCGATGGGCAAGCTCGGCTCGCTGAGGCCTTATCGCGTGTCGACACCGATCCAGCTCGAGGTGGGATTCAAGCTCACCATCGATGCCGAACGCGCTGCGTTCGTCCCGGGCCTGACGCGATCTGACGCGCACAACGTCAAGGGCTCGTTCAAGGACATGATCGAGATCTCGAAGCTGGTGCAAATTCTCTCCAGCTTCGAAGCGCCCTGATCGTCGCGTCGCCGCGCTAGGCGATCCATCGACCATCCGGCGAGAGCTCCGCGTTCTGCTCGCTGAACGGCGTGCGAATGAGCGGCTTCGACGTGCGCTCCCCTTCAACCGGGACGAGGCTTATGTCCATGAAGGTCTTGGGATCGTTGTCCCGGATGACGAGCGACTTGCCGTCGAGCGTGAAGAACCACGGAAACTGCGCGCCTTCGCTCGTCGTGATCCGTTCGGCGGCGCCGGTGCCATCCGTGGCCTGCCAGAACAGATTGAGTGTCCCTGAACGGGAGGAGGCGAACGCGATTCGCTTGCCATCAGGTGACCAGACGGGATACTCGTCGAATCCCGCGTCTTTGGTGAACCGTGTCAACACTTTTCGGCCGAAGTCCCAGATCCAGATGTCGTTCTCCTCGTCGCGGGAGTCCAGAGCGACGTACCGGCCGTCGGGCGACAATCGCAGGTAGACGAATGCCCGCGGCGGCGCACCGACCGGTTCTTCGCGGCCCTGTCGATCGACCCATGCCAGCGTCAGCGCTCCCTGCACGTCGCCCGAGATGTAGGCGAGCGTTCCATCGCGCGACACGCCGAAGTCCGCGGCGCCGGACGGCTTGGTCACGACGTGATCCTGCACGGGGACCGGATTGCCAACGGCCGCAAGCCGATCGATGTCGAAGCTGATCGCGCGCAAGCTGCCCGATACGCCGTAGACGACGTGTCCCGTCGTCACGTAGCGAGGCTGACTCCCTCCGCGGCCGATGATCGTGCTCGCGCCGGTTGCGAAGTCGAGCACCGCCAGCTGACCGTTGTCGACCGAGCCCCCGGACAGGATCGTGAAGAGCACACCTTTGCCGTTGGGCAGGACGTCCGGCCAGACGTGGCCCCGGTCGCCCTTTGACTGGTCGACCGTCGTCAGCCGCGTCGGTTCGCCGCCACCGGCGGGAACGCGCCGCAGCCCGGAGGTTCCACCGGTTGCCGAGAAGACGATCGTGTCGTCGGCGCCCCAGGAGGCGCCGCGGTTGCCGGCCGCGCAGTTGGCGCAAATCGTGACGGGCGGGCCTCCGCGAATGGACACTTTCTTCAGATCGGGCCCGACGAAGAACCCGATCCATTCGCCGTCCGGCGAGAAGAACGGGCCTCGAACGTTCACGAGACCTGGCAACTGGGTGGCTTCGTCCCGATCCAGCGCGCGCACGAACAACGGGAGCGTGCCTGCTCCGACAAACGCGACGTGTCTGCCGTCCGGCGAAATGGCGACGTTCGATGCGAAAGGGTCGAGGCCCAGCGTGGTTGCCGCTGGCAGCGCCGTCTGGAGCCGGACGACCGGTCGCGCGACAGGCGCCGGGCGAAGCATCAGCCACGTGATGACGGCGGCGACCGCCGCCGCCGCTGATGCGGCCGCTAGAATCGGCATCGTCCGCGCCGATGGCGTCGGCATCGAGGCAACCGCCGTCGACGCGCTCGACCCTTTGCCGTCGGCGATCCATTGCAGCTCGCGCATCAGGTCGCGCGCCGATTGCCAGCGATCGTCAGGCTCTTTCGCGAGGCAGGTCTTCACGATGCGGTCGAGCATGTCCGCTCGTGGTGAGCCTGTCGAACCATGAGCGCCGGGCTCGCCCTTCGACGAGCTCGGAGCGAGCGACAGCTGCTGAGAAACCGGCGGCGGCTCGTCCTTCAGGATCGCGCCCAGCAGGCTCGCGCGCGTTTTGCCCTCGAACGCTTTCTTGCTCGTGAGCATCTCGTACAGGACGCAGCCGAAGGCGAAGATATCGGAGCGCGCATCGGCGTCGAGCCCCTCGATCTGCTCCGGCGCCATGTATTGAAACGTCCCGAGAATCGTGCCGTCCGCCGTCATCGTGGCTGGAGGCGTTGTCGGTGCAGTTGACAGACCGCTCGTCGAGACGGCCGGCGCGTTCGTCTTCGCAAGCCCGAAGTCCAGGAGCTTCGCCCCCGACCTCGTCAGCATGATGTTGCCGGGCTTGAGATCGCGATGCACGATGCCCGCGCGATGCGCCGTGTCGAGCGCGGACGCGATCTCGATTGCCGTCCTGAGCGCCTGCTCGAGCGGCAATGCGCCCTTCTCCAGGCGGGCAGCGAGCGTCTCGCCCTCGAGCATCTCCATGACGAGGAACGACGTCCCCATGGCATCGCCGACGTCGTGCAATGTGCAAATGTGCGGGTGGGTCAGCTGCGAGATCGCGCGCGCCTCACGGTCGAATCGCTCACGGAACTGCGCGTCGGCCGCAAGCGCCGCCGGGAGAACCTTGATCGCGACCGTGCGGTCCAGGCGTGTGTCGCGGGCCTTGTAGACCTCGCCCATTCCGCCGGCGCCGATTGGAGCGACGACCTCGTATGGGCCGAGCCTGGTTCCTGCCGCGAGGTTCATGTGTGATTGTCGCGGATTCTAGCAAAGCTCACCGGCTATTCCGGGTGTGCATGCATATAATCCTGCTGCATGGCACACCACTTTCGATCGCTCGCGCTCGGACTGATCGGCTTGTCGCTGGTCGCGCCGCTTGGCCGGACGCCATCGGCCCAGGTCGCCGCGCCGGCGGCGTCCAGCCGCATGAAGGCGGCCGAAAAGAGCGTCCGCGATCTCGCGACCGCATCGCCCGAATCCGTGGGCATCTCGTCGGAACGGCTGCGCCGCATCGACGGCGCGATGAAGTCCCTGGTGAGCGAGAGGCGCGTCGCCGGCCTCGTCACGCTGCTCGAGCGTCACGGGAAGATCGTCCATTTCAACACGGTCGGCCAGCTCGACACGCGGAAGCCGGATCCGGTGCAGAAGGACTCCATCTTCCGCATCTACTCGATGACCAAGCCGGTCACCGGCGTCGCGATGATGATGCTGCACGAGGAAGGCAAGTGGCGCCTCGAAGATCCGGTCTCCCGCCACATTCCCGAGCTCGCGCGGCTGAAGGTCTACACCGGAAAAAATGACGACGGGACGCCAAAGCTGGAAGATGCGCGCCGCTCGATGACCATGCGTGAGTTGATGACGCACACCGGGGGTCTCGCTTACATCCTCAACCCGAACAATCCAGTCGACAAGATGATCATCGACGGGAACGTGCTGAACTCGCAGGCGCCGCTGCAGGCGATGATCGACGGCCTCGCGAAGATGCCGCTGCTTGCGCAGCCGGGCACCCGCTGGTCCTACAGCATCGGCGTCGACGTGCAGGGCTATCTCGTCGAGAAATTCTCCGGCATGCCGTTCGCGGATTTCCTGCGCACGCGCCTCTTCGAACCGCTCGGCATGAAGGACACCGCGTTCTACGTGCCGAAGGAGAAGCTGGCGCGTCATGCGCTGGTCCACACCGGCGCGGGACCAGCGCTGGCGGTCGATCCGAACCGCCCGGATCCGACGGTCGCTCCCGTCGGGGCGTCGGGCGGCGGCGGCCTGTTTTCGACGGCGTCCGACTACGCGCGCTTCTGCGAGATGCTGCTGCAGGGCGGACAGTTCAACGGCGTCCGCCTGCTCGCGCCGCGCACGGTGGAGATGATCCGTACCAACCACGTGAACCCGGATCCGCTCAAAACGATGGCGCCGGGCACGGGGTGGGGGATGGATTTTCAGGTAGTCATGGATGCGGCCGCGGCCGGCGACTCGGTTTCCACCGGCACGTTCAGCTGGTTCGGTATCGCCGGCACCTGGTTCTGGATCGATCCGGTCGCGGACCTGGCGTTTGTCGGGATGGTGCAGCACGACAGCCTCGCGACGACCCGGGCGATCCATGGCTTGTCCCGAAGCCTGGTCTACCAGGCTGTTGTCGAATAACGACGTTCGAGGTTCGAGGGTTCGAGGTTCGAGGTTCATGACGACGTTCAAGGCATTCCGCATCTTCGAGGAAGGCGGCAAGATTTCGGGCCGCATCGTCGAGACGTCGATCGACGAGCTGTCGGCCGGCGACGTCGTCATCGAGGCGGCGTACTCGGGCGTCAACTACAAGGACGCGTTGGCGGCGACCGGTGCGGGGAAGATCATCCGGCGCTTTCCGCTGATCGGCGGCATCGACGTGTCCGGCACGGTGGCGTCGAGCGCGGACGCGCGGTTCAAACCCGGTGATCCGGTGCTCGTCACCGGGTACGACCTGGGCCAGGCGCACGACGGCGGCTACTCGCAGTTCGTGCGTGTCCCGGCCGATTGGGTGGTGCCGGTGCCGGACAGCCTGACGCTGTTCGATGCGATGGCGGTCGGCACCGCCGGCTTCACGGCGGCGCTCTCGATCGTCGAGATGGAGCGCAACGGTCTCGAACCGGGCAACGGACCGGTGATCGTCGCGGGCGCCACCGGCGGCGTCGGCAGCCTGGCGATTCAAGGTCTTGCGGCGCGCGGCTACCGCGTCACCGCGCTGACCGGCAAGGAGCACGAAGCCGATTTCCTGCGCCGGCTGGGCGCCGCTGACGTGTTGGCGCGCGGCACGCTCCAGATGGGGACGAAGCCGCTCGAGAAAGCGATGTGGGCCGGCGCCGTCGATCCGGTCGGCGGCGAGACGCTCGCGTGGCTGACGCGCACGATGATGTACCGCGCGTGCATCGCGAGCTCGGGGTTGACCGGCGGTACGGAACTGCGCACCACCGTCCTGCCGTTCATTCTGCGCGGCGTCAAGCTCCTCGGCATCGAGTCGTCCATGTGCCCGATGGATCTGCGGCGCGAGGTGTGGACCCGTGTCGCCACGGACCTGAAGCCGGCGCATCTGAAATCGATGGCGCGCGAAATCACATTGGACGAATTACCCGCCGCCTTCGACACGCTGCTGAAAGGCGCCGCGCGTGGCCGCTACGTAGTCAAACTGCGCAGGTAGAACGCGTTTGTAACGCGACGTAACTTTCATCCTCCTCGCCGGTCTAACACTGCAGGCTGGTTCATAGGAGGCAGTGATGACGAAGTATCTGACTCGCCGGGCGTTCACGGCAGGATTCCTCAGCCTGCTGGTGCCGGCGGACTTATTGGCACAGCGGCGGCGTCGCGTCGTCGTGCGCGCGCCGAGAGCGCGAATCGTCGTGCATCGGGGCCATCCGATCGTTCGCGCCCGTGCGTTGAACGTGGTGGTACATCCCGCCCGGCGTGTCGTGGCCGTGGGCGCGCCGTTACGGTTTCTGCCCGTGGTGGCGTTCACGGCAGTCGCCGTGCCGCAGCCGCCGCGCGAGCGCCTGGTCTGGCAGGACACAGAGACGATCGATCGCGACGAACAGTGGGTCGAGTCCAACTTCGGCGTCGACGATCGTGGCGATGCCCTGTTCCTGCAGGTTGACGGCCGCGTGCGTCTGAACTTCGCCGACGTCACGTTCGAGAACGGCGACGTGCAGGTGGTGGACTTCGACGAGAAGGCGCACCCCAGCGGCGTCTACAAGCTGTACGACTTCCCGGGCGTCCGCAACGTGAAGACGGTGCGGCTCGTGGCGAAGGCCGAATCGGACGAGGCCACGCTGCGGCTGTATCTGAATCGCTGAGCGACTTATCCATGCGTCGAACGACGCAGGGGATGGGCGGTACCGGTCGATATGAAACGCATCGCCACGTTATACCGGTTTTCGTTTCGGTGTAGCGCGGGGCTTTCAGCCCCGCGTCCTCCGCGGCCCTGAAAGGGCCGCGCTAAACGGAAATCAAAAACGCTATCGCGGTCGGCGTATGCAGCAGCGCAAAGGGCCTCGCGCGCGTCGATGTTCAGCGGCAAGTCGCGCGCGATCACTCGCACGGCCCATCTCCCGACTGGTTGTGACGGGTTACGGCCACGGCGTGGATTCCAGCAGGTAGAGGTCGTTCCCGTCGGGGTCGCCGAAAAAGGCGAGGCGCACCTGCGAGTCGTCCACGATCGGGCCGCGAAAACGGACACCGCGCGCCGCCAGTTCGGTCACGACCGCCTCCAGAGGCCGCGTGACCGCGATGCCGACCTGAATCGACCCTGACGTGCCTGGCCGCGGGCTCCGCGGCGATTCCGCCGGGTGCAAGCCGATTGTCGCGCCCCGCCCGAGATCGATCGCTGCGTACGCGTCTCCCCAGCGTCCGGACAGAGGCAAGCCAAGCGTCTCGGTGTAGAACTCGACCGATCGGTTCATGTCCGACACGTAGATGGTCGCCGTCACTCCGCTCCATTGCTGCGAGGACGGGCCGCGCGCGTCCGTCGACTGGCCGGTGAACAGGCTCGCCGCGTCAACGAAGCAGAGGGGATTTCCGAACGGATCGGCCATGTAGAAGGATCGTTCGCCCCACGGCCGGCGCGCGATGTCGCCCATCGGCAGGTTGCCGTCCCCGACCTCACGAGACAGCCGGCCCGTCGCTCGTGCCCGCCGGTAGACGGCTTCCAGGTCGGAGACCGCGAAGTACACGTAGTCGAAGTTCGGCCGCGGATCGCGTGCGTCGCCGTCGGCGCGCGGATCGTACACAGCCAGAATCACACCGCCGCACGAGAAATAGTGCCGGCCGGCGGATACACGGCTGCCGGCGTTCTCCAGGAGTGTCGAATAGAATTCCGTCGCTCGGTCGAGGTCGTCTGCGGGCAGGACGACACGGTACAGACGAGGTGCAGTCATGCGAGGGACTCTAGCAATGGGAGGAACAGCTCACAAGAGAGCACTTGCAAGTACCCTGTCGAAGCGCAGCGCGGACATGCAGGACAGCCACCAGGAGCGCGAAGCGTGTCCGCTCTACACGGCCATCGCGGTCATCGAGGGGCGCTGGAAACCGATGCTCTTTCAACGGCTGTCGGATCGGCCGCGCGGATTCGGCGATCTGCGTCGAGCGATGCCAGGAGTGGCGGTGAAGGTGCTGCGTGAACAGCTTCGACAGATGCAGGCCGACGGGCTGGTCGTGCGCCGCGCACTGAGCCCGGCCTCCGCCGGCGTCCGCTATCGTCTGACGCCGTACGGGCGGACGCTTTGGCCGGTGTTGGAGACGCTCTGGCGCTGGGGTACGAAGCACCTGGCGCGTCACGACGCGAGCCGGGGAACGCGCGTCGCAGCGCCCCCGCACGTCTCGGCTACTGGCATGCTGACTCAGTGAGAAGAATCCTAAGCGAGGTCTCGTCGAAGCCAAGAGGACGCGATGCAGATAGGCACGAAAATCGGAGCCTATGACGTCATCGCCACCCTTGGCGACGTTCCGCAAGGAAGCGCGCTGTATCTGAATCGCTGAGACCTGGTCCGTTTTCGCCGGCCCGCGCGCTTCCGCTCGGTATGGTGATTGCACGCGTCGAATGCCAAAAAGCATAAGGGAGTTTGTTTATGCCCGAGGTTGTTCGACGCCTGGCGCTGCTGCTGGTCGTTCCGCTCGCCGCTTGTACGACGGGTCCGAACGCTGCTTCGTCAACGGCCGCGTCGATTGTAGGGACGGCCCGCAGCGCGACCTCATCGGCGGTTACGCCAATGAAGGTCGCTGTCTCGGGAACGTCGCTGACGACAACGACCAACTCCGACGGGCGATTCACCCTGAACGACGTGCCAGCCGGCAACGTCACGCTCGTGTTCGAAGCCACCGGCGTGAATGCCCGATTGCCGCTCGGAATCGTGCAGGCCGGCGATCGCGTAACAATTACCGTCACCGTCAACGGCACGAACGCCACCCTCAACTCGCGACACGACGAACAAGACGACGATGACGACGATGAAGACGACGAGGAGGATGAGGACGAAGTCGAAGGTCGCGTGTCCGGCCTCGGAGGGCAATGCCCCGACCTCAGGTTCAATGTCGGAACCACCGCGGTGAGGACGAGCGCGCGCACCGAGTTCGAGCGCGTGACGTGCCAGACGCTCGCGAACGATATGCGGATCGAGGCCGAGGGCGCCTTCACGAACGGCGTACTGGACGCAAAGGAGATCGAACGAAAGTAAATGAAGTCAGAAGTCAGACGTCAGAAGTTTGAAGTAGCAGGAATACCGGCCAAATTCTGAACTTCAGACTTCTGATTTCTGACTTCAAACGTCAGGTTGCTGGCTTTTCAGCAACCTGCTAGGCGCCGCCTCGTCCGGTCACCTGCGTCGTCAGCGTCGAGCCCTTCTTCGCGAAAATCATCGCGAGCAGTTGCGCGGGTTCCGTCTTGCTCGGGTTGCCGGATTCTTCGTGCGTTGCGCCCGGCGGCTCGAAGAACATCTCGCCGACTTTGTAGATTTTCGCGGGGCCCTGACCGGAAATCTTCGTCATGACCTCGCCCTTGAGCACGTAGGCCAGCACGAACCCCGCATGGCGATGAGCGGTCCCGACGCGGCCGGGCGCGTAATCGACGTGGCTGACGGTCACTTCCCAGTCGTCCATCGTCACATTCGGCAGATCGAACTTGATCGGCGCGCGCGGCGCGGCGGCCGGTGTCTGCGCGCTGGCGTCGCGTGAGGAGGCGATGAATTCGGCGAAGAGTGCGAAAGCAGCAACAGCGTCACGACGGGTCATCATTGTGGTCACCTCTAATAGAGCAGCTTGCCGTTCCGGTCGTACTCGAGAATGCGCGCGTTGTTGCCGTCAGACACCCACACCTGCTGTTCGTCGGCGCTGACGATGATGTGATTGGGGAACACCTGGCAATGCGCATGCAGCCTATCTTAAAACCGAACGGCACAATTTTTCGCCCTACTCCCGGCGCAGCATGGTCATCGGGTCCGTGCGGCTGGCGCGCCAGGCCGGAAGGCAACAGGCGGCGAGCGCGACGATCGCGATGACCAGCACGACAGGCGCGATTGTGAACGTGTCCGGCGGACGGACGGTGACCGGCAGCATGCGGAGCAAAGGAGCCGCGGCGAACGCCGCGATCAGTCCGACCAGGACTCCGAGGGCTGTCATCCGTACACCGTGGCCGATCAGCAGCCTCGCCACGCGTCCGCCATCCGCGCCCAACGCGATGCGAATGGCGAATTCTCTCGTCCTCGACGAGGCCACGTACGCGAGCACACCATAGGTGCCGGTGCCGGCCAGCAGCACCGCGAGAGCGGCGAACGTTCCCATCAACCGCAGGAAGAGCGTGAACTCGGACAGCGAGTCGGCTACGACGCGATCCATCGTCTTGACGTCGAACACGGCGAGGTTGGGATCCACGCCGCGGACGACGGCGCGAACTGGTCCGGCGAGCGCATCGGGACGCTCGTCGCTTCGCACGACGAGCGACATGCCCAGCTCCGAAACCTGCGACCAGTTCTGCGCGATGGGATAGTAGATCTCGGGCGCGGCCTCGCGGTCGAGGTGCACCTGGCGAACATCGGCGATGACGCCGACGATCGTCCCGCGTGTCATCTCGACGCCGACCGGGTCGGCATCGCCGAACTGACGGCGCGCGAGCGAGTCGTTGATGACGATCACAGGCGGAGCGCCGCGCGCGTCGCGATCTGTAAACGTGCGGCCGCGGCGGACGGCGATGCCGAGCGCCTGAAAGTACCCAGGCGTCACGTAGCGCAGCTCGATGGGGAACCGCGCGCCTGGCGTGGCCGGCTGGCCGCGACGGGTGAAGTCGCTGGAGTTGCTCGTCCAGCCCCAGTTCTGCAGCGGAAGCAGTTGCGCGATCCCTGCCGCCCGGACGCCGGGCAGCTGTGCGACCCGGTTCGCGATGTCGTAGAAGCGCTGAGGATCGGTCGCCGGCGTCATGCGCTGCCCGAGGTGCGCGGTCAGGACGTTGGCGGGCGCTATCCCGGCATCCGTCGCGCGCAGGCGAAGGAGCTCGCGGACGAGCAGCGTGGCCCAGACGGCCAGGACGCACGCCAGCGCAACCTCGAGCACGACCAGGCCGTCGCGCAGCCGCCGCTGACCGCCGCTCATCGTGGTCGATCCTCCGGACTCCTGCAGTGTCGAGCGCGTGTCGGATCGCATCGCGACGATCAAGGGCGCGAGCCCGAACAGGGCTGCCGCGATCGCGCACGCTGCGAGCAGGAAGACGAAGACACGCCAATCGATCGACACCTCTGTGCTGCGAGGAATCTGCGCGCGCACGAGCACCATCAATTGCACCGTGCCCCACCACGCCATGGCGAGCCCGAGCACTCCGCCCGCAAACGTCAAGAGGACGCTTTCCGCGAGAAACAACCGCGCCAGGCGAACCGGACTCGCGCCCAGCGCCGTTCGCGTTGCCACTTCGCGAAGCCGCAGGGTCATGCGGGCGAGCAGCAGGTTGATCAGGTTCGCGCAGGCGAGGGCCAGTACCAGACCCACAGCGCCAAGAAGAATGAGAAGCGGCCGGCGAATCGTGGCTGGCACGATCGCGTCGGCGAGCGGTTCGATCCGCACACCCCGGCTGACATTCGGATTGGGTGATTGACTCTCGAGGCGCTTGACGATGCCGCTCAGTTCAGCCGCGGCGCCGGCGACGGTCGCGGCCGGCTTCAACCGGCCGGTCACATGGCTGATTCGCGATCGGGGTTGAGCCGGCGGCCGCGCCACGGTCCACAGATCGCTTCGAACTTCGGATGCGACGCCAGGCAGGATCGACGCGGCGCCGTACGGGAACTGAAACGACTCGGGCATGATCCCGACGATCGTGATCGGCTCGTCGTCCAGCACGATCGAACGGCCGACCATTGATGGGTCGCCACCGAGTCGTTGCCGCCAGAACGCCTCGCCGACAAGCGCGATGGTCGTGGGGTCGTCCTCGCGGAACGTTCGGCCCGCGATCGGAGGGATGCCGAGCATCGAGAAGAATCCGCGCTCGGCGCGAACGACCATCACGCGCTCGGACTCGCCGTGTCCGCGCAAGTACCGCGCCGACACGTCGTAGCCGACTATCGCGTCAAAGGACGTGCTTTCGCGGCGATAGGCGTCGAGGTAGGCCCACGTTACCGCCTCGCCGCGCGCGGACAGGCCGGTTGTTTCAGAAATCTGCACGAGGCGGTGAGGATCGGGGAAGGGCAGCGGCCGCAACAGCACGCCGTTGACGACGCTGAAGATCGCCGCGTTGGCGCCGATTCCAAGCGCGAGCGTCAGAATCGCCGTCGCGGCAAAAACCTTCTGCCTCAGCAGTCCGCGAACGGCGTAACGAAGGTCCTGGAGCAACGCTCTCAGCTTTCAGCCATCAGCTCTCAGCTATCTGCTATCGCGGACGCGGCTCCAGCAACAACGTGTTCCCGACGTACTCGGTGATCGACAGGCGGCACGCGGGGTCGGATCCGAAAAACCGCGTCGCGTGCCACGTATTGGCGGGGACGTAGACGATGTCGCCTTCGCTGGCGACGAACGGCTGCTGACCTTCGAACGAATATCGAATCCGGCCGGTGAACACCAGCCAGAACTCGGCGCTTTCAGGATGGAAATGGCCCTTGTCGTTCGGATCGAGCGGCGGCAGGTTCTTCTCGAAGCCGTAGATCACCAGCATCTCCGACTTGTCGTCGCGCACGAAGCGGCCGCCGGTGTACTTGTCGTTCTGCGCCGCGGCCTCGTGAATGTTCAGATGAGGCTGGTTGAACTGATCGTATTGCCCGGGCACGCGGTTGATGGTGACCGGGATCCACGCCGTTCCCGGCGCCGCGGCCGGCGGCGTCGTCTCTTTCGGAAAGAGCGTCTTTGCTCCGGCCACGTTCACCACGAATCGCAGGCTCGGCTTGTCGCCCACGGTCTCGACGGTATACATCGTCTGGCGCGGGATATTGACGAGCGATCCGCGCGTAGCCGCGATCGCGGGCTGGCCTTCGATCTCAACCTTCAGCTCGCCTTCGACGACGGCGAACCACTCGCGCGTGTCAGGATGAAATCGCTTGTCGGTTTTCGTGCCCGGCGCGGCCGCGACATACTCGCCGGTCAGCCGTCCATCGTCGACGATGAGCTCTCGCCAGTTCGCTTCGCCGGCGTGCCGAGCCTTGATCTCGGCCAGCGCGACTCGCGGTTTGTGCCTGGGCGGATACGCGGGCGTGCGGACTAGCTTCGGCGCCCAGACGGCGGTGGGCGTCGGACGCGGCGGCTGCGCCCGCGGCGCGGCGGCTAGTCCGCACACCGCGATCGCGACCCCGAGCGTTCGCGCGCCTCGCTGCGAGGAAGGCGTGAGCATGCGCGCATTCTAAGCGAGGCCCGACTGTTTCGGGCGTCGACACCTCAGCCCGAGCGCTCATGCGTTTGGCGCAAGGGTACGGCGCTCGTAGAAGTGGGGAGTGCGAAGCCGCGAATGGGAACAGAATTCCCTATCACCTCAACGGTTTGCAGAGCCATCAGCTGAATGGGGCGGAACGGGCGACGCGTCGTGAGTGCGGCGCAGAAATGCCGTTCCGCCGAAGAGTTTTTCATTCGACTTCGCTCTGAAAGTCCCATGTTTTTCCCATAAACATGGCATGCCAAGAACTCGAGCCGTCCCTGCTGTGATCTCGGGCAACGTTCTTGCTCCTCGGCCGTACGCCAGTTGCGCTGAGCTCGACGTCATCTGAACGCGACGTTCGAGCGAAGTCCTAGCGCGGCAGGCAGCGGGATCGACCGACATAGGTCATTCGGTTGCGGATCGGAAAGATCGATTCGCAAAACCAAAGGGGGCGAAGCCTTGCTGGTTGCAGACGACACACCGTGGTACGCGATCTGGACGCGCAGCAACTGCGAGCGGCTCGTCGCCGATCAGCTGTCGGCCAAAGGCTTCGCGGCGTTCCTGCCCGAAATGAGCACGCGGTCGCGCCGCAATGGCAAGTCGCACGTCGTGCAGGTGCCGATGTTTCCCGGCTATCTCTTCCTTCGCCACTCCATGGAAAAACAGAGCTACATCGAAATTCTCAAGGCGCGCGGCGTCGTGCGCATTCTCGAGCGCGGCTGGACGCAGCTGACGCCGGTGGCCGCCGAAGAAGTCGACGCGATCCAGCAACTGGTGGCGTCTGGCGTGCCCGTGTTCCCTCACGCGTATTTCCGTGAGGGCGATCGCGTGCGCGTCGCCGAAGGCCCGCTGGCGGGTCTTCAGGGCGTGTTCCTGCGCGACAAAGCCAGCAAGGGCCGCCTGGTCGTGTCGGTCAACCTGCTGCAGACCAGCGTTGCCGTCGAAGTCGACAGCGCGTTCGTGGAAGCGCTATCGGAATCCCAGTCGAACTAACCCATGACTCGCTACATCAGCGCCGTTCTCGTCGCGTGCGTCCTCGCGCTCCTGTCAGCCACGGTGAGCGCGCAATCCAAGCTCACGCTCGTGCCGTCGGCATCGGTGAGCTCGGTGTACGACGACAACATCTTCGCCAAGGCGGTCGGGTCGTCCGACCAGTTGATGCTGATCACGCCTGCGCTCGAGACGACGTACGAGACTCCGGACACCATGCTGTTCGGCGCGTACACGTTCGATGTGCAGCGGTCGCTCGCGAATCCGACGCTGAGCACCCTCCATGCGCGCCGGCACGGCATCGTGGATTCACGGTTTCAACTGACGCCGCGCTTCGCCTTCGGATTCGGCGGCCGGTACGACCGGACCGACGGAGCCGCCGAGTTCCAGCGTTTCCCCGGGGTGCTGCTCGATCGGCGCCGGGCGGAGCGCTGGGAGGGGGGTCCCTCGTTCAGCTACAAGATCTCGTCGCGCTCGAGTTTCAGCGGGCTCTTCAACTGGATCAACGAGACCGTGGAAGACAGCGTCGGCGGCTCCGAGCAGGTGGCGCGGCTGGGCGTGACGCGGGAGACGACGCCGCGTTCGACGTTCGGCGTCGGCGTGCTGGGCCGCCGCTTCGTGAGCGCCGACGAGGCCGTCGTCCCCAGCGGGCTGCCGACGTCGGTGATCCGAGGTGACGTCTACACGTCGCATGACGGCTATCAGGTCGTGCAAGGCGGCACGTTCGTCTCGTTGGCGCCGCTCGCCGCCTACACCTACGAGGTGGCTCCGGCGACGAGGATCAGCGTGCAGGCGGGACCGCGCTATTCGTCGTCCGTCGACGCCGTAGTCCCCGAGGTCGCCGCCGGCTTCGGCCGCAGGGCGCCCAACGTCGTCAGCTACAGCTTCGACTACTGGCGCGGCGAGTCGATCATCCTGGGCGTCCTTGGCCCGGCGGAAGTCGACAGCGCCACCGCAAGGTTCACCGTGCCCATCCGGACGAACCTCGAGTTGGGTGCGTACGGCGGGTTGTTCAGCAGCCAGACGCTGTCGCAGGGCAAAGTGCGCGTCTATCACGCGGAAGTCGTCGGTTCCTGGACGACCAAGGGCCTGTTGACGTTCGCGGCATCCTACGGCACCGATCTTCAGCATGGAGACGTGCGCAGCAGTCTGCTGTCGGATCGGGAAATCGTCCGGCACGTGATCCTGTTCCGTCTGACGGCGGCGCCGCGCCTGAGCAAGACGTTCCAACCGTCCGATCCGCTGGAACCGCTCGGAGTGCCAACCAAGGGAGTGAAGTGATGAAGCATCGACTTGCGGCCGTGACGCTCTTGTGTGCAGGCGTGGCGTTTGCCGCTGACATGTTCGCGCAGAGCCAGCAGCCAACCACGACGCCCCCGCCGTCGCCGCAGACCACGCCGGCGCCGGTGGCGAAGCCGGCGACTCCCGCGAGTCCCGGTCTGCAGCCGCTCACGGCGGTCGGCACATCGCCGGCCGTTCCCTCGTCGACGCCTCGCGACCCGAAGGCGAACGCGAAAACGTCCGTCACGGAAGCGCGCCCGCCAGCGAAGGCCGACCCGCGAGCCGCCGAGATGGCCGCCGCGTTTCAGATCGGACCCGAGGATCTGCTGGACATCTCGGTCTGGAAGAACGTGGAGCTGAGCCGCGTCGTGCCGGTGCGGCCCGACGGCAAGGTGTCGCTGCCGCTCGTGAACGACATCCAGGCGGCCGGCCTCACACCGAGCGAGCTGCGCGATCAGATCGCGACCAAGCTCGCCGAGTACATCCCGGCGCCTGAAGTGTCGGTGATGGTTCGCGAAGTGCACAGCCGGAAAGTGGCCGTCGTCGGCGCCGTGAAGATGCCGGGACGCTACGAAATGAAGAGCCCGATGACGGTGCTCGAAGCGCTCGCGCTCGCGCAGGGCTTGACCGACTTCGCCTCCCGCGACCGCATCGTCGTGCTGCGCGACGTCAACGGCAAGACGACGCAGATTCCGTTCAACTACCGGAAGATCGGCGACGACGTCTCGCAGCAGCAGAACTTCTTCCTCCGTTCCGGCGACATCGTCGTCGTTCCCTAACGAGGTTTCACATGCCCCGCGACATTCTGTCTCCGTCCAGCGAACGATCGCTTGCCTCCCGGGTGGGCGACATCCTTCGGCGCCGCACGATCGTGGTCATGCTCGTCTTCGCCGCGGTGGTGGCGGCGGCGGCGTCGTTCGCGAAGTATTTGCCCGACCTGTACCGCGCGTCCGCGACCGTGCTCGTCGAGCGGCCGGTGCCCGAAAGCTACGTCCGATCGGCGGTCAGCGGCGAGGTCGAAAGCCGCATGCACGTCATCAAGCAGGAAGTGCTGAGCCGGGCGCGGCTCACCGAGCTCATCGAACGCTACGACCTCTACCCCGAACTGCGCAGCCGCGAGCCGATGGACACGGTGCTCGATCAGATGCGCCATGACATCGACATCGAACCGAATGGACCCGAGCAGTTGAGCGGCCGCAAAACCATGGTGTCGTTCAAGCTCAGTTACACCGGCGCACGCGACGACACCGTCGCCGACGTGACCAACGCGCTCGCGAATTTCTATGTGGCGCGCAACGAGGGCATCCGGACGCAGGAAGCGACGCGCCTGACCGAGTTCCTCAAGGCGCAGCTCGAAGCCACCAAGAAGCAGCTGGAGCGCGACGAAGCGGCGATGCGCGGCTACACGAGCAGGCACCCGGGCGAATTGCCGTCGCAGGTGGACCTCAACCTTCATGCGCTCGACCGCCTCAACACGCAGCTGCGGCTGAACGGCGAACGGCAGCTGAAGATCCTCGAAGAGCGGGAGAAGCTCGCCGAGGGGTTGACGCAGGTCGATCCGCGCACTGGTGAAACGACGCCGCTCAGCGATCCGATCAGCGATCGGATCGAAGCGGCCAAGAAGGATCTGGAGACGCTGGAAGGGCGAGGGTTCACCAGTCGCCATCCCGACGTCGTGCGCCTCAGAACTGAGATCGCCACGCTCGAGCGCGACCGGCAGGATTCGCTGGTGCAGCGAAAGAGCGACCCGTCGCCCGCGCCTGCTGCGGCGGCGGCCGCGACCGGAACGTCCGGTTTCCCCGGCGCACCGGCGTCACCACGGCGCCGGGCCGTCGGTGCGCTCGACGCCGAGCTGGCCAAGCTTCGCGGCGCCGACGCCGGGCTCCGGCAGTCGATCGAGAACATCGAAAAGAAGCTCGAGAGCGCGCCGGCGCGCGAGCAGGAGTACCAACGCATCACGCGCGACTATTCGGCGACCAAGGATCTGTACGACTCGCTCCTCAAGCGCTACGACGACGCGCAGCTGGGCGAGAGCATGGAAAACGACAAGCAGGGCGAGCGCTTCCGCGTCCTGGAAACCGCGCTCCCGCCGTCGGGTCCGATGGCGCCCAATCGCTTCCGGTTGATGATCATCGGGCTGCTGTTCGCGGCCGCGGCCGCCGGCGTGGCGGCGCTCCTCGCCGAACAGTTCGATTCCACGTTCCACAGCATCGAGGATGTCCGGGACTTCACGAGCGTTCCCGTGCTCGCGACCATTCCCAACATCGCGCCGGGCCACGGCCGTCGGGCCTTCCGGCTGGTGCTCGCGACGGCGTCGTTGATTGCGGTCATTGCGCTCGTAGGCGCGTTGTCGGCGCACGCGGCGCGCGGCAACGAACAAATCGTCTGGCTGCTCGCGCGAGCAGCGTAACCAGGTCTCAAGTCTCGAGTGAGACTTGAACTCGAGACTTGAAACGTCAGACTTGAAGCTTGAGAAAACCATGTTTGGACATCGAATCGACCGGCATCTGGTGAGCGTCACGGCCCCCGCATCAATGGAGGCGGAGCAGTATCAGACGCTGCGCCTCAAACTCGAACGGTTCCAGCGCGAGCGCGACCTCAAGGTCGTCGCCATCACGAGCCCCGGCGCGCAGGAAGGCAAGAGCGTCACGGCCATCAACCTGGCGGCGGCGCTCGCCCGCGGCTCCGGCACGCGGGTGCTGCTGATCGAGGCGGACGTCCGCCGACCGGCGGTCTCGCGCTATCTGGGGTTGAACGGCGCGGCGCGGGACAAAAGTCTCGCGCAGCTCCTCGGCGATTCGGCGGGCACTCTGCAGGACGGCGTGCAGCGCTTCGATTCGCTCAACTTCGACGTAGTCCTGGCCGGTTCGCCCGACACGCCGGTCAACGAATTGCTGCGATCGCCGCGAGTGGCCAGCCTGCTCAACGAAGCCCGCGAGCAGTACGACTACGTCGTCGTCGACACGCCGCCGCTCGGTCCGGTCTCCGACTGCGCCCTGCTCGCGCGTTGGTTCGACGGCCTGCTGCTCGTCGTCGCCGCGCACAAAACGCCGCGCAAGATGCTCGAGGCGTCGCTCAACCAATTGGACGCCGCGACGGTCCTGGGCATCGTGTTCAACGGCGACGACCGTCCGCTCTTCGGCTATCGCCACTCCTATTACCGCGGCTACTTCCCACAGGCTCGCGCCAAAGCACGTTCGTAATTCAGCCGGAGCTCCCGCCGTTTCGGTTTTTCCAGGGGAATCGACACCATGACTCGGGTTCCGCAATCTCGCGCGCGTGGCGCATCCACGTGGCCTCGAACACTCGTCTTGTCGCTGCTGGTCGTGGGCGGTTGGAGCGTGCCGCTGCCATCCACTCTGCGCTACGTGCCATGGATTCTGATGGCGGCCGCTCTCGTCGCGCTGGCGCGTGCCGCGATCGAGCTTCGCCACAACCGCATCAGCGCCTCCCGGATCATCGTGCTGGGCACCGGTCCGCTCGCGGTGATGCTGATCGAGGAATTCGAGGCGATCTACGGCCGGCGCACGGTGATCGCCGGCGTGGTCGACAACGAGCCGAGCGACTCGTGGCTCAAGGCACGATGGCTCGGACCGCTGAACCGGCTCGCGGCGATCGTCGAGGACGTGCGCGCCGATCGCATCGTGGTCGCCCTGGAAGACCGGCGGGGCAACCTGCCGCTCGAGTCGCTGCTCGCGTCACGCGTCCGCGGGATCGTGGTCGAGGATGCGCTCGAGTTCTACGAGCGTGCGACGGGCACGATGGCGATCGAATCGATCACACCGGGCGCGCTGATTCTGGCCAAGGGATTTCGCAATCACGGCGCGGCGGAGATCATCGCTCGCGTGGTGAGCATCGTCGCCGCGGTCGTCGGACTGGTGGTGCTGGCGCCGCTCTTCGCGCTGATCGCGATCATCGTCAAGCTCGACTCGCGCGGCTCGATCCTCTTCAAGCAGGACCGCGCCGGCCGCAACGGGAAAGCGTTCCAGCTCCTGAAGTTTCGGACGATGCACCCGGCCGAGGTTCATAGATCCGAGTGGGTGCAGGACAACCGCGATCGCATCACGCGCGTCGGCGGCTGGCTGCGGCGCTTCCGTTTCGACGAGCTCCCGCAACTCGTCAACATGCTGCGCGGCGAGATGAACCTGGTGGGCCCGCGGCCTCATCCCATGGTCAACCAGCGGATCTTCATGGAGCGCATCGCGTACTACGGTCTGCGGTCCACGGTCCGGCCCGGCATCACGGGCTGGGCGCAGGTGCGCCACGGCTACGCGAACAACATCGAGGAAGAGACGCGCAAGATGCGGTACGACCTGTACTACATCAAGAACCGCTCGCTGCGGCTCGACGCGCGCATTTTGCTCGAGACCGTCGGGATCATCGCGTTCGGCCAGGGCTCGAGCGGTGTGCGGCGACGCGTGCCGCCGCGCAACAGGTTCGTGGCCGTCCCCGTTCCCGTGCAGGTCGACCGTCGCGTTGTCGGAGGGTAAGAGAAGTCAGAAGTACGAAGTCAGAAGTCTGAAGTCAGAAGTCAGAAGTGCTTTGACTTCAGACTTCAGACTTCAGACTTGACAGGGTCCCTCTCGTGATTACCTATACATCGAACACACTCTGGTGGCGTCCGGCATCGGCCGCGCCGGCGGCTCGCCCTGAGACAGGACAGGCGAGCAGGATCGCGTTTGCCGCGCTCGTGGCGTTCACCTTCATCCTGCTGCTGGCGCCGCAGTCGTTCATCCCGGCGCTGAAGGTGATCCGGATCGCGCTCCTGGCGGCGACGGTGGCGATTCTCGGCCACCTGCTCGACGCGACGATTCGCCACAAGCCGATCATCCCGGCGATTCCCGAGATGGGCATCACGCTGACGCTGCTCACGTGGGCGGTGCTGACGCTGCCGTTCTCGTACTGGCCCGGAGGCAGCGTCCAGCTGCTGACCGACAGTTATTTGAAAGCCATCATCTTCTTCTGGCTGATCGGCACGCTGGTGACGAACGCGCCGCGGCTGCGTGTGTTCGCCTGGACGCTGGCGCTCTGTTCGGTGCCGCTCGCCGGCATGGCGGTGCAGCACTATCTGTCCGGCGACTTCCTGCACACCGGCGTCGCGTCGGTGACGCGCATCGCCGGCTATTACGGGCTCACCGGCAACCCGAACGATTTGGCGCTCACGCTGAATCTGATCATTCCGATCGCCGGGGCGCTGTTGTTCACGTCGCGCAGCGGGCTCGGCCGGCTGGCGGCGGCAACCGCCATCCTGGTCTCGGTCGCCGCGGTGATTCTCACGTTTTCACGCGCCGGTTTTCTGACGCTCGGCGCGATCATCCTCACCTCCCTCATCTTTCTCGCGAAGCAGCGGGCTCCGCGCACCGCAGCGGCGCTCGTCGTGGCCATGCTCGCCGCCGCGCCGATGATTCCATCCGGCTACATCGACCGGCTGAGCACGATCACCGACATGGAGGCCGACGCGACCGGATCCGCTCAAGGCCGCTGGGCCGACTTCCAGCTCGCGTCGACAGTAGTCGCGCAGAATCCGATTCTTGGCGTCGGGATGGGGCAGGACATCCTCGCGTTGAACGAGGTACGTGGCCGCGCCACCTGGCGCTCCGTCCACAACGCCTATCTGCAGTACGCGGTGGACCTTGGCCTGCCGGGCATCGCGCTCTTCCTGTGGCTGCTGATCGCGAGCTTCAGGAGCGCCCGCGCCGTCGAACGCCGGTCTGCGAAGGATCCCGCGTCTCGCGACCTGACCATCTACGCCGCCGGCGTGCAGATCGCGCTCGTCGCGTTCGCCGTCGCCGCGTGTTTTCATCCCATCGCCTACCAGTTCTATTTCTTCTGTGTGGCCGGCCTGGCGGTCGCGCTCATGAACGCCTGCCGCGATCGGATGCGTCAGCGCGCCGTCCCGGTGTCCGCGTCATGAACCTCGCGCGCATGTTTCCGCGGCGGCGCCGGGCGAACGAGGACGGGTCCTCACCGATTCGGCTCCTGAACGTCGTGCCGACGTTTCTCACCGGCGGCACCGAGAATCAGTTCATGGCGCTCGGACGCGCCCTCGATCCGCGGCGCTTCGAGCTGGAGTTCGCGTGCCTGCGGCGCTGGGGAAGCTTTGCCGACGAGCTCGCGGCGCGGCGGGTTCCGATCCTCGAGTGCGACATCTCGACGTTCCGCAGCGCCCACGCCATCCGGCAGCAGGCACGGCTCGCGCGGCACATCGCCAGCCATCGCATCGACGTCGTGCACGCGTACAGCTTCTACGGCAATGTGTTCGCGATTCCGCCGGCCCGCGTGGCCGGCGCTCCCGTCGTCATCGCCTCGATCCGCGATCGCGCGCCCTATCTCACTCCGACACAGAAGCGCGTGCAGCGCTTCGTCTGCCGTTTTGCCGACTGCATTCTGGTGAACGCCGAGGCCGTGAAGGAATGGCTCATCACCCAGGAATACGATCCGTCCAAGATTGTGGTCATTCCGAACGGCGTCGATCTCAATCGATTCGATGGTTCCGTCGACTCAGCGCGGCTTCTGGCCGAACTGGGGTTTCCGGCGGACGCTCCCGTCGTTGGCGTGGTCTCGCGCCTGATTCGCATGAAGGGCCTTGAACAGTTTCTCGAGGCCGCCGTCCTCGTCAGCCGGAGCTTTCCGGCGGCACGGTTTCTCATCGTCGGCGAAACCAACCCCAAGCATCGCTCCTACAGGTCCATGCTGACCAACCTGGCGCGGGACCTGGGCATCAGCGATCGGGTTGTGTTCGCGGGTCTGCGCACCGACGTGCCGGCCGTCCTGGCCAGCGTGACCGTGTCGGTGATGCCGTCGCTCAACGAGGCGCTCTCCAACGTCTTGCTCGAGTCGATGGCCGCGGGCGCTCCAGTCGTCGCCACGCGAGTCGGCGGCACGCCCGAAGCGGTCCAGGATGGCGTCAACGGACGCCTTGTCCCTCCTGGGCAACCGGTGGCGCTCGCGAATGCCATTTGCGAGCTCCTCGCAAATCCTTCGCTGGCCGCGCGTCTGGGCCAGGCCGCCCGCCAGTCGATCAACGAACGATTCTCGATGGCGCGGATGGTCGCGGCTACCGAGGAACTGTATCTGTCATTGCTCGAGCGGCGGCGGCCGATGCCTGCGCCGGCGAGCACGGAGTTCGCGTGCAAGTAGCTGTCCCCTCGATTGCCGTGCGACCGCTGGCGGGTGCCCGACCCGCCGCTCATGCTCCGTCGTACGAGTTCGATCGCCTGAGCGGCGTCGATTTACCACTCATCAATGCGCTTTACAACGAATGCTATCCCTTCCGGCGCCTGGCCGAAGCCGATTGGTTCTACCGCCGGAATCCTTGGGGTGAACCGATCGTCTGGGGGGCCTTCAATTCGGGCCGCCTGGTCGGCATTCGGCCGGCGATTCCCTGGCGGTTCTGTGGACCTGCGGGCACATGGGATGCCTATCAGCTCATCGACGCGCTGGTTGCTCCCGGGCATCGGGGTCAGGGACTCTTCCGGCGCATGATGACCCAGACCACCGAGTGGGCCGTACGCGAGCGCGTCTCGCTGTTCTCGTTTCCGAACGCGAACTCCCTTGCCGCCTACGACAGGCTGGGAACCATGCAGGTTGTCCATTCCTGTCAAAGCGCAATGAAAGTGCTGTGCTGGCCGCGATTCGTACGCGTCAACCTCAGGCTCGGGTCCGACCGCGGCCCGGACGCTCAGCCGATGGGAACGTGCACCGAGATCGTCGAGGACGATATCACCGTGACGTCGATCGAGCAGTTCGAAGAAGACTTCACCGAGGTCCATGCGGCAGTAGCACGCACAGTCGGGTGCTTCACCGAACGGCCGCGCTCCTTCTTGAACTGGCGGTACACCAACGCGCCGGGCCGTGCCTATCATCGGGCTCTCGTCCGGGTCAACGGCGGGTCATGCGGATACGTGATCCTCGGGCTGAAACACGAAGTCGCACATCTGGTTGACGTCTTCCTCCCGCCGGAACGGCCGCTCCTCGCGAGACTGTCGCGGCCGCTCGCGCGCTTTGCCCGCCGGTTGGGTGCCTGCGCGATCTGCTTCAGGGCGTCCGAGAACAACCCGTTTGCGGCAATTCTCGGCAGGCGCGTCCTCGTGAAAAAGCACGTCCAGGTGGTAGCCATGGACACGGCCACCGCAACCCGATTCAGGTCGACGCTCGGCGACTCGTCCCGGGCTCGGCCTGCGTACTTCGTGATGGGCGATAGCGACGTATGGTAGGGGCAAGCACGACATCGTTCGCGCCGACGGCACCAACGTACCCAGCTGTTGCATCCACGGATGCGACCTCCGACGAGGCCTGCTCGGTGAACACCGTCACGGACGCCGGCGAGTTCTTGCGCCTCGAGGCCGAATGGAACGACCTCGTCGATCGTGCCGGAATCCGACATCCTTTCCTGCGTCATGAATGGATGCGTACCTGGTGGGAATGCTTCGGTGTCGGACGCGCGCTGCACATCGTGATCACCAGATCGAACGACCGGATCATCGCCATCGCGCCGCTGTTGCGGGAGTCCGTATCCATGTGCGGCGTGCCGGTCCGCCGGCTCCGCTTGATGCACAACGACCACACCCCGCGCGCCGACTTCATCGTCGCCGAGCAGTGCGAGCGCGCGTACAAGGCGATCTGGCGCGCGCTCGTCGAGGCGAAGGACCAGTGGGACGTTCTGCTCCTGGGGCAGTTGCCGCGCGACTCGAGAACGCGTGAACTGTTCGCGTCCTTCGCTGCAACCGATAGGTGCGCACTTGGAGTCTGGCGCAGCAGCGATTCGCCGTATGTCGAGCTGAACGGGACGTGGGACGAGTACCTCGAAAGTCTGCCCGCCAAGTTTCGATCGAACGTTCGGAACCGGCTCGCCCGTCTGACTCGGATCGGCGAGCCTGCACTCGAATCGATCGAAAGCGGAGCAGCGATCGAGGATGCCCTCGCGGATTCGATCCGGCTCGAGGAGTCCGGCTGGAAGCGCCGCGAGGGGACGGCGATCACGTCAGATGATTCCGTCCAGCGCTTCTACACGCGGCTGGCCCACCTCGCTTCCGAGCGCGGCTGGCTGCGGCTCTTGTTCTTGACCGTTGGCGGAAAGCGCATCGCGACGTCGTATTCGCTGAGCTATCAGGGTCGCTTGTTCCTGGTCAAGACCGGCTACGACCCTGCGTACGACACGTGCTCGCCGTTCAAGGTGCTCACGTATTTCGCGACAAAACGCGCATACGAAGAAGGTCTCGTCGAGGTCGACTTTCTCGGCGACACGGAGCCCTGGAAGCTCGAATGGACGCCGAGTGTCAGGTCGCACGACTGGGTGTTCGTGTTTTCCAGGGGCCTCCGCGGGCGGCTCGTTCACCAATTGAAGTTCCACGGCGTCCCGGCTCTGAAGAACTCGCGTCTGGCGCAGCGCTTCAGCGCTGCGGTCGCAGGCGTACGTGGGGTCCGGCTTTAGCCGGACCTACCCTCCATGTTTGTCCCTGTATACCAAGGCCTGACACCTCTCGACTTCGCGCGACCGGTGCGATCGCACGAGGGGTGTTTTCCCTTCGATGCGCCGCGTCACTGGTTGTTCTACCGGGCGCGCAACGCGATCTATCACCTGTTCCGGATCCTCCGCGAGCGCCGGCCGGAGCTGACCGTGCTGGCGCCCGACTACAACAGCGGCAACGAAGTGCTCGCGATGCAGGCAGCCGGCGCGGCGATTCGTTACTGCCCGATTGAGCGGAATCTGCAGCTCGACCCGGCGGAAGTCGAACGCCACTGCGAGCGCCACAATCCGGACGTCCTCTACGTCATCCACTACGCCGGCTGGCCGCAGCCGATGTCCGCGCTCGCGGAGCTGTGCCGCCGCCGCAACATGCTGCTCGTCGAGGATTGCGCGCTGGCGCTTTTGAGCGCTGACGGCAGCCGGCCGCTGGGGTCCTTCGGCGACTGGGCGGTCTTCTGCCTCTACAAGACGCTGCCGCTGCCGAACGGCGCGGTCCTCGTGCAGAACACGGCGGATGCAACGGTGGAACGCGCGCTCGAGGCGCTATCGCTGCGTTCGCCTGGCGTGCGACCGGCCGTTGGGCGCACCACCGAGCTGATGGTGCAGCGCCTGCGCAGCCGCGCCGATCGAATCGGATCCGCGTTGGACAGGCTGAAACGCAGGGCCGGCCGCGCCGCGACCGCGCTCAACGTGCGCGGCCCCAACGTCGGCGACATCGGCTTCGAGATCGACGACGTGGACCTGGCGATGTCGTCGGTGTCGACGCGAGTGCTGCGCCGGTTGGACCTCGACGCGATTAGAACGAGGCGAATTGCGAACTACCGCGGGCTCGCGGATCGCATGCGCGGCGCGGTGACGCCCGTCTTTGACACTCTGCCTGACGGGGTGTGCCCGCTGTTCTTCCCGGTGCTCGTGCCGAACAAGCACGAAGCCGCGCTAGCGCTGCAGGCGCGCGGCGTCGACGCCCTCGAATTCTGGAACGACCGCGTCGATCTTGACGGCGCGGAACCAGGCGCCGCCGAACGCTTCTTCCACACGCACGTGCTCGAACTGCCCGTTCACCAGGATTTGACGTCCCGTCACCTCGATCACGTGGCACGGCAGGTGGCGAGCCTCGATCTCAGGATGCCCGATGTTGCCGATTCCGTTTACGCGGCCTGACATGCGCGTCGAGTGCCTCACGCGGCCGGAGGACTTCGCGGCGCTTCGCGCGCCGTGGAACGCACTCGTGCGCGACAGCCGATCCAACTGCTACTTCCTGACCTGGGAGTGGCTGGACGCGTGGTGGACGCATCTCTCCGGCGGCCTGACCCTGCACATCGTGCTGGTGTGGGACGGCGATGAGCTCGTCGGGATCGCGCCGCTGGCGCGGACGCGCACGACGCTTCCGTGGCTGTCGCGGTTCGAGTTCCTCGGCACCGGCTTCGCCGGCTCGGACTACCTCGACATCATCGTCCAGCGCGAGCGGGAACTCGAGATCGCGCACGTCATCGCGGACGCGCTCCAGGCGTCGAGCCTGGCGCTGCACCTTGACCATCTGCCGCCCGGATCGGTGGCGGAATCGACGATCGTCGATCGCGTCACCGCCAACGCGTGGACGTCGATGCACACGACAGCGGGACTCTGTCCCTTCATTCCGCTCGAAGGGCACTCGTGGGATTCGTATCTGGCCAGCATCGGCTCTGCGCATCGCGCCAATCTTCGCAGGCGCCTGCGCGGACTCGATCGCGATTTCGAGGTCCGATTCGAGCGCGTCTCCAGCGATGACGCGCGGCGCGAAGGCCTGGAGACGTTGATGAGCCTGCACAATCGGCGCTGGGACACGCGCGGCGGTTCGACCGCGTTTCCGACCACGGCGTGCCGCGCGTTCCATTACGACATCACCCATCGCGCGCTCGAGACCGGCTCGCTTCGCCTCTACGAGCTCCGGCTGAACGATATCGTCGCGGCCTCCACCTACTGTTTTTCCTACAACGGGAAGTTCTATTTTTATCAGGGCGCGTTCGACGACCGCTATCAGCAGCACAGCGTCGGGATGGTGGCGATGGGCCTCACCATTCGCGCGGCCATCGAGGAAGGCGCGCGCGAATTCGACATGCTCTTCGGCGTGGAACCGTACAAGTGGCTCTGGGCTCGCCACGCCCGCTCGCTGCACCGCATCGATCTGTTTCCGTCCGACCTGGCCGGCCGTGCCCATCTCGGTACCGTTCGCGCCGAACTCGCCGCGCGCACGTTTGCGCGCCGCATCTTCTCGAGGAGTCCGTGTACTTCGAACGTCCCCCCCGCTGGCGTCGTCTGCTGAAGGACGCGATCGCCGCCGCCATCTGGCGCACGCGGGCGCTGCCGATCTCGGCGTCCGTGAAGCCGGGTACGGGTGTGCCCCTGGTCATCGGCTATCACCGCGTCGTCGATGACATGGCGGCCGCGGCGAGGACCGACATGCCGAGCTTGCTGACGAGCCGGGCGATGTTCGAGCGCCACATCGACTGGATCGGCCGTCATTTCCAGTTCGTGAGCCTCGACGACATCGGCGACCGCGTCCACCGCGGCGAGCCGTTCGCCCGTCCGGTCGCCGCGGTGACGTTCGACGATGGGTACAGCGACGTGTACGAGCAGGCCGGGCCAGTGCTGAAGCGCAAGGGCATTCCAGCGACGATGTTCGTCGTCAGCGATCTCGTTGGCCGCTCGGGCTGGCAGATCCACGATCGCCTCTACCACTTGCTCGACAAGGCGTACGGAGGCTGGAAGGACCCGTGGATCGGCTTGACGCGGGTGTGCGACGCGGCGCAGGTCCGGGCGACCGACATTCCCGGCATGCGCGCGGCCAGCCGCAATCCCTACAGCGCGGTGACGACGATCCTCCCGGAGCTGTCGCAGGCCGACGCGGATCGCCTCATGGCGGTGCTCGACGCGCAGGTCGGCAACGGGACGGCGTCTATTCCGCGCACCTGCACGTGGGAAATGCTCGCCGACATGCAGCGCGACGGATTCACGATCGGCTCGCACACGAAAACGCACGTCTGGCTCGCGCAGGAGACCGACGAGCGGGGCTTCGACGAGGTCGCCGGATCGAAGCACGAGATCGAACGCCGCCTTGGCGCGCCGGTCCGGCATTTCGCCTACCCGGGTGGACAATTCACGCCCCAAGTCGTCGACCTCGTGGCGCGGGCGGGATACGACTTCGCGTATACGGCTTGCGAGCACCAGGACGCGGCCCATCCCGAGCTGACGATGCAGCGCCTGTTGCTGTGGGAAGGATCGTCGATCGGCGCTGACGGCCGATTCTCGTCGGCGATCCTCGATTGCCAGACGCACCGCCTGTGGCCACCGGCCCGCCGCTGCGAACGGGTGCACGCCGCATGACCGCCATCTTGAAACGTGTCCACGACGTCATTGGCAGGGACGGTGTCTCAGGAGCGGCGCTGCTGCTCGTGGCCGGCCGCACCGTCGGGTTCGCCGCGGCCTTCGCCATCCCGGTCGTGCTCGCCCGTACAGTTCGATCAGTCGGCGTTCGGCACCTACAAGCAACTGTTCCTGATCTACGCGACGCTGTACGGACTCGCGCAGCTCGGCGCGGCCGAGAGCCTCTACTACTTCGTGCCGCGTCAGCCCGCCGAAGCCGGCCGTCGGATCGGCAACGCGCTCGTGACGCTGGGGCTGACCGGCATCGCCTGCGCCGCCGGGCTCTTCTTCTGGCGCGTCTCGATTGCCGCGTGGCTGTCGAATGCGGCGCTCGCCGCGCAACTACCGCTGCTCGGTGTGTTCCTGGCGTTCATGCTGGTTGGCGCGGCGTTCGAGATCGTGATGGTCTCGCGCAAGGCGCACGCGACCGGCGCCGGCGTCTACGCGGCCTCCGATCTCGCGCGCACGGCGCTCTTCATCGTGCCCGCATTCGTCGTCGGCAGCTTGCGCAGCGTCCTGGTTGGCGCGGTCGTCTTCGCCGGGCTCAGGCTTGCAGCGATGCTCGGGTACTTCTGGCGCGAGTTCGGCCGCGGCTTCCGCATCGACACCGCGCTCTGGCGCAGCCAGCTCGCCTATGCGCTGCCCTTCGCGCTGGCGGTCGGCATCGAAGTCGTGCAGGTCAACTACCACCAGTGGGTGGTCGCGGCGAGATTCGATGCGGCGACGTTCGCGGTCTACGCCGTGGGCTGCCTGCAGATTCCGTTGATCGACCTGGTCTGACACGTCGACCTGCAACGTGATGATGGTCAAGATGGCCGAGCTACGCGCGCGACGGCGACAGCGCCGTGTTGACGCTCTGGCACGACACCACCGCGCGGCTCGCGTCGATCATGTTCCCGCTCGCCGCCGTCCTGATGCTGACCGCGCACGGGGTGATCGTCATGCTGTTCACGACCACGTATCTGGCGAGCGTGCCGGTGTTCATGGTGTGGTGCCTGATGATTCTGCCGTCGGCCTTTGCCGTCGACGGTGTGCTGCGCGTCTACGCGCAGACGCGGTTCCTGCTGGTGATGAATGCCGTGCGCCTCGTGATCGTTGCGGCTCTCATCTGCTGGTTCCTTGCAATCTCGGGCCTGATTGGCGCCGTGCTCGTCACGCTCGCCGGCGACGACGATCGTCAAGGCCGCCGCGCTGGTGCGAATCGCGAGGCTGATGCACGTCGGCGTCGCCGAGGTGCTGCCGTGGAAGCGTCTCGGCGGCCCTCGCCGTGCACGCCAGCGTCGCGGCCGTGCCGGCCTGGTTGCTGATGCGGTTGCGTGACGGCACCGCTTCTCTCGGTGGTCGTCGGCGGCGCGACCTACACCCTGGCCTTCGCGCTCATCTGGTTCCTGCGAACTCGTAGCGTCCTCGTCGGGGCGGGCCCACGTGTCCGCCCCGGGTCCGACGCATTGGTCGGCCCCTACACGGTTGAAAGCTGATCATGTGCGGCATTGCAGGCATCGTGCGGTGGGACGGACAGCCGGTGTTGGAGACCGACATCCGATGCCATGTGTCGGATGATGATCCACCGCGGACCGGACGAGGAAGGTGTGTTCCTCGGGCCGGGCGTCGGCCTGGGCATGCGGCGGCTGAGCATCATCGATCTCGACGGCGGCCAGCAGCCGGTGTCGCAACGAGGACGGCTCGGTCTGGGTCGTCTTCAACGGCGAGATCTACAACTACCGCCGAGCTGCGACGCGACGCTCGACGCGACGCGGCCATACGTTCCGCACGGCGAGCGACACCGAAACCATCGTGCACCTGTACGAGGACTACGGGCCGCGGTGCGTCGAGCACCTGCGCGGCATGTTCGCGTTCGCGATCTGGGACGCGCGGCGCCGCAAGCTGCTGCTCGCGCGCGACCGCCTGGGCATCAAGCCGCTCTACTACGCGGAGATCGACGGCGGCATCGCGTTCGCGTCCGAGCTGAAGCCGATTCTGCAGCTGCCCGAGGTCGGCCGGCAGCTGGACTGGGAGGCCGTCGGCCATCTCTTCACGTTCCTGGCGACGCCGTCATCGCAGAGCATCGTCGACGGCGTCCGGAAGCTCGAGCCCGGCCGCGTCGCGACCGTGGGCGACGGCCGCGCGCTGCGCATCGAGCGCTACTGGGACGTCGAGTTCGACGCCGGACGAGACGTCCAGCGAGGACGAGCTGGTCGAGCAGCTCCGGGCGCTGCTCGACGAGGCCGTGCAGCTGCATCAGGTCAGCGACGTGCCGGTCGGCGCCTTCCTCAGCGGCGGCATCGACTCGAGCGCCGTCGTCGCGACGATGGCGCGGCTGACGCCCGGACGGGTCAAGACGTTCTCGATCGGGTTTCGCCGAGGCGGACTACGACGAGCTCGCGCATGCGCGTCGCGTGGCGGAGGCCTTCGGCACCGAGCATCACGAGCTGGTGCTGCGGCCCGACGTCGTCCCGATTGTCGAGGACCTCGCCTGGTATCTCGACGAGCCGTTCGGCGACACGTCGGCGATTCCGACCTACATGGTGTCGAAGCTCGCGGCCGAGCACGTGAAGGTGGTGCTGACCGGCGACGGCGGCGACGAGTTGTTCGCCGGCTACGACAAGTACGTGGTCGAGGGGCGCGAGCGTGGACTACGACGCGGATGCCCGGCCCGCTCCGCAAGCTGGCGGGCGCGGTCGGCCACGCGATGCCCGAAGGCATGCGCGGCCGCAGGTTCCTGCGGCATCTCGCGCTCGACGGCGCCGAGCGCTATCTCGACGCGTCGACGCTGTTCCGGGCCGACGAGCTGCGGAACGCTGTTTCAGCCCGACGCCTACGAGCAGATCGCGCCGTCACGATCCGTGCGTGCGACGCGCTGTCGCATCTCCGCGGCATCGGGGCGGACTGGATGTCGGCGATTCAGTACTGCGACCTCCAGACCTATCTGCCGCTCGACATCCTGACGAAGGTCGATCGGATGACGATGGCGCACTCGATCGAGGCGCGGCCGCCGCTGCTCGATCACCAGCTCGTCGAGTTCGCCGCGACGGATTCCGGCCGGCTTGCGGCTGCGCGACGGCACCACGAAATACCTGTTCAAGCGGGCGATGCGCGGCGTCCTGCCGGACGACATCATCGATCGGCCGCAAGCAGGGGTTTGCGGTGCCGCTGGCGCGATGGTTCCGCGGGGAGCTGGTCGGCGTTCGCGCGCGACCTCCTGCTGTCGGAGCACCTGCCGCGAACGCGGGCTGTTCAACGGCGCGCTACATCGAGCGCCTCCTGCAGCTGCACGAGCGCGGTCGCGACATCGATCTGCAACTGTGGACGCTGCTGTCGTTCGAGCTGTGGTGCCGGCGAGTCCTCGACGCGCCGATCCAGACCGTCGATACACCCGCGCGCGCCACAGGTCAACGCATCCTGCCGGCGGTGTTCGCGGCGGCGTCATAGGCGCGGATGAACAAGCTGAAGTCTGAAGTCAGAAGTCAGAGGCAAGCCAGTGTTTTGACTTCCGACTTCCGACTTCCGACTTCTGACTTCTGACTTACAGAATTCATGCATTCCTCTCATCCAAGAATCGCCCTCGTTGCGGCCAGCCTCGACATCCTCGGCGGCCAGGGCGTGCAGGCGCAGACGCCTCGTCGAGGCGCTCGCGGGCGACGGCTACCACGTGACGTTTCTGCCGATCAATCCGCGCATTCCCGCGCGGGTTGCGGCTGGGTGCGGCGCGTGCCCGGTCTGCGCACGATGGTCAACCAGAGCGATCTACCTGCCCAGCCTGCTGCGGATCTGGCACGGCCGATGTCGTGCACGTGTTCTCGGCATCCTATTGGTCGTTTCTGCTGGCGCCGATGCCGGCGATGCTGGCGGCGCGGGCGCTCGACAAGCGCGTGGTGCTGCACTACCACAGCGGCGAAGCCGACGATCACCTCGCGCGACTGGGGCGCGCTCGTGCATCCGTGGCTGCGGCTGGCGGACGAGATCGTCGTGCCGTCCGAGTATCTCCAGCGCGTGTTCGCGCCGTCACGGCTACGCCGCGCGCGTCATTCCAAACGTCGTCGACCTCGTCGCGCTTTCGCGTATCGCGAGCGGCAGCCGCTTCGCCCGCGAGCTGCTGTCGACGCGCAATCTCGAGCCGTACTACCGCGTCGATCTCGTGATCGAGGCGTTCGCGCGGTTCAAGGCGGTGGAGCCGGCGGCGACGCTGACCATTGCCGGCTACGGCAGCGAGGAAGCCGCGCTGCGGCGGCTTGCGGCGTCCGCCGGCGGTGACGCGATCCGGTTCGTCGGCAAGATCGATCCCGACGTGATGCCGCAGCTCTTGCGACGATCACGACATCTTCGTCAACGCGTCGATCGTCGACAACCAGCCGGTGTCGATTCTCGAAGCGTGTCGCCGCGGGTCTGCCGGTCGTCTCGACGTCAACCGGCGACATCCCGGCGATGGTGCGCGAGGGCGAGACCGCGGCTGCTCGTGCCGGTCGGCGATGCTGTCGCGCTGGCGCGATGGACTGATCGCGGTGTGGCGCGACCCGCGCGGCGCGCACGATCGCGCCCGCGCGCGCCCACGCCGAGGTCGCGAAGTACACGTGGCCCGCAGTCCGCGACTGCGTGGGCCGACGTCTATCGCGCGCGCTCGCTCTCGGTCAGATGATTCCCGTGCCCACGAAACCATCGCCGTTGCCGCAGAGCCGCGCTGACCTTCCCGCGCCGTCAAGCCTCGGCGTGAGCGCAGGGTCGTTCGCGGACGAGCTGTACGGCACGCGTGAACCGCTTCAGCAGCGCCTTCGTGAAATGAGCCTGACCGAGATCGCGTCCGCGGACAACAGGAGGCGACGAAGCTGATCGAGCGGCTCGCGCCCGCGGCGACGTACGCGCCGGCGCAGTCGTCGCTCGCGGATCGCGCGCCGGCGATTGCCACGCCGGAGGCCGCGCTGCATGGCTGCTGCGAAGCGGCGCCCGCGCCGATTCTTCGCCGGGCTCGAGGACGTGGCGACGATCGAGGCGCTGCGGCAGCGGCTGCCGGACGAGTGCTCGCGACCTCGTCGCCGCCGCAACCGACATCGTCGTCGGCCGGCGCTTCGATCTGCTCGGCTACCGCGGGCTGTCGTTCGGCGATCCGATCGACTGGCATCTCGATCCGGTGTGGACGCGCCAGTCGCCGCGCGTGCACTGGAGCCAGATCGACCCGCTCGACCCGGCGGTGGTCGGCGACAGCAAGGTCGTCTGGGAGCTCAACCGGCATCAGTGGGTCGTCAGGCTCGCGCAGGCCTGGGCGCTGACCGGCGACGAACGCTACGCGCAGGCGTGCATCGGCGCCATCGACGCCTGGCTCGAGGCGAATCCGCCAGGCATCGGCATCAACTGGGCCAGCAGCCTCGAAGTGTCGCTACCGGCTGATCTCGTGGTGCTGGACGCTGCTGCTGCTGCGGAATCTGCCGTCGCTGTCGGGCGAGTGGGTGATGAAGGTGCTGGCGGCCATCTGGCTGCACGCGGCGCACGTCAAGCGCTATCTCTCGTACTACTTCTCGCCGAACACGCATCTCACCGGCGAAGCGCTCGGCCTGTTCTACGCCGGCGTGCTGTTTCGCGAGTTCGCCGACGCGGCGCGGTGGCGCGAGCTCGGCGCGCGGATTCTCGTCGACGGAGAGCCGGCGGCAGATCTACGGCCGACGGCGTCCACTTCGAGCAGTCGACCTGCTATCACCGCTACACCATCGAGATCTACCTGCATTTCCTGCTGCTCGCGGCGCGCAACGGCGTGACGCGTGCCCGCTGCGGTTGCCGAGACGCGTACGTCGCATGGTCGACTTCCTGTTGCCGTGCGCCAGCCGGACGGATCGATTCCGGCGATCGGCGACGCGGACGGCGGGACGCTGCTGCCGCTGACGCGGCGTGCGCCCGACGACAGCCGCGGCGTCGTTCGCGACCGGCGGCGGCGATGTTCGATCGGCGCCGACTTCGCCTGGGCGGCGGAGGGAGCGGCGCCGGAAGTGCTCTGGCTGCTCGGACGCGACGGGCTGCGCGCGTTCGACGCGGTGCGGCCGGTGTCGCCGGTCGGGCCCGCGTCGCGAGTCTTCCCGGCCGGCGGCTACGCGGTGATGCGAGACCGGTGGGACGCGCAGCGCGCACCAGATGATCGTGGACATCGGTCCGCTCGGGTGTCCGGTGAGCGGCGGGCATGGGCACGCCGATCTGCTCAGCGTGCAGTGTGCGATCTTCGGCGAGCCGTGCCTCGTCGACGCCGGCAACTACTGCTACACGCCGGAAGCCGACTGGCGCGACTACTTCCGCAGCACCGCGGCGCACAACACCGTCGTCAGTCGACGGCCAGAGCCAGTCGGAGCCGGCCGGTCCGTTCGGATGGCGACAGCCGTCCGCGCGTGCGCCTGCGCGAATGGCACTCGACGCCGGAGCTGGATTTTCTCGACGCCGAACACAGCGCCTGCAGCCGCGGCGAAGTCCGTCGTGCATCGCCGCCGGATTCTGTTCGTCAAGCCGCGCTACTGGATCGTCGTCGACGATCTGGCGGGCACCGCGCGGCACCAGCATCGACCTCACGTTTCAGTTCGCGCCGATGCGCGTCTCGCTCGGTCCCAATCGCTGGGCGCGCGCGCAGACGCCGGGCGGCCACGTGCTCTGGGTCGGACCGTTCGCATCGGTGCCGGTTCGCCCGGCGCTCAAATGCGGGGAGCTGCGGCCCATTCGCGGCTGGGTGGCGCCCGACTACGGCCGCCGCGAGCCGGCGCCGACGCTGATCTACTCGATGACCGCCACGTTGCCGTGGCGCGTGTTGACGCTGCTCCTGCCCGACGCGCAGGCGCTGGCCTCGCCGCCCGCGGTCCGGCTGATCTACGACGACCACGGCCTTCCGACCGGGCTGTTGTTCGAGCGCACCGGCGAATCGGTTCGCGTCGACGAGCGCGCGGTCACGGTCGAACAGTCGAGCTGATCACCTCCGACCTGGTCCGCGCCTTGCTGAGCACCGAGCAGCGAGGATCAAAGACGACAAAGCGCCATTCGAACGACCAAGGGCTAAAGACAATGTGCGGCATTGCAGGCATCGTCAAGTTCGATCCGCGTGAGCAGCGCGGAAGAAGACCGGCTCGTCCGGATGCGCGACGTCGATCGCGCATCGGGGTCCCGACGGCGTGGGCTTGATCGTGGACGGCCGGGTCGGCCTCGCGCATCGCCGCCTGGCGATCGTCGACGTCGACGCCGGCCACCAGCCGATGTGCAACGAGGACGGCAGCATCTGGATCGTCTTCAACGGCGAGATCTACAACCACGCCGACCTGCGGCCGGGGCTCGAGGCGCGCGGCCATCGTCTATCGCACGCGCTGCGACACCGAAACGATCCTCCACCTGTACGAGGAGGAAGGGCGAGGGCGTCGTCGACGGCTTGCACGGGATGTTTGCGTTCGCGATCTGGGATCGTCCGCGGCAGCGGCTGCTGCTGGCGCGCGATCGGCTGGGCATCAAGCCGCTCTACTACGCGCGCACCGACACCGAGCTGCTGTTCGGATCGGAGATCAAGGCGGTCCTGGCGTCCGGCGCCATCCGGCCCGAGTTCAACGAGGACGCGCTGCCGGAATTTCTCGCCAACACGATTCGTGGCCGGCGACGAAACGTTCTTCCACGGCGTCCGGAAGCTGCTGCCGGGTCACGTGCTGTCCTGGTCGCCGTCGAGCGGATTCCGGTCGCGCCGCTACTGGCGTCTGCCCGCACCGAGCCGAGTGCGGACGCCGCCGACGATCCGGGAGGAAGCGCCGGTCGTGCGACGCCTGCCTCGAGTCGGCGGTGCGCAGCCACCTGATGAGCGACGTGCCGCTCGGCGTGTTCCTGTCGGGCGGTCTCGATTCGAGCGCGCTCGCGGCGATGGTCGCGCGAGTCGGCGAAGTCGCGGATCCAGACATTCGCGGTCGGCTTCGCGGATCGCGAGGCCAACGAGCTCGACTACGCGCGGCTCGTGGCCAAGTGCGATCGGCGCCGAGCATCGCGAGGTCGTCGTCATCGCCGTCGGAGTACTTCGACGCGCTGCCGAATCTGGTCTGGCACGAGGACGAGCCGATCGCGTTTCCGTCGAGCGTCCCGCTGTACTTCGTGGCGCGGCTCGCGCAGCGATCACGTCAAGGTCGTCCTGACCGGCGAAGGCGCCGACGAGCTCTTCCTCGGCTACAACCGGTATCGCGCGACGCTGTGGAATGCGCGGCTCGGACGGCCGTACTGGGCGCTCATGCCCAGGAGCGCGCGACGCGGCGTCCGCCACCTCGTCGACGCATTGCCGCAGCGCGCCCGGCGGTACGCCGGCCGCAGCTTCATGGCCCTCGAACCCGGCATCCGGGATCTGTTTCTCGAGAACTTTGCCGTGTTCCCGGAGTCGCTGCAGCGCGGACTCCTGTCGCGTCCAGAGCTGGTCGATCGTCGCGACCCGTACGCCGACGCGATGCGCTGCTACGACGACGCGTCGGGCGGCATGCTCGACCGCATGAGCCATGCGGATCTGCAGACCTATCTGCATCGAACTGCTGATGAAGCAGGACCAGATGAGCATGGCCGCGTCGATCGAGAGCCGCGTGCCGTTCCTCGACGACCACGTCGTCGAGCACGTGGCCGCGCTGCCGGGCGAGCTCAAGCTGCGCGGCTGGCAGACCAAGGCGGTGCTGCGCGCGGCGGTCAAGGACCTGATTCCGCCGTCGATCCTGACGCGGCAGAAGATGGGATTTCCCGTGCCGGTCGGCCGCTGGCTGCGCGAGCAGTTCCGGCCGATCGTCGACGAGTTCGTGCTCGGTCCGCGCGCGCAGGCGCGCGGGTTCTTCGACCCTGCGGCGCTGCGGCGTCTGGCCGACGAGCATCGCGCCGGCTGGGCCCGCACGGCGATCGTCTCTGGCTGCTCGTCAACCTCGAAATCTGGCATCGCATCTTCTGCGAGGGCGAACGGCCCGCCGACATCATGCAGGCCGTCTCGCCGGGTCGCGTCCGTGTCCACTATGCGAATTCTCTGGGTCAAGATGGGCGGCCTCTGGCCGTCGAACACCGGCGGACGGGTCCGCAGCCTCCAGATCATCTCGGAGCTGTCCCGCCGCCACCAGGTCACGGTCGTCACGACGCACGGATCGGGTGACGACCCGGAGGGGCTGGCGCGCCAGCTGCCTCGGTGCCGCCAGGTTCGGTCGATTCCGTACGTCGTGCCGAAGCGCGGAGACCGCGCGTTTCCCGCTGGCGGTCGCGCGATCGTGGCTGTCCGCCGATCCCGTGGACCTGTGGAAGTGGCGCGTGCCGGAAGTGCGCGGCGCACGTGGACAGCGTCATCGCGCTCGGCGGCGTCGGACGTCTGCGTTGCCGATTTCCTGTTCGCCGCGGCCAACGTGCCGTTCGGCGGACCGTACGCCGGTCGTGCTGTTCGAGCACAACGTCGAATACCTGATCTGGAAGCGCTTGAGCGCGATCGAGCGCTCACCGCTGGCGCCGCGCGCTGTTCGAGATCGAGTGGCGGAAGGTGATGGCGCGCGAGGCGGAAGCGTGCGCGGCAGCGGATCTGACGATCGCCGTCTCCGACGACGATCGCGAACGGCTGTCCGACCTGGCGCCGGGCGCGCGCGTCACGTCGATCCCGACCGGCGTCGACACGTCGTACTTCCGCCGCAACGGCATGGCCGAAGTGCCTGGCCGCATCGTGTTCACCGGCTCGATGGACTGGCATCCCAACGAAGACGCGGTCCTGTATTTCATCGACACCATGCTGCCGCATCATCCGGCGCGACATTCCCGACGTGTCGCTCGCCATCGTCGGCCGCAATCCCACGGAACGGCTTCGCGCTGCGGCTGAGCGTGCCGGCGCGCTGGTCAGCGGGACCGTGGACGATGTGCGGCCGTGGATGGAAGAGGCGCGCGGTCTGCGTCGTGCCGCTCAGAGCGGGTGGCGGCACGCGGTTGAAGATCTTCGAGGCGCTGGCGATGGAGAAGGCCGTCGTCTCCACGACGGTTGGCGCCGAAGGGCTGGCGCTGACACCCGGACGCGAATTCATCGCGGCAGACGATCCAGAGACGTTCGCGCAGGCGGTGATTGGGCTGTTGCGCGAGCCGGCATTGCGGCGATCGCTCGGCCGGGCCGGACGCCGCCTCGTCGAAGAGCGGTATTCGTGGGTGCACGTGGCTCGCGAGTTCGAGGAGCGGTGCGAAAGCGTCCTCGACGCGCGCACTCGCGCGCAGGCCTTCTGCGCGGTCGCATGACTCAACTGCCCAGCGTCGTGCTCATCTGCCACGAGGGCGATCGCCTCGATACCGAGGGCCTCGCCTCGTGGCTGGCCAGCTCGATGGATCTCCGCGGGCTGATCGTCATCCGCGATCGCCAGAAACGACTGTGGCGCGTCGCGCGTCGAGAAATCCGGCGCGTGGGCCTGCTTGGCTTCGCGGATGTCGTGGCGTTTCGCGTGTATCAGGCGATCGCGCTGGCGAGCAGCGACCAGGCCTGGCGGGCGCAGGAGTTGTCACGCCTGTGCGTTCGCTATCCGGCCGACCTGACGAACGTGCCCCGCATCGTCGTCTCCGATCCCAACAGCGACGAGGCGCGGGGCTTTCTCACGGCCGTGCATCCGGATCTCGTCATCGCGCGCTGCAAGTTCATTCTGAAGCCCGCAATCTTCTCGATCGCGCGGGCCGGCACCTATGCGCTGCATCCGGGAATCTGTCCGGAGTACCGCAACGCGCATGGCTGTTTCTGGGCGTTGGCGAACCGCGACCTCGAGCGTGTCGGGATGACGCTGTTGCGGATCGACAAGGGCATCGACACGGGCCCGGTCTATCTGCAGGCATCCTGTCCGATCGACGAACGGCGCGAATCGCACATCGTGATCCAGTACCGCGTCGTTCTCGAGAACCTCGACGCGATTGCGCGGCGCCTGATCGCCGTGGCCCGTGGAGAGCACCCCGCGCCACTCTCCACCACCGGCCGCCGTTCTGCTACCTGGGGCCAACCCCGCCTTTCCAGCTACCTGCGTTGGAAATGGATTGCCCGCCGGAGTCGAGCTGATGCCAATCGCATCGTTGCTGTTCCATGACGTCTACGTCGGCCAGCCGAACGAAAGCGGATTCGACTCGGCGGCCGCGGACCGATACAAGCTGTCGCTCGCGGAATTCGAGACCCAGCTCAGCGCTCTCTCGCGCGTCCGGTCCGACGCGCCGATGCTCGCGACGGTTCTGCCGGTGTCTGACACCTCTGACACGTCTGACAACTTACCGTTCCTGATCACGGTAGACGATGGGGGAGTGTCGTATTACACGGTGGTTGCCGATCGACTGGAACGCCTCGGCTGGCGCGGACATTGCTTCGTGACCACCGACATGATTGGCCAGCGCGGTTTCCTCACCAGGCGCCAGATTCGGGAGCTCGATGCGCGCGGTCACATCATCGGCAGCCATTCGGCGTCGCACCCGACGCGGTTCAGCGCCTGCTCGATTCCGCAGATGCGGCGTGAGTGGACGCGCAGCCGCGAGGCGCTGCAGGACCTGCTCGGCCATCCGATCACCGTGGCATCCGTACCGGGTGGTTATTTCTCGGCGGTCGTCGCACGGACGGCCGGCGACGCGGGACTCTCGGTGCTGTTCACATCCGAACCCACGACTCGCACCCGAACCCATCACGCGTGCATCGTGGTCGGCCGGTATACGGTCCGACCGCGATGCCGGGACGATTTTTCCAGCCGGATCGTCCTGACACCCGCGCACACGCGCCGCGCCGCGTGGGCCGGCTGGAATGCCAAGAAGGTCGTCAAGCCGCTGTTGGGATCGACCTATTCGCGCGTGGCCGACTGGTTGCTGGCCCCGCGCTCCTGAACGCTCGACGCGTCGTTTTCAATTCGTCGCTTCATTCGTCTTTAGGGAGAGCTGTGTATGTTGACCAAGCTGACCCCCGTACGTTCGTGGACGGTCGTTCTCGCCAGCCTGGCGCTCGTCACGACCGTGTCGTGCACCACCGATAGCACGCCCAATGGACCGGATCCGACGCCGCAACAGAACCCGGCGCCGACGCCGAATACGAACGCGACCGCCAACGTGAACGTCGACATCCGGCCGAATCCGGTGCCGTTCAGCGGCGCGCCGATCACCGACGTCGCGTCGTGCTCGGGTTCGACCAACACGTGGTTCTACGAACAGGTCTTCACCGAGACCGCCGGTGTCGCCGTCCACTTCACCGCGCGGACCGACATGTTCGACGGCCGCGTCACCAACAACGGCAGCGCCGACATCAACGTGCCGGCGAACGGCACGACCACCATCAAGTCGCGGTGGTGCAGCGCGCAAGGCGTGGCGCATACGGCGCGCTCCACGTTCACCGGCACCGACGGCAACGGCCACCCCGTGACCGCGAGCGGCGGCGAAGTGCAGCTGCAGAGCCGGTAACGCCGAATGGGACATGGCATGCACGGCCTTCTGGGCGGCATCGCCGCGGTGGCGCTCGGTCTGACGGCGTTCGCGGGCCGGTTCGAGCCGGGTCAGAACAGCCGTCAGTCTCCACCGAGAAATGCCGCCGATGGAGTACCTGCCCTGAGCGGAGTCGAAGGGCGCCTGCCGGAACGGCCGCGCACCCGCGTCGACACCGCACCGGTCTCGCCCACTGGACGCACGATTCGCGTGCCGGCGGGTGGGGATCTCCAGGCGGCGATCAACGACGCCAAGGCCGGCGACGCGATCGCGCTCGAGCCCGGCGCGACCTACACGGGACCGTTCCGCTTGCCGCGCAAGGACGGCGACGGCTGGATTGTGATCGCTCCGCGAACGGAGCGAGGCCTTCCGCCGCCGGGCCAGCGCGTCACGCCGTCGCACGCACCGGCCATGTCCAAGCTCGTCGCTTCGTCAGGCGACGCCGTGATCGAAGCGGATGCCGGCGCGCACCATTACCGGCTCGTCGGACTCGAGATCGCGCCGGCCGACGGAGTGTTTCTGCGCGCCCTGGTGCACGTCGGCACGAACGAAACGGACGCCGCCTCGCAGCCGCATCACGTGATCATCGATCGCTGTTACCTCCACGGCGATCCACGCAAGGGGACGCGGCGCGGCATCGCGCTCAACGCGCGCGACAGCGCGGTGGTGAATTCCTATCTGTCCGACTTCAAGGAAGTCGGCGCCGATTCGCAGGCGGTCGCCGGATGGAACGGCGCGGGGCCGCTCAAGATCGCGAACAACTACCTCGAAGGCGCCGGCGAGAACGTGATGTTCGGCGGCGCCGATCCGTCAATTCCCGATCTGGTGCCGGCGGACATCGAGATCATCGGTAATCACTTCTCGAAGCCGCTGCGCTGGAAAGAGGGCGACGCCACGTTCGAAGGCACGGCGTGGACCGTCAAGAATCTGTTCGAGCTGAAGAACGCGCGGCGCGTGCTCGTGGACGGCAACCTGCTCGAGTACAACTGGCCGCACGGGCAGAACGGGTTCGCGATTCTGTTCACGCCGCGCAACCAGGACGGCGGCGCGCCGTGGTCGGTCGTCGAAGACGTCACCTTCGTGAACAACGTCGTCCGTCACGTGGCAGCCGGCATCAACATGCTCGGCCGCGACGACATCCACAAAAGCCAGCCGACGAGACGCATCGCCATCCTCAACAACGTGTTTCTCGACGTGGGCGGCCGCTGGGGCCGGGGACGACTCTTTCAGCTGCTGGACGGCGTCGAGCGACGTGACCATCGAGCACAACACGGCGGCCCATACCGACGGCATCATGTGGGGCGGCGATCGCACACCCAACCACGGGTTCGTCTTCCAGAACAACATCGTGGCCGACAACAACGTCGGCATTCTGGCGGGAGGCACAGGTGCCGGCCGGCCGACGCTCGAGCGCTACTTCCCGGGCGCGATCGTGCGCCGCAACGTGATCGTCGGCGGCAGCGCAGAGCGCTATCCGGACGACAACTTTTTTCCCAGATCGCTCGATCAAGTCGGCTTTGTCGGCGCCCAGGCGTCGAACGTGCGCCTGACGGCCTCGAGTCCATACAAGCGCGCGGGTACCGACAAGCGCGACCTCGGCGCCGACGTCGAGGCGCTCCACCCACTCGGTCCAGCCTTCGCGGACTGCGTCCGCTTCGGCTTGGCAAGCCGCGAAGGCTGTCGCGCCGAAGCTCGGTAGCGGAGAGTCCGAGCGAAGGCGGACCACCACATACACGGACCATGTCTCTACTTTTCTGGATCTCCCTGTTCCTGCTGGCGTATGTATACGTCGGCTATCCGCTCGTCGCGTGGCTGCGCGCGACGCTGCGGCCGAAGTCGCACGACACGGCCGCCTGGGAGCCGGCGGTCACGGTCGTGGTCGTGGCGTACAACGAGCAGGATCGAATTGCGGCGCGACTCGAGAATCTGCTGGCGCTCGACTACCCGCGCGAGAAGCTGGACATTTGCGTGGCCTCGGACGGATCGACCGACGCGACGGTGGCGCGCGCGCGCGCCTACGAATCGGCCGGCGTCGTCGTGCAGGCCTTCAGAAACCGCCGCGGGAAGTCGGCCGTGTTGAACGACGTCGTGCCGGCCGCGCCAGGCGAGATCGTGGTGATGGCCGATGCGCGACAGCAATTCGACCGCGGTGCCGTGCGCGCCCTGGTGGCGAATTTCGCCGACTCCAGTGTCGGCGCCGTCAGCGGCGAGCTGATGATGACGGCCAGTCCCGCGGGAGCCGCGGTGGGGAAGGGTGTCGGATTCTACTGGCGCTATGAAAAATTCATCCGCCGCAACGAAGGCCGCACTGGGTCGACGGTCGGCGCGACCGGCGCGATCTACGCGATTCGCCGGGTGCTCTACCAGCCGATCCCCGACGACACGTTGCTGGACGATGTGCTGATTCCGGTTCGGGTGGTGAAGGGCGGGTATCGCGTGGTGTTCGAGCCCGCGGCGCGCGCCTACGATACGGCGTCCGCGACGTCGCGTCAGGAGTTCGTACGGAAAGTGCGAACCATCGCCGGAACCTTCCAGCTGTTCGCGCGCGAAACCTGGCTGTTCGATCCGCGCCGCAATCCAGTGTGGTTCGAGACCCTGTCGCACAAGGCGCTGCGGCTGGCGACGCCGGTGCTGCAGCTCACGGCGCTGAGCGCCAGCATCGCCCTGGCCGCCGAGTCGCCGTACCGCGAGTTGCTGCTGCTGCAGGGGCTGCTGTATCTGCGCCGCGCTGGGCGGGTATGCGCGCCAATCAGCGCGGCGATCGATCGTCTTTCTGACCGTGCCCTACACCGTCTGCCTGTTGAGTTGGGCCACGATCGTCGGCTTCGTCCAGTTCGCCACGCGCCGGCAAAAGGCCACGTGGGACCGCGTCGCCCCTGCGCCTATCCCTTCTTCCCCGCGCTTCGCGCCGCCGCATTGGTCATCGCGCCTCCCGATCCTGACGTCGCTGCGCCGGTCGTCGCGGGCGTAGCCGCGGTCGCACTCGTTCCCGAGCTGATGGTCACGTTCGAGATCGTCGCGCCCAGATCGTAGAGCGACGTCTTCACGACGAGCGACGAGGCCGACCCCGCGCTCGTGAAGAACACGGCGCCGTTCTTCGAGTACTGCACGCTCCCGCCGCCGATCGAGATCCGCAGCGTATCCCCCGACGCCACCGCGATCTCCGATCGATACGCCCCACCCTCCCGCACTTCCGCTCTTCCCGACTGCAGCCGCAGCGCGTAGCGAATGTCGCCCGCGTCGGTACCCGTCCCACCGGACGTCAAGCCGATGAAGCGGAGCGTGTCGCTTTCCGACATCGTGAACTGCACGAAGCCGGAGCCCGACACCTGTTGCTGCGAGTACGCACCCGCGTCGGGGCAGCCTCCGCAGCCGGCGGTCTTGCGCAGACTGTTGCCCGTTGCCGTCACGTTCACGAGGTTGGTCCACGCAACCGCGGTCCCGCTCCCGCCCGGAGTGGTCGGCGGCGTGGTGGGCGGAGTGGGAGTCGTCGGAGGCGTCGGCGTCGTCGGTGGAGGCGTCGGAGTGGTCGGCGGTGTCGTGGGCGGCGTGGTCGGCGGCGTCGTCGGCGGCGTAGCGCTGCCACCGAGCTTGTCCTTCGGAATTCGCACAATGTAGGCGTCGAGGCGGTTCGAACCGGCGTTGCCCGCCCAGATGTAGTACTCCCCGGTGACGTCGAGGTTGCCCTTCGGCATCTTCCAGTAGTCTTCCGATCCGCCGCCAGAGGCGTTGAGGTCCGTGATGTTCGGCGCCACGATCAACGTGTTCAGCGATCCGTCGAGCCGGAAGCAGACGATCTCGTTGGCGCGCGGTAGATCCTTGCGGCTGGCGTTCGCGCCGCAGGCGTACTGCTGATCGGCGGCGACGTTGGTGCGCGAGTTCGCGTGCGAGACGTGACCGATGTCGGTCTCCCACGACGTCGTTTGATAGACGAGCGTGCCCTGGCCGGCGACCGACGCCACCGGCTGGCCGCCGGTCACGTCCATGTCGAAGCGCCATACGCGGACGGCGCCCGGCTGCGGGTTCATGTTGTCGGACGCGACCATGTAGCCGGCGCCCAGGTCGGAATGCCCCCCGGCGCCGTTGCGATCCATCAGCACGCGCTCGCTCCCCGTCTGGAGGTCGATGATGCGATCGTCCACTTCGGACTTCGAGTCCGCGCCCGTCTTCTCCTTGATCACCAGCCAGCGACCGCTCTTGTCGATCTGGCACTCGTCGTAGTTGAGGCCCTTCTGCGGGTAGAAGAAGAACTGCTTGGTGTCTTCGCGGTAGGCCATGCACCCGAGGTCGGCGTACGACGAACCATCCTTGACGGTTGCGGAGTGGACGCGGTCGTCGCTGCTCGAGTGGATCTGCCAGATGTAGCGGTTGGCGCCGAAGAGATCCGTCCGCGATCCGATGTCGAAGACCGTGCTCAGCGCATGCGTGATGACGTCATAGCGCTCGAGGCGCTTCGTGCTGGCGCTCACATAGAGCATGTTCGGCTGCGTCGCGCTGAAGTACCAGCCCTCGCCGGTCGCCGATCCGTACGAGCTGTTGCCGTCGAAGAGCGGCCCGCGGTTCTGGGTTTCGCCCGTGGTCTTGTTGTAGCTGAACAGCGTCGGCCCGCTGCCGCCCTTGCGGCGATCGAGGCCCAGAAAAATCAGCATCGTGTCGCTGCCGGCGTGGTTGTTGATGTTGCGCCAGTAGGAGTAGCCGACCGAGAGGACGCAGTCGCTGCCGCCGCAATCGCTCGCATTGGTCAGCCGGATGCCTTGCGTGTTGTACGGCGAGGGAAACGTGAATCGGCCGCGGGAGGGGAGAAACGATTGAATCGTCGCCGAGGAGAAGCGAGGTCTGGTGCCACCCGACGTCGCGGAATCGACGAATCCGCCCGTTTGCGCGTACGCGCCGGTCGCGACGAGCACGAGAGCGATAACGATGATCGACTGTCTCCAGCGATGGGTTCCCAAGGACACGAAGCCTCCAGACCGTCAGGCAGACGGGTATTGACACGGCGCAGGCCGCCAAAATTCACGTGGTCGTAGGAGAGAAACTGCTGTTGCTGGCGATCAGCGAGAGCTCGATCGCCACCTGCCCCAGCGGCAACGAAAATGCCACTACAGCCGGGGTTCCGAGCCGAACAGGACGCGCGCAGAATCCGGCGTAAATTCGGCGAAGATGCTGAGCAATTTCGCGCAACCCCATGCGTTTCGCGGCGAGTCGAGGTTACGGAATTCGACAGCCGATGACGAAATTGTCATCAGCCCAGCAATTGTCGACACTGCTTGGAATCACGCGGGCGCTCAGCAGGCAGCCCACGCCTCGGCGATTCCAAACACGACGATTTGTTTGAGAGCTTGGCTCGTGTACGAGCGGTCTCAAGGATGGGCCGATTCGATCGGTCGAGTCAAGCTGAGCAGAAATAATTTGACGGGGCGGGGCCCGGCATGTTATTTCTTTAGCAAACATGTTATGAAAATAACATGTCCATGAGAACCACGTTTCATGAGAACAACAGTGCGCCGCCAGCTGTCGCTCAGCCGCAGGGAACGCCAGATCATGGACATCCTCTACCGCCGCCGCCGCGCCACCGCCGGCGAGGTGATGGAGGACTTGTCCGGCGATCCCAGTTCGTCCACGGTCCGCACGCAGCTGCGCATCCTCGAGCAGAAGGGACATGTGAGGCACGAAGAGCACGGGCTGCGCTTCGTCTACATGCCGGCTGTCGCGAAGAGCGCCGCGCGGAAGTCGGCGCTCAAGCATCTGGTCCAGACCTTCTTCGACGGCTCCGCCGAGAAGACCGTGGCCGCGCTGCTCGGCGGCGAAGCCGCGCGGTTGTCGGAGGACGAACTGGACCGGATTGAAGCGCTGATCGAGACCGCCCGGAAGGAAGGTTCGAAATGAGGCCGGATCTGCTTCTGGGGAGCTCGATCAGGATGTCGGGCATCGTGCTGCTCGCGCTCGCGGCGACGCTGCTGCTGCGGCGTCGATCGGCCGCGGTGCGGCATTGGATCCTCGCGGCCGCGATCGCGTGCGCGGCCGGGGCGCCGGTACTGGAGCGTGTGGTGCCAGTGTGGGAGGTTCCCGGAATCGCGAATGGTGGTGTGTCTTTCCCGCTCGTCCTGAGCTTGTCGAAGGACGAGCCGCAGGGCGGACGCTCGTGGTTCGACAGGCTCACCACGAGCGAGAGAGTACAGACCAGTCCGCCGCCGGCGCAGGTAGCACGTCCGGCGGAAGTCTCTTATTCGTCGCTCGTAGAGATGATCTGGCTCGCCGGCGCCGTCGGCTGTGTGCTCGTGCTGCTGGTAGGTTTCGGCCGGCTCGCACACCTTGCGTCCCGCGGCCGACGCGTCGAGGACGGCCTATGGACACGAATCTGTGCCGACGTGGCGCGCGAGTACGGAGTCCAGCAGGGCGTGCGGCTGCTTCAGAGCGACCATCCCGCGCTGCTCGCCACATGGGGGTGGCGGCGGCCGATTGTGATCCTGCCGCGCGGCGCGCAGAGCTGGACCGAGGATCGCATTCGCATCGTGCTCCTGCACGAGCTCGCGCACGTCGCGCGGGGCGACTGGCCGATTCAGGTGCTCGCCGGGATCGCGCGCGCGATCTACTGGTTCAATCCGTTCTTGTGGATCGCGTGCCGCCGTCTGCGACAGGAAAGTGAGCGCGCGGCAGACGATGCGGTGTTGAATCGAGGCGTTGAGGGATCGGCGTACGCCTCGGAGTTGGTGACGCTCGCGCGCGCGTTCCAGGCGCACAGCCGCGTGTGGCTGCCCGCGCCGGCCATCGCCCGGCCGTCAACGCTCGAAAGGAGAGTCGTCGCTATGTTGAATGCACGCGTCAACCGCCAACCGATGTCGCGCACCGCTCGAATCGCCACGGTCGCGGCCCTGGCTGCGGTCGCCGTCACGATTGTCTCGGCGCAGGTCGCGTTCTCGTCGCTGTCGGGCGCGGTTTACGATTCGCAGGACGGGTTGCTGCCCAACGTCACGCTGCGGTTGACGAACGAGCAGACCGGGGCGAAGTACGAAATCCGATCGGACGCGAACGGCCGCTTCGCGTTCGTCGGTCTGACGCCGGGCCGTTACGCGCTCGAGAGCGAGGCCTTGGGCTTCTCGACGCTCCGCGGTGCCGTCGACATCAGCGGTCCGAGCCTGCAGCGCGACGTCCGGCTGCAGGTGGGATCGTTGCGGGAGACGGTCACCGTGCGTCTGCCACGGCCAGGCGATCCGCCGGAGCCGCCGCGGACGCGCGCGCAAGTCTGGACCGCCACCAATACCTGTGCGGCGACCGTGGCGCCGGGCGGCATCGGCGGCAACATCACGCCGCCGGCCAAGATCGGCCACGCCGCTCCTCAGTATCCAGCGAATCTCGCGATCGCCAGGCAGGGCGGCAGCGTCGTGCTCGACGCGCGCATTGGGGAGGACGGTCTGATCCGCGAGGTGCGCACCGTGTCGGCGACGAATCCCGAGTTCGAACGCGCCGCCGCCGACGCCATTCGGCAGTGGGCGTTCAGCCAGACGCTCCTCAACTGCGTGGCGGTTGAAGTCGCGATGCGGGTCACGGTCAACTTCCTCGTCGAGTAAAAGCACCTCCGTCCCCAGCTGTGGGACGGAGGTCGCCAGGAGGGACGGAGGTTGGACCAGGTGCTCCAGGACCTTCGATACGGCGCGCGGACGCTGCGGCGGTCGCGGGCTTCGCAGTTCTTGCCATCCTGACCCTCGCGCTGGGGATCGGTGCCACTACCGCGATCTTCACGTTTCAGATTGCGATTCCGGGCGAGCGAGGCACGCCGGCCGAGCTGCGATCATTCGCCGAAAACCGTCGTGACCCGCCTCGAGACGATGCCCGGTGCTCGCAGGTCTCGCCGATGGTGGCGCTGCGCACGGAGTAGGTGCCGCATCCGAGATTGGGCGGGCGACCGTTAACATCTCCGCCGGTCAGACGTCATCACTGTATGAGCACGTTCGCGCGCGATCTGCGATATGCCGTGAGAGCGCTGCTGAGGATGCGCGGAGTGGCGATCGTGGCCATTCTGACGCTCGCGCTCGGTATCGGCGCGGCGACCACCATGTTCAGCGTCGTGTATGCGATGCTGCTCCGGCCGCCGCCATTTGCCGATCCGGACCGCCTCGTCATCCTGTTCAACACCAGCGTGACCCCTCGCGACGGCATGCAACGGCTCCGCTGGTCGATGCCGAACATCACCGAGCTGGAGCGTGTCACGACGTCGTTCGAAAGCGTCGGGTCGTTCACAGGACCCCTGTTCACCCTGAGCGGCCACGGGGATCCGGAACACATCGATGGCGAAACGGTCTCGCGCGGCTATTTTCAGGCGCTGCGCGTACACCCGATCGCCGGCCGCATCTTCACCGCCGACGAAGGCTCGGCGGCGGGTGCGCAGCCCGTGGCGATCATCAGTACGCGGCTGTGGAAGCGGAAGCTCGAAAGCGATCCCGCCAGCGTCGGAAGGACGATCGTGGTCAACGACGTACCGTTGACCATCATCGGCATTCTGCCCGAGGGCTTCACCGGACTGAGCGGCAAGGCCGAGCTCTGGATTCCGCCGCCGATGGCGGCGCGCCTCTACTATTCCGAGTACTTGACGACGCCGCAGAACTTCATCAGCGTCGTCGCGCGGCTGAAGGAGGGCCTGAGCCTCCAGCAGGCGAACGCGGAGCTGGCGGCGATCGGGCCCCGCTTTGTCGGCAACGGATCGGTGCCCGGTACCGTGTGGGGCGCGGCGGCGGTACCGATTCGCGAAGCGCGGGTCGACCCGATGCTGCGACAATCCGCGCTCGTCCTGCTTGCGGCGGCGGCATGCGTGCTGGTCATCGCCTGCGTCAATGTGGCCAGCTTGCTGCTCGCCCGCGCGCGCGTCAGGCGCCGTGAGATCGCGGTGCGGCTGGCCATCGGTTCGGGCCGGCGCCGGCTGGTGCAACTCCTGCTCACTGAGGGATTGGTCATGGCCGCAGTCGCGGGAGTGTGCGGCACCGTTCTGGCCTGGTGGGGCGTCGGCGTCTTCGCGCGGATGGCGCCGGCGGTGATCGCGAGCGGCCGGAACAACTACGGCGCGCTCGGCAGCCTCGGCGCTCCCGCGCTCGATCCAGCCGTTCTGCTGTTCGCCGTCGCCGTCGCGTCGGGTACAACGCTGCTGTTCGCACTCGTGCCGGCGCTCGCCGCATCACGTCCACAACTGGTGACCGCTCTCAAAGAGGACGATCGCGGCGGCGGCCGCCGGGGGCACGCGCTCTCGATTCTGGTCGTCACCGAAGTAGCGATCGCCTGCCTGCTGCTGACCGCATCAGGACTGCTGATCGAGAACTTCGCGCGCATCCAGAGCCGGCGAAGCGGCTTCGTAGCCGACGACGTGTTGACGTTCTGGGTGCGACCTCCTGGCTCGCGGTATCCGGTCGCGTCTGGTCCGGCAACGGTGGACCGTCTGCTGGCGCGGATCCAGGCGGTGCCTGGCGTCGAATCGGCTGCAGTCAATCGGTGCGTGCCGTTCAGCGGCTGTTCGAGAACGATCCTGTTCCTTGCCGATCGTCCGGTCGATCGCGCGAATGCGCCTGGCGTGGGACGACATTACATTTCGGCCGACTACTTCCGCACGCTGGGCATTCCGATCCTCGCCGGACGGGCACTGACGCCCGCCGATCGCGCGGGCAGCCCGCCGGTCGCGATCGTCAACGAATCGGGAGCCCGGCGGTTCTGGCCCGGCGAAAATGCCATCGGGAAACGTGTCTGGTTCGGCACGACGACAGGGCCGTTCTCGGATCCGGCGCACACGGTGGAGATCGTCGGTGTTGCGGGCGACGTGAAGTACGAAGGTGTGGATGAACCCGACCGGTCCGATCGAGCGGATTTCTACACGTCCTATCTGCAGTTCTCGTATCCGGACACGATGGTGATCGTCAAGGCACGGGGCGCGGCGACGGCGCTCTTACCTGCGATGCGTACCGCGGTGGCATCGGTCGACCCGACGCTGCCCGTGTATGACGCGATGAGGCTCGACGAGCGGATCGGCGCAGCCGTCTCGCGTCCGCGATTCAACGCGACGCTGCTCACCTCGTTTGCATTCGCCGCCCTCCTGCTCGCAGCGATCGGCGTGTACGGCATGCTCTCGTATTCGGTCTCATCGCGAATGCACGACCTCGGTGTCCGCCTGGCGCTCGGCGCCAACGCGGGACGCGTGATGAGGCTCGTGCTCGGGCAGGGTCTGCGGCTTGCGGGCCTGGGAGTCGTGATCGGGCTCGTGGGCTCAATCGCGCTCGCGCGGCTCGCGCAGAGTCTGCTGCCCGACGCGACCGCGTGGGATCTGCGACTGGTCGGCGGCGCGGGCCTCATCATGCTCGCGGTGGCGGCCGCGGCAGCCTTTGTTCCAGCGCGCCGCGCCGGCGCGCTGGATCCCATTGTGGTGCTCAGGAACGACTGAAGAGTCGACCGACCGAAGGCGCGCCGTCGGTGTCCAACTCCTGGAACCTTTCTCCTCGCGATTGGCAAGCACTCGATGATGGCCACGTTCATCGACAGTCTGCTGCAAGATGTGCGGTATGCGCTGCGGAGCCAAGATCGTACCTATGAACAAACTACCGCTCAGTGGCGACGCGGTTCGCGACCTTCAGTCGCGCGCAGAGTCCACCGCCTTTAGGCGGTAGTTTGTTCAACCGGACGCTTGGAATTTCTGCTGAGCTTTGTCTCGACGGTTCGCCAATTGCATGCTGTGCTGGCCGTGGAAGAGGCCGTGGCAGAGATCGGTGCCGAGCTTCGCCGAGCCAGGCTGGCGCGGAAGCAGTCGATCGAGGACGTCTCGCGCGCCACGAAGATCACGTCGACGCAGGTTCGTGCGATCGAGAACGACGACTTCGCAAAGCTCCCCGGAGGCCTGTTCACGCGCGGCTTCCTGCGTGCGTATGCCCGGGAAGTCGAGCTCGACCCTGAGGAAATCGTGGCCCGGTATCGCACCGAGTTCGAGGCTGCGCCAGCGCCAGGCGAGGAAACGCCAGCCCAGCCGCTCGAACAACCCAGCGTCGTGAAGACGCCTGTCGCTATTGACGAAGAGACGGTGTCGTCGCGGCGCATTCAGGTCCTCCAGCTCTGCGTCATCCTTCTGATCGTTGCGTTGTACTTCGCCGTCTCCCGGCGTCCACAGGCTGAGGTTCCAACTGAAACAAAAACCGTCGCTCCGGTCGCGGTCACGCCCAAGACGGAGACGCCCGTGGCGACCAACGGCACGGTTGCCCCCGAGCCGAAGCCGGATCAGCCGTTGGCGCTGGAGGCTCCGGCCTCAGGGACCGTGTTGGATCGAAGCGACAGCCGACGGTAAGCGCGTGTTTGGAAAATTGATGGATGCCGGTCAGAACGAAACCATCACGGTGCGCGACGAAGTGATGCTTCGTGTCGGCGATCCAGGCGCGTTCGCGTTTACGATCGACGGCGTGCCGGGGCGGCCGGTCGGCGAGGCCGGGCAGCCGGTGTGGGTCCGCCTCGATCGGCAGAACTACAAGACATTCCTGCAGCCGAAGCCGTGACGCTCGCCTCGAGCCGTCGCGCTCCATTGGCGTGATGTGGCGCAGGGCTCGAGCCCTGCGGCTACAATCGCGCCATGCGCCTCCTGGCCACATCCCTCTCGGCCGTCGCTGTTGCCCTGCTGCTCGCGCCGGTCACGCCGGCGCAGGCGCCGTTCGACGTGAAAGCCAGCTACGTCAAGCGCGAGGTGTACATCCCGATGCGCGACGGCGTGAAGCTGTTCACGATCCTCTACGCGCCGAAGGACACGACCAGGACGTACCCGCTGCTGCTGACGCGAACCGGCGTACGGCATCGCGCCGTACGGACCGGACGACTACCGGACGGTGCTCGGTCCGAACAACGACGTTCGCGAAAGAGGGCTACATCTTCGTCTACCAGGACACGCGCGGAAAGTTCAAGTCGGAAGGGCGAGTTCGTGCATCACGTGCCGTCTCACGCGCGACTCGTCGAAGCCGAACGAGAGCACCGACACGTGGGACACGATCGACTGGCTTGTCAAGAACGTGCCGAACAACAACGGGCGCGTCGGGCAATACGGGTATTTCGTGGGCCGGCTGGGAAGTCTCCATGGGGATGATCGACGCGCATCCGGCGCTGAAGGCGTCGTCGCCGCAGGCGCCGCCGCAGGATCAGTTCTTCGGCGACGACTACCACTCCGGCGGCGCGTATCAGTTGATGTACGGCTTCAACTGGATGTCGACGAATGCGCGTGCGCGCGTCGGCGCCGTCGGAGCGCGCCGGTCGAACGGTTCGACTACGGAACGCCCGACGGCTATCGCTTCTTCCTCGAGCTCGGCGCGGCCGCGAACGCGCTTGAAGTATTTCGCCGACGATGTGCCGACGTACGAACGATCACATGACGCACGGCGACCTACGACGAGTACTGGCAGTCGCGCAACGTGCCGAAGGATCTCGCCGGCATCGCGCACCCGGTGCTGATCGTCGCCGCGCTGGTTCGACGCGCAGGACTTCTACGGGCCGTTCCGCATGTATCGCGCGCTCAAGGAGAAGAATCCGGCGAACAAGACGACGCTGGTCGTCGGCCCGTGGCTGCACGGCGGGTGGGCGCGAGGAGACGGCGACACGCTCGGCGACATCAGCCTTCGGCGTCGAAGACGGCGGCGCACTACCGCGACGGAGATCGAGCTGCCGTTCTTCAATTTCTACCTGAAGGACAAGGGGCAGACTGAACCTCGCGCGAAGCCGTTGTCTTCGAGACCGGCGGCAACCGGTGGCATGACTACGACCATGGCCGCCGACTGGCACGCGACCGCGCAACCTCTACCTGCAGGCGGCGGCCGGCTGGCGTTTCGCCTGCCGCCGAGCGGATCGATCGGACGACCGGCGTTCGACGCCTATGTCAGCGATCCGCGGAAGCCGGTGCCGTATACGGCCGAGGTGACGACGACCGAAGGGCACCTCTTCATGGTCGAGGATCAGCGGTTCGTGGCGGGACGGCCCGACGTGCTGGTCTACGAAACCGACGCCGCTGACGGAAGACCTCACCATTGCCGGACCGATCGACGTCACGCTCAACGTCGCCACGACCGGCACCGACGGCGACTGGGTGGTCAAGCTCATCGACGTCTATCCGGGCGACGCGCCGGATCCCGTCGCCGAATCCGCATCACGTGCGGATGGGCGGCTTCCAGATGCTGCTCGCCGGCGACATCCTGCGCGCGAAGTTCCGGAACAGCATGAGCGTGCCCGGAGCCGATGGTGCCGAATCAGCCGACGACGCTGCACGTTCACGCTCGGCGACAAGTACCACACGTTCCTCAAGGGCCACCGCGTGATGGTGCAGGTGCAGAGCTCGTGGTTCCCGATGTTCGATCGCAACCCGCAGACGTTCGTCGACATCTACCACGCGAAAGACGCGGACTATCAGAAGGCGACGCACACGATCTTCCGCTCGGCGTCACGGCCGTCGTTCCTGACGGTCCCGGTGTTGGAGTCACCGCGCAGGTGACGAAACATGTGAAGCTGGCGTTGACGCTCGCGGTGGCGCTCGTGGCGTTGCCGCTCGCACAGTCCGCGCTGCCGCAGTTCGAGCTCGTGCAGCCGGACCTGTTCGCCGCGCCGGGCGCGCAACCGAACGCGTGGGCCGATTTCGACAACGACGCGGATCTCGATCTCTTCGTCGGCTTCGGCGCCGGGAAACCCAATCGGCTGTATGAAAACACCCGCGGCGTATTCAAGGACGTCGCGAAAGCCGCTGGCATCGCGGACGACACCGATACGCGCGCGGCCGCGTGGGGAGACTACGACGGCGACGGCGACATCGACTTGTACGTCGGCTTCACGCGCCGGTCGGAAACCCGCAACAAGCTGTATCGCAACGACGGCGCAGGTAAGCCTTTCACCGACGTCGCCGCCGCGATGGGCGTCGACGCAGCGGGGGAGACGCGGCAGGTGTCGTGGGTGGACGTGGACAACGACGGCGATCTCGATCTCTTCGTCGCCATGCGCGACGCGCCGAACCTGCTGTTCCGCAACCCGTTCAGCGGGCTCAGGGCCGGTGACACCGCGCGGTTCACGAGCGTCGGCAAGGAACTGGGGCTCGACGATCCGCGGCGGACGGTCGGCGCCGTGTGGTTCGACATGGACGAAGACGGCGATCTGGATCTGTTCGTGGCCAACCAGAACGGCGATGCGAACGGCCTCTTTCAAAACCCGTTCGGCGGACTCAGGGCAGGCAATGGCGCCCGGTTCGTCGACGTCGCGCCCGAACGCGGCATGGACGCGCGCGGGCGGCCCGAGACCTCCGGCAGCAATGGGCCCAGCGTCGCCGACGTGGACGGCGACGGCGATCTCGATCTCTTCGTCGCGGGATACGGTGGAAACTATCTGTACCGCAACGACGGCCGCGGCAGGTTCACCGAGATCGCAGCACGGCTCGGCGTCGCGGGCGGCGAGAAGGCGACACCCTCCCGCTGGGGTGACTTCGACAACGACGGCCGGCCGGACCTCTACGTCTCGTCGTACGTGGATACGGCCCTGAACGAGCACGACTTCCTCTATCGCCATGCCGGCAGCCGGCTCACCGATGTGCGCGCGGCGCTGAAATTCCCGCACGGCGCGACCCACGGCGTGCAGTGGGCGGACTTCGACGGCGACGGCAATCTCAATCTCGCGCTGGCGAACAACAATCCGTCGGGCACGCACTCGCTGTATCGGAACCTCCTGCCCCCGGCGCGCGCGAAGCGGTCGATCCAGGTCATGGTCCTCGATGAACGGGGACACGCCACCCGCGCGGGTTCCGAAGTCCGCGTCTATGCGGTGGGCACCGGAAAAGTTCTGGGGGCTGGACTGATCGATACGGGCAGCGGCTACTGTTCGCAGAACGTGCTGCCCGTTCATGTCGGGGTGCCGTCGCTGGAGCGCGTCAACATCCAGGTGACGGCGCTGACGAAGCGCGGCCGCATCGTCACGCGCCTCACCGGAATCTACCCGGGTCGCGGTGTCGTGACGGTCAAAGTAACTCAGTAGGAGCGGCCCGGCGAGGCTTATACTTTCCGGAGACGAATGAGGGTCAAGTTCGCCGCCGCGGTGGCCGTGTGGGTGGTTGCGCTTGGTGCGGCTGCCACATCACAGAACCAGCCGCCGAAGGTCCGGCTAAAGCCGGACCCCGCGTACTCACCGGCATCTGCGACGCAGACGGTCAAGCAGTACTGCGCCGGTTGCCACAGCGATCGCGGCAAGGCCGGCGACCTCTCGCTCGCGGACTTCGACGTCGCGCGCGCGACCGACCATCCCGAGACATGCCGAGAAGATCATCCGCAAGCTGCGCGGCGGCATGATGCCGCCGGCCGGCGCACGACGCCCGGACGAGGCGACGCTCTCAGGATGCTCCGTCGCGCGCTCGAAACGCGGATGGATCGGTGGGCGGCCGCCAATCCCAATCCCGGCTGGCGTCCGTTCCAGCGCCTGACGCGCGCCGAGTACGCGCACGCGGTCAAGGACCTGCTCGACGTCGACGTCGACGTGACGGCGTTTCTGCCGCCCGACACGATGAGCCAGGGCTTCGACAACATCGCCGACACGCAGAGCTTTTCGCCGGCGCTGCCGCAGGGTTATCTGCGCGCGGCCAGTCAGATCAGCCGCCTCGCCGTCGGCGATCGCGCGGCGGCGCCGACGACGGCGACGCACCGCGTGCTGGCGACCGAAAATCAGATGCGCTACGTCGAGGGCACGCCGTTCGGATCGCGCGGCGGCACGGCGTTCGTGCACACGTTCCCGGCCGACGGCCTCTACCGGTTCCACGCCACGCTCGTGCGCACGGTCAGCGGCGAGCTGTTCGGCAACACCGCCGTCTACATGGCGGGCAAGAAGGAGCTGCTCGAGATCTCCGTCAACGGCGAGCGCGTGGCGGTGCTCGAAGTCGACCAGGGCATGAACGACGCCGGCGAGAAGGGCTTGACGCTCGAGACGCCGCCGATCGCGATCAAGGCGGGGCCGCAGCGCATCGCCGCCGCGTTCGTGCCGCGGTCGGTCGGACCGGTCGACGATCTGCTCGCGCCGATCGATCAGACGCTGATCGACACGCGCATCGGCACCGGCTACGGCGTGACGATGGCGCCGCACCTGCAGGAGCTGGCGATCGCCGGGCCGACTGAGCGTGACCGGCGTCTCCGAGACGCCGAGCCGCCGCAAGATCTTCACCTGCCATCCGGCGTCGCCGAGCCAGGAGCGCGCGCTGCGCCGACCGACATCCTGCGCCGGCTCGCGACGCAGGCGTATCGCGGTCCGGTGCGCGACGATCTCAACGACCTCCTCTCTTCTACGACGCAGGCGCGCGACGGACGGCGGCGACTTCGAGGACGGGATCCGCTTCGGCGTCCAGGGCATCCTGGCGAACCCGCGCTTCATGTTCCGGATCGAGCAGACGCCGCAGACGGCGAACGGCGCTATATCGCCTCACCGATGTCGATCTCGCGTCGCGGCTGTCGTTCTTCCTGTGGGGCACGCTGCCGGACAGGCGCTGTTGAAGGCGGCCGGCGACGGGACGCTCAGCAATCCGCGCCATGTTCGACCGGCAGGTCGCGCGGATGCTCGCCGACTCGCGCTCGCGCGCGCTCGCCGACGCGCTTCGCGTCGCAGTGGCTGCGGCTGCAGGACGTCGACAAGGTTCGCCCGGACGGCCTGCTGTTCCCCGAACTGGGACGCGTCGCTGTCCGAGTCGTTCGTCCGCGAAACCGAGCTCTTCTTCGACAGCATCGTTCGCGAAAACCGCAGCGTGCTCGATCTGATCACCGCGGACTACACGTTCGTGAACGAGCGCCTTGCGCGGCACTACGGCATTCCGAACGTCACGCGGTCCGCGAGTTCCGGCGGGTGCCGCTGCCCGAGCCGCGCCGCGGCCTGCTGACGCAGGGCAGCGTGCTGCTGCTCACCTCGGTTGCCGATCGCACGTCGCCCGTGCAGCGCGGCAAATGGGTGCTGCAGGTGCTGCTCGGGTCGCCGCCGCCGCCGCCGCCGCCGGACGTGCCGTTGTTCGAGGCCACCAAGGGATCCGCGGACGGCCGCTTCCTGTCGGTGCGGGAGCGCATGGAGCAGCACCGCTCGAATCCGGCGTGCATGTCGTGTCATCGCGTGATCGATCCGATCGGCCTCGCGCTCGAGAACTTCGACGTGTCGGGCGCATACCGGATCAAGGACAACGGCGTGCCGGTCGACTCGCACGGGCAGCTGTACGACGGCACCGCAGATGGAAGGCCCGGCCGGCCTGCGGAACGCGCTGCTCAAGCACAAAGACGCGTTCCTGATGACGTTTGCCGAGAACCTGATGACCTACGCGCTCGGCCGCCGCGTCGAGGCGTACGACATGCCGGCGCTGCGCGCGATCGTCCGCGACGCCGAGACGCAGAACTATCAGCGTTCAGCGCGTTGGTCGCCGGCGTGACGCGGAGCGCCGCGTTTCAAATGAGCCGTCCCGGTCGCCGGTGGAAACCGCCATGGGCTTGCCACGCCGTAGCTCGCCAGAATCCGACCGAGCGAAGGCGGGAGCAAGCGAAATGATCATCACCAAGCGCCATCTTTCCCGTCGCACCGTGCTGAAAGGGATGGGCGTGACCGTCGCGTTGCCGTTCCTCGACGCGATGACGCCGGCAGCGACGGCGCTGGCGCAAACGGCGGCGAAAAGGCAGGTACGGTTCGTCGCCGATCGAGATGGTGCACGGCGCCGCCGGCAGCTGCGCCTACGGCGCTCCAGAACAACCTGTGGTCGCCGGCCGCTACGGGACGGACGTTCGATCTGTCGCCGACGTCGCTGGCGCCGCTCGAGCCGCTTCGCGACTACGTGACGATCGTCAGCAACACCGACGTCCGCATGGCGGAGGCGTTCACGACGCCGGAAATCGGCGGCGATCATTTCCGCGCCAGCTCCGTCTTCCTCACCCAGGCGCATCCCAAGCAGACGATGGGATCGGACCTGTACGTCGGGACGTCGTTCGACCAGATCTGCGCGCGCGAAATCGGTCAGGACACGGCGATTCCGTCGATGCAGCTCGCGATCGAGACGACCGACTATTCAGGCGGCTGCGAGTACAACTACTCGTGCGCCTACACCGACGCGATCAGCTGGGCGTCGCCGAGCGAGCCGCTGCCGATGCTCCGCGACCCGCGCGCGGTCTTCGATACGATGTTCGGCGCCGGCGCCACGCCGGAGGAACGTGCGCGGCGGCGGCGCGAGGACCGGAGCATCCTCGACACGATCGTGTCGTCGATCGATCGACTGAAGACGCAGCTTGGCGCCAGCGACCGTGCCCGGCTCTCGCAATACCTCGACGACGTGCGCGAGATCGAGCGGCGGATTCAGAACATCGAGGCGTTCAACCGCAGCGGCGAGCACCGCGAGCTGCCGAACGCGCCGATGGGCGTGCCCGATTCGTTCGACGAGCACGTCAAGCTGATGTTCGACCTGCAGGCGGTGGCGCTCGCGTCGGATCTGACGCGCGTGATCACGTTCAAGATGTCGCGCGACGTGTCGGGCCGCGTCTTCCCGCAGACCGGCGTCACGACCGGATTCCACAACGCTTCGCACCACGCCGAGCGGCCGGAACGGATTCTCGACTTCGCGAAAATCAACAAGTACCACGTGAGCCTGGTGCCGTACTTCCTCGAGCGGCTGAAGCGGACGCCCGACGGCGACGGCAATCTGCTCGACAACACGCTGCTCATGTACGGTTCGCCGATGGGCAACCCGAATCGTCCACAACCACAAGCGCTGTCCGCTGTTCCTGGCCGGCAAGGCCGGCGGGCAGCTGAAGGGCGGGCTCCACCTGAAGGCGCCGGACGGCACGCCGATGGCGAACGTGTTCGTCACGATGGCGCAGATGTTGGGGATGGAGATGAAGTCGTTCGGCGACAGCACCGGAACCTTCGATCTGAATGGGTAGCTGACCTATGTCTCGACAATCCTCGGCGTGGATCGGCGCTGCCCTCGTGTTCGCGGCGGCGACGGCAGGTGACGCCGCCGGCCCGGCCTCCATCGCCGACGCGGCGATGCGCGGCGATCGTGCGGACGTGCTCGCGATGATCAAGCAGGGCGCCGACGTGAACGCGCCGCAGGGCGACGGCGTCACCGCGCTGCACTGGGCCGCGCGCCACGGCGACGCGGATCTGGTGACGGCGCTGGTCGCCGCAGGCGCGAACCCGCGCGCGACGACGCAGTTCGGCGCCTACACGCCGCTGCACCTCGCGGCCGAGCGCGGATCGGCGCCGATCGTCGAAGGCGCTCGTCGCGGCCGGCGCACCGGTCGACGCCAGGACGAACACCGGCGCCACGCCGCTGATGTTTGCCGCCGCTGCGGGCGATATCGGCGCCATCACGACGCTCCTCGACAAGGGAGCGGCGGTCAACGCACAGGAAAACGACCGCCTCCAGACGCCGCTGATCTTTGCCGCGGCGACCGACCGCCTCGATGCCGTCAAGCTGCTCCTCGCGCGCGGCGCCGATCCGAACGCGGCGACGAAGCTGACCGATCTCAACGCGTTGAGCCGCAACGGCGAGAATCCCGACGGCCGCAACCTTGCGGTGAAGCCCGAAACGACGAGACGGCGGCCCGCGCCAGCGCGTCCACTGGTTCCCGGCGTCGAGCGCCAGCATCTGGTCAACGAACAAGTCGCGTGGCAGGGCGGCATGACGCCGCTCCTGTACGCAGCGCGCCAGGGGCACATCGACGTCGCGAAAACGCTCCTCGATGCGGGCGTCGACGTGAACCAGCGCAAGGGCGGCGATCTGTCGTCGGCGCTGCTCGTAGCGACTGTGAACGGACAGTTCGATCTCGCCGGCATCATGCTCGAGCGCGGCGCCAACCCGAACCTGGTGGCCGAGAACGGCGTCGGTCCGCTCTATGCGACGATCAACCTGATGTGGGCGCCGCGAGCCGGCTATCCGCAGCCGCGCGCGCACTTGAACCAGAAAGTCGGCTACCTCGATTTGATGAAGCGGCTGCTCGACGCCGGTGCCGATCCCAATCAGCGCGTCACAAGCAAGGTCTGGTACACGAACTACAACTTCGATCAGTCCGGCGTCGACGAGGCCGGGGCGACGCCGTTCTGGCGCGCCGCTTACGGCGCGGACGTCGATGCGATGAAGCTGCTGCGTCTCGTACGGCGCCGATCCGCTGATCCCGACGATCAAGCCGCCGGAGCGCCCGGAGATCGGCGATGCCGGCCGGCGCGAATCGCGCGACGTGTCAGGCTTGCCGCCAATCCCGACCGGCGGTCCGGCCGTCCCGCCGCTGCTCGCCGCGGCTGGCGTCGGCTACGGCGAAGGCTTCGCCGGCAACTCCCATCGTCATGCGCCAGGCGGGATGCTCGCGGCGGTCAAATATCTCGTCGAGGAACTCGGCGCTGACGTCAACGCACGCGATCACGAGGGCAACACCGCGGTGCACCACGCGGCCTCGCGCGGCGACACCGAGATGATTCGGTATCTGGTCAGCAAGGGCGCGGACGTGAAGGCCGTCAACCGCGAGGGCCAGACGACGGTGGACATGGCGAATGGCCCGGTGCAGCGCGTGCAGCCGTGGCCGGAGACGATCAAGTACCTCGAGAGCCTCGGCGCAAAGAACAATCACCGTTGTTTATCGTGCTGACGAGTTCGCGTCCCAGCGACCCCGCCAATCTCCTGTTTCGTTGCTTCGAGCGAACAGATCGAATGGCTTTCTGTAAGTAGGACAGACACTTCCGCGATCGAACGTGCAGTTCGATAGCACCGGTTCGAGCACTCGCCGCTGTTGGGCCAGATCTTGGGTTTTGTAGAGAATTGCGGCCCGTTTCACGAGTTCGATAATCCTTTCACCCGTTGCGACGAACGCCGTCGCTGGCCGATCGATCGCGCTGAGTTCGGCGGTCACGGTCGCCAGCTCGGATTCCCATTCCGCGGACTTCTGCGCCCACAGCGCATCGCTGATGCGGCCCTCGACATAATCGTCGTACCCGCGGTCGATCTTCGCCTGGAGTGCCCGCCGACGGTCGAGGAGCCGTGCCAACGATCGGCCGCGAGCCTGTTCAAGCTCCGCCTGGCTCGCGCGAAGGCGCGCGGTCACTGCAGTGGCGACGCGCTCGGGAAGTTGAATCTTGTCGACCACGCCACCGAGCAGCTGCGCCAGCTGCTCTTCGCGAATGTACGCGTTGCCGCAGCGACCGTGAAACGCGGTGCACCGGTAGTACGTGTACTTGCCTTTCTTGCGCTCCGCCGTCATCGCGCAGCCACACCTTGCGCATGTCAGCAGACCCATGAACGCGTGGCGCTGTTTCGGATAGCGTGCGCGCGGCTTGCGATTGAGCACGGCCTGAACCGCGGCAAACGTGTCGCGAGCAATCAACGGTTCATGCGAGCCGTGGAACAATCGCCCATGCCACCGGAAGTCGCCGGTGTAGATCGGGTTCTGCAGGATGCGGTGGATCTCGGCCTTCATCATGCGCCGGCCCGATCGCGGATGGGTGAGACCGGCTCCGTGGTGCCTTGATGGTCAGAGCCTTCAGCGAATACTCGCCGGTCGCGTACCACTCGAACAGCTTCGCGATCAGCTGAGCGCGGGTGTTGTCGATCTCGATCCGGTGCGTGGCCAGGTTGTCCACGTAGCCGACCGGTGCCCGCGACGGCCAGTGTCCTTGTTCGGCCTTTTCGAGCAGCCCTTTCTTGACCTCCTCACTCAGGTTGTCGACGTAGTTCTTGGCCATCAGCACCTTGATGCCGTGCAGGAACTTGTCGGATGAGCGCGAGTCTTTCGAGACGATTGCGTTTTCCTTGACGAAATGGATCGTGACGTCGAGGTCGTCGACCGTCATCCAATCCTTGATGTTGCGATACAGGCGATCAGTTTTCTCGACGAGGATCGTGCGGCACGACGGATCGGCCTTGAGGGCGGCGATCATCTCACCGAAGCCGCCGCGGCCGGACTGCTTCGCCGTCTCGACGTCGACGAACTCGCGCACGATCGTCAGGTGCTGCTCGTGCGCGTATTGCCGCAGCAGCTTCAGCTGCGCCGGGATCGAGAAGCCCTCGCGCTCCTGGTCTTTACTCGACACCCGCGCATACAGCACGGCGCGGTTCGAGCCGTTCGTCACTGTCATCGTCCGCTGCTCCCTCGTGCGCGTCCGGGCGACTCATTCTGCGCGCACGATCGTCCCATTCCAAGAGAATCCGTACGAACGCCACGACGGCGTCGAACTCGTGCGGCTCGAGACCGCAGTCACACCCGCCACGATCGGTTGCCGGCGGGCCATCACGCAACAGCCAGATTCCGGCTCGCCCGAAGGGCCGGTCAAGGCCGTCAGCCCCGCCAGGGGTTGGAGCGTACCGACAGTCTGCGCGGAAAGCCTTGACCGGACCGAGGCGAGCCGCACACTCGCGGGCGTGATGGCCCCGGACCGTCGCGGCGATTGCGTACGTGGCGCGGTCAGCGCTTCGGCGACACGCACGCGTCGGCCCGCTGCGCGAGCATCGCGCGTACCGCCTTCGACGACAGGCAAGTTCGAAGGGCCAAACTGGCACGCCTCCAAGGCTGCACGGACGCCACGGTTCTTGAAAAGGAACTCTTCGTGCACCGGGCCCTGGGGCGACGTGGTGGAGAAGTGCTCCACGTCGCGCAACATGGAGGGGCGGCCGACCGGCCGCAAAGAACTGACGGACAACGTAACCCGGTGCCTTGCTGTTGTCAATGTGGATTCGGGCTCCCGCGCCATGAATTCGTGCAACGGCCTGTCGCACGTGCGAATCTCCGCGGTTCGGCGATCGATGTGATCAGCAGTGCCGGCCGGCACTCAGGACGCAGCAGCGGCTGTTCGGTCGTGCACCCACCGACGGATCCGGCGACGCCGCGCAGGTGCAGTTTCGCGCCGATCTGATGTTACTGTCGCCGCGCATGTTCGTGCGCTCGTTCGAGAGCGCTGTGCGTCTCGCGCTGCGTCGCTGCCAGCGTTCCCGACAACCGAGCACCAAACCGGTCACGGTCGCGGCCGTCGCGACGGCCAGAACATTCACGCGTGCATGACCGCCGCGCACGACACTCACGGACACGCAGCCGGGGCGTGAGCGACCCCCTCGGGACGAGGCCGGGGTGGCGGATCTGTTCAGGGCGCTGCGGCGGGCGGCTCCAGCTGATCGCCCTGATTGAAGGCGCCCGAACCGTGAGCGGATCCTGCGACACCTCGGGTTGCCGACCGAGGTCCCGGTCGCACGTCCGCCGCGCGCACCACGAAACCAGCGCGAGCCCTCCACCCTGGCGTGGGACGATCGCCGCTGTCGATGCCACGTTCTGACCCCTCAACGCGATGCCCGTGTGTGTGCGCTCGTCGTCGTGTCGCCTCGGATGCGCCAATGCCTGTTGACTCCGGTCTCCGTTGCGCCATAATCAGCGCCGTGCGGCGCTAATGTTCCTTATCGTCCGCTAATGTTTCCTATCGTCTCGGGACGAGCAGGGTAGAGCACTGCGACGATTCCGACGACGACGGCGAGGTTGTATCGATGTCTCATGCTGCCTCCCTGTTGACGAAGACCCGCTGCCGGTGGGTTGCGCGGGCACAATGATACGGTAGAGCTATGCACCAAGCACATCCGTTTCGCTGTCGTCGGCAGTACTCGTGGCTAGCTCAGCCGACAAAAGACTGCTTGTCGTCGATCTTCTTGGCAGCGCCACTCTCAGTACAGCTGATTTTCAAAACTGAACAATAGGCGCATATGTTGCTCGGACTTGCGGGTGCAGGTTGGCCTCAACGTCGGCGGCGGCATGGCCACCACAAACAGTAAAAGAGGTGTCAGATGTTGAAATCACTCTCGCGTGTGGTCGTGTTCCTCGTCGCGGTGATGGGCGTCGCGGCGTGTCAAGCGGATGCAGAGCGGGCCGGTTCACTGGTCTCTCCGGTATCGCCGTCGGCTTCAGCCGTCAAAGCCTCGGACCTCGTCGGCCCGTACCACGTCGTGGCGGAGACGACGGAGCGAAAGGGCGTGATTCGGGCGCAGTTCAACACGGTCCTGCAACCGTCGGGTGGGGGCCTCACCTTCAATGATCCAGATGGGCACGTCTACTTCTTAACGCCGTCGACGGTCGGGTTCCCGGCGGGTGTGTGGCCCGGCCAGCCGACGCCATGGCCGTACGAATTCGCGCTGACGTCCGACGGGGCCGGGTCTCCGTGCAACTACTTCGTGCGTGGAGGCGCGGACGTGAAGGGGCACAAGATTCAGGGCCTGCTGTACGTCATCGATGAAGATTGCAAAGACGACAACTTGGCGTTCACGATGCTCAAACAATGACAGTGAAGATCGGCGTCGGTGTTTCTGAGCATTAGCTCGGTGTAGGTAGGACCGGACCATGTTCAACAACGCGATCTACGTGCGGTCGCTCGTGGACGTGCCAAAGGGCGAGCATTGGGCCATCCTTGAATTCGGCTCGATCTTCGTGCCGGGTGACGAGGCTCTCGGCAGGCTCCCGGGCACGGCTACTCGGCGGCAGGTGTCGGCGTCTTGTCGTAAAGCTTCTTCGCCAGTTCGTCGGCATTCATCGGACTCTCTCCATCCGTCCGCGCCTGCGCTGTTCGTGCGCGTCGTGTCGTGCGGGCGACGGATCAGCGAAAAATTCACATTTCTTACATGTTCGATGACCATTTCCCCCAGGGCTTCCCGCTCGCGGGCGCTCCCGTGCTCGTAACTCACGAGCGCTGTCGCTGACTTTCCCATGTTTTTGTGGCTGGCTTTGCACGGCCGTCTCAAGGGACAAACACTTCCGAAGGCCTGACAGTTCGCTCGGAAATTTTCGGCCTTACACAGGTGAGGGGGCAGCCATGAACTCTGAACGTCGGCGCCGAATGGCCGTGGGTCCCGGTCTTTCCTTGCTCGTCGTCCTACTCGCGCTCGCCAGTGCTCCGGTACGGCCCGTTCTCGGTGATGCCACAGCCGGGTCGCTGCGTATCGAGTCCGAACCACCCGGTGCGTCAGTGTATGTGGACGGTCGATCAGTCGGCGACACTCCCGTGACGGTGGCCGCGGTTGTCGGCGTGCATCGCGTCCGCATCATCCGTCTCGGCTACCTCGAGAACAGCCGACTGGTGACGGTCAAGACTGGCGAACTCGCCACGGTAAGGGTGCACCTCACCGAGCCGAAGCCGCAATCACCAAACAGCCCCGCGCTGAAGATTGTCGTGCTCGAAGGTGAAGGCGCCGTCAACGTCATTCAGCAGAAGACCGTGGTCGCACCGCTCGTCGAGGTACGCGATCGCAACGATCAACCGGTGGCCGGCGCGGTGGTGAACTTCACCATTCGTAGGGGCCGCGCGACATTCGCTGGTGCGCGCACACTGACGGTCACCACGGATGCGGCGGGCCGCGCGGCTGCAGGCGGCCTGGCGCCGAGCGGAAGCGGCGCGCTGCAGATTGGCGCCACCGCGACGTTTCAAGGGCAAACCGCCGCAGCCGTGACCATCGCGCAGACGAATGCGATGACGGTGGCGGAGGCGGCGGCCGCGTCGAGTGCGAGCCCGGGCACCACCAGTGGAGCGAGCGGCGGCGGTGGTGGCGGTGGAATGTCAACGACGATGCTCGCGGTCGTGGGCGGGGCTGCTGTGGCGGGTGGTGTGGTCGCCAAGAAATTCCTGTTCGGCCCGACGGTTTTTAGGGGCCAATTCCCCGCTGATTTGACGCTAACGTTCAACAGCAGGACCGGCGGGCCTGGGTGCACGAGGCTCGAGAGATATCCCGACCTCGGGATGACAATCAGACTCAACGAGACCGAGGGCAATCTCAGCGGCACGTCCGCCATCTATGGCGATCGTTTCGTCACTGGAGGGACCTGCACGGGCATCAGCATCGGTCAGGACGGCGGGATCCGTACGGGTCAAATTGGCCGCGTGACGGGCTCCCCGGAAAACCTTGTCGTGACCCTGACGGAGACCGGGCCTCTTATCGACGGATCGGGCGACAACCAGGACGACTTCACTTTCACGGGTGTCCTGTCAGGGGACGAAATTCGCGGGGTCCTGAACCTTGTGCGTCGGTTTACATTTCGCAGCGGGAATTCGAGTAGCGGCGTCGGCACGAACAACTACAACATCGTGCTCCGAAAGGAATGATGAGTAGCTCGTGATCCTCCCCTCGGGCCGGCGCGCGGTTCCGTGGGCCGGAGCTTAATCTAGCAACCAGTAAACAGAGGTGTCAGATTGTGTCAGATGTTGAAATCACTCGAATCACTCTCGCGTGTTGTCGTGTTTCTCGTCGCGTTGATGGGCGTCGCATGTTCGCAAACGCCGGAGCAGGCAGGTTCACTGGTCTCGCCGACGTCGCCCTCGTCAGTCGAGAGCGCCAAGAAGAACGGGGCGTATGACGCCACAGGCACATGGCACATTGTGCTACTCGAAGCGAGAAAGGGCTCAACGGGGGGAGTGGGACACATTCCTCCAACAGCAAGCAGATGGGGTCCTCGTCTTCAATGATCCCGAGGGAAACACCGTGTTCCTCACGCCGGTCGTCCAAGTGCCCGGTGGACCGAAGCAGATGGACTATCACATGAGTGCCTACACGGCCGGAAGTCCTTGCAGCTTCTACATCAACGGTGGCGCGAATCTGGACACAAAGAAGGACAGGATTGAGGGTTCTTTTTACGTCCAGGATACAGATTGCAAAGACGCCGACTTGTTTTTCACGATGCAAAAACAGTGAACTAGGACCAGTGTCGACGCCAATGCCGAACATGTTTAACAACGCGATCTACGTCAAGATTCTGGCGGACGTGCCGAAGGGTGAGCATTGGCCATCCTCAAATTCGGCTCGATCTTCGTGCCGGGTGACGAGCGCTCGCGCAGATCTCCGGGTTACGGCTACCGGAGCACACCGAACGTGAGCATGGCCTAGGCGCGGCGCGAATTCCTTATCTCCGCGACGATCGCCGCGGTGCTGGCCGCTCAGCCACGAATTCACCCCTTGGTGTTCACGAACACGAAGCGCTCGCCCGTCGCTGTCGCTGAGCGGAGCTGCGAGTCTGAGAAAGGATCTTCCGTCAACGTGGCGTCCGATCGCTCCTGCGGCTGCGGCGCAAGGCCTTATGCCGGCTATCGTCCCTTAATGCCGGCAATCGTCCCGAAATGGACGGAGTGCGATAAACAACCGGCGGCACTACGCGCGAGACTGGACGCGCTCCCACGCTAGGGCTAGTCGTGGGGATGTGGGTGTGTCATCGAAGATCGGGATCCAGACCCGGTACCGCTCCAGTGAGGTAGTTGCGAAACTCGTCCCACACACCCCGCCAACTAAATCACACGGCAATTGGAGATAGCGGATCACGCATCCGCCGTCTCCATTATGTCTCCTCTCTCCATCACCGGACTCGCCCGAGCCCTTCCCGAATCCGATGCGGGCCTGCATCCGGACGGCGTCGAACGCGCGCTCGCCACCGGCAATCCCGGCATGGCGGGCGATCTCGCCGAAGCGGACGAAGGGGAAATGGCGATGACGTCGGCGTACGTCGCCGGACACCTTGGCGGCGCCATCGCGGAGCTCACCGCGCGGCGCACAGTCGTCAATCGCGATGATTCATGAGAGCTCGGCGTCGTGGTTGGTCAGGACCTGGCGCTGGCGCTCAGCACGCGCCGCTGGCACGCGGTTGCCGCCGCACGGATGGCCGGAAACGCCGGCGTCCTGCGGAGGCTTCTGAGCATCGGGTCTGTTTCAATTGCGGGATAGGCGCAGTACGAGCCCTGCACGACGGGCTCGAGCAGGTTCACGGCCGCGTCGTGCTGGCCGCAGTAGGCCAGATGGGCGGCTGAGAAGTAGTTGGTTTCCGGGTCGTCCGACGCACGTACCGCCGACGCGAGCGCCTCGATCTCCGTCCGGGGCCTGTGCGCGAGGCAGGCTCGCAGCACGTCGTAGCTGTTCCACTGGGGCACATCCGGACGCGCGATCCGGAGCGCTTCCTCGGTCTTGCCCTCGCTCACCAGCGCGTGCAGCGTGAGCGCACGCGCCCAGCCGGTGCCGTATTCCAGCTGGATGTAGTCACGGGCGCGCGCGTAATCGCCGCGCAGGATGAACACCACGGCGCACGATCGCACGCCCACCATGAGCGTGTGTCGATCCAACGCGTACGCCGTGTCGCATTCGCGCGCTGCTTCGTCGAGTAGCCCCGCATACCGAAGCGCGTAGCTGAGCACGAAGTGCGCCTCGACGCTGTCGGGCCGCCGCCGCACGAGGTCGCGCGCCTCCTTCAAGGCGCCCGCCAGATCGCCGCGCTCGGTGTGCGCCAGCGTCAGCGACGAATCTGCGGCGATACTCGCGGGGTCGAGCGCCCGGGCCCGGGCCGCGCTCGACTCGAAGCGTTCCATCATGCGCGGATCGCCCGTCTGATAGCGGGAGATCACGTAGTAGCGCCGGGCCAGCGAGATCCACGCAGGCGGATAGGTGGGATCCAGATCGACCGAGCGTTCGAGCAGCGCGATGGCCTGCGGGTTGGCGTCGTCGGCGAGCGGGATGGCGGTGCTCCGCAGGTAGAGCACGTACGCGGTCTCGTCCCTGGGGATGGCCGTAGTATCGGTCGCGACGGCGCCCAGCGCGGGCACCACGCCCTCGCGCGTGCGAGCGGCGAGCTGCACCTGCATGTCCACCATCTGATCGGCGGCCGCGTCGAACGCGTCCTGGCGCACCAGGCGGCTGGTGCGCGGATCGATCACGTCCACGGTAACCCGCAGGCGATCGCCCGTGCGGACGAACCGTCCCGTCACGAGGTGATCCACGCGCAAGTCGCGTGCGACCTGCTGCAGGTCGAGGCTCGCCTCCGCGTACCGGCCCGACGCCGCCACCGGCCGCACTGATAACGTGCGGATGCGGCTCAGCATCGTGCTGATCTCGTCGGCGAGGGCGAGGCGCAGGAACTCCAGAGCGTGATCGCCGCCCACGTTCTGGAACGGGAGCACGGCGACTGTGGCGGTCGAGGGACTCGCGGTCGCCGGCCGGCGGAACCAGACAACGGCCGCAAGGACGGCCGCGACGACGACGGCAGCGGCGACGCCGAACCAGACCGCGCGGCCTTTCGACGCCGTGCGCAGACGATCGGCCTCGGCGGCGGCAAGGGCCTGCTCCGTGCGTCGCCGTTCCGCCCGACGGACCTCCAGCTGTCTGAGTCGGCGCTCGAACTCAGCCGCCGTCTGGACGCGGCGCGCCGGATCGCCGCATGCGGCGTCCGCAATGTCCTCGCGCAGGATCGGGTCAGCGACATCCGCCTCCCATCCCGGAGACAGCGGTTTGCGGAAGTCGCCGACAGCGAGCTGGTACAGGAGGACGCCGAGCGCGTAGACGTCGGCCGCCGGCGTCGGCGATTGCCCGGCCAGCACCTCCGGCGCGACGTACAGCATCGTGCCCGTCAGGGCCTCGGCTCCGCCGCTGCCCGCGGACGTAAAGCCCAGGTTCGTTATGCCGAGCGCGCCGAGGCGGGCGAGCTCCAGCAGCGCGGCGCTCCCGAAGTCCGACACCTTCGCCTGCCAACGCCCGTCCGGCCCTTTGGCGATGAGGATGTTGCCCGGCTTCAAGTCTTTGTGGAGGACGTCAAGCGCATGCGCCGCCGCGACCGCGCTGGCCACATCCGCGAGGAGGCAGCACCGCGCGTCGAGCGGCACGTGCACCAACCCGCCCTGCTGCGCGGCCCATTCCGCCAGGTTGACGCCGCCGTCTTCGCTCTCGATGAAGTAGGGCGGCGCGTCGATGTTCCACTCGAGGACGCGCACGAAGTCCGGCCGGTCGCCGAGCGACTCCCGCAGCAGGCGCGCGATGGTCACCTCGCGTTTGAGACCCTTGAGCTGCGCCTCGTCCGCCCCGAACTTGAAGATCCGCGTTTCGTGTGTCTTCGGGTGTTCCGCGCGCCAGACTTCGCTCGACGGCGACACGTCGACGCGCCGGACAAGGCGCCACTGATCGCGAGCTGGCACCCTGGCGCCGGGCTCGAGACGGAGCTCACGCAGCGGCGGTGCCGAGGCGCCCGAGGTGTGCGCAGGGACCGCCAGGCGGTAGCCGACGCGCGACAGCGTGAGCACGATGCCTTCATCGCCGAGGGCCTTCCGGAGTTTGGAGACCGCAGTGGCCAGCGACCCGTCGACGACCACGAGGCCAGGCCAGACCGCATCGAGGAGCTCTTCTTTCGTCACCACTTCGCCGGCATGGAGGAGGAGCTGGTGGAGGACGTCGAGCGGCTTGGCCTCGATGTCCACGGCCTGTCCTTTGACGCGGAGCTCGCGCCGGCGCTCGTCGAACTCGCAGTCGGCGAAGCGCCAGATCTGGCCGTGAGAGCGAGGAGGAGAGCTGTCTGGGCGGTTCGGATCCACGAAAGCTGCAGTTCTTGAGAGTTCTTTAGAGTTCCGTCAGGACTCGGGGGCTGGTCGGCGCCTATTGTCCCACAGAACGAGCGGGGTTCCTTTCAGCAGACCCGCGAGAGTGTGACCAATGATGCTTCGATCCATGTCCCGGCTCGCCGTGTATGCGCTTCTTGTCGCAGTTCCGACCGCCGGATGCGGCGGCGGTTCGTCCCCCTCCGCGCCGAGCAACCCGAACACGAATCCGGGCAACACGAACCCCGGTCCAGGTGGCACGTTTTCAGGGACGATCGACGGCACCGCCTGGTCGGCCAGCGCGGGCGTCTCCGCCCAGCTCACGAACAACATCCTGTCAATCGGCGGAAGCGACAACCGGACGCTCTTCGCGTTCGCGGTCACGATCAACCGCGGCACCGGCACCTACCAGACGGGCGTGATCGATCCGCAGAACGTGGTCACGTCGACGTTGTCGGTCTCCGGATCGCCCGGGGCGTGGGCATCGAGCGCGACTTCGGGCCGCGGTTCGGTGACGGTCGCATCGTTCACGTCAACGACGGCCGCCGGCACGTTTGCGCTGACGCTCGACGCGGTCCCCGGCACGGGCGCGACCGGCACCAAGACGGTAAACGGCACGTTCAACGTGACCTACACGAACGTGTCGGCGCCACCCGGCACTGGCCGTATCACCGGCACCATCAGCGCGACGGTAGACGGGGTCGCCTGGCGCGGTGCGGTGAACGCGTTCGCAACGACGGCAGGCGGCCTGACGTCGCTGGTCGGTCAGGACACGAACACGCGGCAGATCACCATCGTTCTCATCGGCGGCGGCGTGGGGACGCATTCGCTGACGTTCCCCACCAACGGCTCGCACGCGAACATCCAATTCGGCGGCCAGGTCTGGGACACGCTGCTCCCGGGAGGGACGGGCAGCGTCGTCATCACGTCCCAGACGGCCTCGCGCGTGACGGGCACCTTTTTCTTCACGGCCCAGCCCGGGCTCGGAAACAACGGCACCAGGTCGGAGGTCACCAACGGGACTTTCGATTTGGGCTTCTGACGTGGCCGCGCCAACCGCCGGTGTCACACAATCCGAAGGGAGTTACCAGATGCGTTCACTGCACACGATGTTGCCGATCGTCCTCGTGGCCCTGCTAAGCGTCGCGCCTGCATGCGGCGGCGACGGGTTTGACGGCACCTACCTTCCGGCTTCGGGCGGCGGAATCACGCTGGATTTCTCCGGCGGGAAGGTCAAGGTGAACATGCTGGGTGAGATAAAGGTCCTCGACTACAAGGTCGAGGCGGACACGGTCACGATCATCAACCCGCAGGAAGGCAACCTGGTGCTCGTCCGCAATTCCGACGGCTCGCTCACGTCGCCGATTGGCACGTTCTCGAAAAGCAAGAAGTGATCATCCCTACGGCCGCTGAAGCGGTGTGGGGAGGTTATCTCGCGTAGAGCGCAAAGCCTCGGAGCTTTGCGTCCTTCCTCAGCTCTTCGCGCAACCTCTCGCCAGCGTCGGCAGATCGACGCCCTTCGATCTCCGCCATAGCGCGCCGTGCGTCGAACTCGAACCTTGGGATACCGCGTCGAGACGCCTCCGCCCGAATAGCGGCGAGGGATTGCAACGCACGCTCAGGCTCACGGACGGCGATGACGCGCGCGCCCGCGATCGCCGTCGGCAAACGCATGAGGACCTGTTGCGCCTTGACGAGCGCCTGCGCGCGGGTGATCTCGCGCGCGGCGGCATCTCGCTTCGCCTGCGCGAGCAGCGCTACCGCGAGTGTGGCCCGAGCCATCGCCTCAGCACCTGACGCCGACTGTTCGGCAAACACGGACGCGGCGCCGCGCGCGAGCGACTCGGCCTCGGCGGCCCTGCCCTCCTCGAGGTCCAGCCAGGCGATGGCTACGCGGCTTTCGGCCGAGGTGCCCTGCTCACCCATGGACACACGCGAGTCGAGCGCCTCCCGGTGGCGGCGGCGGGCCATGGCCAGGTCACCCTCGAGCAGCGCAACCTCTGCCAATTGATAGAGGTCGTAGGCGATCGGCCGCTCGCGACCGAGCTTGCGATCCATCTCGAGGGCTTCTTCGAGCAATCGCCTCGCGGTTGCCAGATCGCCCTGAAGAAGCGCGAGCTCGCCCAATCCATGGAGTGAGGTGGCGATTCCCGCGGGATCGGCAATGTCGCGGCGAATCTTGAGCGACTCATCATAGGCCGCCTTCGCGCGCGCCAGCTCGCCAAGTTGGCTGAATGCCACGCCGGCGTTGAAGAGCGCGCGCGCCGCGCTGCGGCGATCGCCGATCTCGCGGCTCATTCTTGCGGACTCTTCGTAGTGCCGCGAAGCTCCCTGTAGATCGGCCAGGTCCAGCAACACGTTACCAATGTTGTTCAGGGACACGGCGGCGTTGGTCCGGTCGCCGATCTCCCGGCGGATTGCCAGGGCGTCCTGATTCATCGTGAGAGACGCCTGAAGGTTGCCGGCGCTCCGCTCGTCAACGGCGATGTTGTTCAGAAAGCGCGCCACGAGGTCCTGCTTTCCGATCGCGCGCGAGATGGCGAGGCCTTCGTCGTACAGGGCTCGCGTCCGCTTCTTGTCTGGACCATTTGAGCTGACAACCCCAAGGCTGTTGAGCGCCCGGGCGACGCCGGCTTGATCGCCGGCGTTCGCGAAAAGCGTTCGCGCCTCCTCCAGCAGCGGTATCGCTACATCGCGCTGTCCAGCCAGGATTCTGGCTCCGCCTTCGCGGAGTCGTGCGGTGGCGACCAGCAAGGTCGCTCCCTTCGCTTCGCTCGCCGTCCCGGCGGCAGCGGCGGCCGCCTGCATGCGCTTGAAGTCCGACAACGTTTCCGCCGCCAGCGCTTCAGCCAGGTCGAGACGGGGATCCGCGACGGCGGGAAATTGGCGCTTGAAGTTTTCGAGGGTGGCGAGACCGTCCTTCGCCGCTCCCGACACGATTTGCGCGTTTGCCGCTCGCAGCGCAAATTCCACATCGTCCGGGAAAAAAGTGGCCAGAGTGTGCCAGATGGCGATGGCTTGCTTCCACTCGCTCGACATCTCGTGGAACGTGCCTTCCACCTGCAGTCGATCCGCACGTGACAAGTTGCCGGCGAGCTGGAAGGCCCGCGAAGCAGCTTCCTTCGCCTTGCCGTCGTAGCCAAGGGCCGACCACGTGGTCGCGAGCGCGGAGTAGGCAAGCGGCAACTTGGGATCGGCTTGAATCGCGTCCTCGAGAAGCGTTCGCGCACCGAGCGCATCGAATCGACGAAGCCGCATCAATCCTTCCGCGTAGAGGCGCGCGGCCTCGGGTGAGCTCGGCTGCGACGCACGTGCCGCCGTCATCGCGCCCGGGGCGGCGGCAATGCCCAGCCGCTCCCGGAGTTGACCGCCCGCCCGGGAGACCAGATCGAGGAGATCAGCGGACTTGCCGGTCTCGCTGACAAGCGACAGCGTCTGCCCCTGCCGCGCATCCTGAATCCGAATGTCCACGCGAAGTGTGGCGCCATCGCCCTCACCGACCGTCACATAAGACCCTGCCACAACAATGTCAGCACCCACGTTCTTGCGAATGCGTGCGAGCGTCTCGGCGTTGTAGGAGTCGGCATCGGCAAGCGACAGTTCGGTCTTCATGCGGTTGACGTTCTCGCCCGGAACGGTCCGCATTTTCTCTGCCGCACCCACTTCGGTCGTCAGCATCTCCGAGAGCGCTATGGAGAGCCATTGCACATCGGCTCGGCCGGCGAGATTTCTGAATCCGAGTACCGCCACTGCCGGACGGGCGGTGTCGACGGGAGTTGCGGTGGTCGTCGAAAGGCGGCTTCGGTTGAACCACTGCACGACTCTGCCGTCGAACACGAGCGCACCAAGAATGGCGGCCACGAGCAAAACGGCCAGCAACGCACGGACGTCGGTGCGCGGCACCGCAGTCTCGCCACCCGTGATAGCGGAGGCTGGCAGCTCGAGCGCGTCGACCACGGCTGTCGCATCCGGAAGGCGGTCTTCGGGACGACGCGCCAGGCAGCGCATGATCGCCCGGTCCCAGGCGTCGGGCACGTCAGGATTCAGCTTGCGCGGCGTCGTTGGCGGCGGTCCTGTAATTCGCAGCAGAGCGGAGGCAAATGGCGTCTCTGCCCGGAATGGACGCCGGCCAGTCAGCATCTCGTAGAGCACGATTCCAAGAGCGTAGACGTCGGTACTTGGCGTGACCGGCTTACCCTCGACCTGCTCGGGCGCCATGTAGTCGGGCGTACCGACGAGGTCGCCAGCGCCAGTGATTGCGCCCCTGTCGCCTGAGCCGTACTCGTCCATGCGATGCGCAAGGCCGAAGTCGGTGACCACGACGCGCATGGGCTGGCTGCCGCTGCCCTCGATGAGCATCACGTTGTTGCACTTGAAGTCGCGATGCACGATCCCCGCGGCATGCGCCGACGCCAGGGCCGACGCCATCTGCTTGACGACCGGTAGCGCCTCGGCAATCGTGAACGTGCCTTTCCTGCTCAGCCGCTCCGACAACGTTTCGCCGCGCAGCAGTTCCATGGTGACAAACGCGCAAGCCGACTGACCTGGCTCACCGTTTGCCGCCGGCACGTGCTCGAACAGATCGAAGATACGGCAGATGTTGGCGTGCGTGACCTTGCGTGCGAGCTGCACCTCCCGGCGGAATCTCTGAGTGGTGCGCTCGTCCTTGGCGATGTCGAAGCGGATCGTCTTGAGGGCAACGCGCTCGCCGAGCGTCAGGTCCTCGGCCTCGTACAGCTCACCCATCCCGCCACGGGCGATGAATCGCAATACGCGGAATCGGTTGCACAGGAGATCGCCGGCGCGGATCGGCGACGATTGGGCGACGACGCGGGTTTCGACGTCGGAGCTTGGCGTCGATTTCGTCTCGCCGTGATTCTGCATCTGCCGTAACTATACGCTGCAGAGCTCGCTTGGCTTGCCCAATCGTGGCTCGCTCGAGACCGTCGTAATGGGCTCGCGGGCTCAGTCGCCGCGAAGCGCCGAGATCGGATCGATCGCCGTGGCGCGCCGCGCGGGGATCAAGGCGGCCACGACCGCGACGGCGACGAGCAGCAGGGCCGCGATCGCGATGGTCAACGGATCAGCCGGTTCGACGCCGAAGAGCAGTCCCTTCAGCAGCTGCGAGAGCGGAACGGCGGCGACGCCGCCGATGGCGAGGCCGACGAGCGCCATGGCCGCGCCCTCGCCGAGGATCATCCGCAGGATCTCGCCGCGCTGCGCCCCGAGCGCGACGCGGATGCCCAGCTCGTTGGTGCGCTGGCTGACCGAGAACGCGAGCACGCCGGCGACGCCGACGGTGGCGATGGCGAGCGCGAGCGCCGCGAACAGGCCGATGAGCGTCGCGTTCAGCCGCTGCGGCGCGATCGTCTCGTCGCGGATCTCCTCGAGCGTCTGCACGTGATCGATCGGCCGGTTCGGATCGAGCGCGCGGATGGTCTCGACGACGCGCGGCGCGAGACGGTCCGGCGCGTCGCCGGCCGTGCGCACGAGCAGCGTGGCGGGGGCGAAGTTCTGCGTGTCGGACTGAAACATCGTGTGCATCGGCGCCTGGTCGATCCCGTCGGCGCGGGAGTCGGCGAGATGCCGACGATCTCCGCGGGTGGCGTCCACGACACGGCGCCGGTGATGCCGTTGGTCAGCTTCCAGCTGATGCGCCGGCCGATCGCGTCGTCGCTCTTGAAGTAGTACTTCGCCATCGACTCGCTGAGAATCACGACCCGGGGCGACGTGCGAGTGTCGGTCGCCTGGAACGTACGGCCGGCTTTCAGCGGCGTGCCGATCGTCTCGAAGTACGAGCTGCTCACGACGCGCGTGACGGTGCGCGGACCCGCGCCGAGTCGCGTCGGCGTCGGCGCCGTCGATCCGGAATTCGCGCTGCTGCGGGAACGACGCGGCCAGCGGCGCCGAGGACGCCACCGCGGCGTTCGTCACCGACGCTTCCCCCTTGACGCGTTCGACGAGGTCCTGGTTGAACTGCAGCAGCCGATTGGGGTCCGACACGGTGGCGAAGTTGGGCGCCTGCAGGCTGAGCACGTTGCCGAGATCGAACCCGGGGTTGACGGCGTACAGCCCCATCAGCGTGCGCAGTCAGGAGGCCGGCGCCGACGAGCAGCATGAACGACGCCGCGAGCTGGCTGACGACGAGCGCGCGCTGGGCGCGGCGACGCCCGCGGCTGCCCGTGGCCCGGCCGCCGCCGGCCGACATCGCGCGCACCGGATCGTTCATGAACGTGCAGGCGCGGCGCCCACGCGAACAGCAGCGCCATCGCCGTCGAGACCACGAGCGTGAAGGCGAGCACGCTGCCGTCGAGGCCGATCTCGCCCGTCCGGCTCGTGAACCGCGCCGGTGTACGCGATCAGCAGATTCAGGCCGGCCACTGCGATGACGAGACCGAGCAGGCCGCCGAGCGCCGAGAGCACGAGGTTCTCCGCCAGCAGCTGCCGCCGCAGCATTCCGGCCGGCGCGCCGAGCGCGGCGCGGATGCCCATTTCGCGCTCGCGCTGGACGAGCCGCGTCAGCGTGAGGTTGCCGACGTTGGCGCAGGCGATGATCAGCACGAACACCGTGGTGACCAGCAGAATCGCGAGCGTCGGCCTCGCCTTGGCCGTCAGCTCGTCCTTCCACGGCGTGACGACGGTGTCGAACCCGCGCGAGGCGGCGTACGCCTCCGGATGCGCCTGATGGAGCGACGCGGCAATCACCTTCAGCTCCGCCTGCGCGTTCGCGACCGTGGCGCCGGGCGCCAGCCGCGCGTACACGGTGGTCATCCGGTGCGGCCACTCGTTCTGCATCGACGAGCCCATGTAGTGGTCGTTGGCGGCGTAGTTCGACGTAGAAGTCCTGCGTGCGCTGCGTCGCGTAGTGCGACGCGGGCTTCAGCACGCCGACGATTTCCGCCTTCTTCACGGTCAGGTCGATCGTCTGGCCCACGATCGACGGATCGGATCCGAAGACGCGCTGCCAGTAGGCGTGGGTGAGGACGGCGACCGGCGGTGCGCCCTTGGCTTCGTCCGCCGGGACGAGCATGCGCCCGACGAGCGGCTGCGCGCCCAGCAGCGGAAAGAAGTTGGCAGTGACGAGACCGCCGGTGGCGCGGTGCGGCTCGCCACGCCCGAGGACGTTGAACGTCCAGTCGCCGAATTCGACGAACTGATCGATCGTCTTCGACTGCGACCGATAGTGCGCCACTTCGGGAAACGAGAACGACGAGTCCTCGACGCCGGCGGCGGCCTGCGGCTGTCGCAGGCGCATGATGCGGTCGGCCTCGGGATACGGGAGCGGGCGCAGGATTACACCGTTGATGACGCTGAAGATGGCGGTGTTGGCGCCGATGCCGAGGCCCAGCGTCAGTACGAACGCGCAGGCGAACCCCGGCACGCGGACCAGATTCCTGACGGCGATGCGGATGTCGTTGGTCATGGAAGTCCTCGACGCGCGATCCGGGCGCTGCAACGGCAGCAATCATGCCGACGCCGGGCGCTGTAACCCGTTGACTACGACGGGGTAGCCGGGCGGACGGTGGTGCGACCGTGCGGGCTTGGGACGCGGCCGTCCCACGTCCGCACACAGCCGTGACACGCGATTCCGATCGTCATCAGGCACTTGCTGACCACACCGGGCCGGCGCACGTGAGTGTCCTTAACGTGAGTGACCGCTGTCAATCGTCGTCGATAAGATAATGACATCTCCTCCACATGTGTTCCGCGGCATCTCGCGACACCTCTCGCGCTGGTCAGCCTTTCAACCGAATCATCCATCGTGGACGACACAGCCCATCGGTGCGCAGTTACGAAATGTCGTGACTACGGGAATCGCCGTGAGAACCGTTTTGCTTGGGAAATGCGTTCACCCCGTCGAGCGCGCCGATCGCCGTCATGACGATGCTTCGAGGTCATGACGGCCGCCTGACATTTCGCCTTCTATGGCGTTGAACATGCATCTCGCTGTCCTGCGGATGACTGCCTCGATATTCAGCGTTGTGTTGGTGGTGTTAGTTGTATCCGCGCCCCTCGAGGCCCAGGAGAAGCCGGCGGGATACGTCAAGCTTGTCACCGGCGCTGCCCTCATCATTCGAGGCGGCGTCGAGATGTCGGCTCGTCCTGGCGATGCCGTTTACCAGCAAGACGGGCTTCGCACCGGAGCTTACGGTCGTCTCGGCGTCACGCTCAAAGACGACACGCGAATCTCGCTCGGTCCGAACAGCGAGATGGGTCTCTCCGAGTTCAAGTTCTCTCCCGCCGAGGGAGAACTTGCGCTCGTCATGAAGCTGCTGCGCGGCCTCGCCGCGTTCGTCACGGGCCGGATCGGCCAGCTGCGGCCCGATGCGGTGCGCATCGAGACCCCGGCGACCATCATCGGCGTTCGCGGCACGCATTTAGTTGTTCAGGCCGAGGGCTTTTGATGCGTCTTGCCGGCGCCGCGCTGGTGGTGGTGTTTACATGCGGCTGCTATTGCACTGTCAGGATCGTTCCGCCAGCAGCGAACGCCGGTCAGCGGGCCACGCCTCCTCCCATCCGCGACATCGTGGCGCTGCTCGCGGATCCGGAAACCAAGACAGTCGGTCGTGCCGTCGTATCCTCTCCGCTCGGCTCGGTCGAATTGAAGCACAAGCGGACGGGCACGCGCATCGTGAGGGGGCAGCCCCCAAGCGTCGTCTTCAGGCTCTCGGAGGATCAGGTCCAGCAGCTCTTCGGCGACGCGCTCGCCGCCCTGCCTCCCGCCCCGCGTCACTTCCTCCTGTACTTTGTGAGCGGCTCGAACCAGTTGACGCCAAAAAGCGAAAGGCTGCTCGCCGAAATTCTGCCTCTCGTGACGAGTCGATCAGTGCCCGACGTAACCGTCGTTGGCCATACCGACACGACCGGCGCTGCTCAGGCCAATACTGAATTCGGCCGAGGCCGGGCGACCATGATTCGTGACCGCCTGGTTGCGGCGGGTCTCGACGGCAGCATCGTTTCGGTGGCCTCGCATGGCGAAGCGGACTTGTTGGTGCCCACGCCGGACGATACCCCCGAACCAAAAAATCGCCGCGTCGACGTAAGCGTGCGGTGACGAATGAAGAGCCTTCAGATCCTTCTGTGCACGCTCGGTGCGGCGGCCGTGGTCGTTGTCTTGTCGGTCGTACGTCCTGGGGCCATCGCGCAACTGGATCTGCGCGCCTACGACGAGCTCCTGCGGCGTACGGCTCGGCCGCCCGCGACGGGCCGCGTCAGCATCGTCGCCGTCGACGAGAAAAGCATCGCGGAGATGGGGCAGTGGCCCTGGCGGCGCGATGTGGTGGCGCAGCTCGTGGAACGGCTGCGCGACCTCGGCGCTCGAGTGGTCGCGTTCGACATCATCCTGAGCGAGCCAGACCGGCTTGGACGGGCTCAGTCTCGGACAGGGAACAGCAGCGAGGTCACCGCCAAGACCGATGCGACGCTCGCCGCCGCGCTGGAGCACCAGCCGAGCGTCACGAGCTACGCATTTACATTCGACGCGCCGGCTGGCACCAGCTGTGATCTGCATCCGCTGCAAGCGGTGCAAGTAGCGGCTCCAGGCCAGGCCTCACCCGCGCATCGTCTGTTCCAACCGAGCGGCGTCATCTGCAGCCTCTCGGTTTTCAACCAGGCGGCGGGAACTTCGGGGTTTCTCAACGTGAGCCGTGACAGAGACGGGGTTGTCCGACGTGTGCCCCTGATGATGGAGTACCGAGGGGAACTCTATCCGTCGCTCGGGCTTGCGGCGGTGCAGCAAGTCCGCGGCACACGGTTGGTGACCTTGAGCGCCACCAGTGGGCATCGGCTCACGCTCGGCCTCGCGGGTCAGACGATTCCACTTGATGCGAACGGCTGTCTGTTGCTTCGCTTTCGCGGGCCGGGGCGCACGATCCGGTACGTTGGCGCTTCAGACGTCCTCGAAGGGCGGCTTCCCGCTGGCTCGTTCGACGATCAGATCGTCTTCGTGGGCGGCACGGCGGTGGGCGTCAGCAATCAGGTGGCAACGCCGCTCGACCTGTCGTACCCCGGCCCCGATGTGCACGCCACCGTGGCCGAGAGCCTGCTCGGACGTGAGTTCATCGCGCTGCCGCCATATGCCGGGGTTTACGACCTGGGCACCGCAGTGGCCGCGGGGCTGGCGGTGGGCGCGTTCACCATCGCGGGCGGGCTGTTGTGGGGCGGCCTTGGCTCCGCAGTCGTTTGCGTCCTGGCCTGGGCGCTCGCCTTATGGTCGTTCGAGACGCGCGACACGTTCCTCTCGCCGGTGTTTCCGACGCTCTCGGCCACGATGTCGCTCGCAGTCGTCACCGTCGCCAAAGTCGTGCACGAACGAGGACGGGCGGAGAGCGAGAAGCGGCGGCGACAGCAGGCATATCGCTTCATCGTGCAATCGTTGACGTCGCTTACGGAAGCCCGAGACATCGACACCGGCAGACACGCGCGTCGGACGCAGGGGTACACCAGGCTCGTCGCGAGCCTGCTCGCCAAGTCACCGCGCTTCCGTGGCAGGCTCACACGGGACAGGATCGAGCTGATGGCCATCCTCGCCCCCTTGCATGACATCGGCAAGGTGGGCGTCCCTGATGCGGTGCTCAACAAGCCCGGGCCTCTGACGCCGGACGAGTACGCGCAAATGCAGACACATCCTGACCTGGGATACAAGGCCATAGCCAACGCCGAAGCGCTGTCGTTGATCGAGGATGAAGAGATCCTCGGTCTCGCGAAGGACCTGGTGTTCACACACCACGAGTGGTGGGACGGGCATGGCTATCCGCGGGGGCTGGCAGGCGAAGAAATCCCGATCGGTGGACGCATTCTGGCCGTGGTGGACGTCTACGATGCGCTCGTCGCCTCGCGACCCTACCGCGGTCCGATGCCGCACGAGCAGGCGGTCGGCATCATTCGCGCGCAGCGCGGCACGCACTTCGATCCTGACGTCGTCGACGCGTTCGTCGCCGCCGAAAACGACATCGAAGCACTTTCGAAGACGCTAAGCAGCTGAACGGCTCGCGAGCTAGAGTATCGCCCGGCGTGGTGGTCCTCGGCTACGAGTCCTGAGGTTGGACAGAATATAGACACTTTGATATATATACCGAACCGTGCCCGACACACTTCGAGGCGTCGATCGCTTGTTGCCGCTCAAACCCAAAGTTCTCCACATTCTGTTGGCGGTGGCCGATGGACCTCGCCATGGCTACAGCATGATGCAGGAAGTCCTGGAGCGAACCGACGGCCAGGTGCGGCTCTGGCCCGCAGCGTTGTACGGACTGCTTCGCGAGCTCGAGAAGCTCGACTTGATCGTGGAGTCGGACAAGCGCCCCTCCGCTGACGAAGACGACGAGCGGCGCCGGTACTTTGCGCTCACCCCGCTAGGGAAGCGCGTGCTGGATGCGGAGGTTCGACGCCTCGAAGCGATTGTCAATCGCGCGCGCTCGAGCCGTGCGTTGCGAAAGGCCTCCCACGCATGACGAGCGATCGGCGTGCCATCCGTGAAGACGGCGAACGACTGCTCCAGGCTGCTCGCGCGCGTGGGCGCGTCGCCCTCGCGACGACCTGGTTCGCGCTGCTTTGGGACCGCATCTTCGTCGGAGCCAGGCACGATCTCGCACAGGCGCTGCGGGCGCTGGTTCGAGCTCCGGGAGTCACCGTCGGCACCTCGCTCCTCCTCGGACTTGGCGTAGCGGCCACGACGACACTCTTCGCATTTGTCGACGCGGTGCTTCTCCGACCGCTTCCCTACGATCAGCCGGATCGGCTGGTCATGATCTGGGAGTCGAATGTCTCGCAGGATCGCATTCGCGAAGGCCCGTCCCCGGGCACTGTCCTCGACTGGGTCGCTCGGAATGATGCGTTCGATGCGATCACCGCCTCGATGACGGTCTCGGCCACGCTCCGGGGACGCGACGGCGGCTCGCCGATCAAAGGGGTGCATGTCACGCGCGGTTTCTTCGACGTGTATCGTCGTCAACCACGGCTCGGGCGCACCTTCCATGCGGACGAGTTCGAAGGCGCGGCGTCGATCACGTCGCGGCAGGCGTCCAGCAGCGAACCGGTCATCGTGCTGAGTTATCGCCTGTGGCGGACCCTGGGCGCCGATCCGCAGATCGTCGGCCGGACCGTCTACGTGGAAGGCCGCGACTGGCGCGTGATTGGCGTCATGCCCGAAGACTTCGTCGTGCCCGACGCGGCGGCCGCCTTCTGGGCGCCGTGGGATATGCGTGTGTCGTACCGCGGCGCGCGTTTTCCGCAGGGCCCCCCTCGCGACGCCCGGTTCTTGCGCGTCGTCGGCCGGATGAAAGCTGGGATGTCCATCGAGGGCGCGGCAGCGCGGATGCAGACCCTGGCGAGCGGAATCGAGGCTGAGCATCCGGACACGAACGCCGGTTGGAGCATTCGGCTCTTTCCGCTCGCGGACGAAATCGCCCGTACGAGCCGTCTGGAGCTGCTCCTCGTCTTTGCGGCGATGTTCTGCCTGCTGCTGCTGGTCTGCGCCAACGTCGCCAGCCTGGCCATCGCGCGTGGTGTCGCCCGCGCGAGGGAGATGGCGATTCGGCTGGCGCTCGGCGCCCGCGGCAGCCGCGTCACGCGCATGCTGATCGCAGAAAGCGTGTTGAGCGCGATCGTCACCACGGTCATCGCCATCCTGCTCACGGCATGGTGGGTGGATGCGGCGCTGTCCATCGCGCCTGCCGACATTCCGCGCCTGCACGAAGTGGCGCTGAATGCACGAGTGGCGTCGTTCGCTGCAGTGCTCGCGCTCTTCGTCACCGCTGTCGGCAACGCCGTGCCGACCTTTCGCGCCAGCCGCACACCGATTGCGGGCGCGCTCAAAGACGGGGCCGCCGTCTCGGCACGCGCGTCCGGCCGGCTGCGCGCAGGACTGGTGGTTGCCGAGATTTCGGCCGCGGTGATGTTGCTCGTCGGCGCCGGGTTGCTGGTCCGGACCTTTGCGGAGTTGCGACGGGTGGACGTGGGCTTCGACACGAGCAACCTTCTCGTGATGCGCATCACGCCCGATGCCGCGCGGTATCGCACTGGCGCGCAGACGACCGACTACTACCGCCGCGTGCTCACGTCGCTTCGCGAGGTTCCCGCGATCGAGTCGGTGGCCGCCGTCACGGCCCTTCCGATGAGCACGATCGGCTCCGACTTCGCCCGGCCGTACTGGCCCGAGCATGCCCGCCCTGAAGGCACGCAGGTGTCCGAAGCCAGCATTCGGATGGCGACACCCGGATACTTCGGGACGCTGGGCCTGCGCCTGACTGCGGGGCGCGAGTTCACGGACCGTGATGACGCCGACGCTCCGCGTGTCGTGATCATCAACCAGAAGCTCGCACGAAACGCGTGGGGCAGCGAGAACCCGGTTGGACGAAACCTGGTGCTCGACTACCAGCGTGGACCCTATCCCTATGAAGTGGTGGGCGTGGTGCGTGACGCCCGTCACGACGGGCCGCGAAGTGAGCCGGTGCCCGAGATTTTCATTCCCCACTCACAGAACCCGTACCTCGTCATGAACGTGATCGCGCGGACGACCGTGGATCCGGTGGCGGTGGCCCAGACGGCTCGTGCCGGCGCGCTTCGTGTCGACCCCGATCAACCCGTTCATTCAGTGACCACGATGGAACAGCTGCTCGGCGATGCCGTGCAGCTCGATCGATTCGCCATGCTGCTGATTGCGCTCTTCGCGGTGGCCGGGCTCATCACAGCGGCCGGTGGCGTCTACGCCTTGCTCGCCTACACCGTGGTGCAGCGGCGCCGTGAAATTGCGCTGCGGATGGCACTCGGCGCGTCACCGCAGCGAGTCGCACGGTCGATCCTGATGGAATCGCTGGTGCTCGCCGCGGCTGGCGGCACGATCGGCCTCGTCGGTGCGGCTGCGAGCAGCCGTTTGGCGCGCACGCTGCTCTTTGGGGTGGCGCCGCAGGATTCCGTCACGCTCGTGACGGCCGTGGTCGTGCTCCTGGTGGTGGTCGTGGCGGCCAGCTGGCTGCCGGCGCGTCGCGCCGCGCTAATCGACCCCGGGCGCGCGATGAGGATTTGAGGTGGCTATGGCACAGCGGTGGTCTCGTCGTTCATTCTTCGGGCTGACATCAGGTCTCTCGGCGCTCGGCGTCTCCATGTGTGCCGCCAAGGCCTGGGGACAATCGCCGGCCTCGCCGCCATCTTTTGCGAGCGATGTGTTTCCATCGCAGGATCCTGCGCTGGTCAGGGAGGTCGTGGGCGTTTCGCATCGCGACCTCAAACGCGTGCAGGAACTGGTCGAGCGTCAGCCTGCCCTCGCGCGCGCCTCGATCGACTGGGGCTTCGGCGATTGGGAAGCGTGCATCGATGCCGCGTCACACGTCGGCAACAAGCCGATCGCGGAGTTCCTGCTGGCAAATGGTGCGAGGCCGACTATTTTCTCCGCGGCGATGATGGGACAACTGGACGTCGTGAAGGCGTTCATCGCCGCGCGCCCAGGCGTTCAGCGAACCCTGGGCCCGCATGGCCTGACATTGATGTGGCACGCCAAGCAAGGTGGCCCGGATGCGGCGGTTGTTGTCCAATACCTGACGGCGCTCGGAGACGCCGACGTTCAGCCCGCGACGGCGCCGCTCGCGGTGCCGGACCGCGATGCGCTCGTGGGCAAATACACGTACGGATCGGGCCCTCGCGACCACTTCACCATCGAGGTCCGGCGCGACATGTTGGGGCGCGACCAGTTGGTGATTGAGCGCCCGGGTGCCCCCGCGCGTCAAAACCTCTATCACGTGGGCAACCTCGTCTTCTTCCCCACGGGCGTCCCGAGCGCAAAAATCGCCTTTGCCAGGGAAGGCGCGAAGATCACACAACTGACCGTAGCGGATCCGAACGTGATGCTGACGGCTCGGCGGGAATAGGGACCGCTTCAGGCGTCTCCTCGCAGCGCACTGACCGGCTCGACCTGCATGGCGCGTCGGGCCGGAATCCAGCAGGCCGCGAGCGCCACGACGAGCAGCGCTCCGGGGACGACGACGAACGTCAGCGGATCGCGCGCGCTGACGCCAAACAGCAGGCCCGAGAGCACGCGCGTGAGCGCGAGCGCGCCCAAGACGCCAATAGCGAGGCCGGCAGCGGCGATCCGGAGCCCGCCCAGCAGCACCATCCGCAGGATCATCCGACGGTCCGCGCCGAGCGCGATGCGAATGCCAATCTCCTGCGTTCGCTGCGCGGTGCCGTGCGCGATGACGCCGTACGTTCCAAGGATCGCGAGCGCGAGGGCAACCGACGCAAACACCCCGAGCAGCAGCGTCGTGAAGCGGCGGTTCAGTTCTCGTTGCGCGAGCAGCTCGGGTACGGTGCGGATGCTGGCGATCGCCTGATTGCGGTCGACCGACCAGACCGCGTTCTGGGCCTCCGCGACGAGTGTGATCGGATCTCCCTTGGTGCGCAGCAGGACAAAGGCCCGCCGCTCCGGAGCCTGGCTCATCGGGAAGTATGTTTCCGCCCATGGCTCCCGCTCGAATCCGCCGCGCTTGGTATCCGCGACGACGCCGACGATCGTCTGCCACCGAGCGCCGGGCCGCGAGGGGTCGGCAAACGTCACGCGGTGGCCGAGCGGATCTTCGCCGGGAAAGAACCGTCTCACGAACGTCTCGTTGACCATCACGACTTGCTGGGACTGCGCGCCATCGGCGCGGGTCAGCATCCGCCCTCTGCGCAGGGGAATCTGCAGCGTGGAGAAGTACTCCGGGGTGACCGAATCGTACGGCACGGGAACGTTCCGCGCGTTGGCCGGCAGCGGCGGCCTGCCCTCAATGTTGATGCTGGCAGAAGCGGGCAGGCGCGACAGAAGCAGGGACGATCCTGCGGCGGCAGATTCGACGCCGGGCAAGGCATCCAGACGCTCGATGAGTTGCTCGTAGAACCCGTTGATGCGGCCCGGTTCGCCATACGCCGCCGACGGCAGGTCCAGGCGCACCGCCAGCACGCCTCTGGTGGCAAAACCAGGATCCTCGCTGTTCAGCGCGATCACCGTGCGAATGAGCAGGCCAGCGCCGACGAGCAGTACCAGCGCGACGGCGAGCTCGGCGACGGCAAGCGCCGCGCGCAGGCGGCCGCCTCGCCGGCCGTCTGTCCCCGTGCGTCCGCCTTCCTTCAGATGCGCAATGGAGTCGCGTCGTGACGCGTGGAGAGCCGGCAGAAGGCCGAACAGGAGGCTCGTGAATACCGATGCGGCAGCGGCGTACGCCAGGACCTGGCGGTCGATGGCAATGTCCGAGAGCCGGGGCAATTCCGCCGGCGCGAGCGTCTGCAGCAGATCCGTGCTGAACGTGGCGAGCATCAGCCCCGCGGCTCCGCCGAGAAGTCCCAGCACGACGCTCTCGGTCAGCAACTGCCGCACCAGCCGGCGGCGGTCCGCGCCGAGGGCGGCCCGGATTGCGAGCTCGCGCTGCCGCGAGGCGGCTCGTGCGAGCAGCAGGTTCGCGACGTTGGCACAGGCGATCAACAGGACGAAACAGACGGCGCCAAGCAGAACGAGCAGCGGACGTTTCACATCGCCGACCAGCTCCTCGTGCAGCGGCGCCAGCCGGATGCCGATGCCGGCGTTCGCCGGATACTCCTGCTCGAGACGGGCGGCAATCGCATCCATCTCGGATTGCCCGGCGGCTCGTGTGACGCCAGGCTTCAGCCGGCCGATGATCGTCAGCCAGTAGGATCCACGGGCGCTGAACAGCTCCTGGAACTCACCGACCGGCGCGAGAGGTATCCACAGTTCGGCGTCGGCCGGATGCTTGAAGCTCGCAGGCATCACACCGATGACTTCGTGGGGCACGCCGTTCAGCAGGATGGGTCGGCCGATGATCGAAGCATCCGCCCCGAATCGCCGCAGCCAGAGGCCGTGCGCGACGATGGCCACGCGCTCATCGCCCGCTTGACCGTTGGCAGGTCTGAAAGCACGTCCCATAAGCGGCACGACGCCCATCGTGTCGAAGAACTCAGGTGTGACGCGGGCGCCGCGGATTTGCGCCGGGTCCCCATTCCCCGTCAGCGTCACGCTCGCCCCGAAGTAGGCGGACATCCCCTCGAACGACTGGCTCGCGCGGCGCCAGTCCTCGAAATTCGGGTAGGTCCCGACATCCTTGTCGATGCCCTGCAGAGGGTTGTAAGTCCAGAGCATCATCAGGCGCTCGGAGTGCGGGTAGGGGAGCGGCTGCAAGAGCACACCGTTCACGACGGTGAAGATGGCCGCGTTCGCGCCGATTCCGAGGGCGAGCGTCAGAATCACTACCGAGTAGAAGACAGGCTTCTTCGCGATGTTTCGAAACGCGTGCTGAATGTCAGACCACATAGCACTGACTCTCCATCAACCCACTGACTGCTCGTACCAACGGAGCACACGCAGCGCCCGCAGCGTGTTCCACCGGCTCGGCTCGCCCACTGACTCGCCGAACGGGAAGGCGAGCGCTTCGTCGTGCGAGCGATCGAGGAGCCATCGACCGTCGGCCTGCCGCCGGCTCTCGACGACATGCACGGCATCGCCGATGCGCGCATCGGGTTGGACACCGGCGGCCCTGAAGTAGTCGAGCGCGCGGAGGACGTCGTAGTGGTAGCGAGGCGGGAACGCGAATGTCAGGAACGCCGGATTCGCGACCTCGCCGGTCGAGCGCCGTCGGAAGAGACCGCGCTCGAGCAGGTACTCCTCGCCGCGCCGCCTGGCCGCCGCGATCTCTGGCGTGGACCCGACCGCACGCTCGTACTCGAGCAGCCCCTCCAGCACGCAGATCGTGGTGTGGTACGACGAGCGCACGCTCTTCGGCGCTTCGCAGTTCCACCCGCCGTCGTCGAGCTGCTCGCCGACGAGACGGCGCGCGAGGCTTTCGCTCGGGCGCCCGAAGTAGGCGCCGAGCGCGAGCGTGCCGCCGTTGATGCATGGCTCCACCTCGCCCTCGAAGAACGGCTTCTTGCCGAACGCCTCGTCCCACCGGAAGCCCGCCTCGAGGCGTGCCACCGCCGAGTCGACGACTGGGTCGGCGCGATCGACGCCGGTCGCGCGCAGAAGCTGCAACGTGAAGAGGGTCGGCAGCCAGTCGGGAGCGTCGGCGCGGTGCCACGCGCCGTCCGATCCCTGGTGGGCGAGAATCTCGGCGCCAACGCCTTCGCGCGGGACGCGCGCGCGCTCCGCGGCGACCGCCTCCGGCGAGGCGTCCGTGAGATCGCGCATCGCCTGCCAGCGGATGGCGGGGTCCGAATCGAGCAGCCAGTCGATAACATCCACGGAGCGATAGTAAACGCTAACCGCGATGAGCGGACCGGGCCGGCGTCACCTCAGCAGTCGCGGCGCAACGCCACCAATGGATCGACACGCGCGGCGCGCCGGGCCGGCAGGAAGCTGGCCGTCATCGCCACTGCCGCCAGTAGCATCGAGACGGCGGCAAACGTCCAGCCGTCGGTGGGGCTGACGAAGAGCAGGTTGGCGATCAGCCGCGTCGCCCCGAACGCGGCGGCCAGTCCGATCGCCACCCCGAGGAGCGTCAGCTTCGCACCCTGGCGCAAGACCATCCGCATCACGTCGGCGTGCGCCGCGCCGAGCGCCATACGGATGCCGATCTCCTGGGTCCGTCGCGAGACGGAGTACGCCATCACGCCGTAGATGCCCACCGTGGTCAGCGTCACGGCCAACAGTCCGAAGACGGCCAGGAGCAGCGCCGCCAACCGGGCGGTCCACAGATTCCCGCTGAGCACTTCGAGCATGGTCTGCGGCGTCGGCAGAGGCATCGTCGCGTCCAGTTGGCGAATCACCTGGAGCACGGCGGGCAGCACGGGTTGCGGATCTCCAGACGTGCGGATGGCGAGGGTCATGCCCGGCGTGTAGTACTGGAGCGCCGCGTAGTAGAGATGCGGCTGCGTCACCGATCCGAGATCGTCTGATGGGCTCCAAGCTCCGCCGCGCGGCGCCTGCGCGGCCGCCAGATCCTTCACGCCGCCGCTTTCGATGTCGACCGTCTTCAGGCGTCCTCGCGAAAAGAATCCGATGCGGCGACTGTCAGGCGCCCAGAACGGGTATTCGGCGTTCTCGGTTCCAGCGAGCATCTGGCCAGCGGTGCTGTCGATCTGGCGCAGCCACAGACCTCGACCACCGGCAGTCGTCGCGACCATCACGCGTCCATTGGGCGAAATCCCGGCCGACGCCAGGTTCCCGACCGAGAATCCTCAGGTACCTGCGTGTCGAACCGCATGAGCGGCGTGTCGATCGACCGGCACGCGCCAGCTGCCAGCTCCACAACACCGCCGCAACGAGCGCGACTGACAAGAGCGCGCACACGGCCGCGAGGTTCCTGACCAGCCGCCTCGACGGCGCCGGAACGGCATCGGCGCCGTTGCTCATGGGCGCCGTGCGTGCTTCGGCAATCTCGATGCGGGCGTCGCGGATGTCGCCGAGGCGCTGCCGCGGATCTTTGGTCAGGCAATGCCGCAGCAGGCGTTTGATCAAAAACGGCGTCTTCGGCGGCAGCGCGCTCAGATCGGGCTCGAGCGTCAGCACCGCCGCGAGGGTGTCGGGCACCGTCTCGCCACGAAACAGCCGGCGGCCGGTCAGCATTTCGTAGAGCACGGCGCCGAACGCGAAAATGTCGGCGCGCTTGACGATCGCCTTTCCACGCGCCTGCTCCGGCGCCATATATGCGGCGGTCCCGATGATGACGCCGCGTCCGTCGTAGCACCGGGATGCCGACCGTCGGCGAAGTCACCGGGCCAGACGCCGTTGCAGCGGGACGAACGCTGTCGCCATTCCGAGTCGACAGCTCGCGGCCCTCGGCGCGGACCCTGCCGTTAGCGGCCTTCGATCGCTGAACGATGCCCGTGTTCGTCGCCGCCCCAGGCCCTGCGCGACTGCACGCCGCGGCAGCGCGTCGTCGACGGCATCGACCGACCGCGAGCTGCCCCGCCGTTCGGGCCGTCCACGAACTCCATCACCTGCGCGCGCGGCCGTCGCGCTCCTCGACCGAAGATCGGCGTTGATGGTACATGACCGCCAGGCCCTCGGTGCGGAATCCCGGATTCAGCCGCTGCGCTTCCTGCAGGCTGCGGATGAACAGACCCGCGCCGACGAGCGCCAGCAGCGACAGCGCCAACTGGCCGATCACCAGCGCGTCCCGGTTGCAGCAGATGTCGAAGGACGGTTTGAAGACGAGCCAGGGTTCGCTCTATCCGGCGCTTCACCGGCTCGAGATGCGCGGCGAGGTGACGTCCGAGATGACGGCCTCCGAGAACAACCGGCGGGCGCGGGTCTACACGATTACGCCGGGAGGGTCGGAAGCGTCTGAACCAGGAGACCGCGACGTGGGAGGCGTTCGCGCTGTCGATGCGGCGCGTCCTGCGTGTGGGCCGATGATCGCTCGTTTCTTCGCCTCACTGCGTGGGCTTTTCCGTCGCCGCCACATTGAAGGCGAGATCGCGGAGGAGCTCCGCGACCACCTCGAACGCGAGATCGAGGCGCATCCGATCTCGGGGAGTCCCGCCCGAAGAGGCACGCCGCCTCGCCCTCCGCGATCTGGGCGGTCTGACGCAGACGATCGAATCCACCCGTGCTGTCCGCGCGACCTGGCTCGACCCGGCGTGGCGCGACGTCAGATACGCCGTCCGCGTGTTCCGGCGTCGCACCGCGGTTCACGGTCACGGCGCTGACCCTGCTCGTCCTCGGGATTGGCTCGACCACGGCGATTTTCTCGATCGCCTATGCCGTGCTGGTGCGGCCGCTGCCGTATCCGAACGCCGAGCGGCTGGTCTTCGTGGCGGAGAACGAAGGCGCCGGCGTCGTCTGGCCGAACTTCGACGACTGGCGGAGTCGCGCCAGCTCGTTCGACGGCCTCGCCGGCTCGCTCGCCGACGCGGTCATGGTCACCAGCGGTCGAGATCCCGCGACGATTCGAGTCCCGAAGCGTGACGTCGAACTTCTTTCAGGTGCTCGGCGTGCCGCCGCTCCAGGGTCGGCTCTTCGATGAAGCCGACGCGCGCCCGATGCCGCCGCGACCGCCGTCGTCAGCCACGCGTTCTGGATGCGCGAGCTCGGCGGCTCGCCGCAGCGATCGGCCGGACGATCTCGCTCAACCGCAAGCCGTTCACCGTGATCGGCGTGCTGCCGCCGGGCTTTCGCTACATGACGCTGGCGGACGTGTACATCCTGCTCAGCCGCAGGTCGCGGCGAACTACCGAGGGATGCAGAGCGCAACACGCGACACGACTCTGTACGCCGTCGCCCGGCTGAGAGCAGGCGTCAGCGTCACGTCGGCCCGCACGGAGAGCAGACGATCGCGCCGCGGTGGCTGGAACACGGCCGCAAGAGCGGGTGCCGCTCGTCGCGCTCGCCGACCGCGTCGACGCGGACTGGCGCCAACGCTGACCGTTCTCGCGGGCGCCGTCATGCTGCTTCTGCTCATCGCGTGCGTTAACCTCGCCACGCTGCTGCTGAACAAGAGCGCCGTCCGCGCCCACGAGTTCAGCATCCGCGCGGCGATCGGCGGCAGCCGATCGGCCTGATCCGCCAGCTCCTCATCGAACAGGCGCTGCTCGTCGTCACGGGTAGCGTGCTCGGCGCGCTGGCCGGTGCGGCGATCCTCGCCGGTCTCGTCAGCGCTCGCGCCGCGCGAGCTGCCGCGTCTCGACGAGTCCATCTGGACCTCGTGGTGCTGCGTGGACGACGCTGTTCAGTTGCGCGTGCGCATTCGTGTTCGGCATCGTGCCCGCCGTCAGAGCTTCCGGTGTCGGGGGTCAGGAGCTCGTCGTGCGGTCGAGTCGCGGTCGACCCGCTCGGCGTCTCACTGCGCCGGGCCTTGATGATCGCCGAGATCGCCGTCGCGACGGTGCTGCTCTCCGGATCGGGGCTGATGGTGCACACGATGCTTCGGCTCGCGCACGTGGATCCGGGCTTCGATCCGCGCAACCTCCAGACGGTCACGTTCTCGCTGACGGGCCCGCAGTGGCCCGACGCCGGAAGCAGGTGTTCTACGACGCGGTGGTCGAACGCCTTCGCGCCGTGCCGGGAGTCGAGAACGCCGCGGTCACGTATTCGCTCCCGACTCTCGGCTCGAACTGGTGGAACGTGTTCAATTTCCCCGGCAGGACCGCGGAGCATTGGACGTCGATCGGCGAGTTTCCGAATGCCGGCATGGTGCCGGTGACCGCCGGCTACTTCGAGACGCTCGGATCCCCTCGTCAAAGGACGGTACTTCGACCGAACGGACACGCCCGACTCGATGCCGGTCGCCATTGTCACCAGCAGTCTCGCCAGGAAGCACTGGCCGAACGAGGATCCGATCGGGCAGCAAGTCAGACAGGGGTTGCCGTCCGAGCCGTACGGACCGTGGCGCACCATCGTCGGCGTCGTCGGCGACATCAAGCAGCACGGCGTCGATCAGGAGACGCCGCTGCAGGTGTTCATGCCGATCGTCCAGCAGCCGCGGACGACGGTGATCGCGATTGCCCGCACGCGAGAGCCCGTGTCCACTTCGTCGCTCGAGGCGGCCGTTCACGATCTCGATCGCACCATTCCGGTCTTCAACGACCGGACCGTCGATCAGGTGATGCGCGAGGCGTCCAGTCGCCGCCGCATCGCGATGGTCGTGCTCTCGGTCTTCGGCGTCGTCGCGGTTCTTCTGGCGGCGATCGGCGTCTACGGCGTGATCGCGCAGGGCGTGGCCGAGCGTCGGCAGGAAATCGGAGTGCGAATGGCGCTCGGTGCGACGGGTGGTCAGATCCTTCGACTGTTCCTGCGACACGGGCTGATCGTCGTCACGGTCGGGATCGCGTGTGGGTCGCCGCTGCGATTGCCGCGGCCCGGAGCCTCGCGAGTCTGGTGTTCGGCGTCGCCGTGACCGATCCAACGACGCTCGGTGCGGTCGCTGCGCTCCTCACCGTCGTCACCGTGCTGGCGAGCTACCTGCCGGCGCGACTGCGACCCGCGTCGATCCACTGGATACCCGTGCGAAGGGAGTGATCGGAACCGGCCACAGCCGCCAAGGTGATTCAAGGCTTAGCGAGGTCTCGGTCCGTAGACCGGCGCCGGCCGGCCAACCTCGAGGGCGCCGAGATCCGGTGCCTGACCAGTGAACCCATCGGTGATGTTCGGCAGCTCAACGCCACGATCGACGGCCGCTGATCCCGGCCGAAGTCTGAAGTCGAAATCCTCGGCTTTGTACAGACGCTGCACGGTCGCGAGATCCTTCGCGTCGAGCTTCGTCACCTTCATGAAGATGTCGTAGTCGACGAGCACGCTGTGCCGATCCTGTTGCGTGGCCTGCGCGTAGGCTTCGAGCGTTGCGAACTTGCGCGTCTCGAGCTTCGTGCTGCCGGTGCCGTCGGCGAGGATCATCGGCACGGCTCGCCGGCGGCGAGTTCCACTGGAACGACTCGTTGCCCGGGTTCGGACGAAAGCCGTTGTAATCCGACGAGCTGTAGTTGGTGTTGGTGTTGACGCTGAAGATCGCCGCCTGCGCGTTCTGTCCGAGCATCAGGTTGTTGCGCCAATGCACGTTGGCGGAGGCGCCGCCGTTGGTCTCCGTCAGGATCGTGTTGTTGTAGAAGAACACGCCCGGCGAGCCGGCCGTCAACCGCGTCGATCCGCCGGGCGCGTGATAGGCGATGTTGCGGATGAAGTAGATCGGCCCGCCGGTGGAGGGCTGCGTGCTCATCGGATGCGACGCCGAGTTGATCAGCAGGTTCCGCATCACGCGGATGTTGTGCATGCTGCCGTCCATCTCGATCGAGTTGTCGTGCGCGTTGGTGATGTAGTTGTTGTAGATGTCGATGGCCGTTGGCCGGCGGTCCCAGAACTCGCGCGGCGGATAGTTGGGTCCGTCGATCGGATGCGATCCATCCGGCATGCCGTACATCTCGGTGTCGATGCCGTCGTGGAAATGCGCGACGTAGTTGTGGGCGACGACGTGGCCGGGGCCGTAGAGCCGGATGGCGGTATAGGATTTCATCACCGGTGGAAACTCCTGGCCCTCGACGTTCGCGAACTGCTGCCAGAACGCGCCGTTCCACCCGGTCAGGTGCTTCGGATCGTTGCGGCCCAGGAACACGCTGTCGGCGATGTAGAAATCGCTCGACCCTGAGTAGTTCGAGAACACGCCCATGCCGACGTCCTCGAACCGGCAGCGCTTCACCGTCAGCCCCTTCGACCCGGCCACGAACTGCGTCCCGGCCCAGATCGCAATCTGCGTATTCCTGAACGTGATGCCTTCGAAGTAGTTGTAGTCGGCAGCCTTGACGTTGAAGAGGTTGAAGCTGTTGCGGCCGTCGATCACCACCTCGCCGTCCCCGGCGGCCTTGATCACGATCGGCTTCTCTGGCGTCCCATCGGCCGTCAGGTAGTACGTGCCCTCGAACGTAGTGGTCGCGTTGATCTGCGTGTTGTTGGCGTAGAACTCGTAGTGATACGCGTAGGTTCCAGCGTGGACCAGGATCGTGTCGCCCGGCTTCACGCGGGGACGTCCACCGGGCGCGGTATCGCCGGCGCCGCAGTAGTAGTTGTAGGCGCACATGATCCCTTCGAAGGCCGGCTCGGTCTTCGGTCCCTGCCACTTCGTCGGGTACACGTGATACGTCTTGCCGCCCGAGGCCGGCATCGGCTCCGGACGCGTGCGCACGGTCACAATCTTGGTCGCGCCGGCCGCAGGTCCGTTGACGCCGTCGGGATCGGTGATGACGAAGCGCGCCTCATACGCCGTGCCCGGCTCCAGATCCAGGATGCTGCCGGCAAACATGTTCGGCGTGACGAGATTGAACACGTTCCGCTGGAACACCTGTTCGCCGTGGAGCCGCGCCAGCGGCAGGGCCTTGTGCCAGGCGCTCTCGCCCTGCTTCCTGAAGGAAACGTCGACGCTCGCGTTCCGATTGGCGTCGCCGTCGATGTGCCATTCGAAGCCGAGGTTGATGAGCGTCGGATGCTCGATCACGAATTCGCCGGGCGTCACCTTCGCGTCCTCGGGCGCCGCCGTGAGCGGCGGACTCGTGCTGATGAGACCTGCGATCAGCGGAACCGCGATGAGAAATGCGCGCATAGGTGGGCGAATTATACGAGTTGCACCACCAGATGGAGCTGGTAGCATCTCCAGCTGTCATGCGTTTCTCACACGCGCTTCTCAGCCTTGCTCTGCCGTGGTTTGGCGTGGCCTTGCCCACGGGCCTCGGCGATCCGCATCGCCCGATCCTCGATGTCTCCACGGTCAAGCCGGCGCCGGCCATCGTCCCACCGGGCGAAGAGGGCCATGCCGAGCTGACCGGCGCCGCCGTGCGGAAACATCTCGAAGCCATCGTCGGCATCTCGCGCGCCGATCGCGCGCGGGGCGAGAAGGCGTGGGGCCGGATCACCGGATTCCGCGCGGCCGACGAGACGCACGCGTGGGTGCTGCAGCAGTTCAAGGCCGCCGGACTGCGCGACGCCGCAGACGCAAACCTATGCCTCCACGCAGGCCGACGTGGTACCCGAAGTCGTGGGAAGTGAAACTGCTCGCGACGCCGGAAGCCGGACCCGGCAGTCGTGACGTCGTGCTCGAGTCGGCGTTTCCGACGAGCGGATCGCAGCTTCAGAGCGGTCCCATCGACGGCGCCGCTGGTCTTCGTCGGCGCCACCACCGATTCGACGCTTCCCGATGTGGACGTCAAAGGCAAGGTCGCCGTCCAGACGCTGCACCCGCAGGCGGGTGCGTTCTCCGAGCGCACGAGAACGACGGAACGCGCCCGTGAGCTCGCGAAGCGCGGCGCCGTCGCTGTTCTCAACGTGGTCGAGCAGGCCGGCAACATGCACGTCCGCGATTTCAGCAACTGCGGCGTGCCCTGCTTCAATCTCGGGACCGACGACGGGCGATTCCTGAAGGCTGTGGCGGAGCGCGCGAATGCGTGCGGGAGCGGCAGCGGACTCTGCGCGTCGCGATCAGGCTCGACACCGAAATGCGTCAGGGCCTGCAGGGGCACAACACGATCGGCATCGTCCCGGGCCGCCGCGAGCGACGAGATCGTCATCGTCAACGCGCACGCCGACGGGTGGTTCGATGCCGCCGGAGACAACGGCGACGGTCTGGCGGTGCTGGTGGCGCTGGCGCGTCACTTCGCGAAGGCACCACAGCCGGAGCGAACGCTGCTCTTCGTCGCCAGCGGCGGCCATCACGGCGGCGGCATGAACGGCCCGGCAATCTGGTGACGATGAATCCGGATGCTCGTGAAGAAAGCGGTGCTCGTGCTGAATCTCGAGCACATCGCGCAGCTGTACTTCCGCAACGATCCGTTCCGCGTCGAAGCGGGCGAGCAGCCGATGGGTTTCGGGATCTCGAACGAAGCGCCGGCCATCGCCGACATCGCGAGGCGCGGCATGCAGCGCTATGGATTCGCCCTGCGTCCGCAGTTTTCCAATTCGACCGCCGGCGATCTCGGGGGCTACGCTCCGCTCGGCGTCCCGCGGGTCCAGGCGATTCACGCCGGCCCGATGTATCACACCAGCGGCGACACGCTCGACACCATCTCGACGCCCGGGCTCGAGCGGGCGTCGCGCTTCTACGCGTTTTTTGTCGGTGAGGTTGCAAAGGCCGACCGGACGGCATTGCAACCGAAATGAGTGACTGTCCCGGAACGGCAGTCCTGCTGTATGCTCCCCTCGCCATCCGCCACAATCGAATAACCGCGACGGGCGACGAGGGTCCAAGCCGATGCCGTTTCGTTGTCCGTCCGGTCGCCTGTCCCTGTGTGTTCTGCCGGTCATTCTTTGGACCGCGTCGTGCGCCCGGTCAGGCGAAGATTCGCGCGTCCTGACCGCCGACATGCCGCTGCACCTCGAGGATCATCTCGAGGCGGCACGCATCGAGGGCTCGGCGCTGCCAACGACGATGCCGGCCACCGTCGAATGGCTCTTCGATCGACCACAGCCGGGATGGAAGGCGGCCGCGCCGGCGAATCGTGCGTACAACACCGTCCAACTGACGCAGACCAGAGAGGCGTTGCGCGTGACGCTGGCGGAAGGCAAGCGCCTCGGCTCGAACGACCTTCCCGGTTTCTTCTATGTCGACGTTTCCGACTGGCGGCCGGATGACTGGGCGCTCGTGGTTGTCCGCGCGCGCGCCACGAACACTGCGGGTCGACTGACCATTGGCTTCAATCTTCGCGAGACTCGCGGCGTGGCCGCCGCCGCGCCCAATCCATTTGAAGGCCTCGGTGACGCCGTCCCCCTGGTGTCAGACGGGGCCATTCACGCCTACCAGTTTCGGGCCGACAACTGGCGTCGCCGCACCACTGACGATGTTTCGTGGGGGCAGTTCGGGTTTCGACTGGTCGCTCCCGAGCCTAGCAGCATCGACATCCTGTCGATCGGCGTCGTGCCCAAGATGGCAGTCTATGCCAGCGAGCGACTCGGCTTTCGCACGCTGCCATTGGCTGGCGGATCTCGACGCGGCGTCTTCGTTCATGCGCCGGCCCGAATCGATTTTCAGGTCGCGGTGCCAGACGGGGGACAGCTCGAGGTCGGGTTGGGTGTCATGCGAGGCGCCAGCGCCGAGTTTCGCGTTGCTGCGCGCGTGCCGGGGACCGACATCAAGACGCTGCTTCACGAGTCCTGGTCGAATCCGGACCAATGGGCCGACCGCGTCGTCAATCTCAAAGAGTTTGCCGGCAAGACCATCACGCTGACACTCCAAGCAGACGCAGCGACTCCGGCGACGGTCGCGTTCTGGTCCACGCCGACGGTGAGCGGCTCAGCGCGCACCAGCAAGCCGAACGTGATTCTCTACGTCATCGACGGCGCCGGCGCCGACTACATGAGCGTGTACGGCTACAGCCGGCGAACGACGCCGAACCTCGAACGTCTTGCGGCGGAAGGCGCGGTCTTCGAGCGCGTGTATAGCAGCTCGCAGTGGACCAAACCCTCCAACGCCTCGTTCATGACGTCCCTCCATAACAGCGTCCTCGGGAACGTCTCCGGCGCGCCCGATCCCGTGCCGGCAGAGGCGATCACGATGGCCGAGCATTTTCACCAGGTCGGGTACAGGACAGCCGTTTTCACCTCGAACCCGAACGCCGCCTCGGTCAGTGGTCTCGAACGCGGCGCCGATGTCACGCGGGACACCGCGTCCACCAATACGTCAACCTCCTCGGTGGCACTGCACGAGGACTTCTGGCGCTGGCGCGAGGCGTATCAGGGCCTGCCTTACTGGGTTCACTTCCAGCCGACGGATGTGCATCGGCCGTTCAACCCCGATCCTGCCTTTGCCGGATTGTTTCTCTCGCCCGAGCAGCGCGCGAGATTGTTGCAATGGGGTGAGCAACTTGTTGCCGCAGGCGGGTGGGACGTTTTCGACGCCGGATTCAAGACCACCGGTATCGACCGCCACGCGTTCTATCAGTTGGTGCAAGGCATGTACGACCAGTCGCTCGCTCACAACGATTACCAGCTCGGGCGGCTGATCGATCGCTTGAAAGCGACCGGCGAATGGGACAACACGCTCCTCATCGTCACCGCCGACCACAGCATCAATAACGCAACAGATATAGACATGGCCGCTGGAATGCTGGCTGCGCCGCCTCCAGCCTGGGCGCTCGAGACGCCGATGTTCAGGCCATCGATCAGTCGTGTCCCGCTAATCGTCTCCTGGCCCGCGCGTATCGCCGGCGGCCTGCGATTCGCACCGGCCGTCTCGCTGATCGATCTGCTGCCGACGGTCCTCGATCTGGCCGGCCTGCCCAAGGCCGACGTCTCCCAGGGACGATCACTCGCGCCTCTCCTGCGGGGCGAACGCGGCTGGACGCCACAACCTGTCATCCTCGACATGTTCGAACGCAACCCTGAGACCCGCGAGTTGGAAGGACGACTCGAGGTCGTCGACGGACGCTGGGGCGCGTCGATGCTGATCGGCCCGCCGGACAGAGATCCGACCCGGCGGCGACCGTGGCCCCTCCTGTTGTTCGACCTGTGGAATGACCCGATCTGCATCGTGCCTGTCAATGACGAGCATCCCGATCTCGTGAAGAAGTACACGAAGTTCCTCGAGGACACCTGGAAAGATCATCAGCTGCTGGCGAAGAGGTTCAAGCCCGGTGCGAAGACGGCGCTGACGCCCGAGCAGCTCGAGCGGCTGCGCTCACTGGGCTATATCCGCTAAGTGGCGGAAGCTGGACTTGGCCAACTAAGATGGCTAAGATATCGGTACCGTGAAACGTGTGACGATCGGCAAATTTCGCGACCGGGCGAGCGAACTGATCCGCCGGGCGGCGAATGGCGAGACCGTTGTCATCCTCAACCGCGACCGCGAGGTCGCAAAGCTGGTGCCCATCCGGGCCGCGACCGGTCGCGGCGGAGCGCTCGTCGGCTGCCTCGCCGGCACGGCGCGAGTCCGGGGGGACATCGAAGCCCCCATCGCTTCTCCGCAGGCCTGGTTCACCGACGCGCTGTGAGGTACCTGCTCGATACGCAGGCGTGGATCTGGTCGGTACTGGACGATCCGCGTCTCAGCCGCCGTTCCCGCGCCGCATTGCGTACCGTGTCGGGGGACGAGCACGTCGGTCTCGCGGCGATTTCGCTGAAGGAAGCCTCATGGCACCTCGCACGCGGTCGCATCGTCGTGAACAAAGGCTTCGGGCCGTGGCCGCTTTGGTTGCGCGCGGCCGCCGCATCTCCACACCTTGAAGTGCTTCCACTTACGGTGGACGTGGCGATCGAATCGGAGCAGTTGGGCGATGCGTTTCCACCGGATCCGGCTGATCGTCTGATCGCTGCCACGGCGCGGCTGCACGACCTGACCCTCATCACCTCTGACCGGCCGATGCGTAAGAGCGCTGCTGTTCGCACGCTATGGTAGAGCGCGGCGTTCTACGTGTTTCTTGTCGGTGAGGTGGTGAAGGCCGACCGGACAGCCTTGCAACCCAACTGAGAACGGATCGGTGGCAAAAACTGTGGCCCGGCTTCAGCCGGACTTCAGGTCCGCCTAAAGGCGGACCCCACGTCGGTTTTGAAATCGCAACTACTTCGCCGGGTGCTCGAGCGGTACGGTCGGGTGTCCCTTCGCGAGGTACTCGTCGAAGCGTGCCATCTCGACGCGCTCGAAACCGTTTCGCTTCAGGAACTCTCGCGCCGGCTCCGACCGGAAACCCGCCATGCACATCGTCACGACCAGCTTGTCCTTGGGGAGCTCAGCGGCGCGTGTCTCGAGCTCCTCGAGCGGAATCAGCGTGGCGGACGGCATGGTGATCCATCCCTGCTTGTCGAGGATTCGCGCGTTGCGCACGTCGACGATCACGAGATCCTCGCCGCGCGAGATCAGCGCGTTCACTTCGTCGGGTCCGATGGTGTCGATGGGGGCGGCGGTTCCGATGGAGGGATGGCAGCGATCATGGTCTATTGTCGCCGCACGTCAAGGGTGAACGGTATGCTGAAGCCGGTCACGGCTCCGGTGAGAACGTTGCCAGTCGAGTCCAACGTTGCGCTCAACGAGAGGGGACTGCTTGCGTTCAGCGCGGGAGTCAACACCACCGACATGTTTCTGGGAGCCGTCACACTGCCAGAACCGGTCCAGCGGCGGCTCAGACCGCCAGACACATCGTCCCATACGACCGTCACCACTGAGCCCGCATGGGTGATGGTGACCGTGTACGGTGCGTTGTTGCCGCGCCACGTGCCGGTCAAGGAGACAATGCCCACGGAGCCGCGTGCTGAAACAGTATGTTTCCCGTCGCTCACGTTGAGGGTGGCCGAGAATGTTCCGGCCGTGGCGTACTTATGTGTCGCCGTGACGCCCGTGGCGGTGGCGCCATCACCGAATTCCCAGTTGTAGGTCAAGGTGTCGCGGTCCGGATCGCTCACGCCTGTTGCCGAGAAGCTGATGTCTGTCGCTCCCTGCAGCCCGGACGGGGGATCGACCGTCACCGAGCCGATTGACGGAGCAGCGTTCGTCTTGCCCGTGAGCGTGACCGCAGCCACCCCGCCGACGGCTCCAGCCACGCCAACCCAGAGCCATTTATTCGAGGCCAGACCGCCAGCACCGCCGCTGCCGCTTATCACTTGCTCCGCGGCCTCACCAATCGGAGTCATCGTGACGCGCACGCGGCTGGAGTGCGCATTGCGCACGTCGATGATGCGTGAGTTCTCGAGGTACCCCGGCTTTTCCAGCCTGATGCGGTGGGTGCCGATCGGCAAGCCTGACAGTTCTCTTGGCGTTTGGCCCGCGTAGCGGCCGTCAACGAAGAGATGCGCGCCGGCGGGGTCGGTGTCTACCGTCAGGGTAGCCGAGCCGGACCGTGGCCCCTCAGCGCCCGCAGCCGTAATCAACAGCAGCACGGCCACGCAGGCAGTGCCCACGCGGTGCGGAAACCGTCCGGTGCTGCGTACTCGATCAGAATTCTCCAAGCTCAGCCATATGCTACGCCGGTTGGAGGCTCGTGTCGACATCCTGGCTGACGATGCTGTATGCCCCTCAAGGCCTCAGCGATGGCCTCTGGGTTGGCTTCGCCGACAAGTCTCATGCCGCGCTTCATCAACATCGACGCTTCGGCGTCGATGGCTTGCCAAGCAGATGGCTTCAGGGTCTTTCGGTCGACTGTCATGAACGGTATCCGCGCTCAGCCCGATTGCCGGCCGCCAGCTACTCGGTGGGCTTTTCAACCAATTCCAACGAGCCGCGCAGGCGAAGCACCTTGTGCAGTTCCTCCAGATGTGCCCTCTCGACCTCGATTTGTTTCCGGATGAACTCTTCCAACACCGGGTCACCTGCCACCTGCGGCAGAAACTCTTTGTACGCGTCCAACGCCTGTTGCTCGATCTCGATCGCCTCAGCCAGCGCTTCCTCTGCACCGATTCGGTCGCCGTCCAGTGCGAGATCGAGATGGAGGATCGGCACGTGTCCGAGCGATTGAATTTGTTGAGCAAGGGCTTCGGCGTGTTCCAGCGTCTCTCGCAGCGCCTCCGCGAAGAATTTCTCCGCCGCGCGGCGGCCCCTCCCTTGAACACGGAAGCGCATTTGAAAATACCGCAGGAACGCCTCGGTCTCCTCGGCCATCAGGCGATTCAGATCCTTGACGACGTCTGTTCGAGGGCTACTCACGGCGGTTCTCAGATGGCGCGCGCCAATTCGTCGGCGAGGCAGTGTCCCTTGCAGACATCGCAGGTCCGACTCGCGGGACATTCACCATGCGTGCTGCGAAAACGCGCGAGGAATGCTTGTGCCACGGGATCGTCCGATGTGAGGAACCGCGTGAATCGGGCGAGGCGTTGTCCTGTCACGTCGCTGATCAGGTGCTCGATCTTGCAGCTGTCGATGTCCGCTTGCGGCGCGGGGGTCTTCAGCACATCCGAGAGAAAGGCTTTGACCACCACGCGTTTCGCCATCACCGCCTGCGCTGCTCTCAAGCCGCGACCCGACAGCTTCACCATGTGATGGTCGTCCGTTTCGACGAGCCCGCGCTTTTTCAAGACGCGCAGCGTGACGGAGACGCTTCCGCGCGTGATGTCAAGCTGACGGGCAATATCCGAGACGCGCGCCCAGCCCCCGTACGGCAAACCCACCTCGTAGATCGCGAGCAGGTGATGCGCTGCACTGTGGGTTAACTCGTTGGCGTCGAACTCCTTCCAGGTTTCCATGGCGTTCACTATATAAAATCCTAGCTTGATATGCCAAACATTTCGATTATATAGTGTGCCATCTATGAGATTGAGTCCCAGTTTCACTGTTCGGCTGCCCTGGTGCGTCAAAGGTGGCCCGCCTTTAGGGAGAGCGTCATGAATCTGGTTATTGTGCGTCGCTCACTGATCGGCCTTCTGGCACTCTTGATATCTCCCCTGGCCCTCGCCGCCCAATCCCCATCACCCACGATCACCGGCCTCGTCGTTGACTCGACGGGCGGCGCCGTCGTTGGTGCGACGGTGTCTCTGAAGACCGGCGCCACCGAGCAACAGGCGGCAACTGATGCCGCAGGCGGCTTCACGTTTGAAGGGGTCCCGGCGGGGCCCGTCTCGTTAACGGCCACGTTCGATCAGTTCTCGCCAGCAACGGCTGATGTGACCACCGCGCGCACTAACGTGCGGCTTGTCTTGCAGCCGGTGTCTCTCTCCGAAAACGTCCTCGTGCGAGGGACACCGGATCGCATTCGAACCGCGACGAAGACTGACACACCGCTGAGAGACGTGCCGCAGGCCATCACCGTGGTGTCGAAGGAGACGATGGCGGCGCTCAACATGACGAGCATGGGTGATGTCGTGCGATTCGTCCCAGGGATCGGCTATGCCCAGGGCGAGGGCAATCGCGACACGCCGGTGTTTCGAGGCAACAGCTCGACGGCCGATTTCTACGTCGATGGCGTGCGGGACGATGTTCAGTACTATCGCGACGTCTACAACCTGGAACGTGTGGAAGCTCTCAAGGGACCGAATGCGATGATCTTTGGCCGCGGCGGTGTCGGCGGGGTCATCAACCGCGTCCAACGCGTCGCCGACTGGACGCCGGGGAACGAAGTGGCGCTGCAGGTGGGATCGTATGAGAATCGCCGAATCTCGACCGATCTGAACCGCCCGCTCAATTCGAAAGTCGCGCTCCGCCTGACGGGCGTGTACGAGAACACAGACACGTATCGATCAGGAGTCGGACTCGAACGCTCTGGTATCAATCCGACGCTGTCTGTGTCGGTTGGACCGAACACTGTCGTGCGGAGCGGATACGAGTACTTCCACGACGATCGAACGGCCGACCGTGGCATTCCTTCGTATCAAGGGATGCCATTCGTCACCGATGCGTCGACGTTTTTCGGAAATGCGCCCGAGAGCAACAGCGTCGCTACGGTGAACTCGGTTTTCGGCCTCGTCGAACACCGGTTCAGCGATCGAGTGACGCTTCGAAACCGCACGAGCTACGCCGACTACGACAAGACTTATCAGAACATCTTCCCTGGCGCCGTGAATGCGGCCGGCACGACCGTCAGTATCTCCGGCTACAACAACGCGACGCAGCGGCAGAACCTGTTCAATCAAACCGATCTGACGGCCCAGCGGCGGACCGGACGCATCGCCCATGCCGTGCTCGTCGGCATGGAACTCGGTCGTCAGGAGACGGACAACTTCAGAAATACCGCGTTCTTCACGACGATCAGCCCGACGACCACCACGCTGGCACTGCCGGTCACGGCCCCGACGACCTCCCTGCCGATGGAGTTCCGTCAGAACGCCACGGATGCCGACAACGCTGGCGTGGCAAACGTCGCTGCGTTTTATGTGCAGGACCAGGTGACGCTGTCCCGGCACGTAGAAGCGGTCATCGGCCTGCGCTATGACGACTTCAACGTGGGCTTCCACAACAATCGCACGAACGCAGACTTCTCGAGTCACGACGGCCACGCTTCGCCCCGCTTGGGGCTGATTTACAAGCCGGTCGTACCTGTCTCCATTTATGCCAGCTATAGCATGTCGTTCCAGCCGCGGGCCGGCGAGCAACTCTCCTCGCTCTCGCTAACCAACCAGGCATTGGACCCGGAGTCGTTCCGGAACTACGAAGTCGGCTTGAAGTGGGACTTCGTCCGGAACAGCTCATTCACGATGGCGGTCTACGATTTGGAGCGCGGCAACGTGATCGTCCCCGACCCGAACGATCCAACGCTGTCTCTGCTGGTCGACGCTCAACGCACGCGGGGCCTCGAGATGAGCATCGCCGGGAATCCGACCGCGCAATGGAATGTTCTCGGTGCGTACGCGTACCAAGACGGGGAGATTACCCGCTCGCTATCGGCAACGGTGCTGGCGGGCGCCGTGCTCGCGAACCTGCCGACGAATTCGTTCTCGTTGTGGAATCGGTACGATGTCTCGAGCCGACTCGGCGTGGGCCTCGGCCTCATCTACCGCAGCGATATCTTCACCGCGACGGACAACACCGTGGTGATGCCCAGTTACTTCCGAACAGATGCCACCGCGTTCTTTCGAATCAATTCGAAGTTCGGCGCCCAGCTGAACATCGAGAATCTGTTCGATGCTGACTACTACCTCTTTGCGAACGGAAACAACAACATCACGCCCGGGTCACCACGCGCGGTACGTATCGGAATCACGACGCGGTTCTGACGACATGGCGCGGGCCGGGACAAGTGTGACGTTGTCCCTGACCGCGCCATTCAGCGCTCGCACGCGATGTGCCGGCTCACCCATCCGTCGTGCAGCTGACCGGCGTCTATCACAATCTGCTGCGGCAACGGGCCGAGTTATGAATCTTCCCAAGCTCCTGTTCTGGAGCCACCTCACCTGCGGCGTCGTGGCGGGCACGGTGATTCTCATCATGTCGGTCACGGGCGTGCTGCTCACCTATCAGCGGCAGATTACCGCTTGGTCCGATATGCGCGCCTATCAGGCGGGGCCGCCGTCGCCGGCAGCCACTCGTCTGCCGGTGGACGCGCTCGTGGTAAAGGTCGGCGAAACGATGTCGGGGCCGACCGCGATGACGGTGACGTTGCGGTCCGACCCAATGGCGCCGGCGTCAGTGACGCTGGGACAGAGAACGCTCTTCATCAACAGCTATACGGGTGATGTGCTGGGCGAAGGCGCCCCGGGCGTGCGCGCATTCTTTCGGCGCGTCACCGACTGGCATCGCTGGCTCGGCGCGTCGGATGAGAACCGGGCGACCGCACGGATGATCACGGGCGCGTCGAACCTCGCCTTCTTCGTCATCGTCGTCAGCGGACCGTTTCTCTGGTGGCCGAGAAAGTTCACGCGGACGCAACTGCGGAGCATCGCCTGGTTCAAGGGCGGCCTGTCGTCCAGGGCCCGCGACTTCAATTGGCACAACACCATCGGCGTGTGGTCCGCGCTTCCGCTCCTGGTGATCGTATGGAGCGGTGTGGTGATCTCCTATCCATGGGCCACCAATCTCGTCTATCGCCTCACGGGCGAACAGCCGCCGCCGCCGCGCAGTGCGCCTGCCGGACCCGCCGAGAGACGCCGCACCGAAGAACCGATCGCGCGCCCGGACGCCGGAGCGAACGGACACATGGCACTCGACGTGCTCATCACCCGCGCGGCCGAGCAGCACCCGGCGTGGCGCACGATCGCAGTGCGACTGCCCGTGCCACCGCGAGGGCCGGTGGCCGTGACGGTGGATGAAGGTGACGGCGGCCAGCCGCAGAAGCGCGGCTCGATCACATTCGATCGAACGACAGGCAGTGTCATCAGTTGGGAAAGCCAAGCGGGATCGACGCCAGGCCGGCGCGCCCGTTCGTGGCTCCGTTTCGCGCACACGGGTGAAGTGTACGGGGTCGCCGGTCAAACCGTAGCGGGCCTCTCGTCGCTCGGCGGAGTGCTGCTTGTGTGGACGGGGCTCGCGCTCGCAGTCCGGCGCTTCTTGAATGCGCGGCTGTGGAAGAGCCTCGTCGCGGGCAAGGGGCTGCCTCCCGCCGGGCAGCCCAGTGCTCCGTCGACAATCAGCATCTCCGTGACGGGGTTGACAGGACAGGAAAGGGATTCGTCATGATCCAGGCATTTGTCATTACGCTGCGAGAAGGGTTGGAAGCGTTCCTGATTGTGGCGGTGAGCCTCTCCTATCTTCGACGAACGCATCGCGAAACGCTCGTGCCGGCGGTACGGTGGGGCGTCGTGGCCGGCCTGTGCGTGAGTATCGTCGCAGGCGTTCTGCTCTACCGCGCGGCAAACCAGGAACTCCTCGAGGGGCCGCTCGCGCTGGTCGCGGCCGCCTCGGTGGCATGGCTCTTGGCCCAGATGTGGCGTTCGCGTCGCCGCTGGGGCGCGGAGATCCAGAACCGGCTGCAGGCTTCCGCGACGCGGCCGGGTTTCGCGGCGATGTCCGGGGTCTTCCTTTTCATCCTGTTCATGGTGAACCGTGAAGGCATGGAAGCCGCCTTGCTCCTGATCCAAATCCGAGACGTTCCGTCGATGTTCATCGGAGCGGTGTGGGGCATTCTCGGCGCGGCGAGTCTCGCGTGGGCGTGGGCGCGCTACGGTCGTGGGATCAATTTCACGCTGCTGTTTCAGACCTCCGCCATCTTTCTCGTGGTCTTCGTGTTCCAGCTGGTTATCCAGGGCGTCCACGAAAGCGCTGAGCAGCAGCTTCTCCCATTCAGCGACATCCTCCATACGAAGACGGAATCATGGGGACCTGACAGCACGTTCGGTCACCTGCTGACGTATTCGCTCGTCATCTTGCCGGCCGCGTGGTGCGTCACGGCATGGTTCACCGCTCGCTACCGGCACGCGCCTGCAGCGTCAGGACTCCGCTCGGAATCCGTGTAGTGGAGCAGGTGAACGAGGCTTGCGTCCTGGTCCGACGACGAAATTCGCGATTGAGATTCTCGATGGTGTTCGTGGTCCGAATTGACTTCCACGTTTCCAAGGAACCACAACATTCAACGACGGAACTCACAACACTTCGCTGCGGCGACTCTAGGTCCCGCTATCCATCCACTGCTTTACTGTGCTTTGGACGACCTGTCGACGTGGCAGTGATATTGCGTAGCCCGCCGCCGAACGTCATAGGTCAGCCTGTAGATCAACGGCGAGAATCCGCGGGCGAGAACGCGTTGATGACTCGGATTGAAGGGTTCGATTGAGGATGCCGCCAACGTATCAAAGAAGGGAGTCCCAATGAGCGAGATCACGCAGCCAGGCAGTTCCAGGATGTACCTACCAGGACACGACGACACTCGACACAGACCTGGGGACCGGTGCGGGTCAGGTGCCATCCATGAACGCACGCGTTCTTCAAGCGATCGGCCGCCAGGTTAGCGTTGAGCTCCGGGCGTCGCACCAATACTTGGCGATGGCTGCCTATTGTGAACTGCATAAGTTCGCTGGGGCGGCGCAGTGGCACAAGCTCCAGAGCCTGGAAGAACGCAATCATGCGCTCAAGCTGTTCGACTTTGTGTTGGCCAGAAACGCGGCGATCGAACTGGAGGCGATGCCGGCACCGACCCTCGAATTCAAAGACATCGCTGATGTATTTGAAGAGGCGCTGCTGCAAGAGGAACGAACCACGGCGCAGATCCATCAGCTCTATGAGCTCGCCTTGACGTCGCGGGCCTTCGCTGAAATGGCGGAGCTCCAATGGTTCGTGACCGAACAGGTGGAGGAGGAAAAAACCGCACGACAGTTGGTCGCACGGTTCCGGCTGGTCGGGAACGATCCCGGGTCACTTCTCGATCTGGATCGAGAGTTGGGGGCTCGTCCGTCAGCGGCGTAGATTCATCAGGTCCCCCGACATAGTGGTGAATGCATTGGACGTAGGGACGTTGCCCCTGACGCAGCGGAACCTTTGCTCGTCGCGTGGGGCAACTGACCTGCGCCCCCGAAATCCACGACGCCACAGAATGAGGTCCTCCGATCACTCCATATCGGAGCATGTTTCACTTGGACCGGCAGCTACGACGATCTTCTCACCGCGGCGCTCGTGATCCGCGGCTCGACGGCGAATCGATCGCGGAGGTGTTTCGATCCGTGCCACCTCGGCGCTCGTCGGATACATGGCGGCGAGCTCGGTCTGACCTGGGATCCTGGAATACGGCGTCGGATGGCTAATGCTGATGGCTCATCGTAAATCTCAACGCACCGTCGCGAAAAGTATCGGCGTCCCAGTGGCGCGGCGGCACATCTTTCTTTGCTGCGACCAGACGAAACCGAAGTGCTGTGACAAGGACCGCGGGCTAGCAGCGTGGCATTTCCTGAAGCACCGTCTCAAGGAGATGGGGCTGTCGGAGCAGGGCGGCATCCTGCGCACGAAAGCCAACTGCCTGCGCATTTGCGAAGGCGGACCGATTGCGGTCGTGTATCCCGAGGGCTCCTGGTACGGTCAGTGCGATCCGCCGGTGCTGGAGCAAATCATCCAGGAACATCTCCTAGGCGGCCGGATCGTGGACGACTATTTGATCACGCAACAGCCGCTCGAAGCCCCCATCAACGATTCATAGGCGCCTGAGACTCTCCGCTCACGCGCTGCCGATCAGGATGCCGGACGCGAATACGAGCGCGCCGCCAACGACGACCTGCAGGGCCGCGCGCAGGAACGGCGTATCCATGTACCGGTTCTGCACCCACGCGATCGCCCACAGCTCGACGAAGACGACCGCCATCGCGATGATCGTGGCGGTCCAGAAATCCGAGATCAGATAAGGAAGCGCGTGTCCGAGACCGCCGATCGCGGTCATCACGCCGGAGGCGAAACCCCGCTTGACCGGCGAGCCCCGACCGGAGATCGTTCCGTCATCCGAGGCGGCCTCCGTGAACCCCATCGAGATGCCGGCGCCCACCGACGCGGCGAGGCCGACGAGAAACGTCTGCCAGGTATCACCGGTCGCGAATGCCGCGGCAAAGATGGGCGCGAGCGTCGAGACCGAGCCGTCCATCAGCCCGGCCAGGCCGGGTTGCACCCAAATGAGGACGAACTGCCGATGTGCCTCGGCGTTCTCCGCCGCGCGCGCGCGCGGCGGCAGGTGTTCCTCGAGCAGGTGTTGCCAGGTCGTTTCGTGGCCTGCCTCTGCGACAGCCAGGCGGTTCAACAGCTGGCGGGTGCCGGCATCGGTCGTGCGGTGTGCGGCCCGCTGGTAGAAATCGCGCGCCTCGACCTCCATGCGCTCGGCTTCCCCGCGGATTCGTTCCGGACCGAGGTTCTCGATCAACCACACCGGTCTCCGATGATAGAAGCCGGCGACATGTTCGCGGCGGATGAGCGGAATCGTCTCGCCGAAGCGCCGCCGGTGCTCCTCGATCAGCGACTCGCGGTGCCCATCCTCCTCGGTGGCCATCTCCTCGAACACCTGCGCCGACTGCGGATAGCTGTCATGCAGACACCGCGCGTACCACCTGTAGATCCGCCCGTCGTCTTCTTCAGACGAGATCGCAAGGGCGAGGATTTCCTGTTCGGAGAGGTGCTTGAACTGTCGTCTGTGCGCCACGCCGGGGATCATGAGGCATGCCTTTCTGCGAGGCCCATCACGGCCGGGCGTCCTATTTTAGTGGCGTGTAACAGCTGAATCGCTATCGCCGGCTGTCACAGAGGGGGAGCGAACGGGCGTGCGAGAACCAAGCAGAGCAGTACCAGGCGATATTCGCGCCTGCAGCGCGACGTCCTCCGCGGACGCGCGCAGCGCAGGGCGAAGCGCGTTGACGCGAGTGACTACGAATCGCGCAGCGCCGTGTTCGGATCGACCGCAGTCGCTCTACGCGCCGGCACATAGCACGCGGCCGTGGCAACAGCGAGCAGCGTGAGCGTCACGCCCGCGTACACCTGAATGTCGTGCGCGCCGACGCCGAAGAGCAGCGTCTGCAGGTACCGCGTGAGCGCGATCGCGCCGACCAGTCCGAGCCCCACGCCAATCGCCGCCGTCGTCAGGCCTTGTTTCAGGACGAGCGACAGGATGGACCGGCGATCCGCGCCGAGCGCCTGCCGGATGCCGATCTCACGCGTCCGCTGCGCTACGGCAAACGCCAGCACGCCGTAGATGCCGATTGCGGAAAGCAGGAGCGCGACCCCGCCGAACAGCGCGAGCAGCAGCATCGGCGATCGCCGGCCCTCCAGCGACCGGGTGATCCATTCCTCCATCGTGCGCACGTCGGCGATCGGCTGCTCGGAGTCGATGGCCACCACGGCCGAGCGGACCTGGGCCACGAGCGTCTTCGGATCGACGCCGCTCTTGACGATGAGCGCCATCGACTGACGCGCCTGCTGAGCGACGGGATAGTAAATGCGTTCCTTTGCGACCGGCATGCCGAGATCGATGCTGTTGATCGTGCCGGCAACGCCGACAATCGTGAACGCCGGACTCGTTGGCCCGCCACGGCGAATCTGCTGGCCAATCGGACTCTTGTCCCTGAAATAGCGATTGACCAGATACTGATCGATGATCACGACCGGCGGCGCGTCGCCCGAATCGGCATCGGTGAAGGCGCGTCCCGCGACGATGGGAATCTGCATCGACTTCAGATAGTCGCCACCAATGACTTCCTGCCGCCCGTGCGGCTGCGCCTCACCCTGCGGCGGCGTGTAGCCGACGATCGAGTACGAGCCGGAGGAGACGTTGCCGTTGAACGGCACGTTCGACGTCACGCCCACAGACGTGACGCCTGGCAGCGCGCGTGTCTGCTCGAGCAGGCGCGTCCAGAACGCGCGCCGCGCCGGGGCGTCCGGATACCGAGTCATCGGCAGCGAGAGCTGCGCCGTCAGCACGCGCTCCGACGAGAATCCGGGATTGACGTCGTTGAGCCGGAGGAAGCTCTTCACGAGCAGGCCCGCGCCCACCAGGAGCACGAGTGCGAGCGCGGTCTCCACGACTACGAGCGTCGACCGGGTGAAGCCTGTCCGTTTGCTGGCGGACCCTCGCGCCGAGTCGTCTTTCAACACGGTGCTCATGCTGCCGCGAAGCACGGTCAGCGCCGGCACGAGACCGAAGACCAGACCGGTCAACACGGCGAGCGCCATGGTGAACGCCATTACGGCGGGATTCAGCGAGGCTTCCGCCATCCCTGGAATCTGCTGAGGGCTGAGCGCCACGAGCCCGCGCACGCCTGCCCAGCCGACCGCCAGGCCGGCGATCGCGCCGAGTCCGGACAGCACAAGTCCCTCAGTCAGCAACTGGCGGATCAGTCGCTGATGCCCCGCGCCGAGCGTCGTCCGAATCGCCAGCTCGCGATAGCGGCCGGTGGCGCGCATCAGGAGGAGACTGGCGACGTTGGCGCACGCAATCAGTAGAAGGACGATCACGCCGGCTTGCAGCACGTACAGCGGAGCGCGAGCGTCGCCGACGAGCTGATCGCGCAGCGACAACGCGTAGCCGCCGAATCCACTCGACTCCGCGAACGCCTTGCGTTCGGGCAATCGTTCGAGATTGCGCGTGACGATCGCCTTGAACTGGCCGTTCGCCTGCTCGATCGTGGCGCCAGGCCGGAGCCGCGCGATCATCTGGCTGAACTCGTTGCCGCGGCCTAGATCGGACATCTGCTGCGGCGTGAACGCGAAGGGCTGGAGGACCGCGATTTCGGCGGCCGGCAGCATGAAGTCTTCGCCCAGCACGCCGGTGACCCGATGCGCCTCGCCGTTCAGCCGGATGTCACGGCCGACGATCGACGGATCGGCGCCGAAATGCGAGCGCCACGTGGCGTAGGTGAGGACCGCGAACTTGTCGGCGCCCGGCTTGGCTTCGTCTTCCTGGAATCCGCGTCCGATGGCCGGCTGGCGTCCGAGCGTCGAGAAAAATGACGGCGTCACGGCGAGCGCGCGGAGCTGTTCGGGCTGACCGTTGGTCGTGAGGTTGACGCTCCGCATGGTGAACAGCGTCGCGTCCTCGAGCGCGGCCGCCTGGGTTTTCCGGTCGACGTAGTCGGGAATGGACACCGACGCCTGCGGCAGCCCCATGAGCGGATAGGTGTTCCAGACGAACACGAGTCGATCGGCGTCGCGATAGGGGAGCGGGCGGAGCAGAACCTGGTAGAGGAGACTGAAAATCGCCGTGTTCGCGCCGATGCCGAGCGTCAGCGTGAGGACCGCGATCGCGGTAAAGACGGGCTGTTTGCGAAGCGAACGAATCGCGTAGCGGATGTCTCCCACCTTAGTGGCCTGTCCTCGTCATTTGTACCGCGGCTTTCTGGGCGGGGCATCCCGCCCGGCTGCGTTGCTCCTCCATCAAATACTCCCGGTATTCTCAGTCGTTGCGCCTTGCCGGCCGGGCGCCGCGCCCCGAAATCCACGGCACAACTGACGAGGACAGGCCACGGAGTTGGACGGCCGGGTCAGGGGAAAGGTTGCGCACCGGGCGCGAAAAATACGGGGCGCGGTCAGCTGGGTCGTAGACGCGGATCGTCCGGCCAATCCGCGCAATTGGCGGCCAATCGAGACGTCCGATGACGCTGGCCGCTTCGAAATGCGCGCGGAACTCGGATTCCTCCAAGGTGTCCAGCAACAGGATCGGTCGCAGGTTTTTGCTTCGCAGAAATTCGAGCGCGCGATCGAGCGATCCCGGCTCGAGCATGTCCCACAAGACCGTCGGGCGCTGCGAGTAGTAATGCACGCTGCCGCTGTGCCGCACGGTGAGGATGGCGGTGCGATCGGCGAAGTGTTCGGCGACGAAGGTGCCGGCGTCCAGGAAGTGGCGCTCCAGGCGCACGAGCTCGAACGCCGATCGCTGACGCGCGACGGAGATCCAGAGCGCGCCGAGCGACCCGACGACGAGCATCAGCGCCACGCCAGTTCGAGCGGGGAAGAGCCGGCCGAGCAGCCGGTCGGTCACCATCAGGCTGAGCACGATGAGCCACGGGAGCGCGGGAAGCAGGAATCGCACGTACGACCAGTCGTCGAAGACGTGATACGGGAGATACAACGCGACCGTCGTGGCGGCGATAACCAGACCCAGCCAGGCCTCGGCGCGCCGTTCCACGACGAACGGCGCCGCCAGCGCGAGCGCGAGGAACGGTGTGTGCGTGTCCATCAGCCATCGGCCGTACAGACTGACGTTCGCGGAGATGTTCGCGGTTTGAAAGAGCTCCCGGGCAGGTCCGTACCCGGTCGAGATCGGCGAGCCGTACATCCTGGTCTGCAGGATGGCGAGAACGACCAGGCCCGGTGCAAGTCCGGTGATGAATGAAATCAGAGGCAGTATGTGGGGTCCGCCTTCAGGCGGACCTTCAGCGAAGCCGCCTTTGTAGGTCCGGCTAAAGCCGGACCCCACGTACGAGCGGCTAAAGCCGGACCCCACGAAGACGTACGCGGCGAGCACGAGCGCGAGCGGTAGAAGATTCGGTCGCGTCAGCACCGCCATTGCCGCCGCGAGCCCCGCCGCGAACGGACGCGACGCGTGTTCGCGAGGACCGATCGCGAGGACGGCGGCCAGCAGCCACCACGCCATGGCCGGCACATCCGTCATCGGCTGCACGACTTGAAACAAAACGATGGGGCTGCACGCGAGCAGGACGGCCGCGGCCGCGCCCGTTCGCGCGCTATGCAGCCGGCGGCCCAGCACGAACGTCAGCCACACGGCCAGCGCTCCGCACAATGGCACGACCAGAAACTCGCCGCGAGGGATCAGGCCCACGCCCGCCATCAGCAGCGGAAGACCCGGTGGGCAGATGGGGACGATGAAGGTTCGATTGACCGCTGAAGGAATGTGGCCGGCTGGTGTGAAGGTCCACTCGGCGCGCGGCCACGGCGCCGACGCGATCAGCGGCTGATCGATGTGCGTGCTGCCGCTCCGAAACAGCCGCGCCTGATTCAGATAGCAGGACGAGTCAGATCCACCGGCCGCGAAGGTACCCCACGCCATCCCGACGGCAAACAGGGCGAACGCCGCTGCCCCCGCGATCAGGGCCGGATACGCCGGACTTCTCAAATGATTCATAGCTCTTGACGACGTGTGACGATGGGTGATACCACGGCACCCATCAGGGTCGTTTGTAATTCTGTTCGACAAGGGAGGATACGATGGGCCGGCTGTTCGCGACGGATTTCCGTCTACGCGTGCTTCTCGCTGCGCTCCTGGTTTCCAGTTCCGCTGCGCTCCACGCCCAGGCCGTGAAGGGCGGCCTCCTCGGGAACCTCACGGACGAAGGCGGCCTCGCCGTGCCCGGCGCCACCGTGACCATTACTGAGATCAACACCAATATCACCTACAACACGCTCACGAACGAGAACGGCTACTACATCTTCTCGAACCTGAAGGACGGCACGTATCGTGTGGTCGCCGAGCTGACCGGTTTCAAGAAGGCCATTCGTGAAGACGTCGTCGTTCCGGTCAACGCGACCATGCGCGTGGATCTGCAGATGGCCGTCGGCGCGATCGAGGAGTCGGTCACTGTGGTCGGGCAGTCGCCGCTCTTGCAAACCGACCGCGCCGACACCGGCCGGATCATCGAGGCCATCCACCTGCAGGAAGTGCCGCTTGGACAGAACCGCAATTTCCAGGGCATGTGGCAGGTCCTGCCCGGGGCGCTGCGGCTGCAGCGTCCGCATTCCGAGTTCTTCAACGCACAGGACAGCCTCTCGACCAATGTCAACGGGCAGTCGCGGCTCGCCAACAACGTCCAGATCGAAGGGATCGACGACAACCACCGCACCGGGTTGTTGACGACGCTCATTCCCGTCGGCCGAGGCGATCGAAACGGTGAACATGAGCACCAGCGCGTACGACGCCGAATTCGGCCGCGCCGGCGGTGTGGTCACCAACGTGACGCTTCGGTCCGGCACGAACGATTTCAAGGGGAGCGTGTTTGCGTTCGGCAACAACGAGAAGACCAGCGCGCCGGGGTATTTCTCGCGCACGAATCCGCCCACGGACTACTTGCAGAGCGGGTTCACGCTGGGAGGCCCTCTGCAGAAAAACAAGATCTTCTTCTTCGGCGACTATCAGCACATCCGCGATCATTCCGGCCGGACGACGCGTGCCATCCTTCCGCCGATGGCCTACCGCACCGGAGACTTCAGCGCATCGCCGACGAGGATTTACGACCCGGCCACCGGTAACCCGGACGGCACGGGACGCACGCCGTTTCCCGGCAACGTCATTCCCGCCAGTCGGATCAGTCCGATCGCCAAAGCGATTCTCGCGAAGATTCCGGCGCCCAACATCGAGGCCGCGATCGGTCAAACCAACTACCAGCAGGATTACGTCCGCGTGAAAACCACCGATTCGTTCGACACCAAGTTCAACGTCCAGCTCACGCAGACCGACCAGGTGTCGGCTCGTTTCAGCTTCATGCGTCCGGAGATTTCGGATCCCTCGGACTTCGCCGGGTTGGGCGGCTCGAAGCAGGGTGGGCCGTCGGGCAACGGCTTTTCGGGAACCGGCACTGACACGACCTACAGCACCGGGGTCAACTACACGAAGGCGTGGAGCAACACGCTGGTGATGGAAGCACGCGGCGGGATGAACTACTTCCACAACACGGCGACGATCGACGGTCCGGGCAAGACGGCGGCGGAGTTCGGCATCCGCGGCGCCAACATCGACGACTGGACGAGCGGCATGACGCAAATCCAGATCAACCAGGGCATCAACAATCCGCTGGTCGGCTTCTCGGCGAGCCTGCCGTGGGACCGCTCCGAGCGCACCGTGCAGGCTGCGGCCGTCTTCACGAAGGTCAAAGGGAACCACACCATCAAATTCGGCGAGGACTTCCGCCACACCCGCGATTTCCTGTTGCAGACGCAGGACAACGGAGGACCGCGCGGGCAGTATCAGTTCAGCGCGTCGCAAGCCGCGCTCAACGGCGACGCGGCGTCGGCGAACGGATTTTCCAATGCCATCGCCTCGTTCCTGCTCGACGTCCCCTCGCTCGCCCAGCGCGATCTCCAGGTGACCGACCCCGGCGTGCGCTTCTGGGCGTTCTTCGCCTTCGTGCAAGACAAGTGGGCCGTCTCGCCGAAGCTGACAATCGATCTCGGCCTCCGCCACGAGTACTACACGCCGTTCATCGGGCTCGCCGACAAGGGTGGGTTGGCCAACTACGATCCGGCGACCAACGCGCTGCAGGTGGCCGGGTACGGCAACGTCTCGGCGAACCTCGGCGTGCAGCGCTACTGGAAGAACTGGGGCCCGCGGCTGGGCGCGTCCTACCGGGTGAACGACCGCACGGTCGTCCGCGGCGGCTACGGCGTCAGCACGATGCCGTTTCCCGACAATGCCTACGCCTACAACTATCCGGTGAAGCAGAACAACGTCTTCAACCCGGCGAACTCGTTTGCCGTCGCGCCCTCGACGATGAGCGGCGGCTTTCCCGATCCGGTCTTCGTGCAGGTGCCGTCGAACGGCCTCGTCGACGCGAGCCCGACGGCGCTCCGCAACGCGAGCTACTTCCATATCCCGTCCGACCTGCATGAAGGCGCGCTCCACTCGTTCAACGCCGCCTTTCAACGCGAGCTGCCCGCGAACTTCGTCGTCGATATCGCCTACGTCGGGAACCGGGGGCGCGACGTGCAGACACAGTTCAACGAGAACGCGGCCACGGTGATCGGCTTGGGGACCGCAGGTCAGCCGCTGTTCGGCAGGTTCAACAAGACCGCGAACGTCACCACCTGGGTTCCGACGAAGACGACGTACAACTCGCTGCAGATGAAGCTGGATCGGCGCTTCTCCAACGGTGTCCTCGTCACGACGTCGTACACGTTGGGCCGGGGCTGGAGCTACATCAACGGCGACAGCAATACCACCATTTCGACACCGGCTGACATCGAGCGCAGCTGGGCGCGCACCGATCAGGATCGACTCCACAGTTTCGTGACCAGCTTCGTGTACCAACTGCCGGTCGGGCCCGAACGGAAATGGCTGCAGGAAGGCCCGTTGAGCCACGTGCTCGGGGGCTGGCAGTTCAGTGGATTTCTGACGGTCCAGTCCGGATCGCCGATCAACTTCACGATGAACAACGGCGCGAATCTCAACGCGCCGGGAAACACGTGGCGGCCCAACGTGAGCGGCACGCCGCGCGTGCTCGGGGACATCGGCCCCGACGCGCTGTGGTTCGACACCGCGGTCTTTTCGGCGCCGCCGAACAACACCTGGGGCAACGCGGCCCGAAACGGCGTCCTGGACGGCCCGAAGTACATCAACCTCGACATGACGATTGCCAAGCTGTTCGCGTTGGGGCGGGGCACGAAAGGCGAGTTCCGGATCGACATCTTCAATCTCCCGAACCGGGCGCAGTTCCAGAACCCGAACGGGGCGTTCGGGAACGCCAATTTCGGACGGATCACCAGCACGGTCGCGGGCAGCGAACGCTCGATGCGGTTCGGGTTCAGATTGACGTTTTAGGATCTGCCACGAAAGCACGAAAGCACGAAGCCAACCAGGTCTTTTTTCGTGATTTCGTGGCGAGCTATACGTCGCAAAGAATCACGGCTTCGCGCAGCGACGTGATCGGATCGCGCGTCGGGACGAACTCGTGCGCCAGGTATCCGCGAAACCCGAGGTCGACAATCGCCCGACACACGGCGCGCCAGTTGATCTCCTGCGCGTCATCCAGTTCGTGGCGATCGGGGACGCCGCCGGTGTGGAAGTGGCCGATATAGCGGATGTTGTCGCGGATGGTGCGGATCACGTCGCCTTCCATGATCTGCATGTGGTAGATGTCGTAGAGCAGCTTCACCCGTGACGAATCCACGGCTTTCATCACCTCGACGCCGAACGCGGTGCGATCGCCGTGGTAGTCCTTGTGGTTCACCTTGCTGTTCAGCAGCTCCACGCAGATCGTGACGCCGTGGTCCTCCGCGATCTTCTTCACCCGATTCAGTCCGGCCGCGCAGTTGTCGATCGCTTCCCGATCGGCCATCCCGCGGCGATTGCCGAAGAAGGTGATCACGTTCGGAACCTGCGTAGCCGCGGCCCGGGGAATGAGGCGCGCGAAGTTCCGCTCGATGGCGTCGTGGTTGGCCTTGACGTTCAATCCGTCGGGAATCGACCCGCCGCCCGCGTAGCCCATGGAGCAGACGAGCCCGTGCTGGCGCGCCACGGCCCAATCGGGTTCCTCGAGCAGATCGACCGCCGTCAATCCCATATCGGCGACGGCGCGGCAGAAATCGGGGAAGGGAATCCGCTGATACGGCCAGCGTGAGACCGACTGCCTGAGACGGCCGTTGCGCACCACGGCGTCGCCCCTCGACTGCAAAGGGTCGAACGCCCGCACGTCGAGCGCGCGCCCGGCGATCGCGGTGCCAGCCGCCATGAGGAGTTGCCGGCGCGAAAGGCTCATGGGGACGGTATCTTACCCGGTTCCAAACCACTCGAGCTGGCGTTATGCTCTTCTCGAATGAGACGACATTTCTCTTTCGCAGCCTTGGGCATGGTGATCGCGGCCGCAGCCGCGCTGGCAGCCGCGCCAGCCTTCGCCCGCCGCCGCGGCGTCGGCGGGCCAAGGCCAGTCGCAACCGCAGTTCGATCCGGCCGCGGTCGAGCGCGGACAGAAGCTGCACGTCGCCGAGTGCGGGTTCTGTCATGGCCCGACGGCGCGCGGCGGGACCGGTGGACCCGATCTGACGCGCGCGATTCTCGTCCTGGACGATCAGAACGGGAAGCAGTTGGGAGAGTTCCTCCACGTCGGCCGGCCCGATCGCGGGATGCCGAAGTTCGATCTGTCGAGCGCGCAGATCTCCGACCTCGCCACGTTTCTGCATTCGACGATCCACCTGGCCGCGAATCGCCGGCTCTACAAGATCCTCGACATCCTCGTCGGCGATCCGAAGGCCGGCGAGACGTTCTTCTACGGCGCCGGGAAATGCGGGTCCTGTCATTCCACGCAGCTCGATTTGCGCGGCGTCGGTGCGAAATACGATCCGACGGCGCTCCAGCAACGCATGCTGATGCCGCGGGGAGGGCGTCCGGGACAGCCTTTCATGGATCCCAACGCCCTCAAGGTGGCAGTCACGCTGCCGACGGGTGAGACCGCGCAGGGCGTCCTCGTGCGGCTCACCGATTTCGAGGTCACGCTGTACGACCCGACCTCCGGGATGCACAAATCGTGGCTCCGCAACGGCGACCTGCCGCGCGTGGTGGTCACCGACCCGTTGCAAGGCCACATGGACATGCTGCCGAAATGGACGGATGCCGACATGCACAACGTGACGGCCTATCTCGCGAGTTTGAAATGAGTATTCATCTGGCGCGTCGAGATCAGCCACGAAAGCACGAAAGCACGAGAAGACAAACTGTTCTGATTTCGTGTTTTCGTGTTTTCGTGGCTATGACCTTGGTGATCGGGTTCGCTGCGACTCGGACGATCGGTCAAACGCCGGGCCTCGATCCCACGTCGATGAACAAGCCGCCGATCGACACGTGGCCCACCTATCACGGCGATTATTCCGGCCGCCGGTTCAGCACGCTCAAGCAGATCACGCGCGAGAACGTCAAGAACCTGACGCTCGCCTGGGTGTACCGGCTCAATACGTCGCGCGGCAACGCGATGACCGGGGGCGAGGGCCCGGAGGACGCGCCGCCCGGCACACCAACGATCAAGTCGACGCCGCTGCTGGTCAACGGCACGCTGTATTTCTCGTCGCCGGATCACGTGTGGGCGATCGACGCGCGCAGCGGCCGCGAGGTCTGGCACTTCTACTGGAAGACGCGCGGCGGCAACCACATCGGCAATCGCGGCGTCGGGATGTACGGCAACTGGCTCTATTTCCTCACCCCCGACAACTATTTCGTGTCCCTCGACGCAGCGACGGGGAAGGAGCGCTGGCATCACGAGATCGCGAACATGAATCGCGCCTACTTCTCGACCAACGCGCCGATCGTGATCGGCAAGCACGTGATCATCGGCGTCGGTGGAGACGCGCTCGACGTGCCGGGGTATCTCGAGTCGCGCGACCCGGAGAACGGTCAGCTGATCTGGCGCTGGCACACGGCGCCCAAGCCGGGTGAAGCCGGCGCCAATACGTGGCCCAACGAGTACGCGATGGGCAACGGCGGCGGCATGCCGTGGCTGCCCGGCACCTACGATCCGGATCTCAATCTCTATTACTTCGGCACCGGCAATCCGAATCCCGTGCTCTCGGGCAAGAGCCGCGAGGGCGACAATCTGTACACGTGCACGATCGTCGCCCTCAATCCCGACACGGGCAAGATGGTGTGGCACTACCAGGTGACGCCGCACGACACGCACGATTGGGATGCCGCCCAGACGCCGGTGTTGATCGACGGCGCCATCGACAATCGTCCGCGCCGGCTCCTCGCGCAGGCGAGCCGGAACGGCCACTACTTTCTCCTCGACCGGACCAACGGACAGCACATCGTGACGACGAGGCTGATCGATTCGGCGAACTGGACGAAGGAGATCAACGCGAAAGGGCAGCCGATTGGCAACCCGGCCAAGGAAGCGCGGGTGCCGGGGACGCTGGTGTCGCCCGACACGAACGGCGCGACCAACTGGCCGCCGCCCAGCTTCAATCCGGATACGGGGTTGCTGTACGTCGGGACCCGCCAGGCGTTCAGTGTGATGTACCTGACCGACGTCGACGAGCGTCCGCAAGGCTGGGCCGCGGCCGAGCGCGGCGTGGCGAATGTGGGCAGCGCGCTGAAGGCGATCGAGTACCGCACGGGCAAGGTGCGCTGGTCGCGTCCGCTGGCGATGGGTCCCGCCGGCAGCACCGGCGGGCCGATGGGGCTGCTCAGCACGGCGGGCAATCTGCTGTTCGGCAACGACGGTGGCGGCAACTTCGTCGCCTACGACGCCACGACCGGCAAGCCGCTGTGGCACGCCGGCCTGGGCACGAACACGAGCAACGGCCCGCAGTCGTATCTCCTCGACGGCCGGCAATTCGTCGTCGTCGGCGCGGGCGACACGTTGTACGCGTTCGCGTTGCAGCAATGACGCCGGGGTCGCGCCTGCTGCGAGCCGGCCTTCTGACCGGCGTCATCGACGGCCTGTTTGCGTGCGTGTCGAGCGTGGTCTTCGGCTCGAACCCGGAGCGGCTCTTTCAAGGCGTCGCGTCGACGCTCGTCGGCCCCTCGGCCATAGGGGGAGGAACGTCGATGACGCTGGTCGGCGTCCTCATGCATTTCACCGTGGCGTTCTGGTGGTCCGCGGTGCTGCTGGTCCTGGTGTCCCGAGTGCAGTCGATTCGCGGCATTCTCGGATCACCGAACGGAGTCGTGAAGGTCGCATCCGTCTACGGACCGATGATCTGGCTCGTGATGTCGCTTGGCGTAATCCCGCTGCTGGTACGCCGGCCACCGGTCATCAACGCCCGCTGGTGGGTGCAGTTGATCGGACACATTCCTTTCGTCGGCCTGCCGATCGCGTGGGGAATCGGGCGACAGCGCTGATCGCAAACCACGGGAGCGTTTATACCAGTGCCGGAAATAATCGTCGCGTTGGTCGTGGGATTGGTCATGCTGAGCGTGCGCGCGCTGCGCGCCCGCAATGGCCGAGAGTCGAAAGCGCAAGCCGTGGACACGACGCATATGCGAGCGCGGTTGATTGCGTCGTGCGTCGTCTTCGCCATCATCAGCATTCCGCACATCCTGCGCGTTGTGCCGCCGAACGGTATATATGGCTTCAGAACTGCGGAGACGCTGTCGAGTCGGGCGATTTGGTATCCGGCCAACGCCTTCATGGGCTGGGCGCTGCTGGCAAGCTCCGCGATCGGCGCTGCGTTTCTGTTGGTTCTGCCAGCGACCGTCAAACGCGGGGTGCTCTGGGCCGCTTTTCTGACGCCGATCGCTGGCGCGCTCCTGGCCTCGTTCATATACCTGAAGCACCTCACCCAATAGACAATGGGAGAAGCGATGAAGGCGCAGGAAATCCTGACGACGCTCAAGAAGCTGGGAAGCCGCAGACGGCCGCGATCTACAAGCGCTACGGAACGGGCGACAACGTCTTTGGGGTGCTGACTTCGGAGATCGCCAAGTTCAAGAAGAAGATCAAAGTCGATCACCGGCTCGCGATGGAGCTCTGGAAAACGAAGAACGCCGAGGCGCGCGCCCTGGCGCTCCAGGTGGCCGACCCGCAGAAACTGACCCGGTCCGCCGCGGACGGCCTGCTCGAGGACGGACCCGTCCGCTTCGTCGGCTACTATCTGTCCGACCTGGTGGCCCGCAGTCCGATTGCGGATGCAACCATGCGCGCCTGGATGAAGTCGCCGGACGAGTACTCGCGCGAGATGGGCTATGGCGTCTTCGCCTCCCGCCTGAAGACCGATCCGAGCTCGGTCAGCGACGCGGACGCCGACAAGGTGCTGGCGACGATCGAGAAAGAGATCCACCGCTCGCCGAACTGGGCGCGCTACGCGATGAACGGCGCGCTGATCGCAATCGGGGTCTACAAGCCGGCGCTGCGAAAAAAGGCGATCGAGGCGGCCAGGCGCATCGGCAAGGTCGAGGTCGACCACGGCGAGACGTACTGCAAGACGCCCGACGCGGTGCCGTATATCGAGAAGACGTCGAAGCGGAAAATCTGCCCCTGACCTCGCGGGAGAGAGTGGCGATGATGGAACGAGCCGTACCGATCCTGCCCGCGGACGATCTCGCGGTGGCCAGGAGGTTCTATCCCTTTGGCAACACGATCTTCGTCATGGGTCCCACCACATAGCGCGTGAACAGCGGAGGAGTCATGCCGGAACGGGGAGGCTCTGTCGAACAGCACTTTCACGGACGCGATGCCAGAGTGCGCTCGACTTATGCGGCGCTGCTGGACGCGGCGCGAGCGTTCGGGCCCGTGCGCGAAGAAACCAAGAAGACGTCGATTCACTTCGTGCGCTCGAGCGCCTTTGCCGGTGTCAGCACTCGGAAGACCGCGCTGGTGCTGACGTTGAAGGCCAAGAACGACATCCGGAGCCGCCGCGTCAGCAAGCACGAACAGGCGTCCGCCAACCGGTGGCATCTCGAAGTTCGACTCGACTCGCCGCGGCAGGTCGACGGCGAGCTGAAACGGTGGCTCAAGGACGCGTACGACCTCGCCTAGTGCCGGTCAGATCAGACCGGCGGTTGGTCCTGCATGAGCTTGGCCACACGCTCGGCATGTATCACTCACCGCCGCCGTTGACGTGATGTACTGGTACGGCCGCGGAGGCCACAATGACTGCACGTCTGATCGCGCTGACGCTGGCAGGTGCATGCGCGGCCGCATGCGGCAAGAGCGACAGCACCACGACCGCGCCAACCAACGACACGAGCATGAGCTTCTTCGTGTCGAGCGCGAAGAGTACAACCGGCAACATCGGAGGGTTGGCAGGCGCGGACGCGCTCTGTCAAAGCCTGGCTCAGTCGGCGGGCGCCGGCAACAAAACGTGGCGCGCCTATCTGAGCGTCGAACGCGACGCCTCGAACAACAACCAGCCGAGGAATGCCCGCGACCGCATCGGCAACGGGCCCTGGCTCAACCAGAAGGGCGTCACCGTCGCGGCCAATGTGACGGCGCTCCACGCACGCACCGGCGACGCGACGGTGTTCGTCGACGAACGAGGGCAACAGATCAACGGGCAGTGGACCGGTTCGCCGGCGCCGAACGAGCACGACATCATGACCGGGTCGAACGCCGACGGGACGCTGCTGACGGGATTCACGTGCGGTGATTGGACGTCGGCGGCGACTACCACGCGCGGCCAGGTCGGCCACGCCGACGGCCTGGGACCGGGCCAGAGCACGGCTGGAGCGCTCTCGTCGTGGAATTCGGCGCACGCGAACACGAACTGCTCGAACACTGCGCCCGGTGGAGGGGCCGGGCGAATCTACTGCTTCGCCGTCCGCTAGGACACTAAACAGGAACGCACCATGACGCGCATGCTGCTGCTGGTTGTCGTCGTCGCGCTCGTCGCGCCGCCCGTTCAGGTGACGTCTTCTCCGAGCGACCAGGCCGACGGCAACGCCTCCTGCGCGAAGCTCACGGCGCTCGCCCTTCCTCACACGACCATCACGCGCGCCCAATTCGTCGATGCCGGGGCGTCGATCGAGACAGGCGCGGCTGCGCGCGGCGGCGGGACGGCGCCGGCGGTCCAGGCGCCGCGGGCGTTCTGTCGAGTGGCCGCGACCCTCGAGCCGTCCACCGACTCGGACATCAAGATGGAGCTCTGGATGCCGGCTGCCGGCTGGAACGAGAAGTTCCAGGCTGTCGGCAACGGCGCGTTTGCCGGATCGATTGCATATCCGGCGATGGCCAGCGCGCTGCGACGCGGCTATGCCGTGGCCTCGACCGACACCGGCCATACCGGGAACACGGGCCGGTTCGGGCTGGGCCATCCCGAAAAGGTCGTGGATTTCGGATGGCGCGCGGTGCACGAGATGACGGTGGTCTCCAAGCGGATCGTGGCCGCGTACTACGAGAGCGGGCCGCGCTATTCGTACTGGACCGGGTGCTCGGCGGGTGGCCGTCAAGCCCTGAAGGAGGCGCAGCGCTTTCCGGAAGACTTCCACGGAATTGTCGCCGGCGCGCCGGGTCTCGACTGGACGGGACGCGCCGTTCAGGCCACGCGTGTCGCGAAGGCGTTGGAGTCGCGCACGGCCGCGCGGTTGCTCGAGCCGCAGCGCCGGCGCCTGCACGAAGCGGCGCTCGGGGCATGCGATGCCGCCGACGGCTTGAAGGACGGGCTCATCGCGAACCCGCAGCGGTGCGCGTTCGATCCTGCGGTCGTGCGATGCAAGGGTTCCGATTCGGAAGCGTGCCTGTCCGACGCGCAAGTCGAGACGGCGCGCCTGATCTACTCGAGCGCCGTGAATCGCAAGACCGGGCGCGAGATCGCCGGCCTGATGCCCGGCAGCGAGCTCGGATGGACCGACCTCGGGTGGACCGCTTCAGCGCGCGCGACCGGCCTCGATCAGTTCCGTTTCCTGGTGTTTGGTGAACCGGCATGGACCGTGGATCGGTTCGACCTGGACGCGGACATCGCGCGCGCAGAAGACCTGGACGCCGGCACGATCAACGCCCTCGATCCGAACCTGAAGCCGTTCTTCGAGCGCGGCGGGAAACTGATTCAGTACCACGGCTGGAGCGACCCGCAGATCTCCCCGGGCAACAGCACGCAGGACCTACGCGCGTGTCCTGGAGACGCTGGGTGGCGCCGGCAACGTGCAGGCGTCGTATCGGCTGTTCATGGCGCCTGGAATGGGTCACTGCGGCGGCGGCGATGGCCCGAACACGTTCGACATGCTGACGGCCCTCGAACAGTGGGTCGAGCAGCGCCGATCGCCGGATTCGATTCCTGCATCGCAGTCGACCAACGGCGTCGTCGATCGCACGCGGCCGCTGTGTCCGTATCCGCAGGTGGCGACCTACACCGGTTCAGGAAGCGTGAGTGATGCGGCACACTTCGCGTGCCGCGCGCAGTGACGTCGCGGTAGTTCTTCTCGGCTCGACCACTCCGGTGAAGTTCTCATTGTCTTTGTTGGGACAGGAGGTTCTGCGGAGCTGGGGGTAGAACCATGAAAGCGATTGCGGCTGCACTCATCGCGGTGCTCGCGAGCGCAACGAGCCTCGCCCAGTCCGATCCGACCGTGACTGTCACCGGCGGCCAGGTTCGGGGCACTCGGCTGGATGCGGCCGGCGCGGTTTTCAAAGGCATCCCGTACGCGCAGCCCCCGGTGGGCGACCTGCGGTGGCAGGAACCGATGCCTGTCAAGGCGTGGCCGGGCGTGCGCAGCGCCACAGAGTTCGGCGCCATGTGCGCGCAAAAACCCAGTGTCATCGTCCCGAACGCAGCGGAGGTCTCGAGCGAGGACTGCCTATTCCTGAATGTCTGGGCACCGGAGTGGCCGAGCCGATCGCGGAAGCCCGTGATGGTCTGGATACCCGGCGGTGGCAATTTCGCGGGTGGCAGCTCCGAGGTTGCGTTCGATGGGGAGCGCCTGGCACGCCGTGGCGTCGTAGTCGTGACCCTCAATTACCGTCTCGGACCGTTCGGGTTCTTTTCTCATCCGGCCCTGACGCGGCAGTCGCGCAACCGCGCGTCGGGTAACCAGGGCATCCTCGACCAGATCGCCGCGCTCAGATGGGTCAGAGACACTATCGCGCAGTTCGGGGGCGATCCGGCGAACGTGACCGTCTTCGGAGAGTCTGCCGGCTCGCTCAATGTCAGCGTGCTGATGACATCGCCGCTGTCCAGAGGGCTGTTTCGACGCGTCATCGGACAGAGCGGGGCGGTGGTCCTGGTCGGTGATCCGCTCACTCTGTCGCAGGCGGAAAAGAGAGGCGAGGCCACGGCGGCACGCTGGAAAGTGCCAGACACCGCGTCCCTCGCGGAGCTCCGCGCGGTCTCCACCAGGCAGATTCTCGAGGCCGAGCCTGATTTCTTGATGAGCAGCCAGGGGGTCCAGACATCCTTCCCGAATCTCGGAATCACAGTTGATGGCTACGTCTTTGCGAGAAAGCCGGCGGAAGTCTTTGCAACGGGCCAGCAACACCGTGTTCCGCTGCTGCTCGGTAACAACGCGCGCGAGAGCGTGCCTGGATCGAGGCTGCCAGGGGATCTCAAGAAAGCCATTGCGGACGCGTACGGACCGCTTGCGGCGCGAGCCGAGCTTCTCTACGTTGACGCGGACCCCGTGTATGGGACGGCCGCGGCCCAGTGGGCCACGGACACGTCGTTTCGCTGCTCTGCGGTCTTGCAATTGTCATGGCATACGGCGGCGGGGAATCCGGCCTTCGAGTATGAGTTCGCCCGCGTGGCGGCTGGGAGAGAATCGTTGGGCGCGACACATGCGGCCGAGCTCTCGCATGTTTTTGGAACGCTTGACCTCGGCGTCTTCGGCGTGGGGCCGCCTGCCAAGGCGACCGACGTTGACGTGCTCGTTTCCGACGTCATGCAACGGTACTGGACGAATTTCGCGAAGACGGGCGATCCGAACGATGGCAAGCTGCCCGAGTGGCGACGTTTTGATCCGTCTTCACGCGCGTACATCCAGTTCACGGACACTGGACCGGTCGCGAAGGAGGGCCTGCGCCGGCCGTACTGCGATCTGTTCAAGGAGAACGTCGCACGATTGATGGTCAAGTAGTCAAAGTCGGATAGGCCACGACACGCTGCCGCTGCTCGCCCAGGCCGTCGATGCCGAGCACGACCTCGTCGCCCTCTTTTAGATAGACCGGCTCCGGCTTCATCCCAAGACCCACACCCGCCGGCGTCCCCGTGCTGAGGACGTCGCCAGGCAGCAGCGTCATGAACCCGCTCACGTAGCTCACGAGCGCAGGCACGTCGAAGACCATCGTGGCGGTCGAGCCCTTTTGCCGCACGTCGCCGTTGACCGTGAGCCACATGCCGAGATTGCGGGAATCCGGAATCTCCTCGCGCGTCGCAAGGTAGGGCCCGAGCGGCGCGAATGAGTCGGCACTCTTGCCTTTCACGAACTGGCCGCCGCGATCGAGTTGAAAGGCGCGCTCCGAGTAGTCGTTGAAGAGGGCATACCCCGCGACAAACTCCAAGGCGTTCGCGACCTCGACGTAGCGAGCCGTGCGGCCGATGACGACTGCCAGCTCGACTTCCCAATCGAGCTTCGCCCCGCCACGCGGCATCACAACGGGGTCGTGCGGACCGCACAGCGCCGACGGCGCCTTGAGGAAGATCAGCGGTTCCTTCGGCAGGGTCATTCCCGTTTCGAGCGCGTGGTCGCGAAAGTTCAAGCCGATGCAGACGATTTTGCTCGGGCGTCGAACCGGCGGTCCGATGCGCACGTCAGCGGCAATGCGCGGCGCGGAGGCCGCGTGGCGATCGAGCCACGCGCGCAGCGTCGTGAGACCATCCGCCTGGAAAAACGCTTCGTCGTAGTCCGCGACGGCGGCGGACACGTCCACACGGCTCCCATCGCCGAGGATCACACCGGGCCGTTCGGCGCCGGGTTCGCCAAATCGTGCGAGCTTCATCGTGTCACCGGTAGTTCCACGTCGAGGGCACATCCACCCACGATCGATCGAGCGCGTTGATCGACGCGCATCCGAGGAGTTTCATCGTGCGAATGATATCCGCGCGCAGGATGTCGATGGCGCGCGTCACGCCGGGTCCGCCGCCGGCGCCGAGGCCGTAGGCGTAGGCCCGGCCGATGAGCACAGCGCGTGCGCCCAGGCAGAGCGCCTTCACGATATCGCCGCCGCGACGGATGCCGCCGTCCATCAGCACCTCGATGCGGCCGTTCGCGGCAGCCACGACTTCAGGCAGGGCTCGCAGCGTCGCGGAGACGGTGTCGAGTTGGCGGCCGCCGTGGTTCGATACGACCACCGCCACGGCGCCCTTGTCCATGGCGCGACGCGTATCGTCGGCGGTGAGGACACCTTTGACGATGATCGGCCCTGGCCACGACCGGCGAATCCAATCGAAGTCGCGCCACGTCACCACGGCCCGTTCCAGTGCGGCGCCAACGTCCGCGTAGAGCATCGGCCCCTGGTTCGGCAGCACGACGTTGGGAAACTTCATCATGCCGCCATCCCTCAGTAGCCGCATGATCCATCCCGGCCGCACGAGGACCTGCGGCAGATAGGGCAGCATCGTCATGAGCTGGCGGCTCGTGAGCTGACGGGTGCCGTTGTACAGATCGCGCTCGCGATTGCCCGCCACCGCTGTGTCGATGGTCACGACAAGCGCGTTGAAACCCGCCAGCCGGGCGCGCTCGATGCCGGCCATCGCCACCGCCTGGCCTCCGGCCAGATAGAGCTGATACCAGGCTGGGCCGATCGTCGCCGTCCTGACATCCTCCAGCCGGCAGCCGGAAAGCGTCGAGAGGATGTAGGTGGTTCCAGCGGCGCCGGCCGCGCGGGCAGCCACTTCCTCGGCGCGGGGGTGGAACAGGCGCGAACTGCCCACGGGTGCGAGCAGAAACGGCAGATCGAGCGTGGCGCCGAGCACCGTGGTTCGGAGATCGCACTGCGGTGTGGCGACGGCGTTTCGCGGCCGGAACGTTACGTCCTCGAAGACGCGGCAATTCTCGCGGAGCGTCAGCTCGCTGTCGGCGCCGCCGTCGATGTAATCGAATACGACTCGCGGGAGACGACGCTTCGCGAGCAGGCGAAGGTCTGAGATGTTGACGGCGCGCGAAAGTGTCATCTGGAGCCTGAGCCGGCTCGGCAGGGATTATAAGATGACTCTTGTTGTCCGCCGGCCGTCGCGCATTCGACTACGCCATCGAGCACTCGCTCGTCCTGCCCCTCGGCGCCCTGATCGCGCTGGCATGGGCGAATCTCTCGTACGCGAGCTACGCGCGTCTGTCGCACGCCCTCGAATTCCCGGTCAACGGCATCGGGATGGTGTTCTTTTTCGCCCTGGCGACAAAGGAGGTCGTGGAGGCGACGGCGCCAGGTGGGGCGCTCCACACCTGGCCGCGTGCCGCATTGCCGGGTGTCGCGGCCGTCGGCGGCATGGCGGCGCCCGCGCTGATCTACGTGCTTTTCGTGCGGGTGGCCGGGTTGCCGGAACTGGTGCGCGGCTGGGCGATTCCGTGCGCGACCGACATTGCCTTCAGTTTTCTGGTCGCGAAGGCGATCTTCAAACGCCATCCCGCCATCCCGTTTCTGCTGCTGCTGGCCATTGCGGACGATGCGCTCGGACTGGTGATCCTGGCGCTCTTCTATCCGGTGGCCGAGCTTCATCTGGCGGCTGGCGCCTCGATGATGACGGCGGCCCTTCTCGCCGCGTACGTCCTCCGCCGGAACCGGGTCCAGTCGTACTGGCCCTATCTGGTGGCCGCCGGCACGCTGTCGTGGGCGGCGTTGTTCTGGGGCGGTCTGCATCCGGCCCTGGCGCTGGTGCCGATCGTGCCGTTCATGCCGCACGCCGCGCGCGACGCCGGGCTGTTCGTCGAGGCGCCGCCGTCCGCTCATGACACGCTCAGCCAGTTCGAGCGCGCCTGGAAGTACCCGGTGCAGGCGACACTGTTCCTGTTCGGCTTGACGAATGCGGGGGTCCCGCTCGCGCAGTACGGCACTGGCACGTGGGCGGTGCTGACCGCCATCCTGGTGGGGAAGCCGCTGGGCATCGGCGCGGCCGTCGTCCTGGCCCTGGCAGCTGGCCTGAAGCTCCCGAAGCACGTCGACTGGCGAGACATGGCCGTGGTCGGTTGCGCGGCAGGCCTCGGCTTCACCGTGGCGTTGTTCTTCGCGACCGCTGCGTTCCCGGCGGGGCGGGCGCTCGACGAATCAAAACTGGGTGCGTTGTTCAGCGTGTCGAGTGCAGGCGTGGCGTTCGCGGTGGCTGCGCTGCTGCGGGTCGGACGGTTCAGGGCTGGAACTTAGAACTTGGAAGTTAGAACTTAGAAGGACAGCGACTTTAGAAGGACAGCGACTAGGGGATGGCGGGAGGAAGGTCCTTGATGATGAAGACGCGCTCGCCGGGCCGGATCAGGCCGAGCTCGCGGCGGGCGATTTCCTCGATGGCGCCCGGGTCTTCGGTGAGCCGGCGAACCTGCTCGCGCAACCGCGCGTTCTCCGCACGCTGCCGCGAGATTTCCGCGGAGAGCTGGTTGTATTCCTGCTGGGCTCGGAGCATGGCCAGCAGCCCGCGTTCACCAACCAGACCGTTGACGATGATGAAGGCGGCCGCGAACAGCAGCAGCCAGTGGACCAGACGACGGCTCAAACCTGGCTGCGTCGTCCGCTCGCTCGTTCCAGGGCGTCGCCTCGAGACCGCTTGTCCTTCGTTGGTCGGCACGCGCCCACACATTACAACAACTCGATCCAAAGTACAAGAGTGAAAAATGGCCGACATCATCCTGGTTTTGACGACGATGCCCGACGACGACCGCGCGGATGCCGTCGCCCGGACGCTCGTCGACGAGCGGCTGGCCGCGTGCGTCAACGTCCACGGGCCGATGCAGTCCAGCTATCGATGGAAGGGGCAGATCGAACGCGAAGCCGAGCGGCAGATCGTGATCAAGACGACGCGCGACAGGCTCCGGCAGCTCGAGGAGCGGCTCCACGCGCTTCACCCCTACGAGCTGCCGGAATTTCTCGTGGTCGACGCCCGCAGCAGCACGGTCTACGCGGGCTGGGTCGCAGAAGAAGTTGGAAGGTAGAAGGTAGGTTCTCCCTTCTAACTTCTCACTTTTTCGTGGCAAACGGTCCAACGTCTGGTTTGCCCTGCGTGTTCGCGAGCGGGCCCAGCTCGGCCGCGACTCCGCGTGTAATGGCCGCTGTCTCGCTGCCGGCCTGGAAGCAGGTGAAGTCGGGGCGATCGCGCCACGCCAGCGGACCGCAGAGCCGCACGCGCGCCTTGATCGCTGCGTCGTGGACGATGTTGATCGCGCGCTCGTAGTCGGGCGTCCCCTGCCGGTAACCCGAGAAATTGCCGAGGTCGCCGCTGGCCGCAAACACAGCCGTAACGCCCGGCACCTTTGCGATCTCGTCGGCGTTCTTCAGCCCTTCGAGCGTTTCGATCATGAGGATCAGCACGATGTTGTCGTTGATCGTCTGGCGATACCCGCCAGGCACGCCGCCCCACATCCCGGCCTCGAACGCTTGTCCACCGCCGGCGCTGCGCCGGCCCAGCGGAGGAAAGTACGTCCAGTTGCGCGCCTCGACCGCCTCGGCCGCCGTATCCACGGTCGGGACCACGATGACGAGCGCGCCGGCATCGAGTGCATGCTGAATCTCGCGTTCGTCCGTGTAGGCCACCCGGACGCCTGGAACCGCCTTCGCGGTCGGGCAGGTGCGCCACATGCGGGCCACGGCCTGCCAGTCGTGCTGGTCGTGCTGCATCTCGGTCCAGATGTAGTCGTAGCCGGCGTTGGCCATCGCGCAGTAGGTGGCGGGATCCGTCGCGCTGAAGAGCGTGCCGCCCGTCACCTTGCCGCCCTGCGTCATCTTCACCTTGACGGGGTTCCAGACCTTGGCGTCCGGCGGCGGATTGAACGCGGGGCCGTACTTCCATGACGCGGGATCGAATGGTCCCTGGTTGACCGCCCCGGCGGGGGCCACCGTTTTCGCCTTGCTGTCCGTGCCAGCCGGCGCCGCGAGCGGGAACTCGGTGGCGCCGGGTCGGGGGTTGTTCGCGTACGGGTCGGCGCTCGGCGGCGGCTGCTGCTGCGCCGCAAAGACCGCGATGCTGACTACCGCGCTCACGAGACCGGCCGCAATCAACTGCTTCATGGTCATCCTCCAGTCACCAGCCGTGCTTGCACGACCTATATGTGGTACGAACCTGCCAGATTCTGCCGTGCAATCACGGCTTAGCCGCGGCCGAGCGAGCGGCCGCGGATCTAGTAACGAAGATCCGCCTCACCTGTCCCGTACTCATCGGTTTTGGGCGGAGCTTCGTTACTCACCGGCGTCGCAGGTATTCAACCACCATCGGCATCACCGATACCACCACGATTCCGATGGTCACCAGCGAAAAGTTGCGCTTGACGATTGGCACGTTGCCGAACAGCAGGCCGGCGCCCAGACAGACGCCGACCCAGACGACTCCGCCAACAAGGTTGTAGAGCACGAACTTGTCGCGTCGCATGGCGGCAGCGCCGGCGACAAAGGGTACGAACGTCCGGACGATGGGAACGAAGCGGCCCATGATGACCGCGTTGCCCCCGTGCTTTTCGAAGAACTCGTGCGCTCGGCGCAAATGGTCGCGGTTCAGGAGGCGATGAAAGAGGCCGGTGTGATCGGTGGCGCTGAACACGCGCGGCCCGATACTCCGGCCGATCGTGTAATTCACCGCGTCGCCGAGGAAAGCGGCGGCGATCAGCGTCGTCGCCGCCACCGGCGTGCTGAGGGCGCCGGTCGCGCACAGCGCGCCGGCAGCAAACAGCAGCGAATCGCCGGGAAGAAATGGCGTGACGACGATGCCGGTTTCGGCGAAGACGATGATGAACAGAATGGCGTAGACGGCGGTCCCGTAGGTCGCCACCAGTTGGATCAGCGTCTGATCGGCGTGGAGGAGAAGATCGATCACGGGTGTGATTTCAGATTTCAGACCAGTGCTGTCCAAATTAGCCGTGAACCGAGTTGAGCGCGCCACGGTTTCGGCCGCAATCTCGCTGTCTGGAGTCACGACGCAATCGACACCTCCGAGGATGCTGTCCGAATTAGCTGAACGCCAGCGCACCTTGGACGGGGGCGGCGAGCGCCGGCGGACTGGTAAACGGCTCGTCGAGCCAGGTCCAGAGGTCGCGATAGACCAAGAGGTTCATCCGGAGCAGCGCGACCAGATTCGAGAGCGACCAGCCGAAGCGCGCTTTCAGCTGCAAGTACTTCAGGACGAGCAACGCAATCAGCGCGGTCCAGATTTGAATCTGCAAGGCGTTGGCGGAGGTCCCGACGAACGTCTTCACCCGCAGGTTTTGTTTCAAGGCTTTGAAAAACAGTTCGATCTGCCACCGGTCCTTGTAAATCCGCGCCACGGTCGAGGCCCCGAGCGTCAGGTGATTGGTCAGGAACTCCAGGCGTGTTCCCTCGGGGGTGCGGACGACGACGCGGCGGAGCACGTCGGGATATTTCCGCCGTGTCACCGGCCCTCGGAACCGAATGCGCTGATCGCACACGACGCCGCGGTGTTGCGGCGGCACGTGGCGCTCGACGACCGTGTAGTCGGCATTCCGCTTCATCCGCGTCACGAAGAACACCTGGGCGGCCGTCAGCTCCGCGAACCAGGCGAAGTCGATGTACCCCTTGTCGACGACCACGATGGTCCCCGGGAGAAACCGCTGCTCGCGCGCCAGCGGCCCCTCGCGGTGCTTGCCGTCGGTGATCACCAGGAAGGTCGGCAGGTAGCCGTCGTGATCGAGCGTGAAATGCAGCTTCACCGCGCCTTTGGTGCGGCGAAACACCGCCCACGGAAACATCTCCGCACACAGATCGATCACGGTGGCGTCGAGGCTGAGCAACTTGTTTTTGAATCGGAACGGCTTCGCGCCGGCCACCTCGCGACAGCGCGCCAGGACCTGGTAGAACACAGCCTGATAGAGCAGCCACGGCCGATGCGCATTGGCGTAGGCGAGCGTCGACCGGCGCGGCGCCACCGCCCCGAGATGGGCCAGCTTGCCCTCGCAACTCGCCAAGCCGCCGCAAATCTCGCGCAGCGAATGCGCGCGCCCGAGCTGCGCGAACAGCATGGCGACGAATTGGTCCCAACACGAAAAGCCGCGCGCGTGCCGCTCCGCCCGCGTGTCGATCACCGCTTTCTGAAACTCGGCGCGCGGAAAAAGCTGGAGCAACTGATTGAAGATACTGCAGAATCTCGACATAGGGGTTGACCTCCACGGTGATCGGATGAAGTTGGGAGACTCCATCAGCATCATACGCGGTGCGCTCAACCCCTCTTTTGTTCACGGCTAATTTGGACAAGAGTGATTTCAGACTTCAGATTTCAGATTCATTTCGGATTGAGTGATGCTTGATTTCACTGAACCCATCGTCGTCATTGAATCTGAACTCCCTGAATCTGAAATCAATCTGAACTCTGAAATCTGAACTCTGAAATCCGCCGCGCAAGTCACACCGACTCGAGGGCTTGCGTCAGGTCCTCTTTGAGATCGTCGAGGTCCTCGAGGCCGGCTGAGATGCGGACCATGCCGTCGGTGATCCCGATGGCCGCGCGCCGCTCGGGCGGCACCGACGCATGCGTCATGGTCGCGGGATGCGAGATCAGGGTTTCGACGCCGCCGAGGCTCTCCGCCAGCGCATGGAGGCGCACCGCGTTGAGGAGCCGCTCGGCCGACTCCTTCGATCCCAGATCGAACGCCAGCATCCCGCCAAACCCGCGCATCTGCCGCTTGGCGAGGTCGTAGTGAGGATGCGTCGGCAGACCCGGATAGAAGACTTTGCGGACCTTCGGGTGCGCGGCGAGAAATTCGGCGAGCGCCAGCCCGGTGGCGCTGTGTTGCTGCATCCGCAGCGGCAGCGTCTTGGTGCCGCGCAGCACGAGCCACGAGTCGAACGGGCCCAGGATCGCGCCCTCCGCGTTCTGCACGAACGTCAGCCACGCGATGTCGTCGTCTCGAACGGCGACGACGATGCCGCCGACGCTATCGCTGTGGCCGTTGAGGTACTTCGTCGTGCTGTGCACGACGAGATCGGCCCCGAATTCGATCGGCCGCTGAATGTAGGGGCTGGCGAAGGTGTTGTCCACGACCAGGCGCACGTCGTGGCGATGCGCGAGATCGGCGGCGGCCCGCAGATCGGTGATCCGCATCACCGGATTGGTCGGCGTCTCGACGAACAGCATGCGCGTCGACGAGGTGAACGCACGCTCGACCTCGTCGAGTTGCGAGGTGTCGACGTAGGTGAACGTCAGGTCGTACTTGCGCAGCACCTTGTCGAACAGGCGGAACGTGCCGCCGTAGGTGTTGTCGGAGACGACGACGTGGTCGCCCGACTTCAGCATCGTCGCGATGGCGCCGATGGCGGCCATCCCCGACGCAAACGCGAACCCGGCCTTCCCGCTTTCGATGGCGGCGACATTGCGCTCGAGCGCCATGCGCGTCGGGTTGTGCGTGCGGCCGTATTCAAAGCCCTTGTGCTTGCCCAGGGCCTCCTGGACGTAGGTGGAGGTCTGATAAATCGGCGTGATGATGGCGCCGGTGGCCGGATCAGGTTCCTGACCGGCGTGGAGACAGACGGTGCTGAAACGCGCGCGTGCTGACAGTTTCATGGAATTTCAGATTTCAGAGTTCAGATTTCAGACTGATTTCAGAGTGTCGATCGACAGAGCCCGGCTGAATCCGGAAATCCACACTCTGCAATCAATCTGAAGTCTGAAATCTGAATTCTGAACTGTACATGCTTTAATACACTGAAGTCTACGTATGCCGAGCCGCGCGCTGCTGCCCGTCGCCGATCGCCGCGCCGGGCTGTCGGGCGCGCTGCTGCGCACCCTGCCTGGACGCGCGATCGTCATCGGCCTCGCGATCAAGGTCGCGATCGCGCTGCTGGGCCAGATCGCCGGGAGCGTCCCCTCGTTCCTGCGGATTGTCGATACGGTCGCCGGTCTGGCGATTGCGGCGGGCGCCACCTACTTCATCTTTCGCCTCAGCATCATCGCCAAGCGCCGCCTCCTGTGGCGGGTGCGGCGCAAGCTGATCCTGTCGTACATCTTCATCGGCTTCGTGCCGGCGCTGCTGATCGTCGCGTTCTTCCTGCTGTGCGGGTATCTGCTGTTCTACAACTTCGGGTCGTACCTCGTGCAGAGCCGTCTGCGCGCGTTGAGCGAACAGGCGCGGTTTCTCGCGCAGAGCACTGCGCTCGAGATCCAGCGCGCCAGCGGCCGCGGCGTCGAGTTCATCGTCGAACGGCGGCAGACGAACAGCGCCGAGCAGTATCCCGACCTGTCGCTTGCGGTCATCCCCGTTCGGCGCGAGTGCGAGGGAGCGAACGCGGCGGCCACAACCGTGTCGGTCGAGCCGCAGATCGTGGGGCCGTGGCTGCACGTCGAGCCGCCGCGCACGATCCCGCCCTGGATCTCGTGTTCGGGGTTCTCCGGGGTGCTGTCGTACTCACACCAGAAGAACCCGGCGGTGCCGGACGAGGACACGCATCTCCTCGTGCGCGGCGTCGCGTTTCCCGATGCGACGCGTCCCGGCTACGCGGTGGTCGTCGATCTTCTCGTCAACGATCGCGTCCGGCAGCAGTTGCGCCAGGAAACGGGCGTCGAGCTCAAGAACGTCGTCGCGCTCGCGGCGAACAAGCCGGCTGACGCAAGGCCGCTGCGGGGACGATCCGGCGGCGACGGCGAGCCGCGCAGCACCGGTGTCGCGGGTCTCTTGAGCAGCATGCCGAGCCTCATGGAGTACCGCGACTGGACGTCCGGGGCGAGCGGCACGGTCAACGTCACGACCGGGCTCAGCGTGTCCGAGCTGTACGATCGCATTTCCGCGGCGGAGGGCATTGCGGGGCGCAGCCTCGGGCAGGGGCTGCTGTTGCTGCTGTTCGTGATCGGCGCGCTGTTCCTGATCATCGAATTCATCGCGCTCATTGCCGGTCTGGCTCTTGCGAAATCAATCACCGGATCGGTGCACGAGCTCTTCGCAGGCACGGAACGTGTCCGCCAGGGCGACTTCACGAACCGGATCGCCGTGAAGAGCGAAGACCAGCTCGGTGAGCTGGCGGGATCGTTCAATTCGATGACGGCGAGCATCGAGGATCTGCTGCTGCAGGCGGCCGAAAAGAAACGCCTCGAGGAAGAGTTGCGGATCGCGCACGAGATCCAGATGTCGCTGCTGCCGCAAGGGCCGCTGCTGATGTCGGGCCTGTCGGTCACCGCGCTCTGCGTGCCGGCCCGCGAGGTGGGCGGCGATTATTATGATTTCCTCCCGCTGGACGACCACCGCGTCGGCGTGCTGATTGCGGACGTGTCCGGCAAGGGGACGTCGGCGGCGCTCTACATGGCGGAGCTCAAGGGGCTGGTCCTGTCGCTCAGCGAGATCCATGCCTCGCCGCGGCAGCTGTTGATCGCCGCCAATCGCATCATCGCCAAGCACCTCGACGCGCGCAGCTTCATCACGATGACCTACGCGGTGATCGATATGCGCGAACGCACGATGACCTACGCGCGGGCTGGACACACGCCGCTCATCTACGTGCCGGGCAATGGAACCGGGGCGCCGTCACGCGCTGCGGGCGATGCTCCCCGTGTCAGGATCCTGGTGCCGGATGGAATGGTCCTCGGGCTGAAGCTCGACAACGGCGAGATGTTCGAGCGGATCCTCGAGGAGGAGACGATCCAGCTGAAGAACGGCGACCTCTATCTCTTCTTCACGGACGGCATCAGCGAGGCGATGAACGTCCACGACGACTGCTTCGGCGAGCATCGTCTTGGCGAGCTGGTGGAGAATCACGCGCACCTGCCGTCGACCCAGCTGCGCGAGCGCGTGCTGCGCGAGATCGCGTCGTTTGTCGGAGAGGCGCCGCAGCACGACGACATGACGATGATTCTGTTGAAGGTGGACGAGGTGGGGCGTGAGGGGCAGGAAAGGCAGGAGGGGCAGGACAGGCTGGATGGGAAGCTCTCCCTTCCTGCCCATCCAGCCCTTCCCGCCCTTCCTGCCCGCTGACCGTGCCGGACTTCGTCACGATCTTTACTACCGCCTCCGACGTCGAAGCACGCGTGGTCCGCGGTCTGCTCGAAGCCCACGGCGTGATGTCCATTCTCTCGTCGGAGGCGCGCGGGGTCCTGCCGGTGTCGGTCGGGAAGTTCGGCGAGGTCCGGATCGCCGTGCATCCCGACGAAGCCGGCGAGGCGCGACGCATCATCGACAGCCACCGCACCGAGCTGCGCAACGGCGAGCTGGTGCGGCTGCGCGACGAGTTCGAGCCGCTGCAGCGGACCATCGGCTACCGGTTTCGCGATCGCGGGCTGCTCGAGCACGCGATGACGCACACGTCGCGCGCCAACGAGGACGTCAGCGGCGGCGTCCGCGACAACGAGTCGATGGAGTTCCTCGGCGACGCGCTGCTCGGCTTCGTGATCGCCGACGCCCTGTTCCGCGAGTTCCCGGAATCCAACGAGGGCGAGAAATCGAAAACGAAAGCGACGCTCGTCTCGACGACGACACTGGCGCGGCAGGCCGAGCGGCTGGGTCTCGGCGATCACCTGCTGCTGGGCCGCGGCGAGGAAAAGACCGGCGGCCGCCGCAAGCAGGCGCTCCTGGCCGACGGCTACGAAGCGCTGCTGGCCGCGATCTACCTGGACGGCGGCATCGAGCCGGCGCGCGCGTTCATCCTGCGGGAATTCGCGCCGCTCATCGCCGACGTCCGGCGCCACGGCGTAGCCGGGCAGGACTACAAGTCGGCGCTGCAGGAGCTGCTGCAGGCGCGCGAGCTCGGGCTACCCGAGTACCGCCTCGTCTCGACGCTGGGCCCGGATCATCGCAAGCAGTTTCAAGTGGAAGTGGCCGTGCGCGGGGAAGCGCTGGCGGAGGCGACGGGCCCGAGCAAGAAGGAAGCGGAACAGGAGGCGGCGCGGGCCGCGCTCGAGAAGCTCAAATAAGCGAGCCTGGAACATTTCTCTCGTCCTGGAACGCTGACGGGCCGGTCGAGAGGCCTCGGGCGGCGCCGCGGGTCGGCGCGTGGAAGAACGCGGCCTCCGGCCTGACCTGACGATGCCCGCGTCGATTCACGTCAAACGTGGCAGGCCAGCGCGAACAGGCGAGAGTCGGGTGCTTGTAGCAGACGGGTGACATTCGTGGGATCGACGCGGCGGCTCGGCCTGCGGCTCGCGTTCTACTCTCTGGCGCCGATCACGCGCCTCGCACGCGGCGTCGCCCGAGGCCTCTCGACCGGCCAAGGTGTGGCGTGACGTCTTCTTCAGCGGCCATTGGTGTCAATGGCTCGCATGTCGCTTCTTGACGTGCCGCCGAATTCCGTCCTTCATCTCCGCAACGGTGTGCGGTTTCGCGGGCCGGGCAAACAGGCGCCGATGGATGTCCTCGGCGAACGATCTCGGTTACGCAGGTCTCCACATGAAGCGACGGGAGAAGCACGAAGGTCAACGTGCTCGATGCGATGCGCTGGCGACAGCGGACATAGCCGGGATGAACGTCTTCTCGGTACGTCATGAAGCCCGAGGATAGCGCCAAGACGTCGGGCCGCCCGCACTCGCCGGCCAGCGCCAGATAGAGACTGACGTTCCGCTCGCCGTATGCCTCATAGCCATACGTGCCCCGATACGCCGAGATGTCGCCGCTGGTGACGGCAAACTCCACATCCAGGTCGATGAATTGGACGCCGAGCCGTTCCGCGAGCGCGGCGCTTACAGTGGTCTTGCCAGCGCCTCCGGGACCAACCAGCTGAATCACGATTTCCGATCACCGCATGAACGCGACGATGATGACGAGCACGACAACGGTGGACGGCAGGTAGTCGGGTTGGCCGTCGTTGCTACCCGGCCTTTCGTGCCCGTTTCTTCAACGCACCTTTCGCACTGAAGTCGACGACCCGGCGGCCGTCGGCGCCCTCCCTGCGACGCAGAGCACGAGCGAGTGCCTTGAGATCGTTCCCATGTTCCTTCGCGATCGCCGCGCGATTGCGCGAACCTCTTCCACGATTGGGTCTCGCCACATGAACCTACGCCTCCATCAGTTCTTCTGGCGTACAGATGATCGGGGCCTGCAAGCCAGCGGCCCGACATGTCTGTGCGCGCGAGCGCCACATTGAAGAGGCAGAAGCAGGAAAGGAAGGCGAACATGGCCACCACGCTGGTCGACATCGCCACTGTTCTGTGTCCCGGACGTTGTGCGATGTAGACGGCGCCGACAAGGCCGAGGCCGGCGCCGAGCAGCCCGAAGGCGAGCCGGGCAACCAGTTGGGCGCGTGGTCCGCCGCTCAGGCGGCTGCACACCGCCTCGCCGAAGAGCCCGACCAGGATGTCGCCGATCACCGGCTAGCGACGTTCCCTCTGTTTGGCTCGTTCGTTCAGGAAGCTCGTCTCCGCGGCGGCGACGTACGTTCGATAGCCGTCCGGATCGATGAACGCGGCCTTGTCGCCTTTGATCATCCTCTGGTGCTTCGCTTCCATATCGAAGTAGGCGCCGTGCGCGCCGAGGGGGATGTCGCAGGGGAGCGACTTCAGCTTCTTGAACGCGCGCTCGTAGTCTGTCGCAATCTGCGGATACTGAGCGTTGTCGAACAGCTTGAACCCCGAGTTGACCGCCGTGCCGCCGATGATCACCACGTTGCGCATCGTGCCGTCGACGTTCACTTGCAGGGTCCACGTCGTGCAGCCCCTGGTGTGGCCGGGCGTGAGATGCGCGGTCAGCACCGCTCCGCCCAGCGTGACGCGATCGCCGTCGTGCAGAATCCGGTCGACCTTGACCGGCGGGTAATGCGTCGAGGTATCGGCGGCGTAGTGAAAGTCTGTCCTGCCACCCGATTCGACGACTGCCACATCCGCGTCCATCACCATGTACTGCGCGCCGGTGAGTTTCTTGAGGGCGGCGCTGCCGGCATCGTGATCCCAGTGGCCCTGGTTGATCAGCAGGATCTTGATGTCGCTGAACCTGAATCCCAATTTCTCGATGCTCGCGCGAATCAGCGGGACGTTGGCCTCGAGATCGCTGTTGATGAGAATGTGGCCCTGCGGCGTCGTGATCAGATAGTTCGCGAGGCCCTTGCTGCCGACGTAGTAGAGATTGTCCGCGATACGGAAGGGAGGAAATGGCTCGAGCCAGGTCGGGTCGGTCTGCTGCTGGGCGCACGCAGGACCCGCCAAGCCCACGAGGGCGATGAGAAGGAGTACGGTCCTCACGATCGTCGATCACCCGAGCATCCGATCGCCGACTCAGTCGATCTCGATAATCCCCGACGGCGGCCCGCCGGCCATGGCGAACGCGGGTTCGGCCTGGGGTGCGGACTTCGGTGGCTCGGACTTCGGCGGCTCCGACGCCGGCAGCCGCGGCAGCGCATAGCGGTGCACTTCGCGCGCGAGATCGTCTTCGCTCGGCGCCGAAGGCCGGCAATGGAGGCGCACCCACACCCGGAGGAGCGGATCGGTGAAGCTGTAGCGCTTCTGCCGGGACGTCACCAGATCGACGTCCTCGAGCCACGACAGATAGTCCTTGGTCGAGCCCGGCGTCCGCTGCAGACGCTGCGAGATTTCGGTGAGCGTCAACCCTTCTTCTTCAGCGAGGATTTCGAGGATCGCTTTCAGGGCGCCGTAGCCGCGTGCGCGGTGCAGACGCAGCTCGTAGCTGTGGGCGCATTGCCGCGCCAGCCGGCCGTCGGGCGAGAGCAGCGCCGCGAGCGCGCCAATCGCGTCGCCGCTGCCCGGTCCGCCATGCTCGCGCATCATCGCGAGCTCGTCGGCCAGCGCCCGGACGTAGGCGGGCCGGCCGTCGGCCAGCGCGTTGACCGTGCGGGTCATGAAATCAGTGTCCTGCGCTTCGGCGCTGGTTCGTTCGGTGGAACGCGTCTGATCGGCGCGACCCTGGGGGTCGGCGTGGGCGATCGGGCCGAGAATGTCGAGCGTGTCTTCGGCCGTGAGCGCCGGCGTGTGAATCACTTCGAAGCGGGCCGATCGGTCGCGCAGCAACCGCAGCGCCCGCGCGGTGTACCGGCTCGTCAGGACGAAGCGGTTGCCGCTCGCCGCCAGACCATCCACCAGTTCGTGCAGGACGCGGCGCAGCCCCGGGAAACTCTCGAACGTCCGGAGCTCGAGGAACTCGTCGAGGAGAAACGTGGCCGGCTCGCTCGCCGCGCTTCGCGACCGCGTGAAAAAAGCCAGCGTGGCGTCGAACGCCGCCCGCGCGCTGGCGGGCCCGGGACTCGATGTGTCGGCGACAGGGAAGGGCGAGACGGCGGTGAGCGCTCGCAGGAACCGTTCCGGAGTCGTCGCCGTGCGATCGATGTCGATGTACTGCGCGGTTCCGCGGCCCAGGCGCTCGCGAAGCTGCTGCACTACCGTCGTACGGCCGCTGCCGCAGCCGCCGAGCAACACCGGAATCCTCGACGGCGACGCATCGAGCGCCGCGGTCACGCGACGTGACAGAGAGAGTCGTGGCGTCAGCATTCGCCTTCCTCACGCATCGGAATCCGCAATCCTTCCCGTTCGGCCGTGGCGATCGCTTCCGGATAGCCCGCGTCGGCGTGCCGCACGACGCCACTCCCCGGATCGCAGGTCAGTACGCGCTCCAGTTTCTCGTCGGCATCGTCGGACCCGTCGGCAACGATCACCATGCCGGCGTGGAGCGAGTAGCCGATCCCGACGCCGCCGCCGTGATGCACCGACACCCAGGTGGCGCCGCTCGAGGCGTTGAGCAGCGCGTTCAGGATCGGCCAGTCGGCGATCGCGTCGCTGCCGTCGCGCATGCCTTCGGTCTCGCGATTGGGCGACGCCACCGATCCGGCATCCAGATGATCGCGCCCGATGACGATGGGCGCCTTGATCCGGCCTTCACGCACCAGTTCGTTGATCCGAAGGCCGAAGCGCGCCCGTTCGCCGTACCCGAGCCACAGGATGCGGGCCGGAAGACCCTGGAACGCGATGCGCTCCTGCGCCAGATGAATCCAGCGGACGAGCGCTTCGTCGTAGCCGAACATGTCGAGGGCCGCCTCGTCGGTGACGCGGATGTCCTCGGGGTCGCCGGACAGCGCCGCCCAACGAAACGGGCCCTTGCCTTCGCAGAACAACGGACGAATGTACTCCGGTACGAAGCCCGGAATGTCGAAGGCGTTGGCGACGCCCGCCTGGCGCGCCTGCGCGCGGATGTTGTTGCCGTAGTCGAATGTCACGGCGCCGCGCGACCGCAGCGTCAGCATCGCGCGCACATGCTCGGCCATGGCCGCCATGGACCGCACGACATATTCCTGCGGCTGCCGCTCGCGCAGCCGGACGGCTTCGTCCAGCGACATGCCATTGGGGATGTAGCCGTTCAACGCGTCGTGAGCGGATGTCTGATCCGTCAGCACGTCCGGCGTGACGCCGCGAGCGACCAGCGCCGGCAGGACATCGGCCGCGTTGCCGCGCAGGCCGATCGAGCGGGCGATACTGTCGCGGGTCCAGGTCTTGACACGGGCGAGCGCTTCGTCCAGGTCGTCGGTCGACTCGTCGAGATACTTCGTCGCCAATCTGCGGGCGATTCGCGCCGGGTCCACTTCGATGACGAGCGCCGTCGCACCGTTCATGACGGCGGCCAGCGGCTGCGCGCCGCCCATCCCGCCCATGCCGGCGGTGACGACGAGCTTTCCGGCCAGGCTGCCGCCGAAGTGCCGGCGCGCCACGGCCGCCAGCGTCTCGTAGGTGCCCTGCACGATGCCCTGGCTGCCGATGTAGATCCAGCTCCCCGCCGTCATCTGGCCGAACATCGTCAGGCCGCGGTCTTCGAGATCGCGGAAGGTGTCCCATGTGGCCCAGGCGGGAACGAGCAGCGAGTTCGCGATCAGCACGCGCGGCGCGCCCGGATGCGTCTGGAAGATCCCGACCGGCTTGCCGGACTGCACGAGCAGCGTTTCGTCGTGCTCGAGCGATCGGAGCGAGCGCACGATGGCGTCGAACGCCGGCCAGTTGCGCGCGGCCTTGCCCGAGCCGCCGTAGACGACGAGATCGTCGGGCCGCTCGGCGACGTCGGGATCGAGATTGTTCATCAGCATCCGCAGCGCGGCTTCCTGCGGCCATCCCTTGCAGGAGAGCGACGTGCCGCGTGGCGATCGAATCGTGCGTGTGACAGTTGCCATTGCTGACGAAGAATTCCGCGGCGCGAAAGAATAGACCATAAGAAGCGACGCGCGCGTTGTCAATTTGAAAATAAAATATTTTTCACTTGACTCTGCCTTCGCATGCGTCTTCGAACGCGCTCGTCTCGATCAGTTCGCTGATCGCGACGATGTCGGCCGATGTCGAGCGGTCTTCATCGAGCGTCGGCACCCGCGTGCGGACCAATCGATGCACCTGTGCGAGCGCCGGCGACGTGGTCAGCGGCGCGAGCAGATCGATCGCCTGACACGCGCAGAGGACTTCGATGGCGATCACGTCGCGAGCGAATGCCACCGCGCGCTCGGCCTTGAGCGCGGCGGCCATGCTCATGCTGACGTGATCTTCGCGGTTCGCCGACGTCGGGATCGTGTCCACGCCGGCGGGATGCGCAAGCGTCTTCAGTTCGGACGCCATCGCGGCTGCCGTCACTTGCGCCAGCATGAGGCCCGATCGCACGCCACCCTCTCGTGTGAGGAACGCCGGCAGGCCGCTCAGGGCTGGATTGACCAGCCGATCCGTCCGCCGCTCGCTGATCGTCGCGAGCGGGACGATGGCCGAGGCCAGCAGGTCGGCGGCGAGGGCGATCGGGGCGCCGTGGAAGTTGCCGCAGGACACGATGTCGCCGGTGTCGGCGAACACCATCGGGTTGTCGGTCGCGCTGTTGGCTTCGGTCGTCACGGTATGGCGCACGAAGCGCAGCGCCTCGCGCGTGGCGCCGTGCACTTGAGCCGCGCAGCGCATCGAATAGGCGTCCTGGACCTTGCCGCAGTGCTCGTGCGACTTGTTGATCCCGCTGCCGCGCATCAGTTCTTCGATGTTGGCGGCCGACACGCGCTGTCCGGCAAATGGCCGCGCCTCGTGGATCCGCGCTTCGAAGGGGTGAATCGACCCGCGCAAGGCATCGATTGACAGCGCCGCGGCAATGTCGGCGGCGCGCGATACCCGTTCGGCCGCCGCCAGCGCGAGCGCCAGGACGGCGGTGGACGGTTGGGTCCCGTTGATGAGCGCCAGCCCTTCTTTCGGGCCCAGGCGGATCGGTTTCAGGCCCGCGCGAGACAGCGCCTCCGCGCCGGGGATGGGGGAGAAGGAACGCACAGGGCGCGACGACCGCAAGGAACTGTCTTGTCCTTTGCGGTCTTGGCGGTCTTCGCGTTCTCGATCGTGCTCGACCAACGCCTCGCCTTCGCCGATCAAGACGAGCGCCAGATGCGCGAGTGGAGCGAGATCACCGCTCGCGCCGACCGAGCCGCGAGACGGCACGACGGGATGGACACGCGCGTTGAGCAGCGCGATCAGCGCTTCGAGCGTCTCGACGCTGATGCCGGAAAAACCCTTGGCGAGCACGTTCGCGCGGAGGGCGATGGTGGCGCGGACGGTTCTCGCCGGCAGTGGCTCGCCGAGCCCCGCCGCGTGGCTGCGCAGCAGGTTGAGCTGCAGCGTCTCCAACGCGTCCGGAGAAATCTTGACCTCGGCGAACGATCCAAAGCCCGTGTTGATCCCATAGGCCGGCTCGTCGCCGCCTGCGCGCCGTTCGACGACGGCGCGCGACGCACGCACCCGCTCGCGCGCGCCGGCGGCGAGCGCCGCCGCCTTGCTCTCGTCCGCTATGGCCAGTAGGTGCTCGATCGTCAACGACGAACCGTCGAGTTCGATCATGAATCGCGACGTTCGTGGTTCGTGGTTCGGCGTTCGCCGTTCATGCCATATCCGAGTAGAATCTTAGACCGATTGACACCGAACCGCGAACAATGAACCGCGAACAACGAACGACGAACCCGAACCGCGAACGGCGAACCACGAACGGCGAACGACGATGAACCTGGCGGTGCTTGGCGCTCAGTGGGGCGACGAAGGCAAGGGCAAGATCGTCGATCTGCTGACGCCGCATTTCTCGATCGTCGCGCGCTATCAAGGCGGCCACAACGCGGGCCATACGGTCTTCGTCAACGGCGCGAAGTTCATCCTGCGGCTCATCCCGTCGGGCATCCTGCATCCCGGCATCACCTGCGTCATCGGCAACGGCGTGGTCGTCGATCCGCAGGCGCTGTTCGACGAGATCGACGAGCTCGTGCGGCACGGCATCGACGTCGGCGGCCGCATTTTGATCAGCGACAAGGCGCATTTGATCCTGCCGTATCACCGCGATCTGGACTTGTTGTCGGAGGCGCGGCGCGGCGAGCGGAAAATCGGGACGACCTCGCGCGGAATCGGTCCCGCCTACGAGGACAAGATCGCCAGGCGCGGCATCCGCGTCGGCGATCTCGCCGACCCGGCCGGCCTCGAGCAGAACGTGCGCGACAACGTGACCGCGCGCAACCGGCTCGTGCAGGACAGCACGATGGACTGGAAGCCGGTCCTCGCGCAGCTGCTGCGGCATGCCGAGCGGATGCGGCCGATGGTCCGCGACGTGTCGGTGCTGCTGACCGACGCGATGCGCCAGGGCCGCTCGATTCTCTACGAAGGGGCGCAGGGCACGCTGCTCGACGTCGACCACGGGACCTATCCCTATGTGACCTCGTCGAACGCCTCGGTGGGCGGCGTTGCCACCGGCCTCGGTGTGCCGCCCCGCGCGATCGGCCGGGTGCTCGGCGTCGCCAAGGCGTACACCACCCGCGTGGGCGAAGGGCCGCTGCCGACCGAACTGTCGGGCGAGATGGGGAACCGGCTCAGGGAGAGCGGCAACGAATACGGTGCGGTCACCGGCCGCCCGCGGCGGTGCGGCTGGTTCGACGCCGTCGCCGTGCGCTACGCGGTGCGGATCAACGGCCTGGACGGTCTTGCGCTGACGAAGCTCGACGTGCTCGACGGTCTCGAGCGCATCGAGATCTGCACGGCCTATCGCTGCGGCGAGCGCACGCTCACCGAGTTTCCGTCGGACATCCGTCAGCTGGCGCAATGCGAGCCTGTCTACGAGTCGATGCCGGGGTGGACGACTCCGACCGCTGGCGTTCGCGACTTCGACCGGCTGCCGGCGGCGGCGCGCAACTACATCGCCAGGCTGGAAGAGGTATCCGGCGTGCGCGCGGCGATCGTGTCAACCGGCTCGGAGCGCGACGACACCATCCTGCGCGACGACGTCCTGCAGATTGCGGCCGCGTCGCGGTCGTGAGCGGCTGCCAGGCTGCTGAAAAACGCAGCCTGAAGTCAGAAGTCAGAAGTCAGAAGTCTGAAGTTTGAAGTCTGAAGTCTGAAGTCTGAAGTAGCACGAATACTGGCCAAATTCTGACTTCTGACTTCATGTTGCTGGCTTTTTCAGCAACCTGTTAGACGATCCTGGTCTTCGTCTCGGACTCGTCCGTGGCCGCGCTCAGGCGGTCGGCGTCCCCCTCGATTTCGACGATTTCCATGATGCGATCGAGCTTCGTCACGGTGAGCAGATCGCGGAAGCGCTTGCTGACGTTCGTCAGCTTCACCGTCCCGCCGCCCTTCACGGCCGAGACGTAGGTCTGCACGATGGCGCCGAGCGTCATGCTGTCGGGATGGGTGAGCGCTGCCACGTCGAGGACGATGACCTCGTAGCCCTTGTCGACGACGGTGCGCAGGTGATCGGCGAGCGCGCGCGGCACGGCGACTTCGTCGCTCGGAATGGTCGGCACATCGACGACCACGACGCGTCCCGGCGGGGGGTTTGGTGCGTCCATAAATTGCGCGGCTCTCGACCGCAACCGAGAGACGGATCCTACTCCAAGGGCTTCGGTGTAGGTCCGGCTAAAGCCGGACCCCACGTACCACGGCTCAGGTGGCGACGATTGCGAAGACTCGCACCGGGCTCCCGCTTCCGTTAACGATCTTCAGGGGCGCGGCGAACACGATCGCGCCGGTGGGCGGCAGGCGGTCGAGGTTGCAGAGGCTGGCCAGCCCGAACTTGCCGGCGCCGTGCATGATGGCGTGATTCGGAAACGGCGGATCGAAGCGGCCCGCCTGGCCGGCGTCGGTGCCGATGGTTTCGACGCCGACGCCGAGCACGTCGCGATCGGCCGCCAGCAGACGCGAGGCGCGCGCGTCGAATCCGGGACTGTGCGGTCCGTCGGACGCGACGTTGAGAAAGGCGTCGGGCTCCGTCCGGCGGCTCCATCCTGTCCGCAGGAGCACCCACGCGCCGCGAGGAATCCGGCCGTGCTCGCGCTCCCACGATTCGATCCGTTCCGGCGTCAGCAGAAAATCCGGATCGCGATCGACATCCGCCGTGACATCGATGACGCACGCCGGTCCGACAAAACGCGCGGCGGGAATCGTGTCGCAGGCGTTGTCGGGCAGGTCCTTCCCCGTGATCCAATGGATCGGTGCATCGAAGTGCGTACCCGTGTGCTCACCGAAGCGGAGCGTGTTCCAGTACCACGCCGGTCCCTTGTCGTCGTAGCGCGAGATGACGTCGATGGAGACGCCCGGCGACGGCGCGAACATCGGCGGCAACCCGATCACGGGTGTGGAGGGCCCCAGCGGCTGGGTCAGGTCGACGATCTGGAGCCGCCCGTTTCGAAGCTCCTCGACGAGTTGACTGAGAATCGTGGACATAGAAGCGTTCCGCACCGCCACGAAAACACGAAACCACGAAAAAGAAAAGGTCTTGTTTCGTGCTTTCGTGATTTCGTGGCAAGTCGTGATGTCACGACGAGCGCAGGTACCTCTGAAACTGAAACCGGTTCTCGAGCAGCGACAGATCCGTGACGTACCCCGCGGGACCGACCGCTTCGACCTTGGCCACGATCGTCGTCAGATCGTTGGCCGCGAGCGCCTCGTCGAGGGCGCGCGTGAACGTGTCGAGCGTCGAGACGGCTGCCGTGCGCGCGATGCCGGCGGCCGCGGCGATGCGGGCCAGATCGCTGCCGGTGGACGTCGCCGTCGGAAAATCGCCGCGCGTGGTGCTGACCGAGAGCAGGCTCTCGTTGTCGAAGACGACATGCGTCAGGTTGCGCGGCCGGTACCGCGCCAGCGTCGTCAGCCCGCCCAGGTTCATCAACACCGATCCGTCCCCGTCGAGGACGACGACGCGCCGGTCTGGTTTCGACAGCGCGATGCCGAGGCCGATGGACGAGGCCAGGCCCATCGCGTGCTGCAGGTAGAAAAAGTTCGGGCGATGGCCGATCGACTGCAGCTCCGCAGCGACGGCGCCCATGTTGGTGACGACCGCATGCCGCTCGAGGGTCGGGTAGACCGCTTTCAGCGCGTCGAGTCGCGTCACGCGTCTTCCCACATGAGGTCGCGGCACAGGAGGAGCGCGACCGGCTTGTTGGACGACAGCGCCAGCGTCTGCGCCTTCGCGATGCGTGTCGCCACGTGGTCGGGCCGGTCGAGGTACGAGAACGGGATCCTCAGCGCGCGCAGCAGATCTTCCGTGACGCCGCCGCCTTCGGTCTGCCAGGGGTCGCGCTCGCCGAACTCGCCGCGGTAGGTGATCAGCATCAGCAGCGGAATGCGATAGAGCTGCGCGCACGACACGATGCCGTTGATCGAGGCGAGGAACCCGTGGTTCTGCATCAGCATCGCGGATTTGACGCCCGCCAGGTGCGCGCCGGCCGAGATGCCGACGCCTTCTTCTTCCTTCGCGAGGCGCACGAGGATCATCTCCGGGTCCTCATCGGCCAGCCGAACGAGATGCACCAGCCAGCTTTCCGGCAACGCCGAGAGCAGACCGATGCCACAACCCTTGAGCGCATCGTAGATGGCGCGGGAATTGGAGATTGAGACGGGCGACATCGAGGCGGCGGATTATATCGCGCAACGCGCAAGGCACGAGCCTTCACCCCGACCGCGTCGTGGCCGTTAGCGCGACGCCGGGACCCGTGCCTTCAACTCTTGAAACCAGTTCAGGACGACAACCATGTTCGGCACTGGCGCGCCGGCGGCGGCAGCTTGCGGCTCCTTTCGTAGCCCTAACCCCGACGTCAGACGCGATGCCTGACGCAGAACGCGTCGATGGCGGCCGCGTCGGCGTCCACGAAGTCGATGCCGGCGCGGTACTGCGGGCCAATCTTCGGCGGAATCTCGAACGCCGCCCAGGCAATGGTGGCGTTGAACCGGGTGACGCCGGACTCGTCGGTCAACGCCATGCGCACGCGCTGGTTGGGGCGGAGAATCGTCGGCGAAATCACCTGGGCGCCGCAGGTTGACAGATCCAGCAGCGTCGCCGGGTTGCCGTCGATCAGGATGTCGACCCGGTGCGCCATCTGGTACCGGGGCGCGCGGCGTGTGCCTTTCTGATCGAGCGGACCGTGCCAGGGCGCCTCGGTGGCAACCGCGGCCGATCGCGGCTCCGGCGGCGCCGGAATCGCATCGCGCTCGACATCCTTCTCGACATCGTTCTCCACGACGCCGACCGTCGGAGCGCTCGACAGCGGTTGCGACCGTTCGACGGCTTCCGAAGGGTCGGGATCGGCCGCGCGCGCCGGCGGCGATCCGGCGGACGGCGAGCGCGGCAGCACGCGGCTGTAGTCGCTGTCGTGTGCCAGCACGCGAAGTTCGGTCTGCGCCAGCGACGGATCGGATTTGATGCGATTGATGAGGGCGGTGCCGCGCGGCGTGGCGGCAAACAACCGCTCGAGTGCGACCAGGCGCGGCTTTCGCGCGGTGATGGCCTCGAGAGCGCGGAGCACGTCGGTATCGGCAAACGCGAGCACGTCGGCATCGGGCAGCGCGGCGCGCTCAGTGAACGCGGACAAGACCGGGGTCGCGGCGATCAACACCGCGCATGAAGGGGCCACGACGACCAGTATACAATCGCCGCGTCATGGACCAGCCTCCTTACAAGGACGTCACGGTCGGCGATTTGCTCTCACGCCTCGCGCGCGCGCTGCCGTCGCGCGATGCGCTCGTGTACGACGGCGGGCCGCGCTACACATTTGCGACGCTCGACGAGGAAGCGCGGACGATCGCCCGCGGGTTGCGCGCGATTGGCGTCCGGCCCGGCGAACGCGTCGTCGTCTGGGCGACCAACGTGCCCGAATGGGTGGTGCTGCAGTTCGCGCTCGCGAAGATCGGCGCGATCCTCGTCACCGCCAATACCTCGCTCCGCGCCCGCGATATCGACTACCTGCTGCGGCAGAGCGAGGCGGCGACGCTGATCACGATCCGCGGGTTCAAGGAGGTCGACTACGTCGATGCGCTTCTGGAGATCGGCGCCACGTCGGGGAAGATTCCGACGCTCGAGCGCCTCGTCTTCATCGGACAAGACACGCCTCCGGGCTTCACTCCGTACGGGAACATCCGCGCTGAGGCCGGAAAAGTGAGCGACGCGGAACTGGACGACATCGGCCGGACCATCGGGCTCGACGACGTCATCAACATGCAATACACGTCGGGCACGACCGGTTTTCCCAAGGGCGTCATGCTCTCGAGCCGCAACATCGTCAACAACGGATATCAGCTCGGAGGGCTTCTCGGATACACGCCGGCCGACCGCCTGTGCCTCTGCGTCCCGCTGTTTCACTGCTTCGGCTGCGTCATCGGCGTGCTGGGCGCGTTCGCGCACGGCACCTGCCTGTGCGCGGTCGAGTCGTTCGACGCCACGCGAGTGCTCGAGACGATCCATCGCGAGCGGTGTACCGCGCTGTACGGCGTTCCGACCATGTTCATCGCCGAGCTCGAGTCCAAGGAGTTCGCGCGGTTCGATCTCACATCGCTTCGGACCGGTGTGATGGCCGGCGCCCTGTGCCCCGAGCCGCTGATGCGCCGCGTGATGACCGAGATGCATTTGCCGGAGATCACGATCGCCTACGGAATGACCGAGGCGTCGCCGGGGATCACCATGACGCCGCGGGACGCGTCGGTCGAGCACCGATCGCAGACCGTCGGCAGAGTCCTGCCGGAGCTCGAGATGAAGATCGTCGATCCCGCGGACGGGGCAGAGCGCGCCGTGGGCGAGCGGGGCGAATTGTGCTGCCGCGGCTACAACGTGATGAAGGGCTACTACAACAACCCGGAAGCCACGCGGGCGGCCGTCGATCCGGATGGCTGGCTGCGAACCGGCGACGAGGCGAGCATCGACGCCGACGGCTACGTGCGCATCACCGGACGCATCAAGGATCTGATCATCCGCGGCGGCGAGAACATCGCGCCCAAAGAGATCGAGGATCGTCTGCGCGAGCATCGGGCCGTGGCCGATGCGTACGTGTATGGCGTGGCGGATTCGTTCTTCGGCGAGGCGGTTGCGGCGGCGGTGCGACTGAAGCCGGGCGCCGCGGCGCAGGAAGCGGAACTCGTCGGCTGGTGCGCGGCGGCGCTGTCGAAGTTCAAGGTGCCGCGCTACATGCGGTTCGTCAGCGACTTTCCGATGACGGCGTCGGGGAAGATTCAAAAATACAAACTGCGCGCTGAACACGAAGCGCAGCTTGTATCGATCAAGTCTGAAGTCTGAAGTCTGAAGTCTGAAGTGCGAGCGTCAGAAGATCCGCGCCTCTTGCAGGGGCCACCAGCGGACCTTCACCTTGCCGACGATGTACTTCTTCGGCACCGGACCCCAGTGGCGGCTGTCGGAGCTGTTGTTGCGGTGGTCGCCCATCACGAAGTAGTAGCCCTGCTGAATGACCTGCGGGCCCCAGTCGTCGTGGCTGCGGAACTCGAGCGGCACGTAATCGTCGCGAAGCGGCACGTCGTTGACGTAAACCCGGCCGTCGACGATGCGGACCGTGTCGCCCTCGCGCGCGATCACCCGCTTCACGAACATCTTTTCCGGATTGAGCGGGTAATAGAGCATGACGATGTCGCCCGGCCGCGGATCGCCAATCTCGTAGACGAGCTTGTTGACGATCAGCCGATCGTGATCCTCGAGCGTTGGTGCCATGCTCAGGCCGTCGACGCGCGCCACCTGGAAGCCAAACGTGACGATCAGCGTGGCGTACACCGCTGCCGAAATCAGCGTCTGCACGCCGGCGACGACCTCGCGCCCCAGCCTCCGCCACACACTCACGCGCGGCTCAGCGGAGATGTCCGATGCCAGCACCGCCTCGCCACCATCCGCCGATCCGGTCCTCGGGGTCTCGAAATCGATGAATGCGAGCTGTGTTTCCGCCTGTGGATAGGCGACCGTCGCGTTGGCAATGTCGGCCGCCGGAAGTGGCGGGGCGTCGGAAAAGTCCTGATGCATCCGCCCGTTAGGATAGCACGCCGCTCGGGCGGATGGGCGGGCAAGGCGGTGGGCTAGCGCGCGGGTGGGCCTGGTGTAGAGGCGGCCGCCATGCGCACTTCTTCATTGACCAGCCTCGCCCTGACAATGAATCGGCGCGGCGCGCGGCCGATGAATTCGAAGGGGTAGCAGGTGACGAGCGTCAGGGTCGGCTCGGGTGTCGGGTCGAGCACGTGCACGTCTTTGGGACCCACGATGGTCAACTTCGTGATGCGGAAGTGAAAGACGCGGTCGCGCGTGGTGAGCTGGAGCGGGTCGCCGATCTGAACGTGGCGCAAGGACCGGAAGACCGTGTCGCGGTGGCCGGCAATGCCGATGTTGCCGATCTGCCCTGGCAACGACGTTTCTTCGATGTGGCCCGCCCCGCGGTCCAGCGTCCCATCGTCGCTGCCTTCGAGCACCGTCGTCCTCATCTTGACCGTCGGCGCCTCGAGGCGGGCGACCCACGCGCCACGCGTCGGCAGCGGGACGGTTTTCCGCGATCTGCGATCGCCGGGCAGCGCCGCCTTCACGCCGCTCGGCAGCGACTGGGTTATGGTGAGCGGCTCAGGCTCTGGTTCTGGCACCGGCATCCGCTGCGTGAGCTCGGCTTGGACGAGCACCCACGCGCACCACACGGCCAACGCGGCGCCGACGCCGAACAAGCCGATTTCGATTCCGCGGAGTATGGCTCTGGTCATTGGCGTGAGGTCGAGGAAGCTGTGCCCGCGGCAAAGTATCCGGGCCGCGTTCGAATCCGGAGCTTGGACGCCGCCGGCTCAACGACGACGCGGACCCGGTGAAAGATACCGTCGCGGTCCGGTGGAACGTAGCCAAGCGTGTAGCCGCTGCGCAGCTCACGCGCAATCTGCCTGCAGGTCTGCAGCAGTTCTCCAGGTGAGTCGGGCTCGAAGCGTTCGCCGCCCGTGGCGCCGGCGAGCGACTTCGAGCGCGCCGCGGTTCTTGTCCACTTCGTCCGCGTCGTACACGCCAATCGTGTAGATGGACGCGTTCGACTTGCGCGCACGCGCGAGCACTTGATCGAGCGTCGCCTGGCTCGCGTTGTCGCCGCCGTCGCTGATCACCACCAGCGCCTTGCGGGGCCGCGAGCCTGCGTTCAGATAATCGAGCCCGGCGATCAGCGCGTCGTACAAAGAGGTTCGTCCTTCGGGGCACGAGCGCCGACAGCGCGGCTTCAAGCTCCACGAGATCGCTTGCCAGAAGGAACCGTCGATCGCGCAGCGCGGCGCGCACATCGTCGTTGAACCGGATCGCGAAGAGCTCGTCGTCGGGATTGCTCGACCTGGCGAAGGCCACGGCAGCGGCAACGACCTCGCCGAGCTTGGAGCGCATGCTGCCGCTCGCGTCGACGATCAACCCCACTGTCACCGGCGTGTCTTCGTTGGTGAACAAGTCGATCGACATCCGCCGCGCGTTGTCGTAGACGACGAATCGATCGCGCGGCAGGTCCGACACGTAGCGGCCTTTCTTGTCTTTGACGACGACCGGCAAAACGACGAGCTCGGAAGAAACGCCGCGGAAGCTGGGCTCCTGAGGGGCAGGAAGGGCAGGAAGGGCAGGAAGGGAGCAAGAGCGAGCACGACGCAAAAACTTTGAATCTGCACGACGCCTCCGAGTCTCCGTCCCTCTCCGTCCCGTCCAGCCTTTCCTGCCCCTCCAGCCCTTCCCGCCCAACGTTACGCGGCGTCCTGCAGGCGGCGGCGCGCCCGGCCGACACCGAATCCGGCCGCGAGCGTGACGACACTCAGCAGGGCGAAGAGCGGCAACGTGCTCGCGGTGCGCGGGAGCTCGGTCCGCGCGCTGGCGGCAGGCGCACCCGACGTGCCGACCGCCGGGCCCGAGGATGCGGTATTGGCCGGCGCCCGTTCACGAGGGGTCATCGCCGCCGCGCTCGAGTTCGTCATCTGACCGCTCTCGTCCACGCGTCCGACCTGGGAGCTCTTCATTCGCTCAGTGTCGGTCGTCGTGTCGTTGGTCGCGAGCACGGTTTCGTGCGTCGCCTTCGCGATGGCGATCGCCTGGGTCTTCGGGTAGACGAACTCGTTGCCAATCGTGTCGCCCGGATAGAACCATGCCTTAATCGCCTGGGGCATGCCCGCGGGGCGCTCGGAGAACAGGACGACCGGCTTGTCACTCGGCTCGAGACGCTGATCGGGTATCGCGAGAAGCGTCGTGTAGATCTTCTTCTCGTCCTTGTCGAATATCTGGACGACGTGGCGATTGCCCGTCAGATCCGCCAGCTTGAACGTGTAGGTGCCCGCGGGCAGCGTCACGCCCGGCACTTGCACCGGTCCGCTGAAGGTGAGGAACGTTTTCTTGTTCCACAGATCGGCACGAGCGGGCGACGCGACGAGCATTGTCACGGCGGCCGCGCAGCACGCGGCTTTCATCAACACACGCATGAGATTGCCTCCTTGTTACCGCATACAACTCAACGGACAGAGTCCTGCACGCTCTGTGCCCGGAGCGCGCAGGAATACTGTCGACCTGTTGCGGTAAACGACCGCGGGAGCGGAGGCGAGACGTGTTTCTCAGGGTGCGCGGTTGAGCGCGGTCATGAACGGCTCGGCTGAGGCGGGCGCCGGCACGCCCTTGCCGAGCACGACATCGCGCGGCGCGGTGCCGGCGCCGTAGAGATCTTCGTTGTCTTCATCGGCCGACTTGACGACGCCGCCCGACAGGTTGATGCCGGCGAACAGTCCCTGCGCGCGCGAGTAGGACAGGATCTCCGCTTTCATCTGCGCGTCAGTGGCGGCGCGCGCATCGCGGCCGACCGGTCCGGCGGCGACCGACGCTTCGGCGCCGAGCGTCACTTTGTTGCGCAGCATTTTCTGCGTGCCGCGCTCGTTCATCACGAGCAGCACGAGATCGATCGACTGCGCGCCGATCTGAAATCCCCAGCTGCCCTTGCCGACCTGCATGAAGATCGGCGCGCTCCACACGCCGTCGTGCCGACAGCTCATCAACCCTTTGCCGTATTCGCCGCCGAACACGAACGCGGCTTTCTTCAGCCCCGGCACGACGAGCACGCACGCCGCCCTGTTCCAGAGCTCCTGCGGGATGTCCTTGTCGGGCACCGCGTGAATCTCTTTGAGGACGCTGGCGGCTTCCTGAATGCGCCGGCGCTGTGAAGTGGACACGTCCGCCAGGACGGTCGTGGTCATGAGTGCGACTGCTGCGATCGAGGCGATTGCGCGCATTGCCGAACCTCCGTCGCCTCAAGATTACTCCGGAACGGCTGAGGCCGATCCTCCAACTTACGAAGGCGGCCGCAGGCGCATGTTTTGCAGGATCTCCCTCGCTGTGCCAGCACCCGCAAACATTCTCATCGCCGACGACGACGAGATCAGCGCGCGATTCCTGAAGCGCCTGCTGCTGCGCGAGGGGCACCACGTGTCGGTGGTCACGACCGCGGATGAGGTACTCGCCGAGTGCGCCTCGAATCCGCCGGATCTCGTGGTCATCGATCTGGTTGCGCCGCGCGGCCACGGGTTCGACGTGTGCCGGCGGCTCAAGGATCAGCCCAAGACGCGCTTCATTCCTGTCGTCATCGTCACGTCGGAGAACGATCGCCACGAGCGCCTGGCCGGCATCGACGCCGGCGCCGACGACTTCGTGAGCAAACCCTTCGATGTGATGGAGCTCCGTGCACGGATCAAGTCACTGGTGAAGCTGAAACGCTACACGGACGAGCTCGAATCGGCTGAGGCCATCATCCTCGGATTGGGCGCGACTATCGAGGCCCGCGACCCGACGACGCAGGGACATTGCGAGCGGCTGGTGTCGTACGCGACGTCGCTTGGCACATCACTCGGGCTCGACGACACCGATCTCGACGCCCTCGCGCGCGGGGGATACCTCCACGACATCGGGAAGATCGCGGTACCCGACGCCGTGCTGCTGAAGGACGGCAAGCTCGACCAGCAGGAGACGCGCGTCATGCGCGAGCACCCGGTCGTCGGCGACGCGCTCTGCGCCGGATTGCGATCGCTCAACAACGTGCGGCCGATCGTGCGCCATCATCACGAGCGGCTCGATGGCAGCGGATACCCGGACGGCCTCCGCAACACGGCCGTTCCCCTGCTCGCGCAGATCGTCAGCGTCGTCGACGTCTACGACGCGCTGACCTCCGAACGCCCGTATCACCATGCGCGTCCGCAAGAAGAGGCGTTCGACGTCCTGACGAGCGAGGCCTCGAAAGGCTGGCGCGATCGCGCGCTCGTAGACGCCTTCGTGGACGTCATCGACCCGCGCTCCAGAGAACACTGAACTTTCGGGCCGCGGCGTTCGTCCAAGGGCTTGACCTCAGCCGGGAAGCGCCCGTACCATCTAGGTTCACTAGTTTTCGAGGACAACATGATGAAACAGCTCGTTGCCGTCGCCGCGTGCGCCGCGTTGGCCGCCGTCGCGTCGTCGGCCTCCATCGGTGCGCAAGCACCCGCCGGTCCGACGTTCAGCAAGGACGTCGCGCCGATCCTCTACAAGAATTGCGCAAACTGCCACCGTCGCGGGCGAAATCGGTCCGATGGCGCTCATCACCTACAACGATGCGCGGCCGTGGGCGAAGTCGATCGCCACGCACGTCACGAACGGCACGATGCCGCCGTGGCACGCCGATCCGGCGCACGGCGAATTTCTGAACGACCGCCGCCTGAGCGACGCCGATCGCGACACGATCGTCAAGTGGGCCAGCGGCGGCGCGCCCGAAGGCAACAAGGCGGATCTGCCCGCGCCGCCCAAGTTCGCCGACGGCTGGCAGATGGGGCAGCCGGATGTCGTCTTCCCGATGCAGGAGGACTATCCGATTCCCGCCGAGGGAACCCTCGACTACAAGTGGTTCGAAGTGCCGACGAACCTGACCGAAGACAAGTGGGTGCAGGCGATCGAAATCAGACCGGGCGCTCGCACGAACGTGCACCACGTCATCGCGTATATGCGGACGCCGGCGCCGGCCCAGGCGGCCGCTCCGCCGGCCGCCGCCGCAGGCGCCGCCCAGGCTCCGCGGCCGACGCCGCCGTTCACGATGGCCGCGGGCATGGGCCGGCCGCCCACCGCACCGAAAGAAGATCGCGCGCCGGTCGCAAACGATCGGCCGCCGACCCAGAGGCCGGGCGCGTGGCTGGGCGGCTTCGCGCCGGGCCAGGCCGTCCGCGTCTACCAGCCGGGCACCGCGTTGAAGATTCCGGCCGGCTCGGTCCTCCTGCTGCAGATGCACTACACCGCGAACGGCAAAGCGGCGGCCGATCGCACGCGTATCGGCATCAAGTACGCGTCGGCGCCGCCCAAGACCGAAGTCCGCGTCGTGCCGCTGGCGACCCAGAACTTCGTGCTGAAGGCCGGCGCACCCGACACGCGCGTCGACGCTGAGGTCACGCTGAATCAGGACATCACGCTCTGGAGCGTCCTGCCGCACACGCACGTCCGCGGCAAGAAGTGGGAAGTCACGGCGATCTATCCGGACGGCCGCTCGGAAGTCATCCTGAACGTGCCGAAGTACGATTTCAACTGGCAGACGGATTACGTCTTCAAGCAGCCGCTGCAGCTGCCGAAGGGGACGAAGCTCCACACCGCCGCGTGGTACGACAACTCGCCCGCGCACAAGGCGAACCCCGATCCGACGAAGGATGTCTACTGGGGCGACCAGACGTGGGAGGAGATGCAGTTCACCGCGTTCACCTACAGCTTCGCGGCCGCGGAAACGAAGACGACGGCGGGTCAGCAGTAGCGAACATCGTCATGGCTGATGGCTAAATGGCTGATGGCTAAATGTCGGGGTTAACCCCAATGTTTAGCCATTAGCCATTAGCCATTAGCCATTAGCCATATCACCTGGCAGGCTTAGCCCGCAGCACACCGACCTGCACGAGAACGCCGGTGAAGTCGTAAATCCGCCGCTCCGTCTTGATCAAGTCCCCATCCATCTGTACGTGCCGGGCGAGGCGGAAGTCGATCCGCCGGTTCGTGCCGGGCAAGCCGAAGAACTCGTTCGCGTGCGTCGCCGTGACCGCGGCGAACATCGCCATGTCGGGCGGCTCGACGACCATCCATTCGACGTTGGCCGCGGCGTCGGGGAAAGACGTGTAGAAGGCGCGATAGGCCTCTTCGATCGCGGCGCGGCCGACAAGAGTGCCGTACATCGGACTCTCGACGGTTCCGTCGATCGAATGGAATTGCGCGAGGGCGGCAGCATCGTGGCGGCGCTGGCACGCCAGGTAACGGTCGACGACCGCCCGCAGGTCGGTGTGCGTGATGGTGGCCATGAAGCCCTCCACAGTTCGCCCGCGCAGTATACTCCGCGGCTGTGAAGACGAGAACCGCCTTGGTCTGTGCGGCGGTTGTCAGCGCCGGGGTCGCGCTCGGAGGCGCGGACTCGCCGCGCGACGTGTTCGGCGTCGGCGTGCTTCGGCGGGACGGCATCCTCATTCCCTTCGCGACCTTCGACGGCCGCCGCTGGCGGAACCCATGGCCCGTGCCGCAACGCGAGCCGGTCGTCCCCGCGAGCCTCGACGACGTGCCGAAGCGCTGGTGGGGACCCACCGGCCCGCTCGAGACGTGGCAGGCGTGGATCGGCGCGGCGGAGCGGTCGATTCGCGTGACCCAGCCCGATTGGGTAGACATCCATTGCGACCACCATCTGGCGCTTCGAACCAACTACACGCCGGACGGCCCGGTGCCTCTGTCAACCGAACAGCCATATCCGAAAGATGGTCTTGCCGCGTCACCCGCGCACCGCGTGGAGCCGATCCTGGAATTGCCGCCGACCGCGGTGGAGCTGGAGGCGCTCGCCCCGGTGCTGCGCAACGCCTTCGACCGCGCGGAGCGTGACACCGCGAGCCGGACCAATCACCCGTTCCCGAGAAGCGCGCGTGAGCTGCTTCAACCTGCGTTCGAAGCGGTGTACACCTTCGGCGAGTCGCCGCGCTTTTACTACGTCGAGGCGATCCGCGCCTATCGAACGCTGGGCCAGCGGCCCGACGAGTGTGTGGCGTCGGCCTTCGGTACGGGCTGGTTCGTCCGCGAAGGCGGCGCGATACGGTCGCTCATGATGTTCGTGGACGTGCTGCCGTGCAACCGGTACGGTGCGAGCTATATGCTGCCGCTGGGTGTGGTGCAGAGCGGCGGCCGGCTCTTCTGGCTCGCCCAGTTTTCCGGCTGGGACCACGAGCGGTACGCGGTGCTGGAGCTCACGCCGAAGAAGGTCCAGGTGATGGTCAGCACATGGGGTGGAGGATGTTGAGAAGATCAACAAGTCTGAAGTCAGAAGTCAGAAGTACGAAGTCTGAAGTCAGAAGTGCGAGGTCAGAGGGACGAAGGACCGCTCTCGTAGCGCTCGCGATCGCCGCGCTGTCGCTTCAGTACGGTTCTTCCGCCTTCTTGGGCGCCGAAGCCTCGGCGAAGGCGGCTAGCCGGACCTTGGATAACCGGACCTCGCAGGACAGCGAGCTGTTGTGGGACACGGGGACCTTCTCGATCCTCGGCTATGACCCGCAGACAGGCGAGGTCGGCGGCGCGGTGCAGTCGCGGGTGTTCTCGGTCGGCAACGGCGTGCTGTGGGCGGACGCAGATGTTGGCGTCGCCGCGACGCAGGCCATCGTCGATGTTGGCTACGGACCGAAGGCGCTGAACCTGTTGCGGCGCGGGATGGCGCCCGAGGCCATCATCAAGCAGATCCTGGACGAGGACACCGACCCGCTGCCCGAGCGGTGGACCAAGCAGGGACGGCAGTTCGCGGTCATGAACCTGAAGGGCCAGTACGCCGCGTACACCGGACCGAAAGCCAGCACGTGGGCCGGCCACAAGAGCGGCACGTATTGCACGGCGCAGGGCAACATCCTTGCGGGGCCGGACGTCGTGAACAACATGGTGGAGCGTTTCGAGAAGACCACCGGTCACCTGTCGCAGCGGCTCGTCGCGGCGCTCGAGGGCGGGCAGGCCGGCGGCGGCGACACGCGCGGTCAGCAGTCGGCGGCGATCGTGATCGTGAAGAAGAACTGCGGCGTCTGGCTCCACAACGACACGGTGATGCGCCTGCAAGTCGACGACAACCCCGAGCCGATCAAGGAACTGAAGCGCCTGGTCGAGATGTGGAATGTGCGCAAGCCGAGGGCCGTGACGCCTGAGTGTGGAGCATCACGATGATTTCAGATTTCAAAACACTCTTGTCCAAATTAGCCGTGAACAAAAGAGGGGTTGAGCGCACCGCGTATGATGCTGATGGAGTCTCCCAACTTCATCCGATCACCGTGGAGGTCAACCCCTATGTCGAGATTCTGCAGTATCTTCAATCAGTTGCTCCAGCTTTTTCCGCGCGCCGAGTTTCAGAAAGCGGTGATCGACACGCGGGCGGAGCGGCACGCGCGCGGCTTTTCGTGTTGGGACCAATTCGTCGCCATGCTGTTCGCGCAGCTCGGGCGCGCGCATTCGCTGCGCGAGATTTGCGGCGGCTTGGCGAGTTGCGAGGGCAAGCTGGCCCATCTCGGGGCGGTGGCGCCGCGCCGGTCGACGCTCGCCTACGCCAATGCGCATCGGCCGTGGCTGCTCTATCAGGCTGTGTTCTACCAGGTCCTGGCGCGCTGTCGCGAGGTGGCCGGCGCGAAGCCGTTCCGATTCAAAAACAAGTTGCTCAGCCTCGACGCCACCGTGATCGATCTGTGTGCGGAGATGTTTCCGTGGGCGGTGTTTCGCCGCACCAAAGGCGCGGTGAAGCTGCATTTCACGCTCGATCACGACGGCTACCTGCCGACCTTCCTGGTGATCACCGACGGCAAGCACCGCGAGGGGCCGCTGGCGCGCGAGCAGCGGTTTCTCCCGGGGACCATCGTGGTCGTCGACAAGGGGTACATCGACTTCGCCTGGTTCGCGGAGCTGACGGCCGCCCAGGTGTTCTTCGTGACGCGGATGAAGCGGAATGCCGACTACACGGTCGTCGAGCGCCACGTGCCGCCGCAACACCGCGGCGTCGTGTGCGATCAGCGCATTCGGTTCCGAGGGCCGGTGACACGGCGGAAATATCCCGACGTGCTCCGCCGCGTCGTCGTCCGCACCCCCGAGGGAACACGCCTGGAGTTCCTGACCAATCACCTGACGCTCGGGGCCTCGACCGTGGCGCGGATTTACAAGGACCGGTGGCAGATCGAACTGTTTTTCAAAGCCTTGAAACAAAACCTGCGGGTGAAGACGTTCGTCGGGACCTCCGCCAACGCCTTGCAGATTCAAATCTGGACCGCGCTGATTGCGTTGCTCGTCCTGAAGTACTTGCAGCTGAAAGCGCGCTTCGGCTGGTCGCTCTCGAATCTGGTCGCGCTGCTCCGGATGAACCTCTTGGTCTATCGCGACCTCTGGACCTGGCTCGACGAGCCGTTTACCAGTCCGCCGGCGCTCGCCGCCCCCGTCCAAGGTGCGCTGGCGTTCAGCTAATTCGGACAGCATCCTCGGAGGTGTCGATTGCGTCGTGACTCCAGACAGCGAGATTGCGGCCGAAACCGTGGCGCGCTCAACTCGGTTCACGGCTAATTTGGACAGCACTGATTTCAAAATTCAGATTTCAGATTGATTTCAGATTGGCGGATTGGAGGCTCGCAATCTAAAGATCATCTTCGATTCTGCAATCACTCTGAACTCTGAAATCTGAAATCGCGAGCGTCAGGGCACCAGCGCCGGCTGCTCTTCGATGAACGTCTTGTGCAGCAGCCGGACGGCGTCGTCGAGCCGCGCTCGATCGATCAGCCAGGTGATGCGGAATGACGACGTGGCGAGCCCTTGCACGGCGATCCGGTCGGCGGCCAGCGCCGCGGTTCCGCGGCGCACGTTGTCGAACGACGCGTTGATGCCGGCGCCGACGACGCTCACCGCGCCCAGCGTCTCGGCGAGACTCACGCGCTCGCCGAAGCGCGCGGCCAAATCCGTGCGCAGGCGCTCTTCCTGGTGAAGGTTTTCACGCGAGAGCACGAGCGCCAGGCGATTGTCCGCGACGTGGAGTTGCTTGCCGCCGACCTTGTGCTGGTCGAGAAACGCCAACACGTCGTCGAACGCCACGCCGGTCGACGAGAGCACCAGCACGCCGCGCTCGCTCGCCACGCCCGCGACCGATCCTGGCGCCCGCGGCGCGTCGCGCCGCACAACCGTACCGTCGGCAGATGGGTCGTTGCCGGGCAGCGGTGAGCTGGTGGCGCGCGCGTAGATGGCGATGCCGCTCTCCTTCGCGAATTCGACCGCCTGGGCGTTGAGCACTTTGGCGCCGGATTCGGCGAGTTCCTGCGTCTCCTTGTACGAGAGCATGCCGATGCGACGCGCGTCCGGCACGACGCGCGGATCAGCCGTGTAGACCCCGTCGACGTCGGAACAGATCTCGCAATACTCGGCGCCGAGCGCGGCGGCCAGGGCGACCGCGGTCGTGTCGCTGCCTCCGCGACCCAGCGTGGTGACCTCGCGCCGGTACGACACGCCCTGGTAGCCGGCGACGACGACGATGCGGCCCCGCGAGAGCTCGTCCTGAACCCGAAACGGCCGAACCTCGATGATGCGCGCGTCGATGTGCCGATCGTTGGTGATGATGCCGGACTGGCTGCCGGTGAAGCTGATGGCATCGCCGCCGAGCTCACGGATCGCGATCGAGAGCAGCGCCATCGCGATGCGCTCGCCGGCGGTCAAGAGCATGTCGAGCTCGCGCCGATCCGGATTCGGCGAGACCTGCTTGGCCAGCGTCAACAGGTCATCGGTCGTGTCGCCCATCGCCGACACGACCACGACGACGTCGTGTCCAGCCTTCCGCGTCCGCATGACACGCTCGGCCACTTGTCTCAGCCGCTTCACGTCCGCGACGCTCGACCCGCCGTATTTCTGCACCACTATCGACATCAGAGCAGATGCAACCACGAAGACACGAAAACACGAAGAAGAAAATCCAAGGGTTTCTTCGTGGCTTCGTGGCTTCGTGACTTCGTGGTTGCCTCTGCGCTAATGCATCGACGTTACTCGAACGTTGCAACGACGGGTGCATGGTCGCTCGTCCCCACATCCTTCAACACCGGACACGCCGTCGCTCGCGCTGCCAGCGCCTCGCTCGCGAACACGTGGTCGAGGCGCCACCCGATGTTGCGCTCCCGCATGTTGCGCCAGGGCGCCCACCAGGTGAACAACCCGTCGTTGTCGGGATCGAGCGTGCGGCCGACGTCGACGAGGCCCCGGCTCAGCAGGCGCTCGATCACCGCCCGCTCCTCCGGCAGTTGGCCGATCGCGCGCGGCTTCCGCTCCTTCTGGTGCACATCGCGTTCCGTCCGCGCGACGTTCATGTCGCCGAGCAGCACCAGTTGACGCCCGGTTGCGAGCACCTCCTGCGCGTATGCATCCATCGCACCCAGAAACGTCATCTTGGCGGGGAAATCCTTTCCGCCGTTCGGCACGTACACCGACGCGATCGTCAGGTCGCCTATGTCGACGGTGAGGACGCGGCTCTCGTAATCGAAGGCGGGTGAGGAAAATGTTGGACGGTCAGGGACGAACGCCTTGCTGACGTGCAGCGCCACACCAGAGTAACCCTTGCCGCCGTGCCAATGACACCAGTAGCCCTGCATCTCGCAGAGGGCGATCGGAACTTGATCGGAGGTGGCCTTGATTTCCTGCAGGCAGACGACGTCCGGGCGGTCGCGCTCGATCCACTCGTGAACCTGCGACTGACGCGCCCGGATGCCGTTGACGTTCCAGGTGGCTAACTTCATTTCAGATTTCAGATTTCAGAATTCAGATTTATTCAGTCAATCTGAAAATCAAGCTGAAATCTGAACTCTGAAATCTGAAATCGGCGCGCGCGCGAGCGATCAGAAGCGCGCGTGTGCGGCCTGGCGCTCCGCCGCCGGGATCGCCATGAGGTCGGGTTGCGCCGCGACGTGCTGCTGGACGATCGCTTCGGCCTGGGCCATGGTATCGGCGTCGCCGTTGCGATACACCGCGTTGGCTTCGATCAGATCCTTCTGGTTCGACGGCGTCGCGTCGATGCTCTCGTAGATGGCCGCCACCGGACACGCCGGAACACAGGCGCCGCAGTCGATGCACTCCTCCGGATGGATGTAGAGCATCGTCGCCTGCGCGAACTCGGCTTCGTCTTTGCGGGGATGGATGCAGTCCACGGGGCACACGTCCACGCAGGCTGTATCCTTCGTTTCAATGCACGGGTCAGTGATGATGAACGGCATGAGTCTCTCGTCTCCAGCGTGTCAAATTGGTTCTCTACGAGCCGACGAGATCCTATCGCAAACCCTGCAAAAGGCGCAAAAAAGTCGAATCCGTCACCCGAGCCCCAGGAACATCATCGGGTTGGGCGGGAGCTGGTAGCCCATCGACTCGTACAGCGGCCGGCCGTCGCTGCTGGCGTTGAGCGCCACGGACGTGATGCCGGCGTCGCGGCACCACCTGTGAATCGACTCCATGATGAGCCGCGCCAGGCCCTGCCGCCGGTGCGCCGGCTCGGTGTAGACGTTGTACACGACGCCGATGCGAGTGCCCATGTAGCGCGGGCCCGGCGGCCAGGGGAGCACGGACAGGCCCCCGCCGGCGACGATGTCGCCGCCGCTCTCGACCAGCCAGGCGTGATAAGTGCCCGCCGGCATCATCACCGCCAGCCAGTCCCGGAATTCGCGATCGAGGGCCGGCGCGTCCAGCGGAATGCCCATGTCGGTGAACATTGCGATGCGATGGTGGACGAGCGCGTCCACGTCCGCGAGCGTGCCGCGCCTGAGGTGGTAGGCCGACACGCGCGAATTATACTCAGCAGGATGACGCTCACCCCCGACCGCGCGACGCGGACCCGAGCCGCCGGACATCAGCGAGAAAGGTGGCCTGAAGAACGGCGAGGCGCAGCGCAGCGATCGCCGGCTGTTCATGCAGTTCCTGGCGTTCGGCGGCTGCGAGGCGACGCGCCCGCTCGCCGAAGCGGCGGCTGCGGCGGGCATCTCCGGTGCGCTCTACGAGGACGTCAACGACCCGCGCGGCGTGGCGTTACTGACGTTCAGCGAGGATCCTGCGTTCTTTCTCGACCGCGTCCGGCCGATGCTCAATGGTTCTCCGTTCCGGCCGCTCCTGCAGAAGCCGGAGTACACGATGCTCGGGCGGACGTACGCCATCGGATACGAGCCGGATCTCGAGGAAGTGCTCCTGAACCGGCCGCGCAGAACGGTGCTCAACCCGGATTGGAAGTGGGCGGTCTGGTATCCGCTGCGCCGCAGCGGGAAGTTCGCGCAGCTGCCCGCGGAGGATCAGCGCGTGATCCTTGCCGAGCACGGAACCATCGGCATGTCGTTCGGCGTCGCCGACTACGCGCACGACATCCGCCTCGCCTGCCACGGTCTCGACAAGGACGACAACGACTTCGTCGTCGGGCTGCTGGGAAAGGACCTCTATCCGCTGTCCGCGATCGTTCAGACGATGCGCAAGACGCAGCAGACGTCGCTCTATCTCGAGCGGCTCGGCCCGTTTTTTGTGGGAAGGGCTCTTTGGCAGAGCGCGGAGTAGTGTGACGGAACCTGGCGCAGCCCCCTTCGACGCTCGTCCGGAGCTTGTCGAAGGCGAGCTCAGGGCAGGCTTTAGGGCGGCGATGCGCGATCGCAGGGCTGAAGCCCTGCGCCACTTTCTGTCAGCGGTTGGAGAGAGTCGGTGGTACGCATCGTGTGTTACTTGGGAAGATCGATGAGAACGATATCGGAATTCTCTCGCGAGCGATCGAACACGATTGCTTTCCCGTCCGGCGTGATGTCGAACGTGTTCAGGGCGCCCAGATTGCTGAGCGCTGTCAGTCGGCGGGATTTCCCGGTCCCGAAATCCCTCAGCCAGAAGTCCAGCGATGGAATGAACTGCAGATACACCAGCCCTGATCCGTCCGGCAGGAACCGGTACCCGCCCGGTCGGGCGCGTTCGAGCGGCATCTCGACGGGCGCGCCGTCCGGCCGGACGACGTGAAGATCGACTTGTCCTGTCGCAAACGAGCCCGCATAGATCACGTACGTCCCGTCGGGTGAGCACAGAGGATTGAGCGCTTCGCCGGCGACGAGCCGGACCGGATCGCCGCCCTCGACCGGGATCTTGAACAATCCGGGCCCCTGCGCCGCGTCGGTGCCGCCCGCGACGATCCACGTGCCGTCCGGCGCCCAGTCCACCATGCCCTGGCCGGCAAAACCCTGAACGTCGAGGGATGGCGCCAGCGTCAGGGCATTTCGACCGTCGGCGGAGACGACGAGCAGGCGCCGTTTGCCATCCTGCCTGACGATGATGGCGGCGCGGCTGGCGTCTGGCGAAACCGCCGGCGGCTCGGACAACGCGGCGCCCCGCCAGACTTGTTCGGACGCCTTGCCGTCGCGAGCGCGCCAGAGTCCGTCGCCGGCGCCGCTCGCGGACAGGTAAAAGAGCGAAGCGCCGCGGAACCGCGGCGCGAGCGCCCGTTCCGTCGAGAGCGCGTAGGACCGGACATCGCGATCGTCCGCGACACGGTCGACGATCGGCACGCGCCAGAGCGTGCTGGTGGGATTCGCGACCGTAGCGACGACGCGCCGGCCGTCGCGGCTCGTCGACACCGAGGTGTATTGGCCCAGCCCGGAATTGACTCGGACGGTCGTCTTGCCCTCGACATCGAGGGCCCAGAGCCACGGTCCGGATCGATCGCCGGCGCGGCCGACATAGAGCAGCGTTCGCGAATTCAGCGGCGCCATGAAGTTCACAGCGATCGCGCCGTGGGTCAACTGTTCCAGCGAGTCGCCGGACGGCCGCACGCGCCACACCTCCATCGTCTCGCTGGGCTCAGGGCCGTGCGAGAAGTAGATCCACGCGCCATCAGAGGACCACACGGGGTTGTGATTGTGCATGCGGCGTCCGAAGAATCCCTCGGGCGTCGCCGGTCGATCGGCGGCGATCGCGCGCGCATCCGCGCCGGTACGGTCCGCGACGAAAAGGGGATCGCCGCTCTCGTTGATGAAATAGACCACGCGCGATCCATCCGATGACCACGACGGCGCCGTTGCGCCCTTCGTGAGAAACGCCCGCGGTGCGCCGCCGATGATCGGCATGATCATCTGTGCCATCGCCGGACCGGTGTCGGGGCTGAACCAGAGCTCCGCTCCTTCCCCCGAGAAGCCGAACTTTCTGAAGATCGGGCCGGGCGCCTGAAGCGGGTGGAAATCCGCCGTGAGGTTGACGGCCTCGCCCGCGCCGATCTGTTTCAGCCAGATGTCGTACTGCCCGGCCTTGTCCGCGAGAAAGGCCACGAATCGTCCGTCGGGCGAGATCGCGCCGCCGGCTTCGCTGCCAGGCCATTCGGTCAGGCGCGCAAACTGGGCGCTCGCGAGCGGATCGCCCGCCGGCGTCGGCGCGCCTCCGCGCATGACCCAGCCCGCGACGGCAGCGATGGCGACGGCGGCGAGACCCACGCCCGCCAGCGCGGCCGGCCAGCGTCGCGGCGATGAGCCGACGCCCGTCGCGTTCGCGGACGTCTCGGACAGGACTTCCAGTCCGAACGCGAGATCGCGCGCCGACTGAAACCGCATCTCGCGTGTCTTCTCGAGACATCGCGACGCGATGCGCGCCAGCGCGAGCGGCACGTCGGCCGGGAGCGGATCGGGATCCGACTTCAGGATCGCCGTCATTGTTTCGGCCGCAGTGTCGCGGTTGAAGGGCGGCCGGCCGGTCAGCATCTCGTAAACGACGATGCCGACGCTGAACAAGTCCGAGCGGGCGTCAACCGATTCACCGCGGACTTGTTCCGGCGACATGTAGGCCGCCGTGCCGACGACCGCGCCGTCGCCCGTCTGCGTTGCTGCGCCTGTGTATTCGGACGCTGTGTCATTCGGGCGCGTCAGCTTGGCGATGCCGAAATCCAGAATCTTGATGCGACCGTCGTCCGTGATGAACAGGTTGTCGGGCTTGATGTCGCGGTGCACGATCGCCTTCTCGTGCGCGGCGGCGAGGCCATCTGCGATCTGGCGCGCGTAGTCCAGCGCCTTGCGTGTCTGGAGCGCGCCATTCTGTATGCGGCGCCGCAGCGATTGCCCCTCGAGCAGCTCGGAGACGATGTAGGGCGCGCCGGCGTGAACGCCAACGTCGTACACGGACAGGATATTGGGGTGATTCAGTTGACCAGCGGCGCGCGCCTCCTGTTCGAAGCGTCGGAGTCGACCGGCGTCGGTTGCAAGCGTCTCGGGGATCAGCTTGATCGCCACATCGCGTGCGAGCCGCGAGTCGCGAGCGCGGTAGACCTCGCCCATCCCGCCGGCGCCGAGCCATCCGACAATTTCGTACGGCCCGACTGTGGTGCCGATCGTGATGGTCATGGTAGCGCCGCCGTCACGGCGACGAGCCTGGAAAAATCGAACGAAATCCCTGGAGATCCCCTGAGACCTGGCCGCTGAGCGCTCGCTATCTTACTCCACGACCTGTGGAGGGACGTGTCGATGACTCACACAAGAAGTGGCGAGATCGTTCTGTTGGTGACGCTCCTGGGCCTGACCGGGTGTCGCGAGTCCAACCAGGCCGCGCCTTCGCCGATCCCTCGTCCGGCGATGCCGGCGAATCCGGCGGCCATTGGGGCGAGCGCCATTTCGCCGGATAGAGGACCCACGTGGCGTCAAACGGCGGTGGAGGTCCTCGGCTCCGGATTCCGGGCGAACGCCTCCCTGACATTCGGAGGGATCCCCGCCATCGATGTCCGCGTCGTCGAAGTGGGTACGATCTGGGCTCGAAGCGCGTTGCACGCCGCAGGCGCGGTCGACGTGATTGTCACGAACCCCGGCGGCGAGCGCGCTACGCTGGTCGGCGGTTTCACCTACGATCCGGTTCCGCTTCCAACGGTGACATCGAGTCCGGGGGTCGTTGCGCCGGGCACTCAGTTCAGCGTGAGCTGGAACACGCCAATTGCCGGACACTACGATTGGATTGCGCTGTTCAGGGTGGGCAGTCCGAGCGAAGGCTCGGCCCTCTGGTACCGGTACATTGACGGCTCGACGTTTGCGACCGTGACGTTGAATGCGCCGAGTCAGCCAGGGCAGTATGAGTTCCGATATTTCCCGGACGACGATCACATCGACGTGGCTCGGAGCGCCGCCGTCACGGTCACGCAGCCCTGACGCAGGCTCACCGCGTCGAGTGCGTCTGCGTCTCCGTAGAGATCTGCGGCGAACGCACGTGATAGGTCACGCGGACCGATCCAATCCGGATGGCATCGCCATCAGCCAGGCGGACCGGCGCGATCACACGAGTCTCACCGTGAAACGTGCCGTTCTTGCTGCGGAAGTCCTCGAGTAATGCACCCCCACTCGACACGACGAGTCGCGCATGGCGCCGTGACACCGTCGATGCATCGAGTCTGATCTCCACGTCGGGGTCGCGCCCGATGACGTGATCGCCATCCGCCAAGGGGAAGCGCCGCTTGCCCCACTCGAGCCAGCACGACGGCCCCTCCGCGTGTGCGGAGTGCGGCCCGGGGTCGATCGTGGCGTCCGCGCAAAATGCGTAGCCGAATCCATGGACAGTGCGGACGAATCGAGGCGCTCGGGCGCGATCGCCGAGCGCCGCCCGAATTTCTGCTATCAGTGCCGAGAGGTTGGCCTCGACTACGAACGTGTCAGGCCAGAGCAGTTGCTGCAGCGCAGCTTTCGACAGCACCTTCGGCCGTTCGGACACGAGCGCGGCGAGCAGGGCGAAGGCTTTCGGAGAGAGATGGACGTCCCGGCCATCCCGCGTGAGTTGTCTCGTCTCCTGGTCGAGGGTGAACGGGTTGAACCGGATTCCCACCGCGTCGTCGGTCACCCGCGGGTCGGGTTCATGGCCTCAGCGATGAGCGCCTCGATTTGTTCGGCGGGCCTGGCGCCCGACGACCGCGATACTTCGCGTCCCCCCGCGAACACCGCGAGCGTCGGAATCGATCGGATGTTGAAGCGTGCGCCCAGGTCGGACAACTGGTCGGTGTTGACCTTCACGACCAGCGCGCGGCCGGCCTGGCGCGCCGCCACCTTTTGCAGTTCGGGCGCAACCATGCGGCACGGCCCGCACCACGGCGCCCAATAGTCCACGACAACCGGCAGGGAGGCGCTGGCGACCAGGCGGTCGAAATCGGCGGAGGATGCGACCTCGATCGGCGTATTCGGCGCGCCGATCGACGTCTTGCACGTGCCGCATCGCACCGGGTCGGCAAGCCGCTCGTACACGAGCCGATTGCGCTGTCCGCACGACGGGCACGTCACGACGACGCCACGATCGTCCAGTTCCACGGATCCCATGGCTTCTATTATTGTTCGTTTGCGGGAGGGGGTTGTCCGAAGACGGACAGTGACATGGCTGATGGCTGATGGCTGATGGCTGATGGCATATGGTCGATGCACGATGGTCCATCAACCCATGTAGCCATAAGCCATTAGCCATTAGCCATCAGCCATGTCCCCTTCGTGGCACAGCCCTGGCTAGGAGACGCGCATGCTCGTCCATAACATCCGCTACGCGCTGCGGCTCCTTCGCAAATCGCCGGGGTTCACGGCGGTCGCCGTCGCGACGCTGGCGCTCGGCATCGGGGCCAACACCGCCGTCTTCAGCGTTGTGGACGCCGTCATGCTCCGCCCGCTGCCGTACGTGGCGCCGGACCGCCTGGTGTCGCTGTGGGAGATCAACGAGCAGCGGCCCGGCTCGCGCAGCACCGTGGCGCCGGCCAACCTCGTGGACTACGTCCGCGACACGCAGTCGTTCGAAGGCCTCGCCGGCGTCGACGCGATCTCGAAGAGCCTCACGAAAGCCGGCGCGCCCGAGCAGCTGGCGGGCGAAGCCGTCACGTGGAACTACATGTCGGTGCTCGGCGTGCAGCCCGCGCTGGGCCGGCCGTTTCGTCCCGAGGAAGATCGACCGGGCCGCGAGCACGTCGTTATTCTCTCCGACGCGTTGTGGCGCAGCCGCTTTGCCGCCGACCGATTGATCGTCGGCCGCTCGATCACGCTCAACGGCGAGCCGTACGACGTCGTCGGCGTCATGCCGCCTGCGTTTCAACCCGTCACGCAGATCGGTTCGACGACCGCCGTCGCGTTCTTCGTGCCCGCGGCCTACCCTGACGAGCTCCTGAACAATCACGGCGATCACGAGATCCGCGTCGTCGGGCGGCTCAAACCGGGCGTCGCGGTGCAACAAGGGCAGGCCGATCTCCTGACCGTTTCAACGCGACTCGAGGAGCGCTTTCCGCAGACCAACACGGGAGTCCGGGCGCGCATCGCGCCGCTCAACGACGACATCGTCCGCAACGTCCGTACGTCGCTGCTGGTGCTGCTCGGCGCGGTCGGGCTCGTGCTGCTCGTCGCCTGTGTGAACCTTGCGAACCTGATGATCGTGCGCGCGATCGGTCAGCGCCAGGAGATTGCGATTCGCATGGCGCTCGGGGCCAGCCGGGGACAACTGGTGGTGGAACTCCTGACCCGTGGTGTCGCGCTCGCAACGCTGGGCGGCGCCGCCGGGCTGTTGTGCGGTGTCTGGACGCGCGATGCCCTCGTCGCCCTGGCGCCCTCGTCGATTCCCCGGCTCGACAACCTGGTTGTCAGCCCGCGAGTGCTCGCGCTCACAGCGATGGTGTCGCTCGCGACCGGTATCCTCGCGGCGCTCCTGCCCGCGATCCAGATGTCGCGGCGCGACGGTGTGTCCACGCTCAGAGTGACCGAGCAGAGTGGGTCAAGCTCGCGATCCATCATGCGTTGGCGAGGCACGCTGATGGCCGCCGAGATTGCGGCGGCGATGGTGCTCGCGATCGGGGCCGGCCTGCTCGTTCGGAGTCTGGCGCGCCTGAACGCCGTGGAGCTTGGATTCGAGACCGATCGCGTCCTGACAGTGATCGTCCGCCTCCCGGATGCGAAGTACCAGGATCAGCGTGCGCGCGCGACGTTCTTCGAGGAGCTGACGCCGCGGATTCAGGCGATTCCGGGCGTGCGGCATGTCGCATTCGCCAACCAGTTCCCGATGCGGGGCGGGTGGGGAAGCGGCTTCAAGATGAACGGGACGGACGAGGTGCGCGACGCTGATTTTCAGGCGGTGAGCCCCGACTACTTTGTGGCGCTCGGCATCCCGCTGGCACGTGGGCGTCTGCTGACGGCCGAGGACCTCGACGGCTCCCCGCATGTCGCGGTCGTGAGCCAGACCTTCGTGCGCGAATTCGCCGGCGATCCCGATCCGATTGGCCAGCAGTTTACGAGAGGCGGGCCCGGGATGCCGACCGTGACGATCGTCGGCGTCGTCGGCGAAGTGCGCCGCGATGGGAAGGAAGCGAAACTGGTGCCGCAGGTGTACCTGCCGGCGGCGCAGACCGACGTGTATCCCGTGCGGCTTTCTGCGCTCGCCATCCGCGCCACCGGTGATCCACACGCGCTGGTGTCGAGCGTGCAGAAAGCGGTGTGGTCGATCGATCCCGATCAGCCGATCACCGGTGTGCGGACGCTGGACGAGGTGCTCGCCGCCTCGACGGCGCAACGACGGTTCAACATGACGCTGCTGGCGTCGTTCGCGGCGCTCGCCGTGATGCTGGCACTCGTCGGTGTCTACGGCGTCATCGCCTACAACGTCGCGCAGCGCACCCGCGAAATCGGCATTCGGGTTGCCCTCGGCGCGAGCCGGCGCGACGTCGTCGCATTGGTCGTGAAAGCAGGTCTGCGCTGGTCGCTCGCGGGCGTCATCGCGGGCGTCGCCGGCGCCATGGCGTTGAGCCGGTTGATGACCGGTCTGCTGTTTGGCGTTACCGCGAGCGATCCGGCGACCTTCGGCGCCATGGCCGTGGCGATGATCGGCGTCGCAATCGCGGCAAGCTACATCCCGGCGCGGCGCGCGGCATCGGTCGATCCGATTGCGGCGCTACGATCTGAGTAGCGCGGCCCTTCTAGGGCCGCGGTCGCGGGCCTGAAAGGCCCGCGCTACGAGCGCTCTACCACGGAGGACACGGCACAAACGGAGGGCACGGTCCCTCGGTGGACGTTTGTTATTTCCGTGTCCTCCGTGGCGGCGATTTCCTGGCGGGAGAGGCTGGCTTCTTGCGCGGCGAGGCCTTCTTCGGTTCCGGCGGCGCGGGGGACGCAATGCGCTCCGCCAGCAACGCGACGCCAAGCGCGTACGCGTTCGCGCAGTTGTAGTCGAGGATCGCGTCGTAGTTGCGATATACGAGGAATCGCCGCGTCGCGCCGGAGACCAGCGATGCCTCGATGTCGGCTTTCGGAAGCGGCCCGCCGCTCGGTAACCGAACGCCAAGCTCCTGCCATCGCGTGAGCGGCAGCGCCACGGTCATGTCGCGCGTCGCCTTGCACGACCCCTCGCGGCGCGCGATCTCGCTCGCGATCCGACGCGAGATGTCCGGCGTCGCCTTCACCTCGCGGCCCCACGTTTCTTCCGCGTTCCAGCCGTGTCCTTTGAGGTAGTTCGCGATCGACGCGAAGATGTCGCCCGACGTCGTCCAGATGTCCTTGAGGCCGTCGCCGTCGAAGTCTTCCGCGAACTTCAGGTAGCTCGACGGCATGAACTGTGGCTGGCCCATTGCCCCGGCCCACGAGCCCTTGAGCCGTGCCAGCTCGATGTCGCCGCGATTCAGGATCTCGAGCGCATTGAAGAGCTCGCCGCGAAAGAATGTCGAACGCCGCGGATCCCACGCGAGCGTCGCGAGCGCCGCGATCGTCGGGCGAATTCCGATCAATCGTCCGTACTCCGACTCGACGCCCCAGATGGCCACGACGATGCGGGCGGGGACGCCGTAGCGGGTGGTGATCTGCTCGAGCAGCTCCCGATGTCGCGTGAGCATTTCGCGTCCGGTCCGGATGCGCTTCGCGGTGAGGCGCCGGGAAAGGTAGGCCTCGAGCGACAGCACCGTTTCCGCCTGCGCGCGATCGCGCTCGAGCACGATCGGCATCGGTTCCTCGACCTCGAGCGCCTCATCGACAATCTCCTGGCGGATGCCGCGTTTGAGCGCTTCTTTGCGGATGTCGGTCAGGAATTCTGCGAATGAAGGACGGGTGGCGTCGGTCGATGTCGATGTTTGTACGTAGTGTCCGCCCTCAGGCGGACTCTCGAACGCTGGACCGGCGAGGGTCCGGCTGAAGCCGAACACGACGTACGATGCGGCAATGAGTGCAACCGCGACGCGCACGTTTCCAGTGTACATGCCTTCGAGGGCCCTGACCGCGCCGCGCGGCAGACGTTGGCGCACTTCCAGTTTTTGACCATGCGATCGGGTGATTGTGGCGTGTTTTGAGGTGTATGGCTCATGCGCGGATCGTGAACGCATGCACGGCATGTCCGAGTCGATCATTTGCGACAGATCGTTTGAGTTCGCCGCCCGAGTTCTTTCACTGACTGAGCGGATGTGGGGCAGAGGTCCTTCGGCGCGACATATCGCCTCTCAATTGATGCGCTCCGGCACGACTCAGGGTCTGGCTTGCCGCGGCCGACGGCACGGCAGAGCCGGCCAGCGCGAACACCAGCGGCAGGATCAGGAAGCGTCTTTCACGGATGTGTTCCTTTCTCGTTCGCAGAAAAACTCGACAACCAGAAAACGTATCGCAAAACTCTTATGGCACGCTGACGTCTAAGGAACGCTGTTTCAGACGCCGCTCCAGGCCGTGTACACGCGCACGATCACGTCGCCGCGGTGGGGCGGCCGGGTCACCGGCAAGCAGCGAGGCGTCCGTTAGACCGTGCTCGTGGCCGAAGACGAGGGCGGCGGGAGCGCCATTCTGCCGGGTCCCAATAACTCCTCAGTTGCCGATCAGGAGTTCGGATCGACGGTGTTCATCGCGCGCGCCAAGCGCGATTTCGGTCCAAGATCAACTGGCAGTCGGTGATGTTCGTCGGCTATGGAGACAACCGCGAGCTCAGCGATCGCGACCGCCTCGAGAAACTCGACCGCCAGTTCTTCGTGAAGCTCTCCTACGCGTTCCAGCGATGAACCCGATGCCCGCGTTCCCGGTGCATTCGCGCCTGTTGAGGCGCCTATAATTCCACCGTGCCTCTGTGGGCACGGATCATCGTCGCCATCGCAGCGTTGCGGACCGGCACGGCGCTGGCCGTGTACTGGTCTGCGCCGTCGCCGCTGCGCTGGAAGGTGCCGCCCTCGGCGTATGCCGGCCTGTCGCTGATATTCCTCGCGCTCGGCGTGGCGCTCGTCGTCGGGAACCGGCGCGACGCTCGCGCGTCGTGGCTGGGCGGTCTGTTTACGGTCATCAGCTCGTCGGTGGTGACGGCGCTCGTCGACGCGCGCGCCCGATCGCTCGTTCCCGCGCTCCTGTACGCCCCGGCCGGAGGCGTTCACCGGTGCATTCCTCTGGTACTTTCTCGTCGGATTTCCCTCGGGTCTGGACGCGAAACGCGATCGGTTCCTGCGCGCCGCCGCCGCCGCCGCCGCCGCGGTTGGCGTCTGGTGCATGGCGGCGAACCTGGCCGCGCTGTGGTGGCCAGTCGCCGGCGGATCACCGCTGTGGACGGCAGTCGTCGCCTCGACGATCAACCCAGGCGGCGTGTACTGGCTGGTGGTCGTCGGCGTCGCCGCGACGGCGCTTCCGGCGCTGGTCTGGCGCGTGCGCATAGCGACCGGCGATCAGCGCGAGCGCGTCACGCTGTTCATGCGCGGACTCCTCGCGGGTTTGGCGCCGTTTGCGATCGCCATCGTGGTCGAGGAGCTGTGGCCGTCGTACAAGGCGTTCGCCCATTCGCCCGGTGTCGAGCCGCTGATCGGCACCCTGCTCTTCGGCGCCCTGGCAATCGTGCCGGTGGTCACGACCTACTCCGTTCTCTACGATCGGATCGTCGACGTTCATGTCGTGCTGCGCGCCGCGCTCCAGTACATGCTGGCGCGCTACACGATCGTGGGAGCGACGCTCCTCCCGTTTGCCGCGCTCGCGATTTTCTTGTTCGAGCATCGGCAGGAATCGCTCGCCGCGATTGTCTCGAGCGGGCCGCGGCCGCTGCTGCTGATCGCCGCAGTGACGTTTGGTGTCGTCACGATGCGCCTTCGCGCCCGGTGGCTCGCCGTGCTCGACCGGCGCTTTTTCCGCGAATCCTACGATCCCCAGCAGACGCTCACGCGCTTCGTGTCCGGATTGCCCGACGTGACGGCCGAGGAAATCGCCGCCCGGATTCGCGACGAAATCGATCGCGCGCTGCACGCCGACTGCGAGGTGTTTCTCGCCGACGAGGGCCGCGTCGCCCTGCGGCATGTCGGCGAACGATTGCCGCCGATCGCGCTCGCCGCGACCTTGACCGATCTCGCGCTCGGCGATCAGCGGCCGATGGACGTGGATCTGCACGACGTGTTGTCGCCGCTGCACCGGCTGCCGGGCGTCGAGCGGCGGTGGCTCGAGAGCGGCGGCTTCAGCCTGCTCGTCGCACTGCGCCGCGGCAGCGGGGGCGCCGCCGGGCTGCTGGCGCTGACCCGCAAGCGCAGCGGCCTGCAGTACTCCGGCGACGACCGCCGCCTGCTCGCCGCGGTCGCGTCGGCGGCGAGCCTCGCGCTCGACAGCCTGCGCCTGCGCAGTACGCCTGACGCGCCGAGCGAACCGCCGGCGCGCGAATGTCTCGAATGCTCGCGCCTGAGCGCGGCCGGCACGCCGCGGTGCGCCTGCGGCGGCGACGTCGTGGCGGCGGCGGTCCCGCACGTGTTGCGCGGCGTCTTCCGGTTCGAACAGCGGATCGGCGCCGGCGGGATGGGCGTCGTCTATCGCGCGATTGATCTCAATCTCAACCGCGATGTCGCGATCAAGGCGCTGCCGCGCGCGAACCCGCAGCACGTTCAGCGGCTGCGGCGGGAGGCGCGCGCGATGGCGGTCATCTCCCATCCGAATCTCGCGATGATCCACGGCGTCGAAACGTGGCGGGAAACGCCGTTCATCGTCCAGGAGTACGTGGCGGGCGGCACGCTGGCGCAGCGGCTTGCGACACGGCGTTTGGCCGTCGACGAAGTGCTCGGTCTCGGCGTCACGCTCGCCGAATTCCTCGATCACCTGCACAGCAGCGGCGTCGTGCATTGCGACATCAAGCCGAGCAACATCGGCTTTACCGAGCGTGGCGTCCTCAAGGTGCTGGATTTCGGGCTGGCGCGCGTGCTGCGCGAGCTGCGCGTCGATTCGGACGGGTCCACCACCGAGCCGCGCGCGGCACGCGAGATCCCCGCGCCGGCGCCGGATCCGACGGCGAACGCATTCGGGACGCCGCATTTCATGTCTCCCGAGGCGATCCGCGGCGTGCGTCCGGCGCCGTCGTTCGATTTATGGGCGCTGGCCGTCGTGCTGTACGAAGCGGTGGCGGGGCAGCGGCCGTTCGACGGCCACGACGTCGCGTCGATTCACGCCAGCGTGCTCGGCGGTTCGCCGCCCGACGTGCGTGTGCATCGCCCGGATGCCACACCCGAGCTTGCGGCGTTCTTCGCCGCAGCGCTTGCCCAGGACCCGGCCCTGCGGCCGCATGATGCGCGTACGCTCGCGGGGCAATTGCGCCGTTTGCGCGCCGCCTTACCGCTGAGCTAGACTCCAGGCGGGCGTTCCGCCCTTCCTGTCTGCGAGGTGTGGCATGGCGAAGAAAGCGAAGCGAAAAGGCTCGCGGGTAGCGAGGAACATCACGGCGCGGGAAATCTTCGACATGTGGACCGACAGCGCGAAGGGCGGTCTCGGGTCTGGCAAGAAATTCTCGAAGGACATCTTCGATGAGGTACACACCGCGTCTCATCAAAAAGGTTGACGGGAAGTTGAAAAACGGCGACGTCTTCGACAAAGAGGCCGAAAAAGACACGAAAACGGTCGCCAAGGACACCGGCAAGATTTGCCGCATGTTCACCGAGGGTAGGGAAGTGAGCAAGGACACCTTCGACCTCGTCTTCGAATTCGTCCAGAAGAATCATCCCGTGTGCCCCGCCGGCGGCGGCGCGGGGGGATGGTGCGAAATCTGAGGGAGCGCCGTGCCCAATCCGCTGCCCGTCGTCTGGCTCCCGCAAAAGCCCGGTCTCTGCGGCGCGGCAACCGCGCAGATGATCCTGCATGCGCGGGGGATCGTCGGCGCCGGCCTCAATGATCTGGATTCCTTGTGGGTCCAGATCAAAGCCAACACATCCCTCGAACCACCCGGCGACGCGAAACAGACTGGACTGTCGCCGTGCGGGCATTTCAAGTTGCAAATCTGCGAATCGTGCAAATCGTCGCGCCGCCGGTTCTGCTGGTGCACGGTGCCGTCGGCGCTCGCCGCCACGTTGAACGACAACCTGGGGGCGAATGCTGTGTCGGTTCACAAGGAGGCGCGAGAGGAAGACGTCACGGCGCGGGCCATTCAGTCGGTCGACAGCGGCGTCGCCGCGGGCACATTGGTTCATCACGGGACGCATTGGCTGGTCGTGTACGGCTACCGGCCGCTCAACCCCGGACCCACCGAGCCGATCACCCACCTGCTGGTCCAGGATTCGGAGTTCTTCACGACGTCGACGCTGGTCACGGTCTCGCACTGGCTGGCGGCGAAGCTGACCGAAATCCGGTGCGGCCGCTTCAAGCCATTCTCGCTCGCCGTCACGTCGGGCGCCGATCGCGACCGCCGAGTGATCCCTCCGGCGGTGAAGCTGTCGGGCCTGCCGCCGGTGGTCGAGCCGGCGCGGATCAGCGCCCTGGCAAAGGCCGACGCCGAGTGGCTGTTGACGACGCAGCGCTGGACCTCGTCGGTAGGCCGGGCGACGATGCGCGAACCGGCATTCGTCCGCGATCTGTCGGAGTCCAACATGGACTATTACCTGGTCGACTTTCGGACGGAGGGGCGCCCGACCGCCCGGATGATCTATGACGCGCGGCAGCGCTTCGGTCCGCAGTTCGCCGGCATCGACGCGTACGGCGACGGGCCACCGGGGAACGAACTGCCGCCGCTCATCGCCGCCGCGGATGCCGAGCGTCAGGTACGCGAGCAGGCCGCAGCGCGTCCGGCGTCCGGCGGCTACACCGTGGAGCCGACACTCGCGTGGCGACCTTGCGATCAGTCGCACTCCCCGTATCAGCCGTTCTACGTCGTGCACCAGGACGGCGCGACGCGCTACGTCCGCGTCGATGGCGCGGTGTTTTCGCAGCTGACCGACTCGGGCGGCGGCGCGTAGCAGCCCGGTCGCCTCCGCCTCGCGATTGACACCTATTTATACATACTGTATAAGTGCGTGTATTATGTCCAGCGCCGCGCTGATTGCCGCGCTCTGCGCCGTCGACATCTGCACCGCATCAGGAGATCCGGATGACCCACGAGGACTATCGCCGCGCGCTCGAGTCCGCGACGCGCGAGTACGAAGATCTCGGCGGCAAGCGCCAGGCGATCGACAAGCGGCTCGCGGAGCTGGCGCAGACCATCGGCACGTTGTCGAAGCTCCTCGGCCTGACGCCAACCGTCCCGCTCGGCCTGACCGACGCCATCCGCCTCGTCGTCCGCGGCGCCGGCGTGCCGATGACGCCACCTGAGGTTCGCGATCGCCTGCGCGCGATTGGCTTCGACGTGTCGAAATACGCCAACGACCTGGCGGCCGTGCACACGATCCTGAAACGCCTCAACGAATCCGGTGAGCTGCGGTTCCTGGCCAAGGGCATCGGCCCGCAGCAGTACGTGTGGAACCGACCGGCAACACCTATCGCGCTCGGGCCGGACATCCTGCGCTTCATGCGCGAGAACGCGCACGAGCACGAAGCGATGCTGGCGACGGAGGAGGATGGTCCGCCACGGCGCAGTCCCGGGCGGTCCGCCCGTCCCCGTAGTCCGCGGAGGAGTGGCTGATGGATCTCGAGCTGCGCCGGCAATTCTTTGCCGAGGACCTGCAGGCCGTGTGCAATCTCAAGTCGCAGCCGCTCGTCGACGCGTTTGCGACGATCCCGCGCGAGCGTTTCCTGCACCCCGGACCGTGGAAGGTTCTGAGCGACGGCGGCGAGTCGTTCATGATGGGATCGGCGCCGCGTACGCGCGTCACGCCGGACGACAATCCCGCGCACGTCTATCACAACATCGGCATCGCGATCGATCCGGAACGCAGCTTGTTCAATGGACAACCCGGCACGCTGGCAGTGTGGATTGACGCGCTCGAGCTCACCTCGGGCGCGCGCGTCCTGCACATCGGCTGCGGACTCGGCTACTACACAGCGGTGATGGCGCATGCGGTCGGACCCACGGGCCGTGTCGTCACCTTCGAGATCGACGAGCACCTGGCCGATCAGGCGCGTCGGAATCTGTCGACGATGCCCTGGGTGGATGTCCGCAAGGGGGATGCGACGGGGTCGCTCGATCACACATTCGACGCGATACTCGTCAATGCTGGCGTCACCCATCCCTTGGACGGCTGGCTCGACGCGCTCGCGCCGGGCGGACGCATGGTTCTGCCGCTCACCGGCATGATGCCCGCCATGGGCACGCGAATCGGCAAAGGCGTCACCTGGCTGCTGACGCGCCAGGACGACACGAATCTGTCGGTGCGTCCGATCGGGGTCGTCGCGGTGTACTCAGCCGTGGGCGTCAGAGACGAGGAACTCAGCGCGCGCGTGGGCAAGGCGCTCATGGGCGGTCCGATGCAATGGGCAAGCGTGAAGCGTCTTCGACGCGATGCCCACGAATCCACATCGTCGTGCTGGCTCCATGGGCCGACCTCGTGTTGGTCGACCGCCTGACAACCTCGTTATCATTGGTTCGTGCGCGTCTTGCTGGTCGAAGACGATGCCACGATTGCGGAATTCGTGGCGCGCGGTCTGCGCGAGGCGGGGTTCGCGGTCGATCATGCCGCTGACGGCGACGCGGGTCTGACGGCGGCCCTTCACACTTCCTACGACGTCGCCATCGTCGATTTGATGCTGCCGAAGCGCGACGGCTTGTCGGTCATCGATGCGCTGCGCCGCCGCGGCGTCGTGACGCCGGTGCTGATCCTCAGCGCCCGCCGTTCGGTGGACGATCGCGTGCGCGGGCTCCAGGCCGGCGGCGACGACTACCTCACCAAACCGTTTGCGTTCGCCGAGCTCCTGGCCCGCGTCCAGGCGCTCGTCCGCCGTGCGACCCGCGCGCCGGAACCGACGACGCTGACGATCGCTGACGTGACACTCGACCTGCTGTCGCGGCGAGTGACGCGCGGCGGGAAGGTCCTGGATCTGCGTCCCCGCGAGTTCGCGCTCCTCGAATACCTGATCCGCAATACCGGCCGCGTCGTGTCGAAGACGATGATCCTGTCGCACGTGTGGGAATACACGTTCGATCCCCAGACGAACATCGTTGATGTGCTCGTGAGCCGGCTGCGCGAAAAGCTGGACAAGCCGTTCGAGAAGAAGCTGCTGCACACGGTCCGCGGCGTCGGCTACGTCCTGCGAGACGAAGAAGGGTCGGCATGAGCACGCCTGAGCCTCGTCCCGCGGCGCCGCTGCTCTTCGGTCTGCGTCTCGGCCTGTGGTACGCCACGCTGTTCGTCGTCGGATCGCTTGCGATCCTGTTCCTGACGTATTACCTGACGGCCGCATCGCTCGCCCAGCACGATCAGCAAATCATCCGCGGGAAACTTGCCGATTACGCGGCGGCCTATGCGCGCGGTGGCGGGCGCGTGCTGGCCGCGACCGTCCGAGCCGAGCAGCAGGCGGCGCCAGAGCGGCTGTACGTGCGCGTTGTGGATCGTGGCGTCGAAACCGTGGTGCTCAGCATGCCCGACGGCTGGGACCCGGCGACGCTCGAAACGGCATCTGCGCGCCTGAACGACGGCACGCTCGTCGAGGTGGGGAAGAGCACCGAGCCGCGCCGCGCGCTGCTCTCGCGATTCCGCGCGGCGCTCGGACTCGTCACGCTGTCGGTCGTCGTGATCGCCCTGACCGGCGGCTGGCTGGCCACGCACTCGGCGCTGAGGCCGATCCGGCGGCTGACGGCCACGGTGCAGCGCATCATCCGTACGGGCCGGACGGATACACGTGTCCCGCTGGCCGGCACCCACGACGCCATCGAGGAACTCACGGTCCTGTTCAACGCGATGCTGGAACGGATCGAAGCGCTCGTCACGGCGATGCGCGGCTCACTCGACAACGTGTCGCACGACCTGCGCACGCCGCTCACGCGACTGCGGGGAACGGCCGAAATGGCGCTCGCCGGTGAGCCCGATGTGGACCGGTATCGCGAGGCGCTCGCCGAATGCGTCGAGGAAGCCGACCGCGTGCTCGTCATGCTCAATACCCTCATGGACATTTCCGAGGCCGAGAGCGGCGCGATGCAGCTTCAGCGCGAGCCGGTCGCGCTGGCGGACGTCGTGGTGCGCGCCGTCGACCTCTACCGCGACGTCGCCGAGGCCAAGGGCGTCACGCTCAAAGGGGACGGAGGTTCCCCGGAGGGACGGAGGTCGATGGTGCACGGCGATCGCACCCGCCTCGAACAGGTGGCTGCGAACCTCATCGACAACGCCATCAAGTACACGCCCGCCGGCGGGCACGTCGACGTGTCGATCGAGCACGACGGGCCGATGGCCGTGCTGAGAGTGCGCGACACGGGCCCGGGCATCCCGCCGCCCGAGCTGCCGCGGATTTGGGAGCGTCTGTTCCGGGGCGACGCCAGCCGCTCCGAGCGCGGCCTCGGACTCGGGTTGAGCCTCGTCAAGGCGATTGTCGAAGCCCACGGGGGCAAGGTCGCCGTGGCCAGCGAGCCGGATCGCGGCTCGACGTTCTCGGTCTTCCTTACACGCTTGTAATGCTGCTGTAACGGCCCCGCAAGGGTCTCGCCCGTCTAATCGATCAACACATGATTTTCAGGAGGGTGAGGACCACTATGAACGCACTTCGTTCTTTTCTCGTCCGTCGTCGCGCGGCCACGGCCGTGCTGGCGGCGTCGCTGCTGGCAGGCGGCCTGGCGTGGCATGGTGCCGACGTCATCGCTGACCAGACGGCCACGGCGCGGGCCGCAACCGTGACAACGCCTATTGCTCACGCCATCGCGGGTGGGCGCGACTCGTACGCCGAGATCGTCGACGTCGTGTCGCCGGCCGTCGTAACTATTCGCACCACTGGAAAGGCACGGCCGTCGCCGACGCAATTCCAGGTGCCGGACAACGACTTGTTCCGTGAGTTCTTCGGTGACCAGTTCGGCCGCGGCTCGCGGCAGCCGCGCACGTTCCGGCAGCGCGGCCTCGGATCGGGCGTCTTCGTGACCACCGACGGCTACATTCTGACCAACAACCATGTCGTGGACGGCGCGGATGAGATCAGCGTCGAGCTCAGCGACGGCCGCACGGTCACTCCGAAGATCGTGGGCACCGACAAGCCGAGCGATCTCGCGCTGCTGAAGGCCACTGGCTCGAATTTCCCGGCCGTGGCGTTTGGAAACTCCGACGGCGTCAAAGTCGGCGACGTCGTGCTGGCGGTGGGCAATCCGCTCGGCGTCGGCCAGACGGTGACGATGGGGATCATCAGCGCCAAGAGCCGGTCGACCGGCGTCGGCGACGGCAGCTACGAAGACTTCCTGCAGACCGACGCGCCCATCAATCACGGCAACTCTGGCGGCGCGCTCGTCAACATGAAGGGCGAGCTCGTCGGCATCAACTCGCAGATCGTGTCGAACTCGGACGCGAACATCGGCATCGGCTTCGCGATCCCGTCGAACATGGCGAAGCACGTGATGGACGACCTGCGAACGAAAGGCAAGGTCACGCGCTCGCAGCTCGGCGTGACGGTGCAGCAGGTGACGCCCGACCTGGCGGCGAGCCTCGGCCTCAAGGAGACCGCAGGTGTCGTCGTCAGCAACGTGACGCCCGGCAGCGCGGCTGAACGCGCGGGGGTGAAGCGGGGCGACGTGATCACGTCGTTCAACGGCCAGCCGGTGCACGACACCAACGCGCTGCGCAACCGCGTGGCCGCGGCGGGTCCGGGCTCGAGTGCGGATCTCGTCATCGTCCGCGACGGCAGCGAGCGGCGTGTGGCCGCGAAGCTGGACGAGGCGAGTCCGGACCGGCTCGCGCGCCGAGGCGAGCGTGACGGCGACAGCGATGGGCGCGAGACCGACAGCAAGACGGCGCTCGGCGTCTCCGTGACGCCGCTGACGCCCGAACTTGCCGACCAGGTCCGGGCGCCGCGAAACGCGCAGGGCCTCCTGGTGGAGGATGTCGATCCCAACGGCCGCGCGGCTGACGCCGGCATTCAGGCGGGCGACATCATTCAGGAAGCGAATCGCCAACCGGTGAAGAGCGTGGAGGACCTCCGCGCCGCCGCTGGGCGGGCGGCGGACAAGCCGCTGCTGCTCCTGGTCAATCGGCGGGGCAGCGATATCTTCGTGACGGTGAAGCCTTCCAATGGCTAATGGCTAATGGCTAATGGCTGATGGCTAATGGTGGATGGTCCATGGACCGTATGCCATAAGCCATCAGCCATAAGCCATGTCGTCGTGTACGATAGACGCCGTCATGTTTGGCGGCGTCTTCTCCGTCCTTCCGACCCCCTTCAGCTCCAACGGCGACGTCGATCCTGTCAGCCTGACGCGCGTCATCGACCTGTTCATCGCCGACGGCGTGAGCGGATTCACCGCGCTCGGTGTGACGAGCGAGGTCGCCCGCTTGACCGAGGCTGAACGGGATTCCGTGCTCGACGCGATCCTCGCTCTCGTCAACGGTCGCATGCCGGTCGTCGCCGGAACGACCGCCGACGGTCTTCGCACGTGCATCGAATTCACCCGGCGTGCGTGCCGCGCCGGGGCGGCGGCGGTGATGATCAGCCCGCCTCGCATGCCCAAGATCAATTCGGATGCGGTCGCGCGGCATTTCGCGGAGGTGGCGTCCGCAGTCGACGTCCCGATCATCGTGCAGGATTACCCGCCGATCTCCGGTTACGCGATGGAGCCGGCGCTCCTGGCGCGCATCGCCCGCGATGTTCCCGCCGCGCGCACGATCAAGCTCGAGGATCCGCCGACGCCGTTCAAGACTGCGCGGATTCTGGAGCAAACAACAGGCCTCGACGTCGCGATCTTCGGCGGTCTGGGCGGCGTGTTTCTGCTGGAGGAGTTGATGGCCGGCGCGGCCGGCGCGATGACCGGCTTCGCCTTCCCGGCGATCCTCGTGCAGATCGTGTCGCTCTACCGTGCGGGGAAAATCGACGAGGCGGCTGACGTCTTCTATCGGAAGGTGCCGCTGATGCGGTTCGAGTTCCAGGAAGGCATCGGCATGGCGATCCGCAAGGAAGTGCTCAAGCGGCGCGGCGCGATCCAGAACGCAGACATCCGAGCACCCGGCGGCCGGCTGGACGAGAGCACGATGAAGGCGCTCGACCGCGTGCTGTCATGGACAACTTCTGACTTCTGACTTCTAACTTCTGACTTCCTATGGATCTCGGTCTGAAGGACAAGGTCGCGATGGTTGGCGGGGCGAGCAAAGGGCTCGGCTACGCCGTGGCGCGCGCATTGGCAGGGGAGGGCGCGCTCGTGTCGCTCGCCTCGCGCGATCGCGACGCGATTCAGCGGGCCGCCGAGGCGATCACGCGGGACACGGGAGGCCGCACCATCGCCAACGCCGTGGACCTGAGCAAGGCCGACGCGATCGGCGAATGGCACGCGGCCACCCTGAAGGCATTCGGCGACGTCGACATGCTGTTCGCGAACACCGGCGGTCCGCCGGCCGGAACCGCGCTGAGCTTCGACGATGGGGCGTGGCAGGCGGCGTTCGAGTCGCTGTTGCTCAGTGTCATTCGATCGGTGCGCCTCGTCGTGCCGGGCATGCGCGCGCGCGGCGGCGGCGCCATCCTGGTCGGCACATCCTCAACGGTGAAGGAGCCGATGCCGAACCTCGCGCTCTCCAACGTGATGCGATCGGGCGTGACGTCGCTCGTCAAGACGTTGTCGATCGGAGCTCGCGCCCGACAACATTCGAGTCAACACGCTCCTGCCGGGACGCATTGCGACGGATCGCTTGCAGCAGCTCGACGAGATCAACGCGAAGCGCGCGGGCATCGCGCTCGACGAACAGCGGCAGCGCGCCGCCTCGGCCATTCCGTTCGGCCGCTACGGCAAGCCGGAGGAATTCGGCCGCGTCGGCGCGTTCCTGCTTTCGGACGCCGCGTCGTACATCACGGGCGCGTCGGTGCAGGTCGACGGCGGCCTGATCCGCGGCCTGCTGTGAGCATCGCCCGCAACGTCCTCCTCGCGCTGTCGACGAACGCCTGGCTGCGCGATCACGCGACCAAGACGGCATTCGTGCGGCGATCGGTGTCGACCTTCATGCCCGGCGAGAAGCTCGAAGACGCGATGGCCGCGGCGACCACGCAGCAAACGCAGGGCATCGGCACGATCTTCACCAGGCTGGGCGAAAATCTGACTCGCGCCGAGGAAGCCGAAGAGGTGACGCGGCATTACCTCGACGTCCTCGATCGCGTACAGGCGGCGGGGTTGCGGGCGCAGATTTCGGTCAAGCCGACGCAGCTGGGCCTCGACCTCGATCGCGAGATGTGTGCCGCGAATCTGCAGCGGCTCATCGATCGGGCCGGCGAACGCGACAACTTCGTCTGGATCGACATGGAGAGCTCGCCCTATGTCGATCCGACGCTCGACCTGTTCCGGCGCGCACGCGCGACCTCGCCCCGTGTGGGCATCGCGCTGCAGGCATATCTCTTCCGGACGGAGAAGGACATCGAGGACCTGCTGCCGCTCGGCGCCGCGATCCGGCTGGTCAAGGGCGCCTATCTCGAAGCGCCGGCGATCGCCTTTCCGAAGAAGGCAGACGTTGACGAGAATTTCTACCGGGTGGCGTGCCGGCTGCTGAGCGCGGATGCGCAGCGCGCCGGCGGTCTCCTGCACATCGCCACGCACGACGGACGCCTCGTCGATCGCCTGAAGACCTTCATCTGGCAGCAGAAGGTGCCGAAAACCGCGTATGAGTACGCCATGCTCTACGGCATTCAGCGGCCGCTGCAGCAGCGGCTCGTGCAGGGCGGCGAGCCGCTGCGCGTGCTGATAGCCTACGGCGAGTACTGGTTCGCGTGGTACATGCGCCGCCTCGCCGAGCGTCCCGCCAACGTCGGGTTCGTCGTGCGGAACATCTTCGCGCGCTGATGGCGCGGCACCCAGGCACCTGGCACCGTGGCACCTGGCACCTGGCACCACTTGATTATCTACACCAGCTTGTGTAGATAATCATAGCCAATGAAACCCGTCGACCTCGTCCAGGGCACCCTCGACCTCCTGATTCTCAAGTCGCTCGTTCTCCAGCCGCAGCACGGCTGGGCGATTGCTTCCCGCATCCGGCAGCTGTCCAACGGCGTGCTGCTCGTGCAGCAGGGCTCCCTCTACCCGGCGCTCCAGCGCCTCGAGCACCAGGGCTGGATCGCCGCCAAGTGGGGCGTCTCCGAACAGAAGCGCCGCGCCAAGTTCTATTCGCTCACGCGCGCAGGGCGGAAGCAGCTGGAGCGGGAAGCCGAATCGTGGGAACGCCTGGCCGCCGCGATAACGTTGGTGGTACGGACGGCATGACGGACGGGGCACGCAGAACACGCGGAACCCGCAGAAACAGGATTTCTCTGCGGATTCTGCGAGTTCTGCGTGAAATGTCGTGACACGCAAAGGCGGGTGAGGCATGCGTTGGTTACAGAGTCTCCGCATGCGCTTGCGGGCGCTCCTCCGATCCGACGACGTCGATCGCGAGCTCGCCGACGAGATGCGCGGGCATTTCACTCATCTCGTCGAGGAACACCTCGCCCGCGGCATGACCCTCGACGCCGCGCGCGCGGCCGCCCAGCGCGAGTTCGGTCCCGTCGTCCAGCTCACCGAGGAATCGCGTGACGCCCGCGGCGTCGCGTGGGTGGCGAACGCGCTGCAGGACTTCAAATACGGCGTGCGCTTGATGCGGCGGTCGCCCGGACTGGCTGCGGCCGCGACCTTGACGATTGCACTGGGCATCGGCGCGACGACGGCGATGTTCAGCGTCGTGTACGGAGTGCTGCTCGAGCCGCTGCCGTATCACCAGCCGGATCGGCTCGTGAATCTCTGGTCCACCGCGCCCAAGCGCGGCCTGCCGCGCGCGTTCAACGGCATGGCCAACGTGTACGACTGGCGGGCGCGCAATCACGTGTTCGACGGCATCGCCCCCCTTCGTCCGATCGCCAACTTCAACCTGGTTGGCGCCGGGGAACCGGAGCGACTGAACGGTGCTCGCGTGGCGTCGAACCTGTTCCCGGTGCTCGGCGTGACGCCGCTTCTGGGCCGCACCTTCACGGAAGAGGAGGACGAGATCGGCCACGAGCGCGTCGCCCTCCTGTCGTACGGACTCTGGGTCCGGCGGTTCGGCGCCGATCCCGCAATCGTCGGCCGGACCATCAGCCTCAGCGGAACGCCGTTCACTGTCGTCGGCGTGATGCGTCAGGATTTCGCGTTCCCGACGCGCGAGTTCCAGATCTACGTTCCCCTTACGTTCGATCCAGAGGAGCTCGTCAACCGGATGAACTACTCCTACGTGGCCGTCGCTCGACTCAAACCCGGCGTGCGGGTTGAGCAGGCGCAGGCGGAGCTGAGCACGATCGCCGCGCAGATCGAACAGGAGCATCCGAAGGAGAACGAAGGGATCGGCGCCGAGGTGGCGCCGATGCTGGCCGATAACGTGTCCGCGTTCCGCAAGCCGCTCGTTCTGCTGCTCGGCGCGGTGCTGGCGATGCTGCTGGTGGGATGCGCGAACCTGGCGAACCTGCTGCTGGCGCGCGCACTCGTTCGCCAGCGCGAGCTGGCCGTCCGCGCCGCGCTTGGCGCCGGCCGCTCGCGGCTGGTCGCGCAGGCGATCGCCGAGCTGGCGCCGATGTTCCTCGTCGGCGGTGCGTTCGGGATTGCGGCAGCGGCCTGGACCATCAACGGCATCGCGCCCCTGTTGCCCGCCGATCTGCCGCGCGCCGAAAACATCGGGGTGAATCTGCCGGTTCTCGCGTTTGCGGCATCGGCGCTGGCCACCGTCGCAGGCTTGATCGGCGCCTGGCCGGCCATCGAAGCCTCGCGCAGTGGGCTCTCGGCGTCGGGAAGCGACTTCTCGCGCGGGACGGCTGGCAGTGCGCGGCGGGCCCGGCGGCGCGATGTCCTCGTTGCCGCGCAAATCGGCGTCACGTGCTGGCTGGTGATCGCGGCCGCGCTGCTCGGACGCAGCTTCGCCGCCCTGCGCCAGGTGAGTCCTGGCTTCAACGCCGAGCGCGTCTACTCGCTGCACCTGGCGATTCCGCGCTCGAAATACCCAAAGGATCCGGACGTCGCGGCGTTCGGCGAGCGCATTCTCGATCGCGTGCGCGCGCTGCCCGAGGTCGCATCGGCGAGCCTCGTCAACCGCCTGCCGCTCGCCGGCGGAACACAGACGGGGCCGATTGAATTCGAGGGCGTCGATCCGAATCTGCTGAAGCTGAAGAACGTGGACTATCGGTCTGTAACACCCGACTATTTCCGCACGCTCGAGATCCCGCTCCGCGGCCGCACGTTCCCCGACCGCGACGGTGAAAACGATCCGCAGGTGGCGATCATCGACGAGCAGCTCGCGAGGGCCGTCTTCGGCGATGCGGATCCGATCGGCAAGCGCGTGCGGATCCCTGTGATGAACCTGCCGTGGCTGTCGGTCGTCGGCGTGGCCGGGCACATTCGCCACGATCGGCTCGACGAGGACACACGTGCGCAGGTCTACTTCCCCTTCCGGCAGCGGACGCAGGACCGCATGGCCCTCGCCGTCCGTACCCGGACGGATCCGGGGACGATCGCCCCCGCGCTGATGGGCGCGATTCGGTCGGTGGACGCCGAGCAGCCGGTCTACGATGCGCACACGCTCGAGGCGGTCGTGGATCGATCGCTGGCGTCGCGCTGGCTGCAGACGATGCTCCTGGGCGCCTTTGCGGGCATCGCGCTCCTGCTGGCGAGCATCGGCGTCTACGGTGTCATTGCCTACGGCGTCGGGCAACGGCAGCGTGAGTTCGGCATCCGGCTCGCGCTCGGCGCGCGCCGCGGAGAAATCGTCGCGCTCGTCGTCCGGCGCGGTCTGGTGCTGTTCGCGATCGGTGCGTCGATGGGCGTGCTCGCCGCCGCCGCCACCGGCCGCGCCCTCGCGAGCCTGTTGTTCAACGTGACGAGCTTCGACGTCTTCAGCTTCGGCCTCGCGATACTCGTCCTCTTCATCGTCTCGATCGCCGCGTGCGGGTTCCCCGCGCGGCGAGCGGCGAGCGTGGATCCCGCGCTGGCGCTGCGAGCCGATTAGGTCCGGCTGAAGCCGGACCCCACGTACTGTAAGAGTCGTGCGGAGCGGGTCAGGTCGTACGTGGGGTCCGCCTTCAGGCGGACCTGCCCGGTCTCAGCTCGGAAATAGATCGTCGACAGGCATCGACCAGTCGGGCACCGCGGGCTCCGCGTCGGCGCGATCGCCGCGACGAAAGACCGTGGCGATGGTCGGGATCGCTCGCACGATACACGCGGACAACATGATCCCTCAGCGTGTCGACGTCCCAGACGACGAGCGTTCCCGCCGCGAAATAGTCGGCGCGCTTGTCCGCGATGGCGCGTTCGGCCGACGGACCGAAGTCGTCCGGGCTTCTAACTTCGATCGCAAACACTGGTGCGCCATCGACGAAGTAGTCCGTGATTGGCTGCGTGGCGAACGCGGCATCGGGACTGAACGAGCGGCGATGCGGAAGATCGACGATGAAGCCGACACTGTCGGCAAGCGCGTGCCCACGCCCTGTGCGCTTTGCGTACTCGCGCAAGCTGGCGGCGATCTCGAGGGACACGAAGCCGTGGCGGTAGCCGGCTGCTGACATCAGCACCAGCTCCCCGTTGACCAATTCGGCCTTTCCTTCGACGCGCCAGAGGTCGTCGATCGTCGCTTCGCGCTTTGTGCCCATCGTTGAAATCCTAGCATCGTCCTCGGCGATGGGCTTTGCAGTTTCTGCCATAAGAACCCCATTTGCATGGCTTCCGAGTCTGTCGACGCCCGGCCCAGCAAGACGGAAGCCACGCGACGGTACGTAGTGTCCGCCGTCAGTCGGCCCTTCACCGATGGTCCGGCTAAAGCCGGACCCCACGTACCCACAATGCGCCACGACGGCTCCTGCGTACAATGCTGTTCATATGAAGTTCACCCGCTTCGTGTGGGCGATCGTTGCGGCAATCCTCATCGCGGTGGCGTTTCCCAACTTTCTCGCCGGCCAGCGTCGTCAAGGCGGCGCGCCGGCCGACGCGTTGTCGTTCCGCTTCCTCGGCCCCGTCGTCGGCAACCGCATCGCGTCGGTCGCGGGCGTGCCGGGTGATCCCTACATCTACTACGCAGGCGCCGCATCCGGTGGCATCTGGAAGACCACCGATGGCGGCATCCGCTGGACGCCGATCTCCGACAGCATGCCAGTCGCCGCGATCGGCGCGCTCGCGGTGGCGCCGTCCGATCCGAACGTGGTGTGGGCCGGAACCGGCGAAGCGTGGGCCATTCGCGATAGCGACGTCATCGGCGACGGCATCTACAAGTCGACCGACGCTGGCAAAACATGGACGCACGCCGGGCTCGACGAAACCGGGCGCATCGCGCGGATCCTGATTCACCCCACAAACCCCGACATCGTCTTCGCTTGCGCGACCGGACGGCTGACCGCGCCGCAGCAAGAGCGCGGGGTGTTCCGCACCACTGACGGCGGACAGAAATGGGAGCGCGTCCTCTTCGTCGACGAGAACACCGGTTGCTCGGGCCTCTCGATGGACGCCAAGAACCCGCGCAACATCTTCGCGGGCACGTGGCAGGTCGAGATGCATCCGTGGGCGGAGATCAGCGGGGGACCAGGCAGCGGCGTCTTCGTCTCCCACGACAGTGGGACCACGTGGTCGCGGATTGAGGCGCCGGGTTTGCCACGCAGCCCGTTGGGCAAGATCGACGTCGCCGTGGCGCCGACCGACTCGAATCGCGTCTACGCGCTGATTCAGACGAAGGACCAGGGATCGGTCTGGCGATCAGATGATGGCGGGGACAGGTGGCGCGTGGTGAACTGGCAGCGCGCCCTGATCGGACGGGCCGGCTACTACATTCACCTCCGGGTGTCGCCGGCGAACGAAGACGAAGTGTTCGTCTCGAACAGCTCCTTCTGGCAGTCCACCGACGGTGGCCGCTCGTTCGACGAGCGGTTCTGGGGCGGCGACAATCACGATATCTGGTGGGATCCCAAGGATGCCGATCGCTTCGTGATTACGCACGACGCCGGCCTCACGATCACAACGCAGCATGCGCGGAGCTTGCAGCGCGTCACGCTCCCGATCGGCCAGATGTATCACGTCACCGTCGACAATCAGATCCCGTACTACGTCTACTCGAACATGCAGGACGACGGGACGATGCGCGGGTCGATGATCGCGGCCGAGAACGCGGGCGCCGGCTACAACGGGTCGGGGAATACCTGGGATCACGGCCTCGGCGGCTGCGAGTCGGGGCACACCGTGCCCGACCCCGCCGACCCGAACGTCGTCTGGTCGACGTGCTACGGCAACAAGGTCACGCGCTACGACCATCGGCTGAAAATCGCCCGGTCGGTAGCGCCGAGCATGATCACGCTCGACGCGCCCCCGACCGAGTCGAAGTACCGTTGTCACTGGAGCGCCCCGCTGGCGATCGATCCGTTCGATTCGAAGAACGTCTATTACGGCTGCAACGTCATCTTCCACACCAGCAACGCGGGCCAGACCTGGCGGATCATCAGCCCCGATTTGTCGACACAGGATCCCTCCAAGATCATGCCGTCGGGCGGCATCGTCGGCGACAACCTGGGGCAGTTCGCGCCGGAGGTGATCTTCGCGATCGCCACGTCGCAGGTGGAGAGGGGCCTCATCTGGGCCGGCACGAACGACGGCAAGGTCTGGTATACGAAAGACGCCGGGGCGAAGTGGAACGACGTGTCGAAGAACATTACCGGCATGCCGGAGTGGGGGATCGTGTCGAAGATCGAGCCCTCCCACTTCAGCGGCGGCACGGCGTACATCGCAGTTGACAATCACCTGATGGACAGCCGCGAGCCGTACATCTTCAAGACGACCGACTACGGCGCAACCTGGAAACGCGTCAACGGCGATCTACCGAACAAGCACCCGCTGTCGTACGTGAAGGCGGTCGCAGAGAATCCGAACAAGCAGGGCATGCTGTTCGCCGGCACCGGCCATGCCTTCTACTACTCGCTGGACGACGGCGCGCATTGGACGCAGGTGTCTGCCGGACTTCCGCGAGCGCCGGTGAGCTGGGTCGTCGTGCAGAAACAGTTTCACGACGTCGTGGTCTCCACCTACGGGCGCGGGCTGTACGTACTCGACGACATCACGCCGCTGGAACAAGGCGGGCCAACCACCACCGACGCCGCCAGGCTCTTCACGCCGCGTCCTGCCCATCGATGGACGCAGCGGGGCCGCGCCGTCATCAACTACGCGCTGAAGGCTGCGCCGCGTGAACAGGTGTCAGTGCAGATCCTCAACGGCGAGGGGCAGATCGTGCGCGAGCTGAAGTCCGAGGGGCGCGCCGGGTTGAATCGCGCGAACTGGGATCTCCGCCACGAACCGCCGCGCCTCGTCGCGATGCGGACGACGCCGGCGGAGAACCCGCACATCTGGGAGGAGCCGCGGTTCCGCGGGCAGGACACGCGGCCGGTCACCCACTGGGGACTCGAGCCGGCGCAGGTCGGGCCAATCGCGGTGCCGGGCAAGTACACGGTCAAGCTGACCGTGGACGGCCAGTCGTTCACGCAGCCGCTGGAAGTCCTGCGAGACCCGAAGGTCCCGACCTCTGTCGCGGATCTCGACCTGTCGGTCCGGCTGCAACTGCGTTTACGCGACAACATCAGCGCGGCTGCCGACATGATCAACGCCATCGAGATCATGCGGAAACAGCTCGAAGACGTGCAGAAGGCCTACAAGAGCGATAAGTCCAAGGAAGCGCTGCTCAAGCAGGTCGCGGAGATGGACAAGAAGCTGTTCGACCTGGAATCCAAGCTGCTCGAGCCCGCGCAGATGACCAGCGACGACAAGTATTTCCAGCAGGCCTACAGGGTCTACATGAACTTGATATGGCTGAACGGCGAGGTGGGTCCCGGCGCAGGCGACGTGGCTGGGGGCGCGGATTTTCCCCCGACTGACACGTCGGTCGGCCTGCTCGAGACCATCGAGAAAGATCTGAACGCCGCGAAGGCGGAATACCGCAAGGTGATGGACCAGGACGTGCCGGCGTTCAACCGGGCGATCGGCACCGCGATCACGCCGTTAACAGGCCGGTGACGTGGGTCCCGTCGTCGTCCACAGTTGTGAGAGTACACTTCAAGCCATGAGTCTGTCCCGCATCGCATCGATCACTCTGCTGTGTCTGTCGCTCGGAACGCTGGCGCTTGCGCAGGGCCGCGGCGGCGGCGTGCCCCCCGGCGATCCTGTCAAAGACAAGGCGGCCGAATGGCGCGGCAAGGCGGAAGTGGCGGGGAAAGTCACCGACGATGCGGGGAAGGCGATTGCCGACGCGAAAGTGACCTTCGTCTTCGTGACGTCCAACAACGGGTTTGCTGCCACGACGAAGAAGAACGGGGAGTTCTCGGCCAAGGACATCAAGCCGGGTGAATGGCGGGTACAGATTGAAGCACCCGATTTCGTCACGGTGCGTCAGACGCTGACCGTCGGCGAGAAAAAGACGCCGCTCGCCGTCCAGCTGAAGCGCGACAACAGCCCGGAACTGCTGACGAAGGCCGATGCGTTCTACAAAGAAGGCAAGAACGCCGAGGCCCGCGCCGAGTACATGCAGGTGCTCGAGGCGCACCCGGAGCTGGCAGGGATCAACCGCGCGATCGCTTTCACCTACGGGCGCGAGGGCAACCATCCCGAAGCGCTCAAGTACCTCGATCTCGCGCTGGCGACCAATCCCAACGACACGATGCTTCTCCAGCTCGCCGCGGCGAGCGCCACGCAGGTGAACGACTTTCCGCGCGTGATGGGGTAACTTGTCGAAGATCGATGAGACCACTCTGGAGAATCCATCCGTGCTGGCCGACGCAGCCGTGAACCTGATCAACAAGCGGCGTTCCGCCGACGCCATTGCGGTGCTCGACCGCGTCATCGCGCGCTTTCCCGACGCCGCCGATCCGTATTACTACCGCGGCTTCGCCCGGCTCCAGGCGGCGCAGCGTGCGGAAGCGAAGGTCGATCTGGAGAAGTACATCACGCTCGCGCCGCCGGACGCGGCGCAGGTGGCGCAGGCACGCGAGCTATTGGCGACGCTGAAATAAACGAAAGTCCGGCTGAAGCCGGACACGACATCTGCGCTGAAGCCGGACGCTGCGTCTGCGCTACAATAGCGCTCGAAAGGAGGACCTGTCCTATGAGAGCCGTGAGGGATCGTGCGTGGGACGGGTCTGCCTTGACACCGATCTCTTGCTCGTAGGGGCGGACCCACGTGTCCGCCCGGGCCGACACATGGGTCGGCCCCTACAGTAGATCGCGACCGTCAGACCCGTCCCTTCCCGACAATCCCAACAATCTGGCTCCGTTTGAGAGAGAGAGGGCGTGGTGTCTTCACTGGAGCATCTTGGCTGGACTTCGTTTTTCGAGGATCAACGCCAGCGGATCGAGCGAAGCGATCTGCTGTTCGCTCGTGTGATTGAAATGCAGCGGGGCTGGTTCCGCGTCGCGGGGGAGTTCGAAGGTCTCGCGGAAGTCAGCGGTCGCTTTCGCTACGACCTGTTGGAGGGATCGAACACGCCGGCCGTCGGCGACTGGCTGGGCGTGACGGCGGCGGGCGAGGACCGCGGCGTCATTCATGTTCGGCTGGAACGGCACAGCACCGTGTCCCGTGCCGGCGTCGGCGAGGCGTCCTCCGAACAGGTGCTCGCCGCCAACGTCGACACGATCTTCGTCGTCTGCGCGCTCACCGAGGATTTCAATCTGCGTCGCATCGAGCGGTATCTCACGATTGCCTGGAACGCCGGCGCCACGCCGATGATCCTGCTGACCAAGGCGGATATCTGCGACGACGTCGAAGCTGCGTGCCGCACCGTTCGGCAGCGTGTTCCGTTTGCCGACGTCGTGGCACTTAGTGCAATCTCCGGCGCCGGGCTCGAAGCCCTCGACGCGTACCTTCGGCCCGGGCAGACGATCGTTCTGCTCGGATCGTCGGGTGTGGGGAAGTCCACGCTGGTCAATCGACTCCTTGGAAGGGAGGAGCAGCGCGTCGGCGCGATCCGCGAATCGGACGGCCGGGGGCGCCACGTCACCACGGCCAGGCAGCTGTTCGAGGTGCGCGGCGGGGCGCTGCTGATCGACACGCCGGGTCTGCGTGAAGTGCAAGCGTTCGACGGCGAGTTGGCGGTCGCCGGCGCGTTCGACGACGTTCACGCGATCGCGCAGGGCTGTCGCTTTTCGGACTGCGGGCACGGGGGCGAACCGGGGTGTGCCGTCCGTGAGGCGGTCGAGACCGGCCGGCTCGATGCCGACCGGTTGGAGAACTTCCGCCGGCTGGAGCGCGAGGCCGCCTTCGAAGCCCGCAAACACGATAAGGCGCTGGCCGCCAACACCAAGCGGCGATGGAAGCAGATCCACAAGGCGGCAAGGGCGATGTACCGGGATCGTGAACGCTCTGAGTAGAATGTTCGCGATATGCGCGTGATTCTCGCGGCGGTGGCGCTGACGCTGATGCAGACGGCGGCGTCGGCGCCATCGCAGTTTCGGGTTCGGCTGGAGACGACGAAAGGCGCGATCGTCATCGCGGTCCATCGCGATTGGGCGCCGCACGGCGCGGATCGGTTCCACGAGCTCGTGACCAGCGGCTACTACGACGACACCCGTTTCTTCCGCGTCGTGAAGGGCCAGTGGGCGCAGTTCGGGATCAACGGCGATCCACGGGTGTCGACGCAGTGGCGATCCGCGACGATCCCCGACGACCCGAACAAGGCGTCGGTGGTGCGCGGACGCGTGGCGTTCGCCTTCAAGGATGCGAACGGGCGCACGACGCAGGTGTACATAAGCCTGCGCGACAACTCCGTGCAGGATACGCAGGGCTTCGCGCCGTTCGGCGAGGTCGTCGAGGGGATGGGCGTCGCGGACGCGCTCTTCAGCGACTACGGCGAGGAATCCGGCGGCGGGATTCGCGCCGGGCGGCAGCAGCCGCTGTTCGACGGCGGGAACGCATATCTCGATCGGGAATTCCCGAAACTGGACAGGATTCTGCGCGCGGCAATTGTTCGCTGAGTGTTAGCGGAATGTGGCGCAGCCTGTTGTCTTTTTCGTGTTTTCGTGATTTCGTGGCTGTTTCGAACGTGGCGATGAGGCTTCGATGAACATCCAGGATCTGCGGACTCTGGTGGACTATCACTACTGGGCGCGCGACCGGCTGCTCGACGCGCTCGATGCGTTGACGCCGGATCAGTTCACCCGCGATCTCGGCAGCAGCTTCAAATCCGTTCGCGATACCGTGGCGCACACGTATGCGGCGGAGTGGGCGTGGTACCAGCGGTGGCACGGCGAGTCGCCCACGGCGCTCCTGCCGTTCGATCAGTTTCCCGATGTCGCCTCGTTGCGATCCGCATGGACCTCGCACGAGGCGAAGATGCGCGCGTTCGTCGACGCGCTCGGCGAAGATGGCGTCGAGCGCGTGATCGACTACAAGCTGCTCACCGGGGCGGAGGGTTCATCGCCGATCTGGCAGATGCTGCAACACGTCGTCAATCACGCGAGCTACCATCGCGGGCAGGTGACGACGATGCTGCGGCAGCTGGGAGCGTCCCCTGCAAAGCCGATGGACATGATCGCGTTTTACCGAACTGGAGGGAAGCGATGAAGCGCCTTGGCCCGATCGGCGTCGTTGTCCTTCTCGCCGGAACGCTGCAGCTCGCGCCCGCGCCGCGCGCAGCGACCCTTCGACTCGCCATTCCTGAGTCCTTCGACTCACCGCTCATCCTGAGCTTGTCGAAGGATGAGCGATTCGCTCAGGACAGGCCTGTCCAAGGACAAGCTCGCTCAGGGCAAGCCTACGCGGCGCCGACGATCGAGCCGTTTCTGGCGCCAGGGTATCCGACCGAGCTCGTCTCCGCGAGGCGCGCGGATCGGGTCGCGTGGACTGCGTACGAGCACGGCTTGCGCAATGTCTTCGCGGCGTCTGCTCCGGACTTCAAGCCCGTTCGGCTCACGAGCTTCTTGAAGGACGACGGAATCGAGTTGAGCGATATCAGGATTTCCGACGACGGCGCGACGGTGGTGTTCGTGCGGGGGACGCCGCCGAATCGCGAAGGGTGGGTGGCGAACCCGACCGGCAATCCCGCAGGAGCGGATCGCACGATCTGGGCAGCGCGAACCGCCGGCGGCACTGCATGGAAGCTGGGCGAGGGCACGACGCCGGAGTTGTCGCCTGATGGCGCGTCGGTCGTGTTCGCGAAGGATGGGCAGATCTACGCGCTTCCGGTCCCGGTCCGCCTAAAGGCGGACCCCACGACTGCTGGATCGGCGGGCCCCACGACAGCAAGCGCAACCACCTCAAAATCGTACGTGGGGTCCGGCTTCAGCCGGACCTCCGGGCCCCTGATCAAAGCGTGGGGCACGAACAGCAATCCGAAGTGGTCGCCCGACGGGACGAAGATCGCGTTCGTCAGCAACCGCGTCGATCACAGCTTCGTCGGCGTGTACGACACGCGCGCGAAAACGGTCACGTTCCTGGCGCCGAGCGTCGATCACGACACGAGTCCGACCTGGTCGGCCGACGCAAAGCGCATCGCGTTCATCCGCCGGCCGGGGACGCCGTTCGGTCAGCAGGCACAGCGGGGAACCGGGAGCCTCGGCAACCCGAACGGCCCGGCATACAACCCTCTGGCAACTGGGCGAGGCGGGCGCGGCCCTTCGACAAGCTCAGGGCGATCGGGAGGAGATGAGCCTGCTCGCGACGATTCGCGCCCGGGGCTGATGACCGCTGCCTTCATCGGCGGCTACACGCTGTCGTTCTGGGTCGCCGACGCGGCGACGGGCGAAGGGCGCGAGTTCTGGCACAACCAGAAGGACGAGAAGGACTTCACGAACGTCAACGCGATTCAATGGGCCGACGCCGATCACGTCATCTTTCAGGCGGAGCCCGACGAGTGGGTGCGGTGGTATTCGGTGAGCATCTCGAACAGCCAGCCGACACCGGCTGTGCTGACGCCGGGTGAGGGCGCAGTCGAGCACACCGCGTTGTCCGCCGATCGCAAGGTCCTCTTCTACTCGACCAACGCCGGCGATATCGAGCGGCGGCACGTGTGGAAGGTGCCGACAGCCGGCGGCACGGCCGAACAGCTGACGCGCGGCGAGACGATCGAGACCTATCCGGTCGCGCTGTCGTCAGGAAAACAGGTCGCAGTGCTCGGCGGCGACGCGAAGCGTCCGTTCGGCGTCGGCCTCGTGCCGGCCGCGGGCGGCGCCGCGAAGTACGTCTACCCGTCGTTGACCGGGTTCCCGCTCGATGCCCACGTCGTGCCCGAGAACGTCCTCATCAAGGCGCCAGACGGCCTCGAGATTCACAATCAGCTGTTTCTTCCAACGGGTGGCGTCGCCGGTACGCGGCGCCCGGCCATCGTGTTCGTCCACGGCGGCCCCGTGCGGCAGATGCTGCTCGGTTATCACTACATGCACTTCTATCACGTGGCGTACGCCGTCAATCAGTGGCTGGCGAGTCGCGGCTTTGTCGTGCTGTCGGTGAACTACCGGAGCGGCATCGGGTACGGCAAATCGTTCCGCACAGCGCCGAACACCGCTGGTCGCGGCAACGCGGAATATCAGGATGTGGCCGCGGCAGGACGGTACCTGCAGACGCGACCCGATGTCGATCCCAACCGCATCGGCATCTGGGGTCTGTCCTACGGCGGCGTGTTGACGGCACAGGCGCTGGCGCGCAACTCCGACATCTTCAAGGTCGGCGTCGACCTGGCGGGCGTGCACCTCTGGGGCAGCTCGCTCGATCGTGACAACGTGTCGTACCAGTCGTCCGCCATCGCGGCGATCGACACGTGGAAATCACCGGTGCTGCTCGTCCACGGAGACGACGATCGGAACGTGCAGTTTTCCCAGACGACGGGCCTGGTGCAGCTGCTGCGCGCGCACAACGTCCACCACGAGCTGATCGTCTTCCCGGACGATACGCACGAACCGTTGCTGCACAAGCGATACCTGTACGCGTTCACCCGGCTCGAGGAATTCATCAGCCGCTTCCTGAAGCCCGAAGCAGTGCGGACGACGGCGGGCGGGAGGTGACAGTGACATTGCGGGATTGCAGGATTGCAGAATTGCAGGATTCATTGCGTCAATTTCCCAATGGCAATCCTGCAATCCTGCCATTCCGCAATCCTGCAATGTCATTGTGACGGCTTTTCGCGCATTCTGGCTGTCGCTCTTCGCGATTGGCGCCGTCACGGTGCTCGTCGTCGGCGTGTCGGGCGGTCAGCCGTGGACGGCGGCCGCCTTCGTCGTGTTCTTCGCCTCGCGCGTCGCGCGTTCGGAGATCAAGCAGCGGCGGACACGGCGCTGGAACGACGATGCGGTTGGCCGCGCCCATCAATTCATCCTGGTGACGGCTGCGGGCTGGCTGGGGGCCGGGCTCCTGGCCTTCATCGCGGTGCTGGCGGGCGAGGGGCAGGAATGGCTCTTCGTCGCGCCGTTCTTCCTGCTGATGGGCGGGCTCAACCTCTACATCGCCCTGAAGTAAGAACGCCAAGACCGCGAAGACCGCAAAGAATTCATGGCCTGGAGGCTTCGCTGCGCTCTTTGCGTGCTTTGCGTTCTAGACGCGATCCATTTCGAGGATCGTGCGCAGCAGGACGTCGGCGCCGTTGCGCGCAGTCCTGCCAGGCCGTCAGCTCCTTCGGCGAATGGCTGACGCCGCCGACGCTCGGCACGAAGATCATCCCCATCGGCCCGAGGCGCGCCATCATCTGCGCATCGTGTCCGGCGCCGCTCGGCAGGCGCGACGATTCGAGGCGTAACGACTTCGCCGCGCGCTCGATCGCTGCCTGGATCTCCGGCGCCGCGGCCGCCGGATCCACTCGCGCCATGGTCTTGAACGCGATCGTCGTCTGCGTCGCCGCGGCGATCTCGAGGGCTCGGGCGCGTATCTCCTCCATCATCGTCACGAGCTTTTGCGGATTGAAGATCGCGAAGTTCGACCGACAGCCGCACCAGACCGGGGATTACGTTGGGCGAGTTCGGCGTCACCTCGATGTGGCCGACGGTGCCGACCTGGCGTCCGGGCACGCGCGTCACGGCTTCGCGGACCGCGACCGTCAGGTGCGCAGCCGCCAGCATGGCGTCGTGGCGTTCGGCGATCGGCGTCGTGCCGGCGTGATTGGCGACGCCGGTAATCGTCGCGTCGTAGCGATCGATCGCGACGATGCCTTCGACCACGCCGACGGGGACGCGCGCGCGCTCGAGCGTGCCGCCCTGCTCGATGTGCAGCTCGAGGTAGCAGTGGTGCGATCCCTTCGGCCGCTGCGCCTCGGCCATGCGATCGGGGTTGCCACCGATCTTCCGGATCGCGTCGGCGCGCCGCAGGCCGTTCCAGACTTCGTCGAGATCCGCCGGCGCGAAGTCGCCGGCGACGATGCGGCTGCAGGCGAGGCCGCGGCCGAACGCAAAGCTCTCCTCGTGCGCCCACACGACCATCTCGAGCGGGTGCCGCGTGCGGACGCCGGCGGCGGCGAGCGCTTCGAGCACACCAAGGGAGGACAGCGACCCGAGATCCCCGTCGAAATTGCCGCCGCCCGGAACGGAGTCGATGTGCGACCCGAACAGAATCGGCGGCAAGACGCGGCTCGGTTCCCTCGCGCCGCGCGAAGATGTTGCCGGCGGGGTCGATGCGCGGCTGGAGTCCGGCCGCGCTGCATCTGCGCCATCACGTAGCGGCGGCCTTCGATGTCGGCATCCGAGTACGCGGTGCGGCTCACGCCGTCGGCGAACGTGCCGCCGGCAGGTCGTCCGAAGACGCTGAGCGTCTTCGATTCGCTTGCGCAGCCGGACCGCATCGACGCGCGGGGCTTGAACCTGGATCGCAGGGCTGAAGCCCTGCGCCACACCGGAAAGAGCAGTCGTCGCCACGCCGAGAAATGCGCGTCTGGAGATCATGGTTCTGAGGCTGGACGGCGTCCGATCCGTTCGAGCTTGGTGAGGTCGTAGCGCTCGCCGGGCGCCATGAAGAAATACTTCTTCCCGTTCCGCTGCTGCCGCTCGCTGGCGACCACGCGTCCGTCGTGAATCGCCACCTTGCTGGCGCCGGCGATCTCGAACTGCTGGCCGCGCACGATGATGGCCGTGCTTTCGTCGATCCCGATGCCGAGCACCTCCGGGTGCTTGGCGACGACTTCCTCGAGGTCGTCCTGCCGGTTGCGCGTGAGCATGTGCTGATCGATCGCGACGCCCTTGATCAGCCCGAAGCCTTCCTCGTAACCGGGCGCCATCATGATGTAGTTGTTCTCGCGGGCGCCGCGCACCATGTACGACGCGAGGATCGACGCTCCGGCCGACGAGCCGCCGACGACGCCGCCGCGTTCGAGCACGCGCTCTACTTCACGCTGCGTGCGCGTGTGCAGGTACGAGTCCGCCAGCCGCCACTGCCGGCCACCGGGAAACCAGACCGCGCGCGCGGTCGTGATCGGTTTCACGAATGCCTCCGAGTCCGCAACCTTGCGGTCGGTCGTGTGCAGCACGGTGATGTTCGTCACGCCGAATTCCTTGAACATCCGCAGGCCCGACCAATCATCGGGATACGAGTCAGCGCCGTTGGCGGTCGGAATCACGACGAGCGTCGCGTCGCGGCCGCCGGCGAGATCGAAGAAGCGCGTGAGAATGTCCGGTCCGACACGCCCGCCGCCGACGATCACCAATGCGCCGGTGGCCGGGCCCTTCACGATTGGCTGCGCGCTCCCGACAATCACGCAAACACTTAGCAGCGCGAGCGCGCTCAGCAAACGTCTCATGTTCCGTCCTATCGGTTGGCCACGAAGACACAAAGACACGAAGAACCCGATTGGTTTCGTGTCTTCGTGACGTCGTGGCAAATCCAGGTCCTGCGGCTCCTACTCGTCGTCAGCAGGGCCTCCTCCAGACTTCGCCACATCCTCCTGCTTCACGCGATCGACGTTGAACTTCTGCGCGCTGGCGATGATCTTGTCGAGCGTCTCGTCGTAGTCGAACGACGTCGCTTTCGAGAAGCGCGTGTAGTTCACGCGCGCCACGACGAACGCTTTGAGGTAGGGGCTGGTCAGGCCTTTGGCTTTCAGCTTCTCGACGGCCGCCCCCACCGCATCGTCCAGCTTGAGGATCTTCTTGCCGCGTCGCTCGCGTTCCTTCAACGCCTTGTCGACCGGCTGGTCGAGGAACTCGTCCACGCGGCGCAGGATCGATTGGTACGCACCGCCGCTGAGCCGGGGACGTTCCTCGTAGCAGACGCCGAGCGTCAGGAACGACGGCTGCTCGAATTCGAACGCGAAGTCCTTTTCCTTGCTGTCGCCACGCCGCGCCAGGGCGCGCGCCATGCGAATGGTTTCGAGCGATTTCTCGCGCAGGTTGTGCGCCTTCTCGGTGTTGAGCGCCAGAATCTTGAAGGCGACATCCGGATCGGGCACCAGCAGGCCGATCACGGTCTTGACGCCGAGCTTCTTCAACGCCTGCAGGCGGTGGTTGCCGTTCGGCGTCAAATACTGGCCGTTGTCGCGCACGACGACGATCGGATCGAGAAAGCGACCGATGGTCTCGATGACGCCCATGAGCCGCTTGACGTGCGTGTCCGAGGGATCGCGCTGATAGGGCGTCGGCTCCACCCGCTCGATGGGCAGCGCGGCGAGGAGGAGCGGCGTGCCGCCGAAGGGATCGTGATATCGGGCCAGCACTGCGCCGTCGTCTTGCTCCACCTGACCGGCGAGCCGTTCCAGGTCGGCGCTGTCCGCGTTGCGGGTTTCGGCGGCCGTCAGCCCGACCGACGCGGGCACCACTTTCTTGCGGCGAACGGGTTTCTTTCGAGGAGGCATCGCGCCACATCATATGGCAGTCGGGTTGCACCGGGGCAATGCCAGAGGTGCGAAATGCAGAGGTTTCTCGCGGCGGCCGTGAGTGTAGTGACGGCCGCTGGTGCCGCGATCGCGGCGATCACGCCGAGCCAGACGGCTCGGCTTGCGGCCGCGGCCGGTGTCGTCCAGAGCATCCACGACTCGGTTCCGGACGAGTTCTGGAACCGTGCGCAGTGTGTCGCCGTGATTCCGGATCTGAAGGACGCCGCGCTGATGGCGGCCGGCAACTACGGCAGAGGAGTGATGAGCTGTCGTGCCGGCGAGCGGTGGAGCGCCCCGACGTTCATGCAATTCGCCGGCGGGAGCTGGGGATTCAAGGCCGGCGCCGAAGAGATGGACGTCGTGCTCCTCGTCATGAGCGAGCAGGGCGTCCAGAAGATGCTGCAGGACAAGATCGTGCTGGGTGCGGATGCGTCGGTCGCCGCTGGCCCGCTCGGGCAGCAAGGGCACGTCGGTAACGACGTCGCGCCGACCGCGGAGATGCTCGCGTACTCCCGCGCCGGGGGGCGCTTTGTCGGCATCGATCTCTCGGGCGTCGTGCTGCGGCCCGATGTGGATTCGAACACGGAGGTGTATGGCAGCCGCGCGACGCCGCGCACCATTCTGGCCAGCCGCGAACTCTCAGCGCCGACTCAAGCGAACGCATTCCTCAGCGCGTTGAACGCGCGGGCAACGATGTCCGCCGCCGGCGATCGCGAGCGGCGGGCTCAGACGCCGGCGCCGTCTCCGGACACTCGACCGGGGACGTCAGTGCGCACGACGACCGTGCCGTCGACGGATGACGATCTCCGCACCCGCGTCGTGGATATTCAACAGATCCTCGATCGCGTTCTCGCCGACACGACACCGAGCCCTGTCGGCACGAGCGGCAATACACCGTCCCCGCCAAGCACGGTCGCGGTGGATCGTGTGCGGCTGATGCAGATGCGCGAGCAGCTCGACGCGCTGCTCGCGGCGTTGAGCCGGCGGTAAGAAGAAGGCTAAGGCCGCGAAGGTCGCAGAGACGTTGGCCTCTGCGGTCCGTGCGCGCTTTGCGTTCTTACTGCGATGCCCTCTCGCGCTTGATGTTGTTGAGCAGCACCGGCTGAAGATCGTAGTTCTCGAGCACGATGGTGTTGCTCTGCTTGTCCGCCATGATCTTGGTCGCAATCGACATCTTGCCTTCGCCCTCGCCGTCGCCGTTGAGGCGCATCTCGATCACGGTGAAGGGGTAGTCGAACGAGCGCGGCTGGCGCGACGCTTCCCAGAAGCCGATGCGCCGGTCGGTGATGAGCGTCACGCGTTCGCCGCCGTCGGCGCCCGGCATCTTGCGCGCGAAATGGATGTCCCATCCGAGGCTGTCCGGCGTGCGGAAATAGCCGACGCGCGGCAGATCCTGAAGCGTGTCGAGCAGCTTGTCGGGTCCGCGTTCCAGCATGACGGACATCAGGCGATCGCGCTCGGCGTCGGTGGACCAGCGATTGACGACGATGTCGATGTGCGAAGCGGCGCCGCGGTTCACGTTGATCGCGGCGGCGGAGTAGCGTTCGGGCGTCTGGGCGGTGCCGGACGAGACGAGGAAGACGACGGCCAGCGCGGCCGCGGTGACGGTGTGCTGAAACAGCCGAGGCATGGGAGACCTCCTGCTGTTTTGACGTTACAAAGTTCGAGCCCGGTTCGACCACGTAGCGCGGCCCGTTCAGGCCGGGGTCCCCGCCGCGCGTTTTTTGCGCGGTGGGGTGGAGCGCCGCGATCGCGGGGCGGAAAGCCCCGCGCTACTTTCGTGCAGCCGGGGTCAGCGTCGTCTCGATGCGCGTCCCGTCGCGGACGTAGATGACCTTTGCGGGCTGGCCAATCTTGAGCAGCTCGAGCGCGTACGTGTAGTCGTAGATGTTGGTTATGGTCTGGCCGGCGATCTCGACGATGACGTCGCCCTTCTTCAGCCCCGCCTGCTCGGCCGGCCCGCCGCCGATGACGCCGCCCAGCAACAGGCCTTTGGCGTCGGTAGCGTAGTCGGGGATCGTTCCCGTGAAAATGCGCACGCCGGCGCGGCCGCCACCGCTCTGCTGCTGCTGTTCGACCTTGGTGAACTGCGGCGCTTCCACCGTGTCCCCGAGGCGGCGCACGATGGCCGCCGCAAACTCGACGACGCGATCGAGGTCCTCGTAGTCGATCTTGTCGGCGGTGTCTGTCGGTTTGTGGTAGTCGACGTGCGTGCCCGTGAAGAAGCTCAGGCACGGCACGCTGGCGTTGTTGAACGTCGCGACGTCAGTCGGCTGATACGGATCCGTCTGGACGTGCACGTCGAAGCCGGCGGCGATGTTGGCCTGCTCGATCAGTTTCGCCCACACGGGACTCGTGCCGGCCGCTTGAATCGTCAGCTTGTTGTCCTGCATGCGGCCGACCATGTCGAAATTCAAGTAGGCAGCCACGTGATCGAGTGGCACCGGCGGCGCAGCCGCAAACGCTGCGGATCCGATCAGTCCCAGTTCTTCGCCCGACCAGAAGCCGAATATGACGTTGCGCCTGCGCGGCTGGGCGGCGAGCGTCGCGGCGACACTCAGGACCGCCGACGATCCAGACGCGTTGTCGTCCGCGCCGACATGCACCCTGCCGGTCTCGTCTTTGCCCGCCAGCGAATTGCCGGTCTCGCCGTGACCCAGATGATCGTAATGAGCGCCGAGCGCCACCCAAGGCTTCGCCGTGGTGCCGACCGGTGTCGTCGCCGGCAGGTACCCGACGACGTTGTGGCCGGTGCGCTTCTCGCGCTCGACCGCCGTGCGGACGCTCACCGTCGAATTGGGGATCGCGAACCCGGCGACGTGCGGGTTACCCGAGTCGAACGACTGCTGGACCGACTCCAGGGTTTTGTCAGGGATTGACGTGAAGATCGCCTTGGCGACCGAGGCGCTGATGCTCGCGGCGACGATGCCCGATCCCGCGAGGGCGGTGTCGAACGTCATCGGGATCGTTTCGCCGGCGTTTGGCGACCTGGGGCCGGTGACGACGAGCATGGCTTTGGCGCCGCGCTGACGGGCCGCCTGCGCCTTGTATCGCAGATCCGCGTACCGGGCCAGAATCGCGCGCGTCTTCTGATCCGCGTCCTCCGGGAAGTACCGGAGCACGAGCACCACCTTGTCCTTGACGTCGAGCGTGGCGTAGCTGTCGTAGCCGAAATCCTGCGTCTCGGGCACGACGATGCCGTAGCCGGCGAACACGATGTCGGCCGAGACCTCGGCGTTGTCGGCGAACGAGAGCGCGCGAACGTCGGATGGGGTCGCGAATGTCTGACCCTTGACCGTGATGCGCGACCCGCCGTCGCGCGTGCCGGCCGTGAAGTCGAACGGCAGGCGATAGTCGCGCTGGCCGGGAAGCGGCTTCGCGCCGATTCTCTGCAGCTCCGCGACGATGTAGTCGCTGGCGAGCTTCTCGCCGTTCGAGCCCGCGAGGCGGCCTTCGAGGCGAGGTGAGGCGAGGGTTTCGACATGCGTCTTGGTTTTCGATTGCGCGCTGACCGCAACCGACGAGAGGATCGCGGCGGTCGGGATCAGCCACGAAATCACGAAAACACGAAAACCGAATAAGTTTGATGTTTCGTGCTTTCGTGCTTTCGTGGCAGATCGATGCGTTGTTGAATTCATGATTTTTTGCTCGGTTTCTTCGGCGGCGCGGCCTTCAACGCTTCGAGCGCCTTTTCATGGTTCCACTGCGCGAGAAACAGTTGCCCGGCCGATCCGCCCGAGCGGCTCGAGGTCCACGCGAGCGTCTTGCCGTCGGGGGAGGGCACCGGCAGGCCGTCGAAGCCGTCGGAGTAGGTCACGCGGACCGGCTCTTTCGCGCCCTGCGCGTCGACCATGAACACCTCGAAGTTCTCGAACCCGAGCTTGTTCGAGGCGAACAGGATGTACTGGCCGGACGGGTGCATGTAGGGCGCCCAGCTCATGGACGCGAAGTCGGTGATCTGCTTCTGATCCGATCCATCCGGGTTCATCGTCCACACGTCGGCGATCAGGCCCTGTTCGTCGAAGCGGCGCCAGACGATCTTCTTCCCGTCCTGCGTGAAGAACGGACCGCCGTCGTAGCCCCACACGTTCGTCAGGCGCTTCTGATCCGAGCCGTCGTGACGCATCACGTAGATCTCGGCGAAGTTGCTCGGGTTCTCCCCGAGCGATTTCTTTTCCTTGTCGTTGAGCGGATGGTCGTAGGCGCTGCGCATCGACGCGAACACGATCCACTGTCCGTCGGGCGAGTAGCTGCCCTCGGCGTCGTAGCCGCGCGCCGTCGTGAGCCGCTTGCTCGCGCCGGTCTTCTCGTTGTGGGAATAGATGTCCATCTCCGCGTCGTAGTCCCACGAGTAGCGGCGCTCCTTGCCGGACGCGCGAATGGCGAGCTCTTCTTCTTGCAGCTGCTTCGACTTGGGATCGGCGTGCGTCGACGCGTACTCGATCTCGTCGGTGCCGGGCCGGAAGAACGCGCAGGTCGTCTTGCCCATGCCGGGCGAAATGCGCTTGGTGTCGCCGGTCGTCAAATCGACCGCGTAGATTTGATAGAACGGGTTGCCCGGTTCGCGCTCGCTTTGAAACACGAGGCGCTTGCCGTCGGGCGACCAGTAGCCCTCGCCGGCGCGGCGGCCTTCGACCGTCAGGCGCCTGATCCGCGAGAGAAAGTCGCGTTCCTGGAAGCTCGGCTGGGCGGCCTGGAAGAGCGGGCCGGCCACGAGTGCGGCGAGGATGAAGCGCAAGACCATCATGGAGTCACATTATCGCTGCCTGAGCGCTGGGACGCTAGCGTACGTGGGGTCCGGCTTTAGCCGGACCTACGCCGATGGGTCGTGCATAATACCCGCGATGAACCGCCATATTCCGCTCATTGTTGTCGTCGCGATCGGCTGGACGGGCACCGCTCGAGCCGAGGTGATGCGCGTGGACATCACGAAGCGCGCGGACATCGGGCTGTCGGGCTACGAGAAGGTCGCCGGCACCGTGCACTTCAGCGTGGATCCCAAGAACCCGCGCAACGCGGTCGTCGTCGATCTGGACAACGCGCCGCGCGCCGCATCCGGGCGCGTGGAGTTCTCCGCCGACCTCTACATCATCCGCCCCAAAGATCAGATGCGGGGCAACGGCAGCGTCCTCGTGGAGGTGTCGAATCGCGGCGGCCGAGGCGCCATCCGGCTTTTCAATCGTGGCGGACCCTCGCCCGATCCCCAGGGCGACGCCGATCTCGGCGACAAATTTCTGATGCGATTCGGCTTCACCATCGCCTGGGTGGGCTGGGAGTTCGACGTGGCGGCCGACGGCGATCGGATGCGGATCAACGTGCCGGTGCCGACCGACGGCGGCAAGCCGATCAGCGGCGTGGTGCGCCTCGCGTTCACGCCCAACGCGCGGACGGCCGACACGACGCCGCGCGAGCTCGAACGCTACGACGCGATCGATCCCGAGGGACCGGACAGCCAGTTGACGGTGCGCTCGACGTTCCTCGGGAAGAGCGAGCCGGTCGCGCGCAACCGCTGGCGCGTGAAAGGGCACACGATCACGCTGGACGGCGGCTTCGAGCCGGGTAAAACCTACGAAGTCGCCTATCGCGTGGCGAATCCGCCGATCGCGGGTCTTGGATTCGTCGCCATGCGCGATTTCGCGACGTGGCTGAAACACGAACGCCGCGACGAGAGCAGCGTGCAGCGCGCGATCGCGTGGGGCTCCTCGCAGAGCGGACGCTTTCTCCGCGACTTCCTTTACCACGGCTTCAACACGGACGAGCGCGATCGCCAGGTGTTCGACGGCGTGATGGCGCACATTGCGGGAGCGGCGCGTATCGACCTGAACGCACGCTGGTCGATGCCCACCAATTTGAGCGTCCACAGCGCGACGGCTTTTCCGTTCGCCGACGCGGCGCTGCGCGACCCGGTGAGCGGCGCCACCGACGGCCTGCTCGACAATCCGCGCGCCCGCCTGAACCAGCCGAAAGTGTTCTACACGAACACCTCCGTGGAATATTGGGGCACCGGACGCGCCGCGGCGCTGATTCACACGACGCCGGACGGCACCGCCGATCTCCCGCTGCCTGACAATGTTCGCGTCTATTTCCTGGCCGGCACACAGCATGGACCCGCTCGCTTTCCGCCCACGGTCAGCAACGGCCAGCAGCCCGACAATCCCGTCGACCACGGATGGGTGATGCGCGCCTTGCTGCTCGCCATGCAGCGGTGGGTGAACGCCGGGACCGCGCCGCCGCCGAGCGCGTATCCGATGATCAAAGACGGCACGCTGGTCAGGGCGAGCGCACTCACGTTTCCCGCGCTTCCCGGCGTCGCGTCGCCGAAGGGGTTGTCCGCCGGTCCGCGCGTGGCGAATCCGTTGCTGCCCGGTGGAGCTGGAGCAGGCGCTCCGCTGCCGCTCCTGGTGCCGGCAGTGGATGAGGACGGCAACGAGCGCGCCGGGATCCGGCTGCCGGACGTGGCCGTGCCGCTCGCCACGTACACCGGCTGGAATTTCCGCAACGCCTCGATCGGCGCCTCCGGCGATCTCGTGTCGCTGCTCGGCTCGGCAATCCCGTTTCCGTTGTCGCGCCCGGCTCGCGAGGCCGCAAAGGATCCGCGCCGCTCCATCGAAGAGCGGTACGGAACGCGGGATGCCTACAACGCCAAACTCGAGCAGGTGGGCGACGCGCTCGTGTTGAAGGGATATCTCATCTACGACGACCTGCCCCGGGTTCTGCAGCGATCCACCGACACGTGGGACGTGTTGATGGACGCGAAGGACGCCAGGGCCGCAAAGGCCGCACAGTGATCAACCGACAGGTTCGACTCAAAAAGCGTCCACACGGGACGCCCACGCCAGACGTGTTCGACATCGCGGAGGCGCCAGTACCGGATATCGCGGACGGCGAGGTGCTGCGGCGAACGATCTATCTCTCGCTCGATCCGTACATGCGTGGACGCATGAGCGACGCGCCCTCGTACTCAGCGCCAGTCGCGGTCGGCGACGTGATGTGCGGCCACACCGTCAGCCAGATCGTGGAGTCGCACCATCCGGGCTTCCGCGCGGGGGACATCGTCGCCGGGTACGACGGCTGGCAGGACTACCGCGTGACGAACGGAACAGACCTGCGCGTCATCGACGCCACGAAGGTGCCGATGACGACGGCGATCGGCGTGCTGGGAATGCCGGGGATGACGGCGTACGTGGGGCTGCTCGACATCGGACAGCCGAAGGCGGGAGAAACCGTTGTTGTTTCGGCCGCGTCCGGGGCCGTCGGTTCGATCGTGGGGCAACTCGCGAAGACGCGCGGCTGCCGCGCCGTCGGCGTCGCCGGAGCGGCGGAGAAGTGCCGTTATGTCGTCGACGAGTTGGGCTTCGACGCCTGCGTCAGCTATAAGGCGGACGACTTCCCGTCGGCGCTCGCCGCGGCATGTCCCGCAGGCGTCGACATCTACTTCGAGAACGTCGGCGGCGCTGTCCTGGCCGCCGTGCTGCGTATGCTCAATCGCGGCGCGCGGATTCCCCTCTGCGGCTTGATCTCGGAATACAACGCCACATCGAATCCCGGCGGACCGAACCTCCGTCCGCTGCTCGTGCACCGCGCGATGATCAAAGGATTCATCATCTCCGATCACAACGATCGGTTCCCGGCGTTCATTCAGGAATGCGCGCCGCTGGTGGCGTCGGGGAAACTGAAGTATCGCGAGGACATCGTCGACGGCCTCGAATCGGCGCCGACGGCGTTGATTGGGCTGTTCGAAGGCCGCAATTTCGGCAAACTGATCGTTCGGGTCTCGCCAGAATCTGCAACCTGATCGCAAGCGTTGCCCAGGCTGGGGTCTGACCCCATTTCGGCACGGCCTGGCCGATCTGAGCGCAGTTTGGCGAAAAACTGGCCTAAATCCGTCTATCGGGGTCTGACCCCAGGGCCCCAGTCCGGGCCGTCGTGGCGGTATCGTTCTTGAACACCCGTCCCGTGGAGGGGTGGGCTATGCGCTGGGCACCTGGAGATCGCAGCAACGTCGAAGACATGCGCGGCCGATCGGGCGGTCGCGTTGCCACTATGGGCATCGGAGGACTCCTCGTCGTCCTCGCGCTCAGCTGGCTTACGGGCACCAATCTGTTCTCGCTGCTCGGCACGGACACCATCGCGCCGAGGGAAACCATCGGCACTTCGGGCTCGACGCCAGCGTCGCCCGCGGAAGAGCGGATGGTGGACTTCGTCGACGCGGTGATGGGCGACGCCCAGGCCACCTGGAGCCAGGTGCTCGGCAGCCGCTACCAGCCGACGCGGGTCGTGTTGTTCCGGGATGGAATCGACTCCGCGTGCGGGTCGGCTCAGTCGGCAACCGGTCCGTTCTATTGTCCGAACGATCAGAAGGTCTATCTCGACCTTGGATTTTTCAGCGAGTTGTCTGAGCGCTTCGGCGCGCCTGGCGACTTCGCGCAGGCGTACGTGATTACGCACGAGCTGGGCCATCACGTGCAGAACCTTCTGGGCATCATGGAGCGCGCGCAACAGGATCGCCGCTCAGGTCCCAGTAGCGCCTCGGTCGCGCTGGAACTGCAGGCCGACTGCTTCGCCGGTATTTGGGGCTACGCGGCTTCGCAGAACGGGCGGTTCCAGGCGGGCCGCGTCGAGCTGGAGCCGGGTGATGCTGAAGAAGCGTTGCGCGCCGCGGCATCGATTGGCGATGACCGCCTGCAGCGGATGTCCAGCGGCCGCGTGATGCCGGAACGGTTCACGCACGGCAGCTCGGCGCAGCGGGTCGAGTGGTTCCGTCGCGGGATGGAGTCGGGCCGGCCCGACGCGTGCAGCGTCGGCGCGACCACCTACTAAGGCTTGGCTGAGGCGCCGGCCGGATACTCGCGGCTCACCGCGTCGCGCTGAATCCACACCGGCCCGTCGTGGATGGCCGCGCACGGCTTGGGCGTGGCCCATTGCCACTGCGTATCGAGGAGGATCACGCGCATCATTCGATCCGATGTCTCCAGCGGCTCGGTGACGACCGTGCCGACGGGGATCGTGCCCATCGCCCCGCACACGGCGCTGGCTTGTGCGGCATCGGCGTAGGCGCGCATGCCGCTGACCACGACCGCAGGGCGATAGAACGCTTCGTCCGATCCGATCGCCTCGAAGAAGGCGTCGAGGTACTCGCGGATGATGCGCTTGCCGGCCGCGTCGACGTTCGACGAGTCCAGCGCGCCGTAGGCATCATCCTTCTTCTGCTTGAAGTGCGCCCGGGCGGCCTCCAGATCGCGGCGCTCGAACAGCGAGCGCGTCCGCTGAACCTGCCCGACGACCTCGACAGCCGGATGTGATCTCGACGCGAGGAACGCCTCGTTGTAGACGTCCTTGAACCAGCGATGTTGGCCCGCCACCATGCCGGCGACGTCGAAGTCGTAGATCAGCGGGCGCGTCTTGCCGTCGGCGCCGACGATGGCGAGCACGTTCCACAGCGGATGCCGCACGTTGCAGCGATACGCGTCGTCGCGCGTCATCTTGAGACACCAGTCGAAGTTGCCGATCATCGCCTGGGCGAACGCCACGATGGCCGTGTCGGCGACTGAGAACTGCTCGCGCGCATTCGAGAACGTCTTCTCGGTGAGCTGCCGCGTCCCACCGAGCCGCTTCATGGCGTCGTCGTCGTCTTCGATGACCACGGCGTTGCGCACGAAGGGCTGCCGCTGGTTCGGCGCCTCGGCTCGGGGGTCCGTGTACACGTACGTGATGCGGGCCTGACGGGCCTTCAGCGTCGGCGCGCCGACGACCTCGAGCAGGTGATAAACAAAGGCCTCGCGAACCGGGGATTGCTCGTTCAAGAGTCGGCCGTACTTTTTGCTGATGATTTCTCCGGCCGTCTCGCCGCAGTGCGTGCCGATCTTCAGCACCGACTGGCCGCCCAGAACGGTTTCCGTCGCCGGATGACTCGACGGCACGGTCAGCTTCAGCTTCGGGAACGGACATTCACCGGGCCGCCGGCTCGTGTGGCCGCGCACGGCGATCTGTACCCCGTCGATGGCCGTGTCGCGACCGCGATGCGTGACGGTCATCTTCCCTGTAACCGCCGAGCTCGGGTCCGTCTCCTTTTGATTCTGTCCAGCTCGGACGAAGAGCTCGTTGAATGGACCTTCGAGCCGCAGCGTGACCGCGTCGCGGATCGCGAAGAACGTCGGGTCCAACGCGGGGGCCGGCGCGACGCCAAGCGGGAGCGTGGAGAGGGAAAGGAGCGCAGCTGTAATGACTCCTCGGAAGGCCATAGTGGAAATCGATCCAAGACTCCGGCCAACCGAGGCTCGGCAGCACGCGATTTACGACCGTTTTGGGGGCACGTGTATCGGCTGCGGCTGGGCAGCGGTGTCCGATCGCAGCAGCCGATTCACCTCGGCGACGATTTTCGCCACCTCGTCGAAGGCCCGTCCGATCTGGCGGTGCTGGTCAATGGTCGGCACGCCGGAATACCCTTCGATCGCGCGCGAGAGGTTGCCAATCGCCGTGAGCTGCGACGCGATCGCGCCCTGGACTTGCGTCGGCGCCGGCCGGGCGTCGCGCGACGCGACCCGCGCACGTCCGAGGGTCTGCTGCAACGCGTACAGGTCCATGAGCGCGGTTTGCCTGGTCCGGCGATCGGCGTCCGAGAAGCTGGCGCGCGGATCGCGGTCGACGACGAGCGTCGCCTTCAACTCGCGGCGGACGCCAGGTGCCTTCAGGACGATGCCGTACGAGCCCGGCAGGACCAGTGGTCCCGAGGGCGTGGCGCCACCGAGCAGAGAGGTCCCTGTCTGCCGATCCACTTCGGTCGCCGGTTGCTCGAATCGCAGATCCCAGGTCACTCGCGACAGCCCGCGGCGGGATGGGACCGTGAGTGTCCGGACGAGTTGATGATTCGCGTCACTGATGAGCACCTGCGTGTTTTCCGGCGAGGCCCCAGGCAGGAAGTAGTCGATGGTCGCGCCGAACTCGGGATTCGGCGCGAAGAACTGACCGGCGCCGAACCACGCCTGCGGCGTGTAGACGCTGAGCAGCCGGGTGCGAGCCGGCGACACGAGGTGCGCGTCCGTGCGCGCAGCGTCGCTCGTCAAGGCCTCCAACGGCGCGATGTTGTCGAGCACCCAGATGCTGCGGCCGTGCGTGCCCGCAATCAGATCGTTGTCGCGCGGATGAATGACCAGGTCGTCCACCGGAACATTCGGCATGTTCAAGTTGAGCGATGACCATGACGCGCCAGCGTCGAGTGATACGTGGATCCCGCGTTCGTGCCCAACGAACAGCAGCCGGGCGTTCCGCGGATGCTCGCGGAGACGATTGACCGACGTCTGTGGCAGCCCGGCGGCGATCGGTCGCCAGGTGCGGCCGAAATCGTCGCTCACGTAGATGTAGGCGCGGTAGTCGTCGTTGAAGTGCCCGTCGAAGGTGGCGTACACGCGCCCGGCGACGTGCCGCGAGGGCAGAACACTGCTCACGTACGTGGATGGAGGCAGCGCAGGGATGTTGGCCGTGACGTTGGTCCACTTCTGGCCGCCATCCCGCGTGACGAACACCTGACCATCGTCGCTGCCGGTGTAGAGGAGTTTGGCGTCGAGCGGCGACTCGCCAATCGTCGTCAGCGTCGAGAACGACGTTTGTCCGTCGTGTCTCGAAACCGCGCGCTCCGGCACGAGCGCGTCCATCATGCGCAGCGTCTCGCGATCGACGCGCGCGGTCAGGTCCGGGCTGATCGCCTTCCACGTCAGGCCGAGATCGGGCGAGCGAAAGACGATGCTCGATCCGATGTACAGAACTTTGGGATCGAAAGCGGACATCACGATCGGCGTGTTCCAGTTCCAGCGTTCGCGCTCGCCCCTCGCACTGCGTTCGCCTGGAAGCGGCGCAATGACCTGGCGCTCGAGGGTGGCCAGGTTGACGCGGTGCGCGCGGCCGTCCTGCGATTCGACGATCACCGTGCGCGGATCGGTCGGATCGATGCGCGTGTAGAAGCCGTCACCGCTCCCGATGTTGAAACCGTCGCGGTTGGAGATGCCGGTGCGATTCCGCGTCGCGCTCGGGATGCACCAATGGCCGTTGTCCTGCAGACCGCCGCAGATGCTGTAGGGATCCTGCATGTCCACGCCGATCTCGTAGAACTGGCCGATCGGCAAGTTGTCGCGGAACTGCCACGTCGTCCCGCGGTCCCACGAGATCGACACGCCGCCGTCGCCGCCGACGATCAGGTGATTCGTGTCGTCCGGGTCGATCCACAGCGCGTGATCCTCCGAGTGGACCCCGCTGAACACGTCGCGGAAGCTCCGGGCGCTGTCGTCGGAGATGTAGAACCCGCGGTTCGAGCCGAGCAGGTAGACGCGGTTGCGATCCTTGGGATCGAGACGAATCTGGCTGTAATACATCGGCCGCGGGTTGAGCGGCGACATGTGCTCCCACGTATTGCCGCCGTCCGTGCTCCGGTAAACGCCGCCGTCGCGGCCCACCGCCTCGACAACGGCGTACAGCACACCCGAGTCGACGAGCGATGTTTCGAGGCCGATGCGACCGACTTCGCCTTTCGGCAACCCTTCGGTCAGCCTAGTCCACGTGATGCCGCCGTCACGTGTCCGAAAAATCCCGCTGCCTGTGCCGCCACCATTGAACCCCCAGGCCGCCCGCTGACGCTGGTACATCGCGGCGTACAGCACGTCAGGGTTCCGAGGATCCATCGCGAGATCGGTTGCGCCCGTGTTGACGTCGACGAACAGCACCTTCTGCCAGGTCTGGCCGGCGTCCACGGTCTTGAACACACCCCGTTCCGCGTTCGGCCCCCACAGATGACCGGCGGCCGCGACGTACACGATCGATGGATTGGTGGGGTGAATCAGGATGCGCCCGATGTGCTTCGTGTCGGCGAGGCCGACAGGCGTCCAGGTTCTTCCGGCGTCGACCGACTTGTACACGCCGTCTCCCCACGACGAGCTCTGGCGGTTGTTGGCTTCGCCGGTGCCGACCCAGACGGTGGACGGGCTCGAGGGCGCGACCGCAACGTCGCCGATCGACATCATCGCGTCGACGCGGTCGAACACCGGCGCCCACGTCGTGCCCTGGTTGGTGCTCTTGAAGAGGCCGCCGCTGGCGGTGGCGACGTAGATCGCGTCGGGAGCCCCGGGCACGCGCGCCACGGCCACATCGTCGACGCGGCCGCCTGTGTTGGCGGGGCCGATGCTGCGCCAGCGAAGACCCGTGAGGAACGCCGCATCGATCGCGCTGATGGCCTGCGCGACGAGCGGCGAGCGTTCCGCCGCGAAGACCAGCGAGGCGAGCGCGCACACACCGAGCGTTCGAACGACCCGCATCGAGAGGCTCCTTGGTGAGAACCAGAAGTATACGACCAGCAAACGCTCGTGGTGAGCTTGTCGAACCACGAGCACGTCGCTCGTCCTTCGACGGGCTCGGGACGGGCGGTGTGGCTACCGGGCCGCCGAGCGGGCGCCGGCGCGATTCGCGCGGCGCCAGGCATCTGCGACGGCGCGTTCGAAGCGGTCGAGCACGGAGTGGCGGTGGCTGCGGGTGTGGAGCTTCAGGAAGTCGGGATCGAGTTTTGCTTGTTCCGGGGAACGCCAGCCGCCGGCCCGGCGCCGGAGGTACCAACTGTAGAGTCGCCGGCAGGCGCGCTCGATGAGCGGTGATGGCAGCGCAAGCGCCAGTTCGAGCGCGCGTTTCAGCGATTGCAAGACTCCACGCCCAGGCAAATCAACGATGCGATCCGGATGCCATGCGAGCGCATTCGGATAGAGGCGGCGAACGAACGGGTTGGCCGCGAGAAAGTCGTCCAGCAGCTCGTCGCCGACGAGCGGTTTGAGATGGATCACCTGGTTGGCCGTGAACAGATCCTGTTGGTCGAGCGCCAGCCGCGAATCGGCCAGGATCAGGTTCGCGCAGACGATCCGCCGCCGCCCCAGGCACTTCGTCAGGATCAGCACCGTGACCGCGACGGTCCAGACGTGACGGCCGCGTGTGACGATGAAGAGATCGAGGTCGCCGCCGCGCTCGAGGTTCAGGTGCGCGATGCTTCCGGAGAGGGCAACCATACGCGTAAACGGAACCGCGCAGATCAATCGGAGCACCGAGCGGTAGCGCTGCAGGAACGCGCGGCTGCGCGCTTCGCGATGACGGCGCTCGGCGACGAGCTCGCTCCGCCCGATCGGGAAGAAAAAGCCGTCCCGATAGCCGACCACGCGTCGGAGCCGCTCGCTCGCGTTGTAGGTGGCGAGAACCTCCGAAGGCGATTGATCGGATTCGATCAGCGCATGGTGGAGCTGATGGAGCGTGAGCGGATAGTCGAAGAGCGACGCATAGATGACGCTCCGCGCGATGGCGATCTCGCTGGGTGTCATCCGATCCTCGAATCCGCCACCGTCAGCTCTGGGACCGTGCTCACTCGCGCGAGTGCGATGACGCAACCGGCGGTGACGACGAATTCGGTGCCAATCGTCGCCCACGCCGCGCCTTCGATGGACAGCGCGGGTATGAGCCGGGCGTTGAGCGCAAGGTTCACGAGAAGGGCAGTCGCGCAGATGCCGGCATACGCCCGCTGGCCGTCCCACCCGATGAGCTGATGCGTCAACGCGTAGTTCAGCGACAGCAGAGGAAACGACAGCAGCAGGATGCGAAAGGCGGGGATCGCGGGCGCGTAGCGGTCGCCAAACAGGAACGGCACGATCCAGTCCGCGGCCGGCCACGCCATTGCGGTCGTCAGGCAGGCGCCGCCGACGAGGGTCGCCGACACGTTCATCAGCGGACGCAGATCGCGCGCGCGGCACAGCGCCGGCAGCGCGACGGCCATCGCCGCAGCTGGAAACAGGCGGAGGCCTTCGATCACGCGAAACACCGCGTTGTAGAGCGCCACCGACTCCGTGCCCGACCACAGCTGCACGAGGAACACATCGATCCGAAAGTAGAGCGCTGAGAGCAGGATCCCCGCGCCGATCGGCGCGACGTCGCGGCGGAAGACTGTCCGTACGTGGGGGCCGGCTTGTCTTTGTACGTGGGGTCCGGCTTTAGCCGGACCAGCGGGTGTGTCGGTCCGCCTACAGGCGGACCCCATGCACCCATTCGAGAGGTGCCGCGCGATTCCGAGGCTCACGATCAACGTCGCGACCGCCGGGATGAGGATCGCGATCGCGAGCGTCCCGACCGTCGGCCGCCACGCAAGCGCCGCGAATCCGAAGACCAGGGTCGCCAGCCGCTGGAAAACTGTCAGCGACGATTCGATGTCGCTGCGGGACAGCCCGCGATAGAAATAGTGCAGGAACTCGACCAGGCCGCTGACGGCGTACACGAGCGCGAGGACGACGATCGGGCCAGCGACGTCTGCGCTCGATCCTGCGGCCGCCACTCCTACGACGACGAGGGCGAGCGCCGCTGCTGCCGTCCACAACCGGACGCGCAACCAGGCCGCGAGTAGCGCCGCGGCCTGATCGGGTGCGCGTGCGACCGCGCGGGCCACATGCAGTTGCATGCCGAAGTCGGCGCCGACGGCCGCCATCCAGCCGAGCGTCGAGCCCAGCGAGAAGACGCCGAACGCCACCGGCGTCAGCCGGCGAGCCGCGACGACCGTGATCGCGAACAGCACGAGCTTCGCGGCCACGTCCGCGGCAGCCTTGTACGCAAACAGGGCAACCGCGTGTGATTTCGGCTTTTGAAACGAGCTTTCGTCGCCCGTAAGGGGGTTCCGCATCTGCCCGCGCCTGCAGGGTTCGCTTCGCGACGTATGCAGCAGGCGTGCCCTCCTTAAATTGCAGGATTGCTGAATTGCAGGATTGCAGGATTGGAATTGAACAATTAAATCCTGCAATCCCGCAATCCTCCAATCCCGCAATTCCCTGGCAAGGTTCTTGGACGCCGTTCGCCATCCAACCACGCTTCATCAGGATGTCTGGGACCGCCCTCACCAACACGGCGCCCGCCACGTTGCCGTATCTCCCGGCCGGCGTCGCGTCCGCCTTCGTCCGCGCGCGATCCGACCGCGCCAGCACGACGGCGTTCGCCGGCGTCGTGGTGTTGATGCTCGTGGCACCGTTCGAACGACTCGAGCCGCTCTTTCACCTGCCGGGGCAGTCGGTGAGCAATCTCGAATTGGTGCTCGCCGCGGCCTTTCTCGGCTGGGTCGTCGCTCTGATCTGGACGCGCCGCCTGCCGCTGTGGCGCACGCCGCTGACCGGGCCGTGGCTGCTGTTGATTGCCGCGATGGCGCTTGCCACCGTGGCTGCGCCGACGGCGAGGCTCAACGCCCTGCACATGACCGGACGCGTCGCCGTTGCACTCGGCGTCTACCTCCTCGCGGTCAACGGCGTTATCACACGCGCGCGGCTGACCGCGGCGATTGCGCTCGCGCTGGCGGCGGCTGCGGCCGTCAGCGTGCTGGCCGTGCTGGAGTACCTCACCGTTCCCGCCGTGCTGCGGGGATTGAAGACGTTCCGTCCGCAGGTGGCAACGGTCGGCGCCGTGGTCCGCGCCGGCGGGTCTCTGCAATACCCGACGATCGCGTCGATGTATCTCGAGGTCGTCTTCGCGATCGGCGCCGGCCTCATGATCGCGAGCCTCGACACCGCGCGGCGCGCGCGCGTTGCCATCATCTTCGCCACGCTCCTCCTGATCGCCTACGCGATCACGCTGACGTTCACTCGAGCGGGGTTGATTGTGATGGCCGCCGCGCTCGGCTGGTGCTGCGCCATGCGGATTCGCCGCGCGGGCGTCGAGCGGGGTGGATGGCTCCTCGTGGGGCTTGGCGCCTCGATCGCCGTGTTGTTCTTCGCGTCGCGATCGCTCGACTCGATCTGGCTGCGTTTCACGACGGAAGGGCAGGAATCCTGGTATCGCGCCGTCATCCAGGCGCCCGCGAACGTCAGGCTCGCGACCGGAACGTCCACGACGATTCCCGTCACCGTCACCAACCTGGGGCGGCTCGACTGGAGCTCCCGCGCCGAGTCGCCGTTCTTCCTGTCGTACCACTGGATGCTCGAAGACGAAGACCGGTACGTGATGTTCGACGGCGTGCGAACGCCATTCGACTCGACGGTCTCGTCCGGAGGCGTGGCCACGATACCGGCCACCGTGCGTGCGCCGCGGCGTCCGGGCCGTTACCGACTGGTGTGGGATGTCGTGCAGGAGCGCCGCACCTGGTTCAGCGACGAACCCGGCGCGACCGCCGCGGTGTCGCACGCGATCGTCGAAGGTCCGGCGCTGGCTGGCGCGCTGGCGCCGTTTCCGCGGCCGCGGCCCGGCTGGCGTCCGCGCCGCCTCGTCTTGTGGCGCGCGGCGGGACGGATGTTTGCCGCGCGTCCGCTGCTCGGTTTCGGTCCGGACAATTATCGGCTGACCTACGCCTCGTATGCCGAGCTCGACACGCGCGACACGCGCATGCACAGCAACAACATGTATCTCGAGATGCTGACCGGCGGCGGGCTGGTGACGGCCGCCGCGTTCGCGTGGTGGCTCCTGGCGGCGGCCCGTACCTGCGCCGCCGGCGTCGTGCGCTCCACCCGCGGAAGCGGCGCGATCGCCGTCGGCATCAGCGCCGCAGTTATCGCGATGGCGCTCCACGGGTTGGTCGATTCGTTCCTCGAGTTCGCGCCGATCTACGTGCTCTTCTCGCTGACCCTCGGACTGGCCGCGGCGTGCGCGCGCGGCGTGGAGACCTGCGCGGATGCGCATCGCATTTGACGGCACGACGCTGCGTCCCCGACGAACCGGCGTCGGCTACTACACCGAGCACTTGCTGCATCACCTCGCCGGACAGACCGGCGCCGGCGAGCTGACGGTGCTGTCGAATCAAACAGTGGATACGGATCGACCGCTGCCGCCGCACGTGCGCATCGTCACTGCGCCGCGCCACGTGCCGCGCATGGTGTGGATTCAGCTGCACGCGCCCACGGCGTTGAAGGCGATAGACGCGGAGGTCGCGCACTTCACCAACGGCATGGTCCCCGTGTTGTCGCGCGTGCCCACGGTGGTCACGATTCACGATGTGAGCCTGCGGCTCTATCCGCGGTATCACCCGCCTCGCCGCGTGCTGCTCAACGGGCCGCTGGTCTGGCTCGCGGCGCGGCGCGCCGACGCCATCATCACCGTGTCCGAAAGCGCGAAGGAAGACATCGTCCGCTCCTACCACGTGGATCCGGGGCGCGTCCGCGTCGTCTACGAAGCCGCGGCGCCGTCGTTCACGCCGGTGCGCGATCCGGACACGCTCGCGCGGGTCCGGCGGAAGTACGGCCTCGAGAAGCGGGTGATCCTGTACGTCGGCACGATCGAGCCGCGCAAGAACCTGCCGACGCTGATCGATGCCTTCGCGCAGCGGCTGCAGGCCGGCGATCTCTCGCACCAACTCGTGTGTGTCGGCCCGTACGGCTGGATGTCGCGCGGGATTGGTGAGCGGATCGCGGGAGGCGGACTCGATCGCGCGATCACCTTCACCGGGTACGTGCCCTTCGAAGACCTGCCGGCGCTGTACTCGCTCGCCGAGATGTTCGTGTACCCGTCGATGTACGAAGGCTTCGGGTTGCCGGTGATCGAAGCGATGGCGTGCGGCGTGCCGGTGATCACGGGGTCTGCTTCGGCGCTGGGCGAGGTGGGCGGCAAGGCGGTCAGACATGTCGAGCGTCTCGAGGCGGACAGTCTTGGCGACGCGCTCGTCGATCTCGCCCGAGACGAGGCGATGCGGGCGCGGATGGCGGCCGCGGGGCTGGCGCGCGCGGAAGAATTTTCATGGGACCGCGCCGCGCGCGAGAGTCTCGAGGTGTATCGGAGCGTCGCGAAGCACGCAGGGTCAGCCTCGAGGACGAAGTACGTGGGCTCCGCGTATATGGGGTCCGCCTTTAGGCGGACCTACAGACGTCGCGAGGGTCTCACTATAGGTCCGGCTGAAGCCGGACCCGACGCACCACATGGGGCGAGCGCCGATGTTCTCTTCGGCCAGGCCTACTTCCTTCGCTTCGATCCGAAGCTGTGGGAAGCGCAGCAGCCGTACCCGCCGCTCGGCACGCTCTACGCCGCTGCCGCCGTTCGCGCGCACGGGTACAGCGTCGCGCTCTTCGATGCCATGCTCGCCGAGTCGGTGGACGACTGGACCGCGGCGCTCGATCGCCATCGCCCGCGCTTCGCTGTCATCTACGAAGACAACTTCAACTACCTGAGCAAGATGTGCTTGCTGCGCATGCGCGAGGCGGCGCTGACGATGATCGACGCGGCGCGTGCCCGGGGCATCGTCACCATCGTGGCCGGCGCGGACGCCAGCGACCATCCAGGTACGTATCTCGATCAGCGGCGCCGAAGTGGTGATCGCCGGCGAAGGCGAGATCACGCTGATCGAAGTGCTGGATCGGTTGTCCGGGTCGCGGCCCGGCGCCCTCGCCGACGTGAACGGCGTGTGGCTGCGGAACGGTCGCGTGTTCCGGACGCCGCCACGCGACATCGTGCGCGACCTCGACGCGCTGGCGCGGCCCGCCTGGGATCTCGTCGACGTGCCGCGATACGAAGCGCTCTGGCGCGAGCGGCACGGCTATTTCTCGATGAACGTCGTCACGACCCGGGGATGTCCGTACCACTGCAACTGGTGCGCGAAGCCAATTTACGGACAACGCTACACGGCGCGATCGCCCGAGCAGGTGGTGGACGAGATCGCCTGGTTGAAGCGGACCTATCGTCCCGATCATCTGTGGGTTGCCGACGACATCTTCGGGTTGAAGCCCGGATGGATCGCGCGCTTCGCCGATCTCGTGCAGGCGCGAGATGCGGTGATCCCGTTCAAATGTCTGTTGCGCGCCGATCAGGTGACGCCCGCCATCGCCGGCGCGCTGCGCGCCGCCGGATGCCGCACGGTGTGGCTCGGCGCCGAATCGGGCTCGCAGCGGATTCTCGACGCGATGGAGAAGGGGATTCGCGTAGATCAGGTCGTGGCGGCGACGCGTCTGCTGCGCGACGCGGGCATCGAGGTGGGCTTTTTCCTCCAGTTCGGCTATCCCGGCGAAACGCGCGACGACATCGACCAGACGCTGCAGATGGTGCGCACGTGCCGGCCGGACGACATCGGCGTCTCGGTGTCGTACCCGCTGCCGGGCACGCCGTTCTACAACCGCGTCAAGTCGCAGCTTGGCGCGAAGCAGAACTGGCTCGACTCGGACGATCTCGCGATGATGTACAGCGCGACCTACGCGCCGGATTTCTACCGCGCGCTCTACGCGCTCGTGCACTCGGAGTTCCGCGTGCGCAAGTCGATGCACGCGATCGCCCGCGCCGCAGCGCGACCCTTGTCGCTTCGCGGCCGCCACGCGCACGAGGTGGCGCACCTGGCGTGGCATGCGCTCAGGCTGCCGATGTTGCAGCGGCGGCTCGCGGGGTTGAGCGAGCCCGCAGCGCAGACGCTGCCGCTGCTCATTCCGCTGTCGAGTCCGCAGGCCGCCGCGGTTCCCACGGATCAGTCGACGTTGAAGTAACGGACCATGCGCAAACACCGCATCGTTCTCTACAACCCGCGCGCGCCGTTCTACACGATGCCGCTGGGCCTCGTCGCGATTGCCTCGGCGCTGGATCGCTCCCGGTTCGACGTGACGATTGTGGATGGACGGCTCGAACGCGATCCGATGGCGCGGGTCCTCGAAGCGACCGACGGCGCGTTGTGCCTGGGCATCGGCGTCCTGACGGGTATTCCGATCGCCGACGCGCTCGCCGTCACCGAAGCCGTCCAGGCGGGACGGCCGGGATGCCGTATCGTCTGGGGCGGCTGGCATCCGTCGTTGTTCCCCAGCGAAACGCTGGCCGAGGCGGGAGTCGACGCGGTTATCGTCGGGCAGGGCGAGCGCGCGTTTGCGGAGATCGTCGAGGCGTTCGCAGCGGGCGAACAGGTGTCCGGCATCGTCTCGCGGCCGATGGGCGACATCAACGACTTTCCCGAGCACGATTACTCGCTGATCACTGACGAACTGGCGCGCTCCGGGTATCCGCTGCCGCGCAGCCTGCGCGAGTGGGCTGCCATCGAGCGCGACAGCTCGCGGAGTCCCTGGGTGGACGCCGGGAAGCGGGCGGTGATCGAGCGGTTCCGGTTCTATCAGCGCATCGGATGGGCGAAGCCGTCCGCCTGGCGGATGCCGATTCAGGCGGTGGCGCGCTGGCGCTGCCAGCGCGATGTGTATGCGTTCCCGATCGAAAAAGCGATTGCCGAATGGATGCGGCCGTCGCTCGCATCATGAGTGTCTACGGATCGGCGACGGCAAGAGCGGTGTCGACGGCGGTGTTCGTCAGGCTCGGCGCGGCCATGAACCGCACGTTGGTACTGCCGCTGCTGATCTTCTATCCCACGAGCCGCTGCAACAGCCGCTGTGTCTCGTGCGACTGGTGGACGCACACCGGCGAGGACGATCTGACGCTCGAGGAGATCGAGGCGGTGGCCGACGCGCTGCCCGCGCTCGGCACGCGTGTGGTCGCCTTCTCCGGCGGCGAGCCCCTGTTGCGGCAGGACGTGTTCGACGCGGCCGACATGTTCCGCGCGCGCGGCCTCTCGCTGCAACTGTTGACGAGCGGTGTGCTGTTGGAGCGTTCCGCGGACCAGGTGGCGAAACGATTTTCCAGGGTGTTCGTCTCGCTCGACGCGGCGAGCGATTCGCTCTACGAAGAAGTGCGTGGGATCAAGGGTCTGGCGACGGTCGGACGCGGCATCGCGCGTCTGCGCCGTGTCGCGCCCCAGGTGCCGGTGACGGCGCGGGCGACCTTGCACCGGGCGAATTTCCGCGAGCTGCCGCGGCTCATCGATCACGCGAAGGCGATCGGCGTTGACGGCATCTCGTTTCTCGCCGCGGACGTGTCGTCGAGCGCCTTCGGTCGAAGTCCGTCCCCGACGTCTGTCCCCAGGTCTGGCGCTCGACCCCTGACGAAGTGCGCGAGTTCCGAACCATCGTCGAGCGGACAGTGACCCGCTACGAGGGAGATTTCGCGTCCGGGTTCGTTGCGGAATCGCCGGCAAAGCTGCGGCGGTTGCCGCAGTACTACGCCGCGCTCGGCGGCGACGGTCCGTTTCCGCCCGTCGCCTGCAACGCGCCGTGGGTGTCGGTGGTGCTCGAGGCCAACGGGTCGGTGCGGCCCTGCTTCTTTCACCCGCCTGTCGGCAACATCCGCCGCGCGCCGCTCGCTGATCTGGTCACTCGCAACCTGCGCACGTTCCGTGCATCGCTCGACATGGATTCCGATCCGACGTGCGCGCGTTGCGTCTGTTCGCTCAACGCCGGCTGGAGGAACTCGCCGTGGGCGTCGTAGGGCGCGCTCCTCGATACGCAGCGGGCGTTCGACGGCGTTGCCGCTGACTACGACCGCTCGAACACCGAGAACCGCATTCTGTCCGCGATGCGCGACCGGGTCCGTCACACGGTCGAGCGGTTCGTGCCCGCCGGCGCGCACCTTCTCGATCTCGGCTGCGGACCGGGGGCGGACGCCGAACACTTCGCGCGTCGCGGCGATCGCGTCGTTGCGATCGATTGGTCGCCGGCGATGGTGGAGCAGGCTGAGCGCCGAATCCGGCAGTCCGGGCTCGGCGATCGCGTCGAGGTGCAGCACCTGGGCATTCACGAGATCGATCGCCTCGCGCCGGCCGCGTTCGACGCGGTCTACTCGAACTTCGGCGCGCTCAACTGCGTGCCCGATCTCGCTGCCGCTCTGCGCGGGATCGCCGGCCGCCTGCGTCCGGGCGGTTTTCTCATCGCGTCGGTGATCGGCCGGATCTGTCCCTGGGAGGTCGCGTTCTACCTCGCGCGCGGCGATTGGCGGCGTGCGACGGTTCGCTTCGCCTCCGATCCCGTGGCCGTGCCGCTCGACGGCCGCACGGTGTGGACGCGGTACTACTCCCCGGCGTTCGTTCGAGCGAGCGGTGCGCGGCGGCCGGGTTTTCACGAGTGCACTTGCGCGCGCTCGGTCTGTTCGCGCCGCCGCCGTACCTGCACGCGTTCGCCGACCGTCATCCGGCGCTCGTCGACGCGCTCGAGCACGTCGACGATGTCATCGGCGCGTGGCCGCTGGTGCGTCGATGGGGCGATCACTTTCTGATCGTGCTGGGGAAGGCGAGATGAGTGCATGCCTGGATGCCACGCTTTGCCTGCCCGGAATGCGGCGCGACGCTCGAGGAGCAGGATCCCGACGCACGCGCGTGCGCCTTCTGCGCGCGAACCTACGAGCGGCGCGACGGCGTCTGGCGATTCCTGACGGCTGCGCGCGCGGAGCGGCTCGCACCGTTTCTGAATCAGTACCAGACCGTGCGCGATCGCGACGGTCACCGGCGGCTCTTGCCGTCGGAGCACTACCGAACGCTGCCGTCGGTGTCACGCACCGATCCGCAGGCAGGCGAGTGGCTCGTGCGCCGCGAAACCTATCACCACCTGCTCCAGCGCGTGCTCGCGTCCTCGTCGCAGCCGATGCAGGTGCTCGATGTCGGCGCCGGCACGCGGTGGCTGTCGCATCGCCTGGCCGCGCTGGGCCAGCGCGTGGTCGCGGTGGACGCGCTCGACGATGAGGCGGATGGACTGGGTGCGTGCGCGCCACTACGACGTGCCGTTTACCGCCGTGCAGGCGGACTTCGACGCGTTACCGTTCGTGCCGAAGCAGTTCGATCTCGTCGTCTTCAACGGGTCGCTGCATTACGCGCCGGACGCCGCCGCGACGCTCGCGCGCGCGCGGCGCATGCTCGCCTCCGGCGGGGCGCTGGTCGTGATGGACTCGCCGATGTTCCGCCGCGACCGCGACGGCGCCGCCATGGTTGACGACAGAGATCGGCGCTTTCGCCGCGAGCTCGCGATCTCCGGCGTGGTGCGACCGGGCGTCGGCTATCTGACATTCGCTCGGCTGGGTGAGATCGCGGAGTCGCTGGATCTGCACCCGCAGTTCGTGCCGACGCGCGGACCGCTGCCGTGGCGGCTGCGCCGGCACCTGGCGCGCGTCCGGCTGCGGCGCGCACCGGCCGCGTTCGGCCTGTGGATGGCGCGATGATCGTCCTCTACAACCCGCTCTCGACGACGCCCGGAAAGCAGCCGCTGCCGCTGTCGCTGATGTCGCTCGCGGCGGTCCTCGGCGACGAACATGCCTGGTCGCTCGTCGACGGCAATCTCGTTCCCGATCCCGCCGCCGAGATCGTCGCCCGGCTCGATGCGGCGTCCGCGTCGGCCGTGAAGCTCCTCGCCGTCACCGTCATGCCAGGGCCGCAGTTGACGCAGGCGGTGGCCGTCTGCCGACGGGTCAAAGCCGAGCTGCCGGACGTGCCAATCGTGTGGGGCGGCTACTTTCCGACGCAGCACGCCGACACGGTGCTCGCGTCGCCGCTCGTGGATTTCGTCGTTCGTTCGCAGGGCGAGCAGCCGCTGCTGCAGTTGCTCGCCGCGCTCCGATCCGGCGGGTCGCTCGCGCGCGTCACGGCCCTGTCGTGGAAGGCGGGCACGAGCGTCATCCACAACTCGACCGGCGCGCTCACGCCCCTCGACGATCTGCCGGACCTGCCGTACGACCGCGTGGACATGACGCGGTATCTCCATCGGAACTATCTCGGCCGCCGCACGGTTGCGTACAACTCGTCGTTCGGCTGTCCATTTGCGTGCAGCTTCTGTGCGGTCGTGGCGATGTCGAACCGTCGCTGGATCGCGCAGTCGCCGGCGCGCATGGAACGCGCGCTGCGAGGACCTCGTCGCCACCTACGGGATCGACGCCGTCCAGATGCACGACATGGACTTCTTCATCTCCGAGGCGCGTACCGCGGAGTTTGCGGAGCGCATCGAGAGGCTCGGCGTTGCCTGGTGGGCGCTGGGACGTATCGACACGCTCATGCAGTACAGCGACGCGACGTGGCAGAAGATGGCGCGATCGGGCCTGAAGATGGTGTTCTCGGGCGCCGAAGCCGCCAGCGACGCGACGCTCGCGGCGATGAACAAGGGCGGCAAGGCGTCGTCGAACCTGACGCTCGAGCTCGCCCGGCGGATGCAGACCTACGGTGTCATCCCTGAGTTTTCGTTCGTCCTCGGATCGCCGCCCGATCCGCTCCAGGATGTCGAGGCGACGTTTGAGTTTCATCCGACGGCTGAAGAAGATCAACCCGCGCACCGAGATCGTGCTCTACACCTACACGCCGGTGCCGATGGACGGCCAGCTGTACGACGGCGCGAAACGACTGGGTTTTGCGTTTCCGCAGACGCTGGAGGAATGGGCGTCGCCGGTCTGGGAGCAGCTCTCGATGCGCCGCGGCGACGGCATTCCGTGGGTGAATGCCGAAGTGCGCCGCAGCGTCCGCAATTTCGAGCGCGTCGTCAACGCGTTCTACCCGACCGTGACCGATCCGAGGCTGACACAGATTGCATCGCGCCGCGTTGAGAGCGGCGAGCGCGTGGCGATACGCCCTGCGCTGGTACGACGCGCCGTACGAACTGCGGGCGCTGCATCGGTTGATTCGGTATCAGCGTCCGGAGACGACGGGATTCTGATGGCTGCTCCAGTGGTTTCAGCGGAGATCCGCACGGCCTACGACATCTGGGCCGACACCTATCCGGGCGTCGCCCACAACCCGTTGATGCGCCTCGAGCAGGAGATTGTCGAATCGATCCTGATGACGCTGCAGCCGAGCCGCGCACTCGATGTGGGCACCGGGTCGGGGCGGTATCTCCCGATCTTGAAACGCACCGGCGCCACGCGCGTAGTGGGCGTGGACTTCTCCATGGCGATGCTTCGCCGTAATCGAGACCCACTCGCTCGTCCTGAGCCTATCGAAGGACGAGCTCGGAGTCTCGTGTGTGCCGATGCGCGGCAGCTGCCGTTTGCGCGGCGAGCATTCGACGTCGTCAACGCCTCGCTTACTGTCGGCGACGTCGTGGATCTGCATGCCTGGACGCGCGAATTGGCGCGCGTGCTGGCGCGCGGCGGCCACCTGGTGTACTCGGACTTTCATCCGTCGTGGGCGCAGCACGGGTGGAAGCGCACGTTTCGGGGCCGCGACGGCGAAGCGCACGAGCTCGGGTTCGCGGCCCATGCGATCGACGATCACCTGGCGGCGATAGACGCCGCGGGGCTTCGAACCGTCGCGATCCGCGAACCGCGCTTCACCGACGACGAGGATGCGGGCGTCAAGGAATTCCGTCGGCGGTGGCGCAATCCGCCGGTGGTCGTCGTGTTTCACACCGTCAAGAACTTGTGACCTGGCCGCACACCGTCGCGTTCGTCAATGGCCGGGTGATGGCCGATGGCGGGATGACGGACTGCGTGCGTTTTGCACGGCGCGTCATCGCGGTCGGCGATCGCCCGCGCGCCCGCGACACCGTTGTTGACCTGAATGGCGCGTTCGTCCTGCCGGGTCTGATCAACGCGCACGATCATCTCGAACTGAATCACTACGGCCGCCTCAAGTTCCGGGATCGCTACGAGAACGCGACGCAGTGGATCGACGACATGCGGCCGCGCCTCCAGGACGATCCGGACATCCGTGCCGGGCGATCGCATCCGCTGGCGGAGCGCTTGTTTGCCGGCGCGCTCAAGAACCTGCTCGCGGGCGTGACGCTCGTTGCGCATCACAACCCGTACTATCGCGACTTTCGCTGCGGCGTGCCGGTGCGCGTGCTGCGGCGCTACGGCTGGGCGCACTCCTTCGCGCTCGAGAAGCAGCCGGCCGGCGCGCGCGGCGAACTGGGCGGCAGCGTGGCGGCGCGCTGGCGCGCGACGGCGCCGAGCCTGCCGTTCATGGTGCATCTGGGCGAGGGCGTGGACGCGGCGGCTGGCGAGGAACTGCCGCGGCTCGAATCGCTGGGCTGCCTGAAGGCCAACACGGTGATCGTCCACGGCGTCGCGATCGACGACGAAGGGTGGCGGCGCGTGGCGGCGAACCAGACATCGTTGGTGTGGTGTCCGGCGTCCAATCTGTTTCTCTTTGGCCGCACCGCCGCAATGAGCGACCTCCTCCGGAACCCCGAGCGGCCGCGCGTTGCGATCGGCACCGATTCGCGGATCACCGGCGGGCGCGACCTGCTCGACGAGCTGCGCGTGGCCCGAGCCTCGGCGCCGTTGTCGACGTCGGAGCTGCTCGCGATGGTGACGCACGACGCGGCGGATGTCCTGCGTCAGCCGCGCGCGGGCCGGATCGCGGCCGGCTTGCTCGCGGACTTCGTGGTCGTGCCGCCGCTCGCGCCGTCCGCGGCGGAGTCGGTGCTCGAGGCGAGCCGGGGCGATTTGATGCTCGTCATGATCGGCGGCCGGCCGCTCGTCGGCGATCGCAGCTTCGCCGAAGCGGTCTTCGCCGCGCGTCGAGTGCCGGCGCGGCCCCTGTGCGTGGACGCCGCGGACAAGCTCGCCGACGCGGCGCTCGTGCGCCGGATCGAGGGGTGTCCGATCCAGGAGCCGGGTGTTGCGTTGATCTAGCCGCGGGCATGAGGGGGCGGAGGACACGGGATCACACGGAGCAACGAAGAAACGGAGACGCGCAGAGAAGGCAGGGTTCGACGCCCCGTCGAACCAACAGTGTCACGCTGTCTTCTCCGTTCGTCTTCGTTCCTCCGTTTCTCCGTGTGAATACCGTTCCCTCCGTGAACTCCGTCGCCCGTTACTGATAATCTCCAGTACATGAAACACCTCGTCGTCGCGCTGGCGATTGCCTCGAGTCAGGCGGCCGCTCCCAAGCCGCTGGACATCTACTTCATCGACGTCGAAGGCGGGCAGGCGACGCTGATCGTCACGCCGGCGGGCGAGTCGCTGCTCGTGGACACCGGCTTTCCCGGCAACGGCACGTTCGACTCGAAGCCCGGCGACCCGCGGCAGGCGCGCGATGCGCGGCGCATCGTCGCGGCGGCTCGCGACGCGGGCGTGACCCGCATCGATTACCTGCTCATCACGCACTTCCACGCCGATCACGATGGCGGCGTCGTCGAGTTGGCGCAGGAACTGCCGATCGGGACCTTCATCGATCACGGGACCGTGCCGCCGCAGGCCGAGGAGAACGTGCCGGGCACGCGCGCGATGTTCGACGCGTACGCAGCGGTGCGCGCGAAGGGCCGCCACTTCGAGCCGACACCCGGTGACCGGATTCCGCTGAAGGGCGTCGATGCGACGGTCGTCAGCGCGGCGGAAAGGACGATCGTGCAGCCGCTGGCGGGCTCGGGCGGCCTCACGCCACAGTGCGCGGCCACGGCGCCACCTGCGCAAGAAATCCACGAGAACCCGCGCTCGACGGGGTTTCGTCTGCAGTTCGGCCAGTTCCGCTTCCTCGATCTCGGCGATCTGTCAGGGGAGCCGCTCTACGCGCTGGCGTGTCCCGCCAATCTCGTGGGGCCGGTTGACGTCTATCTCGTCGCGCACCACGGCGGCGCCGACGCCGCGGATCCGGCGACCTTCGCCGCGTTCGCGCCGCGGATTGCGGTGCTCAACAACGGCGCCCGAAAGGGCGGTGCACCCGAGACCTTCGCCGCGCTGCGCCGCGCGACGGGGATCGCCGATGTGTGGCAGCTGCACCGGTCGGAGGTTCGAGGATCGCAGAACTTCGCGGACGAACGCATCGCCAACCTCGACGAGACGGCCGCGCATTGGATCAAGGTGAGTGCGAAGGAGGACGGGTCGTTTACGGTGACGAACGGCCGCACGCGCGCGACCAAGTCCTACGCCGCGCGATAACCGTGCCAATTGGGGTCTGATCCCGGATCAGACCCCGTTTGGCACGCCTCAGTGGGTCATCGCGTAGATCACAACGTTGATCCCGACCGCGTAGCCGGGCCCCGCGAAGCGCTCGAAGTACTCCCGATCGTCGCCCTCGCGCTCGAAGGCGTCGCCGAAATCGGTGTTGTGCGTGATCAGGACCATCAGGTTGCCATTGTGGTCCTCGATCCCGCGCGCATGTGGCACGCGGCTGTCGTAACGCTCTGACGTGCCGCGGCCGGTTCCGTAGTAGGAATTGATCGAGGGGATCTGCGGAAGCTCGCGCACGTCGTAGAGGACGTGGAACAGCGGGTGATCCATCTTCAGATCGATGATCGGATAGCCCGAGGGCAGCGCTTTGCGCAGCTCGTTGACCCAGTGCTCCCAGGCGTATTCGCCCCAGAAATCGTCGGCCCAGAGAAAGCCGCCGCGCATCAAATACTCACGCAGCTGCTTGGCCTCCTCCTCGTCGATGTAGGTCGCCCCCACCTCGGTCATCATGATGAACGGGCAGCGAAAGAGCTCGGGATCGGTCAGCCGGATCACGATGTGGTTGAACTCGCCGAGCGAGTCGCGGCTCACCGACGTCGTGGTCAGCTCGGACAGACGGAAGGTGAGGTTCACGTCGGCGCGCGGGTAGTCGACCGACCAGTTGCCGCCGTCGCCGTCGGGCGCCTGCCGGTACATGATCCGGCAGAACATGAACGCGCCGTCGTATTTGGCGTTGGGCGGAACGCCGTACCCGTACCGTCCGTTGCGGCGTCCCTGAAATTGTGCTGAGACCGAGGCGGCAATCGCGATCGCGATCAACACAAAGGAAGCAACCCAAAGACGATTCCTTGCAGAGGGCACAAAGTCCTTCCAAGTTCTCACTTCTAACTTCTACCTTTTCGGTCTACTTCCGGTAGTAGACCGCGTCGATCGGGACCTTCCCGCCGGGGTAGTCGCGCTGCTTGTGCGGGTACTCGGGCCGCGGCTTCGAATTGATGAACGCGGCCACATGCTGCGCGTCTTCGTCGCTCAGGTTGCCGGGATCGAGATAGGGCATCGTGTAGCGGATGATGCCGGCGAGCGTGTACACGCGCGCGGCGCCCGCGCCGTCGTTCCACGAATCTGGCCCCCACAGCGGACCCGCTTTCTTGTCGCCGATCTGCACGCCCTGGCCGTCGGCGCCGTGGCACGAGGTGCAGCGCTCCATGAACACCGATTCGCCGCGGGCGCGATCGAGCGACGCCATCGGCACGAGCGTGTCGGTCGCGATCGTGTTCTGCCCGCGCCACGACGGGTTCACGCCAACCGCATACCCCTTGGCGAGCCAGGCGATATACGCCGACACCGCGAGCACTTCCTTCGAGGTCGGCGAGACGATCTCAACCGCGTCCTGATGGTTCTGTTCGCCGGCCTCAGCGTCCGCCGGACCGGCGAGACGCCCGGTCGCGTTCTCGCTCCGCATGAAGCAGTCGACGATGCGGTCGCCGAGGCTGATGAGGCGGGCGGCGCGGTTGTTGTACTCGGGGAACATGCCGGCGACGGCGACGAGCGGCAGCGACCGCTCGCGCTGCCCGGCGTTGAGGTGACAGTTCGCGCACGACACCTTGCCGCCCGTGAACCGAGCCGCCTCGTGCGGCGTGTTGGTGAAAATCTTGTAGCCCCAGCGGATCTGGTCGTCGAGCGCTGATTTTCCGACGCTCGTGTCGGTGAGCGGGTTCTTGGGGATCTCCCACGCCGTCACCATCGTGGTTCGGGCGGAGATGAGCGGACCCTTGGCCGGAGCGTTGGCGCGCGTGCAGCCCGCGGCCGCAAGGACCACCAGCGTAGCCGTGGCGAGGGCTCTCACTGATCGTATTCTACGGGACCCGGAGCACGGGCGTATAAGTCAGAAGTACGAAGTCAGAAGTCAGTGAAACGCCCGATTTCAGACTTCAGACTTCAGACTTCAGACTTGCCAGGTCCAGCTACCCGACGCTGATCAGCCTGATGTCGAACACCAGCGTGGAATTGGCGGGGATCGTGCCGACGGCCTGATTCCCGTAACCGAGGCTGGGCGGGATGGTCAGACGGCGCAGGCCGCCGACGCGCATCCCGGGCACGCCTTGATCCCAGCCGCGAATCACCTGGCCGACGCCCACGGTGAACGTGAACGCGCTCGACGAATCGAACTGGCGGCCTTTGCTGTCGGGCTGCGACGGGTCGTACAGGAACCCGCTGTAGCTCACCGTGACCCGATTGCCCGTGTTGGCCGTCGTGCCGGTGCCGACGGTCACATCGACCGACGCAAAGGACGTCGTCGCCGGGTTGTTGTTGTTTCCCGGGGCGACAACCGAGCCCGAATTGGAATCGCTCCCGCCGCAGGCGGCGCAGAGCAGGAGAACGGTCAGGAAGAGAAGTCTGGGAGATGTCATGAGCCCGGATATCATATCGGGCAACGCCCCTCTGTGTCTCCTGATCCCGCGCGCCCGACCCCAACCGTTCTCGCAGGCATTGGCTGCGTCTCGGCCGCCGTGCTGATGGTGGAACTTGCGCTGACCCGGATCTTCTCGGTCACGATGTACTACCACTTCGCGTTCCTGGCCGTGTCGATCGCCATGTTCGGCCTCAGCGCGAGCAGTGTCTTCGTCTACGTGACGCCGCGCTGGCATCCGCCTGAGCGCGCGCTGGCGAACCTCCGCCGCTACGCCACGCTGTTCTGGGTCGTCACCGTCTTCGCCGTGTTCGTCCTGCTGCGCCTCCGCGTTGGCCTCGAGTACTCGCCGGAGAATGTGGCGCGCCTCCTCGCCGTGTACGTGATCGCCGCGCTGCCGTTTCTGGCCGGCGGCGCCGCGCTCGCCGTGGCCGTGTCGCGCCTCTACCGCGACATCGGCCGCGTTTACGCGTCCGATCTGATTGGCGCCGCGGCCGGGTGTCTGCTGCTGATTCCGGTCCTCAACATCGTCGGCGGCCCGGGTGCCTTGCTGTTTGCGGCGGGGCTCTCGGCTCTGGGCGCGTGGCTCTTTGCGCCGGAGGCCGACCGGCGTCGCGGCCTGGGATGGCTGGTCCCGGTTCTCGTTGCTGCCGTCGCGTTGATCGTGCAGGTCTGGCGGCCGTGGCTCGACATCCGCGAAGCGAAGGGGCGCGAAGCGGAGCATCCGCTGTACAGCAAATGGAATTCGTTTTCGAGGATCGCTGTCTACGACCGCGAGCATCAGGAGTGGGGGCTCAGCGAGACCTATACGGGAGCCAAGCCGAACAGCCTGTTCATGGACATCGACTCGTCCGCCTCGACGCCGATTCTGGAGGGCGGACCGGTCACCGGACCGCTCTCGTACCTGCAGTACGAGATCACGGGGCTTGCCTACGCGCTACGGCCTCAGGCGCACGCGCTGGTCATCGGCCCCGGCGGCGGACGTGATTTGTGGACGGCGATCGTCGCCGGCGCACGCCGAGTGGACGGCGTCGAAGTGAACCCGATCATCGTCGACGACGTGATGAAGGACCGCTTCCGCGCGTTTTCCGGGGATGTGTACCACGCGCCAGGCGTCAGCGTCGTCGTCGACGATGGGCGCAGCTACGTGAGTCGATCGCAGGAACGGTACGACGTCATTCAGGCCTCGCTCGTGGACACGTGGGCCGCCACGTCGGCGGGCGCGTTCGCGATGACCGAGAACAATCTCTACACCGTCGAAGCGTTCGAGGAATACCTGCGCCACCTCGAGCCGGACGGCGTGCTCACGATCACGCGCTGGTACGACGACGGCCTGCGGCTGATGTCGCTCGCACACACGGCCGGCGCGCGGCTCGGATGGCCGGGACTCGAGGACCGCGTGTTCGCGGCGCGCAACGGGCGCGTCGCGACCTTCATCATCAAGAATTCGCCGCTCACCGACGCCGAGGTCGTTCGCCTGGTGGAGCAGTGCGAGCGTTTGAAGTTCGGCATCGTCTACGCGCCGCTGACGCCGTCGCACCGGACGCCGTCACCCCGCAACGAGTACACGCGGCTCATCACGTCCAACGACCTGGAACGGTTCTATCGGCTGTTCCCGTGGGATATCAGTCCGACTACCGACGATCGGCCGTTCTTCTTCCAGAACAGGCGGCTCCGCGACGAGATGAAGATCAGGCTCGATCGGTCGATGCTGTTCGGAGGCGGTTTCGACACGCTGCGCACCGTATCGCTGGTGTCGTTCGCGCTGGTGTCGCTCTTCATCCTGCTGCCGCTGGCCGGACTGTCGCCGGAGCCGATTGGACGGATCGATCGCGCGCTCGCGCCGATCGCGTACTTCGCGTGCCTCGGCTCGGGGTTCATGCTGATCGAGATCGGCCTGATGCAGCGCTTCGTGCTGTTTCTCGGCCACCCGGTGTACTCGCTCAGCGTGATTCTGTTCACGTTGATGCTCGGCGGCGGGCTGGGAAGCGCGCTGAGCCGCCGCATCGGGAAGAATCCGGCGACGACGATCGGGCTCGTCATTCCGGCAATCATCGCCGCGAGCGTGATCTACTCGTGGTCGTTGCCGTCGCTCTTCACAGCTTGGATTGGATTATCCCGGGTGGCTCGCATCCTTCTCTCGGTCGCGTTGTTACTCCCGCTCGGTGTGCTGCTCGGTATGCCGCTGCCAGCTGGCGTGCGGGTGCTCGGCACGAGCCGGCCGGGGCTGCTGGCCTGGGCGTGGGGCGTCAACGGCGCGACGTCGATCCTCGGCGCGTCCGCGGCAATCCTGATCGCGATGACGTGGGGATTCGCGCGCGTCGCCACGGTGGGTGCGGCGACTTATGCCTTGGCGTGGGTGATCGGTCTGGCTATGGCGCGGAGCGCGAGCCGATCGCACGCCGTGCCTCGGTAACTTCCGGCAGGCCGGCGTCGGCGTTCTTCCACAGATCGAGGAACCGCTGGTATTCGACGCGCGCGACATCGCGCTGACCGGTCTTCTCCAGCAACGTCGCCAGCGCGAGCACGTAGCGCGGTTCGAGCATGGCGGTCCACTTGTTGGCGCGGCTTGGCGTCAGCAGATCCCGATACAGCTGAATTGCCTCGGCGTCCTTTCCTTGGGCGGCCAGTGCTCGAGCGCGGCCATCGCGGATCGACTGACTGTTCGCGAAGACCGTGAGCGTCAGACCGTTTGCCACGCGGATGGTCGGCATCTTGCCTGGCGGCTCGCCGGCCGCAAAGGCGGCCGCGGCATCCGCTGGCTTGCCCGTGGCCAGCGCGACCTCACCGGCGAGTGCGTGCATCCACCATCGCTCCGCCGCGGCGGCCTCCTGATGCTCCCGTTGCATCCGATCGAGGCGTGCCCGGGCGCGATCGACCCGTCCCGAGCGCGCCTCGCACACGCCGCCGAGATGATCGGCCAGGGTGAGCCAGCGGCGCGCGATCCACGGCGATGCAGCGGCAATCACAGCGCGCGCGGCGTCGACCTGGCGCAGGGTCGTCGGGCACTCGCCGCGGTCGAGGGCGATCTGACCCTCGAGGAGAAGGAGCGCTGCAGTGAACTCGACATTGCGTCCGCTGCCCTGATGCCGCAGTTCCTGGATCATCGCCCCTGCCTCCTTGAAGCGGCCGATCCGTGAGAGCGCGAAGGCTTTGGCGAAGCCAGGCGACCAGTCCTGGAGCGCCTCATTGTACCGACCGACAATCGCATATGCCCACGCGCGCCCAGACTTCGACGAGTTCCGGCCGGCGACGACCGCCTGCGTGAAGAACTCGATGGCCTTGGCGGCGTCTCCCGAGTAAAGGTAGGCGTCGGCGAGACTATCGGGCGCGTTCGCTTCGTTGGGCCGCAGCCGTATGTAGTTCTGAAAGGTTGCGATCGCTTCGTCGAAGCGTCCCGCGGCCAGCTGCGAGTAGCCGTTCATGTTCTGCAGTCCAGGCGAGGTCGGCAGCTGCTGAACGCCGCGAGCAGAAACCTCGGCCATCCTGCGCGTGTCGGGCAGCGGGCCAATCAGGGGCTGATGAATCAAGATCAGGCTGAGGTATGCCGTTTCAGCGTCGGGATAGCGATCGAGCACGTTCTGGTACGCGCGCGCCGACTCGTCGAACCGGCCGTCGATCGCGGCCAGATCGGCTCGAAGCATGAGCGCATCGCGTTCAGGGAGACGCGTACCATGCTCCGAGGCGTGGCTCAGATGCTGACGCTGCAGCGCCACGTCGCCGTCGAGTTGGGCCAGGCGAGCCAACTCAACATGGGCGCGGCTGAACGCCGGGTCGATCGTCACCGCCCGCGCGAACAGCTTCCGCGCATCGTCGAATCGAGCATTATGGAAGGCCTCGATGCCCTCGGAATAGATTCGGTACGCCTCGACCGAGGGCGAGGAGACGTCGGCCACCTTGTGCACCTGGGCCGTCGTGCGAACGTCGAGTCCCTGACGGATGCGCGCCGACAGATCGTCGGCCAGCGTCAGCACATCGACCCCGCGCACGCTGCCGGCAAAAACGACGCGTCCCGCCTTCACGTCTTCAACTCGCGCATCGATCCGATAGTCGTTGCCGCCGCGGACGATGGTGCCGCTGACCAGGATTCCGGCGCCGGCGCGCTGCGCCACCTGCGCGTATTTCGAACGTTCGATCGCGTCCAGATCCTTGCCGAGCTGCCGCGCGGCGTCGTTGAGCCGTTCCGCGCTCACGACTTCGAGGTCGGGTGTTTGCGCGAGGCCGGTGACCAGCATCGACGGCAGCCCCCTCGACAGCCAGGCGATGTCCGGACTCGCCGCAAGGTTCTCGAAGTTCATGACGGCGACAACGGGGCGCCCGGACGAAGTCGACGGCGGTGGAAGAGCGCTGGTGGTGCGACGCTGCACCAACCACCAACCCAAACCCGCAGTCGCGCTGAGGACGAGCACGGCAACCGCAGCCGCAGTCTTCCAACGTGCGCGGCCCGCCGGTGTCGCAGCGGGGATCTCGACAGATCGCGAACTCGAACTCAATCCCTCGCGCACATCCCGCACGTCGACTACTAGATCCCGCATTGTCTGATACCGGGCCGCGGGATCCTTCATCAGGCACTTGCGAACAATGCGGGCGAGGTCGGTCGACGGCCCGCTCTCGTCGATGCGGAGCGGCGGCGTGGCGTCGGTGAGAATCGCGCTGAGCGTTTCGGCTGCGCTCTTGCGCCGAAACGGCGCCGACCCGGTCAGCAGCTCGTGCAGCAGCGCGCCGAACGAAAACACATCGCTGCGCGCGTCTACCGTCTCGCCGCGCGCTTGCTCGGGAGACATGTACGCGACCGTGCCCAGTACGAGGCCGTCCGCGGTCTGCACCTGCGCGTCGGCGGTCGTGAGACCCTGGCTCTTCTCGTCCAGCGCGACCGGTTCAGTGAGCTTGGCGAGCCCGAAGTCGATGACCTTGGCGTAGCCGTCCTCGGACACGATGACATTCTCGGGCTTGAGGTCGCGATGGATGACGCCGCGTTCGTGGACTTTCGCGAACGCATCCGCGATCTCGACGGCGAGCTCGACGGCGCGGCGTGGCTTGAGCGGGCCGGCGCGCAGCTTCTGCCGGAGCGTCTCCCCGCGGACGTACTCCATCGCGATGTAGGTGCGGTCGCCTGCCTGATCGACGTCGTAGATCGCAGCGATGTGCGGATGATCGATCGAGGCGGCGAGCAGTGCCTCCTGCACGAAGCGCTGCCGGCGCGCGGCGTCGCGGGTCAGGTGCGGCGCGATGAGTTTGAGCGCGACCTTGCGGCGCAGTTTCAGATCGTCGGCGAGATAGACCTCGCCCATGCCGCCTTCGCCCAGGCGTTCGACGATGCGGTACTGGCCGATCGTTTCACCGATCATTGGCGGCCTGATGTTTGTCCCGGAATCTGCTCCTCCACGGTGATCGACCAGTCGACGTTCGCCGACTCAATCGAGAGGTAGTACCACCGCGGGCGCTCGGCCGAGACGTGCTCGACGCCTCGACCGGTGCCTTCGGTCTTCACGGCGTCCATGATCTCGCGTCCGCTGTCGCCGCTGCGAAACACGGCGTGGAGCCGGCCGGCGCCGGGCGCCGTTTCGTTGCGCGTCTCCCAGGTGATGCGGAACGCGCCGGTGTCGCCGGTGAACGTTTCGGTCTGCATGAAGCCGCGACCCTTCCACGCGCCGACCTGCTGCCACACGTCGACGGCTCGCGCCGGCGGTTCCGGACGCGATCGGCAGCCGGTCAGTATGATCAATGCCGCGCACATCGCGGACGCGGATATCGGTCGCATTTCGGAGTGTAGGCGGTATAGTACGCGATTCGAGGAGGAGCTCATGCGAAGGACAGCTCTCTATGTTCTTGCCGCGGCCTGCGCGCTGCCCGCGGTCGTCTCCGCGCAGAAACCGACGGCGGCCACCTACATCACCGACGAAGAGGTGAAGAAGGTGAACGCGACGCCAGGCGTCGATCGCCAAATCCGCGTGGTCGACATCGGCGACCAGAACTTCGCCGTTGGCGTCGTGCATCGAGGCGCCAGTGGCGCGGCGCGCGGGACCGGCGCCGGTGCGGGCGGCGGCGCGGCGGCAGCGGGCGGCGCCGGCCGTGGAGCAGGTGCGGGCGCGGGCGCAGGGGCCGGCGCGGGCGGCGCGCGTGCGGGCGGACCGCCTCCGGAGCCGTGCGGTGAGCGGGTCACGCCACCCCCCGCCGGCGGCCAACCGGGCGGCATCGCGCACGACTCCCAAACCGAAGGCTATCTGATCATCTCCGGCGGTGGGACGCTCGTGACCGGCGGGAAGATCGTCAATGGCAATAAGTCGGCGCCCGAAGGCGCGGTCACGAAGGAACTGAACGGGCCGTCCTGCAGCGGCATGATCGTCGGCGCCGACGTCGTCAAGAAAGTCGTCAAGACCGGCGACATCATCATCATCCCGGCGGGCGTTCCGCACGGGTGGACCGACATCGCCGATCACGTGGACTATCTGAGCTTCCGGCCCTCGGCGCGCGTGCTCGCGGCCGGCTACGTGCATCCGTCGATCAAGTGAACTTCGTCATGGCTGATGGCTAATGGCTTACGGAATGGCTAACCATTGGGTTCAACCCCGACGCTTAGCCCTTGACCCTTAGCCCTTAGCCATTCAGCCATTAGCCATGTCGGATCTTCACCAGGCCATCACGTAGCTGTCGCCGGTCGGGCTGACGCCGCCCATCAGCACGCCGGTGCGCGGGTCGATCAGGATCGCCTTCACCGAGCCGACGCCCTTGCACGTTGCGGATGTCGAGCTTGTGCCCCTTCGCCGCGAGCGCGTCGCGGACCGCTTGCGGCAGCATCGCCGGCGTCAGCAGCTTGCCCTTGCACGTCGTGCGGCTGAGTACGAATCGCGGAAGCTGTTGCTGATCACCGTCGGCTGCTCGAGCGCCTGCTGCACGTGCATCCCGAACTCGGCGACGTTCAGGAAGAACTGCAGCTGCGTCTGCGGCTGCGTGTCGGCGCCCGGCGTGCCGAACGCGAGCCACGGCTTGCCGTCCTTGCAGCGCCATCGCCGGATTGATCGTCTGGCGCACGCGCTTGCCCGGCTGCAGCGAGTTGACGTCCGTTCGGATCGAGGTAGAAGTAGCGCATCCGATCGTTCAGGAAGAAGCCGCCGTTCTCGACGACCATGCCGCTGCCGAAGCCGCTCAGCAGGCTCGACGTGATCGACACCATGTTGTGATCCTTGTCGACGACGGCGAGATAGGTCGTGAGGTTGAGGATCTCGTCCGGGTCGAACGGCGCCACGCGTCGTCGGCGACGGCTGCGGCGACGGCGTAGCGCCTGCGCGGCCGGCCGCCGTGGCGATTCATGCGCGCGGATCGCCCGGCGCCGGCTCGCCGTCGATGGCGCGGTTGGGATCGATCTGCGCGCGGCGCGTCGCCGCGTATTCCTTCGACAGCAGCGCCTTCATCGGGATGTTCGGCACGAACTTCGGATCGCCGACGTACGTGTTGCGATCGGCGAACGACAGCTTCAGCGCCTCGGTGATCGCGTGCAGGTAGGGCGCGCTGTTGTGCCCCATCGCCTTGCAGGTCGTAGCCCTCGAGGATGTTGAGCGCCTCGAGCATCACGAAGCCCTGCGAGTTCGGCGGGCACTCGTAGACGTCGATGCCGCGGTAGTTGATGTGGATCGGCGCGTCCTCGAACGGCTGATAGCTCGCGCAGGTCGGCCTCGGTGATGATGCCGCCGTTCGCCTTCAGGAACGCGGCCGTGTTCTTCGCGATGTCGCCCTTGTAGAAGGCGTCGGGCCCCTGCGCGGCGATCGCGCGCAGCGTGCGCGCCAGATCCGGGTTGACGAGCGATGTCGCCCATCTGCAGCGGCTTGCCGTCCTTGAACCAGATCTTCGTCGTCGACGGGCACTTCGCGAGCTTGGCGCGTGCCGCTCGGCGAGCCCGCGCGCGAGCGACTCGGTGATCGGGAAGCCCTGCTCGGCGATCTCGATCGCCGGCGCGAGGACCTCGGCCAGCGGCTTGGTGCCGTACGTCTTCACGCGCGTAGGCCGCGCCGCCGACGGCGCCGGGCACGGCGATCGACAGCGGCCCCTCGTCGGGAATGCCGCCCTTCGACTTGTAGAAGTCGATCGTCGCCGCCTGCGGCGCGAAGCCGGTGCCGTTGATGAACTTCACCTCGCCGGTCTTCGCGTTGTAGATAGAGGACGAACATGTCGGCGCCGAGGCCGGTCATGCCCGGCTCGACTTCGCCCTGCACCGCCCACGTGGCGATCGCGGCGTCGATCGGCGTTGCCGCCGGCCTTGAGGATCCGCATGCCGGCTTCGGCGGCGAGCGGATGCCCCGCCGCGACCATGCCGTGCTGGGCGACGATGGTCGGACGCCAGCTGATGTTTTGCGCTGATGTCGGCGTCAATAGGGCGACGAAAACGGCGGTCGCAACGAGCCATCGAGCGCGCATAAGTCCTCCGTTTTGTACGTGCGGTCCGCCTTCAGGCGGACCAGCGAGGCTCGAGTGCTGTAGGTCCGGCTGAAGCCGGACCCCACGTACGGTCTGCCGTATCATACGCGCTTACGATTTCGCTTGGCGCGCAGGCCGATCAGACCAAGCTCGCCGGCGCGTTTGCCGACGTGGATCGCATCTTCAGCGACTTCGTCGCACAGACCCACATGCCGGGCGGTGGCTGCCGGAGCATGGCGTGGGCATCATCGCGTTCGGCAATCTCATACCTGTCGGTGCGGCAAGCGTCGCCGGCAGCCACCAACGACGCTTGCCGCGCGTCAGGAAGTTAGAAGTTAGAACTGAGAAGTTAGAAGGACAATGATCGCAACTGCACGACGTGATACGAAGTCCTTCTAACTTCTAAGTTCTTACTTCTTCACGTACTTCTTGACGCCCTTCGGTCCGACCTCCGCGCCGTAGACGTTGCCCTTCGCGTCGGCGACGACGCCTTCCGCGGCGCTGGTGCCGGCCGTGGTCTTGGCCGGATCGGGATTGTCGGGATCGGGGATGAGGTACATCACCTTCAGATCCTTGGCGCTGCCGATGCGCATGCCGCGCTTCCAGTTGCCGGGATGGAGGTCGGGACTCGACTCCGAATCGGCGCCGTAGAGCACGTCGTTCTTGTCGATGTAGATGCCGCTCAGCCGGCTGAACTGCAGCGTCTCCTCGAGGAACTTGCCCTCCTGATCGAAGACCTGCAGGCGGACGTTGCCGCGATCGGCGACGAACAGCCGCCCGCGCGAATCGAACGCGAGGCCGTGCGGCGTGCGGAACTCGCCGGGCGCGGATCCGAGCTTGCCCCAGCTCTTGATGAACTTGCCGTCCTTGGTGAACTTCGAGATGCGCGCAACGGTGTCGGGCGGCGCGTTCTGGTTCTGTCCCGCGTGCCCCTCGGCGACGAAGATATCGCCGTTCGGCGCGGTGACCACGTCGTTGGGCTCGGTCAGCGCCTCGGGCGGATTGCCGGCCACGCCGGCCTTGCCGAGCTTCAACAGCACCTTGCCGTCGGGACTGAACTTGATCACCTGGTGTCCGACGGTCGCAGGCGTCGACGGCGCCGCGGCGGGCGCTTCACCGGTTCGCCCGCGGGCCGGCGTCGGCCGGTTGTCGTTCGCGTCCGTCACCCAGACGTTGCCGTCGCGGTCGACGTGAATGCCGTGCGCGAAGGCGATCAGGCCGGCGCCGAAGCTCTTCACCAGCTTGCCTGACGCGTCGAACTTCAGCACCGGATCGAGCGGCGACATCTTGCCCGTCGCGTCGGCGCACTTGTTGACGCCGCAGCGCTCGCCGACCCAGATCGACGTGCCGTCCTTGTCGACGTCGATCGCGCTCGTCGATCCCCAGGTGCGGCCCTCGGGCAGCTTCAGCGGCGCGGCGACGGTCTGGTACGGGTTCGGGAGATCGTTGGTGGGTTGAACGGCGCCCTGCGCGGAGAGGATGGCGCCGGCGAGGACTGCGAATGCCACTGAAGATCGCAGCTTCATATCACTCCTCCGCGCATGACGAATTGGCCACGAAATCACGAAAACACGAAAGACGATTAGTGGTTTCGTGCTTTCGTGTTTTCATGGCTTACCCGAAGTGTTTCTACTTCTTCACATACCGCATCAGCCGGCGCGGTCCGACCTCCGCGCCGTAGATGTTGCCCTGCGCGTCGACGACGACGCCCTCCGCGGCGCTGGTGCCGCATGAAGCCTCGGCCGACCGGGTCCGCGTTTCGGGATCGGGAATGAAGGCGATGACCTTGCCGTCTTTGCCGTCCTTCACGCGGCCGATGCGGATGCCGCGCTTCCAGCCGTTGTGGTTCTGCGAGACCGAGTCGGACTCGGAATCGGCGACGTAGATGTTGTCGTTCTTGTCGATGTAGACGCCGCTCGGCCGGCTGTACTGCTTCCACTCCTCGATGAACGTGCCGTTCTGATCGAAGATCTGAATGCGGTTGTTGTTGCGATCGCCGACGAACAGCCGGCCGCGCGAATCCATCGCGAGCGCGTGCGGCTGTCGAACTCTCCCGGTCCGCTGCCGAGCTTGCCCCATTCCTTGATCAGCTTGCCGGTCTTGTCGAACTTCAGAATCGCGGTTGTTGCCGGCGCCGTGCCCCTCGGACGACGAAGATGTCGCCGTTGGCGGCGGTGATGACGTCGTTGGGCTGATAGAAGAAGTCGGGCGCGGCCGCGCCGCCGGCCTTGCCGAGCGTCAGCAGCAGCTTGCCGTCGGGGCTGAACTTGAAGACCTGATTGCCGATCGTCGCGCCCGCCCGCGGACCGATCGGGCCGGTCGGCGCTTCGCCGCGTGCGCGGCCGCCGCCGGCCGGCGCACCGCCCGCCGCCGCGCCGCCCGCGCGCGCGCCGCGCTGCGGCACCTGGGCGTTGTCCTGTCCGTCGGTCACCCAGACGTTGCCGTCGCGATCGACGTGGATGCCGTGCGGGAAGATCAGCATGCCGGCGCCGAAGCTCTTGCACGAGCTTGCCGGTCGCATCGAACTTGAGGATCGTCGGCAGGTCCGACATCTTGCCGGTGGCGCGATCGAGACAGCGAGTTCGCGCCGCAGCGTTCGGCCACCCAGATCGACTCTGCCGTCCTTGTCGATCTCGACGGCGCTCGTCGATCCCCACGTCCGGCCCTCGGGCAGCTTGACCCAGCCTTCGATGCTTTGATACGGATTCGGCGCGTCGTTGGTGGGTTGAGCCGCGGCGGTTTGTCCCGATGTCGTCGTGCCCGACGCCGCGATTGCCGCGACGACGGCCCCCAGGGCCGCAACTCTCGCCAGGCGTAGAAGTGCCATCACATCCTCCAGCAGTAACAGACCGACCGGGGATTATACCCGCTCTACACGAGCTCTGAGCACCGCGAAGGATTCGCTCCTCGACACGACGGCGACGCTGAAGCCTGCGCGCTCGAGCATCCGAATCTCCGTATCGAGCGGGACGTACACATCCTCTTTCGCCCAGGCGTCGAGGAACCCCTGAGCGTCGCGCCGCGAGTAGGTGCGGCGGAGATGTGCGAGCCACGCGCCGCGCTGCGCGAGCGCCTGCGCGCGATCGGGCGACGGATTGCAGTCGACGGACACCAGCACGCCGCGGCGGCCCAGCGCCGATCGAATGCGCGCATAGAGCCGCGCCTTGGCGCCGCGCGTCCGCACATGGTGCAGCGCGAACGACGCGACGACGGTGTCGCAGCGGGGAATCGGCGTGCGCAGGAAGTTGCCCGCGACCAACGTCGCGCGCGGGGTCGGCCGGGCGGTGGATCCGAGTCGGCGCGCCGCCACGGCGAGCATGCCGGGATCCGCGTCGATCCCGATCAGGCTCGCGCCGGTCGCGCGTTTCAGACACCGCGACGCCAGAGCGCCCGTGCCTGTACCCAGATCGACGATCGTCCGCGCGTTGCGGGGGACCGCGGCCGCGCCGGCCGCCAGCAGCGATTCGTAGCCGGGGATGAACGTCCGAATGCGCGCGTCGTACTCGGCGAGGTCGATCCCGAGATGAGAGGCGACGCTAGACACGCTCGTCCTGAGCCTGTCGAAGGACGAGCCGTCTCGCTCGTGGTTCGACAAGTACATCCTGAGCGAGCCGCTCATCCTTCGACAAGCTCAGGATGAGCGGTGAGTCGAAGGGCTCACCACGAGCCGTGTTCGATCGATGTGTTGCGGGCATGACCTCAGCGCCTTTTCGCCTCGATGACGCACACCGGTGATTTGGTCGGGACGATCCGCGTCAGTTCGAAGTCCGCGCGATCGAACAGCGCGCGGAATTCGTCGGCGGAACGTTCGCGGCCGCCTGGGAGCAGCAGCATCTCGATGTCCATGAGCTTGCCGAGGCCCGGTTCGTTTCCGGGCGCGAGCACGCCCTCGAGCAGCAGGACCGTCCCGCGCGTCGACCCCATCGCCGTGTGAATCGCCCGCAGGATCTGCGCGGCCTGTTCGTCGTCCCAGTCGTGAATGATGTGTTTCATCAGGTAGGCGTCGCCGCCCGCCGGCACGGCCTTGAAGAAGTCGCCGGCAACGCTCTGACAGCGGTCCCTCACGCCGGCCGCGTCGATGTGTGGCGTCGCCCCGGCGACCACGTGCGCGAGATCCATGAGGACGCCTCGCATGGTCGGGGTACTGGCGCAGAATCGACGTGAGCACCTCGCCGTGGCCGCCGGCCACGTCCACGAGCGTGCCAATCCCGCTGAAATCGTACGCGTCGAGTACGGCCGGGACGATGGCCGCGCTCATCGTCGTCATCGCGTTGTTGAAGATCTCCGAGTACTCGGGGTGGGCGGCGAAGTACTCGAATACCGGCATGCCGAGTGTGACAGCGGCGGCGGGCCTGCCGGTCCGCACCGAATGGATCGCGTCGGCATAGACGCGCATGTGCAGCGGATCGGCGATGAAGATCACCATGTCGTGAACCGATCGCGGCGAATCCTTGCGCAGAATGTCGGCCGCCGGCGTCAGCGCGAACGTGCGCGGTTCGACCTCGTCGAAGACGCCGACGCTGGCCAGCACGCGCAGCACGCGATAGAGGGCATCCTCGTTCGAGCCGGTCGCGGCCGCCAGGTCACCCGCCGTGCGGGGACCTGCCGCCAGATGATCGGCGATGTCCAGCTGCACGGCGAGCTGCAGGGTCGTGGAGACGATGTACGCGGTCGCGAGTTGAAAGACGTGCTGAACCGGATCGACCGTTGCCGGCGTCGAGTCGCTCATGAACTGAACCCCCGCGCAAAGCGGCGCCGAACCGCTCGAATCACGAGCGAAGCGCACGCGAGAATGATCAACAGCAGTGTGCCCGTAATGGCCAGGGTGAGGATGGGATGCGTGAGCGCGCCGTACGAGATGCCGATCGCGAGGACGTCTTCGCCGAAGCTGAGCAGCCAATTGCTGAACGGCTCGGGGCTGGTGTTGGCGGCTGCCCGTGTCCCGGCCTTCGTCAGGTGCGTAGTCATCGCCGTGGCCCCGCCGAGGAGCGCTGCGACGATGGTGGAGGCGGGGGAGGCGTCGCCGAGCGCGGTGACGGCGATGAAGGCGCCGCCAACCGGCCGGATCAACGTGTGCACGGCGTCCCACACCGAATCGACCCATGGCACTTTGTCGGCCACGAACTCGATCACGTACATCGTGAGCGCCACGCCGATGACGTAGGGGTTGTCGAACGCGCGCAGCGGCTCCGGCAGCGTGACCAGGTTGAAACGCGAGGAGAGACCGATGACCGCGACCGTGGCGTAGACATTGAGCCCCGCGGCGAACGCGAGGGGGACGGTGCTGGCGAGGAGGGCTCCTGGAGACATTTGACGCTCGGTCGTTACAAGCCTACATTTGATAGTACGCCTAAGACGACCCTACGGGGCGTCGCGGGGGACCCACCGGCGCGATATCCGCGCCACGGGGCGAATTTTCGGGTGTGGCTTCGGGGTCTGATCCGGGATCAGACCCCATCTGGCGCGGGACTTGCGCCCGTTGGATGGCGCCACATTCGAGATAGAGGACTTCCAACCTCGAGCCCGTCAGCTAACCCCGCCGGCGTTTGGGGGCCTGCCATGGCACGTGTGCTTTCCGTCGATGAGGGTGTTCGTCCGTACCGACCCGGACCCGGTGTAGCGTGGCTGTTTCTCTGCCTCCTGCCGGCCCTGGCGATGCTGGTGTGGCTGAGCGGATCGTCGAATCCGTTCACACCGGCGGGATACGTCGGCTACCTGACGCGCGGGGCGGTGTTGGGTAAATCGAGCTTTTACGGCATCCAGAGAGGCCCGACGTCGCCCGGACGATCGTGGCTGCTCGACGTCACCAACGTGAGCGTCACGCCGTACACCTACACCGAGGACTTCACCGGCAACGACGCGGTGCTCAGCCGGGACAACCTGAAGATCGCGTTCCGCGTGCACATTGTCTGGCGCGTCGACGATACGAGGGTGCCGGTGTTCATGGAGCGCTTCAGCACAACGGCCGGCCGGCGCGATCTCGAAAAGGATCCCGACGTGGTCGTCAAGGTCGCCTACGGCAACTTCGTGCGCGAGCCGCTGAAGACCTACGCGCGCGACGAAGTGCAGCGGCGCAACGGGCTCGAGGTGAAAGACGCGCTCATCTCGATCGGCGACGCCGTGCTCGCGCGCGTGCGCGCCTACGCCGACGGCAGCCCCTTCATCATCAACAGCGTCGTCGTCGGCAACGTGCAGTATCCGTCGGAGGTGGCCGACGCCGTGTCGCGCAAGCTGGCGGCGACGCAGGAGCTGCAGCGCAAGGACACTGAAATCGAGATCGAGCGCAAGGAGCGAACCAAGCGCGAAGTGCAGGCGCAGGGCATCGCCAACGCGACCGCGATCATCCGCGGCCAATTGAACGCGATGTACATCCAGCACGAGGCCATCGAGGCGCAGAAGGCGATGGTCAACTCGCAGAACCACACCGTGGTGTACATCCCGGTCGGGCCGATGGGCGTGCCGCTCACGGGGACGTTCAACGCGAGCGGGCGGGACGAGTAGTCCTTGGTTCTTGGGCCTTGGTTCCTGGTCCGTCCTAGGTCCGTCCTAGGTCCGGCGGTCCGTCCATGGTCCATGGTCCGTGGTCCCTGGTCCGACAAAACACGTCAACTCCACGGGACGAAGGACCATGGACCAAGAACGGACCCGGGACCAAGAACGGACGAAGAACCAAGAACCAAGGACCAGGGACGGACCCAACGGTCTATATACTGCGCGGGTGCTGAACAAGAGTCTCGTAGCGGTATTTGCGCTCTCGACAATCGTCGCCGCGCAGGATCCCGCACGCCCCCAGGTCGGCATGGTGGATGTGCCGACGGTGAAGGTCCTGCGCGGTTACACCGTACCGGAGTTCGAGGGCGAGATGCAGTTGATGAACCAGGCGCTCGGGGTCGCCTGCGGCCATTGCCACGTCCGGAACAACTTCGCGAGCGAAGAGAACCCGCGCAAGGCGGTGGCCCGGAAGATGATCGAGATGACGCAGGCGATCAACAAGCAATTCTTTCCGGACTATCGGGGACAGGCAGAGGAGTCGAGGCTCGGCAAGGTGACGTGCTTCAGCTGTCATCAGGGATCGGAGAAACCGAAGAAGCCCGATCCCCAGTGAACGCAAAGACCGCACAGAAGGCAACGACCGCAAAGAACCTTTGCGATCTCAGCGATCTTCGCGGACCTCTTTGAACCGGAAATGCAGCCCGGCGCCAACCTGGAGGCCGCCGGCCTTGATCTTCACGTCCGTGCCGGGCGCCGGTGAAAAGGAGAGCGTCGCACGGCTGTAGCGGACGAGCACGCCCACCCCGAGCGCTTTCCACACACGAACCGAGGCTTCGACGCCGGCGTTCGCGCCGATGCGGTGCTTCCGCGATTCGGTGACGGTGGCGTTGGCGAACGTGGCGGTGGCGAAGGGCGGCGTCTCGTTGACCGTCACGGCAGTGGCGAGTCCCTGGTTCACCCAGAAAAATGACGGCCCGGCGAAGACAGCTACTTGCATCCGGCTGTGTGCCGGCACTGCGATTGCGGCGTCCAGGTGGACCGCCAGTTCGCTGCGGCGAATGTCAGGCGCGATGCCGGAGACGGTTCGATTGCTGAGGGCTGGATCCGGAGAAGGGACGCTCGCCGAGACCGTCGCATCGGTGGCTTGTGACACCCGCGTCACACCCACGCTGATGCCGAGGGCGTTCCAGACGGGCTGGCCGATCACGATGTCGGCGACCGCCGATTGCCCGCCCTCGTAATTCGTCGTGATGGTACCGGTGCCGCCGTTTTGCGAGAATGTCGACGCGGCCGTAAACGCGTTCGATTCGCTCTGAACGGTTCCACTGACCCAGAGGTACCCGCGGTCGCGCCTGTCAGGATCGGGTGGCGGCGGCGTCGGTACGGCGGGTGTTTGCTGCGCGGGCGTCGGCGGCGCAACCTGCCCGGGAACCGGCGGTGGAGGAGCGGCGCCGGCTGGCGCCGCGGCCTCGATGCGAACGTTGACGACTTGCACATAGCCGGTCCTGTCGCCCAGTACCGATCGCGGTAAATGACTCGGTACCAGTCGCCATCCCGTGAGAGCACGCGCATCGCCGTTCCCGTCGGCAGCGTGGTCAACGGAACGCGCGTCGTGTCCGGAGCCAGATACATCGGCGCGGCGGTGACGACGACACCGACGCCTGGCAGCGGTGGTTGGCCATAGCCGGAGACTGTCGCGACGAGCAGCAGGGCAGCCACCAACCAAGCACGCGGACGGAAGACGAGCGTCATGGATTCTATTATCAGCCGGGTGAAGGAACCGTGTTAGCGTTACGGCCATGCGATCCGCGACCCTTGCGCTCGTCGTCGTCTCGCTCGGCGCCGGGCTTTCCGCACAATCGGGCAAGCAATTCGTGCGACCAGCGCCCGGACAGACTCCGCCCTACAGCCTCGCGGTCACCGCGGGCGGCGTAATCTACGTGGCCGGCCAGTTGCCCACCGACGACAAAGGCGCCCTCGTTCGCGGGCGACTTCGCCGCGCAAACCAAGCAGGTCTTCGACAACCTGCGCGGGATTCTGACGCAGGCGGGATCGTCGCTCGACAACGCCGTGACCGCGACCGTGATGCTGCAGAACGCGTCCGATTTTCCCGCGCTCGATCAGATCTACCGGCAGCAGTTCAAGGGCGACCCGCCGGCGCGCACGACGATCATCGGCAACATGGTGCGGCCGGGCGCGCTGCTGGAGATCCAGGTGACCGCGGTGCCGAACGGCGTGCAGCGGAAGGCGATTCTGCCCGCGGGCTGGATGAAGCCGACCAGTCCGTACAGCTACGCGATCCACGCGGGCGACACGCTGTACCTGTCCGGGCTCGTGTCGCGGAACGGCAAAGACAACACGCCGGTGCAGGGCGACATCGCGACGCAGGTGAAAACCATCATGGACAACGCCGGCCAGATTCTTCAGGCGGCCGGCATGTCGTATGGCGATCTCGTGACTGGTCGCGTGGCGCTGCGCGACATGGCGCAGTTCGCGGCGATGAACGATGCGTATCGCACCTATTGGGAGAAGGATCGCCCCGCTCGTGTGAGCGCGCAGGTGTCGCCGCCGGGAACCTTCGATGTGGAGATCACCTTCACCGCGATCAAAGGGTCGTCTCCGCGCGAAGTGATCATCCCGCCCCGTCCCGACGGGACGCCGGGGCAGGCCGGCGCCAATTTCAGCCCGGCCATCAAGGTCGGCAACCGGCTGTTCATTTCGGGCGGCACCGGATCCACGCCAGAGAACGCCACCGACATGAAGGCGCAGACAACCGAAACGTTGACGCGCTTCGGCCGGACGCTCAAGGCCGCCGGCTTCGACTACAAGGACATCGTCTCGGCGGACGTGGACGTCACGGATATCCAGAAGTTCGGCGAGATGAACGAGGGATATCGGCCGTTCTTTCCCACGGATCCACCCGTTCGGGCCACGGTCGGCGTCGGACGCCTCGCCGGCCCGACGGCGCTCGTCGAGATCATGGTGACCGCGGTCAAATAGGGCGGGTGAAACGCGCGACACCGAACTGCTGCCTGGTCGGCGCCCCGCAGGCCGGCACGACGTCCCTCTACTTCTAGCGCTGGAGAAGTTGATCGGCCGCGATTTGTCGCGGTGGTTATCGACCGCGTAGGAGCGCCGCGAGCGTGTCGTCCATCTCGAGGACGGTGCTGTATTCCTGCGAGAGGCGTTTCATCACCTCGAGCTCCAGGTAGGAATCGTGTCCGACGCCAGATTTCGACTGCGCCCACGTCCCGTCGCGATTCTTCCGCGGATGCATCTCCTGCGATTCCGGCACCAACAGGTGACCACCGCCATGGTAGAAGGTCATCCCGGTGATGAACAGCCGTCGAACCTCGAAGCTCAGAAGATCGACGATGCCGACCAGGCCGGTGCGCGCCCAGTTGCCCTGCAGCCACTGCGACAGCTGTTCGCTCGCGGCATGGACGACCCGCCACCGGAGTGGCGATCCCTGACGCGCGAGCGCGGCCGCGACATCTCTGGCTTCGACGTCGAAGCTCAGGCTGTTGTTGGTGCACACCACATACTGAAGACCCGCTCCGTCGAATCCGCTGGCGAGCGCGCGTTTCAGGATCACCTGATTGGCATAGAGGATGTCGGTCCTCGAACCGAGGTCGGCGGCGAGCCCCGGTCGTGACGGCAAATCGAAGGTGTCGTTGAAGCGCACGACGAGGTCGTGCGAATCGATGCGCGGGCCGTGGCCGGTCCCGAGCAGGGTTCGCGCCGGGCCCACCACCGCCACGGTCTTGCCGCTCACGAGCTGCGAGTAGGCGGGATCGATGTCGCGCATCCGACACCGGGCACTATAATCCGCGGGTTAGCCAGAAAGGCGGTGGCATCATGTTGAGAAGAGTCGTGATCGGGCTGGCGCTGGCTGCGGCCATCGGATGGGCCGCATCGGCGCAGGACGCGCAGACGGTCATCGCGAACGCGTCGAAAGCCATCGGCGTGGACGCGTTGAAGACCGTGCAGTACTCGGCGACCGGGATGGACTTCGCCCTGGGCCAGGCCCCGAATCCGAGCTCGCCGTGGCCGAAGTTCGTCAACAAGAGCTACACGCGTGCGATCAACTTCGACACGCCGGCGTCGAAGGTGGACCGCGTGCGCGTGCAGGGCGAGAACCCGCCGAAGGGCGGCGGCCAGCAGCCGATCGTCGGCGAACAGCCGCAAAGCCAGACGATCATCGTCTCCGCCGATACGCCGTGGCCGCAGCAGCTCGAAATCTGGATGCTGCCGCACGGCTTCCTGCGGGCCGCGGCCAAGCGCAACGCCACCGTCGAAGCCAAGACCGTCGGCGGGAAGAAGGTCAACGTCGTGACCTTCGTGGGCGACAACAAAGCCAAGGTCAACGGCTACATCAACGAACAGAATCTCGTCGAGCGTGTCGAGACCTGGATCGACAACGCGTTCCTCGGCGACACGCTCTTCGAGGCGATCTACAGCGACTACAAGGCTGCCGGCGGCGCGCAGTTTCCCACCCACATCGTCCAGAAGCAGGGCGGATATCCGACCTTCGATCTGCGGCTGACCGATGTGCAGGCCAACGCCGCTGTGAACATACAGCCGGCGCAGGGCAGAGGTGGTGCGGGTGGAGGTGGCGGGGGAGCGAATGCGCCGGCGCCGGAACCCGAGAAGCTGGGCGACGGCATCTACCTGATCAAGGGCGGCTACGCGGCGCTCGCCGTGGACTTCAAGGATCACATCGTCATCGTCGAGGCGGGGCAGAACGAGGCGCGCGGCCTCGCTGTGATCGCCGAGGCGAAGAAGCTGATTCCCAACAAGCCGGTCAAGTACGTAGTCAACACGCACAGCCACATCGATCACTCGAGCGGCCTGCGCGCCGTCGTCGCCGAGGGCGCCACGATCCTGACGCATCAAGTGAGCAAGGCGTATCTCGAAAAAACCCTGAGCGCGCCGCACACGCTGAACCCGGACAAGGCGCAGCAGGCCGGCAAGAAGCCGGTGGTCGAGGCGGTCGGTGAAAAGAAGGTGCTGACCGACGGCACGCGCACGATCGAGCTGTATCACATGCAGAACTTCGGGCACCACGATGGGATGCTGCTCGTGTATCTGCCGAAAGAGAAAGTGCTGCTCGAGGCCGACGGCTACAACCCGCAGGCGGCGACGGCCGCGCCGCCCACGCCGCCGAGTCCGTACGTCGTGAGCCTCTACGACAACATTCAACGGCTGAAGCTCGACGTGCAGCGGATCGTGCCGGTGCACTATCCGGCCGACAATCGCGTCGTGACGATGGCCGAACTCGCGAAGTGGGCGGGGAAGACCGCCGCGACTCACTGAGACATGTGAGCTCTCCACAACCACCGTCCCGCTTCGCGCCGCAGACGCGCCTCGGCCCGTACGAAATCGTCGGGCCGCTCGGCGCGGGCGGGATGGGCGAAGTCTATCGTGCGCGCGATACGCGCCTCGATCGTGAGGTCGCGATCAAACTGCTGCCGCCGGCGCTCGCCGGCGACGAGCAATTCCGGGCGCGCTTCGAGCGCGAGGCGCGGATCGTCTCGGCGCTCAATCATCCGCATATCTGCACGCTGCACGACATCGGACAGGAGACGCTCGACGGGCGAACGTCGCACTACCTGGTGTTCGAGCTGATTGAAGGCGAGTCGGTCGCCGATCGGCTCACGCGTGGACCGATGCCGCTCGCCGACGTGCTGCGCTGCGGCGCGCAGGTGGCGTCGGCCCTCGACGCGGCGCATCGGGCCGGGATCGTCCACCGCGATCTGAAGCCCGGCAACGTGATGATCACGAAGGCGGGCGCCAAGCTGCTCGACTTCGGGCTGGCGAAGACGGGTGAACGCGGCGCGATCGCGGGGCTCTCTACAGTGGAGACCGCCCATCACCCGCTCACCGAGCAGGGCTCGATTCTGGGCACGTTCCAGTACATGGCGCCGGAGCAGCTCGAGGGGGCGGACGCCGACTCGCGAACCGACATTTTCGCGCTCGGCGCGCTGCTTTACGAGATGGCGACCAGCCGCCGGGCGTTCGAGGGAAAGAACCGGACCAGCCTGATCGCGGCGATCGTGTCGTCGCAGCCGCCGGCGATTTCAGCCGTCCAGCCGATGGGCTCTCCAGCGCTGGATCACGTGGTCCAGAAATGTCTCGAGAAGGAACCCGACGATCGCTGGCAAAGCGCCCGCGACGTGATGGCGGAACTGCAGTGGATCGCCGAGGGCGGATCGCGCGCCGGTGTGCCGGCCGCGGTGAAGAGCCGGCGGCGTGTGCGCGAAAGCATGGCGTGGACGGCGTGTGGCGTGATGGGCCTCATCGCTGCCGGTTTCGGAGTCGCGTGGGCGCGCCGCACGCCGGCGCCGCTGCCGGTCGTGCGGTTCGCGATTCCCAACCCCGAGGGTGTTATCGCGGTTGGTCCGCCGGCGATGTCGCCGGACGGAGGTGCGGTGGCGTTCGACGCCGCCGACGGGACCGGCAAGCGGCAGATTTGGGTACGCTCGCTCGATGCGCTCGAGCCCCGCGCGCTGCCAGGCACCGAAGGGGCGCTGCGGCCGATCTGGTCTCCGGACAGCCGTTTCGTCGCGTTCGTGGCTGACGGCAAGCTTCGCAAGGTGCCGCTCGCGGGCGGGCCGGCGCAGACGATTTGCGACGCGCCGCGCGGCGCGGACGGAACGTGGAGCCAGGGCGGCGCGATCCTGTTCGACGGGCGCGGCGGCGATCCGATCTGGCGCTGCGACGCGGCGGGCGGCGTGGCGAAAATCGAGGTCGCTGTCGAGGCCGAGAAAGGTGCGGCATCGGTCGCGTGGCCGGAGTTCCTTCCCGACGGCCGGCACTTTCTCTACATGTCGGGCCCGACGCAAAGCGACAGGACGCTGACGGTTCGCGCGCTCGATTCGCCGGACGCCAAGCCGCTCTTCAAGACCGCGTCGCGTGTGGTCTACGCGCCGCCCGGCTATCTGCTTTACGTGCGCGAGCAGACGCTGGTGGCACAGCCGTTCGACGCCGCGTCGCAGGCGATTACCGGTGAGCCGATCCCGATTGGGGAGGGACTCGGCGTCAACGCCGTTGGCCTCGCGTCGTTCTCCCTGTCTGAGACAGGCGTGCTCGCGTTTCGTCCCGGCGGTGCTGCGGGACGGCGGCTGGTGTGGTTCGACCGGAGCGGCAAGGAGACGCCAGCGCTGGAGGAAACGAGAAACTACGCCGACGTGTGGCTGTCGCCCGACGGCAAGCGGTTGGCTCTCGACGGCGGCGGCGATATCTGGATCCGGGATCTCGTGCGAGGCGTGACATCGCGATTCACGTTCGATGCCGAGCCCGAGTTCACTCCTGTGTGGTCTCCGGATGGCCGCCGGATCGTCTACTCGAAGCAGGGCAAGGCCTGGGACCTGTACACGAAGGATGCCGCCGGCACCGGGGAGCCTGTGCCGCTGGTCGAGACCGCCGAAAACAAGTACGCGACCGATTGGTCCAGGGACGGCGCCTACGTGATCTACACCAGCCTGGGCCCTGCGACGAACGGGGACCTCTGGGCTTTTCCAGTCGCGGGCGATAAGAAACCGATTCCACTGGTACGGACGAGGTTCGTCGAGGATGGCGGTTCGGTGTCGCCAGATGGCAAGCTTCTCGCCTATCACTCGAACGAGTCGGGCCGAACTGAGGTGTACGTGCAGGAATTTCCGGAGGCGCGCAGCAAGTGGCAGGTGTCGGCCAACGGCGGCAGCGAGCCGTTCTGGCGCGCGGACAACCGCGAGCTGTATTACCGCGCCCCCGACGCACGCCTGATGGCCGTGGCTGTGCAGACGACCGTGCCGTTCAGCGGGGGGACGCCGCAGGCGCTGTTCCAGGCGCGCTTCGCGGCCACCAACGCGCGCGGCCTCTATCGTCCCACGCCCGACGGTCAGCGCTTCCTCGTCGTCGCTCCGTTGGGGCGCGACGCGATGGCGCCCGCCACCGTTGTCCTGAACTGGCCGAACGCGCTGCGATAAGTCTGAAGTGGCGCAGCCTTTGAGGGCTGCGAGAACGCAGGGCTTTGGACTCGACGCGATCGCGAACCTTCGCATACCGCCTCCAGGTCCGGCTGAAGCCGGACGTCACGTACAGCACGTGGGTCCGGCAGTAGTTCGATAGAAGTCCACTTCCGACAAGACTCGATCGGCCATTCTTCCGTGCGCCGCGCAACGCAGCCGTGCGACTCGCGCGGACGCCATGCGCAGATTGCGAACGAGAAGCACTCCTGTGAATCGCCAAGGCGCACCTGCGCCGAAGAGGCTTCCTCATGACTGAATCGGCGTCGCAGCCGTGTAGATGTGACTCACGCGCACAATGTGATCACGTTAACGATTCAGTAATGCGCCAGATTTCGCGCGCGAAATCGACTGTCTGACCTGCCCGCCTGACACCGCGGCGGGCCAGGCACCTCGGCAAGGTCCTTGCTCAACCGTGCACACGGCCGGGGTTGCGTAATCCCGTCCAGACCCCCAGCACGAAATCCTATTCCGACGGATCGTTCGTCGCGAGCGTGGGGCACGCGCAATGATTTCGGTATCAGGCAAGTTCGTGCACGCCGACGGCGAACGATTGTTCGTCAGAGGTGTGGGTTACGGCACGCGCGGGCCCGAGGACTCCGGCGTTCTCTTTCCAGCGTTCGACCGGGTCGCGCGCGATTTCCAGGCGATAGCGGAGTTCGGCGCGAACACGGTGCGCACGTATGCGGCGCCGCCGGCGTCGTTGCTCGACGAGGCCGGCCGGCGCGGGCTCCGCATCATCGCGGGCGTGCCGTGGCCCAGCCATCTCCGTTTTCTCGACACGCGATCGACCGCGCGTGACGTGCGTGCGGCGGTACGCCGATCGGTCGCCGACCTCGCGTCGCATCCGTCGACGCTCTTCATCGCGATCGGCAGCGAGATCCCGGCGCAAATCGTTCGATGGTACGGGCGCGGGAAGATCGAATCCTTCCTGCGAGATCTCGTGGACGACGCGAAGGACGCAGCGCCGAAGGCGCTGCTGACCTACGTCAACACGCCGCGGACCGAGTATCTCGACACCTCGTGCTTCGACATCTGCACGTTCAGCGTCTTCCTCGAACGAGAGGCCGACCTGCGCGCCTATCTCGCGCGGCTGCACCATGTCGCCGGAGCCCGGCCGCTCCTGATCGCCGACACGAGCGCGCCGGGCCAGCACGGGTGCCACGCGCAGCGCGCGGCGTTTGCGTCGACGCAAGTACGGACGGCGGTCGGCGAAGGAGCTTGCGGTGCGATCGCGTTCAACTGGACCGACCATCCCCGGCGTGCGGGCGAAGCCGGCGGCGTCCGCTTCGCCACGAATCCTCCAGGCGATCGGCGCGGGCACGGCGGCCGCGTCACGGTGGTCGTCTGCGCGTACAACGCCGCGGCCACGATTGGCGAGTGCCTCGATGCGATCGAGCGGCTCCGGTATCCCGAGGTCGAGGTGATCGTCGTCGACGACGGCTCGACCGACGAGACTGCGGCGATCGCCGCGCGCCATCCGGGCGTGCGCCTGATCAACATGCCGAACCAGGGCCTGGCCGTCGCCCGCAACATCGGACTCGCGCACGCATCCGGCGACATCGTGGCGTACACCGATGCCGACGTCCGTGTGGATCCCGACTGGCTGACGTATCTCGTTCAGCCCTTCGCCGAGCCGGGTGTCGTCGCCGTCGGCGGACCGAACATCGTCCCTCCAGACGATCCGTGGATGGCGCAGTGCGTCGCCCGGTCGCCCGGCGCCCCGACGCACGTGCTGCTGGACGATCGGTTGGCCGAGCACGTCCCCGGCTGCAACTGCGCCTTCCGCCGCGACGCGCTCGCTGAGATCGGCGGATTCGATCCGCGCTTCCTTCGCGCCGGCGACGACGTCGACGTGTGCTGGCGCCTTCACGCGCGCGGCTGGAAAATCGGCTTCGCACCCGCGGCGCTCGTGTGGCACCACCATCGCGCCAGCATCCGCGCCTATCTGCGTCAGCAGGTTGGCTACGGCGAGGGCGAGACGTGGCTGATGGGGCGGCATCCCGAGAAGTTCGCGTCCGGTCACATCGCCTGGCGCGGCCACATTTACAGTCCGCTGCCGTTCGCCGGATCGAGCTCGGGGACACGCATCAACGGAGGACCCTTCGGGACGGCCGCGTTTCCGGCGATCTACCGGACCCATCCGCATCCGCTGACGTATCTGCCGCATTCCGGCCGGTGGCAGGTCAGTTCGGCGCTGCTCGCCGTACTGGCCGCCGTCGCGATCTACACGGGCCAGCCGTACGCCGCCGTGCTGGCTGCGGCGGCCGCGGTCGCGGCTGGCGCGACGGTTCTGAAGTGCGTGGTTCTCGGTGTGCGGACCGACGTGGCCCGGCTGCGGCGCATCGGCATTCTGTCACTGCGTTCGAGCCGGCTGCTGTATCGGCTCGCGATCGCCGCGCTGCACTTTCTGCAGCCCTATGCGCGTCTCTACGGGCGCTGCCGCGGCTTCATCGCGCGGCCGTCCACTGGTGAGGAGAAGCCGTATCCGCTGGTGGCGCAGAGCCCGCCCTCTCTCGCCATCGATGCACTTCGGCTGCTGAGCCGCCGGCACGTGCAGTTGCTGTTCTCGAGCGATCAGCGGATCGACCTGGCCGCGTTCCTCACGGCGGTTGTCGATCGCGTGGAGCACCGGTGCGCGATCAGGCACGCCGCGCTCGACGCCGGCTGGTGGGAGGACCGCGATCTCACGATCGATCGCGGATGGGTCCGGCTCGACCTGCGCGCGCTGGTGGAAGCCGATGGCCGCGGCACGCGTCTGTGCCTCCAGGTCCGATCGCGAATCGGCTCGGCCGCCGTCGTGATGATGGTGGCGTTGGTGACGACGCTGTGGCTCGCCGGCGGCGGCGTGATTGCGTGGGCGGTGTGCGCGCTCGCCGCGGCCGCGGTCGTGGCCGGCGACGCCGTCGCCGCGTGGAACGTGCTGTCGGGCGCGATTGACGGCGCGGCGGCTGATTGCGGCATGCCGTCGAGAGCCGCGGCGGCGCGGCTGCCGCGCAGGGCCCGGTGGCGCGCGGCCTCGCGCTCGCGACGCGCATCGGTCGCGACCGGGAATTACTGAATGACGCTGTTCAGGTATTGGCGTCGGGTGCTGCGGTACATCAAGCCGTACTGGCCCCTCGCGCTCGCCACCGTCGTCGGCAGCCTCGCCGCCACCGGAGTGGGCCTCCTCGCGCCGTGGCCGATGAAGATCCTCGTGGACAGCGTGCTGGGCAGCGAGCCGCTTCCGCGGGTGCTCACCGGGCTTGGTGTCGGGAGCGCTTCGAAGACGTCGATGCTCGTGCTGGTCGTCGCCGGCGGCTTCGGCCTCGCGCTCGCGACGAATCTGGTGACGGTGATCACCGGGTATCTCACGACGCGGCTCGATCTGGCGATGACGCTCGACTTTCGCAGCGATCTATTTCAGAAGGCGCAGCGTCTGTCGATGCAGTACCACGACCAGCGCCGGTCTGGAATGATCATCTACATCATCAACTCGATGGCCGGCTCGGCCACGAGCGTGCTGATGACGATCCTGCCGCTGCTGCAGAACGGGCTGATGCTCGCCGGCATGTTCTGGATCTCGTTCCAACTGAATTCGCGGCTCGCGCTGCTCTCGCTGTCGGTCGTCCCGTTCCTCTACTACTCGGTCGGCTACTACAGCACGCACATCCGCCAGCGGCTGGTGGCGGTGAAAGGCATGGAGGGCGAGAGCCTGTCGATCATCCACGAGGCGATCTCGATGCTCCGGGTGATCGTCGCCTTCGGCCGCGAGGACCACGAGTTCGGCCGCTTCCGGCGGCAGGGCGAGCACGCCAACGATGCGCGCGTGAAAGTCACGGTGCGACAGGAAGTGTTCGCGCTCGCGGTGAACCTGATCAGCGCGTCCGGGACGGCCATGGTGCTCGGCTACGGTGCGTATCTTGCGCTGGACCGGCGGTTGACGGTCGGCGAGCTGCTCATCGTGCTCGCCTACATCGGCTCGGTCTACAAACCGCTCGAAGCCATCAGCGGGACGATCGGCATGCTGCAGGACGGCATCATCAACCTGCAGATCGCGTTCGACCTGCTGGACAAGGATCCCGACATTCAGGACTCGCCTGGCGCGGTGGCGCTCGGTGCCGTGCAGGGCCGGGTGCGCTTCGACGGCGTCAGCTTCAGCTATCCCGGGCGCGTGAGCACGCTGACGAATATTTCGTTCACCGCGTCTCCGGGCCAGGCGATCGCGATCGTCGGTCAGACCGGCGCCGGCAAGAGCACGCTGGTCAGCCTGCTGCCGCGGTTCTACGACGCGCAGTCCGGGCGGATTCTGATCGACGGCGTCGACATCAAGACGCTGACTCTGCGTTCGCTCCGTCAGCACATCAGCATCGTGCTCCAGGAACCGCTGCTGTTCTCGGCGACGATCGCCGACAACATCCGCTACGGCCGGCTGGACGCGTCGATGGACGACATCGTCGAGGCGGCCAGGGCCGCCAACGCCCACGAGTTCGTCATGGCGCTGCCGCAGCAGTACGAGACGCCGCTCGGCGAACGGGGCTCACAGCTGTCGGGCGGCGAACGCCAGCGCATCGCGGTGGCGAGAGCGTTCCTCAAGAACGCGCCGATTCTGATTCTCGACGAGCCGACCTCCTCGATCGACTCGAAGACCGAGGCGGTCATCCTCGACGCGCTCGAGCGGCTGATGGTCGGACGCACGACCTTCATGGTCGCGCATCGATTGTCGACGCTTCGCAACGTCAGCCAAATCCTGGTTCTCAGTGACGGCCGTCTGGTCGAACGGGGGACGCATGACGAGCTTCTGGCGCTGGGCGGACTGTATCGGCAGCTGCACGATGTTCAAACGGGCAAGGTTCGGCGACGGCTTCAGATGGCGCTCGACGCGCAGCCGATCGCCGTCGGATAGACGACATGCATCTCAAGCTAAAACCGCGCGCGGTGGTTCTCGGCACGATGAGCAAAATGCCGGTCGCGGGCATCGTCTTCATCACGATTCAGTACCTGCTCGGACTCAAGCGTCTGGGCTTCGACGTGTATTACGTGGAGGCGCATGCGCGAACGCCGTCGATGTTCATGAAGGCCGGCTACGACGCCTCGGAACTGGCGGCGGCGTTCATCGACGACACCATGCGCCGCTTCGATCTCGGCGACGATCGCTGGGCGTTTCATGCGCTGCACGACGCCGGGCAGTGTCACGGGCTGTCGAAGGAAGCGTTGATGACCTTGTACCGCGACGCTGCCTTCATCCTGAACCTTCACGGCGGGACGGTGCCTCGGCCGGAGCACTATGAGACCGGCCGTCTCGTGTACGTCGGCACCGACCCGGTTGCCCACGAGGTGGAGATCTACAACGGCGTCCAGGCGACGGTCGACTACCTCGAACCGCACTCCACGTTCTTCACGTGGGGAGAGAACCACGGCCGCCCGGATTGCGGTGTTCCGGTCTCGGACCGGTTCGACTTCGTGCCGACCAGGCAGCCGATTGTCATGGATCTCTGGGAACCGTTTCAGGCGGGACCGGCCGACACCTTCACCACGATTGGCAACTGGCGGCAGCTGTGGCGTCCGGTGACTCTTCACGGCGAGCTCTATCACTGGAGCAAGCACCTCGAGTTCCTGAAGTTCCTCGATCTGCCGAGCCGATGCGGACCGTGCTTCGAGCTCGCGCTGAGCAGCATCGACGAGATCGATCGATGCCGGTTGATTGAAAACGGCTGGCGCGTCCGCGAGTCGCTCGGGTTCACAACGGACGTCGACGCCTACCGGGAGTACATCGGTCACTCGCGCGGCGAATTCACCGTCGCGAAGGATCAGAACATCCGCCTGCGCAGCGGCTGGTTCAGCGACCGGAGCGCCTGCTATCTCGCCTGCGGCCGGCCGGTCATCACGCAGGAGACCGGCTTCAGCAACGTCCTGCCCACCGGCGACGGACTGTTTGCGTTCTCGACGATGGAGGAGATCGAGGAGGCGGTGGGGCGGATCAACGCGGACTACGACCGCCACAGCGCCGCCGCCGCGCGCATCGCGCGCGAGTGCTTCGACTATCGCGTGGTCCTGCCCCCGATGCTGGAGCGCCTCGACTGCAAACCGTCGAGCGTTCGGGTGAGCGGATGACGCCGCGGCCATTCCCGCTCGATCTGGCGATCGTTCCTGTGTCGCGGTGGCCGACGACGCTGCCGGCGGCATCGGTTCGAAGGGTGCTCGAGACACCGGTCGACCAGCGAGTGCGCCGAGTCAGTACGTCGCCCCTCGACCCCGCGATCAGCATCGTCATGGTCACGTGCGACGGCCTGCTGTTCTCGCGCCTGTGTCTCGAGAGCCTGCTGGCGAACGAAACGAGCGTCCCGTTTGAAGTGATCGTGGTCGACAACGCCTCCTCCGATGGCACGAATCGCTATCTGACGGACCTCGCGACACTCGATGCACGGGTGATCGTGCAGTGCAACGGCCGGAATGCGGGGTTCGCGGCGGCGACCAACGCAGGTCTGTCGCGGGCACGGGGGAACATCGTGGTCTTTCTGAACAACGACACGATCGTGCCGCCCGGGGCGCTGGAACGGCTGCTGGTGCATCTCGCGGATCCGAGTGTCGGGCTGGTGGGCGCGGTCACGAACCGGGCGGGCAACGAGGCGCAGATCGAGACGCCGTATGGCACCTACGGTGAGCTCCAGGAGTTCGCGCGCGGTCACATGCGCGCCGCCGCGAGCGACCCCTTCGATATTCGCACCGCGACGATGTTCTGCGCCGCGATGCGGCGCGACGTCTGGTCGGCCGTTGGCCCGCTCGACGAGCGGTTCGAGATCGGCCTGTTCGAGGACGACGACTACTCGATGCGCGCGCGGCGGATAGGGTACCGCGTCGTGTGCGCCGAGAACGTGTTCGTCCATCACTTCGGTCAGGCCTCGATTGGCCGGCTTGCCCGCACCGGCGAGTATGGCCGGCTCTTTCACGCCAACCGCGCGCGGTGGGAAGCCAAGTGGGGCACGGCGTGGCGTCCGTACGAGCGCCGCGAGAAACGCGGCTATCGAACGCTGGTGACGCGCGTGCGATCGCTCGTGCGCGACGTCGTGCCACCGGCCGCGACCGTCGCCGTGATCAGCAAGGGCGACGACGAGCTGCTGGTACTCGATGGCCGGAGGGCGTGGCACTTTCCGCAGGGGCCCGGCGGGATGTACGCGGGACATTATCCGGCGGACAGCGACGCCTGCATCGCCGAGCTCGAGCGGATGCGGAGCGACGGTGCGGATTACCTGGTCATTCCAGCCACCGCGCATGTGGTGGGTGCAGCACTACCGGGAGTTCGGCGAATACCTCAACACCCGCTATCGCGCGCTTGGCGACGACGGCGTCGGCGACGGTCTTCCGGTTGAGGCGGAGCTGAGGCATGGCCGCAATCCGAAGAGTACCGTCAGCTCGTCGAGCACGTTCGCAACTGCATCCGGCTGCATGTGCCGCCGGGATCGGTCGTGCTGATCGCGAGCAGGGGGGACCACGATCTCGTCAACGTGACGGGGTACCGCGCCTGGCATTTCCCGCAGACTGACGCCGGCGTGTACGCCGGCCACCATCCGGCCACGAGCGGAGAGGCGATCGCGCAGCTCCAGCGCCTGCAGAAGCGGGGCGCGCGATATCTGGTGTTTCCCTGGACTTCGCGATGGTGGCTGGACCACTACACCGCGCTCACGGCGCATCTCAACACGGCACACAAGCTTGCGGTCTCCGACGAGGGGGTCTGCATCGTCTTCGAGCTGAACGACGCCGGCAGTGCAGCGGAGGACCTCGAGGAAGGCGCGGTCGATCCGGGGGCCGACGACTCGGAATCGGGCGACGAGGCGCCGTGTCTTCGTCTGGCAGCAGCGGCGCCCGCGCGCGCGACGCGCATCCTGACGATTCTGGCGCGCTACGGCACCGATGCGTATCCGCGTGCGGAGCAGGACATCGACGCCTTTTTCGCACGCAGGCTGCCCGGAATCGATCGCACCACGATCGTCGTCGACAACGCGCTGCCGCGCGGGTACGTGGAGACGCTCCCCGACGGCTTCCTCATCGGCGGAGACAACCACGCGCGTGAATTCTCCGCGTTCGACCGCGCCATCGATTTCATCGGGTCGAACATCTGGTCGTACGACCTCGTGCACCTCGCGACGAGCGCCTTCAACACGCTGTACGTCGCATACCTGGATCGGTTCGACGCCGGGGTGCTCGACGCTATCGCCGGTCGGCCGGCCTGCCTTGGCCATATCGACTGCTACAACGAACCGATCGAGCTGCTGACGTTCCGGTCGCAGCACTGGATGCGATCGTGCTTCCTGTTCGTCCCTCCCGCCGAGGTCAAGGCGCTTGGCCGCTTCGCGGCGATCAGCGATGGCCGCCGCTTCTTCAGCGGTAATCCTGACGACCCATTCCGGCGCGACGCGCCGCTCAGTCCCAACTACCGCAACTACATCACGACGTGGTTGACCGGCGGAGACATCGGTCAGGGTGTCGAGTGGCATTCGAGTTTCGCCCTGACGCGGGACACGCTGCCGGCGTTCGAGCAGAAGACGATCTCGATTCTCAACGAACAGCTGCTGAGCGTCCGGCTCCGCGCCCTGGGCTGCCGGCTGGTCGACGTGACGTGGCTCTCGGCAAAGCTGCGGCAGCGGCGCAGAGCCGAAATTCAGTGGGCGACGAGCTGGCGGGAGCAGCTGGCGCATCGCGACGGTGATGCCGTGATCGTCGAGGACGATCGCCGCGCGTCCGCCGTGGGTGTGGTGTAGCCGTGGCGAGTGGTATCGATGTCGCGGCGGCACTCAGCGAGGACGCAATGGCGCTGAGCCCGGACGCGGAGGCCGTCCGCTTCCTCTACCGGCCGATCGTGTTCGCGGAACCGGATCGCGCGGTGTCGCCTGCCTCGTGGCTGGACAACACGCCGTTTGCGTTCTGGATTGTCGAGGCGCTTCGGCCATCACGCTTCGTCGAGCTCGGATGCCACTCCGGCAACAGCTACGCCAGCTTCGCTCAGGCGGTCCACACGCTCGGTCTCCCCGCGGCATGCTACGGCGTCGACACGTGGCGCGGCGATCCGCATGCAGGCTTCTTCGATGACGCCGTCTTCGAGGACTGGACCGCATATCACGATCGCCATTTTTCAGCGTTCTCGACGCTGATCAGGTCAACGTTCGACGAGGCGTGTGAGCATTTCGCGCCGGGCAGCATCGACCTCCTGCACCTGGATGGGTACCACACGTTCGAGGCCGCTTCCCACGACTTCGACGCGTGGCGATCGAAGCTGAGTCGGCGCAGCGTGGTGTTGTGCCACGACATCAACGTGCGCGAGCGTGATTTCGGTGTCTGGCGGCTGTGGGAGCGGCTTCGTGAGGAGTATCCCTCGTTCGAGTTCCTGCACGGTCACGGGCTCGGGGTCCTTGGCACCGGTAGCGACCTGCCGGACGCCGTCGCCTGGCTGCTCTCGCTGCGAACCGCCCGGCCCGAGTGTGTCGACATGGTTCGGCGCTTCTTCGCGCGTCTCGGCGGCGCCGTGGTCGCGCGGCACAACGCCGACACGGCGCAGCAGCAACTGCGGGGCGAGCTGGCGTCTCACGCCGAGGAGCTGACGAAGAAGTCCGCCGATGTCGAGAGGCTCACGCGTGAACTCGTCGACTCGAACGGTCAGGTCGCGCAGGCGACCGCCGAGATCGAGCGGCTGGGCGGCGAGCTGGCCGCGTCGACGCAGCAACTCGCTGGTTCGACCGGCGAGATCGAGCGGCTGAGCGGCGAGCTGGCCGCGTCGACGCAGCAGCTCGCTGGCACGACCGCCGAAGTCGAGCGGCTGCGACGTGAGTGTGGCGAGGCGGCCGAGCGCCTCGCCGCGAGTGAGGCCGGCGCGAGCCGCGTCAGCGAATCGCTCTGCATGGCGGAAAGCGCCCTCGCGGCCAGCGCAGCCATGACGCAGCATCTGGCCGGGTCGCTTCAGGTGTTCCAGTCGGCCCTCGACCAGCGGGCGCGTCACATCGATCGGCTCATGTCGAGGATCGCGGATCTAACCAGGCGGGCAGACGCACTGGCAACGGATCTCGACGCGCGTGACGCCGAGATCGTCCGGCTGAGGCGCGGTCGCGATCAGCTGCCTCGTGCCCTCGACGCCCGCGACGCGATCATCAGCGCCCTTGATGCCGAAGCTGCCGCCGCCGTCGAGCAGCTCCAGCGCTCGCGCCCTCCGCGGCGCCGGCGCACCAGCGCCGAGCGGATCGACCCCTACGACACGTCGCGGGTGCGGTTGTCCTCGACGTCGCTCGCGCCGGAGCGGATGGATCGTCCGACGATCGTGATGGTCTCGCACGTCGGTGGATGGAAGCCGAAGGCCGGCAACGAGTATCGCGTTGCCAGGATGCTGCGGTGGTACCGGACGAAGGGGTACCGGGTCATTCCGATCGTCGCGCCGCTGAAGGGCGGCGAGCTGACGCGGGACGGCTTGCAGGGCATGGCCAGCGACGTCGGCAACGCCATCCAATGCCACCGCGACGGGCGGATCGAGTACGTGCTTCACGATGCGCCGCTGGCGCTGCAGTCCTTGAACCACTCGTACGCGCCATCGCTGGCGGCGCTGCTCGCCGAGGGCGCCGCCACGCCGCAGCAGCGTGAGTTGCTGTCGCTCGAGCGGGCGTTCTGCCATGACGTCGTCGCCTCGACGGTGTTGCACGTCTCGCGCGCGCTGGGCCCGCACGTGCTCCAGGTCGAGTACATCTGGATGACGCGGGTGCTTCCGCTCGTCCATGGACGCGTGCTCAAAGTCGTCGACACGCACGACGTGCTCTCGAACGTTTCGGACAAGGTGCAAACCTTCGGCGTCTCCGACGTGGCCATCACACCGGACGAAGAGGCCGAACGTCTGCGCCGCGCCGATCTGGCGATCGCCATTCAGGACGAGGAGCGCCGGGCGCTGCGACGGATCGCGCCGTCGCTTCCGGTTGTCACCGCGGGCGTCGACTTCGATGTCGTCGACGTCGACCGGACGCCGGTCCCGGGGCAGGTCTTCTATGTGGCCTCGAACAACGCCAGAAATCGCAAGGGACTCGACGACTTTCTGCGGTTGGCCTGGCCGCGGATTCGTCGCCTGATGCCGCACGCCCGGCTGCTGGTTGCGGGCGGCGTGTGCGAGGCGCTCGCCGGGACGGAGGTGCCTGGCGCAACGTTCCTGGGTCGCGTGGACGATTTGACGGCGCAGTATCAGAACGCCGCGCTCGTCATCAATCCAGCGGTTGCCGGCACCGGCCTCAAGATCAAGATCCTCGAAGCGATGTGCCATTTCCGGCCGGTCGTGACCTGGCCGGCCGGCATCGATGGCCTGGATTCGAAGCTGGCGTCGTTGTGCCGGGTCGCTGGCGATTGGTACGACTTCTCCGAACAGGTCGCGAGCGCGCTGACCGCGGCGCCCGGCAGGCCCTTCACCGACGCCGCTCACGCCGTCATCGCCCGACAGGTCGATCCCAAGCGCGTGTACCGGGCGCTCGACTCGGCGTTCGACGCTTTTTTCGATCGGCATCGCCTGCGCGACGCGGCGGGCCAGTTCCGGCGCCGCTCGACGCCGGCCACGGTGGACCATGCGGCCGATTGACGTCTTCGTCGACTTCTCGCGCGCGCCGAAGGGCTTCAAGCTGCCGCCCGCGATAGCGGCGCTCGACACCCCCGACCGGTTGGGCGCGATCGCCGGACGCATGTCCTCGGCGGCGCCTGGCGTCCAGCCACGCGCGGTCGAGTCGTGCCAGCGCGCGATGGCCGCCGCTGCCGACGCCGATCGCGGCCTGCTCGTGTTGCTGGGCCGCGTCGAACCGGGTTGCGAAGCCGTGGGGCTGATGCTGGGCGCGCTGCAGGAGGATCCGATGATCGGGTTCGCGGCGGCGCGGCTGCGGGGGACACGGGACGACAGCCTGGCGATGCTGGATGCGGGCGGCGACCGCGCGATCGACCAGCTTCCGCGCCGGCTGCTTGCCGAACTGCCGGCCACGTATCTGGTCGCCGACGCGCCTGCCCGCTGCCTGTTGATCAGGCCAGAGATCCTCGCGAATTTCCGGGAGCTCGATACGCGGTTTCAGAGCGTGGCCGCCGCGCTGTGGCACTACATCGGCCAGGCGCGGCGCTGCGGATTCCGGACCGTGATCTGCAATCGCGCGGTCGTCGACGCCAGCTTCACGGAACGCCGCACTCCGCCGTCGACGATCGCGCTCCGGCACCTGCCGGAGGCCGATCGCATCCTCCTTCGCGAGCTGTTGCCGGACGTCGAGCGGGCGCATCTGGAGTTTGGAACGCGCGCGGCGGCATCGGCCGAGACGCGGCTCGCTCGCGCGCTGCCTGCGTCTCTACGGATCGCGGCCGTCGCTGCTGCTCGACGTGCGCAATATCGGGCGGGCGATGAACGGCACGGCGATGGCCGCGCTCGGCATCGCGGGCGGCCTGCACGCGCTCGCCGGGGCGTGGGACATTTCGCTGCTGGCGCGCCCGGAAGCCACGGCCGTGCATCGCTTGGAGAAGCTGTTTCCCGACTGGCCGGTGCACCACGCGATGCCGGCCCGCCAGTTCACGGCGGCGCTGCGATTGTCCCAGCCGTGGCAGATCCAGCAAATGATCGAGCTGCACGGCCTCGCGGCCTACAACGCGTTCTTCTTCCTCGACACGATCTCGTGGGACACCGTGTATCCCGCGCCGCCGCACCTGGACGGCACCTGGCGGTTCATGGCGGATCACGCCGACGGACTGTTGTTCGACTCCGAGTTCACGCGCACGCGGTTCTGCCACCGTTTTGCGGCGGGCGCGGCGGTGCCGAGCCTCGTGCCGCACCTCTCCTTCGACCCGCGCGAGTACGTGCGATCCGACATCGGTAAACGCCGCCCGAAGGAACGCTTCATCTTCGTCGTCGGCAACGGCTACGACCACAAGGACATCGCGCGGACCATCGAGTTGCTGGCGCGCGCCTTTCCCTACGAACGGATCGTCGCGCTCGGCCCCGCGCCGGCGCCGACGCCGCGGGTCACCGTGCTCGAGAGCGGCACGGTGTCGGAGGTCGAGCTCCATCGGCTGTATGCGTGGGCGTCGGCCGTCGTGTTTCCGTCGTTCTACGAAGGTTTCGGCTTGCCGATCGTCACGGCGCTGGCCTACGGCCGCGCGCTCGTCGCCCGCCGGTCGCCGTTGCTCGAGGAGATCGCCGCGCAGTGCCGGCCGAACGGGCGCGTGGTGCCGTTCGAGCGCCGCGACGACCTGGTCGAGCTGATCGGCCGGCTGCTGCGCAACCAGGACGTTCCCGAACTGCCGTTGGGAACGGCGCTCGGACGCCGGCAGCCGAAATCGTGGCGCGACGTCGGCGCGAGCATTCTGGCGTTCATGACACATCTCACCAGCGATCTCTCGCAGAGCCGCTGGCGTGTTCGGGACCATGCGGTCCGGCAAATGGCAGCGGCTCGCGGCGACGCGATCGCCGTCTGACGAGGGAGTGTGATGGGAGCAGTCGGCCAATCCGTCGACGTCGCTGCCTGGGACACGGTGCGAGCGGCGCTCATCGACGCCGTCGAGGCTCCGGAGCGACGCGAGGATGTGGCGGCGCTGATCGCCACGCTGCTCGATCGCTACGTCCAGTACCCGGACTTCGCTACCTACTTCCGCCTCTGGCAGTCCAGCGGTTTTCATGTGACGCCGGTGCATTTCTACTCGCCGATTCCCGACACCGCGACGCTTGGCGAGGACGTGTGGAACCGGGAAACGGCCCTCGCCGGAATTGCCCTGGCCGAATCGAGCCAGTTGGCGCTGCTGGCGTCGTTCACGCGATTCCGGGACGAGTACGACGCAATTCCGTTCGAACCGACGGGTCGCGAAGGCGAGTACTACCTGAACAACCCGATGTTCAGCGGCACCGACGCGCTCGTGCTCTACTGCATGATTCGCCAATTCCAGCCCGCTTCGGTCATCGAGGTCGGCGCAGGGTTCTCGACCCGTCTTCTCGTCCAGGCGACACGCCGGAACGGTCCCACGCGAATCGTGTCGGTCGAACCGCATCCCGACGACCTGCTGAAACGGGAGGTCCTGCCGGTGACGTTGATCGACCGCCGCGTGCAGGACGTGCCGCTGTCGCTGTTCGAATCGCTCGAACGGAACGACGTCTTGTTCATCGATTCGTCGCACGTGGTGAGAATCGACGGCGACGTGCCGTACCTGTTCCTCGAGGTGCTGCCGCGACTCAAGCCGGGCGTGCTCGTGCACGTGCACGACGTGTTCCTGCCGCGGCCGCAGCCACGTGAATGGGTTGTCGATCGCATGCGGTTCTGGTGCGAACAGTACCTGCTGCAGGCTTTTCTGGCCTTCAACCGTGAGTTCGAGGTGCTCATGGCGAACAGCTACCTCGGACTGCGGCACGAGGCCGCGATGCGCGAGGTGTTCCCGCGGTCTCCCTGGTGGGGCGGCGGAAGTTTCTGGATGCGGCGTCTCGGAGCGGACGCAGGCGTATGAAGCGCTCGCTCGCCATCGCCGGATCGATCGCTCAGAAGCCTGGCCGCGGCGGCCACACGTGGGTGTTTCTGCAGTACCTGATCGGCTTCCGCAAACTCGGCTGGGATGTCGTGTTCCTCGATCGGCTCGAGCCCGCGATGTGCGGCGTCCATGCCGGCGGCCCGCTCGAAGAATCACCGCACGCGCGTTACTTCCGCGACGTCATGCACAGGTTTGGCTTCGACGGCAGCTACGCGCTGTTGTGCGACGGCGGAACACGGACGGTGGGCTTGAGCCGATCGCAGCTCCTCGATCGCGTGGCCGCGTCCGACGCCCTCATCAACATCATGGGATACGTCGACGATGGGGAAGTGCTTGGCGCCGCGCCGATGCGCGTGTTTCTCGACATCGACCCCGGGTTCGGACAGATGTGGCAGGCGCTCGGGCTGCACGAGACCTTTTCCAGCCACGATCGCTACGTCACCATCGCCGAGCACATCGGCAAGCCGACGTGCACCATCCCAACGTGCGGACTCTCGTGGATCACCACCCGTCAGCCAATCGTGCTCGACGAGTGGACCGCCTCGCCCGACCGGCAGGGTGACGGCGCAATCACGAGCGTCGGCAGCTGGCGCGGCGCGTACGGCCCCATCGCCTATCAGGGAACGACCTACGGGCTGCGCGCGCACGAATTCCGGAAGTTCGCCACGCTGCCGCGGCTGGCCCCAGGCCGGTTCGAGATGGCGCTGGACATCGGCGAGGCCGACGGACGGGACATCGATCTCTTGAACGGGAATGGCTGGTCGCTGGTGGAGCCGCGCGTCGCCGCCGCCGATCCCTGGACCTATCGCGAGTACATCCGCGGATCGGCCGCCGAGCTCATGGTGGCGAAGGGGATGTACGTCCAGAGCCACAGCGGCTGGTTCAGCGACCGCAGCATCTGCTACCTCGCGAGCGGCAAGCCCGTGATCGCGCAGGACACCGGGTTCGGCGAGTCGCTGCCCACCGGCAAGGGTCTGCTGTCCTTCTCGACGGTCGAGGAAGCGGCCGAGGCCGCCCACGCCATCGGCCGTGACTACGCGCGCCACTCGAGCGCGGCGCGCCGGCTGGCAGAGGAGTACTTCGATTCGTCCAAAGTGTTGAGCACGCTCACCGAAAGGCTGGAGCTGTCGTGAGCGGACGACGGCCGTTGATCGTCGTCAGCGGTGCGCTGGCGAACAAGCCGGGGAACGGCGGCGCTGCCTGGACGCGTATGAGCTGGCCGCTCGGACTCGCCCGGCTCGGCTGCGACGTGTATTTCGTGGAGCAGATCGCCGCCGCCGCGTGCATCGATGCCTCAGGCGAGCGCTGTGAGCTCGATCGATCCGTGAACGCCGCCTATTTCCGGCATGTGACGGATCGCTTCGGCCTCGCCGATCGATGCGCGCTCGTTGCGGAAGAGGAGTGCTCGGTCATCGGCCCCTCCTGGAACGAGCTTCGGCAGATTGCGGCTGCGGCCGACGCGCTCGTCAACATCAGCGGCCACCTCTCGATCGACGCGCTGAAGCAGCGGTTCCGCAGACGCGTGTACATCGATCAGGATCCGGGCTTTACCCAGTTCTGGCATCAGGCCGGGCTCGCTGTCGATCGCCTGAAGGATCACCACTTCTATTTCACCGTCGGCGAGAACATCGGGGCACCCGAGTGCACGATCCCGACGTGCGGCATCGACTGGCGTCCGATTCCCCAGCCGATCATTCTGGACGAATGGCGGCCCGCCAGGACTGCGACCCCGACGCGGTTTACGACAGTGGCCAGCTGGAGAGGACCGTTCGGACGCGTCACGCACGACGGGGTGCAGTACGGCCTGAAAGCGCATGAGTTCAGGAAATTTGCGTCGCTCCCGCTCTCATCGCCACAGGCGTTCGAGATTGCCCTGTCCGTCGATCCCGCCGATGGGGGAGATGTGCAGGCGTTGCGCCGGAGCGGATGGAGGCTCGTCGATCCCAAAGCCGTGGCGTGCGATCCATTCAGCTTTCGCCGCTACGTCCAGGGCTCGGGCGCCGAGTTCTCCGTCGCCCAGGGGGTGTACGTCGAGACACAGTCGGGCTGGTTCAGCGATCGGACCGTCCGTTATCTGGCGTCGGGAAAACCGGCGCTGGTTCAAGACACGGGATTCGGGCGCCGCTATTCGTGCGGCCGCGGGCTCGTGCCGTTTCGCACGCTCGAGGACGCGGTGCGAGGCGCCGACCTGATCGCGCGCGACTACGACGCCCACTCGCGGGCCGCTCGCGCCATCGCGGAAGAATGTTTCGACTCCGACAAGGTAATCGCGAGTCTGCTTCGGAATGTAGGTGTGACGTCATGACCGACCACAACGTGTATCGATCGATCCGGTGTGCTGCTGTTCTCCTGTTCGCTGCCGCGACAGGCGTCTTCGCCCAGACACGGCCCGCCGCCAGCGGCTTGCGGGGGACGGTGACCGATCAAACCGGAGCCTCGCTCTCCGGGGCGTGGGTCACTATCGAGAGCCCCACCGTCCAGAAGCTGGAAACGTCGACCAACCGCGAAGGACGCTACAGCTTTCAGCGGCTCCTCCCCGGACGCTACACGGTCGTGGTCAGCCAATCGGGTTTCATGGAGTTCAGGTCGAGCGTCGAGCTGAGGCCTGGCGCGACATCTGCGCTCGACGCGCGCCTGCGGGTGGCCATCGCGCTGTCCGTGAACGTGAAAGAGCGCGAGGGGCTATCGGCGGAGCCGCGGAAGAACCTGTCGGGCCTCATCCTGACCAGCAGGGATTTGCGCGGCCTGCCGGACGATCCCCGGCTGCTGCTCGCCAAGATCCTGGAAATGGCGGGCTCGACCGGCAGACCGGGCGACGTCGCCGTGTACATCAACGGGTTCCGCGAATATAAGCGGCTGCCCGACAAGAACATGATCGAGCTCGTCCGCGTCAACTCGAACCTCTTCTCGGCGGAGTTCTCTCAGCCCGGCGCACAGCGGATCGAGATTGTGACGAAGCCTGGCGGCGACACCGTCCATGGCGACATCGCATTTCAGTCGCGGGCCACGCCAATCGAAGCGCGCGATCCGATCACCGGCACCGAGCCGAACACGCGCTACTCGAACTACCGGGGCTACGTGCAGGGGCCGATCGTGAAGAACCGCGTCGGCTTCCTCGCCTCCGGTGGCTATTGGAAGCAGGACGACAACGCCTTCGTGCACGCCACCGTGCTGGCGCCATCGACGCTCGCGCTCGAACCGCTGTGGACCGCGATCTCGACGCCGACCGCCGTCGAGTCCCGATCGGCGCAGCTGGACGTGAAGTGGCGCAACGATTTGATCAACATCTCGTACGCGAAAACCGGCGAGCAGAATCGGAACCTTGGCCTGCAGAGCGGCTTCGATCTCCAGGAACACGGCTACGACCGGCGAGCCAACGACGAAACGGGGCGGCTCTGGTGGACGACGGTGAGCGGACAGCTCGTCAACGATGTTCGCTTCGAAATAACTCGCGGCAGCGCTGCCACCACCCCTCTGATGACGACGCCGGCGGTGCTCGTGCTCGACGCGTTCAACAGCGGCGGCAATCAGCTCGCCGGCACCGATCGATCGACGTACGGCGTTCAGGCGGGCGAGACCGTCACGATGCTGCGGGGGCGCCACACCATCAAGACCGGGGCCCAGCTGGAGACGACGCGGATCAACAGCAGCGATCGCTCGGGATTTGGCGGTACCTACACGTTCGGCACGGACGTCGAGCGCGACCGGTTCGGCGCGCCGCTGGGGACTCCTGGCGAGGAGATTGCGATCTCGCCGCTGGAACGCTACCGGCGCACGCGCCTCGGGATTCCAGGCTACGGGCCGTCGCAGTTCTTCATCGTCCGCGGCGATCCCGCCGTGGCCACCCAGCAGCGCCATATTTCCTGGTTCGCGCTGGACGACTGGTCGCGATCGCGGCGGATGACGCTGTCGTACGGCGTGCGCCACGAAATGCAAAACGACGTGAAGGCGCGGTTCAATCTTGCGCCGCGGGCTGCTTTCTCATGGCTGCTCGATGATGCCGGGAAGAACGCGGTCAAGCTCGGCGGCGGCGTCTTCTACCGGCGCGTGGATCCCGACGTCTCGTTCGACGTCACGCGGCTCGACGGCGTCAATCGCCAGCTGTTGACGATCGAGCAGCCGCCGTTTTTCACGAACGAGACGGCCGCGATCGGCGCCGGGTTTCGCGGGCAGTCGACCGTCTACGCGAAATCCGACGATCTGCGGAATCCGCGCTCGCTCGTGTCGACCATCAGCTACGAGCGCCAACTGCCGGGCGACGTGTTCGCCGTGGCGCAGTACCTGGTCAACAAAGGCGGCAACCTGTTGAGGCTGCGGAACATCACGGCTCCCGTTCCAGGGACTGGGGGGCGCCTGCCCGATCCCGTCCTGCAGTTCGAATCGACGGGCCGCTCGTTCCAGCAGCAACTGATGCTGGGTCTGCGGCAGAACATCGAGGACGTGTCGCTGTTCGCGAACTACACGCTCGGCACGAAGCGCAGCGACACGGATGGTCCGTACTCGCTGCCGGCCAACTCCCACGATCTCGCGAGCGAGTACGGATGGGCGTTCGACGACCAGCGGCACGTGCTGGTCGTGGGCGGGACCCTGGATGTCACGGAAGACTTCCTGATCTCGGCGTCGATCACCATTGCAACCGGGCGGCCGTTCAACATTACGACCGGGCTCGACAACGACGGCGACACGCGCTTTACCGACAGGCCGTCGCTCGCGGAGCCGGGCGCTCCGGGCGCCATCGAGACCAACTTCGGAGCCTTCAATCCCAATCCGCAGCCGGGGGCTGACCTCATCCCGCGGAATCTTGGCCGCGAACCGCGGCAGACCAACGTGGACGTGAGCGCGACGAAGACGCTGAGAGAGGGCCTGGCCCTGACCATCGACGTGCAGAACTTCTTCAACAACAGCCGACTGTACGGCACCACCGGCGTCCTGACCTCCGATCTGTTCGGGAAGCCGAACCTGGCGCTCAACGGACGCCGTCTCTGGGTGACGGCGCGGTACGGCTTCTAGGTTCCCATGCGCGAGTGCCTGCGCGTGATCGTGAGCGGCATGGTCGCGGGCGATCCGCATCAGGGCGGCGCCACGTGGGCGGTGCTGCAGTACGTCCTCGGGCTGCGCGAGCTGGGACACGAGGTGTTCCTGATCGAGCCGCTCCCGCAGAAGCTGCTCGAGCCGGGCGCCGGACCGACCGCGGCGACAGTCGCCGCGCAGTACTTCCGCGACGTGGTGGCGCGCTTCGATCTCACGTCCCGCGCGGCGCTGCTCCGGCAGGACTCGGGCGAGACGATCGGGTTGTCGTACCGGGATCTCGTCGAGACGGCTCGGTCTGCGGATCTGCTGATCAACGTGTCGGGGATGCTCACCGACCCGCGATTGCTCGAGCCGATCCCGCGGCGCCTCTATCTCGATCTCGACCCTGCGTTCAATCAGCTGTGGCATGCGGTGGACGCCGTCGACGTCCGTTTCGACGGCCACACACATTTCGCCACGGTCGGCTGTCTGATCGGCACCCCCGTGTGCGACGTGCCGACCTGCGGGCGTACGTGGCTGCCGACGCTGCAACCCATCGTGCTGTCCGAATGGCCGGTCACGCCGTGCCCACCAGGCGCGGCGTGGACGACCGTCGGCAATTGGCGCGGCTATGGCTCGATTCACCATCGGGGCGTCGTCTACGGCCAGCGCGCGCACTCGTTCCGCCGGTTCTTCGATCTGCCGGGACTGACCCGTGCCCGTCTCGAGCCCGCGCTGTCGATTCATCCCGCGGAGGTCAAGGATCTGGCGGCGCTCAGCGCCCATGGATGGACGCTTGCCGATCCGTTCCTGTCGGCCACGCCCGACGGGTATCGGCAGTTCATCCAGACCTCGAAGGGTGAACTGGGAATCGCCAAGAGCGGGTACGTCGAGTCGCGCTGCGGCTGGTTCAGCGACCGCAGTGTCTGCTATCTCGCATCGGGTCGACCCGTCGTGGCACAGGACACTAGCTTCGGCGCGTATCTGCCGACGGGCGCGGGCCTGCTGGCGTTCGGCACGGCAGAGGAAGCGGCCGCAGCCGTCGACGCGGCGAGCGGCAACTTCGAGGCGCATTCCCGATGGGCTCGGGAGCTCGCGCAGGCGCATTTCAACTCCGATCGCGTGTTGAGCACGCTGTTGGAACGTGTGGGAGGCGTGGATGATAGGGCGAACCAGTACGCGGCGCTGGCCGTCAGCGCAGCCATCGACTGAGCTCCGGCGTCAGCTCGAAGATCGGCTGGCGAGACATTTCGGCCGACGGTGCGCGATCGTGGCGCTCGATCGCCGGCGCAGTCCGTACAGCTCGAGCTTTCCGGTCGACGAGCTCGATCTCCGGCTTGGGGATGGATCCGAACTGCAACTCGTCATGAAAGATCTGAGCGCCGCGGCGATGGCCCAGAATGCGCGGCGGGCGCGACCCGAGTTCCTGTACGAACCACGCCGGGAATTGCAGACCTACCGGTGGATTCTCCCGTACGCGCCTGCAGGCACCGCCACGTGGTACGGCGCGGTTGCCAACTCGGCGATCCGCCGGCACTGGCTGTTTCTCGAACGGGTCCGCGGCCTGGAACTGCGGCACATCGGGGCCGTGACGGTCTGGGAGAAGGCGGCCCGATGGATCGCCCAGTTTCACCAGTCGTTTGCATCGGCGGCGGTGGCGCGGCTGGTGCACACCGCCCGCCTGCTCGTCTACGACGAGGCGTTCTACGGGCTGTGGCTCGAACGCGCGCAGCGGTTCGCGGCTGGCCGCAGGCGCGTTCAGCGTACCGTCGACAAGATTGCGCGCGGGTACGCCGCGGTCGTCGAGCGGCTCGTCAACATGCCGCGCACGCTGATCCACGGCGAGTTCTACCCGTGCAACATTCTGGTCCGCGGCACCGGCCCGCAGCTCCGCGTCTGTCCTGTCGACTGGGAAATGGCGGCGTTCGCGCCGGGACTGATCGACCTGGCGTCCCTTACGACGGGATGGGCGCCCGCTGCGCAGCGCGCGTTGATGCGCGCCTACTGCGGCGCCTCCGAGACTGCCGAGCCGTTGTCGGCGAGCGCTCGCCGCGAATTCGAACGGGACCTCGAATGCTGCCGCCTGCATCTGGCCGTCAGAATGCTCGGATGGTCGGAAGCCTGGAGACCTCCGCCGCAGCACGCGTTCGACTGGGTGGCTGCCGCCGAACGGAGTGCCGAGACGCTCGCGCGTTGACATGACCAGGTCCACTCCGGCTGCGCCCGCAACCCGACGCCTGATCGTCAACGCCGACGATTTCGGACAGACTGAAGGCATAAACGCCGGGATCATCCAGTGCCATCGATCGGGAATCGTCACTAGTGCGAGCCTGATGGTGCGGTGGCCAGCAGCGCGTGCAGCGGGTGAATACGCTCGCCACGCGCCAGCGTTGAGTGTCGGCCTTCACCTCGATCTCGGCGAATGGGCGTACGCCCACAATGACTGGTTCCCTGTCTATCAGATCGTCGATCCGAATGATTTCGCAGCGGTCCGTAGCGAGATCGAGCGTCAGCTCGAAGTGTTTCGCTGCCTCGTTGGCCGCGAGCCCACTCACATCGATTCGCATCAGCATGTGCACCGGCGGGGCCCGGCGCGGACCATCGCCGCCGAGGTTGCCGATCGGCTCGGCATCCCCGTGCGTGGGGCGAACGCGGAGGTCACATACCGTGGCGAGTTCTACGGACAAACAGAAACAGGGCACCCGCAGGTCGCCGCGATCGGCGTCGATCGCTTGATAGGCGTCGTCCGGACGCTCCCGAACGGAACGTCGGAGATCGGATGTCATCCGGCCATTGGCCGGGATGCGCCTGGCATGTACGTGGCCGAGCGACAGCAGGAAGTCGCCGTTCTGTGCGATCCGCGTGTGCGCGCCACCGTGGCGTCGGAGTCGATTGCGCTGATTTCGTATCACGATCTGGACGATGGGACACACTGAATCGTCGGAGGTCGCCAGAGAGGACGGAGGAAACCGCGGTGCCTGAACAGCCAACCATTCCTGTACTGATCGTGAGGGCCGGGCTTGAGCCGGACCACCGCGGATTATAATCGCCACCCGCGTGCCCCAGGCCGATGCGACCGCGCCGTTGACCGCACCGCGTATCAGCGCGGCTGGCTGGCGCATCGTGCTGCTCGCGAGCCTCGGGGGCACGCTCGAGTTCTACGACTTCGTCATCTTCGGCATCTTCGCCAAAGACATCGCCGACGCGATCTTTCCCAATCCCACGCCGCTGATCTCGCTCATGGTGTCGTTCGGCGCCTTCGCGGTCGGGTACTTCGCCCGCCCGATCGGCGGGATCGTTCTCAGTCATTTCGGTGATCGCTACGGCCGGCGCCGCGTGTTTCTCATTTCCTTGTTCGTGATGTCAGGGGCAACGCTGGGCATGGGACTCGTTCCCGCCTTCGCGACATGGGGCGCCGCCGCCAGCGTCCTCATGGTGACGCTGCGGCTCGTCCAGGGATTTTGTCTCGGCGGCGAGCTCCCCGGCGCGCTCACCTACGTCGTCGAGACCGCGCCGCGGCACGCGCCGTCGGTCTGCGGCGTCGTGTTCTCGTGCGTCACGATGGGCGTGGCGGCCGCGACCGGCGTGAGCCTGGCGGTTCGCACCTGGCTGCCGCCGGATCTCGTCGCGACGTTCGGCTGGAGGATCGCGTTCGTCCTCGGCGGTCTGGGCGGTCTGGTGAGCTTCGTCCTGCGCCGTTCGCTCGAGGAGTCTCCGGAGTTCGCGCGCATGAAACAGCTGGCCGCCCGCCAGCCGTTTCAGGAGGTGGTGAAACACCATCTGGCGCCGGTTGTCATCGGCGTCGGATCGCTGGCAGCAACCGCCGGCTTCACGGGACTGTTCTTCGCGCACATGGCGGCGTACATGTCCGGCGTGCTCGGCTACGATCCGCGCCAGGCGGTGCTGTCGCAGACGATGGGCGTCATCGTGCATGCGCTTGGAATTCTTGCGGTCGGACGCCTTGCGGACCGCGTGAGCCCGCACCTGCTGGTGCGCCTGGGCGCGGTGACGCTGGTGGTGCTGGCGTGGCCTTTCTACTCGGCGTTGGCCGGCCACACGATCTCGCCAACGCTATTGATGGTGCTTGCGGGGGCGTGCGCGAGCCTGCTCAACGGGACATTCGCGGTGCTCCTGACCGATCTCTTTCCCACGCGGGTGCGCTTCAGCGGCGTGGCGCTGGGGTTCAACGTGGCGTTCACGATCTTCAGCGGCACGGCGCCGCTGGTGGCCACGAGCCTGATCCGGAGCAGCGGATCGAATGTCGCTCCCGCGTTCGTGATGATCGCGTACGGACTGTTGACGTTTGTGGCAAGCTTCGGCCTGCCGCGCGTCGGCGGCCACGTGCTGGCGGCGACTGACACGGGCGTTCGCGTATGACTCCCACGGATGTGTCGCGGCGACGCTTCGGCGCACTCGCGGGCAGCGCTGTCGCCTCGCTCGTGTTCGGCACGGCCTGCGACGCGACAATGGACGTGGGAGACTCCTCCGACGGACACCTCACCGCCCGCCCGCGTGCCGGCGTCACGACCTCCGCGCAGGGCGAGCAGGCGCTCGGTCTCGACACGGGCCGCGACGCGGTGCTGCATCTGCCACCCAACCCGGGTCCGGAACCGATGCCGCTGCTGGTCCTGCTGCACGGCGCGGGTGGCGGAGGCGAAGGAGTTCTGAGTCGTTTGAGCGGCGCAGCGGACGCGGCCGGCGTCGCGGTGCTCGCGCCCGATTCGCGCAGCTCCACATGGGACGCGATCCGCGGCAGGTTCGGACCCGATGTGGCCTTCATCGAGCGGGCGCTTCAGAAGGTGTTCGAAACCGTGAACGTGGACGAAGCGCGCGTCGCCGTCGGCGGCTTCTCGGACGGCGCGAGCTATGCGCTGTCGCTGGGGTTGGTCAACGGCGATCTCTTCCGGCATGTCGTGGCCTTTTCGCCGGGCTTTCTGGTCAAGGGCACCCGCCGCGGCCGGCCGCGCGTCTTCATTTCGCACGGCGGATCCGATCAGATCCTGCCGATCGATCAGACCAGCCTGCGGATCATCCCGGGGCTGCGGGCGCAGGGCTACGATGTCACGTTTCGCGAGTTCGACGGCGGCCATGAGGTGCCGCGGGCCATCGCGGAGGAAGGGGTTACATGGATAAAAAACTCGCCGTCTTCGCCGCGCTGATCGTCCTCGCAGCGACGGATGCCTTCACGCAGACCGCCGATCAGGTCATCGAGCGCTTCATCGCGGCGACGGGTGGGCGGGCAGCGTACGCCAAGCTGCGTTCCCGGTCCGCCACCGGAACCATCGCACTGTCGACGCCGGCCGGCCCGATGTCGGGCACCGTCGAGACACTGAACGAGGCGCCGAACAAGTCGCGAACCCTGATCAACGTGGACCTGACGGCGCTTGGAGCAGGACAGCTGGTGATCGATCAGCGCTTCGACGGCGTCGATGGCTACGTGCTCGACACACTGCAGGGAAATCGACCGATGGAGGGAAGTCTGCTGGAGATGATGAGAAACGGGGCGTTTCCGCATCCGCTCTTGAACTACAAAGAGCTTGGCGCGACGGTGCAGCTGACGGGCAAGCAGAAAGGCGGCGATCGGGAGGCGTACGTGATCGTTCTCGAACCTCCGAGCGGGCCGCCGGCGCGTTTTTCCATCGACGCCGACAACTATCTGTTGCTCGAGAGCGTTGTGAAGATCGACGTTCCGCAGCTTGGCCGCGAGGTCGAACTGACCACGAGCCTGCTCGACTACCGCGACGTCGACGGCGTCAAGCTGCCGCACCGCATCGATGCCACGTCGCCGGTCCAGAACTACACCATTGTGTTCACGACAGTGGAGCACAACGTCCGCGTCGATCCAACGTTGTTCGTCAAGCCGCCGGCCAAATGAAGATCCGGTCATTCACATCAACCAGCGGAGGAGCGTCATGAAGAGAGTCATCCTGGCAGCCCCGGTCGTCCTCCTCGCGGTGTCCGCCTGGAGCGGTGTCGTGTCGGCGCAGAACGGCGCCGCGCCGACGATTGCGTTCGACATCACGAAGGCCGAGATCGACAACGTGCTGAAGAACGCGCCGCCCAGCCCGCCCGACCGGCAGCTGCGCGTCGTGGACATGGGCAAGTACAACCTCGGCGTCGGCATCGTCCATCGCGGGCCGACCAACGACAAACCGGGCGATCCAATTCCCGTCATCTATCACGACTTCACGCCCGAGACCTACATCATCGTGTCGGGATCCGGCGTGCTGACGACCGGCGGCGTGATCGAGAACAAGCGCGCGAGCACCGGCGTGCCGAACGTGATGAACGGGCCGAGCGGCAACGGCACGGCGGGTGCCGGCGCATACAGCCGCGTCGTGAAGGAAGGCGACATCATCATCATCCCGAACCTGGTGGCGCACGGCTGGAGCCAGATCACCGATCACGTCACGTATCTCAGCGTGCGACCGGATCCGGATCGTGTGCTGCCCGCGGGCTACGTATACCCGCTCCTGCTCAAGAACCTGCCGACGCCGATAACGGCGGCGCCCGTACGGCGGCCGCAACAGTAAGCGCCTCAATGACACTCGCCGAGTACGCACGCTACGACGCGGTCGGCCTCGCCGAACTGGTCGCGACCGGACAGGTGACGCCGAAGGAACTGGCGCAGACGGCGGCGAAGGCGATCGCGGCCGTCAACCCGGCGGTGAACGCCGTCGTCGAGACGTACGAGGATCGCATCGGCGGCCTCGACGAGTCCTCGCTCGGCCGCGGCCCGTTCCGGGGAGTGCCGTTCCTGATCAAGGATTTCCTCGGGCACGAAAAAGGGCGCCGGATCGAGTTCGGCAGCCGGTTGTGCCGTGGCCTGGTCTCGCAGCAGGACAGCTATCTGTGCGAGATGTTCAAGGCGGCGGGCGTCAACATTCTCGGCCGCGCCGCTGCGCCTGAGTATTCGATGTCCGGCACGACCGAGAGTGCGCTGCACGGCAACACGTCGACGCCATGGAGGCCTGGCTACTCAGCGGGGGGATCGACGGGTGGCGGCATGGCAGCCGTCGCGGCCGGCATGGTGCCGATCGCGCACGGATCCGACATCGCCGGCTCGATTCGGATTCCGGCGAGCTTCTGCGGGGGCGTCGGCCTGAAGCCGTCGCGGGGCCGCGTCTCGCTCGGGCCGATGCAGGACGAAAACGGCTACGGCCTCGGGCAGAACTTCGTGCAGACCAAAACCGTGCGCGACACGGCGGTGATGCTCGACTGTGTCTCGGTGCCGCAGGTGGGCGATCCGTTCCTCATTCCGCGGCCCTCGGAGCCCTATGCGGCGCTGGTGCGGCAGCGTCCATCTCGGCTCCGCATTGGATGGTCCACAAAGCCGTTGATGGGCGTCGAGGTCGACGGGGAGGTTGCGCGCGCAGTCGAGCAGACGGCGACGGTGCTCGCAGAAATGGGCCACGACGTGCACGAGGAAAGCCCCGAGTTCGACGGCCTCGACACGATGCGCCACATGATCGCGGTGTGGTTCTTCGGGTTCGATTTGCGGCTCGCCGGTTACTCGAAGCGCAGCGGACACGCCATCGGCCGCGACACGCTCGAGCCCGTGGTCTTCACGATTTACGAACATGCCAAACAGATGAAGGCCGCGGACTTCGTCAGCGCGATGCTGGGCCTCAACGTCGCGCGGCGTCGACTCGGCCGGTTTTTCGCGACCTACGACATCTGGCTGTCGCCCACGACACCACGCCCGGCCGAGCCCTTTGGCACGTACAATCTCGGCCGGACCGACGTCACGATGGCGGATCTCGCCGAGAAGATTTTCATCGGCACCTGTCAGTTCTCGTTGCCGCACAACATCCTCGGCACACCCGCGATCTCGCTGCCGCTCGCGATGCACTCCGCGGGTCTGCCCATCGGTGTGCAGCTTGGCGCCCGACCGGCCAACGAGCATCTCGTGCTGCAGCTTGCCGCCGCGCTCGAAGAAGCCATGCCGTGGGCCAATCGCGTCCCGCCGTGCCATCCATGAAACGTGCCTTCGCGGTCTTTGCGGCCTTTGCGTTCTTGACGGGCTGCGGGGGATCGGACGAGGGACCTCGACTCGATCAGTTTGCCGGGACCTGGAAGGCCAGCTACACGATCCGCGATGCGCAGGGCGCGCGCGCCAGCAGCGGCACGCTCAAAGTCACGCAGCCGACCGTGGATGCCGTGCTGTTCGCCGAGTCGTCGACGATCGTCACCGGCGTCAGCTCGTTCGGCGTGCCGAGCATGCAGACCAAGAGTTTCGAAGTCAGACTGAAGCGAAGCTCCAATGCGTATCTGCTGAGCGTCAAGGTGGACGGCGACACGATCCTGATGGACTTGCCGCTCTCGGTGTCAGGCGACGGGTTGCACGGGCAGAAAACAGTGACGCTGGCCGGAAAAGAGCAGCCGATCACCGCGTCGATCACCAGGCAGGGCGCGGGGTCGGTGTGGAAGATCGCGAGCGACGAAGCCAGCACGCCGCGACGGATCTACGAGTTCGAGTTCAAGGAAAGGACGGCCGCGTGAGCCCAAGCAGCCTGCTGTTTCTCGTCGTTCGCGTCACGCACGTCTTCCTTGCAGCGATCTGGATCGGCGCCGCAGTGTACGCCTCGTATTTTCTGATGCCGGCCATCGCCGAATCTGGACCGGCGGGCGGTCAAGTGATGGCGGCCGTCGTGCGGCGCGGCGTCACGCGGTTTCTGGGCATCGTCGCCGCGACGACGGTCCTGACCGGCATCTATCTCTATTGGCGGTTCACCGGCGGCTTCGACCCGGGCGTCAGCGGCAGCCGCACCGGCATCGTGTTCGGGATCGGCGGTGTCGCGGGCATCCTCGCGGGCGGGGTTGGCGGCGGGGTCATCGGTCGCGGCGTCGGGCAGCTCCAGGCGATCGGAGGCCGTCTTCCGAGCCTCGGCGAAGGGGCCGAGCGCGCCGCGCTGCTTCAGCAGATGGGCGCGGTGCAGCGGCGCATGGCCATCGGAGGCAAGATCCTCATCCTGTTGCAAGCGATCGCGCTGGCGCTGATGGCGATCGGGCATTACGTCTAGCGCGGTTTCCATTTCGATGTAGCGGTTCGAGAGCCGCAAATCGTCGTACGTGGGGTCCGGCTTTAGCCGGACGCCTAAAGGCGGACCCCACGTACTACACCGATCTGAAAAACGCTACAGCGCCAACGCGAACGATGGAGGCGGGCTGCGCGCCGTCTGGCGCCCGGGCTCCACGACATGGAGTCCCCACGCGAACGGCCGCGGGATTTCCTGCCTGACTCACGAAAACCGGCGCAAAACGCGCTGGTATGGCGGTTGCTCTGTCAATGGGCACGACCCGTAAGACGACGTCAACCAGTAACCAACAACAATTCGCGACGCCGAGCGCGTCGCCCCAAGGAGTGACGACAATGGCCGAATCCCTGACGATGACCCGTGGACAGCTGCATGACCTGTTGGCCGGTTTCGCGGTCGAGAACCCGAAGTACCGTGAGGCCCTGATCAACGACCCGAAGATGGTGCTCGAGAAGCAGCTCGGCTCCAGCCTCGGCAGCCTGAAGGTGAAGTCGGTGGTCGAGACGCCGGACACGATGTTCGTGGTGGTGCCCTACGTCCAGAAAGACGGCGAGCTTTCGGACGCGGATCTCGAGAACGTCGCGGGCGGGATGCTGAACAACCTGCTGGCGAAGTGCGAAATCTCGGGCGGGCTCAACCTCCTGTCGAGCAACGTCAACATCGAGTTGGGCTGAGACAGCGGAACGTTGGGGTCTGATCCCGGATCAGGTCCGGGATCAGATCCCGTTGTAGAAACTGCCACGCGCCGGCATACGGCGCGTGGTTTTTTCTGTACGGTCGATCATTTTCCCAGGACGAGATCGACGAGCTCCTCGTCGACGACCCACGTGCCCTTCACGTTGACGAGAAGCACCTCGCCGACCAGGGTCGCGGCCGCCGTCAGAATCGCGAGCTTCATCGTCGGCTCCTCGGAAGTGAGAATTTGTGACAGGATCCCGGCATGCGCGTGCACCTTTCGATCGTCCGCATCGTCATCGCGTGCGTGCTGTCCCTTGTATCGGTCGCGCAGGCGCAGGACAGAACCGTCCAGCGCTTCGCGCTCGGGCGCTTCATCTTTGAAAGCGGCGTCTCCATCGACAACGCGCACGTAGCGTACGTCACCTGGGGCGCGCTGAATGCGGCAAAGGACAACGCCATCCTGCTGCCGTCCTGGTACGGCGGGCGGGCGCTGAGCTACCAGTTCCTCGTCGGTCCGGATCGCGCGCTCGACCCGGCGAAGTACTTCATTGTCGCCACCGAGATGTTCGGCAGCGGCGGATCCTCGTCGCCGAGCAACACGCCGGCGCCGTACGACGGTCCGCGCTTTCCGCGTGTGGCCATTCGCGACGATGTGGAGGCGTCGCGGCGGGTGCTGCAGGGCCTGGGCGTGCAGCGGCTGCGGGCGGTGATCGGGTTCTCAATGGGCGCGCAGCAGGCGTTTCAGTGGGCCGCGAGCCATCCGGCCGACGTGGACGCGATCGTGGCGCTGTGCGGCACGGCGAAGACCTACGGCCACGGCCGCGTGCGCCTGGAGAGCGCGATCAGCGCCCTGACCGCCGATCCGCGCTGGAAGGGCGGCGACTACACCGAGCCGCCGCTCGACGGCATCAAGGCGTGGGGGCACCACTGGGCGGCGTGGGTCTACTCGCAGGAGTGGTGGCGGCAGGAGCTGTACAAGCCGCAGTGGGCAAACGCCGATGAGGTGATGGCCGATCGCGTGCGGGGCTGGGTGACGCGCAATCTCAACGACGCCATTCAGCTCGCGAGGACGTGGCAGGACCACGACATCGGGAAGACGACGGGGTTCGACGGCCAGATCGAGAAGGCGCTGGCGTCGATCAAGATCCCGGTGCTGTACATGCCGGGCACGACGGACCTCTACTTCCCGATGAGCGACGCCGAGTACGAACGCAAGTTCCTCGCGAAGGTGAAGTTCGTCCCGATTCCGTCGCTCTGGGGACACACGGCCGGCGGCGGCGGGAATCCCGTGGACGCCGCGTTCATCAACCAGCAGATCGCGGCGTTCCTCGGAGTCAAGGAACGCTAAGCGGCCCGTCCATGAGTCGGTACAGGCCGAGAAACACGCGCATCCGATCAAGCTCCGCTTCGAGCTCCCGTCTGAACGCGCGGTCGCGCGGCGGACGGCCGGCGATGAAGCCGAGGTCGGATTCGAGCGTACCGTTCCTGACTGACAGGTTGCCCCAGCCGATCACGCGGTCGCGCCAGAGGAGCGGCAGCGCGTAGTAACCGCGGATACGCTTGGGTGCGGGCGTGTACGCTTCGAAGCGATAGACCCATCCCCACAACTGCTCGAAGCGGGCGCGATCGTGGACCACTGGATCGAACGGCGCGAGCAGCCGCACCAGATCAGGCGCTTCGGCGTCCGATGGATTCTCGCCGGCGGGCCAGTACCAGTCGACACCGTCGACGCGCGCGTGCGCGAGCCGCGGCCGCGCGCGCTGAATCGCGCCGTTCAGTTCGCTCGTCCATTGAGGCACCGCGTAGCGCAGGCGCCGCGTGAAGATCGACAAGCTCGACGCCGGCAGCGGCGCGTAGATGCGCGCGACCACATCCACCAGCGCGTCGACTCGTGCGCGGCGTTCGGCGGCGCCGCCCGGCACAGGCCGTGCTCGTGTGTGCCGTAGATGCGGATCCCCCGCTCTCGACGGGTCACGCGCAGCAGCCCCGTGTAATGCATCTCCCCTAGCAGGTGCGTCGTCGCGCTCGAGGATCCGCCCCAGTAGTTGACGACGGCGCCGTGGGCGAAATGATCGTCGACCTCGCGCGGGTGGACGGGGCCGCGCTCGCGGACGAACGCGAGCAGCCGCTGCGCCAGAGTGCCGCGCGTCCTGCGGTCCACGCGGCTCTTCGACCGCGGGTGCATCAGCGCCTGCAGCGGCCGCGTTACGAAGCCGTAGTTGAGAAAGAAATCCTCTTCGATATCGAGCGAGGCGTAGTGGCGCTCGAGATCGCCGGCACGGTAGCCCTTCACGCGATGACGCAGCGTCAGGTCCTGCGCGCGCGCGGGCGCGCGAATCGGATCCGCCTGCACGTAGCCGAGCGTTGTCGAGGGCACGCTTCAGCGTGGTTGGCGGGAAGAGACTTCGGGCGACGGCGAAGCGCCGCAGATCAGCGATCGTCACAAAATGTGGCGCAGCGTTTAGCCCGGCGTCCTGCCCTTGCCTGCCCTGACCTCGCCCTTCGACAAGCTCAGGACGAGCGTCGAAGGGCTGCCCACCCGAAGCACTCTACGCGTTGACGTGGCGCGCGATGAAGGCTTTCACCATCTCGCGCGCGCGGTCGGTCTGCGGACTCTCTTTGGCGACCCACTCGTGCTCGCTGTCCTCGAACACGTGGAAGTCGCAGGAGCCGCCGGCCGCCCGGTAGGTGGCCGCGAACTTCTCCTGCACCGCCGGCAGCACGTTGTCGTCGAGCGCGCCCTGCATGATCAGCAGCGGCACCAGCGTCACGCGTTCGTGGCGCTCGAGGATCTCCTGCGGGTTCGACTCGTGGATCGTGTCCCACGGGACGAAGAACGTCTTGTTGTTCGCGATCATCGGCTCGCGCTTCTTGTCCACCGCGTTCTGATAGCGCGCGAACGTGTTGCTGATCGGCGACCGCGTGGCGATGTATGCGACCGTGGCGTCGACGTTCGGCGCCTCGGGCAGCGGGATCGCGTTGTAGCGCGGATCGCGCGGACGCATCCCGAGCAGCTCCGCGACGTGGCCGCCGCTCGAGCTGCCGTAGATGCCGATCTTCGAGGGGTCGCCGTTCCACGACGCCGCCTTCGATTTCAGCCAGCGCACGCCGTAGTTCGCGTCCTGCACGCATGCCGGATACGGCGCCTCCGGCGCCAGCGTCAGGTCGATGGCGACGACGAGCACGCCGCTCGCCGCGAGCGCGCGATCCATCGGCTCCTCGGCGTGGCGATCCTTCCCGTTCCACGCGCCGCCGTGCAAATCGAGGACGGTGGGGAAGGGACCGGCCCCGTGGGCTGGTAGATGCGCGCCATCAGCGGGCGTCCCGTCGCCGTGCGCCGGAACTCGACCTCGGTGACTCGGATCTCGAACGTCGCCCCGGGATCGTACACGCTCGTTGTGAGCCTGTCGAACCACAGCGCTCCGGCTCGTCCTTCGACAGGCTCAGGACGAGCGTTCAGGCGATGCGCCAGGCAGACCCGCGACGCCAGATCGCACTCATCATCTTCAGAAAATCCCGGCGTCACTTGCACGGCATCTCACTTGACGTAGCGCGCACGCGCGCGAGCTACCCGCTCAGCGCGTACGTGTCGCCCCCCGTGACGGTCGACCTTGACGATCAGCCGTCGGTCCAGCAGCAGCCGGCGCCGCCGCCGCCGTTGCCCGAGTAGTCGTTCGCGGTGACGTGCAGCATGTAGTCGCCCGGCTCGCTGAACGTGACGGTCGTCGACGCCTTGCCGCTGTACGGCTCGATCGGCCTTGCCGCCCTTGAGCGTCTCGAACTTCGGCCGCGCGTCCGCGACCGTGACCGTCGCCCGGACCGCGATACTTCGAGATCGTCACGTTCACCGGCGGCGCGGCGTTGCTCATCGGCGCATTCGAGCCGCTGCTGTAGAGCGCATCGTCGTCGACCCAGAGGTCGAGCGGCATCGGCGTGCCGACGGTCGCCGTGCGCGCGATCGCCGTCGCGAACGTCGCCGCCGGGCTCTGGAACGACGGCCCCGTGCTCCGCGAAGCGGAGCACCGGCGGCGTGTTGTATCCGCCGCCCGGGCTCTCCTCCGATCGCCTTGACGGCGTGATGTTGTAGTCGGGGCTGCATGTAGAACGGCACGCGTTGCGTCACGCCGTTGACCGTCAGCACCCACCACAGCTTCTCGGTCTTGGCGAACTCCTTCGGCACGGTGATCGATGAACATGCCGAAGTTGCGGTTCGTCAGGAAGTGCGTCGGCTGGCCGACGATCCGGATTGCCCGGCTCGAAGTGGTTGTTCGGGCCGATCGGGATGTCGACTTCCTGCTCGGTGTTGCGGTTGTAGTAGCCGATGAGGAACGTGTGCGTGCCGTCGGGATTGTCGTACCAGCCGTCGTACGCCGGCGTGACGCTCGCGCCGAACTCCTTCGGCGGCGTGCTCGGCAGCTGAGCGGACACCACGACGCCGGCCACGAGCGCGCGCGGCCGCGCACCAGGCGCAGGACGAGCTCGATTCATGGAAGCCTGGAGTGCAGTCGTCGGTGCATGATCATGATCGCGCTCCTCACGTGCGGCTACGGTTGCTGCGTTCTGCTGCCGGTCGTCGTTGGTCGTCGGCTTCTTGTGCTGCGCCAGCCACTCCTGGTACTCGGCGTCGGTCAGGTAGACGACGTTCATCCACGCGTGCGCCATCTCGTCCACCGTGCGGTCGCCGTAGCCGACCCACTGATCCGGATCGGGGTTGTTCTTGTTGGCCTTCGTGTTGTCGTAGAACGCGGTGACGTGGATGATCGTGCCCTTCGGGAACGCCGGCGCCGCGTCGTCCGCGTAGATGTAGTTGGTCATCCAGTTGAAGTTGAAGTTCTCGACGTAGCTGATCATCTGCGTGCGGCCGTCGGGCAGAATCGCCTCGACCTGCATCGCCTTGCCGCGCAGGTGGAAGTGCGGCTGGAAGTTGGTGATGATCGTGTTCTCCTTCAGCACCGTGAAGCCTTCGGTGTGGGCGATCGAGTTCGGCGGGATGTCGAGCGCCTGCCGGGCCGTTCTTCAGGCCGGTGAAGCCGATCAGATAGCTGCGCTTCTTCGGCTCCTGGCCTTTCGGATAGAGCCACAGGCCGAGCTCCGAGCCGCCGGTGATCTCCTCGCCGACGGCGTGAATGTGCTGGTCCCAGGAGATCTTCTCGCCCGGCATGATCAGCTTGCCGGTGCCTTCCATGTAGCGGTCGTAGCCCTTGCCGATCGCCCACTCCATCAGCTGCGGCCGGCGGTTGACGAGGTCGTGCGCGATCGTCGGCGTCGCGCCGGCGGCGGCCGCGACGCGATGCCGGTGTTGACGGCGTCGACGTTCGTCCGGGTTCAGCACGTGATACGCGATCGAGTGGTGCAGGATCTTGCGGCCCTGGATGTTGGACGGACGGATCTCGACCATCCTCACCCAGCGCGGCTCGGTGATCGGGAATGTCGCTGACCGGACGCCACCACTCGATCCTGGTGCACGGCCGGCATCGTCTGCACTCGGCGCGACTTGACGACGAGGTCGGGCGGCCCGTAGCCGTCGCGCTCGGCCTGCCAGTAGAGCGCCGTCGACGACCGGCTTGGCCGTGAAGTCGGCCGGGTTGCCCTCGGCGCGCCCTGATCGACCCACGCGACGATCGTGTCGATCTGCTCGTCGGTGAGCGACATGTCGTTCTTGAACTTCTGGACGCCGACGCTGCGGTCGATGTGCCACGGCGGCATCTGCCGCGCGGCGACGCGCGCCTTGATCGATCGCGCCCACGGCCGCGCGTCCTCGTAGGTGACGAGCGACATCGGCGCGATCGATCCCGGCTCGTGGCACGACTGGCACTTGGCCTGGAAGATCGGCGCGACGTCCTTCGAGAACGTGACGGGTCCGGTCAGCGGCCCGCGCGGGGCCGGTGCGGCGATCACCATGGCACCGACAGTGCGGGGACTCCCGAACGGTGACGGTTCCATATCGGACGATTAGCGCCATCTTCCGGCTCCTTTTCGAATGAGACTGTCTGGCCAAATTCGCCGGAAATAGTAGCAGACCGGCCCGGGGTCGTTCGAGTGCATTATGATGGCGGCTTCAGAAGGGGGTGAGGATGAGTCACGCTCGCGCTGATCGCTGCCGTGCTCGCTGTTTTCCAGGGCTTCAGCCGGCGTTCGGCCAGCTCACCGCCGCCAAAGATGGACCAATTGTCTACGGACATCACCACCTGAACACCGCCAACCTGGACGCCCAGAAGAAGTTCTTCGTCGACACCCTCGGCGGACGCTGCATCAAGGTCGGCACGGGCAACACCGAGATCGTCAAGTTTCCCAACGTGCTGATCTTTTTTCGGCCACCCAGGCGCCGACCGGCGGCACGCGCGGGACGACGGTGAACCACATCGGCTTCTCGGTGCCGAACCTGCGGCAGATGGTGGACAAGGTCAAGGCGAACGGCTTCAAGATGATCACGAGCACGGAAGCGCGCCCGATCGCCAGGTGAAGGACGACATCGCCGGTCCGCTGCAGCCGGTGGCGCGTCGATCGCGTTCGCGCAGGCGCCGGACGACATCAAGGTCGAATTCGTCGAAGACCGAAGCAGACCGTTCCGATCACGCTGCACCACGTCCACTTCTTCAATCCGAAGAACACCGAGATGCGGGACTGGTACGTCAAGACGTTCGGCGCGAAGCCCCGGATCGGCGGAGCATTTCCTGCCGCGGTTCTGCCGGGCATCGCATTGAATTTCTCGTCGTCGCCGGCTCCAGTCGTCGCCACGCAGGGCAGCGCCGCTCGATCACATCGGCTTCGAGGTCAAGAACCTCGAGGCCTTCTGCAAGAACGCTGGAGGCCGACGGCATCAAGCTGGCCGTGCCGTACCGCACGTGCCGGCGCTGGGCATCGCCATCGCGTTCATCACCGATCCGTGGGGCACCTACATCGAACTGACGGAAGGGCTCGACAAGATTTCGTAATGGCGTTCTCGATGCGCGCATTTTGAGCCGCCGCCCGGTGTATAAATGTCCTTCGCGCCCCAGCAGACCCGAGGCACTGACGGTCGACGCCGTCTGAACTCGACGACGAACCCTCCGAACGCACGATTTTCATCCGGCGGGATCGGGCCCCGATGGCGCGGCTGGCGTTCGAGTCCATCGGGCACTACCTCGTCGTGCTCGAGGGGACCGAACCGGGGAAGCGGCTGAAATCGGCGCCGAGCCGATCACCATCGGACGCGGCGCGCGGCAGACGCTCGTGGTCGACGACGGCGACGTCTCGAGGCTGCACGCGCGCGTGACGCTTGGTGAACGGGTACGGTGTTTGCCGAGGACATGCAGTCGACCAACGGGACGTTCCTCGACGGCGGGAACCGCTGTCCAGCACCGTGATCCTCAAAGACGGGTCGAGGCTCCAGATGGGCGGCCAGGTGCTCAAGTACGAGCGCCGCAGCCGGGCCGACGTCAAGAAGGCCCAAGAGCTGCGACCGCGACATCAAGAAGGCCAGCGACTACGTCCTCTCCCTGCTGCCCGCGCCAATCACGTCCGGCCCGGTGCGCGTCGCGTGGCGGTTCACGCCGTCGGCGCAGCTCGGAGGCGACGCCTACGGTACACTGTCGCTCGACCCGAACACGTTCGTCTTCTACCTCGTGGACGTGTCGGGGCACAGTGTCGGGTCGGCGATGCATTCAGTGAGCGTTTGTTGAACGTGCTGCGACAGCGCGCGCTGCCGAACGTCGACTTCCGGAACCCGGCGGAAGTGCTCGCCAGCCTGAACGCCCGGTTGCCGTCGGACAGCCACGGCGAATGTGCATCCCGATCTGGTCCACGGCGTCTACGACATCGGCACGCGCGCGCTCACCTACGGCTCCGCGGGACACGGCCCCGCGTTTCTCGTGCCCGAGGACCGGAAGGAAGCGCAGCCGGTGGGCGCGCCGGCGCTGATGATCGGGCTGCTGCCCGACCAGACATTCCGACGTGCTGCAGACGACGCTGCCACCCGCCAGCACCCTCTTCCTGTTCAGCGACGGCGCCTACGAGATAGTGACGAAGGACGACAGTCGGGGGGAACTGCCGGACTTCGTGCCGCTGCTCACGGAGCCCACCATCGCCGGCACGAACGAGGCCGAACGCGTGTATCAGCCAGTCAAGCAGGCCGCCGCGCCAGGACCGTTCGAGGACGATTTTTCGCTGGTGGTGCTGACGTTCTGAGCGTGTTGAGAACGCAAAGGCCGCGAAGATCGCAAAGCATTAATTTGTCTTAGCGGTCTTTGCGCGCTTTCCGCGCTTTGCGTTAATCTAGGCATCACTTGGCGCCCCCGGGCTCCGCATCGTCAGCCACCACCGCATCGTGTTCGTCACCAGGTCGGCCGCGTCCTGCTGCACGAAGTGCCCGGCGCCGGGCACCGTCACCAGCGTCAGGTCCTTCTCGAGCCAGTTCCAGGTGCCCGACAACCCGTCGGCATGAGCGCCGTGTCGTTCAGGCCGTGGAACATCAGCACCGGCGGCTTGACCTTCGGCGGCTCGGGCGGTGGCGGCGCGTCGTGCGCCGGAGCCGCGCGGGTAGTTGCGCTTGTAGTAGTTCAGCATCGCCTCGAAGTCCGATCGCCCGAACGCCTCGACGTAGTCGCTTGCGCGCCTCGGGATCCGTACCCACCCTGACAGGTTCTCGGCCGTCATCGGCCGCCCGAAGAAGACCGTCGGATCGCTGGGCGACTTGGTCTGGAAGTTTCGCGCGTACTCGCTGTTCTTGATCTGTGCCTTGTTCGATTCGCAGCTCGCGGTGAGGCCGTTCGGATGCGGCAGGTTCAGGATGATCAGGTTCTCGGTCATCTGCGGCAGGTTCATCGCGAACTGCCAGGCGACCACGCCGCCCCAGTCGTGGCCGACGATCGTCGCCTTGTCGCGGCCGAAGTGGTGGATGACCGCCGCGACGTCGCCGACGAGCAGGCGCATGTCGTAGTTCTCGACGCCCTTCGGGCTTGTCGCTCAGGTTGTAGCCGCGCTGATCGATGGCGACCACCTGGAAGTGATCCGGACAGCGCCGCCATCTGGTCGCGCCACGAGTACCAGAAGTCGGGAAAGCCGTGGATCATCACGACGAGCGGGCCCTCGCCGAGCGACGCGTAGTGAATCTTCACTCCGCCTGCGATTCGGCGTAGCCGTGTTTGACGCGGTCGAAGACGTCCGCCGATGCCGGAGGAGACTGCGCGGCGGCCGATGCGAAAGCGACCAGGAACGGTGCGGCAGCCGCAAGCGTGATGTAGGTTCTCACGTATGACTCCTTCGGAGCGAAATGATAGCCT